>CP012156.1:0-635000 GCA_001602435.1 Hyphomonadaceae bacterium UKL13-1
TGGATCCTCTTTGACGTGCTTATCCCATAATGGGGATATTTTGTAAATATGCCCTTTCGAGGATATATCGTATTTATCCTATTTAGAGGATAAGGCTGATTTATTCTCTTTTTGAGATGTTTGCCTTCGCAATGACAATGGAAGTTTCAAGGGAACGGATAAAAACAATTGGCGAGGGTTACTCGGATCTCAGGTCAAAGCCTTTAAGGCTTTTATCCATTGTAAGTGACCCGGCAGAATAACTTGTGATTGGACTTTACCGGTGAGCTTGATACAATTTCGCTTAGACTGGAGTTAGAGGCCTAATGGATCTGATCATAGGCATATGCATCTGGACTTTTGGCCTGACGGTGGCAACGGTTTGGGCTGGCTATATGTCCAGCAGGGAGCAATAGTCAGTTTCGCCCACCCACTCTTCGGACACAGTGCTTAGAGCTAGCCAATTCACGACAAACTGCTTCCGTACCCTAATTCGCGAAGTTGGCTGAGTGGTTCATCCGGTCCAAGTGCCTTTGGTCAGCGATGTCTAGCTGCGACTTTGCCGATATCGCTCTGCCCTTATGGCTCGATTGATTTCCTGGTCCAGCTGTTTGTTTTGCGCCTTCAGCTGCCGTAAGTTTTTGTGGCCATTGGGGGAAAGGCGCTGCCCAAAAGCCACATATACTTTTCTGGTTTCGTCGACTTCCTCGGGACCAAAGCTCCATCCCATCGCTTCGGCAATGATCGCGAGCGGTGTGGTGTTAAGTAACCGAGCGGCTAGCACGAGCTTTTCCATAACAGGGGGACTCTTTTCCCAATGTCTCACTTGGTCAAACGTGCACTCAACGCCCCAACTCTTTGCTTTGTTTACCAGATCCATGCGTGAAAGCCCTGCATTCTCGCGCAGCGACCGCAAATAGGCTGGCACTTTGAATAAGACACCCTTGTCGGTCTTCATGGTTTGAAACTTCTGCAACAAGTCCCAACCACCTGAGGATAAACTAATTTTCTCTTCTGGAAGACCAGGGAGATCTAAAGTGAAGACTATGGGAAAATCAGACATATTTATTTGATCCTCATGACTTTATTTCCGACAAAAACTCACATAGCCTCCCGAATATGTCAACTAAACCTAAGCTTATCTCGCTCAGCGACCTTGCGATCCATCCCCAATTGGAGCCGATTTTGGGCGCGATTGGTGGACAGGATGGAATGCTTTTTCCAAAGCCAACTTTGGCGTTGGCATCGACATTTGCATTGAAAAAGCAAGTGTTTTCTGTGATTCGCGACGAACAACGCAACATTGTCACCGGCCCCATCATGAGCTGGCTGCCAATCCATTGGGGAGCTGCTCGCGCAAAACACCTAAATTGTCGCGTTGATGCAATTTCAGATCCCTCAATTATAGAAGAAAGGGCCTGGCTCGAGATCCTATTGCTTATGGCGTCTTGGCCTCGGCACGGCGGCACGGAGAGCCTCGCGCGGGAAATCATTTCAGCAATGCCTGACGCACTGCGCCTTGAAGCCTTAGGTCTAAGGGGCCGATCAATCGCAGAGCTCGGGATGGTACTTCAAACGTCGCGATATCGGCTGATGGGTCCAAAAAGCACTCCACCATCAGAGCCATCGCCTAGTTTGGGTTTTAGCATTGATGACTTGAAGCGCGCAACGAGGGATGAGCGGTGAAAGCGCTCCCGCCTGAAATCGACGCCCATCTGATGGCGGGTGTGCCTTCGTCCCTCGAAGGCCCAATTAGAACTCGCCTTGCATACCTCGCAACCCTCTTCCCGGCCGCCGGCATAGTCCCTCCAGTCCAAGGAGGTTGGCTGGGCCTCGGTAACTTGGCTGAACTCCTCGAAGAAGCGTCAATGGGTGCGGAGCCAGAGCGGCCATCTCACTTCTTCTTAAGATCGCAAGCCGACGCAGCGCTGCTGCGAGGGGCTAAAGCCCATTTCCCATTCTTGTCGGGGTTGCTAGCCATGCGGAGCGAAAACGACCCGCTGAGCCAGCGGCATGATGAGATCGCTGCCCTTGTCATCGCCGGTTGCATTCACATCACCATGACGTGGGGTCCTAGTTCGAGGGCCACAAGCACCTCTGTAATCAACGCGATGCGCGGGCTAGATCAACTCGCTCAAGCCTCAAATTCGAGCCTGCTTGCAACCTTCCCATTGCTCCTACGGCCGTTACCGATCGTGCAAGCGCTACTCGGACACGACGATCGAAAGTTCCATCGCTTTAAAGCCCTAAATGACCAAAGTGATATTGTGGCTTGGTTTGAGCTTGGCGGTCGTTCAGAGCCGCGAAAGCAGCTCAGCGCTTTGGTCGGAAAATTGAAATTTGGGCGAGCGCCAATCTTTGCACCTAATCGCGGTGTTGGTGTTACGCGGTCTCGCAAAAAGCCGACTTTGGAGGGGCCAGATGCTGACGGCTCGGCCCCTACAGCGGCTCTGATCTTAAGAAACCCACTTCCCATCGGCCCGATCGCGTTTCGGGTCGCCGAGGAATTTCACTTGCCGCCACTGCGGGTCCGAAATCAAACTAGCTTGGTTTTTGATCGTGAGGTCGAGGAAGATGCACGTCCGAAAATCGAAAGCCCGCCCGTTGCTCGGCGACATATCCCGTCGAGATCACTCCAACTCCATCGTTCCCAGGCCCGCATTATGGCGCGGGATATGGCCTGTCGCGCCCTTCATCTTCCGTGTGAAGCCGCCTTGCCGACGCTCGAGGAGTGCCGCGATCTGGTGGAATCACTTTCGAAATCCTGTGTTGGAACCGGCCCTGGTGTGCCAATTGCAGAGGGCTATCTTTACGTCTGGCTGACGCTGTTGCTGGGATGTCGGCCATCTGACTTGCGGTTTCAAGCCATCAAACCTAGCCAACGCCTTGAGGGATTTGTCCGCACGGAAAAGGGGCATTGGGCCTATCAACGTGGCGTCATCTTGCCTGATTTGACCTACGGCCGTGAACTATCGGACCTCTTGCGAGATAAGCCTAAGCGGATGCTCCAATTACCATTGCCAAGCCAAGTCGCAGCGGCGTTGCAGCGATTTATGGCGGCAAACTCCTGTCAGCTTGGCTTTGACTTGGTTGATAGAGATGCCTTAGCGCGGGACGCGCTAAAGTCCCTCAACACAAAATCGACACGCAATTGGACCTTAGACCGGGTTGCCAGCGCGTTGCCAGCAGGATTGCATAGGCTCGGCGCAGACAGAGCGCACGTAGCTTGGATTCTAGGCGAGCGGCCGATGGACGCTCCGCCGACAAGTTACTCGCGACTGGTTGCGGCCGATATTGTCCAGATTTACGAGCGAGCATTGGCCCAATTGGGTTGCTCTCGTGCTGTTCGACCAAAAGCGATTGCGTCCAGTGTCGGGTCGCCAATTATCCTTAAAAGCGAGGCCCTAGCTGCCTTTCTGAGGTTGATTGCCAAGAACAAAGAGTTGGCTGACTTTAGTGGCCCTGATGGCTTCAGCAACCACCACAATCGAGTTGCCGTCGAATGCTTAATCGTCCTAGCGCTGGCGACTGGTCACCGGCCTGTTCAATCGCCCTTTGAGCGCATCCATGATTTTGATCTGGACGCCGGCTGGGTTGTCATTGACGACAAGGCAATAGGGCGCGCGTCATCACGATTGGTGCCCCTTTGCCCAACCGCCCTAAAACATGCACGTAAGTGGCGATCCTTTCTCGAGCAAGTGTCTGAGGCGCAGATCATTGCGCGGCCCACTGTCGCCCAGCGCGCAGATATGGCGCTCTCTGGAAAACGCCCCTTTTTCTTTCTGCTCGAAAATGAAAGTCCAAAGTCACTCACGCCAAAGGCTGTCCAAGAAATCCTTCAAGCAACGCTACCTTTACCGGCAAATTGGACCCGCCATGCGGTAAGCACGGCACTCAGAGAAGCCTGCCTGAACCCCGACATCATCGACGCGTGCCTTGGCCATGACGGCTTGGGCGTTGGCCATCAAAGTCGACAGTCAATCCTGTCCCATAACAAGTTACGCGCCTTTTCAGACGCAGTGGAGGCTTGGTTTGAAAGGATCGGGCTTAGCGAGGGGCTTGTCTGATGGCTCAGAAACTTGAGGGACGGGCTAAACGCCGCAACGATCGAGTAAAGGCTGCCCAGCGCATTCAGCGAGACGTCGAGAAGCTGTTTCGGACATCGGATCTGATTGCATCAGGGGAACCCGAGCTCAAGCTCGCCCGCGAGGTCTCAGAAGAGGAGGCGATCGAGCTGCAGCAGCGCATCAAG
The DNA here is from genome assembly GCA_001602435.1 of Hyphomonadaceae bacterium UKL13-1. Classification (GTDB taxonomy): domain Bacteria; phylum Pseudomonadota; class Alphaproteobacteria; order Caulobacterales; family Aquidulcibacteraceae; genus Aquidulcibacter. Next base: position 4,232 of record CP012156.1, read on the forward strand.
GCGGGGCTTGAGGCGCATTATGCGAACTCCCAAAGAAAGCGCATCGCCTATCTGGCCCATGGCCAGCTTTGGACAAAACTCATGGCCGAGGCAGGCTTACATGTGCCGCCCGAACTCCCCGCCGTTGAGATGACGACCCCAACCACTCTTTTCTCACCCGATTGGATGGCACGGGCGCGGGTCGCAAAAATCTGGAAGGACGCCCTCAATTCAAAAATTGCCCGGTTAGGAGACAACGAACCCCTTGAGACGCTGATCGATCTTGCAATTACCTCTTCAATTTTTCATGGGCTTTTGCTGAATCCAAGCCATGTTTTGGCCTTTCAGGAAGCGCTCTCGAGCCATGCAGTGAAGCTGATAAAGCAGCCATTGTGGCCAACGACTATCGAATTCGAATTCACACCTGCCAGTGGCCTCGTACATAATCTTGGTACAGAAGGTGGGATCACTCTTGTTACGTTTGCGCCAGACCCAGTCACATTGGGGTTGGTCTGCAAATGCCTTGGGTGTCCAGCACAGGGGGCTGCTGAGCCTAAAGCCGCGCTCGCGACTCGAAGTGCCAAGGCCGCGCTTTTCGTACGCCTCGCGAAGGCCGTTTTTGGATCCGGTGACCCACCCGCCGAGTTCAATAGCCTCGCTCATTTGTGCGAGATTGGCTTTTGGCCAAGCGTTACAGGGGGTGTGGACCTTTCCTTTTCTCTTCTCGCCGCCATGATGGGGAAAACGCCAACCCTTGGACCCGGCCGCTTTGATGATCTTGCGTCACGCGCAATGCCGACCGCAGCTTCTCCGGGAGACTTCGACCTCTCTGACCAAGCGCTCAGACCAGACGGTGGAAGTGCCATTCGCGCTGCGGGCTTTGATCGGGAAATCGCCGAAATGGAGCAATTGCTGTCGATTACAAGCCGATCAAGCGGAAAGCGAAAGATACAAAGGGAGCTTACAGAAGGCTTGAGAGCTTCTTCGAGCGCACCGCTCAGTGGTTCAATCGTGCGCCTGTTGACAGATTATCTCTGCACGCTTGTGGTAACTCAAAAGAGAAGGGCTTCGACCTTTCGGACTTACGCGTCGCGGCTCTTGCACCCATTGGCTTTGGCGTTTGGTGATTTGGACATCCGGTCACTTTCGGCCGACGACCTCGAAAGCCTTTATGAGATCGCCCTTGATCAAAAACTGACGACGACCTCGCGCCTTTATTGCGCGCGGGTTCTAGGCGCGATGCATCAATTTGGGGTGCGCCATCCAGACTATCGCCTGCCACAATTGAGTGAGAGCCTTGGGGAGGGCTCGAAGCGATACACAATAGTCCGTGCACTGATCCCCTCGGCCAGCCTTGTCCAAGAAGTCACGAATTCTCTCAAAAGCCGAGGCCTGCAAGGCTCGCTGCTCGCAACGATTGTCCTATTGGCTTTTCGGTCTGGACTCCGAATTGGTGAAGTTTGCAAGCTGCGGGTTCGTGACATTCAATCAACTGGCGGAGCATCGGGCACACGCTCGGTAATTTGGGTTTGGGTTAGACAAAGCAAATACGGAGAAAACAAAACAGAAAGTGCGCGGCGTAAGATACCTTTATCATCTTTGATGACTGACGATGAATTGAATGGCTTCCAGATTTTTCTCAATCGCACGCTCGCAGGTCGCTCCAGAGACGCAAATGAGCTTTTATTCACTGATCCAAGTTCAGGGCTTCAGCTTGATCCGCTGAAGACGTCTGCTGCCATCATGAAGGTCCTCAGAGAGATTGATCCGACGAAACCATGGACCTTCCATAGTTTGCGGCATGGCGCACTCAATGCCGTCCATGCCGCATTGGAGGCGGAGGACCAGATTTGCGAGACGTTGTTTGGATGGAAACCAGAAAACTGCCAAAATGTGCGAGCGGCAATCCTCGGCGAAAACGACAATGATGTCAGAGCCTACCATGCCTTGGCAAAGTTCGCGGGCCATGCAAGCGTGGGGCAAACATGGGCAAGCTATCTCCATCTCTTACCTTGGCTGGTAGCGTCCAAACGCGATGCCAGCGGAATTGACGTTCCATTGGCTACATTAGCCGCAGCGACCGGTATAACTCCGCGGACACTGCGGGAACGAGAAGTGCGCAGAGCCGACGAGGTTGCGAGCCTAATGGGGCCTCGCTTTCGAAAGCTCGTTCAATCCAAACCTGTTGTGCGAGGGGGGCCAGCAGAAACTAGTCCCATGGTGGGTACCAGTCATGCACTTTCAATGTCGCTGCTTGAAGGCGTCCTGAACGCCTCTGCTTCTGGCGGCAGCCCGTCGGAAATTGCCAGACGCTTTGGGGTCCCTCAAAGTTTTGCCGAGGAAATCATCTCCGTCGCTGCAAGCACTCTGGATGTTCGTGGCGCTCGGGGGCATGCGCGATTAGCGCAACAGCCAGCTACTCCTTATGAGGCCGCAGGCGATGAAGAAGAAGTCCAATTCCTGAAGCCACCACGCACGGCGCAAGCCCATAAGCTGGCTGGACAACTTTTTGATGAATTCGTTGCAGCCCCATCAAATCGAGCTCGGCACCTTGAAATCATCAAAGCAGTCTTTGACGGCATAAACGCGCAAGACTCTGAAATTCGCTTATTTGAAACCCAAAATCTAAAGGCAGTTTTCAGGATCGTGGGCTCCTTGCTTCCAGCCCATCTTTGGAAGGTTGAAATTCGCCGAAGGCCGGGTCGGGTCCATGCGCTTGCACTCAGGAGATGGCGGGCAGCGTTAGGCGAGGGGGCTCTTGTCCATGAAGCCCTGCTTCCAGCCCACCCTAGTGGCACGCCAGAAACGCCGGCTGGAACAGCCCTAGTTCGGATTTATCTGCCTGACGACCCCAAAGACGGGCCAGCACGGGGGACAGCGGCACTCAAATATGCCGCTGTCCTTGCACTGATTGTTTTGACTGCCCAGGCCAGTTTAGAGCTTGATTAAAATTGCCAGCCTTGTTGCTCCAGATTCCGCGTCTGGTCCTCAGGGTGGCTTTCACGGTCCGTGACGTCCCCCTCGTGCTATGGGCCGTGGGGGCCTTTATTAGGCGGCGTGATGTTTCCTGTCTGTTGCGCGAGGACTGCCTCAAAGGCTGAGCCGTCATTGCGCGTTAGATTGGGCACATAACGGGAATAGACTTTGAACAACATTTGAGTGGTTGTATGCCCCAATTGCCGCGCAATCCATTCAGGGCTCTCCCCAGCTGCCAGCCAGAGTGTGGCTGCGGTATGACGAGTTTGATAGGGCCTTCGCGGCCGCATTTTCAGATAGCGCAAGGCCGGATGCCAAACTCGTTTGACCACATTAGGTCCATCAAGTGCTTCCCCTTTTGAGTTGCAGAACACCAATCCCCCGGGACTGCGGTGTCCAGAGATGATCCATTGCCGATTTAGGGCGTCACAGACCAGCTGGTTGATTTGGACCGAACGGGTCGAGCCATCGGTCTTGGTGCGTTCCAAATGTCCCTTAACAAGCGCTTCGCGGACGTAGATCCGCTTTTTCTCAATATCGACGTTCTGCCAACGCAAGGCATCGATCTCGCTAGATCGTAAGCCTGTGAAGAACCGCACCACAAAGTAGTCGTGAAAGTCTGGACGGATCACTTCCAAGAAGGCGAATACCTCTTCGAGACTAAAGGGTTCGACTTCAGGGCGTTGCTGCTTGAGCATTTTGATCTTCGACCACGGATTTTGAAACTCAAATCGATCAGCCGCTTCGCTCAAGACCATGCGTAATGGCAACATGATCTGGTTGACGGTTACAGCTGACAGCTTTTGAGCGGAATTGACGCTATGAGATTTGTTCGCAATCGAGGCCCGCAAGGCAAGAATCTGAGCTTTGGTGATTGTTGCAACCGGTAAGCCCATGAACCGCGGGATATGATAGGCATCGAGAAACCGGCGAACATGGCCACGATAACTACGCCGCCATTCGATTGATTTCTCAGCAAACCAGACCTCAGCGAACTCCTCGAAAACAGGCGTGTCGGCCTGGGCCGCTGTCCGCCGGATCTCCATTTCCGTGAAGATGCCAACCTTGTTGCTATCAGGAAACCACTTCGCATAATCGAAGTGGCCAAGGGTGATCTCCGCCTCAATCCTTTTTGCGGCTTGCTCAAGCCGCTTCCGATTGGCGGGGGTATCCGGGAGACGCGAGGTCTCCCGGCAACGACGATCTTGGTAGCGAAAATCAAACCAGAGAACGCCGTTTCGAGCTGAAATACTGCCCATAACCCGCGCCCTTAGAAGCGGCCAAAGCCGGTCTGCGATCCGACTTTACGCATATCGGCTTCGATGATCTCCCAAATGAATAGAAGCTTACGTCCGCCGAAGGGCCGAAAGTAATGAACGCCCTCAATCAGTACACTGTCTTTGAGCTCATTGCGGACCGCGATGACCGAGTATTTCAAACGCGCAGCAAGCTCATGTGTCGTCAGATATGTGTATTGGGGCTCGCCGTTGTTTTGCCCTGCGCTGGCTGGTCGGCTCTGTGATTGGTTAAAGGCAACAACTGGACGCTTTGCAGTGATAGTCGACTGTGATGTTTGGGATTGCATGACCCATTTCCTTTGGCTTCAGGAGCTCTTTCAGAATTAAAAAAGCTCGCAAAAACCCAAAGGGCCTAGAACTCGAAAACCTCACCGACTGGGCGGCGTGTGGAGGTGCCAGCCCCGAAACTCAAAACGTGAGAAAAATTCCGCATTGTCAAAATTGGGAGGACTTATATCGCGATCAAATTCAGCCGAGTTGAATCAGCGCCTTTGACTGGCATCTACAGGAAAATTGGTGCCAACACCAACCGTTCAGAGGCGGAGCCAATTGGATACTCTTTGGTTGCGCTTACATATTATCTTTGCGGCTCTTTTGTGCTTTAAGGATCTGTGGCTACCGGTCGAGGCGCAGCAATTGGATAAATTGAAATAGAGGTTTTTATGGACGCAGAACGCAAGAGACTGCTCGCTATCATTGATTACGTAGAAGCCACTGAAAGGGACAAGCTTAAAGCAGTTTTCGACTATACCCAGCATAAGGGCTACCGTTTCGACGAGATAGATGTTCGAGATCTGCCTTCGGTTACTTGGAACCGGGTAATCGAAGATGATATCGTTTGGCTTGAAGTTGGCCGTCTTGCTAAGCGACAATCTCCCGTACCTAAAGAGCCACTGCTTCGCCTTTGGTTGCAAATCTCCGATGACCCTGCTCTTCCCCCAGCTTTGAAAGAAACCATAACTGGGAAAGCACTAGCCGATGAGGGGTTCGGTCCAAGCGACGAAGTTCCAGAGTTTGTCAGTTTGGTTGACCAAGAATTTGAAGAGCAAGTTCGTAATCTGCACACCGACTACTTGAACTCGGAATGGCAACCGTGGTCAGTTGAGGAAGCGCGGCGTCGGAAGTCAATTTCATTGTACAATTCTCTCTTCGCGGTGCGTCAATTACTTGATGGCACGGCAGAAACGCCCGTCGAGTTCGTTTGCGGAATTGGTGTTTCTACGATTGTCAGAGATGGGACGCGTTTACGCTATCCGCTCTTAACTGTACCATTAGAAGTCTCACTTAATGAAAAATCCCATGCTATAGAAATTAGGCCTAGGATCGAAGTAAGTGCCGGCATTGAAGCGGATTTGCTCGATAGGCTTGAGCTGAACTCTGTGGATGAATGGCGTAAATTTACGAGTTCATTCTTGAATAGTTTGGACGACGATCCGCTTTCTCCGTTTGCAGAAGAAACATTCCAACCCATTCTTCGTCAGGCTGTCGCAGTCCTTGATTCAAACGCGGTTTATATTCCAGATGAGAAGCCCGAAAACGGGCGCGTGATCCCGTCCTTCCAGGATTTCTTGCAAGTAAGTGATGCTTTTGTATTCTATCAGCGCGAACGCCGGGCAACTCAACTCATGGAGGACTTGGACAGGTTTCGGACCATTGTTGAAGGGGATGATGCACTGGAAATCCCAGAGGCGGTTAGGGCATTGTTGAACGATCCAGCCAATGAACCTGCTTCCGAAGACTTTCCCACATTCCGTGGTGTTTCTACGATCCCCGGCATAACTTCCTCAGATGGCACAGGTGAAGATCTCTTTTTCCCAAAGCCGTTCAATCAAGAGCAAGTCCAAGTTGTTCAACGACTAGCTGTTAGGCCAGCTGTGGTAGTTCAGGGCCCGCCAGGGACAGGCAAAACTCATACCATTTCAAACATAATTAGCCACTATTTAGCGACAGGGAAAAGGGTTCTCATAACGTCTCAGAAGAGCCCGGCCTTAAAAGTGTTGAGGCAACAGTTGCCAGAGGCAATAAGGCCTCTGGTTATAAGTCTACTCGACAGTGATAGAGATGGACTCAAACAATTTCAGCAATCGGTCGACACCATTGCCGAAAGACTACAGAACACAAACCGTAATCAAGTATCGGAAGAGATTAAGGCGTTAGATCATGAGATCGATGCAATCCACAGAAAGCTCGCGACTCTTGATCGTGAGGTCGATGAAATTGGACGCAGATCTATTGCTTCAATATCGATAAGCGGCGAAACAGTTTATCCACTTGATGCCGCGAAGGAACTTGTCTCCTCGCAATTAGACGTTGCATTGATTTCCGATGAATTGACTGAAGCCGAGTGCTTTGAGCCGCAGTTTGCTGATGAAGATATTGCAGCTCTTCGGAAGGCACGGAAGAGTTTGGGGCAAGACTTAAGCTACTTGGGCTTGACCATCCCTTCGCAAGATCATTTCCCTAATCTCGAATTATTAATTTCGATCCATAGAGATCTCTCTCGCGTCGAGACGATCCAGCAACAAATTGAGAATGGTGTCCTAGTTGAATTCGCGGATCAATCTGAGAAATCGTTCAAGCTTGCAGAAGATCTCGTGCGAGACCTCAAAGAAGTGCAGCAGTCTCGAGCGCGACTTTGTTCAGAGGGATTTGGCTGGACCGAGAGCCTGATAGCGAAAACTCGATCTGGGAAGGCGATGCCAGCCTTAGACGCTTTGACTGCGATGGAATCCGACATTTCGATTTTGGCTGTCGAAGATCAATATTTTCTGACACGCCCAATCGAATTGCCGGATAATTGGCAGTCGGATGAAAAATTAATCGCGGCGGTGCGTAAGTACGCGTCGGGCGAGTCGCCTTTGGGCTTTTGGACTGGCTTGCTCGGTGGCGCTCTGAAAAACCAACTAGCGTCAATAAAGCTGATTGGACAAGCCCCCGACTCCGCATCCGAATGGCAGGTTATTGAACGATATATAGACTATCTTGGTAAGTCACGGAAACTAAAGCTAAGTTGGAACCACGCTGCAAACCACGCCGAACTCGATATGGTTCCTAACGAAGAGACTTCTGTTGGAACGAGGCTTGCGGCTCAGCTGAATCACCTATCAGCGCTAAAGGATTTGGTATCACTTGAGCGATCAATGGATGATCGCATCCAACAACTCTTGCCGCGCTGGCGAGGTGTACCGATCAAGGATGACGGGCCCGTTGGTGATTTGATTGACACAATTGAATTGAACCAAACTCGTGAACGCCTTAGCCGCGCCCGACGGTCCCGAGATTTGTTGGTGAATTATCTGCAGGGCTGTCAAGGTGAGATTTCCCATGAACTGATGAGATGCGTTATCAATGATTTAGGTAATCCTAGTGTCGCGGACTCCCAATTCAGCCAAACTTGGACCGATTTGCTTCAGAGATTAAACTCCCTGTTGCCGAAAATGGGCCTTCTGAATTCTGTATCAGAGGTCACAAAGAAAATTGAAGCAAGCGGTGCACCGAATTGGGCGCGACAATTGAGATCCGATCCAGTCATAGGGCAAGAAGATCCGCTCACACCCGGTAATTGGAGACAGGTTTGGAGATATCGCCGCCTAGCCAATTGGCTTAGTCGCGTGGATCAACATGGTCGACTTCGGGAACTTGGTCTTGCTCGAGGGCAGCAAGAACAGCGCCTACGTAAGGCATATGAACGCTCGATAGAATTGCGAACTTGGCTGGAAATGCGACGCAAGGCGACAGATAGTGTCCAGTCCGCTCTTGCAGCTTATGCTGACGCCGTTCGTCGCATTGGCAAAGGTACCGGTAAGCGAGCAGGACGTTATCGGAGAGAGGCTAGACTAGCTTCGGACAGAGCTAAGGCCGCACTGCCATGCTGGATTATGCCGCATTATCGAGTCTCCGAGTCACTGCCCGCAGAGCTTGGTGGCTTTGATCTGGTGATCGTTGACGAGGCTTCTCAGTCCACACTTTCTGCTCTTCCTGCATTTCTAAGGGCAAAGCAAATTCTGATTGTTGGCGACGACAAGCAAGTAAGTCCTGACTTCGTCGGGCGTGATCAAGAGCGTGCCGCCCTTCTAGCCAAGCGATATCTGACAGATCAAGTGGAGGCGTATAAGTCCGCTCTAACCGAGGAAAAATCGCTCTATGACTTGGGTAAAATAGCATTTGCCGGCGGTTCGCTAATGCTCACTGAGCATTTCAGATCTGTCGCGCCGATTATTGAGTTCTCTAAAGCACAATTTTACGGGCACCAGCTCTCACCGTTACGATTGCCAACTGCGTCTGAACGTTTGGATCCCCCACTAATCGATATCCTCGTTGAGGATGGGTACAGAAATGGCAAGACCAACCCGCCAGAAGCAGACTGTATTGTATATGAGATAGCAAAAATTGTCGCGGATCCCTCCATGGCTGGTCGGTCGATTGGTGTGACAACACTCTTAGGCCAAGAGCAAGCGGCCTTGATCTATTCCAAGATTGAGAATTCCATCGGGACTGAATCGATGGAAAGACATCAAATTCGTGTTGGAGATCCAACGGCGTTTCAGGGTGATGAACGCGATATCATGTTTGTATCGCTTGTCGCCGACAAGCAAGATACACCCCTTGTTGGCAAAGCATATGAGCAACGTTTCAATGTAGCGACATCTCGTGCCCGAGACCGAATGGTTCTGGTCAGGTCGGTGGAGTTAGATGACGTTCGCCCGAGCGACCAGCTACGACGCGCTCTGCTGGAGCACTTTCGTGTTCCGTTCCCGAGCGAGGGCGTACTCGTCAAAACGCGGCGTGACCGATGTGAGTCAGAGTTTGAACGAGAAGTATTTGATATTTTAGCAGAGCGAGGTTTCCTCGTGGACACACAGGTTCGCGTCGGGAACTTCAGAATTGATCTGGTCGTAGAAGGCGAAAACGACAAGCGCTTGGCCGTCGAACTCGATGGAGATCGGTATCATGGTCCGGAGCAGTGGTCTTCGGATATGATGCGTCAGCGGATTCTTGAGCGCGCAGGCTGGGAGGTTTGGCGATGCTTCGCGTCCCGGTTTTACCGAGAGCGAGATGAGGTGGTCAACGAGCTAGTCGAACTCTTGCGTAATCGGGGAATAAGCCCAATTGCACAAAGTCAGGATTGGGTAAGTGTGTATACCGAGCAACGCCGGTGGACCTCCAAGGATTACTCCCCCGCGGCTGAACCAATGATCCCGGCGACAGCATCACTTGTCGATGAACTCCCGAAGTCGGGATCGAACCTAAGCGCACCTCAGTATGCGAATAGAATCAAAGAGCCCGTCGCGCGCCCTGTTTTCGAGGTCAGAGAGCCGTCAACTGACTTCATTCACCAGCCGAGATCTACCAATGTCAACGCTACGCCGCCGGCCAATCTGGATTTAGACCGATCAGCATCCGACCGACGACCACAGCCAGAAAGACAACAGAACGCCGGTCAGCGCGCATCCATAGCAACAAGCAAGGAATCGCCTAAACCGACCCGAAATGAAATTAGCCAGGCTGAGCCGGTGTCTGAAGACCTGATTCAACTATCGATCCTGCGACTGATGAGCGATGGGAGAGAATGGTCGCTCGGAGACCTAAAGCGAAAGCTGTCGGTTACTTTTAATGACTCCGTCCGCAACATGAATACTTCTGTCGCAATTCAGCAATCTTGGGACGCGCTAATATACCGAATACTGTCGGGGCTTCAGTCGAACTCTCTCGTGAAACGCGGATTTGTCGAGATTAACTCCGCCAGACAGCATGTCATTACAAGCCGAGGCGTGGAGTTTTTAAAGAAGTCGACGACCAACTCAGCCAACAAATCGAGCGGCACATCGAGGTTTTCAGTTGATGATGCAAGACGAGCCCTTATCGAACTAAGGGAACAGACAATTAAACCAATGTTTCCGGATGCCGATCCCGCACGAGGGTTGTTGCGTAAATCTATGCTTGATGAATTGCTGCGAAAGAGACCGACTTCAAAGGAAGAGTTTCAAAGACTGATTAGCAGCGAAATGCGAGCGGAGACAGATATCCAGCAATTCCAGAAACACATCATGAGTGTTTTTGAAGTCATTGAAAAGATTGAGGAGTGAGAAATGAGTTGGCCCATGATGGGATGAGCCTTGTGCCACAGGTGCCTAGGGCATGAAAATCGTTAGCGAGTTGCATCAGCGATTGACCACCATTTGCGGTCGGAGCTGGCCAGCTTATGCATGGAGACCATGTTCGGCATAATCGAGTGCTATCGCTCGTTTGGCCTTGAGTGGGCAATGACACAGCTTGGGTTGCGCTTGCTTTTGATTTTCGGGCACGAGGCCCACAAGCGCGTAGACCATCAAGTATCGCAGCGGTTGTGGGCCGTCTTCGAACAACGACTTCAAGCATTCAATCGGCAGTCGTTGATCTCGATGGCCACCTATAATCTGGCGGGGTGCAAGTTACTTCTCATAAGCGATTTTTCCCAGTGCGATTGAGCGGTCGGCTCGGCGGCGTTCCATGGCAAGCTGGTTTTCAGCTGACCTGACGAAGCTTGCGGCATAATTGCGGACCGCTTCACTCTCGTCTGTCTCCCACTCTGCTACTAGGGCTTTACGTGACTGTTGTGCTTCCACACTGCCATATTCCCCCAAGAGTAAGCCGCTCCTATCGATTACACTCTCAACGGTCCCCAACAGTTCGTCTTCTGCGGGAAGCAAACCGACAATCGTACGGAGCAGAGGGTGAAGGAACTGCTGCCCTTCAAATGCTAGAAGCACTGACAAGACAAACTTAATGCCTTCCCGGCCCTCTGCGATCTGGTCACGCAATAGTTGTTCAATCGGCTCCTCGAGATTTGGGAACAATTCTGCGATCAGCCGCGCGCCGCCAAACCCAAAAGATCTTGGGTTGGTCTCAAACCAGCATCTTGCAGCTGTGACGATTTCAAGCGGTGCGGCAGCTAGAGGCGCGCGGAGATAGTACAGCTGATAAGGCAAATCCTCGTATTTGGCGTCTCTTGTATCATGCTCCTCTAAGAAGCGCCGGCCAATGAGATCTATCACGGCGTCTAAGTGTTCTCCCGCAACTACAGCCAGCAACGCTTCGCCAGACGTGTCCAGACGAGGCATCTTGATCAATAACTCGAGCAATGGTTCGACCTGCTCAATCGACAGGCCCTTGAGGAGCCCCAACTGATCCCAGTATCCTATCTGGCCAACCCAGCCGAAATATCCGCGAGACGACAGCCACTGAGCAGCCGGCAAGAATATCTCTTCGAACATTCTGATCGAATTTTTGTCAGACTGTCGCGCCGCGGCAAGTGTAACGTTGTGGATGATCAGCTCGTCCCCTGCTGCTATGCCCTTTGCTTTGATGGCTTCTAAGAATTCGAATCTGAACTTGCTTGTGAACTGGAGATACCATGCTATCGATGAGAGATGCTTGCCTTCAGTAATCCAACTTTCGATCAATGGATCGACGACAGCAATTTGACCAGCATCCACCATGCCAAGCAACATGTCCGGAACCCAGAATGCGAGCCGATCGCTAAGCACCTGCATCCATTGAAGTAATATTCCCGGTTGCGCTTCGGCGAGCCTTTTTAAGAACTCCTGCAAACCGAGAAAGGTTGCTCTATCTTCATTTCGGGTCTCGACGAACCTTTCTATCCGAGCAAGCCATTCCTCCGCGTTCGCAATATTGATGCTCCCCACTAGGGCGGCGATAGCTAGAGTGCGTTCTTCTCTGACCGCTTGATCTGCAAATTGGCCATTCGCCCACATCAAAGGTGTGACACTATCGTAGCCAACAAGTAGGCGATAGCAGCCTAGGTCAGGATCATTTTCGAGCGCAGCGCGACAAGCTAGAATCCGATCAATCAACTCAGTCTGTCGAGCGACCAGTTCCGGCTTGGCGGCCATTAATGGTGGCAAAGCGTGGTACTTACAAAATTTCCGATGTAATTTCACTTCGACCTGACGCTTCGATTCGAGGTCAAGCCTGGGCACTGCGGCGGTGAAGTACCCTATGACATCTGCCAAATCTTCCAAAATCACTTGGACGAGAAGATCGCCATAGTTTCCGATATTGGGGGTATCGCCTGCTACAAACATAGCTCGTCGAATCTTCGAGCGCTCGCTATCTTCAGTCAATAGAGAGTGCAAACGCTTGAAAATCTGCAGAGCGTCACGACGCGTTGCCCTTAATTCCTCGGTTACCATGACTGATCCGCTATGGAACGTCATGGAGTCGGCCTCCCAACTTGTGCCAGTTACCGAGCTCGACAGCACTTCGCGCAAGATGATTGTAGCAATAGGTGCCGCAGTAACCAGCATCATGTCGTCAAGCTCTGCGATACAATTGACTAGCACTCGTTGAATCGCTGGTCCAACCTTTTGCCAAACGGACCGGTCATGTTGTGCTAGGCGCTTAGCCAAATTGTCGATAGGCTTGCGCTCCTCCTCAGTTGTCATGGCCTGTCGCATCGCGATCAGCGCATCGCACATACGCTCAGGGCAGGCGTACAAAAGATAGCCACTCTCGAGAATGCTGCAAATCCGGGTGACTACCACTTCTGTCTTGGTTCCAGGACATTCGCTGAAATAGCTCTTCTGAGGTACATCGGGCATCGCAGGAGCCCGGATTACGGCATCAGACAACGTATCGATTATCTCTGGTGCGGCCGCGACGTAGTCGTCATAATTGGGCAACACATAATTCGAGAATTTCTCTACGGCCTCATCAAGACAATTGCGATCAGCGCAAGTACGGATCAGCCCAAGGGCGTCTCCGTCGAACATTGCTTTGCCATCGCGCAACATCCTATAGTCGCTTGCAATTTTATCGAACTCGTAACCCGCCGGCTGGAGGTATTCTTGCATAACCTTCCGAAGCCGCTTGCGCATTGCCTCGACCTTAGCGGCGCCGAACCCTTTGTCCACCATAGGTTTGTAGATTGTATCGTGCGCCATTTCGGCCCATGCATGGTCAAGAATAGTCTGGACTTGGATCTCGCAACGCAACCCAGCGAACCGACGATACTCCGGAAGCACCTCTCGCGGCTCGCTTAGTGTCACCACCCAGTTTTCTGAGATGAAGAACTCAGCACCGTCTTCTTTGCTATCTGGGTAATGAATTTTCGAACGCCCATAATCGACCTTAAAATTCTCGTGAAGAATACGACTCTGCCCAAATCGATATACATCACCATTGGTGTAAAAGATGAGGCGGCATCCGGCGATATCTTTGGCGAAATCACCGATTTCTGCTTCCGCCTTTGGACCGACTTTGGCGAGTTTCATTCGCAGCTTATCAACCCCCTTGGCGCGGTATTGAATGTTCTGAAGCCTCAGATCTCTTTGTTCGGCGATCGCAGCTCGAAGGATTGCTGCTACAGCCTCGGCAAAGTCGGCATAAAGGGTGCGGCCCCCATTCTCATATTCGTCGATATTCACGCGGCGCTTCTTTCTCTTTGACTCGAAGTGCACTCATTCTTTCGTGTTGCGGCAGGGAATGTTTTGGGCTTTTCAGAACCATCACAAGATCTTGGCTTGTTCCTGTGGAACCAGGTTTTACCTTCCAAATTGTACATAAGACCGAGAGACTATGGCTGACAGATCCCGTCCATTTTTCTGACGAAGGCAGCACGAAGTTCCTTCCCTGCCTGATCAGGGGCAAGCATTGCTGTTCGCAGAGCTACTACTGCGGCTTCCATTTCTTCCAGAAACTTGTCTCGGAAGATGATTTTTCCGACTGGGTCAATGGCTCGTAACGGGCAGCATCCTTCAGACTTTGCCACTCCGATGCGCCACCCGCCACAAGTCCTAGCTTCATGCAGAAGTCCGCAGCGCACTGAAGAGTAAATTTCGGCCGCGCTAGCCTCAGTTATGGACCCAGAAAATGGCGCTCGGTTAAGAAAGAAGCTTACAAAAATACGCGTTGATTGACCTAGCCCGTATTCGTATGGTGTTGCTTTCTTACGGTTTGGATTAAAGTTCTGCCCGGTGTAGGTCGTCTCTAGAAATTCAACTAGTGTCATCAAAATTGCGACAATTGAAAACCCTTCACCAAGTTTATCATGTGATGACGCTATTGCCGCAATTGGCGAAAAGTACCGCGAGTAGAGCCGCGCCTGATAGAAATCGTCAAATGCGATTTCCCAGGCTTTAGAAGGCGCTTCAATATCAAGTTTGGCCTCATGAACGCGCCAATCTTGATCAGTCAAACGTAGAGCTAACTTCATGTTTCAGTCCAGTCCTTGCCTGAATTTTGAGACTTCTTTGGGCAGTAGCCGCAATACTGGGGTCCAATCGTGAATCGCTTTGGAACTGCGTCAGCACGGGAAGTGAAGCGCTAAACAGTTATGGCAACCAATTCACTTTTCCAAATCCCATAAGCTAATGGCCAAGGCACTTGGGACCCTTAGTCCCTCGGCAAATTGCCCTAAAGCTTGGGCACTGACAAAAATCTCTGGGTTCACTAAGTTTCGATCGCCTGCTTCACAAGCAAGTACATCTCTAAATAAGTGTGCAGGATTTTTTGAAATAAGGTCACCCGCGCCTTCGTTTGGGAAGCTTACGACTGCATCAGCCGAAACGCACTTTACGCCATCGCTGGTATAAACCCAAACGTAAGCACCCTTTGAAGTACGTTTGAGCATATTCTTGCATTGCATTAAGATACCCTCATCACTTGCTGAGCTACGCGCGGCGTCCTTCTCCTTCTTGGATTGGATGAGCAAACCCTTTTCCCAGCCACCCTCATTGTAAGTGTCGATATTTGAAAGCTTTACCCCTATGTATAAGTCCGCACCCACAGCCTTCTCGAGTGCGCCTCTGCCGGAACTGGGTAGTTGATACGTGACGACGTCTAGTCCGAAACCAGCGAAAGTTCTTCCTTTTAACGCCTGTTGCAGAACGCCAGCAATCCGTCCGGATATTGCGGGCTCTTGTTCACGAGAATCGACACCGCTTCGTGCTGCCTCATCTATTATGGAGCCAATTTTTCGGGCAAGTCTTACGCGGCGGGAATTAAGACTTGATCTCAATTTCTTTCTCCTATGCTTTAACGTTTTGTCGATGCTTGGCTTGGGGGAACTCCCGCTCGCCCTTCACACGCTCGAGAAGCACACTTGCAGGTTCGTCGTTGGGGTCTTGGGCCACGAGTTCACCCCGGAACGCTTTGGCTAGGATCGCGGCATCTAGCTTGGGTAGGAGTTTTGTGGCGCTTGTGTGCTCCACAGCCAACCGGTCTAGCCAAGCGAAAGCTGTTTCGATGCGGCGGACGATTTCGGCCCTCAACGACTTGCTCGGCCACGGGAGGCTCATGGCTCTAATGCTCGCTAAAGAAAAATTTGCTCGCGCTACGTCGACGACACCTTCATTTATAACCATTTGCGCCTCAGGCGATTGTAACCACCAACAAACGTAACTCTGATCGGAAGAGTCACGTTGCTTCAAGCGAATTATGGCAACGGCTTGATTGCAATTTGCGCCAGCGATTTCTTCTGTTGCTATTGCGGTCCTACCAACTGAAGCACCAACGATGTTTAGCAGGACATCACCAGATTGAAGTGTGGACTTTTCTCTCTTTAAATTGAATGCCGGATCAAGAAAAACTTTATCGTTGAGCAAAAGCCTCCCCCACCCAACATTTTGGCTTCGAAGGAATAGTATTCCTTGTTCAAGGTACTCAAATCCCTGCCACTTTGGGGACTCTCCTTTAGTAATTCGCTCTGCTAGCTCCCCAAGCGTTATTGAATCTTCAGCTTCGATTCCAGAATATGCCAGAGCGAGGAGGCGCTGTTTGTAGCGGGCGATGAAGGTTGGGATTCGGTCTAGCTCTTTTCGAGCGCGAGCCGTCCGAGCTGTCAGGCCATCCACTTTCGCTACTATCCGCTTTTGCTCAGCGACGGGTGGCAGGGGAATTAAGTGATCCCTAAGGTACTCCGCAGGAACTCGTTGTTGTCCTACAGCGCCAGACATCACAGTTTGTGCAGCTTCTCTGAACGATTTCTGCCGAATAAAGCGCCAAAGAAACTCTGGCTCTATCGCTCCATTTGATCGGAAAACATGGAACTCGGTAGAGCCCATGCCCGTGCCATTTAAAAGATTTTGAGCTACTGCTGACTTCCCATTCTCCATTGAAGGCGTAATCTTGGCAAAGATTACATCATTGTCGCGAAAATGCGTGAAGCCTTTCGAAACCTCGCGATATGGACGGTCGAGAGCAGACCGAATTTTCCCGGATACTTCATCGACTGCAGCCATAGGCACGAATGAGACGAGATCATTCGGTGACACATGAACTTCCTTGCGGGGATTTACTTCGGCAACTTCGCTGATCATGGGCCTTAACCACCCATTCGGTAACTCGCTCATGCGCTTGGCCCTTCGCTCATAGCGCGCGCTTGCTTGATGTCGCTATAGGTCCGCTTGTCGCCTTTGACCTTCCATTCGGTTAGGCCATTGCTGTTGCGGTCGAGAACGATTGCGGCAGCCGCAGAGGGGCTGGAAAAGCTATAAGGCTTAGCAAAGACATAGAATCCCTCGCGTGCGGAGACCAGAATGCCTTGCTTGACCAAGTTTTCTTTGAGCCCGATGTAGCTTTGCTGGAAATAGCCTGTATCCCGCAAGGCCTCAGACCCTTCTAGCACAACAAACTCGCCATCTTCTTCAACGGCTTGGGCTTGGACGCCAGATTTGTGGCGGATCTCGAATGTCATCTCACCACTGGTACGCTGCGCGACCGGGGTAGCTGTCTGGGTGACCGCGCGAGGCTGTGGCTTCAGCATATCGAGGCCAACCACGGGTAGGATGATTTTTAGGTTGGCTAGGAATTGCTCCATATTTGCTTCATCGGCCTCTGGCAAACGGCGGCGCTTCTCTGATGGGCTGGTAGCATTGTCTAGAGTAACCCGGTTTGCCTGTGTTGCCATGGAGATCAGGCGCGCTTCCAAATACTCCACATGCCCCTTGGACAAGTCATCGTCACTTGTGGTGACGGCAATTGCTGTCTCCCAAAATGTACGCTGATCAGCGCTCTGCCTGATCCGCTCGCGGACACTGTTGGCGGATCCGATATAAACACGCGTACCGCCGACCGCCTCACCATCTGGGCCGGCTAGAATATAAATACCCGTTCGATCTAACTCTAGGCGTGCGGTTAGAGCCGCAAACGTGCTGCCTGTTGCGACAAACGTGACACCAGTCCATCCGTGGATGGTTACTTTACGCAAACCCGTCGCTGTGCCGTCGACGAGGAAAAGTTGAATGGTTCGGCCGAAGGTTTCTGGTGCGGTCATTTTGCTTGCTCTCCGGTGCATTTAGACTTTGGAGCAGGTTGATGGCTTGAAAGTGTATGCCGAAGAATTATCGCCGGACGGTGAGGCAGCCTCAGCTTCCATACCGGACTAGATAGCTTAGTCCATGATCCGCTCTCGATCAAAAACTTATTGCCAGTAAGTTTTGAACCAGTTCCCAAAGACACTACCATGAAGCTCACTACTAGGGCACATAGGGCGAGCCAAGACACCCAATCTTCTGGAATTTTTTCATCGAGCTTGAAGGCAGCAACCAGAAAAAAGGCTATCCAGCCAACAGCCAAAAGAATGAACAACCGTTCGTTGACCCTACTAACAGAAAACTTGACACCGCTCTTCACGATCACAGTTTGGGTTAGCCGCCCTTCGATCGCGCCTTCAAGAAAATCGACGTGAGCCTCCCAGTTTTCCTGCCAGAACTTTGAGCTGATAGCCGTGAGAATACCAACAATTGCCGAAATCGCGCCCAATCCTGAAGGCAATAGTAGCGCGTTCCTTGAGAGGTTACCATTTGCGAAATCACGCCAAATAAAACCTAAAAGTGTAAACGCCGCCAGCTGAAACGCCCAGAAATAGGTGCCCCGCTTCCAATAATTGTCGATCTCAAATTGTCTCAGACTGTGAGCTCTGTTTAATGCGTCGCGATGCGCGGTGTTTGCTTCAGTTGCTGCCCCGCCAATGGGGAGGGCCAGCGCATTAAAGTATGCAGCCTCTATTGCCCTCTTTGATTCATCGCTCACGCTGTTAAGTCCCCCACCAATGCCAACTCCTCCTCAACGGCCTCAATCTCGGCCAAGGCTGCGCGTAAATGCCCAAGGATTGCTGCGGCAATATCATCGGGCTCTGTCAGTCCTTCTTCAATGACCTCTTCGTCGTCTCGCAACCATGAAATGTCGAGATTATCGTTACGCTTCGCGATATCTTCGCGTCTAAAACAACGGAAGCGACCAGCTTCACCTTGGTCTGTTCTCGGTGACTTGCCATGCGCATCTGTTCCAAAAGCGGCGATGAAGGGCGCAAAATCTTCTTTGGTCAGCGTGCGGGCTTTCCCGAAATTCGGCATTTGAGCGCGCAAGTCATAGAACCAAACCTGATTTGTGGCAGCTACAGGTTTCTCCGCGCGCTTGGTCAGAAACACTACGTTTGTTTTCACGCCTTGGGCGTAAAAAATGCCGGTTGGTAGGCGTAGGATTGTGTGCACATCGCACAAATCCATCATCCACGTGCGGAGTTCACGGCCCATATTGTCTTCAAAGAGCACATTATCTGGAACCACAATCGCAGCCCGTCCGCCTATTTTTAGCCCGCGAACCACATGCTCCATGAAGGGTAGCGGTCCTTTTGCGGCACTAGCGGTGATACTGAAGTCCTCGCGCGTCACTCGTTCTGGAAACTTGTTGAAAGGCGGATTAGTTAGGATCAGGTCTGCTTTATCGAATTTGTTGGCATCGGAAGTCAGCGCGTCGATACAATCGATTGGCTGGTTGATCCCATGTAAAAGCAGGTTCATCGTATTGAGACGATGCGTACCAGTGATCAATTCAGCACCTTGAAAGGCTGAGTTACGCTGGAAAAATGCCTCTTTGTCCGACAGTTTCATCAGATCATCAGTTTGGGCGAGGATTGCGCGATGGGCTGCGATCAAGAAACCGCCCGTCCCCGCAGCGGGGTCTTGGATGACCTCACCGGGCTTGGGCTGGACCAGAGTGACAATTGTGTCGATGAGTGCCCGCGGTGTGAAATATTGCCCGGCTTTTGATTTTCGTTCCGATGTGGTGCGCTCGAGCAGGCCTTCATAAAGGTCCCCGAGGCCATCTTCTTCAGCAGCGTACCAATCGACCTGATCGATCACTGACACAAGGTTTGTTAGTGCCGTGGCCTTGGTCAGGGATGTCTTGGCATCGGCGTAGATTTGATTGACGAGCGGAAAATTGACTTTCGCGGGATTACCAAGATCCAACAAAAGTTGACGATAATGGATCAGCCTATCCTCTCCTTCGGTACTCTTCAGTTTTTTCCAGCGATAGTCCTCGTCAAGACGCAATTCCAATGGCTTGCCGTCTCGTTTGACTTCCTGAAGCATCTTCAAAAGCAAAAGGTAGGTGAGTTCGGTCACATACTCATAATAACTAACCCCTCCACCTTGGAGGCTTTTGCTGGCATTCCAGAGCTTTTGGACCGTTTCTCTTGCGCGAACACCATTCATATTAACTGACCTGCTTCCAAACGGCTGAATTCAATTTTCCAAGCACCGAACCAAGCTCACCATCAAAGACTCTATTGATGCGATCCCATCCGCCTCGCGCCTCAAAGGGCTCAGCATCGAACGCGGCTCGATCCACGACAATGGACTGTTTCATCTGTTCGCCAATCCGCTCAAGCCATTGGCGCTGTACGGGAGTCCAATTTTGCGACTTAAGGATCTCGCGAACCGCATTATTGACCCGGTCTGCATAGGGGATCAATGCGTCACCAATCGCGGCTTGCCGGATAAAGCCAATGATCGAAGCGGCAATTTCCTCATTCGTTGCATCCGCCCAAGCGCGTTGTACATTCGCGTCGCTGTAGCCTTCTGCGTCCAGTCGCAGTCGCAGTTGACGCAGCGCCTCGCGCGTCAGCTCTTGTGGGCGCTGAACCACTACACTCAAGGCGGCCAAGGTGTTGAGGTTAGAGCGAATAAAATTGGCAAAGGCTTCTAGGAAGTCTTCAGGTCTTTCCGCGTCGCCATAACCGCGCGTGACAGAGATAACCCTATCCTCATGCTCAGAAATTGGAATGAAGCGCGGGGTTCCATCAGCATGTGTCCAGTCTAGGATTGGACCCAAACCCGGCTTAAGCTTTGCCCACGCTGCGAGGGCAGCTCCATCACCATTTTTGAAGCGCTCCAGAGATTCTTCAGGCGTTTCTCCTGCTGCCAATTCAAATTTTGCGCGGGCTTCAGCCGTCATCTTTCGAATTCTCCGACGCATACGCACGACAATTTGCTCGCGGATCCGCTCAAGATGCTCAGCATCAGCCGGGCCAACCAGTTCGTCAAAGAGCTTGGTCAAGGTAAACTTAGGGTCAGCCGCAACCGGGCGCATGTCTGTCATGTCCCCCAAAGTTGCATAGAGGTCCACAGCATCGAAAATTCGAAAACCAGCTTTGCCGATCTCCGGACAAAGTCTAGTCGCCCGACCCAGCATTTGCTCAAACAGGATCCGGCTGTTGACCCGACGCATGAAAACCAGATTACAAATCTTGGGCACATCAATCCCAGTGGTCAGCAAATCGACAGTCACGGCGATCTTGGGTTGGGCATCGTTTCGGAACGCGCGAATTGCCTTGCGGGGTTTGTCGATCTTGCCCGTGATTTTGGCGATATCCGCATCCTGAATTGGACCTTGCGCGGCGCGAAACGCCTTTCTCAATTCATCTACCACGATATCTGCATGGGCATCGCTTACCGCAAAGACTAGGGTCTTGGCTTCCGCATCAATCTCGATGTGTTTAGTTAGTTCCTCAGCAACGGTTGCGTTGAAGGGGCCGGTAATTACGGACCTGTTGAACGCCTCGACCTCAAATTCCATATCGTCGGGCAAAATCGCTTTTTGGATTTTCCCACTCCCGGTGTGGACGAAGTCGACCTCCTCTTCTCGCGCAAAGTGGATCCCCTGCGTTGAAAGCTGTGTTGTAATTCGGATCGGCGGTTCGTGATCCTCTAGATAGCCATCTACAACCGCTTCACGGTAGGAATAGGTGAACACAGGCTCACCAAATATCTCAGCCGTGTGTAAGGCAGGCGTTGCCGTCAGACCGATTTTAACCGCATCAAAATGATCAAGCGCGCGACGATACTTGGAGATGTAGTCGAGCTGATCACGGAAGGCCAAATCGCTATCCGACATCTCTCGATCAAGAAGATAGCCACGGTGACACTCATCAATCACGATTAGATCGTATTGATCGATTGGGGGCACATCTTCGGGTTTTTCCGAGTAAAGAACGCGCTTAACTAACCCCTGAACCGTGCAAATGTGGATTCTGGTGTCTGGGTCGGGCTTAACATCATCCAGACCTTTAAGCCCAAAAATGTCCGCAAAGGTCTTGCCGTTGACAACCTTTGTTGAAGTAAACTCACCTTCTGCCTGTTCCCCCAAAGCGCTGCGGTCGACGACGAAGCAAACGCGCCGGAATCGCTTGGCTGAAATCAAGCGATATAGCATAGCAATCGCGAGCTTGGTCTTTCCGGTTCCTGTCGCCATAGCCAGCAACATGCTTCGTCTATCGGCGGCCAAAGCTGCTTCAACACTTTCGATTGCTGTCCGCTGGTAGTGCCGAATGGGAAAGCCAAAATCCCAAGCTTGCTTCTCGAGCGTAGCAGTAGCCGCATCGACGTCCACATTGAGGCGCTCTAGCAAGCCTTCAGGGGTCGGCCATGCATTGAGGTCGGTCGCCGGATTTGTCGAGCGCCGAAGATCACGGTACCAAATTCCTGACAATGTCCGGATTTGCCGCAGCAGCGGCCGGCCATTGGTTGAAAAGGCAAAGGGTACCAAGAAGCCATGCCATGGAGCGCCTTCACATGGCACACAATCGACCATTTTGGGAGATGTAGCATAGCGCTCAGCCTGCCGAAGGACTTCCATCACATTTCGATTTCGGCGCTTTGCCTCGACAATGCCAACGAGCTGGGTGCCACAAAAAAGCGCGTAATCCGCAGGTCCACTTCCCGTCGGCCACTCCGCAATGGCCATATTGCGGCCCTTCATCGGGCGGGTGCCCTTAGAAAATCTCAAGTTGATGCTGTCGGCTTCCCAGTTCGCGTGTCCCAGTTGTTGGTCGATAAGGACACGGGTAGCCGCTTCATCCAGCTCAATTAGCTCCGCGGTATCTTGCGCAATTTCAATGATCGTCTCGACTGCGGGAGCGTCTTCTTCCTGTGCCACTCGCTTAGTGCGGATGATTTCTTCGGCTGTTTGCAGCAACCTTGCTTCCGCTTCGCTCGCTAGCTGTTCCCACAACTCTCTTTCAGCAACTGCCTGAGCGGCCAGCTCTGCTGCGGATTGGCGGGCACTCTCTGCTTCTTGGGCTGCCATTTGCCATGACTGGGTCTGGGCGCTGGCCTGCTCGAGTTCTAGCTGAAGCCTTGAGAGCTCCTTAGAGAGCTCTTCCGTTGGGTCGACCGGCGACAGAGGAGGCAGAAAGGCACCTGGTGCAAGGTTGTAGTTGTAGAAGGTTCGATGAAACCAGATCGCCAACTGTCGGGCGACTTTTAGCGCCGAAAGCGCTCTATTGTGACTATCCCCTAATAGGTGAACAGCATCGTTGCCATGTTCTCGCAACAGATGGAAAAGATCAGCCACCTCACGCGACAATCGCGCTTCATTCTTCAGACGCCGCAAGAGCGTCGCAAGGGTCTCATCAGCCGTCACATCAAGACCCAGGCGCGTCGCCGATAGCGATGCACACAGCTCCGCAAACTGTCTTAACTTAATAAGAGAAGTGTTTGGGTCTTCAGCAAAATAGCGCTCAGAAAGCGCGCCCAGCCGAAAAAGCTGAGGCTCGTTCTTTTCTAGAAATAAGAAATTCGAACGAAATGAGGCCATTGGCACTTGTATAACCTCGAGCGCTTCAATGCGCTAGTGGTTGGCAAATTCAGCTGTTCACCTTTAGAGAGTTTCTCGATTGGCGAAGTGCGCAATAGTGCTCAAGATTGCCTGCGAGACCAACGTAAGGATCTTTTTCGCCATACAGCAATGTTGCACTTCTAGAGACTGGCGTGGGGCTCCAGCAATGCTGCGAAGGCCGCTTTGAGCCACTTTTAGCGACCACAGTCGTTCCTAAGTTGGCCCATTTCTTCTCTTTGTGAGAAAGCATTAGTATAGGCAAAAATTTGCCCATGAACCCCAATTCTTGGAATCGCCCAAATTCTTGGATGCAGCCCTGCCCAACGATACCGTGGTCACAATTTTGGTCACGTTTTGGTCACAATAACCACATGCCCAAGTCGGGAATTATTTTTAGTATTGATTTTATTGGAAAAAATGGTGGAGCCAAGGGGAGTCGAACCCCTGACCTCTTGAATGCCATTCAAGCGCTCTACCAACTGAGCTATGGCCCCATCAGATTTGGTCGTGAAGGACCAAACGGATTGAGTTGTGGGCTCCACCGAACCCACAAGAGCGCCGCGTATAGACGTCTCGGCGGAGGGGATCAAGACGGGCGTCGCAGCGGCGCTGCAGCAAGCGATGTGAGCCTTCGCTCGCGACCAGCATTTCTTGCCAAACAAGGTGTCAGAAACGCAAAAGGCCTGCCCTAGCCACATAAAGCGGTGAGGGCAGGCCTTTTTCAATCGCTGCGCGCCGGCGCACGCAGCGCGGGCTTTAGGTCTTAGCGGGGGTCGACGTCATCATCGTCTGGACCAGGGATATCGCCCAGATCGTCGTCGATCAGGTCTTCGTCATCTTCCAAGAACGGCACTTCATCATCGCCGGCGGTTGGATCATCATCGTCCAATTCCTGCTCAGAGAAGCCTTCGGGCACATCTGCGCCGCCGGTGCCTTGGTTGATCGGGTCGGATTCTTCATCGTCATCGAGTTCGAGTGGGGCTTGGTCAACAGCCGCTGCATCGAGCTCTGCCGTGACTTCTTCATGCTCCATTTCGTCCTCGTCCATATCAGGATCGACGACCTTTGCGGGCGCGTCTTCGTCGTCTTCCTCTGCGGCCGCAGCCAGTTTCGGATCAAACGCGGTCAGACGTGCTTTGGCGCGACGGGCTTTGACGGCCTCATCATCGGGATCAAACACATTTGCACACTTGGGGCACTCTGCAGGCCGCTTGTGTAAGTCATAAAATTTTGCGCCGCAGGCGGGGCACAATTGTTTTTCGCCAAGGTCAATTTTAGGCACTGTTGGGGCTCCACTGGCCGATCGCCACATTGGGAAGGTAATCTAAGGGCGCAGCGCTTGCCACGTTAGAGGGACGCTGTCAAAACCTATGCTGCAGTCCAATGTATTTAGGCAGAAGATTGCGCGCGCAACTGGCCCAAAACATCGAAGAAAGTGGGGAAAGTTTTCGAGGTACAGGCAGGGTCTTCAATCGTTACCCCTTCATTGGCCAAACCCGCAATCGCCAGCGACATCGCCATACGGTGGTCGTCATAAGTGGCGACTTGAGCCGGCTTGAGCTTGGCAGGCCGGATTAGCAGGCCGTCTTGGCGTTCGTCCAAATCCGCACCCATGGCGCGCAATTGGGTGGCCATGGCCTTTACCCGGTCAGTCTCCTTCCAGCGCATGTGCTCAACCCCCGTGATCAGGACGGGGCTGGACGCATTCGAAGCGATGGCGGCGAGCGTGGGCGCTGTGTCGGAGATTGCATTCATATTGATCTCAAGGCCGTGGAGTTGGGCGGGGCCGGTCACGGTCAGGCCGTCAGCACTTTCTTCCACCTTCGCGCCCATGCCGGCCAAGGCATCGACAAAGAGCGCATCGCCTTGCAGCGCTTGCCGCGACAGCCCGGGGACGGTCACGCGCCCGCCGGTGACGGCGGCAGCGGCAAAGAAATAGGACGCGCTCGACGCATCAGGCTCTACCTGATAGCGCGCTTTGGCTTGATAGGTTTGGCCGGCGGCCACCCGCAATCTCTGCGGTTCTGATCGCTCAACTTCAACGCCCCAATCGGCCATCATGTCGATGGTCATGGCGATATAGGGTTCAGAAACGATCGGGCCGGTCAGCACAAGGTCGGTATCCGCCTTGGCAAAGGGGGCGACCATCAAGGCGGCGCTGACCTGTTGGCTAGAACGCTGCGGGTCCAACTCTAGACGGCCACCAGGAAGGCCAGAGCCCACAAGGCTTAGCGGGAAGTGGCCCGGCGTGCCTTCAAAGCTGATTTCAGCGCCTTGGGCCTTTAAGACAACTAATAAGTCGCCCATCGGCCGCTTGCGCATGGCGGCCACCCCGTCAAACCGCACAGGGGCTAGGCCAAGGGCGCTTAAAGCGAGCAGGAAGCGGGCGGCGGTGCCCGCATTGCCGACGAATAAGTCTGCTGCCCCGCCTTTGGGCGCGGGTAATTGACCGCCACAGCCCGCGACCTCGAAGGTTGCTGCCTCTGGATCGTGGGAGACGTCAAAGCCCAAAGCGTTCAGGCAGCTGGCGAAAATCCGCGTGTCGTCACTGTCGAGCGCGCCGGTCAAAACCGATTGGCCCTGTGCTAGAGCCGCCAGCAGCAAGGCCCGATTATTAATGCTCTTGGAGCCCGGAACCGTCACGGTGCCGCGGGCAGGGGCTTTGAAGCTGGGGATGAACAAGGTTTCCATAAGCGCTTCTTAAAGTCGTGGGCACACAAAATAAAGGCGCATTGCGGCATGCGTGCTTTGCTAAAGCGAGTTCAGGCTCATCGGGTTGCATTTGCTGTTTGGCAGCAGCGGACAAGCTTGATAGGACCACGCCGGAAACCAAGCACCCCAATTCCTAGCCAACGGGCACCCTACATATGATTATTGCTGTCGATGGCCCCTTGGCTGCTGGAAAGGGTACAATCTCTAAGGCATTGGCTGCGCTTTATGGCCTGCCTCATATGGACACAGGCAAGCTCTATCGGGGCGTGGCCTATCGTCTCCTGTCTGCTGGTCACGCACCGCAGGATGCTGATACCGCAGCTGAGGTGGCGCGGAACTTGTCGATGGACGGGATTGAGGATGCAGATTTGCGCACCGCCCAAGTCGGTGCGGCGGCTTCCGTGGTAGCGGCCAACCAAGCTGTGCGGCAAGCTTTGTTCGACCTTCAACGCAATTTTGCTTTGCAAACCGGTGGGGCTGTCCTCGATGGCCGCGATATTGGCACGGTGGTATGCCCTGAAGCCGACATCAAGCTGTATGTCTCGGCCAGCCCAGAAGAGCGCGCGCGGCGCCGCCAGATGGAACTGGAAGCCCTCGGGGAAGTTATCTGCTTTGAGACGATGTTGGCCCAAACCCTCGAACGAGACGCCCGAGATTCAGGGCGTGCTGACGCCCCTTTACGGCCCGCTGAAGACTCCCACTTGCTCGATACGACTGGTCTGAGTATAGAGGCGGCTGTGGATAAAGCCCGATTGATCGTGGAACAGGTGCGTTTGGCCAAAAGCTAGACAAGCTTTCCTCGAAATTCCAACAATCGTGTGATCCACGTTTAGCATGCTAAAATGATGCGTTGTAAGACGCGAGGCCCGAAGGCCGCAGGACCTTTCGGGCAAGACCGCCGGAGCCAACCGGCAGGCCTGCTTTCATCTATTCGGAGACTGATACACACATGAGCGACATGCTCCTTAACCCGAGCCGGGACGATTTCTCGGCACTACTAGAAGAATCCTTTGGTGCCCGTGGTGGCTTGACCGAAGGCAAAGTCATTTCCGCAACCGTTGTCTCGATCGAAAACGATTTCGTTCTGGTCGACATTGGTTTGAAGACCGAAGGCCGCATTCCAGTGCGCGAATTTGGTCTTGAAGGTTCGTCCTTGAAGGTCAATGACACTGTTGAAGTTTACCTCGACCGGATTGAAAACGCGCTCGGTGAAGCCGTTGTCAGCCGCGAGAAGGCCCGCCGTGAAGAGGCTTGGGGCCGTCTTGAGAAGCTGTTTGCAACCGGCGAGTCGGTTGATGGTGCGATCGTTGGCCGCGTGAAGGGTGGCTTCACGGTTGACCTCGGTGGCGCAAACGCCTTCTTGCCAGGTTCGCAAGTCGACATCCGCCCCGTGCGCGACGTCGGTCCTTTGATGAACATTGTTCAGCCATTCTGCATCCTGAAAATGGATCGCCCACGTGGCAACATCGTGGTGTCGCGTCGTTCGATCCTCGAACTCGACCGTGCGGAAGCCCGCACCGAGATCGTTGCCGGTCTGGCCGAAGGCGAAATCCGCGACGGCGTTGTCAAGAACATCACCGATTACGGTGCGTTCGTGGACTTGGGCGGCGTCGACGGTCTGTTGCACGTTACCGACATGAGCTGGAAGCGTATCAGCCACCCAAGCCAAGTGCTGAACGTGGGCGACACGGTTCAAGTTCAGATCGTCAAGATCAACCCAGACACCCAGCGTATCTCCTTGGGCATGAAGCAATTGCTGTCGGATCCTTGGGATGGTGCTGAAGCCAAATATCCAGTTGGCGCACGTTATTCGGGCGTCATCACCAACATCACCGATTATGGTGCGTTCGTGGAACTGGAATCTGGCGTCGAAGGCTTGGTCCACGTGTCCGAAATGTCTTGGACCAAGAAAACCTTGCATCCTTCCAAGATCGTCAACCCAGGCGATCCAGTGGACGTGATCGTGATCGACGTCGATGGCGACAAGCGCCGCATCTCGCTGGGCATGAAGCAAGCTCAACCCAATCCTTGGGATGCGTTTGTCACGGAATTCCCAGTTGGCTCGACGCTCACTGGCGAAATCAAGAACATCACCGAATTCGGTCTGTTCGTGGGCGTCAATGAAGAGTTGGACGGCATGGTTCACATGTCGGACATCGACTGGAACCAAGCTGGCGAAGAAGCCATCAAGAACTACAAGCGCGGCGACATGGTCGAAGCCAAGGTTCTCGATGTCGACGTTGAGAAAGAGCGTATTTCGCTCGGCATCAAGCAAGTCTCGTCAGATCCGTTTGCAACCGAGACCTTGAAGCGCGGCCAAACCGTGACTTGCACCGTGACCGAAATTGCTTCGGGCGGTATCGAAGTCTCGATCGGTCCAGACAACATCATGAAAGCTTTTGTTCGCAAGTCGGACATCTCGCGTGATCGTGCAGAACAGCGTCCAGAACGCTATGCTGTCGGTGACCGCGTTGATGCCGTCGTGACGGCAATCGACAAAGCAACGCGTAAAGTCTCGGTTTCGATCAAGGCGCTTGAAATGGCTGAAGAAAAAGAAGCCATTAGCCAATTCGGATCGTCCGACTCCGGCGCATCTTTGGGCGATATCCTTGGCGCAGCACTGCGTCAGAAGGAACAAAACGACTAAACTTGATTGTGGTGATCCAAGATCACCCCAAGCAAATGCAGCTTTTAAGAAAGGCCAGAGCGTTGCTCTGGCCTTTTTTGTTTTCGGTCAAAGACAAATTTCCTTAAGAAGGCTTGCGCATAAGTGGTTTTTTGCTGTTATATGGTCGCAATAAAGTTTAACTGGGGGGCAGACCCATATGTTGCGATCTGAACTTGTTGCTAAATTAGCTACCGAGAATCCGCATCTATTTCATGGGGATGTCGAACGTGTGGTCGATACCGTGCTGGAAGAGATCACCAAGGCATTGGAAAAAGGCGACCGCGTCGAATTGCGCGGGTTCGGAGCATTTTCCGTGCGTTCCCGCGGGGCACGTCAGGGTCGCAACCCACGCACGGGCGAAGGCGTGGCCGTGGATGCCAAGCACGCACCATTCTTTAAAGCGGGTAAGGAATTGCGCGCCCGCTTAAACGGTGGCGTCGATCCCGGCGAATAAGCTTGGGCGCGCAGCTATCCTGGCGCGTTTGCCCGCTCACCTTTTCGATTTTTCCCTCATCAGAGCGCGGCGGACCCTCAAGCTGGGTGCGCCGCTTCGTGTTAATAGTGCGTAGAAGGATTTCAACATGAGCATCGCCGATGAATTCAAAGCCTTTATCTCTGGCGGAAATGTCATTGACCTCGCCGTTGGTGTGGTCATCGGTGCCGCTTTCGGCAAGATTGTTGCAGCCTTTGTCGACAAGGTGATTATGCCGGTCGTCGGTCTCTTGACTGGCGGCGTTGATCTGGCCGGCATGAAGATCGTGCTGCAGGCGGCTGACGAGGCGGCCAAGAAGGCAGAAGTCGCCATCGGCTATGGCGATGTGTTGGCTGCGACCTTGAACTTCGTGATTGTCGGCTTTGTCCTGTTCTTGGTCGTGAAAGCTTACAATCGGGTCAAAGCACCAGCGCCTGCACCAGCCGCACCAGCCGGGCCTAGCCAAGAAGAGCTTTTGGCCGAAATTCGCGACCTGTTGAAAAAGCAAAGCTGAGGTCGGAAGCCCATTTGCCGCAGTGCGTGCTTTTGCTTTGTAGCTGAACGCTCTACATGAGCATTTATGCGCCTTGCTGAAGCCAAAATTTGTGGATTGTCTGACCGCCAAACCGTGGGCGACGCCTTGGCCCAAGGTGCCGCTTTCATTGGTTTTGTGACCTTTCCCAAGAGCCCGCGCCATATTCTGCCAGCCGATGCCAAGCCGCTTGCGAAAATGGCCGCTGGCATGGCGCGGACGGTGTCGGTTGTGGTTGATCCAGATGACGCCTTGGTCGATCAAGTGGTGGCTGATCTTGGGCCGGATTTTCTGCAATTGCAGGGCAAAGAGAGCCCAGAGCGTTGCGCCGCGATCAAGGCGCGCGGCGTCGGCATCATTCGCGCCTTTGGTATTTCTGAGCGTCAAGACCTAGAGCAAATCAAGCCCTATCTCGGCATCGTCGATTATCTTTTATTCGACGCTAAGGCGCCCAAGGGTGCCGACCGCCCAGGTGGGCTCGGCCATGTGTTTGATTGGACAATCTTGCAAGGCTTTCAAAGCCCTGTGCCGTGGTTCCTGTCGGGCGGACTGAACCCTGAAAATGTGGCGGAAGCCGTGCGGCAGACCGGTGCACCTTTGGTGGATGTCTCCTCTGGCGTTGAGCGCGCGCCAGGCTTAAAGGATAGCGCACGGATCGCCAGCTTCATGCAAGCTTTGAACGACTGAGAATGGATCACTAAACAAGATGGACGCACGTAATTCCTGGGGTTCTTATCCCGACGCGCAAGGCCGCTTTGGCCAATTTGGCGGTCGCTTTGTCGCTGAAACCCTGATGCCCAATATCTTGGCGCTGCAGCAAGCCTATGAGGATGCTAAGGCCGATCCCAGCTTTCAGGAGACCTTAGACGTCTTCTTGCGCGACTATGTGGGCCGTCCCAGCCCACTATATTTCGCTGAGCGTCTCACCGACCATTTCGGCGGCGCGAAAATTTATTTTAAGCGCGATGAACTCAATCATACCGGTGCCCATAAGATCAATAATTGTATGGGGCAGATTTTCTTGGCCATGCGCATGGGCAAAACGCGCATCATCGCGGAAACCGGTGCGGGTCAACATGGCGTGGCTACGGCTACTGTCTGCGCCCGCTTTGGCCTGCCTTGCATCGTCTATATGGGCGCGACGGATGTCGAGCGGCAAAGCCCGAATGTGTTCCGCATGAAGCTGTTGGGTGCCGAAGTACGCCCAGTGGATGCAGGCACCGCCACGCTCAAAGACGCGATGAATGAAGCCCTGCGCGACTGGGTCACCAATGTGAAGGACACCTTCTACATCATTGGGACGGTTGCTGGTCCACACCCCTATCCACAATTGGTCCGTGACTTCCAGTCCGTGATTGGCCGCGAAACCAAGCAGCAAATGCTGGAACGCGAAGGCCGTCTGCCGGACGCTTTGGTGGCCTGCATTGGCGGTGGTTCAAATGCCATTGGTCTGTTCCATCCTTTCCTTGAAGACGAAAGCGTCAAAATTTATGGCGTGGAGGCAGCAGGCCATGGCATTGAAACGGGTCAGCACGCAGCCGCTTTGACGGGCGGACGGCCCGGCGTTTTGCATGGCAACCGTACCTATCTTTTGCAAAATGACGATGGCCAGATCATTGACGCCCACTCCATCTCGGCAGGCCTCGATTATCCAGGCGTCGGGCCCGAGCATGCGTTCTTGAAGGATACGGGCCGGGCCACCTATTTGTCGGCCACCGACGATGAAGCCCTCGAAGCTTTCCAGCTTTGTGCACGTCTCGAAGGGATATTGCCTGCTTTGGAGCCGTCGCACGCTTTGGCCCGCGTGGGCGAGATCGCGAAGGACGTCGGCAAGGGTGGTATTGTGGTGATGAACCTCTGTGGTCGCGGTGACAAAGACATTTTCACCATCGCCAATGCTTTAGGGGCGAAGATCTAATGCCAGTCGGACGCCTTTCTAACGCTTTTGCGTGCGCCAAAGCTGAAAACCGAGCGGCCTTGGTGGCCTATGTTATGGCTGGAGACCCTTCCCTAGAGGTCTGCGCCGCCATTCTCGACGCGTTGCCGAAAGTAGGCGTGGATGTGATCGAATTGGGCTTTCCCTTTACAGATCCGATGGCCGATGGCCCCTCGATTCAGCGTGCAGGCATTCGCGCCCTGAAAAATGGCACGACTTTGCGTAAGACCATGGCTTTGGTTGAGCAGTTTCGCAAGAACCATCCAGAGACGCCCTTGATTGTGATGGGCTATCTGAACCCGGTTGAGACTATGGGCTATGACGCCTTCGCCCGTCATGCCGCCGAAGTGGGCATTGATGGGGCCATCATTGTGGACGCCCCACCTGAAGAAGATGCCGAGTTGCGCGCCGCGATGCAGGCCAGCGATCTGGCTTTGATCCGTCTCGCCACACCCACCACGGACGCCAAGCGCTTGCCTGCAGTCGTCGCGGGCGTCAGCGGCTTTGTCTATTATGTTTCCGTGGCCGGCATCACTGGCGATAAGGCGATTGAGACGGCAGATATCGCCGAAGCCGTCGCCGCCGTGCGTGAGGCCTCAGGCCTACCTGTTGCCGTCGGCTTTGGCATCAAGACGCCAGAAGCTGCCGCCCGCACCGCAAAAATCGCCGATGGCGTGGTGGTTGGCTCAGCGCTAGTTGACGTGATTGCCAGCGCACATGAAACTGGTGGTGACGTTGCGCAAGCCGCCGCCGCCTTTTGTCAGTCCTTGTCGCAAGCCATTGCGCAAGCCCGCTAGGAGCCATACGCATGAACAGTTGGATCGACCGTATCCGTCCGGGCATCAATAAGCTTCTGCAAAAGCGGGAAACGCCCGACAATTTGTGGGTCAAGGACCCCGATAGTGGCGAAATGCTTTATCGGGTTGATCTAGAAAATAGCCAATGGGTCACGCCTTCGGGTCGGCATATGCGGATCGGGCCAGAGCTTCGCTTCCGTTATTTGTTCGATGGCGAAAGCTGGCTGGCCATCGACACGCCGAAAGTGGTTGAAGACCCGCTGAAGTTCAAAGACGACAAGCGCTATGTCGATCGCTTGAAAGATGCGCGCGCCAAGACAGGTCGCGATGATGCGATGGCGATTGGCTATGGCAAAGTCGGCGGCAGTCATGCCGTGGCCTTGGTGCAGGACTTTAACTTCATGGGTGGCTCACTCGGCATGGCCGCAGGCGAGTCCTTCATCAAGGCAGCCGAAGAAGCGCTAGAGCGCAAATGTCCGTTGATCTGCTTTACGGCTGCAGGTGGTGCGCGCATGCAAGAAGGGATTTTGTCCCTGATGCAAATGCCACGCACGACTTTGGCCATTGATGCCCTGCGCCGTGCAGGTCTGCCCTATATTGTGGTGTTGACCGACCCCACCACCGGCGGCGTCACGGCCAGCTATGCGATGCTCGGCGATATTCACATCGCAGAGCCAGGTGCCTTGATCGGCTTTGCCGGCCAGCGCGTGATTGAGCAAACCATTCGCCAGAAACTGCCGCCGGGCTTCCAACGCTCTGAATATTTGTTGGAACATGGCATGGTCGACATCGTGGTGGATCGCCGCGAACTTAAAGCCACTCTGGCACGCATTTTGGGTTTGTTGCGGGCTTAATCGGCTTGCAGTTGGATCCGATTAATTGATATAAAAATATATCATTTGAATGGATCAACGCCGAAGTGGACCTAGCCCTTTTCACGCTCTTACATCTTCTCGTCTTCGTCTATTGGTTGGGCGGAGATTTGGGCGTGTTTTATAGCTCCACCATATTGACCAATGCCAAGCAATCGTCGGCAGCGCGCATCGCGGCCGCGCAAGTTCTCGCGCAAGTCGATATGGCGCCGCGCACGGCGATGATCCTGACCTTGCCAACGGGCCTGACCCTGGCGGCGCTGAAGGGGTGGCTGGTGTTGGGGCCTGTCAGCCTTGCGCTGATTTGGATGGCTGGCTTGATTTGGCTTACGCTCGCTTGGGTACTGCATGTCCGTCATTTAGGCCCGACCTCCAGTGCGCGCCGAGCGGACCTTTTCATTCGTTGGACTGTCATCGCGGCCTTAGCCGTGCTGGCGCTCGATCTTTGGCCTAATGCACCGGGTTTGCCTCTATTCTTGAAGATCAAATGCGCGATCCTTGCCGCGACCATCCTCTGCGGATTGTTGATCCGCCGCGCCTTAGTTCGTTTTGGCCCAGCGTTTGGCCGTCTGGTGCAAGAAGGGGCTAGCGCGGAAGTCGATACAGAGATCGCCCGGGCCTTGGATGAGAGCCGCCCACTGGTCGTCACGATTTGGCTACTCTTGCTGGCCGCCGCCTTTTTGGGCTTAGCTAAACCGCTTTAAAGGATCCTGATCATGGCTGAACTTGCTCCCATCCACCTGGCTCTGGCCGACCGTCTGGCTCAGCTGATTGGGGCAGATTATGTCGCGCGCGACGAAGATACCCGTAGGGCCATGAGCGAGGATGTTTTCAGCCAAGGCGGTGTGGCAGGCTTGGTCGTCGCGCCCGCCACCACTGAAGAATTAGCGCAAGTTTTAGAGGCAGCTCATCAAGCAGGGGCCATCATCGTGCCGCGTGGTGGCGGCATGAGCTATACATCAGGCTTTGTCACCGATCAGGCCGGAGCCATCGTCATCGACATGCGGCGGATGGATCAGGTGATCTCGGTCAGTCCCGAAGACATGCTGGTGACGGTACAAGCTGGTGCGACTTGGGCCGCTCTGCAGGCAGCTGTTGCCCCGCATGGCCTACGCACCCCGTTCTGGGGGCCTTTGTCTGGCTTAAGCTCTACCATTGGCGGCGGTCTGTCACAATTGAATGCCTTTTTTGGCGCTGGCATTTGGGGCACGACGTCGGAAAGCGTCACGTGCATCACGGTAGTGCTGGCTGATGGCAGCATCTTGCGGACCGGCAGCGCGGGGACCACGGGCGGCAGCCCCTTCTTTAAACATTATGGACCGGACCTCACGGGCCTCTTTTGTGGGGATTGTGGTGCTCTGGGGATCAAGGCGGAGATCACCTTGCGCCTGATCCCGGCCCCAGCACATGAGGCGCACTTAAGCTTTGCGATGCCAGATCTGGCCACAACTGCGCGCGCGACAGCCGCGCTCGCCCGTACCAATCTGGCCAGTGAAGTCTGCGCCTTTGATCCCAATCTCGCCAAAATCCGCATGCGGCGCGCCAGTCTGTTGCAGGACGTCAAGACCCTGGCAGCGGTCATTGGTGCGCAGAAAAACATGTTTGAAGGGGTCAAGCAGGGTGCCAAAATGGCCTTGGCCGGGCGCGGCTTCATGGATGATGCGGGCTATACGTTGCACGTCATCACCGAGGGTACGTCTCAAGCCCAAGTCGAAGAAGCGGCTCGAACTTTGCGCGACCTGATCAAGGGTCAAGGTGGTCGGGAAATTGAAAACACCATTCCCAAGGCGATGCGCGCAGCACCTTTTACGCCGCTCAACAATATTCTGGGTCCAGACGGCGAGCGCTGGGTGCCCATCCATGGCATTGTGCCGCTGTCACAAGGAGAGGCCTGCTGGCAGGCGCTGGATGCCTTATTTGCCGCCTATGGTCAGGACTTTGAGGCGCGGGGCATGACGAGCGGTTATCTGGTCACGACAATTAGCACCACTGGCTTCTTGATTGAGCCTGTCTTCTTCTGGCCCGACGCCCGCTATGGCATTCACGAGACAACGCTGGAGCCTTCTTACTTGGCAAAGGTGCCAAAGCTCCCGGCCAATGCCGACAATGCGGCCTTGGTGGATGAAGTGCGTGGCAAGATCCTCGATATCTTCGAGCGCTTTGGCGCAACGCACTTCCAAATCGGCCGCACCTATCGGTTTGCCCAAACGCGTGAGCCGGTGACTTGGGCGCTTCTCAAGGCGATTAAGGCCCACCTTGATCCAGATCATCGCATGAATCCCGGGGTATTGGGCCTATGAGCACACGCGACCTAGACGTCAAAAATCCACGCACGGGCCGAGTCGATCTTACGATTGAGGCGGCAGACGAAAGCGCCGTTCAGGCCTTGGCATCACAGGCTCGTGCCGCCCAGAAAGCTTGGAATGCTTTGGGCCTTGAAGGCCGCGCGCAAGCGCTCTTGGCTCTACAGGCGGCCATTTCCAGCCATTTTGACCCCATCCACGCCGCGCTGGCCGACGATACGGGGCGGAGCAAGATTGCCCGGCGTGAGATTGAAGGTGCCTTGGCAAGTTTGGGCGGTTGGGCCGCTCAAGCGCCGCATCTGTTGCCGACGGCTTGGACCGATGGGCGCTTTGATCCGCGCATGGCCCATGCGCCGCAATGGGTGCCTTATGCGCTGGTTGGGGTTATCAGCCCATGGAATTTTCCGCTGACCTTATCGATGATCGACACCATCCCCGCCCTGTTGGCAGGATGCAGCGTCATCATCAAACCGTCGGAAGTGACCCCACGTTTTGCTGCGCCCTTGCGCGCCGCAATTGCTGAGGTCCCCGCCCTCGAAGGTGTCCTTCAACTGGTGTTGGGGGATGGGGCGACGGGTATGGCCTTGATCAATGCCGTGGACGCCATCTGCTTTACTGGTTCTGTCGCCACCGGCAAGAAGGTTGCCGTCCAAGCCGCAGGCCGCCTGATCCCATCCTTCTTGGAACTGGGCGGCAAAGACCCTCTAATCATCACCGAGACAGCTGATCTGGACCGCGCCGTTACAGCGGCATTACGCGGATCAGTGTTGTCGACAGGCCAAGCCTGCCAATCGATTGAGCGCATCTATGTGGCGCGCACATTCTATGACGATTTTGTTGGGCGTTTGGTGGTGGCGGCCAAAGCGGCGCGCTTGAACCAGCCAGACCGCCAAGTGGGCGAAATTGGGCCGATGATCTTTGGCAAACAGGCCGATACCATCGCCACCCAATTGGCCGATGCGGTTGCCAAGGGCGCCAAGATTCTGACCGGGGGTGTGGTGGAACATCATTTGGGCGGTGATTGGATCGCGCCCACGGTGGTGGTCGATGTGGACCACGACATGGCCCTCATGCGCGAGGAAACCTTTGGACCTGTCATGCCTGTGATGGCCTTTGATACGGTCGAAGAGGCAATAGGCCTGGCCAATGATAGCGAGTATGGTCTATCCGCCGCTGTGATCGCTGGCACCTTAGAAGAGGCCGAAGCCATCGGCCGCCAGATTGAGGCGGGTGCCATCAGTTTGAATGATGCAGCTTTGACGAGCCAATTTTATGAAGCGGAAAAGCAGAGCTTTAAAGCCAGCGGCCTTGGAGGTTCTCGCATGGGGCCTGCTGGCTTCCAACGCTTCTGCCGTCGGAAAGCCTTGATCGCCAATAGGGGTGACGTGACGCCTTTGAGTGCTTATTCTGAAGAGACGTGACACTACTCCCAAGCAAAGAAGGAAATACCCCATGCAAGACCCCGTCGTCATCGTTGGTTTGGCCCGCACGCCCATGGGTGGGCTGTTGGGGGAGTTGAGCAGCTTTAGCGCCAATGAGTTGGGTGCGGTCGCCGTCAAGGCCGCGATGGCCGAAGCAGGCGTGGCGGGCGAAGATGTCGACTGGATCTTGATGGGCAATGTATTGCCGGCGGGCCAAGGCCAAGCCCCCGCCAGGCAAGCGGCCTTGAAAGCGGGTCTGCCTTTAAGCGTTGAGGCGACGACGCTAAACAAGATGTGCGGATCTGGCATGCAGGCCACAATCATGGCGGCCAATGCGATCAAAGCAGGCGAAGCCAAAATTGTCATCGCGGGTGGGATGGAGAGCATGTCCAACGCCCCTCATTTGATGAAAACCCACCGAGGCGGCATGAAATATGGCCATGACCGCATCTTTGATCATATGGCGCTGGATGGCTTGGAAGATGCTTATGAAGGCAAGCCGATGGGCTTTTATGCCGATCAAGTCGCGGGCGAGTATCAATTCACCCGCGAAGCCCAAGATGCTTATGCGCTGGAGACGTTAAAGCGTGCCCAAGCAGCCACCGCTTCAGGGGCCTTTGCCCGCGAAATCGCACCCGTCACCGTCAGTGGGCGCGGGGGCGACACCGTGGTCGACCGCGACGAGCTGCCTGCTAAAGCCCGGCCAGACAAAATCCCCAGCTTGAAGCCGGCCTTTACCAAGGATGGTACGGTGACGGCGGCCAATGCGTCCGCGATTTCAGACGGGGCGTCTGCCCTGGTCCTGATGGCAAAATCTGAAGCCGAGGCGCGCGGCCTGAAAATCCTGGCCGAAATTGTTTCAAGTGCCGCCCACGCGCACGAGCCCGCCTATTTCACCACCGCCCCTGTCAAAGCCATGCAAAAGGCTCTGACCAAGGCTGGCTGGTCGATGGCCGATGTCGATCTGGTCGAGATCAATGAGGCATTCGCTATTGTGCCGATGATCGCCATGAAGGATTTGGGCATTCCCCATGAGAAGGTGAATGTGAATGGCGGGGCATGTGCCTTGGGTCATCCGATTGGCTCGTCTGGGTCGCGCATCATTGCGACTTTGATTGCAGCGATGGAGGCGCGCGGGGCCAAGCATGGGCTGGCCAGCTTGTGCATTGGCGGGGGTGAAGCCACCGCCATCTGCCTTCAACGCACCTAAATCATCGAAAATCTGGCACATCGGCTAGACAGCAGCGCAATTGCGCGCTGATATTTGCCGATGACGTCGCCGATGCGCTTTAGACTTTGTTTGGGCTTGGGCCTGTTTGCGTGTTTAGCGCCGCCCTTAAGTCTGCCTGTACCCGCGACTGCCCAGACCTATGGCTATCAGCCCGCCAATCCGCGCGCGGCACAAGAGCGGCGTGAGCGCGAAGCTGCCCAGAAGGGTAGCGTCATTGTCGCTGAACCCTATGGCCCGTCGGAGAGTTTGCGGCAGGCCCGCGCCATGACCAGCGCGCTGGGGCGCCTGAAGCCAGAGCGTAAGGGGGTGGTCGACGTTTATGTGGTCGCCGTCGGTATGGATAGCGACGGCGTGTTTGGACGTGAGACCGCCGAAGCCGCCCGCGTGCTTGGGAGCCGCTATGACGCCGAAGGTCGTGTCATTGTCATGGCCAATGGCAAGGGGGCAAATGGAACTGCGAGCGACCCCGTTGTGCCAGATGGCAACCCGGATCATCTGGCCCAAGCGCTAGGCCATGTGGCCGAAGTCATGAATAAACAAGAAGACGTGCTCGCGCTGTTCATCACGACGCATGGGCATTGGAATACGGGTTTGAATTACCGCGATGGTGAGCGCGCGGGTGGCAATATCGCACCGGCACGCTTGGCCGCCCTCCTCAATGAAGCCGGCATTAAGAACCGCCTTGTCATCTTGTCAGCCTGCTTTTCTGGCATTTTTGTGCCGGCTTTGCAGAATGAATCCACCATTACCCTGACGGCGGCATCGGCTGAAAAGCCCTCGTTCGGCTGTCGGGCCGAGAATGACTGGACGTTTTTTGGCGACGCTTTGATGAATCAAGCGCTTCGCCAGCCCGTGCCTTTGCCGGATGCCTTTGCACAGGCCCGTTCCTTGATCACGAAATGGGAAGTGGCGTCGAGACTGGATCCATCAAGTCCGCAGATTGACCTTGGCCCGCAAGCCATTGCTTGGATGGACAAGATCGATGCCAAGGTTCCTAAAGTGGCGGGGCAGCCAAAGGGCATGCCAGCCTTTGGGGCACCACCGCCCCCGCCGGAGAAGGCAAAGCCAGCGCCGTTTCTAACCAAGCCCTAAGCACGCGTCGCAGGACCAATTAACCAGCTGTCGCCTTCTGCCTGAACCGGCACAGGCGTTAAGCCCCGTCCTTGGCCCGGCCCCCCTAAACAAGCGCCCGTCTTGGGATCAAACACGGCCATGTGTGCGGCGCAGATTAGGCCGCCGGTCTCACTGCTGAGAAACCGTCCGTCAAATGTGTCTAAAGGCCAACCCGCATGGGGGCAGCGGTTCTCAAAGGCTGTGACTTCATCCCCGCGCCGGATTACAATTAGTCGTCGCTGGGCACGGCCTTCTGTGACGTCTAGCCCGAGGATTTGGCCGTCTGCCAAGTCTGATTTTCGCAAAGACGCTAACGGCGGATTAAGTGTCTCTGGGCTAAGAGTTTCCATTGTCGGCACAGGAGCCATCGGGTCCGTGCGAGAGGAAGCGTCATGTTGAACGACATTTTGAGTTTGCCCTTCGTCTATCCGGCCGTCTGGCTCTTGATTTGTGCCTGTCTGTTCGGCTTCCTGCAAAGTATCTTCCCTCTCGATCCAACGCCCCGCCCGATCCGACGCGATATCTGGATGGATATTGGCTATTGGATGCTGGGCCCTGCCGCTTATGCCTCGATCGGCGGGCTTTTGATCAGCGGTGGCTACATCGTCCTCTTTGGCGGTAATATGGACGCGGCAGTTGAATGGAGCAAGACCGGTGCGCCTTGGTTGGCGGATTGGCCATTGTGGCTGCAGGCCCTCGGCGTCTTGATCGTCACAGACATCTCGCTTTATTGGACCCACCGTCTGTTTCACAGCAATAGCCTGTGGCGGTACCACGCGATCCACCACGCGCCGGAAACGCTAGACTGGCTGCATTCGGTACGCTTCCATCCGATTAATCTCATCTTCCACAGCATTTTTGCCAATGCGGTGGCGCTTTGGATGGGTTTCCCGCCTGCCGCTGTTGCCGTGCTGGCACCGTTTAACGTCCTTTACTCAACCATGGTCCACGCCAATTTGAACTGGACTTTCGGACCCTTGCGTCATGTGTTCGCAAGCCCGGTTTTCCACCGCTGGCACCATACGGGCGCAGACGAAGGTGGGTCGAAGAACTTCGCTGCGACCTTCTCTTTCTTGGATCACATGTTTGGCACCTTCTATATGCCAAAGGATGTGAAGCCGATGAATTTGGGCCTGACAGATCGGGACATGCCACCCAATTTACTCGGCCAGTGGCTCTATCCCTTCATGCCGTCTGAACCACAACAGGCAGAGCCCACGCCAGTTAAGCCTACGACCGTCCAATAAGGCGCTGCGCCATCCGGTCGGCGACGACATCTGGCGTTAGACCTTCATCGGCAGCCTCTTCGAAGATTTGCTCAAGCGTCTTCGGGATGCGGTGAATATGCTCGACCACTTTGGTCGCGTCATACGTGCCTGAAACCTCATAGGACACATTGATGATGCCGCCGGCATTGACGACATAATCGGGCCCATAGAGGATCCCGCGCTCTGCAAGCGCTAGGCCGTGACGAGGCTCTGCCAATTGATTGTTAGCCGCGCCGCAGACAATTTTGGTGCGTAGCGCTGGGATGGTCGCATCATTCAGGATGGCACCGAGTGCGCAGGGGGCCAGCACGTCTACATCGGCGAAAAGAACATCCTCGACGTTGACGACTTGCCCACCCGCTGCAACAGCCGCCGCTTGGGCACGGGCAGGGTCCATATCTGCGATGATGACTTCTGCGCCTTCTTGACCCAATTGTCGGGCAAGGTCCGCGCCAACTGCGCCGGCACCTTGCACCGCCACGCGCACACCGCGCAGATCATCTCGACCCATAAAGCGTCGCACACACGTTTTAATGGAGAGCAGCACGCCGAGCGCCGTCATGGGTGAGGGCTCACCGCCAAAGCCTGCTTTTGGATCGCGGCCAAAGACATGGCTGGTCTCAAGTGCGATCTCTTCCATGTCAGCCAAAGTCATGCCGACATCTTCTGCCGCCAAATAACGCCCCGACAGGCCCTCAATCGCACGGCCTAAAGCCCGCATCAATTGGGGTGTTTTGTCGGTCTTAGGGTTGCCAATCAGCACCGCCTTGCCGCCGCCCAAGCTCAGGCCTGCTAGGGCATTCTTATAGCTCATGCCGCGAGATAGCCGCAGCACATCGGTGAGCGCATCGTCCATATTCGAATAATTGGCCATGCGGACGCCACCGGCTGCAGGACCCAGAAATGTGTTGTGAATGCCGATAATCGCGCGCAGTCCCGTTTGATGATCATGGGCAAAAACAATCTGCTCATGGTGGTCAAACTCGACATGATCGAACACTGCTGACATCGCTTTACGCCTTCTCTGGGTGCGCCGGATTGTGCACGTCTGCCCCCAAACCATGTCGACCAACTCTGGCGAGACACAGATAGAACGGGGCAGGGGCGTGGCGCTGCGCGCGGCTTTCGACTACATCTGAATTTTGGAAGCAACCTTAGTCTGCACTTCCGGCGGTATTTTTGTGAAGGAAGATCAAGATGATCGCAAATCTGATTTTTGATCGCGAAACCCAGCAAGCGCTCGATGCTGTCGTGACTGATCGCGCGATCTGGAAAGCCAGACTTGAGGATTGGTGCAGCATCAACACAGGCTCCCGCAATCTTGAGGGGCTGCAGGCATTTTTAAGAAAGCTCGAAGCAAGCTTTCAGGCCTTGCCTGGCACCTGTGTGCGGCGGTCGCTCCAGCCAGAAGCGATCATCAATGCCCAAGGCCAAGAGGCAGAGCACGCCTTAAGCGACTCCCTACATGTCATTGTCCGGCCAGAGGCCCCAATCAAATTGGTGCTGACTGGCCATTACGACACAGTCTTCCCAGCGCAATCGAGCTTTCAGACTGTGCGCGAGATTGAGCCCGGCGTCGTCAATGGGCCCGGCGTTGCGGATATGAAGGGCGGCTTGTGGGTGATGGTGGAGGCGTTGAAGGCGTTTGAAACGCTGCCTTGTGCGTCGCAAATTGGCTATGAAGTCCTTCTCAGCCCTGATGAAGAAATCGGCTCGCCGGGTTCTGCTGCTTTGCTGCACGAAATTGGTGCCCGCAGCGATGTTGGTCTGACCTATGAGCCCGCGCTTGCCGATGGCTCAATGTCGGGCGCGCGCAAGGGCTCGGGCAATTTCTCCCTGACCGTGCATGGCAAAGCCGCCCATGTCGGGCGCGCCCATCATGAGGGTCGCTCCGCGATCGCCGCAGCAGCTCGCTTTGTAGCCGGCTTGGAAGCGCTGAACGGCAAAGCCCTTGGCGTGACGTTCAATACCGGTCGGGTCGATGGCGGCGGACCGAACAATGTGGTGCCAGACCTTGCAGTGGTCCGCTTCAATGTGCGCGTCCCCGATGCAGAAGCGGCGACTTGGGCGCAAAGTGAAGTGGATGCTCTTATCGGTCAGTATCTGTCCGGGGGCGGGATCCATGCCCATCTGCACGGCGGTTTCAGCCGCCCGCCCAAGCCGCGCACACCCGCGCAAGAGTTGGTGTTCGCCCAAGTTGCTGCCGCTGGCAAAGCGGTGGGGCTAGAGCTTGTCTATAAGGATACGGGTGGCGTGTGCGAAGGCAATAATCTCGCCGCGTCGGGCTGCGCCAATGTTGACACGCTGGGACCGCGCGGTGGATTGATCCATTCTGATCAGGAATTTGCCATTCTTGACAGCTTTCCAGAGCGCATCAGGCTGTCTTTGGCTATTTTGGTAGGCTATGCCACCCAGCAATTGGATGCCAAAGCCCCACGTCGCTTGCTGGCACAGGAATTGGGAACAAATCCATGCTCGTAGTACGCCCCGCGCGGCCAGATGATTTTGACGCCTTTATGGGCTTTGCCCGCCGATCTGGCCCGGGCTTTACCAGCCTGCCGGAAGACGAGGCCCTGTTGGCGAAGCGGCTAGAGAAAAGCCTCGCCACCTTCTCGTCAGATGCCCCAAAACCGGATGGGGATGGCGGAATCTATCTGTTGATGATCGAAAGCGCGAAGGGCGGAAAGCCTTTTGGCTGTGCGGCGGTAAAGACCAATATTGGCCGCGACGTGCCCTTCTTCAATTATCGCATCGTCACCTATGGACAAGCTTCTAAGGCTGCCAACCGCCGATTTGAAATGCGGGCTTTGACCATGGTCAATGACTATACCGGCTGTAC
Source organism: Hyphomonadaceae bacterium UKL13-1 (assembly GCA_001602435.1). Taxonomy (GTDB): domain Bacteria; phylum Pseudomonadota; class Alphaproteobacteria; order Caulobacterales; family Aquidulcibacteraceae; genus Aquidulcibacter. Next base: position 47,549 of record CP012156.1, read on the forward strand.
CGAAGTTGGCACCTTGTTCCTCGAGCCAGAGCGGCGCGGAGATGGCGCGGGTAAATTGTTGAGCCTGTCGCGCTTTATGTTGATGGCCAGTTCGCCAACCCGCTTTCACGGCACGGTGGTGAGTGAGCTGCGCGGTGTGGTACATTTGGATGGGCGCTCACCTTTCTGGGAAGTGGTGGGCCGTCCCTTTTATCGGATGGACTTTGATGAGGCGGATAATTTATCGGCCACCAGCGATAATCAATTCATCATCGATCTGTCGCCCAAGCATGCGATTTATGTCGACCTTCTCCCCGATAGTGCGCGCGGCGCAATTGGCGAAACCCATCCTGATGGCGCTCCGGCGCGGCGTTTGTTAGAGCGCGAAGGACTGCGCTTTGAAGGGGTGATTGATATCTTTGACGGCGGCCCACTTTTGGCCACACGTATCGAAGATACACGCACTGTGCGCGACTCCCTTGCTTTGCCATTCGTGGCCGGTGACGCCCATGGCGAAGAACGGGCGATGTTGTCAAACGACCGGGTGGACGGATTTCGCTGCACCTTGGTGCCAGCCCGGATCACGCCTGACGCGGTCATTGTGGCCCCGCAGGTTTTGGAAGCTTTAGAAATGGAAGACGGCCAGATCGGCCGTGTGCGGAGTTTTGATGTCTAACCAGTCTCACGGTGGTCTGTATCTCAACGGGTCTTGGCAAGCCGGGCTTGGCCCTCATTTCACCTCGATCGATCCCGCTAGCGAAGAAGTGGTGTTTGCCGCCCATGCGGCCACAGGCGCTCAAGTGGAACAAGCCGTGGCAGCAGCCCGTGCCGCTTTCCCGGCTTGGGCCAAGACGTCGCGTGCCGAACGCATCACAATCCTTGAAGCCTACAGCCGCGCGCTGCAAGCGCGAGGCCCTGCCATCGCCGAAGCCATCTCGCGTGATATGGGCAAAGCATTATGGGAATCGACCGCCGAAGTCGGCGCCATGGTTGGCAAGATCGCGATCTCCGTGCGCGCCTATGAGGAGCGGACTGGGGTTAAGAGCGAAGCAGCAGCCTTTGGCCGCACCGCGTTGGACCACCGCCCTTGGGGCGTGATGGCGGTGCTTGGCCCATTCAACTTCCCTGGCCATTTGCCCAATGGCCACATTGTGCCAGCGCTTTTGGCTGGTAATACGGTCGTGTTTAAGCCCTCAGAGCTTGCACCATCGGTGGCGGTCTTGATGGTGGAAGCGTTTGAAGAAGCGGGTCTGCCCGCTGGCGTCCTCAATGTCGTCATGGGCGCGCGCGATACGGGTGCCGCCCTGTTAGCCGCTTCAGGGATCGATGGCGTCTTGTTTACCGGCTCTGCCACCACAGGCACAGCCATCCACCGCATGTTTGGCGGTCGCCCTGAAGTTATTCTCGCCCTTGAAATGGGCGGCAACAACCCGCTGATCATTTGGGACCCGGCTGAGATTGAGGCCGCAGCAGACCTCTTCGTCCATTCTGCTTTCATCACCAGCGGTCAACGCTGTTCGTGTGCGCGCCGCTTGATCCTGCCGGAAGGCCGCTTTGGCGATCAGGTGTTGGAAGCCACACAGGCCCGCATCGAGCGTATGGTGTTGGCACCGTGGAATGCCGAGACAGCACCCTTTATGGGGCCGGTCATTCACGCCGGGCAAGCAACACGCGTCGGCCATTTTGAAGCTGAGTTGCAAGCCTTGGGCGGCAAGTCTCTCGTTAAGGCCCAAATTGGGGTTGAAGGCCCAGCCTTTGTGCGTCCGGGCATGATCGATATGACCCACGCCCAAGAGGCTGAGGATGAAGAATTGTTCGCCCCCTACGCGCAAGTGTTCCGGGTGAAGACGTTTGAACAAGCAATGGAGCGGGCCAACGCCACGCGCTTTGGTCTCTCGTCCGGACTGGTCAGTGATGATGCTGCCTTGTGGGAGCAAGCGACGCTTAATCTGCGTGCGGGTCTGATCAATTGGAACCGACCCACGACTGGCGCGTCTTCCGCTTTGCCGTTTGGCGGACCGGGTCTTTCAGGCGACGGCCGCCCCAGTGCCTATTACGCAGCTGACTATTGCGCCTTCCCCGTCGCCAAGCAGGAAGCGGACCGGGCAGAACGTCTCAGCGCTCCCGGCCTTTAACTGAAACGGACAATTATCATGACTTCGCATACTATACTGGCTGCCTGCGCTTGGGCTTTCTTGGCGGTGGCAGGACCTGCCGCAGCCCAGACCGCCTCCGAATCTACCCCGGCCGGATCGGCGGTATCGCTTGTTGAGCGCATTTCGATGGAGGAAGTCAGTCAAGAGATGGCGCGTCGCCTGTCGGCTTTGCCGGGCGTGCGCGGGGTCGAGCGCATGGATGGGCAGGTCAATAGTTTGCGGGTTGTCACCCATTCAGAAGTCAGCGTCCGCCTCGATACGTTACAGGCACGCGTCAATCTAGCGGACGCCAATCCAGAGGCGGAATATAGCCGTTTTGAAAACAATGTCCGCAACCTTCTCGAGCGGCAGGACCCATTCAAGCTCGAGCAATTGCGCGTCGTGATCCGCACGACCGAGGCGATCAATACGTTTGAAGTGCAAACAGCTGTTCTTGGTCAGCGCAATTCGGTGGTCCGCCGCCCATTTTCTGAAGGCCTCGAAGAGGTTCTCGTGGGCGATACGCCAACGACGATTGCCCTCATGCCAATTGGTCGGCTGAACGATTTACAATTAGGCGCAACCCAAGCGTTTGACCGCGCTCGGGCCAATACGTTGAAAGAATTGACCGGCGTCAAATGGACTGTCAATGACGGCTTGTTGGAAGCCGACCCAGACCAGCCTTATGCAACCAGCCTTTTGGCCCTCGACCAAGTCTGGACCACAATCCAGAAGCAATTGGGTGGCCCTTTAGCAGTTGCTGTGCCCACCCGCGATACCTTGGTAGTCGGACGCGCCGACCGCGCCCGAGACATGACGCGTCTCGCGACCATTGCGGCCACTGGTGCCGACAATTCGGGCAGGCTGTCTGGTCGAGTTTTGGTCCGTCAGGGCGCAATTTGGGTCGCCCGATAGAGCTTTTCACACAATTGGTTTGAAACTTGCTTGTTTCTGCGAGAGACGGCGTGGCCTCCCACATTGGGACGGCCTGCTCGTGTGTGTGGGACGGACGCAAACATGGATCAATCCAAAGGTCGGACAGGCGAGCGGTTTCAGTGGGAAACTGGCAATCTCGCGTTGACGTGGCTTCAATTGCACTTGCGCCCGGGTATGCACACGCTGGAAACAGGCTGCGGTCAGTCCACTTTGGCTTGCTTGCAGGCCGGTTGTATCCATGAAGCCATCACGCCATCTGCCGATGAAATCGCCTCCATCCAGCGGGTCGCCGATCAACGCGGCTTTGATCTGAGTTTGGTGCGTTTTCATCACGGCTTCAGCCAAGACATTCTGCCCCACTTAAAAGGCCATGAAGATTTGGATGTGGCGATCATTGATGGCAGTCACGGCTTTCCGCTGCCCGGCGTCGATTGGCTTTATATGGCCCCGCGCTTGAAGGTAGGCGGCAAAATGTTGATCGACGATGTCGACCTTTGGACTGGCAAAATTCTATTAGATGTTTTGCGGCGTGAACCAGGTTGGCGCGTGAATAAAGTCCTGCACGGGCGGACAGCCATTGTTACCAAGATTGCGCCATTTGTCGCCCGCGACTGGCGGCAACAGCCGACTGTGGTCGCGCGCAGTTGGTTGCCACAAGCTTGGCGTAAGTTCATCACAAGCGTTCAAATGCTGGTTGATCCGATGGAAGTGACAGCCGCCAACGACCGAAGCTGATCGAAGCTTTAGGCCTTCGTCACCAGCAAGAGACCATCGCCAATGGCAACCATGACTGCGCGCACGCGAGGATCTTCTTTGGCGTGTGCGGCTAGCTCCCGCAGGGCTATAGTCTCGATGCTCTGATCGCTAGGGTCAGCGACGGCGCCGCTCCACAGCACATTATCAAACAGCATAACCCCGCCCGTGCGCAGAAGCGTTAGGCCCTTTTCGTAATAATCGAGGTATCCGGGCTTATCGGCGTCGACAAACATAAAGTCGATCTTGCCCGCATAGCCTTCATTGGCCAAAGCGGTAAGGCTGTCGCCAGCGGGCGCGATGCGCAGGTCAATCGTGCTTTCAACACCGGCTTGATGCCAATAGGTTTTGGCCAAATCGGTGAATTCCTCAGAGATGTCGAGCGCGAAGAGTTTGCCGCCTGGCCCTGCATTCTGACGCAAGGCAAGGGCGGTCACCAAAGCCGAATAGCCTGTGAAAACACCTACCTCGACAGCTAATCGCGCATCCAACTGACGGATCAGAAAGCTCATAAAGGCACCTTGTTCGGCGCTGATTTGCATCATGGCTTTAGGGTGGCTGGCCGTTTCGGTCCGGCAGGCCGTTAAGGCGGGATGCTCCGCTTGGTTGACCTCGGCCAGATAGTTGATGATCGGGGCGCTTAAGGTGAATGATGACGACATATCTGCTCTTATCGCTTTTCTTTGGCGGCTTGCAAAGCCCAACGGACGCTGAGCAGGGCTAAAATCAGGATTAAAACCAAGGTAAAGATGGGCGAGCCGTAAGAATCGGGGCCTAGTCCAGCCCAGAAGCTGTTGTCCTTTTGAAACCGAACGGCATCCCCAATCCAACAGGTCTCTAGCCAAGTCCAGCCAGCGTGGCCAGCAATCGCTGCCCAGATGCCCCCACGACCAAGGGCGAGAAACCCGAGTGCGGCTCCAAAGAGGGCGGAATTGGCGATATGCCAGATCGAGTTGTAGCCTTGAAGGGTCTGCAAGACACAGAAGGTCAAGGCCGCAACGACAATGCCTGCTAATGGGCCAAAAGCTGCATGTCCGCCGCGTTGGGCAATACCTCGAACCACGACTTCTTCGGCCATGGCATGGATGAGGATAAAGGGTATGGGGATGATGAGGGCGGCCAAGGCAAATGCACGGGCTTCGAATGCGCCCGCCTGCAAGATCACAAGACCTATTAGAGCCAGCCCCGGCAAAGCACATCCGACTAACCAGCCCAAGCAGAGCCCAATAGCAGGCGACCCCCATAAGGGCGGTGTTTGCTCTGGCAGTCGGCTCAGTTGTCGCCAGAGGAAAAGCCCCGCCAAGCCAAGCGCCAAATTGAGTGGCTCTCGGAAGAAGTCTGGGGCACCAGCTTCGGTGATCCAGAACGACAAAAGGTGCGAAAATTCGCCCGCGCTAAAGGCTACGACCACCGCCACACCCGTTGCCAGCAACACCAAAAGCGTGCGCTTGATCATGCTGGGTTTCTGCGGAGAGGCGGGGTCAGTCATCGCTTCTCTCTAAGGCGCGCCTTCACCTAAAGGCAAGCAGATGATCAGGATCGGGAACAGGCCACCAAGGGTGCCAAGAGTTGCTCGCTCAACCAAGAGACGACAGGCACGGCAACGCCGTCGCCGGCAATCTTCAGACCTGCTAAGGTTCCCTTTGGCAACTGATAGCTATCGGGTACACCCATCAGCCGCATGGCCTCGCGCGGGTTTATGGGGCGAATATTCAGCGTTCCGCGATCCACCACCAGCCAGAATTGGCGAGACGAGCCACCCGCTGGGGTGCGCAAGCAGCCGACTTTTCCGTCAAAGCGGATTTCGGCCCGCTGCTGCTTTAGACCATCTTCCCGACGGATCCTGCGATACATGGCGCCGAGATGGCGGCCAGGCGTTCCTAAAAGCGCATCCAAGCGTCCACGATGCTTATCGCTCAATTGCTGCTGGAAGATGGTGAGCTTGTCTGCATCCCACCAACTCGTGTCAGTCGGGTCGAGAATATCGGGTAAACTGACTGATGGCTTGGGAGGTGACGGCACAAACCATTTCAATGCATTTGGCAGAGCCGCTTGGGCTTTCAAAATGGCTGGTGTTTGGAAGACGCAGGGCCGGTCATGATGGGACAGGAGCGCGGTCGGGATTTCTAGGTTCTGGCGAACGGCAATGATGAAAATTCGGGATCGTGATTGTGGCAGGAACCAAGCTGCGTCCATCTCAAGGCATCCCGCGACATAGCCGAGACCGCTCAAAGAACTGAAAATGGCGGCCAAGTCTCGCCCGCCGTGCGAGCTCAACAAGCCTTTAACATTCTCTAGCACCACCACTTCGGGCGGATCACCGCGATCGCGCAATTCGGCTAGTCGCGCCATAAAGGCAAAGAGCGTCCCCGATCGGCCGCCCGTCAATCCGGCCCGATCCCCCGCGAGTGAGAGGTCCTGACACGGAAAGCTGGCCCAGGCCAAGGCGGGGCGCGGCGGGAGATCATCAACCTGAATATTGGCCACATCGCCTTCAACCAGACCGTCAGCCCCGAAATTATCCCGCCAAGCCTTGCACTTCATCGCATCCAAATCATTTGCCCAAGCCACGTCAAATCGCGCACTTAGGCCAAGCCGAGCGAGCCCACCCCCGGCGAAGAATTCAAGCGCAATGGGCTGATCGTGAGGGGGCAAAGACGGGTCTTTCCATGAAGGCTTTGCCCGATCTCAACATGATTTGATCTCAATTTCTGCTTCCTGCCCCAGCGTCACTGCGAAATTAGGGCTTTCCATCCCCGAGACAGACGTTAAGAGACCTTAGAAAGCCGGATGAACCGGTGTGACAGGAAGTAAAGGGAGCCGCCACTATGCGTGAAGCCGTAATCGTATCCACCGCCCGTACAGGCCTTGCCAAATCTTTGCGCGGCGGGTTCAACATGACCCATGGTGCAGCCATGACCGGTCATGCCATTAAGCACGCGATTGCCAAGGCTGGCATTGAGCCTGGCCTGGTAGAAGACGTCTATATCGGTGCGGGCCAACCTGAAGGCGCAACGGGTGGCAACGTCGCCCGCAATGCCGCCATCTGGGCCGGCTGCCCCGTCACCACTTCGGGCACCACTGTGAACCGCTTCTGCTCGTCGGGCCTGCAGACCATTGCGATGGCCGCCAACTACATCACCCAAAGCGGCGCCGATTGCGCCATCGGCGGCGGCGTTGAGTCGATCTCGCTGGTGCAAATGGGTGGTTCGATGAATTTGTCGCACTATCAAGAAGAGCATCTGCTCAACATCAAGCCAGCCTTGTGGATGCCGATGATTGAAACCGCCGACATCGTGGCGCAGCGCTATAATGTTAGCCGTGAGTATCAAGACGAATATGCGCTGCGCAGCCAACAGCGCATCGCGGCTGCCCAAGCGGCCGGTTTGTACAATGACGAAATCGTCCCGATGGCTACCAAGATGAAAGTCGTGGACAAGGCAACTGGCGAAACCACGATCAAAGACGTGATCGTCGACCGCGACGAATGCAACCGTGCAGACACCACTTTGGAAGGCTTGGCTTCCTTGAAGCCAGTCCGCGGCCCAGACAAATTCGTCACCGCCGGCAACGCCTCGCAATTGTCAGACGGCGCGGCAGCTGTCGTGCTGATGGAAGCTAAGGCTGCGCAATCGCGCGGCGTAGAAGCGCTTGGCCGCTTTGCTGGCTTTGCGGTTGCAGGCTGCGAGCCCGACGAAATGGGCATTGGCCCTGTCTTCGCCGTGCCCCGTTTGCTGGAGCGTCATGGCTTGAAAGTGGACGATATCGACCTGTGGGAGTTGAATGAAGCCTTCGCCAGCCAGTGCCTCTATTCGCGCGACCGTTTGGGCATCGACCCTGAAAAGTACAATGTGAACGGTGGCTCGATCGCCATTGGCCACCCATTCGGCATGACGGGCACACGCTGCACCGGCCACATCCTGTTGGAAGGCCGTCGTCGCAAGGCAGCTGGCCAGAATGTGAAGTGGGGCGTTGTCACCATGTGTATCGGTGGCGGCATGGGCGCTGCAGGCTTGTTCGAAATCTACTAAAGCTTCGCCCCGGTTCAACGGGCAAGTTCGGGCGGCGGCACGGTTTAGACTGTGCCGCCGTTTTCATGTCCGCTTAAGCGATGTCGGCTAATTCTACCCCAAGAAAGAAGGTGTAGTTACGGATGGATCGGCGCACATTTACAGTCTCAGCTCTTGGCGCTCTTACCTTGGCAGGTTGCCGAGAGGACCCCGCTAAAGGTTTGCACGGGCAACGCCTGCCGTCCGTTCCGGCAAGCCTGATCGACGGCACGGGCATAAATCTCGCCAGTTTGGGCTGCCCAGCCGTTATTCGCTTCTGGGGGCTGTGGTGTGGGCCTTGCCGGATTGATGAGCCGCATTGGGATGAGGCCGTGCGCGCTTTAAAGCCACTGCAAGGGGCACAGCCCCGCTTTGACCTCTTCAGTGTTCATATCGGCCTCGCGCCCAAGGATGGGCCCAGTCTGCCGGTTTGGGCAGAAAACCGCGCTTCAGACGTGGCCATTCCGATTGTCGATGATCGCACCCAGCGGCTTACGAAGTCGATCGGGGTGCCTGGCACGCCACTGACCTTGCTGGTCGACGCCACAGGGCAGGTCATCGACCATGCTTGGGCGTTTAAATCGTCGCGCGGTGCTGCAAGATTTGTAGGCAAAGTAAGCGATTTTGTGGGATCAGCCTGAGCTCATGCCTTGGCAAGGCACGTCACTTCGATCACATTGGGCACATGAACACGATGACACGCAGAGACACCCTGACAGGCCTTGCGGCCGGCACCATTGCCAGCACCGTCGCGCTAGAGGCAGAAGCTCAAACGGCACCAGCCGCACCCGTGGATCGTCGACCACGCACCTATGACCTTATTGGCCAAGCGGCACCCGCAACGGACCTTGCCCGCTTTGGCGGTGGTCGTTTGACGCAAGCCGACTTCCTCGGCAAGACCACCATTGTTCAGTTTTGGGGAATTTGGTGCCCGGATTGTTTGGCGGATGTGGATGATGTGGCGGAGCTTAATCGCTTAATCGCGCGGGATCGCAAGCTGCAGTTCATTGGCATTCACACCCGCGGTCGCTATGGCCGTTGGGGCGGGTTGGCCCCGTTCTTTGCCGAGAAAGGCTATCGCTTCCCTGTGGCGATAGACGATGACAGCGCGGCCTATAAGGCTTGGAGCATCAAATGGGTGCCGAGTTTTGTGATCGTAGGCAAAGATGGCATCATTCGCGATTACACGACCGATTTGAAAGCCGGCTCTGGCATTGGGGTCCAAGGTCTGCTCGACAGAGCCAAAGCGGTTGCGAAAATAAAAGGACGCGCTTAACCACGATTGCTAACGCAAACGTGAAGCCTAGCCCCTATAGACCGGCCTTATGTCTGAGAGTTTGTACAGGCCCGGCCCTTGTTCTGCCCAAATTGCGCCCGACATACCGGGGCGAGCGCCACGCGGGCTGCCGATTGGAATGACGAACGTGCGAGCTGCCCTGCCGCCTAAGACATCTGACTTGCTCAAAGAGTTGCACGACGCCTTTCCGGGTGAAGAGCAAATCGCTGTGCGCGACGTTTTGGCCCGTCTGGATGGTCGTGCTTTTGGCCTGCTTCTTCTAATTCTGGCCCTGCCGAATTGCATTCCCAATGTGCCCGGAATCTCGACCGTTTTTGGTATTTTGCTGGTGGCACCAGCCCTGCAGATGATTTTTGGGGCAGGCACGCCTTGGATTCCCAAACGTATTGGCGATCTGAAAATTGAGCCCGCGACCTTTCGCAAATGCATCGACGTGTCGATGCCGACTTTGTTGAAGATTGAAAAGCTGGTGCAACCACGCTTTCAGTTTTTGACTCAAAAGCCTGTCACCATTTGGTTCGGCATTCAGACACTCATTTTGGCAGGCATTCTCACCTTGCCGATTCCCTTGGGCAATTGGCCCCCAGGGATGAGCATTGCCGCGCTGGCGATTGCTCTCTTGCAACGTGACGGCCTGATGGCTCTGATCTCGTTTGGCTTCTTCTTGTTGAGCTTGGCGGTCGCACCCCTCGGTATCGGCATGGCGATTGCCGGCCTAGATTGGTTAGTTGGCGTCGTGTCCAACACTATTCATGCGGTTCACTTCTGAGGCTTGGTGATCACCGCCAGCACGACCCCGACCCCAACCACCGCTAATCCAAACAACGCGCCAATCTTCACATAGTTCAACGATGACCACAGCATCAGTGCACTGCTGCCTGCAAACACGAGCGGCAAGACTGGGTAGAGCGGTACCTTAAAGGGCCTTGGCTGATCGGGCATCTTCCTGCGCAACACGATGACCGCCAAGCCACTCGCTGTCAGGAACGCCCAATAAACGGGGGCGGTATAGTCTACCAGTGTTGAAAAGCCTTGATACAGGGCACCCAGAACAACGAGTCCAACCGACACAATCCCTTGTGCGATGATGGCGTTGGATGGAATTCCACGTTGACCGTCCCAAGACCCAATCCAGTTCAGGCCAGTACGTTCACGGGCGGCGGCATAAGTCGTGCGCGCACCGACAATGATGGTTCCGTTGATGGAAGTGATGGCCGCAGCTGCTACCGCAATCGCCAACACGATCCCGGCTTGCGGGCCAAAGGCGCGCGCCATCAGGTCGGCGGCCGGTGCCTTGGACTGCGCGAGGCCTTCAATACCCAGCCCCCGGAGCAAGGCCCAATTGGCCATCAAATATAACAGGGTGATGATTACGACCGACCCTAAAAGCGCCTGCACCATTCCGCGTTCAGGGTTTTTAATCTCGGCCGATAAGGTCGACATTTCACTCCAGCCGCCAAAGGCCAACAGCACAAAGACAAGGGCATAGCCTAAACCTGCCGCATTCGGACTGTGCCCTTGACCGGTCGTTGCTGGTGGAATGGCGGAAACAACCAGCCAAGCTGCCGCCGCAGCCAGCGCCAACAGGCCGATCACTTCGAGGCTGGTGATTGCGTAATCGGCACCTTTGCCGCCAGTGGTGCCGCGCAGATTGAAAAGGGTCATCACCACCACGCTCATCAAAGCGAATAGGGCGGGCCCATTTGGGCCTAAGTTCCAAACCAAGTTGAGATAATCACCAATCACAAAGCCCAAAAGGGCGATGGAGCCTGTGTTGATGATTGAAAATCTGGCCCACGCGAAGGAGAAGCCAAAACTTGGGCCATAGGCTTTGGTCAGGAAGTAATAATCGCCGCCGGGGCTGGGATAAGCGGTTGAAAGCTCGCCATAGCAGAGCGCGCCCATCAAGGAGATCAGCCCACCAATGATCCAAACGCCATAGACGGCCCAGACGCTGCCGGCGTTTTCAGCAACCAGAGCTGGAGATTTAAAAATGCCCGCGCCGACTACCATGCCGACTGCGATGAAAATCACATAGGGGACAGAAAGGTGGCGGGTCGGGGTCGCGGCATGAGGATCGTGCATGACGCGAGTGTGTCGTCCGAAAGGGCGGGGGTCAATGATGTGGGCGACAAGAGCCGCAGGTTCCGCTGCCCTGCACTTAGGGCAGCGGAAAGCGCGCGATTATTGGACGGGCTGCCCGATGGCTGCCCGGGCTGCATTGACTTGATAGGTGCGCAAATAGTCACCAAGAACTTGCGTCATGAGCACGCCAGCTTCTTTGGTTTGTGGATTGGCCCAGAATTGGGTGCCGGCTGCACCGCCCCAGAACATGGTGCCGACAGGCGCGCCGCTGGGGTAGAGATTGGAGTCGACGACGGTGCCAAAGCCCAACCCATAGCTATAGCCCTGCTTCACCAAATTGGCGTTGGCTTTTGGGCCCAGTTGGTCCTTGCCCATTTCGGCAATCGAGGAAGCCTTTATGATCCGCACCCCGTCTAGCTCGCCTTGGCCTGCGATCATGCGTGCAAAGCGCACATAGTCACTCAAGGTGCCGACCAGACCCGCACCGCCAAACTCGATCCGCGCGGGCTCTAAGAAGGGGCTTTTGGCTGGTGGGTCACCGGGGCGCAAGGCTTCGTGCATGGGCACGTCCTTGAGGCTTTTGACATAGCTATCAATGCCGCCTGTAGCTGGCTTGATCTTTGAAACGGCGAAATAGACATTGGCCAGGTTCTCTTTGTCCCCTGGCTGAACTTGAAACGCCGTATGCTTCATGCCCAAAGGCGTGAAAATGCGGTCCTTAAAGAAGGTGCCAAGGCTTTGGCCGGACGCCACTTCAACCACACGGCCCAAGACGTCGATCGCAATGCCATAGGTCCAAGTTTCACCCGGTTGGTTGGTGAAGGGCGTCGCAGCAACCCGGTCTGCCAAATCCTGCAGGTTGGCAACTCGCGGACCCTTGAAGCCAGGCACAGGCTCGGAAGGGGCGCGCTCAATGCCATTCATCGCATATAACCGCTCAACCGGCTTGGTCGGGCCCCACCAAGGAATGCCGGCCGATTGGCGCATCAAGTCGCGCACCGTTAACTGGCGGACCGCTGGCTCTGTCTTCAAGGTCTCCAGCGTGTCGCCGCTGACATAGACCACGGTCTTGGCAAAAGAGGGGATATAGGTCGACACAGGCGCGTCGAGATCCACTTTGCCCTCTTCTACCAACATCATAATCGCCACAGCCGTGATCGGCTTGGTCATAGAGTAAAGGCGAAACACCGTGTCTAGCGTAATGGGCTTACCCGTTTCGACATCGGCCAAGCCGACATAGGTCGACTCAATCCGACCGTAGGAATCCACCAAGGCTGCTGAAAAGCCGCTGGCTACTTTCTTGTCGACGCCATCTTGTAACACCGTCCGCATGGCGGCGACGCGTTCTGGCAAGACCGAGGGCGGCGGGGTGGTAACGCTGGCACTCGGCGATTGGCTAGTCGCGCACCCACTGAATGCCAGCAGACTGGTGCTGATCGCCAAGGCGGCAAAAATCGGTTTTAGCTTGAACATGTAGGCGCTGCTCCCAGAAACGTGTTGTTTTGCGATCTTGTTTTGATAAGGCAATCATCTGTTTAATTGGGCGCTCTGGTCAAGGGCACGCCGACTAATTGACGGCACATTCAACAGACAGGCCAAGCGCCAATGTCCGCCTTCCAGCTCTAGAGGGATTTTTGGGTATGAATCGTCGCATCATTCTTCAATCAGCAGCTATTGGTGCCGCGTCTCTGATGCTGCCGGGGTGTGCGGGCAGTGGGGTGTTGCGGCAGCGTTATCCCCGCCGTCCGCGTGTAAAATTAGGGATCGATCAATTGGTCCAGTCGGGCTTTGCAGCCTTGGACGGCCAGCGCGTTGGCTTCATCACCAATCAGACGAGCGTCGATCAAGCCGGAACCATGTCGCGCGTGGTGCTACAAAGGGGCTTAGGGCCGCGTCTGACCGCCTTGTTTGGGCCCGAACATGGGCTGGATACGCGCGCGAAGGCAGGCGACCACGTGGCAAATGCGCAAGATCCGATCACGGGCTTGCCAGCCTATTCCCTCTATGGCGAGCACCGAAAGCCCACGCCAGCCATGTTGAAAGACGTGGATGTATTGGTGTTTGATATTCAGGACATTGGGGTGCGCAGCTACACCTATATCTCTACCATGATCCTTGCGATGGAGGCTTGTGGCGAAGCCGGTAAAGCCTTTGTCGTGCTCGACCGACCAAATCCCCTCGGTGGCATACGGATGCAGGGCCCGCCCTTGTCACCGGGCTTTGAATCCTTTGTCAGCCAGGTGCCAGTGCCCTATCTGCATGGCCTCACCATCGGTGAATTGGCGAGGATGGCCATAGCGAAAGGCTGGGTCGCCAAAGCCCCTAAGCTGACGGTCGTGCAAATGGCGGGCTGGGAGCGGCGGATGAATTGGGCGGATACGGGCCTGACTTGGGTGGCGACCAGCCCGAATATCCCAACTTGGGAATCGCCCTTCTATTGCGCCACGACGGGCATTTTGGGCGAGCTGAAGCAGGTGGATATTGGGATCGGTACGGCAAAACCATTCCATTATGCGGCAGGGCCGGGCATTGATGGTGCTACCTTAGCCGAAAGCCTAAGCCAGCAAGGCTTCCACGACATCCAGTTCAAGCCCTATCAGAGCCAAGTGAAGCCGGGCTTTGGCGGGGTGGAGTTGATCATTGATCCAAGGGGGCAGACGGATCTAATGGCCGTTGCGATGGCCTTGTGCGCAGAGGTCGTCGCACGTTCGGCCAAGGCACCCTTATCGGGCAGTACAGCTTCCACGCGCAGCCTGTTTAACAAGGTCTATGGCAGTGAAGCCTTGTGGTCGGCACTGGAGGCGGGGGCGCCTTGGCAAAAGCTCGTCGCGGATTGGCAGGAGCCTTTAGAGCAGTTCAAAGCCGATCGCGGGCCGCATCTCATCTATCGCTGAATTTGAAAACCTGATGGGCCCAGATAAGGCCCATCAGGCAGCTTGGAAGATTAGGCGGCTTTGCCAGCTTTGGCTTCGCCTTCGATCAGCGGCGCGTCATTAGCACTGGAACTCGCACTGGCAGCGCCAACTTGGATCGCAATCTTGCGAGGCTTCAGAGCCTCTGGCACTTCGCGCACCAAAGATAGGCTCAACATGCCATGCTCAAGATTGGCACCGGTCACGCGCACGTGGTCGGCCAATTGATAACGGCGTTCAAAGCCACGTTCGGCAATTCCGCGATGCAGGAAATTGCGGCCTTCTTCACTCGAGGCTTTTTTGCCGGTGACGGTCAGGAGACCCTCTTTCAGCTCAATCGACAAGTCTTCGGGGCCAAAGCCCGCCACCGCCAATTCGATGCGATAGGCGTCTTCGCCAGTCTGCTCGATATTGTAAGGGGGCCAGCCCGTTGCCGTATCCAAACGGGCACCGGTTTCGATCAAATGGGCCATCCGGTCAAAGCCGACGATGGTGCGATAGAGGGGGGTTAAGTCGATGGTACGCATTTTGTCCTCCTAGAAGCGACAGGTTCAACACGCGGAAAAAGGGCCGCGCACCCAGCGAATTTTCACCGTCTCACGCCGCTCCCCGCTTGTCTTAAAAAGCCAAGTGGAGGGCCGCGCCCATGAGCCCGGTGGCAGTCCATGCGACCCGTTTGTCGGCGCCGCATTGACTAGTTGGGAGTGGGTTTTTGACTGTGCAAGGGGCAGCTGTCCAAATTCTGACAGGAGTTTCATGTCCTTGAGGCTTGAGCCGGTAGCGTAAACTAGGATAGGCTAACGCTCTTGAGTTTCGCTTTGGCTCACTTCAAAGCTGGTAGCCGGTAGTCAAAGGGAGAAAGAGGCGCATGACATTTCGCGCTTGGGCACTCGCCGGAACTGCCAGCATCATGGCGTTAAGCGGAATTGTGTCAGCCCATGCGCAAGTTCCCGACCCGCAAGTTTCGGAAAGTCAGCCGACGACCGGGCCAACCTCTGTGTTTTTGCCGCCGGCTAATCCGGTTCCGCCTTTAGACGAACGTGCACGTGAAGCATTGCGTCGGGCAGTCAAGAACGACCAACGCATTGATGTTCAGCGGGATCGTTGGCGCAATCCAGAGGCGACCTTACAGTTTTTCGGCGTGCGCCCGAGCGATACGGTCGTTGAGATTTGGCCAGGCCAAGGCTGGTATACGTCGATCCTTGGTCCTTATTTGAAGCAGGGCGATGGCAAGCTAATTGTTGGCCACTTTGATGCAGCCGCGTCCAACTCTCAAGTTGTTCGCCAGATGGTAGATGCCTATCGCGCCCGCTTCGCTGGCGACACAGGTGTCTATGGCAATGTCAACGTGGTGCCGTTTGGTCCACGATCCATGCCAATGGCACCGCCCAATAGCGTCGATAAGGTTTTGACTTTCCGAAACATCCACAATTGGATGGCGCAAGGCTGGGCCGAGAAGGCCTTTGCCGACTTCTACACCGTCTTGAAGCCCGGCGGCATCCTTGGGATTGAAGAACATCGTGGTCGCACCGACGAGCCTCAAGACCCCTTGGCGCGCGATGGCTATGTGCGCGAGGATTATGTGATCCAATTGGCGCGTGAGGCAGGGTTTGAGTTTATCGGCGGGGCAGAGATTAATGCCAACCCTGCTGACACCAAGGACCATCCATTTGGCGTTTGGACCTTGCCGCCGGTATCGCGGACCTCGCCAATCGGCGAGAATGATGACCCGGGCTTTGATCGCAGGCGCTATGATGAGATTGGCGAAAGCGACCGCATGACCTTGCGCTTCCGCAAGCCCTTGGATGCAACTGGTGTTGGCTTGGCTTCTTCGCGGCCAACAGCCGACCAAATTCCTGTGACCATTATTCCTGGCCCACCACCGCCACCTCGCCGTGGCCGTCGTGGGTCGCCGCCACCGCCACCACCTCCACCCCCCGTTGTGGCAGGTGTCGAAGCCAAGCCGGATGCGGCAGGGGTGGCACCTGCGCCCGACCCTAAGCCGGGGGCTGCTGTTGCGCCAACTACTGGCCTTCGCCCTGCGACCGAAGAACCTCAGGCCAAAGCGCCGTCACCGCCCGCGCCACCCCCGCCGGCCAGTCGGCGCGGGTCAAACACCAAGGCCCGCACAGCGGCGCCTGCCCCGGCTCCTAGCGCGGCCTCAGTGACAACTGATGCGGCCTCTACCAAGCCGGTCGGTGACGCACCACCGGCTGATGCGACGCCCGATCCTGCGCCAAAGGCAGCCACTGAACCTGTGGCCACGGCTACCCCAACGCCTTTGCGTCCGCGTCAGCGCGGCGCAACACCCGCAACGCCAAAGGCTGGTGAGCCAAGCACCGCGGCGAGTTCGACGACAGCTAAGCCCAAGTCCGGTGGCTCTGGTTCGCGCGATGCCGAAGCAACGCCCGGGCCCAGCCCGTCCACGCGGTCACGGACGCGTTCCGGCACAGCCTCTACCCCTGCCGAGGAAACGAAAACCAAATCAGGAACGGCTGCAAGCCGAAAGAAGGCAGAAGAGGAAGCCCCGGCTACCACAAACCGTCGCAGCTCACGTCGTCCAGCCGCAGAACCCGCTGAGACCAAGGCACCTGCTAGCAAGTCTAAATCCAAGGCCAAGACAAAAGCGGCGGATACCGAAACGACGCGCCCTGCCTCGAGCCGGAACAGAAGCCGTCCTGAAACCAAGGCTGAGCCCAAAAAGAAGTCGTCAAGTACCGCGGCACCCAATAGTCGCACCAAGGCAGCGCCAAAAGCTGCCCCAAGCAAGAAGTCCGCGCCGCCTGCTAAGTCTAGTCCCAACAAGCCGGACTGGGTCGTGCCGCCGAAGAAGAAAAAAGAATAGGCACCTGGTCTCACAAGTCCGTGAATCTCGCCGTGCGGCCTCGACATTTCGGGCCGCTTAGGCGACATGGCACGCATACGATAAGCCCGACTCATGGAGCGGCGCAGGTCCCTGTGTCGCCGGTCGGTTGAAGGAGACAGATTATGCGTAGTGCCCGAAATTCCTTGCTTGCGGTCAGCGCGATCGTCATCGGTGCTTTGTGCGCCACCCCCGGCATGGCTGGAACAGCGGCGGCTAAGCCAAAGGCCGCGGCACCAGCAGCAGGTATGACTGCGCAGGCCGTCGTCGATGGTGCGTGGCGGACTCCAGAAGACCGGGCGCGTGATGGCGTTCGTCATCCCGTCGATTCCTTTGCCTTCTGGGGCATTAAGCCAAACATGACTGTGGCTGAGATCCGGCCAGGTGCGGGCTATTGGACCGATCTTTTGGCCCCTTATTTGGCCGCAGGCGGCGGTAAACTGATCGTCACCTCTGGCGACCCTGACAAAATGAGCGATGCGCAAAAAGCCGGTCGTGACCGCTATTTGAAGCGCTACCAAGATAATCCATCCCTTTATGGCACGTTGGAAGTTGGTGTGTTTGCTGCCAATTCGGACAAATTGCTTGCTGCACCAAATAGCGTCGATCTGATCATCAGTTCACGGAACTTCCATGGCTTTGTGTTGCAGAACATCAAGGATTATGCGCTGAAGTCCATGTATAGCGCACTGAAGCCCGGCGGGCTGGTGGCGATTGAACAGCACCGCGGTGACGCACGACGGCCACAAAATCCCGCCTCGGGCTATATTCGGCAGGACTGGGTGATCGCGCAAATGCGTCAGGCCGGTTTTGAATTTGTTGCGGCGTCTGAGCTCAACGCCAACCCGAAGGATACCAAGGATCATCCATTCGGGGTGTGGACCTTGCCACCCACCTTGCAGACCGCGCCCAGTGGCCAGCCGGCCAATCCAAATTTCGACAATGCCAAGTACAAGGTTATTGGCGAAAGCGACCGGATGACTCTTCTTTTCCGCAAGCCTGCCAAATAAGATTACTGACCAGATGAGGGGCCTTCGCGATAAACGCGGGGCCCCTTTGCCCATTCACGCAACTTCTACTGTCTTCAATCGACGACTTACCGAAATTTAAGGTGACAGACATCTACAGCATGCGCAGGCTGTTTTGATGACATTACCAGCCAACGCTACCCTTCTTGGATTTTCGCTTGCAGCACTCAGTCTGGTTTTGAGTGCCAATGCACAAACCACGTCTGGCGAAGGTGTTCGCCAGGTGCCGGTTAAAAAGCTCTTCCCCTATTATGATCTCTATCTCGGCCTGCCACCACAAGACCGTGACGGTTTCTATTTGGAATATTTGATCCAGTCCTCAGGGGCGAATGTCCGTCCACGCATGTTCTATGCTTTGGGTTCCGTACGCACGCCTGTACAAATTGATTCCAAAGGTAAAATCTTGAATATGCCAGATTTGGCTATGCTCCGACAGGGCAAGTTAGAGGTGCCCGCCTCTGCGCCGCCCGGGCGCATTGTGCTGAATTTGGAGCCAGTTGTTCCCTTGGGCCGCACCATTCCAACAAGCGCGGTTTCTAATTCAGTGACGGACTATGCGAAAGCCATCGGGCGTGCAGGCCCACTGGCCCTAGCAATCCCGAAACTCACCGGGATTGCGTTCAAGGGCGTCCCCGGAGGGCAGGCTGTGTTTGCAGACGGTCGGAGGGTTTCTTTGCCGATTGAAGCAGGCATTCCCGTCTTTCGGCCTAGTCATGCGACCATGCGAGGTGCAGTCAGCCTTGAGTTTCCTGCGGTCCCAAGCCAAGCCGAGTTTGCACGCTGATCAGTCAACATAGGTACTGAACGCAAAAAACCGCATAATTTAGCGAAATTGGCGCTATTTTGCAGATACTGGTAACATCCATTTAACTATCTTGCGACAAAGCTTGATTAGTTTTTACCATCGGTGGATATCCGGAACCCGATTGAATGCCAGGCTTAAACTCTCTTCACGTACTGGTAGTCGATGACAATCCCCATATGCGGTCGATTGTCGTGGCGATTTTGCGTGGGGTTGGGATTGGGATCGTCAAAGAAGCCAGTGACGGCGCAGATGCGATGGAAGTCATGCGCGCGGGCGTGCCCGATATCGTCATTGTCGATTTGAACATGTTCCCGATCGACGGACTGGAATTCACGCAGATGATCCGCACCGCCGTCGATAGCCCGTTTCCCTTTGTGCCCATCATCATGATGACAGGTCATACCGAGCGCACAAAAGTCACGGCGGCACGAGATTCAGGTGTGAATGAATTGGTGGCCAAGCCCATCTCTGCGAAAACCTTGCTCGACCGCATCGTCGCCGTCATTGATCGCCCTAGGTCGTTCGTCAAAACGGCGACCTATACCGGGCCATGTCGTCGTCGAGGCACTAGCGGCAAAGACTATGTTGGCAAGCTTCGTCGTAAGTCGGACAATCAAGCAAAGAACGCACAAACTAACGAACCGAAAGAAGAAACAGCATGAACGCGGAGACCCCTGTAGAGCTGATTGCGCCAAGTTTCCGTCTTCAGCGGAAAATGGGTGGTCCAGCTTCGCGCATGCTGACGCCTGAAGCCTACCGAAAGGCCAATGCGGCATTGGAAGAGGTCATTCCCCCGATCGATGATGAAGTGCGTCGCTTGTTGCAGGAATTGCAAGACGCCCTGCAGGCCAAGCAAGCTGGCGGGCGCGACGTCATGTGGAATAATGCCCATGAAATTCGTGGGCTGGCTGGTACTGTCCGTAAAGTCACGTTGGGCCAGGCAGCCAATCTGATCTGTCACTACCTCAATGACACAGCCGCTGACTTCATCCCAGATCAGGGCGTGATGCAAACTATTGTCGTGGTGGCACATCAGGCCCTGCGCGAGGATGCCGACACGGATCCAATGATCAAAGTGTTGGTGCAAGATGGCGCGCGCGCCGTTCTTGCCCAGCGTCACCGCGAAGGCCGTGATTAAAAAACCGTCGCGGCGCTTAGCCTAAAGCAGCATTCAACGCCGCTTCCACATCCTTCACCAAGTCTGCGCTATCCTCGATACCAACCGAGAGACGGACAAGACCGCTCGTCACGCCCAACTCGGCCTGAACTTCGGGGGCGAACGAGTAATGCGTCGTCGTGGCGGGATGAGTCGCGAGGCTCTTTGAATCGCCCAAATTGTTGGAGATATCAACAATTTGTAGCGCGTCTAGAAACGCGAAGGCCGCCTGCTTGCCGCCTTTGAGTTCAAAAGCCAGCAAGGTTCCGCCAGACTTCATTTGCCGGCTAGCGAGCGCATATTGGGGATGGTCGGTCCGGTGCGGATAGCGCACATAATTGGTCGCCGGATGGGCTGCGATAACATCGGCCAAACGTGCGGCGCTCGCACTAGCCCGCTCTACCCGCATGGAAAGCGTCTCAAGGCCCTTTAGGACGTTCCACGCCACAAAGGGCGACATGGCCGGGCCGGTATGACGCAGATAGGGGTCAATATGCTCTTCCATAAAGGCGGTTGAGCCGAGGATGGCTCCGCCCAATGTTCGCCCGGCACCATCCATATGCTTGGTTGTGGAATAGACCACGACGTCCGCGCCTAGTTCGAACGGGCGCTGGAGAATGGGCGAGGCGAAGATGTTGTCGACAATCAGCCTCACGCCACGAGCTTTGGCCAAGCCGGCTACCGCTGCAATGTCGCTGACGTCCAAAGTCGGATTGCTGGGGCTTTCGAGGAAGAAGGTCTTTGTGTTTGGCCGGATGGCCGCCTGCCACGCCGCAACATCGGTGGAATCGACCAGCGTAAATTCAATGCCATAGCGCGGCATGAAGGTTTCAATCACCCAACGGCAGGACGAGAAGAGGGCTTTGCCCGCCACCACGTGATCTCCTGCGCGCAAGGGGGCAAGCAAAGCGGCAGTCACCGCTGCCATGCCGCTCGCCGTTAGTCTGCAGGTCTGTGCGCCATCAATGGCGGCCAAGCGCTCTTCCAGCATCCGGTTTGTCGGGTTGGCATAACGGCCATAGAGATAGCCGGGTGCTTCGCCTTTAAAGCGGGCCTCTGCCTCACTGGCCGAGTCATAGACAAAGCCAGAGGTCAGGAAAATGGCTTCGCTGGTCTCTTTGTGCTGAGAGCGCGTCAGGCCACCGCGCACCAGAATCGTGTCGGGACTAAGCTGTGGGTGGGCGGAAGGATCGTGGGTTTCGTCAGTCATCTTATAAAGTCCTCAGCCCAACGAGGGCATGGGCAAATGCATCGGCGGAAAAGGGTTGTAGGTCATCGGCTTGTTCGCCCACGCCGACAAATCGGATCGGTAATTTATGTTTCTCGGTCACGGCAACCAAGACGCCGCCTTTAGCGGTGCCATCCAATTTGGTCATAACTAGGCCAGTGATACCGGCCGCATGGCGGAAGGCTTCGGTCTGAGAAATGGCATTCTGACCGACCGTGGCATCCAGCACCAACCAGGTCTCGTGTGGGGCATCGGGGTCCACCTTGCCGATCACGCGCACGACTTTGGCCAGCTCATTCATCAGTTCGGTTTTGTTTTGTAAGCGTCCAGCGGTATCGATCAGAAGGACGTCAATCCCTTCGGCCTTGGCACGGGTTAGGGCGTCAAAGGCGAGGCCAGCGGCGTCTGCGCCTGTTTCGCGGGCGACTACGGGCACATTGGCGCGTTCTCCCCAGACTTTGAGCTGCTCTACGGCTGCGGCGCGGAAGGTATCGCCTGCAGCCAACATCACCTTGTGGCCAGCTTGGCTCAGATTATGGGCGATCTTGCCAATCGTGGTGGTCTTGCCAGAACCATTGACGCCAACAAACAAGATCACGCGCGGCCCTGTGGCACCCGCCGGTTGCTCAAAGGGTGAGCTATCGGTTTCAAACGGTCGCAAGATGGTGGCAATTTCATCCGCCAAGGCCTGCTTAATTTCTTCCGGGCTGATGTCTTTGCCAAAGCGGTCCTTTGAGATGCCAGCGCGAATGCGCGCCGATGCACTGGCTCCCAGATCGGCCGTGATTAAAAGCTCTTCCAGCTCATCCAGCGTATCTTGATCCAGCTTGGCCTTTGTGAAGACCGCTGTGACCCCTTCTGCCAAACGGGACGATGAGCGCTGTAGCCCATCGACCAATTTGTCGATGACGTCTGCAGGCATTGGCTCTGGCTCAGGCGCTGGAACCGCAATGGCATAGGTCTGACGGACTAGGCCATCAGATCCCAGTTCCTCAATCGCGAGGCTCGCCAATCCATCCAGTTTGGCCGCCAAGGGCAAGCCGCCAGCGCGCGCGGTGATGAAAACCAGCTCTCGGTCCGCCTTGGGCTCGGCCAACAAAGTGACGCGCACGGCCGTCTCATCATAATCGGTGGTGACACCGATCACCCCCGTGATGCGAGAGGATGCCTCTTCGACGATGGGGCCGATTTCGCCTTTGAGTTTGTCGGGGTCGAAAGCCGTCGCGACAAAGCGTGCCGCCGGCACGCCCGGGCTGCCAGCCTGAGGCTCAAGCTTAGGAGCCGTTTCGGCCTCAAGCGCCTGATTTTTCTTCTTACCCCAGCCAAACATGGCAGCAAATCCCTCTGTGGCCAAGCAGCGAAAACCCTTGTTGCGGCCTCAGCTTAGACTTAGCGGAGGCAAGAGGCAGACGGAAGACGTGAAGTGCTTTTGTTCGGCTTCACAGCACGCGTCAGACATTCTATGACATCCGGGCACGCGGCTCTTTTTCGTCTGGGCCTAGAGCTGAAGCTACTGGCCAAGAGATGGATTTTCAAAAATGCTAAGCCGGATCGTTATTGTGGGTGCAGGCCAAGCCGCGACGCAAGCCGCAACCAGTCTGCGGGCAGGGGGCTATAACGGCCAATTGGTGCTGTTGGGCAACGAAGGCCTTCTCCCCTATCAGCGACCGCCTCTATCGAAAGCTTATTTGTCGGGCGCGATGGGTCTCGACCGTGTGATCTTGAAGCCGCTGGAAGCTTGGGCGGAAGACAAGGTCGAGGTGCATCTTGACGCAGTAGTCACCCGACTGGACCGGGAAGCCAAGTCGGTGACGACGGCCAATGGTCAAACTTTTGCCTATGATAAATTGATCCTAGCAACTGGCTCGCGCGTGCGCGCGCTGCCCTGTCCGGGGGCAGACCTTGCCGGCGTGCATTATCTGCGTAGCATTGCTGACGCCGACGGTCTGGGCCAAGAGTTGGGGGCTGGGAAGCGATTGGTTGTGATTGGCGGGGGCTATATCGGCCTAGAGGTCGCAGCTGTTGCCCGAAAGGCTGGGCTTGAGGTTACGATCTTGGAGGCCGCCCCGCGCGTCTTGGCCCGTGTCGCGCCGCCTGTCATTTCAGATTTCTTCCAGAAGCTCCATCGCGACGCTGGGGTCACCATCCTGACGGATGTGAAAGTCACCGCCCTCGAAGGCACAAAACACGTGACTGGGGTCGCGTTAGCTGATGGTCGCAGCATCGCCGCCGATCTTGTTCTGGTTGGCATTGGGATCATCCCGAACGCGGACTTGGCGCGGGAAGCTGGCCTTAAAGCTGAAGATGGCATCGAAACGGATGAAGACGCCCGTACCAGCGATCCATCCATATTCGCGATTGGTGATTGTGCCAGCAGACCTCTGGTACATTATGGCCACCGTCGGGCGCGGCTCGAAAGCGTCCATAATGCGTTGGAGCAAGCCAAACTGGCTGCGGCGGCGATCTTGGGTCTGCCCCGGCCCGTCGAAGAAGCGCCTTGGTTCTGGTCGGATCAATATGACATCAAGCTGCAGATCGCGGGCCTTTCAACAGGGGCGACTCAATCGGTGGTGCGCGGCGATCCGTCGCAGAAACGCTTTGCCGTTTTTCATTTAGACTCCGAAAATCGGCTGCTTGCGGTGGATGCCATCAATGCGCCGCCTGAGTTTATCGTTGGCAAGCAGGTGATTGCACGGCATGGACAGCTTGCGCCCGCGCGTTTGGCTGATATGTCTGTGTCGATGAAAGAGATTGGGGCCAGCGCATAAGCGCCAACCCTAACCAGAAGCTCAAAGGGAACACAAAGCGTCATGGCGAAAGTCACATATATCGAACATTCCGGCACCGAGCATGTTATCGAAGTGCCAGTCGGCACCACCATCATGGAAGGTGCGGTCAAGAATCGTGTGCCGGGCATTGATGCCGATTGCGGCGGTGCTTGCGCCTGCGCGACCTGCCACGTTTTCGTCGATGCCGCTTGGATCGAGAAGACAGGTAAGCCCGGCAGCATGGAAGAAAGCATGTTGGATTTCGCCGAAGGCGTGACCCCTTTGTCGCGTTTGTCCTGCCAGATTTCGATGACGTCTGACTTGGATGGCATCGTTGTGCGTTTGCCGGCAGCCCAACACTAAGGTTTGATGCTGGCGCACAGCGCAGCAGTCTATGAAATTGCGCATGCCAAATATGCGCAGACACATGCTGGGCGATAGGGGAATGGCCTCGCCAAACCCCGCCGCACCTCTATAGTTTCCAAAATTGGCTCAAGGCTGCGATCATGCTGTGCCTTGCCAAGTAAGCAGGATAGGGTCTGTATGATCGGCGTTGTTGTGGTCAGTCACGGCTTTTTGGCGCGAGAGCTTATTCTGGCGGCAGAGCATGTGGTTGGGCCCCAGACCAATATGCAGGCCATTTGCATCGGCCCTGACGACGATATGCAGACACGGCGGGACGATATTCTCGACGCTTGTCGCAAAGTCGATGATGGATCTGGCGTGATCATCCTCACCGACATGTTCGGCGGCACGCCATCAAACCTCGCGATTTCGATTATGAATCGCGGCGAGTATGAGGTGATTGCAGGGGCTAATCTCCCTATGCTGATTAAATTAGCTGAAGTTCGTGGCCGCGAAAGCTTGCCGCGGGCCGTTTTTGCTGCACAAGATGCTGCCCGGAAATATATCGCTGTGGCGTCATCCTTGTTGGCGAGTGGCTAAAATGACTGAACGCGTGTCGCGGACCATCGAAATCGTCAACAAACGCGGATTGCATGCGCGCGCTTCGTCCAAATTCGCGCTACTCGCGGGCGAATATGCCGATAGCCGGGTGATGGTCGGGCGCGAGGACCAAGAAGTCGATGGCGAAAGCATCATGGATTTGATGATGCTGGCCGCGGGCATTGGCTCTGAAATTACCGTCTCTGCCGAAGGTCCCCGCGCTGAGGCCGCTCTCGACGCATTGTGTGAGCTGGTCGCCAATCGGTTTGGTGAGGGTGAATAGGGCTTTCTTGAGTCCATGTGTCCACCCAGCCCTTGCTCTTTGCCCCTGTCTCAGCTATAGGCCCCGCTCTTCCGCGCAATCAAAACGCGCGCTCTGATCCACACGGTCCTGCACGAACTGAGCAATCGGGGGCAAAGCAGATGGGGTGGACAGGGTTTCCCCGTCCGACGTGATCGTCCGGCGGGGCGTTTTGCGTTGCGTGTTTGCTTTTGGAACCACGCATGTTTGACGCGCTAACAGAACGATTGACGGGTGTCTTTGATACGCTCACCGGACGGGGTGCGCTGTCGGATAATGACGTGGATTCCGCCTTGCGTGAAGTGCGCGTGGCGCTGTTGGAAGCCGATGTGGCGCTGCCAGTCGTCAAAGCTTTTATCGCCAAAGTCAAAGAAGAAGCGGTGGGAGAGCGCGTTATCCGCGCCGTGAAGCCCGGCCAGCAAGTTGTCAAAATCGTCTATGATGCGTTGGTGGAAACATTGGGCGGCACTGGCGGCCCTGTTGATCTGATGCTCAACCAAGGCCCGCCCGCGATCATTATGATGGCAGGTTTGCAGGGTTCGGGTAAAACCACCACGACTGCCAAGCTGGCGCTGCGCATGCGCACCCGTTTGCGCAAGAAGGTTCTGGTCGCCTCGCTCGACGTGCGTCGTCCTGCCGCGATGGAGCAATTAGCGGTTCTGGCGCAACAAGCCGAAGTCGACAGTCTGCCCATTATCGCTGGCCAATTGCCCGCTGAAATCGCGCGCCGGGCCATCACAGCGGGTCGCTTGGGCGGCTATGACGTGGTTTTCCTCGATACCGCTGGCCGGACGTCCATCGACGAAGATATGATGAGCGAAGCGGCAGAGATTGCACGCATCGCCAGCCCGATTGAAACCCTGCTGGTCGCAGATAGCTTGACTGGTCAGGATGCGGTCGAAACCGCGCGTCGTTTCCATGAGCGTCTGCCGCTGACTGGTATTGTTCTGACCCGCGCCGATGGCGATGGCCGTGGTGGTGCCGCGCTATCGATGCGCGCGGTGACCGGTCTGCCGATCAAATTCTTGGGCATTGGCGAAAAGATTGATGGCCTTGATGCCTTTGATGCCCAGCGTATTGCTGGCCGCATCTTGGGCCAAGGCGACGTTGTCAGTCTGGTTGAGCGCGCTGTTGAGAACGTCAAGCAGGATGAAGCGGAGAAACTGGCCGCCAAAATGGCCAAGGGCAAGTTCGATCTCGACGATCTCGCCATGCAATTGCGTCAAATCCAGGCGATGGGGGGCCTCGGCGGTGTGATGGGCATGCTGCCCGGCGCGCAAGCTGCCAAAAAGGCCATGGAATCTGGCGCTGTTTCGGACAAGGGCGTCAAGCGTCAGATTGCCGTCATTCAGTCCATGACCAAGCAAGAGCGGGCCAAGCCCGATCTGTTGAATGCCAGCCGTCGCAAGCGGATCGCAGCGGGTGCAGGCGTCGACGTCTCGGAAGTCAACAAAGTTATCAAAATGCATCGCTCGATGTCGGACATGGTCAAGGCCATGGGCAAGGGCGGCATGAAGGGCCTGATGGGCAAGATGGGTGGCATGTTTGGGGGCAAAATGCCGCCGATGGATCCTGCCGCTCTACAACGTCTCGGCCAACAAGCGGCTTCGTCCGGCGGCGGTTTACCCGGCCTGCCTGGTCAGTCGCCTCCACAAGGTTTGCCCGGTCTGGGCAATACGCAAAATCCCGGTGGCTTTACGGGCCTACCAGGTCTCCCATTCGGGAAAAAGTAACGCAGAAACGACACATACACTCTGAAAGGTAAGTCTCATGTCCTTGAAAATTCGCTTGGCCCGCGGTGGCTCTAAGAAGAAGCCAGTTTACCGCATCGTGGTCGCTGAAGCCCGTTCGCCACGCGACGGCCGCTTCCTCGAAAAGATTGGTAGCTACAACCCAACTTTGCCTGACGACAATGCAGGCCGTTTGGTCATCGACGCTGAGCGCGCCGCTGAATGGATGAAGAAGGGCGCGCAACCAACCGACCGCGTCGCGCGCTTCTTGGCCGCTCAAGGCGTTGGCACCTATGTCAATGGCAACAACCCAAACAAGGGCAAGCCAGGCCAAAAGGCAACTGAACGCGCCGCTGAAAAGGCTCAAGCCTTGATCGATGCGCAAGAAGCCGCTGAGCGCGCAAAAGCGGAAGCCATCGAAGCTGCTGCACAAGCAAAGGCCGACGCGGCTGCTGCAGCTGCTGCCGCTGCTGAAGCCGCCGCTGCACCTGCTGAAGAAGTGGCCGCTGAAGAAGTCGCCGCTGAGCCTGCAGCTGAATAAGCCAACATGAAGCGCCTTGCTGAAACGCTAGGTGCTGTGGTCGCCCGCCGGGATGCCCCCGGCGGTGCGGCCATTTTGTTTTCTGGCCAAGACATTCTTTGGTCCGGCACGGCGGGCGTCCGTGATGCCTCTCGTGCAAGCCCACTCCTTTTGACCAGCAAGGCGCGGGTCGCCTCCATCTCGAAAGTGGCCACCGCGCTTACCCTGCTCAAGCTCGTGGACGCCGGTCAGATCGATCTGGACCGAGATATCTCTGACGCATTAGGCTTTCAGCTCCGCCATCCAAAGTTTCCAAAATCCCCCATCACGCCACGCATGATCCTGTGCCACACGGCCGGCATTCGCGATGGTGAGAATTATCGCGGGGTCGTGGGAGAAACGCTGGAAGGCTTTTTTGTTCCCGGCGGCAAAAACTGGAATGACGGGAAACATTGGGCAGACATGGCCCAACCTTTTGGCTTTTTTACTTATTCCAATTTGGCAATGGGGCTGTTGGCGCAGGCTTGTGAGCATGCCGGTGGCGACCGCTTTGACCGTTTAGCGCAAAAGCTTGTCTTTACCCCGCTAGGGATCGACTGTGGGTTCAATTGGTCTGGGATCAGTGATCAAGCCGCACAAGAGGCAGCAACCCTTTATCGCCGCAAAGCGGATGGTGACTGGGAAGTTCAAGTCGACGGGGCTCCCGCCACCTTGCCGAGACCAAATATCGCCACCGACGCTGGCTTAAGTCTGAGTGACTATGCTCTGGGCAGCAATGGCCTACTATTCTCACCGCAGGGCGGCTTGCGGGCCAGCACATTGGACCTTTCCCGCATTGGCATGGCGTTAAGCGGAGCGGTAGCCTTGTTAGAGCCCGCGACCCGCGCCTTGGTCTTAACCCCGCAATGGACCTATCGGGCAGACCCCTTGAATGGCGATACGTCGGGCGGGGCATTCCAAGGCTTTGGGCTTGGTGTCCATCGTTTGATCCCCGGCGAGCAATGCCCGGTTGCAGGTCTTAAGTCTGAGATGGTCGGCCATTATGGCGAAGCTTATGGCCTGTTAGCAGGCCTGTGGGTGGATCCTGTTTCAACGCGCGGCTTCGCCTATTTCATCACCGGCAGCCTTAATGGTCCTGCTGCTGGGCTAAGGTCGGGCGTCTACCGGGTCGAAGAAGAAATGATGCAAGCTGCGGCGGAAGATCTGGGACTTGTTGATCTTTAAATCTGAGATAGTCTGCCTCTAAATATGGGGTAGTGGCCATGTCTTTAGGTGCAGACTTTCAAGTCATCAATTTCATCCAAACCCGTGACCGACCCGCTGCTGTCGCCTTTTACCGCGATGTCTTGGGCCTGACCTTTGTGATGGATGACCCATTTGCGAGTATTCTGGATCAGGATGGGACAGGCTTGCGCATCACCCAGATTGAAGGATTCTCGCCCAGTCCTCACCCGGCGCTTGGCTGGCAGGTGAGCGAGATTCAAGCCAGCATCCGCGCGCTGACTGCACACGGGGTCACGATGAAAATCTATGAAGGCTTTGGCCAAGACGAGATGGGCATTTGGCACGCACCGGGTGGCACCGCCAAAATTGCCTGGTTTGAAGATCCGGATGGCAATTTGTTGAGCCTTACTCAAGTTTGACGCGCGCATTTCTGCCTTACCTTTGCGTCCGGTCCCGCTTCACGCTAAACACGCCCTATGAATTCAAGTCCGCCCCGCCCGACGACGCTCGCTGACCTTGATGCCCGTGCCCGCGATATCTTTCGCGATATCGTCGAGACTTATCTTGAAACCGGTGAGCCGGTCGGATCGCGTACCTTATCGAAGCGCGGCATCGGGCTATCTCCGGCATCGATCCGCAATACCATGGCTGATCTAGCCAGCCTCGGTCTTTTGGACGCACCCCATTTAAGTGCCGGGCGCACACCCACGCATACCGGCCTGCGCCTCTTTGTCGATGGTCTATTAGAGATTGGTGACTTGGGCCGGGAAGAAAAGGCCGAGATCGATTCAAGATTGGCGGCGGCTGGTTCGGATTTGTCCAGCGCCTTGTCTGAAGCCTCGCTTCTGTTGTCGGGCTTAGCGGGGGGCGCAGGGCTCGTAACAACGCCGACGCGGGAAAGCCCGGTCAAGCATGTGGAGTTTGTGCTGATTGGGCCCGGCCAAATCTTGGTCGTATTGGTATTTGACGACGGGCAGGTTGAGAACCGCCTGGTTCAAATGCCTGTCGGTCTCACGCAATCGCAGCTCCAAGAAAGCACGAATTTCTTGAACTTCCGCTTGAAGGGCAAAACCTTATCGGAAGCTGCAGCACAAGCGGTGGATGATGCGCGCCATGCTGAGGCGACCCTTGATAAGGCGGCGGCAAGCCTGATTGAAGCCGGTTTTGCCGAATGGTCTGGCGATGACCCAATGGCTGGGCGAAAACTGATTGTGCGGGGGCGCGCCAACTTGTTGGCCAATAGCCAAGCGGCGGGCGATCTTGAACGGGTCCGCATCTTGTTTGATGACCTGGAGCGCAAGCGCGACCTGATCCACGTCTTGGATGCGGCGCAGGAAGCTTCTGCGGTAAAATTGTTTATTGGTGCAGAAAACCCCTTGTTCTCCATGTCTGGTTCGGCTCTTGTCGCGGCCCCTTATATGGACAGTCAACGCAGAGTGCTTGGCGCACTGGGTGTGATCGGGCCAACCCGCTTGAATTATGCCCGCGTCATACCAATGGTAGACTATACAGCGAAAGTCGTCGGCCGCCTGATTGAGCGCCGCGGATTAAATTTAACGGAATGAGACAGACGAAATGACCACAGAAACGGGTACCACACATAATGGCGACGATTTCGAAGCTGAAGTTGCCAATGCCGCTGACGCAGCTGACGGTGGGGCGGACACCCAAGCTTCCGCGCCAGACCCGCTCGAACTTGCCCGCTCGCTCTTAGGCGAAGATGCAGCACCTGAGGACATGGGCGGGCTGTTGGTCGCGAAGCTTCAAGCCGCTTTAGCCGAGATTGAGACGCTGAAAGATGCCGGGCTACGCGCCTTGGCAGAGTCTGAAAATGTCCGTCGCCGGGCAGAGCGGGAAAAGACCGAAGCCCGCATCTATGCGATTGATAAGTTTGCCCGCGATCTCTTGCCTGTGGCCGATAATTTGGGCCGTGCGATCAGTACCGCGCCTGAAGCCTTGAAGGGCGACCCGGCCTTTGATGGTTTCGTGACTGGCGTGGATATGACCCAGCGCGAGCTGTTGAACGCCTTTGAGCGCCACGGACTCTCTCGAGTCGGCGCAAAGGGTGACAAGTTTGATCCTTCAATCCACCAAGCCGTCGCGCAAATTCCGTCTGACATGGCCGCTGGCGATGTCGCGGAAGTCTTCCAGCCCGGCTATGTGCTGGCCGGTCGCACCCTTCGCGCCGCGATGGTAGCCGTGTCAGCTGGCCAGCCCGCTGCAGAAGCTGCACCCAGCGACCCAACGGATTCCTAATCTAAAGCACGGATCAGCGTCGAGTTCTTGGGGTGGCTGGCACTGCCAATCGCCCCCGAAGCGCGGCTTCATCCAGCGCGTTTAGCTTCCAGCCTGAAGGGTAGCGCCCAAAATAGAGAATACAGGCTTTGGTCTGCGGGTCTGGTGCGCAAACGCGGCCATCGGCAAGCCGCTTTAGTCCCATACCTGTTGCCGTTCGGCTTGGCAGAACTGTTTGGGGTGTCAGCCCTGCGCGGCGGGCCAGATCGGCCAAGATTGCTGGCTCCAGCGCTTGTTTAGACAGACGTTCAAGCAAGGGGTTGGCAAGGTCAGCGCCCAAGACGCCTAAAATCTGCCCGCCTTCGCCGCCGCCCGTGCGTTTAGCGATTTCACTTGCCGCAATCGCCCGAGCAATGCCAGTCACTTGCGCTTGCAGGGCAGGCCGATCCATCCGTGCCTCAATCCCGGGCAAGTCGCGATCACGCAGCGCCATGACAAACGCGCGCACATCGGAAGAGGCATCAAGTGGCCCCGGTGCCGTAGCGCACCCGCTAAGTGCTAGTAGTAAGCCGAGCCAGACAAATTTGCGCATACTTCGTTCTCCGATTGCTGTGGTTGAATTTGCCTGCCCAACGTTGAACTTTGCCTGAACAGTCTAGACCTTTTCCCCTAAGCCACCTAGACCAGAGGCATTGAGGGAAACGTGCCGAAATCTGTTTTGATCCTTTTTGCCCATCCATCTTATGCGCGCTCGCGGGCCAACCGTGCTTTGCGTTCTGTTGCACAGGACCGTGAGCATGTGACGGTGCATGATCTCTATGAGACTTACCCAAACTTTTTGATCGATGTGGAGGCTGAACAGCGCTTGCTGTTGGACCATGATCACATCGTCCTGATGCACCCCTTGTTTTGGTACTCCGCACCGTCCCTGGTGAAAGAGTGGCTCGATGTCGTCTTGGATTATGGATGGGCCTATGGTGAAGGCGGGACGGCGCTTGCCGGCAAAACTTGGACGCAAGTAATTACAGCAGGCGGCCCGGAAAAATCCTATTGCTCCGACGGCTTAAACCGTTTTTCGATTGACGAACTCTTGCGCCCGTTTCAGGCGACTGCCAATCTTTGCCAATGCGTGTGGCAGGCTCCATTTGTTCTCCATGCCAGCCGTCAGGCCACACCTGAAATCCTCGCCGAAGCTGCGGCCAAGTTCAGCGCTTTGCTGGAGGGTCTGATCGATGGCTGAAGCCAATCTTCTCGAATCCGCCTTTGTCTATTTGACCGCGACCATTGTCTCTGTCCCCATCGCCAAGCGCATTGGGTTAGGGTCTGTCTTGGGCTATTTGATCGCTGGCGCGGTCATCGGACCTTATGTCCTTAATCTGGTGGGCGACCCAGAAAACGTGATGCATACGGCAGAGTTCGGTGTCGTCATCATGCTGTTTCTCATCGGGCTAGAACTGCAGCCCAGCTTGCTTTGGCGATTACGCACGGCGATCCTCGGCATGGGCGGCTTGCAAGTGCTTGGCACCGGGGCGATTGCGACCGGGCTTGGCATGGCGCTGGGTCTGTCCTGGCAAGTGGCGCTGGCAGTTGGCTTGACGCTGTCGCTCTCCTCAACCGCGATTGTACTACAATCCTTACGCGAAAAGGGCATCGCTGGAACTGAGGCGGGTCGAGCGACCTTTTCGGTATTGTTGTTCCAAGACATCGCGATCATCCCGATGCTGGCCCTTTTCCCCTTCCTCGCAACCATCAGCGTGGCGGGCGGTGGCGAAGCTGCTAAAGGCGCTTTGGCGGCCTATCCAGGTTGGGCGCAAGGCTTGGCCGTTGTCGTCGCCGTCGGCGCGATTGTGCTGGCAGGACGGGTTCTGTTGCGGCCCATGTTCCGTTGGGTCGCAGCTTCTGGTTTGCATGAGATCTTGACAGCCTTTGCGCTTCTCTTGGTGGTCGGTGTGGCGCTATTGATGCAATTTGTCGGCATTTCGCCTGCCTTGGGGGCATTTGTGGCGGGCGTTGTTTTGGCCGATAGTGAGTTCCGCCATCAAATTGAGAGCGACATTGACCCGTTTAGAGGCTTGCTGTTGGGCTTGTTCTTTATCTCGGTCGGGGCAGGGATCAATTTCGCTTTGCTGATCGCCCAGCCTTGGCTGATCCTTGGCCTCGTGGTGGCACTGGTCCTTGTGAAGGCCAGCGTGATGTTTGCGATTGCGCGCGCCTTTGGTCGCAAGACGGGCGAGGCTGCCTTAATCGGGCTAGGCCTCGCACAAGGGGGTGAGTTTGCTTTCGTATTGTTTGCCTTCGCGCAAGGAGCAGGTGTGATTCCTGCAGAGATCACCGCCCCATTGGTCGTTGCAGTCGCTTTGTCGATGGCCATCACGCCGCTCTTGTTGATGGCAGGCGACTGGGCGATGCGGCGCTTGGAATCTGGCACTGGCGAAGATCGTGCGCCAGAGGTGGAAGAAGGCCATCATGACGTCATCGTCGCGGGTTATGGCCGATTTGGCCAGATCGTCGGCCGCATGCTTTCGACCTATGGCTATAAGATCAGCGTTTTGGACCATGATGCCGACCAAGTCGACGTGCTGCGCGGCTTTGGTCGCAAGGTGAATTATGGCGACGCGACGCGGGTCGATCTCTTACGTTTGGCAGGTGCCGCAGAGGCCAAGCTCTTGATCGTCGCGATTGATAATGACGAAAAAGCGCTGGAGCTGGTGGAGACGGCGCGTGAGGCCTTCCCTAATTTGAAGATCCTAGCCCGTGCGATTGATCGCCGCCACGCCTATCAATTGATGGCCGCCAAAGTTGATGGGCTGGAGCGTGAAACCTTTGCTGCCGCTGTGCGCCTTGGCGTGAAGTCTCTCCAGATTATGGGCAAGCCTGCTTTTGCGGCAGAGCGCGCGGGGATGATCTTCTCCCGCTATGACGAGCGTGCCTTGACGGCCATGTTTGAAGATTGGCAGCGGGTTGAATTTGCCGACTATCAGCGCATCGTGCGCGACCGTACGGCCCTAGAGGAGGAACTCTTAAAGCGGGATATGATCGCTTTGGTTGGCAAAAGCGATGGCGATGAATGGGGCGAAGAGACGTTAGAGCGCGAAGCGTTTGAGCGAAATCTGGCTCGCAAAGCAAAGTCTGATTGATCCAAGTCCTTGTCCGGCCTAAAGACGCGGAGCTGTCAGGCCTCTGACGGCTTACATAGGGACCGCTTTACTCATGCAAGTTACGTTAGACTCCATCCGTGCGGCTGCCGCGCGAATTGAAGGCCGCATCATTCGCACACCACTTCTGATGTCGAAGACGCTGTCGGATATTACCGGCGCAGAAGTCTGGGTGAAGTTTGAAAACTTCCAATTCACCGCTGCCTTTAAAGAGCGCGGTGCTTTGAATAAGCTCTTGTTGCTCACCGAAGCTGAGCGCCGCAATGGTGTGATCGCCATGTCTGCTGGCAACCATGCCCAAGGCGTGGCTTATCACGCCTCGCGCCTTAACATCCCTGCCACCATTGTGATGCCGCTCGGAACGCCTTTCACGAAGGTCGAACATACCCGCAAGCATGGCGCGCGCGTGGTGCTGCATGGTGACAATTTGTCGGAAGCCACGACTTTCGCTTATCAGCTCAAAGATCGCGAAGGTCTGACCTTTGTCCATCCGTATGACGATGCGGACGTGATCTCAGGGCAAGGCACGATCGGCATTGAAATGCTGGAAGATGCGCCACAACTCGAAACCCTAATTGTGCCTATTGGTGGCGGTGGCTTGATCGGTGGGATCGCCGTTGCCGCCCGTGCGATGAAGAACGATATTGAAGTGGTGGGCGTGCAGACGCGCATGTTCCCTTCCATGCATGCCGAGTTGGCAGGCAAGGAGCCGGGGCCCTTGTGTGGTGGCCAAACCATTGCTGAAGGCATTGCTGTGAAGCAGGCAGGCCGCTTGGGCTTTGAGATTGCCAAAGAATTGGTCCGCGACGTTTTGATCGTCGATGAGGATGACTTGGAACAAGCGATCACGTTGTTCTGCAATGTCGAAAAAACCGTTGCCGAAGGGGCAGGGGCAGCTGGCCTTGCGGCCCTGCTGGCGCACCCTCAGCGCTTTAGTGGCAAGAAGGTCGGCATCGTGCTGTGCGGCGGCAATATCGATTCACGCCTTCTGGCCTCGGTGCTAACGCGGGCTTTGGTACGCGAAAAGCGGATCGTCAGTCTCCGGATTATCGGTGATGATCGTCCGGGACTGTTGGCTGTGGTGTCGAAGGTGATTGGCGATCTGGGTGGCAATATTCTCGAAGTTGCTCACAATCGCTTGGCCCTAGATGTCCCGGCTAAAGGCGCGGAATTTGATATTCTGATGGAAACCCGCGACTCGCGGCACACGCAAGAAATCATCGATGCGCTGGTGGCAGCTGGCTATCCACCCCGCACGATCTAAAATCTAACGCCCACAAAGGACTGGTCCCATGGCTCTGCCGATCCTAACCATTGGCAATAAGAATTACTCCAGCTGGTCGATGCGGCCTTGGCTTGCTTTGAAATGGGCTGGAATTGCTTTTGAAGAGCGGATCATTCCTTTGGGGCCGCGCGGGATGGGTCTAAATCCAGACATCGTCGCAGTAAGCCCATCCGGCACGGTGCCTGTGTTGGAACTTCCAGATGGCGAGAAGATTTGGGACACGCTATCGATTTGTGAATGGGCCTATGAGCAAGCCCCAGACGCAGGCCTTTGGCCAAAGGATGCGGTCGCGCGCGCCCTAGCCCGTTCGGCCACATGCGAAATGCACTCGGGCTTTGCCGCTGTGCGACAGACCTTCCCGATGAATTTAAAGCGGGTGAAGGCGGGTCATGAATGGTCCGAGACGGCGCAAGCCCAAGTACAGCGGATTGACGATTTATTGTGTGGTTTGAAAAGCCGCTTTGGCAGCACTGACAGTCCTTTCATCATGGGTCATCGCACGATTGTTGACGCCTTTTATGCTCCGGTTGCGACCCGGTTCCGCACCTATCAAGTTCCGGTCTCGGCGGCGCTGCAAGCTTGGTGCGAAGCGATTTTCCAAGACCCGGACTTTGCCGCGTGGGACCAAGCCGCCCAGCTTGAAACTTGGACAATTGCAGAAACCGATGTGGCCTAGACTGAGGGGCTGCAACCGATTGATGCTGGCCTGCGTATCAAAGCCATGATCCAACGACGCACGCTCCTCCTCTCCGCTCCATTTGCCTTCTTGTCGGCCTGCTCGAAAGCAGAAGCCGTCACGAACACCAGTGACTTAGGAGCCGCCGCGTCTCCTGCCGTTACGGCTTTGGCCCCTCGGGCCAATGAAGTCGTCTGGCTTCAATTCAAGGGTACGGTCCGAACCAGCGAAGCTTTGGCGGATGTACGTGCAGCAACACTGCACCGTGCTGTGATCCGGCGAGCCGCCAATTCAGAGGGCGGGGAGACCAAATTCTTCGACCTTTGGCAAAGTGCTGGCCAACCAGCTGTGGCAGGACCGTCCGCGACCCGCAAACTGCGCTCGCTACAGGACGGCGCAAACGGCTTCTGGCTCGAGCGCGAATTCACCCACCCTGCCTTAGTTAAGGGCGTGGAATCGTCCCGATTAGCCCGCGCTGGTGCCAGTGTTTTGGCGCTTAGCGGCAAACAAGTCTGGCTGTTGACCGGCAGTGTTGGAACAGCTCCGGTCTTAACCGCCGAACAGGCCACACAGTTTAACGCGTGGCTGGCAAGCCTTGGTATTAAGAAGCCATAGCAGCAATTGCATCGGCAATCGCGACGGTTTGCTCGGCCATATCGCGATGCAATAGCTCGGTCATTTTTCCATCGACTTTCAACACGCCTTTGCCCGCATTGGCGGGGTCCAAGAAGGCTGCAATGACGGCGCGCGCATGGGCTACTTCAGCCTCATCGGGCGCAAACACGCGGTTGCAGGTCTCAATCTGGCTTGGGTGGATCAAGGTCTTGCCGTCAAAGCCGAATTCCAGCCCCTGCCAGCAAATGGCTTCAAAGCCTTCGGTGTTGGCTATGTCATTGTAGACGCCATCAATCACCGCGAGATTATAGAGCCGTGCTGCGGTGACGCTGGCAGCAAGCGCAAAGTGGAACGGTGCGCGGTCGGCGGTCTGCCGGGCGCGGGTTTCCTTAGCAAGATCATTGGTACCCATGACAAAGGCGGCCAAGCGCGTTGAGGTGCTGGACGCCGCAATCGAGGCAATCTCAAGGATAGCCCGCGGCGTCTCAATCATCGCCCACAGGCTCATGGCGGGAGCGGCACCTAAGGCGTCCATGGCTTCGCTGGCAGCGAGGACTTCGTCGGCAGAGGAGATTTTGGGGAACAAGATGCCATCTGGACCTGCTGCGACGGCGGCTTCCAAATCTTGCGGACCCCAAGGCGAGGTCAGGCTGTTGACGCGGATAATCACTTCCCGCTTGCCATAGCCGCCTACTTTCACAATCGCCGCTACCGCAGCGCGTGCCTCGTCCTTTCCGTCGGGGGCAACGGCATCTTCCAGATCAAGGATGACCGCATCGGCGGGCAAGCTCTTGGCCTTTTCCAGAGCCTTGGCATTGGCACCGGGCATATAAAGCACACTGCGGCGGGGACGGGCCTGGGGAGCGGTCATGAGAAGCCTTTCAAATCGGGTTTGGCTTCTTCTAGCCACAAGCAGCCCCGTGGCGTAAAGAGCGGACCATGCCTTTGGTGCTGATTCTTGGTTCACATGTCGCGGGAAGCCGGGTGGGTGGCACCTTGGCAAGCCTCGCTTTGGCTCAATCGCCCATGAAGATTGATCCGGTGCATGTGCCGACGACCCTTCTAGGTCGTCATCCCGGTTGGGGTCCGCCCGGTGGCGGGCCAGTCAGCCCTGAATTGTTTGCTGGCATGCTGGAAGGCATCGCGGCCAATGGGCTATTTGCGGCAGTCGATGGCGTCCTCACCGACTATTTCGCCAGCGCAGAGCAAGTCCAGATTGCGGCTAGGGCCATCGATGCCGTCAAAACCGCCAACCCCAAAGCCATCATTCTGGTCGACCCTGTTTTGGGTGATGCGCCGGGTGGGCTCTATGTTGGGCAGGGCGTGGCGGATGCATTGGCGGAGCATTTGGTGCCCCGCGCGGATTTTCTCACGCCCAATTTGTGGGAATTGGGTTATCTGACGCAAACTTCGCCAAAGGATCTCCAGCAAATCCATTATGCCGCCACAGCTTTGGGTCGGCCGTCCTTGATCTCATCGGTTGAGCGGAATGGGGAAATTGGTGGCATGCTGGTCGATGGAAGCCGCGCTTGGCTTGCGACACATGAGAAAGCTGCCCAGCCTCCCAAAGGCACGGGAGACCTGATGGCGACGATGTTTCTTGCCCATGTGATTGACGGTCAAGCAGCGCCACAGGCCATGGGCTTGGCTTTGGCTGGTGTGTCCTACACCGTTCAGCGCGCGCAAGAGTGGGGTGCGCAAGAATTGCCAATCATTGCGGCTGGCGATGAAGCGTGGCGGGCTGAGCCCTTGGCCTTGACCTAGCTGAGTTGAAGGGTCCAAATGGGGTCATGACTGATCTGGTTTCGCCTTATGTTGCGCCGGGCTTTGAGCCTGTTTTAGATGCTTTCAACGCCAACTTCGAAGAAGGCCTTGAACTGGGGGCGGGGTTCTGCGCCATTTTGGAAGGCGAGGTCGTCGTCGATTTGGTCGGTGGTCACATGGACCGCGCCAAAACTCAAAATTGGACGCGCGAAACCTTGGTGCCCGTCTATTCGACGACAAAGCCTATCGCCGCCATGATCATCGCCCGACTGCAGGATCAGGGCCTGTTGAATTTTGACGATCCGATTGGCTGGCTTTGGCCTGAGTTTACAGAGCACGGCAAAGAAGTGACCTTGGCACAAGCCTTGTCGCATCAGGCAGGCGTACCTGGTTTCCCGGACCCGATTGATCCAGACCTTTGGCTGAATCCGCCTGCTTTGGCAGAAGCCTTGGCCCATGTCGCGCCAATGTGGGAGCCGACAACGGCCAGCGGTTATCACCCTCTGACCTATGGCTATATCGCGGGCGAACTGGCTCAGCGCGCACACGGCACCAGCCTTGGTACGCAATTGCGCGTTGATGTGTGTGAGCCTTTGGGCATCGACTTCTGGATTGGGCTGCCTGAAATCCATCACGGGCGCTGCGCTGAAATGAGCCGCCCTAAAGCCATGGCAGAGTTGGGCGAAATATCGGAAGCCCGTCGAATTGCGTTTATGACGCCTTGGGCCTCGCCTAATCGAGGGGGCGCGGCTTGGCGACTGGCAGAAATTCCTTCCGCCAATGGTCACGGCACCGCGCGATCTGTTGCCACCTTGTATGGCGTCTTTGCCAATAACGGCAAAATCGGCAGCCATCAGATCATTTCGCCAGAAACCATGGCGGACTTCACGAAGCCCCGCATCCGAGGCCTTGATTTGGTCTTGCCTTATGAGATCGAATGGGCCGCAGGTGTTATGCGCAATTCCAATCTCCGCTATGGCAGTAACCCGGAAACTCTAGGCCATTCAGGCTGGGGCGGTTCTGGCGGTTTCGGCGATCCGGCCAAACGCCTATCAGCAGCCTATGTCATGAACAAGCAAACCCCGGCCTTACTCGGGGATGAGCGCGCCGGCCGCCTGATCCAAGCGCTTTATGCTTGTGTGGATGCGCGCAGCGCCTGAAGCTTGGCTTCTGAGTCCAAACGGGCTTGTGGGTCACCGACATGCAGCCAAGGCCCGTCGAGTACGAGGCCATAAAGGCGACCCTTCGGGCTCCATTCGTCAAACCATGTACGGGCGAGCGACCGCTTAGTGGCGGACTTGCCGTCAAACTTTGCTTTAGTCGTGATCTGTACCCCAGCATAGGCGTAAGGCGCGCTCGGCGCCTCGCCACGACGCGTCAGTCGGCCCGCTTCATCCATAAAGAAGTCGCCCGGACCGTCGAATCCTAAAGCTTCATCCAATCGCGCCAATAGAAGCAGGCCATCCATGCGTCCCGGGTCAAAGGCTCCTGCCATCCGCTTGATCGCGGTGTCGTCCAGCCAGATTGCGTCCGCATTGCAGGTCAGAAGCGGCCCATCTGGAAAGTGGTGGAGGGCGTAAACGAGGCCGCCTTCGGTTTCCAGGGGCTCAGCTAATTCATCTTCGCGCGAAAAGATCAGCTTTGGCGCGCCGGTGCTGCGCGGGGCTAAATGGGCGACCAGTTTATCAGCAAAATGAAAGCTATTGACGACTGCCGTGCCCACGCCTGCTTCGGCCAGCCGGTCGAGCATATGGTCAACCAGGCAACGGCCATCGACGTCAACCAAGGCCTTCGGGCGATCATTGGTCAAGGGCCGCATCCGCGTACCAAGCCCTGCCGCAAACACCATGGCGTGGGTTGGCATCGCGCTCATTCCGCTTGCGCCTGCGTGAATGCCTGTAGCGGCACATAGCGCTCTACCCAGCTTTGCATGTGCTTCAGGCGCGGGTGGGTTAGGACTTGGGCCAAGTGCCCTGCTTCACGCGGCATGAATTGGCGATAGCGCTGTTTGCCGTCGCGCCCAACCAGACGCGAGAAGATGCCTAGAATGCGCAGCGCGTTAATCGCGCCCTGAATGGCCAACTCTTCACCAAAGGGTGCCCGCTCAGACCCGGTCGCGTCCAAATAAGCGCGGATGGTTGCTTCATAAGCCGCAGGGGTGACATCCCGTCGCGCATCATGCAGCAGCATGGCAAAGTCCCACGCGCGATAGCCGTGCACGGCGTCTTGGAAGTCGAGCAGGCCAACCCGCGCTATCCCTTCCCGCTCTGGAAGCCAGAGGATGTTTTCAGCATGATAGTCGCGCAAGGTGAAAGCGCGCGGATGGGTCAGGATTTCGCCGATCAAGGTATCGCGAATGTCAGCCCATTCGGCACGGGCGTCGGCACTAAATCCATCAAGGCCCAGGAAGCGCGGCGTCCAGTCGACAAATAGGTTTGCATTTTCACGCAGGGCAATCGCGTCAAAATCAAGGATGGGCCAAGGACCCATGGGCGAGGGTAGGCTCTGTGGAATGGGGGTCTGATGCAGGGCAGCCAGCGCTTCACCAGCCACATGATAAAGCTCGACCTCGTCCGCGCGGCCCTCGGCAATGACCCGCGCATAAAGATCGTCGCCCAAATCCTCTACGACGGCAACACCTACGGGCGCATTCACGGCCAAAGTACCGGGCGCGGAGAAGCCGTGGCTGCGCAAGTGATTACCGACGGCGACAAAAGCCTCCACGCGGGAAGCAGCTAAGCGCGACAGCGCATTCCAGCCTAAGGCTTTGCGGCTCACTTCATCCGCGCCGGGCGGGCAAGGCCCATCTTCATTGCCCGGCGGGGCTTTCATCAAAATGGCGGTCCGGCCATCATGGCTCAAGCGCTCGTAGGAGCGGGTCGAGGCATCTTGGTCAAATTTTTGCCGATCCGCTTGGCCAAAACCTGCCTCATGCAAAGCTGAAGCGATCGCCGCCTCAAATCGGGTGGCTTCAAGCGTGGGAGAGTTAGAAGTCATGCAGGCGAGATTTCCAGTTCGTCGTCGGCGAGGCCGAGACATGGGCGCGGCGATGATCACCAATAATGATGATGTGGATGTCGAGGTGTCGGGGTGACAGATGTGGCCCCGCTTTATCTGGCCATTCAACCAAGCTGATGACCTCGTCAAGCTCTTCCCAGCCCAATTCCCAGACATCTTCGGGGTCTTCAAGGCGATAGAGGTCGAAATGTAGCAGTTCCGGCGCGTCTGGCTGCTCGTCGGGATCCGGCTGATACCGCTGGACCAAAGTAAAAGTCGGGCTTGGAACTTCGGTGTCGCTGTCGAGATAGGCAGAGATCAGCCCGCGCGCGAGAGAGGTTTTGCCAGCGCCTAAATCGCCCCGCAGTGCCAAGCAATCGCCAGCTTGTACCACTTTGGCCAAGCGCGCGCCCAAGTCGCGCGTATCGCGATCGGTCGCAAGGTCGAGTGAAAGCAACAAGTCCATCATCAATTTGTCGTTAGAAGAGGTTGGCGGCGCGGTCAAAACTACTCGCTGTTGAAAGCAAGCTAGACTAGGTTTGTTTGCATGTTTTCTTGGCCCAGCCTTCTTCTCCTCGCAAGCCCAGCTACGGCTTTACCGCAAGATACAATCGTCAGTGCACGGGCAACCGAGCCCGAAGCGGCCACCGAGGTTATTGTCGTTCGGGCAGAGCGGCTCCCACCCGATCGTTCTATGCGGGCGCAGATTAGTCTGGATGAGACAATGCTGGGATCCAGCATTGGCCTGCGCTTGGACGAGG
The DNA here is from genome assembly GCA_001602435.1 of Hyphomonadaceae bacterium UKL13-1. GTDB lineage: Bacteria > Pseudomonadota > Alphaproteobacteria > Caulobacterales > Aquidulcibacteraceae > Aquidulcibacter. Next base: position 89,751 of record CP012156.1, read on the forward strand.
CCCTGCGGGTGGCGCCGGGCGCTGGCCTGTTTCGGCGTACGGCCAGCGGGTCTGCAAATGCAACCATTCAAGGCCTATCCCTTCGCCCGATTGCGCCGAATGGGGCTGGGCGCGCCTTAGTCAGCCTCGATGGCGTGCCGCAGAATGATCCATTTGGGAGTTGGGTTTTCTGGGTGCGACATGATCCTTTATTCTTGGAACGGCTCGATGTGCGTCGCGGGGCGGCGGGTGCGGGCTTTGGGCCACTGGCTTTAACGGGTGCGCTGGATCTGGTTGAAGCTCGTGGTGGACCAGCGCGATTGCGGCTATCGGCTGGTGGGCAAGGGGCGATGCAAGTTGCTGCACGGGGGTCTGTTGCTGCTGGTGGCGGTACGATCACGGCCTTGGCCTCCTATGAGACGAGTGACGGCCTCATCCCAGTTAGCCCGGTACAACGCGGCAAAGTCGATCTGCCCGCTGATTTCAATGCTTCCACCCTGACCTTGGTCACTGAAATTCCTGCCGATAATGGGCAATGGTCGTTCCGCGTTTCAGGCTTCGAGGAAGAAAAGGGGGCGGGCACTTCAGGGGGCCGTAGTGCCGCCCGTGGGGCCGATTTAAGCGGCGCCCGCAAGCTACAAGGTGATTGGGGCCAAGCGCGCCTGATCCTGTTTGCCCAGACCCGCGATTTTGCCAATCAAACCACTTCGGTGTCGGTTGACCGCGCCAGTGTGACCCCGGCGCTCGATCAGTTTGAGACGCCTGCCTCAGCCCTTGGCGGTTCTGTCATCTATGCCCCCGCCTTGGCCCGTTGGAGCCCCAGATGGACTTTGGATTGGCGTCATAGCGAAGGCGAAACCCGCGAACTCTTCCGCTTTATCGGCACGGGATTTACCCGCACGCGGGTCGCAGGCGGCCAGCAAGACTTGTTGGGCTTCGGGCTCGATGTGCCGCGTGCCATTCTCTCTAAGGATGAACAATTTGGCCTAGACGCGACGCTGCGGCTGGACCGTTGGGCACATGATGGCGCAAAACGCCTTGAGACGGATCGTGCGACGGGCGCTGTTACGCTGTCTGAAACCTCCCGCGATCGGGAGGGCTATGTTGCGACGGGCCGCTTGTCCACTTTTGCGTGGGGCGGAAAGGCGCGCATCAGCCTGTTTCGAACCTTCCGTCCGCCCAGCTTGAACGAACTTCATCGCCCCTTTCGGGTCGGCAATGACGTGACTGAAGCCAATGCTGATCTGGTGCCCGAAGTGCTCGACGGCGTCGATGTCGACCTAAAGGCAGATTGGCAAGGTCTTGGTGGCGATTGGGCTGGCAGTCTTACGCTTTATGCCAGCAAGTTGCAGGACCCGATCACCAATGTGACGATTGGGGTGGGGCCAGGTGTGCTGCCCCGTGTTGGCTTCCTGCCAGCTGGTGGCACCCTGCGTCAGCGTCTCAATGCCGGGGAAATTCAAGCCAGGGGTTTAGAGGCTGGCTTGACCTGGATGGCAGATGGAACTGGCCCGCAGCCAGCAGTCGAAATGCGCTTGTCTTTGGTCGATGCTGAAGTGGACGGGGGGCGATTGCTGCCTGCCTTAAATGGTCTGCGACCTGCGCAGTCAGCTCCGTGGGCGAGTTATGTTGGGTTGACGCTACCGTTCAGGGCCGGGCCACAGTTGAATGTCGCCTTGCGCGGCGAAGGTGCGCGCTATGAGGATGACCTCAATACCCGCAAACTGAAAGCCTATCAGGCACTCGATCTGCGGGTGTCATGGCCAGTAAGGCGCGACACTGAAGTCTTCGCTTCAGCTGAAAACATCACAGGCACCCGCATCATGACGGCGATTTCAGGGGCGGGCATTCTATCGGAAACCTCTAAGCCCCTTTGGCGCGTGGGCCTTACATTCACGCGATAATGGTGGCCTTCACCTCATCAACGATCTTGTTCTCAATCTTGCCAAGGCCGTCAATTTCACATCGTACCGTGTCGCCTGCGAACAGATAGACCGGCGGGTTGCGGGCGATGCCGACGCCTGCAGGTGTGCCGGTGAAGATGATGTCACCCGGCAAAAGCGTAAAGGCGGTACTGAGATGGGCGATCATTTGCGGCACTTTAAAGATGAGGTCTGCCACGCAACCATCTTGCATCAGCTGATCGTTAACATAGCAGCGCAAGCGCAGCTGATCCAAATCTGCGATCTCGTCAGCGGTCACCAAGACTGGGCCAAACGGGGCATGGGTGTTGAAGCCTTTGCCCATAATCATGGTTGGTGTCGCCTTTTGCCAGTCGCGGACCGAATAGTCGCATCCGACGCAATAGCCTGCGATGACCTCATGGGCGCGCTCAACAGGCACATGGCGCGCCTCTGCCCCGATAACAACGACTAGCTCTACCTCAAAGTCGAGCATGTCCGAAACACAGGGCTTCTCGACGTCGCCATAGGGCGCGTTCACCGCTGTGATCTGTTTCATAAACCAAGTCTGGATGGCAGGCGGCTCTCGACCTGTTTCGGCGGCGTGATCGGCGTAATTGAGGCCAATCCCAAAAATGCGCGGTGGCTGTGGGACTGGGGCCAAAAACTCAAGTGTATCGAGTTGCACTTCCTCAACAACTGTCCTTCCACTGGCAGGGCCACGCAGTGCAGAGACCACGCCAAGTCCATCACCCGGGGCTGCCAAAATCTGCGCCACTTTGCCTTCAATTTGCGCGATACGCCGCGCGCCGTTGTGCATAATTGTAGCAAGTTTCATGCGCTTAACATCCTCAGAGTTCGGTGAAGCGCCAAGTTGTGACGATTTGGCAACAGCACGCAATTGTGACTTAGGATTGCAGTATTTCACCCTCGACCCTTACGTCAACCGTGCGTATAGCCGACGTAAGGCTTGCCTGCTTTGCGTTGCGAAAGCGCTGCGTGGGTTTAGCGGATCAACAGCCCTGAAACATCAGGCTGAAAACAACCATTCTCTGGGAGAGAAAAATGAATTTTGAACGATTGGGCCGTCGTGGCCTTTTATTGGCTGCCTGCGCGACCTCTGTTTTTGCTGCACCTGCTTTTGCGCAACAGCAAGCAACGACTGCGCAAGACGACCAGCCAGTTGAAGAAATTATCGTTACCGCGACTCGCCGTGAAACTGCGCTGCAAAACGTTGCGGTCGCCGTGACCGCGATCGGTGCCCAAGCCATTGAGTCGGCCGGCGTGAAAGACATTCGCGACCTGACCCAATTGGCCCCATCGCTGCAAGTGCCGGTTTCTGAAAACTCGGGCGCCGTAACGGCGCGCATCCGTGGTATCGGTACGCAGGGCTCGAACCCCGGCCTTGAATCCTCGGTTGGTGTCGTTGTCGACGGCGTATTCCGCGCACGCAACGGCGTTGCATTTGGCGATCTGGGTGAAATTCGCGCCATCGAAGTCTTGCGCGGCCCACAAGGTACGCTGTTTGGTCGCAACACTTCGGCTGGTTTGATCAATGTCACCACCAAGAAGCCAAGCTTTGAGTTCGGCACTTCCGGCGACGCAACCTTCGGCAATTATGGCTTGGGCGGTCTTGGCCTCGGCATCACAGGTCCGCTGATCGAAGATAAGTTGGCTGGTCGTTTGTATGTGACCGCACGTGCTCGTGACGGCTACATGAACGTCAATAACGGCACCGCTCGCACGGATTCAAACGACACCAATTATTATGCGATCCGCGGCCAATTGCTCTATACCCCAAGCGAAACTTTCGATGCACGCCTGATCGTGGATCAAGCTTCGCGTGCAGAAGCTTGTTGTGCGGCGGCTGTTTGGACCAAGGACGTTCGCGTTCCTTCGACCACCGACATCTTGAACAAGATCTCGCCGAACGCGTTGCAAACCAGCCGCAATCTCGACAGCTATCTGGCGAGCGCCAACCGCACTTACGACCAAGACATTGAAGACGCTGGCGTTAGCCTTGAGATGAATTGGGATGTTGGCTTTGGTAAGCTGACCTCGCTGACTGCAAAGCGCAATTGGAAGCGTACGGCAGGGGCTGACTCGGACTATAGCGGCGCAGACGTCGTTTACAGCTTGAAGTCTGAAGGTGCTGGCTCGGAGTTTGATAACTTCACCCAAGAATTCCGCTATGCAGGTTCGTTGGGCAAGTTGGATTGGTTGGTTGGTACCATCTATTCCAAAGAAACTATCAACTCGACCGTTCGCTTCCGCACCGGCACCGATTACCAAGCCTATATCGGCGGTCTTTTGGGCCCAGCTTTGGCTTTGGCCAACCCAGCTCTGGCTGTGAACCCCTTGAGCCCAACCGTCACCAACACCCAATTGGCTGGTGTGGTTTCGACCTGGCAGTCCATCTTGGGCGTAACGCCAGCTAACATCGGTACTTTGGCAGCTGGTGGTGGTCAGTTTGACGATTACGAGCAAAATGCTGAGTCCGTCGCGTTGTTCACGCACAATATCTACCAGTTCAACGACGACTTCAGCGTGACCTTGGGTCTGCGTTACACTTCGGAAGAAAAGAAGTTTAAGGGCAGCTATAAGACGCAAGGCAACACGGCTTGTACCGCGATTGAGAACCGCTTGGGTCTCGATGCGGCACGCAACGCAGGCTCGTTGGCGGCTGTTGTCGGCGCAATCTGCGCACCTTGGATGCGCTCTGGCCTCGACGGCATGGATCACCGCCAAGAAAAGTCCGAAAAAGAATGGTCGGGCATCTTCTCGGCAGCTTACCGGTTCGCGCCAAACATCAATACTTATGCCTCCTACTCGCGTGGCTATAAGGCTGGTGGCTTCAACTTGGACCGCGCTTTCTCTGACCTGCAGAACAATGTGGTTACATCCATCATCTCGCCAGGCGTGGGTAACCGCACCGTGCGTCAGCCAAACACCTCGTTTGCGCCTGAAACCGTTGATGCTTACGAAGTCGGTTTGAAGACCCAGTGGTTCAACCGCGCTTTGACTGCAAACTTTGCGGCTTACCATCAGACCTTTGAGAACTTCCAGCTGAATACCTTCACCGGTATCTCGTTCGTTGTGACCTCGGTTCCTGAAGTGGTGTCGCAAGGTGTAGAGTTTGACTATGTGCTCCGCACCCCAATCGAAGGCCTGTCCATCACCGGTGGTGCAGCTTACTCCATGACCGAATATACCAAGAATTTGGGTTCGGCATCGCAAGCCAACACCTTCCTTGGTCAAAACCCCAACCTTTATTGGTTGCCAGGTGGCCAGCTGACCAGCTCGCCAGTTTGGACCTATGGTTCGGCGCTCAATTATGAGCGTTCGGTTCTGTCTGACACAGCTAAGTTCAAGGCCTATGGTGACTTCCGTACCATCACGGACACCATCACTGGCTCGAACTTGGACCCACGTAAGACCCAGCCAGGCTACACCTTGATCAATGCTCGCTTGGCATTGAGCACGGCAGATGATCGCTGGACGGTTGAATTGTGGGGCCGGAACTTGACCGATGAGCGTTATGCGCAAATCACCTTTGACTCGCCGCTGCAAGGCGATGCGCCAGCGCTGACCAACCAGCCAGCTTTGGGTGGCTTCGCACCACGCGTTGTCAACAGCCAGATCAATGCGTTCGTGGGTGAACCACGCACCTATGGCATGACCTTGCGTTGGAACTACTAAGCTCTATCGATTTGATCGGACGAGCTGAGGGGCGTGGCGTAAGCCGCGCCCCTTTTGCGTGGGGGAAATCGTCTCAGGGAAATCGTGTTGAGATGAAACCGATCGACTTATCGCTGCGTATAGGCCCACATGACCCAACTTAAGCCCTTCTCCGCCCTCGTCACTTTGTCCCTCTTGGCCCTTGCTGGTTGCGGGACACAATCTCCCGCCCAAGCGGATGTTGTTGCGCCGAAAGTGTCAGCGACCTCTGCGCCGGTCCCCAGCAATCTGGCTACCGCGATTTTTGCCGGTGGCTGCTTCTGGTGCATGGAAAAGCCGTTTGACGAGATCCCGGGCGTGGTTGCAACCACATCTGGCTATACCGGCGGCACATTGGCCAATCCTACTTATGAGCAAGTGGGGCGGGGTGGCACAGGCCATTTTGAAGCGGTGAAAGTCACTTATGATGCCACCAAGGTGAGTTATCAAAAGCTTCTCGATACCTATTGGCTGCAAGTCGATCCGTTCGATGCGTTTGGCCAATTCTGTGACAAAGGCGAAACCTACCTACCCGCTATCTTCTACGCCAATGACGCTGAGAAGAAGGCGGCAGAAGCGGCGCGAGAAGTTCTCTATGCGCGCTTTAAAAAGCCAATTGTTGTGCAAATCCTGCCCGCCAAAGCATTCTACGATGCCGAAGGCTATCATCAGGATTATTATCAGAAAAACCCGCTTCGCTATGCCTATTACCGCAATGGCTGTGGACGAGATGCCCGTTTGCGCGCCGTTTGGGGCCAATAAAGATTTAAAAAGCGGCAATCTGTCACAAATACTGCCAACCCCATTTACAAATCGGACCACCGCGGGCTAACGTAAGGGCAAGTCGGGTCTTTGGCTCGGCTTTGGTGTCCGGAATGGTTCATTGTGCTTTTCGTAAGCGCTGAATTGGACCGGCGCTCCCTGAGCATCGCCTTGCGGTGGAGCCATTGGCTCCACCGCTTTTTTCTTTTTAGGGCTTGGTGGAGCCATTGGCTCCACCGCTTTTTTCTTTTTAGGGCTTCAAACTCTTTTCTTGGACATATCTTGAGGCCTGAAATGCTGACAGGTCGAACGAGTGCTCCGTTTAAATTATCACGACGTAGACTCAGGCCGTCTAAAGTCGGTATGGCTGGTGCGCCGCTGCCTAAAGTCTAAACAAAGTGTAACATTGTTGCCACTGTGCGAACAGCTTGGCACATTTATCCCCATTGTTCCCGCCCCTGAGCCGCCGCTGTCATAGAAGTGTCACATAAACGTCGCAGAGGCGTATCTCAAGCGGGCTAGGTGGCCCACTCTACGCGCAGCCTCCCACTTCGATGCGCAAAAATGACTTTCACAAGGGGTTTCCTATGTCTCACTTAAAACGCTTGTCTTCGGGCGTAGCGCTCGCTGCACTCTCCTTAAGCATGGTTGGCTGGAGCGGTTCGGCTTTCGCGCAATCGACTGGCTCGCAGCAAGCTGAAGCCGAGCTGATTATCGTCACCGCAGCCCGCAGCCGCACGACCGCCGGTCTTATCGAAGCCGAAAAGACCCCAAAGACTCGTTCGACGATCACTGCCGAATACATCGCCACCCAGCCAGCTGGTCAAACCGTATTCCAAAGCTTGAACTTGGTCCCCGGTCTGAACTTCACCAACAGCGACCCATATGGCTCTTCGGGTGGTAACGTTCGCCTGCGTGGTTTTGACGGCAACCGTATCTCTTTGACCGTTGACGGTATTCCACTGAACGATACTGGCAACTATGCGATCTTCACCAACCAGCAGTTGGACCCTGAATATATCACGCGCACCACCGTCAACACCGGCACCACCGACGTCGACAGCCCTTCGGCTTCGGCAACCGGCGGTACGATCAACTTGCGCATGCGCAAGCCAGACGAAAAGATGGGCTTCCGCGCGACTGCATCGGCTGGTTCCTACGGCTACGGCCGTGGCTTGCTCAGCTTTGACAACGGCGCATTCGGCCCTTGGGGCACGACTGCATTCATCGGCGGTTCGTATCAGAGCTACAACAAGTTCAAGGGCCCCGGCGAACTTGAAAAGAAGCAATATAATGCGCGTATCTTCCAAAAGCTGAACGATACCGACTTCCTCAGCCTGTCGTTCCATTACAACGAGAACCGCAACGCCTTCTATCGCAACGGTTCTTTGGCTCAATGGGCATTCTATGGTCCAAACTTCGACAATTTGGATACCTGTACGCGTGTCGCGCCTGTGGCCGGCACTGCCCAAAACGACGGTGCTTCAACCGCACCTGCGAACGCGAACTTCCAAACGGCGACGGACAACCCAGCCAACCCATCGAGCTGCACCAACTATTTCGGTCTGCGCATCAACCCATCCAACACGGGTAACATTCGCGGTAGCTCGAACTTCCAATTGGCGCCAAACCTTCGCCTGACCGTCGACCCAACCTATCAATATGTGTTGGCAAACGGTGGCGGCACGACCGTCGTCAACGAAAACGACCGCCGCTTGCGCGGTGCGGGCTTGGTTCTTACCGGTACTGGTGCAATTGCAGCTGGTGTTGACCTGAACGGTGACGGCGACGTACTCGACAGCGTTCGTCTCTATACGCCAAACACCACCAACACCAACCGCGTCGGCGTTAACGCCTCGCTGATCTGGGACATCAACGACACGAACCGTCTGCGGTTTGCTTATACGTTCGACTATGGCCGTCACCGTCAAACTGGCGAATTCACCCGCTTGGACGCTCAAGGCAACCCATTGAACGATTTTGGCGGCCGTGATGGTCCAAAAGTCAATGGCGTGGACGGCAGCTTCCTGCGCGGTCGCGACCGTTTCTCGATTGCACAGCTCAACCAGTTCGCAATCGACTATAATGGCCTGTTCTTCGAAGACAAATTGCGCCTAAACGTTGGTGTTCGTGCACCATTCTTTGAGCGCCAGTTAGACCAGCGTTGCTTCAGCCAAAACGGAAGTTCGAACGTGCTTTGCACCACCGAAACTCCGAGTGCGACTTTGGCCAACGGCAACGTTACCTTCGTTTCGCAAGGCACAAACCAATATATCGCCCCTTACAAGGCTACACGTAAGTATGATGCTGTGTTGCCAAACATCAGCGCAAGCTATGAGTTTATCGAGAATAACTCGGTTTACGCCAGCTATGCTGAAGGCTTCTCGGCACCTCGTACCGACAACCTCTACACGCCATTGCGCGGCGCAACGGGTGGCATTTTGCTGAACAACGCTGTTCCAGAAACCACTCAGAGCTTTGACTTGGGCTACCGCTATCAGGGAGCGGACCTCACGGGTTCGATCGCTTTCTGGAATACCAAGTATGAGAACCGCATCGTGTCCGCGTTTGACGAAAACTTGGGCATCAGCGTCGACCGTAACGTCGGTGCTGTGGACTTGAGCGGTGTGGATTTGGAACTCGGCTACCGCTTGGGCAAGCGCTTCACCGCTTATGCCTCGGCGTCGTTTAACGACAGCGAAGTCAAGAACAACGTGCCATTGTCGGCCACTACCTCGCTGCCAACTGGCGGCAAGAAATTGGTTGAAACGCCAGACACCACCTATGGCTTGCGCCTGCAATACGCTATCGATGGCTTAACCCTGGGTGTTCAAGGCAAGTATGTCAGCGAACGTTTCTCGACCGACATTAACGACGAAAAGTCGCCCGCGTACAGCGTCGTGGACTTGGATGCGAGCTATGACTTCGACAGCTTGGGCGTGAAGAACACAATTCTTCAGGTCAACATCATCAACCTGTTCGACGAAGGCTATTACGGCAACATCAGCTCTACCAACAATGCGTTGACCATCGCTAACGTATCGACGGTAACTGGAACGACTGTTGCCCGTACCGGTTCTGCACCAAGCTATGCATTGGGTGCACCTCGCACGCTGCAAGTAACTTTGAAAACAAAGTTCTAAGCTCAAAGCGCTGTAACGTTTGGTTCATGGGGCGGCCTTTTCGGGGGCCGCCCCATTTTCGTTTAAGGTCCCATGCACTAGGGTGAGGGGACACTCATTTCTACAATACAAGGTCTGGTCTGATGAGCTTCGATCCAAAGCGGCGGTTGTTTTTGAACGCATGGGCAATGGGAGCGGCAGCGGCTTCGATCAGCAGCCCGTGGCGTGGTTCTGCCATGGCGCAGACACCGAAATTCATCTCTGACCCCTTCACCATGGGTGTGGCGTCCGGTGATCCAACACAGGACGGCTTTGTGCTTTGGACGCGGTTAGCGCCAGAACCGCTTGACCCAGAATATTCAATTGACGGCTTGGTCGATGTCCAATGCGAAATCGCTGAGGATGAGGCCTTTACCAAAGTCGTGCGACGCGAATTTGCCGTCGCCCGGCCCGATAATGCACATTGCGTGCATGTCGAGGTAGGCGGTCTGAAGCCTAACCGGCCGTACTTCTACCGGTTCCGCGTTGGGTTAGCTGTATCGCCGGTCGGCCGCACCCGCACGACCCCGGAATTTGGGGCACCACTGGCCAAAATGCGCTTTGCTTGGCATTCCTGCGCCCATTATGAGCAAGGCTTGTTCACCGCCTATGGCGATCTCGCCAAGCAAAATCCAGACGTCATCCTATCGCTCGGCGACTACATCTATGAAGTGTCCTATGGTGCCGCGGTCCGCCGCATGCCGGTGGAAGATGCCTTTAGCTTGAGCGACTATCGCCTCATCCACGCTGTCCACAAGATGGATCCGGACCTGCAGGCCGCTCATGCTGCGGCTCCTTGGCTCTTCATTTGGGATGATCATGAAGTGGCCAATGATTATCAGGCAGACTTCGGCAAAGTCCTTCCTGGTCAAGATCCCGCCAAGGACTTTCCGATCCGTAAATATAATGCTTACAAAGCCTTCTTTGAGAGCCAGCCCTTGCGTGCTCGCTCGCGCTTTGATGCCGTCAACCGTATGCGGATTTATGGCCAGAGCGGCTGGGGCGATCTACTCGACTTTACTTTACTGGACACCCGGCAATATCGCTCCAAGGGGGCCTGCTTGTCGCCGGGGCGGCAAGAGGCGGAGTCCGTCAGCCGCACGACCTGCGCAGACTTGCAAGACCCTTCGCGCACCATTTTGGGCGCTAGGCAAGAGCGCTTCGTGTCCGAGAATTTCATGCGCGCGCCGTTTAAGTGGTCGGTTCTGGTCCAGCCGACGATCTTCTCAACTTTGTTTCAGAAGAATAGCCAAGGCGACCCAACCGCCTTTACCGATGGCTGGAGTGGCTTTGAACCTGCGCGCCAAAAGATCATTGATCAGATGGCCCGTCGCCGCCGCGATGTTTCGTCTGTTGTCATTGGCGGGGATATGCACGGCTTCTGGGCCAGCGATGTCAAACAAGACTATGCCAAACCTGAGAGTGATACCGTGGCGGTGGAGTTCGTCGGCGGCTCGATCTCAACCATGTCGTTCAATTATGACCGCTGGAACCGATTGTTCCCAGACAATCCGCATCTCAAGTGGCAGGATGACCGGGTACGCGGCTATGGCCTGGTGGACGTAACCCCGCAGACGATGGACGTCCGCTTGATGAGCACGCCGACGACGTGGCGTCGGGATCAAGCCTTTAAGCCACTGAAGCGCTATGTGGTTGAGCGCGGTAAAGCTGCGCTGAACGAAGCCTAAGATCCGCAGATGCCCATCTTGCAGCCAGCGCCAGACAGGGCCATGTGACCAGCCCCGGATCAAGTCACCGCGAGGAGCCCTATTTTGACGCAACTGATCATTCCCGCCGAATGGGCCCCTCATAAGGCGATTTGGACGTGCTGGCCGTCGGCAGCGGACTTGTGGCAGGAAGACTTGGCCCCCGCGCGCGCCGAAGTGGCCGCTATGATCCGCGCCCTCGTCGCGCCAACGCCTGCCGGCAAGGTTGGGGACCTTGTTCATGTTCTCGCCCATGGTGACGAGGCGGTCGCCAGCGCTCGCGCAAGCCTGCCAGCACAGGTTCAAATTCATCCCTGTGGGTTTGGCGATATTTGGCTGCGCGATACCGGCCCTATCTTTGCTAAGCGTGACGGCAGGGCAATAGCTTTGCGGTTTGGCTTTAATGGCTGGGGCGGCAAATATGACTTGCCGTTTGATGACAGTGTCGGCGACAAGGTTGCGGAAGCTGCCGCTGCCCCCGTGCAACGGGCGGAGTTCATCCTTGAAGGGGGTGCTGTTGACCATGACGGCGAGGGTACCGTCCTGACCACTCGGCAATGCTTGCTCAACCCAAATCGTAATGCGGGTTGGACCGAAGCGGTCGCTGAAGCGCATTTACAAGCAGCCTTGGGGGCAAAGAAGGTCCTGTGGCTGGGTGATGGTTTGGCCAATGATCACACCGATGGCCATGTAGACAATATTGCGCGCTTTATCGGCCCTGGCCGCGTCATGTGCATGGCCCCTTTTGGCGCGGATGACCCGAACCGGGACGTCCTCGATCAGATTGCTGCAGACTTGCGCGCCATGACCGATGCTGCGGGGCGGGCACTGGAAGTCATCCAAATTCCATCGCCCGGCTTGGTGGAGGATGAAGACGGCGAGGCGATTCCTGCCTCGCATATGAACTTCATCATTGGCAACGCCAGCGTGGTGATGCCGCATTATGGTGCGCCTTCAACCGATGCCGCCCTGCGCGGATTAGCCGCGGCCTTTCCAAATCATCGCGTTGTCGGCATTCAAAGCACGGCCATTTTAACTGGTGGCGGCAGTTTCCATTGTATCACCCAGCAGGAGCCAGCCTGATATGTCGCGCCTTGTGAACCTAGCTGCTCTTCAGACCCACTATGGCTCTGATCTTCAAGATAATATTGATCGCACCATTGCCCTCATCCGTCAGGCCGCTGCTGGCGGTGCTCAGATCATTCTGCCTTCAGAATTGTTCCAGGGGCCGTATTTCTGCACGACCCAGGACGAGCGCTGGTTCGCCACCGCCTATTCGGCCCTAGAGCATCCCTGTGTGACGCAGCTGCAGCCCATCGCGGCGGAATTGGGAGTCGTGATTCCGGTTTCGATATTTGAGCGCGAAGGGCCGCGCTATTACAATAGTGTGGTTATTCTTGATGCTGACGGAACGGCGTTGGGCACTTACCGGAAAAGCCATATCCCAGACGGTCCAGGTTATCAGGAGAAATATTATTTCCGGCCCGGCGACACTGGGTTCAAAGTCTGGAACACACGTTACGCCAAAATTGGCGTCGGCATCTGTTGGGATCAATGGTATCCCGAGGCCGCCCGCGCCATGGCCCTGTTGGGAGCAGAAGTTTTATTCTACCCCACCGCGATCGGCTCTGAGCCCCATGATGGGACATTGGACACACGCGACCCGTGGCGTCGCGCAATGCAGGGGCACGCGGTCAGCAATGTGATTCCTGTGGTCGCCGCCAACCGAATTGGTGTCGAAAAGGGCTTGGGCGATGATCAGCACTTCTATGGTTCGTCCTTTATTGCGGATCATCGCGGAGATTTGATCGCGGACCTATCCCGCACCGATGAAGGCATTGCCTCGGGCACCGTCGACCTGACATTTTTGGACAGACACCGCGCGGCATGGGGGTTTTTCAGGGATCGGCGACCAGATCTCTATGCACAAAACTGAGTCAAATTTGCCTTTCACGGTTATAAAACCGTAACAAAACCAGACTCAATTCTTAACAACAGCATCTTCTACAGACATTTCCTGCCTCACAGCGGCAATTTAGCGCATAGCCCCCTTCCACAAACGCTAAAGGGCGGCTAGGACTCCGGTGGAGCCCGATCGTTACAAAAAGGTTAACGGCGGGACTGATTTTGGAGGATACAGAAAACCATGTTTGCTCTTCTGCAAGCCGCCGGTGCTGCTGACACCGCTGCCACCCCCGCCGCTGACGCAACTGTTGCTGCTGCTGCTGAAACCACGAACGCTGTTGTTGAGTCAGTGAATGCTGTCGCTGCTGCCGCACCTGCTGCACCAAGTGCCGCTGAAGCCGCTGCTGCTGCTGCAGAAGCTGCTAAGAACGCCGGTCAACAAAACATCACCTTGATGGACATGATTGCGCATTCGCCATTGGTGTCGAAGATCGTTTTGGTGATCTTGTTGCTTTGCGCCGTATACGCCATTGCCTTGATGTTCGAAAAAATCATCGTGATGCGTGGCAACAAGAAGCGCACCGTTGAATTCGTTGCCGCTTACAAGAAGGCAAAGTCCCCAGAAGAAGCCGCTCAATTGCTCTCGAAGCAACCAGACGGCTTTGCCAAGAAAATGTTTGCTGCTGGCTATGGCGAGCTGCAAAAGGCGAAGGATGCTGGCCTCTACAATAACCGCGATGCCCGTGGTGATTTGCTTGAGCGTATCCGTTCGGCAATGACCGCAGAGCAAAACAAGGGTCTTGAAGAACTGGGTTCCAACATGACCTTCTTGGCTTCGATCGGTTCGAACGCACCGTTCATCGGTTTGTTCGGTACGGTTTGGGGCATCATGAACTCGTTCATCGCTATCGCAAACACCCAGACCACCTCGCTCGCCGTTGTGGCACCAGGTATCGCTGAAGCTCTGTTCGCAACCGCTGCAGGCCTCGTGGCTGCTATCCCAGCCGTGTTGATCTACAACTTCTCCGCAAAGCAAACCGGCACGATCGGTGGCTATTTGGAAGACTTTGAAGCCGACTTCATCTCGCTGGTTACCCGCGACATGGACAAGCAGGGCTGATCGGGGCTCTAGAAAAGGAGACCGATCATGGGTGCAAAACTAGCCGGAGGCGGCGGCGGCAAAAGAGGCCAGCTGGATGTCAACGCAGAACCAAACATCGTTCCATTCGTGGACGTTATGTTGGTGCTGTTGATCATCTTCATGGTGGCCTCGCCTGTTGCGTCAGTCGACATCAAGGTCGACTTGCCAGACTCCAAGGTCCTGCCGTCGAAGCGGCCACCAAAGCCTACCTATGTCACGATTCAGGACAAGGGTGGCGTCGTTGGCTTCTTCGTGGGCAATGATGAAGTCGTGGATACCACGGTCCTCGGGAAAAAGGCCTTTGATGGCGTTGTTAAAGACAACCCAAATTTCAAAGGCGACTTGGCTAAAATTATCGACCAACGGATTTACATCCGTGCCGATGGTGACACGCCATACCGTAACGTGGTTTTCGCTATGAACCGCCTTCAAGATGAAGGCTTCTACAAAGTTGCGCTCGTTGGCGCAGACAAACGCCGCTAGGTAAGGGAGGTACAATCATGTTGAATTTTTATACCACCCAGGTCTGCTTCTGCGAGATTTTGAACCTGAAGGGAGCGATGCACCATGGGCGCTAAACTCTCCGGCGGGAACAAAGGCAAAGGCATGCAGCCGAGCTCGGAACCTAATATCGTTCCGTTCATCGACATTCTCTTGGTGTTGCTGATCATCTTCATGGTGGCAGCTCCTATTCCGACGACGGACGTGAAGGTGGATCTTCCACCCCCCGTTCCGCAGCCTAAAGAGCCAACAGAGAAGCCAAAAACCCCGACTGTTGTCGATATTCGCGACGATGGGACGGGCGTGCCGCAAATCTTTGTGGATACCCAGATCACCGAAGCTGATGCCTTGGCTGCCAAGGTGTTGGAACGGATCACCTTCCATGTGCCAGATTCTCCAAACCGCCTGCTGGAAACAGTTCGGGTGCGTGCGGACCAAACCTTGCCATATGCGTCGGTGATGGAAACCATGGCGATCCTGCAGGAAGCCAACTTCCAAAAAGTCTCGCTGGTTGCTGAAGATGCAATCAGCCCAGATCAGTTGCGATAGGAGGGCAATGAGATATGGCTAAATATCGTATGTTGTTCCTCTTGATCTCGATCATCCTTTGGTCGGGTATCTTGTACGGCGTTTCGAAAGTGCGCCCGGAAATCGTGACGGACTTCTTGGACAATCTGAACGTGGTGAAGGCGGAGAAGGAAAAGAAACTTCCACCACCGCCTCCACCTCCACCACCGCCTGATAAACTGCCACCGCCGCCACCACTGGTGGAGCGTCAAACCAAAGTTGTCGTAGACCTTCCGCCTCCGCCACAGGAAGAAATCCGCGAGACCGTTGTGCGCGCCCCCCCACCACCGGCACCTGCGTTGACGGACTATCAGCCGCCAGCACCACCGCCACCACCACCGGCACCACCGCCACCGCCGCCTCCGCCATCGTGCACCGAGGCAGCGAAGAACCCACGCAAACTTCGTGAGTTCAACGTGGAGCGGGCCTATCCACAGCGCGCTGTGGACCGTGGAACCGAAGGCAGTGTTCGGGCGACCTTGCAGATCGACGCAACCGGTTCAGTTGTTGGGGTCATCGTGACCTCGGCTAACCCACCTGGCGTGTTCGAATCGGCTGTTGAGCGTGAAGCGCGTCGTATGCGCTTTGAGCCAGCGCGCCGGAACTGTGAGAATGTGGCTGATGATTACCCACTCGAAGTGAAGTTCGTTTTGGGCGAGTAATCGGAAAAGCTTCGGCTAAAATTAGGGGCCGCTGTACTTGGTACAGCGGCCCTTTTTTGTATGCGGAAGCCAGCGATTGGGCACGAAAAAGGGGCGACCGCAGCCGCCCCTTTGCTAAATTTGAGCTCTGGTTTCTAGGCCTATTCGAAAAGTTTCGCCCAGCGTGGCTTGACCCGGTCTTTCCAGTGACCGCGATGATACGCATCAGAGGCAATCAGCGGCACCACGGTGGAGGCTTCCGCAAACACCATTTGCTCGAGTGCCACCGAAACCTTGCCCCATGAGCAGGCTTCTTTGAGGGTCGACGAGGAGCAAGCACCGTCGCGCACGTCGGCCACGGTGATCTGCACCGCATAAGCATGCATCTCAGCTTCGACGCCCAGAATTTCTGCGCACACCACCGTGTCTTGTGCAAAGTTCTTTGGCACGCCGCCGCCAACCATGAACAAGCCGGTGCGACCCGCTGCGATCTTGATGTCGGTGAGTTCGCGGAAGTCCGCGATCGCATCAATCACCAAGTATGGCTTCTTGTCTTTCATGCGTTGAACTTGGTGCTTCACCAAGCCAAAGCCGGCCGAGCTGTCGACAAATGCAGGACAGAAGATGGGCACGCCGCACTCATAGGCGGTTTGGATCAGGCTGCCTTCCTTCTTGGCATTGCCTTCGCTCAACCATTTACCCATGGCGGCAATAAAAGCGCGCGAGGAATACGCCTTAGGCTCAAGGCTGTCTGCGATTTCCAAAATGGTGTGGTCGCAGGCCTGCAGCTCTTCTTCATCGATATAGGTGTCATAGATGCGATCGATGTAGAGGCTGCGCAGGGTTTCATCGTCTGGCACTTCTAAGGCTTGGTAGTGCTTGAAGCCGAGCGCTTCAAAGAAGTCCATGTCGATGATGGACGCGCCGGTGGCGACGATGGCGTCAACCATGCCGTACTTCACCATGTCGCGGTAGACATGCATGCAACCGCCTGCGCTGGTCGAGCCAGCCAAGGTCAACCAGACAGACGCTTCCCTGTCGGCGATCATGGTGTTGAAAATCTCAGCCGCACGACCGGTGTCACGGCTGGTGAAGGACATTTTCTTCATGCTGTCGATAATGGGGCGCGCATCATAAGACGCGATATCCACATGCTCGACGACATTGGAGAGAAGTTCAGCTTTACGATTTACGTTGATGGAATCAGCCATAGTTTGGGCACTCTTTTAACCTGAGCCATAAGGCCAGCGACCGCGCCGGAACTCCCTATGGGCCAGTGATGGGCGGCATTAGCCGAAATTGCATCAGAATGAAATCATGCATGTGTGACTGTTGCAGTCGCACTTAAGCTGCCAGCCAAGCTTCAAGGTGCGCATTGACCGCCTCTGGAGCCTCTTGCTGCACCCAATGCCCGACGCCCTTGAGGCGATGTAGCGTGAAATCCTGCACCAAACCGTCATAGCCATCGGTCAACTCCACGCCTAGAGCGAGGTCTTCTTCGCCCCAGATCATCAACGTGGGCACGGTGATAGGGGCAACATGGTCGCGCGTGAAGTTCGCCATCCCAGCCGTTTGGGCTGCTGCCCGATAATAGTTGATCATAGAGCTAAGTGCGCCCGGGATCAGAGCATTGTCACGATAGACTTGAAGGACCTCTGGGCCAAAATTCGTTTGGTCTAGGGCGAGTGCGCTAAAGGCTCGGCCAATTGCCCGCGCCCCACCGGCGGCGAGCAGCTTTTCAGGTAGCCAAGGAAGCTGGAAGAAGAAGACATACCAGCTCTTCTTCAATTGTCGCCAAGTTCGCAGGCCTTCGGCCAATCGGGCCGGATGGGGCACATTGAGGATCACCAAGCGCGCTAGCGGCCGCAGGTTTGAGGCCGCGAATGCCCAGGCAATGATAGCCCCCCAATCATGGGCGATCAACGTCACAGGTCGCCCGTTGCTTGCTTGATCCATGAGCTGTGCGACGTCCTCCATCAGTTGCTCGATGGCATAGTCGCGCATGTGGGGTGGCTTGGAACTCTGGCCATAGCCCCGCAGATTCGGGGCCCAAACTTCATAGCCCAATTTCACTAGAAGTGGGATTTGGAAGCGCCAAGAATGATGGGACTCTGGAAAGCCATGCAGCAGCACCGCAAGCTTACTCCCGCCCTTTCCTGCGATTAGCGTCTCAAGGCGCTGGCCATTGGCCTCGATAAAAACGATGTTGCCGAGAGTATCAGATGCCATGGGTTGTTCCTTCAGTCCCTGCTCTAACCCCTTATGGATCTTAGGCCTAGGGCAGCTTGTCGCGGGTATCGCGGACAAAGCGCTATCCGCCTCCTTGTCTTTGGCATTGGTTGCAGGCATTTTGGCGGGATGAATATGCATGTCCCCACCCCAGAGACACCTGAAACCCTCATGCTGGCCATGGGTGGCCGCGCGCGCGCAGCTGCCAAAGCCGTGCGTGAAGCAGGCGCTAACACCCGTTCAGCGGCTCTTCTTGCGATGGCGCGCCACATTCGCGTCGCTGCACCGGCCATTTTAGCCGCCAATGAGGTGGATATGGCCCGCAGTGCAGCCGAAGGCCTGTCACCTTCCATGCTCGATCGTCTCAAGCTGGATCCCGCTCGATTGGAAGCCATGGCAGCGGCGGTTGAGGATGTCGCGGGCCAGCCCGATCAATTGGGCGAGGTGATGAAGGATTGGACGCGGCCAAACGGCCTGCATATGCAGCGTGTGCGCATTCCGATTGGCGTGATTGGCATCATTTACGAGAGCCGTCCTAACGTCACAGCCGATGCGGGCGCCTTATGTCTGCGCTCTGGCAATTGCGTCATCCTGCGGGGCGGTTCTGACGCGATTGGCAGCTCAACTGAAATCACTAAAGCCCTGCGCGCAGGATTGGCCGAGGCGGGCTTGCCTGAAGATGCGATCCAATTGGTGGGCACCACCGATCGGGCAGCGGTCGGGGCCATGTTGACCGGCCTCAATGGCTCCATCGACATGATTATTCCCCGGGGAGGCAAAAGCCTCGTCGCCCGGGTGCAAACAGAAGCCCGCGTGCCGGTGTTGAGCCATTTGGAAGGCATTTGCCATACCTATGTCCATGCTGGTGCGGACGCCGAAAAGGCCATCGCTTTGACTGTGAATGCCAAATTGCGGCGCACAGGGGTTTGCGGTTCAACCGAGACGCTCTTGATCGATCAGGCCGTCGCGCACATGCTTTTGCCGCAAATCGCCGAGGCCCTGATGGCGAAGGGCTGCGAGTTGCGCGGCGATGCGGGTGCCCAAGCGATTGTGCCAATGGCACAGGCAACCGAGGAAGATTGGCGCACCGAATATCTGGCCCCCATTCTTTCCGTAGCTGTGGTGCCGGGGATTGAAGCGGCGGTCGATCATATCGCCCGCTATGGCTCTGGCCACACAGATTGTATCGTGACCGAAGATGAAGTTGCGGCAGAGCGCTTCTTGCATGAAGTCGATAGCGCCATCGTTCTGGTCAATGCGTCCACCCAATATGCCGATGGTGGTGAGTTTGGCTTTGGCGGCGAAATCGGCATTGGCACAGGTCGCCTGCACGCGCGCGGTCCGGTTGGGGCGGAAGGACTTACGACCTACAAATATGTCGTGCGCGGTTCAGGTCAGACCCGGCCCTAATTTGGGCAGCGGTTGAACAGGCGACCAGGGCCAGAGCCATCGACGGCTTGGCCATCGCGAACCAGCACATAGGGTTGATGCTCGGGCAGGCGGCCTTCAAAGTGCCATTCCTGCATCTGGTTCGGCCCAGTCTTTTTGTAGCGTTCGACAGTCTGGTTGCAGCCGACAGGGGCGCAAACGCGGGTCTCAATTTCGATTAGGCCGTCGGTGCTCGTACCAACACGGAGCAATTCCAGCTTCTCACCATCGCCCTTTTTACCAGAGCCGACTTCGACTTGGGGCGTTGGGCTGAAGCTAAAGGTCTGGAAGTTCTCTTTCTTGTCGCACGTGGTCGCGCGCCAAACCGATTGGCCCAGCCAAGCTTGTGCTGAGTTTGCGGGGGTTGCAACTGTGGATGTTCCGCCCCGCAAGCCTGTGGGCTTTTTGGGCTTTGCCGCTAGCGGCACGGCGACCAGCGTGACCACCAGCCCAGCAGACAAGAGCATGGCGTTAAGGCCGACAGGTTTGGACATAGGTCGAGACGATCGCATCAGGTAACTCCAGTCTCCATTCTGCCTGATCCTACCTTGCTAGGGTGTGAACAAAGCCCTGTCTCTGTGTGGATTTATTCTGGCCCTAAGCGCCATCACGGCCTATCGTGACCAAATGAGCGATCTGGTCTCCCTGCCGTCTGGAGCCCCGCGGGGTAATCCAATGCGTGATGTCGCCTCTCTGATCGGAGGGCAGACATTGCTGCAGATCGCGGGCGGCTTGTTAAGCGTCTGGTTGCCGCTTCAGATGCAAGCCCTTCAGTTCACGGGCAGCCAAATTGGCTTGGTTGCCTCTGCCTATGGCCTTGGCTTTTTGGCAGGAGCTTGGTTCGCGCCCATTATGTTACGGGCGATTGGGGCTATTCGCAGCTATGCGGCGGCGGCATCCATCGCCTGCGTGACCACACTTTTGCTGTATGCCAGCGATTCCGCATGGGCCTGGGCGATTAGCCGTTTGTTGGCAGGGGCCGCGATTGCTGTGATGTTTGCGGCAGCAGAAGGCTGGATGGCGTCCGCAATCCCCAATGCGCGACGTGGCGATGTGACGGGCTTTTACATGCTGTGTACGAAGTTGGGGCTGGTTTCTGGGCCCTTCATCATCGGCTTCACCCATCCAGAGCCGAATGCGGCGGGGCCGATTATGGCCGCAGCAGCCTTTCTAGCCCTGTCCTTGGTTCCGATTTCTATTGCCGACACAACGCCGCCCCCGCCCGCGACTGTCCTTCGCATGTTGCCGTCACGACTGTTTAAACTCGCGCCAGCAGCTTTTGTTGCCGCAATTGGCTCAGGCCTCGTCAATGGGGCGGTTTTGTCACTCGCCCCACTTTACGCGAGTGAGCGGGGCGGACCGCAGGCTGCCGCGACTTTTCAAGCCGCAGCGTGGATCGGCTCTCTGTTGGTGCAATGGCACGCGGGTCGGTTGTCCGACCGGATGGACCGTCGCATCGTCTTAGCTACCTTGATTGGCGTGCCCGCGATTGCGGCTTTTGTTCTGGCAACAATCGGCGCTGAGCTTTCGCTCACCCTTAATACCATCCTGTTTGGCATCTGGGGGGCAGGTGCCTTGTCATACTACGGCATCGCCGTGGCTCATTTAGGGGATCGTACGCCCCGTGCAGAATTGGCTGCGGCTAGCTCCGGCCTCCTGTTTGTTTGGGCGGGCGGCACCATCGTTGGCCCCGCTATTGGCGGCTTGTTGGTGGAGGTGACGGGCAGTGCGCTGTCCATCTTCTGGCAGGCGGGCGTGGTGTCTGCGATTATGGTGCCTTGGGTGCTCTGGCGAACCGCAAGGCGTCCAGCCGTTCCGAGAGAAGACAAAGTCGGCTTTGGTCCAGTCCAGACCAATTCGGTCCTTGGACAGATCTTGGCGATGGGGCGTAAGTCGTCCGATGACGAGGAACCCCACGCCAAGCCATGAGTGCCCCCGCGCTGCCAGCGGCCTTTCAGGCTTGGTTCACCGGACGCAACTGGGTCCCGCGCGCCCATCAGCTCGATCTTTTGGCTGCCGATCAAGCCGGCGACCATAGCCTCCTGATTGCGCCCACCGGGGCGGGAAAGACTTTGGCGGGCTTTCTGCCCAGCCTGATTGATTTAGCCGACGGTCGCGACCAGCCACGCGGTTTGCACACGCTTTACATCTCGCCACTCAAAGCCTTGGCCGTGGATGTCGAGCGCAATCTAATGACCCCGATCAGCGAGATGGCCTTGCCGGTGCGGGTCGAGACGCGCACCGGCGATACACCCGCCGCGAAGCGCCAGCGCCAGCGTTATGACCCGCCAGACATGTTGCTGACGACGCCCGAGCAGGTTGCCCTATTTGTAGGCATGCCAGATGCTCCCAACATCTTTCAGGGGCTCAAACGCATCATCATAGACGAGGCCCATGCCTTGGCCCCAACCAAGCGAGGCGATCTTCTGGCGCTCGGTATGGCAGCACTTCAGCGCTTTGCGCCATCTGCGCGGCGTACAGGCCTGTCTGCCACGGTCGCGGACGAAATGGCTCTAGCGCAGTGGATCGCGCCGCAGACTGGCTCTGAGGCCTGCCATGCGCGTATTGTGCGGGGACCAAAGGGCATGGCCCCCGATATCTCGATGCTGTTGTCTGAGGAGCGCGTCCCCTGGGCTGGGCACACAGGCCGCCACGCGATGCAAGAGGTTTATCAGGCCATTGAACGGACCCAAATGGCCTTGGTCTTTGTGAATACGCGCTTTCAAGCTGAGCTTGCCTTTCAAGAGCTTTGGAAAATCAACGAAGCCAATCTACCCATTGCGTTGCACCATGGCTCACTCGATGTCTCGCAACGCCGCAGGGTCGAAGAAGCCATGGCGCAAGGCCGCTTGCGCGCCATCGTCTGTACCTCAACGCTGGATCTCGGGATTGATTGGGGCAATGTCGATCTCGTTATCCAGATGGGGGCACCAAAAGGCTCTTCTCGCCTCATCCAACGGATTGGACGTTCGAACCACCGGCTGGATGAAGTTTCCAAAGCGGTTCTGGTCCCAACCAACCGGTTTGAAATGCTGGAGTGCCAAGCCGCCCGCGATGCGGTTTTAGCGCAGCATCTCGACGGTCCGGTACCCCGACGCGGCGCGATCGATATTCTGGCACAGCATATCATGGGCTGTGCCGTGGGTGCGCCATTTCACCCAGATGACCTCTTTCGGGAAGTGAGCTCCGCAGGCCCCTATCATCGTTTGCCGCGTGAGCAATTTGACCGGGTGCTGGGTTTTGTAACCGATGGCGGTTATGCGCTTAAGTCCTATGACCGCTTTGCGCGCTTGATCCGGGATGGCGAGGGACGTCTTTTGTGTCGCAATCGGGATGCGGCACGGGCTTGGCGCATGAATGTCGGCTCGATCGTGGCAGAGCCCGTTTTGAAGGTGCGCCAAGTCTCCGCCAATCGTTCCCGTCGGCCGGGCACGCCTTCTGGCGGCAGTACCTTTGTTGGCGGGCGCGTCGTAGGTGAGATTGAGGAATATTTTGTCGATGGTCTGTCGCCGCGCGATACTTTCCTGTTCGCAGGCGAGGTCTGGCGGTTTGAAGGCGTGTCAGGCACCGATTGTCTTGTCAGCAAAGCGCATGACCAATCGCCGAAAGTGCCGTCTTGGGCTGGTGGTAAATTCCCGCTTTCTACTTATCTGGCGACCCGTGTACGCGCCATGATCGCAAACAAAGGCTATTGGCCGAACCTGCACCCCCAGCTGCAGGAATGGCTCCACATGCAAAGCTACGTTTCGGTAATACCACATATGGATGAGATTCTCGTGGAAACATTTCTGCGGAGCAATCGCTTCCATCTGGCGTGCTATCCTTTTGAAGGCCGCCTTGCCCACCAAACCCTCGGCATGTTGCTGACCCGGCGCCTTGAAAGGCTAGGCCTCGATCCGCTGGGTTTTGTTGCCAATGATTACGCCATATCGGTTTGGGGGCTGAAGGATATGGCCCGCGTGGATATGGATCAGTTGTTTGATCAGGATATGCTGGGCGATGACTTGGAGGAATGGCTGGAAGAAAGCGTCTTGATGAAGCGGACCTTTCGGACCAGCGCCGTCATTGCCGGCCTGATCGAGCAGAACCAAGTCGGCAAGACCAAGACAGGGCGGCAGGTGACCTTTTCATCAGACTTAATCTTTGACGTCCTGCGCCGCCACCAGCCTGACCATATCTTGCTAGAGGCCGCACGTTATGAAGCCGGCGAGGGGCTTTTAGACATCAAACGGCTGTCGGAATGTCTGGCGCGTATTGTCGGGCAGGTCCGCCACCAAAAGCTCGCCCGAATTTCGCCCTTTGCCGTGCCACTCATGTTGGAAATCGGGAAAGTGCCCATCAATGGACAGGCGCTGGAGAATATCTTGGAAGAAGCGGCAGGTGACAGCCTGTTGCGTGAAGCTATGGGCCCAGAAGGTTCAGGCCTGCTCTAACCGTGCAGCCAACGCTTCGAGGCGACCAGCAGCTCCATCAAGGGCCGTCACGGGTGAAGGGTCTTGAGCCGCCTGTGCCGCTTGAGCCCGCACATCACTCAGGCGGGCAATTTCGGCTTCAGCCTTGTCGAGACGCACTTTCAAATCATGCATTTCGTCAGCCACAATCAATGCACCCATCAAGAACAGACGTTGATCACCAATTTGTCCAACAGAATTGGCCAAGCGCTTTACATGCTCGTCGAAATAGCGGGCCAAGCGCATGACATGCTCTTCTTGGCCTTCATCACAGCCAATCGCATATCTGCGTCCATTAATTTCAATCTGTACTTTGGCCAATACACGGCTCCATGGCTTCGGTCGGACTTAAAACCGGTTCTGGCCAAAAGGCCAGTCCTTAACCTGCATTGGATTGGGGCAAATGGGTGCACCCCTAGGGCCAGCGTCGCAGCTAACCGTGCGGACAAAAAGCCGTGTTAGATGAACATGCCCACGACAGTGGAGATGCCGCCGGCGATCAAGCCAATGATGGTGATCACCACAGATGTGATGGTGAAAGAGCCGCCCATCTTCATACCGAGGCCTGCGACAACCGCCAAAGCGCCGCAGCCTAGAACAGATTGCAACCAAGGCACGTCAGCGCCCCAGATCAAGGCCATACAGGCGACCATCGCCGAAATCAGCACGCAACCCCATTGGGTTGCGACCAAAAACGATTGGTACATGGCAGATTGCTCTGCGATTTCCATTTCGCCGTGGGAATAGTGATCGTCGTGGCTGGCCATAAGAACTCTCCGTTATGCCCCTCTTAGCCGCGCATTGGGGTCTTAGGCAAGATAGAGATGCCAGCCAAACTGGATTCCAATGCGGCAATGGTGGCCAATGGCTGGTCTAAAAGCAGGTGATGCTGTGCCTCTGGAATGGTGACAAAGCCTGTACCTGTTGGGAAAATCGTCTTCATATAGGTGAATATACGATCTTCCATCAAAAATGAGTTACCACCACGCATGACGATGGTTGGCACCTGCAGGCGGCTGGCGCGCTCCGACATGATCATCGGGGCGAAGCTATTCCACAAAAATGGGTCAAACTGCCAAGTCCAGCCACCCTCAACCTGCTTTAGAGAGCCCCGCGCAATATGGTCTAATGCCCAATGATTCTCACATGGCTGAGGCGGAGCCAGGCGGAAGCGCGCTAAGCCGTCGTTGAGTGTGGCATAGACACGATTAGGGGCTGTGCGCTTGGGTGGTCCCTTCCACTCCTCGCCGGGCGGCTCGATCGGGCTGTCTAGCAGGATAAGTCCGCCCACTCGGTCGGCTGCCTTTAACGCCGTATAAATGGCAGGAACCCCCCCAAAAGAATGGGCAATTATGACGGGGGGTTGGCCGCTTGCGGCAAGGCCCGCTTCTGCACAGGCACCTAAAACTTCATCGGCGAACAGATCCATCGTATAGGTTTCACGCCAGTCTGATCCGCCCATCCCCGAAAACGAAAGAGCAGCGACGCGATAGCCGGATTTGGCAAGAAACGGAGCAATAAAGCTCCACCAACCCGCATGCGCGCCATTGCCATGGAGCAACAGCACGCCTGGATTGCCGATTGTTCCCCACATCAGCAGTTCCAGCTTGGCTCCTTCAACATGGAAGTATGTGACCTCTGGCGTGTGCGCGATGGCGTCCAATGCCCAAGTCGGATAGACTGGGCGCTCGCCGCAATAAGCTTCCAAAGGACCTTTTTCGCGGCTGCCGTCGGCGACTTCGGGGACGGACGACAATTCGGAACGAACAAGATTGTGGGGGCTAGCCTCTGTCATACTTTCGACTTGGCCTAAGGCGGCCGCTTGGGCAAGTCGTAACCTAGCGTCAAGCGCGGACAGATTTCAGCGTAGACCGACGCGTTGGAGGGCTTGATCTTGTCGCGCGCCGAGGGCTGCCTCGTTAAAGCCTGCGATGGAATTCTGGAACAACTCATAGAAATTCAGCTTGGCACCCAAATGGAGATAGGCGGCACCAAGGCCAATGGCTGCGCGGTCCATAAACACAAATTCCCGTGGGATGGTCACGGGGCCATGTTCTTTCAACAGATTGCGCACTTCAAAGGCCTCTTTTCGCCCATAATCGCCCGGGGCGACGCCGTCCGCGACGGTGCGCACGCGATTGTCGAGCAGGGGGGCATAAATGAAGCGGGCCCAAAGGTTCAGGACTTCGGCCAATTTGCGCGTCAGCCCCTTAAAGCCCCAAATCTCATAGGCGGCCATCGTGCCGTCAAAGTCATCGCGCTCTAGCGACAGATAAAGCTGCACCACGCCTGCGACAAAGCGCGGTGGGAAAATGCGTACACAGCCAAAGTCGAGGAGGTTGAGCCGGTTGGCACCAGGAGTCAGCGAGTAATTGCCCAAATGCGGGTCGCCATGAATGACACCTGTGGCCATCATGGGCACCCACCACGCCTTGAACAACAATGTCGCGATGCGGTCGCGCTCTTCTTGTGGTGCGTCCTTAAAGGTTAAAAGCGGCGCACCGTCGAGCCAGGTCATGGTCAACAGCCGCCCGGTCGATAAGTCATCAATGGGCTCAGGGCAGGCAATGTCGGGCTGTTCCCCCAGCAGATCGCCGTACAGCCGCATGTGCTGGCGCTCGCGCGTGTAATCGAGCTCCTCGCGTAAACGGTCGGTCACTTCTTCGACCGCTTCGCTGGGGTCGAGGGATTTCTCAAAAGTCCGAAATAGACTCAGCAGGGATTTCAATTGCGCCACATCGGACTCTACTGCGCTTGCCATATCGGGATATTGCAGCTTGCACGCGACCAAGCGGCCATCATGCAGCGTGGCGCGGTGGACTTGGCCGAGTGACGCAGCATGTGCTGCTTCGCGTTCAAAGGATGCAAAGCGGCTCTCCCAGTCGGGGCCTAATTCGGTGCGCATCCGACGTTTAACAAAGGGCCAACCCATGGAAGGCGCATTCGACTGCAGGGCTGCGAGCTCTTCGGAATATTCAGGGGGCAGGAAGTCGGGAATGGTGGCCAGAATCTGGGCCACTTTCATCAAAGGGCCGCGCGTTTTGCCCAGCGCTTGGCGCAGCGCGATGGCAATCGTCTTATCGGCATCACTGCCACCAACCAGCCTTTGAGCGCCAAAGGTGGCCGCAGCCGCACCCATATTCACCCCAACACGGGCAACCCGGCTCAGTCGGCCACTTAAACGATTGCGCTCACGATCTTCGCTCATGCCCTCTATGTAGGGCGATCGCCTGCATGAAGCGAGGGCTGGGTGTCAGTTTGAAGGCAGAGTCCGTGTTGTCCAATCGTGCCATCCATCTCGACGTGCGTATCGGGCCTCTGCTAGGGAAAGAGGTACCCTAAAGGATTCTCGCGATGTCATTGCCTCTGTCGATCTTTATTATCGCGAAGAATGAGGCGGATCGCATTGGCCCGACGCTTGAGTCCGTGCGCGGCCTGTCCGACGATATTGTCGTGATCGATTCTGGCTCGACCGATGGCACACAAGAATTGGCAGAGCGGCTTGGGGCCCGTGTAATTTTCAATCCATGGCCGGGTTATGGCTTACAAAAGCAATTTGGCGAGGATCAGTGTCGCCATGATTGGATGCTCAATATTGATGCAGATGAGGTTGTGACAACAGAGCTGGCAGCCTCCATCATGGCGGCCCTCGGCCAGGCCGATCTCGCGCCTTGCGGGTATGAAACCGACATTATTGAGATGTTTCCAGGCGAAGCTAAGCCGCATGCTTGGGCTTTTCGGCTAAGTCCTGTTCGCCTTTATCATAAACAAGTTGGACGTTATTCGCCCTCGCCTGTGCATGACCGGGTCGATCTGGTGAATGGGACCCCTGTTCGTCGTCTGCAGGGCGTGATCGAGCACCGCTCGATCCGTTCGCTGGGCCATGAATTGATCAAGCTGAATGCCTATGCCGACATGCAAGCCGATGATCTCGACAAGAAGGGTCGCAAGATCGGAGCGGTGCGCTTAGTTTTGGAATTCCCACTGGCCTTTTTAAAAGCCTATATCGCGAGAAGACATTTTGTTCGTGGGCTCTATGGCTTCATGACAGCCATGAATTACGCGTTTTATCGCTACCTGCGGCTCGCCAAATATTGGGAGCGCCGCTTGGGCCGCTAAGCTTTATGGCTTAACTGCCCAACCCCGCCAAAAGCCTTCGACATGTGCGGCCAAAAAGGCGTCGACGTCAAACTGTGCTTCTTCGGCTTCGCCAAAAGTTGCCATCATCATCGCTACTGCAGCCACAGGGGCGCAGAAAAGGCGCGATAGGGTTGCCGCATTCGTGCCTTGGGTTTCATTCGCTGCCAAGGAGCGCTCAAATAAGTTTTTGATGGATGCTTCAACGGGGTCGATGAAACCATGGCGCAAAAAGGCGGCCAAATCTGGAAAGCGATCTGCTTCGCCTACGGCGATGCGCCAAGGAGCCAGCGCGCCGGGCGCACTTAGCGCTATCCGAGCATCCCGGACCAATTGGTTCAGTAGAGGCTTTGTTGGGCCGCGATGTTCGTCGATCAAACGGCACGCGCCTTCGATTTGGTCGGCAAGTACTCGCCGTACCAATGCTTCAAACAATACCTGCTTTGAGTCAAAGTAGCGATAGACAATAGGCTTTGTTACACCGATGGCTGAGGCAATGTCAGACATTCGAGTGCCTGCGTAGCCATTTTCGGTGAATAATCTTGTAGCCTCGATAAGAATTCGCTCAGCGCGGTCCTGAGCCGCGACCGCCGGTCGGGTACTCAATTTACCTTGTGGCATACAAAATCCTCCACTCTTAAAATTCGCTTTTTAGCTTTTACATTGCGTCGCCCACATGAAAAGACCCAATATGCATTAGTTACCACAGGAGAACATTACCGATTGGGTATTTTCCTGAATTTCATTGATGATCATTATTTGAGTTAAGTAATCAGTAGGTATCATTCTGATTCAATTATCTGGGGAATTGGGCATACTAGCCCTGTTCATTTTCCGTTCAGAAATGATATAACTTTTGGTAACCTAATTGGGGAAATCGTCAAAACGCTTTGACAAGTTGGCTCGTCACGGAAATTTTATCACATTGATTATAGTGGTATAAAATTTTGGGCGACAGCATGAATTGGGGAAAGCATCTCTCGGTGCCGCTACAGTCACGTGCCTTCGTTTTCACTCTAAGAGAGTATTATCTACAATGACGCTTTGAATCACTTGGACATTCCGGCGTGAGCAGTGCCAATATAATCCGGCGGCTTCAGCGTGGTAGTCGATTACTGCAAATTATTGCTGCTGCTGCTCCATTTGGTGCTGCATTTCGAGCGCAACTGACCTTTGTGGCTTGGTAGCGGCCATAAATTGGTCTGGCCGTGTCCTTGGGGAGCGCACCACTTTCAGGAAGTCACTGTCTAACGAGAGTCGCTCTGCTTGTCGGACGTGCACGTCAACTTCCAAAAGGCTGTCCGCATCGCCCTTTAAGACACCTCGGGTCGGAGGTACATCGGCATAGTCGCGACCATAGGCGACAACAACATGGCGTTCATTGGCCAGCATGTCATTGGTTGGGTCAAATCCGACCCAGCCTTGTTCGGGCAAATAGCATTCAACCCACGCATGGGAGGCATCGGGAACCGAGCGGATTTGGGTGTCCCCATCCGTCCGGGCGAGATAGCCCGACACATAACGCGACGGCACACCCCAGTGGCGCGCAACGGCTAGCATGATGTGCGCGAAGTCTTGGCACACGCCTTTGCGGTGCTCCAGCGCGGCATCAATTGGGCTATCAGCGGCGGTAAATCCTGGAACATAGTCAAAAGCCCCATAAATCTCTTGATTGAGGACCCGCAAGCCCGTCAGCGGATCAGGGGGCAGCACCAAGAGGTCTCGTTCGCGCATAAAGGTTTCAAGATGGCCCGAACCGTCGACAAAGGTTGAGGGCCGCATCATGTCATAATAGCGGCTGCGCACTTCATCGCTACGCAAATGGGCCCACGCCCCCGGATCGACTTTTTTAGGTAGAGGGTCTGTTCGTTCATAGGTCTCAACCATGGCGCGTGACCGGATGATCAGCTCGGTATGTTTGGCGGGCACATCGAAATGATAGACGATATTTCCCAGCCAATCCCGATAGGTCATCATTTTCGCGCGGGGTTCGGTCACAATATCAAACCCGACCAAGCGCTGCATCGGCAAGGTTAGGGGCTGCAGCCATAACTCCATGACGCTTTCTCGGACCGGGGCCGAGTAAGTGTAGCGGGTCTCGTGCGTGATCTCGAGGCGCATCAACGCACTCCTAAAGTGCTGGTTCCGGGTAGGCGGTCGGCCAGGGAATAGCTGATAAAGGCCGCATGAACGGCGTCGGAGATCGCGATACAATCATCTGCGACTTGGGCGATAAAGGCTTGGCCATTTTTGCCCGTAACCTCATCCAACACGGCAAAGTTCAGCCGCGCAGCCAAACGGCCAGACAAGCGCGTGCAGGTCTCGCGCGCACGCTCATCCGCGAGCGCACCCACCGCATCGATATGTTGGGCAATCGTATTAGCGCAAAAGCGCAATGACCTTGGGAAATAAGGGTCTAGCACCAAGAAATCAGCGATCTGATCGCGTCGGAAGGTCGCTGTCTTCACCCGCAAATAGGGCTCAAGGCCGCAACACATCCGCAACAATTGGACCCAACCGAAATCGCCTATGGCCGCTTGCTTCTCACCAAAATGTAGATCGAGCAGGCGGACGATCAATTGGGCGCGTTCAATCGTGCGGCCCAT
Organism: Hyphomonadaceae bacterium UKL13-1; assembly: GCA_001602435.1. Taxonomy (GTDB): domain Bacteria; phylum Pseudomonadota; class Alphaproteobacteria; order Caulobacterales; family Aquidulcibacteraceae; genus Aquidulcibacter. Next base: position 120,583 of record CP012156.1, read on the forward strand.
CGACAAGAAGTGGAAGCCTTCGCCGTGGCTCATGGTTCCCGAAACAATGCCCTTAAATGCGTGCAAGTCATTGATCGTCTCTTCGAAGAAACCCGCAGCGATTTGGCTGAAATTCCGTTTAGCTGCGGTCTCTCGCACACGGAAATACAGGCGGTTCAAACGCTCCCACATTTCGGTCGTGATCTGATCGCGAACTTGGCGAGCATTTTCGCGGGCTGCGAAGACGGCGGTGTGGATCGAAGAGAGGTCGCCTTTGCCGCCAAAGGTCAGAAGCCGGGCCTCTTCTAAGGCGTCCATGCGCGCGGCCATGGGTGCAGCACCCAAGGCCCGCATCGCACGCTCAGTGGTCATTTCGGCCTCTTCCGCCCCGGCTTCAAGCCCTGCAGTTAAGGTAATTTGCAAGACTCGGCAGGCGTGCTCTGCTCGCTCGGTATAGCGGCCAATCCAGTAAAAGCTGTCTGCAACACGCGATAACATCATGACCGTGCCCGCCCGTCGCTAGGACCTGAGAGAACCCAAGTATCTTTGGAGCCACCGCCTTGGCTTGAATTCACCACCAGCGAGCCTTTGCGTAGGGCGACGCGGGTCAAGGCCCCGGGCGTGAGAGTCATTTTTGCGCCACACAGGATGAAGGGACGCAAATCGACGTGACGGGTCTCAACCGCGCCATCAATGTAGGTCGGTGCGGTTGAAAGGGAGATGGTTGGCTGGGCGATATAATTGTCCGGGTCCGCTTTGATCTTGGCCGCGAACTCTTCAATTTGTGCTTTGGTCGAATGGGGCCCGATCAGCATGCCGTAACCGCCACTCTCGCCGACTGCTTTGACCACCAATTTGTCGAGATTAGCCAAGACATGCGACATCTGGCTTTTCTCGCGGCATAAAAAAGTCTCAACAATATCAATGATCGGATCTTGATCGAGATAATGTTTGATGATTTGCGGCGTGTAGGCGTAGACCGCCTTGTCATCGGCGACACCGGCTCCGGGCGCATTGGCGATCACCACATTGCCGGCGCGATACGCGTTCATAAGCCCCGCGACACCAAGGGTTGAATCCGGGCGAAACGCCAAGGGGTCGACAAAGGCGTCATCGACCCGACGATAAATGACATCCACCCGCTTCAGGCCCGACGTCGTGCGCATGTAAACGACATTGTCATGGATAGCTAAGTCGCGCCCCTCGACCAAGGGCGTTCCCATCAGGCGGGCCAAGAAGGCATGCTCGAAATAGGCGGAATTGAATACGCCGGGTGTAAGCACCACGACGGTGGGGTCGGGCTGATATTCGCTTGCCAAGCTTTTCAGCATGGCCAACAGATCGTCGGGATAAGATTCAACGGGACGCACCCGCGCCGCGCGGTAAAGGTCTGGGAAAGCGCGCTTAACGGCATCGCGGTTGGACAGCATGTAAGAGACACCTGAAGGTACTCGTAAATTGTCTTCCAGCACCACATAGGCACCATCTTCGCGTCGGATCACATCGGTGCCGCAAATGTTGACATAGGCCCCATGGGGCACTTCGACACCCAGCATTTCACGGCGATAATTGGATGAGCCGAGAATCAGATCGCGCGGCACATAGCCATTATTGATGATGGCTTGATCACCATAAATATCGGCCAAAAACAGGTTTAGCGCTTCGAGGCGTTGCTTGAAGCCGCGCTCTAATTTGTCCCATTCCGCTGCTGGAATGATGCGCGGCAAGATATCGGTGGGGATGATCTTTTCGGTCGAGTCTTCGTGGCCATAGACGGTGAAAGTCACCCCTTGGGCCATAAATGTGCGGTCGATATTGGCTTGAAGATCGCGCAGGCTTTGCGGCGTTGCTTGGCTTAAGCGGTTGTAGAGACCAGACCAGCCAGGGCGGGGGTCGCCTTTGGCATCAAACATTTCATCATAGGCAGCCCCCAACTGATAGCCTTCAAAAGGCCCTTCTTGGCCGGGGCGCGGTGGCGCAGCCATGTCACTTACTTTGTCAGGCGCGCGCGCCATGGTGTTTCCCCTTGTGCGACCGCACTCCACGGGCGAGCGCGCCTTCTGTCAAGCGGACTGAGTGTGTCTTGCGCAGGCCTGCTCAAAAAACAGGCACATCCAACTTGCTGAACCCTCGGCAAACAGCACTTGCTCCAACCACCCCATGCCTGTTAGCCTGTCGACAAGCTGACAAAAACAAGATGATCAGGAGTGCTAGGGATGCGGTTTGAGGGCTCGAAAAATTATGTGGCGACAGATGATTTGAAAGTCGCAGTCAATGCGGCCATCAAATTGGAGCGCCCCTTGCTGATTAAGGGTGAACCCGGAACCGGCAAGACAGTCTTGGCGATTGAGGTGGCGAAGGCTTTGGGAATGCCTTTGTTGGAATGGCACATCAAGTCCACCACCAAAGCTGTGCAGGGCCTCTATGAGTATGATGCTGTGACCCGCCTGCGCGACAGCCAATTGGGCGATGAGCGCGTTAAGGACGTCAAAAACTACATCAAAAAGGGCAAGATGTGGGAAGCTTTTGAGCATAAGGGCCGCTGCGTTCTCTTGATCGACGAGATCGATAAGGCTGACATCGAGTTTCCAAACGACCTTTTGCAAGAATTGGATCGGATGGAGTTCCACGTTTATGAAACCGGTGAAACGATTAAGGCGATCGAGCGCCCCATCGTGATCATTACGTCAAACAATGAGAAGGAATTGCCCGACGCTTTCCTGCGTCGCTGCTTCTTCCATTACATCAAGTTCCCAGACGAAGACACAATGCAAGCCATCGTGGATGTCCACTTCCCCGGAATCAAAAAGCGTTTGATCGCCAATGCTTTGGCTAGCTTCTATGACATGCGCAAAGTGCCTGGCCTGAAGAAAAAGCCATCGACTTCGGAATTGCTGGACTGGCTCAAGCTCTTGGTTACCGATGATATTGACCTCGATGCAATCAAGCAAAAGGATCCATCAAAACTGATCCCGCCTTTGCATGGTGCGCTTTTGAAGAACGAGCAGGATGTGGCTTTGTTTGAGCGTCTGGCATTCTTGGCTCGCCGGGAAAGCCGCGGCTAAAGCGGAAAGACGGGCGGGCAGGCTAGAGCTTGCCCAGCCCCGTCCAAACAATCCAAGCACCCACGAGAACCACGACCGCGGCAAAAACCAGCGCGAGCGCACGCTTCTGGTTACTTAAGGATTGGCTTGCCCAAGTCCCTATTGTGCTGCCCAGCAGGCCGCCAGCGATCATCAGGCCCGCAACGGGCCAATTCACGAGCCCGGACAGCGCATAGCTCGCGGTAGTTGCCGCGCCAAAGGCGGCGACCCCGACGAGGGAAGTGCCAACCGCAATGCTCATAGGCATACTGGTGGCCCACATAAGGCCAGGAACAATCAGAAACCCGCCGCCAATGCCGAAGAAGCCTGAGGCTAGGCCCACACCCGTGCCGCTGGCGATGAGGCGCGGGAGCAGGATGGGGGCACTGGCCATGGACAGTCGGACATCTGGGGCCTCAATCCGGGTAGGTTTGCGGGCGGCCAGTATGCCGACTGCGATCATCACAAAACCAAACAGCGTGAGGAGCTTTTGACCGTCCATCGCCTTGCCTAACAGGCTGCCCAAGGTCGCGCCCAAAATGCCCGCCGCCGAAAACATAAAGGCACAGCGCCATTTCACATTCTTAGCTCTGCCATGGGCCCAAAGGCCTAGAAGTGCATTAGCAGCGACCGAGACGGCACCTGTTCCGATGGCCGTATGCGGGTCTACAACGCCAACGACATAGATCAGCAAAGGCACCGCAAGGATGGATCCGCCACCGCCAATCAAGCCTAAAATGGCACCGATCAGCAGCCCAGAGCCTAGAGCGGCAAGGATTGTGGCGGGTTCCATGGCTGAACTATGCCTTTATCGTCAAAGGTGTTTGAGGCCGGTTCCAAGGCAGAAGCGCCAAGACTTTGGCCATCCCGCACCAACCGGTTGTGCCGGCAAAGGTCAGGCCGGCACCGATGAAGGCGGAGAGACCGTAAAAGCCCGGATGGACCCAGGTGCCCATGATGACGCCCAAGAGCACCAAGCTGCCCGCCAGAATCTGCACTTGGCGCATGATCTCAATGGGTTGGCTCCGATCTGTGACGACGGGCAGGCCTGCGGCCTTCCAGGCTTCAATACCGCCTTCCAAAGCATAGGCTTCGCAAGTCGAGGCAGAGGCCAGACGGCTTGCATTGGCTGACGTGCGATTGCCAGCTTTGCAGTGAAAGATAATCGCATTGTCGCCGCCCAGTGGCAGGGTATCGGCTAGGCCGGACAAGGGGATGTTCTTGGCCAAGCCAATGCGTTCGCGTGCGGCTTCATCAGCCTCGCGGACATCTACCAAACGCGCGCCAGCGGCGATCATGCGCTTTGCTTCTTCAATTGAAACGGTTTTGAGGGTCATTTTTATCTCCTAAGGTTTGCGGTGGACTACGCAGCGCTGGGGCTGCAATAAAGACGATGAAGGGTGTCCATCAGTTCCGTCAGTTTGGGCTCGGCAATGGCATAAAAGATCGTCGTCCCCTCACGCCGGGTCGACAGAAGCCCTTCTTCACGCATCACAGCGAGATGCTGGCTCATCGCAGATTGGCTGAGGCCGATTGTTGTGCCCAAAGCTCCGGCACTGGCCTCGCCCATGCCAACCAATTGGCACAGCACCAGCAGGCGCCGTTCATTGCCAATCGCCTTAAGCAATTTCGCAACATCCCCAGCCCGAGCAGCCATTTCGTCCACTGTGCGTTCTAGTTCTTGTTGCGATGTGGTTTCAGTCGGCATGTGTCTCGCCCTATAAATAAGCACTTGCTAATTTAGCATATCCTAATATATAAACAAGTAGGATTTTCAGTCAAACGGAGAACACGCCATGTCCGGTCCACTTATCACCGCATTTTTCGATGAAGCGACCTTCACCATTACCTATCTGGTGGTTGATCCGGAGACGTCGCGGGCGGTGATCATTGATCCAGTTTTGGACTATGATCATCGCGGTGGCTCGCTATCGACCCGGTCGGCGCAAGCCGTTTTGGATGCCGCTGCGGGGCAGGGCGCCAAGATCGACTATATTCTGGAAACCCATGTCCATGCCGATCACCTCAGCTCAGCCCCATTCTTAAAGGCGCAGACTGGCGCGCAAATTGTCATCGGCAGTGGCATCGACAAAGTGCAACGCACCTTTGCCCCCGTATTTCATGCCGATGATCTCAGCTTGAATGGCGCTGAGTTCGATATTCTGGCGACCGACGGCCAAGTTCTGCAGTTTGGCAATCAGCAAATTGAAGTGATCCATATGCCCGGCCACACGCCGGCCTGTGTTGCCTATCATATCGGTGCCAATGTCTTCGTCGGTGATACTTTGTTCATGCCAGACTATGGCACGGCGCGCTGTGATTTCCCCGGTGGAGATGCTGCGGCTCTGTATCGCTCCATCCACAAAATTTTTGCATTGCCGCCTGAAACCAAGCTCTGGATGTGCCATGATTACAAAGCAGCTGGCCGGGATCATTATGCTTGGGAAAGCGATGTCGCCTCACAGCGGGCGAACAATGTTCACATCCATGATGGCGTGACGGAGGCTGACTTTGTGGCCATGCGCCAAACCCGGGACAAAGGCTTGGCACCGCCAGTGCTGTTGTTGCCCTCGGTGCAAGTTAACATGCGCGCAGGCCATTTCCCGCCTGCTGAAGCGGACGGAAAGCGCTATTTGAAAATCCCGCTTTCCGGGACCATCCCTAGCTAAAGCGCGTTTTGATCCATGGGGATCAAAGTTGCGCGCTAAATCTAAGAGACTCGCGTTTTGATCCATGGGGATCAAAGTTGCGCGCTAAATCTAAGAGACTCGCGTTTTGATCCATGGGGATCAAAGTTGCGCGCTAAATCCAAGAGACTCGCGTTTTGATCCATTGGGATCACGGTTGCGCGGCGATTCTAAGCGCTTGGCACTCGACAAGCGCGCTGGGTTCTCTAATGTCTGTTGCAAATCATAAATGTCTCAGGTCATACACCCATGTTCCAACGCTTCTTCTCAGAACTTCGCGACGCCAAGGTTCCCATCAGCTTGAAGGAATATCTGCTTCTGATGGAAGCGATGGATAAGGAAGTGATTGAGAGCGACATCACCGAATTCTACTATTTGTCGCGGTCGGCACTGGTGAAGGATGAGCGCAACCTCGATAAGTTTGATCGCGTCTTCGGGCATGTCTTCAAGGGTTTGGAGAAGACCAGCGACGCCTTGGCTGCAGCCATCCCCGAAGATTGGCTGCGCGCTCTGACCGAGAAATATCTCACTGAGGAAGAAAAAGCTGAGATTGAGAGTTTGGGCGGTTGGGAAAAGCTGATGGAGACGCTGCAAAAGCGTCTCGAAGAACAGAAAGAACGGCACGAAGGCGGCAATAAATGGATCGGCACCGGCGGAACCTCACCCTTTGGGGCCAATGGCTATAATCCTGAGGGCGTGCGGATCGGCCAAAAGGAAGGCCGCCATGGCCGGGCCGTCAAGGTTTGGGATAAGCGCGAGTATAAAAACCTCGATGATCAGGTTGAGCTTGGCACCCGTAACATCAAGGTCGCGCTACGCCGCCTGCGTCGCTGGGCCCGCGATGGCGCGCCTTCGGAACTCGACCTCAAGGGCACCATCGATACAACCGCGAAGAATGGCTATCTCGATGTTGTGATGCGGCCAGAGCGCCGCAATACCGTTAAGGTGCTGATCTTCTTTGATATTGGCGGCTCCATGGATGCCCATATCAAAGTATGCGAAGAATTGTTCTCGGCTGCCCGCACTGAGTTCAAGCATATGGAATATTTTTACTTCCATAATTGCGTCTATGAGGAAGTCTGGAAGGACAATCGTCGCCGCACAGCGGAGAAGCTGCCCACTTGGGATGTGCTGCATAAGTTTCCAGCCGACTATAAAGTCGTCTTTGTCGGCGATGCGACTATGAGCCCTTATGAGATCACCTATCCCGGTGGCAGTGTTGAGCATTGGAATGAAGAGCCTGGCGCGGCGTGGCTAAAGCGGGTGTCGGACGTCTATCCGCATCTCATCTGGATCAATCCAGTTCCTGAGCGGCATTGGGACCACACGCCTTCGGTGAATTTGATCCGCGAAGTGATCGGGCGCGACCGCATGTTCCCCATGACGATCCAAGGCCTTGATCGGGCTATGCGGGAATTGAGTCGTTAGGAGGACTCAAGGTTGATAGCCTTGTGAAGGCAGTCAAATCAGAGGAGTTTCGCTCAACTATTTGAGGAGCGTTCTGATGTCCTTCTATCAATTTAAGCCAATTACCATCGGCCTCGTCATTGCTCTCGTCGGCTTTGGTGCGCTCGCGTCGGAACCAGACGTTTTTGCAAAGCTAGATGCGGACAAAGATGGCAGTTTGAGCAGAACTGAACTGCAGGTGCCTTGCGATCGCGAAATCTTTGCTACTCTGGATCGCAATGGCGATCGTGTCATTGAGCGCCAAGAGTTTAAGACAAGTGGCGACATGGCAACTTATGAAGACAAGGGCGGTATCGACGATAAAGGCGTGAAACTGAGATGGCTGGAGTTTCGCGTCGGCCGCTTTGACCTTCAGGACGGAACGTTCATCACTTGCAATGCGACCGAGGGGCAATATCCACTCGAAGTCACTGCGTCGCGCGCAGATATTGAGCAGGCCAAACAGACCATTCAAAATCGGTTGGTAGAAGATGCCGCCCGCAGTGCCAAGCGCTAGCGTCCGATCTCGAAGCGCCCCATGAGAGGGTATGCTGGCTGAAGTGCTCCCCCCTCTCGAACCGACTATGGAAGATGCGCAGGCTACGCTTCACCGTGTCTTTGGCCATAGCGCATTTCGTGGCTTGCAAGCCGATGTTGTGGCGCACGTCTTGGCGGGTGGTGACGCTTTGGCCGTGCTGCCAACGGGTGGCGGCAAAAGCATGTGCTATCAAATCCCGGCGCTGCTGCGGTCCGGCGTTGGCATCGTTGTTTCGCCCCTAATTGCCTTGATGACCGACCAGGTCGAAGCTTTGCGCGCAGCAGGCGTGCGAGCCGCACGGCTTGATTCCAGTATGGCTTGGGAAGACAAACAGGCCGTATTCACTGCTCTTGAAGCAGGCCGCCTCGACATTTTGTATGTGTCGCCAGAGGGCCTCTCGTCTGGTGCCTTGATCGAGCGTTTGAGCCGCTATCCGATTTCCTTGATCGCGGTGGACGAAGCCCACTGCGTCAGCCAATGGGGCCATGACTTCCGGCCTGACTATCGCCGCTTGGGTGCGCTGCAGGAAGCTTTTCCCGGTGTTCCGCGCTTGGCAGTGACAGCGACAGCCGATGTACGTACGCGCGAAGACATTCGCCGCCAGTTGCATCTGACCCATGCCCCCGAATTTGTCGCAAGTTTTGATCGCCCTAACCTCATCCTCTCGACGCGACGCAAGGACAGCCGCACATCCGCCAAAATCCTGGAACTGGTGCTGGCGCGCCAAGACCTCTGCGGCATCATTTATGTAACGGCACGCAAGGAAACCGAAGAACTGGCGGCCAGTTTGCGGGATAAGGGTGTCCACGCGCTGGCTTATCATGCCCAGATGCCATCTGATCTGAAGGCCGAGCATTTGCGTCGGTTTCAAGAAGAAGATGGCGTGGTGATGGTGGCCACCATCGCGTTCGGCATGGGTATCGACAAGCCCGATGTGCGCTATGTGATCCATGCTGATCCTCCCAAAAGTATTGAGGCCTATTGGCAGGAAGTCGGGCGCGCGGGTCGCGATGGCCTGCCCGCAGAAGGCATTGCCTTTTATGGCTTCTCCGACCGTCGTTTCATGGCCGAGCGGATCGATGGCTCGCCTGCACCCGATGAGGTCAAGCAAGTTCAGCGCTCCAAGCTCAATCAGCTCTATGGCTTTCTCGATGGCCTCGCGTGTCGGCGGGGTGGCGTCCGGCGCTATTTCGGGGAGACGGATGTCCAAGATTGTGGGCAATGCGATGTCTGTACCAATCCAAACATGGGCCATGATTCAAGCCAATGGGCGAAGATGGCCTTGTCTGCTGTCATCCGCTGTGAGGAGAGTTTTGGGCGGGGGCGCATCATTTCCCATCTGATCGGTGCCGAGCCAGACGGGGCTTTGGAAACGCGCTTTGCCGAGCGTTCGACCTTTGGCATTGGCAAGGGCCTCAACAAGTCCGCTTGGCGTCGGGTGCTGGATCAACTCCTGTTTGACGGGATTCTGGCAGAGCAAAATCGCGACGGTTTTCCAATGTTGACCATCGCCTGTCCAGACCTCGCGCGATCGGTTTTGAAGGGTGAGACGCCGGTCTTCACCCGCGAGGATCCGGTGCAAGCTGGCGGCAGTAAGCGTACGGTTGCCAAGCTCGCCCTCGATGATGATCTCGACCCAGAGACCTTGACCCTCTACCGGTCGCTACGGACGTGGCGGCTGGAAACCGCGCGTGCAGCCGGAATTCCCCCATATGTCGTGTTCCACGATTCTGTCCTACGCCAAGTGGCCTTGGCACGCCCCACAACGTCATCGGCTTTGATGATGATCTCTGGAATTGGTGAGGCCAAGGCCCGTCGGTATGGCCAGTCGATCCTAAAACTCTTGTCTGCAACCTAATTTACGGTCCCGAAATAGAATTCTGTTAGCGTCACTCTAAGTAATCTGGGCAGGAGGCCCAAAGTGATGACGTTACGTGTGTTGTTTCTGGTCTTGGCTGCTGCAAACTGTGTGCTTTTGACGGCGTGTGCCGGCGGTGGCGGTGGTGGTGGCGGGAGCGTCGTCCAACCTTCTCCACCTCCGCCTCCACCACCACCTCCACCCCCGCCGCCGCCGCCTCCTCCTCCTCCACCTCCTCCGCCTCCGGCATTGGTTGCTGGCGTGGACTATCCATCAGCTACGTCTCGCGAATACACGCGCAGTTGGGGTTTGGCCGGCATCAAAACGGTTAAGGCTTGGGAGTATGGGGCAACGGGTGCCGGCGTCCGCGTCGGGGTTGTCGACACAGGTATCGACCTTGACCAGATCGACCTGAAAAATAACATCTCCCCCTTGTCGCGGGACATGGAAATCGGTCGCCCCAATCAGATCATCGCGGCCGAAGAACGCCATGGAACCCGCGTTTCCGGCGTCATCGCGCATGAGTTCAATGGTTCTGGCACAGTTGGCGTAGCCTTTAAGTCCACCATCATCAGCTATCGTGCCGACCGCGAGGGCACGTGCGAAGAGGTAGGGACCGATAAGGGCTGTAAGCTGCCTGAGACCAATATCGCGCGTGGTGTTGATGCCGCGATTGCCGACGGTGTCCGTGTGATTAATCTGTCCTTGGGGGGATCAACCTCGACGGGCTCTACCCTAACGGCTGCTTTGTTGCGCGCGACCAATGCCGGGATCGTCATCGTCGCTTCAGCTGGCAATGACGCGACCGCTGACCCAGAATTTCCAGCACAATTGTCGATCGACCCGCGCTTTCGCGGTCTAATCATTGCTGCGGGCTCAACCGATACCGCAGAGGCGCTATCCACCTTCAGCGCGAAAGCAGGGGTTGCGCGCACCAATTATCTCGTCGCACCCGGCACCGATATCATCGCGGATTGCGATACAACATCGTGCTGGCGCTTGTCGGGCACCTCGTTTTCAGCCCCCCATATCAGTGGTTCCTTGGCGCTCTTGTTCCAGGCCTTCCCTAATCTGACCGGCACGCAAGCGGTAGATATTCTTTACCGTACCGCGCGCGATCTCGGTACGACCGGAACGGACGATACATTCGGGCGCGGCATTATCGACCTTGAACGGGCTTTCTCGCCACTCGGCGCGACAGCGACCAGCAGTTCATCGGGCCAAGCTGTGCGGGTTGATTTATTTGATGGCGAAGCGGGTCCAGCCTTTGGCGATGCCTTTATGCAAGATGGCCTGTCAACAGCCGTGTTGGACGAATATCAACGCCCCTTCAATGTTTCGCTGGGCTACCGCCTACGTCCACAAGCAAATTTGGGCTTTACGGCTGAAACTTATGCCTCGGAGCCACAGCAGACCGCCCAAATTGGCGATAGTCTATTGAGCTTCACCAAGCGCGCACCGGCGAGTGAGGCTTGGGGCGTGCGGGATGACCGAGTTGTTGCGCAAACCCCAGTGGTGCGGGCCCTGATGCCCGTTTCGGGCGCACCTTGGGGCGGAAAATTGGCCATTTCTCTGGCACAAACAGATGCAGGTTCCGCGACCCGTCCCTATGGATTGGCCGGAGATGCCGCAGGCGGCGGTACCCAATTCGGCCTGATGGGATTGGGTCAATTCCAATCTTTCCAAGGTCTGGTCTTGAGCAAGGATGCCTTCAGCCTGCATGCCTTTAACGCTTCGGGCGGATTTGACCGCGTGCGCGGTATGGCCGCGACGCGCCAATCCGCCTCTCTTGTTCAACTGGCTCATCAAAGCCAACGCCTGACAAGTGTCCTCGAGATGGGCAGCCTAGCCGAACACGGCAGCTTCCTGGGTTCGCGCTGGAGCGATGGGTCATGGCTGGGCGATGGGCAACGTCACGATGACACCCGCGCCCAAAGCCGGTTCGTCGGGATGCAGTTTGATTTTGCACTGACTGACCGCGCGAGCCTTACGGCCCGGGTCCAAGGTGCCCGCATGGCTGATATATCCGGTAACAAAGCCTTTGCGCCGGGTGCGCCGATTTATGCCAGCGCAGCGTCCTTGACCTATGCGCAAGAGTTGCGCAACGGCTGGTGGCGCTTGGGTCTTGAGCAGCCGATGCGCGTTGAACAGGGCAGCCTGCGCTATCGTTTGGCCGACCCTTACCTGGCCTGGGGCAGCGCCCAGACTTGGTCGGAGCGCAGCATTAATGTTGTGCCATCGGGGCGCGAGCTGCGCTTGACCGCTAGCCGTGATTGGCTGTTGGGTGGCGAGTCTGAAACCGCGGCTTGGTTAGGGGTTGAGTTGACCCACATCTATCAGCCCAATCATATCGCCAGTGCAAATGGGGAGACCTTGATGCGGGTGCGAGCCTCAACGCGGTTCTAGAACCGTGGATTTGTTGGCCCGATTGCACACCAACTAACAGTCATCGGGCTTCCAAAATTCGCAAGAGACCGTTATGTCTGTGCCTATAGGGTCCTTAAGTGCAGGGGCCCGCGACCCCTTGCCCGGCCGTCGCGCCGGGCGATTTTGTATCTGGAGGCCAGAAATCATGTACGAGATCTTGATGCCCAAAGCCACTGCCGTGTGGTTGATCGACAATACCGGCCTGACATTCGACCAGATCGCAGCTTTCTGCGGCCTGCATCCGCTGGAAGTCAAAGGGATTGCCGACGGCGATGTCGCGACCGGCGTCCGTGGCTTGGATCCAATCGCCAATTCACAATTGTCGCGCGAGGAAATCGCCCGCGGTGAGGCGGACCCAACCCACAAGATTAAGCCTTTGGAAGGCCGCAAGCTCGACTTGCCGCCCGTTAAGAAGCGCGGTGGGCGCTATACGCCTGTATCGCGTCGCCAAGATCGCCCAGACGCGATTGCTTGGTTCTTGCGCTATCACCCAGAAATCACCGATGCCCAAATGGGCAAGCTGATCGGCACTACCAAGTCGACCATTGAGAGCGTGCGTAGCCGCTCCCATTGGAACAGCGCGCAAATCAAGCCGGTAGATCCCGTCACCATCGGTCTGTGCACACAGATCGAACTCGACGCCTTGGTCAAAGCTTCCTCCTCGCGCCGCGCTAAGGCCGCAGCTGAAGCTGGCATCATCGATCCCGAAGAAGGCCCAAGCCTGCAGCCAGCAGCGAAGCCCAGCTTCTATGTGGATGAGAGCGAGTATTAAGCGTTAGCCGAAAGGCTGGTTTGATTGGTTAAAAAGCCCTTCCCCATCCGGGGGAGGGCTTTTTCTTAGATTTTCTGGCTTTGATTGGTGACCCTTTTGTCTCCGCCTTGAACTGGCGAGGCCCAGGGCGGCCGCGCTTTGATGAGCGGCGTTGCCTCAGGCCCTAAGCCACGCACGGTAGCAAATGTAATCCATGACGCCGGGGTTGTACCAAGTGTCACCTCTAGGTCCCATTGCACGCACGACCGCCCGACACAGCGCAGACCAAGACCCTGGGGCTTATCAAAGTCGACGCCACCAGCTTCGCCATTAGCCCCACCGTTGAGACGACGAACTTGCGCCTCTTTCGGGATTGAAAGCACGACCTCGTCTGCGCCCGGGGCCAGCACGCGCAGCTTCAAAATGCGCCCTTCTGCCGATTTGGTTTCAGAGAGGATTTCGATGCGGGCAGGCACAGTGGCACCGGTCGGCACTGGCGCGGTTGCATGAACGCGCGTGTCATCACCGTTTTTCAGCGGGGCCAGCTTAAAGGGGGCAATTGCTTGCATGGGACTGGGCGCAGCCTCATCTCCTGGGCCAAGCACCCAAGCATTTTCTGCTTCGCCACCATGCCAATGCTGCACATTCAGTGGTCTGGGAATGTCCGGCGAATAGGCCTTAGCAAAGACGGCCCACACCAATGTACCGCTAACCACCACCAATGTCAGAAAACTAACGCCAGCCATTTTCGTGTTCGGCTGCCAAACTGGGACCAGTGCGCAGAGCATTAAGAGCGCGCCGACAGCTCCGAACGCCCAGCCCAAGCCTAAGCCTAAACCGACTTCAGCAAAGTCTAGGGCAGGCAAGATGAAAACCATCAGAACGAAAGCGGCGGCTAGGCCAAACGTCTTTAGGAGCAATCCGCGATCCACTTTTGTCGCCGTCAGCAAGAAGCCTATCCCAGCGATCCCAGCCGAAGGAGCTGCCAGGATCATACTGCCCGGTGAGACGATGGAGAGGGCCAAAAACAAGCCTGTCACCCAGATCCACGCCCCAGCGAGGACGCGCGTGGCGACTATCCCGCGACAGAGCCAAAGGGCGAGGAGGGCACCTAAAAAGCCACTACTATAGACTAATGCCCGCCCGGCCATCGGGGTGGCAAACCACCATTGGCTTTCGACGCGCATCTGGTCGATTAGCCAAAGCGCGCCAAAGCCGACACCGCCGGCAACAAGAAGGGCGACCAGCGGCGCAAGCATCGCCCGCGCGGCACCCGTTGGTCCGCTGCGAACATAGGCAAACAAAGCGGCAAGTAGCCCAAATCCCAACAGGGCATAGCCAACCGCCACCGGCAAGACCAACATAAAGCGACCTAAAACGTCTGAGTAAATGACTTGCGCCTCAGGGGCATTGGCTTCTGGCTTTGCCGCCAGATGGCCTTCCAAGGCTGCCAGCGCCGCACCCCCCATATGCCCAACGCTAGCGTGCTCAAGATAGGCGAGCGAGTCTCGGGGTGTATGATAACGGGCAACAGGGTTGATAAAGGCAAAATTGACCACATCATAGCCTTTGCCCAAAAACTCGGTGGCATCGGTATCGTTTGGTAGCGTGCGATAAATGTCGGCCGCCATCGAATTTGCGATTGTACGCACGGGCATGGCAGTCAGAGCGGCAATATCGCGGCCATTGGGCATGCTGGTTTGGAACATGATGGCAGGACCGCCTGTGCCACGCGCTTCCATATTGATGGCAAAGGACACGTCCTTGGCCCAGGGGTCTTTGCGCACAAAAGAGGTAGCCCCCAACAGACCTACTTCTTCGCCATCGGTGATGAGGAAGATAACCGGTTTGGACAGCTTGCGGCCGGCAAGGTGTGCGGCAATCTCCAGGGTCGCCGCAACGCCTGCACCGTCGTCGCCGGCGCCTGGGCCTGCAGGGACAGAATCGTAATGCGACGCGATCAAGGCTGCACCGCCTCCGGAAGGGCCTGCCCGGAATAAGATGTTGCGAACCCGCGCGCAGCTCATGCCGCCAAAACGCTTCGAACCTCGACACGCAAAATCATCGCGCACTTCTGGTGTGTAGCCCAAGGTTTTGATCTCACTCAGGATACGCTCACGCACCAGATCATTTGCTGGAGAATCGACTGGATGAGGTCGCTCGTCCCCTAAGATGCGCGTTAGGCGACCAATGGCTGCCTTTGTATCAAATCCAGTCGTGGCCAAGGTTTCTGAGATACTTGGGGGTGCAGTCAATCCGCCCTTGAAACAAAACGCCAAGAGCAAGGCGAGTAGACCTAGGATAAGCTGGATCGACGGACGAGCGGGGCGATGTGTTTGGGTCATGGACACACTCAATCACGAGAGCGTGAGGCAGGTCAAATGCCAAACCGGTGCCCAGCTAAACAGGCGGACATTGTGGCCAGTCCGAAGGTGTTTGTCCCCGCAGAAAAATCCCGCTGCAGACCTTTGTGGGTCGGCAACGGGATCAATGTAGGCTAATTGCGTCGGGGCGGGTCTGCGGCCTGAAGCCGATTACATTTTCAGCTTTACTTCAAAGCCAATGGTGCGCGGCTCGTTGAAGAAGGCGTTGACGCCACCTAAAACGCTTCTCGACTTGTAGAAGATGTGCTCTTCATCCAGCAGGTTACGTGACCACAACGAGAATGTCGCGACGCCTTCGCCCACAGCGATGTCGGTCAGGGCGATCCGACCATTGACGATCATGGAGCTTTCGCCCTTTGGCTGTCGCACGGTGACCGCCCGTGTGACCGGATCATAGGCTACGTCGGTATAATTGGCGTAGAAGCCGTCACTGAAGTTTGCATCCAAATGGGCTTGAATCGTCGCCCCCATGAAAGGTTGTTCGTAATCGGCTGAAACGCTGCCCGAAGATTCAGGCGTATAGACTTGGTAGATCGGGATTGGCACCGTGATCAATTGCCCGTTTGATTGGCGGAACGGATTGACCGTGGCAGGGATTTCAACCTTGTTATAGGCATAGCTGGCGTTGAACGTGAGCTGCTCTGTAGCCGCAAAAGACAAGTCCGCTTCGAAGCCCCTCAGCTTCCCATCGCCAGGGGCATTGGTGGTTTCGGTCGTGGTGCGAAGCGTTGTTAGAAGATTGCCCGTGACTGGGTCAACTTGGGCATATTGCGCCGAGAAGTCGAGCTGGATATCTTCATAGGTCCCAGTGTAAGCCGCCAGATTGAGGCGCGCGCGGCGGTTAAAAAACTCGATCTTCGCGCCAATCTCCTCCATCGAAACAGCTTCGGGATTGAAGGGCGAATAGAAAAGCGAGCGAGAGTTTGCGCCGCCCGACTTATAGCCGCTGCTGTGTTTCACATAGACCATAATGTCATCCGACAGGTCGTAGGAAACATTCACTAAGGGATCAAAGCGATCCCAAGTCTTATTCAAAGCTCGCGCGCCTGAGACCCCGTTAACAACTGGAAGTGCACCGTTGACGGTGAACAGCGAGCCTTCTTTTTTGTCCTGCGTGTAGCGGCCACCAAGCGTGATGTGCAGCTTATCGCCCAAGAAAGCTGGGTTATAGGTCGCTTGGCCGAACACGCCTTTACTGGTGGTCTTCACCCGGCTGGCCCGGTCAATCCGCTGCGCCGCATAATTCAGGGAAAGGTAAGTAAAGGCAGATCCGGTCGCGTCGGTGAATTGGGCGGTATTAAACGCCTGCGCGTTATCTTCGACATTTTCTTCATAGAAGAGGACGCCGCCGACATATTTCAATCGCTCCGTTTCGCCAATTACTTGCACTTCTTGGCTGAATTGATCTTGGGTGAACTTTGCCAAGCTGTAACGCGCAAATCCTTGACCTGTGAACACGCCAGAAGCTTGGATCAGGAAGAGACCAGACTGCGCGTTGCCATTATCATATTGGCCTTGGCTGAGATCTCGGTAGGAAGTGATCGACTTCAGCCGCAGATTGTCCGTGATGTTCCAATCCATCCCAAGTCGATGGCCCCACGTCTTGCCGATGCTTTCCTGTTGGGGGACACCGACGCCAGCAACTTTCGCGCGTTTGGCCTGCACGGTCGGCACAGCGGCCAGACGGGCGGTGCCGGGTTCTGTCAGCTGCAGATAGAGGGTGGTGGTCGCGTCGTAGCCATTATCATAAGCATAATCGACGCTGAGATTGGCCATCGGCTCCCACAAAGCAGCGACACGATAGCCGCGCTTTTTATATCCACCAAAGTCCTCGGCGCTCACCAACGGGTTTTCCACCCAGCCGTCGCGAGCTGTGATCACGCCATCCAGCTTGATGGAGATATTTGCAAATTTCGGTAAATCGACACGCAATTCACTCTTGTAGGAGCCAAAGTTGCCCGCGCCGGCCAGTGCGGTCATTTTGAACTTGCCGCTGGGCTTACGGGACACGATGTTGACAGCACCGCCTTCCGTGTTGCGGCCAAACAAAGTACCTTGCGGACCTTTCAGGACTTCGATGCTCTCGATGTCATACAAGGCGGTACCCAGACCTTGTGGGCGGCCCAGATAGACCCCGTCGACATACACGCCCACACCTTGGTCGCGTGCGGGCTGGTTGGAGTCAGAAAGGACCCCAATCCCGCGTACGTTCATGATCAACGCGCCGGGGCGAGAGAAGAAAGGTGCGACTTTCAACGAGGGGATGGCCCCATCGCCCAAATCCACCAAGGATTTGACACCACGATTTTCCAACGCTTGAGCGCTCAAAACAGAGATCGAGATTGGCGTGTCCTGCAGGTTCTCGGTTCGCTTTTGCGCAGTCACAACGACGATTTCCAATTCTGGAGCACTCGTCGTATCCGCTGCCGCGGTTTGGGCGGTTTGGGCGTAAGCTGCCTGCGAAGCCATGAGCGAGATCGCAATCGTGCTCGTGCTGGCAAGGAAATTGGAAAGTTTCATCATGGTCCCCTTCGATAAATAAGGGGTGGCTCTAGGCGCTGAACTTATCGACTTTTTAACGGATTATGAACGATTGCGCGAATGTTAGATGAATATTTTATGGCTATCCTGGGCCTTCGCGACCAACAAATTTTCGAGCTTGATTTAACGTTCGACGGAAACAAACGTTAAGGCCGTTCAAACTCATCACTACCTGAATGCTTGACGCCGCGATTGACGCGGTTCAACAAATTTCAAGCGAAGTAGCGGGATCAGGTAAGCGTCGATTGGAGGAAGCATTCCCATGAAAGCTTCGGTGGCATCCGTTTCACCTGTCCGCAGAGCTATTCTGACAGGCGGCGTCATCAGCCTTTTCGCGGGGCAGGCGAACGCCCAAGGTCAAAGCGTTGTGCTGGACTGGATCACACCGGAAACGGGCGTGGTGGGTGTCGAGCGAGTAATTTACTCCAGCGCACTCGTTGGAACCGATGTTTCCTTTCATGTCATCAAGCCCCCTCATTATCACACCGATTTGGAGCGCAGATTTCCTACTCTCTATTGGTTGCATGGATCAGGAGGCAACCGGGTCTCCTTGCGTCCGATGGCCGCTTTTTTCAGTGCCGCAATGGAGCGGGGGGATTTGCCACACTGCTTGGTGGTCATGCCTAATGGGCAACGCGACAGCCTGTGGTGCGACTCTATGGACGGATCAGCACCCGTTGAGTCACTTCTGATGAAGGAGATTTTGCCGCTGGTCGATACAAAGTTCCGGACAAAGGCTGAGCGCCGTCACCGCCTCTTGGAGGGATTTAGCATGGGCGGGTTTGGTGCCGGCAGGCTCGGTATGAAATATCACGACCATTTTGGGGCGGTCTCTATGCTGGCGTCAGGGCCCCTCCAAACGACTCTCACGATTGAAGAGGGTCCCGCCATGAATGCAGCCCTGCGCCCCCTGTTGTTGCAGCGCCTGTTTGGCGGAGATCAAGCCCGGTTTTTGCGCGAAAGTCCCCGCGGGATGGCCATGATTTATGGTGATGCGGTGCGGGCGGCGACCAAATTACGGATGGCGATTGGCAGCGACGACTTCACGCGCCCGGCCAACGAGGAATTTTCGCGATTTCTTTTAAGTCTGAATATCCCACATGCGTTCACCATCGTGCCAAACGTAGGCCATGATGCACGCGCGCTCATAAACATCCTGGGCTTTGGCTTCCATCGCAGTTTCTTCGACATGACTTGATTGGTGACAGTCGAAGGTCACAATTGTCACAACTGGCAATTATGAGCGGCCTGAGGATGGGGAAGGGCACACAAAGGCACCATAGCCTTTCTAAGGCGAACCGGCTTAGGTTTGTCTTCGATCAGATGCGACGATGGGCGGATTTTACATGAAGGCAAGTAGTGACGTCATCGTCGTTGGGATGGGCATTGTCGGACTTGCGCATGCTTGGGCCGCTGCCAAGCTGGGGAAATCGGTAATTGTCCTTGATCGACAGCCCTATGCAGTCGGAGCCAGCGTCCGCAACTTTGGCTTTGTGACGATTACGGGCCAAGAGCGCGGCGAGTTCTGGGGTCTTGCACGCCGTGCAAAGGAGCTTTGGCTGGAAGTCTGCGAACAGGCGCACATCCCGATTCTGCATAGAGGTTTGGCCATGGTCGGACGTAGACCAGAAGCCGCCGCCGTTTTGGAATCCTTCCTAGATACAGAAATGGGACAAGGCTGCACTTTGGTGTCCGGCCAATCTTTCATTGAGACCCATCGCGAAAATCCTCTTCATAAGCCGAGTGCCGTTCTGGTAAGTCCCCACGAGGTACGGGTTGAGGCACGCGACGCTTTGGCCCAAATAGCGGATTGGCTTCAGCAACGCTGGGGCGTGCGCTTTGAAACCTTGACTTCAGTCCTGAACGTGAGTGACGGCCTTGTGACAACATCCCGAGGCGATTTCAAAGCCGAACACGTCTTTGTTTGCCCCGGCGACGATCTCTCTAGCCTATATCCAGACTTGATGACCGAGCAGGGGGTGTCGAGGTGTACCCTACAAATGCTGCGGCTAGAGCCTTTGGGCTTTGCTCTACCCCATGCCATCATGTCGGACTTAGGTTTGGTTCGTTATCGCGGCTATGCCGACCTAGCGGGCCTAGAGGCGCTCAAAGTCTGTCTCGAGCGCGAACAATCGGCGCATTTGGCGGCTGGCGTGCATTTGATCGTAGTTCAAAGTGCCGATGGTTCCTTGGTTGTCGGCGACAGCCACCTCTATGGCCAAGCTGAAAGGCCATTCGCGTCCCAATCGTTTGAGCATTTGATCTTGGATGAGTTCACCAAAGTCTTCAACGTGCCCACACCAAAGGTGTCCGAGCGTTGGATCGGAACCTACGCCACAGCTCCCGGGCAACAATGGTTTGTGGCCGCGCCAGAGCCGAAAGTTCGGCTGACCGTTGTGACGACTGGCGCGGGCATGTCGACAGCCTTTGGGATTGGTGAAAAAGTTGTTCAGGACGCGTTGGGGTGAACCAGATGATCAAAGCTGTCTTTTTTGACTGGGCCGGGACGATGGTCGACTTTGGTTCCCGCGCCCCTGTAATCGCCATGCAGGCGGTTTTTGACGCCGCCGGTGTCCCCGTGACTGAGGCCGAAGTGCGCGCCCAGATGGGCAAAGCCAAGCGTGAG
Organism: Hyphomonadaceae bacterium UKL13-1; assembly: GCA_001602435.1. Lineage (GTDB taxonomy): Bacteria > Pseudomonadota > Alphaproteobacteria > Caulobacterales > Aquidulcibacteraceae > Aquidulcibacter. The sequence goes on from CP012156.1 coordinate 140,903, forward strand.
CATGTCTTGGCCATGTTCGAAGATCCAGACGTGCAGCACCGCTGGCTGACCGCAAAGGGGAAACAGCCGGGCCCCCTCGACGCAGATCACTTAATGATCGGGTTAGAGCCTGCCATGTCCGAAGCTGCTGCAAAAGCCAGCACGCTAATCCCGGGAGCGTTGGACGTTTTTCAGGCCCTAACCGCATCGAGCATTAAAGTCGGCTCGTCGACCGGTTATACGCCAACCATGATGACCGAAGTTGCTAGGCGAGCACGTGCACAGGGGTATGAGCCTGCCACAATCCTATGTGCCGGTGATACATCCGAGGGGCGGCCTGCACCCTTTATGCTGTGGCAAGCTATGATCAATCTCGGGGTCTGGCCGGCACGTGCGTGTGTTGCCGTTGATGACGCTCCAGTGGGCATTCACGCGGGCCGTGAGGCCGGCATGTGGACCGTTGGGTTGGCCGGCTCAGGTAATGAACTGGGCCTAGATGCCGAAGCTTATTCGGCGCTTTCTGAAGCAGAGCGCCGCACGAAACTTGCCAAAGCCGCCGTAGCCTTTGTCGTGGCAAGGGCGGATGTGGTGATTGCCACGGTTGCTGACTTGCCTTCCGCGCTGTCGATCATTGCAGATGCAATGGCTCAAGGGCTTGTCCCGGGCAGCAACATCGTTTTGGATGCGTCCATCACGGGTTAATTGGACGGGTTGGGGACATTGATGGGTCGAGTTCAAGCGTATTTATCTCGTGCTCACCCAGCCCTTTTTATTGCCTATGGCGGCGTCGTTGCTTTCTGCGCTTATTTTTCAATGTATGCCTTCCGCAAGCCTTTCTCGGCGGCGACCTATGAAGATGTTGCAGGCTGGACCTTTGTGCTGGATTACAAGATCGCCTTGGTGATCGCCCAAGTGCTTGGCTATGCGTTGTCAAAATTCATTGGAATCAAAGTGATTGCAGAGTTGGATGGGTCCAAGCGCGGGTGGGCTATATTGGCATTGATCGGCCTATCTTGGTTGGCGCTTGTTTTGTTTGCGATCCTCCCGGCACCGTGGAATGTCGCAGCCTTGTTTCTCAATGGCCTGCCACTGGGTTTGATTTGGGGCTTGGTGTTCAGCTTTCTTGAGGGACGGCGAACAACCGAAGCATTGGGTGCGATCCTGTGCGCGAGTTTCATTGTTTCGTCCGGCATCGTAAAGTCTGTTGGCAGTCTGCTGATGAGCCAGTTGGCCGTCAGCCCATTCTGGATGCCTGCTGCCACTGGGGCCTTGTTCTTCCCGCTTTTATTTCTGGCCGTGTGGGGTCTGTCGCTTTTGCCGCCGCCATCGGAAGAGGACCAAGCCCAGCGCGTGCGCCGCGCTCCGATGCAACCCAAAGAGCGAAATGGCTTTATGCTCGCCTATGCCCCCGGCCTCGTTCTTTTGGTGGGCGCTTATGTCTTCTTGACGGCGTTTCGCGATTTCCGCGACAATTTCGCGGCTGAGATTTGGCGTGATCTTGGCCAAGCCAATGGCGCGGCACTCTTCACCTTATCAGAGCTACCCGTTGCCGTCGTCGCCTTGACTATTCTCGCTTCGCTGATGGTCATAAAGGATAATCGGAACGCGTTTCTGGTTGTGCACGGCATTTTGGCAGCAGGCTTTGCCTGTATTGGCCTATCGACCTTGGCCTTCCAAGCTCAGCTCATCGGCCCGATCGCGTGGATGATCTTGGTGGGCGCAGGGCTTTATGCGGCCTACACGCCCTTTAATACAGTCTTGTTTGATCGACTGGTGGCCGCCAGCGGGCAAGTCGCAACGGCGGGCTTCTTGATCTATGTTGCCGATGCAGCCGGATATGTCGGCAGTATCGGTCTCTTGCTCGCCAAGAATTTCGCCAACATCCAACTCGCATGGGTGCCGTTTTTCATCCAAGCCGCCTATGGCGTCGGCCTCATCGGCTTTGTTGGCATCAGCGCCTCAGCGCTCTACTTCCGCAAACGCTTGACGCGGTGAGGCACCGAGGCGCGATCAGCGCCGCTTGATGCATCCAGAATATATAAGAAAAATGGAGCGGGCGATGAGATTCGAACTCACGACATCCACCTTGGCAAGGTGGCGCTCTACCCCTGAGCTACGCCCGCGTCCTTGGGTACCGGAAGCACAAGTCCTCCGTAAGGACGGCGCATATGCCTTAGAGCTGGCTGAAGTGCAAGGGGGGTGTGCCGTGCTTGATGCAGCTAGGCGCGATGGGTTACAGCAGAAGCATGACGAAACTTCCCTCCCATCCAGCCAGCCGCGCTGATCTATTCGCGCTTTTCGACCGTTTGGGCATCGCGCATCACACGTTGGATCATCGCCCGGTTTTCACCGTGGAAGAGGGGGCGGACATTAAGGCCGCGCTTCCCGGTGGGCACACAAAGAACTTATTTCTGAAAGATAAGGACGGCGCTTTCTTTTTGGTCTGTGCATTGGGGCAAACACAAGTACGCCTCAATCAGCTGCACAAGACCTTGGGCTGTGCGCGCTTGAGCTTTGGTAGCGAGGAGCACTTACTGGAGCTGTTGGGCGTCACGCCTGGCTCTGTGACGCTTTTTGCGCTGATCAATGATCCGGGTCGAAGGGTTACCTTGGTGCTGGACGCGGCCCTTTTGGCGGCAGAGCCGATCAATTTTCACCCGCTGAAGAATGATGCAACGACCGCGGTCGCTCAGGATGATCTGGCGTTGTTTATTCGCAATTGGGGTGGAAAGGTCCATCGGTGCGATTTCTCGGGCGAGGTACCCCAAGCCGAACCTTGGACGTAAGGTCCATGAAACACAGGTCAGCGCTTGCAACATGATGGCGCTAAGCCCATTTCTAAACCTGAGAAGACTTGTACGAGATCGCAATGTGAGAGGAGCGTGCGCACCGCACGGACACATTCATGGCCCTAATTGGCTTAGGCAGTTCAAAACCCAAATCAGGCCCAACAGCCGACCCTACCGGCCTGATCAAAGACGGCAGTGACCAAGGCTTTAAGGCAGATGTGATCGATGTTTCGATGGACACGCCGGTTTTGGTCGACTTCTGGGCTCCGTGGTGTGGCCCTTGCCGCACATTGACCCCGACGCTGGAAAAAGTGGTGCGTGCTGCCAACGGCAAGGTGCGCCTTGTGAAGATCAATATTGACGAGCATCCAGCCATCGCGGGCCAGTTGCGGGTTCAGTCCATCCCTGCGGTCTTTGCATTCGATAAGGGCCGCCCGGTGGACGGCTTCATGGGTGCCCAGCCTGAAAGTCAGATTAAAGCGCTCGTAGACCGATTGGTTGGCGCTCAACCCGCAGGCGTAGATGAACTGCTGGCCGCTGCAAAAGAAAGCCTCGATCAGGGTGATCTTGGCGAGGCAGCTCAATCCTATGCGCAAGCAGCCAGCCTTGACCCCGAAAACCCGAAAGCCTTGGCAGGTCTCGCGCGTGTTTATGTGATGGGCGGGGAGCTTGATAAGGCGCAAGAAATTCTGGCGTCTGTTCCCAAAGCCAAGGCGAAAGACAGTGATGTCATCAGCGTGCAGGCCCAGATTGATCTGATCTTGGACGTGGCAGAAGCGGGTGATCCGGCCGCTCTAAGCGAAGCCTTGACGGAAGCGCCTGAAGACCTTTCCGCCCGATTTGACTTGGCAAAGGCCCATATTGCAACTGGGGATTTTGAAGGCGCGGTCGAGCATTTGTTGTTCATCATCAAACAAGACCGTACGTGGCAGGACGATGCTGCCCGTAAGCAGTTGCTCAAAGTTTTTGATGCAGCTGGGCCAATGGCTGAAGTTACGCGACAAGGGCGGCGGAAATTATCAGCCATCCTGTTTTCCTAATCCCACAGCGGCGATTGATTGAGGGCTAAGTCATGGTAGCAGGTTACGTCTATCGTAAACCCACCGACCTTCCGGCAACCATTCCTGTGTTCCCACTAACGGGGGCTTTGTTGTTTCCGCGCGGGCAAATGCCGCTGAATATTTTTGAGCCGCGCTACCTCAATATGATTGATGATGCCCTGGCAGGTAATCGCTTGATTGGGATGATACAACCAGATGGCACGGGTGACCCAGAGAAGCCCGGCCTATCGCGGGTCGGATGCGTCGGTAAGCTAACGTCGTTTTCTGAAACCGATGATGGCCGATACTTGATTACGCTGACCGGGATTTGCCGTTTTGCCGTTGCCCGCGAATATCAAGCGTCCAAGCCCTATCGGCAAGTGACCGCCGACTGGCAGAGCTTTGCCGACGATTTAAAGACGCCGGGCTCGATGGTGGGATTTGACCGCAAGGACTTGTTGGAGGCATTGCGGGCCTATCTAGAGCGCAACAATTTAAAAGCAGACTGGGGGTCGATTGATCAAGCTCAAGCCGAGCCTTTGGTCAACGCGCTATCGGCGCTTTGCCCCTTTGTGCCGATCGAGAAGCAGGCGCTGTTGGAAGCACCGACCATCGAGGATCGACGCGATGTGCTGATTGCCCTACTAGATATGGACCAAGGTGACCACGACGATGACGCCGAGGATGAGGAGAGACCCTTGCAATGACCGACGCCCCTAAGAGCACAGCCAGCGAAGGACGCGAGATTGATCCACGCCTATTGGAAATCCTTGTCTGCCCGGTGACTCGTACGCGTTTGACCTATGATCGCGACAAGGGCGAACTTGTGTCCAAAGCTGCGCGCTTGGCTTACCCCATCCGCGATGGGGTGCCGATTATGCTGGCCGGTGAAGCACGTGAGCTGAATGATGCCTAACGAGGCTATTGCTACCCCAGACCGGCCTTGGCCAGTCGAACTGACGTTTCAGGCTGAAGCCAAGAGTCTCAAGGCCCGTTTTGACGATGGGGTGAGCTTTGATATCCCCTACGAACTATTGCGCGTGGAAAGCCCTTCCGCGGAGGTGCAAGGCCATTCGGCTGCTGGCAAGAAATGGGTGCCGGGGAAGCAAGACGTCGGTATTGAACGGGCTGAGCCCGTCGGCCGTTATGCTATGCGTCTTGTATTTGATGATGGCCATGACAGCGGCATTTATACGTGGGATTGGCTTTATCGCTTGGGTCGAGACCAAGACCTTTTATTGGCCGAATATCGCCGCGCCGTTCAGGCCTAGGCGACGACAGAGAGAATTTGTGCGGCTTCTTCCGCATCGCGTCCAATTTGCGCGACCAGTTCGGGCAGACCCGCAAACTTCATCTCGGGACGCAAAAAGGCATGCAGGCCAACTTCTAGGCGGCTGCCATAGAGGTCACCCTCAAAGTCAAAGATATTGACCTCAAACAAGGGTTGTCTCAGGCCAGTTGTCGGGGTGCGGCCGAAATTGGCGACACCACTGTACCAAGCCTCGTCTCCAACGCGGTTGACGCGCACGGCATAGACGCCGAAGCGAGGGGCAAGCTGGTCTTCCAAATGGAAGTTGGCGGTCGGGAAGCCGATCGTGCGACCCCGCTTCTCGCCATGCTGGACTATGCCCTCCACCCGCCACGGCCGACCCAGAAGCGCGGTGACCATGGCCAGATGGCCGGCTCTTAAAGCTTCGCGAACCCGGGTTGAAGAATAGCGTACACCGCTGTGGTCGAGCACAGGCTCAACGATGCTGACGCCAAAGCCCAGTCGGTCGCCCATGGCTTGCAGCATGACCCCATCCCCGCGCCGGTCACAGCCAAAGCGGAAATCGTGGCCGACGGTGACATGGCAAGGGTTCAGCTTGGCTACCAGAATATCCGTGATGAAGTCCTCTGCCGCCATACTGGCCATGCTGGCGTCGAACGGGATCTCAAACATAATCTCCGCGCCAACGTCAGCCGCTCTCTCTGCCCGCAGCCTTGGTGTGTTCAGGCGGAAAGACGGTTTATCTGGTCCAGCAAAGAAGCACTTGGGCGGCGGCTCAAAGGCCGCAACCGCGAGTGGCTTGTCGGGGCATGCCTCTTGAGCGGCGCGCAGAACCGCCACATGGCCCAAATGAAGTCCATCAAAAGCCCCGAGCGCCACGCTCGCGCCTTGGGCTTCTGGTGGTATGAGAGACCCCGTATCGAAACTCAGCATTAGCCCTCGCGCTTTGCGACCATCACAATAGCTTCACCACTAAGGACTGCTTTGCCAGCGATCAGGCAGGTTGTCGACAGGGTGACAAAGCCTTTCGCAGGGTCGAGTTGGGTAATCTCAACGCGGCTGGTAACGGTGGAGCCGATTTTCACAGGCCGCTTAAACTGCAAGCTTTGGCTTACATAGACAGAGCCTGGGCCAGGCAGTCGCATGCCGATTAGGGCTGAGACGTGGCTGGCAGTCAGCATGCCGTGGGCAATGCGCCCTTCAAATCGGGTCGTCGCGGCGAATTCTGAGTCGAAGTGAACAGGGTTCATATCGCCTGAAGCTGCACCGAACATCAGGATGTCGGCTTCGGTAACGGTGCGAGCAGATTCGGCCGTCTGACCGATGCTCAATTCTTCGAAATAATGGCCTGCTGCAGGATTTGGCATGGGATGTCCTTTTTTGGAACGTGATTCACGCTTCTTTAGCGCTCAACTGGTAAAGGGTTGTCAACCGTGGGGTGAGAGTGGCCGAAGCCACCAAAGGAGAAGTCGTATGGCAGTGGATATGAACGCGCCAGTATTGGTCGTCGATGATTATCAGACAATGGTTCGCATCATTCGCAATCTTTTGAAGCAGCTTGGCTTTGAGAATGTGGATGAGGCGGCTGACGGGCGCGAAGCGCTCGAGAAAATGAAGAAGACCAAATATGGCCTCGTGATCTCCGATTGGAACATGGAACCCATGACTGGTTATGAACTTTTGCGCGAAGTTCGTGCCGATGAAATCCTGAAGCCAACGCCATTCATCATGGTGACCGCCGAATCCAAGACGGAAAATGTGATCGCTGCCAAAAAGGCCGGTGTGAACAATTATATCGTCAAGCCGTTTAACGCCCAAACCCTGAAAGCTAAGATCGCTTCTGTTCTGGGCGATTTCTAAGCATTGTTTGTTTAAGGGGGGCTGACGATGCCGTCACCAGAAGTTGCCAATAAGGTTCGTGACGCGATCACAGCGCTGAAAGGCGCAGACCTTAAAGATCCTCGCTTGGGTGAGGTTCTGAACTTGGCTTCGCAAATGAGCGAAGCCATGCAAATGTTCTTTAGTTCGATCGACCGCAGCCTGTTTGATGAGATGCGCTACATCTCATCCTATATTCAACGCACGCGCCTTGAAATCTCCAACCTGCGTCCAAATGATCTGAGTGAAGATCGGATTCCGGGCGCTGGGGCCGAACTACACGCGGTTGTTCAGCATACGGCCGAAGCGACCAATCTGATTATGGCTGTCGCAGAAGATGTGATGGCAGCGGACACCAGCGATCCCGCCGCTTATCAGGCCTTTGTGTCCGATAAGATGATGGAAATTTTTGAAGCCTGCACGTTCCAAGACATCACCGGTCAGCGCATTAAGAAGGTGGTCGACACCTTGACCCATATCGAGCAACGTCTCGAGCGCTTCGCCAGTGTGATGGGCGTCGAAGATGCAGAGCTTGAAGAGACCTTAGAAGACAAGCGCAAGCGCGAGAACCTGTTGAACGGTCCTGCGCTGAACGGTCCAGAAGTCGCCCAAGACGATATTGATGCCTTGTTTGGCACTGAAGGCGCATCCATGGATCAAAGCGACTTGGACGCTTTGTTCGACTAAACCTAAATCGATCCTGCGGTTACCAAGCCTGCGTTCACAGAAGTCTGGAACGCATGGCTTGGCTCAGCATGTCGATCAACGTAACCGCGACCACGATGATGATCCCGATGGCGGCGGTTTGCTCATACTGAAAGCTATTCATGCTTTCCATCAGCTTTGCTCCGATACCACCTGCACCGATCAGACCCAAAACGGTGGCCGAACGTGAGTTGGATTCAAACCGATAGAGCGCATAGGACGTCCAAAGTGGCGCGACCTGCGGTAAAACCCCCCACATGATCTCATGCAATTTGGCAGCGCCGGTTGCGCGCACCCCTTCCACAGGGCGGCTGTCGATCGATTCAACGGCCTCTGAAAACAGTTTTGCCAAGACCCCTGCGGTATGGAGCGCGATCGCCAAAACCCCGGCCAGAGGGCCTAGACCCACGGCGACGATGAAGATCAAGCCAAGCACCAATTCATTCACCGAGCGCAAGAAGTCCATCAAGCGCCGCATCGGCCAGACAAGCCATGACGGTGCTACGTTCGATGCACACATAAAGCCGAATGGGATGGCCATGATGACGGCCAAGCACGTGCCCCAAATGGCAACTTGCACCGTCAACCACATTTGCCGCACATAGAGGCGCCATTCCGAGAAGTCCGGATTGACCAAGCGCGTCGAAAACGTCTGCATGTTCTCCGAATTGGTGAATAGGCGTGTGACTTTGGAAATCTCAGCGGGACCGAAGCTGATGGCCAGCAAGAGTAAAATCCCGCCCCAGACCAAAAGGTCGTAGAGTTTGTCGGCAGCAGTCCGCGTTGGTGGGGCGGGCACATGGCCCAGCGAAACAGCGCCGCTGGCTTTCATTGGGGTCGTACTCATTTCTTGACCGCCTTTCCTTCAACGGCATAGCCTTCGGTTGGGGTTGTCGGTAGCAACGGCAGGGCGCGGCTTTTGGCTGCTTCTGCTTCAGCTTGGATGGCATCAAAGGCTTCTTTTGCCTTCGAAATCTTGCCGACATCACCCGATTGTTGGGCTTGCATCAGATCTTCAGTTGCTTGCATCTGCCGGACAGGCAGCAAATGGTCATTATTGGCGGGCTGGAACAGACCGAAGCTGAGTGAGGCCAGAATGGCGCGCTCGCGATCCTGCTGTGCCTTATCGCCTTGTCGGCCGTAACTGAGGAAGAAGTCTTTGATTTTCTTCTTCTTCACTGGGTCGAGGTCTTTGCGCCACATGATGGGATCCTCTGGCAAGGTTGGCGAAGTCCAGATGACTTTCACTTTCCCGATGAGCCGTGGATCTTGCACGCCCAGAATTTGCAAAGACGTGGAGTTATTGGTTGCCGCATCCAGAAGCCCTGCCGCAACCGACTGCACATTGGCTTCATGATTGGCTGACCGGACTGTCTTGAAGCAATTGGACGGATTGATGTTGCGTGGCGCAAATAGATAGGTCATCGGTGCCAGCGTGCCGGATGTGGAGCTGGCGTCGCCCATCCCAAAGTCCTTGGTGCGATCGCAGGCCAAAAGCTCATCAATGGTCAGAGTAGAGTTCTTATTGACGATAACGACCGAATTATAGCCGTCCACACCCGATGGGTCGGAAGAGCGCAAAAACACTTCGGCCTTCCCTGTGCTGGCGACTTCCCAACCTGGCTTATTCGAGAACCAACCAACTTGGGTCTGGCCAAATTGCATGGCGGTGACCAGTGGCGCATAGCCGGTTTGGAAATAAGGCTTAATTTTCAAGCCAGTTTGCTTTTCCATGTCTGCCAAGAAGGGTTTCCAGCGGGCCCCTAAATTTTGGCTGTTTTCGGTAGCAAGGATGGAGAAATTGATGTCGGCCTCAACCTTCGGCTTGGCTTGTTCCCACAGCGCGTAAGATCCGCCGATGACCATGGCCAAAGCCAAGCCCCACTGCACCACTTTTTCCAAAATATTTTGATGCCCTGGCTTGGTGATCTCTGGGACGGGTTCTTCCTTTGGAGCCGCATCGCCCGTTTCTTCGTCGAACTCTGCGCCGTAAATCTCAATCAAGCGGTCGCGAGTCAGGCCGTCTTTCGGACCGTCATAGACAATCTGCCCCGCCTTTAACGCGACAATCCGGTCACAGAATTTCGTCGCATAATCGATCTGGTGCAGGGTGACGATCACCGTCACGCCGTCGCGCTGATTGAGGTCGCGCAAAAGCTCCATCACTTTGCGGGCCGAGACTGGGTCCAGTGAGGCGACGGGCTCGTCCAAGAAAATCGCTTCGGCCCCTTGTACCAAAGCCCGGGCAATTGCGCCGCGCTGTTGTTGACCGCCAGAGAGCGTATTGGCGCGTTGGGCTGCATAATCGGCAACACCCACACGGGCCAGGGCCTGCATGGCGCGCTCTTGATCGGCTTGCGGCCATTGACCCAAGAAACCTTTTGCAAAAGGCAGACGCCCCAGAGAACCCAGCATGACGTTTTGGAACAGGCTGAGGCGGCCGACCAAATTGAACTGCTGAAACACAAAGCCGACGCGCGCACGCGCTTGACGCACTGAGTCAGACAATTTGCCATTCTTCTGAACCGAAATGCCCAGCAAATTGACCTCACCAGTACCTTCGTCGGTGGTGATCAGGCCGGTGGCATTGCGCAGCAAAGTGGACTTGCCAGAGCCTGAAGGCCCGATAAGTGCCACCATTTCCCCAGGCTGGACCGTAATGGATACATTATTCAGTGCCTTACGGGCACCATAGGTTCGAAATAGGCCTTTGGCCTCTAGAACTGGAGCTGTCATACTTCCCCACAAGCGATCATGCTCAGCCTGTTTAGCGGGTTTGCCGTCAGAGTCACGAGGTCACTGTATGACGGTTCTGTGACGGTGGTGGCGCGGTCTGCTTTAAGCGCCGCATTTTCCGTGCTATGGGGCCGCCCATGACAGTCACCCTTGACCTTTCGCACCGCCATAGCGCGGCGCCCGACCCTGTTTCGGTGCCCACTTCGACGCGGACTTCGCTTGTCGGCCTCACCTTGGCAGAAATGCGCGAGGCCGTGATTGCTTTGGGCGTAGAGCCAAAAAAGGCCAAGATGCGCGCCCAACAAATCTGGCGTTGGCTGTATTTCTTTGGTGCGCGCGATTTCGACGTGATGACGGATATTGGCAAGGACTTGCGCGCTTTGCTGGAGGCCCATCACAGCTTGGATCGGCCCGAAGTGATCGAGCGACTGGTTTCTGCCGACGGTACCCGCAAATGGTTGATCCGCTCGGCACCGGGCGTTGAGTTTGAGACTGTTTTTATCCCCGATGTCGCCCGTTCCGGTGCCCTGTGCGTGTCGAGCCAAGTGGGCTGCACTTTGACTTGCACCTTCTGTCACACGGGCACGCAAAAGCTGGTGCGCAATTTAACGGCAGCGGAGATCGTCGCCCAAGTCATGATCGCGCGCGACGATTTGGACGAATGGCCGTCGACGACCGATGGTCGCGCTTTGACCAATATTGTCTTCATGGGCATGGGTGAGCCGCTCTATAATCTTGACGAAGTCGCCAAGGCGATTGACCTGATTAGCGATGGCGAAGGCATATCGATTGGTCGCCGCCGCATCACGGTTTCGACCTCCGGTGTGGTGCCAAAGTTAGAAGAGCTCGGCAATAAGACCGGCGCGATGTTGGCGATCAGCCTTCATGCGACAAATGATGAATTGCGCGACATATTGGTTCCGCTGAATAAGAAGTACCCACTCGAAGAATTGATGGCGGGTATCCGCGCCTATCCCGGCCTAAATAATGCCAAGCGCGTGACCTTCGAATATGTGATGCTAAAAGGCGTGAATGACAGCCCGGCCGAAGCGCGTGCGCTGGTCAAGCTTTTGTCGGGTATGCCCGCAAAGGTGAATCTGATCCCGTTCAATCCCTGGCCCGGAACAGAGTATGAATGTTCGGACTGGAAAACGATCCATGCCTTTGCAGATATCGTGAACCGGGCAGGCTATTCCGCGCCCATTCGCACGCCGCGCGGGCGCGATATCTTGGCAGCTTGCGGGCAATTGCGCAGCGAAAGCGTCAAGACCCGCGCCAGCGTTGCCTTGAAGGAACGGTTGGCGACGGCGGGTGAGGCTTCTTAAGCCTGACCGCGTCCAATCGCCGTCAGTCCACCGTCAATAATCACTGCTTCTCCGACCATATAGTCGCCCGCGCGCGAGGCGAGATAGATCGCTGTGCCAGCCATGTCCTCGGTCGTCCCCACGCGTTTGGCGGGGATGGCAGCGGCCACCATGTCGCCATGGTCGCGGGCAATGGTGTTTAAGTCAGAGGCAAAGGCCCCGGGTGCCAAAGCCGAGACCACGATATTGTGCTTGATCAGATCAGCGGCGAGCCGCTTGGTGAGATGGGCGAACGCTGCCTTACTGGCCTGATAGGCAAAAGTGTCGACCGAATTGACCGTGATGCCGTCAATCGAGGTGATGTTGATCACTTTGGCGGGCTGGCCGGGTTTGGCCGCAGCCTTCAAATGACCCAGCAAAGCCTGCACCAAAAAGAAGGGGCTTTTGACGTTGAGATCCATCACCTTGTCCCAACCTTTTTCGGGATAGGAATCCAATGGGGCCATCCAGATGGTGCCGGCATTATTGACCAGAATGTCGAGGTGATCTTCCAGCTTTGTGATGGTGTCCGCCAAGGCTTTCACGCCTTCAAGGGTTGAGATATCGCCCGGAATAGCCGTGCAGCTGCGCCCACCTTTGGACATTTCTTCGGCGGCTGCCATGCATTGATCCGCCTTGCGGGCCGTAATGTAGACCTTGGCCCCTTGCGCCAAAAAACCCTCGGCAATCATCCGGCCAATGCCTTTAGAGCCGCCCGTGACCAAGGCGACACGGCCTTCTAGTGAAAATAATTTCTCAAACATGGCCGTGCTCCCGGGGTTGGTTTTTTGTGTGTGATCTAAGTCGTGGATAAATTTAAGGCTTCCGCGCAACGCCCTCGCGGCGAGGATCGGCCCCGCCAACCAGTCCCTCGGGCGTGAGGCGAACGGCATGCAGGCCAGAGCCTTCAGCCCCGCCGCCATCGCGGAAGGTTTGGCCGAGAGCTTCTAAGCTTTTGATCAATTCAGGGCTCGCACGTGTCCGGTCCAGCGCCACAGGGCTAGAGCGCGCGACAATATTGGGCAGCGCGACCGCATCTTGGGGCGACAGATTCCAGTCCAGCATCCCGACCATGGCTTTGGCGACATAGGCGATGATCGCATTGCCACCGGGCGAGCCGACGGCTAGCTCGAAATGACCATCCTTATCAAAGACAATAGTCGGCGCCATGCTGGAGCGGGGCTTCTTGCCGCCCGCAGGCGCATTGGCAATCGGTTCGCCCTTCGCATCGACATTGCGGAAGGAGAAGTCGGTCAGTTGGTTGTTGAGGAAGAAGCCGCGCACCATACGCTGCGAGCCAAACAGGCTCTCCACGGTTGTCGTCATGGACACAACATTGCCGCGTTGATCTACGATGACAAAATGGGTCGTGCCAAACACATTGCCGGTAGCATCGCGACCGCGCTTCACAGAACCCGGAGGCTCGCCGGGTTCAACCGTCTTCATGGTAGATGTGTCGGAGATCAAGGCCGCGCGGCTCTTCAGATAGGTCGCGTCGAGAAGGCCCGCGATGGGGACTGCTACATAGCGATCGTCGGCGACATATGTGTCGCGGTCGACATAGGCTAATCGTTGAGCCTCAATAAAACGGTGCCAGCCGAGTGCATCGTTGGGACCAGTGGCACCCATATCGAAGTTTTCCAAAATGCCCAAAGTGGCCATGACGCCAATCCCGCCCGATGACGGTGGCCCCATGCCGCACATTTTGCGTTCGCGGTACGCGCGGCAGATGGGTTGGAGCTTGTTGGGCTTATAGTCCTTCAAATCCTCCAGCGATAAGGTTCCGGGCATGGGTGCCTGACCTGAGCGGGCAACGATGTCAGCGGCAATCGGGCCTTCATAGAAAGCCTTTGGACCTTGTTCAGCAATCTGGGTCAATGTGTCCGCATAAGCGGCATTCTTTAAGAGCGTGCCTGCCGGCAAAGGCGTTCCCGATGAATCCATCAAATAGGACAACACATCGGCACCAGGCTCGGTTATGCGCTTGAGTTGGGTGGCGACCGTGTTCAGGCGAGGCGAAATCTTAAAGCCGTCACTGGCCAATTTAATCGCTGGCTGAAAGCTGCGGTTCCACGGCAATTTGCCATGCTCTTTCCAGGCCATATGCAGCATGGCCACGGCCCCAGGCACGCCTTGAGAACGGCCGGATTTTACCGCAGTCCAAAAGGGTAGGGGGTTGCCAGCCTCGTCAAGGAACAGCCGATCTGTTGCTGCAGCTGGGGCAACTTCGCGCCCATCATAGGCCACGACGTCACCCGTTTCGGCGTCATAGTGCAGCATGAAGGAACCGCCACCAATACCGCTCGACTGGGGCTCAACAAGGCCCAATGCCGTCTGCACAGCAATCGCCGCATCTACAGCCGATCCACCGGCGCGCAGGATTTCAAGGCCAGCTTCGACGGCCAAAGGATTGGCAGCGGCAATCATACCGCCATGCTTCCAAACGCCCGCAGGCTTGGCCTCGGGCATATCGGCTGTTGGCTTGAGGGCGACTGGGGGCGTTGCTGCCGGACTTGCGGCACAGGCAGCAAGGCAAAGCGCCAAACCGGAAACTAGAATTTGGCGCATTTTATCCCCTCCACCCTAAACCTTGGAACCCAGCTTAGTCCTTTGCGCGCTCAACGTAAGAGCCATCCTCAGTAAGGACGACAATGCGCGTGCCAGTTGCGATATAAGGAGGCACCATGGTGCGCACGCCGTTCGAAAGCATTGCAGGCTTATAGGAAGAAGAAGCCGTCTGGCCCTTCATCGTGGGTTCGGTATCGACGATTTCCAACGTTACGCGGGTAGGCAATACAGCCGCTAGCGGAGTCTCGTTGAAGATGGTCAGATAGACTTCCATATTCTCTTGCAGATAGGCCGCATCGTCACCCAACACTGCATGGGGCACCAGAACTTGCTCAAAATTGTCTGGGTTCATGAAGACATGGGCAGTACCATCGTCATAGAGATAATTGAACTTGCTTTCTTCCACGAAGGCCTTTTCCACTTGATCGGTGGTTTTGAAGCGCTCCGTCATCTTGATGCCGTCGGTGATGCGACGCATTTCGACTTGGGTCACAGGCGTGCCCTTGCCGGGATGGATGTTCTGGGTTGTCAAAATGACATAGAGCTTGCTGTCTGTGTGTTCGACAACATTGCCTTTGCGAAGGCTGGAGGCGATGACCTTGACCATAATCTGTCTTTCAGTGCTGAGCCTTGATCCGACTTCGGTTCAAAGCGTGGAAATCTTGTGATGTGGGCGCCTTCTAACCTTTCTCGCTCAATCCGCCAAATGGGTGACGCATGACACACTCAGATGTGCCGCAGAGCCCGTGGTGGGAGGCGGGTCGCCATGCGGATCGCAGGCCCTTTCTTCTAGCGCGCAACCGGATCAAGAAGGCCGTCCGCGCTTGGTTTGAGGCTGAAGATTTCTGCGAAATAGAGGCTGGGCAATTGCAGGTCTCGCCCGGCAATGAGACCCATTTACATGGTCTTGCGACAACAAAGCTCGCTCCGGACGGGACGCCAACGCCGCTTTATTTGCACACCAGCCCAGAATTTGCCTGCAAGAAGCTTTTAGCGGCAGGCGAGGAAAAGATCTTCGATTTTGCCCGCGTATTCCGCAATCGCGAGGCCGGGCCCTTGCACGCGACGGAATTCACCATGCTGGAATGGTACCGGGCGGAGGCCGACTGGCAGGAGGTGATTGAGGATTGCCTTGCCCTGCTGCGCGTGGCGGCGGCGGCTGTCCCAACCGAACAATTTGCTTGGCGTCGGCATCAGGTGCCCGTTAATGCCGAACCGGTGCGATTGAGCTTGGCAGAGGCGTTTGATCGCTATGCCGGCATGGATCTGATGGCCAGTATCGGCTCACAGGGCCAAGAAGATGTCGACCTGTTGCGCGCGCAGGCGCGGGGCGCAGGTGTTTCGACGGATGGATCCGACACTTGGTCGGATGTGTTTTCAAAAGTGCTGGTGCAAAAGATCGAACCCTCTCTGGGCTTTGACGCCCCTTGCGTCCTGCATTCCTATCCAATCAGTGAAGCAGCTTTAGCTCGCAAGAACCCAAATGATCCTCGCGTGGCTGAGCGATTTGAGCTTTATGTCTGCGGGGTAGAACTCGCCAATGGCTTTGGCGAACTAACAGTCGCAGCCGAACAGCGCACTCGCTTTGAGGCCGATATGGAGGCAAAGCAGGCCCTCTATGGGGAGCGCTATCCATTGGATGAGGATTTCTTGGCAGCCCTAACAAAAATGCCCAAGGCCAGCGGTGTGGCCTTGGGCTTTGATCGTTTGGCGGTTTTGGCGAGTGGCGCCCGCCGTATTGACGACGTTTTGTGGACGGGTGTTGTTTAGGGCGCTTTGGTCTCTTTCGCGGCCGGGGTCGGCAGAACCTTGATCAAGCGGGCTTTGGACGGGTCGAGATAACGCTTCGCCAAGGCCTTTACATCTTCCAACGTGGTTGAAGCATATTGATCCTTGCCCTCCCGAATGCGCACAATGCGTTCCCGGTCAAAGCTAGATTGGCTCAGCGCACCTACCCACCACGGATTATTGGCGGTGGTTTCGTCAAAGTCTGCGATCAAGGGGCGGCGTGCCCGCTGGAACAAGTCATCATCGATTTTACCGGCGGCAAGGTCTGCTGCAATCGCTTCCATTGCCGCGATGACCTTATCGCTATCTTCGGGTTTGACTTCGGCGAGCGCGCCGATCCGGCCATAGCCGGGGAAGACACGCGATGGGGCCCAGTCAATACCGGGCGAATAGGTGTCGCCCAATTCTTCGCGGATCACCTCGGTCAGGCGGTTTTGCAGAATGGCCGTCAAGATGCGGATGCCACGTGCTTCGCGCCCATCGCCATAATCGCGCATGGGCCAATAGACCATGGCGAGGGACTGATCTGGCCGCCCCTTGTGGTTCAAGATCGTTGTCCCTCGGCCCGCGGGGAATTGAACCTTGCGGGCTTCCGCCAAGGCCGGCGGGGTAGCGGCGCGGGCAGCTAGAGCGCCGAATGTAGCCGCCACGGCATCACGCGCAGCCTCTACGGTGGTGTCGCCCACGATTAGGATTTCAATCGCGGAATTTTTCCGTGCCGCATCCACGACCGCCTTGGCCTTGTCCAAGGTCAATTGGTCGAATTGCTCTGCCGTTGGGAAGGCAAAGCGGGGGTTGTTGGCAAACAGGACAAAATCGCTTTGCGTTCCCCAGACGCTGCCCGGTGTGGTGTCGATCTGACGATAGATCGCATCTTTTGAAGCCTTCAGGCGGGCAATGCCATCGGGTCGCCAAGCTGGATCGGTCAGGAAGGCTGCAAAGACCTGCAATTGCAGGCCTAGGTCCGCTGCGGTGGTTGAACTGCCAAAGCTGAAACTATCTTCGCCAATGAAGAAGCCTTGCCCAACACTGCGCCCGGCCAAAGCCCGCTCCAACGCGTTAGCGTCCAACTTGCCAAGCCCGCCTGCGATATAGGCTGCATCAATGGCGTAGAGGAGGCCCGGCTGGTCCGCAGGCAGCGCCAATTGGCCTTCGCCAAAGCTCACTTGGACGCGCACACGGCCCTCTTCAAACTTGGTTGGCTTGACGGTCAAGCGCACCTGATTGGCAAAGCGCATTTGGGTGACGCCCAAATCGGCCAAGAGCACAGACTCTGTGGCTGTGCCTTTCGGGCCGAAGTTCACATAGTCCCATTGTGCTTTGGCCTCGGCCTTTGGTGCCGTGACGGGCTTGGCGCGCACGCCTTGATAAGCAGCTTGAACAGCAGCTTCGCCGCCATCAATTGCTTCGCCAGTTGAGATGAACAGCTCTGGCACATCTTGGCCCCAGGCCTTTTTGAGTTCGGCCAAGGCTGCTTGCGGGTTTAAAGTGCCAGCCACTTTCTCAAACCACGCCAAATCATCTGCCGGCGTGGTTAAGACTTCGTCGCTGCCAAAGCTTCCAAGGATGCTGTCGACCAAATCCGCCGATCTGGCTGCCCCGGCTTGCGCAGCCGCCCGGCTATAGCCTTCTCGCGTGTCGGCCAAGGCGACCGCAAATTCATCCGCCGTAAAGCCGAAACTGAGGGCGCGTCGCAATTCACCATCGGCAATGTCGAGCGCTTCTCGCCACTTGGCTGGGCTGGTTGCCGTTGTCTCAATCGACGCAATACGGGCGGCACTAAACCAAGCGCCCGAGCTGATCGAAGCGCTGGTGATGGGGGAGCCTTCGCGTCGAGCCAGCCGCTCTAGCCGTGTATTCACCACGCGGTGCGCTAGCGCTAGGAGAAGGTCCTCTCGCCGATTGGCGCTGGTGTCGGGTTCTGCCTGATAAGGCTTTACATTGAACAGGCTGACGGCGGTGGCGAGTTGAGGCTCAAGGAAAATTTTGACAGAGCCTGGTTCGCGCTTCGGCGTGCCCAGATCGGGATCTTTACCAGCATCCTTGGGCTGTTCCCAATTGCCAAACTGCGCCTGAATCAACGCTTCGGCAGCCTTTGGGTCGACGTCGCCCACCACAACCAGAAACGCGCGCTGGGGGGTATAGAAGCGCTTATACAGGTCGACGAAACGTTCCCGCGGGGCCTCGCGGACCACTTTCATATCGCCGATGGGAAAACGGCTCGGGATGCGGGTTCCATCAAGGGCTTGGGCGGCAAAGGCGCGGAACTGGCGGAAGCCCGGATTTTCACGCGCACGCTCCTCGGACTGGATAATTCCGCGCTCGCGATCGATGGCCTCTGGGTTGAGCGTCAGGCGTCCCGCCGTCTCGCGCATCATGGATAGACCCAATTCCAGCTTTTCAGCCTTGGGCATGTCCAATTGATAGACCGTCTCGTCCCAGCTGGTATAGGCATTGGTATCTGGGCCAAAGGCTAAACCCTCCCGGGCGAGAATTTTGTCAAACTCGCTCTCGGGAACATTTTCCGAGCCATTAAAGGCCATGTGCTCCAAAAAATGCGCTAGGCCGGACTGATTATCTTCCTCATTGAGAGCGCCGGCGGCAATGCGTAGGCGAATGGCGACTTCGCCCTTTGGGGTCGGCCATTTCTTGATCGCATAGCGCATGCCATTAGGCAGCGTGCCATAGGTCACGGCGGGGTCAGCCTTAAAGTCCTTGTAGCGGTCTTGTGGGAAGCCGGGCAGCGGGGCAATCTGTGCCAATGCCGGTTGTGCCGATAGGGCGATGAGGGAAACCAAAATGGCCTTTGTCAATCGACGCATGAAAACGCTCCACTCAAAAAATTGGCCTGCAGGATCGCATGGCGGGTTGAAAACAGGCGCATAGTCACGGGATCGCACGGGTTGCGGTCAAGTAACTTTTCAGCAAGGTTGGGCCTCGTCACTGGCTGTAGGGGACTTGCGCTTCAAATGCCCGCGCCAGTGAATTGCGACCCGCGACAAAGACTTCATCCTCATGCGCTTTGATGTGAGCCAGGATACGGTCCAGCGCGCCGATCCGGCCGGGGCGACCGATAATCCGCAAATGGAGGCCGATATTGAGCACGCGGGCGTGCCCGCGCCGCGCCTCTGCTAACAGGGCATCGAAGCTTTGGATGGCATATTCCGCCCAATCCCAAGGCTGCATGGCCGGGGCAACCCACATCTTCATATCATTGGTGTCGATGGCGTAGGGCGTGATCAGCATGGGCTTAACCCCTTGGCCGGTCTCAACGCTGTCCCAGAAGGGCATGTCGCCCGAATAGTCGTCCATATGATAGGTGAAGCCCTCTTCGGCTAAAATCCGCCGCGTTTGATCGGTCAGAAGATAGCGCGATAGCCAGCCCTCCGGCCGCTGCCCCGTCGTTTTCAGAAGGGAGTCTCGAGCTTTGGTGATGAAGGCGCGTTCCTTTTCTTCATCCATCCAGAACTGGTGGCTCCACCGATAGCCATGTGCCGCCACTTCCCATTTGCGGGCGACAATATCGGCGGCGATTTCTGGCGCGCGTTCCAGTGCTAAGGCTGCAGCAGTAACGGTGGGCGCGAAGTTGTAGCTGTCAAACAGATCGCGGATGCGCGGCCAACCCGCTTTGATGCCATACTGGTAATTGCTCTCATTGCCATAGACACGCATTGGCCGATTGGGAACCGCCCCCAGTTCATCCACCGGCTCAGGCCCTTTATCGCCGTCGCGGATATTTTGCTCAGCCCCTTCTTCGACATTGATCACAAGGGACACGGCCAACTTTGTGCCATTGGGCCAGCTAAATTTGGGCGGGATAACAGTCATGAAGAGCGCCTTTGGTCCGCGAGAGCAAGACCAGAGACCTGCCGCCCGCCTGCGGCCTTGTCAAGCAGACGCGATGGTGGGAGATACGCACCCGCACATTTCCCCTGGGACAGGTTTCCCACCTTTTTTTGTATTTTTGTGGAATTGAGTTTTGACCCATTCGCGTCCCGAAACATTCGACAGCTTAACCGGGCTCCGCTTTCTATTGTCGATCTGGATCGCGGTCTTCCATTTAGGCGATATGTACGACCATGCGGGATTTGGGTCTTGGCCGATCATGAAGGCGGGCGTTGCGCGCGTCGACATCTTCTTTGTGCTATCGGGATTTGTCCTGACCCATATTTATTGGGCGCGAAGTAAGGCCAAATTTGATTTTTCGACCTTTATGCGAGCTCGCGTAGCTAGGCTTTATCCGTTGCATCTTTTGGCTCTGGCCGTTCTGGCTGGCTTGGTGGTAGCTGCTTACCTAGTCGGAAAGGGCGACGAAGCACATAATTTTACGTTCCTTGGGCTCGTGGCGAATATCTTCCTCCTTCAAGCGTGGGGTGTTCCAGGGGCTGGGGTTTGGAACTTCCCCGGTTGGACCATTAGCGCAGAATTCTTCGGTTATCTCTTATTTCCCGCTTTTCTAAAATTTGCCTCTGCCTTGAGGCACCGACCTAAATTATTCTTCGTCTTCACCCTTGTCTTGGTCTTGCTGATCGATTTGGGGTTTCGTCTTCTGCTTGGCCGCACCATGACCCAGTCGACAGCCGATCTGGGGATCTTGCGCGGGGCATCGGTGATGTTCGTTGGTGTGGCGGCTCGGGTATTGTTCGAGACTTGGCATCTAACAGCGCGCGACGCTTTTCGCGTGGTTCTACTGGGCACATTGATTGCCGTGAGTGGGGCATTTTTTGGCCTGACCACAGGCATGGTGGCGCTAGGTGGCGCCCTGTTGGTCATTGGGCTTGCCGCCCGAGATGTCACAAAACCAGCCTCAGGTGTCGGAACCGGATTGGACGCGCCCTTCATGGTAAAGTTGGGTGGCTGGTCCTACGCAATCTTCATCCTGCATGTACCAGTCTTTATGGCACTACAAAATCTCGCTGGCGTTTTAGGCACGTCTATTCCGATCAACCCTTTAACGATTGTAGCGATGACGGCGATCTTGATGCTGGTCTCTGCCTGCGCGCATCATTTGATTGAAGAACCCGCTCGTCTTTGGATCCGTGGCGCTAATCGGCGGGCTCAATAAGGTCCCAGCCATTGCCATAGCAATCTTCAAACACCACGACTTTCCCGTAGACTTCGTTTCGCGGGTCTTCACGAAAAACCACACCAGCCTCAACCATGTTGGCATAGGCCTCGTCAAACGAGTCAGTCTGTAGGAAAAAGCCGACCCGTCCGCCCATTTGCCGGCCAATCAAGGCAGTCTGCTCTGGCCCTGAAGCTTTTGCCAGAATAATCCGCGTCTGCGCATCCGCACTTGGTGCCACCACAACCCAGCGCTTTTCGCCACCCATCGGTGTGTCGACGATCAGTTCGAAGCCAAGCTTGGACCGATACCAGGAAATTGCCTCATCATAATCGGCAACCAGAATCGAAATCGCAGATAAGAACGCCATGTCACCCCCTTCAAGCAGCGGTTTAGTGGGGCTCTTCTCCGCCCGACACATTCATGCTTTCGCCGGTTATATAGACAGCGTCGGCGCTACACAGGAAGGCGACCGCCGCAGCCGTGTCTTCGGGTAGGCCCGGCCGCCCCAAGGGGATGCGTGCTGCCATGGCTTTCAGATAATCCTCGACCGAGGTAGCCCCTACGACTTTGGAGAAATATTCATTCTGCCAAGCCCCAAGCCCGGTGGTCACATGGTTCGGGCAGACATTGTTGACGGTGATCTGATGGGCCCCAAGTTCGACAGCGGCAGAACGCGTCAGCCCAACGAGGCCATGCTTGGATGAGGTATAAGCTTGGGCATGGGGAAAGCCAGATTTCGCCGCTTGGCTCGCGATATTGATGATGCGCCCACCTTTGCCAGCCGCAATCATGCGCTTGGCCGCCGCCTGGACGCCAAAGAAGCACCCTTTCAGATTGACGTCGATCACCGCATCCCAATCGTTTTCGGTCACCTCCAAAAGCGGCTTCATAATATAGCCGATGCCAGCATTATTGACCCAGATGTCGAGGCTTCCGAATGTGTCGACGGCATGCTGGGCCAAAGCATCGACTTCTGAAGGGATACGCACGTCACAGGCCTTGGTGGTTACGCCTACGCCCATGGCCGCAATCTCTTGTGCGATGGCCGCCATTTCATCTTCTTGGCCAACATGTTCGGCGGCTGTGGCCGCATCACGCGCCCGACCAATGTCGGAAAGGACAATGTTGGCCCCTTCTGATGCGAGCCTGCGCACAATGGCCTCGCCCAAGCCTTTGCGCCGCCCAGAACCCGTGACAACCGCTGTTTTGCCTAAGAAACGCTTGTCTGCCATAGTGATCTCCGAAAAAATGTTGTGCGACAGGTTGCCACGCTCTTTTCATCTGGCAATAGGTATATCATTTAGATAAGAAATGGCCACAGTGTGTGACCCGGGAGATGTGAGCATGTCCAGTCTCGTAAGCGATAAGCCTAAAGCAGAGCCTGCCCGCGCCTATGACGGGCCACCAGATTACCGCGTTGTGGGCCAACATGGCATGTATCCGCAACTGAGCCATGACGAGATTTCGCGCTTCAATTTTTTGGCGCATATGAACCGACACTTATCGACCCAGATTATGCCGGGCGTGAAAGAGGCTTTTGATGCGCGCGTTGAGCCCAAATTTGTGGCGAAGCATGGGCGTGGCTTCAAGGATCGCCATGAAGTGCGCAAAGCGCTTCTGAAGGATTCATTGTTCCAATGGTGGAGCGCCCTGCGCCGCGCCACGATGGAAACCCGCCAACAAGCTGGCCGTTGGGTGACGCTTCGCCAAGCTGACCAATTGAATGCCAAGGCCAAGGCGCTGACCGAGAATGATCAGCGGCTCAAGCTTAATCCAGAATTGCCCTTGCCGCGCTATGTCGAGGCGATTGACCACCACTGCATGCCCGGCAGCTATCACACCGAGCTCGCGGAGGGCGATGTCACAGGCCCGTGCAATTATGACATCGGGATCTTTGCCACCACTGGCGGCATGTTAGGCCGCTATAATGATGGCGGCGGGCAGGCGATTGCAGCTTGGGTGAAAGAGACACTGCCCGACTTAAAGCCCAAGCGCATTCTCGATATTGGTGCGGGCCTTGGCCACAATGTGCTGCCAATCGCGCAAGCTTTCCCCGATGCCGAAGTGGTCGCGATTGATGTTGGCGCACCCATGCTGCGCTATGGCCTCGCACGCGCCAAAACCATGGGCGTAGACAATATCAGCTTTGTACAAGGCGATGTCAGCGACCTATCCGACTTGGCGGATGAGAGTTTTGACATGATCCATTCGTGCATGTTCCTGCATGAGACCTCTTATGCCTCCATGCCGAAAATCTTCGCCGAAACGCACCGCTTGCTGAAGCCTGGCGGGATCGTGTTTCATGTCGAGCAGCCGCAATACACCCCAGAAATGCCCTTGTTTGAGCAGGCCATGCGCGATTGGGATGCCTTCTATAATAACGAGCCTTTCTGGACCAAGATGCATGAAGTCGATCTCGACAGCTGGATGGTCTCAGCAGGTTTTGCGCGCGACAAGCTGATGCATAGCGGTGTCGCCGCTGTGGTTGATCCCGACGTGTTCCCGCAGGCGGCGCAAGATACCAAGCAGGAAGATTATGGCCGCAAGGCCGCTTGGCATGTGGTCGGAGCGGTTAAATGAGCAAGATTGATCCACTCGCCCTCGCTGGCGCCAAATCCAAAGGCAAACGGCCCTATTTCTTAGAGACCGATGTTGAGCGCTTGACCAATATCGTCCTCGTGCTGGCCCAAGAGCTAGCCGTAGTGCGCGAACGGACCGACACGATGGAACGTTTGCTGGAGCAATCGGGCGTGCTGACGCGGCAGGAAATCGAAACCTTCACGCCTACTAAGCAACAGGCTGACGAACGTGGCGCGTGGACGCAAGAATATTTGGCGCGTGTTTTCAGGGTCCTGCAGCAAGAGCGTGAAGCGCTGCAAACGCAGGAAGCCTCCAGCGAGGAAGTTGCCGACGAACTCGCCAAGGTCTAACGCGCGTTCCAAGCTTGACCTAAGATATTTGCACGCAACCTCTTGCAGCCTATTTTGGGATGATTATCTATAGGGCTGTGGAGATGACGGTTTATCGGGGTGGTGACCGTCGCACGCAAACTGATGTTGGTTGATTTGTTTTTGGGGCAAAATGCCCTGTTTTATAGCGCCCTCCTGCTGACAGTCGCACTCTGTGTGCTTGAAGTGATCCTTCTTCTCATTGGGTTTTCGTCCTCTGATTCTGCCGGACTTGATGGGCTCGACGGCGATGGTGACGTGAACGGTTCTGGTGGCGGCATTTTGGGCTATCTCAATGTCGGTCGCTTACCCTTCACCTTATTCTTCGCGACTGCCTGTGCCGTCTTTGGCTTGACGGGACTTGCCACCCAACAGGCATCATTTGCCGTGACTGGCCAAGTGCTGCCGATGGCCGTCGCAGCACCTTTGGCCCTTTTGGGCTCGGTTCCCGGTACGCGCTGGATAAGCCGCCTCTTGGGTCGGTTGATGCCGAAGACCGAGACCACGGCCCTGTCTCAGCACGACCTCGTCGGTCTTACCGCAATTGTGACGCTGGGCGTTGCTAGGCGCGGCTCACCCGCTCAGGCGCGAGTCCGTGATCAATTTGGTCAAAACCATTATGTAATGGTGGAGCCTGCTCGGGCCGAAGAGGCCTTGAGCGAGGGTCAAGCGGTGCTGCTCACGCAACGGGCAGGGCACCATTATTACGCGACTGCCGCGACGCCTTTGCTTACCCAATAAGCCATAGCGCCTCCACAGTCTGAAATCTGTTTCCAAGCAAAGCATAGGAAGGAAAACGAGATGCTTAATCCTGCACTTTATGAAATTTTAGGTCTTGTCGTTGTCGGGTTGGCCCTGTTCATTTTGTTCGGCGTGTTGGTTGCGCGCCTCTATAAGCGGGCTTCAAAAGAAACGAGCTTTGTGCGTACTGGCCTCGGCGGCGAAAGTGTCGTCGTCAATGGCGGCGCGCTGGTGCTGCCTGTTCTGCATGAGATCATCCCCGTCAATATGGCGACCTTGCGTCTGGAAGTCACTCGCAACAGCGAGCAGGCCTTGATCACCAAGGACCGTATGCGCGTGGATGTTCTGGCTGAATTTTACGTCCGCGTGGCCCCAAACCGGGAAGCCATCTCGGCAGCAGCCCAGACTTTGGGTCGCCGCACCATGGCTCCGCAAGAACTGAAAGAGCTGATCGAGGGCAAGTTCGTCGACGCGCTGCGCTCGGTAGCTGCCGAACTCACCATGAATGAATTGCACGAACAACGCACCCAATTCGTCCAAAAGGTGCAACAGGCTGTGACCGAAGACCTAACCAAGAATGGGTTGGAACTTGAGACCGTGTCATTGACCGGCTTGGACCAAACCCCGCGTGAGTTCTTCAATCCGGACAATGCGTTCGACGCCGAAGGTCTGACCAAGCTGACCGAAGAGATCGAAATGCGCCGGAAAATGCGCAACGATATTGAGACCAATACACGGGTCGAAATTGAGCGTCAGAACCTTGAAACCCAAAAGCGCTCCTTGGAAATCAAGCTGGAGGAAGAAGCTGCTACGCTCAGTCAGCAGCGCGAAATTCAGACCATGCGTGCCCAACAAGCTGCTGAAGTTGCGCTTGTGACTGCTGAGAAGTCGCGCGAGTCAGAGGCTGCAAAGATTGCGGCTGAACGCGACATCGAACAAGAGCGGATTGCCAAAGAGCAAGCCAACCGCCAGCGTCAGATTGAATCTCTGCGGGCCACCGAGACCGCGGAGTTGGAGAAGAAGCGTGCGCTGGAATTGGCCGAGCAAGATCGTCAAATCGCGATCGCCAATAAGTCTAAGGAAGAAAGCGTCGCCAAGGCCGATGCTAACAAGGCCCGTGCCATTGCAATTCGCGCGGAGGAGCAGGTGAAAACTGTCCAAGAAACCGAAGTGGCTGAACGTAATCGTGCCATCGAATTGATCGAAGCGGCGCGCTTGGCTGAACGCGACGCGATTGCGGTGAAAGTTGGGGCGGAAGCGGAAAAGATCGCTGCAACAGACCGCGCCGAAGCCGCTAAACTGATCGCCATGGGTGAGGCAGAAGCCATTGCCATCCGGGCAGAGGCAGATGCTAAGCGCTTTGCGGTGCAGGCCGAAGGCGAACGCGCCATCAATGAAGCGGCGAACGTCATGAGTGCGGAGCAAGTGGCGATGCGGATCCGCGAATCCCTGATCTCCAAACTGGATCAGATCATTGCGGCCTCGGTTGAGCCATTGAAGAATATCGACTCCATCAAAGTTGTCGATGTATCGGGCTTGGGTGGTGCCTCAGGTCCGTCCGGCGAAGTGGCTCAAGGCAATGGTAATTTGGCTGACCAAGTGGTTCAAAGTGCGATGCGCTATCGCGCCCAAGCCCCCTTGATCGACTCCATCTTGAAGGAAGTGGGTCTGGGTAATGGCGGCCCTGCTCAGATGGGCTTAGCCGGCCTGTTGCAAGATGGAGAAGTAGGTCCGGCTAAGGACGAGAAGACGACTTAAGCCAATTATGCAGTGGCGCGCGGCAGTTCCCTTGGGTGCAAGTGCCGCGCGTCAGTCCTCTAGGGCATTGAGGGCAATTCGATTGCCCTCACTATCTTCAATCTCGGCGACAAAACCTGCCTCGCCAATCGACTTTTTGGGGTAAAGGACTTTCGCTCCTTTGGCCTTTGCCTTTTCTAAAACTGGGTCGATATCTGGCACATCGAAATAGATAATCGCGCCGGTTTTGGACGGCACATAGACATCGCCTTTTGCCAGTGCCCCACTCGCACCGGGCTTACCATCGGCACGCGGAAAGAAGGCCATCTCATAGCCGTCAATTTCTTGGCGGGTCAGCTTATGGCCCAGGACGTCCTCATAAAATTGGATCGCGCGGTCCATGTCCGTAACCGGAATTTCAAAGTGATAGACTGGGTTTTGCATCGCGGCTTTGTCCGTTGCTGAGGGTGGTCTGTTAGCTGGGCTGCACGCCGTGATGCAAAGGAGCATCCCAAGCACATACCTCTTTAGCCGATGGGCAGGCGCTGTTTGTTTCATGGGCTTGCCTTAGCATTGCTGCGCAGACGCTCAAGATGGCCACTGCGGACTCAAAGCCACATGAGGATCACAAGGCGGTGAAACAGCTAGATTTAGACGCCCCAATTGAAAAGAGCGGCCCTGATGGGCCGCTCTTTTCGTTCAGGTACCAATTATCTGGCTTAGTTCTTTGTGCCGCGGAGTGAGCGTGAGACGCTTTTATCGCGGGTGTCGTTCCAGTTGTTGGGGTTAGCGCGAGCGGCGGCACCGGCGGCGGTGGCGTCGGAGCGTGGGACGAAGGCCCCAGTGGAGCCGATGGGGCCCATGGGGTCGCCGCCGGGGCCGAAGGCCCCTTGGCAAGCGCTAGCGCCCGGGACGCCATAGATGTTGGACATCATTTCGACGACAGCGCGTTCGACGACTGAGCGGACGGCGAGTTGGACTGGCTCTTGGCTACGGCCACCGACGCCGAGGTCGAGGGTGATGTTGTCGAGGAATTGGAAATAGCCCAGACCGACTTCACGGCCGATGATCTGCTTTTGGTACGAGATGACATCGACGACTTCGAGGGTCTTGGTGTCGATCAAGCGCAAGTCGAGGCCGACATTCATGACATAGAGCTTGCCATTGACGATGCCCTTGCCATTGGTGGGGTCACGGTCGCCGATGAAGGTGTCGGTACCGACCGAGCGGATGTTGTAGTTGAGCTCGGTGATACCGCCGATGAGATAGAAGTCAGAGCCTGGGACTTGGCCGGCGAGGATGCGGCGGAAGTCTTGGCCTTCTTCACCGATCAGACGGTTGTTGGCATATTTGAGTTCAAGCTCGGACACCGAGGTATCGAAGCGCTCCACCAGACGCGCGCCAGACTTGGCGAAGGCCGAGATGGCCATCAGGGAAGCGCCCTGAGTGACTTGGCGGCCACCTTCAAAGTCAGACTTGCCGGTATAATCCAAGATGCGACCAACCGCGACGCGGGGGCCACGGATGTTCTGGGAGCGGGCATAATTGCCCAAGCAGACCAGAGCGGCGGAATAGGGGGTTGGGTTGGCGGTGACAGGCGCATTGCCGATGGGGCGGGCATAATTGCCAGCCGGTGTGGCGGTGGGCGAGATACAGCCGGTGAGGGCGAGGGTGCCTGCGAGCGCGAGGCTGGCCCATTTAGCGCGAGCAAAGAGATGAGAAGATTGGGTCATTAGAAATCGAGCCCCCCGTTGAGCGTCTGCTGGGCGTTGTTATTGGAAGGGACAGCCGATGCCGCAGCGGTCGTGGTGTTGCCCGTTGTTGTTGAAGCGGTTTGTCCGTTGATAATGACGGTTTGGTTGCCGTTATTGATCTGGGTGGAGTTGACGACCACGGTGTTGAAGCTGCCGGTGGTGTTGACGTTGAGCTGGTTGCCAATGGCGGCACCGGTGCCGGAGAAGCCCATGCCGGAAGAGCCGCTATTATAGAGGCCTAGAGGCAGAGACGATAAGTCGTCGCCAACAACGATACGGCCATCGATGATGACGCGGTTGCCGTTGAGGTCGCGGGTGCTGGCATCATAGGGGCGGTTTTGGTCGCCGGGATTGGTGCCATAGGGACGGCTGAATTCATTGGCATAGCCGGCACGGCTTTGCGCATGGGCTGGCATAGCAGCAAGCATCGCAGCGACGCTCAAAGTTGCAGCCGACAATCCAAAAGCGGCACGGGCAAAGCGAGAGCGATCAAGCTTCACGTCAAGCTTCACGTCAAGCTTCACTGGGCTAGTTGGATGAGCTTCCTTCATTTTCTTCGCTCCTTTAGGACGAACACTGCAATCGGGTTTGCAATCACGGCGCCAACCAAAACTGGCCTTCGCCCCCTCGATTCCGGTCCATTCTCGTGTTTGGCGAACCATTTCGCCTCAAACGGGCTTTCCCCACTCAAGCGATAATTCGTCATTGTTTCATTTTGAGCCGGTTTCTCTTCGTAACCTGCCTGTGCTGAGATGCCCCTTACAAGTTCAACTTAACCAATAAATCGTGGACAATTCATGAATAATGAAATGTGTTGACTTGTATTTTTGCCGACAACGCCAGTTGATCAATTTATGGACTTGTTGCCAGTCATTCTGCTTTGCTTGACTAAGACTGGGTTGACCGACAAAATTTATGATCGGCCACTTCAAGGTTTCAAGCACAGCGACAGAAGGTTTGAGAGACAAAAGGCCAGGAACCGAATACGGATCCTGACCTCTGAGCTGGTTGTTAGCCTTGACGTTTAGCGTTTGCCAACGCTGAACACGTTGCCAAGCGAGGTCGACGAACCAATCACCGAACCGCCAACATTGTTTGCGCTGATAAAGGTGGTGGTGTTGATCGGAGCAACCATGGTTTGCTGACCAACGATGTTCATGTTGCCGCCAGCCGACAAGGTCATCGAGTTACCAAAGCCGCGGGTGATGCCGGTCACGTCGCCTGTGATGTTCTGTGCGGTGAGGTTCACACTGCCATTCATGGCTGCGCCACCATATTGTTGCGCCGAAACGTTGAATGTCGCTGCGTTTGGTGCGGCAGCGTTCAGGACGTTGCCATTGGCTTGGGCCGTTGCGCTGACATTGCCGCCGATATTGAAGACATTGGCAGTGGTATAGGCAGTTGGGTCGATCCAGTTTTGCTGGACGCTATTGATGCTGACTTCATGTGCACCGGCGAACGAGCCCGTAGCATTGTTTGCAAAGGCAGCGGAGTCCAAAGCGACATTGCCACCGATGTTACCGACCTGACCAACGGTGATTGCTGTGGCATCGCCACGGAATCGTTGGTCATTGTTCCAAGAGACGCTGGAAGCAGTGCCGGTGACTTCAGCCAAGTTTGCGCCTGCAAGAGCCGAGAAGCCCACGTTGCAGCAAACGTCATGGGCAATACCCACGGTGGTTGCTGAAATGTTGCTGTTCATGAACTGAGAAACGTTGATGGCTTGTTGGGCAAATGCTTGACCGCCGATCGAGGTGACCAGTGCGATTGCCGAGATGATTGCTGCCTTCTTCATAATGTACTCCCACTGAATTGAAGCTCAAACCCTGTGTGGCTTCTGAAGATAGGGGAGCAATCTAGGGGCCAATTCATGCTTTGGTCGAAATAAGGCAAAATAAGGCACAAGTAACTGATCGGAAATCCGTGAATTTTCAGATCAATTCAAAAATATTTATTTAATATTATATTCATCAAAACTATTATTGCCCTGTTATCGACAAATTAGTTAATGAAGAATTTTGCAATTATTTCGCTTTTCGTCTCAATTCAAGACAAGTTGTCGGTGTTTTCGGGGAGGTGGTTTGTTCGTGCTGTTCGAGCGGCGCGGTACGGCAACTGCGGCCCTCGTCAAGCTTAGCCGTTCGAGGGCCGAGGCTTTCGGGGGCTTAATTGTTGCGTTCTTTGCCTCTATTCAAATGTTTCTCATGGCGAGGGAAACTGATAAGTAGCATTGGACTTGCACCATCAAGTTTTGAGAAAAAAGGTAAACACGAAATCATTTTCAGGTAGCGTATAAAAACTCAGAGAATTTCCAAAATATCTTGTAAGAACAGTATTTCATCACTCTGGTTATTGCTTGATGCCTTTTTACTGACAAATACCACAGATGATCATATTTTTGTGTGACTCTCAGGTAATATTAACCATGTTTTTCAATGAACCATTCAGAACTCAACGGTAATGTTACTGGGCGTTCACAGTGAGCGCGCCCCGCTCGTAGTGGGGGAGTACCTAGTAGGAAAAGGGCTAGAAATGCTCAGCGTTAACACCAATCAAGGTGCCATGGTGGCACTGCAAACATTGAATAAAACCAATTCAGACCTGGCGAAAACACAGAATGCGATTTCGACTGGCTTAAAGGTCGCGTCAGCCAAAGATAATGGCGCGATTTGGGCGATTGCCAATAAAATGACCTCCGATGTTGGCGCTTATGACCGGGTGCGTGAATCGACCGACCGGGCAGCTTCCATTCTTGATACTGGCATTGCAGCCGGCGAAAGCATCATGGAACTGCTTAATGAAATGAAGGGTAAGGCGCTTGCAGCCTCGCAAGCAGGCCTTTCGGCTTCCGCTCAAGCAGCTTTGGCTGCAGACTTTGCGCAATTACGCGACCAAGTCACCAGCATTGTTGCCAATGCTTCGTTTGACGGGGCCAATATGATCGGCGGCACACCAAACAACGCGGTGGCCTTGGGCGATTCTGCCGGTGGCAACACCATTACAGTCAACGGCGCAAGCTTAGCTTTAGGTGGTACAACGGTTACCGTGACTGCTACCTCCGTTGTCGACAGTGCAACCAATGCGGCCACCGCTTTGGGTCTAGTCAATACGTCCATCACCAATTTGGGCACCCAATTGGCGACTTGGGGTGCAGGCGCAAAGCGCTTGGAAGTGCACAAGACCTTCATCGGTAAGCTGCAAGATGCTCTGAACAACGGCATCGGTTCCATTGCTGACGCCGACCTCTCAAAGGAAAGCGCGAAGCTGCAAGCCTTGCAAACCAAGCAACAATTAGGCGTGCAGGCTTTGTCGATTGCCAATACTTCTTCGCAATCGGCGTTGTCGCTGTTCCGCTAAAACAAACTAAGAAGTCAACGTG
This sequence comes from Hyphomonadaceae bacterium UKL13-1, assembly GCA_001602435.1. GTDB lineage: Bacteria > Pseudomonadota > Alphaproteobacteria > Caulobacterales > Aquidulcibacteraceae > Aquidulcibacter. Next base: position 172,626 of record CP012156.1, read on the forward strand.
CGTACCAACTTGGCCCAGGCAAAGATGCTTGGGCCATTTTCTTTATGAAGTGGGGCACCAGATGGTCGGCCCCCCAAAGCGCTCGTAAGGCCTCTGGTCTCGTTAGTCTGGAGGGGCTAAGGTTAGGCCATGATTACGCGACGCAAAACCATCTTGGTTCCCGTATTGGCTTTACCCGCCTTGGCAGCTGCCTGCAGCGATCAGCGCTTGGAATTACCCGGGCCGCAACGGGCGGCTGTGGCCGTTGAGCGGGCCACCCCAATGGTTACCGCACGCCTTAGGGCCCTAGGTGCCAGCCTAGGCGACCCCGTTTTCATCCGGGCGTTTAAGCAAGAAAAGCGATTGCACCTTTATGTGCAGCCGGGCGGCGCGGGCAGGTTTGTCGAATTCGCCAATTGGCCAATTTGTGCCGCCTCAGGTGTATTGGGCCCCAAAAAGGCCGAAGGCGACAAACAAGTCCCTGAGGGCGTCTATGGTGTGACCCCTGAGGCGATGAATAATGCCTCCTCCTATCATCTCTCCATGAATGTGGGTTATCCTAACGCGTTCGATCAGGCCCTTGGTCGAACCGGTAGCTTTATTATGATCCATGGACGCTGCGAGAGTGTTGGCTGTTTGGCGATGACTGACCCTGTTATCGAGGACATTTGGACACTGATAAGTGCCGCCCATCGGGCCGGACAAACAAAAGTAGACGTGCATATCTTCCCATTTGTGTTGAGCGCCAAGGCCCTCGAAAGCCACACACAGAGTGAACATCTGGCGTTCTGGACCGACCTTATGGCGATCCAAAACGCGTTTGATACAATTGGGCTGCCCCCCACAATTGCGATCCATGCGGGCCGCTATGGTGTCGCTGGTTGATACACGAGGCAATTGCGTCACCGCAATTGTAACTCACCAATGTCTTTGATTTAATGGTGGGCGCGACAGGGATTGAACCTGTGACCCCTACGATGTCAACGTATCCAGACGGTTTTTCAGGGCTTTTCAGAGCTTGTCATAGTTAGTATTTTTCATATAAATACAGATAGTTGATCAAATTTTAGCTTGCAATGCTTCGCAAGATTATGCCATGATTTTCTCCCTGCCACGGACCATACACGGACCCAAAATGGCCCCTAAAGGTATGAAGATATGACGGAACTTGCCGAAACTCGTCTCACAAAACGCGTAATTGATGCCATTTTCCCGGATTCAAGTCGAGCATTTGTTGTTCGAGACGGCCGATTGGAAGGTCTCCGCCTGCGTGTTCGCACAACTGGCCGCAAAACATTTGAGTATCGTTATCGTTTCGAAGGAAGGGATAAACTCTATGTCATCGGTGACTATGGCACGCTGACAACCGATGAAGCTTTAGAGTTCGCGACAATCTTGGCAGGTGACGTGGCGCGCGGTCTTGATCCTCAAACGCGTAAATCAGGGCAACGGGAGGAGGACAAAGCGGCACTCACATTTAAGGAGGCAGTCGCGCTCTATCTGGCTGAGGGCCCTAGAGAAAAGCCAGACAAGCGCGAATCTTCATGGAAGTTGGACCGAGGAAACTTGGAGCGCCACGCAATCCCGCTCCTAGGAAGCAAATTGCTGAGGGCGATAACCGCCGATGACATATCAGAGTGGCAACAAGCCGTGATGGCCGGGAGGACCGCTACAACCGAGAAAACGCGCATGCGGGGCTTGGCGAGGGTTCGTGGTGGGCGAGGGGCTGCTGCCCGCTCAACCGAGACGTTGGCGGCAATGCTCGCTTGGAGTGTTCGCCGTGGGTTGCGAGCGGATAATCCTGCTACGCGCGTCCGGCGTCTCCAATTGGCTGGGAAAGAGCGATACTTGGATGAACGTGAGGCTGGGGCCATCTGGAATGCAATCACTGCCCTAGAGGAGACCAGTATCATAAGCAGCCAAGCAGCAAATTGCTTTCGCTTGCTTGCGCTAACTGGTGCACGTCGTAGCGAGATCGTCGAGTTAAAGTGGCGCGAAGTAGACCTATCTCGAGGGATCTTGTTGCTTCCGCCATTGCGGCACAAAAGCGGCGGCGGATCCCGCTCTAAGGCCATTCCATTACCTGGAGCTGGCGCTGAGATTTTGCGTCATATAGAGAAGCGTTGTGCTTGGGTTTTCCCAAAGGCTGACCTGTCCGGTCCTATGGAGCCGCCCAAACGTGCTTGGAATAGGGTGGTCGCCCATGCCGGGGTCCGCGACGCATCTCTACACACATTGCGGCACACACTCGCCTCTTGGGCCGTCGCGGATGGTGCAAGCCTCGCCATAATCGGTAAGCTTCTAGGCCACACAAAACCTCAGACAACCGAGCGCTATGCGCACCTGCGGCTTGATGCGGGCACTGACGTCGTCGAGGCGGTTGCAAAGCGCTACCTGTTATCCCGCGAGGCAGGCTTGTCTTGACCTGCTTGAATGGTTCTAGAGATAGGGCTCTCAGGGCAGATGGCCTTTTGGGGCTTGGTCCGCTTTGCGCCAGCTGTTGCCGTTTAGGGTGGGTTGGTGGTTGCTTGAAAGCGGATATTTAGAAAAGGCTGGCGAAATCGGTGTCCTTCAAATTAATTTGAGGATAGTACAGGCATATGGCAGGATTCTATGGGGCGGGGTCAGAGGGCATCAAGTCATAGGTAATTTTTGTCCCCCACTTACTGTCAGCCTAAAGTGATTGGAGTTGGCGCTAGCGATCGCCACTACTCAGAAGCGGTTCACGACTGTACAAGTCAATGGCGCGTTCAGGATTAAACTCGCTTCCCAAGCCGATTATGCCGCCAATGGTTAAGGTGAAAGGGAAACAGCCGGCAGCGATCAGTATTTCGCGATTGCAGTCATCGATAAGCACTAAACCACTTTCTGCTGCTGGATTCGGCGGGAGGTGGATTGTCAGCTTCTCAATAATACTTGCTTTAAAGCGTACTTCTAAATGCACCACATCATCTAACACCATGATGTCATTAATGTTCGGATCGACGAATTCAAAGTTGAGAATACCGATCTCATCTTCCCACTCTGGCTGATCAATCAAGCTTTCTAAGTAAGAACGTATTTTTGTACCACTTCCATCCGTATTCCAGAAAACGACGAACTCTGGACCACGACTAGGTCGCGAAATAGATACTCGAACGATCTCTCTCGTCAATCGTTCGACAAGTGGCTCGGGATGGTTCCAAATGAATTGCAAGGCCATTACAAATAACTTCCCACCACTATGATCGTTCGAAAAAGCTAGTGCCGATCGTATTATCCATCATTCTTGTCCTTTAGAGATTTAGCAATGCGCTCCGCGCCGCAGGGTGCTTTCGCCAGTGATGCACCAACTCCTCTGCCGCTGGCGACAGCCAAATTCGCTTTGGTCCGCTTTAGAACGTTCGCTTTCGCACCCCAAGCCCCCAAAACCAAACCACCCGCCATCGGCAAAGTACTGCCGAAATCTCGACAGTCTCAAATGCGCGGATATTGTTGAAAAACTCGAAGTTTAGACGAGATTGGGTGCTTGGGCAGCGCAGTTGGTTTGCGATTGCTGATCGATTTTCGCTTAAAGGTCGGTGGAGTACCTCTTTTGAGGTAGATTAGGCGGCAAAGGCTGATCGTTTATGTGGATTTGGTCGCAGTTTGGCTAGTTTTCGCAGGTTTTGGGCTGTAGCTGCGAGTAGGAACTCGTCTCTGGCTCCGTTTGGGCCTCGTAATCTTAGCCTGCCCATTTTGAGAATACGCTTTAGGTGAGCAAAGAGCATCTCGACTTTCTTGCGGCGATCACGTGATCTGGCATAGGCAGGCGTGGTTGCGATGAGGCGGGCGATATCGCGGGAGTCTTCGTTGAGGTCGCGGGGGATTTTTCGAACTTTGGCTTTGGGACAGCATTGTTCTTTGAGCGGGCAGACACGGCAGTCCTTTGTGCTCGCTCGATATAGTCTTTGGCCGGCTTTGGTGATGCCAGATCGTGGCGTTTGGTAAGTGCGATGGAACTGCACCAACTCTTTGCCAGCGGGACAGGTATAGCGGTCTCTTTCGGCCTCCCAAGTAAAGTCAGATCGCGAGAATGTTCCGTCTGTTCGTATGGACTGGTCAAAGACAGGAATATGAGGTGCGATATCTCGCTCTTTCACCAACCAAGCTAGGTTATGGGCTGAGCCATAAGCGCTATCGGCTGCCAGATAACTGGGCTTTAGGCCAAATCGAGCTTCGGTACGATCAATCATCGTGCGCGATGCGCCAACTTCAGCCTGGCGAATTGCGCGTGTAGCTTCAACATCAACAATGACGCCATGATCGGTATCGATCAAATAGTTGGTCGCATAAGCAAAGAAGGCATGACCTTTATGGGCACCGGTCCATTGTGCAGCAGGATCGGACTTTGCAACAAACTTTGGTGGAACCGGTGAGGCTGCGCCAAAGGCCTCGTGATCAAGGACAGCCAGATACTCTTGGACCGCGCGTCCCGCCATCTCTAGGTCTTGCCCAGATCGCCATTGTTCACCCGACACGGAGCGCTGCTTGTTCGCGTCGGCCGCGATTAGACTGGCGTCAACCGCAAAGCCTTCACCGCCAACAAGTCCTTCTGACAGACAACGTGCAACCACCGTCTCAAAGAGGTGGCGCAAGACATCACTCTCGCGGAACCGACCATGGCGGTTCTTGGAGAAACTCGAGTGATCGGGAACTTTGCCGTCTAGGCCAAGCTTGCAGAACAAGCGATAGGCAAGGTTAAGGTGGACCTCCTCGCACAATCTACGTTCTGACCTGATGCCCATCGCATATCCAACGATCAGCATCCGCATCATTAAATCAGGATCAATCGATGGCCGCCCCGTCTTGCTATAAAAGGGCTTCAGGGCCGAACGAACGCACTCAAGGTCTAAATGAGCATCAATGCGCCGCAGAATATGGTCAGCTGGAACATGATCCTCAATCTGAAAGTCATAAAACAACTGGGCCGATACTTCTTGATGTCCCATCATCACCAGATCCCCCGCAAATCAATGAAACCAGTGAATCATGACCCGCAAACCCTGACAACGACGAGTTTTTCAACAATATCCGCCAAACATGGACAATTGGTGTCGGGTCATCTAACGCTGAAAGCGGACATGGGTGGGAAGGCAGAACATTTTGACTTCAGCTCTGTCGAATTTCTGCAGAACCTTTTGGTTGGAATTTGACGCGCTAGGTCGCACGTATCATTTTGTCTCTAGTTGGCTCATCCAAAAGACAATATTTTATGATACCACTTTCAAAATGGAAGGTTGCGACAAATCATGAGGAACTTTGCTTTGGTTGCGCTGATCGCATTATTCGCGCTTTGCATACTTAACTTCGCAAGAAGCGCGAAAAGGCATGCATCAAGTGATTGGGATCATGACAGACACAAAAGAGAGAACTTGATTAAGTTAGGATTTGATAAAAACCATATCTCTGATGAAATGAAATCGCTGATTGGGATTTTCATAGTAGACCATCGAACCCAATTACATTTTGCTGCGCTCGGGCTAATTTCGGTCTTAATAATGTGGCTTCTTTAGCTGCTTGCTTTCGAATATTAGCGCTTCGCGCCGAAGAGCGCAGCCCGACAGGACTGCAATATTTCCATTGCCGCTTGCCACGGCCAAACTCACTTAGGACTGCCCCTGAACGTCCGCTTTTCGGCCACTACACCCCCAAAGCAGACCATCCGCAATCGGCCAAACCCGGCCGATAAATGGTGTGCCAGACCAACCATTGGCTTTTGAGTTTGCGGACTAGTTGAACAACATCTGAGCCTGTCTGAACTGGCAATCACCTGCCAAGCAAAATTGCAACAGAATCTTGCCTTGCCGGCTACATTGGCAATAGTGCTCGGGCTTGGTCGTTCAATCGTGCGTGCCCTTGATGGAGGCGTGTTCTCCAACCTTCGCCACGGTCCAAAGCTTCCTCCCACACCTCAAGCAATTCGTGTTGTCGCCGGGCTTGGGTGAGGGCTTGGATTAGAATCTCTGCTTGGGTGATGTCCTTTGCAGCTTTAATCGCACCGGGGCCTTTTCGGTCGATTGCGACGATCAGTTTATGGACTGCATAACGGGCGGGGCTGGGGACTGACACCAAAGCACCTGAACGGTGCAACAGTGCTGCCTCGATCGGATCACGTAATAGGAAGTCTAAGAAGCGCAACGCGACTGCCCCTGTCCCGAGGCTGGGTAAAGCACTCCCACCCCGTGATGGCGCGCCGCGATTGGTCGTCAGAACATCTACGCGAAATTGGTCGGCGTTGACATAAGCAAGCGGCAGGGCGGGGTTGAAGGTGTCGGGTATGGCACGGAAACTTGGATCCACGCTTTGCAAAGCTTCCAGCAAAAGCGGGTCGATGGTGTCACCTAATGCCAGGGACACACCATAGTCCTGGGCGAGGTCTAGATCGGCAGTCCTAACGGCTGAACCGGGCAATCGCACGCCTAACAAAGGCCCATAGGCTTGAAATGCTGATGTACCGATAAGGACGCCACGCAGGCGGAATAGTCCAGCTTTCGCCAATGCGTCGACCAAGTCGCCCGTGAGTGCATCAGGCGCAAAGTAGCCTGCTGAAAGCAAAGAGCGAACAATTGAGCGTCTGGCCTTGCGGGCAACGCCTGCTGTTTTGGTTTGGGCGATTAAGTCTGCCAGCTTTGGACTATCTGGCCCTAGATAAATCTCTTTTGGTCGCCCCGTTGGCGTAGTAGGTGGTTGTGCGTACCAGTATTCACGATTTGAAAGGGTCTGTTTTCGAAAACTTGTGCCAGCGGGTAGATCGCCGACTTCTGCCAGTCGCAATTGGTCGAGCAGCTCCGCGTAGAGCGTCTGCAGAGCAATCGGAAATGTAGCTATAGCAGTCATTATCGGCAAATCTCACATTTTGCCGATAATGTCGATAGTTGCAGTAATCCGTCGCCGCGAGCCCCGAGTTCGACCTGCCAGAGGCGAGGTCGAGACGTGATGTCGGGATGCGCCCCGCGTCCCGACACTTGGAAGTCCGCCAGAGCGTGAAGGGCGGGTCAAGGTGGGCCGAGCCCCCTTCAAGAAGGTTACCTTGACGCGCCTAAACGCTCTGGCACTTGGCGAAGATTGGCAATGCAAGAACTTACCGCCCATATTGGCTGGTGTTGGCGAACATGCGCTCCTGCGCCCATACATCGAGTGTTGTGACGAGATATCGAACCAAGCGTGGGCCATATTTGATGAAGGGAGGGCCTTCACCGGTGACGCGCCAGCGGTTCAGGGTGTGCTTGGAAATCTTCAAATGGGCGGCGGCATCTTCAACGGTAAGTAGTGTGTCGGTGTTCATGGGATAATCCTCTTTCAGGCTCTACAAGCATCGCGGAACTGCGATCTCGCAAGACCAACAGAACTCAGAAAAACCACACTAATCCAGCATGTTCACCAAAATCGGGAAGCTCAAAAAACGGGACTTATCCACCTGATATCCACAGTTGGATCGATCTGTTTCGAAGGGTTCCAGCGCGCACCGGCGTAGCCAATCGTGACCCTCCATGCCCCATCGCCACAATACGCCTCAGAGGGGAAACTGGGGGTGCAACGGGCTAGATTAGAGGCGTCAGAAGTAAAATTTCGACGGTCTGACTGCAAAAAAGCTTGGCTAGGACCATAAAATGCTGACGGGTGCTGTGAAAATACGTTCGCTTACCTCTTGGACGCAATCACCGTCATGAAGAACAATGCCAAGCTTAAATTGGTTTTGAGCTGTATCGCGTAGTTTTGTCAGACCTCTGATGTCTGCGGGTCTGATTGTTGCGCTTGCTTTGACTTCAATCCCAATCAGATGGCCTGGAGACCGCTCTAGTACAAAGTCCACTTCCACCTGGTCCTTGTCCCGATAATGACTGATCGAGGTGTGGCGGGCAGTTAAGCTCGCAGCCTTGCGCAATTCACCAAAGACGAAGGTCTCCAACAATGGGCCAAAGAGCTGTCTGTCGCGTTCAAGTTTCGCATGATCAATATTTTGCAACGCTGCAACCAAACCAGAATCGAAGAATTGTACCTTGGGCGCGCGCACAAGCCGCTTGAGGGCATTGGAATGCCATGCTGGGACTCGAGTTATTAGGAAAAGGCGCTCCAATAGACCAAGCCATCTTTCGATAGACTTTGCGTCTACCCTAATAGTACTCCCCAATGCTGAAAGGTTTAGCAATTGGCTTGCTCGCACAGCCAGATTGTTGACCAGTGCCAGCATCTGATCGGGCTTCGTGATAAGCGCCAACTCGCCCACATCACGCAAAGCAAGTGATTGGGCATAGGACAAGAGCCAGTCTGAACGACGATTGGCATTGGCGCGAGCAAGCGCCTCTGGATAACCTCCAGCAAGGACAACCTCGGCTAGATTGCTGGTGGCGAACTTCGGAGTTTGACGCGTGATGAGTCCTTCAAAGGCGTTATCCAGAAACTGAGATGGTCCTGATTGAGCAAGCTCGCTCTGCGACAACGGCAACAATTCAATGGTCTCGACTCGGCCAGCCAATGAGTCAGGCGTAACGCTTGTGCCAAATAGATCGGCCGATCCCGTGATCAGAAACCTGCCGAAGCGCTGATCTTCATCAACCGTTTGTTTGATTGCCAAGACTAAATCGGGAGCCCGTTGAATTTCGTCGATTACGGCCCGATCTAGGCGGCGGATAAAGCCGGTTGGGTCTGAGTTCGCAAATGCGCGGGTTTGGCTATCGTCGAGGGTCAGAAACTCCAGACCTTCGCGTTTGGCTATCGCCTTAGCCAGTGTTGTTTTGCCCGATTGTCGTGGTCCCACGAGCGCGACAACACGTGTATCAGAAAGCGCGAGGTCTACTAGGTTGGCAGCGTGGCGAGAGAGAAGTTGGCTTGTCATAAGCTTGATGTCCAGGGCGGTCGCTAGAGTGCGCTGATTCTTGTAGGGACAAGTCTATACTACCGTCCAATACGGAATGAAAGTGCGTCTAATCCGGAATCATAGCCCGTCCATTCCCGCATGAAACGGCACTGTCTTAATCAATCGAGCTACCTAAGTTATTCTTTCTGCAATCCAGTCAGACAGATCCGCCCTTCTATAGCCAATGGCTCTGCCGCCCAATCGCACAAATCGCGGCCCATCTCCGCGCATCCGCCATTTCTTTAATAGGCTAAGTGAGACCGACAATAGCGACGCGGCTTCGACTGGCCGCACGACTTCAGGGGGAAGTGTCCCGAGGCTCTTGCGCGGCGGCGGTTCTACTTTGACCGGTGCGCGCGGATGCTTCGGTAAGGCATCAGGTCTAGGAAGCTGGGCAGCCGCAATGGGCAACGCTTTCACCGCCTTTGGTTTCTGGCCGAGCGCCAAACTCTCGCCAAACAAACCAAGCTGGCGCTGATCCTCATCTGCTCTGAGCCGTCTTCCCATTAGACATCTCCGCGTTCGGATTGGGATCGGAGCAAGTTTTGGGCCAGCTTTTGAGAGCGGCGAGCGGCGAGCCAAAGTGGCTCCAAGGAACGCGCCTAAATGACTGATGTTGGCCGAAAGCGGATGGTCTGCTTTAGATTCGCATTTCAAAGAAAGCAGACGAAACTACTGTCCACTTAAAGCCAAAACTCACCCTGCAGCGGCGCGGGCACGGGCCGCCAAAAGCGGATCAAGCAGCCAACTCATAAAGGTGCGCTTGTCGGTGATGACGTCGGCCTTGAGAGTCATGCCGGGTTGCAGGGGGCGGTCCTTCCCGTACGCTTGGATGCCGGGGCCAGTCAGCGCCACGCGGATGCGGTAGACGGGTTCCTTGAACTCGATAGGTGCTGCGATCTCGCCTGGGCGAAGTGCCGAGCGAGCGATTTCGCGCACTTCGCCTTGGATGGCGCCGAACTGCTGAAACGGGAAGGCATCGACCATCAGGCGCACACGCTGGCCTTCGGTGATGAAGCCAGCCGCACGGGTCGGAACCAAGATTTGCGCTTCCATCGGGCTGCCTTTAGGGGCGAGATTGATCAAGGGCACGTTGGGGTTGGCCGCTTCGCCGGGGCGGATATTGAGGCTCGCCACCCGCCCAGCAACCGGGGCACGTACGACATAGCCATCTTGCACCGAAAGCTCGGTCAGCCCGGTTTCCAATTGCGTCTTGGCGCTACGCAACTGACTGGCTTCTGAGGCGCGCGCGGGTTCGAGTGCTTGGCGTTGGCGCATCAAGTCTTTGGTCTCGCCGGATCGAGAGGCGGCCAGTGTTGCGCGCTGACGAGCGATATCAGCCATTTCGGCTTGGTGGCTGGCGCGCAGGGATTGGCGCTGGCGGTCATAATCTTTAGCCTCGTCAAGGCGGGATTGGATCTGCCGATTAAGCTCACCCACTTGGGAGCGGGCAGCAATTGTTCCCTGCGCACGCCGATCTGCCTCGGTGCTGGCCATAAAGCCTTTGGCCACCAAAGTGCGGGCTTGGCCTTCTGCGCGTTCAGAGATGGCCAATTGCCCTTGGGCGAGGTCGCGGCTGGCCTCTAGGCGGCTGGCGTCGGCACGGGCAGCAATAGCACGATCAGCTAAGCGGGCATCATCCTGGGTAAAGCGATTGGCGCTGCCGCGTGCAGCCTCCATCAGGCGTGCATCCTCGGCACCAAAGCGGTCAAGCGTGGCGCTTGCCCGTTCTGCCAGCCTGCGGCTTTCTTCGGCAAAGCGCTGGGCGCTGGCTGCTGCCTGCAGCTCAATCTCGGTCAAGCGCGCCCGGGTCTGCGCCCGCTGCAATGGCACCACCGCCCCATCAGCGCCCGACACGTCTAACGCTAGCCGCATCAAGGGCTGGCCTTCGGCCACCATATCCCCTTGGCGCACCAGCACAGCATCGGCCACCCCACCACGCGGCGCATAAACGGCCGACAAGCCCGCCTCTGGCGCAATCCATCCCGCCACGGTCTCCTTGCGCGCATATTGGCCGAGCGCCAGATACGCAGTGCCAATCGCGACGCTAATGACCGCCACAGTAGTGAATGCTGCCAGTCGGGCAGGCTGATGGAGCGTCACACTGCCGTAAACACGGCGGCGTTGGGCTTCAATGACGGTGGGGCGGAAGAGGGTCATTCTTTGCTCCAGTTTAGAATGTAATAGACTACTTGTGTTGCAATAATTTCAAACAATCAATGGGTATCACAAACCACAAAAATAGAATTCTTCAGAAGCCATCAATACTGTAATCCAGTCTGCCAATTTTACTATCTTTTGAGGATTTAACATTGAATTTATTTTGGGTTTATGTTCGGATCTGCAGTGCCAAGTCTATTAGCCTAAGGCATCTGCTGAAGAAAATTCTGGAGCTATTGTCGATGCCTTTGCCAAAAAGCAGAATTAGTGACCATTATCCTCTAGTGAACGACTTTTGTCACTAGATTTGGTCCACAACGATCGATTTTATCGCGCGTACTTGAAGATGCCGATTTGTTAGGTCCACCTATTACAACTGCAGGAAGGACGCCCGGCTTGGTTTCACCTAGTTTCATTGCGATCAATTTCTGGCCAGATTCGTTCAGCGGACCGTTAGGCAATATATCTGCCAAAGGCGCGCCTGTAAAATCGATATTCCAAGCTTTCATATTGGCAGTAGTTGGCATCCAAATGCCGTATCTGTAAACCAAACTTTTGTTGCTTCGATCACGTGACATCTCGGTCCAGCAAATTGGTTCAAGCATAGTTCCTTGATGGATTAGCAAGTCTTCTGAAATGCCTGCCGCTCTGTATACGTTGCGTACAGGCCCATCCACCCGACTTTGGACATTCACACCTTCAGTGCCAAAACGGGGCGAAAGGTAAGCAACATCGTAGGAATCGGCATAATGGAAACCTAAAATTGAGCCATTCTCAACCGTTCTTGTAGGACTTGCCATAAAAATAAACGACATGCATGCTGAGAGGCAAAAATCATCAACTTCCACAGCAAGCCTACGCGCTTGGATGACCGCCGCCAGTCGCGCGCTTGGTTCTGGCCATCCACCTCCGCTCCGGATGCGAATTTTAACTATTTTTTTGTCCCCATTAATTGCGCTAATTGCGTTATTAACGTTGATTTCATTCAGAACACCATCTAGGCTAATCGTTTTTTGGCTAGAAGGTGTACTATCTTGAGCTGAACACGCATTGCTTCCCAAAATGGGAATGAGAGTGGCTAGCACTATGTTGATGGAACGAACCAGACTTGCCACTCTTCACCCCCTACGACTTTAATTCCAAAGCGTATTTCTAACCAACCTATCTTTTAAAGGCACCCTCCCAGAACTGCTGCCTTTCGGCATCTGTGGCGGCTCCCAGCCAAAGCATGACCGCTCCACCTGCAGCCTTCCCATCTTTCAACTCTTGGACAAACTTTTTCAACTCGTCCATACTGAAGCTACGGGGAAGTTTGCTAGGATCGAACGCAAACTCAAGTGCCAGTCCTTGTTCTTTGGATGAATCATTGCTTACCACTATACCCATGCCAACTCCGCCACCCAAATTGATCGACCCGTCTTCGTTCCGACTAAAACCAACTGCTAAGCCGTTACCCGCTACAACAGTACCGTGTATGTCTTCTCTGGTGCCTCGTCCAGTTTCCGCGGCTGGGTTGGTTGGTCTGGTTGGATTGTTCCATGGGTTCTTGATACCCCCACTTACCACCGACAACTCGTCCATAGTCAATGCACGCATCCTTCGATCTCCCTAAACATTTTTCAAAATTACAAGATCACAAAGTGTTATCCTGCAGCCTAGTTGGCCAAGCACTAGGTTGACGGAGTCGGAACGGGCATGTCAAGTTGTGGCTAATGCAGCTGGGTTCACAATTACGTGAAATCGCCTTTAGCAATCACTAATCTTTTGGGTAAACAATTGACCACCAAATTTGATCAGGCTCAGACCTCGGCACCCCTCGACGACAGCCGCACGTGGCTGACCCGCCTGTTCCATTCCGACAAGCTACCGATGATGCTTCAGGCGGAGGCTGCGGAGTGTGGTTTGGCGTGCCTTGCCATGGTGGCCGCGGCCCATGGCCAGCGCCAAACGCTTTCCGACCTGCGCCGCAAGTTCAGCGCCAGCCTTAAGGGGACCACGCTCAAAAGCGTCATGGATATGGCCGATGGGCTGGGTATGGTGGGCAGGCCCTTGCGGCTGGAAGTCGATGAATTGGTCAGTCTTAAGCCGCCCTGCGTTCTGCATTGGGATCTGGCCCATTATGTCGTGCTGAAAAAAGCGTGGAATGGGCCGGGTGGGGTTTGGGCTATTATTCATGACCCGGCACGCGGGGTGCGCAAAGTGGCCCCGGCAGAGATTGGCCGGTCCTTTACCGGTGTGGCGTTGGAGCTAACGCCCACGCCAGCTTTCACTAAGAAGAAGCACGTCGAGCGGGTTCGCCTTACGGACATGTGGAGCACGCTAAAGGGCCTCAAGGGTCCCGTGATCCAGCTCTTCATGCTTGCCCTTGTCGTGCAGGTAATTGGCGTGTTCAGCCCGATGCTGAACCAATTGATCATTGATGATGCCATCTCCAAAGGAGATATGGACCTCTTAACCACCATCGGCATGGGCATGGTGATTTTGTTGTTGATCCAAACCGGTATTGGGCTGCTTCAAGGCTTTGTCGGCATGTATCTGGGCACGCAACTCTCGTTTCAGATGCAGAGCAATCTGTTGCGCCATGCCCTGCGCCTGCCCGTGGCTTGGTTTGAGAAACGCCACATTGGCGACATCATGAGCCGGTTTGGCTCGCTTGGGCCGGTACAGGGATTCCTCACTAGCGTGCCAATTGGTGCGACCTTGAATGTGATCATGCTGGTGGTGGGTGGCACGATGGCGGTGCTGTATTCGCCGCTGCTTTTTGGCTGTGTTATTGCCAGCATGGTTATCCCAGTAGTCGTTCAAGCCGTCACCTTTCCATGGGTGCGGCGCAAGACCGATGAGGGCATTAGCCTTGGCGCGGTTGCGTCTACGACCTTCATGGAAACCTTACGCGGTGCGCGGACGTTTAAGCTGTTTGGGAAGGAGCGGGAGCGAGTCAGCCAATGGCAGAATGATACCGCCGCCAGCGTCAATAATGACGTCACCATGCAGCGCGTGGGCCTCTGGGGCGGTGCAGGGCTTGGCATTGTCACGGGGCTGCAAGGGGTTGCCGTCTGGTGGTTGGGCGCCAAGCAGGTGATTGATGGCACCATGAGCCTTGGTATGTTGATGGCGTTTCAATCCTACGCGGGGCAATTTTCCGGTGCTTTATCAGGCCTAATCGGCCTTTATTTCCAATGGAAGACGTTGGAGCTTCACCTCGAGCGCCTAGCCGATGTTGTGCATGAGGACCCAGAAGTTGGCGTCGATGAACCCATCCAAGAAGGCCGCTTGTTTGAGGGCCGCATTGGGGCGGATAAGCTCTCCTTCCGCTATGCAAGCCATGAGCCTTTGGTATTCAAAGATGCAAGCTTCTCGATAGATCCCGGCCAATTTGTCGCCATCATCGGCCCCTCAGGTGGTGGCAAAACAACCTTGATGAAGGTCCTGCTCGGCCTGCTTGACCCCACAGAAGGCGAAGTGAAGGTCGAAGGCGTAGGCCTAAAGAATTTTGGCGTTCGCACGTTCCGTCACCGCATTGGGGCGGTTCTGCAAGATGATCGCCTGCTGGCGGGCACGATTGCCGACAATGTTTCCTTCTTCGACGCAGACCTCGATATGGCCAAGGTGGAAGAGTGCTTGGCCAAAGCCTGCGTGCTGGATGATATCCTCAAGATGCCAATGGGCACGATGACCTTGGTGGGCGATCTAGGGTCAACCCTGTCTGGTGGGCAGCAGCAGCGGGTATTGCTCGCTCGTGCGCTCTACCGCGAACCAACGATCCTGTTTCTGGATGAAGGCACGGCCAATCTCGATCCGCAGACGGAAGCACGGGTTTCGGAGACCCTGCGCGGCCTATCTTGTACCCGCATTTTTGTCGCGCACCGTGAGGCCGCGATTGCTGGGGCCGACCGGACTTTATTGGTCGCAGGTGGAACCGTGACGGAGCTTACCGAGCAAGCACAGGCGGCGGCGGAGTAAGCCTGACTGGACGAGGTACGAATGTCCGCTTTCGGGCTTGCGCGAATTGCGCTTCCTTGACCTAGTTTGGCGCAAAGCAGACCCTACCGCCCCAACCCATACCCAAGGCTAAGGTCCTGTACAACCTGGACAGCCCCACCGCGCCCGAGGCTGCTGAGGCTGACATTGTCACCGATATTGATTGCGCTCTCGATAGGCGTTGGGACCATCACCACGTCATTACCCATGCCAGAGGCCCGTTCGAGAAGCGCGACGCGGCCAGCGTGTAGCTCTTCAAACGAGCCAACCCGCCAGCCGTCATAGACGGTGTGACCCGGGGCGGTGAGGGTGCCGCGTCCTTGTTCGGCGAGGGTATCGCTGAGGGCATTAATCTCTGCCCCTTGAAGCGCGTCTTTGGCTCCATCATGGAACGAGAAGACCCCGTCTTGATCGCAAGCCCCAAGCCCAGCACGGACATGATCTTGCGCCCGTGAGGCGAGGGCCTGATCGATACGGGCATCACCGGTAAAGAAACGCTCCTCGCCATGACCGATCCTGTCAAGCTCCCGGTCGAGGGCGGTGAAGGCTGTCGCCCCTAATTGATCTTCGAGTGAGTGATAGGATAGGCGAGAGAGATGGCCTGTCTCATCCACATGAACCCATGAACCCTTCTGGAGATAATCGACAAGAGGCGACTTGGTGTTGACCATGGTTTTGGTCTTGTTGCCGGTATCAAGGATCAGGACGCTGTTGCCGCTTGCTCGCCTCTCAAAGCCGACAACCTCACCAACCAGTTCCTCACCCCGCTCATGGAGCTTGGTCGCATTGCGCGTCTTGGTGATGTCGATGTGTGACCTCTCGGCTAGCGTCTCGGTCCATCCGTCTTTGAAGGCCATCACATTGCGACGCACCTCTGTGGCAAGGCCGCGTGCTTCCAGCTGGCGCGCACGTGCCCGAAGTGCATTGCCCCAAATGGCTTGCTCAGGATCACGCCCGCCTAGGTCTTGGAGCCTGACCTCACCCCGTCCATCAAGCTCTGCGGCAAGAGCCTTATCCAGCCGACTGAACCCCTTTGCATGGATATCGCGATCAAGGGCCATGCGCTCATCGAAGATCGAGCGCTCTCCGAGTTCTGCCGTCGCGCGCTCGCGTGCCTGATGGCGCAGACCATGAGAGAGATAATCGCGCGGGATGCGTAACTCATGACCTTCACGGGTTCTCCCCCGCAAGATGACATGGGCATGGGGATTATCCGTGTTCCAATGATTGATGGCGACCCATTCTGTCCCAACTCCAAGGTCGCTTTCCATCTGCCCCATCACATCGCGCACATATTCCTGAAGATCTTCCATGCGCGAAGCACTCTCTGGGGCAATCATAATCCGAAAGTGGCGCGGGTCTTCCTGGGTCCAGTCGTCAAGCTCGCGTGAGAGGCCTTCAACCTTATCCCGATAAGCATCATAGAACTGTCCCTGCTCATCGTCTCGCGCTGCTCCATCACGACCAAGATAAGCTGCGTGGGCGGCGAGCTTCGCACTACCCGCACGATGAGCCGAGAACGATACCTTGATCACAACGCGCTGGCGTCTGTCGGAACCAAACCCACCTCGAGCACCACCAACGCTACCACCCCGAAACGAAACACCAGCCCCACCAATGGCCTTGCTCAAGCGGGCACCCAAGGCCCCAGATCTCGCATCGCCGCGTCGCCCAACAGCAAGGCGGATGTTCAACTCCTCAGATCCGCGCTCTGCCATGCTTGGGCTCCTGAATGACCATGCGTTGCCATACCATGTGACACACAAGGAAGTTGTGACTTGCCACCAACAACTTGGATAAAACATAGCACATACAGGCCCTTGAGCAAGTGAAAACTTGCTCTTTATCTTGCTGTATTCAAATGTTCGTGCTTATATTGGTTCAAACTTTAAATGGATACAAGCTATGACAAAGCACTATACTACAATACAATCTATGTGTAGAAGTTTCTTGCTGCAATTTCTACATGGTGACAAATCGGCCTGGAGTAAAAAACTTGTCTGGTTGCTCAAATCGGGCGCTGTGATGCTCATCTGGCTTGAGTTCCTCACACTTTTTGCAGCTTGGCCCGGAACAGTTCCGCATGAGGAATTGGGACCAGTGTGGCTGAACCTCCTGGGCATAGAGTTTCGGGCACCTTGGGCGGGCATCGCCTATGTCTTTACGCCCGACGGGCGGACAGGTGGCTGGCTTCTGTTGATGCGCATATGCGGGGTGATCCTGACCCTGCCAGGGATAGGGCTAGCCCTTCTCTTCGCGGGGCCTTTGCCCAAATGGCCAAAGAAGCTCGACCGCTATGCTTACGGCGGGCATTTGCTCGATCAGGCTGGGTCATCAGGGGTCATTGTGGGCCATGCGAAGGGCTTGCCTTGGCAGAAGATGCCGGACCTTGTCAGGCTTCGTCCGTCTACGGACATACTGATCCTTGGCTCCGGCCCTGAGGCCACTGGAGCGTTCCAAGCAGCGCTCAAAAGCTTTGATGGCGCGATCCTGCGCTTTGGTAAGGAGAGGCTCTTAGGCGGCCTGATTGATGACCGTGAAGTTTTACGAGTGGCTGAAGGCGCTATCGCCAATTTCCCGCTTGACCCGCTACGGCAGGTCCGGACCGGTGTTCTGGCATGGGGCGATGTCTGGGCTATGCTGTCGCCGTGTGGCTTCACTGAGCGCCAGCGGCTTTTAGCAACCGCGCTTCTGGTTCATGGGCTTGAGACAGCTCCACCCTATGAGCGGACCTTTGTCGGGGTCATGGCAAAGCTTCCTAGCCCCGATCAGCTCTATGCGCGTCTCCATGGTTGGCTTGCCGGGACAGAGATCTTGAAGCCTGCCGCCTATGATCAAGTGACAGCCTTGCTCGCCTTCTGGGCACAGTCTCAAGAGCAAGTGGCTGAAGATCTAGCGCTCATCCCCGAACGCTTATGGGCCACTCAGAAGGGGTGGAGCTTTAATCTGGGCTGGGCAACTCTGCCTACACTGGCCAACATCTGTGAGTATGGCCCTCGCGTTCTCTCCATCGAGATTAGGTCTCGGAACAAGCGGGATGACCTAGACCCTGTGAGCCTGCCCATGATGCATGCGATCACACAGCTTCGTATCTTGTTCCGTGATGCCCTGACGTCTGGCAATCGCCCCATGTTGATCGTGCTAGAGCCTGACATGCCCGATGATCTGGCTTGGATGATCAAGGCGGTCCATGCTGATCTCAAGCGCAGCGGGGTCTCGTTCCTCGTGCACGCGAGAGCGCCAAGGGACATTCGCGCTGCCTTCAAGCTTGGGGGCAAAGAACCCATGTGCTCTGTCTTCGACACCGTCATCATGACTGAGCCCGACTACATGACCTTTATCGAGGTGGTGGATAATTATGCGATCTCGAGTGAAGGGGTAAGGCATGTTCGTCGCGGTGAGATCCTGATCGCCGAGGCCGGTCGTCAGCCGGTTCGGTTGCACCCGGCTGAGCCCGATATGCTTGCGATGGCTTCCTATACCCCGACCGAGCCAGTCCAAAGGCCAGAACCTTGGAGTGAGCCTGCGGTCTCCTATCCGCTTGGGGCAAGTCTGCCCAAGCAAGTGGTGGTGAAGATACCCAAGCAGAAGGTGACAAAGCGGCAGGAGATTGTCCCTGTCCCTGTTAGCCAGGACGCACACCCCAAAGCGTCAAAGTCCGAGCCGCTGGTGACCAAGGATGATCTGACCTCGGGAACTGCCCGCCTGAAGCGCGCGTTGGCTAAGCGGACAGGTGGCACGTCACCCTCCCAAGCCCGTCTGATCTGAGGGCACTCTTATGACGACGCGCAAGCAACTCACACTCCACCTCGATGACACCACTGCCCGCGCACTTGATCACGAAGCCAAGCTGCGCGGTCTCACCCTCTCACGCGCCGCCAACGATGCTCTCAAGCGCGTCCTCATCCATGACCGCGCTGACGCCATCGCCGATACCATCAAGGCGCGCCTTGATCGGTTGGATCAACGGGATCTGGCGAGGGGGCGGGACATGGCCATCTTACGCGAAACCCTCCTCGCGTTTGTCCGTGTCTGGTTTACCTATGCAGGACCTCTTGAGCGTCAGGACGACGATGATCAGGCTGAAGCGCTGTTTGATGCGTTTCTCGATGAGGTCGCGCGTGGGGTGCGGGGGTGAGGTCATCCCGAGAAAACTTGTAGCACAGCGTTTCGGATGAGAATGTCTTCGGTACGCGGCGTTGAGATAATGTCTCTTGAGCTTGGCTATTTCGCCTTGCGCTGATGACGGTTAGAATCTTCCACGCTGTCCAGCCAAATTGTGGATAGTTAGGCCATATTTGATAATAGTGGCATCGAACCACAATAGTTGGACAAAGGAAAGAGATCTTGAAACCGCTAGATATCTCAAATGCCAAGAACCCTGACTTAGCCGCATCTCTGATAGCCATGCGCAGAGCGGCGGCTGCCGCCCGCAAGATTGCAATGCAAACTGGGACTGGGATCGTTCTGAGCGAAAATGGAAAGACGATGCGCATCTCAGCCGAACAATTGCGGAGGCAATATCCAACCGAGAGCGCCCTTTAACCTGGTTGCTGGTGCTTTGGAACTGGCTAATTAGCTTTGGTTCAATAGCTAAAACTATCTCTTCGAAACGAAGTCTAATACAGCCCATTGATCCGCGGTTGCCTCCGGTCTGCTCGGTTTTGGCGGGCTAAATCCATCGCAGCCGGTTGCCGCTCGCGATGCCTAGGCCTCAAGTTTTTGCATCTAGTCTAGTTGGAAGTGTGGAGAGCCGACCCCGCAATTGGCGGGATTTTCCACAAATGGCGATGCGACTTTCGTATCAGAGCGGATCAGAAAACTATCCACAAGTCGCTACAGCTTGCCGCAAATTGTCTGTTTTCCACGGACCATACACGGACCCAAAACCAAAATTGCTCCGTATTCGGAGCAAAAAATCAGCTAAGTCTTTGATTTAATGGTGGGCGCGACAGGGATTGAACCTGTGACCCCTACGATGTCAACGTAGTGCTCTCCCGCTGAGCTACGCGCCCGCCGTTATGGCGTTCAGACCACTTTGGGGAGCGGTCCGTCAGGAAGGCGGGTTCATAGCGGACGGGTGGCGGGCCTGCAAGGGGCAGCGGCAGGCGCGTTGCAGGGGCAAGGCTGCTTGGCGCCAAGGCTCGGTTCGGTTCATATGTCGGGCTCGCAGGTTGCGCGGTGACAGAGGGCCCAAGAGATGATTTCTGCGTTAGATATTTTCCGCATCGGCATCGGCCCCTCCAGTTCGCACACGGTCGGCCCGATGCGGATCGCCGTCCGCTTTCTAGCTGATCTAGATCGAGTAGGCGTGTTAGGCCAAGTCGCGCGTCTGTCGGTTTCCTTGCAAGGATCGCTCGCCTTTACAGGCACCGGCCATCGGACGCCGGAAGCTGTTTATTTGGGGCTTCTGGGATTTAAGCCTGAGACAACAGACCCTGAAGAGGCTGAGGTGGCCTTGAAAGCTTTACTTGCGACCTCTGAATTACGGCTCTCCTCCGGCCAAAGCATCGCCTTTGATCCAGTCGTGGACTTGATCTTTGATTATGAGACGCCACCGAAACTGCATCCAAATGGTATGGCGTTGCGGGCCTTTAATGGTGCGGGCCAGCTTCTTTCCGACCAAACCTATTACTCAACTGGCGGTGGCTTTATCGCCAGCCAACGGCAATTGGAAACACCTTTAGCCAATGATCTGGTCGGCGGTGGCCCGGAAGGGCCGTTTGCCTTTACGTCAGCGGCACAGCTTTTGGAATTATGCGAAGAACACGGCCTATCCGTTGCAGAAGTCCTGCTTGCCTGTGAGGATCGCAAGCGTGATCGAGGCGAGACCTTGGCCGCCCTCGACGCGATTGCGGAAGCCATGGCGGCGTGCATCGCGCGTGGCTTGGTCCAAAAAGGTATTTTGCCAGGTGGCCTGCAGGTGCGCCGCAGAGCACCTGATCTCTATGAGAAGCTGACAAGCTCACCTCAGTCCAATGAGCGCGAAGCCTTGTTCGACTGGCTCAATGTCTATGCCATGGCGGTGAATGAGGAAAATGCGGCGGGTGGCCGGGTGGTGACGGCCCCAACGAATGGTGCTGCCGGGATTATTCCAGCGATCTTGCGCTTTTACTTGCTCGACGCAAAGGCCCCACCTTCTGCGGTCCATACCTATTTATTGACGGCGGCAGCTATCGGCATCCTTTATAAACAACGCGCCTCTATCTCGGGGGCAGAGATGGGCTGTCAGGGTGAGGTGGGGGTGGCTTGCTCGATGGCGGCAGGTGGGCTGGCTGCTGTGTGGGGCGGCAGTCCATCGCAAGTGGCCAACGCCGCTGAAATCGGGATGGAACATAATCTGGGTCTAACCTGTGACCCGGTAGGCGGCTTGGTGCAAATTCCCTGTATCGAGCGCAATGCGCTTGCAGCCGTGAAAGCCGCCAACGCTGCCCGTCTAGCGCTGCAGACAGATCAACCGGCGCGCGTCACCTTGGATCAGGTGATTGAGACGATGCGACAAACCGGACTGGATATGTCCTCGAAATACAAAGAGACCAGTCTGGGTGGGCTTGCCGTGAATGTCGTTGAATGTTGACTTGCTGCTCTGGTCGGGCCTGAGTAGCGGGAAAACGACAGGCAGGACAACGCAATGAATTTGGATCTACCAGACGGCATGAAGCGGGCAGAGGCTGCGGATTGGCAGCAATTAGGTGCCATCACGGCTGAAGCTTTTTATGAAGACCCGGTCAATCGCTGGATATTTGGAACACCAAAGACCTTAGACGCCGTTTTTCCACTCTTGGCGCGAACCCATTATCTCAAGCATGGCTTTTGTCACATGATTGGGGACGGTGGAGCCGCGATGTGGTTGCCGTCGGGCGCGCCGTCAGAACTGTCTGTCTCGGCCATTGTTCAGGTTGCTTGGGCCTTGTTGGCGACAGGATCGCCCGGCGCAATTGCCCGCGCTTTGGATGCCGGAGACCGCATGCAGGCCCATCACCCTAAAGAGCCACATCTTTACCTATTTACTTTGGGCACGCGGCTCGTCAATCGCGGCAAAGGCCTTGGTAAGGCACTATTTGCGCCGGTTTTGGCCGAATGTGATCGGACGGGGACGGCTGTTTATTTGGAGAATTCTAATCCGAATAATGAGGGCTTTTATCGATCTCATGGCTTTGAGTCACAAGGATATTTTCCGTGCGGCCAAGATCGAGGCGGCCAAAAGGCACCCCTCTTACAAATGATGTGGCGGGCACCGCGCACGCCCTCTGCTTGAGGAAACCGGTGGCAGTGACGTTTTGACTCTGAAGGGCGCTTACCGGTCGGAAGCGTTAACGCTTTTGTGATCAAAACGTTTGGCAAGATATATCATTTTAATTTGAAACGGGCGGGATTTCTGTCAAAAGCAACCTAACGGCGTCGGGTGCTGCTCTGCGGTAGCACACCCACGATTAAGCGCCTTTGCACGGCCCCATTAGGGGCCGTTTTCGTGAGAAACGGGGGTATTCGAGTACATGCTTAGAAATAATCACAAACTAGCCCTTGCCGTAACGGCAAGCACCATCGCGTTGATCATTGGTGCGCCAAGCTTGGCCTTTGCGCAGACGCCAGCCACTGCGACGGATGAAGCCCCCCGGGTTGAAACCATCATCGTAACTGGTTCGCGCATCCAGACGGCTGCAAACCGGGCCATTTCCCCTGTTCGCGTGATTGATTCAGAATCGATCCGTGCGACCGGTCTGATCGATATCGATGAAGTATTGAAGCAACAGAACCAATTCTTGCCGTCAAACGGTGCGACCACCAACCCAACCCTGTTGGAATCCCATGGCGCCTCCACACTCGACATGCGTGGTTTGGGCCAAAACCGCACGCTCGTGTTGGTCAATGGTCAACGCGTGACGCCAAATGGCTTCCGTAACTCTGCAGACGTCAACTCCATTCCTTCGGCTTTGATCTCGCGCATTGAAACCCTGACGGGCGGCGCAGCTGCCGTTTACGGCGCAGACGCGGTTGCGGGTGTGACCAATTATATTCTGCGCGACAATTATGAAGGCCTTGAAGTCGCCCTGAATGGCGGCATCTCTGAGCAAGGTGACGCAGAGAGCTATAGCATTGGCATCACCGGCGGGATGAACTTCTTTGAAGATCGCGCCAATATCGTCTTGCACGCCAGCTATGCCGATCGTGGTGACCTGAAGCGCGAAGATCGTGCTTGGGCGCTGCCTGAATTGAATGACGCAGGTCAGTTCATCCAGACATTCCCGACCGCAGGCGGCGCGTTCACGCGTTGGACCAACGCCACCACCGCGCCAGCCGGGACCGCTGCCCCGACGTTTGCTTATGCGGCAGATGGCACCTTGGGCACCACGGCTGGCACCCAAGCCTTCTCGCAATTTGAAGCGTTCCAGAACCCAAATGACCGCACCAATGCGGCCATCTTCGGCACATTCAAGTTGGCCAAATGGGCTGAATTCTATGGCCGTGGCACCTATTCGCTGATCAATAACACCAGCCAACAAGTTCCCGTCCGCTCGAACGGCAACACGGCAGGTGTCCTGCCTGCAGTGGCTGGTGGCGCCAACATCGTCACGCAAGGCGATGTGTTGATCCAACGCACCAACCCATTCCTGACCCCGCAGATCCTATCGATCCTGAACCCAGCTGGCGGTACTTCATTGTTCAATTTGAACGCGGCTGGCACGGGTCCAGGAACTGACGCCGCCCGCTTCCGCGTGTCGAAGACTTTGTTGGAACTCGGACCGCTCATTGATGAGACAGAGCGGACCAGCCACCAAGTCGTCGTCGGCGTCCGCGGTGAGCTGACCGACAATATCAAATACGACCTGTCCTATGTGACCGGCAAAAGCATTGAAGAAGTCCAGCGCATTGGCTGGGGTTCGTGGAGCCGATTCCAACAAGCAACCAATGTCACCAGCGTCGGCGGTCAAGCGGCTTGCGTCAATGCATCGAATGGCTGCGTGCCCTTTAACCTGTTCGGCCCATCGGCTGCTAGCGCCGCCGCGGTAGCTTGGATCAATGGTGACACCAGCGAATTGTTCAACAAGCGTAATCGTCATCAAGACATTCTGTCCTTGAACATTTCAGGTGACACCACCGGCTTGTTCAGCTTGCCCGGCGGTCCTGTCGGCTGGGCTTTGGGGGCAGAGCGTCGCGAAGAGTTTGGTAACTCCGTCTTCGGACCACGCGCCTTCACCCGCGATACCTTGCATACCCAAGGCGCGCGCGCCAATTTGATCGCTGACTTTGAACTCACCGAATATTACGGCGAATTGCGTCTGCCACTTCTGGCTGACAAGCCCTATTTCAAGCAGTTCGACGTCGAAGCCGCTGGCCGCTGGAGCGACCATTCCCGTTCGGGTGACTATGACACCTGGAAGCTGGGTGTGAACTGGGCCGTCAATGACACCATCCGTCTGCGCGGTTCGAAGCAAACGGTTGTGCGCGGCCCGAACATTGGTGAATTCTTCGGTGCAGCCGTGGAAGCGCCAATCACGGGTACTGGTCGCCCAACCGATTATTGCTCCGATCCCGTGCGTTTCAACGTGCCCGCGGCTCTCTGTACCGCGCTCGGCGCACCCTCGACCCCGGGCTATATCCCCGTCGTCGGTACTGCTTTGCCGCTGATCGACAATGCGGTTGCGGTTCAAGGCGGTGGCGAGGCCATCAAGCCAGAATCGGGTGAGACTTTCACCTATGGCTTTGTGTTCACGCCACAATTCATCCCAGGCCTCTCGGTCGTGGTTGATTATTACAACATCCAGATCGACGACGCGATCGGCTCGATTACGCCGATCCAATTGATGGATAGCTGCTATCTGGTGCTGCAGGACGCCAGCAGCGCGCTTTGTAAGAAGATCACCCGCGATTCCAGCGGTCGGGTTGTGAAATTCGACCAACGTGACACCAACTTGACCTTGCTCAAGACCTCTGGGGTCGACTTCTCCATCTATTACAATGCGAAACTGCCAGAAGCTTTGCCGGGCGACCGGATCAACATCAGCTTCCAAGGCGGTACCGTGGACAGCTTCATCCGTCTCTTGTTCCCATCCGATAATCTGTTTGATTGCGCTGGAGACTTTGGCGGTGGGGCATGCTCTGATGCCGGTACCGGTATCCGCGCCATCCCAGCCTTCCGCTCCAACCTTGCAGTCGCATGGATGGATGGTCCTTTGACCATTCGTGGTGCTTGGCGCTACCAAGGTCAGGTCGATGCTTTGATCAAGCGGGTACCAGAGCCACAGTGGCGCAACGTGGCGGCCAACTTGAACAATGTCCAGCACATTGACGCCTGGGACTATTTCGACTTGGGCTTCTCTTACAAGATCAACGACAATCTGCGCGTTGGCGGCACGATCAGCAATCTGTTCGATAAAGAGCCACCAATTTTGGGCTCGGCACAGCAAGACGCCAACACGCTTCCAAACCAATATGACATCATTGGTCGTCGCTATGCGATCAATCTGGTCTGGAAAATGTAGTCCAGTCGCAGGAGACACGCGCGAAATGCGGCCCGCCCTTGTGGCGGGCCGTTGACGTTTAAGGGGCGTGGATGCCAAACAAACGACAGACAAAAGGAATGATGATGAGACAGCTCGGAACCTATGCATTGCGCGGCTTTCTGGCCGTCGCGCTCGTTTTGGCCTTGGCGATTGGCTGGTCGAGTTGGTTGGGCAAGCAGCGCGCAGGCTGGACGGAGACGACTTGGCAGCTACCGGCAAAGGACATGGACCTTGGCTCGTCGCTGCAAGCCGAACTCAATCGCGAAACAAAGGCCAATCCCAATATTCCCGGCCAATTACTGTATGTCAGGGCACCCAATCTCGGGCTCGATCAAACCTTTGCTTCTGGTCCTGACCTGCGGACAGATGACGATGTTCGTGTGGCTTCCAATACCAAGACCTTTGTCTCCGCCATGGCTTTGCAATTGGTTGAGGCAGGGAAGCTGCAAGTGGATGGCCCGATTGGCCCGGCACTGTCCCCAGCCGTGAGAACAATGATGGAGAAGAATGGCTATCAGCTTGATACCATCACTCTGCGCCATTTGCTTAACCACACCTCGGGTATCCCGGATTATGTCTCCGTGCCTGCATTTCGGATCCTCGCGCTGGGACCAACTGCTTATGGTTGGTCCCCGCATTGGACTGCTGAGTCAGAGATTTGGTTCGCCGTGACTTTCGGCCGACGAGATGCCGTCGGCGGCGACTTCAACTACACCGATACGAATTATTTGATTGCTGCAGATATGATCAAGCAAGCAACAAAGTCGGCCACCATCGGGGCCGCTGCTCGGCAGATGTTGGATTGGCCTAAGCTGGGGGCTGACGAAACCTATTGGGAAGCGATGGAGCCCACGCCGGCAGGCACACGCCGCGTTGCCCAATATCGTGGAGCCATTCGCGATTCCGAACTGGACGTCTCTTTCGATCAATATGGCGGTGGCGGATTGGTCATGAGCATGGACGACCTGGGACGCGCGACGCGGGCGGTAGTCCGTGGCGAGGTCTTCGCCAATCCAGTTGCGACCCGTATCCTCATGCAAACATCTGGTCCGGATGGGGCTGGGGAAGGATATGCGCTTGGCATTGAACCAACCAAGCTGAATGGCGAGGTCTGCTGGGGCCATGGTGGCTTCTGGGGCACCTCGGCATTTCATTGTCCAAGGCTGGATATCACCGTGGCCCGCTCCACAGGCCAGTCTAATAGCATGCAAGGCTACCGAGAGGGCTTCGGGCCATTGTCAGCCTTAATCCTTGCGGCTCAGGCGGCAGAACGTGATCGCGCTAAAGCCACAAGCGACTGAAGTGCTTTCTCAGTTTCCCTGTGATTGCCGCACCGCAGAACTAAGCCGCCTTGTTCCTTGATCTGCTCGCTTAAGGCAACATAGCGGGGGCGGCGCGCATGATGGGTAGCTAAAGCCCAGCGGATTGGGTGCTCAGCCTCCAGCAGTCTGGGCCAATCCTCGCGGCAACCCGGAAAGACATCGGCTCCTGAGCTTGCGCGCTGCAACGACCGGCGGATCACTTGCGTCATTACTTGCCATAAAGGCAGGTCCAGCCAGACCATATGGGTCAGGCGAGGCAAAACAGTTGGACGCGTCATCGCATAATTTCCAGCAAGCACCCAATTCGAGGCAGAGGTCGCCGCGGCCACATCGGCTAAGAAAGCCTCTGGTTCTTCAATCGAGCGGTCATACCAGCCGGGCCGCCAATTCATCTGATCAAGCTCAAGATGGTCGATGCGCGCTGCCCGTGCGAGCTTCTCCGCAAAGGTCGATTTGCCCGAGCCACTGGTACCGACCACAAGGACGCGGAGACCAGGGAGGAGTTGGGTGGGTGCGGTCATTTTTAGTTTATTGGCTTGGGGAAAAGAGTGGGATTTGCGGCTTAGCCCAAAAGCCAAAGGATTACACCTGCGTGGGTGGCCAAATTGCCGGGCCTGAAAAAACTTCACACTTGTGTGATCGCATTTTCACAAAACTGACGCCTGAACGACGTCAGTCTGTCACGCCGCGGCTTTAATCGCCGCCGCGGAAACGGGTGCTGTGTGCCCGAACAGGGGATTCCTATGACAGTTCACGTAACGCGAGCGGCCTTGATGGGCGCTGTTGGTTCTTTTGCTTTGCTGATCGCTACCGATGCTGCAGCCCAAAATGCCGCAGCCAGCACCGAGTCTGCGCCTCAGGCCGCTGAGACTATTGTTGTGCGCGGCAGCCGCCCAATTTTTGAGTCAGACCGCGCCGCTTTGCAGGTCCAGCGCAACGCCCCTGCTCTCGTCAGCGTTCTGTCTGCCGATGAAGCCGGCCGCTTGGCCGACCAAAACATTGCGGATGCCGTCAGCCGTCTTCCCGGCGTCGCCGTCGAGAAGGATCAGGGTCAAAGCCGCTATGTGAATTTGCGTGGCCAGCCGCGTCGTTGGGTGACGTATTCGATCGACGGCATGAGCGTGGTATCCCCAGAAGGGCGCGATACGCGCTTTGATAACGTCCCTACCGCGATCGCCAGCCAGGTTTCGGTCAATAAGGCCATCACGCCAGATATGTCGGGCGATACGGTGGCTGGCAACATCAACATCCGTACCCGCTCTGCCTTTGATTATCGCGGACGCCGGATCACGGGTGGTCTTTCGCTTGGCCAAGTTGAGTTGGGCGGCGGACGCGAAATTGATGCGTCGCTGGTAGTTGCTGATCGCTTCTTCGACGGCAAGCTAGGACTTTTGGCGCAGGCCTCCTTCTATGAGCGTGAAATGGTCACCGATAATTGGGAGACCGACCCTTACTTGCGCCCCGGCAGCACCACATCCGGGATTGATCGTCGTCCGGGTTCTGAGACTCGCCGTTGGGCCCGCGAATATGAAAACAAGCCTTACCGCCTAACCCGCGGCAATATTTCCGGCTCGGCCCGCGCTGATTGGCGACCGACGGAGCAAGATAGTTTCTTCGCTCAATCCGTATACAGCCAGTTTACCGATATTGAGCTGCGCAACAATTACATTTTCCGGTTCGACAATGGCGCAACCAATACACCCAATACAGCCTGCTCAGGCACTGTAACCCCCATTACAACCAGCGCTGCCAATGATTTTTGTGCCGGCAACTTGCCCAATAAGGGGACAGTTTATGGCGTGCAGATGAACTGGAACTTCCGCACGGGTGACATCAAAGAATACATTTTCACCAATACGATCGGCGGAAAGCATGCGCGCTTTGGCTGGGATATCGATTGGCGTTTGAACTTCACAGAGACCGAGGATGGACAAGACCTAACCGGGACACCGACATTTCAGAGTCCGACGACAGTCACATCGCGCCCAACCGTCGATTATGATTTTACTGATGTTCGCAACAATACGGTGCGACTGTTCAACACAGTCTTGACGGGCACAACCCGCTCGAAAGGAGCCGCGGTCAGCAGCGTTGAGGCCTTCCCCATGCTGTTTACCGACATCACTGATGCCGAGGGTGGCGATCTGACTGCGGCGTGGACGGGCAAGTTCGATGCGAGCCGCGACATTAGTCTGTTTGGTGCGGAAGCGACATTGAAGCTTGGTGGTCTGTATACGACGCGCGACAAGAAGCGTCGCTTGACTCAATATCGCGCCCGGCCGGCTGACTTTACGGCTGCAGGCGTTGCCTTGCCGACTTATAATGATTTTGCCATCGATACGGCATTCAAAGGCGAATACGCGCTTGGCTACACATTCCGCTACTACTCCGGCGATAAGGTTAGGGACTTTGTCCAAAGCTTGAAAGATCGCCGTATTGGCTCTTATCAGGATGGCTCCGGCGAATATTTTGAAGTGACCGAAGATATCGCTGCAGCCTATGCGATGGCGACCGTCAAGCAGGACTGGGGCAGTGTCATTTTCGGCGGCCGTGTCGAACGCACCGAAAATACGTCAAAGGCCCTGCCAATCATCGGCGGCGTGCGCGTTCTCACCCAGCTCAAAAGCGATGACACGCTCTTTTATCCCAGCGTCCATGTGAATTATGACCTGAATGAAGAGATGAAGGTCCGCCTCAGCCTGAATAGTGGTGCTGCGCGTCCTGACTTTGACGATTTGGCTGCCAACTTCTCCATTGATGATGCGCCAGGCACCATCACGGGCGGCAATCCTGAGGCTAAGCCTGAAAAGTCGGTTGGCTTTGATGCTTATTTCGAATGGTATATGAAGTCACAGGGCTATTTCCAAATCGGCTTCTATTACAAGGATATCAAGGATGCCTTGTTCACCCAAAGCGGCACATTTGGCAGTACCATCCTGAATACGCCTGACCGCGATCGTTCTGGCTACAATTTCACCACCGTGCGCAACGGCGGCGATGGCAAGCTGATGGGCGTTGAAGTCGCTTTCAACCATACGATTGAAGAATTGGTTGAATCCATGAACGGGCCGGATTGGCTCGAAGGGTTTGGCATTCGCCTGTCCGCCAATTTCAATGATAGCGAGATTAATGTGCCAGCCGTTGGCACGGCACCTTTGCTGGTTGTTGATCTGCCAGGGGCGTCAGACGTCGTGACCAATGTCGGCCTGACCTATGAAAAGTATGGCTTGTCGGCCCGCATCGCTTATCAATATCGCACCAAATGGCTGCAATCGGTTGGCGGTTATACAACGGTCAATGGCGTCTTGGTGCCCGATGGCAATGGCGACATTTACTGGAACGATTCTGAAAGCTTGTCGGTCTCGGCACGCTATGAGTTGAACGACAACATTGAGTTGACGTTCGACGGCGTGAATTTAGCCGACAGCCCAGGCCGCCGCTTTGCTGACAGCGAACTTAATCCGATTGAGTATGAGACCTTCGGCCCTCGCTACATGGTCGGGGTTCGCTTTAAGTACTAAGCCCCAGCGCCCGCTCTATGAGACGCAAATAGGGCGGGTCTGCCGTTTCCCGAGTTTGAAAACGCCGATCCGCCCCTGACTTGGTGAGAATAGGCATCTGATTGTTAGGACTGTCGTTCGTTGGGGGGCCTGCCGGTTTGATCCGGCAGGCCCCTTTCTTTTTGATAATTGCACGAAGGCAAAGGCAATTAGGCTCACACAAATCGGCTGTAGGTTGGGTTGGTGGCGTTTCCTTTCGTCGCGCCACTGACATGATTTTCAGGCATGAAGGCTGGAAAGATAGTGGGGGTAAAGCAGGTGCAGAAATCAACCTGGCTCAAGTCGCTTTGCGTCGTGCTTTTCCTTTCAGGGCTTTCTGCCTGTGGCTCTGACAAGCCAGATACTGAGCTCACAGGCTGGCAGAAAGAAGTCGGCCAGTTGCGTATCGGTGCTTCTCAAGGAGAAGACAGCGGCATGACCTTGGCCCGCTGGACGACCTATCAAGAATATCTCAACCGCATCACTGGGTTGAAAGTCGAAGTCTTCCAAGCCCCAGATTATAACGGCATTATTCAAGCGATGGCTTCGGGCCAGCTCGAACTCGCCCAGATGGGTAACACTGCCTATGCCAATGCGCGCGAGCAAATGGGCGATAAGGTAACGCCTTTCTTGGCGTCGCGGACGGCTGAAGGCTTTTCTGGTTATTATTCAGCGCTCATCGTACGGGCGGACAGCCCTTACCGCACCTTGGAGGATTTGCGTGGCAAATCCTTGGGCTATGTCGATTTCAATTCAACATCGGGATATTTGTTCCCGCGCTGGTCCTTGCGCCAGCAAGGGGTTGATCCAGATACCTTCTTTAGCAAAACCGCCATGAGCGGCGGACACACGCAGAGCGTACTGGCTTTAGCAAACGGGCAGTTTGATGCGGTTTTCATGTTTGCTTCCGGAGGGACACCAGAAACAGGATTTACATCTGGTTCACTTTATACCTTGGCACGACGTGGTGCCGTGAAAGTGTCTGATTATCGGATCGTCTGGACAGCAGGGCCGATGCCAAACTCTCCCTTTGTCATTCGGACCGACCGACCGCAAGCGTTCCTAGATGTCACACGTGGGGCGATGGCTGCGCTCCCTTATGAAAGCCCGCAATTGATGGTGGAACTTAATCTCTTGGAGGGATCAGATTTTCAACCTGTTACACCTGCTGACTATCAGGCGGGGGTGGATATGCGTCGCGCGGAAATCGCCGAACGCCGTGCTGCCCCGGCTCAGAAACCATCCACTGGGAGCGCTAAGCCATGATCCGCGCTTTAGGTTTCTTCCTTATTCTGCTCGCCTTGATGCAGCCTGCGACGGCGCAGACACCGCCAGCTGGCTTTCGGGTTGGGATAGCGGGCCTGGCAGAAACAGGTTGCGCCGCCGCGCCAAGTGACGCTGCAGCTGCAGCTTATCGGAAACATCTTGAAGGACGACTAGGAAAGCCGGTGGTTCTCTGTGGCTACGAAGACGGCAAAGCCGTGGCAACAGCCTTGCAAGATGGTCAGTTAGACTTGGCTGTTTTGGATCAGCCATCTTTTGAGGCTGTCAGCAAGATCGCCCGCCCAATTCTGGCACCGCGGGCTGACGCCATTACCGGTCGCGTTCTCGCCGTGGCGTTAGCTTTAAAGTCGTCTGGACGAGATACGCCAGCCAAGCTTGCTGGTAGTCGGCCGATCTTCATTTCTAAGCTGGCAGCTAGCCATAGCGTGCCCTTGCAGGGCTTGGCGGATTATGGCGCAGATACCAAGAGCTTTAAGCCAGAACAATTTGTCTTGGACGAGCATGCTGGTCTTGCAGCCTTGCGCGCCGGACAGGGCGATGCGTTGATTATCACAGCAGGTGCGCGCCAAAGGCTCTGCCGTGGCGATGACCCCAAAATCGTGTTGTGTGGCGATGTGGTTGAGGCTTGGCGCGGCCGCCCCACGGCGCAGACGGGTCTTGTCGTCAGAAATGACCTGCCGGAGGCGGATCGCTATCAATTGGTTGGCATCCATGTGGCTCTGCATCAAGAGCGCCCCGAAGCCATGACCTTTTTGGCGACCAAGCTAGGCGGTGGGATCGCCCTAGATCCAACTGAGGCGACTGCTATGCAAAAGGGTGCTCGCTAACGTGCCCCAGCAAGAAGCGATTAAGGCGCAAGTTATTCGGGAATTTGAAGCGCAGCGGCGAGTGACCCTGCTGCGCCAGCGCACCCAGCAAGTAGTCGTTTTGATTGGCTTCAGTGCGCTGATTGCCGTGTGCTTCCAAGTCAGTGGGTTCTTCTCTGGCAGCCAAGGTAGCGACCCTTGGGGGCGGATTGCCAATCTCCTCAACATCATGGTCCCAGACCTCAAGCCAGAGGCGCTGTTTGAGGATCGTGGGACTGCTGGCTCGCTCTCCTCTTGGTTTTATGACATGCCAACCTGGCTGAGCCTGTTGTGGGAAACAGTTCAGATCGCCGTCGTTGCGACATTGTTTGGCATTTTCTGCGGGTTTTGGGCCTCACTCTTGGCATCAAAAAATCTTTCGCCCTCGCCCGTCATTTATTGGTTCACCCGGCGCTCGCTCGAAGTAATCCGTACACTGCCAGATCTGATCGTCGCGCTCATTCTGGTTGCAGCCTTTGGCGTTGGTCCATTGCCGGGTGTGATCGCTATTGCTCTGGGGACCATGGCCAGCCTCGGAAAGCTCTATTCTGAAGCCAATGAAGCGGCAGATATGCGGCCGGTGGAGGCGGTGAGGGCGGTTGGTGGCTCTTGGTGGGCGCAGGTGCGCTTTGGCGTGCTGCCACAAGTCCTGCCCCATTATGCGTCCTACGGATTACTGCGCTTGGAGATCAATGTTGGTGCCGCCGCCGCTTTAGGCGTTGTCGGGGCTGGTGGGATTGGTATCGAGCTTTCTCGCGCCATCACCTACACCGAGTTTGACACCTATTTCGCACTTTTAATCCTGATCATTGGTCTGATCATCCTGATCGATCTCGTGTCAGAAGCAATCCGCCACCGCCTAATCGGCTTGGAGGCATCCGCATGACCACAAGCGCTACCCTAGCCGCACCGCCTCAGGTCACCGCCCATCAGATGCAAGTGGCGCGCGCGATTGCGCCGCATCTGGTGGACACGCCTTTGGCTGTCCAAATACGCCGTCTTGCCCTTTGGATTGGATTGAGTGTGATTTTTGTTGCCCTGAGTATCGGGGTTGATATGACGCCTGCTACATTTGCTAAGGGCCTTTCCAAGCTGGCCGACTTCATGGCCAATATGTTTCCCCCGAACGCGGCTGGCGGGGAAGTTCGGATCTTGCAAGCTTTGGCTGCGACGTTTGCTATGGCGGTAGCGGGCACTTTCTTGGGTGTTCTGGGTGCCTTACCTTTGGGGCTAGTCGGGGCGAAAACCTTTGTCGCGAACCCCGCACTCCATTTTCTCATCCGGCGCAGCTTCGACGTGTTTCGCGCCATTCCCGCCCTTGTCTGGGCGCTCATTCTCATTGTTGCCTTCGGGCTTGGACCTTTTGGGGGCGTGATCGCCTTGGCACTGACCGACATCCCGCGCTTGGCCAAACTCTATGCCGAAGCGATTGAGAATTGTGATCCTCGCGCGCAAGAGGGCATTCGCGCGACGGGTGGACAGCGCCGAGCCGCCATTCGCTTTGGCCTGTTGCCAGAGGTTTTGCCGGTGATGGCCAGCCAGTCGCTCTATATGTTGGAGTCCAATTTCCGCAACGCCGCCATCTTAGGCATCGTAGGGGCAGGCGGCATCGGTTTTGAGTTGGAAGAGCGCATCCGCATTTTCGCCTTTGATCAGGTCGCATGGATCGTCATTGCCTATGTGCTCTGCGTCATGGTGCTGGACCTCGTGTCTGAGAAGATTCGCTCAAGACTGGTCCATGGCTGAGAAATCAACCGCGGATCCAACAAATCAGCGCCCTAAACGGAAGAGTCGGGTCAGATCGTCACATAGGTTTCACGCGCTCGCTTTAGCCTCACCCCAGCGATAGGAGGCATACGTGCTCGAACTCAAGTCCGTGACAAAGCGCTTTGGCTCCACCCAAGCAGTGCAGGATGTTTCCCTTCAAATCCCAGCCGGCTCGATGGTCGGCATTATCGGACGGTCCGGTGCTGGTAAGTCCACATTGCTGCGCTTGATCAATCGCCTTTGCGACACCAATGAAGGCGCGATCACGTGGCACGGTAAGCCAGTGACCGAATTGCGCGGCAAAGCGCTCAGCCAGTGGCGCGCCACCTGCGGCATGGTTTTTCAGCAGTTTAATCTCTCGCCACGTCTCGATGTCTTGACCAATGTTCTAATCGGTAGTCTGGCCCGACAACGTGGGGTGGGCCCCATGCTCAAGCTATTTCCAGCAGAAGAGCGGGCGCGCGCGATATTGGAATTGCATGCTTTGGGCATGTCGCACACCGCGTTGCAGCGGTGCTGCACCTTGTCCGGTGGCCAGCAACAACGTGTCGCTATTGCACGGACTCTGATGCAATTGCCTGAAATCATATTGGCGGACGAGCCCATCGCTTCCCTCGATCCAGCCAATGCCCAGACAGTTATGGAGACTCTGTCCACGATTAATCGAGAGCGGAACATTACCGTTCTGGTCAATCTGCATGCGCTCGATATTGCTCGCCGCTTCTGTCCACGGATCATCGGTATGGCGGATGGCCAGATTGTCTTTGATGGCACACCCGATGACCTCAACGCCTCGGTGGTCGACGCGATCTATGGCCGTCACGTCATCGAAGGGTCAGGTGCGCGCGATGAAGCCCAAGAGCTTCTGGAGGCGGTTGCGTGACCGGCAAGCTATCAGGGCGCATCTTGCCGCCAGACTATCGCTATTTTGAGCATTGGAGGCACGATCCAACGGCGGAACAGCCTGCAGAATCTGAGCCGGGAATCTCACCTGAGGCTCATGTCCGCGACAGTATCCTAGGTCCTTGGACCCGGGTTGGTGCCCGTACATCTTTGATGGAAACAGAGATGGGTGCGTATAGCTACATTGTGACGGATTCCAGCGCTGCCTACTCAACGATTGGCAAATTCTGTTCGATTGCGCGCGACACCCGGCTTAATCCCGGCAACCACCCCACTTGGAAGGCAGCCCTACACCACTTCACCTATCGCTCAGTTTCTTATCAATTGAGTGATCAAGACGACGACGCTTTTTTTGACTGGCGACGCGCCGATCATGTGACCATCGGACATGATGTCTGGATTGGGCATGGCGCAACCATCCTTGCAGGCGTCAGTGTTGGAACCGGTGCTGTTGTCGGCGCTGGGGCAGTTGTGTCAAAAGACGTAGCCCCTTTTACGATTGTCGGCGGGGTACCATCGAAGCCCATCCGCGAGCGGTTTCCCAAGGCAGTTCAAGATGGGCTTCTCGCCCTAGCTTGGTGGGATTGGCAACATGATAAGTTGGCTGAAGCGCTGCAGGATTTTAGAGATTTGGATGCCGATGCCTTTGTTGAGAAACATTCCTAAGCTGCGTCGCTCGCTATGACCGGAACCTTGTTCTTAATCGTTGGCCCGTCAGGTGTCGGCAAGGATTCGCTGATTGAAGGCGCCAAAGCCCAATTGTCGGCCGTTCCCACCTATTATTTTCCTCAACGCTTTATCACCCGGCCACAGGACGCCGGTGGGGAAGATCATTTTGCCGTTGAGCCTTCCGTGTTTGAAGATAAACGTCAGAGAGGCGACTTTGCGCTTTTCTGGAATGCCCACGGTCTATCGTACGGCGTACCGGCGGACATCTCGGCCCGGCTCAAGCGGGGTCAACATGTGGTGGTCAATGTCTCGCGCGCGATTTTGGACGAGGCGCGTCAGAGGTTTTCGCCATTGGTCGTTGTTTCGATTACTGCGCCCAGCAAGGTCATTGAGCAGCGCTTGACGGCCCGTGGCCGTGAAACAGCCCCTGAGATTGCTGACCGCATCGCGCGTGCCGCCGCTTATGATGTGACGGGCCCAGGCGTTATTTTCTTGAACAATGATGCGAGTTTGGATGCTGGTGTTTCAAAGTTGGTTGAAATCCTGGAGGCGTCATAATGGGTGTGTTTGAAGCATTTCTGGAAGACCCTGTTCAAGACGCAGGTCTCTACCTGTTCCCAGTCGCCCCCGACACGTGGGAGCAAAAGATTACGGGCGTCACATTTGAAGGCGCAGAACCGCAGGCGATAGTGCAAGACATACAAGGACGGATTGCTGCTTATCAATTCGCTTTGAAAGCTGGCGATCAACCCATGGTCAAAATAGCCTTTGACGAGCCCGGCCCCGGGTTAAGCGACGAGGCTTTCATTCCCGGTCTCAACGCCTTTGAGAGACCGTCGCAGGCTTTGACGGATCAAATCGCGGAAGAAGTGGCGGAGGCACCTATACAAATCCGTGTGCCCGCCCTCATCCAATATGTTGGGGACCACTTTACCTATGGTGCACGCGACACGCATCTGGGGACGGGTGAAGACGCCATGCCCGCGTTAGAATGCGGTCTGACACCCGGCACCTGTGTGGATATGCATACGTTAGCTGTGGCGGCTTTGCGGGCGATTGGGGTACCCGCAGCCTACATTATGGGTGTGCACATTGCCGAAGCGCGTGAGCAGTGGTCCACTGGTCATTGTTGGCTTAATCTGAAGTGCGAAGGCGTGCCCCATCATTGGGATATCTCGCATCACGTCCAATATGGCGTGCGAGAAATAACGCCAAAACTCAATCCAAAGCCTGGGCGACGCTTCGCGCTCAGCATTGGGCGTGGACTCGAATTTGATGGGCCAGACGGCAAAGTCACCTACCCATCCTTGTCGGGCTTTCATGCTTTGACTGGGCCAAGTGCCGGCCAAAAGCTGCGCACATTGGCCCGAATTCGGGACTAAAACCGACCCTTAGCCAATCAAGTGCTCTTCTGCGTGGACGGCATGGAGGCGGGCATAAGCACCTTCTGGGATAGCCAAGAGGGCTTGGTGATGGCCTTGCTCGATGATCTTGCCGCGCTCAAACACCAAAATCCGATCCACATCCTTGATGGTCGAGAGGCGGTGCGCCACGATGATTGTGGTGCGATCAACCATGAGATCAGCCATAGCCGCTTGGATTAATCGCTCGGTCACGGTGTCGAGGCTGGAGGTTGCTTCGTCGAAGATAACAATGTTGGCGTCGGCCAAAAAGGCGCGGGCTATGGCAACCCGCTGACGCTCACCGCCAGAAAGCTTCACGCCGCGCTCTCCGACCAAGGTCTGATAGCCCTCTGGCAAAGCTACAATGAAGTCATGGGCGTAAGCGCGCTTGGCCGCCGCCACAATGGCTTCCATCGGCGCGTCGGGGTGCGCATAGGCGATATTGTCGGCGAGGCTGCGATGAAACAGGATCGGCTCTTGCGGCACAATCGAAATTGCTCGCCGCAAGCTGGTTTGTCGGACTTGGGCAATGTCTTGGGCGTCGATCCAAATGGTTCCGGACTTCAGGTCATAGAGGCGTTGGATCAGCTTAACGAAGGTAGATTTGCCAGAGCCAGATGGGCCGACAAGCGCAATCTTTTCACCCGGCGCGATCCGAAGGTCCAAATTCTGGTAGAGGGACGCTTTGCCGGTCTCCGTGCCGGGATACTTGAATTGCACTTGGTCGAAGATGATCTCGCCCAAACCGGGCTGAAAGTCTGGGGCTTGATCGACATCTTCAACGCCAAGCGGTGCACGGTCAAATTCGATGATATCGGCCAGCTCTGCGCTTGCACGTTGCAGCATCCGGATATGATCTCCGACTTTGCGTAGGCTGCCGCCTAATTGGAAATTGGCGGTGATGACAAAGGCGACGTCACCCGGCGTGGCCTGCCCTCGCGTGGAGAGGCCGATCAACAAAACCAACATGGCGGCCTGCAGGGTCAGCCACAAGAAGTGTTGAACTAGGCCCATGTCCAAGGCCTTGCGCCACGAGACGACGGCGAGGGATCGCCACTTGCCAGTGACCTTTTCAAAGCGCTCGGTTTCGCGCACTTCTGCTCCAAACGCTTTGACAGCATTGTTGTTAGAGACGGCGTCGGCGACCGCAGCGCCAATGCGTGAGTCTGCTGCTGCGGCTAAAACATTGGCTGGGCGCACATAGTGGATGGCGATCACGAATGAGGCCACCACATAGATTGCCACCATCACGAGAAACACGATCCCCACGACGGGAAAGCGAACCAACATCACGCCAGCAAGACCCAAGATCACCAAGCCTAGGGGCAGAAATTGTTGCCACAGAATGTCGGAAATATGCTCGTATGACCAGCGGCCGCGCGTGAGCTTGTGGACAGTCGCGCCGGCAAAGGTATTCGCGTGCCAATCTGAAGAGAAGTGCTGAATTCGCGCGAACCCGTCTTCAATGACTTTGGCCATACAGCGTGCGGCAGCCCGATGATAAACGCGGGTCGAAACATTGCCCAGCACATAATAGAGGGCGGAAATCCCGGTCATAATCGCGACAGCTCTGAAGGCTGCGTGCCCAGCGTTTTGGTCGGTCAGTCCTCCCGCAGCAGCCTTGGTGAGCGTGTCAACTAAATGGCCAGCGGAGAGGGGGATACAAACTTCTGCAACCACCATCGCGAGGGTTAGCAAGATGACAACGGATAACAATGGTCTCTCTTGCCGCCAATATCGGGCACAGAATCCAATGGTTTCGCGCCATGAGTGGCGCGCCTGATTACTTTGTTGGGACATGGGGCTTGCTTATGGGGCTTGCGCGACACGCCCATGACATGACCAAGTAAAATCACTCCCTAACCGATGGATTTGTGGCAGAGCTTTTTTAGGGCGACGGGTGCGAAACTGTATCAGCCGACCCGCACACCCCCGGTCCAGACACCGCGCACAAGGGCGTGGCCATCTACCACTTTCACTCGGACGACATCGGCACGTTTTCCGACTTCCAGTGTTCCGCGGTCATTTAGGCCAACGGCTCGGGCAGGCAGTCCGGTTACCGTATCTACCGCTCGTTCGATCGGCCATTGCCACGGGCCAGCTGCCAAGGCAAAGGCGCATTCAATTAAGCTTCGGGGAACATAATCAGAGGCAAAACCAATCGGCAGACCTGCGGCGATCAAGTCTTTGGCAGGCACATTGCCGGAGTAAGAGCCACCCCGGATCAGATTGGGCCCGCCCATCACAATATGCATCCCACGGGCTTGGGCCGCTTGAGCGGCTTCCATCGTTACGGGGAATTCTGCAATGGTCGCGCCAAGATCTGCCGCCTCATCAATATGGGCCACCGATTCATCGTCATGGCTGGCGATCGGCACGCCACGAGCTTTGGCGACTTCTACCACAAGACGCCGGTTCGCGGCATCATGACGGGCGACATTAGCCCGACGCTCGGCCAACCTGTCTTCGATCGCAGCTTCGGTTAGCCCTTCACGTCGCCACATATCCAGGAATTTATCGATGTTGCGATATTGGCGCTGGCCCGGTGTGTGATCCATCAAGGAGAACAAGCCGGTCAAAGGGGCATCGGCAAAGTCAGGAAGCCATTCAGCCATCACATCTGATGGCGCTTCACAGCGCCAATGCAGGCGGTGGGTTGCTTTCAAAAGTCGTTTGTCATGCGCTTCATGTAACGCATCAGTCAGGCGGATCAAATTGTCGGGCGTACGGGCTGACCCAGCGCCAAAAGAGCCTATCGATAGGGAATCAAAAACGGTCGTCACGCCGACGCTAATGCATAGGCCGTCGTGGACCACAGCGGCGGAAACTGGGTTCCAATCAATGTTGGCCCGCGGGAAGAAGTGACGCTCCAAATTGTCGGTATGAATATCAATAATGCCAGGAATCAACCAATCCCCATCACAATCCTCGCCATGCTGGCTTGGACCTTCCACGATGTCTGCGATTTCCGTGCCTTTAAAAGAAAGGCTTCCTTGGACTACCCCAGTGGGCGTTACGATTTTGGCTTGAGAAAGTTGGATGGTCACAGTCAGCTCACTACAGTTAGGGGTGGGGGAGGAAATTTGTGAGTGTTTAGTCGAAGGCAGGGAGCCGTTCGTTTTCGATGGTGATTTCAACCCGATCAGAGGCCATTCTGGCTTCGCCATATTCGAGAGGGCGGCCCAGACCATCTACATTCCAAGCATGGGTCACCAGCAATGGAATGTGTCGCGGAACATTGAGGAGCTGGGTTTCTTGCGTGGTCGGTAAGCGCGAACTGATCTTGGTGCGCAGGCGCGTATAATCGGGCACACCGCAATCAATCAGGGTTTGCGTAATCGACTTTGATCGCGCGTAAAACACTGCAAATGTCGGGAAGCGTTCAAAGGCGAACCAATGTCTAGCGACCGAAATGACTTGCCCATTGGCAAAACCTAGACGTTCAAGAAAGATCGTCGGTGAGCCACCTTTAAGTCCAAGTGCTGCTGCAACATGGGGTTCGGCTGGGCGAGTGTCCAAGGTCAATGTCTTGGTTTCTGGGTTGGCGGCTTGTTCTTGCAAACCTGCAGAAAAACGCGTTCGCTTTCCGATTCCGTAGATCAAAGTTGGTCGCCGTACAAAACTTCCTCGCCCTTGGGTCGATTCGACCAAGCCTTTCGATTGCAGATGCGCCAGCGCGCGTCGAGTCGTGTGACGATTTGTCGAAAACCGTTCACATATCTGCAGCTCAGTTGGCAATTTGTCGCCCGGCACCAACCGACGCTCGGAAATTTCTACTTCGAGCCACTGGACAATTGCGCGCCAATTTGTTGTCGTTTGGCCTTTTTCATCAATAACAATTGACATTTTACTGCCTTTTTACATTGAGCACAACAAATTTATATTATGTCACAGCAATGACACAATAAATCTGTTGAATTTATACTAGTATACCGATAGCATAATGCAAGTCCTAATTCAATCAATTCAAAAGTTGTTCGCTATGACCCAATCGTACACAGACGAATTTGTTGACAATTCCCAGTTGGCCGGCACGCCCCGTCAAGGCTGGTTGTCGACTTTGGCAAAGGCCCCGGCGTCAGAGGTTTTAAGGCTTTGGGAGGGCTTGGTTGCGCCAGAAAGCCAAGTTCTTCGCCCCGCTGAAACCGGCATGGTGATGGTGCGTGGTCGCACAGGCGGCG
Source organism: Hyphomonadaceae bacterium UKL13-1 (assembly GCA_001602435.1). Classification (GTDB taxonomy): domain Bacteria; phylum Pseudomonadota; class Alphaproteobacteria; order Caulobacterales; family Aquidulcibacteraceae; genus Aquidulcibacter. Next base: position 214,042 of record CP012156.1, read on the forward strand.
CAGGCAATCCGTTTAACCTTGGCGAGATGACGGTCACGCGCTGTGCGATCCGTTTGGCTACCGGGGAAACCGGCATCGGCTATGTGGCTGGTCGAGATAAAGCGCACGCCTATGTCGCAGCCGTTGCTGACGCGATGATGCAATCCTCCGTCTGGCACGACCAAGTTCGCGACGGTCTGATTGAACCCTTGCAGCAGGCCTCTGATGCACGACGCGATGTCCTAAGCCGGAAGGCAAAGGCCACGCAGGTTGAGTTTTTCACGATGGTTCGAGACCGGAAGGCCTAGATATGAATGCCCCCCTAAATCTTGCTGAATTGCGCCCCGGCTTTTTTGAGCCCGTCCGTGACAGCCAAAGTGTTTTTCGTGCGCTCCTGACCGCCACAGCCCAACCCGGGACCCAGGTAGAGCTTGGCAAAGCTTTGACGCCACCGGTCGGTCTCAATCAGACAGCGGCAGCCGTGCTGTTAACTTTGGCGGATCAAGATACCTTGGTTTGGCTAGAGCCAAGCTTGCGCGGTGGTGCGGTCGAGAGTTGGCTTCGGTTCCACACATCTTGTCCATTGACCGAGCGAGCAGAAGAAGCTGCTTTTGCCGTCGTGTCTGATACGGCGCTTGCGCCGCAACCTCTGTCAGCTTTCAATCAAGGCGACGCCAAATATCCAGACTTGGCGACCACAGTGCTTGTGATGGTCCAAAATCTTGAGACAGGCGGGAAATTGGTTCTCGAGGGACCCGGGATTGAGACGGTCGCAGAAATCGCCCCGCAAGGCGTCCCAGATTTCTTTTGGTCAGAGCGCGCCGAATTAGTGGCTCACTTTCAATTTGGGATCGACGTGATGCTGTGTGCTGAGGCTACGCTTGTATCGATCCCGCGTACCACCCGCATTCAGATTAAAGGGGAATAAGCATGGCTTATGTGGCTGTTAAGGGCGGCGAGCGCGCGATCACCAACGCGCACGCCTGGCTGGGCGAAATGCGTCGTGGCGATGTCGCTGTTCCTGAGTTGAGCGTCGCACAAATTCGCGAACAAATGGGTTTGGCGGTTGATCGTGTGATGGCCGAAGGCTCTTGCTACGATCCTGATCTGGCCGCTTTGGCCATCAAGCAAGCGCGCGGCGATCTCCCGGAAGCTATTTTCTTGCTGCGGGCTTATCGCACAACTCTGCCACGTTTTGGCGCGTCGACCCCGATTGAGACGGCGGACATGGCCGTGCAGCGCCGGGTATCTGCGGCATTCAAGGACATTCCAGGTGGGCAGGTCCTAGGGCCAACGTTTGATTATACCCACCGTCTATTGGACTTTAAGCTGGCGGCTGATGGCGGCCACGAAGTACCCCCGGCTCAAGTATCTGAAGAAGTCATGCCGACGCAATTGGCGACCATTGCCCAAGTCTTTGCCCATGAAGGCTTGCTGGAAGGCGATCCGGTTACCGATACTTCCGCACAACCCTATGATCTGACCCGCGAGCCGATGGCCTTTCCAGCCGACCGCGATCAACGCCTGCAGGCCCTTGCACGCGGCGATGAAGGTTTCCTCTTGAGCCTTGCTTACTCCAGCCAACGTGGCTGGGGTTCAACCCACCCCCTGTGCGGCGAGATCCGGATGGGTGAAGTCAGTGTCGGCTTTACGCCTGATGAGCTGGGCTTTGAAATTGAGCTGGCCGATTTGCCGATGACGGAGTGCATCATGCTGTCAGGGTTTGCAGGCTCTGCCGAGCAAGCACCGCAATACACGCGCGGCTATGGTCTCACGTTTGGCCACAACGAACGCAAAGCGATGAGCATGTCGATTGTCGACCGCGCGCTTCGCGGCCGTGAGTTGGGCGAAGAGGGCCAAGCGCCCTGTCAGGATGAAGAGTTTGTGCTCTATCACTCCGACGTGGTGGAAGCTTCGGGCTTTGTTCAACACCTCAAGCTGCCACATTACGTCGACTTCCAGGCTGACCTTCAATTCCTGCGTCGTCTACGTCGGGAGTTCTTTGACGCCAAAGCAAAGGCTTTGGCAGAGCAGGCAGAGCACATGAAGGAGGCCGCAGAATGACCGCCACCGAAGCATATTCGCGCCCCAACGCGGCACCAGAAGACCGCTATTACACCTATGCTTATCTGGATGAGCAGACCAAGCGGATGATCCGCCGTGCCATCTTGAAGGCCTTGGCAATCCCTGGCTATCAAGTCCCCTTCGGCTCGCGCGAGATGCCCGTCCCCTACGGTTGGGGTACGGGCGGCATTCAGTTGACTGCAGCCATCATTGGCCCAGAAGACGTTTATAAGTGCATCGACCAAGGGGCTGATGATACCACAAATGCGGTCTCTATTCGTCGGTTCTTTGCGACTGTGGCCGATGTTGCCACAACCGAAGACACCGGCGAAGCGACGATCATTCAGTCGCGCCACCGGATTCCCGAGCAGCCCTTGGCCGATGGCCAAATCATGGTGTTCCAAGTTCCCCAGCCAGAGCCTCTGCGCGGCCTAGAACCACGAGAAACCGAGACGCGCGCCATGCATGCCTATGGTGAGTATGGCCTGCAATATGTCTCACTCTATGAGAATATATCCGCCTACGGACGGATTGCTGCAACGGCAGGTTATCCTGTGATGATTGATGAGCGCTATTTGATGAGCCCTTCACCCATTCCCAAGTTTGACAATCCCAAAATGCACATGAACCCAGCGATCCTATTGTTTGGCGCGGGTCGTGAGAAGCGGATTTACGCGGTCCCACCATTCACACGGGTGCGCAGTTTGGACTTTGAAGATTATCCGTTTGAGACACAAAGTTGGGACGAAGTTTGTGCCCTATGCGGCGCCAATGATTCCTATCTGGACGAGGTGGTTCTCGACGATCAGGGACAGCACATGTTCGTCTGTTCCGACAGCCACTATTGCGCAGACCGCCGTGCCAAAGGCCATGCAGGCCCCATGGCAGGACACGCGCTTGCCCACATTGAGACCGAAATCGCGGCAGAGGAAGCATAGCCATGACTGACATCTTGGATCGGCCCGCTTCTACAAATTCTGATGGTCGTGCAGAGCCTCTGCTGCGCGTCTCTCATTTGACCAAATATTATGGTCATGTCGCTGGGTGCCTCGACATTAGCTTTGAGATGAGACCTGGGGAAGTTCTTGGCATTGTTGGCGAGAGCGGTTCGGGTAAAACGACTCTTCTCAATTGCATTTCCGGCAAGCTGGCCCCCACTTCAGGGTCCATTGCCTTCAACTCGCGTCGTCATGGCTTGGTGGACATCTATGATTTGTCAGAGCCAGATCGACGCCGCATGCAGCGCGAAGATTGGGGCTTTGTGCACCAGAATCCTCGTGACGGCCTCAGAATGCGTGTTTCGGGTGGTGCCAATGTCGCTGAGCCATTGATGAACCTCGGTCGCCGCCATTATGGCGACATGCGGCAAGCAACCATGGACTGGTTGAGCCGCGTTGAACTTGATTTGGGTCGCGTTGACGATAAGCCGCGGAACTTTTCTGGCGGCATGCAACAACGCATTCAGATTGCCCGCAATCTAATTCATAACCCCCGCCTTGTGTTTATGGATGAGCCGACCGGCGGGCTAGATGTTTCCGTTCAGGCGCGTTTGCTTGATCTATTGCGCGAGTTGGTGCGGGACCTTGGACTGGCTGCCATCATTGTGACGCATGATATGGCCGTTGCCCGCCTCATGGCAGATCGCTTGATGGTGATGAAAGGCGGTCATGTCGTGGAGACTGGCCTAGCCGATCAAGTGCTCGACGACCCGCAGCATCCCTATACCCAATTATTGGTCTCAAGCGTGCTGCAAATCTAAAGCACCCTTGTTCCATCCACTTTAGCCTTTTTTTGAAGCGATCCTCCCATGACCCAAGAAGCAGCTATCCGCGTCGATGATCTCAGCAAGATTTTCACCCTGCACAACCAAGGTGCGACGTCGATTGGCGTCTTTGAGGCGCTCAAGCTGGAAGTGATGCCTGGCGAATGTGTTGTCTTGGCGGGTGAATCCGGCGTCGGGAAGTCGACCCTAATGCGAACCATTTATGGCAATTACTTGCCAACCTCGGGCGGGGTTTACGTAAGCCATGACGGCGTGCCCGTGGATATCACCAAGGCACCGCCGCATCAGGTGCTGGAGATCAGACGGCGGACTTTAGGCTATGTCAGTCAGTTCCTACGCGTGATCCCGCGTGTTTCAACGCTGGATCTCGTCGTTGAGCCGTTGCTTGAAAATGGTGTCGAACTGGAAGAAGCACGCGAGCGGGCGATCACCCTTCTGCAGGCTTTGCGTTTGCCAGAAGCACATTGGGAACTGCCGCCGTCAACTTTCTCTGGCGGAGAGCAACAGCGCGTCAATATCGCACGCAGCTTCATCCGCGAATATCCGGTCCTTCTGTTGGATGAGCCAACGGCTTCCTTGGATGCTGCCAATCGCGCCATCGTCGTAGAACTGATCAATGCGGCTTTGGCTAAAGGTGCCGCCATGGTCGGGATTTTCCATGATCATGATGTCCGTGATGCGGTAGCCACGCGCTTGTTCAATGTCTCAGAATATAAGGCTGCGGCTTAGGTCTCTTTGACGCTATAGTTTTAGGTGGAGGCTTTTATGCGTACCAGCTTGTTCTCGAAACGCGTCGTCGCACCCGAAGGAGTCGTGGCCGCTCAGGTTGAAATTGATGATGGTCACATTGTCGCGATTGTCCCAAGCGAAACGCGTTCTTCGTCGGACGCGCACGATTTAGGCGATGACTTTCTCATCCCTGGTCTGGTCGACATTCATACGGACAATCTGGAAAAGCATTATCAGCCACGCCCGGGTGCGCATTGGGATAGTCTCGGGGCGGCTTTAGCTCATGATGGCCAATGCATCATGGCGGGTATTACGACCGTCTTTGACAGTCTCAGTCTGCATGGCCGCAAGGACGGCCTCGACCGCAAAGAGGCTTTGGCCCCGATGATTGCGGCAATGGATCAAGCGGGCGCGGAGGGTCTGCTGCGCGCGGAGCATTTGTTGCATTTGCGCTGTGAGATCACGAACCCTGAGCTGTTGAGTTTGGTGGAACCCCATCTCGACAATCCCCGGCTCAAGCTGCTTTCGGTTATGGATCATACCCCCGGCCAACGCCAGACGGCTGACCTCAATCGCTTTAAGGAGCGGATGGAGAAAGCCGGTACTGGGCGTCAAGAACTGGACGCTATGTTGGCCGAACAGACGGATTGGCGTGATCAGACAGTGGCTCCCAAAAACCGCGAGACCATTGTGGCCTTGGCCCGTGAGTTCGGCATTGCCCTAATGAGCCATGATGATGCAACGATAGAACATGTTGAGGAAAGCCATCAGGATGGCTGTGTCGCGGCCGAGTTCCCGGTGAGCCTTGTTGCTGCCCAACGCGCGCGCGAGCTTGGCCTACTGAATGTGATGGGTGGCCCAAATTTTGTGCGCGGTGCTTCTCATTCGGGTAATTTGAGTGCGCAAGCCTGTGCGGCGGCCGGTCTTTTGGATATTCTGTCATCAGACTATGTGCCATTGTCGATGATCCGTGCGGCCTTCATGTTGGTAGAGGCTCCCTTCAATTGGCCGATCCAGCGCGCCATCGACACGGTCGCTAAGAATCCCGCCCATGTGTGTGGCCTGACCGATCGCGGTGAGATTAAAGTGGGGCAACGAGCTGATATGGTTCGGGTCTATCTTTCGCCAACGGGTTGGCCCATTGTCCGCGCGGTTTGGCGTGAAGGACAAGCAGTGGGATGATCCCCCGTTACGCGATTTATTATGCGCCGAGAGAGGTGCACCCTTTGAGCCAGATGGCGTCTGCTTGGCTCGGGCGTGATGCGTTCACCAACACAGTCTGTGATCGACCAGTTCTTGAAGGCCTAGATGGGATCAACCTCGACCAATTGACGCAAGACGCGCGTCACTATGGCTTCCACGCGACGCTGAAAGCCCCTTTTGAATTGCACCCTGAGCAAGACGAGGCGGGCCTTTTGTTAGCCTTTAAAGCGCTCACCACCCGCCATGCACCCTTTCAAGCGGATATACAGGTCGCGGCTCTGGGACCATTTTTAGCTTTTGTGCTGGCAATGGACTCGCTGCAGATGCAGGCGCTGCACACGGATTGTGTGGTCGCGCTTGATGGCTTCCGCGCACCATTGAGCGAATTTGATCTCAAGCGTCGCCTACATTCGGGCATTAGTCAGCGGCATGAAAGCCAATTACGGGAATTTGGCTATCCCTATATTTTTGATGACTTTCGCTTTCACATGACCTTGACCGAGCGCATTCCCGATCAAGCGCGACGAGCACAGGTCTTGGCGGTCTTACAAGACCATTTCCAAGCCTTTGCTGGCCCACATAAGTTCGAAACCTTGGCAGTCTTCAAGCAAGGGGCGCGCGATGAGCCATTCACCATCTTGGATCTGCAAAGCCTTACAGGACCCAGCCTTTAGCCGCCCATGACTTTGGTGCGAATGTTCAATTGACCGGCAAGGCCTGCCATCCGATGGACTTCGATGGCTTGATAGTCGGGCGATTGCACCATCGCCAGCATGGCTGCGCGGGAGGGATATTCGGCAATCGCCACCATGTCCCAAAGCTCTTCCACTTGGCCCAACATTAGATCGGTGACCATGCCCGAAAAGCGCGTTTTGCCGCCAACGGCTTCGACGCACGCCACAACGGCCATACCATAGCGCATATAGGCTTCACGGCCCGTCAATTCAGGCTCTGACCCGTCTGGATAGGTCGCCTTCTCCTTGAACTTCAACAGATTGACCATGCAGAATGGCCCATCTTCCTCACCACCAAAAAAGGCTGTTGCGCGTTCTGGGCTTGGAAAAACTTCATTGGTCACATTCATCGGGTCACTACTTTCATAATCGAGGCTACAAAACCTTGCGGGTCATCTTCTTGGATGAAGTGGCCCCCATGCAAGGTCGTATGGGGTTGATTGGCAGTGCCGGGGACGCGGCCAACGAACAATCGCTGCCCGCCGCGTGTAACTGGATCGCCGTCGCTAAAACAGCAGAGGAAGGGCTTTTCCCAGGTGTCCAAAACCTTCCAAGCTTTCAGTTGGTCTGGCACCGCAACATTGTCGCCAATGGGCACAAAGGACGGGAAGATGCGCGCGCCTGCCTTATAGCGTGCGTTCGGGAATGGAGCGTCATAAGCCGCGATCTCGGCAGGCGACAGCCTCCGTTTGGTGCCCCCCTGAACAATTTTGCCGATCGGGAAGACTGGGCTGAATTGTGAGAAGGCGCGCCATATCTTGAAGGCAGCGGGGCCACTTTGACCAGCAGGGAGACCACCGTTCGACAGCACCACAGCGGAAAAGCGATCTGGCATCTCGGCCAATAGTCGAAGGCCGATCAAAGACCCCCAGTCCTGACAGACCAAGGTAATGTTCTTCAGATCCAAGGCCTCAAGCCACAGGCGCATCCAAGCGACATGTTTGGCATAGCTATAATCCTGTTTCGAAGCCAGCTTATCTGAGCGGCCAAAGCCAATCAGGTCTGGTGCTACAGCCCGAAGGCCTTCGGCCACGACAGGCCCGATCATGTGGCGATACAAATAGCTCCATGTTGGCTCGCCATGCAGCATCAGAACGACCGGGGCGTCGCGCGGACCTTCATCGACATAATGGACGCGCATGGGCGTCTGGGTTTCTGGGTCCTTGATGGTCAAATAGCGGGGCAAGAAGTCAAACCCCTCAACCGCCTCAAATGCCGCATCTGGCGTACGTAAAACCTTCAAGCTCACTCTCCCCTGGCCCCTCTCAATTATTGACACTTAACGTGTCATATTTCAACCGAGGGGTCAATCAAGTTGTTGATTGTCGGACAGGGCCTTTAGCAAAGAAGCGAACGACTACGGACCAGCCCCCCGCCAAAAAGGCGACGCCAAGTGCCAGTGCCAGGTCTGCGCCGCCCAATGGGGCCATCTTAAAGATTTTGGCCAACCACGGCACATAAAGAATGGCGGCCAAGGTCGTCGAGACCAGCAGCGCGACGATCCATAGTAATCTATGACGGCGGTCGAATGGGCTGATGGAAGGCTCATAGCCATCCACGAGTGCAAGGGTCACATTGCCTGTCACCAAGCAGACATAGCCCATCGAGCGTGCGGTCGTTTCTGGGATTCCCGTCTCAATCGCCCAGAAATAGAGGCCCAAAACGCCGCCCAGGAGGATTAGGCCTTGAAAACCAGCCCACGCCATTTGGGACAATCCAAACAGAGGTTCACTCAAGGCGCGCGGTGGCTGAACCATGGCCGAAGCTTCGCTCGGCTCGGCTTCGAAAACGAGCGAGGAAATGGGATCAATCATCAACTCCATCACCACAATATGCATGGGGAACAACATCGGGGGCAGTCCCAATAGGATGGGTAGCAAAGCGAGGCCTGCTATGGGGATATGGATCGCCAGCACATAACCAAGGGCCTTTCGCAAATTGGCAAAAATGCGCCGCCCAAGTCGCACGCCAGAGATGATGGAGGCGAAGCTGTCGTCGAGTAAAACAAGGTCAGCCGCCTCGCGCGCCACATCGGTGCCGCGCTGGCCCATCGCGATCCCGACATGAGCGGCTTCTAGGGCTGGTGCGTCATTGACCCCATCGCCCGTCATGGCAACGACATGACCCAAGGCTTGAAAGGCCAAGATCAGCTTAAGCTTTGCCTCGGGCCGGACCCGCGCGAAGATCCGTACATGGGCTAGGCGGGCTTGAAGCGCTTCAGGCGATAAATCCTCAATCTCGTGGCCGGTCAGGACGCCCGCGCCAGCATCGAGTCCGGCTGCCTTCGCAATGGCCAAGGCGGTGGCGGTTAAGTCGCCTGTGATCATGGCGATCTGAATGCCCGCTTGGCGGGCTTCAGCTAAGGCCGCTGGCACATCCTCTCGCAAGGGGTCGATGAAGCCCAGCAGACCGACGAATTCAAACGCAACATCTTCAATCTTCAGATCGGTCTTCGTGTCTGTCCTCGCCTGAGCGCAGGCCAAAACCCGCAGGCCAGAAGAGGCCATGGCCTCCAATTCAGCTACGATGCGTGCCCGGGCCTCTGGTGGAAGACCGGGGCACAGATGGAGCACGGCCTCTGGAGCGCCTTTCGTTGCCCAGATGCGCTGCCCTTCATGCTGCCAGTTTTGGATGACTGCTAATCTTTGCGGGGCGAGTGGGCTGACACTCTTGAGCGCAAAATCATTGAGCTCTACTGCCCCAGACGTTTGGGCATTGGCTGCTGCGTGGATGGCTTTATCCATCGGATCGATCGGGTGAACCGCACTGGCCAAGGTGCCAACCTGCAGGACCTCTGCATGATTGGTTTCATCAAGGGACCAGACACGATCAACTCGCATTTGGTTCTGGGTCAGCGTTCCGGTCTTGTCGACGCACAACAGCGTAATGGCACCCAAAGTCTCGACCACCGCTGCGCGACGTACGAGCACGTGGTGTTGCGCCAGACGTTGCGAGCCCATCGCCAAAAACACTGCGAGCACGAGCGGAAACTCTTCGGGCAAGAGGGCGATGGCCGCGGTGAGGCCCGCCAGTCCGCCAGCCAACCAGTCGCCGCGCAAAAGTCCGTAGGCTGCGACAATGGCGAGGCAAACGACGAGCGCGCCTAAGCTCAGCCAAATCACCAAACGGCCTGTGCTGACTTGAAGGGGTGTTTGCTCAATCTCGCCTGAAAGTGCTGTCCCGATCATGCCGATCTGGGTGTTGCCGCCGGTCTGGGTTACAACGGCCAACCCTTCGCCGCTGACGACCAAGGAACCGGCAAAAAGCGAGACATCCTGCCCCAAGGTTTTGCTTGCAGGCGCTGATTCTCCGGTCAGGACGGCTTCATCCATCATCAGCAAATGGTCTGAGACGAGGTCCGCATCGGCTGGGAAGCGTTCTCCGGCATTGGGGATGATCACATCACCGGGCACCAATTGATCAGCTGGCAGCAGGCGTGTCTGACCGTCGCGGATCACATGCGCATGGGGTGCCGCCAAGTCGCGCAAGGCATGTAGCGCGCGCTCGGACCGCGCATCTTGAAAGACGACAAGGCCCATAGAGACGCTCGCCGCAAGGACCAGAAACGCCCCTTCGGCTAGGTCGCCAACCATGAGATAGAGTGCTGCAGCCGACAGCATGAACAGAAACATCGGTTCTTTAAGGGTGCCAAAGATAATCCGCAGGACAGAGCGATCCTTGACGACAGCCAGACTATTGGGCCCGAATTCCTCTAGCTTCTGGTCGGCTTCTGCTTGGGTTAGGCCTTTAGTCATCGTCTCGCCCTTCGCCTTTTTCACCGGCATGGCCGCCACGGTGGCACGACGTGCATTTTGCAGTCATGACGATGCCTTCTTCGGCATGTTTCTGCTTAAGGCGCGCGGGCTCATGCGCGTGGCAGGTGGTGCAATTGTATTGGCGATAGTCTTGCGCAACCACGTGACACGTGGCGCAGGCGACATCATGTGGGCCGGTTAAGGCAAAGAAGCGGCCATGGTCAAAATGGGCAGGCTTCCAGCTTTCTTGGGTATGGCATGAGCTGCAATTGCTCTTCATGGCTTGATGAAAAGCAGCCCTTGGTGGCGTGTGGCAACTGACGCAATTGGCCTGAGCGGGCTGGCCGATTAAGGCGTGTGAAAAATGCGGCTGCGCGCTAACCGGTATGATCCTGCCCTTATGTTCGGTATGACAGGTGAGGCAGTCTTGTGTTGTGAGGCGCTTGTGAAAGGACAGCGGGTTGGCCCCAGTTTGGCCTTTAGTCCGGCCAATGTTGGCGACGACGTGGCAGGTCACACAACGCTCCGCGACGGCACCTTGGAACGGGGCATGGCAGGAGACGCATTGATTATCCAATTTGGCGTGCGCTTGGGTCAGCTTTCCTGGACTGATCATCGCATCTGGCTGGAAATAAATCAGCGTTAAGACAACTGAAAAGGCCAACAGGCCTGCAATCATCAGCCAAATCCGGGTCACTGAAAGCCCCAATACCAAGCTTCGACGGCAATGTGGGTCAGGGCGAGTAAGGCAAAAGCGCTGGCGATGGGGATATGGACCTGATGCCATTTCCGGATGACGTTTAGGGCCAAACTGGCGGCATGGGTTTGTGTTTCAATGCTGGCTTCAGGGACCAGCTCTTCCCGCAGTCGTGCTTGGGTGGCTGAGAAGCGCTTGCGAACCCGCTGCAGCAGATATTTGCCGGTCAGGCCGCTGCAAACATTGATCAGCATGGCCCAAACGGCAAGCCAAGCCAGCCAAGCATTAAAATGGATGCCCGCATGCACCAAGATGAAAAGGGAACCAGCCCAAGCCATGATCTCGTGCACGTGGAGCAGTTCCACGGGCTGGCCAACCGAGATCAGCTTTCGCTTACGTAAAGAATAGCCAAAGGAAAAGATGATCAGCAAGACGCCTGGGATGCCCAATAGCTTCCCGATCCAAACAAGATTTCCAAAGTGGAGTGCAGCATCAAGCGCCAGCGCACTCGCACCCAACAGAGCCAAGGATGCTGCAAACGGCAGGACATCGAAGAAGAAAACATTATCCTTGGCTTGCGCTGACATGGTCTTGGCTAGCCAGCAGACGCAGCTGCAAGATCAAATGTCCGGCGGGCTGGCATCCTAGGGGAGAATGCAAGACTTGATGGGCTAGGTACGTGCCGGCTAGTCGCCAAACTGCCCGTCAGCGCGAGAGATTGTAAGACTGCTGCGCGTTGGATTTTGAACTTGCGCAGGCCCAAAAGATCAATGATCTTCAGGTCCCGCAACTTCGTCATTTCGCGGCTGACCGTTTCAAAGGTCATGCCAAGGTGGTCGGCAATGTCGGCCCGCATCATCGGTAAATCGACGAGGAGCTCTCCGCCGACCGATTGGCCCAAGCGTTGACCTAAGCTGGCCAAAAACCACGCAAGCTTTTGTTCGGCGGGGGCAAAGCTGATCATGACGACATGCTCGCTGCCAGGCTCTTGTCCGCCATAGGCGGCGTCAATCACCTTCATGGCCCGTGTAGGCTCTGATTGCAGCATGCGCTGAAGGCCCAAATGCCCCAGCCGCGACACGCGCGACGCACAGGCTGCTTCCGCATCAACCTGTTCTGGCCCATGCGTCCCTAAGCCGAACACGTCGCCCGGATAACAAAAGGACAACACACACCGCCTGCCACCCTCCGTCATCTTTTGCAGGCGGATACAGCCGCTCTCAACTTGATAGATTGCGCCGCTGGGGTCGCCCTCCGAAAAGAAGGGGCGGTTTCGCGGCCGGCTCATAAAGAGATCCAGATCGCTTGTTTGGAGTAGGGGTTTGGCCATGCAGTGAGCCTCCATCGGAAAGTGCCGTGCAAAATGGCGTGTGGCTGGTGGTCGTGCAGTGGTTCAACCATTCAAGCCCAATGGGGTTCCCAATCCGGCGGCTGTTTTCTTGAGTCTGCGATTTGACCGGCATCAAGGACGCTCGACCAAAATCTCACTACGGCATCGCCATGACACTCGCTTTTGGATCTACGTTGGTGATTGCTTTGGGTGGCAACGCCCTGTTGAGCGCTGGGCAACCGGCCACGGGGGGCAGCCAGCGGGCAAACATCGCTAAAGTGGCCGCTATCATCGCGCCCTTATTGGCGCACTATCGTATCGTGATCACGCATGGAAACGGCCCACAAGTTGGGCTGCTTGCCGCGCAAACGCCGGATGCGGATTGGCCACTCGACGTGCTGGGCGCAGAAAGTGAAGGGATGATCGGCTATGTTATTGAGCAGGAGCTGACCAATCGCGCGCCGAAACAACTTTTTGCTACCTTGCTCAGCCAAGTGATTGTCGATCCCAATGACCCGGCTTTTCAGCATCCGACCAAACCTATTGGCTTGATCCACCAAGATCGAAGCCGATTGACCAGCCTAGGCTGGGACTCGGTGGAAGTAGCAGCCGGTGGCTGGCGACGAGTCGTGGCCTCGCCACCGCCACTGAGAATTGTCGGGCTAGAGACCCTACAAGTGCTGCTGGCAGCCAATGTGACCATCATCTGTTTAGGTGGCGGTGGGATCCCGGTAAGCTTGGATGGCGATGGACGCCTTGAAGGCATTGAGGCGGTGATTGATAAGGACCTTGCGAGCAGCCTTTTGGCCCGTGACCTTGATGCCGACGCCTTAATCATGCTGACCAATGTGGATGGCATCATGGCGCGGTTTGGTACGCCAGAAGCATCGCTCATCCGACGCACAACGCCAAACTTGCTCGCCGCTCAAGCGTTCCAAGCAGGCACGATGGCACCAAAAGTCGCGGCGGCTATGTCCATGGCGCGTGAGGGCAAGATCGCCATGATCGGCGCACTTGGCGATCTGCAAGCCCTCCTAGACGGCACCAAGGGAACGTGGGTTCTGCCCGATGGGTCGCCGGTTTAGGCCTCAAAGCCCATCGGCTGCTGCTGGGTGATGCAATGAATGTTTCCCCCGCCTAGCAAGATTTCCCGGGCTGGAACCATCACGATGTCATGGTTGGGACAGGCAAGTTTCAGAGCACTCGCTGCATGGGCGTCAAAGCCTGGGTCTAACTCCGGTACGATGAGGGCCCCATTGCACATGTAGAAGTTCACATAGGATGCAGCCAAGCGTAGGCCCGCCGTACGTGGTTCTGTGCCATCTATGATATCGACCCCTGCGGCCTCCTCGCCCTTCATGAACAAAGGGCCTGGCTGGTGGATTTTGATGATCTCCAGCGACCGCCCGTGTGCATCAACCGCTTTCGAGAGCCGTAAGAAAGCATCTTGGCTGATTTCATACTGAGGATCTTCATGATCGTCCGTCCACGTCAGGACAACCCGACCGGGTGCTACAAAGCGTGCCAGATTGTCCTCATGGCCATCGGTTTCATCATTGAATACGCCATGGTCCAACCAGATGATCTTTGTGACACCGAGATAGTCCTGTAGGGCCGCTTCGATGGCTTCCTTAGACAAATCAGGATTTCGGTTCTTGTTGAGCAGGCATTGCATGGTCACCATCAAGGTGCCCTCGCCATCGACCTCGATCGACCCGCCTTCCAGCACAATGGGAGGCGCATAACGCAAGGCGCGCTCCATCTCCAATACCTTTTCGCCCACCAGATCATCTTGGTCCCAAGGACTATAGAGACCTTCTTGCAAGCCGCCCCAAGCATTGAAGCGCCAGTCCACGCCCCGGACCTCATGGTTCGGATTGGTGACAAAACTCGGCCCACAATCACGGATCCAACTGTCGTTGCTGGTCATTTCAACCAGCCTGACGCTCACGGGCAAGGCATGCCTCGCGTTGAGATATTGGGCAGGCGAAACGCACATGGTGACGGGCTCATAGGCAGCAATGGCCGTGGCGACTTGGGCAAAGGCTGTTTGAGCAGGCTTTGCGCCATTGCGCCAGTTATCCGGGCGCTCTGGCCAGATCATCCAAGTGCCCGCGTGATTGCCCCATTCCGCTGGCATGCGAAAGCCATCTTGCGTCGGGGTCGTCGAAAGGGTGCGGCTCATTAAAGGCTCCTAGGATTCATGATTAAACGGGCTGGGTGGCTTCAAAGCGGTGCGGATAACCAGTTCGCCAAGGACGAGTGTCACCAGCACGCCGATCAGAATCGGTCCGGTCTTGCTCCAGTCCACTGGCTCTCCTGGAACCCAGACAAAGAAGACAATCGCTTGTAGGATGAAGAGGGTGCAGATGGTTGCGAAGCCAAATGTGCCAATCTTGCCAAATGGCACGCGGTAAGGCCGGGGCGTCAGAGGGTCGATATTTCTCAAGTGCACAAAGGCTGGGAACAAGACCAGATAGGGCAACAAAAAGATGATCGAGCTGAAGGCGAACAGCGACCAGAACAAGTCTTCAGCCGAACCCGCAATCAGGCCATAGGCCAAGATTACGGCGGTTGAGACTAATCCGGTTAGGACATAAGCCCCAATGGGCGTTTGATTGGACGGACGCAGAATTGCGAACACTTTGGGCAATTCACCATCGACCGCGGCGGCAAGGGCGGATCGGTTTGCCCCCATCGACCACGTCACCAGATTGGCGATGATGGAGAAAATTGCCCCAACCCCAACGGCAATGGTGATGATCTCGGCACCTGGAACCCCTTGTAGCAGCGACCGAATGGTATCGATCAAGCCTTCGATCAGACCAATATCGGAAACAGGTAAGGCAACCAGAATGCCGAAAGTGGCGAAGATATAGAAGACCGAGATCAAAAGCCCAGCGACGATAACGGCCATCGGGATGTCGTGGGCGGGATCCTTGATTTCATCGCCAGCGCCACTCATCAGCTCAAAGCCCATAAAATTATAGACAATGACCGGCAAGAAGGCGAGGCTGGCCCCCCAATGCGGGGTCAAGGATTGAAGGGTCAAAGGATTGGCTGGGCCGTGCTTTATCCACGCATAGGTTCCCGCAAAACCAATCAACAGCATGATCGCGACCTTGATAAAGGCACCTAGATTGGGAATCCATTTTGCGGCTGAAAGGCTGGTGACACCGATCAACACCGTCAGCCACGTCGTTGCGATGGCTATGGCTATTTTGGTCCAAAGCGGCATTTCAGGCGCAAATAATTGGGCCGCCATCCCTGCCATCAGGATAAAGCCAGATGGCATCCATAAGGCCACATTGACCCAATAATACCATGTTGAGCGGGCCGCCCAGCGGTCGCCATAGGCACGGCGAATCCAGTTCTGAATACCGCCTTCACCGGGATAGGCCGCGCCAAGCTCTGCCGTGATCAGCCCATAGGGGATGAAGAACAGGACCAAAGTTATCAGCCACCAAGTTAGCGAAGATGGCCCTATGGCTGCCGACGCTGCCAAAGTATCAACGACTAGAATCGCGCACACGGTGAAGAGCGTGATGTCAAACAAGCCCAAGACCCGTTTGAAGGATGGTTTGATGGGGGTTGCAGCATCGGTCATCTTGGGCCACCAGCGCCCGGCAAAGCGGTCTCTACCAAGAACCGGCCAATCTTCTGACTGTGGGAATCCTTTAAGGCCTGGCTGGGGCGCTTCAGGTGCGGGTCAATGAAGCCAACTAGGATTGCTTTTTCCGTATGAAGACGGTTTTCGGCTTGGTCATAAATGATGGATCGTGGGCCATCCATCACGGCGTCGGTAACTTCCACGCCGCGCGATGCAGGCAAGCAATGCATGAACTTGGCATGTGGCGGCGCGCGCGCCATTAGGTCATCATTGACTTGGTAGCGTGGCATGAAGGCAGCGGTCCGGTCGGGAATTTCGGCTTCTTGCCCAACCCACCACCACAAATCCGTATAAATAAAATCCGCGTCCGTTACGGCCAGCGCGGGATCGTCGACGACTTTGAAGCTACCGCCTGACACCAGGCAATTGAAGGCCGCCATGTCTTGTAAGGTTTGCGAGAGTTGATAGCGCTCCGGCGCACATTGGGTGAAATGCATGCCCATCTTGGAGCAGATCAACAGAAGCGAGGCACACACATTCGTCGCGTCGCCCATAAAGGTCAGGCGCACATCTTCAAGCCTTTTGCCTTCGGGCAGTCGTTCTTGAATGGTGAAAACATCACAGAGGACTTGGGTTGGGTGGTTGTAGTCCGTCAATCCGTTGAGAACAGGCACCGTGGCATTGGCCGCAAGCTCCAGCACTGTTGCATGTTTGAGCGTGCGGGCTTCGATGGCATCGACCATGCGACTGATAACGCGACTGGTGTCTTGGATGCTTTCACGCACGCCCAAGTGAATTTCGCCGGGCTTTAGATAGAGCGCGTGGCCGCCCAGTTTCGTCATAGCAACTTCAAAAGAAATGCGGGTTCTGGTGGAGGGTTCTTCGAAAATCATCCCCAAAGAGGCCCCAGCCAAAAGGCGCGGTAAGGCGCGCTCCTTATCGGCGGCTTTCAAGAGCGCGGTGAGCTCCATCAGGGTGAGAAGTTCGGCTTTGGTGAAGTCTTGGGTGTCGAGAAAATGGCGCATGCCAATCCTTAGACCGGCATCGCGCTAGTCGAATTGATCTCTGTCAAGTCGGCGGCGGGCGCTTTGATAAATAGGTGGCTCTTAGATTTTCATGCGTGGAGGCGCCTTATCCCATGACCCATATCTGTATCATTCAAGGCCATCCAGACTCGCGGGGCGGGCATTTGTGCCATGGTCTCGCTGACGCTTATCGCCAAGGTGCCTTAGACGTTGGCCACCAAGTTTCTGATGTCGATATTGGCAGTCTGCCAATCGACTTCGTTCGCAGGCCAGAGGACATGGCGCGTCCGCCGAATGAGTCAATTTTGGCAGCCCAGCAAACCATTGTGGATGCTGAGCATTTGATGATCATCTATCCGTTATGGCTTGGCACCATGCCGGCCTTGGTGAAGGCCTTTTTTGAGCAAGCCGCGTGCGGAGATTTCTTTCTCGAAAAGACAGAAAAGCCTTGGCCAGTTGGAAAGTTGAAAGGACGCAGCGCGCGTCTGGTGGTTACCATGGGCATGCCAGCAGCTGCCTATCGCTTATTGATGGGCAGCCATGGCGTGAAGGGGTTTGAGAGTGGGATATTGGGGATTGCCGGCATCGGCCCAATCCGCGAAACCCTGTATGGCAATGCGGAGGGCAGTCAACGTACCCGGACAAAATGGCTGGCAAAGATGCGAGACCTTGGTGCCCGGGCGCGCTGATCAAGCAGGCATAGAGTCCTTTTTGGGCGATGGGCTGGCAGGGCCAGGACCGCTGCGGACAATTTCGACCCGCACTTTGGTGACATAGGAAGCCAAAGCCCCCAAAATCGCCAGCATCGGTGCTGCCAGTACGACCGCACCGCCGGCAATAGCACCGAGCGTCAGCGGCATATCGACCACAATGTCACCATCGGGCTCAACGATCCGGATACGGCGCACTTTGCCTTCCGCGGCCAATTTCTTGACCGAGGCAATCAACTCATCACCAACCAGTTCGACATTCTCAGTCCAGGTCGTTTTCTTCTCGTCTTTATCATGCTCCGCATGGGCTTCGTCGTCTTTATGATGGCTCATGGTCTGCTCCTCGGTTTTGTGGGTGAGTGGGGAGCGTACGGGCAAACGCCGTGACAGGCTTGATGCCGGTCAAACCGCCAGCAGCAATCATCGGCTTAGTGGGCGTATGATGAGACGGTACGCGCCCACACAATGGAACAGACCAAAGGTCGGCGCTCTATTTGTGTTGACCGCGTTTACTTTGGCAGCATGCGCTACGCCGCAACCCTATGAGCCTTCAAACAGCCGTACCGATGTGCCTGCCGTCTGGTCTGCCGCGCAGCCCACGGTGCCAGCGACGGATTTAACCCAGTGGTGGGAGAGATTTCACGACCCGATTCTAAGCCGACTGATCGACGACGCCTTGGTCGCAAATCCCACTTTGGAGGGGGCCGCAGCAAGCCTGCAACAAGCCCGTGCGCTGCGCGACGTTGCCGAAGCTGGACTTTGGCCGCAGGGCCAAGGCACGGGGTCCGCGCGCAGGTCAACGCAAGGCACTGCCGCCAGTAATCGCGCCGCTTCCACCTTGGTGTCGCTGGGCATTGAAGAGAGTTGGACCTTGGATGTGTTCGGGGGCAAGCGCAGCGCGCTCGCAGCCCAGCAAGCGGCCGTCTGGTCACGCATGGCTAATTTAGGTGATTACCGCGTCCAAATCTCCGCAGAGCTTGCGACGACCTATATCAATCTGCGGGCCGCGCAGGCACGTTTGGCCTTGGCGCAGCAAACCCTGTCCAGCCAGTCGCACACCCGGCAATTGGTAGGATGGCGTCGTCAGGCAGGCTTGGTTAGCGCGCTCGATAGCGATCAGGCCGACTTTGCCTTTGCGTCCACTCAAGCAAGCCTGCCCGCTCTTCAAAACGCGATCACCCAGTCAAGTCATGCCCTCAGCGTCCTAACCGGCAGGCCGCCACTGGAGTTGGTAGGTCTGTTGGAAGAGGTGCGCGCAGTGCCCGTGGTTGAGACCAGCCTTGTCCTAAACCTTCCCGCAGAGACCCTGCGTCGGCGCGCGGATGTTCGGGCTGGCGAGTTTGCGGTGCTGGAAGCCTTAGGGCGATTGGGGCAGGCCGAAGCGGCGACTAAGCCAAGTTTCACTTTAGGCGGCTCTATCGGCCTTTCGGCAGCAGGTCTCGGCACGTTGCTCAACGGCTCCTCGCTGCTCACGGCCCTATCGGCATCGGTTCTGGTTCCCATTGGGCCTGGCCCGGCAGCGCAAGTGCGCGCCGATCAGGCGGGGGTTGAGCTGGCCAAGCACGCCTATCGCGGCACTGTGCTTTCCGCCTTGCGCGATGTCGAAGATGCGCTGGAGCGCTTGCGAGACAATCAAGCCTTCTTAGCGTCACTCACGAAAGCTAATGCTGCCGCATCACGCGCCTATGGACTGGCGCAAATCCGCTATCGCAGCGGCCTGATCGACTTCCAGACCGTGCTCGACACCGAGCGGGCCGCGTTTTCCAGCCGCGATGGTTTGGTGACCGCGCGCGCCAATCTCAGCCTCGATTCCATCACTTTATATAAGGCGCTAGGGGGTGGCTGGGATGCTGACCTGCGGGAACAGCCATGACCGATACCAGCAAAACAAATCCACCAAATCCGCCTGAGCTCAACACCGGGGTCAAAGAAAAACTCGATAGGCTGTTGGGGGAGGATCAGGCCAAGCCTTGGTTTAAACGACCAGTGGTTTGGATTGGAGTCGCGCTTCTGATAGCCGCAGCTCTCGGTTTTTGGTGGTGGCAGGTTCAAAAGGCCGCTCGGGCAAAGCCAATGTTTCATACTCAAGCTGCCCGCATGGGTGACGTGACTTTGAGCGTTATAGCCAATGGCACGCTGCAACCCATTCGAACCTATGCAATCGGCAGCGAATTGTCTGGCACCGTGTCGCGGGTCAATGTGGACGTGAATGACCGCGTGACACAAGGACAAATCCTGGTGGAACTGGATACCTCCAAACTGCGGGATCAGATCGCACGGACCAAGGCCACGCTGTTTTCCGCGCGCGCCAATGTAGCCCAAGCGGCTGCAACTCGAAGGCAAGCCCAAGTCAGCCTCGCCCGCCTGCAACGCGTTTGGCAACTCTCCAATGGCCAAGTCCCGGCTCAGGCCGAACTGGATATGGCGAGGGCCGATGTCGATCGTGCGATTGCGGCAGGCAATATCGCAGCCGCTGGTGTCCGGGATGCGCAAGCCGCGCTCTCCACCGACGAGATCAATCTGTCGAAAGCCTCCATCCGCGCCCCAGCAGATGGCGTCGTCTTGACCCGTACAGTAGAGCCCGGAAGCGCTGTGGCCGCTTCGTTCCAATCTGTCACACTCCTCACACTCGCCTCCGATCTCGCCCGCCTGCGCGTGTGGGGCTATGTCGATGAGGCAGACGTTGGCTCTGTCATGGTTGGCCAAGAGGCGACCTTTACTGTCAGCGCATTCCTAAATCGCACCTTTCCAGCGCAAGTGACCCGCGTTGGCTCAGGCTCCACCATCACAGACAACGTCGTGACCTATCTGACCTATCTTGACGTTGCCAATGATGACTTGATGCTGAAGCCCGGCATGACGGCTACGGCTACCATCATTGCTAAGCGTCACCGAAATGTCCTGCTCGTGCCCAATATGGCATTGCGCTTTACGCCAAACCAAGCCGCTACTAGCGCCGCGCCAAAGCAAAACAGTCTGTTGAGCGCCTTAACGCCGCGGGTGCCGGGCGGGCGAGGTGTCCGAAAACAGGATCAGGCCCCGTCGGTCGCCGGTGCAAAAGTGGTCTATATCCTGCGAGACGGTGCCCCTGTCGCCATCACCATCAAGACTGGGCTCAGTGACGGGCAAATGACTGAGATTGTCGGTGGCGACCTAAAGGCAGGCATGCCCGTCATCACGGATCAACTTGCAGCGCCAAGTCCATGAGTTCGCTGATCTCGCTCCAAGGGGTGTCCAAGCGCTATGGCGAAGGGGCCAGTGAATTGATGGCGCTCAACCAGATCAGCCTTGAGATTCAAGAAGGCGAGTTTATTGCCATAATGGGGGCAAGTGGTTCAGGCAAATCGACAGCTATGAATATTCTGGGCTGTTTGGATACGCCAACCGCCGGCACTTATTTGTTCAAAGGCGTCCATGTTGAGGCGTTGAGCCGCGATCAACGTGCGCGCATCCGTCGACGTTATCTGGGCTTTGTCTTTCAAGGCTTCAATCTCTTGGCGCGGACGTCGGCGCAGGAAAATGTTGAACTGCCCTTGCTCTATCGTGGCGACTCCCAAGCGGATCGAAAGAAGGCCGCGCGCGAGGCCTTGGGCGCAGTCGGACTGGCTGGCTGGGAGCATCACACACCGTCGCAATTGTCTGGCGGTCAGCAACAACGTGTCGCCATTGCGCGCGCAATCGTGACAGAGCCCGCGGTGGTTCTGGCGGATGAGCCGACCGGCAATCTAGACACCCAACGCAGCCACGAGATCATGAGCCTCTTGGTCGGCCTAAACCGAGATCATGGCATTACCGTCCTGATGGTAACGCACGAGCCGGACATGGCCGCCTATGCCCATCGTATGGTGCATTTTAAAGATGGAAAGGTCGCCAAGGATGCGACCAATCCTAACCCGACTTCCAGCCCGCCATTTCAGGCGGACCCTGCGCAGGAGACGGTGTGATGTTGTTTTCAGTGTTCATGCTGGCGGTGAAGTCGGTTTATCGCAATCTCTTGCGCTCCTTTCTCACTATTCTGGGCATTGTGATTGGCGTCAGCGCCGTCATCACGATGGTCACCATCGGCAATGGGGCGACCCAGGCCATCAAGGATCAGATTTCCAGCCTTGGGACCAATATCTTATTGCTCAGCCCCGGTCAGCGCATTGGCGGCGGGGCCGGTGGGGGTGGGGGCGTTCCACAATTTACAGAGGCGGACGCCGACGCGATCCGCGACCAAATTGGTGGGATTAAATTCGCCATTGCAACGTCGCAGCGTCCCGTCGTTGCCATTGCCAATGGGCATAATTGGTCGACCATAATTGCCGGTGCCGCCAATGACTATTTTGCCGCCGGAAACTGGGAGCTAGCTAGTGGCCGCACGTTTGAACTGGCCGAAGAAGAGGCAGGCGCGGCGGTGTGCGTGATTGGCGAAACCGTGCGCCGGGAAGTCTTTGGCGGCACGATTGGTCAAACAGGCCTCGGCTCCGCCCTTCGGATCAAGCAATTCTCCTGTCAGGTGATTGGAATCACAAAGCCCAAGGGCCAGATCGGCATGGGGGATCAGGACAATAGCATTGTGACCCCACTCAAGACCTTTTTGCGACGTGTCTCGGGCAATAGCCAGATTGGCTTGATTGTCATCAATATGACGGAAGGGGCCGATAGCGCATCGCTGAAATCCAGCCTCACGCAATTAATGCGCGAGCGTCGCAAGTTGGGTGACCTGAAGACTGGTGGCGCGGATGATAATTTCAATATATTCGATACCCAACAATTGGCCGATACCTTGTCGGGCACGATGGGTCTATTGACGTCTCTTTTAGGCGCCGTGGCAGCTGTCAGCCTGTTGGTGGGTGGTATCGGCATCATGAATATCATGCTGGTCAGCGTCACCGAACGTACCCGCGAGATTGGGCTTCGTCTTGCAGTTGGTGCGCTGGAGGGAGAAGTCCTGCTGCAGTTTCTGATTGAGGCGGTCGTGCTGTCGGCGTTGGGCGGACTGATTGGCATTCTCTTGGCAACAGCAGCTTCGATTGGCCTCTCCTCGCTCATGAATCTGCCCTATCGGTTTGATCCGGCGATCAACATTTTCGCGCTCTTCTTCTCAGGGTTGATTGGGGTCATTTTTGGCTATTTCCCCGCCAGAGGGGCAGCGCGCATGGACCCGATTGAAGCGCTTCGTCACGAGTAAAAGCGCGTTTTGATCCGTTGGGATCAAAGTTGCGCGCTCATGATCAATTGGAGAAATGCCCTCGGCCGTCGTCAGGCAGCCGAGGGCAAATCTGTGATCATGGACCGCTGGCGTTACGCAGCGACGCCGTCATAGACATCCAAGCGGCTCGGGTCAGACTGACTGAGCACGCCACGGGCTTTCTCAATCTCTTCGGCACTGCCATGCGCCATTACCAAGAAGCTGTCGGCCTTCACGTCGGTCTCATAACGGACTACACTGTCTTCAGGGACGCCGATGCTGGAGATGGCGCCACCCAAGGCACTTAGGCTTCCGATCACCAGCGCGCCTTCGAGCGCTGAGATAACGGCAGTTGCGAGATAGCCGAGCACGACGACTTGGCCGAACACGGGAACGACCATGAAGACACCGCCAAACAAGAGGCCCCACAGTCCGCCCCAAAGCGCACCGCGTGAGCCCCACATTTGGATGCGGTCGCCCATGTTGTAAAAGCCCATAACCTTTTCTTCGGTGTGATAGCCTTTGCCTACGACACTGATGTTCTTCACGCCGATACCG
This sequence comes from Hyphomonadaceae bacterium UKL13-1, assembly GCA_001602435.1. GTDB lineage: Bacteria > Pseudomonadota > Alphaproteobacteria > Caulobacterales > Aquidulcibacteraceae > Aquidulcibacter. The sequence continues at coordinate 237,392 of CP012156.1, forward strand.
GCTGCTGCCAGTGCTTGTACCGCTTTATCCGCGTCTTCGTGACGAGGATAAACGGCGATGATTGTGTTTGCTTGATCCATAGGTTTCTTCATTTCTAAAAGAGGGGAGGATGGCTTGGCGCTATTTGTCGAATTCAATCGTGACGCCGCTGATTGCCAAGGTGAGTTCGAGGCCTTCGCTTTGGGTGTTGAGACGAAGTTCCACGCCCTTGCGATTTGTAAGGCCGCCGGTGCCGGCACCAATCGGGCCAACCGTCGCCCCGACGCCTGCGGCACCATAAACGCCTTCAAAATCGGCGAGGCTTTTCAGCTTGTAGACTTCGGCGGTACCGTCGATGGTCGATGCACCGATACCAAGGGCGCTCAAGCCTTTGACGGTGAAGGGATAGGTGCGGCCTTTGTAGCTCAAAACCCCGTGGCCCCAGCTATAGCCAACCCCAATCGCGATGTTTGTCGCTTTAAACGTAGCTGTTGCGCTCAACGGGGTGGGAGCAGGGCTGGTGACGGGGGCAGCCGGGCGCGCTTGAGCCGTGGAGTTGATGCCAAGGGCAGAGATGGCGCACAGGGCCAGAATAGGAACCAATTTCATGATGTGTCTCCAAAAGCCAGATTGGCTGATGGATTTGACTGGTAGGGCTGCACCCGATTTGCCGACTTGACGCCCGTCAATCGTGGCCCCGCCTTTCGCGCCTAGGTGAAGGTTTGGAATGCCGTCGTCCCAATTGGATAGGCTCAGGAGTTATCACATGAACAAGACACGCAATACCTTGCACGAAACCATTCGCGCCCAATCGGTTGAATTGCTCAACAAGCATTTGGCTGCGGCTATCGATCTCCATGCCCAAACCAAGCAAGCCCATTGGAATGTGCGCGGACCAAACTTTATCGCCATTCATGAGTTGTTTGATCGTGTTTCAGAACAGGTTGAAACCTATTCCGATATGTTGGCCGAACGTGCTGGTGGTTTGGGCGGGGTGGCGCAAGGCACTGTCCAAGTCGCCACCAAAAACTCATTTCTGGTCCCCTATGATTTAGGCTTGGCCGATGAAAACCAGCATGTATTTGCCGTCGCTGGCAGTTTGGCGGCTTTTGGCCAATCGGTGCGCGAAGCGAGCGCAACAGCCGCCAAGTTTGGCGATGCCGACACCTCTGACCTGTTCACCGAGATGTCGCGCGGGATTGATCAGCAACTCTGGTTCGTTGAGTCCCATGTCGCACCGTCTGCTTAAGCATCAGAAATCAACTGTCTGGTCAGCCAAGCCTCACTATTGGGGCTTGGCGCTGGTCGCTTTGGGCTTGGGGGCGTGCGCGTCCCCATTGCCTATAACGACTGCGGACAAGGATTTGGTCATGGGGGATCGAATTTGCAGAGGCGAGGCAACTCAAATCTACTTTGCTAACCAAGATGACGTCCTAAGCCCCAGCGCGGTTCAGGTGCTGTCTGTCTTGAGTACCAGCCTCTTGCGCTGCCCACGCCGCAAGATCCTATTGTTGGCAGTATCAGGCGATGATGGTGCACCCGCCTTTACCAACGTGGCCGAGCAAAGGCTGTATCGTGTCCGTTCAACCTTGTTGGAGCGCGGCCTATCAGAGGGCAGTTTTGACGCGGAACCGACGCTTGCGCCGCATGTACGTCTTCCTAAAGGCCCAATAGGCGGGGTTGTGGTTGTAACAAGGCGGTGACCGATCAATTTTAGATTGACTTTGCCGCCCGATGCGCGCGTCATCCAAGTTGTTCTAGATGGAGATGGACTTTGGGTACGACGCGCGACCTCCTCCGTCAGGGCACTCGGACCATCCACGAGCGCCTTCACCATCATTCAAGCTTTGCGGAATTGATGGACGAAACGATTGCTCTGGCGGGCTATTTGGCGCTGCTTGAAAGCTTATACTCTTATCATCAAGGGCTAGAGCATGCTCTGGACTCCGCCATTTTTCCAGAACGGTCACAGGCACCCACAGTCGATCATCGCAGCCAACGTCTCTTGCAAGACATGGAAGAATTACGGCCAAGCAGCCCTGATCATACCGGCTATGTGCAAGCCGTCGCGCATACCGAGATTAAGTCCTACGGCGCTTGGCTGGGTGTCCTCTATGTGCGCGAAGGCTCGATGATGGGTGGACGTGCTTTAGCTGCCAAGCTTGATCATTTGTGCGGCGACCAAGCGAGCGGGCGCAGCTTTTTTCAAGGCGGCAGTGGCGATGGGGCATCTTGGCAAAGGCTCTGTCGTGCATTGGATGGCCTCAATGAACCGGAAGCCCAAGACCAAGCGCTTCAAGCGGCTCTGGCCAGTTTTCAGCTTTTTGACACATGGATGATGCCGAAAGCCGTTGTTACTCCATTTCTGGTTTAGAGTGCCCAGCGCTCTAGGGAACCAATCAACCCCGGAGGCGTTTAATGGCTATGCCCCAGACCCTAGCCTCATCAACCCTTCCCCCTGAACCGCCAACCCTGACCAATTGCGACAAGGAGCGGATCCACGAGATCAACTCGATCCAAAGCGGCGGCTTTCTGCTCGCGCTAACGCCAGACTGGATAATTGAGCGGGCCTCGGCCAATTGCGGGGAGTTTCTGAATCAGAAGCTTGAAGAGATATTGGGGGCAAATCTAACGGCCTTGATCATGCCCGAAGCGGTGCATGCGATCCGCAATCGCCTGTCCTCCCTTTATCGGCAGGATGTCATCGAGCGAATATTTGCCATTGTTCTGCAGGAAGGCGGTCCAGGCTTTGACCTCGCGGTCCATACCAGTGGCGATTTGATCCTGCTGGAGGCGGAGCTAAGCGAGGAATCGGGTGAGCTAAACGCGGGCTCTATGGTACGGTCGATGATTGACCACGTGCAGCATCAGCATCATGTGACCGACCTAACACATGAAGCCGTCCGACTGGTACAAGCTTTGACCGGCTATGATCGTGTGATGATCTATCAGTTCCATCCCGATGGCTCTGGCGAAGTGATTGCCGAACGGTGTCGCCCATCGATGGAATCCTTTCTGGGCCTGCGCTATCCAGCGACCGATATCCCCAAACAAGCTCGGGCGCTTTTGATCCGCAACCCAATCCGCACCTTGCTAGATATCGATAGTCCACCTTCACCTATCGTGAGCACCAAGACTTTCGCTGATGCATTGACAGACCTATCCATGAGCAGCCTCCGCTCGCACTCGCCCATCCACCTCGAATATCTGCGCAATATGGGTGTGGCGGCGACCATGACGATTTCGCTTCTCAAGAATGGCGCGCTGTGGGGCTTGATTGCGTGTCACCATATGACCGCTCGCACCATAGGCTATGAGCGGCGCACGACGGCCGAAGTATTTGGCCAAGTCCTGGCCCTGCTGATTGATCGGTGTGAGCGGGAAGAGCTGATCACGTTTGAAGCTTCGACCCGTCAGATTACCGCTGATCTTTTGGCATCCGTCGCTCTCGCTGGCGTCGCAACTAAGGACGTCGCGCAATTGGCCAATCAATTGGTCAATATTGTCCCCTGCGATGGAACAGCCTTTTGCATCGACGGCAGCGTGACCCTGAAGGGCTCCACACCCTCTTTGGAAGAATTTGAGGTGTTGCGTAGTTTTCTTGACGGTGTTTCGGCGAGCCGCGTCTATAGTAGCAATGAAATCGAAAGTGTCTGCCCGTCGGCAAATAGCTTTAAGGATCGCGCCGCAGGCATGTTGGCGATCCCCATCTCAACCATTCCCCGAGATTATCTTGTCTTCTTCCGTAAAGAGACCGCGTCGACGGTGAAATGGGCGGGCGATCCCACCAAAACGGTGGAGGCGCTTGGCCCAGGTGAAGTCCGTATCAGCCCGCGCAAGAGCTTCAAGGCGTGGCAGGAAACTTTGCACGGCAAAAGTACGCAATGGACAGATGCTGAACTGCGTGCCGCGGAAGCTTTGCAAATCACGGTGCTGGAGGTGGTTTTGCGCTTGATCAGTGCCACAGAGGCAGAGCGCAAGGCAGCCAGCCAAACGCAAGACCTTTTGATTGCTGAGCTCAATCATCGGGTCCGAAACATCTTGGGCCTCATCCGAGGCTTGATTTCGCAAACTCGGATCAATGCCAAAGACATGGATACATTCGCCAGCGTGCTGGGCGACCGGGTTCATGCACTCGCCCGTGCGCATGATCAAATCACCGCGAAGAATTGGGGGCCCGGGTCGTTTCAAACCCTCATTGCTACCGAAGCTGAGGCCTATCTGGGGCCAGCCTGCAACACCATTCATATGTCTGGCCCACCTGTATTGTTGATTCCACAAGCATTTTCTACGCTTGCCCTCGTCATCCACGAACTCATAACCAATGCCGCTAAATACGGCGCATTTTGTGGCGAGGGTGGCCATGTCGATATTACTTGGCGGATCGGCCCTCAAGGCGAGCTAATCGGCAATTGGACAGAAATTGGTGGCCCACCGGTGACAGCACCATCTCATCGTGGCTTTGGCTCTACCATCATCGAAGCGTCTATTCCCCACGAACTGGGTGGAGAGTCCGCGATTACCTTTCTGGCCACTGGTGTGAAGGTAAGCTTCTCCGTCCCTTCCCAATTCGTCGTCTTGGAGGAACAGCCGATTAACGCCGCAACAAAGACAGCCGATACGCCCCAAGTTGGCAGCTTGCAGGGCCATGTTTTGCTGGTTGAAGACAATCTCATCATCGCCCTCGACGCAGAAGCCATGTTGCTGAGCCTTGGCGCCGAGCGCGTCTTGGTCGCCAGTAATGTAAAAGATGCGCTGGCCATTCTTGACCGTGAAAAGCCAAGCTTTGCTTTGTTGGACGTCAATTTGGGCAATCAAAATAGCTTCCCAATTGCCGATCGCTTGTTTGAGATGGAGGTGCCGTTCATCTTCGCCACCGGCTATGGCAGCGGTATCAATTATCCCTCAGATCAAAATGCGCGGCCCTTTATCACCAAACCCTATACCAAGGATTCAATCGCGAAAGCCTTGGGTGGGATTGAACCATTTATCGCCAGCTAATCGGGCCATGTCTGGAACCAAGGCCGCTTTGATACGTTTCTCTTCCATAGGCTGAGCAATCTTGCCAGCGGCCTAAGGACTAAAACGATGAAACCGAAAATCCTGATCTTGTGTTTGACGATGCTGAGCGTCACTTCTTTTGCAGCTTGCAATACCATTCGTGGTGCTGGCCGGGACGTGAGCGCTGGTGGCGAAGTGGTCAGCGACGCGGCTGGCAAAGTTCAATCCGACCTAGCCACTTCTAAAGCTAAGCAAGACGCGAAAGACGAAGCCGACCGCAAGGCAGCTGCGCGCGCCAAGCCTTACTCAAACTAGAGCCACGTGCTCGCGTCCAAAAGGACAAACCCTATGAAACGTCAAATAAGTGCCTATCTCTTGGCAGCGTCCGTGCTGTCACCTGCCTTCTTTGTCCCTGCCGCGATGGCGCAGCCCGCTCGCATTGAGTTCGGTCGGGCGGGCGGTGGTTGGGTCGATCAAAATGGCCAACCGATCCGCCGTGAACGCACCGACGCGCAAGACCGCAATATGGAACGGCGCGACAATCGGTTGGACCAGCGCGAAGCTGCCGTCCGTCAAGACCGCCGTGAGCTGAACCAAGACCGCAAATCATGGCGCGATACGCGCCGTGGCGCGACTTGGGACCAGGGCGTCCACAATGGCTATTACAATAACCGCAACCAGTGGCGTTACGGCCAGCCTTCGCAATGGCAAATGCGCCAACGCGGCTTCTCCATGGGCTATCGCCCGTGGACGCGTGGTCAAAGCCTAGGCGGCTATAACCAGCGCTTCGTCGAACTTGACTATCGCGGCCACAATCTGCGCGCCCCGCCCCGTGGTTACCGCTGGGTCGAGGATGATCGCGGTGATTATCTACTGGCAGCCATTGTCGGCGGGTTGATTGCGCAAGTGATCATCAATAGCCCGCGCTAGTCTGCTAACGAACGCAGGGCTTACCATGAAAAGGGCCCGGCCAATCAATTGGCCGGGCCTTTCTATTTGCGCGCTTTGCGGACGAACATTACCTAGGAACGGTTCGCTGTCATCTCCCGCTGGTTCTCGCGATGGAAGAACATGGCCTGGCTGATTGTCGCCGTTACCGTCTCTGGTAGGAAGGGCTTGGTGATTAAATAGGTCGGCTCAAGAGTCTCACCGCTGAGGAGGCGCTCAGGGAAGGCGGTGATGAAAATCGCTGGCACATCGCACATCGTTAGAATGTCGGCCACCGCATCAATCCCCGACGTGCCATCTGCCAAGCGAATATCGGCTAGGACCAGATCTGGTTGGGCTTGTTCGACCAATCGGACGGCTTCACGGCGGGTGGTTGCCACACCGATGACGCGGTGACCAAGGTCTTCCACCAAAGTCTGCAAATGCATGGCGATGATCGACTCATCTTCAATAATAAGGACTTGGCCGATCGATTCTGACTGTATGGCGGCGCGTGCCGTCTGGATTTCTTCGGCAATGTCAACGGCGGATTTCCCGAGCACAAGACCCGCTTCATCATGGCTAAAGCCCTCTACCGCTGTCAGGAGAAGGGCGCTGCGCTCTGGTCGCAGCTTCGGGTCAAGTGCGGGCGCGACAGAGGTCCAAACCGCGTGGAACAGTCTAAACAATTCCACCTTCGGCGGATGGGCGGTGGAGATCTGGGTTGGTGCGGCCAAAATGGCCTCTAGCGCCGCGCGAACGCAGGCGTCCCCGCTCACTTGCGAACCGGTCATGGCGCGCGCATAACGGCGCAGGATTGGAAGGTGCGGTCCGAAATTGGCAACTGCTGACATGGAATTCTCCTCAAGGCTTGCTCCGCGACAACGCACATCTTGGAAATAAGTTCCCGTCCTATGGAACGATTTGAAACCGGCCGCGTTGGAACCCTATCTGGGGCGGCCTGAAACCTACCCCGACCCTGCTGAAGACTTGCTCGCGCCACCTCGATCCAGCGGGATCGGGATGCGCTTTATCACAGATCGGACCCGCTGCGTGACTCAGTCGCCACCGCCCCTAATTGATCCGCTGAACGACCCTAATACGAATCCATGTGTAGAGCATGGACCAGAGCTTGGCCCAGACCTCATCGACGACCCAATCGTCGCGGGCCTGCGTACGTTATATCGCGAAGTCTTGGCTGAGCCTGTGCCAGACGAGTTCACGGATCTCCTTGCCCAGATTGATGCAGCCCTTGCCGCGATACCCGTCGATCCGGCCGCAGCGCCAAATGTTGAGACTGAAAAAGAGCCAGGCTCATGACCGGCGACCGTTTGCATTTTGCCCGTCGGGGTATTGCCGCCGTGCCGGTGAAGGTCCCTGAGGTCGATGTGGAGCAAGCCCGCGCCCTCGCTGCTGAATTTGCTTCGAAGCTCGTCTTGGTAATCCCCCCGTTACGGGCTTTCGCGCGTGGCCTGTGTGGGCGGGCCGATCTGGCTGATGATTTGGCACAAGAAGCCCTCGCGAAGGCTTGGGCGGCGCGCGCCAGCTATTTGCCTAACACGAACTTCAAGGCTTGGATCTTCACCATCCTGCGCAACCATTATTATTCTTGGTGTCGCAAGCAAAGGCGCGTTGCCCCGTGGGACCCTGATGCCGCAGATAAGCTGTTGGTGTGCGAGCCCGCGCAGCAAGGCCATCTGGCATTAGCCGAGTTAGCCGCAGGTTTGCAGGCTTTGCCGGCTCAACAACGCGAAGCCTTAATACTCGTCGGTGCTGGTGGATTTGCCTATGAAGAAGCGGCGCAAATCATCGGCTGCGCAGTTGGCACCGTAAAAAGCCGAGTGGCCCGGGGGCGCGCTTTTTTGCGGGACTTTGTCGATAGTCGACAGCGTGACCTCAGCCAAGCCAGACCAACAAGTGCGGAAGCCAGTCAGGCGATTTTGGGTGAACTCCGCCGTCTTGATCCCAACAGTCATTGATGTCGGCACCACGTATTTCCGCTTTCTGGCGCAGGTGGTTTCAAAACCAGTCTTTGCGCAGCCTCTTGCTGGCGGCCGTAGGCGGGGCATTGGTTCCTGTGTTTCTGATCAGCTTTGGGCAGGCTTTTGCGCGGCTAGCCCATGACCGCGAAGTCGTCCAATCCAGTCTGACGGATCAAGTGTCGATTTCGGAAGAACAAGCCCGGCATGTCATTGAAACGGGTCAGCAGGCTTTGGTGCGCTTGGCTGACCGTCTTGATGTCCGGCAAGGAACACCTAAGTGCCGAGAAACTTTAGCGATTGCCTTGGTCGGTATGCCGTTTGTTTCAAACCTCGCTCGGATTGATCCTAAAGGAAAAATCCTATGCTCAGCCCATCCGATCCTTGTCACGGCAGATGTCAGTGATCGAACTTGGTGGAAGGAGCTATCGTCTGGTCCAGCTCTATCGGCCGCTGGTCCCTTAATCGACCGTGCGACTGGTCAGCCCAGTTTGGTCCTTGCGCTTGGCCTGGTGGACCAACAGGGAAAGCCAGAGGGCCACATAGCTTTCGGTGTGGATCTAAATCGATTGGAGCAGGACCTCAATCGCCGCATGCTCGACCGACGTGCGCAGTTGACCTTGATCGATGCCAAGGTGTTGGCGAGTGACACACGTGCGAACGACCCCATTGAAGTTAGCCGCGACAGCCAAGGCCGCACTTGGTCGGCTGCTACACAGGTCCTCGTACCAAAGCATTTGGCCATTCGCTATGCGATGCCAGATGAGGTTTTGTATTCATCGACCTTCTTTCATATGGCGACCGATATCGCCTTGCCATTGATCGCGCTCTTGTTTGCTGGGGCCGCGACGTGGTTTGCGATGGAATATTGGGCCATCCGCCCGATTGAGCGGCTTAGGCGCATTGCTAAGCGTTATGGCGCGGGTCTTGTACCGGAAGGTCATGTGGGCGACGCGTTCGAGCCGCAGGAATTGCTTGAGCTGCATGAAGAAATGGTCGCCATGGCTGCCCGCGTCGACCTACGGGACCGTCATCTCATTCAAATTGCCAAGCAAAAGGACGCTTTGGTTCGCGAGCTGCATCACCGGGTCAAAAACAATATCCAAGTCGTGTTGAGTTTGTTGAGTTTGCAGGCCCGTCAGCTTGAGACCCCAGAACAGCGCGCGCCCTTGGAACAGGTCCAAGCCCGGGTAACGGCCCTGGCATTGGTTCAGCGTTTGATCGTCGAAAGTGACGATCCAGCACATGCTTCGACCATTGATGTGCAGCTTTTGCTCACAGATCTATGTGCACAAATCCGCCGTAGCTATCCGGTTCAAATGCAGCGGATCAAAATCGAGTGTGATTGCGATCCATTGCCGATTGCAACTGACTTGGCCGTGCCCATCTCCATGTTTGTGGTGGAGGCGCTGACCAATGCGATCATTCACGCTTTTCCCGGCGACGCGACTGGGCAGGTCCATGTTTCCTTGCGAGTCGATGCGCAAAAGCTGGTTTGCCTGCAGGTTTGCGATACCGGGGTTGGTTGGGCAGAAACGACTTCCAAGCTTGGTACTGGCCACAGTCTATTGACGGCGTTTGGACGCCAATTGGGCAGCAAGCTGACGCTCTCGCCTTACAATGGCGGCGGGTCTTGCGTCGGGGTCAGCTTCTTACTGACCAGCCTCTGAGCCGATCCGACCTAAGCGAAAAAGGGAACGTATGTTCGAAGCCAGCGTTTGATCTGCATGGCGTGGGCCATGTGGACCCACCTTCACGGAAAGGAAAACCGACATGCTACGTTGGTCGATAAGTTTCTTGATTTTGGCCTTGATTGCAGGGGTGCTGGGTTTTGGCGGCATTGCCAGTGCTTCAGTCGATATTGCCAAGATCCTCTTCTTCGTCTTTGCGGTTCTGTTTCTCATCAGTGCCATTGCAGCTGCCCTTCGGGGCAGGCTGCCGAGCTAGCACGATCCTCCCCTCTCACTTCGAATTGGAATTCAACATGAAGACTCTCACATTTGGCCTAGTCGCCTTGGCAAGTATCTTGGGTGCGTGCACCACGACCGGCAATATGGAACGTAACGCAGGGGCCGGTGCCGCGATTGGTGCGCTTGCCGGGGCGGTCATTGGCAATAATACGGGCAGTGGCGATGCCGGGAATGGCGCTGTCGTTGGTGCCGTCATTGGCGGTACGGCGGGTGCTGTGCGTGGCTATAGCTTGGATCAACGACGCGATGAATGCGCCACAGCTCAGCGTGGACCTACCTACCGGGATCGCAATGGTTCCTATTATTACGTCATCCCCGGTACAAACCGCACATGCTGGTCGCGCAATCAGACGCCGCGCGGTCTGTAAGCCCTATTGCCCCTTCCCTTTCGGGGAGGGGCATCCCTTCAAACCCACTAGAACGATATCCCGCCAAACAGACAACTCCCCCACCAAGGTGAGGGAGTTGGGCCGGTTTGGCTTTTTCTGCTGTTGACGCGCCCCAAAAATTGGCCGCCGCACTCGGGGTGGAATGCGACGGCCAAGACCAAGTAACAAACAGGGGGATCACAGTGGGGACTGTGGTGTTTGATGCTTGGCTCAAGCCCGGTGCGGCATCCAGCTAGAGGACCATGTCGGATGCCGGTGGGCGTGAAGAATTAATGCTTGGAACGATCTGTCATGTCGCGTGGGCGACCGGATTCCCATTTACTGACCTGCTTTTCAGCCTCTTCTTTGGTGATGCCATAGCGCTCTTGCACGGCACCTTTCAGCTTTTGCAGATCGCCGCTAACGCGCATGAAATCATCGTCGGTCAGCTTGCCCCATTCGGACTTGGCTGCGCCGATGAATTGATCGAATTGGCCTTTGATGGTGTCGTTGTTCATGATCTTCGCCTTTGGTTGGGAGGTATGGATGAAACGCTCTAAGCGGCATCTGGTTCCCGGCTCAGCCCATCTTCATAGCGTGTCTTGGCCATCGACCAGTCTGCCAACTGCCCAAAGAAACCATCGATCCAACCGGCTCTGTCAGAGGCACGATCAAGGTAATAGGCATGCTCCCAGATGTCGCAGACCAGTAAGACGACCAAACTGGGGTCATCCAGAAGTGTCTCGGCATCGCGTGTCAGCTCCAAGCGGACCGCACCTTCATGGTCGGCGACCAGCCAGATCCAGCCAGATCCAACCCTGCTTTTGCCTAAGGCAATGGCGGCGTCGGTGAAGCCCGCGAAATCACCGAACTTGCCATTGATGGCGATCTCGAGACTGCCGTCCGGACGGGTAAGGCCGGCGGCTTGGTGGCAGGTCCAGAAGAAGCCGTGATTGAGGGCTTGACCGGCTTGTTCCAAGAGACCGTGGGCTTCAATGCTGCGGGCAAAGCTGATCACTTCGACGGCCGTTTCGAACTTTTTGGCCATGGGCTCCATCAATCGGTTCGCTCCATCCACATAAGCTTGGTGGTGCTTGCCCAAGTGGACACCCAAAGTTTCGGCCCCAGTGATTGGTACCAAAGCCGTAACCTCGAAGGGCAGCGTGGGTAGGACAAAGGTTCCGGACGATCGGTTGAAGACACCGAAGGATTCATCGGGGGAAAGGGTGTGACCTTCAAGCGACATCGGAGCCTCCAAGTTGGCTCAGGGTTTCGCAAAAGGGCGTGATGCGCGGGTGCGCCTCAGTAAACTCCCAGCGGTCAAAGTCTTGGTCATAGAGTTTTAGAATGGAGTCTGGCGCTAGGTATTGAGGCGCTTGATCTGGGTGGGTTGCATCGTCGCTTGGCAGTTCGGGCATGCGTGTCTCCTGAGTGTCCCTTTGATCCATCTGATCCAGATTGAGTGGGCGTTGCTCTCGGTTAGGGTTACGCCCCCACCCGCACGCGGTTCCAAAAATATCTGTGTTCGCCTTTCTGAAAGGAACCCTTTTTTCGTGTTGGCGTTGATGGACTGATGCCGGCCTTTGCTGGCGTGATAAGGATCAAGTCCATGCAGCCAGCTCCCCCTGATGCTCCACGTACGACCATTCTGCCAAGCCTCGAGGGGCTATTGCGCTTTCTGCCGCAAACGGCTGAGCCGACCGACCGACGCGTCGCGATTGTTGGCACTTTTCCGCCGCGACGGTGCGGAATCGCAACCTTTACCGCAGACGTCCGGCGCTCTTTAAACCTGTTGGACGGCTGGGCCTGCGACCTTGTTCGCATCTTAGATGACGACGAAGCGCTGACGGAGGAGCCCGCGCTGTATCGTATCCGTCAGCATGTGCAAACCGACTATCGCAAAGCGGCTGATCGCCTCAATCATCTCGGTATCGACGTGGTGTCGATCCAGCATGAATTTGGGATTTTTGGCGGCATTGATGGCGCTTATATTCTCGACCTGATCGACCGTCTGACCGCCCCCGTAGTGATCACCATGCATACGGTGATCGAGACACCAACCCAAGGACAGCGCCATGTGGTCGCCGCCCTTTTGCGGCGTGCCGACCAAGTCATTGTGATGGCCAAGAAGGGCGCGGATTTGCTGAGTGACGTCTATGGTGCCGACCCAGCGAAGGTCACTATTTGTCCGCATGGCACGCCAGATCGGCCGTTTGCGCGACCGGATTCCTTCAAAGCAAGTTTGGGCCTTAGCCCCTATAAAGTGTTATTGACCTTTGGCTTGTTGTCGCCGGGCAAGGGCCTTGAAACCCTCATTGCCGCCATGCCTCAAATTGTCGCCGCCCATCCAGACGCCCTGTATGTCGTCCTCGGTGCAACCCACCCCAACCTCAAACGGGTGGACGGAGAGGCCTACCGCGATGGTTTGATAAGACTAGCGGAAGATTTGGGCGTTGCGGACCACATCCGTTTTGTGGATGCCTTTGTCGATGATGCGCTGTTGCTGACCTATCTCAGCGCGGCAGACATCTATGTGACACCCTATTTGAACCAAGCCCAAGTCACATCCGGCACGCTGGCTTACGCGATTGCCTTGGGCAAGCCTGTCATATCCACGCCATTTTGGCACGCAACCGAATGGGTGGATGAGACGTGCGGTGCTTTGGTCGATTTTGGTGATTCCGCTGGCTTTGCTGCTGTCATTTCCCGCTTGCTCGAAGACCCCGCACAGCTTCTAGCAGCCGGGCAGTCGGCTTACGCCAAGGGCCGCACGACGATTTGGGAGCGCTCTGCCGAAGCCTATGCCGCCGCGTTTCAAACCGCGATCACCCGGCGTCAAGAACCGCATTTGCCGGCCCCCCGCCTGACAGATCAAAGCCTGCCGTCGCTCCTGGCGGTCCAGCGTGTGACCGATGCCTGCGGGATTATGCAGCATGCTTCCTATGGCATCGACAATCGCGCTCATGGCTATTGTATTGATGATGCGGTTCGCGCGCTCATCCTCATCCAGCGCTTTAGGGAATTAGGTCATAAGAACCATACGCTCGATCATTTAGAGCGCACCTATGCAGCCTTTGTCCAACATGCTTGGAATCCGGACACACAGCGCTTCCGAAATTTCATGGGCTATAATCGTACGTGGTTAGAAGCAGAGGGTTCGCCCGACAGCAATGGTCGAACCTTCTGGGCGCTGGGTGAGACAGCTTGCTATGCTGAGCATGAGCAAGTTCGCTTGTGGGCTATCGCTCTTGCAAAAGAAGTAGGGCCATCGGCAGCAACTTTAGGATCGTTGCGAGCCCAGTGCTTCACGATCCTCGGGGCGGTCAGTCTGTTACATGGAGAGCCGCATAATCTGGCAGTCTATGACATGTTGGTGCAGCATGCCGAAGGCCTGATGGCGCGGTTTGAAACCCACAGCGCGCCAACTTGGCAGTGGCTGGAGCCCAGCCTATCCTATGACAACGCCCGCATCCCACAGGCCCTGATCGCAGCTGGCGTTAGTCTCAGCCGACCTGACATGCTGGCTATTGGCCTCAAGACTTTGGCTTGGCTCGACACCATTCAAAAATCTCCCAATGGATTTTTCCGAGCGGTGGGAAGTTCGACCCCCGCGACCGCATTCGCGCCGCCGCGACTGCTCGACCAACAACCGATTGAGGCCTGTGCGACGATTGATGCGGCCTTAGCTGCTTATGCCGCCACCAAACAGAGCAAGTGGCTCATTATGGCCCAAACGGCTCATGCGTGGTTTTTTGGCGAAAATGATAATGGCCTGCCACTAAGCGATCTACGTGGCGGTTGTTATGATGGTTTGACCGAAACAGGGCTCAACCGAAATCAAGGCGCTGAGTCTATTCTGGCGCTGCAAATGTCCAATTGCGCGATGGCGCGCGTAACAAACATCGGCATCAATCAGCCGATGCGCCCAATCGGTCTATCCATGTGATCCAATTATTGGAAGGCACGCTTCTTCCCGATCCGTCCTTGGTTGTGATCCGGCCGTTTCACATCGCGCCGGAGCCACGCGATTTGCACCCGACGCAACTGGCGCGGGCACGACGTATCTTTCACACGGTGGCCACGCTCGATCAAGAAACCTGTCTGCGTGCTCTGGCGCATGTGAACGCAGACTTTAAAGGGCGACACTGGGAAACCCGCAGCTTGTTTCTCGATCGCAGCCTTCGGATTTGTGAGGCGATTGCTGGCGATTGCGATACGCTGTCGTCGGCCCATCTGGAGCTGATCGGTGCCTATTTCTGCCTTGAATACGCCTATTGTGCCGCTGCAGTGACCAACCCGTCAATAGTCGCGCACCCCGATCAGACTGGCATGCGCCCTGGAGATTTGCGTTTCATCCTTTCGCTTCGCAACGTGGGGGAGGGGCATATCTCCTCTATTTCGTTTCGGGAAGGGATTTTGACCCGGGATGATACCTTGCAGATCTGGCCACAAACCAGCCCTACGCTGGCGGCCAACTCCATCGGACCTGACGCAGACGGTTTCGTTAATGTGCAGCGGCCGCCAACCGTTCCCATTTCAGCCGCCGTGATCTTTCCGGTCACCAATGCCCAGCGCAATGGACTCGAAGACCTTCGAATGGTGCGGTTTGAGGAGGAGGGGCAACCGTCAGCTTTCCATGGCACCTATACCGCTTATTCAGGATTGGAGGTGCGGTCAGAACTCATGACAACCGCCGACTTTACTGACTTTAAGCTAAAACCCATGACCGGTACGGCCGTCACCGGAAAAGGTATGGCCCTATTCCCGCGCCGTATAAATGGGGCTTATGCCATGCTCGGCCGCTATGATGGTGAGAGCCATTTCTACATGCAATCTGACCAATTGCTGCATTGGGACAAGGGCGAGGTGATTGCCAGCCCAAAATATCTCTGGGACCTCGTCCAGACGGGTAATTGCGGATCTCCCATTGAATTGGATGAAGGCTTCTTGGTGCTAACACATGGGGTTGGGGCGATGCGCAAATATGCGATGGGTGCCCTTTTGCTCGACAAGACAAATCCGCGTGTGGTCCTAGGCCGTACGCCTGAACCCATTCTGGTGCCCAGCGATCGGGGCCGCAACGGCTATGTGCCGAATGTAGTCTATGCCTGCGGGGCTCTGCGCAATGGCAGCAAAATCCTACTTCCCTATGGAGTCTCAGATTCTTCCGTGGCCTTTGGCCTAATCGACATCCCAAAACTCCTTGAACAGCTTCACTAAAGTGCGTCGCCGGGAACCTGCAGGCGGCTCGGGCGTTGCCTTTCAGACAGCTTTGACTGCCCGTCGATAAAGGATATTCCCATGACAATTTTCAATTTTCAAAAGACCTATGCCATTTTACCGCTCTTGGTTCTGACCTTGGGCGCTTGTTCCACCACCACCATTGAAGCGCCGAAGCCGCAAGCGGTCACGGTCGTGACAGCAGACCCCATTGTGATGACCGTGCCGGCAACCGGCCCTGGCGATGTCGCGACCGTGGCCGCTGGCTATGGCCAGTTCAACACCTTGCTAGCGGCAGCCAATGCTGCTGGCCTTTACGACCGCCTGACCATGTCGGGCCCGATCACCGTGTTTGCACCGACGGATCAGGCCTTTGCCAATCTGCCAGCTGGCACGTTGGAGAAATTGCTCAAGGTTGAAAATCGTGCCGCTCTGCGCCGTATCGTCTCTTACCATATCGTTAGTGGACGTGTGCCTTCGTCTGGCCTCATGGGCATCACCATGACCAGCCCAACTTTGGAAGGACATTCTGTGGCCATTGACGGTCGCAATGGCGTTCGCGTCAACAATGCGACCGTGGTGCAAGCCGACATTCCGGCGAGCAATGGCGTCATCCACGCCATTGACACCGTTTTGATGCCGGCAGACTTGCCTTATATCCGCTAATCCAAAATGCCCGACCTCTGTGCCCTTCCATGGGCACAGAGGCTGGGCTGCGGCTTAGAATTGCTTCTTCAGGCTGAGCTTATAGCTGCGGCCTTCGGGTTCTAAGAGTCCACTTTGATAGGCTGTTGGAACGAGCCCTGTCGAATTCGTGACCTTGCGCTCATTATCGGTCAGATTATTGATTTCAAACCTGATTTGTGCGCCGTTTAAGAAGGGCACCGCCATATTGAGTTGTGGCATCAAATCCGTGGATGCAAAGAGCGATAGGTCCAACGTGGCCTGATCATCGACGAACAGACGCTCCCTACCATATCCCGTCGCGATCTCTCCCTCGCCCTTCCAGACCGCAGCGAGACGTCCGCCAATACCCCGATAATTGAGACCGCCGTCGAGGGTCAGATGATGTCTGCGCCCCATCTCCGTGTCCAGCGCACCGCCATCCAGCAAATCCAGCTTCAAGGCGCTATTTTTCAGGATAAGCGTATCATCCAGTGTGTAGGCGTAATTCAAGCCAATGTTCCAGCGACCCCCAGGGATCTTGGCTGCTTGCATGAGTTGGTTGAAGTCTGGTGGCGTGCCTCCTGGCGGGGGCTTGAATCCGGGCGGCGGCGTAATGCCGGGGGGCAGGCCGCCGGGCAAAGTAGTAGCATCTGGGTTTTCGTCCTGCGCCTTTTGAACCTTCGTGACAATGTCGCGCAGAAATTGCGGGGCTTGGCCAAAGTTGCGGCTGTAAGATAAGCCGAAGCTCACGGTCTCGGTTTGACGGTCACCCAGATTGAGGGCGCGTGTGTCCTGCCCGATCAAAGTCCCGGCACTATTGCGCTGATAGCGGCTTGAAAAGGCTGTCTCTGCGGCGCGGGTATTGACCCCGAGATTGCCGATGTAATCCTCAGTCTTGTTGCGGGCATAGGTCAAAGACAGATTGAGGCCATCAATTTGAAGCGGTGCAAAGCTGGCCCCCAAGATGAAGTCGCGTTGTTGTTCGGGGAGAAGGGCTCCATTGCCGCCGCGCGTTTCGTCGAGTCTCAGGCTTAGGCCTGTTCGTGCGTCATAGACTGATGCGGATGGGATATTGGTTTGAGGTCCGCCCAATTGCTCAAGGGTTGGAAGCTTCTCGCTGGTGCTGAAGCGGGTTGTGATCTGTAGCTCGTTGGTGGGTGACCAATTGAGACCCGTTCCCCAGCCGCCAGAGCCACCAAAGTCGCTGCTGCTGGCCAGTTCACCATTGAGCGTGAGAGATAGATCACCAAAGCGGCTTCCAGCTGCCTTTCGGCTTGTCAAAGGGATGGTAAAACTACCGTTTATATCGACTTTGGTGCGGTCGATGTCGTTTGAGCCCGCAAGTAATCCGCGCGTAAAGTCAGATTCCAGCTTTTCGGCAAAGGCTTGTGTGCGCAGACTAAAGGCTCCCGTTCCCGCCAAAAGACCGGGCACAGGGCCTGCCAGCGTGCCGTCAAAGGATGCGCCTGTTAGCTGTTAATTTGGTGCGGTCGCGTGCTCGCCCGTCGGCCCGGTCCGTCCGCGTGGTCTGGTCCTCAGAGAGGGCAGAGACAATCGCGGTCCAGCGGCGGTCTTTCACAACACCTTCCGTTGTCACAGAGGATTTGGCTTTGGTCGTCTCAGTGTCGCGCGCTAACCGCGACCCCGTCAGCGACCGGGACAGGATGGACTGGCTTGTCTCTGATTGAGCATCCACACCCATGGTCACATAGCCTTGCTCGCCCAAGCGGGCGACGGACTTACCTACGGCACCGGAGAAGCGATAAGTCTCGGTCTCAGGCAGGATACTCCGTATGCTGGGTATTCCGCCAGGCGACAGAGAAAGGCCAAGATCCTCTTCACTGACGCCGGAGGCTTTCTGGGCATCAAAGCTGAATACGGACCGGCCGTTCGTATCAATCCTCGTGCTGTCGAGGACCAGATCATAGGTCTCGCGTTCAGCATCGGCCGACTGGCCAATGCCACCGGTGATGCCGTTGATTGAAAAGCGGCCGACTAAAATCAGATTGACGACCTTCTGATCGGCTGGGAAGCCGTATCGCAGCGCCACCTCCTCCGGATAGACTTCGACCCGGC
Source organism: Hyphomonadaceae bacterium UKL13-1 (assembly GCA_001602435.1). GTDB lineage: Bacteria > Pseudomonadota > Alphaproteobacteria > Caulobacterales > Aquidulcibacteraceae > Aquidulcibacter. The sequence continues at coordinate 255,578 of CP012156.1, forward strand.
GGATCGCGCGAACTGGGATAGCCCGAATCTCACTAAAGTCAGCGACCCGGCGGCCATTGACCAAGAGGATCGGCTTATTGTCGCCGCGTCGAGCGCCGCTTTGCGTCTGGGGCAAGAGCGTCAGCAAGAGCTCGGGCAGGCTCGTTGCGCCGGTTGTGCGGATTTCGAATGTGCCAATCACCAGCTCTGGCTTGACATCGCCGGGTACGCTCTCTGGCAGGCGCGATCCGCGCACGACCACGACCTCCATCGCGGGGTCCGCTTTTGGGGCGTCTGGAACGGACTGGGCGGCGCTAATTTGTGGGAGGCCCAGCGACAAGTAGAGGGCGGTTGAGGCAAGGCAGGCGGTGAGTTTCATAAGACCATCTCTTTTTCTAGGGGAGGGATGGTCTGGTCTTTAGCTCAAGGCATAAAGCGATGTGCGGCAAGGCTTTGTATAGATGTGGCAAAGTATGTCACGGCTGCTGACCGGCTCAAATCCGATCAAAATCAATGCGCATCAAGGTGCCACTTTCGCCGCTGCGGTTCTTAGCACTTAGCTTGGCTTTGTGCCCTTCGGCGATCGAGCGCACAATGGCCAGCCCTAGCCCAGTACTGCCGTCGGCGCTGCGGGCTTGATCGCCACGCACGAAGGGCTCGCCCGGGGCTGCTAGCACTTCTGTTGGAAGACCCGGTCCCCAATCACCGACTTCGATTGCGGGGGTAGGGTCGAGTGAGACAATGACTTGGACGGACCCTTCGGTGTGACGCAGGGCGTTGTGGATCAGATTGCGAATGGCACGGACCATATCATTTGACCGCGCCAAAATCCGTGCCTTCGGGTTCTTGGTAATTGTTAGTCGGCTTGCAGATTCCGGGTTGGCGTCAATCAAGCCTGCGACGGCCTTTTCAACCAACTCATCGAGAAAAGCGATCTGCGTCGGCGCGGTCGCCAAGTCGCTGCGCGCGAGGAATAACGCGTCTTCGACAACTCGTTCAATTTCGCGAACTGACTCGCGCAAGCGATCTCGCGTCTCGTCATCGTCCACCAATTCTAAGCGAATGCGCATGGCTGTCACGGGTGTGCGTAAGTCATGGCCCAAGGCCCAAAGTGTTGCGCGCTGGCGGTCGAGCAATTGGCTGATCCGCTGGGCCATGCGGTTGAAGGCACCAGCGGCGATCCGAAGCTCCAGCGGCCCGCGAACTGGGACTGTTTCGATGCGCTGGCTCTGCCCAATATTTTCGGACGCGGCCGCCAAGGTGGTCAAAGGCTGGGTCATGCGCCCAATCAGGAAGCTGGTGCCAAAGGTGATCAACACGCCCGAGATCAGGGTTGCGATCAGGGCGGCTAGGGGTGGGGGCAGATCAGGCTGGATACGGATCAGAATTGCGAGAGGCTGTTGGTCGCGCGGTGTCAGGATTGCGCCTACCTCTGGCCCGCCCTTTTGGACCTGTTGAAAGAGGTCGCCAAAGGTGAAAGCCGAAATACGCGGTGTAAACACGCGCAAGCTGCTGCCCCCCGAAGTTGCCATGATCTGGCTGGCCAGCAGCGGGGCTTCCTGCCAAGCATTCGGGTCCGGGGTCCAAGTCGCGGCAGGGCGAATGCTGATGGTCTCGTCCAAGCCGACTACTTCGCCGCGCTCAAGCGAAGTCACGACCGGTGTCAGGCGCGCTAGCGTTTCGGCATTGACGATCGTGCGAATGATTTCATTGCGGTCGCCAAAAAAGAAGACGACCGTTAGAATATTGGAGAGAACGACCGCCAAAACGGCCAGACCGCCAACTTGCAGAGCAAGTCTAGAACCAATTAGTTTTCGTCCGACCATGTCACGGCCTCCGCAAAGACATAGCCGCCGCCCCAAATGGTTTGAATAAAGCGCGGGTTCTTGGGGTCATCACCCAGCTTTTTGCGCAGACGGGAAATCTGCGTGTCGATCGCCCGTTCGCTAATATCCAAGCCATGGACGCTGGAGAGATCGAGCAACTGATCCCGAGAGAAAGCGATGCCTGGGCGCTGCACGAGGACCTGTAGAAGGCGTGCTTCAGTCGAGGACAACAGCATATGCGCGTCTCCGTCTCGCTGCAGGCGGAATTGCGTCGGGCTAAAGGACCAGTCGCCGAACAGGGCTTTCTTCATGCTGCCCGTCACACTGCCCCGCGGCGGCTGAACGGCGCGTCGGATCACGGCATCAATGCGTGCCAAAAGCTCGCGCGGGTTAAAAGGCTTAGGCAAATAGTCATCCGCCCCGATCTCCAGCCCCACAATGCGGTCCACATCTTCGCCGCGCGCCGAGATCAGAATGACGGGCGGTGACTGGCTGGGGATCAAGGATTTACAAAAGGACAGACCATCTTCGCCCGGCATCATGATATCGAGGACGATCAAATCGAACCGATTTACCTTCATCGCCTCACGCGCTTGCGTAACCGAGTCAGCTGTCGTCACGCGTCGGCCATGACGGCGCAGAAAGGCGCCAAGGCTGTCACGGATTTCGCGATGATCATCCACGATTAGAATGTGGGGGGTCTCAGGCGTAATCATAGGCGCGGGTTCCAAGTGGTGATGTCACATTTCCCCCTTCACCCCAGATCGCCGCCATATTCAATTGCCTTGTCACAGATTGTCACAAAATTGGGCTCAGGCGCCAGAGCCTGTCACCCACGGCTTTGGCCCCTGCGCTAAGCTCTAAAGGTCTTCACATGAAAGGCCTAAACCATGTTTCCATCTTCTGTTTCCAAACGTCGCCTCACTGCTACTCTTGTCGTTCCAACAATCCTCTGCCTTATCGCGGCGGCTCCCGTGGTGCCTCCGCCCACGACCAAAACAGCCCCCCATTTGATGGCGGGCCAATGGCAGTTGAGCCAAAGTATGAATCTCGGGCCTGATGCCGATCAGATCCAAACCCGCAAGGCGTGTTATTCGGAAGCGAGTCTCCAAACGGACGCCATGGCTCCTTTCAAACCCGCGCCACCGCAAGGGCGTGAGGCGGTTGCTTGCCAGACCCAGAATGTCATCGTTGAGGGTAATTGGGTGCGCTTTGAAACGCGTTGCGCCATGCCCTTTGGCACCATGGTCACAAGTTGGCAGGGCAATTTCGATGATGAGGACTTTATGGTCGTTGGAAGAGCTCAATTCTTGCGACGCATCATCGAAACCAAGGTGAGCGGTCGGCGCTTAGGGGCCTGTCCCGATTAGGTCGTGTCACAATCAAACCATGCTGGCGAAGAATTGTTTTTCCAGCGGCAACATGGCCGCACCGATGGCACAGGCGTCGACTTTGGTCTCAGACAAGAGGAATTTCGGCAAGGGCCGGGGTTCCTCGCGCCGGGCGTCATCATAAAGTTCGATCATCGGAATAATCTTTTGTGACAGCTCTGCTGGAAGGCGGCCCCCCAGCACAATCGCCTCAGGGTCTAGCAAAGCGGCAATCGACGAGGCAATGAGAGAGAGCGGGTCGCGCGCCCGCTCGATCCATGCGTCAATGCCTGGCCAGTTCACATCAAAGCGCGCCAACATCTCCGAAATGCTCGACATCTCAATGCCCTGTTCGCGGATCGAGGCCAAAAGGGTTTCAAGTGTGGGCAGTTCAAACATATTGCGCGGCAAGATAAGACCAATCTCGCCACCATTGCCATGAATACCGCGCAACAGCTGGTGGTTCGAAATGACGCCACCGCCAATACCGGCCGCGATGAAGACATAGACAAAGTTTGCATAGCGTCGGCCGACACCCAATAAACTTTCCCCGATGGCGGCGGCATTGCCATCATTCTCTACCCAAGCAGGCAGCCCAAGCGCTTCGGTGAATAGGTGGTCAATATCCACCATGGCCCAATCGTCTAGCGCTGAAGGTGGATTATAGCGAGCCCGGCCATCGAGACTATAGCCCGATATGCCAACACCAACACCCAACAAGCGGTCTTTGGCGCGCGGGTGGCGCTTTAGAAATCCGTGTACGGTTTCATCAAGCTGCGCGAATACGGCGCTTCGGCTCATCTTCGGCATTTCGACATAATGATAATCGACGACTTGGCCGGCAAAATCCATCAAAAGGACGGACATCGCATCTGTCATCAGCGCGACACCGAGCGAATAAGCATAGCTTGGCGCGATCTCTAGCTTCAACCGCGGTTGGCCCCGCTTGCCATTGGGAATCCGTCCACCCGATTGGACGGCACCACGCGCCAACAAGCCATTCACCAATCGTGAGACCGTTTGCTGAGAGAGTTCGGTTGCCGTGACAATGTCTGGCTGCGCGGCGCCCTTATTGCGCAGAATATGGCTCAGAATCGCCATTTCGCTGTCAGAGGGCAGCTCAAACTGGTCAGGGGATAGGAACGTCTGCGTCATGGAGATCAGTTTGACGCGAAGTTTATCGGAGCGCAACTCGTCCACCGCTGAATAATACTTGTCATAAGTTATATTCCTGCTAGTCTTAAAACATTCATGAACAGTTGGGGTCTTTGCGGAAACCCAACGACGGGGAGAGAAACAATGAAAACAGCGTCAAAACTGGCGATCGCTTTGGGCGGCGTGTCGCTTTTTGCCTTCGCACCGATGGCTTGGGCCCAGAATCAATCAGCGCCTGCAGCGAGCGATGCACCGGAGAAAGAAGTCGAAGTTGTTATCGTAACGGGGACAAGCCGCAGCCGGGTAGCCTTGGATACCCCGTTGGCCGTAACCCAATTGAACGCGCAAGCCTTGTCGCGCCTGTCGTCGGGTGGCCAAGCCGACATTTTGAACTCAGTGCCAACGATCAAAGCGGATGGCGGCGGCGGTGAAGTTGCGGCCAACATCTTTGTGAAGGGTCTACCTTCGGGCGGCCAGTATCAGTTCACGCCGCTGATGTATGATGGCATCACCGTCCTTTCGAGCTTTGGTCTGAACTCCTCAGCCTATGACGTTTATTACCGCAACGATTTGGGCGTTCAGCGCCTTGAGTTTGTGCGCGGTGGTGTGTCTAACTTGTTTGGACCGGGATCGGTTGCAGGCCTGATCAACTATATTAGCAAAAAAGGTGGCGACAGCTATCAAGGCGTCGCGCAAGTGGAAGTGGCCGAAGAAGGCCGTGTTCGCGGTGACTTTGCTGTCAGCGGTCCGATCAGCGACAATTTATTCTATGCAGTTTCTGGCTTCTATCGCAGCGATAAAGGGCCACTGGACACCAATCTTGATACGGTCGGCGGCCAGATTCGCGGTAATCTCGACTATCGCTTTGGCGATGGCAGTGGCTCGGTGACCCTGTCGGGCCAATATATCGACGACCAAGCCCAATTCTATTTGCCGATCCCGCTCAATGGTGCAAGCCGCGAGCGCTTGGTTGGTAATGACGGTCAGATCGTCAATTCCGTCCAGAATGACTTTGGTCCCAGCTTGGGCTTTAAGACCCCAACCGGCAATTTCGTCTCTGAGATCAATGACGGTGTTGCTACCACGGGTGGCCTCGTCGCTTTGTCCTTTGACAAGAGTTTTGGCGATTCTGGTTGGGCCGCCAATGGCCGCATCAAATATAGCGATTATAAGCACAAGTTTGGCTTGTTCTCCGACGGCGATGGCGTGATCAACGTGCCCGAAACCTTGCAAAGCTTCCTGACCAATCGTGGCCTTGGCAGCACGGCCAATGCGAACTTCACCTTCGTCGGCGGTGGCACAGTGGCAGCCAATTCCTTGCTGTTTGCCAACCGCTTTACCGACCGCGTGCGCCCTGCGGAAGACTTCACCACGGAAGTCAATCTGACCAAGGGCTTCGTGACCGGGGCAATGGACCACAGCGTCACTTTGGGGGCTTTCTACGGCAATGCTAGCGCCGGCGACTATAACGTCACCACGACCTATTTGGCAGAACTGAACAACCGCCCTCGCTTGGTCAATCTGGTTGTCACCAATGGTGCCGCTCAAACCATCGTGTCGCGCAATGGTCTTTTGAACGCAGGTGCTGGCTATGTGAATAACCGTCACGAGGCAGAGCGCTATGCGGGCTATTTCGCTGATCAGATCAAGATTGGCGAGAAGTTCAACCTCGACATTGGTTTCCGGGTTGAAAAGCTGATGGGCAACATCAGCCGTGAACGGACGGCCACAGTGGTCACCGATTCTACCACGGCCAATCTGTCGACGGCCCTCCGCGATGTGATTTGGGGTAATGGCGCTTTCACCAAGGGCAAGGTCTCCACCACCGAGTGGGCCGGGGCCATCGGCGGTCTCTATAAGGCAACCGACCGGGTGAGCCTCTATGCCAACTTCTCGCGCGGCTATTTCTTCCCAGAATTGCGCTCGGTGTCGTTCAATAGCTTGTTCCAACCTTCGACCTTCAAGGCCGAAATCATCAATCAGGGCGAAATCGGTCTGAAGATGAATATGAAGCGCGTGTCTTTGACGCTCGCGGGCCTTGCGACCAGCTTGGACAATCGTCGCCAAGTCTTGTTCGTCAATGATGGTGCTGGTGGCTTCACCGAAAAGGTCAATTTGGTTGGTACCGAATCCTATGCGGTTGAAGGTACGATTGACTATAAGATCACCTCGAACTTGCGCTTCAGCGGCAATATGACCCTGCAGTCCAATCAATATAGCGCGTTTGACTCAAACACCGCCTTGATTGGCAAGGATGTCGAGCGTCAGCCAGGGTTCTTGTATAATGCGGGCCTTTATTATGATGATGGCAAGTGGGATGCGTCCCTCTTCACCAATTTCACCGGCTCCAACTATACCTCGTCCAGCAACACGATCCTGTTGGATGAGTGGAATATCGTGAACTTGGACCTCGGCTATACGATGCCAATCGGCAATCAAACCGCGCGCTTCAGCCTCAATGTCTATAATTTGACCGATGAGGATGCGGTGACAGAGGGCTCGCCACGGCAGGACAATAACCAAGCCGCCAATGGTGCATTCTTCGTGGGCCGGCCCGTGCTGCCACGCCGCATCATGGCACGCGTAACCTACAGCTTCTGAAGCTGGTGATCCAAAATGTGCAGGGCTTGGCGCAAGTCCGGCCTTGCACGTTTTCCTTCCAACCGCGACTTTGAACGAAGTCTACTTGCATTTTGCTGGGGCGGAGCACGCGCATCATGACGTATCGCACCATGCTGACTGATTATTTCGCTGCAGCCATTGCCGCCGCAAGCCCTCGGCTTGTATTGCCGCCTGCGTTGCCGAAAGATTTGGTCAGGGGTAAAACCTTCGTTCTGACCTATGGCAAGGCTGCGGCTGAAATGGCTTTGGTTGCGGCTGAAACCTTGGACGGGCCGGTGATCGGGCTTGCGGTGACGCGTCATGGTCATGGTGTGGATTTAAGTCATACCAAGATTGAATTGATTGAAGCCCGCCACCCGGTTCCAGACGACCATAGTCTGCAAGCCGGAACAAGGATGCTAGAGTTCGCCTCGACAGCAGGTCCGGACGATCGGGTCATTTTTTTGGCGTCTGGCGGTGGGTCGGCCCTTTTGTGTGCGCCAGCTCAAGGCATTACTTTGGCTGAGAAGCAGGCGATGACCGACGCGTTGGTGCGTTCGGGTGCACCTATTCAAGACATAAATCTGGTGCGCCGCCATTTGTCGCGCGTAAAGGGTGGCCGCCTTGGTGCCGTCGCTGGGGCGCGCGGCGCAGAGCTTTTGACCTATGTCATCTCAGATGTCGCGAGTGATGATCCAGCTCTTGTCGCTTCTGGTCCCAGCATTGCGTCGAACTTTTATCCTGAAGGCGCTTTGTCTGTGTTGCTTAAGGCCGGTGTTGAGGTGCCAGAGCATGTCCGCAGCGCGATACACAGCAATCAGCCCGCCACCGTGGTCGATCATCCCGTCAAGGTGCTCGCCACCAATGGAGACGCCTTGGCCGCTGTTGAAAGCCGCGCCCGTGCGGACGGCTGGAACGTGATAGACGCGGGTAAAGCTTTGACGGGTGATGCGGCGACCTGTGGCAAAGCCCATGCTTTGCGGGCCCAGATGTATGCTCGTACACCCGGTCGGCTTCTGATGATTTCAGGTGGCGAATTGACGGTCACCAAAGCCCGCAAAGACGGCCAGGGTGGCCCTAATCTTGAGTATTTAGTCGGTCTGATGTCGGCTTTGCCGCACACTGCCAAGATCGAAGCCCTTGCGGGCGATACAGATGGGATTGACGGGACCCAAGACAATGCCGGCGGCTATTTGCACGCATCCTGGGTGCCGCAGAGCGATGCGGTCCATGCCTTGGAGACCAACCGCACCTATCCCCTTGTTGAACGCTTCGGCGGTCTGATCATGACCGGCCCGACGCGCACCAATGTGAATGATATTCGCCTGATTGCCATTGAAGGAGCTTCCACGTGACGCAGGACCTTTCCCAGCTTGCGCAAGAGATTTTGCGCCGAAATGATCGTGGCGGCTATACCGTCCCAACCCATGGCCTCTACCCCTACCAATGGAATTGGGACTCTGCTTTTGTCGCTTTGGGGTTTGCGGAATTTGACCGAGATCGCGCTTGGCAAGAAATTGAGACGTTGATCTCGGGTCAGTGGGAAGATGGCATGATCCCGCACATCATCTTCCACAAGGATGACCCCGGCTATTTCCCGGGGCCGTCGGTTTGGGCGACGGGCAAGACGCCTGCGACCTCTGGTATCACCCAGCCCCCGGTTCTGGCCACGATTGTCCGCAAGCTCTGGGAAGATGAAGGCGCAGACCCCGCCAACCCCCGCATGCGCGCGCTCTATCAGGCCTGCGTGAAGAGCCACCGCTGGTTTCACACCTACCGCGATCCCTTGGGCAATGGCCTTGTGATGGTCACCCATAATTGGGAGACAGGTCGCGATAATAGCAGCGAGTGGGATGATGCACTCGCGCGGGTCGATGCCTCTGGCGTCGGTACCTACCAGCGTCGCGATACGGGTCATGTCGACGCGGCAATGCGCCCGACAGCTGTTGAATATGACCGCTATGTCGCCATCCTTCAGTTTGGCCGCAAGTCGGGTTGGAACCATCGTGAGATCGCCGACCATGGCCCATTCCGTATGCTGGATGTCGGCATGTCGATGGAATTGTTGCGCGCCAATCGCGACCTATTGGTACTGGCACAGGCCTTGGGCGACACGGCGGTGGTGGCGGAACTTGAAGCTCGTATCACCTTGTCTGAAGCTGGCATGGACTGGCTGTGGCATGAGGAAGTCGGGGCCTATTGTTCGCGTGATGTCACGACAGGGGAAAGCTCTGGCCTTGTGACCAATGCCAGCTTCCTTGCCTTTTATGCGGGCGTGGGCTCATCGGCCCAACGCCGGCGCCTTTTGGCCGCATTGGACCGCATGACCGGAAGTGCCACTTATTTGGTGCCGAGCTTGGAAGCAGGCAGCCGCGCCTACGACCACAAGCGCTATTGGCGCGGACCCATTTGGCTCGTGGTTAGCTATATGGTCGGCCAAGGCCTAGCTGAAGCAGGCCATGAGGATTGGGCGGAGCGCATCCGCACCGACTCTCGCAAGCTAATCGAGCTATCAGGCTTTTATGAGAGTTTTAGCCCAGAGACGGGCGCAGGGTCTGGTGGACCAGACTTTTCTTGGACAGCGGCCATGTGGCTTGCGTGGTGCGGAAAGTGAGGCAGGACATGACCGACAAGCAACTCAAACCCGCCCCGGATAATTATCCTTGGATCTTGATCGCCCTTCTTTGGATGGTGTCATTCCTGAATGCGGCCGACCGCTCCATCCTCAACTCCGTTAAACCCTTATTGCGCGATGCTTTCAGCCTGACAGACGTTCAGCTAGGGATCATCGATACGACCTTTTTCTGGACATATGCCGTCTGCGCCTTTGTGTTTGGCCGGATGGGCGACAGTGTCCGTCGCCGTCATATGATTATTTTCGGGCTGGTCTTTTGGAGTCTGGCGACCGGCATTATGCCGCTGGCGACGGGCTTTGCCATGTTGCTCGGTATGCGGACTTTGGTGGCGATTGGAGAGTCGACCTATTATCCAACTGCAACCGCTCTCATCAGTTCGTGGCATAAGCCAAGCATGCGCAGCCGTGCGTTATCGATCCATCAGACCGCTGTTTTCGCGGGTGGGGGCATTGGCGGCTGGGTGGCGGGTAAGCTGGCCGATCATCACGGCTGGGCCGCGCCCTTCATCGTCTTTGCCGCCCTTGGCTTTGTGGTGATGGCCATTCTCTACAAAATGCTGCGGGATGACGCCCCCGGTGTGCCTGTTGTCAAAGACGACAAACGTGCTGAGCCCATTGGGATCATTTTGAAGAATCCATCCGCCTTGTTGCTCTGCTTTGTTTTCTTTTTGGCTACCTCGGCCTCTTCTGGGGTTTTGAATTGGTGCAACACCTATGCCCATGACGAATTGGGACTGAACCTCGCTGACAGTGCGTTGGTTGGCCCCGTCATGATCACGACGGCAGGCTTCTTCTCGGTCTTGGTTGGCGGCTTTATGGCTGACAAATTTGCAGCCCAGAGCCCAATCGGTCGTTTCAGTGTTTTGGCAATTGGTTTGAGCTTTGCTGCCCTATTCCTTGTGCCATTTCCTTGGGTGTCGAATGCCACGGGTGTGGGGCTTTTGTTATTTGCAACCAGCTTTGGCAAAGGTTTGTTTGATGGGTGTATCTATGCCGCCATGCATGATGTGATGCCACCAGAGGCGCGGGCAACGGCTGCCGGCCTGATGACCATGCTGGGCTTTATCGGGGCGGGGATCACCAGTTTCGCATTGCCAGCCATGGCGGTCTATACGGGCTTAGCGGCTGGCTTCGCGATGATGGCTGGCCTTTATGCCATCGCCGTAGTCGCGTTGATCTTTGCTCGGCCGATGCTTCGCCAATCGGTCGCGGCGCAAGCTGGTGGTCCCGGCCATGACTAAGTTGATGCAATCAGGCGCGCAGGTCGCCCTTGCCAGCCGCACAATTCCCGCTAGAGGGGGAGCCCGCATGGTTGGCGAACGAAAAAGGGCTGAGGCGTGAGCAAGTTTGGTGGCATTGATGCGGGCGGAACGTCGTGGCGCTGCGCGGTCTTTGAAGACAAAGACTCGATCCTCGCGCGGACTTCTTTTCCAACCACCACGCCTGCTGAGACTTTGGCGCGTGCGATCGCCTTCTTTAATGACCATAAGGACAAAGGCTTGGCGGTTAGCCGTATCGGCATTGCCTGTTTTGGACCCTTGGCGGTCAATCCTGCCAGTCCGCGTTGGGGCCATATCCTTGCTACCACCAAGCCGCACTGGTCGGGGACCGATGTTGCCGGGCAAATGGCGGCAGGGACAGGCTGTCCAATCGCGCTGGAGACCGACGTCACCGCAGCGGCTTTTGCCGAACGGGCTTGGGGCGCGGGCCAAGGCTTGGATGATGTGGCTTATGTGACCGTGGGCACAGGTATTGGTGCTGGGATCATTTTGGGCGGCAGAGCGGTTTGGGGCACGATGCATCCCGAAGCAGGCCATATGCGGGCACCCCGGCATCCAGAGGATCTGGCTTTTGCCGGCGTTTGTCCGTTTCATGGCGATTGTATTGAAGGGTTAGCCTCTGCGCCTGCGCTCTTGGCGCGTTGGGGCATGGATGCGTCGCAATTGCCAGATGATCACCCCGCTTGGGACATCGAAGCGCACTATCTGGCGCATCTGGCAGCCAATCTGGTGCTGACCACGGCTGTGAAGCGCGTCATTTTTGGTGGCGGCGTAATGGCCCGTGGCGGCCTTGTGGAACGGGTCTCCGCCAAGGCAAAAGCCCTCATTGGCCCCTATGGAACAGCCGCACCCGGCGAAGGTGGTTTTGAGATTGTGGGGGCGGGTCTCGGCCTAGACTCAGGGCTTCTAGGTGCGCTTTGGCTGGCTGAACAGGCACAATCCTAGCGCAAAAGCCGTCATCATCGGCGCATTGCAAGGCGATATCCACGCGTAACTAGCACAAAAAACCTAACTCTGTCAGAGCGTAAGAAACTTTGTGAACTTTTTTATGCAATGGATTGCATTATCGTTCTTGCAATCCATTGCATAGATGGTATCAAAAAGATCAGGCAGGCCGTCAGAGCCTTAGCTATAAACAAACACCGGGAGTTAAGTTATGAAGGTTGCCCAATTCTCTAATTGCGTTTCTGCGATTGCGCTGGTTACTGCGCTCGCGGCAGGTGCGCCTGCGATGGCCCAGCAGGCCGCAGCTGCACCCCAAGAACCCGAAGGTCTGGAAGTCGTCATCGTGACCGCTTCGGGTGGTAATCGCACCCAAATCAACAGCTCGGTCTCCGTGACCACCGTCAATGCGCAGGCGATTGCGGACTTCAAGCCAAGTTCTGAATCAGAATTGCTGCGGATGATCCCCGGTATCCAAGTGGCTGGTACGGCTGGCCCAGGTGGTAACTCCAACATCGCGGTGCGCGGCCTTCCAGTGGCAACGGGTGGTTCGCCTTTCGTGCAGCTCCAAGAAGATGGCCTGCCAACGGTTTTGTTCGGTGACATCCAGTTCGGCAACAATGATTACTGGACCCGCTTTGACGCCAGCGTCGCCAATGTCGAAGGCGTACGCGGTGGCTCGGCCTCCACCTATGCCTCGCAAGCACCAGGTGCGGTCATCAACTACATTTCCAACACTGGCCAACAGCAAGGTGGCTATGCCCAGCTCAGCACCGGTCTCGGCTTTAGCGAAAACCGCTTAGACTTCCGCTATGGTGGCCCCATCAGCGACCAGACCCGCTTCCACGTTGGCGGTTATTACAAGAAGGGCAGCGGCCCATTGGACGCAGGCTATGACGTCAGCAACTCTTACCAAATCAAGGGCAATCTGACCCATGATTTCGCCGACAACAAAGGCTTTGTTCGGGTTCTGGTGAAGATCGCTGACACGCAAGAGCCAAACTATACCGGCTCGCCAGCTCTTGCTTCGATCAATGGTTTGGAAGTCTCCAACATCGAGCCATTCCCCGGCTTTGACGGCCGCGAAGGCTCGAACTATTCGGTCTATAACAAAGACTTCTTGATCTTTAACCGCGATGGCGTGCTCGAGCGCGTCAAAATGGATGGCATCACCACTAAGGCGACCTCCTTGGGCGGTCAGTTGCGCTACAATGTGAATGACAATTGGAGCGTCGATAACAACTTCCGTTGGACGGATATGAGCGGTGGCTTTGCGGCGCCTTTCTTGAACGTCGCAACCCGCGCCAGTGTGATTGGCTCGGTCATCAGCCGTCCAGGTCTGCCCAATGCGACTGTGGCCAGCATCCGCTATGCCGCTGGTCCTAAGGCTGGCCAAGCTTTCACCGACACCTATGTCGACAATAACGTTAATGTTCGCACCAACATCCGCGACATTGGCAGCACGGCAAACGACTTCAAGCTAACCGGCAAATACGATACGGGCTTCGGCGCTGTCACGGCACGGGTTGGCTATTTCTACATGAAGCAGAACATTGCCATGGACTGGCATGTCAACAAGTCGCTGCGTGAACTGAGTGGCAATAACCCATCGCAATTGGATCTCTTTGATGCCGCAGGCAACAAGCTGACCCAAGAGGGTATCTCGGGCTATAACAACAATTGGGGCGATTGCTGCGCCCGCGATTACGACCTCTCCTACACCAACACCGCGCCTTATATCGCGTTGGAATTGGACGCAGAAAAGTTTGCTCTCGACGGCTCGGTCCGCTTTGAATCGGTTGAAGCCAGCGGCAATACCGTTGCTGGTGGCTCTGAATTCTTGGTCAATTCCGGTGGCGTTCAGATCGCAACGATCCGTGCCAATGGTGCCCGCGAAAATCTGAACTACACCCGCGACTATACCTCTTGGTCGTTTGGGGCTTTGTACAAAGTCAACGAAGACACCAGCGTCTTCCTACGTCGCTCGAAAGGTGGCCGTTTCAACGGTGACCGTCAGACCGTCAGCGGCAAGATCAACGCCAATGGCTCGCTCACCCAAGCTGGCCGCACCGCTTCGGTCGACTTTGTGAACCAAGACGAATTGGGCGTGAAGAACCGTGGCGACCTGTTGGGTGGCCGCTACACGCTGGAATTCACCTTGCTGCAAGGCGACTTCAAGCAGAGCACGTTTGAATTGTCAGCCACACGTTGCCCCGGCGGTTCGGGTGGTTGCGTGATCGACGCGAAATATGAGTCGAGCGGTGCAGAAGCCTATGCCACCTATCGCAACGGCCCACTCTCGGTCATTGGTAACGCCACCTATTCGAACGCAAAAATCTCGCGTCCAAATGGTAGCGGTGTCTCGGGTCCCTTCACCCGCGCACCCGGCATTCCTGACCTGAGCTTCACCGTCGCAGCCAATTACGACTTCAACGACAAGGTCACCTTGGGCGTCAGCACCACGGGCCAGACCTCGTCGATCGACGACGCCGGCCGCGAATATCCAGGTGGTGCAATCCTGAACGCAACGGCGAAATATTCGTTGTTGAAGAATGTCGAACTCAGCCTCTCGGCTTACAACTTGTTCGACAAGTTCGACCTTCGCGGTAATGGTGGCGTGGCCAATTCTGCGGTCAATCCAGTGGTCATCAGTGGCAACCCAGCTTTGGGTCGCACCTTGACGGCAGCGATCCGCTACACCTTCTAAAGCGTGTTTTGATCCTTAAGGATCAAAGTTGCGCGTTAAATCTAAATTGGAGCAACAGCTTATCCGTTCTATCTGGTAAAGATAGAACGGGCGTTGCTCAAAAAGTGGAAGCTGTCGAAGCGGAGGCTTGAAGCCAGACTTGGTTTCCTGCCAATGCTAAGAACGAGATGAGGCTCCCTTCAGGGCAGGGAGCTTGATAGATGGGGCTGATCGCATCTGCTTTCGGCCCCATTTGTTCGACCGAGCTGAAACTCTGGATCAAGGAGGCGTTATGACCCCATCATCAGATCGACGCATCCGCTCCATCGTCATCGTCGGCGGTGGGTCTGCTGGCTGGATGACCGCTGCCGCCTTGGCCAATACCCTCAAGCAGGATTGCGAGATTAAGCTCGTCGAGTCCGAATTGATCGGGACCGTGGGCGTTGGCGAAGCCACCATTCCGCCGATCCGCACCTTCAATGAGATGCTGGGCATTGATGAGCGCGAATTTGTTGCCAAGACGAAAGGCTCCTTCAAGCTCGGTATTGAGTTTGTGAATTGGGGTCGTCAGGGCAATCGCTATTTCCACCCCTTTGGCCCTCATGGCCGTGCCTTTGATATTGTGGGCCTTCACCATTTCTGGCTGAAAGCACGTGAAGCTGGCGATACAACGTCGTTTGACGATTTCTCCATGGCTTGGTCTTTGGCACAGCGTGGCCGCTTTACGCGCCCCAGCCCAGACCCCCGCCAGGTCATGTCGACGTTCGACTATGCCTATCATTTTGACGCCGGCCTCTATGCGCGCTTGTTGCGGGACTATGCTGAGGCTCGAGGCGTCAAGCGCCATGAAGGTAAAGTCGTCAGCGTCCGTCAACACGGCGAGACCGGCTTTGTCGAAGGCGTTACGCTGGAGAGCGGGCTGGAGTTGACCGGCGATCTCTTCATCGATTGCTCGGGCTTCCGGGGTCTGTTGATCGGCGAAGCGCTCAAAGTCGGCTATCAGGATTGGACCCACTGGCTGCCGTGCGATCGCGCCGTGGCCATGCCATGCGCCAAGGTTGGCGACATGCTGCCCTATACGCGCTCCACCGCCTGCGAGGCCGGTTGGCAGTGGCGCATTCCACTCCAGCACCGCACGGGCAATGGCTATGTCTATTGTAGCAAGTTCATCTCCGACGAAGATGCCGAAGCCTCACTTCGCGCCAATCTGGACGGAGAGGCATTGGCCGGGCCGAACAAGCTGCGCTTTACCACCGGGCGTCGCGACAAGTTTTGGGACAAGAATGTGGTGGCCATTGGCCTGTCCAGTGGTTTCTTAGAGCCGCTTGAATCCACCTCGATCCACTTGATCCAAGCCGGCATTTCAAAGCTGCTTGCCCTCTTCCCACAGCGCGATTTTGATCCGTTGATCGTGGACGAGTACAACCATATCGCGTCGACCGAGTTTGAGCGCATCCGTGACTTCTTGGTCTTGCACTATAAGCTGACGACACGGGATGACAGCCCGTTGTGGCGCTATTGCGCCAGCATGGACATCCCAGATACACTCAAGCTCAAGATTGACCACTTCCGCCGGTATGGTCGTCATATCGCGCGCGATATGGATTTGTTTGGCCAGCCAAGCTGGCTTGCGGTCCATATTGGCCAAGGCAATATCCCCCAAGATGTCGACCCCGTGTTTGACTTCCGGGGCATCGATGGCCGCGATTATCTCGGTAAACTGAAAACCGCGATGGTGGCCAGCGCCGAGCAAGTCTCCAGCCACCAAGCCTTTGTGAACACCCATTGTGCGGCAGAAGGCGCTATTGCCTAAGTGACCTCCCGCCACCTTCATGACCTTTCATTTCGATGACGACCGATCAGGACGAATTCAGCTTGCCTTCCTCTCCTTCTCCGAACCTCCTGTCTGATCACAAGCAAGCTTGGCGGCCGAGCTTTTGGCGTGCGTCGCATCTGGCGCAGATTGATTTCGCCAATCTGCCCTGTCCCCGCGTCTTTGGGCAGGACGATGTCCACCATCTCAACCCCGCTTTGACCTTGTGGGACATTTGGCCCGTCCAATTGGACAATGGCGACCTTGTTGAGCTCGACAGCGGCAGCCTGTGGGTGATGTTGTCGGCGCCCCGTCTGCCAGACCCCGATGAGCGTCACAATATGGCGCGGATGCGCTTGCTCTTGAAGTCGGAAGCGGGTTGGCAGGATTGCGGCAATCTGTTGCCCGATGGCTTTTCCCCCGGCAGCCGAGAATGGTCAGGCTCGACAAGGCTTAATCCGGCAACTGGCGAAGTCACGCTTTGGTTTACTGCCGCTGGCCGACGTGGCGAAGCCAAGCCAGACTTTGAGCAGCGCTTGTTCCATGCTGTTGGCACGCTGGACGTAACGGGGGCGCTGCCCTGCGTCACCCAGTGGCGTAACCTGACCCCGACGGTCGCCAATCCCAGCCAATATTATGCTGACCTGTCCATCACCCAAGGCGTGCCCGGTCAGATTAAGGGCTTCCGCGACCCTTATTGGTTCCGTGATCCCCTCGATGGGGCGGGCTATGTGATGTTTACCGCTTCGCGCGCCTCGCATTTGCCCGCTAGTCCCTATGATGGCGTGATTGGGTTAGCCAAGGCGACCGATGTCGACGGGCACCAGATGTTTGAGCTCTTGCCCCCCATTCTCGATGCCTTTGGCCTCGCCAGCGAGATGGAGCGGCCGCATATGTTTGTGCGCGATGGCCTCTATTACGTATTTTGGTCGACCCAATCCCACATCTTTGATGCCCGCTTTGCCAAAGGTCCAACGGGACTTTTCGGCATGGTTGGACCTTCGCTGTTTGGACCGTTTGAGCCGTTGAATGGCTCAGGCCTTGTGCTTGCCAATCCGCCAGAAGAGCCGCGCCAAGCCTATGCGTGGCAGGTACTGCCTTCGCTGGAAGTGGTAAGCTTCCTCGATTTTTGGGGCCTCAAGGGTGGCGATATCCACCAAGATTCAGCCCTCAAACAAGCCCAATTCGCAGGCTCAATTGCGCCTTCCAGCCATTTGCGACTGGACGGTGCGAACACCCGTATCATCGACTAAGCTGGCTCGCGAATATCAAACGCCAAGCTTAAGCGTTCACCCGCTTCAATCGGTACCGTCCGGTGCCAATGGGTTGAGGGGAATAGCACGAGGGTGCCCGCTTGAGGGGCCACTTGATGGCTGACGCCAAGCGCGAGATTTAGCTCGGGCGGGCCTTCGCCAAATTGCAAATAGCCCGCAGGCTCCGGACCCGCATCCGTCGCGCTTGGCATATCAATATGCAAGGCTGAACTGATCCAACCGCGGGGATGGGTATGGACGCTATGGAAACCGCCCGCTTTCAACAAAACGGACCAGCTGCCCTCAAACAGGATCGGTCTGTCCCTCCGCGGGGCCAACAACGGATGCCCGTTCTGCGGCGCGGGCAGATCAGCCAGATAGGTCGCCACCGCCTCGCGAATCTTGTCGCGCACCAGCTGAATAATCGGGATGGGTCGGAAAAATAGCTGTCGATCGGTTTGCGTACCGCCTTTGACCGATTGCTCTAGATAGGGGGCTTGGGCGGTGTGGAGTGCGCGCAAACGGGTGGCCAGTTCGGCAAGCTCTGTCGCATTTAGGCCCAAGTCGATGGCGCGCACATAGTCTGCCGCCGCCCCATCGAGCCATTCTGCCAATGGATCATTGAGCAGGCGCCAGCACAAAGACACATAGGGCCAGAACAAGCGGGCGTGGGGTGTTGAAAGATAGGGCTTTGCGCGGGCAAGCGCCGCCTCTGGATTGCCTAGGCGCAGGGCGTGACGGACCCGGCACACATCAAGGCCAGGGTCGGCCCAATCTGCCAAAGCATCAAACAAATCTGGGTCGCGGCTTAAGGGGCCGTCGCTTTCACTCTCAATTGAGACTCGCGCGACTTCTAGGCCGCGACTTGGGCCGAAGGCCTGCCGCGCTGCCTCGACGCTGGCGCGCGCCGCTTCCCACGCCCTTGCGGTCGAGAGGAGATGGATGTGGGCTAGCCGCAGGCTGAGGCTATCGGGCAAAGCCGCAATCGCGCGTTGATAGCTTTCGTCAAAACTCTCCCGCGCGCCAATTGCCACCCGCAAAGTCGCCAAGCTTTTGTGGCCGTCGAGCCATTGGGGATGAAGGGCCAAGGTATCGAGCAGGATGGATTGAGCGCGCTCTGCCTCGCCTTCGGCGGCCAAGGCTGCGGTATAGGTGCGGATCAGCTGCGGATTGGCGGGGTCGAGGTGTAAAGCGCGCTCAAAAGCTGCAACCGCATCGCGGCCTGTCTCAAACCGCACTTGCGCATGGGCAAAGGCGGCGATGGGGTTTGTAGGGTTGTCTGTGACAGCACGCTCTAAAGCCTCAAGCGCGCCCTCCATATCCTGAAGGTCGCGCTGAGCCAGTCCAATCTGTAGCCAATCGATTGCCATCATCCTGCCTAAGCGGGACGCTTATCCCGCACCCACAAGACGCAGACTGCCGCAATCATCAGCATGATGCCAGCCATGGTGATCACATGGCGTGGGTCACCGCCCATCAGGGGCTTGTAATAGAAGGGCAGAGTAGCAGCGATCAGAAGCATCGGGATAACAATCATCATGTTGAAAATCCCCATGTAAACGCCCGTGCGCTCTGGCGGCACAGCGCCTGAGAGGATCACAAACGGATTGCCCATGATGCTGGCCCACGCCAATCCGATCCCGATGGCTGGGATGAAGAGGAGGGCCTTGTCGCTGATATGGGGCATGAAGAGCATGCCAATACCGCCTAAGGTGAGGCAACATGCGTGCATGATTTCCGGGCCATAGCGCTTGGTAAAGGGCACCATCGCAAAGGCTGCGATAAAGGCGATCCCATTATAAAAGCCGCCAATTTCCCCATTGGTGACCACCGCCATTCGGAAGCCTTCGGACACAGCCTCGGACGTGCCATAGACCGAACGGCCGATTGAATAAATGATATAGCCCCAATAGGCCGCCATCCCGTACCATTGAAACAAACTCATGAGCGCAAGTTTGCGCATCACTTGAGGCATGGTGACAATGGCATCCCAGATTTCGAGGAGCGTCCCTTTCACTGTCAGCGGTTTACTCTTGATATAGGCCAATTCCGCTTCGGTCAGTGGCAGTTCGCGCACCCTGAAAACCGACCAAAGGATCGTGCTGATCGATAAGACCGCCCCAATGGTAAAGGCGACTTTGGTTGTTTCAGGGATATTGTGGGCATCGACGGCATTCACATCAAAGCCCAAAAGATTGATCATGATCGAAGGTGATAGAAAGGCCAGCATTTGCGCCAGACCTGTAAAGGCGCTCTGTGACAGAAAGCCAAATTGGCGTTGATCGGGGTTTAGGCGGTCGCTGACATAGGCCCGATACGGTTCCATCGTGATGTTATTGCCCGCGTCCAAAATCCACAGGAGCGATACCGCCATCAGGATGGACGAGCTGAGCGGCATAAAGAAAAGCCCCAGCGAGCACATCACGGCACCGACGATGAAATAAGGCGTGCGGCGGCCCCATTTGCTGGCCGTGCGGTCACTCATCGCGCCAATGATGGGCTGGACCAAGAGACCTGTTAGCGGACCAGCTAGCTGCAGTAAGGGCAGGGAGGCTTCGTCTGCGCCCAGATAGCTATAGATCGGGCCCATATTGCCTTGTTGCAGGCCAAAGCTGAACTGCAAGCCGAGAAAGCCCAGATTCATTTCCGCAATGCGCCATAGGGGCAGGTGCGGCTTCATCGCCGGTTGAGTCATGTTCTTCCTCCCAAAAATACACCGGCGCTTATGCGCTCTGTTATCGAGGATTAACGCTAACGCAATCGATTGCAAAAGCAAGCGCAAGTTGCAATTGTGACCCATTCGGCTGTTTCAGGGTGGGGAGGTTTAACCGGCGCTCGTGCCGCCGCAGGACTTACGCACGACAAGTTTAGGCAGAAGCGTTGCCGAAGGCGCATCTTCGCCCGCCATGCGTTTGAATAAGAGGTCGACGATGGTCTTGGCGCCCTTGGCGAGGTCTTGTTGTACGCTGGTCAAGGGCGGGGTCGATTGGGCGGCGATGGCAATATCGTCAAAGCCCACGACGCTGACTTGCCCAGGCACATCCATGCCAGCGGCCGCTAGCGCTTGAATGGCGGCTAGGGCGATAATGTCAGAGGTGGCGAAGATGGCATCAAACTCAGTGCCGCTCTCGATCAATTCGCGCGCAGCTTCATAGGCGGTTTCAAACGAGAAATGCGCGGGGATAACAAGGGCAGGGTCTTGCTCAATACCCGCTGCGCGCAAGGCCCGCACATAGCCTTCATAACGCAGACTGATCTCGGGCAATTCCAGCATCCCCAAAAACGCAATCCGCTTGCGGCCAAGGCCCAAGAGATGATCCACTGCCCGACGTGCACCGCCGATATTATCGGTTCCGACCGAGCAATAGGTCTGTCCGTTCAAATGTCCGCCCCAGACGACCAATGGATGATAGGATTCAGCGGCTTGATTCAGGGCTTCATGTTGATCGGATTGGCCGACAATCACCAAGCCATCTTGGCGATGGGATTGGATGATCCGATTGAGCCAACCTTCCGACGTGTCGGTGACGCGGCACAGCAGCACTTGATAGCCCCGCGTCGTGATCTCATCGGCCAAACGGCCAAACATCTCAATAAAGAATGGGTCAGAGATCAATTGCCCGACATCATGGCCGAGTGGAAACACCACACCAATCGTCTGGGTTTTGCGCATGCGCAGCGAACGCGCCGATTGATTGATGACATAGCCAGCTTCTGCCGCAATGCGCTGGATCTCGCGGCGCCGATCTTCTGGGATTAGCGGGTTATCGGCCAGCGCCCGCGAAACCGTGGACATAGACACCTTCGCCAAGCGGGCCACATCGGCCATCTTCAAGGGGCCATCATCTGCCACAACACGTCTCCTATTGCGGGTGCAAAGTTGCCAAAACTTGCCAGCACTTTCTGAAACTCGATTTGAAAGCGAACGGCAATTTATGCAACCGATTTCTGCATGAAGGATATACTTTTTGGGTGGGGGCCGTTCTGGGGACAACCAAAATCACAACGGTAGGTGCCAATTGTTCCAGTGTCTTTATTTGGGACTGTCACGCAGCAAGATCGGCTGCTCAAAGCCAGAACAATACACAGCGGATCGCGATACGAAACAAGCAAAGTAGTCAAACTCTTCTCTTTGCATATTAAGACCATTGCGATTTCTGAATTCTAAGATGAGGTTAAGTTCTAAATCGATCTTCAAATCATAATCCGAACGCTCCCGACATTTATTTTTGGCGCAAAAGACGGCAAAAACGCTCTCTGCAATTGCCGGGGGGGAACTCTTCGGGTCGAAGATAATTTTCCTTGCATCAGCTTCCACTCGGGTCTGATTGTTTAAGTCGCACGAACCAATCAGCATTACCGCACCAATGACCGCAAACAGCGCTTTGACTGAAGAATGAACCATTGATTGCCCTCCGCGTCTTTAGGCTCATTCCATCGTTAGGCCGGACCGTCGTCAAGCGAAACTTGAGGGTGTGCTGTTGGGTAAGCATCCTACTTGGAACGGCTCTAAGCTTCGCTTTGCTCACTCTAGAGCCGCCCGAGCATTCTTTTTGCGCAAGATGAGGCGTCAAGGGGTGAAATCGACTTCGTCGACGCGCGAAGCGCGCCCCTTGACCCCTCATCTTGCGCGCTTAAACTCGAGAACGGCCTTTGCGTAGGCAGAGCCTGCGGCAAAGACGTTCTTAGTTGAAACATTGCCTCCCCTCGCCCCCGGTGGGGGAAAGGGGTCGGGGGTGAGGGGGGTCTTTACGCACTAGCGCGCTGCTCCGTGCAATGAAGGCCTTCGCAACGCGCCACTTAATTGTGTGAGTGTAAGCCCTCACTCCGCCCGCTTCTTGCCATCCACCATGGCGCGGACCAAATTCTCGCGGTGACCGATTGAGGCAAGCGCGACGCCGCCAATATGCAGGATCACCAGTGCTAAAATCAGGTTCGCGCTGGCCTCATGCACATCTTCCCACGGGCTATCGTCTTCATCGCTGCGCCCGCGATCTTCGATCTGCAGGACGCTTTGAAAGGCGGCGGGCACGGGCGTGTGGTTTTCCATCGCCATGCCGGTCCCGGCGGTAAAGCTCATGGCGATTAGCAAAGCAATCACCATGAGGCCACCCGGGGGTGAGTGACCGATATGGCGCGTGCCTTTGCCGGTCACCAAATTGGCCAGATAGCGAAAGGCAGCCATGGGTGAGGCGAGGAAGTTTTCAAAGCGTGCATGCTCTGGCCCGGCAATTCCCCAGAACAGGCGGAACACCACATAGCCCGCAACGAAATAGCCCGCTGCTTGATGCAGGGTTTCGGGCTCGCCGCGTGTGATCAAGGCCGTGGCAATAGTGATCAGCAACAGCCAGTGCCCGATGCGGACCAGTGGGTCCCAAACCCTCACCCAATTGGTTTCGGGCTTGGGCTCAGACGCGGCGCTGGGTGAGGGGGCTGCGGCCTCAGTCATGATCGCGCCCGCCATGATCGTCGCTACTTTCCTGCGACTCATCCTCGCCGCGCTCATGACGCGTACGATCTTCGCTGCGGCGCACATCCTCGGTCAGGACTTGGCCAGTCTTGGCGTCAATCACGCGGGATTCGGTACGGCTCTCCTGACGGTCGTCACGGTCGTCCTGATCCCTGTCGCTGATTTGGTTGGTGGGTTGGTTGGTCAGTGTATTGGTGTTTGTTGTGGTCTTGGCTGGCGACAATTGGCCTGAAGCGACAGCAAATCCTGCGACTGCCAGTGCGGCGACACCAATGCCAAGAGCGATGCGGATAGGGGTTGAAAGGGCCATGTGAAGTCTCCGGTTTGGGTTGTTGATGATCCGACCTTACCCGCCCCTTCCTGACGCCCTGCCGTTCCCAATCGTCAGCAAAGCGTCAGCTTGATGTCAGCGCCAATTCGTTACAGAGGGTTGGTATGAAGCGGATTGGCCCTTTTCTTGTCGTGATCCTTGCCGTGCTGGCTGGCTGTGGGCAGCCGCCGCAAGCGCCTGCGCCTGCCGAGGCGGTTGAGAAGGCGCAGCAGCGAGGTCCGGTTCAACCGGCAAGCAACAATCTGCCCTTCCTCAAAGTCCAAGCCATCGCCCTTGCCGCCGTGCCGGGAGAAGTCGTGAAAGTGGATTTGGAGAATGAGCATGGCCAAGACGTCTATGAGTTTAAAATCCTTGCGCCGTCAGGCCGCGTGATTGAGTTGGAGATTGCCGCTGCGACGGGCCAAATCCTGAAGCGGGAGGCCGATTGATGCGCGTATTGTTGGTCGAAGATGATCCCGTGATCAGCGCTGCTCTCAAGGTAAGTCTCGAGGCAGCGGGCTTTTTGGTTGAGGCCTGTGGCGATGGAGAGCGGGCTTGGGCGCTGGGTAGTGACGAAGACTTCGATGCTGTCATTCTGGATCTGGGCTTGC
The DNA here is from genome assembly GCA_001602435.1 of Hyphomonadaceae bacterium UKL13-1. Lineage (GTDB taxonomy): Bacteria > Pseudomonadota > Alphaproteobacteria > Caulobacterales > Aquidulcibacteraceae > Aquidulcibacter. Next base: position 279,509 of record CP012156.1, read on the forward strand.
CGCGATTGGACGGATTGTCTGTCTTGAAGCGTTGGCGGCAAGAAGGCCGTGCCATGCCGGTCATTATTTTGTCCGCACGCGGGTCTTGGGCAGAAAAGGTTGAAGGTATTGAGGCGGGGGCCGATGATTATCTCGCCAAGCCGTTTGAGCCGCCAGAGCTCATCGCCCGCTTGCGTGGATTGATCCGCCGGGCCGCTGGACGCACCGGCAATGTGATTACTGCGGGCCGCCTTAGCCTCGATCTGTTTCGCGCCACTGCCACCTATGACGGGGCACAAGTGCGCCTCTCGCCCTTGGAGTTTCGGCTTTTAGACCTACTCGCCAATGCTGGCGGGCGACCCTTATCGGCTGGTGAATTGGGCGAGCATTTGCACGGAACCGACATGCTGGACGCCAATGCGGTCGAAGCCTTGGTGGCGCGCCTTCGCCGCAAGATCGGGTCTGAGACCATCGAGACGCGGCGCGGCTTTGGCTATGTGTTGCGGGACTTAGCCCCATGAGCAAAAGGTCCAACAGCCTCAAGGTCCGGCTGTTTGCTTTGGCCGCGCTGTGGAATGGCTTAGCCTTAGGCTTTTCCTGGGTTGCGCTATCCTTGCTGTTTGAGCGCCATACAGAGCGGCAAGTGAGGGCGGAGTTGATCCGTCAGGGCGAAGCCTTGGTTGCAGGCATGTCCATGGATGCGGCCGGGAAGCCCGTGCTCAGCCAGGCTCTGTATGACCCGCGATTTACCCGCCCTGCCAGCGGCCTTTACTGGTATGTCTCCAGCGAGAAAGGCAATTTACGCTCGCGCTCGCTTTGGGATGGCGCTTGGCCTTCGCTCACGCAGGCCCCGTCCCGAACATGGGAAAGCTTGACGACCAAGGGTCCGTTTGAGCCCGCCATGTTGCGGGTGGCCCGTACCATTCGTCCAGACGCGAAAGGGCCAGAGCTATTGATCGAAGTCGGGCAGGACCATGCTGTCATCACGCAGGCAAGGCGGGATTTTGCCCAAGAACTCGCGTTTTTCCTCTTGCTGCTCTGGTCGGTCTTGACCTTGGCCTCAGTGGTTCAAGTGACCCAGGGCCTACAGCCACTGGCGGCGCTGCGGGCGCGGCTGACGGGTCTGAAAGCCGATTCCAAGGCCCGGCTGGAGTCAGGAGAGCATCCGCAAGAAGTTGGGCCGCTGATCCAAGCCATTAATGCGCTGGCCGATGCGCGAAGTGACGATATGGCCAGAGCGCGCGACCGGGCGCGTGACTTGGCCCATGCGCTGAAGACCCCGCTCACAGCGCTGAAAATGCAAGTAGGCGACCTAGGCGATGCCAAGTCGCAAACGGCCCTGCAGGAAAGTCTGTCGGTCCTCAATATTGCGGTTCAGGCAGAATTGGCGCGTGCCCAATTGGCTCCCGATGCGCGCGGCACGTGTCTGCTAAGACCGGTGATAGAGCGTTTGGTTCGCGTGGTCGGGCGTACCCCTGCCGGTGCCAGCAAGCGGTTTGAGATAGAGGTAAGAGAGGATTGTCTGGTGCCCCTGACCGAGGAAAGCGCCTTTGAAGTGCTGGGCGCGCTTCTGGATAATGCTACCCGCCATGCCAGCCACCTCATCAGAGTTCGCGCCCGTGTCGTAGTTGGTGGCTTGATGGTCTCGGTCGAGGACGATGGGCCGGGCTTGTCGCAGGATCAGAGCCGTCTGGCGCTCGAGCGTGGCGTTCGCCTTGACGAAGCAATTGGCACCCAAGGCCTCGGCCTTGCCATCACGCGCGACCTCATCGCGGCCAGCGGCGGAAATTTGACCTTGGAAACCTCAGAGCTCGGTGGTCTGGCGGTGCGCTTGGGGTGGACGCAAGTCCCTGCCTAGACAGCAAGTTGGTCCCACGTGATGCCGAAGCGCCCGAGGTACTTACGCAGTCGATCGGCATCATTCACGCTCGCCCGCTTGGTTCGGGAGGCAGCAAACAGCTTGCGCCCAGCCTCGGACAGTGACGGGCTGGTCCGGCAGGTGGCGACGACATAGGCCAATTGAACGCGATCAAAGGGGTCTAGGCCATCCAGCTCTTCGGAAGACAATATGTCGGCCAAATCATCGGTCGGGGTCGTACTGCCTGTCCACACGCGTTGCAGTCGGGTGATCTCAGTGGCGACGACGTCACTATCAATCCGGCCCTTGGGCGAGAAGGTCGCCATCCGCGTGACACTGGCGGCCAAGTCCCGGAAGTTCCCAGACCATGCCGCATCGTGCGACATGGCAAAGGCCAAATAGCGCTCTCGTGCTTCTTTATTGAAGGTCACCCTTGTGCCTTCACGCGCGGCATAATGATCGAGCTCATAGTCGAGATTGGGCGCAATATCTTCGCGTCGCGCGGCGAGGCCCGGTAGCGAAAATGTCCAGAGATTGAGGCGCGCAAAGAGGTCGTCGCGGAACCGGCCCTGCGCGACGCTCTGGGCGAGGTCTCGGTTGGTCCCCGCGATAAGTTGGAAGTCGCTGTGCACTTCCCGGTCGGCCCCAACGGGCAAAAAGCGCTTATCTTCAATAGCGCGCAGGATCATGGCTTGCTCATCCAAGCCCAGTTCGCCAATTTCATCGAGGAACAACAGCCCGCCATCTGCGGCCCGTAACAGCCCGGCCCGATCGGCTGATGCGCCCGTAAATGAGCCTCGCTTATGCCCAAACAAGGCCGACATCGCGCTGTCGCCGCGCAAGGTCGCGCAATTGACCTCCACCAAGGGGCCATTGACTTGGTGCTTGAGTTTTTTGAGTTCAAAGATGCGCCGTGCCAATTGGCTTTTGCCTGCCCCGGTCGGCCCCATCAATAGGATAGGGGCACGGGTGCGACTGGCTACCTGTTCAATCTCGTCGATCAGGGTGTTGAAGGTGCGGCTGCGCGTTTCAATGCCCGATTTCAAAAACGACGTGCTTTCAGCACTTTCTTTCGCGAAACGGGTGGCGATGGAATCATAGCGCGACAAATCCAGATCGATCACACTCCAATCGCCTGCAGCATCGGGGATGCCGCGCTTGGGCTGGGTCTGGAGCAAACGGCCCGGCAGATAGCGCGCTTCTGTCAGCAGATAGAGGCAGATTTGCGCGACGTGCGTGCCGGTCGTGATGTGGATTAGATAATCTTCCGCCTCGGGGTCGAGTTTTTGCGCGCGCGCAAAGTCCAGAAGCTTTCCATAAACCTCTTCAAAGTCCCAAGGGTTCTTGAAACTAACGGCGTGGCGCTCGACCGTGGTTTCAGGCGAGACCGAGGCGATGTCGGCGCTGACAAACTCAGCAAGACGCCGATGGGCGGTGTCGTGGATCATCAGGAAGCGGTCGACCCGCAACTCCTCATGCATGCAGATTCCCACCGATGGCCGCCATTTCTGCCAGCGCGCTGGGCCATAGGGGGAGGCGTCGAGGGTCGAGCCAAGAATACTGATGACGGTGATCGGTCTCATGCGCTAGGATTATATATTCATATATAGAATTATACAAATCGCTTAGGATGAAATTGGCATTTTTTGCTCGCAATGATCAAAATTAAGAAAAAACAGTGTATAAAATCAGTTGGATAAAAACTTTCCTGTGCGACTTGGCACAAGTTGGCACAGGCGTTGCTATTTTATAGGCGCTGGGTCAGTCAAACAGCTCAGCCCGCAGGAATGGATGGGGCAGCCGGAATGGGCCGGCTGCCCCGGCAGTTCCAAAAAACAGTTTTGCACGAGAGGTCTTTTGCCGCACATTGCGGCCAGACATCTCTAGAGAAGAGAGAAGGAGAGCTTCGATGAGCGAGGCAGCATTTGAATTTACCGCCGTTGAAGGTGGGGTGCCGATCAAAATGTGGACGCGCGGCGTTCCCGTTGACGATAAGGCACGCGAACAGCTGGCGAGTGCGGCGAAGATGCCCTTCATCTTCAAGCATGTTGCCGCCATGCCCGACGTTCATGTGGGGATTGGGGCCACAGTTGGATCGGTTATTCCGACCAAGGGGGCTGTGATTCCTGCCGCTGTCGGCGTCGACATTGGTTGCGGCATGATGGCGGCGCGAACCTCGCTGATGGCGCATGACTTGCCAGATAATCTGGAGGGCATCCGCCGGGTGATTGAGGTGGCGGTGCCCCATGGTCGGACGGTCGGGCGTGGCGCACGCGATAAGGGCTCGTGGAGCAATCCACCACCTGCCATCGTTGCGGCTTGGGCCAATCTGGTTGAGCGGTTTGACCTGATCTGTGCCAAATACCCACGCTTCAAGAACACCAATCACTTGATGCATCTAGGAACCTTGGGGACCGGCAATCACTTCATTGAATTATGTCTCGATGAAGCGGCGCGGGTGTGGGTGATGTTACACTCTGGATCCCGCGGGGTCGGTAACGCCATTGGCACCTATTTCATCGAATTGGCTAAGCAAGATATGCGCAAGTGGCATATCAACTTGCCCGATGAGGACTTGGCCTATTTCCCGGAGGGGACCGATCATTTCAATGACTATGTTGAAGCGGTTGGTTGGGCGCAAGACTTTGCCGCGTTGAACCGTCGTATGATGATGACCAACGTCATTGCCGCGCTGCGGCGCGAAATCACCAAACCGTTTGAAGCAGAATTGGAGGCGGTTAACTGTCACCACAATTATGTGACGCGGGAAAATCACTTCGGTGAGAATGTTCTGGTGACCCGTAAGGGTGCTGTTCGGGCCGCTAAGGATGTCTTGGGCATCATTCCGGGATCGATGGGGGCCAAAAGCTTCATCGTTCGCGGCCTTGGTAATCCCGAGAGTTTCCATAGCTGCAGCCATGGTGCAGGTCGCGTGATGTCTCGTAACGAGGCCAAGCGGCGTGTCAGCTTGGACGAGCACATTCGTGACACCGAAGGGGTTGAGTGCCGCAAGGATGCAGGCGTGATCGATGAGACGCCGAAGGCCTACAAACCAATCGAAGCCGTGATGGCCGCGCAGGCTGATCTGGTGGAGATTGTCCATACGCTGAAGCAAGTGGTCTGTGTGAAGGGGTAATGCCCTTCACACGGGTTTCAGAGATTTTGGAGGCTCAAATGCAGGCTTGGAAATCGCCCCCTGTGTTTACGGGGAAGCTGTGGATTTGGCAGTATCGCCAGCCAAAACAGGGCTGGCGTGGCTGGCATGTGTCAGCTGACGGGCAGGGCGCGCAAGCTTTCATTGCCTTGATTGATTTTCTTCGTAACGATCATGCTTCCTACCGAACCCTGCCTTTGGAGCCGGTTTCTGAGGCGCTGTTGCGCGGCATTGGCTACCATCAAGTCTGTGATCGGCAGGTGTCCAAGCTTCGCGTCGCTTATTCGTCAGAGTTAGCTGGTCTAGAACTGGTCGAAGAAGGCAACCACCTGCAGTTGACAATCGGGGCGGCAGGCTATGTCGACTTGATAGCTTGCCTTCATCGGCTTGCGTGCGGCGAAGGCGATTTCGTGCTTCATACGGATACAAAAAACGGGCGCATCTGTTGGCACTTTTGGTGGCCATACGCGCACAAAATAATGAGACTGAGTGAGTTAAGATGATTAGTATTGATGGGTCGGAAGGTGAAGGTGGTGGGCAAATGGTGCGCAATGCGTGCGCCTTGTCGCTCATCACGGGTGAGGCTTTCCATTTCAAGAATATTCGCGCCAATCGGTCAAAGCCCGGCCTCATGCGTCAGCACGCGACAGCGGTGGAAGCCGCGCGCCACATCTCGGGCTCTGTTTGCGACGGCATCCATGTCGGTGCCACCGAATTGACCTTTCGCCCGGGCAAGATATCGCCAGGCGAGTATCATTTCTCAATTGGTACTGCGGGATCCACCGGCCTCGTGTTGCAAACAATCCTCATGCCGCTGATCTTTGCGGATGGCCCCTCGAAATTGGTTCTCGACGGCGGGACCCACGCGATGGGCGCACCGCCCTTTGAGTTCTTGGAGCGCTGCTTTCTACCCCTGATTAATCAAATGGGGCCGAAGGTCTCCGCGCGTCTCATCCGGCACGGGTTTTACCCGCGCGGGGGTGGTCGGATTGAAGTGGATATTGAACCTGCACCTTTGCGACCCATTGCTTGTCTGGATCGCGGTGCCCTCGTGGATGTCGCTTGCGAGGCGCATTTCTCGGCCCTCTCATTTGATGTGGCCAGACGTTTGCGCGGCCGTGTACAGGCGGCTTTGCCTGCTTGGCCTGAAAGTGCCTTTTCGGTCCGGGAACTGCCGCCCGATCAAGGCCCCGGTGTGATTTTAATGCTGACGGCGCGCTATGCCCATGTCACCGAACTGGTCAGCGGCTTTGGACAATTGGGCGTCCCGGCTGAACAATTGGGGAAAGTGGCTGCTGCGCGTATGCAAGGCTATCAGGACAGCATCGCCTTCGCTGGGCCACATCTGGCGGATCAATTGATCTTGCCCTTTGTCCTTGCTGGGCGCGGGCAATTCACGACCGTCAAGCCAAGCCAACATTTGTTGACGGCGATGGACCTTGCAACCCGCTTTACGGGGCGGGCGTTTAATCTGACCGACCATGAGGGCGGCGTACATTTGGTGCGGCTTGGTTCTTGATGTGGTGGCTAGGCGCGAGGAATGGCTGTCCATCTGGATCCATTTTGACGGAAACCCTGTTTCTCCAAAAGGGAGCGCGCAACAAAAGTTGCGCTTGTCAGCGCGTTTAAAGGCGCACCTTTTGTTGCGCGCTCCATTCCCCACCTTGTCATCCGCGCGGGAGCCTGAGCGGAGACCGGGGACCTCAGGGGCTTCACCAGTTCGACTAACGCCATTGGGTCGGCACCTTTGCGTGGGGATAACAAGGGCGCTGCCGCTTGACCGCGGCGCACTGTTGTCGCCATGCAGGTTGTTGCACACCGCTCAAGTTCAAAGCGCAAGGAACCGCCCATGACCGCCAGTGACGACGACTATGTCTATGATGAAGCGAGCGGGGAGTGGATGCCAGCCTCCGAATTGGCTGCGCGGACACAGGCGGAAAGCGCTGTCGTGGTGCGCGATGCGGTTGGCAATGTGTTGCAAGACGGCGATGCCGTGGTTCTCGTCAAAGATCTCGATGTGAAGGGGGCTGGGCAAACGTTGCGCCGAGGCACCGTGATCCGTTCGATCCGCCTGACGGGCGATGCGCAGGAAATTGACTGCAAGCACGACACCATTCGCGGCCTCGTGCTGCGTGCGGAATTCGTCCGCAAGCATTAAAGTCTATCGCTGAATTGGCGGGCAAACTTGGTCAATCCGATCGGTCAAGCGACTTTCAAGCGGCTCCGTCGTGCCCTCTTTTGGTCGTTGGTTCAGAAAAAGCGGCGCGAAAAAGGGTGAATCGCAGCGGCCCCCAAATTTTTTTAAAACCTGCCGACCGGCCTCGATACGGGCTTCATAGGTCGTACAAGGCTTCCAAAATAAACCATAAATATTCAAAAAATGTCATAGCATTCTGTTGATTGGTTCGTTTGTTGATTTCAGTTGAAAACATCCATCAACCATTTCCATTACCCAACAATACTGCATTTTCTCTTTTGGTAGGAATTTGTTTACCATGTTTCTCAACGCCGGATTCAGAACTCAATTTTACGCTGTTCAGGTATTCAAAACGAATACACCTCGCTCGTAGCGGGGGACAACCAAGTATGGATGAGGGCTAGAAATGCTCAGCGTAAACACGAATCAAGGCGCTATGGTCGCGCTTCAAACTTTGAATAAGACCAATTCCGACCTCGACAAAACCCAAAACGCGATTTCGACGGGTTTGAAGGTCGCCTCCGCAAAAGATAATGGTGCGATCTGGGCTATCGCTAATAAGATGCGCTCCGACGTTGGTGCCTATGACCGCGTTCGTGAATCGACTGACCGCGCCGCCTCCATCCTCGACACCGGCATTGCGGCTGGTGAGAGCATCATGGAACTTCTGAACGAAATGAAGGGCAAGGCTTTGGCCGGCACCCAAGCTGGTAACTCGGCATCTGCACAGGCAGCGCTTGCCGCCGACTTTGCCCAGCTCCGTGACCAAATCACCAGCGTCATCGCAAACGCTTCATTCGACGGCGCGAACATGATCCAAGGTACGCCGAGCAATGCTGTGTCCTTGGGCGACGCGGCGGGTGGTAACACCATCACGGTCAACGGTGCCAGTTTGGCATTGGGTGGTACGGTTGTGACCGTCGCAGCTGGTAGCGTTCTGACGGACAACACCACTTCGGGCACCGCATTGGGCCTTGTGAACGCATCCATCACCAACTTGGGTACCCAATTGGCAACCTGGGGTGCTGGCGCAAAGCGTTTGGACGTGCACCGCACGTTCATTGGTAAGCTGCAGGACGCATTGAACAACGGGATCGGGGCGATTGCAGACGCCGACCTCGCCAAGGAAAGCGCGAAACTGCAGGCCCTGCAAACCAAGTCTCAGCTTGGTATTCAAGCGCTGTCGATTGCCAACAGCTCGTCGCAGTCGGCTCTGTCGCTGTTCCGCTAAACCGAACAACAAGAAAAAATCTCCTTCTAAATGGGCTCAAGCCGAAAGGCTTGGGCCCTTTTTTGTTTATTGGCACAATACTGAAGCTTTCAGTTGGGCTGTACTCTCCCTTTGAGATCGTTTTGCACCTTTGAATTAGGGGGCACTTGGGCTTGCCTTGTGATCAAATATTGACAATGACTTGGTCTACTCATGGGCATCAACCATGACATAAAGTCATGAGATTATTTGTAACGAGGTCGTGTGATACGTCTCCGCGACGCCATTCGGCTTTTGGCTTAGAAATTGGATAAAAAGGGGCATAATCCTAGAGGTTTATGACGTTAATTTAATTATCTGGGGGCATTGCCGCCTCATAACGCGCACGTTACCCTCCGGCAAAACGGGGGACTAACATGTTAAAGATTACCGGCCTGACGCATGTCTATAGCAATGGCGTCAAGGCGCTTGATAACATCAATCTGACCATAGCGCCGGGCATGTATGGACTGCTCGGCCCCAATGGTGCTGGCAAATCGACCTTGATGCGCACCATCGCCACGCTGCAAACGCCGACCTCTGGCGCGATTGAGTTTGGTAAGATTGACGTGCTGCAACAGCCCGAACTCTTGCGCGAGACTTTGGGCTATCTGCCGCAAGACTTCGGCGTCTATCCGCGCGTCACCGCCAAAGACATGCTGAACCACATGGCCATCCTAAAGGGCTTTGCTGGCGCTAAAGAGCGCAAGGAAGTCGTTGAAGGCCTATTGAACCAAGTCAATCTTTGGCAGGTGCGCAACAAAGCCATCGCGGGCTTTTCCGGCGGCATGCGGCAGCGGTTTGGGATCGCACAAGCTTTGATTGGTGCCCCCAAGCTGATCATCGTGGACGAGCCGACCGCGGGCCTCGACCCTGAAGAGCGCAACCGCTTCTTGAACCTATTGGCCGCGATTGGCGATGAAGTGGTCGTGATCCTCTCCACCCACATCGTGGAAGATGTCGCCGATCTCTGCCCGGCCATGGCCATTCTGGCCGGTGGGAAGATTGTGGCAGAGGGTGCACCCAAAGACCTAACCCACGCGCTGTCGGGGCGGGTATGGCGCAAGACCATTGGGCGCGCGGCGCTCGCGGATTATCAAGCGCGGATGCAAGTCATCTCCTCGCGCCTCTTCGGCGGCGAGACCGTCATTCATGTGTTGGCCGACCAAGAGCCAGAGCCCGGCTTTAATGCCGTCGAAGGGGGGCTGGAAGACGTCTATTTCTCAACCCTCGCCGCTACGCGCGCTGCTGCTTGAGATCGGGACAGACATTATGAAATCCTTGCGCCAATTCCTGTCTGTGGCCGGCTTTGAGTTCGGCTATCAGCTTCGTAACCCGGTACTCTGGGTCAGCTTTACCCTCTTCTTTCTGCTGACGTTCGGGGCCGTCACGGTCGATGAAATCCAGATCGGTGGCACCGGCAATACGAATATCAACTCGCCCTTTGCCATCAATCAAACCATGATGGTGATGGGGATTTTTGCGCTGTTTGCCGTGACAGCCTTTGTCGCCAATTCGGTCACACGCGATGACGAGACCGGCTATGGCCCCATTTTACGTGCCACGCGTTTGGGCAAAGCGGCCTATCTGTATGGCCGTTTTGCCGGGTCTTGGCTGGCAGCAGCGGTGGGCTATCTGTCGGTGCCGCTGGCGATCTTGATCGGCTCGCTCATGCCGTGGCTGGATCAAGAGAAGGTCGGGCCGCTGATTTTGGCCCATTATGCCTTTGCTTACTTCATCATCGCTTTGCCCATGTTGTTTGTGTTTGGCGCGATGTTGTTTGCCTTTGCTACCGCGACCCGCTCCATGATGGGGGCCTATCTGGGCCTGATCGGCATTTTGGTTGCTTGGGTGACCACGGGCGTCATCTTCGACAAGCCCGACATGAAGGACATTGCCGGCCTATTTGACCCTACTGGCGTCAGCGCCTTGTTCCGCCAGACCGAATATTGGACGGCGGCAGACCGCAACACGCGCCTGCCAGAACTGGTCGGGACATTTCTGCAGAACCGAGCCATCTGGCTCAGCATTGCTTTGGCCTTTCTAGGCCTCTCCTATTTCATCTATCGCCCGGGCGGCAAAGGTGTGAAGGCAGACAAGGCAGCCAAGGCTGGTAAGGCCGTCGCTGGACCAATCGTGGCTACCGCACCCGTCATCGCGCCTGTCCTCACCGGCCAAGTGCGCTTGGCGCAGCTCTGGGCGCGCACCGCGTTTGACGTGAAGGCGGTGATTTTCAGCCCGGCTTTCTTTGTACTGTTGGTCTTGGGCCTTTTTAACGCCATGGGCGCCCTTCTCTATGCGGATGAAGTGCGGGGCACCGCGATTGAGCCGGTCACACGCCTGATGGTCGTGGCCTTGCAAGGCTCTTTCTCCATCATCCCCATCATCATTGCCGGCTTTTATGCGGGTGACCTTGTGTGGCGCGACCGCGAGCGCCGCATGGCAGAGATTATCGATTCCACCCCGGTCAGCGATTGGGCTTTTGTCTTCCCAAAAGTCTTGGCGATCTTTCTGGTTCTGTTGGCAACCAATGTCGTCGGCATGCTGGCGGCGATGGGGGTGCAGCTCTTCAAAGGTTATGCAGGCCTTGAACCCGTGGGCTATTTGCTCTGGTGGATTGTTCCAGGCACCATTTCGGGGTTGCAGCTCGCTATTTTGGCTGTCTTTTTCCAAGCGCTCTCGCCCAATAAATATGTAGGTTGGGGTTGTCTCTTGGTTTATCTCGTCGCCTCGATCACGCTGGCGAGCATGGGCTTCCAGCACAATCTCTATAATTACGGCGGCAACCCCGGCACACCCTTAAGCGCCTTTAACGGCATGGCGCATTTCTGGATCGGAAAAACGTGGTTTGACCTCTATTGGGGTGCTTTCTGTGTCGTTCTGGTGATCCTATCCTACGGCCTGTGGCGTCGTGGGGCGGAGACACGATTGATGCCGCGGATCAACCGATTCCCACGACGCATGATGGGCGCGACAGGGCTTGTTCTGGCCTCAGCCCTTGCCGCCTTTGCCGGCCTTGGCGGGTGGATTTTTTACAACACCAATGTGCTCAACATCTATCAATCAAGCGTCGCGGGCGAAGAAAGCCTAGCCAATGCCGAAAAGGCTTTGGCCCAATATGAGGAGATGCCAGGCCCAACGATCACGGACGTAAAACTCAACGTCAATCTGCGCCTGAAGGATCGCCAAGCCGATGTGACCGGCAGCTATGTCATCGAAAACCAAACCGGCGCGCCACTGCCACGCATGATTGCCGCGCTGCCCGACAGATCAACAGTAGAACGCGCCAGCCTATCCATCCCCGGCGTGGTCGTTGAAAAGGCTTGGCCGGACTATAATGTGACACTCTACCGGTTTGAGAAGCCGATGGCAGCGGGTGAAAAGCGCATTGTGACGTTTGAAACCACCTATGGCCGTAAGGGCTTCACCAATGGCAGTGGGCAGAGCCGCTTGATCGCCAATGGCACCTTCCTCGATAATTTTGAGCTGACACCCATCCTCGGCGTCTCGCGCGGCAATTGGATGACCGATCGGTCCAAGCGGCGCAAATATGGCCTCGACCCAGACCGTCGCCCCTATAAGCTAGAGGACCCGAAGGGTGACGCGCATCATTATCTGCGGCCTGACAGCCATTGGGTGAATGCCGACATCACAGTCAGCACCGATGATGATCAAATTCCCATCGCGCCCGGTTACCAGGTTTCTGAGACCAAGAAGGACGGCCGCATCACCCGTCGTTTTGTAACCGAAGCGCCCATCCACCACTTCTTCTCGATCCAGTCGGCGCGCTATGGTGTAAAGCGCTCGCAAGTCCAAGTGGCGGGAAAGCCTGTCTCGGTGGAATTATACTATCACCCCAATCATACCGCGAACCTAGAGCGGATGGAGAAGGCGGCGCATCGGTCTTTGACCCTGTTCTCCGAGCGCTTCTCGCCCTACCAGTTCCGCCAATTCCGCATTTTGGAATTTCCAGCCTATGCGGCCTTTGCCCAGTCCTTTGCCAACACCGTGCCGTTCAGTGAGGACATTGGCTGGCTGCAGGCCAATCGAGACCCGACGAAGATTGACCTCGTCACCTTCGTCACCGCGCACGAAATTGCCCACCAATGGTTTGCCCACCAATTTGTGGGCGGTGACAAACAAGGCTCGACCATGTTGTCGGAAAGCTTCTCTCAATATGGTGCGCTTTTGGTGATGGAAGACATGTTGGGGCCAGATCATGTCCGCCAATTCCTAAAGAATGAGCTCGATTCCTATCTGGGCGCACGCGGCAGCGAAGTGGTGGAAGAATTGCCGTTGATGCGAGGCGAGAACCAAGGCTATATCCATTATAATAAGGGTGCCTTGGTGATGTACTTCCTGCGTAATGAAGTGGGGGAGGCACCAGTCAATGCCGCCATTCGCAAATTGATCGCCCAATTCGCGTTCAAGCCTGCGCCCTATCCTACCAGCGCCCAATTCATCACTTTCCTGCGCGCTGAAGTGGGCCCCGATCCCGTCAAGCAACAGCTAATCACCGATCTGTTTGAGAAGATCACGCTCTATGATGCCAAAGTGGCAGAAGCGTCTAAGGTCCAATTGCCAGATGGCCGGTGGCAAGTGACGCTGACGGTCGAGGCCAAAAAGCTCTATGCCGATGGCGAAGGCAAAGAGACCGAGGCCCCCATGTCGGAAGCTTGGGAAGTGGGCGTCTTTAATCAAAAGCCCGAAGACAAGGTCTTTACCAAAGCCAATGTTCTGGCGTTTGAACGCCGCCCTATCCGCAGCGGTCGTCAACAATTGGTCCTAACTTTGCCTGCCGTCCCAGAACCCGGCTTTGTCGGCATCGATCCCTATGTGAAGCGGATTGATCGCAACAGCGACGATAATCTTATCGCGATTGAGGCGGCTAAAGCGGGGAAGTGAGGGGGCGTGGGCTATCTGTGCCTTTCTCTTAATAAGGGTGAGGTTGCTATTCGGTTGATTTCACGGCGAGACAATGCGGGGGGAATAATGGAAAAGTTCTGCAGATATTCGATGCTCTCAGCATTGCTGTTTGCCTCCTTCTTCCCATTGTCTTCCTGTCAGTCGAATAGATTAGCCGACACTAAACCTGTGACGATGCAAGTTGCGCCTGAGGCTTGTTACATGTCACCTCAGCAACAAGCTGAAGCCCTCCTGTTGGATTTTCGAACGTTTGACCAAACGGGTGGACATCCTGCATCCGCTCGAGAACTTGCCATGAAAGGTTGTCACGCAGAGGCCGCTTATATCACCGAGCGCTATTTGGTTGAGCACGGCGGTCTAGCTAGACGCGAAGTGGATGTGTTGATTTGGCATCTTGGCCAACATAAGGCGCGCCTCGGGCGCTATGAAGTTGCGTCTTAGCTCTTCCTATCGACACTTAGGTCCCCGGAAGACAGTCTAGAAGCTGATAACTTCGACTGGAACGCTTATGTTCTGGGGTCGTGGGCATTTCTGAACAAGGACCAAACGATACTGAAGAGATCGATAGATACGCTCCGAAGTAAAGGTGGCCAAAGAAACTTGATCAACGCGCGCGCCTTGATTAGCCTTCAAAATTGTTTCGACAAACCCTACTCAGAGGCGCTTAGTCTGGGCACCTGTCAGCCAGCGCAGATAGCGCCTTTGCCCTAAGAAAGAATGGGCTTACTTGGGCGCGAGGGATGAAGCCTTTTTCCCTTGGAAGCGGTTTTGGTGATCCTTCCGGCCCACCAAACCGCTAACTCAATTGTTCTTGCGACCTCTGGGTAGTCAAGTGTCCGTTTTCTCTGAAAACGGATCGCTTAGCGACGCAGCAAAGCTGCGCACTTGACGACCCAGATGTCGCGGGCAAGCTCGATGATCTATTTTGGTGGAACATAGGTTGCACCAAAATAGATCCAGATCGGCAGCGTTAATTCGCCCCGCAACACCCTGCGGCTAAGGCGCGCTCCCCTCTCCCTTTGGGAGAGGGGACGGGGGTGAGGGCTTACACGCGCAATAATTGAGGGCTGATGTCTAGTCTAAATCCCTCAATACAATAAGGTTTTGTGCCACTAAGCCCTCACCCCCGACCCGTCGACCTACAGGTCGACCCCAGTGGGAGAGGGGAGCGCATAGATAAAAACTTATCCCCCACCCATCAAACCCCGCATAACTTAAGGCCATCTCCGACGAGAGGGCGTTGTTGCTGCAGCGGCGACACCGGTTGGGGATTGGTAAGCGGGATTAATCGAGGTTGAAGTGGCGACCTTGTGTTTCATTGGGATTAGCTGTCCTGATGCCCGGTGTGCTTGAGCCCGACTGCCGTGTGAAGCCCTTGGTCAAGAACTTAGGCGATGCCTTTGAGACGCCTTGGGGAAGCCTTATGTATTTTTAGGAGCGCAAGCTTTTAGAATGAGGCCTTTACGAACTAGGCGGGGGAAATTTGAACCACCCGTGGCGTCATGAACCACCTAAGCACACAGAACTTTTCAGCCGGGGCGCACGGTTTGCGTCGTATTCCGGGCCAGTCCGTTAATCTGGCCCACCTCATTTGGCGCACACCACGCGCCCCGGCCCCTCTGCTTCGTTCCGAAGCACAAGCCGAAACCCCGGAGGCTTTCCTCGCGGGGCTATTGGCGGGTGCGAAGCCCCTTCAGTTCGCGATTGTCCGGGACTGGGCCAGCTGGCGGTACCACTGATAGCTGGCCTTTGGCGTGCGCTTCTGGCTTTCGTAATCCACATGCACCAAGCCAAATCGCTTGGAATAGCCATGCCCCCATTCAAAATTATCAAGGAGTGACCAAACCAGATAGCCTCGTACATCATAGCCATCGTCAATCGCGCGCGCGATTTGGCTGAGATAGCCTGTTAGCAAGCCAATCCGGTCATGGTCGAGCACGTCGCCAGTGGCGGTCATTTCATCGGGGAAGGCACCGCCATTTTCGGTGATATAGATGGGCAGCGCGGCATATTGCTCATAAACGCGGGCAATCACTTCATAAATGCCCTCTGGCCGGATTTCCCACCCCATCAAGGTCACGGGCGTTCCAGCTGGCGGGGGTACAAAGCCCATGCCGCCGCCCGCAGTCGCGCCATCGGCAGACACGCTGGCAGGCTTTGCCGCAATTTTTGAGCGCGTATAGTGATTGATACCGAGGAAATCCAAATCTGCCTTCAGGCGGTCCATGTCGCCGTCGCGAATGAACGGGGTGACCATGGCCCCGATCTCATCAGGGTATGTCCCCTTGAAGATCGGATCTAGGAAGGCGCGGTTCATGATGGCATCGGCTAACGCGCTGGCGGCCATATCTTCTGGGCTTGTCGAGGCGGGCTGCACGCCATTGATCGAGAGTACGGTGCCGACCTTTGCGCCTGGGGCCAGACGGCGCACGAGGCGAACGCCGTCTGCGGTTGCCAGGCTGACATGGTGCACGGCGGCGCCATAAGCAGCGGGGTCCTTAAGGCCGGGGGCATGTTGGCCCAATAGATAGCCGAGCGAGGTGAATATCGTCGGCTCGTTAAACAGGCACCAATCGGTGACGCGGTCCTTCAAGTGATTGGTGACAAGCTGAACCAATTCTAGAAACCAATCCACCGATGCACGGTTGGCCCAGCCGCCTTGGTCTTGTAAAACTTGAGAATAATCCCAGTGATAAAAGCAGACCCAAGGCTCTAAGCCGCGCGCGATGCACGCATCCACCAGCCGATCATAGAAGGCCAGCCCGGCTTCATTCACCCGTCCAACACCATCGGGCAAAACGCGCGCCCAATTGATCGAGAAGCGATAGGCCGTCATGCTGGCCGCTTGGGCTAGATCGAGATCTTCTTCAAAGCGGTGGTAGTGATCACAAGCAATATCGCCCGTATCGCCCTGATGGATTTTACCGGGTGTATGGGAATAACGGTCCCAAATGCCTTCCCCGCGACCATCGGTTTGGGCGGCACCCTCAATTTGATAAGCGGCGGTTGAAGCGCCAAAGACGAAACTTTCGGGAAAGCGAATAGGCATCGATTAATGACCTTGAAGTGGGTTGGTAGGGGTGTTGCGCGCGGCGATCTGCTGCCGCAATTCGGCATGGCGCTTGGCGTCGATTGGGTATTTCCAAAGGAGTGCCATGGAGGCCAAAACGCCAAGAAGTGGAATGAGCGACATCATGGCGGTGATGCCATCAAGCGTTTGGACGGATTGTGCTTGGTTGGCTTTATAGCCGACCCCGTCCAACATCAGTCCAAGCAAAAGGGCATTGACCCCAAGGGCGGCCTTTTGCGCAAAACTGGCAAAGCCAAACACTTTGGCCTCATGGCGCACGCCATGATGGGCTTCGCCCCATTCAACCGTGTCGGGCAACATCGACCAAAACAACACACCAAATGACGACCCGCCGACTGAAATCACCATGATGATCGCCATAACGACGCCGACGTCTTTGGATGGATTGAAATAAAACGCCAGATAACCCAATGCCGAGATCACGCTACCCATCATCCAAGCCGCGCGCTTTGAGGTCTTAGAAGCGATGAACACCCAGACGGGCACCAAGACCAGCATGGCAAGTGCCGGTGTAACCAAGGCCAGCGTAGCCGATTCCGGGGCTTCTAGAACATATTTGAAATAATAGAGGACATTCTTAGAAAACATGGTCACCGCGATGGATACCGCGATGATCACCAAAAACACCCGCACCAAGGGGCCATTTTGAGCAAATTGGGAGAAGAAGGCACCCACGTCGTTCCACATGGGCTCTGGCGTCGGTGCGGCTTCGGTCTCCTCAGGCTCGCGCATGACCGAGACAACAAAGGCGAAGATCAAGACCGCCAGAATGCCTGCCGCCATGGCCGCCAAAACATAGCCACGCCCTTCATCGCCTTGACCGAATTTCTTCACGACCAAGGGCGTCAACATAGCCACCGTCAGCACGCCGGATGCGGCACCCATCATGCGGAAGCCTGCAAGCTGCGAGCGCTCATTGGCGTCAGATGACAAGCGGGCTTGCAAGGAGGAGAATGGAATACTCGCCACCGTATAGGCGGTGCGCAATAAGCAATGGGTGAAGGCGATCCAGATCACCAACGCAATGCCGGTAAAGCCCGGGTTCCAAAAGGCCAAGGCATAACTAATCGCCAAAGGTATGGCGCCCATCGCAACCCAAGGCCGATACCGGCCCCACTTCGTCCGAGTCCTATCGGCGATGATCCCCATGACGGGATCGGTGACGGCATCCCAAGCCAGCGCGATGGCATAGACAAGGCCTGCAATGGTCGGGCTCACACCAAAAACATCGGTGTAAACATACATCAAGAACAAGCCGGTTCCCGACCACACAAGGTTGAAGGCAAAGTCTCCCGCGCCAAAGCCAAATTTGGCAAGCAAGGGTAGGCGCGCGTCTGGTGTTGCGGCAGGTTGCCCGCTGGGGGTGCTCTGTTCAGCCATCGGATTTAGGGAGCCTTTTTGAGGGGGCGAGTTTCGTTGGGCAATTGGATCGGCCCATCGGCTTGCGGGGAAGTTCTTTGCTGTGTGATCGCGCCAAATTCCGCCCTGGCTGCGTCAATCATCGCCTTGAGCCGATCGACGATTTCTGGGAAGCGGTCGGCCAAGCTGACGGTTTCGCCGCGGTCGTTCTTCATGTTGAACAAGAGGCGGTAATTGAACTGGTCCAACGGCGCGTCAAAATTTAGGTAGTAAGCGCGAACCACCATGCGCCAGTCTTGCGTGCGAACCGCGGCAATATTGGCATTGGAGAAGAAGTAGAGCTTGTCATGGGGCGTTACTGCCCCGCGCTTGGACAGGATTGGCCAAATGTTCTGACCATCAATCACGCGATCGGTTGGGACTTTCGCACCAGCGAGCGCTGCCAAGGTGGGCAACAGATCAATATTCATCGACATCTGGTCTGAGACGGTCCCGCTTGGAATCTTGCCGGGCCAGCGGGCAATGAAGGGCACACCGTAAGCACCCTCATAGGTGCTGCCTTTGCGATCCCGGAGTGGCCCACTGGAGCCTTCCCACCAAGGTCCATTGTCACTGGTGAAGATCACCAAAGTATCTTGATCTTTGCCCGCGGCCTTAAGTGCTTTGAGAATTTCGCCCGTGGTCCAATCCATTTCTTCGACAAAGTCACCATAAAGGCCCTGCTGGGACTTGCCCCGAAAAGCCGGGCCGGGCCGCAGTGGAACATGAGGCGCTATATGGGCGACATAGAGGAAGAAGGGCTTGTCGGAAGGTGAGTTGATCACCCCTTTGGCCTCTTCAACCAGCCGTTCGGCAAAGGTCTCTTGAACCAAGGGTTCTTCAAGGATCGTCATGTCGCGATAGAGCGGCAGCGGGTTCATATCGTTGGACCACGGCACGCCCCAGAAGGATTGAAAGCCATGCCGTGTTGGCCAAGCACTGGCCACCGATCCTAAATGCCACTTGCCCAGCATGGCTGTGCGATAACCGGCATCGACCAAAAGTTCTGGCAAAGTCACTTCGCTTTCGGGCAGGCCATAGGTTGAATGCGGGTAGATTACCCCTACCGCCAAGCCAGAGCGGGCAGCATAGCGACCGGTCAATAGGCCGGCCCGCGACGGCGTACAGACATTGGCGCTGGCAAAGAACCTTGTCAGACGTCCGCCTTCACGCGCCATTCTGTCGAGGTTCGGGGTCCGGATCGTGCGCCCGCCAAAACTGCCGAGGTCACCAAAGCCCAAATCATCGGCTAGGATCACAATGATATTGGGTTGTTTCTGGGCCTTGCTGCTGGCTTGTTGGGCCAGTGCAATCTTCGGGTTCAAGCTCGCGACCGTCAAGGCGACACACATGATCAGGGCAGCCTTGAGATTGCTGATCTTCATAAAATGTTCCCCCCGCTCGGCGCTTGTCCATTTTGGATCTGCCTTCTCCCTTGCCCAAAACGAAGAAACAGTCAATGCTGCTTGTAAATTTTCAAATCGGGATTGACCGCCTCTCGATCTGTCTTTACCGCACTCGTCTTGTTGCTAATCATCATGGATTTTGAAAGTTCCGCGTTATGCTAAATCCAGAAATTGTAGAGAGAAGTGCCGCTGTCCTGCCCGTGAAGCTCGAGGGCTCGTCTACCAATCCAGAGCGGTCTGCGGCGACGAAAGCCAAATTGATCGCCGCCACAATCGAGGCGCTCCATCGCTATGGCTATGCGGCGACCACCACAATTTTGGTCGCCAAGAACGCCAATGTCTCGCGCGGTGCGATGCTGCATCATTATCCCAATAAAGTGGCCTTGATCCTCGCCTGTATGAAGGAAACCTATGAGGCCGAAATGGCCTATTATCGCCAAGAGCTGTCACCGATAGGCGATCCGGTTGAGCGGATTTTGCGCCTCATGGATGCGGCTTGGGACTGCTTCAAGTCGCCTGCTGGCGTGGCGCGCACCGAAATCTGGATGGCGACCCGATCGGACGCAGACCTCGCCGACCAACTTGTGCCACTTTATCGCTCGGAATTTGAGCGTTCAAAGCGGGGAATGCTGCGCCTGATGAAGGAGGCTGGTATCGTGGATGAAGTCTTTACCTATGACTTTCTGACATTCTCTGTCGCGACATTCCGGGGACTCGCGATGTCAGCAGCGCTAGGAACGCCGGAGGCCGAAATACGCGCCGCCGTTGATATGGTCAAAGACCGATTGCGCCTCAAAATCTCGCAGCTTTGATAAGCGAACAACGCCCTAGGCAAAGATTCTCACTCAGGACCCCTTGGTAACAAACAGTCTTGACTGTTTGTTGATGCCGTGAGATTGAAGGATTAATTGAGATCGTGTGGCTGGAAAAGCCACCTTTGGGGGAGAGAAACTGTTGCGCAATTTTCTTTGCTACGGCGTGAGCGCCTTGGCTCTTTTGGCCATATCGACACCTGTTTTCGCTCAAGCGCCCCCTAAGGCCCAAGACGATCCAAACCAGGTCGAAGAAATCATCGTGACGGCCCAGCGTCGCAGTGAGCGTCTTCAGAATGTGCCTCTTGCGGTAAGCGCCGTCAGTGGCGACCAACTGGCCAAGCTGGGTATCAACAACCCTACAGAATTACGCTTTGTTTCGCCGAGCGTGAATTTCGGCAATTCAGCCAACACACGTGGCGAGGGCTTGGCTGTTCGCGGCGTAGGTACCCAGATTTTTGGCGATGGTGTTGAGCAAAGCGTTGGGGTCGTCGTCGATGGTGTTCCCATGGGCCGAAACGGCATGGGCATAGCCGACATGCTTGATGTCGATCGGGTTGAAGTGCTGCGCGGCCCACAAGGCATGTTGTTTGGGAAGAATGCTTCCGCGGGTGTGATCTCCATCATTACTCGCGCCCCGCGGCTTGGGGAAACGTCGCTCGACGTCCAAGGCTCTTATGCGACGAAGGATGAGATTAAGGCCAGCATGACGGCCAATATTGCTCTGGGCGAGCAAGCGGCTCTGCGCGTAACTTACGGCACAACAGAACGCGACGGCTATATCTTCAACAAGGTCCGTAACGAATATCTGAACAATCGCGACAGCGATACCCTGCGGGTCCGCTTTTTGGCCGATGTCAGCGAAACTGTCCGTGTGCAACTTTCAGCTGATTGGGGCAACTCCAACTCACTATGCTGCAGCTGGACGGCGCGGTCAGCACCGGCAACAACACCCTTTGGTGCGCTGAATGGGGCCAGTGGTATTGTGCCAAGCCCCACCAATTTAACCAATGCTGCGGGCGCGACATTCTTTCAAAACCAAGATTATCGCGGCTTGACGAGCCAGGTTGATTGGAACTTGGGTTGGGCCGAACTGACAGCTATTGCTGGCTATCGCTATTGGTTCGCCATCGACAATAATGATCCAGACATTCTGCCGATCAATATCCTCGACCGAAACACGGGCGATAGCAAGGTTGATCAAACATCGTTTGAAGTGCGCCTCGCGTCCCCCGCTGGCCAGAACTTTGAATGGACATTGGGGCTATTCTCCTTCGAGATGCTCAATACAGGCGGAAATATACAGGCCGGTACATTGGGCCTGAATCTCGGACCCGGCGGTACAGTCGGATCGGACCGACGTTCGACTACGATCAACAAGAGCGATGCAATTTTCGGCCAAGCCGCTTACACCCTCTTTGACAAGCTGAAGCTCATTGCCGGGGCGCGCTATACCGACGAGACCTTGTCGGTTGATTGGACACAGGTCCAAGCCTCAAACACCATCGGGACTTTCCCGGGCCGCTTTTATGGCTCAGCATCTGCATCGCGCGGCGAAACAAATCTGTCTTGGCGTCTGACGGCCCAATATAACGTTACAGACGACATTCTGACCTATGTCGGGGTATCGCGCGGCTATAAGGGGCCGGCCTATGATCAAGGGCTCGTCAATTCGACCGTTGTGTTTGCAGACCCAGAAATCCCAACCAGCTATGAAGCGGGCTTCCGGTCAAAGCTGTTCAACAAGACAACCATCTTCAACGCGGTGTTGTTCTCAACCGAGTTCAAGGATTTCCAGGCGCAAGTCTTTGACCAAAATGTCTTCCCATCGCGGTTTACGGTGGCAAATGCTGGCAAGATCGAAACCAAAGGGGCAGAAGTTGAGTTTGTGTCCCGTCCGATGACAGGACTGACACTATCGGGCAATGCGGCTTGGATTGACGCCACCTATGCCGACTTCAAAAATGTGGCCTGCTACCTCGGCCAAGCCCAATTGCCGTTCGGAACGACGCGAACCTCGCCGCGCCAATGTATCCGCATCAACAGCGCAACGGGGCCATTTGTGACGGAGGGTACCGGCAATAAGCTGACGAATTCGCCAGAACTCACTTGGAATTTCTCGGCCAATTACGAACAGCCAATCAGCACAGCGTTGAAAGGCTTTGCCCAGATCAATTATTTTTGGCGCGACGATGTGAGCTTCAGCGCGGCTGGCGATCCCAGTGCAGTCCAAGAAGCCTATGGCCTATTGGGCGCTCAATTGGGTGTTGCCTCGGCTGACGGCAAGTGGCGGGTTGCCCTGTTTGGGAAAAACTTGGGTGATGAGAAGTTCGTCAATAACGTCATCGGCCAACCCGTTTTGGGAGCCACAGGTGTATATTCTCAATTCCCGAGCCCAGATGCAGAGCAAATTGTCGGGATCTCATTCGAGATGAGTTTTGGAAACTAGGCCAAGCGCGATTTGCGACGGAATGCGCGACTCAAAACCCCTCGTCATTCAGGGCGAGGGGCCAGAGCGCTGTCATCGCGAAGGGCGTAAACCCTCTAAACGCTATCTCACCCCGCCTTGACATAAACCCAAGCTTTACCGCCTGATGCGAGATCAGCCTCGACCCGCTGATAGTCCGACACTTCATAGAGGTCTGCGGCAGCAAGCTCTTCCGACGTGATCCAGAAGACCATGCCTGAAACCGTGTCTGTGCGGTCAGAACTCGCCACAACGATGGGGTGAAAGCGCTCGCCGCTGATCTTCACCACCTCGGGGTCGGTGATCTCTATCAAGGTCTGTTTAAAGCCCAAAAGCGCATCGGCGGCTCCATCAAGCCTGCGGCCAAAAGTCTCCCGCTGCACCTGCTCAAGCTGCAGCGTGCCATAAGAAAAAAGGCGGATGCTTGCGGTCACCTGATGTCTCCACCTTTTTGATCGCTAAATGAGTCAAGCGATCATTTGTGGTTTCTGCGCCAAATGGATACATTGTCCAAAGGAAAATGGCGCACCCGACAGGATTCGAACCTGTGACCTTTGCCTTCGGAGGGCAACACTCTATCCAGCTGAGCTACGGGTGCAGCGCAGATGTGTCGGTAGCCCAGATGGGCTTTGGTTTCAACATCGCTTGGGCAGTCGGCTTGGGCCGCGTTTAGGGCTTGGCGTTCTTGGCTTGCCACGCTTTCATCTGGCTGATTTCGCGGTCTTGTGCAGCGATAATGTCTTCGGCCAGCTTGCGGATTTCAGGGTCTTTGCCATGCTCCAACACGACGCGGGCCATGGCGACTGCACCTTCGTGATGGGGGATCATGCCGGCGATGAAGTCTTTGTCGGCATCGCCTGTATAAGGGATCGTCATATTCTGATGCATGGTCGAATTGGCCGCTTGAAAGGCCTTGGTCGAGGGTGCAGCAGCAGCAGCAGCAGGGTCGGCGGGGGCCATCATCGTCCCGTGATCCATCTGGCTATGATCCATGCTGCCATGATCCATCATCACATTGCCCATACCAGATGCCGCAACCGAGTTGGTGGGGGCTGGCTGGCAGGCTGAGACCGCAAGTGTCGCGATCAGGGCCGTTGCGGCGACTAGGCCGGTTTTGAAAGCTGTCATGGTGTGGCTCCATTGCTTGAGGTGGCAGGTGAGGCGGGGGCGTCCAAACGAAAGGCGAGTAGGTAAGTGCCTTGGTCGGCAGAGAAATTATCGTCTGACAGGATGAAAACGAGCTTAGCCTCGCTTTGTGGGTCCTTCATCACGGCAAGGCCTTCATAATTGTCCATCATAAAGGGCGGGGACAGAGCAAGCTTTAGCGTACAGGCTGGCTTGCCGATTAGAACGCTTGAGAGGCTACATGTTTCCAATCGCGAGAGATTGACCTTGGTCGTGGTATCGTAAGAGCGTTTAAGGACCCAGACTTCGTCATCCAGCACGCGGATATCGGTGATGCCAAAGCGGCCTTGATTTTCAAAGCTGCCAAGAGGCGCGGTCACAGCTTTACTGTTCTGGTCAAAGATCCAATAGGGCACTTGAAGCTTTGCGGCAGGATCACCCGGCCGGTCCGGACCATATTCGGCAGAAGCCAGATATTGGCCGTTGGGCAAGCGGGTGAGGGCTTCCATTCCGCCATTGGGTTCTAGACCTTCAAAGCCACTTAGGCTTGGACCCGCTTTGGTCGCGTAACCTTTATCGGTTTTGATAAGCTCGATCAGGCGATGGTTACGCTCAAAACTGATGAGAAAGCCGGTGTCGGTTGGGGCAAGGCCTTCGCTGTCAATTTGATTGGCCCCGCGTAGGGGTTTATCCGCCGCATCGGTGAGTGTGGTAAGGTGGACTTCGCTGGCTACGGGCGGGGCTGCCGTCCCCCATGTCATCGGATTTGGGGCTGCGAAGCGGGCGAGGTGGCCTTGATCCGTCAAGGCATCAAAAACGATTGTGTCGTTTTCGGTTGTCCGCACATTGAGGGAGGAAAGGCCGCCAAATTCTTTGGGCATGCTGGGGTTTTGCCGTTGGGTATCGAGCCGTAAGGCATAGATCAGATCGGCAGAGCCGGATTTGCTGATCCCGGTCAAATTTTCGGTTGAGACAGTGAGACTGCTGATCCGGGTCGAAAATGTTTGGTTCAGAACCGGGGCACCAGGTCCCGTCGCCTGGGCGCAGGCGGTGCTACTAAGGAAACAAAAGGCTAAAAGTTTTAGTCCCCGCATAATCAATCCTCTTTCAAGAGATCCCTTTTTCACCTACGCCGTTTTAACTTTGCGGTCTATTGCGACAAAAGCAGCTGAGCGTGTCCGTGTTCTTCGTTTTGACATTCTGTGCGCCAAAACATAGGCTGATAAAAAATCAAATGGGGGGCGCACAATGTCATTGAAATCGCTTGTGGTTTCACGAGTAGCTGAGGCCATCACCAGCGCGCAGCGCCAAGATGCGGCCCGCGACAAGTATGAGAAAGAGCGCCAGCGCCAAGGTGCGCGCCACCGCATCGACTATTTCCACCAGATTGATGATCCTTATAGCCACTTGGCGCTGCAGGCTTTGGATCAGTTTCGCAGCCGCTATGACGTGGACCTGCATGTCTGGCTGGTCGGACCACCTGATGATTGGGCGGCACCTGAGCGCGATCGCCTGATTGCCTATGCGCGCGAAGATAGTGCGCGGCTGGCCAAAAGGTCGGGCTTTGCGTTTGACGACCACGGCGTGCAGCCCGCGCCTGATGCCGTGCGGGCGGCCCAAGCGCAATTTGCGGAAGCTTTAGGGGCAGACGACTTCTGGCCGCGCGCGTTGTCGATTAATCGCGCCTTATGGGATGGCACGATCGAACCAAGCGCGACGGCGGTGACGGGTGAACCGTGCGCTAGGGGCGACGCGGAGCGGGCGCGCCTTGGCCATTTCATGGGCGCGATGCTGCATTATGGGGGTGAGTGGTATTGGGGCATCGACCGCCTGCATTATCTCGAAACCCGTTTGCGCGGGGTTGGCGCACAGGTGCAAGCAGCGCCTGCCGAACTCATCTTTGCTGCGCCGGATTTGGAACTCAAATCGGCCAAGCAACAGGCTGGCGAACGGCCTGTGCTGCATTGGTACTTATCGTTCCGCAGTCCCTATACTTATCTATCCCTCCACCGCGCCAAAGCACTCGCAGATGCCTATGGGGCCGAATTGCGCTTGCGTTTTGTCTTGCCCATGGTGATGCGGGGCCTGCCCGTACCGCAGATGAAGCGGACCTATTTCACGCTGGACAATGCGCGCGAAGCTCGACGGCTGGATATTCCGTTTGGCCGCATCTCTGATCCGGTCGGCAAGCCGGTTGAGCGCGGCTATGCCATTTTAGCTTGGGCCATGCAGCAGGGACGGGGCTATGAATTTGTCGACTCCTTTTTGAGTGCCGTCTGGTCCCAAGGCGTAGACGCAGGCTCGGATTCCGGGATGAAGCAGATTGTTGAAAAGGCGGGCCTGCCATGGCCAGAGGCGCGCGAGCAATTAGCCCACGAGACCTGGCGCGAGACGGCAGAGGCCAATCGACTGGAGCTTTTAGAGATTGGCCATTGGGGCGTTCCGTGTTTTCGTGTGAATGACGTCTGCGTGTGGGGGCAAGACCGCATGTGGGTGATTGAAGACGCCTTGAAAGAGCTGACATCTTGAAGCGAGCCATCCTCATCCTATTGCCACTCTTATTCGCCACTGGTTGTAAGCCAGCGGTGGAAGCCGAAAAGAGCGAAGCTAAGGTCAGTTGCGGCTTGCCGGTTGCCAAGCAGGGCGGCTGGGTGAAAATACCTGCGGGCTCTGTGGTCTTAGGCCAAGACCCATATTTTCCCGAAGAGGGCCCCACGATGCGCGTGCAGGTCACTGGGTTTGAGATGCAAGCGCACGAAGTAACAAATCGTGAGTTCGCCGCCTTCGTCGCGGCAAAAGCCTATGTAACCGACGCGGAAAAATCGCTGACCCGTACAGATGGCGGAGCGGGGTCTGCCGTGTTTGAGATTGGGAAGAATGGTCAGCCCGGTCAATGGAAATTGGTACCGGGTGCGACGTGGAAAGCGCCCCTCGGGCCGGGAAGCTCCATCATTGGCCAAGAGGATAAGCCCGTCATTCACGTTTCGCGCCAAGATGCCAAAGCCTATGCAGCATGGGCCGGTGGGCGTTTACCCAATGAGGTGGAATGGGAATATGCAGCACAATCCGGACTGCCGGATCAGGCAAACACGCGATCTGGCGCGTATGATCCTCAAAAAAAGCCGATTGCCAATACGTGGCAAGGGTTGTTTCCGATTTTGGATGAAGGCGCGGATGGCTTTCAATCCACTGCGCCTGTCGGCTGTTTTCCACCCAGCAAGCTGGGCCTCCATGATATGATTGGAAACGTCTGGGAATGGACCGAAACGCCCTTTCAGGATGGGGTCTCCGGCACGGTTAAGGGCGGGTCTTGGCTATGTTCGGATAATTTCTGTGGTCGCTATCGTCCGCAAGCCCGTCAGCCGCAAGATACTGATTTTTCGAGCAATCACATCGGGTTCCGTTTGGTTCGCGACGCGCGCTAGGCGGGATGAGTTAGGCCGTTAGAAAAAGGTTCTACTGGTTTGACAGGCTGATTATTGCACTTATAGTGTCAATATCACACTTTGCCGATACGCCGCAAAAGGGGTCGCTATGAAAGCCAAGCCAGTTCTTGCCGTCCTTGCCGCTCTGTTCGTCGGTGTCGGCGCTATTGCGGCACTTAACCGAGACAAGATCGCTTTGACCCTGCTCGAGCGCGGGGCAAATCAGGCCCTTGCCCATCCCACGATTGAAGGGCTGAAGACGGGGCTCCACGCTGGCTTCTGCGGGACGGGTTCGCCCATGCCAGACCGCGATCGCGCTGGCCCATGCTTGGCCATTATCGCTGGCGGCAAGCTCTTTGTGTTTGATGCAGGCGAAGGTTCGGCAGAAACCCTCAATCTCATGGGCTTGCCGACAGGCCAAGTGCAAGCGGTGTTTCTAACCCATTTTCACTCGGATCACATTGATGGTCTGGGCGCGCTTGGTCTTCAGCGCTGGGCGTCCAGTTCGGCCAAGGCACCGCTGCCGCTCTATGGTCCTACGGGAGTGGAGCAGATCGCGGCAGGCCTCACCCAAGTCTATACGCAAGATCGCGGCTATCGGGTCGCCCACCATGGGGCCGCGATTGTGCCACCTTCTGGTTTTGGATTTGAGGCCAAAGCCTTTGCCCCACCCGCCATTGGCGCAGAGGCAGTGGTTTATGATCAGGACGGGGTGAAGATTGTCGCCTTCGGTGTCGATCATCGTCCCATTGAGCCAGCCTTGGGCTATCGGATTGAATATGGCGGGCAGAAGATCGTCATCAGCGGCGATACGAAATTGTGTGACTGCGTGACCAAGGCCTCACAAGGCGCCAATCTCTTGGTGCATGAGGCCATCGCCCCGAACCTGACCCAGATTATGGGTAAGGCTGCCAAGGATTCCGGGCAGGCAGGTGTCAGCCAAGTCTTCCATGACATCGAAAATTATCATGCCACGCCGAGCCAGATCGCCGACATTGCCACGAGTGCCAAAGTCGGCGGTGTCGCCTTGACCCATATCGTGCCTGCCCTGCCCCTGAAGGGCTTAGAGGGACCATTCTTGGGTGATGCTAAGCAGAAGTTTAAGGGGCCTTTCTGGATCATGCAGGACGGCGATTTGGTCTCGCTGGACAGCCAAGGCAAGCTCTCGAAGCGCCGTGTCTTACGGGAATAATTGGGCCGTGATTGTGATTGGATTTATCTTGACCCCTCGCACATCCAATGACAATCATCGTGTCAAAACAATCAAGTGGTTTGGGGGCGCGCGTGGGCAAAACTAACAAACTTTTGTCCCGATGGGTGCGGGCCGCGGGCCTTGCGCTGGGTGGCTTGGCGCTATTGGCTGGTGCAGGCCCTGCCTCGGGACAAGCGGCTGCTAAACCCACCGCACCTAAGGCCAAGCCCAATGTTGTGATCATCCTGTTTGACGATGCTGCCCTGATGGATTTGGGCATTTATGGCGGCGAGGCCAAGACTCCCAATATTGACGCCATCGCCCGCCGCGGCACCCGCTTTACCCGTTACGCGACCTCGCCCTTATGCTCGCCCTCGCGCGCCATGCTGCTGACGGGCCTGACCAATCATCAAGCAGGCGTAGCGACCATCAAAGAGGTGTTGCCGAAAGAACATGTCGGCAAGCCCGGTTACGGTCTGCATTTGGAACCCAATGTCGCCACGTTGCCAGAACGGCTTCGCCTTGCGGGCTATCATACCTTCATGAGTGGCAAGTGGCATTTGGGTGATGGGCCGGGGCAGTTACCGGGCTCACATGGCTTTGATCGTTCCTATGCGCTGGATGCGTCGGGGGCCGATAATTGGGATGATAAGCCCTATATGCCCTTTTACAACGAGGCACCGTGGTTTGAGGATGATAAGCCGACCTCCTATCCCAGTGGGCAGTTTTCCTCGACCGTGATCGTCAATAAGATGTTGAGCTATCTCGACGCGCGACCGAAGGACGATAAGCCCTTCTTGGCCTATGTCGCCATGCAAGCCGTCCACATCCCCGTGCAAGCGCCCCGCGAATATACCCAGAAATATGCCGGTCGCTTTGATGGCGGTTGGGACCAATTGCGCAAGGATCGCTTTGAACGCGCGAAGGCTTTAGGTCT
This sequence comes from Hyphomonadaceae bacterium UKL13-1, assembly GCA_001602435.1. Lineage (GTDB taxonomy): Bacteria > Pseudomonadota > Alphaproteobacteria > Caulobacterales > Aquidulcibacteraceae > Aquidulcibacter. The sequence continues at coordinate 308,725 of CP012156.1, forward strand.
TGTGTCGAAGGACGCTAAAGCACCTGCCATGCATGCCAGCATGCGCGCTTGGGACAGCCTAAGTGCGGACGAAAAGAAGATGCAGGCCAAGGCGATGGAAGTCTATGCCGGCATGATCGAGGCCACGGATGCCGAGATTGGTCGTCTGGTGGCACATTTGGATAAGACCGGTGAGCTTGAGAATACGATCTTTGTTATCACCTCAGATAATGGACCAGAGCCGAGTAATCCCGGTGGGGAGCGCGGCTTTAATCTCTGGATGAAGACCCACGGCTATACGCACGACTTGGCCAATCTCGGCGAACGCGGCAGCCATAATTGGATCGGGCCAGAATGGGCGAGTGCCGTGGCGACGCCCGGCTATTTGTTCAAATTCTATACGTCCAGCGGTGGCTTGCATGTGCCGATGCTGATGGCAGGCCCTGGAATTGCGGCTGACAAGGCCGTCAATGCCGCAGCCTTTGTACAAGACATTACGCCCACCTTGATCGACCTTGTAGGCGGCGCGCCTGCCATCGCCGATACCAAGCCGATTTCCGGGCGCAGTTTAGCGCCTGTTCTGTCGGGCCAAGCCCAAGCGGTCTATGGACCCAATGATGCGGTTGGGGTGGAAGTCTCGGGCAATGCCGCCATCACCAAGGGCGACTACACGCTCGTAAAATACAATCCTCCATATGGGGACAATCAGTGGCGGCTCTATCATGTCGTCAATGATCCCGGCCAAACGACAGACTTGTCGCAACAATTGCCGGAGGTGCGCGCCGATCTGGAACGCGCTTATGCTGCCTATGCTAAGGCCAATGGCGTCCTTGAATTGCCCAAGGGCTATAAGGTTCAACGTCAGGCCGCGCACAACAGCATCATGCGCCAGTTGAGTTTCTATGGCTGGCAATTGGCAGGTCTTGCGCTGGTACTTGTCCTGATCTTGTTCGGCCTTATCCGCGGCGCCCTCGCCCTCTTCTCTCGCAAAAAGAAAGCTGCTTGATGTCTGAAGATCTAGCCTCGTCTCGTCTCCATGTCCTCGGGGCTGCAGGCTCTCCCTACACCCGCAAGGTCATTGCGGCTTTACGCTATCGCCATATTCCATACGCCTTGCATTGGGGCAGTCATCGCAGCCCGATGCCGGGCTTTCCAGAAGCCAAGGTAAAGCTTCTACCGACGGTCTATTTCCCGCAAGCTGATGGGGGCTATGAAGCGCAAGTCGATTCCACCCCCATTCTGGCTCGTCTTGAGCGAGAGTTTGCAGGTCGTGCCTTGGTGCCCTCCGATCCGGCCATCGCGTTTCTCGATCATCTGGTCGAGGACTTTGCCGATGAATGGCTGACCAAGGCGATGTTCCATTATCGCTGGGCACGGCAAGCCGATATTGCCCATGCGGGGCCGCAATTGGTCTTCTGGCATGACACCACCACCGCCGACGCCGACGCCAAAGCTGCGTCCGACTTTATCTCTAAGCGCCAGATTGATCGCCTCTATGTTGTGGGCTCCAACGAGGTTACGGCGACGACGATTGAACAATCCTATGAGCGTTTGGTGGGCGTGTTGGAAGCTTTGATCCAGCCTGCGGGTTTTGTGATGGGGGCAAGACCCGGCACCGCTGACTTCGGCCTCTATGGCCAATTGACCCAATTGGGTGTTGTCGATCCGACCCCCGCGGCTGTCTGCGCTGAAACGGCGCCGCGCCTGCGCGCATGGATCGACCGTATGGAAGACCTTTCCGGACTTGACCCGCAAGATGGCGACTGGCTGACGCGAGATCAGGCGCAAGCGCGCCTTGCGCCGCTGCTGGCCGAGATTGGCCGCGTCTATGTGCCGTTTTTATATGCCAATGCCCAAGCTGCCCAAGCTGGCGAAGCAAGCTTTGAAGCCGTCATTGACGGGCGGGCTTGGACGCAACCGACTTTTGCCTATCAGGCCAAATGTCTGGTTTGGCTGAAGGACCATGCAAAGTCCTTGTCGCCAGATGACGGGGCGGCTTGTCGCGCGATCCTTGCGGGCACCGGATGTGAAGCGCTGTTCGAAACAAACTAAAACAATATTTGGGGGAGACTGACGTCATGCTGAAGAAAATCCTGTTGGGTGGCTTGGTTGCTGTCGTGGGTTTAGGCGCGCTGGCCTATGTAAAGCGCGTGGACATCGTTCTGGCACTGGCTGCCTCCCAAAAGCGCACGGATATTCCCGAAAATAAGCCAATTGCCTGGATGCAGGGCCCGGCAGCCGCAGAAGCCACAGCAGGCGGCCGCCCGCCCAATATCATTTTCATTCTGGCCGATGATCTGGGCTATAATGACATCTCGACTTTTGGCGGCGGTCTCGGCAATGGCAAGATCAAGACGCCCAATATCGACGCTTTAGCTTCCTCGGGTGTTGCATTCCGTCAGGCCTATTCGGGTACCGCAAGCTGTGCGCCATCGCGCGCCATGATCATGACCGGTCGCTATCCAACCCGCACGGGCTTTGAATTCACCCCGACGCCAGACGGCATGGGCCGGGTGGTGAAAATGGTAGCGGACTCCATGCGTGGTCAAAGCGGCATGCCGCCCGCCATCTATCATGCCGACCGTGTGGCCGAGATGCCCAAGTTCGACAAGCAAGGCCTGCCCGGATCAGAAGTCACCATCGCCGAAGTTTTGAAGACGCGCGGCTATCACACGGTCCATATCGGCAAGTGGCACACAGGCCTTGGCCCAGAGTTTGGGGCAAATGCTCAAGGCTTTGACGAGAGCCTCTTGATGGCAAGCGGCCTGCATCTGCCCGAAGATGATCCCAATGCGGTCAATGCCAAGCTGGATTTTGACCCGATCGATAAGTTCCTGTGGGCACGGATGGAATATGCGGCCTCTTACAATGATGGGGAATGGTTCAAGCCACGCGGCTATCTCGCCGATTATTGGACCGATGAGGCGATTGAAGTCATCAAGGCCAATAAGAACCGGCCTTTCTTCATCAATCTTTCGCATTGGACCGTGCACACGCCTCTGCAAGCCAAAAAGGCCGATTATGATGCGGTGGGGCCGATGGGGTCCGAGCGTGAGCGGGTTTATGCCGCGATGATTGTGGCGCTAGACCGTAGCGTTGGCCGGATTGTCGCGACCTTGAAAGAGCAAGGCATGGCAGAGAATACCTTGATCGTGTTTTCCAGCGACAATGGCGGGCCGGGCTATATTGGCTTGCCAGAAATCAACAAGCCGTTCCGTGGCTGGAAATTGTCCCTGTTTGAAGGCGGCATTCGGGTGCCGATGTTCATGTCTTGGCCCGGCAAGATTCCTGCGGGAAGCGAAGTGCAAGCTCCCGTTGCCCATATAGATCTGATGCCAACTCTGGCAGCAGCGGCAGGGGCCGCGCTGCCAAAGGGTGTCGCGATTGATGGCGTCAATATTTTGCCAAACGCCCAAGGCAAAGGTGGCAATACACGACCGCATGAAACCATTTTCTGGCAAAGTGACGGCTATCGGGTGGTGCGTCACTTGGATTGGAAGCTGCAAGTGATCGAAAAGCCCGGCGCTGTTTATCTCTATGATCTTGCAACCGACCCAACGGAGAAAACCAATCTGGCTGCAGCTCGCCCCGACATGGTGGCTAAACTTCGCAAACTGTTGGACGACCATAAGGCCAGCGGCCGCAAGCCACTCTACCCAGCCATATTGGAAGGTCCGATCGCGATTGATCGGGCTTTAGGCACCAAGGCAACCAAAGACGACGTCATCGCTTATTGGCCGAATTAGCATTGGACAGAAGCGTGAAACCATTCTCCATCCACATCCCCCAATCCAAGCTCGATGATGTCCGTCAACGAGTTGAGGCCTTTCGCTGGCCCGACGTGCCAGCCGATGAAGGGGCGGAGGATTGGTTGCGCGGCGCTTCCACCACCTGGCTAAAAGGGCTGCAGGACTATTGGCTCAATTCCTATGACTGGCGAGCGGTGGAGACAGAGCTCAATCGCTTGCCGCAGTTTCAGGTCACGATTGACGGGCAAGACATCCACTTCCTGCACATTGTGGGGGAAGCGGGCGGCAAGCGGCCCCTCTTGCTGAGCCATGGCTGGCCGGGGTCCCCATTTGAGTTTCATAAAGTCATTGGCCCACTGGCTTTTCCGTCCCAGCATGGCGGCAAGGCAGAAGATGCCTTTGACCTGATCATCCCCAGTCTGCCGGGCTATGGCTTTTCAGGCCGTCCTGCGCGCCCCATCGGCCCCCGCACGACGGCGGGCCTATTCCGTAAGCTGATGGTCGATGTTTTGGGATATGCCAAATTCATCGCTCAAGGTGGGGATTGGGGGTCTGTGGTCACGTCTTGGCTGGGACTTGACCATGCCGATGTGGTGTCTGGTATCCACCTCAATATGATGGGCCTGCGCCCGGATCTCTCGACGCTGACCACGCCCGAGCGCGGCGCTTGGGCGCAGAAGTCTCAGGCTATGATGCAAATGGGCGGCGCCTATTTTCAGCTACAAACCACGCGCCCACAATTGCTGGCCATGGCGGTGAGCGACTCCCCATTTGGACAGGCGGCTTGGATCGTCGAGAAGTTTCAAAACTGGAGCGACCCGTCGCAGGGCAATCTCGACAAGATTTTTGGCAAACAGGACCTTTTGACCAACATCATGCACTATGTGCTGACCGATCGCTTCGCGACGTCGGTTTGGTTCTATCGTGGGGTGTTGGAAGAGGGCAGTGGCTATTTCCTCCAGCCCAGGCAACGCATTGAGGTGCCAACAGGCTTTGCCAATTTCCCGGGTGATAGCATCTTCCCCAATCCGCCCCGGGACTGGGTGGAGCTCGGCTATAATCTCCAACAATGGACGGATATGCCTCATGGTGGGCATTTCGCAGCCTGGGAAGCGCCAGACCTGTTCGTGCAGGATTTAACCAGCTTTGGGCGGCGTTTCGCCAGCTAAGGGCAGGTCCGCTAAAGAGCGGCCAATCCGATAGAAGCGGTCGGCGCGATGGGCTCGCAGTCCCGCTGCGTCCAGAGTGTCGAGCTTGTAGAGCTCTTTTTCAACCCCATCGCCCACGGCCTTCATGGCATTGGCGCGTGCGCGATGCGCGCCGCCCAAAGGTTCTGGGATGATGCCATCAATGACGCCAAAGCCTAATAGGTCTTGGGCGGTGATCTTCATCGCGGTAGCCGCATCCTTGGCCCGGTCGGCAGAGCGATAGAGAATGGAGGCAGCGCCTTCGGGCGAGATCACCGAATAGACGGAGTTTTCCAGCATCAGCACGCTGTTGGCGGCGGCAATCGCGACCGCCCCGCCTGAACCGCCTTCGCCGGTTATGACCGAAACCATCGGCACGCCAAGGGTCAAGCAACGCTCAGTCGCCCGGGCAATCGCTTCGGCCTGACCGCGCGCTTCAGCGTCAAGGCCGGGATACGCCCCAGCGGTATCGACAAAGGTGAGGACACTCAGGCCAAACTTCTCAGCCATATCCATCAGGCGCACGGCTTTGCGGTAGCCTTCAGGCCGCGCCATGCCGAAATTATGCTTAAGGCGTTGCGGTGTTGTGCGGCCTTTCTCATGACCCAGCACGACAACACGGCGGCCACGGAAACGACCCATGCCGCCAAGGATGGCCGCATCCTCACCAAACTTGCGGTCCCCCGCCAGCTCGACATAGTCGGTGATCAGTTCTTCGACATAATCTTTAAAGTGCGGCCGGTCAGGATGGCGCGCAACTTGGGTGCGCCGCCACGGGTCTAAATTTTGATACAGGTCAGCTAAGGCCCGATTGGCCTTTTGGCGGAGTTTCGAGACTTCGGTGCGCACACTTTTCGCGCCGCTCTTTTCCGCCGTCGCGTTCAGCTCATCGATCTTCTTTTCAAGATCGGCAATGGGTTTCTCAAAGTCGAGAAATGCAGGACGTTCAACCATGACAAACCGATTAAGCCTGTGCGTGCACTTCGGCAAGCCTGCGCGCCAGTAGGTTCTTGGTTAAATTTGCCCCAATTTAGCCCTGAAGCCACCCAAACAAGGCCTTGTTGCACGCACTCTATGGTGTCAAACGTTCATAGAAGCGTTTGGAGGCAAGCCACATGATCCAAGACCAACCCTATTCCTACCCGCGCAAGACACCTTTGAAGTCGGCGGCCAAGCAGGTCATTGCGGCCTTGTCGCTGACCGCTTTGGTTGCAAGCTGTGGGTCAAATCCCGCTGGCTACACCCAGTTTGCAGGTCCAGTTCCCAGCAATACATCGACTGATGCAACCGACTATAATTGCCCGGCCCCGCCCGAGCGGGCAGAGCGCGCCTATCCAAGCCGCACCCGGATGGCCGTGGGAATGCCGGCACCGTCCGGGATGGCCATGCCATCGCCCCCGATGGCTCCACCGCCTCCACCGCCACCACCGCCGCCGCCACCTTCACCCCCACCCCCACCCGCTCCCGTTTTGGCTGAGGTTTCGGCCCAATCCTATGCCGCGCAAAGCAAGGTGGCTGATGCGTCCGTTGCGAACATTGTCGTCACGGCGACGCGCGTCGGGCCGATGCCGCAGCCCCAATCGACCGAGCGCTATCCAAATGCGGCGCTCAACAGCGTGAAGCAAACCGCTGAGAATCCGGTTTCAACTTTCGCCATGGAGGTCGACACGGCTTCTTATGCCAATGCGCGCCGTTTCGTGAGCGAGGGCAGTTTGCCGCCAGCTGACGCCGTACGCGTTGAAGAATTTCTGAACTATTTTGACTATGGTTATGCCAAGCCGAATGATCGCAAGCTGCCGTTCTCAACCACCGTGGCCGTTGCGCCTTCGCCTTGGGCAGCAGAAAAGCAAATCGTGCATGTCGGGCTTTCCGGTTACGATATCGCTCGTAGCGAGCGCCCACCTTTAAATCTCACGATGCTGATGGACGTATCGGGGTCTATGTATGCAGAAGACCGCCTGCCCCTCGCCAAGCGCGCATTGGCCCTTTTGGCCCCTAATCTCAATGGGCGTGACCGTGTGTCCATCGTCGTCTATGCGGGCGCGGCAGGTGTAGTTCTAAAGCCCACAGCCGGCAACAATACGCGTGACATCATTTGCGCCTTGGAAATTCTGCAAGCCGGTGGCTCCACCGCTGGCGGGGAAGGCATTCGCCTTGCCTATGAAATGGCCGCAAAGAATTACAATCCGCGCGGCGTCAATCGGGTTATCTTGATGACGGATGGCGATTTCAACGTCGGCATCTCTGACCCACGCGCCTTGCAATCCTATGTGACAGACCAGCGCAAGAAGGGAATCTATCTTTCGGTGTTTGGCTTTGGACGTGGCAATTATAATGACACGATGATGCAAAGCTTGGCCCAGAACGGCAATGGTGTCGCGACCTATATCGACACCATCCAAGAAGCCCGCAAAGTGTTTGACACCCAGATCAGCGGTACGCTTTTCCCCATTGCCGATGATGTAAAGGCGCAAGTCGAGTTCAACCCAGCCCGGGTGAAAGAATGGCGCTTGATCGGTTATGAGACGCGCGCCCTTAACCGCGAGGACTTTAATAATGACGCGGTTGATGCTGGTGAGATCGGGGCGGGCCACCAAGTCACGGCTCTCTATGAAATCACCCCTGTCGGTGCCCAAGGCAGCGTCGACCCTCTGCGCTATGGTGCGGCCAGCCAAACGCCTGCAACAGGCAAGGCGAAGGAATTGGGGCTGTTGCGCTTACGCTACAAAGTGCCGGGTGAGACGACTTCTCGCTTGATTGAGCGGCCGATTACCGATGCGGACCGCAGCGCCAGCTTCGACCGCGCGCCAGAATCGACCCGCTTTGCTGTGGCCGTGGCAGGCTATGCCCAGCTCCTCCGCCAAGACCCTTGGATTGGCAAAGGCTTTGGCTATGCCGATGTGGCCCGCATCGCCAAAGCAGCCAAAGGCGAAGATCGATTTGGCTTCCGCGACGAGTTTATCGATCTCGTCTCGCGCGCCGAAGGTTTGGAGCGCTTACCCAACCAAGGCCAAGAATAAGACAGACAGCCCAAGCCATACATGGCTTGGGCTTTTTCTTTGGGCAAAGACAGGGGTGCGCCCAACCGGATTGACCCAAGCCTTGCGCATTGCCCCACTTCCACTAGGCTGGTTTTGAACGGGGTTTGGCATGACGAAGAGACTTTTGGCGATAGTGGCACTGCTGCTGATGATTTCGGCATGCGGCAAAGCGGCAGATGATGCCGATAAGGCCACCACCCTGCGCATGGGCAATGCGGGTGAGCCTTTAACGCTCGACCCAGCACAAGCAACCATCGCCAATGAAGACCGCATCATCGAGGGCCTTTTTGAAGGCCTGACCGTCTTAAACCCTGAAGCTAAGCCTATCCCCGGCATGGCTGAAAGCTGGACCGTCTCGGAAGATAAGCTTACTTGGACCTTTAAGCTGCGGGACGCCAAATGGTCTGACGGGGTGCCCGTCACTGCAGACGACTTCGTCTATTCGTTTCAGCGCCTGATGGACCCAAAGACGCGGTCTAACTATGCGTCGCTTTTCTATATGATCAAAAATTCCCAAGCGGTGAATACGAAGGGTGCGGCCCTGAGTAGTCTGGGGGTTTCGGCCAAAGATCCGGGAACCCTTGTGATCGAGCTCATAAATCCAACCCCGTTTCTGCCAGCGCTCTTGTCGCATTGGCTGGCCTATCCGGTTCCGCGCCATGTCATTGACAAGCTAGGTGCGGACTGGGTGAAGCCTGGTAATCTCGTCGGCAATGGGGCCTTCGTTTTGAAAGAGTGGCAACCAAACGACTTCATCCGGCTGGAGAAGAACCCCCAATTCCATGACGCGGCTAATGTCTGCTTGACCGAACTTTTGATCTTTCCAACCACAGACCCCGCCGCTGCCGCCCGCGCTGTCCGGGCAGGTGAGCTCGATACTAATGCGACCTTTGCTGGCCAGAACCGCGAGATCCTAACCAAGGAACTGCCGGGCTATGTGCGCGAGGCCCCCTATGCGCTCATCCAATATGAGTTGTTCAATCTCAAGAACCCGAAACTGAAAGACGCTCGGGTTCGGCAGGCCTTGTCGCTTGCGATTGATCGCGACCTAATCGCCAGCAAAATCATTGGGGGTGCCAGCAAGCCCGCCTTTAACATCATACCGCCCGATACTTTGGGCTACAGTGGCGGGCCGGTCACAGGCATGTTTGAGGCAGACTTGGCTAGCAGGCTTGCGTCCGCGCGTGCCCTTTTGACCGCAGCCGGTTATGGACCGAATAAGCCACTGACACTGACTTTATCGCATGTCACAAACGGGGACACGCCACGCTATGTGCCCATCTTGCAGAACACTTGGCAACAAATTGCGCCGTGGGTGAAGATTGAGCTTCTGGGCCAAGATGGCCAAATCCATTATTCGCAAGTCCAGCGTGGCGACTTCGAGCTGGCCAATATGGGCTGGTATGCCGACTATGACGATGCCAAGTCCTTCCTCTACATCCTTGAGTCCCGCAGCGCTGAAATGAATTCGGGTCGCTATGAAAATCCAACCTATGACGCTTTGCTCGCCAAAGCCGACCAAGAGCGAGATGAGGCGATGCGCGCTAAACTTCTACGCAATGCGGAAGAGATTGCGGTCAAGGATGCAGCGCTTGCACCGGTATTCTTTGATACAGGTCGGTCACTGGTCAATCCGCGCGTCACGGGCTGGGTCGATAATAAACTCAATACCCACCGCACCCGTTGGCTGTGCACCAAGGAGGCAGAAGCGAAGCGCAAAGCGACAAAGCCCTAGCCCGCATCACCCAAACAGTTTCAAGAACTTCACCAATTTCCGGGTACGGTCTGAAAACAAAGTTGGCGTGAAATAGGCACCTGCTGCGCGTTTGACGATTTCGCTGCGCGTTGGATAGGGCGAGATCAGGCTGGTAATCGCCCCCACGCCCTTCTTATTGGCCATGGCCAGACTGACCAACTGAATGGCTTCGCCTGCGCCTTCACCGACGATTGTTGCACCCAGTATCTTGCCGCCCTTGCCAATGACCAGCTTACAAAAGCCCTCGGTCGACCGTTCGGTCTGGGCGCGATCATTATCCTCAAATTCGGCTTTGGTGATTGTGACGTCGCTGCCGAACTGGTCGCGGGCTTGTGCTTCTGTCAGGCCGATCTTCGCCACTTCCGGGTCGCAATAAGCGACGGCAGGCATATAGGGCACGATGGCAGTTGCAGGGGCCTTAAACACGGCATTGCGGATAAAGACGCTGGCATGGAAGCCCGCTGCATGGGTTAATTGCTCTTTGCCCGCTACATCACCAATCGCCCAGACACGGGGATTAGACACGCTGCGCAGCCGATTATCGGTCGCAACGCCCTTGCGGCTATAGGTGACATTGGCTTTATCCAGCCCGATATTTTCAACCCGCGCCGCGCGGCCAACAGCAACCAGCAGACGCTCTGCTTTGAGCACTCGGCCATCTTCCAAAGTGACGGCTACTTCCGCCTGATCACCTGAAACCGCGACCGCTTTCACGCCCTCTTGCACGGATACGCCATCCGCTTTCAGGCTGGCGCGCACGACCTCAACCGCTTCAGGCTCTTGCGGGCCCATGATGGTCATGGCCTCAACCACTGTGACTTGCGTGCCCAATCGGGCAAAGGCTTGGCCGAGTTCTACCCCGATCACACCGCCACCCAACACGATCAGGCTTTTGGGCTGGGTTGCTTGGGCAAAGACAGTCTCATTGGTTAGAAATGGCGTCTCGGAGAGGCCGGGAATGGGCGGTACAAAGGCTGTTGCACCCGTGGCGATGACAAACTTTTGCGCGGTGACAATGGCCGATGGGCTTTGCACCGTGCGTGGGTCGGTGAAGACCGCATGTTCGCGAAAGACGGTGCAGCCCAAGCCTTCAAAGCGCTCCTGGCTGTCGATGGGGGCGATTGTCTCAATCACGCCATCTATATGGCCGCGCAACTGGTTCCAATCCACGACGGCTTTCGTATTTTCAATGCCATAGCGGCTGGCATGTTGCATCGAATGGGCCGTCTTGGCTGCAGCAATCAGGGCCTTGGAAGGAACGCAGCCCGTATTGAGGCAATCGCCGCCCATCTCGCCTTCTTCGTAGAGGACAACCGAAAGCCCAAGTTGGGCCGCACCTGCCGCAACCGACAGGCCTGCAGCACCTGCCCCAATGACACAAATATCGACGTTGAGTTGCTGTTGGCTCATGCTTGTTTCCGTCTCGATTGGACAAATTTCCACGCGCTAGGCAGCAGCGCTAAGACTGCCAATCCCACCAGAGGTCCCATCACTTCGGGGCTATAAATGATCTTCAAGTTTGGCGTTTGTCCTTGGGAGATCAAATGCTCAATCCCATTGCCCAGCGAGGCGTAAACATAACAACCGGGCAGAATGCCAATCGCAGTTGCTAGCACAAAGGTTCGCAATGGCACGCCCAAGAAGCCAGCGGCCAGATTGATGCCAAAGAAAGGCGCGATGGGCAGAAGCCGCAAGGTCAATAGATAGCCGAAAGCATTTTCCTGAAAGCCTTTTTCCAGTCGGTCGATAAAGCCACCAGCCCGCGCGCGCAGGCCTCCGCCTAAGGCAGACTGGGTCGCCATGAATAAAATCGTGCCGCCAATGGTTGCGGAGGTCGAGGCAATGGCGGTCGCGAAAATCGGTCCAAACAAAGGGCCAAACATCGGCCCAAACAAAAAGCCGCCCGCAATCGTGATCCAAATTGCGCCGGGCAAAGCAATCGTCGTGGCGAGGATATAAATCCCCATATAGCACGCGATGACCAACAAAGGCTTGGTTGTCACCAAGTCGCGCAACACTTCGCTCTGCTTGGTCAGAACGTCAAACGACAGATATTTGTGCCAGCCCATCGAAATGGCGAGGATCAGACCCAAGGCGATGACCACCAGCGGGCCGAAACGTTTGATGGCTTGCATGTTTAAGAACCTGACGTCGCATTGATGGACCAATCATAATCATCGCCCATAATCCGGGCATTAGTCATTTGGGCCAATAGGGTGGGTGCCGCATAGCGGCGCAAATGGGTTAGAATGCCGGCCTCATTATTCCCAAAATCAACTTTGAACCATTGATAAATGGAGGAGACGCGCAGTTTTTGCGGTCCGACGACACGAACCCCGCGCGGCGAATTGATGAAGGCGCGGGCGGCCGCATCGAGATCGGCATCCAAGGTCTCTGCCCGCCAACCACGTCGGCCCAGATTGGGGCAGCCGATGGAGGCGCAATTGACAGAATAATGGACGCGCGGGTCACGCCATTGCTTGCGCAAAATCCCATGTTCAATATCGTCGAGCGAGAGTTGCTTGCCCTCCACCCGCACGCGCGGTTCTTTCCACGGGCCCGTCGCCAGAAGGCTAGGCTTAATGTCGCGGATGGATTTGACGGGGAAGCGCGCCAGCACGACTTGAATGGTGATGGCGTTATACAGATTGGCCCAAGTGGCAAATTGATTGGCTTTGGGTAGGCTTGAAATCTTGATCGCTGCAAGCCCGGCGACCACGGCATCCAGTGCGCGCATGTCTGCCGCATTGGCCTTCCAAGCCGCATAATCGACCCGGTTCAGGCCATTAGAATCAGGGCGCACGTAGCGGCCTAAAAGCTCATCCCACATCGCCTGCGGCGACTTTCCAGGTGCCGCTTCTAAGTTTGGCGGGGTCAGGGTCATCAGGGCCGCACTTCCAATTACAAGGCTTCTGCGCGAAATCATGGTCACTCCTAACCTATTCTTAGCCATTGATACGCTTTTTTCTGCAGGGCGGTTGCACAATGGCTGCAGGAGGTGGCCCATTGGTCTTCACCTTGGAGGCAAAACCGCGTAGGTCGAACCTATGAAAGCTGCCGTCATCATCTACCCCGGATCGAACTGTGACCGCGATTGCAAGATCGCTTTGGAGCGCTCGGTCGATGCGCAAGTCTCCATGGTTTGGCATAAGGAAACCAGCCTGCCAGAGGGCTTGGACCTGATCGTTCTGCCCGGCGGCTTTTCTTATGGCGATTATCTGCGCTGTGGCGCAATGGCGGCTTTGTCGCCAGTCACCCGCGCGGTGGTGGATGCGGCCAAAGCAGGTGTGCCCGTTCTTGGCATTTGCAATGGCTTCCAAGTCTTGTGTGAGACGGGCCTTCTGCCCGGCGCGCTTTTGCGCAATGCGAGCTTGAAATATGTCTGCAAGCCTGTGGCGCTCGAAGTCACCAATGCGGCCACCCCCTTCACCCGCGCCTTTGGCAACCGCTCAGAAGCGGTGATGACCGTTGGCAATGGCGAAGGCAATTACTTTGCCGAAGACGCCGTGCTGGACGAGCTGGAACAAGAAAACCGCGTCGCCTTCCGCTATAAGGAAGAGATCAATGGCTCGCTGCGCCGCATTGCCGGCATTGTGGACCCAACCGGCCGCATCCTTGGCATGATGCCCCACCCGGACCGTGCGTTTGAAGCCGAATTGGGCAGTGCCGATGGTGCCTTGGTGTTCCAAAGCCTGTTGGAAGCAGCCTAATCTGCCATTGTTCGTCCGAAAGTGACAGGCAGGGGTCGACTCTCCCGCTTTTGCCATTAAGTCACGGCCATGGATTCACTTGCTTATAAGATTGAGACACGCAGCGCTTGGGCAAAAGCTCAGAGCGCGGGCGTCTATACGGGCTCTGCGCTCGATGTAACCGATGGCTTCATCCACCTCTCTGCGCGCAACCAAGTCCGTGCGACCTTGACGATGTGGTTCAAAGATCAGCCCGATCTGATCTTGGCGACTATAGACCTCACACAATTGGGCGACACTGTGGTGTGGGAGGCTTCGCGCGGCGGGGCCTTGTTCCCGCACATTTACGGCCCCATTCCGATGTCCGTGGTGCAAGAAGTCATAGCCTTGCCCTTGCTGGCCGACGGCAGCCACGACTTGCCTGTGAGCTTTCCATGATCGACCTTTATGCCAAGGCCACGGAAGCTTTACGCGCCCTGCCAGCCGAGACCGCCCATCAAGCCACCATTGCCGGGCTGAAAACAGGGTTTGGCCCAAAGGCCAAGCCAGACCGCCCGGAAGATAGCGTGCAGCTGGCAGGCCTCACCTTGCCCAATCGGATCGGCCTTGCTGCCGGTTTTGATAAGAATGCCGAAGTACCCGACGCCATGTTGGCGGCAGGCTTTGGCTTTGTGGAGTGTGGGACCGTCACGCCGCGCCCGCAGGCGGGAAATCCCAAGCCGCGCCTCTTCCGCTTGGTCGAGGATCAAGCCGTGATCAATCGCATGGGCTTTAATAATGAAGGCCTGATGCATTTTGTGAACCGCTTGCGCGCCCGCGCCCATCGGCCCGGCATTGTTGGCGCAAATATCGGGGCCAATAAGGACAGCGAAGACCGGATCGCGGATTATTGCGAGGGCCTGCGCCGGGTGTGGTTGCACGCCTCCTACATCACGATCAATATTTCTTCACCCAACACACCGGGCCTGCGCGCGCTGCAAACCCGCGCGGCGTTGGAAGATCTTTTGGGTCAAGTCATGGTGCTAGCCGAGGCGCAAACCCGCGCCCATGGCCGCCGCCCCGTCTTTTTGAAGGTCGCCCCCGACTTGGACGAGGATGAAGTGCGCGCCATTGCTGAGACTGCGGTGGCGCAAAAGATCGATGCACTGATTGTTTCCAACACCACGGTCGACCGCCCCGATCACCTCCAAGCCAAGCACAAGGGCGAACAAGGTGGCTTGTCCGGCAGACCCGTGTTTGAGAAATCCACCCGCTTGCTGAGAGAATTTAAAGGCGCTTTGGGCGATGCGATGCCCTTGATCGGGGTCGGAGGCGTCGCCTCTGCTGCCGATGCGCAGGCCAAGTTTGAAGCCGGCGCTGATGCCATCCAGCTTTATACCGCTCTGGTCTTTGAAGGGCCGGGCCTTGTCCAGAAAATCAAGGACGGGCTGAGGACAGGCTGAGCCCATGCGCCTCCTGCCCATCGTCCACCACACTGACTATACCGCCGATACGCCGGACGGCCATCGCTTCCCCATGCAAAAGTTCGCCCAACTGGCCGACATTCTGCGCCAAGACGGTCTCGCCCCGCATGGCTTTGTGACCCCTGAACCAATTGCACGGGCAGACCTGATCCGTGCGCACACGCCTGCCTATGTTGATGGGGTGTTGGGCCGAACTTTGGATGCAGCGGCGGTACGGCGCATCGGCTTTAGTCTGACAGAGCGCGTCGTCCTGCGCGCACAATTGGCCACGGCGGGCACGCTTTTGGCGGCGCGTCTGGCGTTGCAAGAAGGCCTGGCCTGCAACAGCGCGGGCGGCAGCCACCACGCTAGGGCCGATCAAGGCGCAGGCTTTTGTGTCTTTAATGACGTGGCGGTTGCCGCCTCTGTCCTATTGGCCGAAGGGGCTGTGAACCAGATTCTGGTGGTAGATTTAGACGTCCATCATGGCGATGGTACGGCCCTAATTTTTAGTGATGAGCCGCGCGTCTTCACCTTTTCCATGCATTGCGATGACAATTGGCCCTTAGAAAAACCACCTTCTGATTTGGATGTCGCGCTGCCCAAAGGGACGGGGGATGCAGCCTATCTCGCCGCTCTCGACCAGTATTTGCCTGCCTTGCTTGATCACGTTCGCCCGGATCTGGTGTTCTATATTGCGGGCGTTGACCCGCATCAGGACGATCGTTTGGGTAAACTCGCCTTAACTGATCAAGGCCTCATGACGCGCGAGCGCCGCGTGATCGCAGCCGTACGTAGTCGGTCTATTCCTCTGGTGACGGTCCTAGGTGGCGGCTATGGCCACGACGTCGCCGCCGTCGCGCGCCGGCACAGCTTCGTGTTTCACGCGGCCGCGGATTTTTTGGTGGGGTGAGTCAGCGCGCTCCCCTCGCCCCCCAAGGGGGAGAGGGGTCGGGGGTGAGGGGGTGCCAGCGCAAGAGCGCGTTGCTTTGTGCACCTGAGGCCTCTAGCGCACAATCAACTCTGTGAATGTAAGCCCTCACCCCAACCCCTCTCCCAAAGGGCGAGGGGCTTGAGCTGCGCACCCCGCTCCTAGCGCGAGAAGGGCTGTTCAGTGGCCTAAACCTTATTCCGCCGCGACGGCGCCATAGCCCATGACGGCTTTGACTTCGAGGAACTCTTCGAGGCCGAAGTCGCCCCATTCACGGCCATTGCCCGACTGCTTATAGCCACCGAAGGGCGCTACCGTGTCGGTGCTGGCGCCATTGATGTGGATCATGCCAGCGCGGATTTGCTTGGCGACTGCGCGTGCATGGTCGAGGTTTTCCGACTGGACATAGCCCGACAGGCCGTAAACCGTGTCATTGGCCATTGCGACGGCGTCTGCTTCGGAATCGTAGGGGATCATGGTCAGCACGGGGCCAAAGATTTCTTCGCGCGCGATCGTGGTGTCATTGGTATCGCTGACGAACACGGTTGGGCGCACGAAATAGCCCTTGTTGAAGCCTTCAGGGCGACCCATGCCGCCAGCTACCAAGGTGGCCTCTTTCATGCCGATTTCGATCAAGGATTGGACCTTCTCGAACTGGCGTCCATTGGCCAATGGACCCATGGCAAAGCGCTTGTCGCCAGCAGGATCAGCAACCACAACCGATTCTGCGGTCGCTTTCGCAACAGCGGTGGCTTCGCCCAGTTTCGCGCGCGGCACGAACATGCGGGTTGGTGCGTTGCACGACTGGCCCGAATTGGTCATGACTTGCATGACGCCCGCAGAAACTGCCTTTTGAATGTCGGCATCTTCCAGAACGATGTTAGGCGACTTGCCACCGAGTTCTTGCGCGATGCGCTTGACGGTTGGGGCCGCACTCTTGGCGATCTCAATGCCGGCGCGGGTCGAGCCGGTGAAGGAGACAAAGTCGACTTCTTCATGGGTCGACATGACGCTGCCGACGCCCGGACCATCGCCATTGACGAGGTTGAACACGCCCTTGGGCACGCCCGCTTCATGAATAATGTCAGCCAAGATCATGGCGTCGAGTGGGGCTAGCTCGGAAGGCTTCAATACCATGGTGCAACCAGCGGCCAAAGCAGGACCAACTTTGCAGCCGATTTGGTTCATAGGCCAGTTCCAAGGGGTGATCAGGCTGCACACGCCAATCGCTTCATAGCGAATGCGGGTGTTGCCGCGCGAATGTTCCCACGTGAATTCTTTCAGCGCATTCAATGCACCCATCAATTGACCAAGGCCAGCCGGGGCTTGGGCAGCACTTGCCAACCACATGGGCGCACCCATTTCTTGACTGATTGCATGTGCGATTTCCGGCAGCTTGGCCGAATAAAGCGCGATGATTTTCTCGAGAAGCGCGATGCGCTCATCATGGCTGGTTTCGGAGAAAGCAGGGAAAGCGGCGCGTGCGGCGAGGATAGCCTTTACGGCATCTGCTTCACCACCCAGAGAGATGACGGCAATCGCTTCTTCCGTCGCCGGATTGATGACGTGGTGATCGCGCGGCGTAACCGGATCAACCCAAGCGCCGTCGATGTAAAATTGTTTGCGTTCAATCATGGCAGACTCCCTTTTGCGTCTCTCAACCCCGTTGATCGGGGCTTGTGCGTAGCGGCCCCTTCATACCAAGGTCCAAGCGCCATGGCGAGGGACCTACGCATGAATTTTATGCCACAGGACGCAAAAGGGGGTGTCGATCAGAGGTCTAGCGGCGGCGCAGAGACCCCATCAGGCCGCGCATCAATTCCCGCCCAATGGTAGAGCTTGCTTGGCGCACCATGGTCTTCATCGCCGTCTCGGCCAAGCTTTGCCGCGAGCGGCCAGAGCGACCACGTTGGGTGCCGAAAATCGCCCCCATGATCCCGCCATTATCTTGGGGTTCTTCCTCTTGCTGGGTGGGCTTGGAACGGGTTGGTTCTGGCTGTTCCATCTCGGCTTGCTGGGCTTCAAGTTCAGCGGCCTTGCGTTCGAGGATTTCAAACGCGCTTTCACGGTCCACCACAGCATCATAGCGCGGGCCGATGGGGCTGGCTGAAATCACGCGGGCGCGTGCTTCGGGCGAGCAAGGGCCAACTTGGCTTAAGGGTGGGCGGATAAAGGTGCGCTCCACCATCGTGGGGATACCTTTGGCGTCGAGAGTGGAGACCAAAGCTTCACCTACGCCCAAGGCCGTAATCATATCTTCTGTCTTAAAGCCTGGGTTAGGCCGGAAGCTTTCGGCGGCAATGCGCACCGCTTTGGTTTCGCTTGGCGTATAAGCGCGCAACGCGTGCTGAACCCGGTTGCCCAATTGCGCCAACACGGTCTCGGGAATGTCTTGCGGATTCTGGGTGACGAAATAAATGCCAACCCCCTTAGAGCGGATCAGGCGCACCACCTGCTCAATGGTATTGAGCAACGCCTTTGGCGCGTCGCGGAACAGCAAATGGGCTTCATCGAAGAAAAACACCATTTTCGGCCGATCCATATCGCCGACTTCCGGCAATTGCTCGAACAATTCTGACAGCATCCAGAGCAGGAAGGTCGAATAGAGTGTCGGGCTCTGGACCAGACGGTCTGCCGCCAGAATGTTGACGATGCCTTTGCCGGACAGGTCAGTCCGCATGAAGTCGCGCAGATCAAGGGCTGGTTCGCCGAAGAAGCCATCAGCCCCGGCTTGATCCAATTGCATGATTTTGCGCTGAAGCGCGGCAATCGATTGAGGGGTGACAAGGCCGTATTTCTTCGAAACAACGCTGTCATTTTCGGCCATATAGTCGAGAATGGCCTTGAGGTCCTTCATGTCTAAGAGGAACAGGCCCTCTTCATCGGCCATTTTGAAGGCGACCGCCAAAGCGCCTTCCTGTGCATCGCTGACTTCCATCAAGCGGGCGAGCAGAGTGGGGCCCATTTCCGTAATCGTGGTACGAATGGGATGGCCCTTTTGGCCATAAAGGTCCCAATATACGACAGGGGTCGACTCGCTTTTATAGTCGGTCAGACCAATCTGTTCGGCGCGCGCTTTGAAGGGGGGCGAGGGTTCCCACGATTGGCTCATGCCCGAGAGGTCACCTTTGATGTCGGCCGCGAAGACCGGTACACCCGCGCGCGAAAATCCTTCGGCGAGGACTTGCAGCGTTACGGTTTTGCCCGTGCCGGTCGCACCGGCGACCAAGCCATGACGGTTGGCCCGCTTCAACAAAAGCTCAATAGAGGCAAGCGGCTCGCCACCGGCGCCGATCAGAATGGACTCACTCATGGGTTACACCAAATCCTTCTAAATGCTCGAGAAAAGGCCTGACTTCACCTTATTGCGGTCCGACAAACTTGTTAAGGGCAGGGGCGGGATTTTAACCCGTCACCAAGGGTCCAATCAGGCCAACAGCGGCAGCAATGGTCAGAACTCCGAACAGATTCAACGCAAAACCAATGCGCAGCATCTCAGCCTGTTTGGGCGCTCCGGTTGCATAAGCGATGGCATTGGCGGCGGTCGCAATCGGCAACATGAAGCCAAAGCTGGCAGCAAAGGTCGCCGACGCCCCAATCAAAAAGGCATCGCCACCAGAACCTGCGACCATCGCCGTTAGAACCGGTAACATGGCTGTCAGCGTCGCGACATTAGAGGCAAGTTCAGACAAGAAGACCGTCGCGGCCACGAGGATCAAAACAACGAGCAGGATGGGCAAAGTCCCAATGCCGGCCATATGGCCACCGATAAAGGTCGACAGGCCGGTTGCTTCCAGAGCTGCCGCCATCGACAGGCCACCGCCGAACAGGATGGCAATGCCCCAAGGGATGCGCTCGGCCACGTCCCAGCCGAGCAAGGCCTTGTTCGGGTCAGCTTTGTCCCCTGCGGGCACAACAAACAAAGCAACAGCCCCCAGAATGGCGATCACCATATCGGTCAAGCCTTGCAGGCCGGGCAATTTGCTCAAGGGCTCGCGAAGGATCCAAGCCAGTGCCACGCTGAGGAAGATAACCATCACGCGCGCTTCTTTCTGGCTCATCGGGCCTAAAGCGCGGGCCTCTGCTGCGATGACTTCGTGGGCTGTGTCATCGCCCAAATGGGCGGGCAGGCGATAGGCGATCTTGGTCAAGATCAACCAAGCCAGTGGCACCATGACCAAAATGATCGCGCCGCCAATGGCCATCCATTCGGGGAAGCTTAACCCCACCCCATTGGCGTCCAACCACTTGGCCCCGATCAGATTGGTGGGCGAGCCGATGGGTGTGCCCACCCCGCCAATGGACGCGCAATAGGCCACACCTAACACACAGGCCGCAATCAGCTTTCGGCGGTCAGGGCCGGCCGGTGCCGCAGCGGTGCACACTGCCAGCGCAATTGGCGTCATCATCAAAGCGGTGGCAGTGTTGGAGATCCACATGGACAGCAAAGTCGTCGCGATCATAAAGCCACCGACTATGGCAGCGGGGCTAGACCCCACAGCGGCGAGCACATGGATAGCGATGCGGCGATGCAGGCCGGATTGTTCAATGGCAGCAGCAATCATAAAGCCGCCAATGAACAAAAAGATGATCGGGTCGGCATAAGGTGCCGCAGCATCAACCGGCTTTAACACCCCCAACAAGGGCAGCATACCCAGCGGCAATAAAGCGGTGGCGGCTACGGGGATCGCCTCACTCACCCACCAAATGATCATTAAGGCCAACAGGCTGAGGGCTTTCCAAGCTTTGGGGTCCAGGCCCTCGGGCGCGCCCATCCACAACATGATCCCAGCAACCACCAGCCCCAAGACAAAGCCAATCTTTTGGCCGAGGCCAGAAGTGCCATGGCCTTCTTCGAAATCTGTCTCATGGACTGGCTGTGGCATTAGGCTTCCTCAAATTGGTCACGCGATGTGACTGATAGTCAGGGTCTTAAGGCCTCGACAAGTGCGGGCGGTCTTGGCAGAGGTGAGCCATGACCCACATTGATTTGATCGCCCGCGGCCAGTCGGCAGCCTCCGCCTCCTTATCCACCCTTTTGCTCGATCAAGCGCGTCACAAACGCTTGAACTTTCAGGCCGGTGGCCTGTCCTTTGATTTTTCTCGCGCCCTTCTGAGCCAAGCTGACTTGGACGCCCTTCTGCTCCATGCCCAAGAAAGCGGGCTTGAACAAGCACGATCCGATCTTTTTGCCGGGAAAGCAATCAATGTGACCGAGGATCGTGCGGTCATGCACATGGCGCTGCGTCAGCCCGAGCGTGACTTTATGGCCAAGGGCGAAGCGATCAGCGCCGCAGTGCGCGCGGGTCGGGCCGCCGCAACAACCTTTGCGCACGGTGTTCGCGATGGGTCGATTGCGGCTTCCGATGGTCGGCCATTCAAGTCCATCGTCCATATTGGCATTGGCGGGTCCGACCTTGGACCGCGCCTCGTCTATGAAGCCTTGGCTCCGACGGCGGGAAGCGACATCACATTGCGCTTTGCCGCCAATATCGAGCCCGGCGAATTGGCCGCAGCCCTTGTCGGTCTTGATCCGCGCGAGACCTTGATCCTGTGCGTGTCCAAAACCTTCACGACGTTGGAGACTTTGGAAAATCTCAAAGCTGCACGCGCTTGGCTACAGGCCACGATTGGTCCAGACGATAGCGCCCATTTGGTCGCGATCAGTGCCGCACCGGAAAAGACCAAAGCGGCAGGCTTTAGGCCGGACCGCGTGTTTGACTTCAAAGAATGGGTAGGCGGTCGGTTTTCACTATGGTCCGCGGTGGGTCTGTCGTGTGAAATCGCTTTGGGGCCTGAAGTCGTGGCCGAGATGCACGCCGGTGCTGCGGCGATGGACAATCTATTTGAGGCATTGCCGCTGGCAGAAAATCCGGTTGTCATCGCCAGTCTGATCGGCTGGTGGAATCGCACGTGCCTGCAGTTCAAAAGCCGCGCCGTCATCCCTTATGCCAAGCGCTTGCGCCTGTTGCCGCAATTCCTGCAGCAATTAGAGATGGAGTCGAACGGCAAGTCGGTCGATCTGAGTGGACACAGTGTCGAAACGTCAGGCCCCGTCGTTTGGGGCGCAGAAGGCACCAATGCCCAACATGCTTTCTTCCAGCACCTCCACCAGAGCCCGGATGTAACCCCGGTTGAGTTCCTAGCCGTCGCCCAAGACGATGAGGACGCCCCTGTCCGCACGCGTATGACTTTGGCCAATGTCTTAGCCCAAGCCGAAGCCTTGACCCATGGCAAGAGCTTGGCATCGGTGACGGAGACCATGCAAGCCGCTGGTGCGAGCGCCGACCAGATTGCCGCTATCGCGCCACACCGCGTGTTCAAAGGTAATCGCCCGTCCAGTTTTGTGCTGATGGACCGTCTAAGCCCGGCCAATTTCGGCGCTTATCTGGCTTTTTGTGAGCATCGCACCTTTGTTGAAGGCAAGCTGTGGGGCGTTAATTCCTTTGACCAATGGGGCGTGGAGCTTGGCAAAGTGATTGCGAGCGAGATCGATCTTGACCTGCAAAATGGACCAAGTGATCGGCGCGATCCATCCAGTGTGGCGATGATTGAGAAGATCCGCGCCTTGCGGGCTTAACCAAACATCACTTTGGCGGCAGCGGCCTTCACGGGCAGGGTTTCAATGCCTGAGTCCTTGAGGGTCGTGATCACGTCCTCAAGATTTTGTGGCGTGCAGCCATAGTCAGAAGGGTCTGGCCCCACGTCATGGGTGAAGAAAATGATCCACGCATGGCGCGCTTTGGCTTCGGCGACGAGGTCGCGGACTTGGCCGATATCATGCTGACGTCTTTCAATCCCGATGGCGCGCAATTCTGAGAAGTCGACCCGACCCGTATTCAGACCGCGATACACGCCCCGACAGGTGAAGAATTGGCGCGCATAATAGGCTTTGGCGGCCAAACTAACGGCGCCATAGGGATAGGCAAAGCTGGTCATCATCACATCGCCCAGCGTTTTGCGCATAAAGTCGGCATTGGCTTTCCGATCTTGATCGCGGCCGACGTCTGTTAGCTTGGTGACAAAGGGGTGGGCATAGGTATGGCAGGCGATTTCGTGTCCGGCTTGATGGAGCGCCAGAAGATCGTGGCTTTCATGCTGGGCGCGGTCTTCAAACGTCTGGCCGGTATGGCCGCCGCACACGTAAAACGTGCCCTGAATGTGGGCACGCTCCAGAATGGGAGCACCGACCCGTGCCGCCGAAAACGGAATATCGTCAAAGCTGATCGAGGCGACCGCTTCGGTGAGGCGCGATTGGATCGGGTTTAAAGGGATCGCCCGTGTGATGGCCCCTTCAATGCGCGTGAGAAGTCCAGTCGCCATGAATTAAACAGCCTCAGAAGTAAGTGCGGCACTGGGTTTGGCCAAGGTTGCCTCAATGCGCACAATATCATGCCCGTCAAAACTTGCGGGCAGTGGGCAGGCGAGGTTGCCGTGGGTGTCGTCAGTCGGGCTCAAGGTAAAGCCTAAGTTTTGAAACAGCTCTAGGGCCGGGCCATTGCGGGCCGCTTTCTGGTAAGAGATGGTCATCTCGTGCGCACCTGCCGCTTCACACCGTGCCGCCAGCCACGCAAAAAAGGCCGCTTCAACGCGCTTGCGCTGTACGCGGCAACTCATGAAGAAGTCCCGGATATGGCCAGTCTTTGGGTCGCCATAGGCAAAGCCGATCAGGCCATAATCGCCAAACCGGTCGGCACAGCGCAGGGTCCACGCCTCACCTCCATTTGCGTCTGACAGCATGGCCTCGACATCGCCGCGGCTATAACGTGTGGCGGCAATATTGAGTTGGTTGGTCCGCTGCGACAATTCATAGACGCGTTCTGCATCGCTGGCCGAAAGCGGCGCGAGCGTCAGCACCAGATCGCAACTGCGTAGGAATTGGTCCATATCACCAGCCGCAGACTCCGCAGCCAGAGCGCGCGCGGCTTCCACCGCATAAAGTGCGCGGCGGCCCTTGCTTTCGGGCGTCACGGGCACGTCAAATTGCGGACGATCCAAGAGGGTGAGCGCTTCGGTATCGGCCAGCACAGTTACCGCCTTGTGGGCTTCGCCCACTTCGCCGCGCTCAAACGGCTGAT
Source organism: Hyphomonadaceae bacterium UKL13-1 (assembly GCA_001602435.1). Taxonomy (GTDB): domain Bacteria; phylum Pseudomonadota; class Alphaproteobacteria; order Caulobacterales; family Aquidulcibacteraceae; genus Aquidulcibacter. The sequence goes on from CP012156.1 coordinate 332,577, forward strand.
CATCGATGAAGACAAAGGAATCGAGGCCCAGATTGAGGGTTTCGGCTATCCGGGCCAAGGCCGCGCTTTTGGGGCCCCAACTGATCTGTGGGGCGAGCATGTAGTCGAGAAGGCCATGATGGGCGAGGGCGGCCACCGCCTCATCATGGTTATTCTTGCTGGCAACCGATTGGAGGATCCCGCGCGCATCGAGGGCTTCAATCATCTCGTGAATGCCCGGCTTCACCACCACGCCCTCTGGCCCATCTTCGACCAGAATGCCGTCCCAGATCGTATGATCGAGGTCCCAGATCACGACTTTGGCTTTGGCAGCGGGCGTGCTGGGGGCAGAGGGAGGTGCGATTGATTGGGCCGCCTTGGCCCAAGTCACAAAATCACACAGGCCGAACAGCACTTCCAGACCTTCGGCTTCGCCGACAGGCTCGATCTGAACGAGATAATCTTGGGCGAGGTCGATGGTGCGCGCAATATCTGCGACCGGGATCGAGACGCGAGTCCAGTCTGCGTTCAACGAAAACTGGCTCTGAAACAAAGCGGAGCTGGCCTTGTCGACCGGGACAAAGGTCAGGGTGAAAGAGATCGTCTCGGCAGAAAGGGCGGCACCCTCGATCATAAACGCGTCGAATTCGCCGGGCGCTTTTTGTCCTAACGCCTGATGCTTGGCGGTGCGTGCGCGGGCTTCGCGCCGGGCCAAGAAAGCCAAGCCAAGGCCGAGAGCCGGTTGCAGCGCTTGTTCTAGATTTGCCGCGTCTGCTTTTTCGAGCGCGCCAACCGGCCCGCGTCCTTCCAGCTTGCCCCAGCGGCGGAAAGCGATCCGGGTTAAGGGGTTTTGTTGGCTGACCCGGTATCGATGGTTTCCATGCCATGGGCAAAGCGGCGGCAATGGCCATCTGGGCGTGGGGTATAGAAGCTGCAGGCGGTATAGCAGGTGGGCGCGGCACATTCAGAGCAATGTTCGCCCCACACGATCATGCTGCGGTCTTGGATCAAATCGAAGGTGGTCGCGCGGGCGTCGGCCATAGCTTCAGGCAGCCGCATTCGGGCCTGAGCACTATCCAACGCCACCGTCTCTTTCATCACCAAACCCCTTTGTAAGTCGTCTATCAGCTTGGCCTTAAAAAACCATTTTCCGCCCCAGTTCCGCACTGCCTGCAACAGGGCATGCATTTTGACTTCATATGTGCTAGGGAAGGCTTCAAGTTTCTGAAAGGCCAAGACCCTGTCGTCCGAACTAAGTGATACTCAAAATCCTGATCTGAAAGACATCATCCTCGCATCTTTGGATGGCGACCAAGCAGAAGATGTGTTGTGCATTGATTTAACAGGCAAAAGCTCCATCGCAGACGCGATTATCGTCGCCTCTGGCCGTTCGCAGCGCCATGTCGCCGCGATCGCAGACCATATTGTGCGCAAGCTGAAAGATGCGGGCGTTGGCAAGGCGCGCGTTGAAGGTCTGCCCAATGCCGACTGGGTGTTGATTGATGCTGGCGATATCGTCGCCCACATCTTCCGGCCCGAAGTGCGGGCCTTTTATGCGATTGAGCGTATTTGGACCGGGGAAACCCGCCACGCGGCAGGTGCTGCTTGAATGTGACTTTGGCTGCCATTGGGCGGCTTAAGGCACAAGAACCCGAACAAGCGATGACGTTGGACTGGCTCGGCCGTGCCGATGCCATGGGTAAGCCGTTGGGCATCAAATCCGTTCGCTTGGTTGAGATCGACCCGCGTCTGCGCGAGCCTGACCGTGACAAAGAGGCTGCGGCCTTGTTGGCGGCGATTGAGACAGGCAGTTTCATCATCGCGCTGGATGAACGCGGCGAAGCGCCGGGCTCCGTCGGCTTTGCCAATCGCTTGGCCAGCCTGCGCGATCAAGGCCAACGCCACATTGTGTTGGCCATTGGTGGACCTGATGGACACGGCAAAGCCCTGACCGAAGCTGCCTCGATGAAGCTGGCCTTTGGCTCTTGGACTTGGCCACACAAGCTCGTGCGGGCCATGGCGGCAGAGCAGATTTATCGCGCTGTCTCGATCCTTGCAGGGACGCCGTATCACCGCGTCTAGAGCCCAAAGCGGCCCTGTAACGCTGAGGTGACCGCCGCCCCAAATCTGGCTATCTCTGCAGGCATGCGCAGACTTCGAACGATCCTGCTGTTGTGTGTGACGCTGGGCGCAGCCATGCCGGTCTATGGCCAAAGCTCCGCCGAGCAGGAGTTGAAGCGCTTGGAAGCCGAACGTCAACGGCGGGAAGAGCGGGTCGGTACCCTTGTCGATGATGCTAATCGCGTCGCAGGCGATGCAGAAGCTTTGCGGAAAAAACTCGTCGCGGCTGCGGAAGACCGCGACCGTCTCGAACGCGAAGTGGAGCGTTCCGAAGTGCGCCTGATCCAGATGCGCGCGCAGGAAAAGCAATTAAATACAAAACTCGCCAGCAATCGCGATGCTTTAGAAGATGTCGTGATTGCCTTGATCGCGATGGAGCGCGACCGCCCACCGGCCCTAGCTGTGCGGCCCAAAAATGCCGCCGAAGCTGCCCGTGTCGCCATTTTGATGGGCGAAATTGCCCCAATGCTAGATGATCGCGCCAAGCAAGCTGCGGCCGATATTGCCAAGCTTCAGGGTCTTCGCGAGTCGATCCTGATGCAAAATACCAGCTACCGTGACAGCAACACCCGTTTGATGATCGCGCGTCAGACGATCGGTTCCTTGATCCAAGAACGACGCATGGTGCAGGCCCGTATCATGCGCGATGCCGACACAGAGCGGGCGCGGATTTCTGAGATTGTGCGGCGCGCCAATGATTTGCGTGACTTGGTGATCCGGCTCGGCGGCTCGGTCCCGGGACTTGACCCCCAGCAACAACAGGACGGCTCCGACTTCGCGCGCGGTTTTGACCGTGCGATGGGCACAGTGTCCTATCCGGCTAATGGCCAAGTTGTCACAGGGTTTGGGGCTGTGTTAGAAAGTGGCGGGCGGTCCGAAGGCATCACCATTCGAACCCGTCGTTCGGCGCAAGTCGTGTCCCCCTATGATGGCGAAGTAGAGTTTGCGGGCCCCTTCCGTTCGTATGGACGGGTGATGATTTTGAATGTTGGAAACGGCTATCACATTGTTTTAGCTGGCATGGCGACGATTTATGCCGAGGCTGGCCAAGAAGTTTTAGCAGGCGAACCGATTGGTGAAATGGCGACGGATAGTCGCATTGTGCCCGATCTTTATATGGAAGTGCGCAAGCAAAGCACACCGCAAAACCCCAATCTGTGGCTTAAGAGGCCAAACGGCACGTAAGTGCGCCTGTTTACGGTGGTCCGACTGTAGATTAAATCACCGCAATCAACTGTGGTAGGTGGTGCTTAACCACTTTGCTTGAACTATATAGACGATACAAGTTTGTTGAAGATCTCATGGCCTTAGCCACTCGGAGTAGCCGCTTATGACAGATTCCCAAAAGACACAGCGCTGGTGGATTGCGCCAGTCTTGGCCGGGACATTGGGACTGGGTGCCGCTTTGGGCGCTACGGCGGTTGCGTGGTCGGCTGGTGGGCGCCCGGACAATGCGGCACCTGCGGCAAAGGGTGAGGACACGCTGCGTCAGTTAGAGATTTTCGCCGATGTGATGGCGCGCGTGCGCACCGATTATGTTGTGCCGACTAAGGACGATAAATTGGTGGCTGCCGCCATTGATGGCATGCTGCAATCCCTTGACCCGCATTCTAGCTTTCTTGACGCTGAAGCCTTCAACAATATGCAGGTCTCCACCAAGGGTGAATATGGCGGTATCGGCATTGAAGTGACCAGCGAAGACGGCGCGGTGAAAGTGATCTCGCCGATGGATGATAGCCCGGCTGTCCGCGCAGGCATCAAGGCTGGCGATAAGCTGATAGCGGTGGATGGCGCGTCAATCCTTGGCTTGCCACTCGATGAAGCCGTAAAGAAAATGCGCGGCCCCGTTGGAACCTCGATTGACGTCACGGTTGCGCGCGAGGGCCAAGAGCCTTTTGTTGCCAAAGTGATGCGCGAGACCATCGTGCTGAAGCCTGTGACCAGCAAGATTCAAGGCGATTACGGCTATATCCGTATCTCCACCTTTGTGAATGAGCGCACTTCGGAAGGGCTCAACAAAGCAATTGACGACATTCAGCGCCAATTGGGTGGCCGCCTAAAGGGTATTGTGCTCGACATGCGCAATAATGGCGGTGGTCTTTTGGATCAAGCGATTGAAGTGACGGATGTCTTTATGGATCGCGGCGAAGTCGTCTCCACCCGTGGTCGCCGCGCTGACGATATCCAGCGCTATTATGGCACGCCGGGTGAGCGTTTGGCCGGTGTGCCGATGGTGGTCTTGATCAATGAAGGCACGGCTTCTGCATCTGAAATTGTTGCCGGTGCGTTGCAGGATCGCGGTCGTGCGACGATTGTTGGGACCGCGTCCTTCGGCAAGGGCTCTGTCCAGACGGTCATTCCATTGCGCAATGGTCGGGATGGTGCGTTGCGTCTGACGACGTCCAAATATTACACCCCAGCGGGTCGCTCGATCCAAGGTGCGGGCATTGAACCCGATATTGAGATCAGCGCCGTACGCATCACCGAAGAGCAATTGAAAGAGCGTAAGGCGCTGTTCCAAGGTGAGGAAGATCTTCCTCATGCGCTCGACAATGAAAGTGGCGTCAAGCGCAAGCCCCCGCACATGCCTGCGGAAATGCCACCTGTCGGCTGGAAGGAAACTGAGGATTATCAGTTGAAGCGCGCCTATGAATTGCTGACCGCTGGCCTGCCAAAGCGCACCCCTGCAATCACGACGCGCCGCGCGGAAAACAAGCCCGCTGACGGTTCGCGTTCGCCCGTGTCCGGGGCTCCTGTCACGCCAAACTAAGGGCGGCAGAGGCATGGTGGCAAAGCTAGCCCAATTAAGCCTGCCATCTGGGCGCAGTGTTGAAGCCTGCTTTACCGGCCGTCGTGGTGCCAAGCGCTTGACGATGCGCGTCGACCCAATCAAGCGGCGCTTGGTGGTGAGTGGCCCGTTGCGCGTCTCCCAAAAGCAGGCCTTGGGCTTTGTGCAAGAGAATGCTGCTTGGATCGAGGCGCGCTTGGATGCGCTGCCCGCACCAGCGCCCTTTGTTGAAGGGGGTGAGATTCTGTTTCGCGGTCGTCCCACCCAATTGGTGCGCGTGGCCGGACGTGGGGCACCGGTTTTTCAAGATGGGGTTGAACCGCGTTTGGTGATTGCCGCCACACCCGCCCGCTTTAGTGCGCGGGTCGCCGTGGCCCTCAAAGCTTTTGCGCAATCGGATGCCGTGAATTATGCGGACGTTTTTGCCCCACGCCTTGGCAAGGAAGCGACCTCCATTGCGCTGCGCGACACGCGGTCCCGCTGGGGGTCGTGTACCTCGCGCGGCGATATCATGCTGTCATGGCGTTTGATTGGTGCCCCGCCAAAAGTGTTCGAATATGTCGTCGCCCATGAGATGGCGCATTTGCTGGAACTCAATCACTCGCCCGCCTTCTGGGCCCATGTGACGCGCCTCATGCCCGACTGGAAGCCAGCCCGTGCTTGGCTCAAAAGCCAAGGCGGCCAGCTTCAAGCGCTCGGCGCCTAATTGAAACTTTGCGCACCTAGCCGAATTCGGCTGCTGCCGAGAGCACTCGGTAGGGCGGACGGCCAAGGGCGGCAAAGCCAATCGCCACGCCAGCCAGCGCGAAGACCGTAACCGCGCCGCCGACAATGGAACCAACCAAGCCTAGATTCAGTAACCAGTCGGCCTCCAACACCTGGATGACGATTACATAGGCGGCACCTAGGCCAAGGCCTGCACCAATCAGCGCCGCAATCAAGCCCGCACAGGCCTGTTCAATCGCCATCGCGCCGACAATGCGAGCCCGACTGGCCCCAAGGCTTTTCAGGATCGCCGCTTCATAGAGCCGCCTGCGACTGCCCGCCGCCAAGGCCCCGGCGACAGCAGCGCCACCTGCGGCCAGAGCGACAGCGGCAATCGCCTGAATGGCGATGGCGAGGCTTTCAAACAAATCGCCCGCCGCGGCCAAAGCATCGCGCACGCGCACAATGCCGACGGCGGGAAAATCCTTGGCCATCGCCTTGGTCATTTGCGCCTCTTCGTCTGGTGATAGACGCGCTATGGCGAAGTGGCGGAATTGTGCGCCTTCAAAGGCACCGGGTGCGAAGACGACAGCGAAGTTCGCGCCAAAGCCACCCCAATCGACTTTGCGCAGGTTTTCAACTTTGGCCTCAATCTCGCGTCCCGAGACCAAGATGCCAATCGTATCACCAACTTTGGCCCCAATGCCTTCGGCGGCTTCGGACTCAAGGCTGACTTTGGCCTCAAACGGATCATTATAGTCCACGGGCCACCACGTGCCTGCCGTCAACTTCGCGCCTTCCGGCTGCTTGGCCTGCCAGGTGGAGCCGATTTCCTGTTCAACAAACCAGCGCTCGGACGGCTTGACCTTCTCGACATCGATCTCTTGACCATTGAGCGAGATGACCCGGACCGTCATGACCGGGGTGCGCGCGTAATCCTCTGGTTTCAGACGGGGAACGGTCGCTTTGACCAAGGCGTCGAACTCAAGCGCCTTCAGATCGGGGATCTCGGTATAGGCCACGCTGGGGGCCTTGGCGGGGGCGGTATCGCGCACTTGCGCGACCAAATTGGACTGGATTTGCCCGAGCGCTACCAGAAGGGCGAGGCCTAGACCCAAAGCAGGTGCCGCAGCGGGGGCAAGCGAACCAGGACCGCCGAGAGCTGCAAGCCCCAATCCCCAAGCCCCACCAGGTCGAGGGGCGCGATGGGCGATAACTTGTGCAGCTTTTCCTAAGCCATAGAAAGCCAGCCAGCCAAGACCTGCGCCAATCGCCAATAGGATTGCCATCACGGGATCGGGGCTCGTCAGCGCGAACAAGCTTGCGAGCGCCACAAGGCCAATCATGGCCGCGATACGCTCCACCATGGGCGTCGGGCTATCGCCACCGCCACCGCGCAGCAAATGGGAAGGCGGTGTCGCGCGTGCGGCACCCAAGGGGGGCGCGGCAAAAGCAAAGGCGCACAAAAGCCCAATGCCGGCCGCAGAGGCCAAAGGCTTTGGAAACAAGGTCAGCTCAATCGGGATGGGCAGGGCACTGCCATAAGCCCAAGACGTCAAGAAGGGCGCGGCCCCGCCGATCACGACACCCAAGAGGGCACCCAAAAGTGCCAAGCACAAAATCTGTAGGCCATAGGCCAGACGCACATCTCCGCCTGATGCACCCATCGCCTTTAGAATGGCGATCGAGCCGCGCCGGGTTTGTAAATGCCCGCGTACGGCACCAGCTACGCCTAAGCCCCCGGCCAAAAGGGCGGCAAAGCCAACGCACGACAGAAAGAGTTCAACCCGGTCGAGTGCGCGATCAAACCCTTCCGCCGAGCGAGACTTATCCCGCAAGGAAGCTTTATCAGCCGGAAAAGCCTTGTCGAAGGCGGCCTTGGTGGCGGGCGCCGCACCTGCATCTTTCAGCTTCACCCGAAGTGCCGAGGAAAAAAGGGCGCCGGGTTGGGCGAGATTGAGGGGCTTAAGCGCCGCCGTGGACACCATCAGTCGCGGCGAAAAGGCGAAGCCGCGACCGAGCGCATCTGGTTCTTTCAACAAGACCGCGCGGATTTGTACCTTGCCATAAGGAAGCGCGATCTCATCGCCCACTTTCAGCTTGAACGCATCCAGCAAGGCCTGTTCGGCGACGGCACCCCAGACACCATTTTTTTCAGCCAACAGGCCCTGCAAAGGCTGTTGTGGGGCTAGGGTGACACTTCCCTCAAGCGGGTGAACTCGGTCGACCGCGCGCAATTGGATCAAGCGCCGTACCTCGCCCGAGGTCCCCATCGTATTGCTATCAATGGCCAACGACGTGGTACCGCGCTGGTTGAAGAAGGTGAGTTGTTCTGGGCTTGGCGTGCGCTGCCGCAAGTTTAGGACAAAGTCGCCGCCTAAAATGCGCCGTTGCTCAGCATCCAAGCCGGATCGAAAGGCTTGGGCCATACTGCCCGCTGCGGCAATCGCGGCGACGCCAATGGCCAGACAGACGAGAAACAGGCGGAACCCTTTGATCCCGCTGCGCAGCTCTGCCACCGCAATGTTGAACGCGTAAGACCAGCGCGTCACGAAGCGACCTTCCCATCTTCAAGGCGCACAATCCGGTCGCAGGCAGCAGCGAGGCTGGCTTCATGCGTAACAAGTACCAAAGCCGCACCTTGGCTGCGCGCGGCATCAAATAACAGGTCGCGAACCGATTGCCCGGCAGCTTGGTCGAGATTGCCGGTCGGCTCATCTGCAAAGATCAATTTGGGTTGGATCACGGTGGCACGCGCCACGGCGACGCGCTGTTGTTCGCCACCCGACAACTGGCTTGGATAATGTTTGAGCCGATGGCTGAGGCCCACTTTCTCCAGCGCGGCAGCGGCCGCGTCGCGCGCCGCCTTGCCGGTTGAAATGTCGGCGGTCTCCAGCGCGGTCGCGACATTCTCCAGCGCCGTCATATTGGGCAGGAGGTGGAAGGCTTGAAATACAATGCCAATGCGTCCGCGCCGCACGGCGGCCAATTGGTCTTCATTCAGACCAACAAGCTCAGTGCCCAACAGCTTGACCGAGCCACCACTGGCAGGCTCCAGCCCGGTTGAGACCGCCAACAGGCTGGACTTGCCAGAGCCTGATCGGCCAGTGATCGCCACAATCTCGCCAGCCCTTATCTCGCCATCGATCCCTTTGAGGATATGGACGGGGCCATCCGCGCCGGGCAGCGACAGGGTTACGTTGTGAAGCGAGAGGACAATATCATTTTGGGTCATAGACTGCACATAATCTAGAAAGGGGCTGTCGCAATGGGTGCGAAGGCTTAAATAAGCGTCATGTTGCACTTGCCACCGTTTTTCACCACCCGTCGAGCTTTTGTGACCCTCAGCGCTGCAATGGTGCTGACGGGCAAGGAGGCTGCCGCTCAAGCCGGCAAAGCGGCGCGACCAAAGCCCTTTACCATTGTCGCTTTTGGCGATTCCTTGACGGCAGGGCTGGGCGTGAAGCGCAGCGAAGCCTTTCCGGCCCGTCTTGAGGCGCGTTTAAAGACCGCGGGCTATGAATTGCGTATCGCCAATGCCGGCCTGTCGGGCGACACGACGGCAGGGGCTCTCGCGCGGTTTGATTTCGCCGTGCCGCGCGGGACGGACGCCGTGCTCTTGGCGATTGGGGCCAATGACATGCTGCAAGGGCGCAGCCCGGAAGACGCCAAGAAGAATATTGATGCAATGATCGCGCGGGCAAAGGCACGCGGCTTGAAAGTCGCGCTACTCGGCATGCGGGCACCCAGCAATTGGGGCGCGGATTATCGGGCGCGGTTTGACGCCATTTACCCAAGTCTTGCCCGCAAACATAATATCCCGCTCGACCCCTTTGTGTTGGAAGGCGTGGCCCTTAACCCGACGCTCAACCAAGCCGATGGCATCCATCCAAACCCTGTGGGGGCCGACCGGATTGCTGCCCGCCTTGTGCCCTTTGTGGCAAAATCATTTGGTCTAAAGCCCAAGCGCCCCTAAACCCTGCTCGCCGCTACAAGGAACTCACGCCATGATCATGAAACCTCTCGGCCGCACTGGCCTGTCCGTCCCGCTGATTTGCCTCGGCACCATGACCTATGGCGAGCAAAATACCGAAGCCGAAGGCCATGCCCAAATGGACTATGCTTTTGAGCGCGGTATCAATTTCTTTGACACGGCAGAGCTTTACGCCATTCCCCCGCGCCCCGAGACCAGTGGCGCGACTGAGCGGATCATTGGTACCTGGATGAAGGCACGCGGCACCCGCGATAAGATTTTTTTGGCTTCGAAAGTGGCTGGCCGCTCGCCGATGAATTGGTTCCGCGACTCGGGCGAAGGCTCCCGCGTCAATAAGGCCAACATCGATGAAGCGATTGAGAAGAGCCTGAAGCGCCTGCAGACCGACTATCTCGACCTCTATCAGATCCATTGGCCCGACCGCCGCGTGAACATGTTCGGCGGCTGGAGCTATCGCGATTACAAGGATGACTATACCGCCTTTGAAGAGGTGTTGGCCGCTCTAGACCCTTGGGTCCAGAAGGGCGCGATCCGCCATATCGGCGTCTCGAACGAGACCGCTTGGGGCGTGATGCGCTTTGTCGAAGAGGCCGAGCGCAATGGTCTCCCGCGCATCGCAACCATCCAGAACGCCTATAATCTCGTTAATCGCACGTTTGAAACCGGCCTTGCCGAAGTTTCCATGCGCGAAAATGTTGGCCTACTGGCTTATTCGCCTTTGGCGCAGGGCTATTTGACTGGCAAATATCTGGGCGGCGCGCGTCCGCCCGGTGCCCGCACGACCTTGTTTGAGCGCGGTCAGCGTTATCAGGGGCCGGGGGCAGAGCCTGCGATTAAGTCCTATATGGAATTGGCTGCCGCCCATGACATGACACCGGTGCAATTGGCGCTGAAGTTCTGCGCGACACGGGAATTCATGACGTCGGTCATTATCGGGGCGACGACGATGGACCAATTGAGCCATGCGATTGATGCGTTCGACAAGCCTTGGACGCCAGAGCTTGAGGCCGCTGTCGAGACCCTGCACTCGACCATCCCCAATCCCTGCCCCTAAGATCAGCTAATTCCATGCTGCGCCTCTTTGTTGCCTTGCCCTTGCCCGACGCGATTGCTGACGCCGTGCAGAAAACCCAAAGCGGGCTGGAGCGGGCCTCATGGAGCAAGCGGGATAATTTGCATATCACCTTGCGCTTTGTTGGCGAGGTAGATGAAGCCCAAGCCACCGACTTAGATTTGGCTTTGGCCGATATCCGCGTCGCACCCTTTGAATTGGCACTGCAGGGCTCTGGCTTCTTCGGCAATTCAAAGCCCCATGCGGCTTGGATGGGAGTCGGCCCAAATGAGGCGTTGAACCACTTGCAACGGGCGTGTGAACGGGCTTGTCGACAAGTGGGTCTAGACCCCGATACCCGCGCTTACACCCCCCATGTCACCACGTGCTATCTGCAAGATGGCCATAGTTTGGAGGCGGTCGTTGCCTATCAAGCCCGCCATAATTTGTTCAAAGCAGGGCCATGGACGGCTGACCGCTTTTACTTGTACGCCAGCCACATCACGAAAAAGGGCTCAAACCTTTATGGGGTTGAGGCGGAATATCCGTTGATTGGCTAGAGCAGGATTCGTTTCGATAGAAACGATGGAGCCTGCGACCTCTAAAAACGAGAGCAGGATTCGTTTCGATAGAAACGATGGAGCCTGCGACCTCTAAAAACGAGAGCAGGATTCGTTTCGATAGAAACGATGGAGCCTGCGACCTCTAAAAACGAGAGCAGGATTCGTTTCGATAGAAACGATGGAGCCTGCGACCTCTAAAGAAACGCCCCAATTTGCCACGGCACGAATTCTTCGTCACCAAGGCCCAAGGCTTCTGACTGGGTAAGCTTGCCAGAGGCGGTTTCGATCAACGCTTCAAAAATGCGTGCGCCTGCAGCCTCAATGCTTTCGCCCGATAGGATGGGCGAGCAATCAATATCCATATCCTCATCCATATGGCGGGCGAGGGCTTGGTTGGAGGCCAGTTTCAAGCAGGGGCTGGGTTTGGAGCCAAACACGCTGCCGCGCCCGGTGGTAAAGGCGATCAGGTTTGCGCCAGAAGCAATCTGGCCTGTTGCACTGCAGGGGTCATAGCCGGGGCTATCCATGAAGACAAAGCCCTTTTCGGTGATGGCTTGCCCATAGCGATAAACGGCATTGAGCGGCGTGGAACCACTTTTGGCTACCGCGCCCAAAGACTTTTCCAATATGGTGGTGAGGCCGCCTGCCTTATTGCCGGGTGAGGGGTTGTTATCGAGGCTGGCCCCATGCTTGCCGACATAATCTTCCCACCAAGCCAATCGGTCCTTCAGGGCTTGCGCGACTTCGGCATTCTTCGCACGTTGGAGCAGAAGATATTCCGCACCATAGATTTCTGGCGTTTCAGACAGGATGGCGGTGCCGCCATGGGCCACCAACAGGTCGCTGGCAGCGCCTAAGGCTGGGTTTGCCGTCACGCCAGACCAACCGTCTGACCCGCCGCATTGTAGGCCAAGGGTCAAGGCGCTGACAGGGGCGGTCGTGCGGCGGGCGTGATTGGCTTCTTGCACCAGCTCTTGCACCAGTCCGCGCCCATGCTCGATGGCTCTGGCGGTGCCGCCGACGTCTTGAATGGTGAAGGTTTGCAGGCGGTCTGAGCGGGTCAGGCCCATGTCTTTGACCAGTCGGTCTAACTGATTGACCTCGCAGCCCAGCCCGATGATGACCACTGAATGGAAATTGGCGTGGCGGGCATAGCCCGCCAAAGTGCGCTGAAGATTTTCAACCCCAACGCCCGTGCTGGCGGTCCCGCAGCCTGTTGTATGCGTAAAAGCCGCTACGCCATCCACTTGGGCGAATTCGGCCATGCGGTCTTCATGGAAAAACGCGGCAATGCGTTTGGCTACCGTCGCTGAGCAATTCACCGAAGTCAGAACCCCGATATAATTGCGCGTGCCGACTTGGCCATCAGGACGATGATAGCCCTCAAAGCTGCGCGGGGTCACGACGGGCGGGCCGGCCTTTAAGTCACTCCCGATTATCGCTTCTTGGCTGCTCGCGACAAAGCCCAGATTGTGGCTGTGGACATGGGCACCGGCCTCCATGTTTTGCAAGGCTTGGCCGATGATGGCCCCATATTTAACGATGGCCTTACCTGCCTCAATCCGGCGCAACGCGACTTTGTGGCCAGCGGCAATGGGTTCAAGCGCGCAGATATCGCCAAGGCCCAGTGCGTCACCTGCCGCCAAGGGCGTTAAGGCAATGCCGACATCATCGGCATCCGTCAGGCGTAAGACTTTCATCGCGCAGCTTCTTTCTGGACAAGGGCTTCAACAGTTGCGCATGCGCCATGTTTTAGGAGTGCGTCTAGCGCTGCGCCGACCGCGTCTACAAAACGGGGATCACTAGGCAGTTTTGGGCCCAAGACGGCCTCAAGGGAGCATAGGCTTGCAGCCTTTTCAAACCCGGTTTGGCCCATGTGATAAAGCGCCCTTGTTTTGGCCGCCAAGGGGTCTTGCACCTCAAAGGGCCGGTCCTGTTCGTCGACGCCCGCTTGCCAGCGCATCCAGCCTGCCACGCCGAGCGCGAGGCAGGCAAAGTCTTGCCCGCGCGATATTCTCGCTTCAATCGTTGCCAACAAGCGTTGCGGCAATTTTTGCGAGCCATCCATGGCGATCTGATAGGTCTTATGCATCAAAGCGGCATTCTTAAACCGCTGCTTTAGGTCGCTGCGATAGGCCGCCAAGTTAAGGCCAGGTGGCGGGGTCAGTGTGCTTTGTGCTTCATCTTGGAGACGGTCAACAAAACGCTCAAAGGCGGGATTGGCCATGGTTTGATCGACGGTTTGGTAGCCCGCCAAATTGCCGAGATAGGCAAGGGCAGAGTGTGCGCCATTTAACAGGCGCAGCTTGGCCATTTCCCAAGGTGCGACGTCATCTGTGAATTGCGCACCGGCCAATTCCCACTGCGGTCGTTCTCCCGCAAACTGATCCTCAATCACCCATTGCGAGAAGGGTTCTGTTTTGACCAAGCCCAAATCTTGGACGCCAAAGCGCGCTTCAAACTGGGCAAGATCGTCAGACGTGGTGGCCGGAACGATGCGGTCAACCATGCTGGCGGGGAACGCGCCGTAGCGCTCGATCCAATCGGCGAGGGCGGGGTCTTGCGCGCGGGCAAAGTCCAGCACCGCTTGTTTCAGTCTGCCGCCATTGTCAGGCAGATTATCGCAGGACAGAGCGGTGAAGGGGCTCATACCACGCGCCTTGCGGGCTGCTAAGGCTGCGACCAACAGACCGGGGGCCGTGGCGGGCGCATCTGGTCGCGCGAAATCGGCGGCAATGGCCTTGTCCTGCATCTGAAGCGCCCCAGTGGCCGGATCAAGGTGATAGCCTTTTTCGGTAATTGTCAGCGTCACGATATGGACGTCCGGTGCGGCCATGGCCTCGACCAAGGCAGTGGGATTCTGTGGTGCGACAAGGATTTTTTGGAGCGCGCCGATGATGCTTGCCCGGCTTTCGGCACCTTCGCGGACGAGGCAGGTAAAAAGCCCATCTTGCGGATTAAGCTGTTCAGCCACTTGTGGGCTGCGCAAGCTCGCGCCCACAATCCCCCAACGCAGGTCGCCCGCTGTCAGGCAAGCTTCGGTATAGACTGCTTGATGCGCACGGTGGAATGCGCCCACACCCAGATGCACTTGGCCCACGCGCACCGCCCGTCGATCATAGGCAGGCCCTTCTAGGCCCTGTGGGAGATGGGTGTCCGAAAGCCGCATCACCTCATAACCGATAGGCTTCTTTGGCCAGCCGATAGGCGAGGTCATAGGCGATTTCAGCGGCCTCATCGGCTTCTAGCCGGTGGTCGCACACCAATTGGGCCAGCCACGCACAATCCATGCGGCGAGCAACATCGTGGCGCGCGGGAATGGACAGGAAGGCCCGCGTATCGTCGTTAAAGCCGACGGTGTTGTAAAAGCCTGCGGTCTCGGTCGTCATCTCTCGGAAGCGCCGCATGCCTTCGGGGCTATCATGAAACCACCAAGCAGGCCCAAGTTTCAAGGCAGGGTAATGCCCTGCCAGTGGGGCCAGTTCGCGGGCATAAGTGCTTTCGTCCAAGGTAAAGACAATGACCGATAGGCGCGGATCATTCCCATAGCGATCCAGCAAGGGCTTTAAGTCGCGGACATAATCGGTGCGGGTTGGAATATCGCTGCCCTTATCGCGACCAAAGCGGGTAAAGATGCCCGCATTATGGTTGCGATAGCTGCCCGGATGGATTTGCATGACGAGACCGTCTTCAAGGCTCATGCCCGCCATTTCGACCAACATATGGGCGCGGAAGGTTTCAGCGTCGTCTGCGGACACGACCCCCTGGGTCACTCGCGCGAACAGGGTGGTTGCCTCCTCCTCACTCAGGCACGCGGTCTTTGCTGTCGGATGGCCATGATCGGTAGAGGTTGCACCATGCGCCCTGAAATAGGCCCGGCGATCGCGCAGCGCTGCCAGATAGCCCAGGTAGGTCAAGGCATCTTGCCCGGTGATTTCAGACAGGGTTCGCAGATTATCGACAAAGCCCTCATAGTCCGGGTCGAGCACAGGGTCGGGGCGGAAGGCAGTGATGACGCGGCCTTTCCAGCCAGAGCTGCCGATCGCTTGGTGATGCTCCAACAGGTCGAGCGGGCTTTCGGTGGTGGCGATGACTTCGATGTTGAAGCGCTCAAACAAAGCGCGCGGCAGGAAGTCGTCTTGGGCAAGCTTCTCAGCCATCACATCGTAATAGTGGTCGGCTGTATCTGGGCCTAGGCGGACTGTTAGGCCAAAGACTTGTGAATAGACCCAGTCATGCCACAGGCGCGATGGGGTGCCGCGGAAGCGCCAATAGTTTTCAGCAAATAGACGCCAAATCTTGCGCGGGTCTGTCTCGGTCCAGCCACCATCGGCCCGCGGCACGCCTAAGCGCTCCATCGGGATGCCCTGACTATAGAGCATGCGGAATACATAATGATCGGGCGTGATCAGAAGCTCTGCCGGATTGGCAAAGGGTGCGTTGGTGGCAAACCAAGATGGATCGGTATGTCCATGCGGGCTGATGATCGGTAGGTCTTTGACCGTCTCATACAGCGTGCGCGCCATCTGGCGTTGGGTAGCGTCAGAGGAAAAGAGGCGGTCGGGATGCAGGCTTAAAGCAGATGCAGAAGGGCGGGGCATAAAGGTCATGATCAGGTTGGCAGTCCGCGATAGGTGAAATGATGGAAATTGGCGGCACCCGTGCCGCTGACGTAAAGGGCAGGCTTCAAGCTTAAAAAGTCGCCATCGGTATTGTGATGATAGCCAGAGACTTCCATTTGGACTTGGAATTTCGTCCAAGCCTTGCCATCCAGACTATAGTGGATGGTCACAATATGGCGGTCATTGCGGATACGCAGGAAGAGCGTTTGGGCAAGGCCAACTGGCGCGCGGGACCGGCGTTGGCGGCCATAGCGGTGCATGATCAGGCCGTTGCCGTCAAAGCCAAGGCCCGCATAAAGCCGCTTGGAGTAAAACAGGAGGAGGCCAGCTTCCGCCCCCGGTTCCAAGGTAATCTTCGTCTCCACCTCATAGGCCAAATCACCCGCGATCACGCTTAAGGGCGAGGAATTGGATGGACTGGTGCCTTTTGCCGTTAGTCGCAGACCTTGCGGGCCGATTTGAAAGCGGCGGGCTTCGTCTCGGGCTGGCTCATAGAAAGACCAGCGCGTGCCCAAATGATTGCCCGAAAAGTCATCCGAGAGCGACTTGCCATGCGGGCTTATGGGGCGCTTGACGGGCTTTGGCAGAGGTTGCGACAGGTCACCGCCAGCAGCCAATGGCCAACCATCCTTGGTCCAGCGGACGGGGTCGAGCAGCATTTGACGCCCCAATGTCCAAAACCCATTCTCATAACCATGATAGGCCATCCACCACGACCCATCTGGCACCTGGATCAAGGTCGCATGGCCGCGCGACCACCATTTTTCTTCCGCAGACCACGTCCGCACGATTGGATTATGCGGGCAATCCTCCCAAGGGCCGCCCAAGTCCTTCGCCCGTGCAACGATGACCATATGGCCGGTGGGTGGGCCAGCCGTGCCACCGACTGCGGTAATCATATACCAATAAGCGCCGCGCTTAGTGATTTTTGGCCCCTCGGGGGAGAAGCTCTCAACCGTCCAGTCGTCAGGATAGCGCCAAGGGTCATAGACATGTTCAACAGGGCCGGCGGTTGAAAGGCCATCGGCTGACAGTGCGACACGGTCGCCACCGCTCAAGAACAGCCAGCGCTTCCCAGCCTCATCTGCCACATGGTCGGGATCAATATGGGCGGGCAGTTTCAAATCAATCGGCTCGCTCCATGGCCCCTCGATGCGGTCGGCATGGATGACAAAGATGGAGCGATAATCCGAAGTCCGCGCCGGGATGTAGAGATAGAAGCGGCCATCATGCTGGGCCAGTGCGGGTGCCCAGACTGAACCAATATAGGTCTTAAGGGCTGCGGTGACAGGGGCCCAATTTACCAAGTCCTTCGACTGCCAGATGACAAGTCCCGGATAGGCCTCGAAGCTTGAGAAAGTGAGATAGAAGGTATCGCCGACGCGGATCAGAGCGGGGTCTGGATGGTCGCCGGGGAAGACGGGGTTTAGAAAGCGGCCATTGCCAAGATCGGCACGCCTTTGGCCATCAAAGCCTGTCGCCCATTTCTGCTTGCGCCACGCGGCACCATGGGGCGAGAGGAGGCCTTCCTTTTGAGGGGCGGCCAAAAGACCTGACGGGGACACGGCTGAACTGGCAATCAGCCCAAACGTGCCCCCGATCAGGTCCCTGCGGTCCACTGGATTAGAACTTCATCCGTGCGCCAAAGTAGAATTGGCGGCCCGAATTAGAGACGTCGAACAACAGATCGTTGGCAACATTGCCTTGTGCCGTGTTGTAAGTGATGCGGCTGTCTTGGGCCTCATCGGTCAAATTGGTGCCTTCCAGCACGAAGGTGATCTTGTCGTTAAGCTTGTAGGAGATTTGCATATCCAACGAGCTCACACCCTCTTTGCCCCAGAGATCAGCTGACGATCCGGGCAAGAGCACCGAAATATAGCCGTCACGATAGGAGTAGGACACCCGACCCGACAATTGCTTGCCTTCATAATAAAGGGTGGCGTTGTAGGAATTGGGCGACATGCCAATCAGATTGTAAGCGGCATAAGTGGTGGTGGTCGCAGTCGAGGAGATCACATAATTGATCGTCGATTCCACCTGCGTGTAGTTCAAGATCATGCCAGTGTTCGATAAGAAGCTTGGCAAGAAGTTGAACGGCTGATTGACCGAGACTTCAAAGCCTTGCAGCTCGCCACCTTGCGTATTGATCGGCTGAGTCACCGTGTAGGCGGTGGCTGCGCTTTGGCCCGTGCCATCGAGCAGCGAGACATCATAGCCAGTTTCGCCGAACGGAACGGTGCGCACCAAGGATTGGATCCAAGATTGCAGGTCTTTCTTGAACAGGCTGACCGTGAACAAGGTGTCCTTGCTGGGATACCATTCAATGCTCATGTCATAAGTGTTGGCGCGGATCGGGTCGAGGTACGGGTTGCCGATCGACAGCGTGTTGCTGGTGGTGTTGATCGAACCGGCAGGCGAGAGGCTGGCCAAGGTTGGCCGCGACATGGCTTTGGCGGCCGCAAAGCGTACCAAGACATTTTCCATCGGCTCAATCGTCAGGTTGAACGCAGGCAAATAGTCTTCATAAGAACGCTTCAGCGTGATTTTTTCCAAGACTGCGCCGCGTGAGAAGAAGCCGTCCACCGTTTGCGAGGTGCCGACATAGCGCACGCCGATATTGCCACGAACGGGCATGGAGGCCAGCTCGGTCTGGAAGTCAGACTGCAGATAAAGGGCGGTATCTTCTTCTTGAGCCGAGCGGTTGTTCGCCCGCGCATTGCTGTTGATCTTATTGACCGTGAACTGGCCCCATTGATTGGTGCAGTTACAATTATAGTCAAACTTAGCGCGGATCTTGTCCAGATCGGGGACCAAATAGGTCAAGCCGGCGACCGTGACGGCACGGGAATAATTGGCCAGATTGCCGTTCAACTCGGTGACGATGCCAGAGCCTGGAGCGGCCGCTTCGTTTGAGGTTTGATCAGACGTCGTGTAGCGGCGCCATTCTTGGGTCTCAAACGAGAAGACCTTGAACGAACCACCAAACTTGAAACGCACATTGTCTTTCCACTCATATTTGAAGTCCATCGCGCCGGTATTGTAGGTGTTTTCCACCGTTTGTGGGCGCAGGCGGATCAAGGACGCATCGCCATTGGCATTGGTCGAAGCGGTGGTGGACGAGGCTGCTGCATATTGCCAATAGCAGGCCTGGGCGATGTTACAGCCAGTCGCGCTCTTACCAAAGTCGATGATCGGCTTGGTCATGTCCGTCAGGTCATATTTATAGCCTTGGACATTGTAGGATTCGAACGTGAAGGTGGTTTGCTCTGGATTGTCGAGATAGGAGCGCGAGCTGCCGATCAAGAGTTTGCCAGAGAATTTGTCATTGAACTGCTGGTCAATGGTAAAATTGACTTGATTGAAGGTGGTCTTCAACTCGTCAAAGCGCATTTCGGTGCGGATATCCACGTCATTAAAGGCCGCCTTGGTGATCACTTTGCGGCTGTCGATCGTGTAGTCATAGATATCGGTCTGCGGCACACCGGCGGTGTTGCGCGAGAAGGAGATTGGCTCGAGATTATATTCGATCCGGTCTGCGCTAAATTCTGAATGCAAGATATCCAAGCTGAAGGTGGTATTCTCCGTTGGGCGATATTGCAGCGAACCCGTGACCCCCAAACGCTCGGCATCGGTGACGAATTGCGAGGTGCGTAGGAAGCGCGGGTAGATGGCTTGCGTCACTGCCAAGGCTTCACCCGTCAAAGTCGGGTTGGTGGCGTTGATTTCGGTGGTGTTGCAAACGCGGGTGGTTGCCGTGGTGCAAGGCGTGATTGGCAGGAAAGTCCGGCCGCCATCGGTTGAATAGGATTGCAGACGGCCAGCGTTGGCTGCGGAATACGCATTCTGCCAACGACCCGAGTTCGGGCCTTCTTCGAAGTTCTGCTTGGTCGAATAGGCGACCGAGAACAAAGCGCCTAATTTGCCATCGGCCCAGCGGTTCGACACCATGAACGTGCCGCGCTTGCCGACGTCTTCGGACAAATCATTGTAGCCCGCTTGTACCGAGCCAGCCATGGTGAAGCCCTTGTAGTCAAACGGGCGTGCGGTGCGCAGATCGACGGTTGCGCCCAGCGAACCTTCTTCAATCTCTGCGGAAGTCGACTTGCGGACGGTCAAGGAATTGAACAATTCCGACGCAAAGACGTTGAAGTCAAAGCCGCGACCGCGGTTTGCGCCGCCGTCCTTGTCTTTGCCACCGGTGGTCGAGATGGCTTCAAGGCCGTTCAAGCGCACACGGGTAAAATCAGGCCCCAAGCCCCGCACGGTGATGGTCTTGCCTTCGCCGCCTTCGCGGTCGATGGCGACCCCTGGAATGCGCTGCAGGGATTCAGCCAAGTTATTGTCAGGGAATTTGCCGATGTCTTCCGCTTTGATTGAGTCGACAATGTCGATCTCAGCGCGTTTGGTTGCAATCGCCGAGCGCAACGATTCGCGGAAAGAGCCGCGCACGATGATAACTTCAGCTTGCTTCTCAGTTTCGCCTGCACTGGTCGTTGCGGTTTGCGCGTGGACGAGACCTGCTTGGAGGCTTGCCGCGGCAACACCCATCATCAGAACGGCGGTAAGACGTATCTTCCGTGACATTGTTAACTCCCCTCGAGGCGTTGCCCCTATTTCGTCTTTTCGGGTTTCCTGCAACAGCGCGCAGTGACCCGTCTGACAGTCTTTTGCTACCGGTAGCATTTTCGAAAATGTCACCGG
Organism: Hyphomonadaceae bacterium UKL13-1; assembly: GCA_001602435.1. Taxonomy (GTDB): domain Bacteria; phylum Pseudomonadota; class Alphaproteobacteria; order Caulobacterales; family Aquidulcibacteraceae; genus Aquidulcibacter. Next base: position 353,101 of record CP012156.1, read on the forward strand.
TGTCAATCCTAATTTGACCACAGGATGAAACTTGATTGCAGTGCTGGGGGCGGCTCAATGCAGATGGGCCTTGCTTGCGGCGCGGTGAGAGGCAAGGCTAAAAGGAAAAGACGCATGCAGAGGTTCTTGTGAAACACGAAGCTGACCCTGAAGACGCAGAGCCATCGTCCAGCACGCAAGTTGCTGGCGGAGAGGCCATTTTGCGCGGGAAGGCGACGATCAATGATGTGGCGCGCTTGGCCAAGGTTTCAAAAAAGACCGTCTCTCGCGTCATTAATGAATCACCCTTTGTGAAACAGAAGACCCGCGACGCCATTAAGGCGGTCATTGCCGAGCTGGGTTTCACGCCAGACCCACAAGCCCGCGCCCTAGCCCGCCGCAAGAGCTTTTTGGTTGGCTTGGTCTATGACAATCCAAGCCCGCAATATGTCGTGAACATTCAGCGCGGCATTTTGGATGCGCTGGAAGGCACCGACTTCCAATTGGTCTTGCATCCCTGTGACCGGTCGAAGCCCGATCATGTCGCTCGCATCCAATCCTTCATTCAACAGCACAAGCCCTTTGGCCTGATCCTGCCGCCCTCAGTGTCGGAGGATGAACCTTTGGCGCTGGCCTTAAATGAGGCTGATGTTGATTATGTGCGCATCGCGTCGGTAGAACTGGATACACCGTCGCGCATGATCCGCACATTGGACGGCGATGGTGGGGCGGCTGCAGGGCGGCACTTAGCCGATCTTGGCCATCGCCACATTGCCCATATTCACGGGCCTTTGAGTTTCCGCTCTACCCATGAGCGTCGTGCGGGATTTGAGCGCGCGCTGGCAGAAACAGGCCTTGTGCTGCGCCCTGAAATGGCTGTCGAGGGTGGCTATACGTTTGAAGGCGGGGTTGTTGCGGCAGAGCACTTATTGGCCCAACCAAATCCGCCCCAAGCCATTTTTGCGGGTAATGATGAAATGGCGACGGGGGCCTATGTGGCCGTGCGCCGGGCAGGCTTTCGCATTCCTGAAGATATTTCCATTGTCGGCTTTGACGATACCCCGATTGCCGGCAGGCTCTGGCCTGCTTTGACCACGGTTCGGTTGCCAATCCGTGAGATGGGGTCAGCGGCGGCGACTTTGCTTTTGCAGACTGCCGATGGCATGACCGCCAAGAAGCTCATCACCTTCTCGCCCGAAATTATTGTGCGGGGATCAACGGCGGCACCTGAAGCGCCTTAAGCGCCGCAATCGCACTTGCCCGCTCACAGCCCCACTTGTCAGATGAAATCTTCCCGTATAAGACTTTGTCTCATATGACACCGGTTACCATAATGGTGACGGCGCTGGCTTGGGAGGGCCAAAAAGATGTTCGACAAGGTTTATCACGCCACCCATCCAGACATGATGGCCGGGGCCGATAATGACACGCTGCGCGCCCGTTATGTGGTCACCGAGATGTTCCAAGCCGATGAAATTCATCTGAATTATTCGCATAATGAGCGGATGGTCGTTGGTGGCGCGATGCCCGTCCATTCCCAAGTTGTGCTGCCACATCAGACCGAGCCTGCCTCTGCCGCTGGTCATCCTTTCTTGGAACGCCGCGAACTAGGCCTGATCAATGTCGGCACCGGCGTCGGGATCGTCCATGTCGACGGTGTGGCGCATGAGATTAAGCCGCGCGACGGCCTCTATGTGCCGATGGGCTCAAAAGATGTGATCTTCGCGTCGCAATCGGCTGATGCACCTGCCAAATATTATCTGGTCTCAACCCCAGCCCATGCCCGCTTTGAGGTTGCGAAAATCTCGATTGAGACCGCCGTCCCGCTGGAGCGGGGATCGCTGGCGGAATCCAATGAGCGCGTCATCTACCAATACATCGTGCCTGCGACCGTAAAGTCGTGCCAGCTATTGTTAGGTCTGACCCAACTTAATACGGGCAGCGTCTGGAATACCATGCCGCCACACCTGCATGACCGCCGTTCGGAAGTTTATTTCTACTTTGGCTTGGGTGAGAAGGATCGGGTTTTCCACTTCATGGGGGAAGAGGATAAGATCCGCCATATCGTCATGGAAAATGATGAGGCCGTGATCTCGCCGCCTTGGTCGATCCATATGGGTTCGGGCACCCGCAATTATTCCTTCATCTGGGCAATGGGCGGGGAAAACCTCGACTATACAGACCTCGCGGTCTGCGACATCTGCCAGTTGAAATAGGCCGGGGGAGAAGATCATGAGCCTTTCTTTTTTCAACCTGTCCGGCAAAGTCGCGCTCGTCACGGGTGCTAACACAGGTCTCGGCCAGGGTATCGCTTTGGCCTTGGCTGAAGCGGGGGCTGATATTGCCGCCGCTGGCATCGTTCCTGCGGACGAGACGGGTGCCAAGATAACGGCGCTGGGTCGTCGTTTCATCAATATTGACGCCAATCTGATGAGCATTGAGCCTGTGGACCGCATTGTGGCAGAGACGCTGTCGGGTCTCGGTGGTCTCGACATTCTGGTCAATAATGCAGGCCTCATCCGCCGTCAGGATGCAGTCGATTTCTCCGAGAAGGACTGGGATGATGTGATGAATGTCAACATCAAGTCCGCCTTCTTCATGAGCCAAGCCGCCGGTAAAGTGATGATTGGCCAAGGCAGCGGCAAGATCATCAACATCGCCTCAATGTTGTCCTTTCAAGGCGGCATTCGCGTGCCGTCTTATACGGCATCCAAGAGCGGCATCGCTGGCATCACCAAGCTGTTGGCGTGTGAGTGGGCGGCTAAAGGCCTCAACATCAATGCCATCGCGCCCGGCTATATGGCGACGGACAATACCGCCCAATTGCGGGCAGACGAAGAACGCTCCAGCGACATTTTAAAGCGCATCCCCGCTGGTCGTTGGGGGGAGCCTTCTGATCTGGGCGGCACGGCTGTCTTTTTGGCGTCAAAAGCGTCAGACTACCTCAATGGAGCCGTCATCCCCGTCGATGGCGGGTGGCTAGCAAGGTAGAAGTCGATGGCAGGATCAGTCGTTTGTTTCGGGGAATTGCTGATCCGCCTCAGTGGGCCGGGCCATGAGCGCCTGTTGCAAACCCCAAGCTTAGACGTGGCGATTGGCGGGGCAGAAGCCAATGTCGCGGTCTGCCTCGCCCGCCTCGGCAATCAGGCACGTATGGCGAGTGTGGTGGCCGACAATGAGTTGGGCCAAGCCGCCATTGCCGAAATCCGAAAGCACGGCGTGGATACGGGCCTTGTTCGTCAGACCAAAGGCCGCATGGGACTTTATTTCCTGTCACATGGCGCGGTTAGCCGCCCGTCTGCGGTGCTGTATGACCGAGCTGACAGTGCCTTTGCAAAATCGGCTGCCGATCTGACGGTGCCAGCCGACGTCCTAGCCGGGGCTGAATGGTTGCATGTTTCTGGCGTAACCCCTGCCGTAGGGCCACAGGCCTCCAAGGCGGCTTTGGCCCTTGTTGAAGCTGCGACGCAAGTCGGGGTCAAAGTCTCGTTTGATGGCAATTATCGCGCCCAGCTTTGGGCCGCTTGGGCAGGCGATGGGCCTGCCATCCTGAAACAAATCCTCTCGCACGCCACCTTGGCTTTCATCAATGAGCGCGATGTCGAACTCATTTTGGGTGAGCGCTTTGAAAACCGGGAAGCCGCCTTGCAACGCGCCTTTGAGGTGTTCCCACGGCTTCACTGGATCGCAGCCACAACGCGCACTTTGGCCTCGGTCACCCACCAAGGCTTGCAAGGCGAATTGGTCAGCCGAACCGAGCGTTTTGTCTCGAAAGAACATGAGCTCGCAGGCGTTGTGGATCGCATCGGCGCGGGTGATGCCTTTGCTGCCGGCCTGCTGCATGGCCTTTTGGCGCAGCATGGGCCTCAAGCCTGTTTGGAATTTGCCGTGGCCTCCGCAGTGATCAAACACTCCATCCCCGGCGACTTTAACTTGACCAATCTTCAGGAAGTCACTGAAGGCATGGCTGGTGGCGGGCTCGATGTCCGCCGTTGAAGTTGGCGCGCTTGGTGGTGCCACGTCGCGCCGCATGATCTTGGCCGGTGGCTTGCTCACAGGCCTGCTTCCTCAAACCCTGTGGGCGGATGAAGCGCAAAGTCTGGTCCAGACGACCTTTGGTCCGGTGCGCGGGCGCAAGCAGGCAGGACTGCATGTGTTCAAGGGTGTCCGCTATGGTGCTGATACCGCGACCACGCGCTTTGCAGCCCCTAAGCCACCCACGCCGTGGCAAGAGCCTGTGGAGGCCATCGATTATGGTCCTGCCAGTCCGCAGGCAGGCAGCGAACCTAACCAATCTGAAGATTGCTTGTTCCTCAATGTCTGGACCGCCAGCCTTGATCCGCGCGCGAAGAAGCCAGTCATGGTCTATATCCATGGCGGGGCTTACAATACCGGTTCTGGCTCCTCGCCTTTGACCGATGGCAGTGGTTTGGCGGCAGAAGAAGATGTGGTGGTCGTCACCCTCAACCACCGCCTCAATGCCTTTGGCTATCTCTATCTGGGCCAGCTTCTTCCAGACCTTGCGCCAGATAGCGGCAATGCAGGGCAGTTGGACTTGGTGCTGGCGCTCACTTGGGTGAAAGCCAATATTGCCCGCTTTGGCGGCGATCCATCCCGCGTCATGCTGTTTGGGCAATCGGGCGGTGGGGCCAAGATTGCATCATTGATGGCCGCCCCTGCGGCTTCTGGCCTATTTCATGCGGTCGCGACCATGAGTGGTCAACAGGTGACGGCCTCTGGCCCCCTTAACGCCACTGCACGAGCAAAGGCGTTTTTGGACGCCTTGAAAGTTTCCTCGCACGAAGTGTTCACTATACCCACGGCGCGCCTGATCGAGGCTTTAAACACAGCAGATCCGATCAATTCCACCCAAAAGCTTTATTTCGGCCCGGTATTGGATCAGCGGCATTTATCCCGCCACCCATTCTGGCCAGATGCGCCGCCTCAATCGGCACGTATCCCGATGATCCTAGGCAATATGGCCAATGAGACCCGCACTCTGATTGGCCGATCAAATCCTGCCGCCTTTAGCCTGAGCTTTGACGCGCTACCGAGCTGGCTTGCCACCCACATGCGGACCGACATTTCGCCAGCCCATGTGATTGCGACCTATCAGGCCGCCTATCCCGGCATCTCTGCCTCAGACTTATTCTTCGCCGCAACGACGGCGGGACGGTCCTGGCGCGGGCAAGTGGAAGAAGCCGATGCGCGCGCCCGGCAAGGCGCACCGACTTGGGTGTACCGCTTTGATCTGAAAAGCCCGGAAGATGACGGTAAATGGGGGGCCTATCATACACTCGATATCCCTCATGCCTTCCGCACCTTAGCCGCTTCTGGCCCCATGACGGGCACAGGCCCTGAGGCGCGTAAGGTGAGTAGGGAGCTTTCCTCCGCCCTTGTCAGTCTGGCCCGTACGGGATCGCCTCAGACCAAGGGCCTGCCATCTTGGCCGCTTCACAGTTTGAAGCGGCGGGAGACGATGATCTTTGACACCACGACACGTGTGGAATTTGATCCGCGCGGGGTGGAGCGCGCTTTGTTTCAGACCGTGCCTTTCATCCAATGGGGTAGCTGATGGGCCGGACGCTTTCGTCGCTGGGTTTGGCCAGCCTACTTCTGGCTGCCAGCGCCAGCGCGCAAACCCCTACCCAAGCTCTGCGCGCTTTTCCCGGTGCCGAAGGGTTTGGCGCGTTCACCCAAGGCGGGCGCGGCGGGCGCGTCATCAAAGTGACCAATCTGGCAGATGCAGGACCGGGCAGTCTGCGCGCCGCAATAGAAGCCAAAGGCCCGCGCATCATCCTGTTTGAAACGGGTGGCACGATTGAGCTTCAATCGCCTTTGGTGATCCGCAATCCGTTTGTGACCGTCGCTGGCCAAACGGCCCCGGGAGACGGGATTACGCTCAAAGGCCACGCCCTTTTGGTCTCTGCCAGTGAAGTCATCGTGCGCTTCATCCGGGTGCGGCCGGGCGACATCTCTAAGACTGAGACCGATTCCATCTCGCTGACCGCTGGCCGCAACATCATCATCGATCATTGCTCGGCCTCTTGGTCCACGGATGAGACTTTGTCGGTCTCGCAGCAAATGACCCAAGGCGAACGGCAATTGGACCTTGTGACGGTGCAATGGTCCATCGTCTCAGAATCCTTAGACCAATCGGTCCATTCTAAGGGCGCGCATGGCTATGGGTCACTCGTGCGCGGGTCGGCCGGGTCTCGCTATAGCTTTCACCATAATCTCTGGGCACATCATCGCGCGCGCCTGCCACGGCCTGGCAATTTCGCCGACGCCAAGCTCGACCCCCAAGGCCCGATCTTCGACTTCACCAACAACGTCTTTTACAATTGGGGCAGCGACGGCTCCGGCTATAATGTCGATGACACGGCCATCAGCCGCTATAGCTTCCGCGCCAATTCTTACCGTCAAGGCGCGAATTCTAAATCCGCTTTGGCATTCGTCGAGTCAGCCCCCGGCGCGCAAGCACATTTCTCGGGCAATTTCATGAATGGGGTGAGCGCAGATACCGCCGCCATTGTCCGTCTAAAGCGGCCGCTTGAGGGCTATTTCTCCGTCACACCGTTTGAAAATGGCGGCTTAGTGGCAGAGCCCGCCCTTGTCGCGGAAGAAAAAGTCTTGGCCAAGGCTGGGGCTTCGCTGGTGCGCGACACCGTCGATGCGCGCGCGGTACAAGATGTGCGCGCCCGGACCGGGCAGATCATCAATTCCCAAGCCGATGTGGGCGGCTGGCCCGCGCTTGCGACGGGCAACCCGCGCCCAGACAGCGACGGGGATGGCTTACCAGATGCGTGGGAAATCCAGTACAAGCTCAACCCAGATGATGCGCGCGATGCCGCACTCGACCCCGATCAAGATGGCATCAGCCACCTAGAAGTCTGGCTGAACGCGCTGGTTCGCGGATTAGGCCACTAAGCTTGGCAGCCACAGCGACAGCTGCGGGAAGATCATCACCAGAGCCAGAACAAAGAGTGCCGCCAGATAGAAGGGCCACATGCCGCGTACGGCTTCCATCACGCTGATCTTGCCAATCGACGCGCCTAAGAACAGCACCGAGCCAACAGGTGGCGTCACCAGACCAATGCCCGCGGACAGGATCAGCACGACGCCAAAATGCACCGGGTCAATATGATAGGCCTTGGCCACGGGCAGGAAGATGGGCGTGGAAATGATGATTAGCGGCGCCAAATCCATAAAGGTGCCCAAGACCAAAAGGCAAAGCACCATCAAGGCAAGGACCGTCAGCTTGTCATGGGCAATCGCTTTCATGGCGTCCACCGCGTGGCTGGGCACTTGCAAATAGGCCATCATCCAGCCAAAGGCGCCGGCTGCACCAATAACGAAGAGGACAGAGCCGGTGGTTTTGGCTGCCCCCTTGGCGGCATCGACGAAGGCGTTCCAGCTGAGGCTGCGATAGACGATCAACGTCACCAAGACCGCATAGACCACGGCCACTGAAGCGCTCTCAATTGCCGTAAAAATCCCGGCCTTGATGCCCACAAAGATAATCAACACCAGAACCAAAGCTGGCAAGGCCGTGACGAAGGTCGTCAAAAGTGCGCGCGCACCCACCTTGCCTTCGGCTTGATAGCCGCGCTTTACCGCCAGAATATAGGCCGTCGCCATGACGGCGAGCGCCAGCATTAAGGCTGGAATAATCCCTGCTGAGAAGAGGGCCGTGATCGAAATCCCGCCACCAGCCGCAGCCGAAAACAGGATCATATTGTGCGAGGGCGGCACCAAAAGCGCGACGAGAGCCGCTGAAATCGTCACATTGACCGCATAATCCTTGTCATAGCCGCGTTGGGCCATTTGTGGGATCATGGTGCCACCAACGGCTGAGATATCAGCAATGGCAGAGCCTGACACGCCGCCAAACAAGGTCGAGGCGACAACACTGACTTGGGCGAGGCCACCCCGGAAACGGCCAACCAAGGCGCTGGCGAGCGCAATAATCCGCTCAGAAATACCGCCTTTCAGCATCAACTCACCGGCGAATACAAACAGCGGGATGGCTAGAAGGCCGACCGACGAGATATCCGCTGCTGCTTGTTGGCCAACCACGATCGGCGGGATGCCCGCCACGAGAGCGGCACTAATGGTGGAAATGATCAAGGCAATCGCTACGGGCGCGCCGAGAACCAGAAGAAGGGCGAAGACTAGGAAAAGTGCCGCAAGAGCCATCGGTTTCGTCCTTAGTTTTTCTGGCGCGCGACGAGGCGCTCAGCCGCAAACAGCGCCATGATGCTGGCACCAATGGCAAAGGGCACATAGCGAATGCCTGCTGGGATGGGTGCACCTGCCATGCTGACATCCCAATTATCTAAAGCGAGAGTCATGCCCCAATAGGCCAACAAAAGCGCGACGCCTAAGGTGAGTGCGAGAAGCAATCTGCGAACAAGGGCTTGGATGCCTGCAGGCATGGCGTCGAGGATGTTGGAGAAGGAAAAGTGCGTGCCTTCCCGGACCCCAACCGCGGCGGCCATCATCACGGTCATGCCCATGAAGAAGACCGAAACGGGCTCGGTCCACCCCGGCGAATTATTCAAAATATAGCGGGCAAAGACCTGCCAAGCCTGCACCAAGGTGATGATGACAAGGCCCGTTAGGGCAACAATTTTACAGGCATTGGCCAGTCGGTCTAACAAGCTGACAGGGCCAAGCGGAGCTGAATTTTGTTCGTTTTCCATGTCAAACCATCGCTCTGACAGCCGCAAAAAGGCGCGCGACATCGGGGTTGCTAAGGCGTTTGGCGTTGATGGGGTCGCAGACGGCTTTGAAGGCTGCCTTATTGACCTCCACCACTTTGGTCCCGGCTGCGAGGGCTTTGGTGCGCGACTCAGCTTCGGTTTTCACCCAAGCTTCCCGCATCACGGCCACAGAAGCCTTGGCAAGGTCGCGAACCAAGGCTTGGTCCTTTTGGCTCAACTGGCCAAAGCTTTTGGCGGACATCATCAGGAATTCTGGCGAATAGGAATGTTGGGTTTGCGACCAATAATGGGCTACTTCGAGGTGACGCGCGGTCTCAAAGGTTGGCCAATTATTCTCCGCCCCATCGATCAAGCGGCTCTGCAGCGAGGAATAAACTGCACTGAAGCTTAAAGGCGTCGGGTTGGCCCCCATCGCGCCGACGGCATCGATAAAGACATCCGATTGCGGCACGCGAATTTTGAGGCCATGCAGATCCTTCGGCGTCTCAATCGGCCGATGCGTATTGTAGAAACAGCGACCACCAGCGTCATAAGAGGCCAGGCCGATCAGATCGCGCGCTTGAAAGCCGTCGAGGATTTCTTGACCCACTGCCCCATCGAGGACGCGGTGCAGATGGTCATCATTCTCAATCACAAACGGCATGGAGACCACTTGGGTCAGTGGAAAGGCATTGTTGAGGGCTGCCGCATTGGCGCGACAAATGTCGATCACACCTGATTGCGCCAAAGAAATCGTATCATCCTCGGCACCTAATTGGCCGGAAGGATAGCTGCGAATGGACAGCCGACCACCGGTTTCTTTCGCTAAATTCTCCCCCAGCCACTTCACGGCCGTAACAGTTGGATAGCCGTCGCGGTGCACGTCACAAGCGGTCAAAACGCCACCTGCGCTGTGGGGTTGGCAGGCAGAAACCAGTGGCAAAGCAAGGCCTGCTGTGGCCAAAAGATTGCGCCGAGTAAACATCATTTTTGTCCTGAAGTTTGGGCTGCGGCCAATCTGTGGCAGGCAATTTTTCCATCCTGACCAAAGTCTGCAATCGCATGATCGCCGGGCTTGGCATCATGCACGCCGGAGACAGCACCCGTTGAGATCAACATCCCACGCTTTAAGGGCAGGCCACGACTTGCCGCACAATTCAGCGCAAAGACCAAAGACTGGGTAATGCCGCCTGGAAATGCCGTCACAATCCCCGTGCCTACAACATCGCCATTGATCGTGACGGCACATGTCAGCTCTTCCAGCCGTGCACGCCAGTTCTGAACCGGCTTGCCAAGGATCAGGCCCCAATTATTGCCGAAATCGGAGACCACCACGGTAGGGCCAAGGTCGTTAATCGTGGCAAGCGGGCTGCCGGCGACTTCAATGCCGGTCCAAAGTTCGCCGACCAGAGCCAGCGCCGAACTTGCATCATAATTGGTCTTGCCGGGTTCTGCGTCGAAGGCCAATTCAAACACATATTCGCCTTCAACTGCACAAAAGCCGCCAGAAATGGCCGCGAAATCTTGCTCGGCTTCACCATCTGCTCGTTGGAGCGATCCGGCAAAGATCGGCCCGATCAAACGGTCGGTGCCATGCACATCGACCAGATCGCCCAAGATGCGCCCGACCTTCCAGCCCACCAATGTGTCTGGCCAATCGGCAATCGCGGCATCCTGAATCGAATAAGATTCATCCAGCGCGCGAGGCAAAGGTCCCGGGAATTCTGACAAGGCAGCTTGGCTCAAGCGCGCAGCCCGAAATTGGCCAGCTATCGTGCTGGCTTGCGTGGCGCTGTAAGGCTCTTTCACGGAGTCGCGGGTCTGAAACATGTGCGCTTTCGTCCTTTGATTTTCATGATTGCGCATTTTGGAAACCGGTGTCAATATGCATGAACAACACAAAATCGACGGTCCATCTTCTGTTTGGATCGTGAAGCAGGGGAGAAGCGGCATGAACCGCAGACAGCTACTGGGTGCGACTTCAGCGGCAGTTGTGGGTTTGATTGCCAGCCCCAGCATGGCGCAGACCATTGCCAGCGCGGCTGCTGCTAAGGCATTCCCCGGTGCTGTGGGTTGGGCTGCGAACACCGTCGGCGGACGGGGTGGACAGATCCTGCGCGTCACGACTTTGGCCAAGGACGGCCCCGGTTCCTTCAAGCAAGCGATTGAGACCAAGGGCCCTCGAATCATCGTGTTTGAAGTGGGTGGCGTGATTGATCTGGAAGCCACCACCTTGAAGATTACGGAGTCGTTTTTGACCATTGCAGGCCAAACGGCACCCTCGCCCGGAATCACCTTGATCCGTGGCGGCTTGGACGTGGCGGCCTCTGACGTCATCATGCGCCACATTCGCGTGCGGGCCGGTGAGGCTGGTAAGCCGAAGATGAGCGGGAATGATTTTGATTCTTTCTCCACCATTGGTGCGCGCAACGTGATCGTTGATCACTGCAGCCTGACCTGGGGTACGGATGAAAATCTGTCAGCCTCTGGCCCGCGCTTTACTGGCAAAACCCCGGCAGAATGGCGGGCAGGCACCTCGCGCCAGATCACCTATTCCAACAATTTGATTGCCGAAAGCTTGGCTAATGCGACCCATGCGAAGGGGGAGCATTCGAAAGGCTCACTCATCCACGACAATGCCAATGACGTGCTGATTTATCGCAACGTCTATGCCCATAATGTCGAACGCAACCCCTTGTTTAAAGGCGGTGTGCACGGTGCTATTATCAATAATCTCATTTATAATCCCGGCTACCGCGCCATTCATTACAATCTGATGGCCAATGAATGGGGCGCTCAGCCCTTCCAGAATGGCCGGATGACCGTGATCGGCAATGCCATGCGCGGTGGGCACAATACAACACCGGGCCTACCGCTTGTGATGCTGGGGGGGCACGGCGACCTCGACCTCTTCATGCGGGATAATATTGCCCAAGACATGAATGGCAAAACCCTGCCACAGATGGGCCGCTACACATCTGGTGCTGCGAAAATCAATCTGGCCACCCAGCCGCTCGACCTGCCAGCGGGCTTGAAAATTAGCCCTGCTGCTGGCCTAGAGGCAGACCTATTGACCAAAGTTGGTGCGCGTCCTTGGGACCGTGACGCCCACGATGTGCGGATCTTGGCGGATATCGCCGAAGGGCGTGGCAAGATCATTGATAGCGAAAGCGAAGTCGGCGGCTATCCGGTGCAAAAGCCAACCTATCGTGCCTTCGTGCCCGACGATTGGGACTTGGCAACCATGGAGCCGCGCCGACCAGATGTGCTGGATGCTGGGGCTAAATCGCGCGGGACCTAGGGTTTAAGGTTTCGGGAAGCCGTGATCTTGCGCCCAAGCCAGCACCAAGTCTGGCCATAGGGCCAGCGGCGTGCCCGCGATTCCACGTAGGCCAAAGCCGTGCCCGCCTTTTTCAAACAGGTGCAGGGTGACCGAAACTTTGCTGCGCCGTGCCGCCTCATGCAGCAGCAGCGCGTTTTCAACAGGCACAGCTGGATCGTCTTCGGCGTGCAGAATGAATAAGGGCGGCGCGTCTGCCCGCATGTTCGTCTCGAGCGAATAAGCCGCTATGGCGGCAGGGCTGGGCGTTAGCCCAATCATATTCTCGCGTGATTTGGGGTGACGGAACGGCTCTGTCATGGTCACGACCGGATACATGAGGACCGCCAGATCAGGCTTGGCCGAAAGTGCATCGACGCCATCTCGCGACGGGGTGATGACTTGATCGAATTTGAGGGCGAGGGAGCCTGCGACATGGCCGCCAGCGGAAAAGCCCATCACCATGACTTTGTTGGCTTGGATGCCGTCTTGGCCCGCCCGCGAACGGATCAGACGCATGGCACGTTGGGTGTCTTGCAAAGGCGTGTCTGGCCCTGCCACCCAGCCTTGATGGGGTAAGCGATGGCGCAAGACATAAACGGTGTAGCCAACAGCCGCGAAGCGCTTGGCCCCCTCATAGCCTTCCTTGTCGATCACCACCCAGGAATAGCCGCCGCCTGGAATGATCAAAATGGCGGCGCCATTGGGCTTTTTCGGTCGGAATAGACTGAGATTGGGCGTGACCACATTATGGGCTGCGCGGTCGACCAAGTTGAAAGGATTGTTCCGAAAGACAATTTCTTCTTTGGGAAGTGGATTTGGTGCACCCGGTGCAGGGCCCGGCCAAAGATTGATGATCTCGTCAGGCTCAATCTGAACCGCGCCCGTCTGCGCATTCAATGTGGCGGGGGAGCCAAGCAGATAGACGAGCCCGCAGAGCCATAAGGAGACCCGTCTCGCGAGGCCCTTGGGGCGCTTCAAATCATCCATCGCACATTCCATTCCACGATCTTGAGCTGGCTTATCCACTAGGTGGAGGAGGCTGCATTCTGTGCACGTCGGTTCACGGGTGCCTTAAGTTGATCACCTTGCACCTTTGCCCGCGTCCTTTTAAGCGATTGCATCGCTTTTCTCACACTTTTGTGGGCGAAGCACCCCAAAAAACGTCCGGAGTACAGACTGTTGCCTTTGCCTTACTTTGTCATGCCCTGCGTGGTAAGGGTTGTAGGCGCGTCGTGGTTTCCTTGATAGACAGAGCGCCGTAGAAAGTAGCTTCCAAACCCCATGTCTTCTTCGGACAATTCTTCACGCAAGCCCCAAGCGAGCCCGATGGGGTCTGCCGCTGGCAAAGCCTCTGCGACGTCGGGGACCTTGAGTGAAGGGGAACGAGATCGCTTTGCCGATCTGATGGAAGCGGTCGCGATTCACAAAGATAAAGCGGCGTATGGTGAGTTGTTCGCCTATTATGGCCCTCGGGTGAAGGCCTATCTGATGCGTCTGGGTGCTGACAATGCGCTCGCCGAAGAACTGGCCCAAGATGTGATGGTCACGGTTTGGCGCAAGGCAGATCTGTTCGACCGCACGCAAGCTTCCGTCTCCACCTGGTTGTTTCGGGTGGCGCGCAATAAGCGCATTGATGCCATTCGCCGGACGACTAAGCCTGAGCTCGACCCCAATGACCCGCTTCTCTTGCCATCTGCACCACCCGCTGCGGATTCGCTGATAACAGGGGCTGAGCGCGACCAATTGGTGCGCGCCGCGATTGTCGATCTGCCCGAAGAACAGCGCCAACTCTTGCATCAAGCCTTTTACGACGGCCTGTCGCACCGCGAGATTGCTGAGCAGACCGGCACGCCTTTGGGCACGGTTAAGTCCCGCCTGAGACTGGCTTTTTTAAAGCTCAGGTCGAAACTGGATAGCCCTGACTGACCTATTGCGGCCAATTCGCCTTGACGTTAGGAAATGGCAACCAATATCGCTTAACTTGGAAACGCGAATGAGCCCTCGCTCTGCCGCGCCGAGACTTTGAATGGACCTTTCGGGGTTGGGATTAGGGAAGAAAATGATCAGCGCCTATCCTGATGACTTCCTGACAGCAGACCCGTCTCTGCGCCTGCTGGTTGAAACCCAAGCGGCCCTCAAAGGCATTTCCCCGATCCCATTCGATTTTGGCGATCTCATTGGCGGCGACGCGTTGGAAGCCCAAGCCCCGGCCCCGGTTTCAGATAACTTTCTTGCAGGCGTTTTGGCACAAATTGATGCGCTGGAAGACAGCCAAGCCCAAGCCCGTGAGGCTGTTCATGCGGCTGGTCGTGCAATCGACGAACTCTTAAGCCTGCCCCAACCTTTGCGCGACATCAGCCTTGAGTCTGCGGCCCACGAAGGCTGGACCTTTGCAGGGCCGGGCGTCAAATCCATGGCGCTGGAAACGGGCGGGGCCTTGCGCGCTAAGCTGTTGCGGATTGAGCCCGGCCATGGCGCCCCCCATCATGACCACACCGGCACCGAATATACCTTGGTGGTCGCAGGGGCCTTTGAAGATGGCACCGGCATGTTTGGCCCCGGCGACTTATCGATCAAGCGCCCCGGCCAAATGCACCATCCCGTCGCTTTACCCGGTGGGGTTTGTTTAGCTTTGACGGTGGAAGAAGGCGACATCGCTTTGACCGGTGCGCTCGGCATGTTGCAGCGCCTGTTCACCCGCCACTAGGCCGAGCCTAACCTTCTTGCCGCACCTGCCTCTTGACCCTCGGCTCGGACAGGGCAATGAAGCCCCAATCATCATGTGACGTCCACATGATTGGAAGCATTCTCAGCGGCAGGAGCTCTCATGAGCAGCGAAACGAAAGAAACTGGCTATCCAACCGGAACCCTGATGAAGGGCAAGCGCGGCCTGATTATGGGCGTGGCCAATGACAAGTCGATCGCATGGGGCATTGCCAGCCAATTGGCCGCCCAGGGCGCAGAACTGGCTTTTACCTATCAAGGCGAAGCGCTGGAAAAGCGCATGCGGCCTTTGGCGGAAAGCGTCGGCTCTGACCTGATCCTGCCCTGCGATGTCACCGATGATGCCGCCTTGGACACCGTCTTTGCAGCCATCCAGGAAAAATGGGGCGGGCTAGACTTTTTGGTCCACGCGATCGCCTTTTCCGATAAGAATGAGCTGAAGGGTTCGTTTGTGGAAAATACAACGCGCGAAAACTTCCTCCGCACCATGGATATTTCGGCCTTCTCGTGGGTGGCTTGTGCGAAGCGCGCCGCCCCCTTGATGTCGCCCGGCGGCTCGATGATCACTCTGTCCTATCTGGGGGCCGAGCGCGTTTTGCCATCCTACAATGTGATGGGCGTCGCCAAGGCAGCGCTGGAAGCCGCCACCCGCTATATCGCGCGCGACTTGGGCCCCAGCGGCATCCGCGTGAACGCCATCAGCGCAGGGCCGATGCGCACCTTGGCCTTGGCCGGCATCCAAGGCGGCCGTGGCCTCGTCAATACGGGCCGAGAGTGGTCCTTGATGAAGGAAGACACGACGATGGAAGGCATTGCAGGCTGTGCGCTGTGGCTCTTGTCCGATATCGGCCGCTCCACTACCGCCGAAGTCATCCATGTCGACGCAGGCTTCCACGTCGTCGGCGTGCCGGATGGTTTGAACGAGGGCTGAGCTGGCAGACTTGAATTAAGAGAAGGACCGCGCAGCACGAGCTGCGCTTGCCGCCGCGTACAGGGGCGCAACTCGTGTTGCGCGGTCCTATCGCGGCGCTCTTGCACAAAGAAGATTTGTCGTGCGGTTATTATGTTAGCGGAGCGAAGCGCTTTGCTTGATCCAAGTGGTTCAATTCATGCGAAGGGGTGACCATAATCATGAGCCTTAAACCTAAACGTGGATTTTTGACGATCAATTTGGTCGGATTTGGTTTTGCCGCCGCCCTTTTTATTTGGCTCGTCATAATGCCAGAACGGCAGCGGATGGACCTATTTGGCTCTGGCAGTGCAATTTATAATGGCGAGAAATTTGGCTTGAACGTTGGCATGGATGCGAATCTAGCCAGAGCTAAATTGGAGCAAACTGGGTATACGTGGTCTTTGCTAAACGAAGATCCGCATTCAAAGTATTGTCCCTATATCGCTGCGAACTTGAGATACGATTCTTCGATCGCTTTTGATGATATTCGTTGGGGTGGCGTTGTTTGCCTTAGCATTCTAGACAACAAAATCGTCGCGATTAGCTGGAGTTATAGTGGTTGGGAGTTTTAGTCATTTACTTTACGGTGTTGGCTGAGTGCTGCAAGGAGCGAACCAATTCCGTCGTGATTGGTGGTGGCCATTTCTGCTTTGGACCGCCTTTGCCGTAGGCCCTGCCTAGGCAAAGGCGATGTTCGATTTTGAGGGCGCAAGATGGGGCGTCAAGGGGCGCGCTTCGCGCGTCGACGAAGTCGATTTCACCCCTTGACGCCCCATCTTGCGCAAGAAGAATTGACGGGCGGCTTCAAGGCAAGCGGAGCGACGCCTTGAGGCGTTCCAAGTCAAAAAAACCCTCACGGTTTGTTTGCCCTTGGTACATTCCTGACGGAAGCTCCCCCCTCAAAACGCCTTCGTCAGCCCAAACTGCACCTGCCGAGGTGCGCCAGGCAAAATGCCGCGGGAGCGGTCGACGATGGTGCGGGCGTCACCGGCATTTTTGACGGCGATATAGGCACCCAAGGGCCAGCTTTCGGGGTGGATGTTCAGCGTTAGGTTCCAGATGTCGGCAGCCTTGATCAAGCCGCGTTGCCCGTCCGCCGTTGGGGCGACCGTGTTGAGGTCGTCGGTGAACATGTCGTCGGTGCGGACATATTCAACTTGAAACTCACCCATCGTGCCAAGCTGATAGCCGATAGCGGCATTGATCAGCCATTCGGGCGCATAGGGTAGGCGGTTGCCGGTCACCGACCGCGTTGTGTTGCCCGACACACCTGAAAAGCGTGTGCTGACATAGCTGGCATCGGCCACATGGGTCAGGGCGGCGCGGAAGAACAGGTCATTGCCGCTCGTCATCAAGCCCATATCGGCGAGAGAGCCACGCAGCGAGGCCTCAAAGCCTTGGTGCAGGGTTTCGCCAGCGCTCGTCAGCGTGGCACCAGCCCCGCCAGCGACAGAGCTCGGCACGATCTGATTGTCAAAGTCCATGCGGAACCAGGTGAGATCTACGGCCACACCTTTGGTGAGGTCGCCACGCAGGCCCGCTTCCCAATTGGTGCTGGTCTCAGGGCCGAGATTGACCGAAGACCCCGTCGTATTGTTGATGGCATCCTCCACGCGCGGCGGCGAAAAGCCCTTATGCACGCCAATATAGGCGGCAAATCTGGGGTTAATCTTGTAGGAGACGCCAAGACCTGGAATCCATTCCTGCAATTGATCTTCGCCGCGCACGGGGCTGGCTGGGTTCAGGCGGTTCACGCGCTGAAAATCAATATGCTCATAGCGCACGCCCGGGGAAATCGTCCAAGCCCCGATACTGGCCTTGGTGGTGGCAAAACCCGACCAAGCCTGCAGATAGCGCAAATTGTTTTCGCGCACGCCTGCATTCACGCTGATACCCGGCGTGCGGCCCGTTGGGGTGTCGGAGTTGATTTGCAAACGGTTTTGCCGCTCATCGCTATAGCGGACGCCATATTCGCTCTCAAACCGCACGCTGCCGATCTCGCCGCTATGGCTCAAGCGGCTTTCAAGGCCATAAGTATGATATTCGCGCAGGCGGCCTTCATTGCCACAGGTGGTCAAAAGGTTGGCCATGCTGGCGCAAGTCGGGTCCGACGCATCATTGGGGCGCTGGGCCGAGTTGGACGATTGCCGCCACCAGTCGCGATTAAACCACGAATAAGAGGCCGAAGTCTTCAAAGTGGTCGTATCATTGATCTCCCATGCCCACAGCATAGAAGCCCCCACGCGGACGGCTTTGAACCCGTCATTCACAAAGGCATTCTGGCGGCGATTGGCCAGATATTCGGCTTGGGTCAGGCCCGAATAGGTGACTTGGCTGTCTTCACCATAGCGGCTGACGCGCAGGGTCAAATCATGATGCTCGCCCAAGCTTTTTTCGAGCTTGAGATAGAGGTCGTTGATTTTGAGCGATTGATTGTCGCGCACACCATCAGATTGGGTCGCGTTCGCGTGGACGAGCGCGCGCATGCCCGCGATGGGACCGCCGAGATTGAGGTCTGCTTCCAGATAACCATCCGAGCCCGCCGCCCATGTGGCTTGGCCTTCAAAGGCCTCGGGCGCTGGTGGGGTTACATAATTGATGACGCCGCCAACCGTGTTCGGGCCAAAGCGGATTTGGCTGGCACCTTTGAGGATTTCAATCCGGCTATAGCGGCGGATTGGCGGGTGATAATAAGTGGCATTGTCGCCATAAGGCGCGAAGCTCAAGGGCAGGCCGTCTTCCAAGAGGAGGACTTTGCTCGAGCGCGTCGGTGAGAGGCCGCGAATACCAATATTGGGGCGCAGGCCCATGCCTTCCTCGTCGCGGGCAAAAACGCCCGGCACTTGGCGTAGCGCTTCATTGACGGACAAGACGCGTGCGCGCACCAGATCGGCCTGCTCAATCGTGGCACCAGAGCCTGGAATGGTCCGCAGACCATCTTTTTGGCCAATGACGATAATGGTCTCGACGGGGGCTGCCGCTTCGGCACTTGCCAAATTTGGGGCCAAGCATGGGGCCAAAAGGGCAAGGCCCCCAGCACACAGAGCGCTCGTGAGTGAGGGGAGGGGACGGTTCGGCTTGTTTATAGTGATACTCATTCTTAGTTTCATATTGCGAATGATTTGCAAAAACAACTAGGCCAAATCGTAAATTACAGTCATCGCTGGCTTTTTCAGGGTTTCCTCTCTATGAACAGAGGCAGATTAGGGGGGTGACAAGTGCCCTTTGATCCCACATTTAAAGGTGAGCGGGCCGCGTTCGGACCTTTGCCGCATTGGTCACAGGAAGCTTTTTTGAAAATGAGCGTGCGACACAAGTGACCCTAAACGTGCCATCCGAAGGCCTTGAGGCGACTAATACTGCGGCGGCTGAGTTTAAGCCCAATGATGGCTTAACCGCGCGCCTTTTGACGATTGGCGCAGGCTTTATTTTGTTGACTGAATCCTTGTTCTTCCTGCCGACGATGGCGAGCCTGCGCGACGAATGGATCATCAATCGTTTGAACACAGCCGAGATCGTCGCTTTGGCCGTCACCGCGCCGGACTCCTATGGCTTGATGGGGGGACGCACGTCTGAATTGGTGCGCGCGGCAGAGATTCAGTCGGTGACTATTCTACAAAATGATGCACGCTTGGATGTGCTGGGCGGGACCCCAAAGGGCACGATCATCGACATTAATCCTGAAGCCCAGACCATTGGTCGTTCGCTTTCGGGCGTGTTGGAAGCCTATGCCGCACCTAAGGGCCGATACCTCCGCATTGTCGGTCGGCCTCAGACCAATGCTGCGATCAAGCTTGAAGTGATCGTGGCAGAAGCGCCGTTGAAAGACTCGCTGATGCGGTCGACTTGGCAGGTTTTGCTCTCGTCCTTGGCTTTGTCTTTGACCATTGGGGCGTTGATTTATGCGGCATTGGCTGATGGCTTCGTGCGGCCGATGCGGCGCCTAACCCGGGCGATTACCCGCTTCAGCACCGCACCAACCGACGCCAGCCGGGCGCTCGTGCCTTCCGGCCGGGCCGATGAGATTGGCCAAGCGGAGGTCGCCTTTTCCGCCATGCAGGACACGGTGCGACAGGCCTTCATTCAGAAGGATCGCTTGGCGCAATTGGGCCTTGCGGTCTCAAAAATTTCCCACGATCTGCGCCATTCACTGGGTGCTGCCCAATTAGTGAGTGAGCGTTTGGCGTCGGTGGATGATCCGGTGGTGCGGGCAACCGCCCCACGACTTGAGCGCGCGCTTCAGCGGGCGGTGAATTTGGCGCAGTCCACTTTGGCCTTTGGCAAAGCCCAAGAGCGCCCGCCGGAGCGGGAGCTCCTCTATCTGTCCGATGCATTGGATGACGCGGCCGAGGAAGCCTTGGCAGGCCTGACCGTGCCTTGGCAGCATGAGGTTCCAAACGACCTTGAAATCGAGATGGATGGCGAGCATTTGCACCGCATCCTGACCAATCTGATCCGCAATGCCGCCCAAGCCATCGCCCAATCGGGTAAGCCCGGCACGATCCGCGCTTATGCAGCGGCGGAAGGTGAGCGCATTGACCTGCATGTGGTCGATACGGGGCCTGGCCTTCCCAAGCGCGTGCAGGACAATTTGTTTATGCCATTTGCTGGCAGCGGCCTGACAGGGGGTACAGGCCTTGGCCTCGCCATCGCGCGCGAACTCGCCCGCTTGAACGGCGGGGACATCGTCTTGGTCTCAACCTGCCAATCAGGTACGGACTTTGTCGTGCATCTATTGGCCCAAACGGACGATGCAGCCGATGGTGACGCTTAGGCTTTAGCCGCCTCAGCCTCTTCCCGCTTTTCACGTTCCAGAATTTCGCGAGCCGGGCCGCGCGAAATGGCGAGAGCCATGATGATGCCAAAAATCCCGATCAAGGACGTGTAGAAGAAGAAAGCGGTGTAGCCAGCGGCCAAGGCTTGACCCGATACGCCCAGCTTTGCGCCGCCTGCTGCAAAGGCTTCGGGCGGCAAGTGGTTGAACCACGGCTTCATGGCGGCCAGCCAACCCGTCTCAGACGCCTTGGCAGCGCCTTCCACGACGCGCCCTGACAGGGCGGTGATGATCTTGCCGGGGAGAGCATAGAGCGACGAAAACACCGCATATTGGGTGGCGGTAAAGCCCTCTTTCGTCAGCATGGACATATACATGATCAGGCACGTCCCCGCGAACATGCCCGACAAATTGTCGATGCCAATCGCGACATAAAGCGCTGGCACATTGGGGCCCGTCAGCGTGATGGCTATAAAGGCCAAGTTTGAAAGTGGTTGCAAGAAGGCCCCAATCACGAGGCAGCGGAACAGGCCAAACTTAAGGACCAACCAACCACTTAACCCTGCCCCAATCGCACTCATGGCTGCGCCAAAGAATTTCTGGGCGTAAGCGATGGAGTCTTTTGAAAAGCCTGCGTCCAGATACATGGTCGACGTCAGATTGAGTACAAAGTCGGCCATCCGATAGACGCAGATGAACACCAAAATGAGGCTGGCCAAATCCTTATAGCGGCTGAAGAAGTCGGCCAGCGGGTCCGCCAAGGCGGCTTTGAAATAGGCACCCGGGCGGGTTTTCAGGCGGGGGATTTGTAAGCAGGCGACCACAACCAGACTGAGACCAATCAGGGCATAACCCACTTGCTGCCAGACACCCCACGGCTTGGCGGCCAAAGCCGCGCTCATCTCCTTTGTGCCGCCGTAAAGCCCACCAACCAACCAAGCCAAAGGCTCTGCTTTGCCGGCTAGGCCCACGGCCAGAACACAGGCTGCCAGCAGCATCAAAGCGATCCGCCCAACCCATTCCAAGCTGTCGACAATGCCTCGGTCGGGCACATCGGCAGGGGCAACCCATCGGGGTGCAGGCGCAGTCGTTTCGCGCGGGGCCAAAAGGGTGGAGATAATGGCGAGACCCATAAAGCCTGCCATCGCAACATAGGCGACAGCCCAGCCCAGCCAGCCATATTGGTCGCCATTCAGCGCCTGAGCGACGAAGAGCGGCAGCGCGCCTGCCAAAAGGATCGCAACCCGGTAGCCCCACTGATAGGTGGCCGTCAAAACGCCCAAGCGATTGGCATCGCGGGCCACTTCGATCCGCCACGCATCAATCGCAATGTCTTGGGTGGCCCCTGCCAAGGCAATCAGCACGGCAAAGCCCGCAAAGGGAATGAAAGCAGCGGTCGCATCGCCTTCTTTGGTGAAGGCCAGAGCTGGATCGCTGGTCGCCATCAATAAGAGGCCGACAATGACAATGGCTTGGGTCAGGAACATCCACGCGCGGCGGCGGCCCAACGCCTTATCCAGCAGGGGAATGGCAACCCGGTCTACCAAGGGTGCCCAGAGGAATTTTAGCGCATAGGTGAGGGTGGCAAGCCCCATCAAGCCGATCAAAGCCAGCGAAGCCCCAGCTTCACGTAGCCAGATGGCTAAGGCCAAGCCAGCCAATTGATTGGGCATGCCGGCTGCAAAGCCCAGACCGAACATGACCAGCGAAGGCCGTTCGAAAAAGGCACCAACGCCGACTTTGTCATCTGCGCCAAGTTCTAATTCAGGTTCTTCCGCTTTTTTGCCAGCCATGGAGGTCCTCACAAGGATCAAGACCTCAAAAAGGCGTCCTGATTCAGGCGGCGAAAGTGGCCTGTCTGGACGCATTCGTCCAGCGCTCCAATACAGACGACAACATGGCCGGGTCGAGCGGCTTGGTAATGAAGTCATTCATGCCCGCATTCTTACAGGCACGACGGTCTTCTTCCATCGCGGCTGCCGTCAAGGCGATGATGGGTGCCTCAAGGAAGCGACCACCCAAGGCGCGGATGGCGCGGGTGGCTTCAAACCCGTCCATCACTGGCATATGCACATCCATCAGCACCAGATCATAGGGCGCGTCTTGTATGGCGCGCAGCGCCTCTGCCCCATTGCCAACCGCCACAACGTGACATCCATTGCGCACCAAAAGCGACTTGGCCAAGAGCGCATTGATCGGATTGTCCTCGGCCAACAGGACCCGCAAGCCGATTGCAATCGGAGTCGTATCGGCGCGCTCGTCATTGGCCACGACAGGACGTGTATCGACGCCTTCGCCTGCCGCCAGCGCTACACGCTCAATCAGGGACGCGATGCGAAGGGGCTTAATCAGATAGCCGATGGCACCCTTGGCGCGATAATCATCGATCAGATCGCGGCGCTCTTGCGGGATGAGGGCGACCACAGGGCTCGCACATTTCAGCCAAGGGGCGGCTTGGACCGTATCGGTATGGTGATCCAACAGGATGACGCTCGCCTCTTTGGCTTGGCGCGGTGTCGTGACGGACATCACCCGTGCGCCCTCGTCTTCCAGTGCCAGTGTAAGCGCCTCAACCAGAAGCACGGACTGGCTTTGAATGGCGATAGTTTTGCCCATCAGGCGCTGGCTGCGGGCTGGGGCCGGGGTGACGGTCTCGAACGGAATATCGATCCAGAACACACTGCCGCCACCCTCACGATTCTTGAGGCCAACTGTCCCGCCCAAGGCTGTGGTCAGCTTCTTCACGATGGCAAGGCCAAGGCCTGTACCGCCAAAGCGACGCGAGTGCGAGGAATCGGCTTGCTGGAATTCCTCAAAGACGCGCTCCATCTTGTCGTCTGGAATGCCAATGCCGGTATCTTCCACGCAAAAGCGCAGGCGATTGACGCCTGTGGCTTCCAAGCGCAGCAAGACGCCACCGTCCTCGGTGAATTTCACGGCGTTTGAGGCCAAGTTCAAAATGATCTGGCGCAAGCGGCCGTCATCGCCGGCGACTTCAACCGGTACATTGGGGTCAACTACGAGGACGATCTCCAGCGCTTTTTCATGCGCCCGGGGCGAGCAGAGTTCGGCGACCGATTGTAGCGTTTTGGCTGGATTAAAGACCATGGTCTCCAGCTCTATCTTGCCGCTCTCCAGCTTGGCGTAATCGAGGATATCGTTGAGCAGCGCCAACAAATGCTGACCGGAATCGGTGACCGCACCCAACCAGGAACGCTGGGCACTGGTCAGCTCACTCATGGCCAACAGGCCTGCCATACCCAAAATCCCGTTCAGAGGGGTACGGATTTCATGGCTGAGGGTCGCAAACAACATGGTCTTCCCACGGGCCGTCTCGTCGGCATCGGGGCGGAACACACCCAATTGACTGCCGTCCTCGCGCTCTTGAATGGTCCAGCCAAAGCGGGCTTCATACCAAGGGGCAAAGGCACCTAAGGCCACTTGCTCGCCAAATCGCCGTGAAGCAAGGTCATTTGCTTCTAAAACGCGGCCATTTTTACTGGCAAGAATGGCGCAATCGGGCAAGTCGCTCAGAGCGAAAGTCATGTTTGTCATGCCCGCACACTAGCAGCGATGGGTTAAGGAATGGCTGCCCGGCGCTTGAGATTGTTATTTCGGCCACACATAGGGGTGGCGGACATAGCCAAAGGCGGGCAGGGCCTCGTTGCCGCGCTTGAAATCAAAGAAGGTCGCATTCTCCCAATGCGAACCTGTGCCCCAGCGCGTCTTGCAGGAGGTAGAGACCCAAGCCGGTTCCCAATAGACCACGCCAGCCCCGCCATGGCTGATCACGCCCTGGGTCAGGTCGACCAGATAGCGCAATTGGCCGTCCGGCGTGGCAGGATATTCCTTGATCAGCGTATCTGGCCCCAATAGATTGGCGGCGTCATCGGCCCCGTCATTGGTCCAAGGATAAGAAGTCTCAACCACAATCACCTTGGCCTTATAAGTGGCGCTGAGGCGCGTGATGGCGGCATTGAGGCCATCTAGGCCCTGGGTCGACCATTTCCGGTAATAGGACAGGCCGATATAATCAAAGTCGGTCACGCCTGCCTCAGCGGCCTTGGCAAACCAAGGCTCGGCATTTTCGGGCTGGGCGATATGCAGCATGATTTTGGGCGCGGTGCCTGTGGCCTTGCCAGCATCGCGCACGGCTTTGATTCCGGCTTTGAACAAGGCCGCATTGCGGACCCAATCGGTGGACCGGGTTTCCCACTTCCAATCCTTCCGCCCCATCATTTCCTTATTGGTCTCATTGCCAACTTGGACCATGTGCGGCATCAGGCCTTCGCCCGCGAGCTTGATCAGTGTGTCAAAGGTGAATTGATAGACGGCGGCGGCGAGGCCTTCGGTGGTTGGGATGTTTTCCCACGCTTTGGGAATCCATTGCTTGTCGCCATCGGCCCAATCATCGGAATAATGGAAGTCCAACAGGACCGCTTGCCCACTCGCCTTGGCCCGACGCATGGAGCGGCGCACATCGTCAAAATTGCTGTAGTTTGTCCAGTCGGGATTATTCCACAAGCGCAGACGCGCCAGATTGTGGCCGGTATCGGCAAATAGCTGATAGGGGTCGACGCGCTTGCCGCCTTGGCGATAGATCGCGCCGCAATCCTCCATCTCATTCACATAAGAGAGGTCTGCACCGAAATAAAATTCGGGATGGCTGGCCTGTTGAGCCGGTGCTGCAAGCCCTGACCGGACAAGCCCGCTGGCGGTTAAAAGTCCAAGCCCTGCGGCTAGTGCCCGTCGCCTAGAAAAAGTCATGCACCCACTCCTTGAAGCGGCTACATGACCATTCATATTGGCAGTGCGCAACACAATTAGGCGGCGATTAAGCCACTCTCAAGTGCTGCCTTTTTGATCGCAGCTTGCATTTTTTCAAATGCGCGCACTTCGATCTGACGGATGCGCTCGCGGCTGACCCCATATTGATCGGCAAGGTCTTCCAAGGTCACCGGATCATCGCGCAAGCGACGCTCGCGGATGATGTGCTGTTCGCGCTCATTCAAGGTCGACAAGGCCTGGTTCAGCAGGATCATGCGCTCGTCATGCTCTTCGCGCTCAGCATATTCGGTCTCGGCGCTCTCATCATCGGAAGCCAGCCAATCCTGCCATTCGCCGCCACCATCTTCACCAACGCGGACGTTGAGCGAAGCGTCTGGGCCCGACAAGCGACGGTTCATCGAGATGACTTCGTCATTCGTCACAGCCAATTGGGTCGCGATATAATTGACGTCTTCGGGTTTCAGATCGCCTTCCTCAATCGCCTGCATTTTGGATTTCATGCGGCGGAGGTTGAAGAACAGCTTTTTCTGCGCGGCGGTGGTGCCCATTTTGACCAAGGACCATGAGCGCAGCACATATTCTTGGATCGAAGCGCGGATCCACCACATGGCATAAGTCGCCAAGCGGAAGCCCTTTTCAGGGTCAAACTTTTTAACCGCCTGCATCAGGCCGATATTGCCTTCCGAAATCACTTCCGCCACAGGCAGGCCATAGCCGCGATAGCCCATCGCCATCTTAGCCACGAGGCGCAAATGGCTGGTCACCAGCTTTTCAGCTGCACCGGTATCTTCATGCTCACGCCAGCGCTTGGCGAGCATATATTCCTCGTCCTTGTGCAGCATCGGAAATTTACGGATCTCAGTGAGATACCGCTGAAGGCCCAGTTCTGGCCCTACATTAAGCGCGAGTGCGCGAGTCATATGTCCACTCCCCAAAAGAATTACCCTTGTAAGGCGGGTAATAGTAGGAGCGTCGGGGCAGGGATTTGGTTCCCGTTCCGGCGTTCGAGACTCCACTTAGGAGTGGGGTTGGGCAAAATAAAGGCCTGACCTGATGAATGATTGGTAAGGTTTCGTCATGGCTTGGATTAGAAGTCCTGATCCCACAAGAAAAGGGCCCTCTGACGACGTCAGAAGGCCCCATTCTGTATTGGATCGGTGGCTTATGCCGCGCGGGCCAATTGGCGCAGCACGAACTGCATGATGCCGCCCGAGAAATAGTAGTCGAGCTCGTTGGCGGTATCGATGCGGCTGATGACGGGTGCAATCACCACTGTGCCATCGGCGCGGCGGATTTCGACATCCATCTCTTTGCGTGGCGCGATGTCATTAATGCCATAGATGGACACCATTTCATCGCCAACGAGATTGAGGCTGGCCCACGTTACGCCATCGCGGAATTGGAAGGGCAGAACGCCCATACCGATCAGGTTTGAACGGTGAATACGCTCAAAGCTCTCGGTGATCACAGCCCGGACGCCCAGAAGATTGGTGCCTTTGGCGGCCCAGTCACGTGACGAGCCCGTGCCATATTCCTTGCCTGCAAAGATCACCAGCGGCGTGCCGGCATCCTTATAGAGCATGGCGGCATCATAGATCGGCATGACTTCGCCATCTGGCCAATGCTTGGTGACGCCACCTTCAACGCCAGGAACCATTTGGTTCTTGATCCGGATATTGGCGAAGGTACCGCGCATCATCACTTCGTGATGGCCACGGCGGGCCCCATAAGAGTTGAAGTCAATGGCCGAAACGCCATTTTCGGTCAGGAACTTGCCTGCGGGGCTGGATGCTTTGATCGAGCCCGCGGGCGAGATGTGGTCGGTGGTGATGCTGTCGCCAAACAGACCCAAGACACGCGCGTGCAGAATGTCTTCCACACCCTTTGGCGTCATGGTCATGCCTTCAAAGTAAGGCGGGTTGGCAACATAGGTCGATTTGGCTGGCCAATTATAAGTTTGACCGCCAGAGACTTGGATGGCTTGCCAATTCACATCGCCTTTGAACACGTCGGCATAGCGACGGGCAAACATTTCTGCCGTCACATATTCGCGCATGATGGCAGAGACTTCGGTGGACGTGGGCCAAACGTCTTTCAGATAGACGGGCTGGCCATCAGAGCCTGTACCCAATGGCTCTTTATTGAGGTCCACTTGCATAGAGCCTGCCAGAGCATAGGCGACAACCAGTGGCGGCGAAGCCAGATAATTGGCGCGCGTATCTGGATTGACGCGGCCTTCAAAGTTGCGATTGCCCGACAACACAGAGGCTGCCACCAAATCACCAGCCACAATGGCTTTGGTGATTTCTTCAGGCAGCGGGCCGGAGTTGCCGATACAAGTGGTGCAGCCGTAGCCAACCAGATTGAAGCCCATAGCATCCAAGTCAGACTGAAGGCCAGACTGGGTCAGATAATCGGTGACGACTTGCGAACCCGGTGCGAGTGAGGTTTTCACCCAAGGCTTTACGGTCAGACCTTTGGCGCGGGCCTTGCGGGCCACAAGGCCAGCGGCGATCAGCACCGAAGGGTTAGAGGTATTGGTGCAGGAAGTAATCGCGGCAATCACCACATCGCCATGGCCGAGGTCATGATTATGGCCTTCCACGCCAACACGCTTGGCCACTTCGCCAGCCTTGCCAAATTCGCCTTCCAGCGCGCTCTTAAACGCGGTTGCGGCATCGGCCACCAAAACCCGGTCTTGTGGGCGTTTGGGCCCGGCGAGTGAAGGTTGGACGCTGCCCAGATCGAGGGCCAATTCGTCGGTGAAGACGGGCTGACCCGCATCATGCTTCCACATCATATTGGCTTTGGCATAGGCCTCCACCAAGGCCACACGGCCCGCATCGCGACCGGTAGAGCGCAGGAAGTTGATCGTGTCTTCCGCGACCGGGAAGAAGCCGCAGGTCGCGCCATATTCTGGGGCCATATTGGCGATGGTGGCGCGGTCTTCCAAGGTCATGGAATCAAGGCCGGGGCCAAAGAATTCCACAAACTTGCCTACCACGCCCTTTTTGCGCAGCATTTGCGTGACGGTCAGCACGAGGTCGGTCGCGGTGGCCCCTTCTGGCAATTTGCCGTCGAGTTTAAAGCCAACCACTTCAGGGATCAGCATCGAGATCGGCTGGCCCAACATCGCTGCTTCAGCCTCAATCCCGCCAACGCCCCAGCCCAATACGGCCAAGCCATTGATCATGGTGGTGTGGCTGTCGGTGCCGACAACGCTATCTGGATAGGCGACTTCGTCGCTGCCATCTTCAGCGGTCCAAACGGTTTGCGCCAAATATTCCAAGTTCACTTGGTGGCAGATGCCGGTGCCAGGCGGCACGACGCGGAAGTTCTTAAATGCGCTTTGGCCCCAACGCAGGAATTCATAGCGCTCACCATTGCGATCATATTCAAGGTCAACGTTCTTGGCGAAGCTGTCGCCTTTACCGGCATAATCCACCATGACGGAGTGGTCGATCACCAGATCAACAGGGATCAGCGGATTGACCTTCTCCGGGTTGGAACCCAGCGCTGCTGCGGCATCGCGCATGGCGGCCAGATCAACCACGGCAGGCACGCCGGTGAAGTCTTGCATCAGCACGCGGGCAGGACGGAAGGCGATTTCGTGTTCGATCTTGCCTTTGTTGTCCACCCATTTGGCGACCGCTTCGATATCGGCCTTGGTCACCGTGACGCCATCTTCGGCGCGCAACAGGTTTTCCAACAGGATTTTCAAAGTCACGGGCAGTTTAGAAACATCGCCAAGACCATTTTTCGAGGCAGCTTCTAAAGAATAATAGACATAGGTCTTGTCGCCGACAGTCAGAGTCTGGCGAGATTTAAAACTATTGAGTGAGGGCATGATAAGCCGTCCTTTGTTCGAGCGAGTTAATCATCACTGGATTGCCCTTAACCAGAGGCTAACAAGCAATCCACGCTTCGCCCGCAAGGGTCGCGCGCTTGTGAGCGGCGTATCGACCGGCGGATTGCCACCGTGTCCGGCAGCGCCGCTGCTTTAGCGCGGAAATGGTTAAAGGTCTATGGTGGGTTTCATCGCGGTCGCTGCGGTCCTCACGGACAATTTCAGCCAATGGGGAATGCCCCGTCTCCGGCTTCCCCGGCACCGACGCACGCGCCGATGCCGCCGAAGGGACCGAAGGGGAACGCGCAACAAAAGTTGCGCTTGTCATCGCGTTGACAGGCGCAGCTCGTGCTGCGCGGTCCTTTTGGTGGGGTTTCTATCTAGAAGCGTTTTGGTGATCCTTCTGTCTCACCAAACCGCTGTCTCAATTGTTCTTGCGACATCTGGGTAGTCAAGTGTCCGTTTTCTCTGAAAACGGATCGCTTAGCGACGCAGCAAAGCTGCGCACTTGACGACCCAGATGTCGCGTGCAAGCTCGATGATCTATTTTGGTGAAACCTAGGTTGCACCAAAATAGGTCCAGATCGTCAGCACAAATTCGCCCCGCAACACCCTAAGGCTAAGGCGCGCTCCCCTCTCCACTTGGGAGAGGGGACGGGGGTGAGGGCTGACGCGCGCAATAATTGAGGGCTGATGTCTAATCTAAATCCCTAAATACAATAAGGTTTTGTGCCACTAAGCCCTCACCCCCGACCCGTCGACCTGCAGGTCGACCCCAAAGGGCGAGGGGAGCGCATAGATAAAAACTTATCCCCCACCCATCAAACCCCGCATAACTTAAGGCCATCTCCAACGAGAGGGCGTTGTTGCTGCAGCGGCGACACCGGTTGGGGATGGTAAGCGGGATTAATCGAGGTTGAAGTGGCGACCTCGTGTTTCATTGGGATTAGCTGTCCTGATGCCCGAGTGTGCTTGAGCCCGACTGCCGTGTGAAGCCCTTGGTCAAGAACTTAGGCGATGCCTTTGAGACGCCTTGGGGAAGCCTTATGTATTTTTGGAAGCGCAAGCTTCTAGGATGAGGCCTTTACGAACTAGGCGGGGGAAATTTGAACCACCCGTGGCGTCATGAACCACCTAAGCACACAGAACTTTTCAGCCGGGGCGCACGGTTTGCGTCGTATTCCGGGCCAGTCCGTTAATCTGGCCCACCTCATTTGGCGCATACCACGCGCCCCGGCCCCTCACTCAGCCGCACCCCCGGTGGTTTTCCACGCGGGGCTATGGGTGTTGCTCCCCTCTCCCGAGGCGAAAAGGAAGAGGACCCGCACACGCCATTCTCGACCTTGTCATCAAGGCGCAGTATCAGAAGCCATGACCGTACGAATCATCCATGCCCTCGCCGATATTGCTGACCATTATGACGCTGTCCTGTGTGACGTGTGGGGGGTGATCCATAATGGCAGGGCCGCTTATCAACAGGGCTGTAACGCGCTGGCCGCGTTTCGCGAGATGGGCAAGCCGGTGGTGCTGATCTCCAACGCGCCGCGCCCTTCCAATGTGATCCCCAAGCAATTGGAAGCGCTGCATGTGCGCCGCGATGCTTGGGATGCGATAGTGACGTCAGGTGATGCCACACGGGCCGAGATCGAAAAGCGCGGACCGCGCGGCTATAAGATTGGTCCATCCAAGGATGAAGGCTTGTATGAAGGCCTGCCCGTTGACTTCCGCCCAGCGGAGACGGCGGACTATGTGATCTGTACTGGCCTGCGCGATGATTTGAGTGAGCCGCCGGAAAGCTATCGCGATGAGCTGGCAGCCTTGGCTGCCCGCAATCTGCCCTTCATCTGCGCCAACCCAGACCGGGTGGTGCAATTTGGCGGCCATCTGATCCCCTGCGCCGGGGCCTTGGCCGATATTTATGAAGAATTGGGTGGGCCTGTTATCATGGCCGGCAAGCCCTATGCGCCGATCTATGACCTGACCATCGCAGAAGCGGAGCGCCTCGCGGGCAAGCCCCTCGCACGCGAGCGCCTCTTGTGCATTGGCGACGGCGTGCAGACCGATGTCGCCGGTGCGCATGGCCAGAAGCTCGACTGCTTGTTCGTCGCTGGTGGCATTCACGCAGCAGAACTCTCCAATGCCGACGGGCTGGATGGCGCGAAAGTGGAGGCCTTCCTTGCCTCCTATCGGGTCGATGCCCGCTGGGCGATTGCCGAACTGGCTTAAGCCGTCCGTGCTCGACATAGGGGCATAGAGAAAACGCCCTAAACCCGCTATGCAGGTGGGATGATCGATTCCATCGCTGACGGGGTTTTGCCCGACCACATTCTGCAGGCCCTGGCCGATGGCGGCGCCATCACGGCCGCCACCCCCTTTGCCGAAAAACAAATCCAACCCGCCAGCCTCGACTTGCGCTTGGGTGACTTTGCGTATCGGGTGCGCGCCAGCTTCTTACCGGGCCAAGGCCGCACCGTTTCCCAGCGCTTGAGCGAAAGCGATTTGGTGCTGCACAAGCTGGATCTGCGGGAAGGCGCGGTACTGGAGACGGGCTGTGTCTATCTCGCGCCCCTCCAAGAAAGCCTCGCCCTACCTGAGACGGTGTTTGCGCTGGCTAACCCCAAAAGCTCCACCGGGCGGATTGATGTGTTTGTGCGCGTGATTGCCGATGGCGCGACCAGCTTTGACCGCGTGCGCGCCGGCTATGAAGGCCCGCTGTGGGTTGAGATTTGCCCGCGCACCTTCTCCATCCTTGCCCGCCCGGGTGACCGCTTGGCCCAGCTGCGCTTGAAGAAGGGCCAGACGCCAACGCTTAAACGCCTCGATCTGAACTTGGATCTATCCCACGACTCCTTAGGGCCTGTTATAGGTTATCGGGCGCGGCGCCATGCGCCCTTATTGGACCTTGCTAAAGTGGGCGGCCATGCGCCGCGCGATTGGTTTGAGCCTTTGACGGCGCGCGATGGCCGTTTGGTGTTGGACCCCGGTGAGTTTTACATTTTGGCCAGTCAGTCGGGTCTATCGATCCCAAAAGATGTCGCCGCAGAAATGGTGGCGACCGCTGAAGATTTGGGTGAGTTCCGCGCCCATTATGCGGGCTTCTTTGATCCCGGCTTTGGCGCGAAAGATCATGGCAGTGCGGGTGCGCGCGGCGTGTTGGAAGTGCGCGGGCGGGACGTGCCCTTTGTGTTGGAGCATAATCAGCCCGTGGCCCGCTTGATTTATGAGCCTTTGTCTTCCGCCCCAGAGGCCTTTTATGGCGATGTGGGCAGTCATTATCAGGGCCAGAGCCTGAAATTGTCGAAACTGTTTGAACCATGGTCCTGACATGTTGATCACCTCCATCTCTCCCATTGACGGCCAGAAGCTGGGCGAAGTGCCTGCCGCCTCAGCAGACGATTGCCGCGAAGCTTGTGAGACTGCACATGCCGCTTTTGTCGCCTGGCGGGCCATTCCCGCGCCTCGGCGGGGGGAGTTAGTTCGGCTGTGGGGGCAGGAATTGCGCGCGCGCAAGCAAGAACTTGCCGATATGGTGACGCTGGAAGCGGGCAAGACCCGCTCAGAAGCCTTGGGCGAAGTGCAAGAAATGATCGACATGGCCGATTATGCGGTTGGCCTGTCGCGACAATTGGCGGGCCTGACCTTGGCGTCCGAGCGGCCGGGCCATCATTTGCTCGAGCGCTGGAAGCCCTTAGGCCCGGTGCTGGTCATCAGCGCCTTTAACTTCCCCGTGGCGGTATTTGCGTGGAATGCCATGCTGGCGCTGGTGTGCGGTGATCCCGTTATTTGGAAGCCGTCTGAAAAGACGCCACTCTGTGCCCAGATCACTTGCGCCATCTTCAACCGCGCGGTCGCCAAATTTGGCGCTGAGGCCCCCGCTGGCTTGATCCAAGTGGTGCAGGGCGATGCCAGCATCGGGGCAGAGCTGGTGGCCCATCCGTTGATCCGTCTGGTTTCGGCCACGGGCTCTACCCGCATGGGGCGGGAAGTGGCCAAGGCTTGTGCGACC
Source organism: Hyphomonadaceae bacterium UKL13-1 (assembly GCA_001602435.1). Lineage (GTDB taxonomy): Bacteria > Pseudomonadota > Alphaproteobacteria > Caulobacterales > Aquidulcibacteraceae > Aquidulcibacter. Next base: position 386,198 of record CP012156.1, read on the forward strand.
CATCTCAAGCGCAGCTTATTAGAGCTGGGCGGCAATGGCGCGATGATTGTGCGGCCCAGTGCTGATTTAGACCTAGCCGTGCGCGCCATTGTGTTTTCAGCGGTCGGTACCGCAGGTCAACGCTGCACCACCTTGCGCCGCTTGATCGTGCATCCCGATGTGAAAGCCGACCTTATCGCGCGTTTGGTGCGGGCCTATGCGAGCCTGTCGATTGGTGATCCGCGTAAGGCCGAAACCCTGATCGGCCCTCTGATTGATGCTGCCGCCGTCGCCGCCATGCTGCAGGCCCTAGAGACAGCCCAAGCCGAAGGCGGGCGCGTGCTGGTGGGTGGTCAGGCCTTGCACGGCAATTACGTCCAGCCCGCACTCGTCGACATGCCGACCCAGACCGCCATCATGCAAACAGAAACCTTCGCCCCCATCCTCTATGTGGTGGAAGCTGAAAGCTTGGCAGAGGCCATCACCATCCAGAATGACGTGCCCCAAGGCCTGTCGTCCTCCATCTTCACGACCGACTTGCGGGAGGCTGAGACCTTCTTGTCGCACCAAGGCTCGGATTGCGGGATTGCCAACGTCAATATCGGGACCTCGGGTGCCGAAATTGGCGGCGCTTTTGGTGGCGAGAAAGAAACCGGCGGGGGCCGGGAAGCAGGCTCTGATGCGTGGAAAGCCTATATGATCCGCCAGACCCAAACGATCAATTACTCCACCACCTTGCCCTTAGCGCAAGGCGTTGTCTTTGATCTGTAAGCAAGGGATGCAGAGGACTGCGATGGGCAGTATAGGCAGGCCATGACCCAATATTCCGCCACGACTCGCGGTGTCCGCATACAGGTGACGCCGGTTTTCCTCGACGATCAATCTGATCCCGAGGAGAATGATTTCGTGTGGGCCTATACGGTCGAGATCGCCAATCTGTCAGAGCAAACCGTGCAACTGACGGCGCGTACGTGGAAGATTATCGACCACCATGGCGTCACCCAAGTCGTGCAGGGCCCGGGCGTTGTCGGCGAACAGCCGATCCTGCGCGAAGGCGATAGCTTCACTTACACCTCCGGCTGCCCCCTTTCGACGCCCTCTGGCTTGATGATGGGCAGCTATCTGATGCAGACCGACGACGGCGAAACCTTTGAAGCCCAAGTCCCCGCCTTTTCGCTCGACAGCCCGTTTGAAATCCGTAGTGTGAATTAAACGGGTGGGGGCCTCAAAGAAAAGTGACGTGAGGTCCAAATGAGTAAGCCCCTTTTTGCGTTTCAGCTTGGCCTGGGATGCTTCCTTGCATTTGGCATTATTTCCCCATTAGCCGCCCAGAAGACCCCGCTAAAATCCCACCCAATCTTGGCCCATCGAGGCGTACACCAGACCTATGCTCGTGAGGGGCTTGAGCGCGACACCTGTACTGCAAGCCGAATTAATCCGCCCACGCACGCATTCATGGAAAATACCATCCCATCGCTTCTGGCCACGGTAGCGCTTGGCGCAGACGTGATCGAGGTGGATGTGCATCCCACCACCGATGGTGATTTTGCTGTGTTTCATGACTGGACCTTGGACTGTCGCACCAACGGCAGCGGCGTCACGCGGACCCATACGATGGCCTATCTACGTGGCTTAGATGTCGGTTATGGCTACACAGCCGATCAAGGCGCGAGCTTTCCTTTGCGGGGCAAGGGGCTGGGCCTGATGGTCAATTTGGAAGAAGTGCTGAAAGCGCTGCCCAGCACGCAAGTCCTGATCAATATCAAGAGCCGAGACCCAGAGGAAGGTCGCAAGCTGGCCGCTCATTTGGCTAGGCTGGGGGTCCGCCCGGATCGTGTGATGGTCTATGGCCACGAAGCGCCAATTGCGTCTTACTTGCGTGCGGCAGGGCCATCATTTCGGGGCTTCTCTAAGAAACAAGTGGCGGATTGCTTGAAGTCCTATGTGGTTTGGGGCTGGTCGGGTTTTGTGCCTAAAGCCTGCAAGCGCAGCGTCATCTTGGTGCCGCACAGCCATACCGGCCTCATCTGGGGGTGGCGGTCTCGTTTTGCGAAGCGCATGGCAAAGGCGGGCAGCCAGGTCTATCTGGTCGGGCCGGTGCCTAAGAATTCTCAATCCTCTTTGGCCGGTTTGAATGATCCAGCCCTCCTAAAGGGCCTGCCAGAGGGTGTTGGAGTTTGGACGGATGCCGTCGAGATTATTGCCCCAGCGCTGGCTGGGAAATAGTGCAGACCGACGACGGCGAAACCTTCGAAGCCCAAGGCCCAGCTTTCTCCTTCGACAGCCCGTTTGAAATCCGTAGTGTGAATTAGGGGGGCGTAATAGCCCCTCTCCCAATGGGAGAGGGGTTGGGGTGAGGGCTTTCCTCACAACCTTCCCATGTGCGTTGGGGAGCCTTTAAGCCCCTAAAGCGATAAGAGTGTGTGCAAACCCTCCTCACCCCCGACCCGTCGACCAATTGGTCGACCCCCCCAAAGGGGGCGAGGGGAGGTCATCCAAACTGCAAAAATTTCGCCAAAATCAACACCCCTCCTTAAGGCGTTGGGTGTATAATCCGGCTTATGGAAGCTACACCGCACACATCGGGCGAGCCAATCATCCTCTCCCACATTATGCCGACACCCATTCGCCTGATCTTTGGCGGAGTTGGTCTTGCATTGACAATTTTGCTGTTGGTCGAGCTTGGACCAGCCTTATGGCCGCCTTCGTTTCTGACGCTTTTCTTTGGCATTATCGTGCTGGGTGGCTTGTCGGTCACCTTGGCCCTTGTGGCAGGCTCTGCCCTTGGCCCGGACCAGACTTGGGAGATAGGTCCCGGGAAGCTGACCATCACCTATCAGCTGTTCAACCAGACCTCAGTTAAGACCTATGATCTGCACGATTTCGAGACCTGCGAGGTGACAAGCGCCCAATATGATTCCGATGTCGAGGCTTATCAATTAGTCTGCAGTTTGCCGTTGGGCAGAACGGTTCAGACTGGACTGGAAAGCACGCCCTTCTTGATGGCGATCCTCGCATTCCTGCAAAACCCTATCGCAAACTCGAACAGGCCCCACCATGCGGAGATCCGGCTGCGATCACCTGCTTTTACAAAGAGAGAAGAAGCCGAACGCGCCCTCACGCGTCTGATGGCACCTTAGAGCCTAGATCAAACCAGCTCACCCAGCAAATAGCCGTCGGCGCGGCCAGTCACACGGGCTTGGATCAGGGCACCAGCTTGGCCGCCGGGCACTTGGATTTCGGCAAAGCTATTGAGACGGCCTTTGCCATCGCGCTCAATCAGCACGGTCTGCGTCGTACCAATTTGGCTGTCGAGATAGGTGGCTAGCGCTTGTTGGCCTTTGTCGCGCAACAGGGCGGCTCGGGCCTTGATGGTCGCCTTGTCCAATTGCGGCATGCGCGCAGCCGGTGTCTCTGGGCGTGGCGAGAAGGGGAAGACATGCAGGAAGGCGAGGCCGACTTCATCGACCAAGGCCAGTGAGTCGGCAAAGTGCGCTTCGGTCTCGGTCGGGAAGCCAGCGATCAGATCGGCCCCAAAAGCGATATCGGGCCGTGCCGCGCGTAAGCGGGCAGCGAGCTGAATCGCATCATCGCGGGTGTGGCGGCGCTTCATGCGCTTGAGGATCATGTCTGCGCCATGCTGCAGCGAAAGGTGCAGATGCGGCATCATCCGTTCTTCTTCGGCAAAGAGGCGGAACAAAGTGTCGTCTATCTCGACCGCATCGACCGACGATAGCCGCAACCGCTTGAGGTCCGGCACCAGCTTCAAGATACGCTGGACCAAATCGCCGAGCGTGGGTTGGCCGGGCAGGTCTGCGCCCCAAGACGTCATATCGACACCCGACAGCACGACCTCGGGTACCCCCTTGGCAACCAAGCGGCCAATCATGGCCACCACTTCGCCGGCGGGAACCGAGCGGGAGTTCCCGCGTCCAAATGGAATGATGCAGAAGGTGCAGCGGTGATCGCAGCCGTTTTGGACCTGCACATAGGCGCGCGCCCGGTCTTGCACGCCATCTATCAGATGGCCTGCAGTCTCGCGTACACTCATAATGTCATTGACCAGTACGCGTTCGGTCTGGCCCCCGGCGAGGGCGACGAAAGTCTTGGGTTCTGCCTTCTCAGCATTGCCGATGACGCGGTCGACTTCGGGCATGGCGGCAAACATGCCGGGGTCGATTTGGGCGGCGCAGCCTGTCACGACGATCAGAGCATCTGGCTTTTGCTTGCGGGCACGGCGGATAGTCTGGCGCGCTTGGCGGACGGCTTCGCCGGTCACGGCGCACGTATTCACGAGGACCACATTGGACAGACCTGCATCTTCAGCCAGATTGCGCATAGCCTCTGATTCATACAGATTGAGACGACAGCCCAAGGTGATCGTCTCAATCGACCCACGTGGGTCGGAAACGGGCAAATCGGCTTCTGGTAGGACTTCGGTGGTCATCAGAGTTAGGGCTATGCTTTCTGGCGAGACGCGGGGCTATTCGGCTATTGCGTCTGACGTGGGCGGTCCCAATATCATATGTCCAAGGCAATTGCAGGGCCTTGATGTAGGAGCGACTGACACATGTTCGGCAGAGAATGGAATGATGGCACCTCGATTGGCTTTCTATTTGCCCTCATTCTGGGGGTCTGGGCGGTCATCAATATCCTCCAGAATGATCGTACGGGGCCGTTTGGCAAAGCCGTCTGGTCTGTTGTTGTGATGTTTGTGCCCTTTCTGGGCTTTGTTGCCTGGTTCTTCATTGGTCCGAAGGCAACAAAGAAACGGATCGGCTGAGCCATCGCGCCAGAAAGGCGATCTTGGTTGCTGCAAATGTGACCGGGTGCCATAGAAACGCCATCCGACGCAGCCTATGGTCTGCGAATTCACCGGGGCGGCGTTCATGCAAGTCTATCTGCCCATTGCGGAAATGGCAGTAAGCCCGTGGCTCATGGCCACTTTGGGGCTGGTGGTTGGCTGCTTGTCTGGCATCTTCGGGGTTGGCGGTGGCTTTCTGATGACACCGCTTTTGATGCTGATGGGTATTCCAGCACCGGTTGCCGTGGCCGCTGGGGCCAATTTGGCGGCCGCTTCGTCTATGTCATCGGTCCTAGGGCAGTTTGAGCGGCGCGGTGTTGATTTGCGTATGGGCCTTGTGATCTCCATTGGCGGGATCATTGGCGTGGGCATTGGTTCGCTTTTGTTCAGTTGGCTGAAGTCGCAAGGCGCGGCAGAGGCCACGGTGCGCATCGCTTACACGATCCTGCTTGGTTCTCTTGGCACCAGCCTCGTGTGGGAGAGCTTGCGTGCAATCGCCAAGACCCGCGCGGGCGGGCCAGCACCCAGTTTTCGAAGGTCGCCTAATGATTTCGCCCATCGCTTGCCGTTTAAGGTTCGCTTCCCGCGCTCCAAGCTGGTGATCAGCATCATCCCACCATTAGGGATTGGCATTGGCGTCGGCATTTTGTCGGCCATTATGGGCGTTGGTGGTGGATTCATTTTGATCCCAGCCTTGGTCTATATCATCCATATGCCGCCCAATCTGGTGGTGGGTACGTCGACCCTTCAAGTCCTGATCACGGCGTCAGCCACCACCTTCTTGCAATCGGCCGCCAATGGCAGCCTTGACTTGGTCTTGTCTGGCCTCCTGATCGTCGGGGGTGTGATGGGCGCACAGTTCGGTGTCATCATTGGCCGTAAGCTTAAGGGGGAGCAATTGCGTGCCCTTTTGGGTGCTTTGGTCCTGTTGGTGGCGTTGCGTCTTGCAGCAGACCTCGTGCTTGTGCCTTCAAGTTTGTTTGAGCTGTCTTCACCAGGGGGTGGCCTATGATGGCGCGCTTCTCGCTTTGGATGGTCTTGCTTGTGGGCCTTATCGCTGGCCCGTCTGTGCAGGCGCAAAGCACGCAAGTGTCGGCTGCTTTGATTGATGATGCGGTCTTGGTTACGTCCAGCTTCACCGGGGCCAAGGTCACGATCTTTGGCTCCGTCCGGGCAGGCTCTGTTGGGCGCACGGATATTGTCGTCGCCGTTCGTGGGCCTGACCGCCCGGCGTGGATCGCCAAGCGCAAGCGCACCGCGGGTCTTTGGATCGGCAAGGATCAGATCAATTTTGCCGCAGCCCCCACCTTCTTCGGGGTAGCGAGCGCCCGTCCGCTTGAACAGATCGCGCCGAGCGATACGCTCTCCCTCTATGGTCTCAGACCCAAGGGCCAATTGGACATTGCCAAAGCAAGTACCCACTCACCCTTGGCAGACACGCTGATTGACGCTTTTGTGGCCCAGCGCCAGCGCGAGAAGCTTTATGTCGATGATCCTTACGGGGTGAAGCTGCTCAAAGGTGGCTTGTTCCGCGCCGATATTCAGATGCCGGACCGCACGCCTCCGGGCCTCTATACCGCCAAGGTCATGGTGTTTCGCAATGGTCGGCCCGCCCAATCCACCCTCACGACTTTGGTGGTTACAAAAGTAGGCGCCGAACGTGCCCTCTTTGAATTTGCAAGAGATCATGCTGTATTGCATGGACTAGCAGGGGTCCTGCTGGCACTGTTAGCGGGGCTATCCGCCGCGGGCATTGTCAAACGCTTTGCACCGGGTTGAGGCCTAGATCGCCGTGCGTCGGATGTGATGCACATCAGGTCGATCTAGCTTTATAATTTTGAGCCTACGTGCCGCGAAAATCTGTTTCAGATTTTGTGCGCGAGGCTCTAAGGCGCTGTGATGGCGCAAGGAGACAAGCATGCGCCGTCGAGATGTTGCCCCGAAAGCCCCTTGGATCCTTGGCGTCTTAGGGCTCGTGCCATTTTTCGGCACATTGGCAGGCAGCGTCTTAGCGACATCGCCTTATGACGGGGTGTCTACCACCCTGTTTTTTGCCTATTCTGGCGTGATTTTATCGTTTTTGGGCGGTGCTCGCTGGGGCTTTGAAATTGGGGCGCGGCCAGAAGCGCCTGGCTTTTTGACCTTGTCAGCAGCCGTCCTACCCTCGCTTATCGCAGCTTTGGCGATCGTCACGCAATATGTTGCGCCGCTTGTTGGCCTCGGCATGCTGGCAGGTGGTTTCATCCTGATGTGGGTTTGGGACTTTGTGTCGACGGGTGGCAGCACACGACGCTGGCCGCTGTGGTACCGGCCCTTGCGAGCAACCTTGACGCTTGGCGCACTCTTGGCTCTGACGGGAAAAGCTTACCTGACCATGCAAGTCTAGAGACAGGCCTACTTCGCAATCTCGCAAATGCGGATGAACTGGGCTTTTTCGGGCAGATAGGGTTTGCTGCGAACGATCGTGTTTTCCTCACACGCCCCTTTGCGAACGGCCTTTAGGCAGGCCCGTTCGTCGGCTTTCATCGGATTGGGGCCACAGCTATAGCCATCCTTGATGAGACCCGCTTCGACTTTGGCAGTCGGGCTGTTTTGGGGAAAGCGCGTCACCAAATCCTGCTTCAAGGCCAAGGTCGCGCGTCTGTCCACATCCGCCGTTGCGGTCGCATCTGGCCTTGCTTCCACTTGGGCCTCTGCCGTTGCCGATGCCTCTTTGGCGGGCCTGCAGCCTACCAACCCTGCTAGACCAATCCCCAGCATCAGTCCCAGCACAAGAGGTTTGCCCCGTGCGGTCACGAGATAAACCGCCAGCTCGCGCCGTCCTTGCCGTCGGTCACTTCAACCCCACGAGCAGCTAGCTCTGCGCGCAGGCGGTCAGCTTCAGCCCAATTGCGGTTCGCTCGGGCTTCAAAGCGGGCCTGCACCATCGCTTCGATCTCGGCCGTGACATCGTCCTCAACTGCCGTGCCAGCGCGCGACAACCAAGCCTGCGGCTCTTGCCCCAAAATGCCTAGCAACAGACCTGCTCCCAATAATTCAGCCTTCGCGCGTTTGCGGTCCTCGAAGGTCTCAGCCTTATTGGCCTTGCGTGCCAACATGGAGAGTTCTGCGAGGGCCTTAGGCGTATTGAGGTCGTCGCACAGCGCGGCCAAAATCCCTTCGGGCAAGACTGGCTCCACCCGCTCGTTCCAAACCCCGTCCAAAGCACGATAGAGACGATCCAGCGTCTTCATGGACTGCAGGATCAATTCGTCGGTCCAATCCAAAGGCGCGCGATAATGGGCTGAGAGTAGGGCAAGCCGCAGCGCTTCGCCGGGCCAGCGCTCTACCAATTGGTGCACCAATTCCACATTGCCGAGCGACTTCGACATCTTGTCGGAATTCATGGTCAGAAAGCCATTGTGCATCCAGATGGTAGCCAAAGGTGTGCCGTCATGAGCGCAGACGGATTGGGCAATCTCGTTTTCATGATGCGGGAAGATCAGATCATGACCGCCGCCATGAATGTCGATCGTCAGGCCCAGATTGGTCTCAATCATGGCCGAGCATTCGATATGCCAGCCGGGGCGACCGGAACCAAAGGGGGCATCCCATGCAGGCTCACCGGGCTTCGCGGCTTTCCACAAGGCAAAGTCAGCAGGATCGCGCTTATTGCCATCGACGCTAATGCGCGCCCCGGCTTCATTGTCTTCTAGGTTGCGGTTTGACAACTGCCCATACTTCGCCATGGATGGCACATGGAAGTAGACACCATCAGGCGTGGTGTAAGCATGACCCTTATCCAACAAGCGGCCAACCAAAGATATAATGTCATCCATGTGGGTGGTGACTTTAGGCTCTAAACTGGGTTGCAGTGTGCCAAGTGCAGCCATATCGCCCTGATAGATTTTCGTAAACTTCTCTGTAATTTGGCTAATATCAACGCCTTGATCCAAAGCGGCAGCGTTGATTTTGTCATCGACATCCGTGATGTTTCGCGCATAAATCACGTGGTTTTCGCCATAAATAGCGCGCAAGAGCCGGAAAAGTGTGTCGAAAACAACAGCCGGGCGACCATTGCCAATGTGTGCGAAATTATAGACCGTTGGCCCGCAAACATAGAGCGTGACGCGTTGCGGGTCTTGCGGCACGAAGCGCACTTTTTCACGTTGCAGGGTATTGAACAGTTCTATTTCACGCATCATGTGATCCAAGACGAAGAGCCAACGTAGACTCTTCAGTGGTTTGAGTGTTTGTTATTGCTCCAGTCCTGTAGACTGAAATGATGCTGACGCGAAGACGGCATAAACGGTGCGCCTACATGTGTAGACGCATAAAACGAAATCAGGGCGGGCGTTAAGACCGGATATCCGGCTCGACCTCCGACCCCTTTGAAAGGGGCAAAAGCTCATGGACGCGATTACAGACCCGCGCCTCATCACTGAGGTAGCACAAACCGACCGACCAAGCCGTGACGAGGCTATGGCCGCCGTTCGCACCCTGTTGCGTTGGGCTGGCGATAATCCAGATCGGGAAGGCCTTATCGATACGCCAAAGCGTGTTGTCGAAGCTTACCGCGAATTCTTTGCTGGCTATGAGATGGATCCGGCCGCGGAATTGAGCCGCACGTTTGAGGACGTCCAAGGCTATGACGATATCGTCATGCTGCGTGATATCGACCTCGAAAGCCATTGCGAGCACCACATGGTGCCAATCTTGGGCCGTGCGCATATTGCTTACATGCCAACCAATCGCGTTGTGGGCATCTCTAAGATTGCCCGCGTTGTCGAAATCTTCGGCAAGCGTTTGCAAACCCAAGAAACCATGACGGCCCAGATTGCAGACTGCATCACTGATGCGCTGCGTCCTGCTGGTGTCGCGGTTTTGTTGGATGCCAAGCACCAGTGCATGACCACACGCGGCGTACACCACCCCAATGTGGCAACCATCACCACCCAATTCACCGGCGTCTTTAAGACCGACCGGGAATTGAAAGACCGTTTCCTGCGTTTGGCAGGTTACAACTAAATCCTCCCCTCCAGGATTTGGTGTATAAATGCGCCGGGCCCTTGCGGGTCCGGCGTTTTTGTTTGACCCTTTGTCAGTGTTATAGAGGCGGAGCCGATTAGCTTGGCCGCAACCGAGTAAAAGGTAGAGCTGTGGCCAATTCCGCGCATTTTCAACAAGCCACTTCACCTAGCATGTTGGAGCGCGGTCTCACCTTGATGCCGCGCTTTGATACTGACGGCCTGATCCCGGCTGTCGCGCAATCGGCAGAGACCGGTGAGGTCTTGATGCTGGCGTGGATGAATGCAGAGGCGTTGTCTTTGACTTTGGAGACGGGGGTTGCGCATTACTGGTCCCGCTCGCGCCAAAGCTTGTGGAAGAAAGGCGAGACCTCGGGCCAGCTTCAACAGGTGCAGGAATTGCGCATCGACTGTGATCAAGATGCGGTGGTGATGAAAGTAAAGGTCGATGGCGACGGTGGATGTTGCCATGTCGGCTTTCAGTCGTGCTTTTATCGCGCCGTGGCCGACAAGGATGGGCGTCTGATCCAAGTTGCGCCAGACCCTGCCATTTAAAGCCGGGCTTGCACGCCAACCTATTGCCCAAATCAGCAAAGCCGATACTGTCTTGTCATATGACATAGAGATGGACGCGCCACAGGCGTTCCACCGGTCAGGGAGGATATGATGATCAAAAGGCTCGTTGCAACCAGTGCGTTGCTCGTGGGATTGCTGGCCAGTGGCTGCGCACCCGATACGTCCAATAGTCCAGCTGCGAAGGTCGATGCCGCACGTCTGACAGCCGCCGGGGCCGATGGCGACAATTGGATGAGCTATGGCCGCACCTATGACGAGCAGCGCTTTAGCCCACTTGACCAAATCAATCTGACCAATGTCTCAAAGCTTGGCCTTTCGTGGAGCTATGAGTTCGATACAGATCGCGGCCATGAAGCCACGCCCATTGTCGTTGACGGAGTCATTTATACCACAACGTCTTGGTCGAAAGTGTCTGCCTTTGACGGCAAGACTGGCAATCTCTTGTGGGCCTATGACCCTAAGGTTCCAGGCGAAACAGCGCATAAAGCCTGTTGCGACGTGGTCAATCGCGGTGTTGCGGTTTGGGGCGGCAAGGTCTTTGTCGGCTCGCTCGACGGCCGCCTGATCGCGCTCGATGCCCGCAATGGCAAAGAACTCTGGTCGAAAGTCACTGTGGATCAAGGCAAGTCCTATACGATCACTGGCGCGCCGCGCGTGGTAAAGGGCAAAGTCCTGATCGGCAATGGCGGTGCCGAATATGGCGTGCGCGGCTATCTCAGCGCCTATGATGTTGAGACTGGCGAGATGGCTTGGCGCTTCTACACCACACCCAATCCCAAGGGTGAGGCTGATGGCGCGGTATCAGACAAAATCCTGAAGGAAAAGGCCGATGCCACTTGGAGCGATGGGGCGTGGAAAGAGTCCGGCGGTGGCGGCACCGTTTGGGACGCCATGGCCTATGATCCCGATCTAGACTTGCTCTATTTCGGCGTCGGCAATGGCTCGCCTTGGAACCACAAAATCCGCTCAGGCGGCAAAGGCGACAATTTGTTTGTCTCGTCCATCGTGGCCGTGAAGCCCGATACGGGCGAATATGTCTGGCATTATCAAACCACGCCGGGGGATTCGTGGGATTTCACGGCGACCCAGCATTTGATGCTGGCTGAGCTGCCGATTGGCGGCAAGCCGCGCAAAGTCATCATGCAGGCACCCAAAAACGGCTTCTTCTATGTAATTGATCGCGCGACGGGTGAGTTGCTGTCGGCCAATTCCTTGTTCCCTATGCCCAAAGAAGCCGATGTGCCTGTGGGCATGCCGATCCCTTGGGCGCATTCGGTTGATTTGAAGACGGGTCGTCCAAACGAGAATCCGGCGGCCCGTTATGCCAAGGCGCCAGCTTTGGTGTTCCCGGCCCCGTTTGGGGTGCACAATTGGCATCCGATGGCGATGAGCCCGAAGGAAAACCTCGTCTATGTGCCAGCCATGCTGGTGCCTGCCGCCTCTGGCGATCAAGTTGGCCCCTACAAGCAAGTGGCAGGTGCTTGGAACACCGGCGTCAATATGAGCTTGGCGGCGCTGCCTGATGATGAAGGCCAGCGCAAAGGTCTGCGCGCGATGCTGACGGGCATGTTGGTGGCATGGGACCCAGTTGCGGGCAAAGCGCGCTGGATGGCACCGCGCAAATTCCCTTGGAACTCCGGTATTCTCGCCACAGCGGGCGGCCTTGTCTTCCAAGGCACTTCGGAAGGCTTCTTGGAAGCCTTTGATGCGGCCACGGGCAAGCAAGTTTGGTCTTATGAAACCCAGAACGGCATCATTGCCCCACCCATGAGTTATCGCATCGATGGGGAGCAATATGTGGCGGTGATGGTCGGCTATGGTGGGGCGATTATCGCGGCCCCCTTGGCAGCACCGGATCGACCCATCAGCCTGAAGGGCCGCTTGATGGTGTTTAAACTGGGCGGCACGGCGACAGCAGCGAAATATGAGATGCCCGAAAAAGTCGCCCTCGATCTCTCCACCACGACGGTGGCTGGCGATCCCAAGGCCGGCTTTGATATCTTCATGCGCCACTGCCAAGTCTGCCACGGCCATAGTGCCACCGGCGGCCTCTTGCCCGACTTGCGCTATTCCCCTGCCATCCAAGATGCGGCGACCTGGAAGTCCATCGTCTGGGATGGGGCCAATGCCAGCCGTGGGATGGTGTCCTTTAGCTCTTGGCTGAACCAAAAGGAGATGGAGGACATCCGTGCCTATGTGGTTCAACAGGCCAAGGTGCATTACACGCAAGTGGGCACGGAGCCGAAAGTGAACCCGAGCAAATAGGGTTGACCTTGGGTGCGATGCAGTTCTTTTTGCACCCATGACGAAAACTGACTCCCCATCGAGCGCGTCGCGGATGCTGGTAGCAGCCGCGGCGATCATTGCGGGCCTTTATTGGTTTGCTGACCTCTTGACGCCCTTGGCACTGGCAATCTTCCTGTGGCTTACGATTGATGCCTTCGCGCAATCGCTGAGCAAGCGGGTTAGCTTTCTGCCGCGCGCAGCCGCGGTGCCAGTGGCCATTCTGATTGTCTTCATCAGTCTTGCCGCCATTGTCGGCTTCGTTATTGAATATGCAGCGGTCTTTTCGCGCTCTCTTGGGGCCTATCAAGTCCGTTTGGATGAGTTGATCAGTCAGGGCTATGATCTCGCGAATATGTCTGCCGCACCACCAACGGTTGGACAGTTATTCGCCAATCTCAATCCGGGCGCGATCCTGCGCGGGGTTGCCGATGCCTTACAAAGCTTTGGTGGCCAAGCCCTGTTCGTCATCATTTATGTCGCCTGCTTGTTCGCAGCCCAAGCCAGCATGCCAGCTAAGCTAGAACAAATCTTTCAGGACGAGAAAGAGCGTGGTCGGGCGGCCAAAATCGGTAAAGCTATTGCCCGCTCGATGGAACAATATTTGTGGGTGCAGACGATCACCGGTCTGATGATTGCGGTTGCAAGCTGGGCCTTGTTTGCTGTGGTCGGGCTTGAGAATGGCTTGTTCTGGGCCGCCATCATCTTTGTATTGAGCTATATTCCCGTGGTGGGTGGTGCCGCAGGCAGTCTGCTGCCAGCCCTCTTTGCGCTGGTTCAATTCACAAGCCCTGTGCCTGCCTTGGTCATTCTGGCTGGTACGCAAGGGATCGGCTTCGTCGTTGGTAATATCATCCAGCCGCGCATGACGGGCGACAGTCTCAACATCTCAGTCTTGGTGGTGTTTTTGTCCTTGGTGTTCTGGGGCAAGCTTTGGGGCGGTCCTGGCGCTTTCCTGGCTGTTCCCATGACCGTGATGTTGATGATTGTGCTGGCGCAATTCCCATCCACACGCTGGATCGCAGTGATGCTGTCCAACAATGGCAACCCCGACACGAGTGTCGATGCGGACGACCCACCTGCATCGAGTGCTGCTGTATCCAATCAGGGTGACGTTAAGGAAGAAACCACAACTTCCAGCGATGATAAGGTTTAAACTAGGCTGAACCTGGCCTAAAAACCTGCCGAGCCCGGTTCGGGTTATGAGCGGGATGTAAAGTATAGCCTGCGGGACAGGCACGGGAGGATAGCGATGTCGGTAGACGCAACGGATCGGCGGATCTCACCAGATGATCTGATTTCAGCGGCTCTGGCTTTTCCAAGCTTTAAGTCAGGCGACCATCTCGAAGCGGCCGCCGAATCTTTTCTCACCCAGATAGCCCAAGACGCTACTGAAGATGATGTGCAGGGCCTGACCTCCGCGGATCTTGCCGCACTCGCCAATGGGTTTTGGCGCTGGACGTCACACAAGCGGGCAGACGCCCAAGAAATTCGCCTGATTGAAGCCAAGGGCGCGCAGGGCCAGTCGCTTGGTCGCGATATTCTCGAAATTTGCGGTCCGGATATGCCGTTTCTGGTCGACAGCGTCATGGGTGAAATCGGCGCGCAAGGCGTGGAAGTGCGCGCCATGTTCCATCCGATTGTCTCCTCTAGCCGTGACCCCGATGGCATGCGTCAACCTGGCGGGGTGCCGCTAACCGAATCCTTCATCCAAGTTCACTTGCCGCCCACGCCCCCATCTAAGCGCGATGCGATTTTGATGGGCGTGCGCGAGACCTTGCAGGATGTGCGCCTGTCAGTTTCTGATTATCAGGCCATGAAGAGCCGGATGAATAATGCGATCAAGGAATTGGCAGTGGCCAACACCAAGGCCACAGCGGATGAGATTGCTGAATCTATCGCCTTCCTAAAGTGGCTGGCTGCCGATCATTTCGTTTTCTTTGGTGTGCGCTCTTATGATTATCCCCGCGACAAGAATGGCGCGTGGATCAAGGACGAGCCCGATATTCGCGAAGATCTGAATTTAGGTATTTTGCGCGATCCGTTGCGCATGGTTCTGCGCCGCTTGAATGAGCCTTCTGTGCTAAGTGACGCCGTCCGCGCCTATATCGAAGAACCCCAGCCCATTATTGTGGCGAAGTCCAATCTGCGCTCGCGCGTGCATCGCCGCACGGTGATGGATTATATTGGTGTGAAGCGCTTTGGCGAAAATGGGGAAGTCTTGGGCGAAGACCGCTTTGTCGGCCTGTTCACTGCCGAAGCCTATGACCAGATGGTGCGCGATGTGCCCTTGCTGCGCGGCAAGACTGAGCGGGTGATCTCGCGGGCGGGCCTCGTCCCCGGCAGCCATAATGATAAGCGTCTGCGCAATATCGTGGAGAATTATCCCCGCGACGAATTGTTCCAGATTGAAGAAGAAGACCTGACACGGATTGCTTTGGGCGTTCAGCATCTGATGGACCGACCACGCACGAAAGTGTTTGTGCGTCGCGACCGCTTTGATCGCTTTATGTCGATCCTCGTCTTTGTGCCGCGTGACCGTTACAATTCTGATGTGCGTGCCAAGATTGGGACCGCCTTGGCGGAGGCCTATGGCGGCCGCCTGTCTGCCTTCTATCCCTTATTTGGTGACGCCCCCTTGGCGCGCGTCCATTATGTGATTGGCGTTACCGCCAACCAGCACGCCAATCCCGATGTGGAGACGCTTGAAGCCCGTATCGCCGATATCACTCGGACTTGGGAAGATGGTGTTGAGGCCTTGGCCGAAGGCAAAACGCGCGCCGTCCAACATTATATTGGTGGCTTCCCCGCCGGCTATCGCGATGGCTTTAGTGCCGCCGAAGCGCTTCGGGACATTGAAGAGCTGGAGCAAGTTCAAGGCGAAGATGTGCGCGTGCGCGCCTATCGCCGTGAGGATGACCACGAAACTGCGTTGCGGGCCAAGCTCTATAAAATGGGCGATCCAACGGCTCTATCGGCGGCCGTGCCGATCTTTGAGAGCATGGGTCTCTATGTTGTCAGCGAGACCCCGCACAAGATCAAGCGCACTGTGAACGACAGCGATGAACTTGTCTGGGTGCAAGATGTTTCCATGCGGACGGCTAACGGCCGCGCCCTCGACTTCGCGGTCGTGGAAGGTTCGTTTGAGGAAGCCGTTTCCGCAATCTGGGCCGGGCGGGCTGAGAATGATGGCTTTAACCGCCTGATCTTGAAGCTCGGTGTCTCGTGGCGGGAAGCAGCCCTCGTGCGGGCGCTCGCCCGTTGGCGCGGTCAGACTGGCCTCGATCCGTCCGAAGCCGTGCAGCAACAGGCGGTGGCCGAATATCCTGAAATTACCCGCGCCATTTTGAACCTGTTCAAAATCCGCTTTGATCCAGACTTTGGCGCAAAAAAGACGCGCGAGACCGCCGCTAAGGCGGAAATGGCCTCCATCCTCACGATGCTCGACGGCGTGCCCAGTTTGGACGCAGACCGTGTTCTGCGCCGCTTGGCGCAATTGGTCATGGCCATCCAACGCACCAATTACTACCAGCCTGACGCTGCTGGCGGACATAAGTCCTATATGAGCTTCAAGATCGCGACGCGCGAGATTGACGAAGTGCCCGATCCCAAACCGTACCGGGAAATCTGGGTGTGGTCGCCGCAAGTCGAAGGCGCGCACTTGCGCTTTGGCCCGGTCGCGCGCGGTGGCCTGCGTTGGTCGGATCGCCGTGATGACTTCCGCACGGAAGTATTGGGTCTGGTGAAGGCCCAACAAGTTAAGAATGCCGTCATTGTGCCCGTGGGCTCCAAAGGTGCATTCTTCCCGAAAACCCTGCCACGCGGGGGTAATCGCGACGAGATCCAAGCTGTTGCGATTGAGGCCTATAAGACCTTCCTGCGCGGACTATTAGACCTGACCGACAATATTGCAGGCGATGGCGGCATCGTCCCGCCGCGCCATGTCGTGCGTTGGGATCAGGATGACCCCTATCTAGTGGTCGCAGCCGACAAGGGCACCGCGACCTTCTCCGACATCGCCAATGGCATCAGCGCCGATTATGGCCATTGGCTGGGCGATGCCTTTGCCTCGGGTGGATCGGTTGGCTACGACCATAAGAAGATGGGCATCACTGCACGCGGCGGCTGGGAAGCCGTCAAGCGCCACTTCCGGGAAATGGGCCATGACACCCAGACCCAACCCTTCACCGTCATTGGAGTGGGCGACATGTCGGGCGATGTGTTCGGCAATGGTATGTTGTTGTCTAAGCAGATCCGGCTGGTTGCTGCCTTTGATCACCGCGACATCTTCATCGATCCCAATCCAGACTTGGCCAAAAGCTTTGAAGAGCGGGCGCGTATGTTTGCTTTGCCGCGCTCCTCCTGGGCCGATTATGATGCAAGCCTGATTTCACCGGGCGGTGGTGTGTTCTCGCGCAGCGCCAAGTCCATCCCGCTGTCGGCTGAGCTCAAAGCGCTAACCGGTCTTGAAGGCCAAGAAGCTTCGCCCACCGATATCATGCACGCGCTTCTAAAGGCGCCATGCGACCTGATGTGGTTTGGCGGCATTGGCACCTATGTCAAAGCCCAAGGCGAAAGCCAGGCTGAAGTCGGCGATAAGGCCAATGACATCATCCGCGTGGATGGACAGGCCTTGCGCTGTAAGGTCATTGGCGAGGGCGCTAATCTGGGTCTGACCCAACGCGGCCGCATCGAGGCAGCGCAAGCAGGCGTTCGCCTCAACACTGACGCCATCGACAATTCGGCGGGCGTGGACAGTTCTGACCATGAGGTCAATATCAAAATCCTGCTGAATGGCCTTGTCCGCGCGGGCAGAATGACCGTTGAAGCACGCGATATCCTGTTGGCGGAGATGACCGACGATGTCGCTATCCATGTCCTGCGGCACAATTATGCCCAGACCTTGGCCATCAGCCTGCAAGAAGCCACAGCCCGCCAAGACCTCGACGCGCATGAGCGCTTTATGGAGCGATTGGAGGCCTCCGGTCGCCTGTCACGCAAAGTCGAATTCCTACCCTCAACAGAGGAATTCCGCACCCGTCGGGCCAATCGCACCGGCCTGACGCGGCCAGAGCTTTCGGTGTTAACCGCCTATGGCAAGTTGGCGCTGTTTGACGATCTGATCGCCTCAGACGCACCCGATGATCCGTGGTTTGAAGATACGTTAGTGACTTATTTCCCGCCGGGTTGTCGCCAGTTCAAAGACGCCATGGCCAATCACCGCCTGCGCCGGGAAATCATTGCGACCGTGCTGTCCAACAAAATGGTCGATCTCGGTGGGGCGGCCTTTATGGACCGCGTACGCGAAAGTGCCGTGGCCGATACAGGCTCCATCGTGCGCGCCTTTGCCGCCGCCCGGTCCATCTTTGGTCTGGATGACGCGATTGATGCGGTCAATGCGCTGGATTTGAAGGTCCCTGCCTCCGTCCAATTGGACTTGATGATGGAGATTTTGACCGTCCTGCGTCGGCAAAGCTTCTGGCTTGCCCGTCGCGCCAGCCGTGGAGACGGGGCAGGGCTGCGCTCTGTCGGCGATCTAGTCGCAACCTATGCCACGGGCGTTCAAAGCTTGGCCAGCATGATCTACGAGGTTGTCTCGCCGTTTGAAAAGGCCCGCATCGAAGCGCGCTGCACGACGCTGAAGGCGGCAGGGGCACCAGAGGCCTTGTCCAAGTCCATCGCCGGGCTTCTGCCTTTGACTTCTGCGACCGATATTGTCGACATTGCTGCAACGAAAAACTTGCCGGTTGAAGCGGTCGCCCGCCTCTATCACGCCTTAGGGGCAGCCGTGGGCTTTGACGAAATCCGCGCCGCTGCGGGGCAAACCGCCACCCCCGATCATTGGGATCGGGTTGCAACGCGTCGCCTGATTGAAGAGTTCATGGGTGAGCAGGCAGGCTTGACCGGCACGGTGTGCGACCATGCCCACAAGCTCGGCCAAGCCGGCACCAATGCGGCTTGGGCCAAGGCCGTGGTTGAAAGCTGGGCAAAGCTGAATGAAGCAGAGCTGCGGCGTACCAGCTCTGCGTTGGGCGAACTGCGCGCCAGCCAAGGCGGCTGGAGCTTCGCCAAACTCGCCATCGCCAATACGCAGTTGAAAGAATTGTCCGAAACAGCGCGCTCTTAGAGGCGCTGGCTGGGCGAGACGCGGAGGGCCGGCTCAAAGCGAGGCAATGGCAATTTCGTGCCTGGTTTGAACTAAACTAGGTCACTAACGCGCAACTCAACTGAGCCCGGAAGCGGACATTGAGGAAGCCGAAGACTGCGGGCACTTCAATGAGTGACTTGGTCGCCACTAATGAACTTCCCGTAGTGCTTGACCTAGGCGCATTCCATAGTTGGAGTGTGCCCTAACACGTGGAGCGCATTGCTGCAGGCTGTGCCTTGGCTAACGTCGAACTTGTATCTCCAAAGCTCACGTGTTCGGAATTAGCCTGGTGTCTGCGCTTCCGTGTTCCTATTGGACCAAAGTTGCCACGCAATACCTGCCAGAAGTACCGTTACGCCCAGCAGGATCGCCCACAGGACTATGGTCTGCTTGGGGGCGCTGCCTGCGCTGACGGCTGACAAAGTCAGAGTGCCGATGGCTGCGTCAATTATACTGGCTTCGGGAATGGCGCTGGGATTGGCGCGCGCAATGTCGCCGATGGGTAAATACACGTCGGCGGCATCCGGGTGGCCGACTGCCAAGGTGAAGGGTTGCTTGCCGCTTGTCACAAACGCAATCTCTGGCGACTCAATGCCAAACCGAACAGCAGGTACGGCAGCAAAACCCCCGACGCGACGGTCTGCTTCGATCCGGATCATGCGGATCGGCCGTGGGCGTAATGAAATGGCGCTAGAACTGGCTTCCGCCCGCCCTTGACCTAATAGCGACCAAGGCTCTTCCATAGTGTTTCGGCCTAGAATTTGGATTGGCACCAATCCTTCGCCACCCTTGGCGTCGACCGCAATTGTCTGAATCGGTGCAGCAAAGGGTACTGCAAACTCGAGGCTGTACGCGTCGAGTAGTGGCGGCGCAGTGGCAGAAATGCTTCTGATCGCCCCCGTTTCCAGCGCAGCCCGCGAGGCAGAAATCATGGCTTGGCGGACAATCACTGGCGTTAATAATTGCGCGTCGCTGCGCCATGTAACCCGCAACTTTGTGCCGCCTTGCAAGGTACCCGCGACAGCAATGGTTAGATCTTTTTCCGCGCCACCTGGCGGACGATAATCAACCGCCTCACCGAGAGACCGCCAAGATTTCAGATCTTCACTCGCTTCAACCGTAAAGGTAACTGGCTGACCTTCAGGGACGCTCGCGTCCAAAACTAGCTTCTTAATGTCGCCGCTATGGCCAAGCGTATCAAACAGGCTGCCAATCACCCCGCTTGTTTCGTCATCAGCGACGGGTTTGCCATCTACAGCGACCGTTCGGACACGCCCTTCGCTTTCAATTTTCAGCGTCACGTCGGGTTCTCGAAGTGCCTTTTGAGGGCCAAGGATCGGCATAGCGGGCAAGTTGATGTTGAGGATGGGACTTGGCAAATTAGGCATGCGGGCGATCGGGACCACTCGGCCGTTACCATCAAAAACTCGTATATCCGACAGTCCGTCACTCTTTGAGGCGATTAGAACTTCCAACGGCAGTCGAATGCGCTGTACCGGAGCTGCACCAACCGGCGTGAGGGGCAGTCGCAATTGGAAGGATGCTTGGTCGCTATCCGATCCGGCTGGCCCTGCCGCACACGACAGAATTGCGGAGATGGCGATCAGCCAATTTTTATGCTTGGTCATCACGAGGTACCCTCTTGCGATGCGTCTTCTTTTGGTGCCACTTCTGGATTCCTGACCCGTGGCGGCAAAGGTGCAAGATAGCCGACAATGAGCATCAGCACGCCAACGGCAATGAAGGCAATGATCCGGGCACCCCCGCCCGAATTGTTGAGATCCACCAGCATCAGCTTTGCCACCGTCAATCCGAGCAAACTGGCACCAATGAGCCACATGCGGCGGTCGCTTCGGCGATGAGCGAGGACCATCAAGGGCAGGGCAAGGACCGTCCACAGAATGGCGAGACCAGTCTGGACATAGAAACTCTCAAAAAGGGCGTTTCCTGACCATTCAACGCCCAGTAGCTGGTGCGTAACACGAAGCCAAGCGGTGTTGATCGCAATGAAGACAATGACGGCGAACACAGCCAGCGCTTCACGTCCGCCCAACCACTTTGCCTCAATGGACCCTAGTTGCGCTGCAATTACATAGTGACGCCACAACATCAAAGCGGCGAGCGCCAAAGCCACGGTCAGCTCGACAGGGTTTACCAAAGGCACATAGGGCAAAGGAGCGGCGTTGCCAGAGGCAAGGAGCGCAGTCGCAAATGTGCCTGTCGTGACGAAGAGCGCAATCGGCACTGCGGCGTGCCAGCCATAAGCATGGCTGTGTCGGTCAAGCGGCCATTTGAGGGAGGGGCTGTCTGGGTTCATGCGGCGGGTTGCCGTCCAAGATAGACCAATAAGTACGGCCACTAAGGTGGCTAGGAAGCCCACTGCGGCCCAAGATGTATCCCAAAGTCTGCCGCTATCTATCGCAAAATCCATGCAATCGGCCAATAACAATGTGCCAAACCAAACGCCGCCAATATGGGTGCCAGTTGTTATCGGACGCGACACGACGGTGTCATGATCATTCACATAGAGCATCCATCCGTGGAGTCCGATGGCGATAATCCAAAGGAGCCAATCCGGCGTGTATAGAATATGGCTGCCCGCACTCAGGGTGCCCAATAAGCAAATCCCCAAGGCAATTAGGCTTGCCGCACTAGGCCAAATGGCAACTTGCCATTGCATACGCCGCCCAAGAATCTGAAAGCCTAATGCGCTTACCAAGTAAGCGAGCATCGTTAGCATCAGCAAAAGATCGGACGGGAACACTAAGTCCGCTGCCTGATTTGCTATGTTTGCTGGCAGCATGCGGTGAACTTCCATCGCCCACGCCAACCACCAAAACGCAAATCCAAGAAAGAAGGCAGGCTTTGCTAAACTCGCTTCGCTTTGCGCATAACTGGTCGCAAGCGCTGATCCACTATGGCGCAGAGCGCTTCGCAGCCAATAGGCCGTGAGCAGAACCGGTAACGCGACTAACATCGCTCCCATAAAGGCCGGGTTCGCCAATGGAATTGCGGTCTCATTGGGGCCTAAACCTACGACATAGGAAATGGCCGCAAGGACTTGAAGGACCACGCCGAAAAGTCTCGGCAGCCACCGTCCTTGGCGCATGCCGATCCAGAAAGCGCCAGCGCCTTCCAGCGCCCAGACCGCTGACGTCCAGCGAGCCCCAAGCGCGAGTGGTACAGCAAGGGTGATGAAGATCACTCCAACGGCCAACAACGCCTCACTCAATAGCCGGTTGGCATGTGGTAGATAGCGCGCGGTGTAGGCAGAAAGCGCAAGATAAAGGCCAGCAAAGCCCAGTGCGGCAAAGGCGGACCCAAATGGACGATCTCCGACGAGGCTAACTTCCAAAGCAAAACCGATGAGCGCGGTCCCAAACAAAAGTGTTGTATCCACCATGTTGCCAAATTGTTTTGCCGCTTTATTGGCGTCCTGATTAGGGACTTGGCTGGGAGTGATGCGCGTATAAAGAATTGCCGTAACAACATAGACCAAGACGGAAATAATCAGGAAAACTTGGGTGGCCAAAAAGTGCTTGGTTCCAGCCCCGGCCTCTACCACCAAGGTCAAGATGCCGAAAGTGGAAGCAAAACCGATCAAGTTTATAATGCGCCACGACCGCTGAACGGCAATGAATAAAATTGCCAGATTCAGAATGGTGTAATAGGCGAAGAGACCCACCACATCGCCGCCCCCAGTGCT
The DNA here is from genome assembly GCA_001602435.1 of Hyphomonadaceae bacterium UKL13-1. Classification (GTDB taxonomy): domain Bacteria; phylum Pseudomonadota; class Alphaproteobacteria; order Caulobacterales; family Aquidulcibacteraceae; genus Aquidulcibacter. Next base: position 408,700 of record CP012156.1, read on the forward strand.
CAAGAGGAGGGGTACCGCAAAGCCACCGATGAAGGATGTTGCAGCTAAGGCTTGTGATCGCTGGAGTAGGGCCAGCGCACAGCCAAGCCCGCAGACGAGGATCATCAACGCAAAGGCGGCAACCGGCGAAGCGGTATCGATCAGCTTAGTAGTGGCAAAAAGCGTCAGATATATCGTCGCGATGCCGCCGCCTTGAAGCGCGAGCCCAAATTGGGGTCTTTCTTGGCGGGTACGAAACCCGAAGGCGATCAACCCGGCTCCAAAAAGGCCAACGAGTGCCAAGCGCAATTCAACCGGGAACAGGCCCGCTGAAGCGGCGTAGCTGGCCAGAAAGGACAGGCCGACAAAAAGCACAACCAGACCCACGCGCACAATTGTGTTCCCGCCAAACAACCAGTTTCGCGCTTTATCGAATACGTCCGGAACGTCGGCTCGATTTGAAGTGGCATCATTTGACCCTGCGGTCCTGTCACCCTTGAAGGGCGAGGAAAAGGCCATTTCTTTAATCAGGTCGTCTTTTGTCGCTTCAGAACGCGTTACAATCGATTCGACGCTACTCGGAACTTCGGGCTGGGGTGGTGCAGCTGGAACTGGTGGTGGAACGAGCACTTCGGGCTTAGCGCTTGCAACAGGTGCCTCGTCTCCCCAAGATCGTCGGATGACTTCATTCGAAACAGGCCTTTGCCTAGCGTCCAGTTTGGCTAACAGGGCATCGGTGGCGCGGGCCACCTCGGCCCGAATGACCGCCCTTAAGCCCCAGCCAAAAATTGCGCCCACGAAACAGCCTAAGAAAAAGCCATAGCCCTCTAAGCCGGTAGTGAGCCAACCGATCATTCCACCAAGTATTGCTGTCCAAAAATACACTGATTGCCCCCGCGATCTCAGTTTTGACCAATTGAATGATGCTTTTTGAGGAGTTGCCCAACCGAGCTCTTAAAGTTGCATCGGTTTGTCTTTCGATTGAATGTGCTTTCTGACGCTCTTCGAATAATTTATGCTCTAGTGCACCTCATAAGAAGCTCATATCTGAGGTTATCATAACTAAGGCTTGGTAAACAGAACAGGAATCCTCAGTCAATCAATAATCTAAAAATTATGGGTGAACATGCGCCCAATTCGAAATCTAGACCACCTATCTCGTTTTGAGCAGCCTGATGGTGCGTTGTCGGAACATTTGGCACTAAAGGGTGCATAGATTGGCGGAGGGTTGGCCCAATTTTTTGGATTAAGTTTGAGCGGCTAGCATACGGTTTTGCAAGCGTTGAGTAAGGATCCAATGTGACCGCTCATAATTCGGCAATAGCAAGTTAGATTTTGCCGTTCTGATGAACGTCCGCTTTGGAGCCATTTCACCCCCAAACCAGACCGCCCGCAATCAGCCAAAAGTAGACGACAATTTGCTTCTGGCTGTGGTCTTTTGAGTCTGGTCATCTCGGGTTTTTCGGTCCTGACAATTTCTTCTGGTGCCTAGATAGAGGGCAGATGCACCTTGTAATCGCCACTGTGCTTAGGGAAATCCTGAAGCCATGGCTTTGTGGCTTGGAGGTTGCTGCTTGCTAGATAAGGCGAAGGGTCGCATATACGGCCTATGCTCGAACCACATATCATAGCAGCGATTGTATGGGCGCTCATTTTGGCTGGCGCGGGCGGCGCACTAACCAGCATTGGCCCATGGTACAGAAATCTTAGAAAGCCAAGCTGGCAGCCGCCCGACTGGTTGTTTGGTCCGGCTTGGACGGTGATTTTATCGTCGGCGGCTTGGGCAGCCATTCTCGCTTGGGAAGGGGCTACCACCGATGCCGATCGGAAGATTGTGATCGGACTTTATGCCGCGAACTTCATCTTTCATTTCTTGTGGTCACCCTTGTTTTTTGGGCTCAAACGTCCTGATTGGGCTTTGAAGGAATCGGTATTGCTTTGGGCTTCAGTTGTCGCGCTTTGTGTTGGTGTGCTGCCTTATTCTGCGCTCGCAAGCGGGTTGCTGCTGCCCTATGTGCTCTGGGTCAGTTTCGCGACCTACCTCAATTATGAGATCGTGAAACTCAATGGACCTTTTCAGAGCCAGACACGCAAAACAAAAGATGGGCACTAAGGGCACCGGTCAGCCCCTGAGAGTTAGTTTCTAGGCCTATTGGGCGAACCAACAGGCACATCCTCTCGCTTTCCTGCTGCGACTCCCAAAGGGCCAATTAGATCGGCTGACGCGCTGTTTGTTGGGCCAGCCAAGCGGGCATCCATTCGGCTGCCAGTTCTTCGGCGCGCGCCAAAATGGCATCCAGATGCGGGTTCTTGGGCATGTTGCGCACAGCGATGGCGCGTAACTCTTCCACCGTCGGCACGCGCCAGCCTTCGCGGGCCTTGGCAAGGCGGTCGGCAAAGTCTTGCAACAATTGATGCGCCGCTTTTTCCATTAGGGCAGGGCCTGGCAAATGAATGCCTTGCACCATTTCCTTGGGCGGATGACGCAAGTCCCAAACGATCCCGAACCAAGACAAGACGCGCAGGATCAAGAAGCTTAAATCAAACTCCCACCACTTAAAGCCTTGACGGGCTGCATTGGGGAAAGCGTGATGGTTATTGTGCCAACCTTCGCCCATTGTTGCGATGGCCAACATCCAATTATTGCGCGAGTGGTCGCCTGTCACAAAGCGTTGACGGCCATGCACATGGGCCAGTGAATTGATACAGAAGGTCGCATGATAGCAGGCGATCAAACTCCACACATAGCCAACGACCAAGCCTGACCACCCAGCAAATAGCCACACCACAATACCCAGAATGACAGGCGGCAAATAGGGATTGCGCTCTAGCCAGACGAGTTCTGGATATTTGGTGAAATCGGCAATGCCATCATAGTCGGTTTCGTGATTTTTAGGGTCGATCACCCAGCCGAAATGGGCATACCAAAAGCTGGTTCTGGCCGGAGAGTGGACATCTTGCGCGGTGTCGGAGAAGCGGTGGTGGTTTCTGTGGTGGCTGGCCCACCACAAGATGCCGCGTTGGGCTGAAGTCTGGGCGATGAAGGCCAGAATGAATTGGAACACCCGGCTGGTTTTAAAGCTCTTATGGGCGAAATAGCGGTGATATCCTGCGGTCACACCAAACATGCGCAAAAGATAAAGACCTAAGCACAGCCAAAGATCAGAAGCATGAACGCCTGTAAAAATGGCTGCTAAAGCAGAGACATGCAGCAAGTAAAATGGGATGGGATTAGGAGTTTCGGTGTCATTATGGCTCTTGATTGTCGGGGTCACTTGCCGCTTTACTTCATCGTTCATCTCACCGGCGCTCCAAACTATTTGCCTTGGGCGTGAGCCTGCATCAAGCTCCGTGAAGACAAGATTAAAGACTAGGCCGAGGTTGGGGAAGATGTCAGCGTCCGCAGGCTGGTGGTTTCTACACAGGGCGGCGCAGATGGCTGTTGCTCATCAGCGTCGTAAATTTCCAAAAATTGATTGCATCGCAAGATGGCTTTGTGCCGTCACTTAGTCTAAACCCCGCGCGCACAGGTTTGCGGCCTAGATCAAGGGCGCGCGAACGATTTGCCAAAAGTACAGTTTTCAGAACACAGGAATCCTCCCCATGGATATCAAGAAAATTCCGCCCGGCCACGATATGCCTCATGATGTGAATGTCGTGATTGAAGTGCCGCTGGGTGGTGAGCCGATTAAGTACGAGATTGATAAGGAATCCGGCGCGATGTTCGTCGACCGCTTCCTCTATACCCCCATGCGCTATCCAACCAATTACGGTTTCATCCCCGGCACCTTGTCCGGCGACGGTGACCCAGTCGATGTGCTCTGCATCGGTCGTCGCGCCTTGATCCCGGGCTGCGTCCTGCGCGTGAAGCCGATTGGCGTTTTGCTGATGGAAGATCAAGCTGGCGAAGACGAGAAAATTCTGGCTGTTCCCATTCCAAAGCTGACCGCTTTCTACGATGGCGTCGACAGCTATAAGGATTTACCTGCGATCCAGGTCGCCCAGATTGAGCATTTCTTTGCTCATTATAAGGACTTGGAGCCCGGCAAATGGACCAAGCTGAAAGGCTGGCAGGATGCCGATGTGGCCAAAAAAATGATCATGGAAGGCGTTGAGCGCGCCAATGCCGCTGGCTTTGGGTATAAGGCCGGTGAAGCCGCCTAGCTAAAGCAGCTAATGCAGCACTTTGGGGCGGTCTGACTCAGGTTCAAACACCATATGGGCCACCCCAAGGCGCTTGGCGGCACCGATCAGGGCTTCAAGCTCTGGCTCCCAGCCGTCAGCTTTATCGGCCACGGGTAAGCAGGCTTTGATGGTGATGTCGCACCAGCCATGACGGCCCAAGGTTTCGTCCAGAAGACGACCTGCGTCGAGGCCATCTTCCGTCTCATAGAGCTCCAAAAGACCCATGCCTTCCATGCGATCGCAATCGCATACGCAGACCATGGCGCAGCGTGCGCCCTTGGCCACTTTGTGGTTATAGCCCTCGCAAACGGCGGTGCCGACCAGAATGATTTGTCCCGAAAAAGTGCTCATGGCCTTGTCGGCGCAAAAACAATGCCAAAACTTTGCCTTGGAGTGGTCTCGAAGCGTCCTTGGATTTGCCTGATTCACTTGTGATTAACCCCAATCAGGCAGGACATTTCTGATAGACTTTACGAAAGGTTACGATCTTGGCAGGGCGCGGGGCAGGCAATGGAAGAAATTCCAATGGTGGCGGTCGTCGCGGCAGCTATCAAGATGGTCCACCGCCACGTCGTCGTGGGCCGTCACGGTCTGGTGGCGCTCGTCCCCGTCAAGGACGTGGTTTCTTCGGCACCCTGTTCTATTGGGGTGCCGTCATGGTCCTGTGGATGGGCGTATTTGGTGTCGGCGTCTTCATTTGGGTCGCCTCAGACTTGCCAGACCCCGAAGCCCTATGGAAGAAGACAGACCGCCCCTCCATCACCTATGTCGATATTCGTGGCCAAGTCGTGGATCGACGCGGCGCGCCAGATTCCCCGCCCATCGATTTGAAGAGCTTACCGTCTTACGTGCCACAGGCGGTGTTGGCGATTGAGGACCGAAAATTCTATCGCCATTGGGGCTTTGACTTTGAAGGTTTGGCGCGGGCTTTCTATGTCAATGCGCGCGCAGGCCGTGTGGTCCAAGGTGGCTCGACCCTAACCCAGCAATTGGCCAAAAACCTCTTCCTGTCGTCGGAGCAATCCTTAAAGCGCAAAGCCCAAGAGCTTTTGTTGTCCGTTTGGCTCGAAAGCCGCTTTACGAAAGACGAGATTTTGGCGCTGTATCTCGCTCGCGTTTATTTTGGCTCGGGTGCCTATGGCATTGATGAGGCCGCACGCCGTTATTTTGACAAGACGCCACAAAACCTCACCATCTCAGAAGCTGCTTTGCTGGCAGGCCTTTTGAAGGCACCCTCGCGCTTTAACCCGGTGTCGAGCGCTCAACGCGCTTCGGATCGCGCGACGGTCGTCCTCGATGTGATGGAGGCGCAGAACGTCATCACCAAAGCACAGCGCCTGCAGGCGGTCAGCCAGCCTCTGCGCTTTGTACCAACCTCACGCGGTGGCGGTGCAGCTTATTTCCTTGACTGGATCGCCGAAGATGTTGGTTCCATCGTGGGAGAGCCCGAAGAAGATATCATTGTTGAGACCACACTCGACTTGGCCGCCCAATTAAATGCTGAGACCGCGCTTGCGCAGGAGCTTGGCCAGAATGGCAAGGCCATGCGGATGGGCCAAGGGGCCTTGGTCGCCTTTGCCGGTGACGGTGGTGTTCGCGCCATGGTCGGTGGGCGGAACTATCAGGAGAGCGAGTTCAACCGCGTGACTGACGCTAAGCGCCAGCCCGGTTCGGCCTTCAAGCCCTTTGTTTATCTGGCCGCCATGGAGCGAGGTGAAACGCCTTATTCCGTCCGAGTTGATGCGCCGATCAAAGTTGGCGAATGGGCACCACAAAATTATGATGGCAAGTTCAGGGGCGCGATGCCGTTGATCAGCGCCTTTGCCCGCTCGATCAACACGGTGGCTGTGGGTCTTGGCGAAGAAGTTGGGCGCGATTCAGTTATCCGCGCCGCGCGTCGCTTGGGCATCAGATCGCGTTTAGACCCCCAGCCAACATTGGCCTTGGGCACCGAGGTTTTGACCCCACTTGAATTGACGGCAGCTTACGTGCCCTTCGCCAATGGCGGCATGGCAGTCACGCCCTATGGGTTCAAGCGCATCCGCACGCGGTCTGGGAAAATCCTGTGGGAACGCACACCCCCCGCACCCCGTCGTGCTATCGAAGACGGGCCCTTGCGCAATATGAATTTAATGCTGGCTCAAGTGGTCTCGGCAGGAACAGCCCGGACTGCTCAACTGTCTGACCGTCCTGTTGGTGGCAAGACCGGCACGACGAGTGATTATGCTGATGCGTGGTTCATTGGCTTTACGGGCGGATATGTAGCCGGCGTGTGGGTCGGCAATGATGATTTCACCGTCAAAACCAATCGGGTCACCGGTGGCTCTGCGCCTGCTCGCATCTGGCGCGCCTTTATGGTTCCAACCATGAAAGGTGTTGCCCCGCGCGGCTTCGCCTTGCCCCTTGCCCCCGCCCCAGATCCAAATGCTTTGGCAGAGCCAACCGACGAGAATGTCGAAACCCTGCCAGTCGATCCAATGGATATGCCCGCGGGCGGTGACGGTGCACCTGTGCCCGTTTCCCAAACCCCTGAGGCTCAACCATCAGCTCCTACGCCAGCCCGTACAGCACCTGAAACCCGCAGTCTCGATGAGATTGTGAAGGATGTTCAGGCAAGGCCAGCCGAGGCCAGCGGCCCGCCCCGTTAAGGCGCGACCCGACTGGAGTTTAACGTTTTGTAATCTTCGATTGGACAGTTCTGCCGTTGGCAGAGTTGCCGCATTGTGCCAATTTGCCGCTGTCCTTCGGGGGGAGTGTGTCTATGAAATTGAAATACTTATTGGCCGCAACGGCGCTGTGTTCTGTGATGATTGCGCCAGCTTATGCGCAAACCGCTCCCACAATGCGCGAGATGTTGCAAGATTGGCAATTGGATAAGCCAAGCGCGACGATGCAGTTTGTGACGAAGAGCGTTACGGAAGATCGCACGGTCCTAGAGAATGTTGTTTTCAAAGATAAGGAAACAAAGAAGACCACAATGAGTTTCGGCCAATTGGTTGTGCAACGTGCACCGTCAACTGGCATGAGTAACGATCAAGGCCGTTTCATCCTGTCGTTAGAAAATGGCGTTTCTTTCAACAAGGCGGACGAGAAAACGACGATTGGTAAGATTGAAGCGACGGGATTGACACAAAAGTCCAATCTTGAAGCGTTCTCAAAGTGGTTTGGTGGCGAGGCCAGTAAAGCTGGCGCGAACGTGGTCCCTAGCTTGGCGAATACTGGCTTTGAAGGCGATATACGCATCACCAACGTGGCATCGCAAACAAAGACCGCAAATGGCAAGGTCACAAGCAGCAAGATTGGCAACATTAATCTCTTGGGCGTTAGCCTGACGCCAGAAGGAGGTGCCACGCGTTCTATGGAAATGCTGAATCTCGAGGTTGTGGATTCAGAAAACACGATCAAATTTGGCAAGATTTCCGGCACAAATCTGAAGAACAACGGTTGGCTTGTTGTTGAAGATGCCAGCACGTTCAAGCCGGAAGATATTGATTTTAAGAAATTTTCATTGGGTTCCATGCTGGTCGAGAACGTCGCAATGGACATCAAATTGCCAGCGGAAAAAGATCAGCCTGGAAACATGGTCTTCACGATGGACCGGATGGAATTAGCCAACTGGACCGACAAGAAGATTGGCAAATTTGGCATGTCAGGCATGAAGGCCACGATGGGTGTGGCCGAAAAGCGCGTTGACATGAGCCTTGAGTCCTTCGCTCTTGAAGACATCAATGTCGCCTATTTTTCCGCTCTTGGTGGTGCCTTTGCCAAGATATTGCCAAGTTTGGAGCAGAAACCAAGTGGTCGTTCGGCGCTGCTTGGTTTCGCTGAACTGGCCTCGGCAACTGCCATCACCGCAAGCGCTATGCTTGCCAACTCTGCCGCTACGGCACCCAGCCCAAAGCTAAAAGATTTATTGCCCGGTGGTCCACTCGACGGTGGCATTGGGGCCATTTCCATGTCGAGATTTGGCATTGAAGCTATGGGCTTTAACTTCACCATCGACAAAGTTGCGACCAGTTCGACCCGCAATTCTGATGGCATCATCACTGCGACACGGATGGTGCCCACTACCATGAAATTGACCATTCCAGAGGCCATGCTGAATCAACCCGACAGCCCCATGGCGATGTTTGCGCCGCTGGTTGCCGATGGGATTGAATTGGTCATTCGGTATGACGCCACCTATGAGCCCACTACTGACGTCGTAAAGTTCAAAGAACTTGGCTACGAGTTTAAAGGATGGGCGGGCTTCAATTTTAATTTGGCGATGGATGGTTTCGCGAAATTCTATCGCGAGCAGACCGTCGATTCTCTAATCGCGCCCTTGGCAGCGGATATGAAAAAGCTGAATGAGCCCAAAGGTAAAGGGGAAACGAAACCAGACCCAGCAGCAGATTTAAAGCGGACCTTGGCAATCTATCAAGGGGTGCGCTTCCTCAATGGCGCGCTAGAGTTGCGCGATCAGGGCGGGATTGCAAAAGCCGCTGGAGTGTTTGCCTCGATGATGGCCCCACCGGCCAAGGGTTCGACGAGCCGTGCGGCTACACAAGACGCACAGGCTGTGGCCCAAGTCCGTCAATCCTGGGCAGAGCCTCTACGGCAGTCGGCGGCTCAGAAAAACAAGTCGATCACGGAACGTCAGTTCCTGATTTCCTTAGCCCGTTGGATTGAGGTTGGCGGTGTGATGGCTGCCGTGATGCAGCCGCCGGCCCCGATTGATGTGCCGACACTGGCAGATCCCAAGGACCTGTCAACCCGGGTAGGGCTTACCTTTACCAATCAGCCAGCCGCTAAGAACTGACGCTCTTCATCCGCACTGAAATAGGTGCGGATGAATTGCTTTTGGCGCGGGTAAATCTCGCTCTTGAATCGTCGGCCATTAAACACACCATAGTGGCCGACGCCTTCCTGCACATAATCATATTGCATCTTTTTCGGAATGCCGGTGCACAGGTCGTGGGCTGCTTGGGTCTGGCCGATGCCAGATATATCGTCCTTCTCGCCCTCAACCGTCATAAGCGCGACGGTCTTGATCAATTGGGGCTTCACCAGACGGTCGCGGCACATCAAGATGCCGCGCGGCAGATGGTATTCTTGGAACACTTTCTGGATCGTCTGGAGGTAGAATTCCTCTGACAGGTCGAGAACCGCGAGATATTCGTCGTAGAATTCGCGGTGCTTCTCCGCTTCGTCGCCATCGCCCGCCACCAAATGGTTGAAGAAGTCGCGGTGGGCGTCGATATGGCGATCCATATTCATCTGCATGAAAGACGCCAATTGCACAAAGCCTGGATAGACGCGCCGGAATGCGCCGGGGAATATGGGTGGTACGGTCTGGATCATCTTGGACTCAAACCAAGCAAACGGCTTTTCCTCCGCGAGCTTATTGGTCACCGTCGGCGAACAACGCGCATCAATGGGCGAGCCCATATAGGTCATGGATGCAGGTAAGGCAGGATCCTTGTCCTCGGCCATCAAAGCGATAGCGGCCAGAACCGGTGGGCCGGGTTGGCAAACGGCTACCACATGGGCTTTCGGGCCTACTTGCACCAGCATCTCGCGAATATGCTCGATATAATCGTCCAGATCAAAGCGACCCATGCCAATCGGCACATCGCGGGCATCGTGCCAGTCGGTGATATAGACGTCGTGATCTTGGATGAAGGCTTCGACCGTACCGCGCAGCAGAGTTGCGAAATGGCCCGATAAAGGTGCTGCAATTAGAACGCGGGGCTCAACCCAATCCGGGCCGCGCGCTTCGGTCAATGCCTGTTTGTCGCGCTTAAAGTGAACGAGGCTGCACCAGGCAGACGACCAGACGGTTTCAATCGTGACCGGGACCTTGATACCATTGATGATCGTAGAATTGATGCGCCAATCGGGCTTTTCATAACGGCGGGTCATCGCCTCAAACAGGTCTGACGCGGCGCTGAGGTTGCGGCCAAAGGGCGTCTGCGCAATGGGATTCAGCGGGTTGGCCAGCATGGCGCGCTGGAAATTTACAGCCACTCGCCAAGGCATCAGAGCGGCACGCTGCATCTCAACTATGGAATAAAGCATGGTCGCTCCCTCTGTACGCACCACATGTGGCAGCCAGATCAGCGATGATTGCATGGTATCTATGAAGATTTGGCAACCATATCACGCAGCATATTTCGCCTGCTTGCCGCTAGGGAATGTAAATTTAACTATCAAAAACAGATATTTACAAAAATGCTGCAACTGCGTTGTGCAAAGTGCACAACCGATAGGTGGACTGGATTTCGAACAAAACCGACGGCAATGGCCCGCACGGTGAGTCTTTCAGAGGCCGTTCTTTGACAGGGCTGCCAGACATTGGCCCATCACTTTGGGGTCTGGATCGGCTGAAAAGAAGGTGGAAAGCTTGCCCTGACGATCCACCAAATAGAAGATCGAAGTATGGTCGATCAGATAATCCTTGGCCGCAGAGCCCTCTGGCACGGACTTACGAAAGCCAACCTTATAGGCTTTGGCCGCTGCGGCGACTTGCTCCACGCTGCCGGTTAGGGCTTGCAGATTTTCTGGGAAACCTGCCGACGCCACATAGGCTTTCAAGGCCGCTGGCGTGTCCCGCTCTGGGTCCAAGCTGATCAATAGGGGCTGAATGTCACCCGCCTTAGAGCCTGCTACCGTTTTGGCTTCGTCCAAAGCCAGCCGCATGGTTTGCAGCGACAGCGGGCAGATGTCCGGGCAATAGGTAAAGCCGAAATAGATCAAAGCGGGCTTGCCCAAGAAACTTTTCTCGGTCACCGCCAAATTGTCTTGATTGACCAGACTGAATGGGCCGCCAATCTCCGCAAAAGCCCGGGCATTACAGCCTTCAGGCAACACCACTTCCGCAGGCTTTGAGCTCAGGCCCTTTTGTACAAAGGCCGCGCCCAATACCACCAATCCAAGGCCAAGCGCGCCAATGGCGATCAGGCGCGGCAGAGGGGTAGATGGCTTGGCGGGTGGCGTTTCAGACGGTTTCGACATGGCGGTGATCCACCACTTATTCCCCGCGCTGGCAAGCACGCTTCGGCAGTTTTGCCCTGCGGCGCTTTGTCCGGAAAGCGGATCAAACACGTCTTTCAGGTCCCGCCGCATCATGTTAGGGGCTTGGTGTCAATTTTGTTGGGCGGACCCATGTTTCAAATCGGCTTCATCCTGTTTCCCAACGTCACCCAGTTAGACTTTACCGGGCCATTGCAGGTTCTCCACCGTTTACCGGACTCACAAGTCCACATCATCAGCCACGACCTCGCGCCGGTGCCGAGCGATTGTGGATTGTCCTTGGTGCCGACAACGACGTTTGACGCCTGTCCGCCGCTGGATTTGATCTGTGTGCCCGGTGGGTTTGGCGTCGAACAGGCGATGGCAGACCCGGTCCTGATTGCCTTTTTGAAGCAGCAGGCAGGTCAAGCGCGCTATCTCACGAGCGTCTGCACCGGCGCGTTTGTCCTTGGCGCGGCAGGCTTATTGAAGGACAAGCAGGCGACCACGCATTGGGCCTATCATAGCTTATTGGCCGAGGTTGGTGCGATCCCAACTCAAGGCCGTGTGGTGCGCGACGGGCGTGTATTCACCGGCGGCGGCGTCACAGCCGGGATCGACTTTGCTTTGACGATTGTCGCCGAAATCGCAAGCCAAGCCGTGGCTCAACGCATTCAATTGTCGATTGAATATGATCCCGCGCCCCCGTTCGTGGGCGGCTCACCACAAACCACGCCGGGTGATATTCTGGCAGGGCTTGCGGGCTTCTATGCCAAGCGCAATCTGGAGTTTGGGCCTGCTGTGACACAAGCCTTCGAGCGCTTTGGCGCTTAAATCCGCAGCGCCCGCACCGCCGCATGGCGGGCAAAGCTTAAGGTCACGGCTTTGCGCCGCGCTGGTGCCAGGTCAAATCGCGGCGCGCGGCGCACAATCTCTGCCCCAAAGCTATCGGCAACAATCAGGCCGGGCGCTTGCTCTTCGGTTGCGGGGATCAAATCGATGGGAAAGTCCGGCGCGACCGCGAAATAAAATAGGTCGCAATAGGGCGCATATTCGGGCCATTTCATATCGGTCTTGAAGTCCTCAACCCCGGATTTGACCTCTACAATCACCAATTCGCCCTTTTGGCTGAGGCCGCAAATATCAGCCCGACGACTATTGGCGAGCTTAAACTCCCAAATGGGCGCATAGCCCGCATGGATCAGGCAGCGCGTTGCGCCATTGCGCACGGCCAAGGTAACGTCGGGCCGTGCCGCTGGCATGGCAGCCGAACCCACTGTTTCTGTGGAGGTGTAAGACAAAAGATCAGGGCTGAGTGGATCAAGCATGATCCATCATGTTCCATCTATGTTCTTTTGTCGAGTGGCCCTATTTCTTTTTTGCTTTAGAGCCCGGCCACGGCTGAACATCCAGCTTGGTCCAATGACGGGCCTTCTGCGTCGGCTTTGCATCCGGCCCTAGACCCTGGAAATAAGCCTTTTGCCACTTGTCTTTGCGGGCTTGGGAATCGGGAATTTCAAGCTCTTGATTGAAGTTATTCCGGCTATCCTGCCAAGCCTCATAGGATTCCTTCAATTTATCCTCAGTTTCATAAGGCTGGAATTCGGGCTTGATTTGCTCAATCGCCGCCAAATTGACCGGGAAGATATGGGCAAACGGCTCGCCTTTTTGGAAGCGGACGGGGTGGAAGGCGCGCGTCATTACCCAATTCATCGTGAACGTGTAATGCGACCAGTCGGTCTCGATAATACCAGAAAGGGCGGCAATCCCATCCTTGGGATTATTCATTGGCCCGGTCGTCATGAGTTGGGTGCCGGGCTCGGTGCGGAAAATCTGGTTCACATGGAAGGTCAACACGCCGTGGCCAAAGTGGCTGGTCGGGTGGGGCCAACCGTCTTCTAAAATTTCCACGACCATGGCGTCGGGACTCGGCCCGCCATCCCACGTCACCTCAAACGAGCACGGGCACAACAATTCCCAGCCGTATTGGTTGGCAATGTTCAGTGGCAAGCAACGATAGGCGAAGCGGTCGGAGGTGGAGTCCATCCAAGGACGCTGGGCGGGGCCCGGACGCATCTCCGTCGGAGGAAAGCCAAGGGTGTAGGAGATCAGTTTCATGGCTAAGCTTCCTCAGTCTTTGGAGGCGATTTGTCTAGTCCTAATGGCGCAAGCCTCGCACCCTTAAGCCAGCAATGTGCGGATGGCCCAAAAGATCAAACCCCAAAGGCCGCTGGAAGCCAGCAGCGCAAAGACGATCGTCTGCTGCCAAGACCATTTTTGCTTGCCAACGTCGTCTTCCCGATAGGCACGCGCGACAGCCACGGGCGGCCGTGAAACCGACCCAAGCTTGCGGGGAAAGGGAGACTCTAACTGGGTCATGGAGCCATTAAAACTGCGAAACCTTATGCATGTGTTAACCAAACCCCATCGAAAGGCATTGTCCTAATCCCTATCTGTTTATTTCATCGCAAAGCTATGCCAAAAGCGGCGCGCGTCAGCCTGAGATCAGGCCAATCAAACAAAGTTGCGGTCGCCACGCCGCCGGAGATGTAAAGATGACCAATCCCGCCCCCATCGTAACCGTCGGTGCTGGCTCAGGCGCTGTGCAGGTCGGCAACAGCTTGCCAATCAGTTTCATCTGCGGGCCCTGTGCGATGGAAAGCCGCGAACATGCGCTGGAAACGGCCCAATGGCTGAAAGAAACCTATGGCAAATTGGGCGCTGGCCTCATCTATAAGTCTAGCTATGACAAGGCTAATCGGTCGAGCCTGACGGGCGCGCGCGGCTTTGGCCTCGATAATGCCATGGCGGTGTTTCAAGAGATTAAGGACAAATTGGGCCTACCAGTTCTGACTGATGTGCACACCGAAGAGCATTGCCGCATCGTGGGCGAAGTCGTCGATGTCCTACAAATCCCGGCTTTCTTGTGCCGTCAGACGGATTTGCTGATTGCTGCGGCCAAGACAGGCAAGGTCGTCAATATCAAAAAGGGCCAGTTCTTGGCACCTTGGGACATGAAACATGTGATCGCTAAAGTCACAGGCTCTGGCAATCCCAATGTCATGGTGACCGAGCGTGGCGCAAGCTTTGGCTATAACACCTTGGTGACGGATTTCCGCGGTTTGCCGACGATGGCTGCTTTTGGTGCGCCGGTTGTGTTTGACGCAACCCATTCGGTGCAACAGCCAGGCGGCAAGGGTGATTCCTCTGGCGGGGACCGCACGATGGTCAAATATCTGGCGCGTGCCGCAGCGGCCGTTGGTGTCGCAGCCATCTTCATGGAAAGCCATCCAGACCCCGACAAAGCCCCGTCTGACGGCTCAAATATGGTGCCGTTTGCTGAGTTGGAAGATGTGTTGCAGGGCATTATCGCCCACGACAAGATCACCAAGGGCTATTAGGTTCCTGTGTCCTTCGGGCCACAGGTCTTCGCCAAGTTAGTCAAACCAAGCATGTTTCTGGCCTGACCGGGTTTACCCGCACGCGCACTGCCGTTAACCAAACTGCACACTTCACGAAGGGACCAACTTAAGCATGACTGAGAACTGACACGGGGCGATTGCGGACGCCGCCCATCCAACGATGGTTTGTCTCATTGATTTGAGCCGACCCACGCGCGTCGCACTTCAATTCCTTCGTGGCTTTGCCGTCCATCGGCCTTGCTTGAGTTTATTCAAACAGCACGCACCCTAAACCACACCGTACGGTGCTTGGCTGTTTCTGATTTCGTGTGACCCATGTCCGACTTTTTTGATGATGAAGACGACGCCTCGACGCGTCAGCAAAAGGCCCATATCGGCCAGATTATGCGTTACCTCTGGCGGCATTGGTCCAGCCAGCCTGTGAAGTTCTTCGCCGTTGTCGTGCTGATGATGGCCTCGACAGCGTGTGAGCTTCTCTTGCCCGCTTTGTCCGGGCGGATCGTTGAGACTTTGACGAAAGGTCCGCAAGCTGCCGATCGGGCCTTTGAACTATTCTGGATTTTTGCGGCGATTGCGGCTGGCATGTTCGTTCTGCGCAACATTCTGGTGCGGGTTTGGAACCTGTTTGCCGCGCGCAATATGGCCAATATCACGAGCTCTAGCTTTCGGGACGTCCAGCGCTTCTCAAGCCAGTGGCACAGCGACAATTTCGCAGGCGCGACGGTGCGGCGGGTTAGCCGCGCCATGTGGGCCTATGACACGCTGTCTGACAATTTCCTCTGGTTCATCCTGCCCGCCGCCATTGTCTTGCTTGGCTTGACTGGGATGATGTTGGCAACTTGGCCAATGGTTGGCCTTTATGTCGGTGGGTCGATCACGCTGTTCACGTTGGCCAGTATTCTGATTGCGCGGTTCTATATCCAGAAGGCGAATGAGCGATCCAATTCCGCTGATACAGCCATTGGGGCCTCACTGGCGGATGCTGTCTCGGCCAACCCTACAGTGAAAGCCTTTGGGGCAGAAGCCCGCGAAGAAGCCCGTTTTGGCGGCGTGGTGGAAAAGTGGCGCGGCCTCGTGGCCACCACTTGGATGCGCTATGCTGACGGTTGGGCCGTGTCCAACATCATCTTATGGTCGCTTCAAGTCGGGCTTTTGGGGCTGGTGCTGATCGAATGGCGGGAAGGCCGGGCAAGCCCTGGGGATGCGACCTTTGCTTTGACCAGCTATTTCTTGATCGCCAGCTATCTCCGCAATTTAGGCGAAACAGTACAGCAAGTTCAGCGTGGCTTTGCCGATATTGAAGATGCCGTCGCCTATAGCTTGGAAGTCGAAGACGTGGCGGATGCACCATATGCCAAGCGCTTTGTGCAAGGCAATGGCGAGATCGTGTTCGATCAGGTCACGTTCGGCTATCGCGGGCAGAGCGAGCCCTTGTACCAAGACTTCTCATTGACCATTCAGCCGGGAGAGACCGTGGCACTGGTCGGTCAAACCGGGTCTGGCAAGTCGACTTTCGTAAAGCTGTTGCAGCGTCTTTATGACGTGGATGCCGGTGCCATCCGGATAGATGGCCAAGATGTGCGGCATGTACGCCAAGATAGTCTGCGCGGCTCCATTGCCTTGGTGCCACAAGACCCAGCCTTGTTTCACCGCAGCCTTCGGGAAAACATCGCCTATGCCCGCCCGGATGCCAGTCTGGCAGACTTAGAAGCGGCGACGCGGGATGCGCGCGCGTCTGACTTCATTGGTCGTTTGCCGAAGGGGCTTGAGACCCAAGTGGGTGAGCGGGGGGTTAAATTGTCCGGTGGGGAGCGTCAGCGAGTGGCACTGGCGCGCGCCTTCTTGGCCGATGCCCGTATCTTAATCTTGGACGAGGCGACATCCTCACTCGACACCCAGACAGAGCGAGACGTCCAAGACGCGATGAAGGCCTTAGCAAAGGATAAGACGACCATCCTGATTGCGCACCGCCTATCGACTGTGCGTGAGGCGGATCGAATCTTGGTGTTTGAATCGGGACGTATCGTTGAGCAGGGAACACATGACACCTTGGTGGCAAAAGGTGGTGCCTATGCCCGCCTCAATGCGCTGTCGGTTGGTGATAAACTGGGCGGCGACTTGGATTTGCATGCCGAGCTGCCCGTCCAGCATGCCCCATAAGGCGACTGATAAGTGTGCAATGCCAGCCGCTTAACTGCCCTTGCCCTCATCGCAATCCCGTGATCATGTGCGCGCCACAGATCACGGGGCTGTTATAGACAGCGCTCAGGGGGAGTTATCATGTCGGATCTTTGGGGTGTTATTTGGAACATCGTGTTTGCCGGTGGGCTTTTGGTGACGTTGGGAACGATTTTCCCCGTCGCCAGAGAAATGAAAAATCACCCCAAAGGCTTGCGCGTTTTGTTCTTTGCCGAAATGTGGGAGCGCTTTTCCTATTACGGGATGCGTGGCCTGCTGACGGTCTATCTGGTCCAGCACTTCCTGTTTGACCAGGCCGACGCGCAGAAGACCTATTCCTCTTATACGACGCTGGTTTATCTGTTGCCCTTGGTCGGCGGGGTGTTGGCAGACCGCTTCTTAGGCACGCGCAAGGCCATTGCTTTCGGGGCTTTGGCGCTGGTGTTTGGCCACTTTGCAATGGGTTTCGAGGGCAAGCCCACGACCCAGACCTTGACCTATCAAGGCGCGACGTATGAATTCGTCACCCAAGGACGCAACGAGGATTATGTTGCCAAGCTGAAGATTGGCGAACAAGCCTATGCTTATAGTGCTTCGGAAAAGGGCATTGAGATCAAGGATCTGCCTGCTACCGCACCAGTTCCAGCCCTCCTGCCGGCTGGCAGCTATGAGTTGAAGAAGGTGAAGTCGGAAGGTCCGTTTGAGATCATCTTCTACATCGCTCTTTCCTTGATCATTCTGGGCGTGGGCTTTTTGAAGCCCAGTATCTCCTCCATTGTTGGTCAACTCTATCCGGAGGGCGACCCACGTCGAGACCCAGGTTTCACCCTCTATTATTACGGCATCAATTTGGGGGCATTCTGGGCCGCTATTCTCTGCGGTGCCTTAGGGACTGTTGTGGGCTGGTGGGCAGGCTTTGGCCTTGCAGGCGTCGGCATGCTGGCGGGCTATATCGCCTTTGTGCGCGGCAAGGACAGCTTGGAAGGCAAGGGCGAACCGCCCAATCCTGAAGCCTTGAAGAAGAAAGTCTTGGGCCCGATCAATCTTGAGACCGCCATCTATATCGGGGCGATTGTCTCGGTGCCTGCGATTTGGTTCTTGGTACAAAACAACCAATTGGTCGGCAATATGTTGGCCTTGGGCTCGGCTGCCGTCCTGATCTACATCGTCTATCACATGATGACGGCATGCAGCAAAGAAGAGGCTGGCCGCCTAATCTTGGCTTTGGTCTTGATCGCGGCTTCGGTTGTGTTCTGGACATTGTTTGAACAAGCCGGTTCGTCGCTGTCACTCTTTACCGCGACCAACGTGGCTTTGCCGAATAATGGCTTTGTCAGCATCAGCGCGCCGCAAACCCAAAGCTTCAACTCAGGCTTTATTCTAATCTTTGCCCCCGCCTTTGCGTGGCTCTGGGTGAAGCTGGGTCAGCGCAATATGGACCCATCGGCGCCGATGAAATTCGCAATCGCCTTGGTGCAAGTGGGTCTTGGCTTCTTGATCTTGGTTTGGGGCGCGAAGTTTGCCGATGACCAGGCCCGCGTGCCCGTGATCTTCTTGGCACTGGCCTATTTGCTCCACACGACCGGTGAGCTCTGCTTAAGCCCCGTAGGCCTCAGCTGGATGACGAAATTGTCCACGCCAAAACTGCTTTCGACCTTGATGGCAACGTGGTTCTTGGCAAGCTCTGGCGCGCAATATCTAGGTGGCATCATCGCGCAATTGACTGCGACCGAGACAGTGGCGGGTCAAGTCACCGATCCTGCCAAGGCCTTGGCGACCTCGCTGGAAGTTTTCAGCACCATTGGTCTGTGGTCGATTGGGATCGGGATCGTGATGGCCTTGGCGTCGCCACTTCTGAAGAAGCTGGCTCACGGCGTGAAATAAGGTTGGTATCTTCTGGTCAGAACGTCCCTTTGACCAGAAGATACCAGACCCCATCCTTGGATCGCTCCCGATATTGGGTTTGACGCACCACCCCTGACCGTCGGTCGGGGGTGAAGTCTGTCCGCAGACGGTTGAAGGTCGTACCATTTGGATCTTCGACACCAAATTCTAAGCTCAAATTCTTGTAAGCCTTGGTCTCAATCCACGCACCCCAATTCTGGATCGTGTCCCACAAAAAGGTCTGGTCGGGGCGGTACTCGCGGTTATTATTGCCGCGCCAGTACCACGCACCCATCCGCAACTTCTTTTTGGGAATTTCATAGGTGATGTTGGTGTTGAAATTCTTGCCATTCCAGCCAGAGAATGGCCGGGTCTTATTGGTAATTGGGTCTGTCAGCTCTGAATCGCGCCAACGGTAATTGCCTTCAATCTCTAGGCCTTCCAAGAGTGCGGCTAAAGGGATGGTCCAAGAAACATTATAGCCCCAGCGCTCTGCTTCCGGCACATTGCCCAAAGCCACGCCGCCATTGCGGGTCGGCACGAGAGTCAATTGATCTTCAAATTTTTCTTGAACGAGGGAGACATTGATCACCCCACGCTTGCCCCAGCGTCGCTCCACGCCGATCAGGCTCGACCACACTTGCTCGGGCCGCAGTTCGGGGTTGCCGCTATTCTGATTGTTGTCACCGACAGAGGCTGAGTCCGCAAAGGCTCCAAAGTCCAATTGCCCAACGACACGTTCAACCTCGACCCGATAGGTCCAGCCATTATGGGGCTTCCAAGCGGCTTTGATCCGTGGTTTTGGATAGAAGAAAGAGCGCTTCTTGCCAGAAGCCCCGGTCTGCTCAATGGTCGACCATTCTCCCGTAAGGGTGGATTCGAGGGTTAGCTTGGGCGACAAAGTCCATGAATCGCTGATGAAAGCTTCCTTCCGGTTCTCCGACACCTCGGTCGAGGAAATGTCGGACGGGCGAACCACAAAGACAATGCCATTGCCTTCAGCATATTGGCCGACGAAATCCAGACTATTGTAAGCCAGTTCGCCGCCAGTCTCGATTTGGTGGGCTCCGAATTTCTTTTTGAATGTTAGGCGCGCCACCCGCTCTTCATTGGTGGAGTCGGCAATAAAGCGACCGAAATTTTTGGTCTGCCCAACGGTGTTAAAGCCTGCGAGATCAAGGTTTTCGTCCTCCGTAGCCTTTGCCAATAGCGCAAGCTTGCCGGTCCATCCGGCCACATCACGTTCTAAGTCGCCGCCAATTTCCCAGCGCTTGGTCGAGCCTTCTTCCTTACCCTCGTCAACCCGAAACGGCACAATAGCATTCGGTCGAAATGCCACATGGACCCAGTTCCGGCTAAACTTGCCTTCCATATAGCTGGCATTGGCATTGAGCTTGGTTTCACCAATCTTGCCGTCCATCGCAAAGGTCGCTTGGGCATATTTTGAGCGACGACGATCATCATTTGGCCCGCGCTCGGTATAAACGCCGGAGGGCGTCAATAGGCCCTCATAGCCGATGAAGTCTTCAACATTTTCAATTTCGGCATGCAGACCCGTGGTGACATTAAAGCCGCCCAGCTTTGAGGTATAAGATGTGTCGAGTTTGGGCTTGATGCGGCCACTCCCCACGCCCGTGGCTTGCACTTCCCACTTGCCACTAGCCTTATTGTTGGCCTTGCGGATCACATTGACGACGAGGCTCTTGCCCGGTGCTAATGCACCTGCAGCGGCCCCTTCCAAGAGTTCGATCTTCTCAACATTTCCGGCAGGAATCCGCGCAAGTATGGAGAATAGACCCTCATTCTTGCTCGTTGGCCGTGAGCCGTCGATCAGCACATTGCCGGCGGCCCCGCCAAATCCGCGAACAGACTCGCCATCATCAATGTTGAAGCCTGGAATGCGAACCACCATGTCGGCGGCTGTTTGGGGCAAAATGTCAGTGAAGTATGCTGGCTGAAAGGTGCGCTTACCATCAACCAAGTCCGGCAAGGCATTGGCCGCACCAGAAGTTGGGCCGGGACTAGCTGCTGTTTGCGCCAAGGCGGGCGTCAAGCAAAATGTGCCGACAAGAACAAGAGGTGCAAGCGCAAAAGCAAGCGTGCGATTAGATATAGGTGTCATGGGTGTTTCCCCGCCCAAACAAAACAATTGACCCCTCTATCCCCGATTATTTCTTCAATTACCCGTGAAAAGGCTGTCATGAAGTTTTTTTAATTGAGGGACTTATGAGTTTGCGTGCGCTTTGAGGCAGGGGGTTACTTTCCCAATTGCCCGCTCCGGTCTAAGTCGTAGCTCATGACCACTGCGCGCTTGCTTGCTTGTTTATGGATTTCTGTAGTCGGGCTTGGCCTCTCAGGCCTTGAGCCTGTGGGTGCGCAGAGCGTAGGGCCAGCACCAGCGGGCCCCGCCGTCGGGTTGGGCAACGGGTTCGCTGATCTTTCTGCCCGACTTCAGCCTGCTGTCGTTGCGATCCGGGCTAAGCGCTCCTTAGTCGGTGCCCCGCGCGATTCCGTGCATGCAGCTGCAGGGGGGGCTTCAACGGGCTCGGGCTTTGTGATTGATCCGCGCGGCGTTGTCGTCACCAATAACCATGTCATCGAAGGCAACGACCGGTTTGAGATTATTCTGGTGGATGGCACAACCTTGCCTGCCACCTTGGTCGGACGCGATACGGAGACCGATCTCGCCGTTCTGCGCACTGCGGGGGCACAGCGTTTGGCCAGCGTCACTTGGGGCAATAGTGACGCGGCACGTGTTGGCGATTGGGCCATCGCGATTGGCAGCCCGTTTGGTCTTGGTAATTCCTTGTCGGTCGGCGTGATTTCGGCTCGCAACCGCGATTTGCAGGCCGGGCGCTATGACGACTTCTTGCAGACCGATGCAGCCATCAATCGTGGCAATTCCGGCGGGCCTTTGTTCAATGCGCGCGGTGACGTGATTGGCGTCAATACAGCCATCGTCTCGCCCGGCGGCACGCAAGGTGGTTCGGTTGGGGTTGGCTTCGCGGTGCCGTCGAATTTGGCGCGCAAAATTGTGTCCGACATTCTTCAAACCGGCAGCGTGCAACGCGGATGGATTGGGCTGCGCGCGCGCCTATTGACGCCTGAGGAAGGCGGTACCGGGCAGAATGGCGTCATTGTTGCCGACGTCGCAGCCAACTCGCCTGCTGCCAAGGCTGGTTTGCGTATGGGAGATCGGATCTTGAAATGGGCAGGTCAGCCCGTGACAGATCCACGTGCCTTAGCTCGCTTTGCCGCTGCAGCACCGGCGGGTTCCAAAATAAAGGTCGAAGGATTCCGCGGGCGACAAGCCATTTTTGCCAATCTGGTTATCGGGCGCGCTCCCACCGAAGTGCGGGCACCCACGCCGCAAGCGATGCCCACGGTCTCTGTGATGGGTTTGGTATTGCGTGCAGCCGCCCCGTCTGATCGTCCAAAACTGCCGCCCGAAGTGCGGGTCGTCGTCACAGCTCTCGATCCGTTTGGGCCTGGCAAGGATCAGGTTCGCCCAGGCGATGGCTTGCTTGAAGTGCAAGGTCAAGCAATCGCGAGTCCACAAGAAGCGCGGGCGGCGCTGCAGGCTGCAACCCGCAAACGCGATGCTGTCGTTATTCGCTTGTATCGGGATGGGCAGCCGATTTATCGGGCGCTGCGTCCAACGCGCTAGTAACAGGCAGCGAAGCTAGACCTTTTAGTTCGCCTCGACTATCGCTTGGCACTCGAAATAGCAGACTTGGTAACCTGGGGAATTCTGGATGGCAGACGGCCGCGACGATGTGCCTTTTGACTGGAATAAGGTGATCAACCCAGACTCCCCAAGGAAACCCGCAAAACCAGCGCCTCGCAAAGGCCCAGCCTTGCCGAAAATGCCGCGTTTCAACTTGAAGCTTGATTTGCTCGGTTGGTTGATGGCTGTGACGGGCTTGGTGATTGTTGTCGGCATTCTGGTGCTTTTTTATATGTCTTGGTTGTTTCAAGCCGAAGGGCAGCGCGTTGCCGCGCAGGACCAAGGGCAAATTCCAATCACTGAGGACTTTGCAGCAGGGCAGGCCAAGCCAGCCGACGTGCTTTTCCGGATCGGTGGCGCGTCGAGCATGGGCCCCAATGTGATGATGGATCTCGTATCGGCTTGGATGCGGGTAAGGGGCTATTCCTCTGTGCGGGCAGAACAAGGTGACAAGGTCATTGAAGTGACCGGGTCGCGGGGCGGAAAAAATGCCCGCGTGCTGATTGCGCTAGGCTCCTCTCATGGTGGCTTTGAAGCTTTGACACAACGACGCCTCGAGGCGGTGATGTCGTCCCGCCAAGTCCTGCCCGGTGAAGCAGACCGCCTGTCGGCCTTGGGCAATTTCACCAATGCATCGAGTGAAAAGATCATTGGGCTGGATGCCAGCCTCGTCGTCGTCAACCGCAATAATCCGATCAATCGGATCGACACCGAAACCTTGAGCCGGATTTTGAGTGGTGAATTCACCGATTGGAATCAGGTTTCTAAGGATGGTTCCGGCCGCATTTCGATTAAATTGGAAAATCTCGGTGCGGATTTTGACTCCAGCCCAGCTGGACGTCTATTGGGCGATCGTGAGCCGCCTGAAACCGTCACTTTCTTGGATGATCCCGTCGCCGTGGCCGACGCAGTTAGCCGAGATGAAAAGGCGATCGGGATTACCCGCCGGGGCAGCGGTGGGGTTAAAGCACTAGCGTTGAATGAACGCAGCGCACGCTCGGTTGGTGCCGATGATTTCTCGATCTCGACCGAGACCTACCCCTTTACAGAACGGCTGTTTGTTTATGTCGGCTCGTCGGGCGGCGATCCTAATGCACGTGATTTTGCCGATTTTGCGATTTCCCAACCGGGCCAAGAACTAGTGGCGCGCATGGGCATTACGCCTCTGCGGTTAGGCGCGGTAAAGGTCTTGTCCCCGCCGGATGCACCGAATGACTATCGAACCTTTGGCCGCTTTGCAGAGCGGATGAATTTTGACATTCGCTTCTATGATGGTGCCAATCAGCCAGATTCACGCGCGGAAGAAGACCTCAAGCGCTTTGTTGCCTTCATCAATAAGAACCAGATTGATAAGCGTCGGATCGCGGTATTGGGTTTTGCCGACAATGTGGGCGCTCGCGTCACCAATATCGGCCTAGCACAATCGCGGGCGGAAACCGTCGCTTTGGCGTTACAAGGCCTTGGCGTCACCCCTGGCGTTGTGCGTTCTTACGGCGACTCTTTGCCAGTCGGCTCAAATTCCGACGAGCGCGGACGCATTCGCAATCGGCGGGTGGAAATTTGGCTGTGCGCGCCACCGGCTTGCCCACTCATCAATCTAGGTGCTGAAGCGGAAACGACGACACGGGGCATACCAGCCGGTGTTCGCTTGGGCCCGCCGCGCGCCCCTGCGGAAGGTGAGCCGGTGCCGAAGGGCTAAAAGCTCTGCGACACCTGCCACATACGCGACCTAGTTTGCTGTAATCTGGCCCTTGGTTGGCAGGGCATTAATCCAAGCCGCCATCATTTTGGTCAATTCTGGATTATAGGGGGCCACAGTCACGGGCTTGCCTGCTTGATTGGCTGCCCGCACCTCATCCCGGCTTGCTTGAATGTCAAAGCCATGACCTGTGAGAGGCAAGAAGCGATAGGTCGCGGTGCCCGGACGGTAGAAATTGACGACATCGACAATCCGTTTGTGGTCCCGCTCATCAATCGCAGCAAAATCCGCCTCGCCATAAATCGCCAGAACCGGTGCCTTAGTGTCGCGCCAAGCCGCCACTGTGTCTTGAGCGGCGACGCCGCGCCAATAGGCAAGATTGCGGCCCAGGATCAAATCGTCACCATCCCAATCAAACGCGCTGCGCAACATGGCTTCATGATTGGGGTTTTCACTGGCGATGGTTTTCAAGCTGACATCTTCATTAAAGACCCGCTGCATGAGAGGCCGGAAGGCCTTGGCAGCCTGCTCGGCTTCTGCAGGGTCGGCTCCGGCCGACAAGAAACCCTGCATGGCAAATAGCTCTTGCATATAGTCCTGCCAGTTGCGCAGCGCCGTGCCATAGACCATTACGCCGCGTGGTGCTGGCCCTTTGGCAGCAATCAGGGGCGCTTGAATTCCGCCCATAGAATGGCCCAGAATGATGATGCGATCAGCGCTAATGCCGCGATCCTTGATGAGGGCTTGGTAGCCCGCTTCAAAGCCTTCCATCTCCAACGCAAAGTCGGTTTTGAGACAGGGGGTATTGGTCAGGCTGTCACCCATGCCGAGCTTTTCGATCCGGTAGGACCCAATCCCCGCCTCTGCCAAAGTTTTGGCCAAGAGGTGATAAGGATGGGTAGGTGGGCCTTCGACGCTGCCGCAGCCATAGCCTTGGACCAAAAAGACCACCGGGGCACCCGGCGCCGCTGCCTTCGGGGTCACTAGAATGTCGCGCAAGCGGCCATCTTTAAACGTGACCGTCCCATAGCGGACATCGGCACTTAGAATGGATTCAAGTGGGCGGGCGGTGGCTGTCGCGGTGACATTCTTAGTGTCTGCGCCGCGCTTGATGCTCAATGTCGCGACATCGCCCGCGCGCAATAGCCCAGCGGCAGCAACCAGCTCTGAATTGGTTTTGGTTGCCTTGCCATTGACGCTTAGGATGATGTCGCCGGGTTCCACGCCAGCCAAGGCCGCCGTCAATTGCGGGGTGACTATTGTCACTTTCGGGCCGTCGCTGGTGTTTTCAAGCGCTACACCCAAGGCCGCGCGCCGCGTCAATTCTGCCGTTGATTGCGAGCCACCAGTTTGACCTGCAAAGGCTGAACCTCCGGCCAAAGCCACCGACAGCACGGCTGTCGCCAATAAAAACCCACGAGTCATAAACACCCCCTCCAATAGATCCCGCGCTCGTCCTAAGCGGGAAGGGGCAGGCAACTCAAATGAATTCGAGGTAAGGTTTTAGGGCTTTCAGACTGCTACGAACGCGTTACGTGGGATGCCTTGGAAGAAGAGGGCGCTCTCCAAAGTTCCATGTTCAATCCGGGCGGGGGCTTGAGCGGCAACGATGGGCTTGGCCCGATAGGCGATGCCAAGGCCTGCTGCTTCAATCATCATCAAGTCGTTGGCCCCATCGCCAATCGCGAGGGTCTCTGTGAGATCGAGGTTCAGGCGCGCTGCATCTTCCTTCAAAGCTGCTAGCTTGGCTTCCTTGCCCAAAATTGGCAGCCCGACTTTCCCTGTTAGGCGAGCACCGTCGTCCAGCAATTGATTGGCGCGATTTGTATGAAAGCCAGCGCGTTCTGCAACGCGGCTGGTAAAGAAGCTGAACCCACCCGAGACCAAAGCACAATGCGCACCCAAGCTGGCCATGGTTCGCACAAAGACTTCGGCACCGGGGTTGAGAGCCACGCGCGCATCATAGCAGGCTTGTAAAGCCGCCAACTCAAGGCCCGTCAACATCGCGACTCGCTCTGTCAGGGCGCCTTCAAAATTGAGTTCGCCAGCCATCGCGCGTTCAGTAATGGCGGACACTTCAGCCTTCTTATTGGCAAAGTCAGCCAATTCATCGAGGCATTCACAGCCGATAATGGTGGAATCCATGTCTGCCACCAGAAGGCCCATGCGTTTAGGGGCGCGCGCCGAAACATCGAGTGGCAATCCGTCTAGCCAAGAAATGGCCTCTTCGACGTCTCCCTCGGTGGCGCTGATATGGAGCGCTTCGCCTGCTTCAATCGTCTTTATGGAAACCTCACCCCAAAGGGCTTCGATCCGCGCCAAGGCTTCTTCAAGGACTTTTTCGCCAGTGGGGCTCACGAGGATCAAAGAGGGCAATTCGAACTCCATTCAGCTTATACGCATCAGACTATTGGCGGTATGCCGGAACTTGGGCTAGAGGCAGGCCATGCAAACTGCCCTCCTTATTCTCGGCCCCACGGCTTCGGGCAAGACCGCCTATGCCATTGATGCTGCTATCAAGCAAAATGGCGAAGTCATCAACATGGACTCGATGCAAGTCTATGCAGATTTGGAAATCCTGACGGCGCGGCCCAGCATGGCTGAAATGGGCGACGTACCGCATCATTTGTTTGGCCATGTCGACGGGGCAGTCGCCTATTCGACTGGGGCTTGGCTGGCAGAGACCGAAGCGGCAATTGCCGATATTCAGTCCCGCGGTCGCCGCCCGATTCTGGTGGGGGGTACAGGCCTATATGCGCATGCCTTGACGCAAGGCTTGGTGCCAACTCCGCCTGTCCCGCCGGACGTTCGGGCCTCCACCCGAAGGCTGGTTGGCGCTGATCCGCGTGCTGCTCATGCACGCTTGATGGAGGTCGACCCTAAAGCGGCCCGCAAGATTGAACCCAAGGACGCCGTGCGCATCGCACGGGCTTTAGAAGTTTTTGAAGCAACCGGCAGGGCCTTGTCCGACTGGCACCAAGACCCACAACCACCCGTGCTGGCGCTAGGCACCTGGGAGGGTATCGCCCTGATGCCTGAGCGCGATGTGCTCTATGCCCGGATTGAGGCGCGCTTTGAACGCATGATGGAGGACGGCGGTCTCAATGAAGCCCACGCGCTGTATCAACGTCGGTTGGAGCCCGATTTGCCCGTGATGAAGGCAGTCGGGATGCCCGGCCTGATCGATTTCTTTGAAGAGCAATGCGGCTATGATGAAGCCATCTCGCGCTCCATCCTCGACAGCCGTCATTATGCCAAGCGGCAAATGACATGGATCCGCAACCGCGCGGCGGACTGGAAGGTCATTCCTGTATGAGCGAACCTGTGACCTTGGATGTGGCAGCCGCTTATGATGTCTGGGCGGCGAGCTATGATGGCTATGACAATCCGATGGTCTTTGCCGCTAGCTATGCTCTCAGCCAAGCCTCACTTCCTCTGTCTCAGAAGACGTGTCTGGAGTTTGGCTGCGGTACTGGGCGCAATT
Organism: Hyphomonadaceae bacterium UKL13-1; assembly: GCA_001602435.1. Lineage (GTDB taxonomy): Bacteria > Pseudomonadota > Alphaproteobacteria > Caulobacterales > Aquidulcibacteraceae > Aquidulcibacter. The sequence goes on from CP012156.1 coordinate 436,251, forward strand.
TGGCGGCCTTGGCAGCGCGTGGGGCCTCCAGCCTCATTGGCTTTGATCTGTCAGCAGCCATGTTGGCAGAGGCGCGCAAACGCGACGCGAGCTGGACCTTATTTCAAGCCGATATGAGCGCGCCCATTCCCTTGCCGGATCAAAGCGCGGACTTCATCCTGTTCTCGCTGACGCTGGAACATGTGGCAGATCTCGAGCAACCCTTGCGAGAGGCGAGACGTTTGCTGCGGGCCGATGGCACGATCAAGATCATCGAGATCCATCCCTTTGTGTCCCTTCAGGGCATATAGGCTCATTTCAAAACCGCAGAAGGTACCGAAATCACCATGCCGGCGTTTGCCCATCCGTTTCAGGATTGGCTGTCAGCTTTTGATCGCATAGGCCTGCGGGTCGACGGACTTAAGGAATGGCAGGCCCGCGATTTGGGGGCTGAGGCACCGGCTAAGATATTGCGCCGTGGGCCGGATTGGCCGTGGGTGGTAGACTGGACTTTATCCCCTGCCTGAAGTGGCTTTGGGCATTGCGCTTTTCCCCGCATTGTCGCAACAGATTGGCCAAAGGCTCGTGAAGGGTCGCAAACCAATAGCTCAAGGGGAAAGCCATGTCCGGACCATTAAGTGGTGTCAAAGTCGTCGAGTTTGAAGCAATTGGTCCAGGACCTTTCTGCGGCATGTTGTTGTCTGACTTGGGTGCCGACGTCATCCGCATTGATGGCCCCCGGTCGCGTTCAGGTGGTGGGGCAAAAGACGTAACCGGGCGCGGTCGCCGTTCGATCAGCCTTGACCTGAAAAACCCTGACGATGTCGAAACCTGCTTGAAGCTGTTGGAACAGGCCGATGCGATGCTGGAGGGCTATCGCCCCGGCGTGTTGGAGAAATTGGGTCTCGGCCCAGATGTGGTTTTGGCGCGCAATCCAAAGCTTGTTTATGGCCGCATGACGGGCTGGGGGCAGTTTGGACCCTTGGCAAAAGCGGCGGGCCACGACCTCAATTATATCGCTTTGACGGGGGCTCTTTGGGCCACTGGGCGTCAGGGAGAGCCACCCGCACCGCCGCTTAATCTGATTGGAGATTACGGCGGTGGTGCGCTCTATCTCGCGTTTGGTCTGTTGGCTGGGGTCATTCATGCCCGCGCAAAAGGTGAGGGCCAAGTGATTGACGTAGCCATGACCGATGGCGCGGCCTCACTCACCTCCATGTTCTGGGGCATGCGCGCTAGCGGCATGTGGCAGGACACGCGCGATGCCAATTTGCTCGACGGCGGCGCGCATTTCTATGATTGCTATGAAACCAGCGACGGCAAATGGGTTTCGATTGGTTCGATCGAACCGCAATTCTACGCGCTCTTGCTGCAACAGGCCGAGATCACCGACCCTGCCTTCCAAAACCAGTTTGACCGCGCCAATTGGCCGGTCTTGTCGGAGAAGATTGCTGCGATCTTCAAGACCAAGACGCGGGATGAGTGGACGGCCATCATGGAAGGCACCGATGTGTGCTTTGCGCCTGTCTTGAGTTGGGAAGAGGCAGCCCAGCATCCCCACAATGTGGCGCGCCAGACCTTTGTGGAAGTCGAAGGTGTCACCCAACCTGCACCCGCACCGCGCTTCTCCAAAACCCCCGGCACCATTCGCTCTGTCGCGCCCAAGCCCGGCCAGCATAGCCAAGACATTTTGGCCGATTGGGGCATCTCTTCATGAGCGCTTTGGAAGGGACAACCGGCCGCCGCCGCATTTATTTGATGCGCCATGGCCATGTTGATTATGGCTCACGCGAAGTCGTCAAATCGCAAGACCCGACGATTGCGCGCTTGACGCCGCTGGGCAAAGAGCAGGCCAAAGCGGCGGCTGCTGCCTTTGCCCATGTGCCCTTAGATATTGCGATCTGCTCAGGCTTGCGCCGCACGCGCGAGACCGCAGAGATCGTGCTGTCCCAGCATGTCGCGCCACCGGTGTTAGAGGATGAGCCGGGTCTAACCGAACTTCACTCTGGCAAATTCATCCCCTTTGCGACGCGCGAAGAATTGAGCGCCTATCTGACCTTCACCTTCGAACAGGCTGGCAAGGAAGGCGCGACCTTCTTTGAGGGCGGTGAGCTGTTTGCGGGTGCCTATGCGCGGGCAGTAGCATCCATCGAAGCCTTGCTACACCGTCCGAGCTGGAGCAGCGCATTGGTTGTCGCTCATGAAGGCATCAACCGGTTGTTGCTCGGTTGGATGTGCGGGGCAGGGCCGTCGGCTTCGCTGCCGTTTGAGCAGGACTTGGCCTGCGTCAATGTGCTCGACTTTGATCTGGTACCCGAAGAGGGCGACAATCCCGTCAGCCGGATTGAACGCCGCATTATCAAAGCCACCAATGTCACGCCTTACGGTTGGCTGAAAGCCGGCATGCACCAAACCAGCTTCGAGGCGATCTTCACCGCGCCTGAGCTGGAGGATGAGGTTGAGGGCTAGCCAGCCCTCAACTCCCCTTTGTACGCACCGCGGGCACACCGCGTTCCAGATAGCGAATGGATGTCATCACCAGGGTGCGAACGCCGATGGGTAGAACGTCTTCATTGGTGTCGAAATTGGGTGCGTGATTGATGGTCCATTCCGATTCTGGCACGCCCGCTTTGCTGACCCCCAGATGATAGAAGACGCCCGGAATCACGGCTTGATAGTCTGCAAAATCTTCCGCGCCAGTAATAGGCGGACGATTGATATTCACCTTGCCTGCTCCTGCTGCTTCTTCCAACGCCGATTGCGTGGCGCGCGCCAAATCAGGGTCGTTGAAGGTGACATTATTGCCGCCATATGGGTCCCCGCTGTTAAAGGCGATCTTGGCTTCCGCACCATAAGCGGCGGCAAGTGACAGCACGGACTTTTCCATCTTGTTCTTTATGTCTTGGCGTTGCGCGGTGTCAAAGGTGCGCAAGGTGCCGCCCATTTCTAAGGTCTCAGGGATGATGTTGTACCGCACGCCTCCATGAACCATGGCCGTAGTGATAACGGTCGGTGTCGCCGTCACATCGACAGTGCGCGCCGCCAAGCGGTTGAAGTCTTGGATAATCGCAGCCTGTAGCGACATGATGTCGATCCCGGCCCAAGGTGCGGCCCCATGGGTCTGCTTGCCCTTGATGAAGACTTGGAACTTGTCCGACGCCGCCATAAAGCCGCCCGGACGATAATGGATTGTGCCGGGGACGCCGGGGAAAACATGAAGGCCGAAAATCGCCGAAGGGGCGGGGTTTTGCAGCGCGCCTTCTTCAATCATCAGCGACGCCCCGCCTTTTTCGCCCGGAGGTGCCCCTTCCTCTGCCGGTTGGAAGATGAAGACAATGGTGCCAGGGATCCGGTCCTTCATTTTGGCGAGGACTTCGGCCGCCCCCATCAGCATCGCGGTATGGGCATCATGACCGCAGGCGTGGGCAACTGGCACCTTATTGCCGAGATACTCACCGATTGCTTTGGAAGCAAAGGGCAGGCCTGTCGCTTCCAGGACAGGCAACGCGTCCATGTCCGCCCGCAGCGCGACAACTGGGCCGGGACGCCCCCCGCGCAAGACCGCGACCACACCTGTTTTGGCAACATTTTCCCGCACTTCGAGGCCGAGCGACTTTAGATGCGCGGCAACCAAAGCGCCCGTGCGAAACTCGCGATTGGAAAGCTCTGGATGTTCATGAATATCGCGCCGCCATGCCACTACTTTTGTCGCCATGGCGTCAGAAGCAGCATTAATCTCCGCTGCTGGAATCGGCGCTGGGGCCTTTGCGGCTGAAACCATGGAAAGAGCCAAGAAAAGGCTGGCGATACGGGTCGGCGTGAGATTTTTCATCACGGGATCGTTATGTGGAACCGGGGGTCTGTCAACTGGCTAGGACTAAACGGCCGCTCATGCTCAACAGCCTTTTGGCTATACCTCTGCCAAAACTGCGATAGAGTAATAGCTAACACAGAATTTTTCGGGGAAATGGCCATGGCAATCGACTTTGCAGGAGCTGCAGACAAAGCCAAAGCAATCAATCCAGCTCCGGCTTTAAAGGGCGTCCACCATAGTGCCTTTCGCTGCCGTGACGCCGAAGAGACACGTAAATTCTACGAAGATATTCTGGGCCTGCCACTTAAGGCTGCTCTGGTGTTTGAGGAAGAGCCGGGTTCTGGTCGGCCCATCCCTTACATGCATTTGTTCTTTGAACTGGGCGACGGCAATTATGTCGCCTTCTTCGATGTTCCCGAAGGGGCCCATAGCGGCAAGTTCAAAATGAAATGGGGCATGGATTTGCATTTCGCCATGGAAGCTGAAAATCACGCCACCATGATGGCCTTCAAAGATCGGCTAGACCAAGCGGGCATCCCATGCTTTGGCCCAATCGACCATCATTTCGTCCATTCAATCTATTTCTATGATCCCAATGGTATCAACGTGGAAATCACCTGTCGGGACCCCAAGCATGATGAGATTATGGCCGAAGAATCCGCCAATGCCGCTGACATCATCGCGGCTTGGACGGCACGGACCGCCGAGCAAAAAGCCCTAAACGCGGCGCAAAATACCTAAATCCCTTCCAATAGGAGCCTGCATGTCCCTGATCTACCTCGTGCGTCACGCCGAGCCTGCCGCCACTTGGGGTGCCCACCCTAATCCTGGCTTGTCTGAATTGGGACATCAGCAAGCCGAAGCCGCCGCCAAGCGCTTGGCTGACGTTGGGGCCAAAAAGCTCCTCACCTCACCTTTGGCGCGTTGCCAAGAGACGGCGCAGCCGAGTGCGGCTGCCTTAGACTTCACCCCTCATATCGAGCCGCGCGTCGCAGAAATCCCGGTTCCAGCCCATGTGACCGATCATCGCGACTGGCTGACTAAGGTTATGAGTGGGTCTTGGCAGGATGGCCATGTCGATCAAGGGCTGCGCGATTGGCGTGACCAGATTGGCCAAGCTTTGTTGGAGATCAACCAAGACACATTGGTGTTTTCGCACTTTGTGGCGATCAATGCGGCGGTGGGGATTGCGACGAAATCCCACAGCGTGACCTGCTTTAAGCCCGGCCACGCGTCGGTCACGATCCTGCGCAATGTTGGCGGCACTCTGACAGTGGAAAGCCTTGGTGAGGAAGCGCCCATCCGCCTGACTTGACGGCCGGGTGAGTCACAAGGCCGTGAGATCGCGGCAATGTGTCAAGTTTCATTGCCGCAGAGGTCTTTGGCATGCTAACTCCCGCGCCTTGCTGCGGTTCGCCTTGCCATTTGGGTTTGGCGTCCTTACCTGCAGCGCACTGTTTAACCGCCTATTCTTCTGTCCGTCAGAAACTTTGAGGTCCCTATGTTTTCCACCCCCGCTTATGCTCAAGCTGCCGGCGCTGCGGCCCCAGCAGGCCCAGAAGTCATTATGATGCAACTATTGCCACTCGTAATGATTTTGGTGGTGTTCTATTTCCTGCTGATCCGTCCTCAACAAAAGCGTATGAAGCAACATACGGAAATGTTGGGCGCGATCCGCCGCGGCGATAGCGTTATCACGTCCGGTGGGATCATCGGCAAAGTGACCAAGGTGGCAGATGACGAATTGACCGTCGAAATCGCACCAAATGTTGCAGTGCGCGTGGTCAAGTCAACCGTGAGCCAAGTTCAAGGCAAGGGCGAACCTGTCGTCGCCAATGACGCTAAATCCTAATTGAGATCAGTGCAGGCCCATCTCAATCGGGTCCGCTTCTGCCGAAGGGCTAGATAGACGTGTTACATGTTGCGCGCTGGCGGGTTCTCGCCGTTATCATCGTTTCCCTCCTGGGCTTGATTTACGCCCTGCCGAATGCGCTGCCGCAATCGGTGCGCGACTCGATGCCAAGCTTTTTGCCGAACAAGACCGTCAATCTGGGTCTGGACCTGCAAGGTGGCTCCTATCTGATGTTCGAGGTGGAGAGCCAAGTGGTTTACAAGGCCCGCTTGGAGGCCGTAGCCGACGACCTTTCACGTGAATTGCGTGGCCAGCGCCGTCCGGGTGAACCTGGCTCAGCCAAGACCCCGATTTTGTTCGCAGGTCGTGGCCTCACGCCGGACGGACAAGTTGCGCGCGTCACGATTCAAAACCCGGCTGACGTCCAAGAAGCCATCAAGCGCATCCAAACGCTTTCATCCCCGGTGATTGGTTTGACCGGCCCAACCGGGCGCACCGACCTTGAGGTCAAAGCCGCCCCCGGCAATGTTGTTGAAATTCGTCTGACCGAAGAAGCAAAAGTGGCCATGACGCGCCGTGCGGTCAGCCAGTCGATCGAAGTCATCCGTCGTCGGATCGATGAAACGGGCACCAAAGAACCTGCCATCACACGCCAAGGTGTCGACCGGATTGTGGTACAAGCCCCCGGTGAAAGCGATCCGGAAAAGCTGAAGCGCTTGGTCGGTCAGACCGCGCGCCTGACGTTCCAAATGGTGGATGAAACCGTTTCTCCGGCAGAGGCGGCAGCTGGTCGTATTCCGCCGGGTTCGATTCTGTTGGAGCAACCCGGTCGCCCAGAAGAGCCGATGGTTCTGGTTCGTCGTCGGGCACTTGTGACAGGCGATAATTTGACCAAGGCAGACCCCGGCTTTGACCAACAGTCTGGCGAACCTGCCGTGACGTTCCAATTTGACGGTGCTGGAGCACGTGCGTTTGCTCGGGCATCGACGGAAAATGTCGGCAAGCGATTTGCGATTGTTCTAGATGATAAGGTCCTGTCGGCACCCTCCATTCGCGAGCCTATCTTGGGCGGCAATGGTCAGATTTCGGGTAGTTTCACGATTGAAAGCGCTAATGAATTGGCGACTTTGCTGCGGGCAGGGGCATTGCCTGCACCATTGAAAGTCATGGAACAGCGTACGGTTGGCCCGGAGTTGGGTCGAGATTCCATCAACGCGGGCGCGACGGCTGGTATCATCGCCATGCTATTGATCGTTGTCTTCATGGTCTTGGCCTATGGCCTTGTCTTTGGCGGCATTGCGATCTTGGCGCTGACGGTCAATTTGATCTTGATCTTGGCGGCTATGACCATGGTGGGTGCCACCTTGACCCTGCCCGGTATCGCCGGTCTGATCTTGACCATTGGTGCAGCGGTGGATGCCAACGTTTTGATTTACGAACGCATGCGCGAAGAGGAATTGGCGGGCAGGTCAACGGCCTTAGCGATTGATGCGGGCTTTAAGCGCGCCATCGTCACTGTCATGGACGCCAACGTGACGGCACTGTTGACGGCGCTCATCCTGTTCTACTTTGGTGCTGGCCCCGTTCGCGGCTTTGCTTGGACCCTCTCTATCGGCGTGATCACGTCGCTCTTTACCGCCATCCTGATGACGCAGGTCTTGGTTGCTGCTTGGTATCGGCAGACCAAACCTAAGCGCCTGCCGATCTGAGGAATACGAACATGAAATGGCCCTTTATCAAGCTCATCCCCAAAAATACAAAGTTTGGGTTTGTTCGTTTCTCGATCCCCGCCGCGATCGTGTCGGTGGTGCTGTGCATCGCCTCGCTCGTCTCGTGCTTCACCCTCGGCCTGAATTTCGGGATCGATTTTAAGGGCGGCACGGTTGTCGAGGCGGTTTGGGACAAGCCGATCAATCTCGCGCAAGTGCGTGAGCGGGTTGGCAATATGAATTTGCGCGACGTCGGCGTGCAAGACTTCCAAGAGCCGAACCAAGCGATGATCCGCTTCTTGCCACCTGAAGGGGCGGACGCCTCGGCAACCGTGGACTCGGTCAAGGCCGAGTTGCGCGCCATTATGCCGGGCGTCAAATTCCCGCGCGTCGAAGTGGTAGGGCCTAAGGTCTCGGAAGAATTGGGCACCAATGGCGCCTTGGCCTTGGGCATCGCGATTATTCTGGTCGTGCTCTACATCTGGACCCGGTTTGAATTGCAAATGGGCTTTGGCTCCATTGTGGCCTTGGCGCACGATATCATTCTGACTTTGGGCTTCATGTCCATCACGCAACTCGACTTTTCCTTGACGACGATTGCGGCACTTCTGACGATCATCGGCTATTCGATGAACGACACGGTGGTGGTTTTCGACCGGATGCGGGAAAACATGCGCAAATATAAGAAGATGTCGCTGGGCGATATCATCGATTTGTCAACGAATGAGACATTGTCACGCACGATCATTACGGCTTTGACCACCTTCCTAGCGCTTTTGGGCCTTACGGTTGTTGGTGGCGAAACGATGCAGGTCTTTACCGTGATCATGCTGTTCGGCGTGTTCATCGGCACCTATTCCTCAATCTATGTCGCCGCTCCCGTGTTGATCCTGTGGCCACCTAAGCGTGGCGCTGAGAAGGCTGCGGCCAGAACCGAAGCAGACGCGCGGCCCTAGTCGCCATGCAATTGGTCCGCGCAACCGGTAAAGGCCGACCGCTGATCACGGCTTATGGTGCAGGTGGCTTTCGCTTTGGCTTGGAGACAGGCGATGTGCGTCTTGAAGGCTCGGTCCTGATTTTGGCCGATACACCGTCGGCGTGGGGGCCGCTCGCGATGGCCGACCTAGCAGGGGAATCCCTGAGCGCGCACTTCGCGCCGATCTTGGCCTTGAAGGGTGAGATCGAGTTCCTGTTGTTTGGCACCGGCGGCGAGATGTTGCCACCACCCCTAGGCCTCCGCGATCTTTTGAAAGGTGCCGGCATCGGGCTTGAAATCATGCCAACGCCCGCGGCCTGTCGTACCTATAATCATTTAGCCACTGAGGGCCGTCACTTTGCAGTGGCAATGTTACCTGTAACGTGACATGGCGCGGAAATAGGCTACATAGGGGCTAATCGAGCCATCCGTACTTAAAGGGGAAACTATGGGCGCGCTTCTCTCTAACTTCAGAAATACATTCATCGTCAGTTTGGTGTTGGCTATCGCATTGATCGCCGTCTTCGCTGGTCAACCGAACAACACTTTGGGCAACATGCACGAATTGATGGGCCATGCAGCCATGCGTTGGTTGCATGTCTTCTTTGGCATCTTGTGGATCGGCCTGCTCTATTATTTCAACTTCGTGCAAATCCGCACGATGCCGAAGATCCCTGATGAACTGAAGCCAGCTATCGGCAAGTTCATCGCGCCAGAAGCGCTGTTCTGGTTCCGTTGGGCGGCTGTGGGTACCTTGGTGACCGGCATTCTAGTTGCTTGGGCGCGGGGCTATCTGGTTCCAGCTTTGACCTTGAACGCTGCCAGTGGATTTGCTTTGGATGATGGCAGTGTGTTCATCGGTATCGGTATGTGGCTTGCGATCATCATGTTCCTCAATGTGTGGCTCGTGATCTGGCCAAACCAGAAAATTGCGCTGGGCTTGGTTGAAGCGCCTGCAGAGGCAAAGCCAAAGGCTGCGCGCACTGCCATGCTGTTTTCGCGCACCAATATGCTGTTGTCGCTGCCCATGTTGGTGGCTATGACCATGCGTCAAACCATGTGGGGCTAAGCCCTTTTCCATCCTATTAAAGCGGCCCGCCTCAGTGCGGGCCGTTTTTGTATGGGAGCTGCCATGATCACGATTAGTCCAGATATGATTGAACAAGCGGCCCAAGTCGCGCCGGACCAAACCTTGGCCACGAGCTTTCTGGCCCCAGAGGTGCGGGCCGGGATGATCGCGCTCATTCTGTTTACACACGAAGTCTCTCGTGCCCGGCAAGCCGTGTCCGAGCCCATGTTGGCGGCGATCCGCCTGCAATGGTGGCGCGAAGCGCTCGATGAGATTTATACCGGCAAGACGGTGCGCGCCCAGCCAACGGCGCAAGCACTCGCTCAAACCATTCGCGCCTTTGATCTGCCTCGGCCTTGGTTGGATACCTTGATCGATGCCTTCGCCGCCGAACAGGACGATGTGCCCTTTCAAACTTGGGCGGAACTGGCCGATCATGGCGACCAGACCTATGGCAATTTCAACCGCTTGGCCTTGTTGATCGCAGGTGCCCCGGCCATCTCGGCGTCCTTAGACCAAGTAGCGCGCCACGCCGGCATGTTGTGGCGTATCTGTGACCTGATGGCGCAATGGCCGCGCTGGACGCATCGTCGCCAACTTTGGCTGCCGATTGAGGCACAGGCGGGCTTGGATAATGAGGCGACCTTTGCGGGGAAAACCAGCCGTGCGCTCGCAATTGCGTTCCAACAAGCTCATGATCAAATCTTGGCGGCGCGCAAAAGGGCCAACCAAGCCTGCGCAGAAGCTACCTTTGGGCAAGCCTTCCCTGCTGTGGCCTATGCCGCGCTGGGCTTTCCCTATGCCAAAGCCTTTAGGTCGCTCAGCGACCCATTCCGCCAAGTTGCAAGCCTTAGCCTGCTAGAGCGCCAGGTGCGGCTTGTCTGGGCAGTTTCACGCCAACGCCTTTAATGCCTGATCATTATTGCGCAGGATCAAGCGGCGCGAGATAGAGGTAGATCGCGCGATGGCCGCCGCTGTTCAGTGGCCCGCCTAAGCGGCAATGGGTAACTTTCACATCGCGCACATAGGCATGATCATGGGCAACTCCGATAAGCCCGAACGCTTGGCTGACGGTTGTGCCCATAAAGCCGCCACAGCGCACCCGCGTGACATTGCCATATTTGCGGAACTGGCTCATCGCACCATCCCAAGGGGCAACACCAAAGTCACCGAGAACAGCGACGGGGCCTTCTTGGTCTCCGGCGCGCACCGCCGCGCGATTTAACTGAGACTCTCGAGCTGCACCGACTTCTTTGCCACCTTTGGAGGGCGGGGGCAGGGTGGCGATAATGGTTAGATCACCTGCGGCCGTGCGCGCAATCGTCGGTTCACCCGGTATTGTCGACGATTGCCACCGACCGCGGGAAAGGACCGCAATGCTAGTCGGGTCTGCAAAGTTCGGCCGCTCGATCACGTTCCAGCCTTGGGGTGGGGTCAGAATACTTTGAGGGGCCTTGGCGACGAGTATTAGGCCGGCTTTCTGGCGCTCTGCCTCGCCCAGCACTTTTTCAAGCGCCTTATCGTCGCCGGCAACATTGGCCCAAGCCACAACCGCATTGGAAATCTGTCCGCCTTTGGGCCCTGCGCCGAGCGACGGCACAATCACCATGAGATTGATCAGCCCAACCAAAGCCGATGCAATCATCATGTTCCGGCCACGGCCGATAGCCCACGAAATGCCCGCGGCCAAGGCCAGTAACGTCCAATACCAGCGATAGCTAGAAACCGCATCAAACGGATAGCCCAAAGGTGCCAAGAACGACAACATGGTAAAGAACAGGGCCAAGGCGAATAGGGTTGTCCCCGCCACAGTGGCAGCCAGCTTTTGAAGTGCCTTGCGCCGTCCAATTGGGCTGCGTTTCATATTTGCCCGGCGCTGTGCTGCCCGTGATGGGCCTGTGGTACGTTCAATTCGCTGCGCTGCTGGGGCGGAAGTGGTTGCCACGGGTGCCGCTTCGAGTGCCGGCGGTAGTTCGTCCATAGTTTCTGCGTCGACCGAGGCAACGGGCTCCGGCGCAATGTCGGCTTCTGGCTCTAGCTCAGGCGCTGCCTGCGGGTCAGGCGTGGTATCGGCCCAAACCGGCGCGGGTATCTCCTGCGCTTCGATTTCTGCGGCTTGGACTGCTTCGTCCACCATGGGCGCTGTATCGGAAATGGCTGGTGTCTGATCGTCAAAATTTGATTTTGCTTCAGATGGTGCGACCGGCTCTTCTAGAACTGCTTCAACGGACTCGCTTAAGGCTGTCGCATCATGCTCACCCTCAGCAACCAATTCAGACTCTAACTTAGACTCTAACTCAGGTTCAGTTTCAGGCTCAGGCTCTTGAGCGATCGCAGGGGTCTCGGCCGGGCTTTCCATCCAGTCTAGCAGGCTAGGTTGGTTGGTTTCGGCAGCTGGCTTCGGCTTGGTGAGCGGCGCTGTCTCCTCAACCCACACGGGTTCAGCCACTGGCATTGGCTCGTCAAACACGCTTTGATCTGGATCCAATTGCACGGCAGAACTCTGTGCAACGGGCATTGGCTCATCGCGGACAGAGCGACCCAGCAGCGGGTCGTACTCATCATCCAGCTCATCAAGAGGCCCCAGTCGCAGGATCGGTTTTGCCATATTTGCCCGACTCTCTCATCCGCCAAACAAGGCTATTGGCCTTGCGTGCAATACATTGCGCACACACGACAAGGCCCGATCTGGACCAGAGTCTCCTTTACGGAAACAAAGGCTCCATCGTCAATCCTTGTGACTCAGGCAAGCCAAAGGCGACATTCATGTTCTGAATGGCCTGCCCGCCCGATCCTTTGACCAGATTGTCGATCACGCCCACCACGATGACGCGTCCAGGAATCCGGTCTGGGAAGACTGCCAAAATGCACAGGTTGGAACCCCGCACCCACCGCGTATCGGGCGACGCCCCTTTGGCGGCCAGCTTGATGAAGCGCTCGCCTTCATAGCGCTGTTCCAATGTCGCGCGCACATCGTCCACGGTCGCACCATTGGCCAGCTTCACATGGCACGTCACCAACTCACCGCGCGTCATCGGGACCAAGTGCGGGGTAAAGTTCACCAGTACGGGGGAGCCGGCCGCATGGGACAATTCTTGTTCAATCTCCGGCGCATGACGGTGGTTGCCGACGCTATAGGCGTGCAGGCCTTCGGCAGCTTCACAGAACAGATTGCCTTCCTTAAGGCCCCGCCCTGCACCTGACACGCCCGACTTTGCGTCCACAATGATGTCACGCGGCGAGACCACGCCCGCTTCCACCAAAGGCTTGATCGCCAGCAGAGTTGCGGTTGGATAACAGCCGGGGCAGGCGATGATATCGGGCTTCTTGGCAAGTTCTGCCCGCGCAAACTCCGTCAGACCATAGACCCCGTTGCGGGTCTTTTCGGGGTGGAGGTGGCTGCGGCCATAGACTTTGGCATAGGCATCTGGATCGCGAAACCGGAAGTCGGCTGACAGATCAATCACCTTCACATGGGCGGGAAGTTCGCCCAACAGCTCTTCGCTCGCCCCATGCGGCAAACAGCCGAACGCGACATCCACGCCGTCCCAATTGACATCTTCAGCCTTTACCAACGTGCGATCGGCAAAAGGGTGCAAGTGCGGGAAGAGATCACCCAAGGAGCGCCCAGCTTGGGCATTAGCCGTAATCGCGCCGACGCGGACGTTGGCATGGTGGGTCAGCAGGCGGATCGTCTCCGCCCCCGTATAGCCAGAGGCACCAAGGATCGCGGCATTGAGAATCTGGGTGGTCATGGGATTTGCCTTCAAAGTCCAAAACGAAAAACGGGCGGCCCGCTAAGGCCGCCCGCTTGAAACATGAATATGTTCGACGCGTAGGTCTTAGCGCTTGGAGAACTGGAAGCTACGGCGTGCTTTCGCGCGGCCATACTTCTTACGCTCAACCACACGGCTGTCGCGGGTCAGATAGCCAAATGGCTTCAGAACTGGACGCAGACCTGGCTCGAAGCGGGTCAAAGCGGTTGCGATACCGTGACGAACGGCACCAGCTTGGCCCGACAGACCGCCGCCCTTTACGGTGGCGATGACGTCAAATTCAGTCGCGCGATCGGTTACTTGCATGGGCTGGTTGATCACCATGCGCAGAACTGGGCGCGCAAAGTATGCGCCTTGGTCTTTGCCATTGATGGTGATTTTGCCGGTGCCGCGCTTTACCCAAACGCGAGCAATCGCGTTCTTCCGCTTGCCGGTCGAATAAGCACGACCCAAGGAGTCGATTTCGGGTTCACGAACGACCACTTCCACAACACCTTCACCGGTGCCCATGGCTGCGAGGTCTTCGAAGCTCTTTGCTACTTCTTCCATTATGCGGCCCCGACGTTCTTGCGGTTACGACCCTTGAAATCTACCACTTCTGGAGATTGGGCCTCATGTGGGTGTTCCGTGCCAGCGTAAACGCGCAGCTTGCCGAATTGCGAGCGAGCCAGTGGGCTTTCCTTTGGCATCATGCGCAGAACGGCCTTTTCCAGCACGCGCTCTGGGAAGCGACCGCCGAGCAGACGCGCAGCAGTGGTTTCCTTGATGCCGCCAGCATAGCCGGTGTGGCGATAATAAACTTTGTCACGCAGCTTGTTGCCGGTAAAAACGACCTTTTCTGCGTTGATGACAACAACATGGTCGCCAACGTCAGCATGAGGCGTGAAATCTGGACGGTGCTTGCCGCGCAAACGCATAGCGATAAAGGTCGCGAGGCGGCCAACAACCACCCCTTCGGCATCTACCACGATCCATTTACGGTCGGCTTCGTGCGTTTTGGCACTGAAGGTCTTCATGGAGTTAGTTCCAAATGAACGCGACCGCCCGAAAGGGGCGGCCACTTGAGAACGGCGCTTCTAGGTGGAGGCAAAACTTATGTCAACAGGCTTGCTGAAATTGATTTAAAAACAGTATGTTATATATATGGTATGATGTTACCGTATACTTGAGGCGGTTCTGTAGGCCTATAGCCGATTGAAATCTATTGCCGCAAGCGTAGCGGGATATTGTTTGCCCCGCCCACATTGCTGCCCACACCTGTCGGCACCGGAACGGGTGAGCCTTCATAGTCGGAATTGATGATGAGTTGGGCGGCATTGCTGACGATCAGTCGATGGGCGACAATCACACTCCATTGCGAGGCTTCCGCAACGCTGCCCGGCGAATTCACCAATAGTTGTGAGTTGGGCAGATAGATGGTTCCCAACAATTCATCGACATTGGGCGAAAGAAAGCTGACGGGGCTGGCATTAGTGCGGCTGGCCACAATCACAAAGCCCGCCCATGGTCCAGTTTCGCGGCCTTTAAGCGAGGTCGAAGCTGGTGCCCGTACTGTCAACTCGCCCTCGATCAGCATCATGACTGCATTTTGTCCCTCCAAGCGGGAGTTTTCACTGAAAATGCTTGGCCTACAGAAATAATGTTCACCGGGCTGAAGCTTCATGATGGATGTGCCGCGCATCACAAATTGGGTACGATGCATTCCAGGTGGCAAGGCCAAGATGCCCTGCTTCCAAACATCTGTGCCGCCATCGGGGACAAGAGCGCAATCTTTTGGGGGGCTGATGGTTCGGGCCGAAAAGGGGTCTGGGATTTTCAATGCCCCAACATTAGGCGTGGGCGAAATTGCGCCGCCTTCGCTGGTGCCACTGGTCCGCACCGTCCCTGCCGCAACACTGGCGCGGTCTTTCAAGATAATGTCGCCATTGGCGTGAACCACGCAGCCCTTCGCAATCAGGGCGCTGGAGCGATCGCCCGCAATCGCATTTTCAGTGAGCGTTTCATTCTGCCCAAGAATACACAAAGGCTGTTTGACCATGTTCTCGGCAACTGAGCGCACCCGGATCTTGAAGCCGCCTTTAGGAACCAAATTGCCAAAAAAAGAGGGGCGGACGGCATAGCCGTCGACACTAAAGACGCCTTCCTTTTCTGGTGTCGCCACAAAGGCAACACGCGCGCGCTCGGTAAAAGAACCAACTTGGGTTAGAGCAAAGCGCTCGGCAAAATTCTTGGCGTTGCGTTGGCTGGAACCTGAAACCATCAAATCGCGTGCGCCTGCCAAAGCTGCTGCATCGGCGGCGGACTGCATCAAAGCGCGCTCATTATTCAGGGCAACAATTTCAATGGCCATGACTACGGCGATCGCGCTTGGCAAGACCAAGAGACCGGTCAAGATGGTTAGATTGCCGCGCGTTTGAGCCTTTTTTGTCGGGAATGACGGCTCTGAAATTCTGCGCTTCCAAACAGGCAACATCTAATAATCACTGGACAATTTAAGTGGATATCTTCAGATTATTAGCAAATATGAATTGGTGAAGACTTAAAATCACATTGTGTATTTGAGCTAAGCTGGCCGAATCTCACTTTGGAGATTGGTGTGATCTTCGAGTTTATCTAAGTTCATATCTGATGCGAATTTGTTGGCTCAAAACCGAGTAGAAATCGCGAAAGCTTCATCATTCCATGATCAGGCCGTCAAAGACGGAAGCTAGGCCCGAGGGATCATTTCACGAGGGGAAGCATATTATGGATCGTCGCACACTTCTGATTGGTCTATCGTCCGGTTTGGCTGTCGCCGGAACGCAGACACAAGCGGCAAGCCGTCTCAACGCGGCTGCAACGCGCTTGGACCCAGCGCGGGTGCGGTTAACTTGGAGTGCGGCAGCCGGTTCCGCCCGGGTTCTGACTTCTAGCGAACCAAATGCGAACCTTTTTGCGATGAAGGAAGTTGCCGCAGCCGTACAAAGTGGACAACTGGATGTTGCTGCCGCCATTTCCCCGCGCCCTTACTTCCTGATCCGCACGCGCTCTGGCGGGCAGGTGCGGATTGCTGAGCGTTTGTTGCCCCTCGAGGGCGGTCGCAATTTTCGGGACTTGGGTGGCTATGCGGCTCACCGTGGCAAAACGGTCGGCTGGGGGCGGATCTATCGCTCTGGGGTGATGGCGAAATTGACCTCAAGCGACACTGCCTATCTGCGTAGTCTCGGCATTGCGGTGATCTGCGACTTGCGCAGTGGCCAAGAGCGCACCACTGAACCGAGCGCGCTGCTCGGCAGTGAAGGGGTCAAGGTCCTGTCTAAGGACTATGAGATGGGCTCGTCGTTGAATAGGCTGATGTCTGCAAAGACCAAAGAGGAGGCGGTCGTCATCTTTGGCGATGCCTATATCGACTTTATCCAAACCCTCGCGCCGCAATATAAAGAGATGTTTGAAAGCCTGCTGGAGAACAAGGCCCCATTGGCGGTCAATTGTACGGCAGGCAAAGACCGGACAGGTGTGGCCAGTGCGCTGATCTTATCCGTACTGGGCGTGGACCGCGCTTCGGTAGTTGGAGATTATGCACTGAGCCAAACGTTCGTGCCGCCCGCCTATTATCTGAATCAGGCCGCAGGGGCGACTGCTGCTCAGACAACCCCATTCGCGCGTCTACCACGTCCGATTGCCGAGGTGATCTTGGGGTCCGACCCAGCGGTCATGCAGCATGCACTTGGCCGAATGGACCGCGAATTTGGCGGACCGGTTGGCTTAGCAAAGCGGCAATTTGGTCTGACAGATGCCGCGATTGCGAAGTTGCGGGCAGACTATTTGGTCTAGTCGGAGCGTTCAGGTTCGTACTTGGCCTAGCTCTATGCAGGCTGGCGTCTGAATCTCGCGCTGAATCCACATAATCCCATTGAATGGGGTCAAATCCCATGTTATCCCAAAGACTGATTGCTTTGGGGGCTACATGCGCTTTGTTTCGACCTATGACGCGGGATTGGATGACAAGCGGCGGGTAACCTTGCCGGCTGACTTCCGCGCCGGGTTGAAAGCTGAAGGCGACGCGCAGGATCATGTGCGCGTTTGGCCTGGCGATGGCGATTGGCTGGAAGGCGCTGACGATCGTTTCATCGCTGCGCTGTCGCAATCGGCTGAAGATATGGCGCAGGACGACCCAGAAGCGGCAGAGGCTGCAACCTTGGCCATTCTGGGCGGTTCTCGTAAATTAGCACTCGATGGGGCTGGCCGCATCGTCTTGCCAGAAACTTTTGTTTCCCACGCAGGTCTTGCAGACCGGGTCAGCTTTGTCGGTCTTGGACCTTACTTTCGGATCGCGAGCCCTGAAGTCGCCGCTCGGATGGCCCAGACCGCGCGGGATCGAACTGCGGCAACTAAAGCGAAGATTTTCGCAATGGCGCGACGCAAAGTGCGGGAAGGGACCCCGGAATGAGCGGCCACCTGCCTGTTATGATGGCCGAAGTGCTTGAAGCGCTGGCCCCTCGAGCGGGGCAATTGATTGTGGATGGCACCTTTGGTGGCGGCGGCTATACGCGCGCCATTCTGGCGGCAGCACCTTGCCAAATCATCGGTCTTGATCGCGACCCTGATGCGGTCGTGCGCGGCAAAGGGCTTGAGAAAGAAATGCCCGGTCGCTTTACCATGGTCGAGACGCAGTTCTCCAAATTGGATGAACTTCAAGCCAAGGTAGATGCAGTCGTTCTCGACATCGGCGTGTCGTCCTTCCAGATTGACCAGCCCGAACGCGGCTTTTCCTTTATGCAGGATGGGCCGCTCGATATGCGCATGGGCAAGGATGGCCCTAGTGCCGCTGATGTCGTGGCGCAGTTAACGGAGGGCGAGCTTAGTACTTTGTTTCATGTCTATGGTGAGGAGCGCGAGGCCCGTCGCATCGCGCGCGCCATTGTGACAGACCGGGTTGCAACCCCTTATCTGCGGACCTCGGAATTGGCTGGCGTTGTCTCGCGCGTGATTGGCCGCAAGCACCAAGACCATATTCATCCCGCCACCCGCGTGTTCCAAGCCCTTCGCATCTATGTGAATGATGAGATTGGCGAGTTGGAAAAAGCCCTTATCGCGGCCGAAGCTGTCTTGCCGCCCGGTGGCCGTTTGGTGGTGGTGACGTTTCATTCGCTGGAAGACCGCGCGGTTAAAACTTTCCTCAATGACCGCAGCAAAGAAGCCCCCGGCTCTCGTCACGCGCCAGCTCAAGCTGGCCCGCCGGCAACCTTCAGCCTCATCAACCGAAAGCCCTTGACCGCGACAGAGGCTGAAGTTGCCACCAATCCGCGCGCGCGCTCCGCAAAATTGCGCGCCGCCATCCGTACCAGCGCGCCAGCTCGGGCAGGGCGAGTTACGGGTCTAGGCGGGGTTCCAACACTTGAGCAGATAAAGAGGGCCGCATGACACTGACCCGAACCCATTTGTTTGGATTTGTAGGCCTCGTGGCTCTGGCCTTTGCGCTCTATTGGGCCAAGGCAGAAGCCCAAGCCGTTCGCGAAAAAGTTTTGGTTTTGCAAGAAGAGGTCGATACCGAGCGCCGTGCCGTCCGGACCTTGGAAGCAGAATTGACATGGGTCGAGCGGCCAGACCGACTTGAAGCGGCCGCCACGCGGAAATTGGGCTTGGTTCCGATGACCGCTGAACGCATCGCC
This sequence comes from Hyphomonadaceae bacterium UKL13-1, assembly GCA_001602435.1. Classification (GTDB taxonomy): domain Bacteria; phylum Pseudomonadota; class Alphaproteobacteria; order Caulobacterales; family Aquidulcibacteraceae; genus Aquidulcibacter. The sequence goes on from CP012156.1 coordinate 455,077, forward strand.
ACGCTCGACGATATTGATCAGATCGCGCCCTTGCGTGCTGTAACGCCTAATGCAGCAGATGCCCAGAAGATGGCGCCAACCGATCCCGAGCAAAAACCAACTGCGCCTGGAGCGGACAAGCCCAAAGCTGTTGCTGCAAAGCTCGCGCCAATTACGACGGTGGTGGGTCGATGACCGACGCCCGTCGCCCTGAACCCAGCTTCGATTGGCCAAGACCAGCGCCGCGTGATCAGGGCGGTATTGGTACCATGCGCGGGCGCACCATCGCCCTCGCCGTCGCCTTTTGCGCAGGCTTTGGTCTTTTAAGTTTGCGTGCCATTCAGATTGGTTTGTTCCGGCCTGTCGATGAAGCCGCAACTGCAGCGCGGGCCGCCGTCGCGCCACCTAGTAAGCGTGCCGATATTGTCGACCGAAATGGCCAGTTGCTGGCCACCTCGCTCGTCGCCCATTCCCTCTATGCTGACCCCAAGCGAATCTGGGACCCCGTGGAAGCCGCGCGCGCTTTGCGCAAAGTCTTCCCGGAAATGGATGAAGCAAGCCTCGTTGAGAAGCTTTCGAGCCGCTCGCGCTTCGTTTGGATCAAGCGCCGCCTGACGCCGAAACAAAAGCAAGCTGTGTGGGAATTGGCCCAACCTGGTCTTGAATTCATTGAAGAGTCAGAGCGGATTTATCCTATGGGCCATCTGGCTGGCCATGTGATCGGCTCGATGCATCCCGATGGTTCAGGCATCAATGGGATAGAGCGCGCTTTAAATGACCGCTTGACCTCGGGATCGGGCTCTGAACCTGTGCGATTGTCGCTTGATATGCGCGTACAATATATTCTTGAGCGCGAACTGGGCGAAGCCGCCACTGCCTTCCGGGCTCAGGGCGGTGCGGCGGTCATGTTGGACACAAAGACTGGCGAAGTTATTGCGTCAGCTTCTTGGCCATTCATGGACCCCAATCGGCCTGAGGCCAACTCACCCAACCAACAGAATAATCGAGTGACCAATTCGCGCTTTGAAATGGGCTCTACCTTCAAGGTCTTCACCGTCGCTATCGGGCTTGAAGACAATATCATAACGCCAGAATCTGTCTTTGACGCCCGCGCGCCGATGCGAATTGGCTCTGAGCTGATTTCAGACTTTCACGCAATGAATAAGATCGTGTCGGTGTCGGAAATTTTGGCGCACTCATCTAACATCGGCACCGTGCGGATCGCCCGCTCGGTTGGGGCCCCACGCGTCCGCGAGTTCTTCTCGCGCCTTGGGTTGATGGAAGCAGCAGGCGGGGAGCTTTTGGAGAATGCGAAACCTATTTTACCCAAGCGCTGGAGCGAGATTACCGCTGCCACAGCCTCATTCGGCCATGGGATTGCGGTGTCGCCGATGGCTGTTGTTGGTGGCTATGCGGCTGTCTCAAACGGCGGCCATTACATTCGCCCGACCTTCATCGCCCGTGACCCCAGCGTGCCGGTATCTAGCCGTGCCGTACTGACCCCGGCAACTTCAAAAACCGTTGTGAAACTTATGCGCGAAGTGGTGACTGGCGGGACCGGCAAGAATGCTGACTCTTTGGGTTATGAGGTTGCAGGTAAGACAGGAACGGCAGAGAAAGCAGGGCCAAACGGCTATGACTCCAATCGCCGTGTTTCGAGCTTTGCTGGCGTATTTCCCGCCAGTGACCCCCGTTACGCCATTGTTTTCCTGCTGGATGAGCCGAAGGGCAATTTACAGTCTGGTGGTGCTGCAACGGCCGCGTTTGCTGCGGCTCCGTCGGTCTCGCGAATTATTGCGCGTTCTGCACCGCTTCTGGGGATTGCACCAAACCACGCGTTAGCTCAGATGGAGCCGCCGCGCGCGCCGACGCTTAAGTCTGCGCTACCACCAAAGACCAATCCGTCGCAGAAAGCGACGCAGGGGGAGCCATGAAACTCGCCGATCTCCTCGACTTAGATTCGGGACATCCAGCCGCAAACCTCACCATCACGGGCCTATCATCCGACAGTCGCAAGACGAAGCCAGGTGACTTGTTCGCCGCTTTAACCGGCACGCAAAGCGATGGCCGCGCCTATGTCGCGCAGGCTGTCGCAGCTGGTGCCGTCGCGATTTTGGCAGAGCCGGGCTTGGCAGAATGCGGCGTACCCGTGATCGAAGTGCCCCAAGCAAGGGCTGCGCTTTCGACTGTGGCGTCGCGCTTTTATCCCCGCCAGCCCGCTTGTGTGGTCGCGATTACCGGCACCAATGGCAAGAGCTCCACCGTCGATTTCCTGCGCCAAATCTGGACCCATGCGGGCCGGGCAGCGGCGAGTGTTGGTACCTTGGGTGCCATCGGCCCAAAAGGCCGCATCGATCTCGGCTTTACGACACCTGACCCGATTGCCTTGCATGCCACCCTTCAAAGCTTAACAGATGAGGGCATCACCCATATTGCGATGGAAAGCTCCTCGCATGCTTTGGATCAGCGGCGGATGCATGGCGTGCGTCTGTCAGCGGCTGGTTTTTCCAATCTGACGCAAGACCACCTCGATTATCACGGCACCATGGCCGAATATCGCCAAGCCAAGCTGCGCTTGTTCAACGATCTCTTGAGCGCTGGTCAGCCCGCCATCGTCAATGCGGACGCGGCCGAGGCACCCGCCTTTGAAGAAGCCGCTCAAGCTAAGTCATTGGACCTGAAGCTGGTCGGTTGGCGCGGCGATTTTCTCAAGATCGAAGAGCTGTGGCCCAAGCCCGCGAGCCAGCGGGTGGATCTGCGCTTTGCCAATAAGACCTATCCCGTCGAAATTCCGCTCATTGGCGAGTTTCAGGCGCTCAATGCTGTCATGGCGGCAGGCTTTGCTTTGTCCTTGGGCGAAGAGCCCAGCAGGGTTTTTGAAGGCTTGGCAGGCTTGAAGACGGTCAAAGGCCGGATGGAACATATTGGTAGCACCGATGATGGTGCCCATGTGTTTGTCGATTATGCCCATACGCCAGACGGGCTCGATGTCTTGTTGCGCGCGGCCCGACCACATGCGCCTGGTCGCGTGGTGTTGGTGTTTGGCTGTGGTGGAGATCGCGACAAAGGCAAGCGGCCTTTGATGGGTGGCTTGGCTGCCAAATTCGCCGATGTCGTCATCGTCACCGATGATAATCCCCGCACCGAAGACGCGGCCCAAATCCGCAAAGAAGTTATGGTCGGCTGCCCAGAAGCGCTGGAGATTGGCGACCGGGGTGAGGCGATTGCCCATGCCGTCGGTCTCCTAAAGAAGGGCGATTGCCTTTTGATCGCCGGTAAGGGCCATGAGACGGGCCAATTGGTTCAAGGCCAAGTTCTGCCCTTCTCCGACCAAGAAGCTGCCGCTTCGGCCCTTTTGGCGCGGGGAGGCACGCTTGACTGATCCTCTGTGGACCTCAACGGCAGCAGCCTTGGCCGTATCTGGCAAGGCGCAAGGTCAATGGGCCGTCAACGGCATTTCGATTGATAGCCGCGCGGTCGAGCCCGGCGATTTGTTCGTCGCCCTCAAGGCCGAACGCGATGGCCACAGCTTTGTGCGCAATGCGCTCGCCGCAGGGGCAGGCGCCGCACTGGTGGTCGATCCCACCTGCGCAGATGCGGGCGCACCGCTTTTGGTGGTGCCGGATACTTTGATGGCGCTGGAGAACCTTGGCACACAGGCGCGCCGCCGCAATGTGATCGCCACCCGCGTGGCCATAACGGGTTCGGTTGGCAAAACGACAGTCAAGGAAATGACTGCCACTGCTTTAGCCGCCACGGCCAAAACGCACCGATCGGTCAAATCCTACAATAATCACTGGGGTGTGCCGCTGACCTTGGCCCGCATGCCGGGCGATGCCCGCTTTGGTGTGTTTGAGATTGGCATGAATCATGGCGGCGAAATCTCGCGCCTATCGCCGCAAGTGCGTCCCCATATTGCCGCCATCACCATGGTCGCGCCCGTCCATATTGAGCATTTTGCCGATGAGACTGGCATTGCCGACGCCAAGGCTGAAATCTTCTTGGGCCTGGACGCAGGCGGCACAGCGCTGATCCCGGGGGAAAACCGACATGCCGCCCGCTTGGCCGCGCGTGCCCGCGACCGCGATGGCATCTCCATTCTAACGTTTGGCATGCATCCCGGTTTTGATTCCCATGTCGTCGGGATTGACGAGATAGATCACGGCCGTCGTGTGACGGCAGATATTATGGGTCAACAGCTTAGCTGGATCATTCAAGAGCCCGGTGCCCATTGGGTCCACAATGGCTTATGCGCTTTGACATTGGCCGTGTTGGCAGGTGGCGACGGACAAGCAGCAGCAGCAGCCCTCTCACAATTCGGGGCGATTGATGGCCGCGGCGTATCGCGTCCGATCTCGCTTGCAACTGGTGGCTTCTTTGTCTTGGTGGACGAGGCCTATAATGCCAACCCAGCCTCTATGGCCGAAGCGATCACAACCCTTTCTGGTCGCGCTGGCCTCCGTCGTATTGCGGCCGTCGGCGATATGTTGGAGCTAGGTGTGAATGAAAATGCCTACCACGCAGCTGTCGCCGAAGATGTCATCCGCGCCGGGATCGACCTCGTCTTCTGTGCCGGCCCGCGCATGAAGCATTTGTGGGACGCTCTACCCGAAGCGCAACGCGGAGCTTATGCCGCAAGCGCCGCAGAGCTTGCGCCTGTGCTCGCCCAAGCGGTGCAAGCAGGTGACGTGGTGATGGTCAAAGGATCAAATGGGTCAAAGATGGCCGAAGTTGTGCGTGCGCTGCAAGCACTTGAAGCCCCCGCTGGAGAGAGCTGATGCTGTACGAATTGCTGCACCCCCACTTTAACATCTTCACCTACCTGACCTTTCGTACAGCGGGTGCTGTCGTCACGGCTGCCCTGATCATGTTTGTGTTTGGCAAGCCGATGATTGGTTGGCTCCGGGTTAAGCAGGGCAAAGGCCAACCCATTCGTACCGATGGTCCTGAAAGTCACTTCAAAAAGGCTGGCACCCCTACGATGGGCGGGGCGATGATCTTGCTCTCCATCTTTGTCGGTGCGCTTTTATGGGCCGACCTGAAGAACCCTTACGTCTGGATCGTTTTGGGCGTCACGGCGGGCTATGGTTTCATTGGCTTTTTGGATGATTATGCCAAAGTCGCCAAGCAAAAGACCGATGGAGTCTCTTCGCTCTTCCGACTGGCGGGCGAGTTTGTCGTGGCCTTCATCGCCGTCTATTTCATCGCCCAGCTCCAAAATGCCGGGGATAATGCGCCGCCGGGTTTTGGGACGTCGATTGCCTTTCCCTTCTTCAAGGACCTGCTTCTCAACTTGGGCTGGTTCACGCTGATTTTCGGCATGATTGTCGTGGTTGGTTTCGGCAATGCCGTGAATATGACCGATGGCCTCGACGGTTTGGCCATTATGCCTGTGATGATTGCCTCGGCCACTTTTGGCTTGATCGTCTATCTCGTCGGCAATTTCGTTTTCGCCAATTATCTCCAGCTTCACTTCGTGCAAGGCGTGGGCGAAATCGCCATCATTCTGGGCGCGGTCTTAGGCGCAGGGCTTGGCTTTCTGTGGTGGAATGCCCCGCCTGCCCAGATCTTCATGGGCGACACGGGTTCTTTGGCCTTGGGCGGGCTTCTCGGCATCACCGCAGTTGCCACCAAGCATGAGTTTGTGCTGGCGATTGTCGGCGGTCTGTTCGTGTTGGAACTGGTTTCTGTGATCGTGCAAGTCACCAGCTTTAAACTGACCGGCAAGCGCGTGTTCCGCATGGCCCCGATCCACCATCACTTTGAGAAATTGGGTTGGAGTGAGCCCACTGTGGTGATCCGTTTCTGGATTATTGCCACTGTTTTGGCCTTGATCGGTCTGACCACATTGAAGCTGCGTTAGAACTTAAGGACCGAAGCCCATGTTCCCTGTCACCACGTTCAAAGGCCAGAAAGTTGCCGTTTTCGGCTTGGCCCGCACAGGGATTGCAGCAGCTTTGGCCTTGAAGGCAGGCGGTGCGCAAGTTCTGGCTTGGGATGATGGCGAAGCGGGCCGCGCAGCAGCAGTCGCGCAAGGTCTGACACCGGTTGATTTGTCGACAACCAACTTTGACGATCTGTCCGCGCTGGTGATGAGCCCCGGCGTGCCCATTTACGGCCCCAAGCAACATTGGACAGTGACCAAAGCGAATGAAGCAAACGTGCCTGTAATTGGGGATGTGGAACTTTTCGCGCGCGAGCTCAACGCCATGCCAGAGGGTCAACGCCCTAACGTGGTCGCGATTACAGGCACCAATGGCAAATCCACCACGACGGCTTTGATCGCCCACATCCTGTCATCCAATGGCAAGGATGTGCGCATGGGGGGCAATATTGGCACTGGTGTGCTCGCCCTCGACCCACCCCGTCCTGATGCAATCTATGTGCTAGAGCTGTCCTCTTATCAGCTCGATCTGGTCGAAAGCCTGCGCGCCAAGGCCGCCATCCACCTTAATCTGACGCCAGACCACTTAGAGCGCCATGGCACGATGGAGCGCTATGCAGCGGCCAAGCGGCGCATCTTCAATAATCAGACCAATACGGATTGGGCGATTGTTGGCGTCGATGATGACTGGGGCATGGCCCTCTGCACGCGCATGAATGCTGGAGCCCAACGTGTTGTGGTGCCGATTTCTGCCTGCCAAGCCCTCGGCAAAGGCGTTTGCGCGCTGGGTTCCATGCTCTGGGATAATTTGGACGGACGCAGCCAAATGGTTGTCGACCTCGCCCATGCCCATGCTTTGCCGGGCTCTCACAATGCGCAGAATGCCGCCGCTGCCTATGCGGCTGCCCGCGCCTTGGGGCTCAGCCCCCAGGCCATCACGAAGGCGTTGATCAATTTTCCCGGTCTCGAACATCGCTTGCAGGAAATTGGTCAGGTCGGGCCGATCCGCTTTTACAACGACTCCAAGGCGACCAATGCGGACGCCGCTGCGCAAGCCTTGGCCGCTTTTCCGAAATTGCGCTGGATTGTAGGCGGACAAGCCAAAGTCGGCGGGATCGATAGCCTCGCGCCTTTGTTTGATCACGTCACCAAGGCCTATCTGATTGGCGAGGCCAGTGAAGCCTTTGCCCAGACTCTGGACGGCCAAATTCCTTATGAAATTTGCGGCACGGTGGATGTGGCGACCGCGCGCGCTTTTGCCGATGCGCAAGAGACGATGAGCGAAGAGATCATCATCCTGTCACCTGCCTGCGCCAGTTTCGATCAATTTCCAGATTTTGAGGCACGTGGACGGCATTTTACGGCCTGCGTGAAAGGACTCATTAACCCTGATGATGGCCTATCGGCGCAAGCGCTTCCTGCCGCCAAAACGGCGTAGCGCCCTCACGTCCTTTTTGGAGCCACCCCATGGCGATGCTCGCTTCTGTCAGACTGCCACGCGCTGAATTCACCTTTATCGCTGACTGGTGGCGCACGATTGATCGCCCGGTGGTGTTGATCGCGGCTGTTCTGATGACCATGGGGCTGGTGTTCAGCTTTGCCTCCTCTGGCGCGGCAACCGGGCGTCTGGGCTTTAGCAATGAGTATTTCTTTGTGCTGCGCCAAGCGATGTTTGTCTCGATTGGCGCGTCCGTTGTCGTAGCTTTGTCCTTCTTAAGCCCCACCGGCGCGCGACGTGCGGCGGCTTTGTTTTACTTGTTGGCCATCGCCTTGATGGTCTACATCCTGTTGTTCGGGCACGAAGCCAAAGGGGCGCAACGCTGGCTGCGGATCGGCGGATTTTCGTTCCAGCCGTCAGAGATTTTAAAGCCTTCTTTGATCGTATTGGCGGCATGGTTGTTTTCTAAGCGGATTGAGAACCCATCCTTTCCTGCAGCGCGCATCGGCATGGCGCTTTATGTCCTCCCCGTCGCGCTGTTGATCGCCCAGCCCGACATCGGCCAGACGGGCCTTTTGACCATGGCTTTCCTGACCGTGTTTCTGATCTCTGGCATGTCTTGGGTCTGGATTGCGGCCTTCGCCAGTGCAGCCGTGGTTGGCGGTGGGGTTTTGTATTTTGCGTTTGAGCACGTGCAAAAGCGCGTCCAAGGCTTTTTGAACCCTGAAGCAGGCGAGACCTATCAAACCGATCGCGCACTCGATGCCATTGCCGCGGGCGACTTCTTAGGCCGGGGGCCGGGTGAAGGCGAAATCAAGCACTTCTTACCCGATGCCCATACTGACTTCATCTATTCGGTTGCCGCAGAAGAATTTGGCTTAATCGCCAGCGTCGGCCTTGTCATCCTATTCTGTGCGCTGGTCGTCCGAGGCCTTCTGATCGCCAATCGCCAGAGCGAGAACTTCCCACAATTGGCGGCGACGGGCCTGTTTGCCCTGATCGGCTATCAGGCTGCGATCAATCTGGCGGTGAATTTGAACCTCATGCCAGCCAAGGGCATGACCCTGCCGTTCATCTCCTATGGCGGTTCATCCATCTTGGGCTCTGCCGTAACGATTGGTCTGGCACTCGCCTTAACCCGCAAGCGGCCGGGGCAAGATTTGCGCAATGGCAAATCACAAGGTTGGGTTGGTTGGTAGTGCGCGAGCACTCGGCCTATTCAGCAGTCACTTACCGCCCAAACCGCTTCATTCTGTACTCAAAGCGCCCTAAAGAACGGGCGAATTACCTTTCCAAGGATTGAGTACACTTATGGGTCCCCTGATTATTATTGCTGCTGGTGGCACTGGCGGTCATATGTTTCCAGCCCGCGCTTTCGCTGATGCCATTGTCGCCCGTGGCGGCCGCGTCGCCTTGGTCACCGACCCACGGGGCAAGCGCTATACTGAAGGCTTCCCCGCCGAAGAAGTTCTGATCTTGCCGGTCACCAATGCGGACGAAGGCGGGATCAAGGGTAAGATTGATGCGGGCTTTGCGGTGATGAAAAGCCTCAATCTCGTTGGCCCCTTTATCAAAAGCCACGACCCTGCGGCTATCATTGGCTTTGGTGGCTATCCGACGTTTCCGGTCCTGTTTTCCAGCGGCAAAATCCCCGTCATCGTGCATGAGCAAAATGCCGTGCTGGGCCGCGTCAACCGCTTGTTTCAAGGTAAGGCCGTTTCGATTGCGTCTGGTTTTGCGCAACTAGACGGGTTGGAACACCCAGAAAAGCATGTCGTCGTCGGCAATCCCGTGCGTCAGCCCATCGTCGACGCCCGCTTGGACGGCTATCCCGATCTTTCCAGCGGCAATTTGCGCATTCTGGTGACGGGCGGCAGTCAAGGCGCACGCGTCTTGGGCAGTATCGTCCCCCAAGCCATCGCCTCACTGCCAGAGCATTTGCGGGCACGCTTGTTCGTCTCGCACCAAGTGCGCGAAGAGCAATGCGACTTCGCCCGCGATACCTATACCGAAGCGGGCGTCCAGTGCGAGGTTTGGCCCTTCTTCAAAGATATGGCTGACCGCTTGGCCAAGAGCCATCTGGTCATTGGTCGGGCAGGGGCTTCCACCGTGTCTGAGACCGCGGTCGTCGGTCGCCCCGCCATTTTGGTGCCGCTGCCCGGTGCCACCAATGACCACCAGACTTTCAATGCCGAAGCGTTAGCGAGCGTGGGTGCAGCCGACGTGATCAAGGAAAACGAGTTCACCGTCGATGCCTTGGCCCAATTGTTGGAAAACCTTCTGACAGCCCCGGATGAGCTGCAAAAGCGCGCCAAAGCCGCCAGAGCTGTTGGCAAGCCAGACGCGGCAGAAGCCTTGGCCGATCTGGTATTTGCCGCCATTCAACAAGATGCGTAACTTAGGCAGGCTCGGGCTGGTTTGCGCCTGAGAAAAACGGGGGCAGGCGATGGCGGTAGTCAGAGGACGGGTTGAACCCATCACTATGGTTGAGGCACCAGCCTCGCTAAGCTTCCAGCGGATGGCATCTCCGGGCCATGTGCCTGTCGCCGCTGCCATGCCGATGATCTTCTCGGTCAATCATCAAGTCGTATCTTTTGATGGCCGCTTTCCAGTCGTCGCAGCGGTCGGGGATGAAATTCTGGTGGCGGGGACGATCAAAAAGGATGGCATGTTGCATGCCACCGCTTATGAAAATCTCACCCGCGCAGTGGGCAAAACGAGCGTGTTCCCCAGCATTTTGATGCCAGCACTTTATCTCAGCACGGCGTTAAGTATCCCGTTTTTCTTCTGGGTCATGTCCTTGATCCAAGCAGACTATAGCGATCCATTTTATCTCGTGTTGGCAATCATCATGCTCAGCAGCTTTGCGGTGCCGCCCTTCATATTCCACGCGGTCAATCAAAGTATGCAGCGCGACGCGCAAGAACTCGCCGACTATGCGCGCGACCACTTGCTAAGCCGGCGTGATTAATTCAAGTCTGACCCCCAATTCTTGCTTCTAACCAATAGCCAAAGCTGGCTGGGAACCTGATCTTCATGCGCACCAACTCCATCCCCCTTGATATCGGCGCCATTCATATTGTCGGCATTGGCGGGATTGGGATGAGTGGGATTGCTGAAGTCCTCGCCCATTGGGGCCATAAGGTTCAAGGCTCTGACGCCAAGGATAGCGCCAATCTCGACCGTCTGCGCAAGGCGGGTATCAAGGTCTTTGTCGGCCATGACGGGGCCCAAGTAGCCGAGGCCGGGATTGTGCTGATCTCCTCGGCCGTAAAGCCCGACAATGTGGAAGTCGTGGCTGCGCGCGATTTGGGCATTCCGGTTGTGCGCCGCGCGGAGATGCTCGCTGAACTGATGCGCTTGGGCTGGACCATCGCGGTCGGTGGTACGCACGGCAAGACCACCACCACCAGCATGGTTGCTACCCTTTTGGATGCGGCAGACAAAGACCCGACCGTGATCAATGGCGGCATCATCAACGCCTATGGCACCAATGCACGCGTTGGCTCTGGTGATTGGATGGTGGTTGAGGCCGATGAGAGCGACGGCACCTTCACCAAATTGCGCCCGACCATCGCCATCGTCACCAATATGGACCCAGAGCATTTGGACTTTTATGGCACGGCTGAGGCCATGGAAGCGGCGTTTGAGACCTTTGTCGCCTCTGTGCCTTTCTACGGCTTTGCCGTCATGTGTATCGACCATCCAGGCGTGCAAGGCTTGGTTGCGCGGGCAACCGACCGCCGCGTCGTGACCTATGGCTTTAACCCACAAGCCGATGTGCGCGCCTTGAACCTGGAAGCCGACCCAGACGGCTCCCGCTTTAGCGTTGCCTTTGCCGCCAAGCGCGGCAGCCCAGCCCACCAGATTGACGGTCTGCACTTGCCCATGCCCGGCCTGCACAATGTCACAAATGCTTTGGCCGCCATCAGTGTGGCGCGTGAACTGGGGGCGAGCGATGCCCAGATCACGAAGGGCCTGCACCAGTTTGAAGGCGTCAAGCGCCGCTTCACCAAAGTGGGTGAGTGGCAGGGCGTTCGCATCATTGATGATTATGGTCACCATCCGGTCGAGATTGCTGCCGTCCTCAAAGCCGCCCGCCAAGTCACGTCCGGCAAAGTCGTCGCCGTCGTCCAGCCCCACCGCTTCAGCCGCCTGCAAGCCTTGTTTGAAGATTTCGCCCGCTGTTTCAACGATGCAGACGTTGTCGCCATCGCCGACGTCTACACAGCTGGCGAAGCCCCGATTGAGGGGGTGGACGCCGATGCCTTGGTGCGCGCCGCGCGCGACCATGGCCATAAGCGCGCATTGAAGCTCGCCTCTCCCGACGATCTACCCGCCCTCCTCAAGGCCGAGTGCAGCGCTGGCGACATCTTCGTTTGCCTTGGCGCGGGCGACATCACCGCTTGGGCCAATGGCCTGCAGGCGAAGTTGTAGAGGGCAGCTTACAGCTCAGGCTTCAGCACGGGGTATCGTTTTCCTGAAGAAAAATGCTTCTTTATGAACTCAAACTGAGTGTCGTCACTGGCAGCTATGAAGTGTCTTGCACCTTGTACGATTTGTGAATTGGTCTGCTTCACCAACCAACTTCCTGACAACTTCGAGATGACTTCTATTGTCGCTATTTTGGGCGCACCGATGCAAAGCAAGGTAGGCGACAGTGGCAAACCTATATGACCCATTTCTATGAGTAGCCCGTTGGTTCGAATGACAGGATTGTCTGAAACCAGCAGTTTATGCTTCGCGTCAGATACGTCGATTACGACCCAATGACAGCTAGTAAGCAATTCCAAAATTCTTGCATTGAGTATTACTCGCGGGAGCGTTTTTAGAATCAAAAGTTCGTCTTGGAACTTCGTGCGGTCTATAAGTGCCGGCTGTATTCTCACATTTCTTGCCAACATCTTTGTCGACATCCGAATGTGATCATGAGCGGTTTCCTTGAAAACTTTTAAATCCTCTGGCGTGCGGTGCATAAGTGACCGAACATATATGACCCAAGCCCGTAATTCGTCTGCTTCCAAGTCGAGCCTTTGGATGATCTTCGACAAGGCAGTCGCTGCAGCGCTATCGACACTCTGGAAAAACTTGGTTTCAATCTCCACCCGTTCTTCTGAAGTTGTGTCAGCTGCCGTATACAAGTCTTCTTCGAACCCAATCTGACTGGCATAAACGCGGCGCATCACTACTTCATCAAAGGGCTGTGTGAATCTAAAGATTCTTCCATCTTCATTCGCCCAACGTTTTAAATGAAATTCAGGGAGGTAATGATGCTTTCTAGGACGTTTAACTTCCTTAGCCATCTTGGTATTGTCTCTCCATTTGAACCTTTCTACCGTTTTTATTTGGTCTCAGAAATGGCCCCTACCAGTCGCAATCTAGAAGTAAAAAGCGGGTATGGGGGTCACCATGAGCGCAGAATAAAGATTGTCGAGTAAGTAAGAACGATAGCAGAGAGTCGCCGCCTAAGCTACCATAGGGTCTAAATTCAGTCGCCAATAGATAAAAATATGATTTAAAAACATGAATTTAGGTGGAGGCCGTCTACCGTGCAGTGCAAGCTTACTTAAGCTCCATTGCTAAAACTAACGCTTGCCACTCGCCCCCGCTTCTTTCATAAACCCCCCATGCCTAATCCATCTGACCTGCAAGCCTCGATCATTCCCGTCACGCCGTTTCAGCAGAACACGACGCTTCTGTGGTCGCAGGCCACGAAGGAGGCGGTGTTTGTTGATCCAGGTGGTGAGGTGCCGCGCCTTTTGGGGGCGGTGAAGCATTTGGGCGTCAAGGTCGTCGCAATCTGGTTGACTCACGGCCATTTGGACCATGCCGGCGGCGCGCAGGAATTGTCGCGCACCTTGGGGGTCGACATCCTTGGCCCGCATGAGGACGACCAATGGCTGCTCGACGATATCGTGGCGCAATGGGCGAAATATGGCCAGACCTCCGGCTATGAGAATTGTGTGCCGACCCGCTATCTCAAAGATGGCGACAAGCTGGAACTCGCGGGCCATCAGTTTGACGTTGTCCATTGCCCTGGCCACACGCCCGGCCATGTCGCCATCATCAATAAGGACGCCAAGCTCGCCTTTGTCGGTGACCTATTGTTCAAGGGCTCGATCGGCCGCACTGACTTTCCCAAAGGCAATTTCGATGATCTGGTCGCTTCGATCACGGGCAAGCTCTGGCCTTACGGCGATGATATCCACTTTGTGCCCGGCCATGGCGAGATTGGCAATTTCGGCTGGGAACGCAAAACAAACCCCTATGTGAGTGATCTGGCTCTGGGGCGAGGGTAGCGGGCTTTGCTATCTGTCTAGAAGCCTGATCCAAAGGACCGCGCAACACGAGTTGCGCATGCAAACGCGATGACAAGCGCAGCTTTTGCTGCGCGGTCCGCTCGCCCCGTTTGAGTTAGACGGGCAGAACCGCCCCTTCACCCACCAACACCACCATCCCCGCCAAGGAAAACCTTGCGAGGGTGCACCATAATGAGGGGCCGGGGCGCGTGGTATGCGCCAAATGAGGTGGGCCAGATTAACGGACTGGCCCGGAATACGACGCAAACCGTGCGCCCCGGCTGAAAAGTTCTGTGTGCTTAGGTGGTTCATGACGCCACGGGTGGTTCAAATTTCCCCCGCCTAGTTCGTAAAGGCCTCATCCTAGAAGCTTGCGCTTCCAAAAATACATAAGGCTTCCCCGAGGCTTCTCAAAGGCATCGCCTAAGTTCTTGACCAAGGGCTTCACACGGCAGTCGGGCTCAAGCACACCGGGCATCAGGACAGCTAATCCCAATGAAACACGAGGTCGCCACTTCAACCTCGATTAATCCCGCTTATCATCCCCAACCGGTGTCGCCGCTGCAGCAACAACGCCCTCTCGTTGGTGATGGCCTTAAGTTATGCGGGGTTTGATGGGTGGGGGATAAGTTTTTATCTATGCGCTCCCCTCTCCTGCTGGGAGAGGGGTGGGGGTGAGGGCTTATTGGGAACGAAAGCTTATTGTATTGAGAGGTTTAGGTTGGTCCGCCACTTCTTTTGTTTGTGAGCGTAAGCCCTCACCCCCGCCCCCTCTCCCAAGAGGAGAGGGGAGTTTCCATCTAGACCCATTTTGGTGGAAACCCTGTTTCACCCAAATGGATCATCGAGGATGAGTGCGACATCAGGGTCGTCGAGTGCGCAGCTTCGCTGCGTCGCAAGCGATCCGTTTTCGAAGAAAACGGACACTTGACTACTCAGATGTCGCAGAAACAATTTCGAAAGCGGTTTGGTGAGACATAAGGATCACCAAAACCGCTTCTAGATAGAAACCCCACCAAAAGGACCGCGCAACACGAGTTGCGCATGCAAACGCGATGACAAGCGCAACTCGTGTTGCGCGCTCCTTCCCCCCCTTGCATCTTGGCCCCAAGCCTTTCACAAGGCTCTCCATGATCCTGATTATTCACCCCGAACTCGTCCTCGCCCAGCCGCTCCTTGAAAACATCGCGCCGTGCGCGCGGCTGTGGGAGATTGAAGATATCGCCGCCTTTGCCTCTGGCCCAGGCGCAGAGGTGCGGGCCTTTGCTTGTATTGGCGGCAAGAAGACCGATGCCGCGCTTTTCCCGCTTTTCCCCAAGCTGGAGGCCGTGATTGCCGCAGGCGTGGGCGTCGATGGGGTTGATTTGGTTGCCGCAAAAGCCGCTGGCATTTCAGTGTGCAATTCGCCCGGCATCAATACCGACGATGTGGCCGACCTTGCCCTCGGCCTATTGATCGCGGGCGAGCGCAATATCATCGAGCTGGACGGCCTCGTCCGGCGTGGCGAATGGGCGGACGCGCTGACCCATGCGCCGCGCTACCGCTTGCGTGGCCGCACCTTGGGCATCCTTGGCATGGGCGCGATTGGCCAAGCCATTGCGATGCGCGCCGAAGCCTTTGGCCTAAAGATTATCTGGGCCGGCCCAAATCCCAAGCCAGAACTGGCATGGCCCCGTATCGATACGGTTTTGGAACTAGCCCAAAAGTCCGACATATTGGCGCTGGCCTGCCCGCTCACGGATACGACCCGTAAAGTCATTTCAGCTGAGGTGCTCGATGCCTTGGGTACTGAAGGCGTGCTGATCAATGTCGCGCGCGGTGGTGTGGTGGATGAGGCAGCGCTTCTGACGGCCTTGCGCGAGAAAAAAATTCTGGGCGCAAGTTTGGATGTGTTCGAGCATGAGCCGACCGACCCAAGGCTCTGGGCCGATCTAACCAATGTCGTCCTGACGCCCCATGTCGCGGGCCGCACGCGTGAGAGCGTGCAGGAAGCCGTGCGCGCGGCTATCGGCAATCTGATCCGCGTCTATCAGGGCCAGCCGTTGGAAAACCGTGTGGTTTAGGGCTGCAGGTCCTTTAGCATCTGGCCCAAATGTTCGGGATAAATCGTTTCCTGCGTAGCTTGGATTTCGGCCAAGGACCACCATCGCCCGGTGTCGATGGTCTGGGCTTCAAGGGCATTGAGTCCGTCGGTGTGCAGCTGCGGGTTCTCATGACTTAGGGCAAAGAAGACGCCCGTTTGGCGATAGCTGACCCCGTTGAAACGATAGGTCACATCCTCGGTGCCGATGACATCGCCGAGCGCTGCTGGGTCAACCGAAATACCAGCTTCTTCTTGGAGTTCGCGGGCAGCAGCCTCTTGCGCCGTCTCGCCCGGGTCAATCTTGCCGCCAGGCGTAAACCAGAAGGCGGGGCGATCTGGTTCGCCCGGGTCTTTGCCGCGCAAGAGGAACACCTCGCCGGCGCGATTGCGAATGAGGACACGGCCGACCCGTCGGATAGAGGTGTCGACCGCGTCCAAATCGATCAGCTTTCGATCGGGCCCATAGCCGTTTGCAGATAGTTTTGAATGCCCAATTGGTCGATCAATTGTAATTGGGTTTCGAGGAAGTCGATATGCTCTTCGGTATCTTCAAGGATTTTGGCGACGATATCGCGCGACACGTAATCGCGGACTTTCTCGAAATGCTCAATCGCATCCTTCATTTGGCCTTGGCCGCGATATTCCACCGCGAGGTCTGCGGCCAAGCATTCGGGTACGTTCTCGCCCAGCTTTAGCTTGTGCATGTCCTGCATATTGGGCAGGCCGTCGAGCATCAGGATGCGCTCAATCAAATAATCAGCGTGCTTCATCTCGCCGATCGACTCTTTATAGGTGATGTCACCCAGCTTGGTCAGGCCCCAATTCTTATACATGCGGGCATGCAAGAAATATTGGTTGATGGCGGTCAACTCATTGGTCAGAATGGTGTTTAGGCGTGCGATGACGCCCTCTGCGGCTTGCATGGGAGGCTCCTACTTGATACGCTACTATAGGCTTCCTGTCGGATTCGACAAGGCAGACTTTATTCAGCGGCTACTTTGAATTGCTGGGTCTGACGTTCAATCAGTTCTTGCATCTCAGGCACGCAACGGCCGCATTGGGCACGGCATTTATTGGCAAGGAACACATCGCAAGGTCGCCCGGCACCCGCCGCAATTGCCTCGTGGACCGCTTTCTCGCGAATTCCGTTGCAATTGCAAACATACATGGGCTTGTCCATTTCTTGCTTCTGAGAGTCATTCTTATGTAGACGAGAATGGTTCTAGTTGCAAGTGCCTCGCAATAAAAATTATTTGGGGGTGGGGCGCGAATCCTTTTGTCTGGACGGCCTTTGGTGCAGGCTTTGCCTTCACAAAGGCCATCTTCAAGTTTCAGCGCGCAAGATGGGGAGTCAAGGGGCGCGCCTTTGGCGCGTCGGCGTAGCCGATTTCACCCCTTGACACCCCAGCCTGCGCAAAAAGAATTGCCGTACGGCTCTAAGGTGAGCCAAGCAAAGCTTAGTCCCGTTGCAAAGCAATGGCTCGGTAGCCACAACGGCCGAAGCCAATTGCTTAGCTCCCTACCGCTCCACACACAGCGCGACACCCATGCCGCCGCCGATGCACAAGGTAGCAAGGCCGCGCTTGGCGTCGCGGGCGGCCATTTCATGCAACAGCGTCACCAACACGCGAGCACCGGAAGCGCCGATTGGGTGGCCTAAGGCAATCGCGCCGCCATTGACGTTCACTTTGCTGGTATCCCAGCCCATGTCACGGTTCACGGCGATGGCTTGGGCGGCGAAGGCCTCGTTCGCCTCGATCAAGTCGAGGTCCGCGGGCTTCCAGCCTGCTTTTTCCAAAGCGCGCTTGGACGCCGGAATTGGGCCCGTACCCATGATGGAGGGATCAACGCCTGCAGTGGCGAAAGAAGCGATGCGGGCCAATGGCGTCAGGCCGCGCTTGGCTGCTTCTGCCGCACTCATGACAACCAAAGCCGCTGCGCCATCATTAATGCCTGAAGCATTGCCTGCCGTGACAGTGCCGTCTTTCTTGAATGCGGCGCGGAGAGCTTGGGCGGCCTCCATCGTGGCACCTTTGCGGATATACTCGTCCTTATCGACGGTCACATCGCCCTTGCGGCCCTTCACGGTGACGGCGGCGATTTCCGCGTCAAAACGACCCGCGGTTTGGGCGGCTTCGGCTTTGTTTTGACTGGCGGTGGCAAACTGGTCTTGCTCATCGCGGGTAATCTGCCACTTCTCGGCAACATTCTCGGCTGTGATGCCCATATGATAGGAGAAGAAGGCGTCGGTCAGGCCGTCGCGGATCATGGTGTCTACAAGACCGAGATCGCCCATTTTGGTGCCGGCGCGCATATAGGCCGCATGGGCCGACAAGCTCATGCTCTCTTGTCCACCTGCGACAACGATATCGGCACTGCCGGTCATGATCTGTTGGGCGGCCAGAGCCACGGTGCGCAGACCAGAGCCACAGACTTGGTTGACCAACCAAGCGGGCGCGGCGTCAGAGATACCGGCAGCGCGGCTAGCCTGACGGGCGGGGTTTTGACCTTTGCCAGCGGTCAACACTTGGCCGAAGATCAATTCTGAGACTTCTTCACCAGCGACGCCCGCGCGCGCCAAAGCTGCGACAATGGCGGTTCTGCCCAATTCATGCGCCTCCACGGTCGCAAATGCGCCCGAAAACGAGCCAATGGGGGTGCGTGCCGCCGAGACGATCACGATGTCGGAAGAAGAAGTGCTCATGTGCGTATGCCTTTCCCAGAACTATTTTGCCCTGTCTTGCGTAAGAATAGGTTGGCGTCAATCTTAAACAAAGCCCGATCCGGATTCGTTTGGCTTTGTGCAGCCCTTGGTCAAGCTAGCGGACCTGTCTGAAACACCATCCTGCTGGGCAGCCGACCATTTCAGCCTGACGTGTTTGCAACCTGCGTTTCGCACCTGCCCAATTGTCTTGCATCTGCGAAGAACAGCGGCGAAACTAGGCAAAATCGCGCAATTCGTAGCGATAGGGAGCCCCATTTGGCCGATAGCAAACAGGCAACCTCCGTGGTGACGATTAAGAAGTATGCCAATCGGCGTCTCTATAACACCTCGACCTCTGCCTATGTCACCTTGGATCATTTGGCCCAAATGGTGCGAGATGGTGTTGATTTTGTTGTGTTTGATGCCAAGTCCGGCGACGATATTACCCGCTCCATCCTGACCCAGATTATTCTGGAGGCTGAAAGCTCGGGCAATAATCTTTTGCCCGTCGGGTTCCTGCGCGACATCATTCGTTCTTATGGCGATAGCGTTCAAGGCTTCCTGCCCTCCTACCTCGATCTCGCCATGAAGAGTTTTACCGATAGCCGCGAGCAATTCTCAAAGTCGCTCAATGGTGGCTTTGACCTGTCAGGGCCGGCTGAATTGTTTCAGCAAGCCGTGCGCGCCAATATGTCGATGATGGCAGAAGCGGCGAAAGCCTTTACCGGCGTGGTCGTACCGACTGCTTTGCGGCCGACGAACAAAGCCGCGGCCAAAGCGGAGGCTTCGGAAGAATTAGTCGCCATGCGGGCTCAGATGGCGGCGATGCAAGCCCGTCTCGACAAGCTCGACGGCACACACGGCTAGAGCAGGCGAACTGTCTGTGGCTGTTGGCGAAGCGCGCAACGCGCCATCGCCCCCTTTCCCCTGTGCCAAACCCGTGGCAGAAACTTGGCCAGCACATCAGATGCCGGGTTCAAACAACATATTCAGGGGGAAGCCTTATGCCTAACATTTTCGACCTCAGCGGCAAGACTGCCATCGTCACAGGTTCTTCGCGCGGGATTGGCAAAGCCATCGTTGAGCAAATGGCCGATCACGGGGCTAATGTCGTCGTATCATCACGTAAAGCTGGCCCTTGTGAAGATGTCGCCAATGCCATCAATGCCAAGCATGGCGATAGCCGCGCGCTGGCGGTACCTGCCAACATCTCGTCCAAAGAAGACCTTCAACGCTTGGTCGACCAAACCAATGCGCGCTTTGGCCAGATTGATATTGTGGTCTGCAACGCAGCCTCTAACCCATATTATGGCCCAATGGCTGGGATTGCAGACGATGTGTTTGCGAAAATCCTGCAGAACAACATCATCTCCAACCATTGGCTGATCTCGATGGTTGCGCCGCAAATGGTGGCGCGCAAGGCGGGCAACATCACCATCATTTCCTCGATTGGTGGCTTGAAGGCGACCAATATCATTGGCGCGTACAACATCTCCAAGGCCGCCGACATGCAATTGGCGCGTAACCTTGCGCTGGAATATGGCCCAGATGGCGTGACGGTGAATTGTATCGCACCGGGCCTCATCAAGACCGACTTCGCGCGCGCCTTGTGGGAAGATCCCGCAACCTTGAAGCAGGCCACCACCCATTCCTGCTTGAAGCGCATTGGGGAACCTGATGAGATTGCCGGCATGGCGGTGTTCTTGGCCTCACGCGCGGGTGGGTTCACCACCGGGCAGACCTTTGTCATCGATGGCGGCGCAACAGCCGTTTAAGGAATCGTCATGAAAAGATGGATAGCTGGCACCGCTTTGGTGGCTGTGGTTGTTGCGGGGGCCGTGGCAACCCAATTTGCGCAAGCCCAATCTGGGCAAACAAAGTCAAAGGCCGCTCAAGCGGGTCAGCTAACCACTTATCCTGCGATCGATGATGGCCGCCTGCGCACACACATCAAGACCCTTGCCGATGACTTCTTTGAAGGGCGCAGCCCCGGCACGCGCGGCGATGATATGGCCACCACTTATGTAGCAGGGGCCATGGCGGCACTGGGGCTAGAGCCTGCGGGCGATAATGGCACGTGGTTCCAGAACTTTGAGCTCAACCGCTTCACCACCGCGCCGCGCGGCACGTTCGCGGTAGAGGACGAGATTTGGTATCAGGGTAAGGATATCATGATGATCAGCCGCAAGGCTGATGGCAGCTCTTACAATTTGGTCGACGCGCCTTTGGTCTTCGCGGGCTATGGCGTGAAAGCGCTGGAGAAGAATTGGGATGACTTTGCAGGCGTGAATTGGGAAGGCAAGATTGCCCTCGTCCTGATCAATGATCCTGACTTTGAGGCCGTGCCCGGCGATGCGGTCGCAGGCATGTTCGGAGGCAAGGCCATGCAATGGTATGGCCGCTGGCCGTATAAGTTTGAAGCGGCCGCAAAAGCCGGTGCGGCTGGCGTCCTAATCATTCATGAGGATGCACCAGCGGCTTACGGTTGGGGCGTGGTGCGCAATTCCAATGGCACGCGCTTTGACTTTGTCCGCCCCGATGGTGGGGCCAATTTGGCCGCCATTGAAGGCTGGATGCAGCGCGATGTCGCGGTGGAACTCTTCCGCAAGTCAGGCCTTGATTTTGAAGCGTTGAAGAAGGCCGCCCGCACACCGGGTTTCAAGCCTGTACCCCTCAACCAAACCGCGACCATCGATATCGGCGTGACGCGGGAATCGGTGGCGACGCGCAATGTTGTGGGTGTTCTCAAAGGGGCGAGCCGTCCGAATGAGACGGTTTTGATCGGTGCTCATCACGACCATTTGGGCATTCGTGAGCCCATCAATGGCGACAAAATCTATAATGGCGCGATGGACAATGCTTCGGGCATGGCCGGCATGCTGGAGATCGCGCGCACCATCGCGCAAGGGCCACGTCCGGCGCGCTCCATCGTGTTTGCCTCGTGGGCGGCGGAAGAGCAGGGGCTGTTGGGCTCGGACTATTATGTCAATAATCCCCGCTTCCCACTCGAGAAGACCGCTGCGGCCTTCACGCTCGACATGCTGGCCCATCGCGGCGCGACAACTGAGATGGAGTTTCCGGGCGCTGGCAAGACCAGCCTTGATACCAGCATGAAAGCTATTTTGGCGGCACAAGGTCGGACCTATACGCCAGACCGCAATCCACAATTTGGCCTCTTCTACCGCTCAGACCACTTCCCATTTGCGCGCGCAGGCGTGCCCGCCATGTTCCCGTCAACCGGCACGACTTTGGTCAAAGGTGGGGTTGAAGCGGGCAAGGCGGCGACGAAAGAATGGTTTGACCAGCGCTATCATAAGCCGCAGGATGAATATGATCCGGCCTTTGATTTTGCTGGTGCTTTGATGGATTTGACGGCAACCCGCAGCCTCATGCTGGAAGTTGCGAACGCCGCGACGTGGCCGCAATGGACCAAAGGTGATGAGTTTGAGGCGATCCGCAAAGCGTCTGACGCGGCGCGGAAATAGAGTGACTTTAGTCCTCGCGCATCTCTTTCAGCCACTTCGCCCGTTCTGAAGTCTTTTCGACCATGCAACCGGCATACATTGGGCCGCGTATCGTGCCGCCGATCCAGTTTTCATAGACGGCGTCACAATCGGCATCGCGGCTGACAATCCAAGCCCGTTGCGCCTTCTGTAGCTTAAGCTTCAGCTTGGGTGGAGAGCTTGCGATCAAGGCGCGATAGCGCTCGTTTAAGATCACATCCCAAGCCTTATGCGTCACCATGCTGCATTCGGTGATCGACAATGTGGTGTCGGGCTGCTCGTGTGCGGCTTGGCAAGCATCATAAACGCCTTGGCCACAATCGACGCCGGCTTTGTCTGCCGCTAAGCACACCCGAAACGCCGACATAGCCTTGGGTGTTGGCGCGTTCTCCTGCGCCTGTGCGGGGCTGAGCCAAGTCGCAACACCAGCTGTCAGTGCAAAACCGACGAGCCCTAAGAAGATCTTGTTTGGACGGGACATATAGGGCTCCTAATCACGATTTCGCTGATCTTGATCTCCACCCTAAACCACTTGCCGCCGCTGTCACCCCTGTGCGTCAGGAGCCAATTGCAGAGCAAGGTTGGCCTTTTGCTTAGAAACCGCTAGAAGCCCGCGACCTAACGGAGTTTCTCACCATGTCTGACGCCCAAACCGGCGCGCCTGCCCTTACCGGCAACGTCCTTTTGTACAAAAATCCAGAGCCTTTGTCTTTGGAAGCCCACAACAAACTGGGCCTCAAAAATATCGAACGCCCGTTCGGCTTTGTCGAGACCACCCATGTGGTTCCTCTGACGGTGCAAGAGTTCGGCATGGCGGCTACTTCGCTGCCCATCATCTTTGCCCCAGACCGCAAGACCCCTCTGGCTGTGTTGTCGGCACGTTCGGGTGAAAACCTCTATGTCGACGCAACCGGCAATTGGGAATTGGATGGCTATATCCCAGCCTTCATCCGCCGCTATCCGTTCGTGTTCGCAGCCGACCAGCAAGGCGACAACTTCGTCGTCTGCATCGACACTCAAGCAGAAATGATCGGTGAAAACCCAGATCTGCCCTTGTTCGAAAATGGCCAACCCACCGCTTACACCACCAATGCGATGGAATTCCTGCAAGACTTTGAGCGTCAGCGTCGCGCGACCGAAGAGTTCATGGAAGTCATCAATTCGATGGACATTCTGGAAGAAAAAAGCGTCACTTTCACGCCAACCAATGCCGATGGCAGCCAAGGTGAGCCTGTGAAGGTTGCTGATTATATCGGCGTGTCAGAAGAAAAGCTGAATGCTCTGCCAGCCGCGAAACTGCTGGAACTGAAGCAAAAGGGCTGCTTGGGCGCGATCTATGCCCATCTGGTGTCCTTGCTGCACTGGCAGAAGCTGATCCAACGCACCCTGCGCAATGCACCGCCAGAAGTCGTTGCTGGCAACGCCTAAGCGTTTCAACATCGCAGAGTTTGAAAAAGGCGACCCGCGTGGGTCGCCTTTTTTGTTCATGCACTTATCGTATTTTGGTGTTGCTATGTTATAGTATCAACTATCCAAGCGAGGGCAGAAGTGATGAGGAAATTGGATTCCAAAAAGGGCTATTTTACTCACATGTCGGTGCGCAATGTGCGCTGCTTTGGTGACCCGCCCGAGTCATTGTCTTTGGCTGAGCCCGACAACGAGGCACAGCCCGCCCGCTGGACGGTTATTCTTGGCGCAAATGGGGTTGGCAAAACGACGCTTTTGAGGGCTTTGGCCCTTCTGAGGACGCAGTTTGAGCCTGAAGTTTCCTATATTGGAATAGTTTGGGGTCGTTTCAAACGTCAAAAGCTGGACACCTGTCTGTTTTCTTATCGAACTAGTCAGAGTGATGCAAAGCTAAGTGCACGCATTAGATTTGCGACTGAGAGCGGGCATTTTCTAACGGCTACCATTTCCCCGTCTCAGGTCCTGCCGATAGCGGCCTATGGCGCGGGTAGAAATTGGAATGATCTTTCTGCGGACGATTTATGGCCTCAAGGAACATTATTTGATCGTAGCGCCGTGGTTCGAAATCCAAGTGAAATCCTCTCTCGTTTGGAATTTCGGGAGATCAAAGAACAGATAAAGGGTCCGTCGCGCTTTCAAATGTACCGCGATGCCTTGACCAATGGCGTGTTGCCGGATGTTTCTGATTTGCGCACTGTTTTCGCAGAGAACGATAAGGCTGTCGTCGAATTCAAGACCCAAGACGGCTGGATAACACTTGACGATATGTCCTGGGGCTATCAGGTGTTTGCTGCTTTTGCCGCTGATTACGCCAGTCGATTGATTGATTGGTATCCCGACTCCGAGGCGCCGCTGAAGGAACCCGGCATTTGCTTGATTGATGAGCTTGATCTTCACATGCATCCCAAATGGCAGCGGGAAGTTATCAGCCAACTCTCCGAAGTCTTTCCAGCAACCCAATTCATCGTGACCGCCCACTCGCCGTTGGTTGTGCAAGCGGCTGAAGAAGCCAATCTGGTACTTCTAGAGCGCTATGAAGATGACAAGTCACGAGTGCGGATCCGCAATGATGTTGAGGCGATACAGGGCTGGCGGATCGATCAAGTTCTGACAAGCGATCTTTTTGGGCTTGAGAGTTCGCGTCCACCGTCGTTTGCGAAGAGCCTTCAAGAGCGAAGTGATCTTCTGAAGAAGGACAAACTTTCAAAGCCGGAACAAGCTCGCCTCAATGCATTGAATGATGTTGCAATGAGTTTGCCAACTGAAGATCAGGACTGGGAAGCAAGGGCCAAGCGTGCGTTAGCTTTAGCATCCGATGAGCTCAAATCCGCGAGCTAGGTTTATGATCCGTCTAACCCGTCCACCTGAGCCTCCGACCTTCACACGCGTCAACGGCAAAGCGCGACGAAAACGCGAAGAGTTGGAGCAAGCATTTGCCGCCAGTCCAGCATTGCGGGGCGGGCAACAAAAACCTGTCTTTGACAGTTCCGTTTGGGCTTCAGCCAAGCCCGCCCTCATGGCAGCACAACACAAAAAATGTGCCTTCTGCGAAAGCAGAGTCTCGCATATCTCTTATGGGGACGTTGAGCATTTCCGGCCAAAAGCAGGCTATCATTCCAAACGAAATGAACCGCTTATCCAGCCAGGTTATTGGTGGCTAGCTTACTCTTGGAACAATTATTCGGTTAGCTGCCAGATATGCAATCAACTGCTCAAGAAAAACCTCTTTCCACTAGGTCCAAACGGCGTGCGTGCTACTGGGCCGGCTGATGACCTTTTGGCGGAAGATGCGTTGCTTGTTGATCCGATGCTGGACAACCCATTGGCTCACATAGAATTTCGTGAAGAGCTGGCGGTAGCTCGAGGTGCGTCAGAGAAGGGAGCCGCGACAATCGACATTCTGGGCTTGAACCGACCTGACTTATCGGAATCTCGCCGCGAACGCTGGGTTCTTGTCCGGGCATTGATCATTGAACGAATGGCCAAGATGGAAAATGGCAGTCCAACACTCGAACTTGACACTCTCCTTGTTGAAGCAATTAGGCCAGAAAAAGAGTATTCCGCAATGTCACGAGACCTCTTAGCTCGTTTAGCTCCAGAACTGCTTGCGCCCTAGGCCGTCAATGCCGCCACCACAACCCACACGCCAATCGCGGCAAAAATGCCTGATGCAATCATGCGCACCACATTCAGCGGCACGACTTTGGTTGCGGCTTGGCCCAGATAGACGGCGGGCACATTGGCCAGCATCATGCCAAGGGTCGTGCCGATGGTCACCAGTGTAATATTCTCAAACCGTGCCGCCAAAAGCGAGGTAGCGATTTGGGTTTTGTCGCCCATCTCTACCAAGAAGAAGGCGATGACGGTGGTGACAAACACGCTGCCATGCGATTTGGCCCCCGCATCTTCGTCCTCTTTGTCCGGAATCAAGGCCCAAGCGGCCATCGCAATAAAGGCGACGCCGACGCCCACTTGGAACCACTTGCCTGAGATCAGTTGCGCGACGCCAAAACCGACACTGGCCGCCAAGGCGTGATTGACCAAGGTTGCCACAAAAATCCCCGCAATGATGGGGATGGGCTTGTTGAACTTGCAGGCCAAAACGATGGCGAGCAATTGGGTTTTGTCCCCGATCTCGGCGATGGCGACAATCAGGGTCGAGAGCCAAATGGCTTCCATTTTCTTAGTCTCTTTCGTTACCCGTTCAGGGCTGCGGCAAACAAAGCATGATAATCTGCTTCGGTGGCCTTTCTGGGGTTAGACAAATGGGCAATGTCGACCAAAGCATTGGCGACAATGCCGTCTGCATGTTCGTTCGACAGGCCAAGCACTGAGAGATTGGCAGGAATGCCTAAGGCTTGATTGAGGCTGGCCAAAGCATCGGCCAAGTCTTCATGCGCCTTAAGCCCCATGGCGTCGCGAATGCGGGCCTCGGCATCTGGGCGCACGCCGGCGTTAAAGCGCATCACATGGGGCAAGAAGATGGCGTTGAGCGTGCCATGGTGCAGGCTGGGGCTTTTGAGGCGACCGGCAGCATGGGAGAGGGCGTGAACACTGCCCAAGCCCTTCACAAAGGCCAAAGCACCTTCGGTCGAGGCCATCATCATGTGCCATCGTGCTTCTTTGTCAGAGCCATCTTTGACGGCACGGGCGAGCATGCCATCGCGGACAGCGCGCACAATGCCGTCGGCGGCAATCGCATCGCCCGGCGGATTGATGGCGGGCGACATGATGCTTTCAATGCAATGCGTGACGGCATCCATGCCGGTCGCAGCCGTTAAGCCCGCAGGCAAGCCGAGCGTCAAATCTGGATCGCAAATGGCGATGGCAGGGATCAAGTTCTTGGAGACAAACAATTCCTTGATGCCAGACTCAAGCACGATCACCGCGCCAATCGAGACTTCAGAGCCGGTGCCCGAGGTGGTGGGGATGGCGATTAGCGGTGGAATTTTGCCGATCAGGCGCGAGCCGCGCTGGGCTGCACCATAGCGGGCCAAGGGGCCTTCACCACTGACCAATAGGCCAACACCCTTGGCCAAATCCATCGACGACCCACCGCCTAAGGCGATGATGGAATCTGCGCCAGCCTCTTTATAAAGCGTGGTGGCGGCCACAGTGGCGGCCTCAGTTGGGTTGCCCGGCGTTTCGTCAAATATGGCTGCGGGTGCGCCACCAAGGGCATCCAGAACCGTTTGTAGCAGGCCTGCTGCGACAATGCCGCGGTCGGTCACGATCAGCGGGCGGCTTGCCCCCAAACTCTGCAGCGCTTTGCCAGTCTGGCTGACAGCACCATGGTCAAAGCGGGTATCGGTCAAATAAGGAAGGCTGGCCATTGTCTGTTTCCTGAGCAAGAGGACTTTTTCGCGACCTTATTGGCACCGCGCGTGCGCCGCAATGTGGTCACATGTGCTTGAACACATAGACCGCAGGGAAATGCAAAGCTAAGTCGTAGTTTCGAAATTGTTTCTTCAAGGAACCTCGCCTCTATGTCCAGCCCGATTTTGTCCGTCCGTGACCTCTCCGTGACGTTCTCGACGCCTGATGGTTCCGTGCGTGCGGTGAAGGGAATCGATCTGGATATTTTGCCCGGTGAATGCGTCGCCGTGGTTGGGGAATCGGGGTCCGGAAAGAGCCAGACCTTTATGGCGACCATGGGGCTGTTAGCGACCAATGGCGTGGCGACAGGCTCGATCAAATTCAAAGGCCAGGAATTGATTGGCCTAAAACCAACTGAGTTGAATGCCATTCGCGGCAAGCAAATGGCGATGATTTTCCAAGACCCGCTAACCTCTTTGACCCCACACATGAAAGTGGGGGAGCAAATGTTTGAAGTCCTGAAGCTGCATATGAATATGCAGGGCGAGGCGGCTACCAAGCGCTGTGTGGATTGGCTGGAACGCGTTCGCATACCAGAAGCCGCCCGTCGTCTCAGCCAATACCCCCACGAATTGTCGGGTGGCATGCGCCAGCGCGTGATGATTGCGATTTCCATGCTGTGCGAACCAGCACTTCTGATTGCCGATGAGCCCACCACGGCGCTTGATGTGACGGTGCAGGCCCAAGTTCTGGAGCTGATGGATGAGCTGAAGCGCGATACTGGTGCGGCGATTGCCCTCGTCACCCATGATATGGGCGTTGTGGCGCGCTTGGCCGATAAGGTTCAGGTGATGAATAAGGGTCTCTATGTAGAGACCGGCGACGTGCACCAAATCTTTTCGGCTCCAAAAGATGCCTATACCCAAAAGCTGTTGGCCGCGGTTCCGCGCTTGGATCGGCCTGAGCGCAAGGGCGTGCCATTGGCAGATCCCCCAAAGGATAGCGATCCAATTCTGGTAGAAGCCAAGAACCTACAAATCCATTTCCCTGTCAAAGTCTCAGGCGGTCTGTTCCCCAAGTCCATGCCCTTGCGCGCGGTGGACGGGGTCGATCTGGTCATCCGTGCTGGTGAAACTGTCGGCGTGGTGGGGGAGTCGGGTTGTGGCAAATCCACCTTGGCGCGCGGCGTCTTGCGCTTGGTGCCGACAACGGCTGGCGAAGTGGTTTGGCTCGGTAAGGGCGTGACCGAAACTTCGCGATATGACTTACGCGCCTCGCGCAAGGACTTGACCATCGTCTTCCAAGACCCGCTGGCCAGTCTTGATCCGCGCATGACGATCGGGGCGTCGATTGCTGAGCCGTTGGAAGTCCATAAGCCCGGCATTGGCAAGCAAGAGCGCGACGCCATGGTCAAGGACATGATGAACCGGGTTGGCCTCGACCCAGACTGGATCAATCGCTATCCGCATGAATTCTCTGGCGGTCAGAACCAACGTGTCGGCATTGCGCGTGCCATGATCCTGCGTCCGAAGTTTGTGGTATGCGATGAAGCGGTCTCCGCACTCGATGTATCCATTCGCGCGCAAATCATTGATCTTTTGCTAGATTTGCAACGCGAGTTTGGCCTCGCCATGTTGTTCATCAGCCATGACTTGGCTGTGGTGCGCGAAGTCAGTCACCGGATCATGGTGATGTATCTGGGCCGTGTGGTGGAAACTGCGGACCGCAACTCCATCTATCTCAACCCGCGCCACCCCTATACCCAGGCCTTGATCTCGGCGGCCCCTATCCCAGACCCAGAGTTGGAGAAAGCGCGGCCCCGCATCCGCTTGGAAGGCGACCTGCCGTCGCCGATGGACCCGCGCGCCCAATTGCGATTCATGAAGTCGAAATTGGTTGAGGGCAATGGCCCACAATATCGCCCGCAATTGATGGAAGTAGCACCCGGCCATTGGGTGGCTGAACACGATCCCGTAGTGGCTGCTTGAGGCCTAACGGCGTGCTGATTTAAGGCAGTGGGGCCACGCGCGCCCCCTTGCGTCCGGCTGATTTATTCTGTCACACTGCTGAAAAGCCAAATGAATATAGGCACAGCTGGAGGAGCACCCATGGCGATCAATTATGAGCACGTGATGTCTTTGACATCCAAGGACCAAGAATTTTCCTATGGCGACACCCAGACCATGCTCTATGCCTTGGGCATCGGCATGGGTGCGGACCCGATGGACAAAGGGGAGCTACCTTTTGTCTATGAAAATGGCCTAAAAACCATTCCCACCATGGCGACCGTGATTGCCTGGGGCGCAGGTCGGGTTGGCGATAGCGGCATTAATTACGCGATGGTCGTGCATGGCGAACAACGTTTGACCATGCACAAGCCTTTGCCGGTTGCTGCAACGATTTTGGCTGATAGCCGCTTTGTGGAGTGTCTCGATAAAGGCGCTGGCAAAGGTGCGGTCCTGATCAGCGAGACGGTCATTCGCGACAAAAAGGACAATAGCCCCCTCTGCACGCTGACCTCGTCGATCTTCGCCCGCGCCGATGGCGGCTTTGGTGGGCCGAGCGAAGGTGGCCCAGAATCCCATCCTATTCCAGATCGCGCGCCAGATATGGAAGTCGATATTCCAACCAGCCCCGATCAGGCCTTGATCTACCGTTTGTCGGGCGATCGGAACCCCCTGCATGCCGACCCAGACTTTGCAAAAATGGTCGGCTTTCCCCGTCCGATCCTGCATGGTTTGTGCACTTATGGCCTAACCTGCCGGGCTGTATTGTCGGCCTATTGCGGTAACGACCCCAGTCTGATTTTGAGCCATGATGTGCGCTTCTCCTCGCCTGTTTTCCCCGGTGAGACGGTGAGTGTGCAGATGTGGCGCGATGGCAATGTGGTGTCGTTTGAAGCGCGGGTAAAATCGCGCGACGTCGTCGTAATCAAGAATGGCAAGTGCGTCCTCGCAGGTTGAGGACAAAGTCAACTAAAAGGGTGAGCGATATGATGCTAACGCGGCGAGGTGCCCTGTTGGGTACGGGGGCGATTGGGGCGACGGCCTTTTTGTGGGGCTGTGCGGATAAAAGTGCTGCCAATCCAAACCTCAAAGCGGTGATCGATTCCATCACCACGGCCATGCTGAAAGACTCGCCCGAATATGCGACCAGCCTGACCGTGCCAGAAGCCTTGGCTGGCGGGCCCTATAAGGGGCGGGTGTCGGATATGTCGGCCGCCGCAGAAGCGGCCCGCAATCAATGGGTGGCTGGCTGGATCAAAGATCTTGAGGCGATCAAGCCAGACAGCCTGAACCCGACTGACAAGATCACCCATGCGGTTGTCTTGTCGTCCACCCGCTATGCCGCTGCCGCTGCACCTATGGGCTATGGCACAGCAGGCTATGGCTCACCCAACCCCTACATCCTGTCGCAATTGACCGGCAGCTATGTGGGCATGCCAGACTTCTTAGAAAGCCAGCATGTGGTGAAGACCAAGGATGATGCGGATGCTTGGCTCTCTCGGGTTGAGGGCTTTGCCGGTCAGATGGGCCATGAGGTCGAGCGCGTCAAAGCCGATGCCGCAAAGGGCGTTATCCCGCCAAACTTCATCATTGATCGCGCCCTAGGCCAATTGCGCAGCTTTCTGAAAATCCCGGTGGCTGAGACTGTCTTGGTGTCGGGCTTGGTTCGTAAGGCCAAGGAATCCGGCTTGGCTGCTGATCAATTGGGGGCAGCAGCCACCAAATTGGTGAGCGAGAAGGTCTTCCCCGCCTATCAGGCCCAAATTGCCCTGATGGAAGAATTGCGGGCCAAATCGACCGCCGATGCTGGGGTTTGGAAACTGCCTCAAGGTGACGCCTATTATCAGGCTGCGACGGGCTATTGGACGACGACTAAAATGTCGCCCGACGAAATCCATGAATTGGGCCGCGATCTGGTGCGCTCGTTCGGCTCGCAAATGGATGAGGGCTTGAAGAAGCTGGGCATGACCCAAGGCAGTGTGGCCGAGCGGATGAGTGCTTTGTCCAAGGACCCCAAATATCTTTATCCCAATAATGATGCTGGCAAAGAGCAATTGCTGGCTGATCTGAACAAGCAGATGGCGGTCCTCAAAGGCCGTCTGCCAGAGATGTTTGCGACGCTGGCCAAAGCCGATTGCGAAGTAAAACGTGTGCCAGCCTATACAGAAGCTGGTGCGCCCGGCGGCTATTATCAATCGCCAGCACCAGACGGGTCACGTCCCGGGGCTTATTACATCAATCTGCGCGACACGGCGGCCTGGCCGAAATGGTCTTTGCCGACTTTGACCTATCACGAAGCTCAACCTGGCCACCATCTGCAGATTTCGCTGGCCCAAGAGGCCCAAGGCCTGCCGTTCTTGCGTTCTAAAATGTTGTGGTTTGGGGCTTATGGCGAAGGCTGGGCGCTCTATGCGGAGCAATTGGCCGATGAGATGGGCCTTTATGAGAATGATATTGCGGGCCGTTTGGGTTATGCCCAGTCCGCCGCCTTCCGGGCCGCCCGCCTCGTGGTGGACACGGGCCTGCATGCCAAGAAATGGACCAAAGAACAGGCCGTTGACTATATGCTGGAAGCTACAGGCGACACGCGCGATAGCATCGTCACGGAAGTTGAGCGCTATTGCGTTTGGCCGGGCCAAGCCTGCAGCTATATGGTTGGCAAGACCAATCTGATCCGCTTGCGCACGGATGCCAAAACCAAGCTGGCCGACAAGTTCGACATCAAGGCTTTCCACGATCAAGTCCTGCTACCGGGGCCACTGCCCCTCGACGTCCTCGATTCTGTGATTGTCGACTGGCAGAATAAAGTCAAAACTTAAGGGGCGGGGTAAACTTTACTTCCCCGCCACAAAAGCCAGTGCCTTGGCATGCAGGGCGGGGCAACCTGCCGCAATAATGTCGCCGCCCTTTGGGTGGTGGCGGCCTTGCCAATCGGTGACCACGCCGCCTGCAGCTTCAATAATCGGGATGAGGGCGGCAATGTCCACATCCTTCAAGCCGGGCTCGACCACCAGATCAATATGACCATGCGCCAACAGCGCATAGGCCGTGCAGTCGAGGCCATAGCGGGTGAGGCGGGTCGCAGCGCGCAAAGCCAAAAAGGCTTCATGTTGCTGACCTTGAAACAGGAACGGGTCCGTCGTGGCCAAGAGTGCTTGATCAAGCGCCACATTCTTGCGGGTCATCAGGGGCTGACGCGCCCGGCCGCGTGACCAGAAGCCGCGATCTGGATTGGCGGCCCAACGCTCATCGGCAAAGGGTTGGTCCATGATGCCAACCAGCGGCTTATCCTCATAGCGCGCACCAATCAGTACGCCCCAGGTCGTGGTACCAGCGATGAAGGCACGCGTGCCGTCGATGGGGTCAAGCACCCAAGTCCAGCCAGAGCTGCCGTCATGATCGTCGAACTCTTCCCCGACAATGCTATCGTGGGGGCGGTCGGCGCGGATTTTGGCACGCATCGCCTCTTCAGCGGCTTTGTCGGCCGCCGTGACAGGATCAAAGCCCGTCTCGGCCTTATTCTCAATCGCGGCCTCAGCCCGGAAATAGGGCAGGATGGCCGCACGTGCGATGTCGGCAAGCTCATGGGCAAAGGCCAGAACCTCTTGGGTGGCAATCGAGCTCATGATCAATTCGGGGTAAGGCGCAGCACTTTGCCTTCGGGGTCATCGGTCAGCGCGATTAAGCTACCGTCGGGCGCTTGGATGATGGCGCGATAGCGCTCTTCCCGCTCGGTCAGTAGGGTTTCTTGAGCCTTTACGGCACCATTCTCAAGGTCCACCCGGCGAATTTGTTGACCGGCTAAGGCGGTCACCAGAAGATCACCCTTCCACTGTGGGAACAGGCTACCTGTATAAAAAACCATGCTGGAAGGCGCGATGGAGGGGACCCAATAGACGAGCGGTTGCTCCATCCCGTCGCGCTTATTCTCCATGCTGATCGGCGCACCGGAATAATCGACGCCATAAGTAATCACAGGCCAGCCGTAATTCTTGCCGGGTTGGATAACATTGACCTCATCGCCGCCCTTTGGACCATGTTCGTGGGCATAAAGTGTGCCGCTGGCGGGGTCACGCGCGATACCCTGCACATTGCGATGGCCATAAGAATAGATTTCAGGCCGCTTGCCTGATTGCCCTTCAAACGGATTGCCGGGGGCAGGCGCGCCCGTATCGGTAATGCGGACGATTTTGCCCAGATCGCTCGACAGATCTTGCGCCTTATCGCGATATTTATAGCCGTCGCCCAATGTCACGATGAGGGTTTTGTCGGGCATAAAAAGCAAGCGGCCGCCGAAATGGGCTTGGGTTTGACGCTCTGGCACGGCGTCAAATACCGGCTCGACATTGGTCAGCGCCTTGCCATCAAACTTGCCTCGCACAACTGCCGTGTGGTTGGACGATTTCGTACCCTTGGCAAAGGACAAATAGACCAAGCCATTGGTCGCAAAGTCTGGGTGCAGTGCCACATCAAACAAGCCGCCTTGGCCATCGTTCAACACGGCGGGTACACCCGTGATCGGGGCTTCAACCAATTTTCCGTCGCGGATAATTCGCAAACGACCATCACGCTCAGTTACCAGAATGGAGCCATCTGGCAGGATGGCTGCCCCCCACGGGAATCCCAGCCCGCTGGCAATTTCGGTGACCTTAATGGTCTGTGCCGTTGCAGCTACAGGAGCTTGCGTTTTAGCTGCCGGCGCACAGGACGCGGCAAAGACAAGGGTGGAGGCGATCAGGAGACTAACAGAGTGATTCTTCATGCAGCTTCCATAACCCGACTTAGGCCTTAGGTGAAAGAGCTTTAGCCCTTCTTCGCCTTAGGCGGGCGGATCAATTTTAGATCCAACGCTTCCGCTTCTGTCAGGCTGACCAGACTGACCAAGGTGCAGACGGATGTTTGCGACGATAATTCTCTGAAAACCAAAGTCGTATTGTCGTCGATCCCTAGGGAGTGGCTGACGGGTTCAAGTGAATGGGCATCGCGTGGGTCGCCAGCACCTCGGCAGATCATCTCGCCGCGAAACCAGACATTGCGCGATGTTTCGAGATAGACAACCCGGTCATTGGCTTCTTCGCGCCGCACAACAAAGTTGCGGACATTTCGCGACGATAGGATCCGTGCACTGGGACGCCCGGCATAGGGATCAACGACAGCCGGTTTGGCCATAGGGGTTGGTTCGGTGGTAGGGCCAAAGCTCGCGGCCAAGAGCATCGTTAGGGAAATCAGCATCAGACTTTCCTTTCCTGTCGCAACCACACACGATCTTGGCTGCTGAGAATGGCCGAGACTATCGCTGATTTAGCTATCCCGCAAGAGATTCAAAATCGCGCGGGGCGCTTGATTGGCCAGCGACATGGCTTGAACAGACAATTGCTGGCGGGTTTGAAGAGCTTGTAATTGGGCGCTTTCGTATGCCAAATCGGCATCAACCATTTGGCCGATCCCGGCGGTGACGCTGTCCTTTAGCTTTGAAAAATAGACGATCTGGTTCTCAAACTTTTTACTGGCTGCACCCAGACGCGAAAGTTCGGTGTTGAGATAGTCGAGGCTTGCACTGACCCGCGCCGCGGCATCCACGCTATTGGCCGCGCTGGACAGGGCGGTGCCGCTACCCAGATACATAGCGGCGGCTGGGCTGGCGATGGCACCGGGGCTCGCCGGCAGCCTCAAGTCTAGGACCGGCAAGTCGAGGCTAACGGATCCATTGGTGCTGGCCAAGAAGGAGAGGCTGCTGGCAGCTGGTCCAGCCAGAAGATTTTGGCCGTCAAATGAGGCATTGGCAATGATGCCCCCAATCTGATCGCGGAGCGCGATGAAGTCAGCATTGTGAATCGCGCGACTCATGTCGGTGATCGACGTGTCCGAGGCAGCGACGGCCTTTTCGCGCATTTGGGTGAGGACATCCGACAAAGCAGACCCGGCTGCGAGCGCGACATCGGCGATGCTGACAGCGCGGTTAAGGCTGGTGGTCACGGCCTCTAAGCTACTGGCCTCGGCCCGCTGCTGCTGGGCAATGCCAAAGGTGGCGGCCCCGTCGCGAGCGCCGCTTGCTTTCAGTCCGGTCGAGATCCGATTTTGCACCTGTTCAACGCCGCGATTGACGGTGTTAAAGGATTGGACGGCGCCTAAAGCTGCCAAATTGGTGTTAACAGTCGATGCCAAATCAAGCCCCCTCGGATGAATGAGAAAGAGGGTGTCAGATGTGATTTGATTTGGATAACCAATGGTAAACACCACCAAAATCCCAATTTTGGTGGGTAAGCGCGACTTTCACGGTCGCGGAATCAGCTTTGGAACGCAGGCCGTGTTAAGCTCTTGCGTCAATCATCACGCCCCGCATGGTGGCGCGCTCTTCCTCATCAGCCAGCGAGGTCAGGGTGTTCGCCAAGTCTTCAATTGGCCAAATCCGCGTGACTTCACCAGTCACCCGATCCACCGATTTATAGATGAAGCCTTGGGAATCCTTGTTTTTCTCAATGACTAAAGATTTGTTGGTTCCCATGATCTTTTCAACCATGGCAACGCGTTGCTCAGCGTCGAGCTCATCCTGCACGGACTCAACCGGGGCAGACTTGGTCTCTTGGCCTACCGGGCGCTTATAGTCATTGGACGGCGCACGGTCATCGGTTTGCTGATTTCTGATATTTTTGGACGCTGGTTGCACCACAACCGCCTCCTGCCCCGGACGTATGGGAGCAATTGGTGCGGTTTGTGTCAGCGAGATATTCTTCGTCTCGATGTTCATCCGATCCTAGGCCGATGTCGCCACCGGTCCCCTCCAGTTCTTGTGTACCAGGCACATCTACTAAAGTACCTAAGTCATAATGACCCATCTTTAGGGTAACACAGGACCATCAAGGGAAGGTTTCCCCAATCGACCAAATTTTAGATAAAATTAAGACTTATTGCCTCGAAGTTTAAACATAAAAAGCAGGCCCGGCTTTGACGCCGAGCCTGAAATTTTTGTGCTAGACTGATCTTAGCGGAACAGCGAGAGCGCTGTTTGCGAAGAACCATTGGCAATCGACAGAGCTTGAACGCCCAGCTGTTGCTTGACTTGCAAGGCTTGCAGCTTGGCGCTTTCCTTGGCGAGGTCGGCATCCACGATGGCCCCGATCCCGTTGTTCAATGCGTCTTGCAGTTTCCCGATAAAGGTACGGTGAACGTCCAAACGCTTCGCGCCAGCACCCCAAGTCGCCAAACGGGTCCCGAGGTTATCAATTGTGGTATTGACCAAGCCCACCGCGGTCGTGGCGTTGGCCGTCGACGAGATGGTTTGGTCTTGACCAAAGCGCATAATTTCACCACCGGCGACCGCAGCTGTGGTGGCGCGCAATTGCATACCCGCACCAGCGATGGTGATGTTGTTACCGCCTGCAGCGTCGCCCAAAGAAATGGCGTCGTTGACGGTGTTAGCCGTGGTGCCGTTTGCTTGGAAGTTCCGGATCATGTTGGCGCCGTCGAAAGAAGCGTTTTCAACGATGCTGACGATTTGGTTGCGCAACTGGATAAAGTCAGCGTCCAAAGCGGATTGGGCTGAAGCAGAGTTACCAGCTTGGGTGCCGGCCAAAGCCTTACCCTTCATTTCGTTCAGCAATTCCATGATGCTTTCACCGGCAGCGATGCCGGTGTCGAGAATGGCTGTCGCGCGGTCGGCCGATTCACGAACCCGGTCATAGGCCGTAACGTCGGAGCGCATCTTATTGGCAATGGCGAAAAGCGCGCCATTGTCTTTTGCTGAAGCGACTTTCAGACCGGTGGCAATCGCATTTTGCGTTTTGTCCATCTGGTCATTGGTTCGGTTCAGCGTCTGCAGGGCCACCATGGCCCCTTGGTTTGTGTTGACACTGATCATTCTTGATCTCCTAACTCGTACGCGTCTCATGCCCTTCAGGCACGAAAGTCTTTCAGACTCGCCACAAATGTAACGAGGAAGGGCGTATTTTTAATTTGGAAGATCGGTACAATTTTATCTATCAAAGTATAACCAACAAGAAACTTAGTATTTTTTGCAGGTATTCTGAATAAAAAAAGGGCTTGGATTGCATTAATCCAAGCCCATTCTATTTTATTTTTATTGTTATGCTTAGCGGAACAACGAGAGCGCTGTTTGCGAAGAACCATTGGCAATCGACAAAGCTTGCACACCAAGCTGTTGCTTGACTTGCAGAGCCTGCAGCTTGGCGCTTTCTTTGGCGAGGTCGGCATCCACGATGGCCCCGATCCCGTTGTTCAAAGCGTCTTGCAGTTTCCCGATAAAGGTACGGTGAACGTCCAAACGCTTCGCACCAGCACCCCAAGTCGCCAATTGGGTACCCAAAGCGGTGATGGAGGCGTTGACGTTCGTCAGAGAAGTCGTGGCGTTTGCGGTTGAGGCAACGTCATTCGTACCTGTTACCGATATCGTTGCACTACCCAATGCCAAGCTGATGCCGGAGATCGTGATGGTGTTACCACCTGCGGCGTCACCCAAAGAAACGGCGTTGCTTGGAGCAGCTGCAATCATATTGGCACCGTCAAACGACGCGTTGGCGCCGATGCTGGTGATTTGATCGCGCAATTGAGCGAAGTCGGCAGCTAGCGCAGCCTGAGCTGAAGCTGAGTTACCAACTTGGGTGCCGGCCAAGGCCTTGCCCTTCATTTCGTTCAAGAGTTCCATGATGCTTTCACCAGCTGCGATACCGGTGTCGAGAATGGAGGCTGCACGGTCTGCGGATTCACGCACACGGTCATAGGCCGTGACGTCAGAACGCATTTTGTTGGCAATGGCGAACAAAGCGCCATTGTCTTTTGCTGAAGCGACTTTGAGGCCGGTGGCAATCGCGTTTTGCGTCTTGTCCATTTGGTCATTGGTGCGGTTCAAAGTTTGAAGCGCTACCATGGCGCCTTGATTGGTATTTACGCTGATCATTCTTGATCTCCTTACTGGTACTAAAATCACGCCATTCAGGCATGAAAGTCATTCAGACTTACCCGTGAGAATAAGTCTCGGACCCGTATTTTCTGTTCTGGAAATGGAAGCAATTTTATCGAACTCTTGGTAACGATAAATGGAATCGAGATTTCGCAGTTAATTACCTAAAAAAAGGCCTGGATCGAAGTGATCCAGGCCCAATTTGCTTTTTTGATTTTCTTCTTATCTTAGCGGAACAACGAGAGCGCTGTTTGCGAAGAACCGTTAGCAATCGACAAAGCCTGCACACCAAGCTGTTGCTTGACTTGCAGAGCCTGCAGCTTGGCGCTTTCCTTGGCGAGGTCAGCGTCAACAATCGCGCCGATCCCGTTGTTCAATGCGTCTTGCAATTTGCCAACGAAGGTCTTGTGCACTTCCAAGCGCTTCGCACCAGCACCCCAGGTCGCCAATTGGGTACCCAAAGCGTTGATGGAGTTGTTGGTTGCGGTCAGTGCTGCGGTTGAGGTCGTGTTGTCAGTCAACACGTTGGTACCCGCGACGCTGATGGTCGTGCTGCCCAAGGCCAAGCTGATGCCGGTAATGGTGATGGTGTTACCGCCAGCTGCGTCGCCCAATGATACGGCGCTGCTTGGGGCAGCTGCAATCATGTTGGCACCATCGAACGAGGCGTTGGCGACGACGCTGGTGATTTGGTCGCGCAATTGCACGAAGTCAGCAGCGAGAGCCGCTTGTGCCGAAGCCGAGTTACCAGCTTGGGTTCCGGCCAAAGCCTTACCTTTCATTTCGTTCAAGAGTTCCATGATGCTTTCACCAGCTGCGATGCCAGTGTCGAGGATGGAAGATGCACGATCGGCTGATTCCCGCACGCGGTCATAAGCGGTCACGTCCGAACGCATTTTGTTGGCAATGGCGAACAAGGCACCATTGTCTTTAGCCGAAGCAACTTTCAGGCCGGTGGCAATCGCGTTTTGCGTCTTGTCCATTTGGTCATTGGTGCGGTTCAAGGTCTGCAATGCGACCATGGCACCTTGATTGGTATTTACGCTGATCATTCTTGATCTCCTTACTGGTACTAAAATCACGCCATTCAGGCATGAAAGTCATTCAGACTTGCGGAGACATTAGGGATCGATGGCGGATTTTCGGTTTTACAATTAGGAACAATTTTATCGAACTCTTGGTAAATGCAAAAACATATTCAAGAATAGTGCGAATAATGCAGTATAGAATAAAAAAGGGCTTGGACTAAACCTGTCCAAGCCCATTCTATTTTAGGTGTATCTTCAAGATTAGCGGAACAAAGATAGCGCCGTTTGCGAAGAACCATTGGCAATCGACAAAGCTTGCACGCCCAGCTGTTGCTTGACTTGCAAGGCTTGCAGCTTGGCGCTTTCTTTGGCGAGGTCGGCGTCCACGATGGCGCCGATCCCGTTGTTCAAAGCATCTTGTAGCTTGCCAACGAAGGTACGGTGAACGTCTAGGCGCTTTGCACCAGCACCCCAGGTCGCCAATTGGGTCCCCAAGTTGGTGATAGACGCGTTGACTTGGCCAAGTGCCGTTCCAGAAGTGGTGTTGTCGGTCAAGACCGCCGCGGCTGCAACGGTCACCGTTGTGCCGCCCAAAGCCAAGCTGGCACCGGCGATGGTGATGGTGTTACCACCGGCTGCATCACCCAAGGAGACCGCACTATTGGGTGTACCTTGAATCATGTTTGCGCCGTCGAACGAAGCGTTGGCGATCACGCTGGTGATCTGGTCACGCAATTGCACGAAGTCGGCAGCCAAAGCAGCCTGAGCAGAAGTGGAGTTACCCGCCTGCGTGCCGGCCAAAGCCTTGCCCTTCATTTCGTTCAACAGTTCCATGATGCTTTCACCAGCTGCGATGCCAGTGTCGAGGATGGAAGCTGCACGATCGGCCGATTCCCGCACGCGGTCATAGGCTGTCACGTCCGAACGCATTTTGTTGGCAATGGCGAACAAAGCACCATTGTCTTTTGCTGAAGCGACTTTCAAACCCGTGGCAATCGCGTTTTGCGTCTTGTCCATTTCGTTGTTGGTGCGGTTCAGAGTTTGCAGGGCTACCATGGCACCCTGATTGGTATTTACACTGATCATTCTTGATCCTCCGGTACTTACTAAAATGCATCATTCAGATGCACCGATCTTTTTGATCTTCTGTACGGTAACACCGGGGATGAAATATATTTCTAATAACTAGATACAATTTTATTGATTCGGCGAGAATCTGAGGTCTTCATAAAATAAAACGCAAAAAAGGCCCAAGCATCTCTGCTTGAGCCAATTTGTAAGATACTTTTTTCTTTTTATGAGCTTTAGCGGAACAGCGACAAAGCTGACTGCGAAGAACTGTTTGCAATCGACAATGCCTGAATGCCGAGCTGCGATTTGGTTTGCAGAGCTTGCAGCTTTGCGCTTTCCTTGGCGAGGTCGGCGTCTGCGATGGCACCAATGCCATTGTTCAAGGCGTCTTGCAGCTTACC
The DNA here is from genome assembly GCA_001602435.1 of Hyphomonadaceae bacterium UKL13-1. Taxonomy (GTDB): domain Bacteria; phylum Pseudomonadota; class Alphaproteobacteria; order Caulobacterales; family Aquidulcibacteraceae; genus Aquidulcibacter. The sequence continues at coordinate 495,673 of CP012156.1, forward strand.
GATGAAGGTCTTGTGCACATCCAAGCGCTTTGCGCCTGCACCCCAAGTCGCCAATTGGGTGCCCAAATTGGTGATCGAAGCATTGACGAGACCCAAAGCGGTCGTGGCGTTAGCCGCGGTGTCGAGCGCGGAGGTGCCCGTCACTGTGATGGTTGTGCTGGCCAAAGCCAAGCTTACCCCGGTCACCGTGATTGTGTTGCCACCTGCGGAATCGCCCAGAGCGACCGCATTATTTGGTGTGCCGCCGATCATATTGGCGCCGTCAAACGAAGCGTTTGCGCCAATGCTGGTGATTTGATCGCGCAATTGCGCGAAGTCAGCGGCCAAAGCTGCTTGCGCAGAAGCCGACAAACCTGTTTGCGAGCCGGCCAAAGCCTTGCCCTTCATTTCATTCAGGAGTTCCATGATGCTTTCGCCAGCAGCAATGCCTGTATCGAGAATAGAGGCTGCGCGGTCGGTCGATTCACGGACGCGGTCATAAGCGCCGACATCAGATCTCATTTTGTTGGCAATGGCCCAGATGGCACCGTTATCTTTTGCGGTGGCAACCTTTAAACCCGTCGAAATCGCGTTTTGAGTCTTGTCGAGATCGGAATTGGTTTTGTTCAAGGTTTGCAGCGCGACCATGGCGCCTTGATTCGTGTTTACGCTGAGCATTTCTTAGCCCTCATCCATACTAGGTTGTCACTTGCGTTCAGCAAGTCGCATTCGTTTTGAATACCTGACAAAGCTACCAGTGAGTTCTAAATGCTCCGTTGAGAAGCATGGTAAACAAACATATAATTTAGAATAATTACAGGTATACTCAGGTATAGTTTTTGGTTAGATATATTTTCATTTTTTCTCTTTATTTTCAATTTATTCGTCCATATTCCCTGACCAAGTTTTGGCTTTACATCATCCTTGCTTCCGTAATAGGCTCGATAAAATTTTATCAAAAAGGCGGGGGAAAAATAACATGCGCATCTTTGGTCTTAAGCTAATCCCGCTGATCCTTGCCTCTGTGCTGATCTATATCGTCGGCGCGCTCATCTATGGCGTGCTGTTTTCGGCCCAGTGGATGACCTTGTCGGGCTATACGGCGGAGAGTCTGGCGGGCGAGCAGTGGCGGATGGCCTTAAGCCCGATTATGCCGGTGATGATCACGATCGGCATGGGCCTTTTGATCAAGGACCGCGGCATTACCACTTTAATGGCTGGTCTGCGGCTCGGCATAATGGTGGGCCTTTTATTTCTGGTTGCCGCGCGCATGTACAATTACGCCTATGGCAACGAGCCCTTTGCGCTTCTTCTCATGGATTCAGCCCATCTGATGGCCAATGCCATGATCGCGGGGGCAGTTCTGGGCGCGATGAAAGCCGCCGAATAAGAGGCTCGCGAAGCAGGCCGTGAAGTGATACCCCGTGCCAAAGCCAATCAGGCAGAACCGATGATTCTGGTTCGACAGGGGACAATTTTTGCGCATTTTGATTTCTAATGACGATGGCATTCATGCGCCGGGCCTGGCTGTCTTGGAGCGGATCGCCCAGGCCATCAGTTCAGACATCTGGGTCGTCGCGCCAGAGGTGGAGCGCTCCGGCGCCTCACGCGCCTTGACCTTGACCGAACCCGTTCGAGTCCGGACCGTGGGTGAGCGCCGCTTTGCCTGTTCGGGTACGCCAACAGATTGCGTTCTCTTAGGTGTGGATGAATTGGTAAAAGGCGGCCGCCCGGACTTGGTGCTGTCTGGCGTCAATCGCGGGCAAAACCTGGCTGAAGATACCAGTGTGTCGGGCACGGTCGCGGCAGCCGTACAGGGCATGCAAATGGGCATTCCTTCAATTGCTTTATCCCAAGCGGTCAATTTTCGGGTTGGCCAACCCATCCCTTGGCACACCGCCGAAGCGCATGGCGCAGACGTCTTGCGAAAGCTCTTAGCCAGCCCTTGGCCAGACGGCGTCGTGATGAACGTCAATTTTCCCGATTGCGAACCCGAAGAAGTCACGGGTCTAGAGGCGACCTTTCAGGGCTTCCGTGATGAATGCATCCATCAGATCGACCGCCGCAGCGATCTGCGCGGCAATGATTATTATTGGATTGGCTATCGGGGTAAGCTTTCCAAGCCGCCAGCTGGCTCTGATCTATTGGCCATTTACGAGAACCGCATCTCGGTCTCGCCCCTGCATATCGACATGACCGAACATAGCGCCTTGGGCGCGCTGCGGGAGGTACTTAAAGCATGAGCCAAGACGATGGTCGCGCCCGTATCGTTCTCGCTTTGCGAAAGGCAGGGGTGACAGACCCCTCGGTCCTGAATGCTATCGAGACCATTCCACGGGAGGTCTTCATGTCAGCTGGCTTTGAAGGCCGGGCGTGGGAAGATGCCGCTTTGCCTATTGAATGCGGCCAGACCATCAGCCAGCCCTATGTCGTCGGCATTATGACGGCCGCGCTAGAGCTCACTGGGCGGGAAAAGGTTTTGGAGATTGGAACCGGCTCTGGCTATCAAACCGCCATTCTATCTAAGCTTGCCCGCCGCGTCTTTACATTGGAGCGATACCGCACTTTGCTGCGCTTGGCCCAAAGCCGCCATGAGGCGCTCAAGCTTACCAATATTGTCTCCAAATGCAGCGATGGGGGCTTAGGCTGGCCAGACCAAGGCCCGTTTGACCGCATCATCTTCACCTGCGCGGCACCGGTTCGCCCAGACGCACTGCTCGCGCAATTGGCGCCGGGCGGGATCTTGGTTGCCCCCGTAGGGGCCGGGGCGGTGCAGGAGCTTTTGCGCTATCGCCTACGTGAGGATGGCGTCTTTGAAGAAGAAGCGCTGATGGATGTCCGCTTTGTGCCACTATTGCCGGGTGTCGCCCGCGAGGCTTAAGGCAATGAAGGGCACAGAAACACCTGCTTAACCATGTTGTGCGACAGCTTTGACCATGCGTCGCGCCGTCAGCCTTATTCTCATTGCTACCCTCGCCCTGAGTGGCCTGTCGCCATTGGCGGCTCAGCCCGCGCCGGGTACTCTAGACTTTGATCCGCAAAATCCGCCGACAGAGACCCGGGTGATGCGCGGCGAAACTCTTTATGCCATCGCAGAGCGCACCCGCTCGCCATTGGTCGGGCTGATCCAGGTCAATGATCTGCGCGCACCCTTTGCCCTAACGCCGGGTCAGGTCCTGAAACTGCCACCCCTCAAAGTACATATTGTCCGACGCAACGAAAGCTTCTCCGCAATTGCGCGGCGTTATAATGTGGACGAGCGGTCGCTAGCTTTGTTCAACCGCTTTCCTCGGCCCGTGAAATTACTACCGGGCCAGAAGGTTATCTTGCCAGCTTTGGTCCGCGATCAATTGACGGGGTTGGAGCCGCAAGATCTTGTTGCCTTACTGGCCACAGAATTGGCAGCAGGCCGGCCAGTCAGTGGGGCCGTGCCCGGTCAATTGCGCCCCAATGTTGAAGCTGGCCCTGTCGCAAATGTTACACCGCCAGCGCTACCCAAACGGCCTCTTCCAGAGGTACCAAAGCCCAAGACGACATCATCCACCCCACCCCTAGCCACACCGGGGTCCTTGGCAGCTTCGCCCAGTTTCGCTTGGCCTGTGCGCGGGCGGGTGGTGGAGACTTTCGGCACCAAAGCGGACTTACGCGTGGTGGACGGAATTGAGATTGAAGCCCCGGCCGGCACCCCTTTCAAGGCGGCCGCTTCGGGTACGGTTGCCTATGTTGGCAATCAATTGGCGGGCTATGGCTGGCTTGTCCTGATCCGTCACTCCAGCGATTATATGACCGCCTATGCCTTCGCCAATTCGGTCACTGTCCGTGAAGGCCAAAGTGTCACGCGCGGGCAAGTCATTGGCCAAGTCGGCCAAACCGGCCGCGCCCGCTCGCCCCGCCTGCATTTCCAGGTTCGCCACGCCACCAAGCCCGTGGATCCCGTGCCATTTTTGGGCTCAACCAGCGCCAATCCGACCTAAGTGGTGCGTCTAAAAGTACTGTTACTCAGTGCACTGTCATCCCCGATGGCGCAGCCAGTCGGGGATCTTGAGCCGCAGAGTCACATGGGGTCCCCGCTCGCCGCTGCGCTTCGGCGGGGATGACCTCGAAAAGCTAATCCTGCAGATCGATCGACAGCCCCAGCTGCCCGGCACGATCAATCACGAATTGCCACGCACTGCGGCCAGAGCGCGCTCCACGTTGGGCGGCCCATTGTAAAGCGGTGCGTTCTAGCTCTGGATCATCGGGGGCGAGATTTAACGCCTCGGCATAGCCGCGCACGATAGAAAGCCATGTCGGTTGATCCAAGCTTTGGAAGCCCAGCCACAGGCCGAAACGCTCTGGCAAGGCTATTTGTTCTTCCACAGTCTCTTCGGGGCGAAATTCCGCTTGATTGCCGTCCGGGCGATTGATCAGATGGCGACGGTTGGAGGTGACATAGACCAATAGATTGGCCATCGCGCCAGAAACGCCACCGTCCAACACGCTTTTAAGCGCCTTATACGTCTCGTCCGCCCCTTCAAAAGAAAGGTCGTCGATGAAAACAAGGGCGCGCCAGCCTGCTTCACTTAAACGGTCGGCCAGATCGGGTAGGCTTCTAAGGTCTGTGCGGCCGATCTCGACCAGTTTGAGGTCTGGATGCTGCTTGGAAACCTGATGATGGACGGCTTTCACCAAAGCGCTCTTACCCGTGCCGCGCGCGCCCCATAGCATGGCGTGGTTGGCCGGATGGCCTGCGGCAAAGCGCTCGGTATTCTGAAGGAGGCGGCCTTTTTGTGTCTCCACCCCTTGGATCAAGGCCAAGGGGACACGGCGGGGTTGCGCGACAGGGCTCAAGCGCATCTGATCGCCGCGCCAGACAAACACGTCATGGTCTTCGGGGCTCGGCAAAGGAGCAGGCGCTGGGGCTAAACGCTCCAAGGCTTCGGCGATGCGTTTAAGAAGCACGCGTTCCTCTTTCATGATTTTTTCTTCTTCTTTTCAATCTTGATGCAGGAACCCAAGCCACTTTCGCGCACGATACGCGCCCCTTTGACGATCCCATTGGCCTTGCGCGCCACGCGGCGGGAAGGCTTGGTCGGGCTCCATTTCGCTGGTAGCGGCAGAATGGCGGCGAGGCGGGCAGCCTGCATGGGCGTGAGGTCCTTGGCGTGCTTACCAAAATGATAGAGCGCGCCGGCTTCCGCCCCAAAGATACCGGGGCCAAACTCGGCTACATTCAGATAGGCCTCCATGATGCGCTGCTTAGGCCAAAGGGTTTCAATCAGAACCGTAAAGCCCGCCTCCAAGCCTTTGCGCAGCCACGAGCGTTCGGGCCACAGGAACACATTTTTGGCGGTCTGCTGGCTGATGGTAGAGCCACCGCGCAGCTTGCGGCCGCGCTCATTGCTCTTCACCGCCTTTTGGATCGCAATCCAGTCAAAGCCATTGTGACTACAGAATTTCGCGTCCTCGGAAGCAATGACCGAGTAGATCAAATGCGGGCTGATCTGGTTGAGCGCGACAGGATTGCGCCGCACATCCTTGCCTTGAAAGGCACGCTCCACCATCAAGATTGTCCCCGGGATGGGCACGAAGCGGTAGAGCAAGGTCCAGACGATCGGCGCCAACGCGAGGAATAGCATGAACTTCCCCAAGCGACCCCAAAAGCCCTTGCGAGGCTTTGGCTTGGGCGGCGGGCTTACCTGTGGCGCGGGGCTAGTAGCAAGGTTCAAAGTGGCTGTTCCCATTCGGCGCGCACCAGCGCGTCGGTCTCATAGGCCATACTGGTCTCTGCCAAAGCTGAAAAGTCCTCAGGCGGCATCAATTGTTTCAGGGCCCATATTCCAGCCCCGCGCACCAGCGGGCTTTCATGTTGGCTGAGATGACGGGCGGCAGGTACAGCTTCGGCCGCTCCCCGATTGCCGAGGCCAATGGCGACATTGCGTAAGAAGCGGTCGACGCCAATGCGCTTGACGGGGTTTTTGGCAAACAATGCCCGGAAATGGGTATCATCGAAATAGGCCAATTCGAGCAGGCTCACTTGCTTCAACGCGTCGCGCACGTGCAATTTGGTTTCGCGCGCGGTTTGGGCGAATTTGTTCCATGGGCAGACGGCCAAGCAATCGTCACAGCCATAGATGCGATTGCCCATCGCGGCGCGGAACTCCAACGGGATTGGGCCAGCATGTTCAATCGTGAGGTAGGAAATGCAGCGCCTCGCGTCGAGTTGATAGGGTGCCGGGAAAGCCTTGGTCGGGCAAGCGTCCAAACATGCCGTGCAGGACCCACAATGATCCCTCGTTGGCACATCTGCGGCAAAGTCCTGCGCGATCAAGATACAGCCCAAGAAAAGCCAAGAGCCAAAGTCGGTGGAGACAAGATTGGTATGTTTGCCCTGCCAGCCAAGACCGGCGCGCGCCGCCAGCGGCTTTTCCATCAAGGGGGCGGTGTCGACAAAAACTTTGACTTGCGCGCCACTTTGGCGATGCAACAGCCCAGCAAAGGCCTTGAGCTGCTTCTTGATCACATCATGATAATCATCGCCACCGGCATAGACCGAGATATTGGCCAGATCCGGATGTGCCAATTTCGCCATCGGGTCAGTATCGGGGCCATAATTGACGCCCAGCATGATGGCAGTCTTGGCATCTTCCCACATGGCGGTGGGATGGCTGCGGCGGTCGAGCGTCTCTTCCATCCAGCCCATTGCGCCATGAAAGCCTGCGGCGACGAACTCGCGGAGACGGGTATCTGCCTCCCAGGCGGCGCGTGCATCGGCAAGACCGCAAGCGTCAAAGCCATGCGCGCGCGCCAATTGTTTGACCATAGCGGCATCAAGGGGTTGGGATTTGGACGCGGTCTTGGCCAAAGCGCCCTCCTAAAAGTCCAAATCACCATAATGCGGCGGTGGCGACAGGCCTGCCAGCAAGTCACCCAGAAGGGGTCTGAACGCCGGGCGCTGCTTCAAACGCGCATACCAATCCTTGCCTGCTGGCGCGCTACTCCAACTGACGGCATCGAGATAATCCAATACGGAGAAATGCGCGGCAGCAACCATGTCGGCAATCGACAACTTCTTGCCGCCAATCCAGCCCTCAGCCTCTGCCGCACGGCCAATCTGGTCGAGGGTTTGGGTCGCTGCCAATGTGGCTTGGCGCAGGATGGCGGTGTCAGGCGCGCCGCCACGGGCAAGGGCCTTGCGCGCCTTCTCATGCACGACATTGTCGACAATCGGGCCCAAAGTCCGGATCGCCCGGATCGTCATGGCGCGCACAGCCGCGCGCTCCAAAGGTCCGCCGGGCAAAAGTGGCGGGGTGGGCAAAAGGTCTTCTAAATATTCAAAGATTGCGAGCGCTTCAGAGATGGTCGCGCCATGGCCCCAGGAATCATCGACCAGCACAGGCGTCATGCCATCGGGGGCCACGGCCAGCAGCCCAGCATCGGCTTCAAACGGTAAGGCTTCGCGCACGTGAAAGACGGCGCGCTTCTCACCCAGCGCCAAGCGCACGGCCCGCGAGAGGGGGTCTAGGGTTCTGGCATGAACAAGCAGCATGGATTTTCTTTGTGCGTGCCGCTGGCCAAGGTCAATGATGGCACACAGGTTTCAGAACAAACAGGCAGTGGTCTACAGGAAGGAATAGGGGTCCATGTCGATGCTCACGCGCACACTGCCGGGCACCCGAAATCCGCGTCGCCAAGCCGCCATAAAGGCCGACAGGTCAACTTCCTTGCTGGACTGGATCAAAAAGCGCCGTCGTCGCCACCCGCGTATCATGGCCAAAGGCGGGGGCGCTGGCCCCCACACTTCAACGCCATCCGCTGGAAACAACGCGTCGCTGGCGGCTTGGGCGGCGGCATCGGCGGCCTCATCACTTTGGGCCATGATGTGTAGGGCGGCCATACGGCCAAAGGGCGGCGCCCCCACGGCGGCGCGACCCAAGCTTTCGGCTTCGATAAAGGCATCGCGGTCGCCCATGACGAGGGCTTGCAGCGCTTCATTGTCGGGATAATGGGTTTGGATCAGGGCGCGACCCGGTCGGTCGGCGCGGCCTGCCCGCCCTGCCACTTGGCTCAACATCTGATAGGTCCGCTCGCCCGCGCGCGGATCACCCCCTTTGAGGCCCAGATCGGCATCGACAACGCCCACCAAGGTCAAGTTCGGGAAGTTATGGCCTTTGGCAACGATTTGGGTGCCGATCAAAATGTCGATCTCGCCGCGCTCCATCCGCCCGACCAATTCACGCACGGCTTGGGGATTGTGCGCGGTATCGGACGAGAAAATCTCAATCCGTGCATCGGGGAAACGCTCGGTGGCTTCAGCCGCAATACGCTCTACCCCCGGACCAACCGAGACCAGCCCATCTTCGGCCCCACAATTGGGGCACGCATCGGGCTTGCGCATGGAAAAACCGGTCAGGTGACAGACTAAGCGGTTGGAATATTTGTGCTCAACCAGCCAAGACTCGGTGTCGGGTGCCTTCATGCGGTGCCCACACTTGCGGCACAATACTACGGGCGCATAGCCGCGTCTGTTTAAGAACAACAAGACTTGCTCACGCTGTTCCAAGGTTTCCGCCATAGCCTGCACCAACACCGGGCTCAGCCACTGATCGCGTTCGGGTGGATATTCCTTCAAGTCGATCAGACTGACATCAGGCAGAAGGGCGACACCAAAGCGGCTGGGCAGAAGCAGGCGCTGATAGCGCCCGGCATCAGCATTGAGGCGGGTCTCCATCGAGGGCGTGGCCGAGCCCAAAACGATGGTCGCCTGTTCAAACTTGGCGCGCGCCACCGCCATGTCGCGGGCATGATAGCGCAGGCCGTCGTCCTGCTTAAAACTGCTGTCATGCTCCTCATCGACGAGGATCATTGAGAGTTTGGCAAAGGGTAGAAACAAGGCCGAGCGGGCACCAATGACGATGCGGGCACGACCGGCGGCCACTTCTCGCCACGTCCGCCGCTTTTGCGCGGCACCAATGTCGGAATGCCATTGCGCAGGGGCAGCACCAAAGCGCTGTTCAAAACGGGCGACAATGGCTTGGGTTAAGGCGATCTCTGGCAGCAGGATCAACACTTGCTCATCGGGTCGCGCGATCAAGGCTTGCGCGACGGCCTCCAGATAGACCTCGGTCTTGCCCGACCCTGTCACCCCGTCGAGCAGGAAGGGGCTGAACCCGCCTGCCGAGGCGGCCTTAGCGATCATATGGGCCGCGTCTGCTTGCATCTCAGACAAGGGCCGCGCCGGCAGACTGGGGTTTGGGACATCAAAGGGCAGGTCGACAGGTCGCTCGATCTCTTCCAACGCACCCAGCTTTAGGAGCGCTGTGACAATGCCCGAACCAACGCCCGCCGCCTTGGCGAGGGCAGCGCGGGGGATCGGCTCTTGCGCGCAGTCGAGAACCCGCGCCCGAGCTTCATTAAGTTTGTCAGGGCGCAGCGATGTCGCCACAGCCAAGCGCTCAAACGGACCTTGGCCCAAGGCTTCAGGTTGCCGCAGCACCATGACCAAAACTTGCCCCGGGGGGGTGACGAGATAGCGGGCGGCAAAATCGATGAATTGGCGCAAAGCGGGTGGGAAAGGCGGGCTATCAAACCGCGACTTAACAGGTTTTAGATTGCTGCCATCGCTATCAGGTTTAACCGCCCAAACGACACCAATGCGCAGGTTTTGCCCCAAGGGCACTTCCACCACATCGCCCAGCCCCAGTGTCAGTTCCGCGGGGACGACATAGTCAAACGCTTCCGGCAAGGGCAGGGGAAGAAGGACGGAAACAACAGCCATGCTTTCCTCCTACGCCAGACAAGCCGATTTGGGCAGGGGGCGGTTCAGCCCAAAGGAGGATTTGCTAACAGATAGCTGCGTCAGATTAGGGCGTGGGCCGCGCGCGTCAAGCGGCGACGCGGGTTTCAAACGCTAGGCCAGATTTCACCAAATGGGTGACCGTCTCAAGGTCGCCAAGCGCGGTGGAGGTGGGGGCATGGCGCGACAACAGCATTTGCGCGCGCAGGGCTGTTTTGACGGCCTGGTCTTCGTGGATGGCCCCAGCACAGCCCGGCTCAAACCCCAAATAGGAGCCGCAAGCCCGCGCGAAGGATTGATGGATGCGGTCGGCTTCTTTCTTATTCTTGACCCGATTGGCCAAAACCCCAATGCGTGCATTCGGTCGGCGGCTTTTCAGTAGCTTCACGAAGGCATAACCATCGGTCAAAGAGGCAGGCTCGTCCAAGGCAACAATCAACACATCATCGGCATCGGCGGCAAGCTTCAGCATGGCATGGCCGATACCGGCTGCCAGATCGACGATCACGCGGTCATAGGAAAAGCTCAAAGCCGAAATCCCCGCCGCAATGCGTTGGACGTCGCGCTCGCCCAGATCGGCAAAGCTGGCGATTCCATGGCTACCGGGCAACAAGTCAAAGCCACCGGGGCTTGCCGCGCCGCCTGCAATACGCATGACGGCTTCGGCCAAGGTTGCTTCCCCATCCATGACATGGGCGAGGGTCAAGTCTGGCTGGACGCCCAATTGTATATCGACATTGGAGAGGCCTAAGTCGCCATCGACCAGAAGAACGCGCTCCCCTTGCTCGGCCAAGGCGCGGGCTAGAGAAACAGCGATAAACGTCTTGCCGACCCCGCCCTTGCCCGAAGCAATCGCGACAATGCGGCCGGGTGGCTTGCGGGTTGGAAACGGCACGATGGTAGTTGTAGAATCGCTCATGCCGCATCCTCTGCTTTGATGTCATCAAATGGCTCGAGCAGGAGTGCTGCGACGCGGTGGGCAGAAGCCAGCGCGATACCGCCTGTGATAAAAGGGGTGGCCGAAATCTGTGCCAAGGCGATGCCTGCTTTATGCAAGGCAAATACCGCCGAGGCCCGCCGCTTGGTCAGGTCAAACCGCGTTACAATCGCACGTTTGGTGCCAATCTCAGCAAAGGCCAGACCCAAGTCCTCGAGATCTTCATAGCGCAGATCGGCGGGCATGCAGAGGATAGGCTCAAGGCCCACTTCCTGCACCAGTCGCTCGGTAGAGCGCATGTCAGAGGGCTGCATCGGGCTGGCAGCAGCGGCATCGACAAAGACGCACTGACCGGCTTGCCGCGCTTGTTTGGTCAGGCGTGAGAGGTCTTGCAACGTTGTGGCGGTTTCAAAGGGCGTGCCCAAGCGATCGGCCATGGCGCGCAATTGCTCAGCCCCGCCGCAGCGCTCGCTATCGACGGAGATCAACAGCGCCTCATAGCCAACGGCCAAGGCCCGCGTCGCAAGCTTGGCAACAGCCGCCGTTTTGCCTGCACCTGGAGGGCCGACCAGCACGATTGGACGCGTTGGGGCAGCTTCAATCGGCTCAAACTTCAGCTTTTGCGATAGGGATTCGGAGAGGGCTTGGCGCAATTGGGCGTGGTCGCTTAGCGCCATGGCCATCGCCTGTTCACGCGTCAGCCCAGCCCGCGTCCAGAACATGGCCAAACGCGATGGCGCAGGCTTGTTGGCTGGTGGCTCAAGAGCTGGAGTGGGTTTGGCTTGCGTGGCAGGCGCGGCCTTGGCGGTTGGCTTAGGCGGAGCTGGTGCAGGCTTGGGCGCGGCTTCTTGAACAAGGGGCTTGGCCGCGGCCTGCCGCCCGAGCAGCGCGGCGGTGCCCCGACCGCTGACGGGTGCTGGTTTTGGCTTGGAGGCTGGGGCAAGCGGGACAATGTCTGCAGCTGCTGGGCGTGGTGCCCCCATCAGGAAATCTTCGGGCTTAAAGTGCTGCGCTAAAGTCTCTTGTTTGGAAGTTGTCCCTAGGGCTGGCTTGGCGCGTTCCGGCGGGGAGACCGCAGATTTGGCGCGCGGTTTGGTGCCGGGTTCAGCGGAGGCGCTGATCTCAATGCCGCCGCGCGTGCTGCGCCAGCTTAACACCACCGCCTTTGGCCCAAGCTCTGCCCGCACCTGCGCGATCGCCTCAGGCAGGGTGGAAGCAAAGTAGGTGAAGACGCGCATCAGTTAGTCACCCTAGACACTGCCCAAAGTGCGCAGCTTGGCTTTCGGGTGGATTTCGTTCTGGCTCATCACCATCGTCTGAGCGCGGAAGCGCTCAATCAGCGAGCGGACATAGGGGCGAATGCCGCCAGAGGTCAGAATGACAGGGATTTCGCCAGTCTGGGCTGCACGGTCCAAAGCAATCCGAACGGCTTGCACAAACTCATGCACTTGGCTGGGGGCCAGCGCCAATTGACGGTCGCCGCGTTCACCAACAATCGCTTCGGAGAAAGCCTGCTCCCATTTGGGCGACAGCGCCACGATTGGCAGTGAGCCATCGGGGCTGCGGTTTTGGAAACAAATCTGGCGGGCCAGACGCGCACGGACATGTTCGACCATCGATACCGCATCCATCGACGTGGCTTCGGAAATGGCTTCCATAATGGTGGCGAGGTCGCGGATCGAGACGCGCTCGCGCAGCAGGCTTTGCAGCACGCGCTGAACCGTCGCCCAAGAGACTTGGCTTGGGATGGTATCTTCGACCAGCTTCTGATGTTCTTTCGACAATTCCTTCATCAGGCGCTGGACTTCAGCAATCGAGAGAAGCTCGGCCATATTGTCCTTCACCACTTCGGTGAGATGGGTGGTCAGAACTGTTGCTGGATCGACAATCGTATAGCCCTTGAAGGCAGCTTCTTCGCGGAAGCTTTCAGCCACCCAAGCCGCAGGCAAACCGAAGGCAGGCTCTTTGCAGGGCTCGCCTGGCAGGTTGGGCGTCTCGCCGGCTGGGTCCATCACCAAGAGATGGCCGATGCGCAATTCGCCTTCGCCAGCTTCCATCTCTTTCACGCGGATCGAGTAGCTGTTGTTGGGAACGGCCATATTGTCCAAGATGCGCACGGCAGGCATGACAAAGCCCAGTTCTTGGGCGATCTGGCGGCGCAGCGCTTTGATCTGATCGGTGATGCGGCGACCTTGGACGTCATTGACCAAGGCTAACAAGCCATAGCCCAACTCGATCTTGAGCTCATCGATGGAGAGCGCTGTTGCAATTGGCTCATCTTCTTCAGGCTTTGGTGGCGCATTGGCCGCATCATGGGCTGCGACGTCGGTGGTAAACTGCTTGTCGGCTTCGGCCTTCCACAGCTTATAAGCCAGATAACTCGCCCCGGCCCCAATCAACCAAAAGGCAATCATGGGCATGCCAGGCAGGACGCCTGCGATGAAAGCCGTCGCGGCCACCATCCCCAACGCTTGTGGGCTGCCTGCCAACTGGCGGGCCAGTGCGGTTTCTGCGGCCTCTTCCACGCCTGCTTTTGCCACCAACATACCAGCGGCGAGCGAGATGATGAGGGCTGGGATTTGGCTGATCAGGCCGTCGCCAATCGTCAATTGGGTGTAGGTGGTGCCAGCTTCGCTAAAGCTAAGGCCTTCTTGGGCCATACCGATGATCATGCCGCCAATCACATTGATGGCGGTGATGATCAGGCCTGCAACCGCGTCACCGCGCACAAACTTGGATGCACCATCCATCGCCCCGAAGAAGTTGCTTTCGCCTTCCAGTTCTTTCCGGCGGCGGCGGGCTTCTTCTTCATTGATCAAGCCTGCCGACAAATCGGCGTCCACGGCCATTTGCTTGCCGGGCATGGCGTCCAAGCTGAAGCGTGCAGCGACTTCGGCGATACGCGTCGAACCCTTGGTGATGACGACGAAATTCACGATCACCAAGATGATGAAAACAATAATCCCGATGACGAAATTACCGCCCATGATGAAGTCACCAAAGGCGGCAATGATCTCACCAGCTGCGTCGGGGCCTTCGTGACCATGGCTTAGGATCAAGCGGGTCGAGGCGATATTCAGGCCGAGCCTGAACATGGTCGCGACCAAGAGAACTGCCGGAAAGGCGCTAAATTCCAGTGGCTTGCGGATGAACAGCGCCGTCATCAAGATCAGCACAGAGCTTGTGACCGAAATGGCCAACAAGAAGTCCAGCAGGAAGGGTGGCAGGGGGATGATCAGAAGGACCACCAGCCCAACAACCCCAACCCCCATCAAGACTTGGCCTGTCATCACCCCTTGGAAGAAGGTCGACAGGCTGAATTGCGGGGCCTTTGGGTTCGTACCTATTCCTGCGGAAGTGTCGGTCATGGACTAGGCTTATCCGTATACAAAGCGGGGTTCATTGGCACCGGGCGCTGGCACATCGATGCCCGCATCCAAGTAAAGCTTTAGCTTGTTGCGCAGCGTCCGGATCGAGATGCCGAGGATTTGGGCCGCATGGGTGCGGTTGCCATAGCAATGCTTCAGCGTGTCGAGGATCATTTCCTGCTCGACCGCTTCAATCGTCCGGCCGACCAGATTAACAGGCGCGCTTTGAACCGCTTGCGCAGCCAAAATGGCTTGTCCGGCGGTGGCGACATGCGGGTTCAGGGCTGAAGCTGTGCCCAACGCTGACCCGTCGGGCAGGCGAATGTCGCCAATCTCAATCTCTGGCCCAGCCGACAGAAGGACTGCGCGGTGCATGGCATTTTCCAATTCCCGCACATTGCCACGCCAAGGATTAGCCTTGATGGCATCGAGCGCTACGTTTGAAATCCCCTTTGGCTTCAAGCCATTGGCGGTGGTGTATTTCTTGATGAAATAGGTCGACAGCGCGACCAGATCGCCTGGACGGTCGCGCAAGGGTGGAATGCACAGATTGACGACATTGAGCCGGTAATAGAGGTCTTCGCGGAATTTCCCGGCGCGTACATCCTCTTCCAAATTGCGGTTCGAGGTTGCGAGGATGCGGATATTGACCGGCACGGGTTTGGAGCCGCCGACGCGATCAATGACCCGCTCTTGGATGGCACGCAGAAGCTTTGCCTGCAGGCGAATGTCCATCTCGCTGATTTCGTCGAGCAGAAGTGTGCCGCCATCGGCTTCTTCAAACTTACCGATCCGACGGGCTAAAGCACCGGTAAAGGCACCTTTTTCATGGCCAAACAGCTCTGATTCCAGAAGATTATCCGGAATCGCTGCGCAATTGACGCTGATGAAAGCTTTGTCGGTGCGGCGGGAATTCTGGTGCACAAAGCGCGCCATGACTTCTTTACCAACGCCACTTTCGCCCGTGATCAGAACACTGGCTTCTGATGGGGCAATTTGTTCGGCCAACCGGATCACGGCCTTCATGGCAGGATCATGGGCGATCAGTGGCCGATTGTCGTCGGTGATGGCGGCGAGGACGGCTGCGATCAACTCTGGGTCCGGTGGCAAAGGCAAGAATTCTTGCGCGCCTTGCCGAATGGCATTGGCAGCCGTGCGTGGATCGGTGGAGACGCCACAGGCAACAACCGGCACAATGATATGCTCGGCCTCGTTCTGCGCAATCAAGGCTGCGATATCATGGCTGACATCGACCAGAAGCAGATCTGCCCCTTTGCCATTGCGCAAGGCCGTGGTGGCCTGGGCAATGGTGTCGACCTGGAACACTTTGGCACCGCGATCCATCGCAATCTTGGATGCGACGGCGAGCTGCCCACTCATGTTGCCAACAATCAAAACTCGCATTTTCGGTCTCCTCACGCCTAAGCGTGTTCACTAGTCTTGCGCTTCTGCGCGCGGTCGTTCGGGTTCAAGGTCTATGAGTTGGTGTCATTGTCCTTGATGATTTCAGTCATGGTCACGCCCAGTCTTTCGTCGACGACGACAAGCTCGCCGCGCGCCACGAGGCGGTTGTTGACATAAATGTCGATGGCTTCCCCGACGCGTCGGTCGAGCTCGATCAAGGACCCCCGTGCGAGCTTCAGAAGCGAGGCCACATCCATCGTCGCGCGGCCAAGCACCGCCTTAATGTTCACCGGCACATCGAAGACCGGTGCCAGATCAGTCGCTGAGCGGGTGTATTGCTGCGGGACTTCAGCCTGTGCGGCCTCTTCTGGTAGGGGATCAAGCTCCGAGAGGTCGGGCAGATCGTAGGACTCGTTGTTTTCGTCCATTTCAGGCCTCCTCAGGTCTGGGTCATGTCGAGGCTTAAGCCTTCAGCGTCTGCTGAGGCCAGCCAGTTTTGAGCAGAAGTTTCAATCTCGGCGAGGGCACTTGCACGGTCGTGCACAATGCGCCCATCGCCCCAATCCAGGGTGCAATCCCCGGTCTGAGCTTGAGGATCAGGACGCACCGCGATTTCGCCGGTAAAGCCAGCTTCGCGGGCGCACCCAATCAGGCGTTCTTCAATCGTCTCGGCCAAGTCTGGCGAGACCCGGACAACGAGGCGCGGTGTGTCGCGCAAATGGGCGACAGCAGAGGCAACAATCGCCTCAACTCGGTCTGCGCCATAGGCGTCTAGGGCATCGTGAGCGACCGAGCGTGCGGCGGCGAGCGCAACTTCGGTTGCGTCTTGGCGCAGGCTATGGGCCTCCTCATTCAGGCGACCCAACATCATTTGCATCATGCGGGCGATCGCGCGCAGGGATTCGCTGGTTGCCCGCTCGACCTTTACCAATTCCGCCGCCTGCCCTTCGGCAAACCCTGCGGCATGGGCAGCGGCCACATCCTCGTCAGTCAAAACCTTACGGCGGTTCGAGGCGCTAGGCGGCGTGGCACCGGTTTTGGTGAACATAGGCTCGAAGCTATATTTTGGGGAGTGAACCATCATGCGCCTCAGTAAATCAGCTCATCATCACGCCCGCCTTCGGCGAGCATGATTTCGCCACGCTGGGCTAAGTCTTTGGCGATCTGGACCATGCCGGACTGCGCGCCATCGACATCCTTCAGGCGCACAGGGCCCATCGAGGCCATGTCATCGCGCATGATTTTCGCGGCGCGTTCGGACATGTTGCTGAAGAACAGATTGCGCAGTTCGTCGGACGCCCCTTTGAGCGCCAAGGCCAGTTGCGACTTCTCGACCGCCCGCAACAGGGTTTGAACCCCGCCTGGATCGAGCTTTTTCAAGTCTTCAAACACGAACATCAAGGAGCGAATCCGCTCGGCCGCTTCGCGGTTGCGCTCTTCCAAGGCCCCGATGAAACGGTTCTCGGTAGCGCGGTCGAAATTGTTGAAGATCTTGGCCATTAATTCATGGCTGTCGCGCTTGGAAGTCCGCGCCAAATTGCTCATGAATTCGTTGCGCAAGGTGATTTCGATTTTTTCCAGAATGTCGCGTTGGATCGGCTCCATGTGCAACATCCGGTTCACGCACTCGAGCGCAAAATCGTCTGGCAGCGCGGATAAAACCCGCGCCGCATGGTCTGCCTTTACCTTCGACAGGACCACAGCCACCGTCTGGGGATATTCGTTCTTCAGATAATTGGCCAAGGTCGTTTCCGCGACATTGCCCAATTTGTCCCACATGGTTCGACCGGCCGGACCCCGGATTTCTTCCATGATGGCTTCCACCTTTTCAGGTGGCAAGATGGAGGCCAAAAGACGCTGGGTCTGTTCATAGGACCCCATGACCGCGCCGGTATTGGAAATGCGACCGACAAAGTCGACCACCAATTCTTCAACCGCATCGGACTGCACATTGCCCAAATTGGACATGGCTTGTGAAATTTCTTTGATTTCTTCTTCATCGAAGAATTCCCACAAAGTCTTGTGGTCTTCCCCTAAAGCCAACAGGAAGACGGCTGCCTTCTCGGCGCCTTTCAGTTCACTCAAGGATGCAATGGCTGCCATCTATCTGCGCTCCTGCAGCCAAGCCCGGATGACCGAAACGGTCTGCTCAGGATTTTCGCTCACCATTTGAGAGACTTGCTTCATCGCATTGGCGTTGACGGAGCCTTGGATGCGCGCAATGTCGACGCGTTCATCGCCTGTACCAGCCTCACCTCCAGGCAGCGCAGCGACGCTGCCCGCCCCTGCCATACCCATAGCTTGGCCGGGCAGACCCATGGGCATGCTCGCGGAACCAGCGCTCGACGAGTCAAACACGCCTTTAACCAGAGGACGGGCGACGAAGAATAGAAGGGCGGCGGCAACCAAAGTCATCGCAAGGATTTCAGCGCCGCGCATGATGTCGTTTTTGTCGAAAGCAAAGGCGCTGGGCGCTTTAGAGCCAGCGTCGGCAGCAGCCTTGGCAAAGCGCACATTGACCACTTCGATCTTGTCGCCGCGCTCTTCATTAATGCCGGCAGCCGAGCTAACCAAGGCCGCTATCTGCTTCATTTCGGCCTCAGGACGTGCGGCCCATTTGGGCGCTTCACCTGCTTTGGCCACCGGCGTTGAGACACCGTCGACAGCAACCGCAACTGACAGACGCGTCACTTTGCCTGGCGTGATGACTTCGGTGCGGGTGCTTTTTGAAATCTCGTAATTGACGGTTTCGTCGGTGCGGTTGGAGTTGGATTCTTGTCCCCCTGCTGCACCGGGCGTTTGGCCGTCGGGGACGTTTTGGGCTTGGGTGACGCCTTGATCATTGGCTTTATCGGCAGCCACTTCTTCAATGGTCCGAGTGGAGCGTGGTGCCACTTGATCGGGATTGAAGTTTTCCTCGGTTTTGGTGACTTGGCTGAAGTCCAGATCAGCAGAAACTTGCACCCGCGCAGCACCGGGGCCGACAATGCCTTCAACGATTTCCTGCAAACGACGGCGCAGGCGCTCTTCATATTGGCTGGTGCGATCATCCATAGCTGCCGACGATGCGTCTGCGCCAATGCTGGCGCCGGCGAGCAATTCGCCGCGCTCGTCCAAAATCGTCACTTTATCGGGCGAAAGCCCTTGAACCGCAGCTGCGACGAGACTGCGAATGGCGTTGATTTGCTTTTCCGATAGCGACCCGCGCTCTAGCCCAACAACGATCGACGCAGTCGGTGGCTCTGAATTGGTTTGGAACAGAGCCTTCTCAGGCAGAACCAAATGGACGCGCGCGGCGTTAACGGTGTCGAGGCTATCAATTGAGCGCGCCAATTCGCCTTCCAGCGCCCGCAACTTGTTGACGTTCTGCACAAAGGAGGTGGCACCCAAGGCGTCTTGCTTGTCAAAAATCTCGTAACCAATCGAGCCTTGGCCGGGCAGACCGTCTGCAGCCAGACGCATGCGGGCTTCGGCGACCTTTGAGCGGGGAACAAAAATGCTCGACCCATCGGGGGAAAGTTGGAAATCAACCTTGGCAGCCGTCAGGCTTTCGCTCACCGCTGCTGCATCTTTGGCGGACAAATCTGAATAAAGCAGTGAACGTTCTTCTGCACCAACGCGGAACATAATCGCGAACAAGGCTGCAGCCACCAATGCTGTCACTGCAAAGGCGGCGATCAGCTTTGCTGGACCTGCTGACTTCAAAATCGAGATAAATCGTTCCAACGACCCGCTCCGCTTGAAGCGCCAAAACCCGCAGACTTAAAGGGTCTGTGGGGTGTTCGGGCGCTCCGTCACCTTGTTTCGTACTGGCATGTTTCGGTCGGTATTAAACGATCCGAATCAGACGCAGCACGGTGGCAAAGTGACCGAATAGCCTTCATGGCTACTCGGTCATTTTTGCCTGCTAGGCAGCTTTTTCCGGGTGTTAGGTAAAAGACACGTTAATTTCGGCGGCTAAGCCTGCAAACTTAACGGTAGTTTTGAATGCGTGTTACACGCAGTCCAGGAAGACCATGACGGTCCACCTGACGTTGCCAGCCGAGAAATTCCTCCGCTGTGATGCGATAGCGCGCGCACGCATCCTCAAAGCTGAGCAGACCGCCTTTAACAGCAGCAACTACTTCAGCCTTGCGGCGTGCGACCCAACGTTCTGTGTTGGGTGGTGGTAAACTCGACAAAGTAAGAGGTGTACCCTCTGGACCCGTCACCGATAATTCCCGTTGCATGGCGTGCACCATGTGCTCACCTCCATATCTTGTTCTTGAGAAGAAGATACGCCTTTCGATTTAAGGCCGCGCTAAGCGACAGGCTTAATTTTGAGTGATTTCAGACATCAGAATTCTTCAGATTGCCGTAGCGAGGCGTTCAGCTTGTCAGCCTTAGCGCTTCATTCGAATGACTTCGTCGAGCATGTCATCAGCTGTCGTGATGATCTTCGACGAGGCGCTGTACGCGCGTTGAATGATGATCATGGAAGAAAATTCCTGAGCCAAATCAACGCTTGAGGATTCGAGGCTGGATGAGGCAATCACGCCTGCGCCGCCGAGCCCTGGATCTTTCAAGCTGAACTGACCGGAATCTGCCGTCGGACGATAGACGCCGCCGCGGTCCGCCAGGAGCCCGTCGGGATTAATAAATGTCGCGACCGGCAGCTTAAAGATCTTCTTGGTAACACCATTGTTGAAGATCGCCGAGATGTAGCCATCCTTCGAAATCTCTACCCCACTCACATCGCCAAAGAGCGAACCATCGGTTGTGGTGGAGGTGATCGCGGTTGGGCTGTCGAACTGGCTCACGCCGCCTTCGCCACTGATTTGGCCGAGGTCGAGCCTGAAGGTTTGAGCGGCAAGACCGGTCGAGGCGGCCCATTTGGCTGCGCCCGCAGCCGGAGCACCCGCTGCTGCCGCGCCCAAATTAAAGCCAGCCAAGAGTGCAGGGGTGGTTGCGGCGGTGTCGAGCTTGCCACTCGGGGTAAAGGCCAATGTGCCAGTGGCAATCTGACCATTTACCAGAGGCGCGCCGGTTGTGACGCTGCTTGCAGGCGAGGCGTAGATTTCTGTAATCCACTGATTGGCCGTCGCACTCTTCAGCATGGCGACATTAAAGGTACGCAGACCGCCGAGACTGTCATAGACTTGGAAGGACCAGTTGGCATCTGGCGTCACAGCGCCGGAAGCCATGTTGTTGGTCGCCGCATTATAGGTGCCGCCGGACACAGCCGTACTAACTGGGGTCGTCGATTTCAGATTGCCATTGATTTTGGCGATCGTGGACGGGGTTGCCGTGCCGGAAATCGAGCTGATATTGACAGTTTCAAGCAAGCTTAGGTCGCTGGGGCTGGTTGTCACCGTGCCTGTTGGGTCAACGCGCCAGCCTTGCAGGAAATATCCGGCTTGATTGACCAGATTGCCTTCATCATTGGCAGCGAATGTCCCGACCCGTGTGAACGCCACGTCGGTCACAGCGCCACCAGCTGTTTGCAGGGGCGACACAGCAAAGAAGCCTTGTCCCGAGATCGCAAGGTCCGTCACTGTCGAGGTCGTGTTCAAATTGCCTTGTGAACGCACCAATTGCCGTGTCTGCGCGGAAACCCCACCTGCATTATAGGTAGAGCTTTTGCTTTGAGGATTGACCAGTCGGGTGAAGTCCGTGCGGTTCCGCTTAAAGGCGGTCGTGTTCACATTGGCGATGTTGTCAGAGACGACAGCCATGGCACTGGAATTGGCGATGAGGGACGAAACCCCCGCCAGCATTGCGTTATTGATCGACATTGAATGCTCCTGATCGTGTTTTTATTGTTAGGAGCATTCTGCCCAACCACTTGTGTCCAGATTTTAGGGACGGAGTGTTGATTTTTGGTTGATTTTTTTCTTAATCGCAGCGATTTAAGTCAAAATATCAACTAGCTTGCAGTCCTATCTTAACGATTGACGACAAGGGCAGGGCCGCGCCGCCAATTGTTACTGTCGGTGTGTTCCCGGAAAGGTCGACGCCGGTGATAACGCCCTTTTGTCGGACGGTCCCGGTGATCGGACGTTCATCCGCCCCTTGGGCATTAATTTCGAGGCGATAGGTCCCGGCAGGTGCTGCCTTGCCTGATTGATCCTTGCCATCCCAGGTAAAGGTCTTTTCGCCGGTGGAAGTTTCACCCGGTTTAGTGGCAATGGTCCGGCCTTGCGCGTCCACAATTTTTAACGTCGTGCTGGTTGAAGACCGCGGCAACTCATAGCGCCAGGTGGCTTGGCCACCGCTCGACAGACCAGCCAAAGCAGATGTCGCTGTCGCTTCTTTACCCAGATAAGCCACAGCCGTCGCGCCCGCGCTCAGCTTGGTGGTTTCGGTCAAGGACGACAAAAGATCATTGGTCTTCAACTGTTGTTCCACGCCCGAGAATTGCACCAATTGGTTGGTGAAGTCCTTGGTGTCCAAGGGTGACAGCGGATCCTGGTTCTTCAACTGTGCGGTCAAAAGCGTCAGGAATGTCTCGAAATTGTTGGCCAAAGAAGCTTTGGGTGTCGCGGCCCCTTTAGCAGCTGTGGCGGAGGCTGCTGTCGAAGCGGCCGTCGTATTGGTTACTGTTGCCATCTTGCGTTCCTTACAACTTAGGCGGTCATGGCGATGCGGGCGCGTTGCCAGCGTTCGACAGGACCAGAGAGGTGGGCGGAGAGCGGAGCTGCCGGCTCAGGCGTGGCCGCTTCGGAGGTGTCATAGCCGTCAAGGCTGTGTTTGATGCGCGCGCTTTGCTGCTGATTGGCATCGCGATTTTGCGGCGAACTGCCTTGATCATTCATTGAAAACGACAGGCCATTCTCTTCCAGTTCAAGCCCAGCTTCCTGCAAGGCGCGGGTCAGATCGCGCGCGGACAAGGCCAGATCTTTCAGGGCTTCAGGCCGATCCGTACTCACGACAGCGCGCACCTTTTTGTCGGTGCCTACAGTCAAACGCACATCGACCCGGCCCAATTCAGGCGGATCGAGGCGAAGGGTGAATTCCTTCATCCCATTTTGAATCCGGCGCATCATGGCGGCGGCGAGCATTGGCACGGTGTGGGGTTGCAGCACGGTCGGCTTTGGATTTGCGTCTGGTGCTGGAACCCCTGTGCCATCTGTGCTTGCCGAGGCAGCAGCGTCAGCGGTTCCGTTAGAGCCAGCCATCATGCCAGCCGCATCGGTTGCCGCAATCTTGGTTTCTTCGCTTTTGGTGGCAGCCTTGCTGAAGGCAGGCACAGGCCCTGTTACAAGTGCGACCGAAGCTTGTGCAGTGGCGGTGGCAACTGGGGCGGCACTCGGTGCGCTTTGCAAACCTGCATCGTCGGACGCCACAAAGCCGGAGCCCGTGTTGAGCCAGCCGGTTGCGACATTGGTTTTGGAGGTGCGTGCTTCACCGGATTGGGCCTCCAAAGCCCGTGCTGCGCCGGGACCTTGGGGATCGGTAGCCAGGGCCAAATCAAAAACTGCGCTGGCTTGCGACGTCGAGGAATCGGTTGGCTGCGGACTAGGCCGAGGCACTTGCGCCATGACAGGTGTTGGCACCGTCGCCGTGGCAGTGGCCGTCGCCGCGGCCGTCGCCGTCGCCGTGGCAACAAGCTGCGCCATTTGCTGGTCGTCCGCCGCTGGCTGCTGGGTTTGCCCCAAGGCAGCAAGGCCTGCCAAAAGACTTTGCGACACGGTTGCTTGTGTTTTGGGGGCGAGCGCTTGGGCAGTTTGCGTCTGATCGGTTGCAGGCTTTAGAGCAGGTTCGGCTGACTGGGTGGCTGAAGCTGACGCTGACGCTGACGCTAAGGCTGAGGCGTCGCCCGTCTTGAAGGTCGCGCTGGCATCGCCAGTTTGAGCGACCAAAGCGTCAGGGGTATCGCCGGGCACGGGTTCAGCGGGCACTGCGTTGCCCATCAACGCCAGCGTAACCGCTGCGCTTTGAGCATCGGGAACTTGCCCGGCCGCGCCGATACCTTCTTGCTTGGCGACAGCCGCGGCCGAGGTCGAGGGAGAAGCAGGGTTGATCGGCGTGATCGCGATGGGAAGTGCCGGCACGACTGCGGACGGGGTAGCCAGACTATCTGTGACCGTAGCGGCATCATCGATCACTTGATCTGGGGCCAGCTTGGCACCACCGGTTGGGTCACGTGAATCCGGCGCTGTCTTTGCCGGTTCAAGCGCGCTGGGGGGTTGGACGAGGCCAATCATCGTGTCGACAAAGCTCAGACCTGCGGTCTCACCCATGTTTCCAGCTGGCGACACAGACGACTTCGCGCGCCGCGACTTTGGCGCCTCCGCGATGCTGTCCATCATGCGACCAACCATTTCCATGCGTCTTGAGCCCCCGCTTCCCAACATGTCGCACGTCACTCTGCGACTTCGAGCTAAGGGGGTAGCAAGGGGCGTGCCACTCGGAAATATGCGTAACAATCTGTTTTTGTTTGTATTTACTATGGGTTAACCGAGGTGAATAACGGCCAAATCAGCCGAGTGGCGGCATAGATTGCCGGGTGAAAGGCTAATCCTGCCGCGCAGCCTTATTTCGTTGTCTGGCGCGCCTTTACGGCGTGTTTTGTCTTGTTCAAGTGGGTTGCTTTGGGTTTGGCCTGCTTTGGCGCGCGGGTTGCAAGTAAGCATGTGACCACGTGCTCTTGCTGCAGAGGCTGCGGAGATAGAAAAGAGTTAAATCATTGAAATAAATTGATTTAATTCTGCTCTCCCAACCGCCGCCGCTGCGGGCGAGGTGTGTGATCAGGCAAAAACCGCTCGGCAAGTCGGCAAAAATGACCGGGTGCCGGGAGGAATAAGGCAGAAACAAAGGCTGAGTTGAATGTCGCTGAATTCGATCATGAACATCGCTACGAGTGGCCTGTTTGCCAGCCAAAACGCCATTCGCACGGTGACGCAGAACGTCTCCAATGTGAATACGCCGGGCTATGTGCGCCTTGAGCATAATCAGAATGCGCGCGAAGTTGGTGGCAGAGGTCAAGGCGTCGATACGGCCTTGGTCACCCGCGCGGCGGACCGCTTTCTAGCCGCAGCGTCGTTGGCGGCTTCCAGTAGCGCTGGCAGTGCAACAGGCCGCTCGGGTTATTTGGACAATGTTCAAGCTGCTTTTGGTGATCCAACCAGCGAGTCTTCGATCTTTGCCGCCTTGAACCGTGCCTTGGGGGCCTTTGAAACAGGCGTGCTAAACCCCGGTTCCATCTCCGCTCGCCGTGGGGCGATTGCTGAGTTGCAAGGCTTCCTCGCTCAGATCAACACCGTCGGCCAAACCATTGAGACGGCGCGGGCTGATGCGGACCAGAGAGTGGCAGACCAGGTGCAGCGGGTGAATACGCTGTTGAAAGATATCTCGGCGGCCAATTCCGACATTCTGCGCGCCAATGCGGTCGGCGATTCAACTGGCGCACAGCAGCGTCAAGCCGACATGATCCAGGAATTGTCTCAATATGTTGACATCAAAGTGGCTCAGCGTCCGGATGGCTCAACGGAAGTTCGCACCAGCAATGGTGTCTTGTTGGCGGGCTTCAGCCCTGCGACCTTGAACTTTAAAGCCTCTGGCATTGGCGCGACCTCGTTTGATCGCATCACCATCACTTTCGGGACAGATCCCACCGAGCGCGAGTTTGAGCCTAGCATTCAAAGCGGGTCCTTGCGCGGTCTCTTGGACGTACGCGATCAGGATTTGGCTAAAATCGCCTATGGCTTGGGTGAACTCGCTGGTGGGATTGCCGATGCGTTGAACGCCGCCCATAGCCAAAACGCCACTTTGCCACCTTTGGCGTTGGCAAAAGGTAGCGATACCGGACTTTTGGCCTCCGACAGTCTAAACTTCACCGGCCAAACCAGCATTGGTGTTGTGAATGCCGCAGGCCTTTTGGTCAGCAAGATCGACATCAACTTCAACACCGGCGCGATCAGCGTCAATGGCGTGGCATCGGGAACCACCGGGACAACGATTGGCTCGCTCGTTACCGCGCTCAATACCGCGCTGGGGGCCAATGGCACGGCAAGCTTCACCAATGGGCGGCTACAATTGCAATCGGCCGCACCTGTGCCGGCAACCGCGACCCCCAATGGATTTGTGTTTGATGAGCCTGCAACCGGGGGAAGCCAACGCGGCAATCGTGCATTTGCCCATTTCTTTGGATTGAATGATCTTGTTCAGTCCGGCACGCCGCTCAACTATGCCACGGGCCTAAAAGCCACCGATGCTCACGGCTTTGTCGCTGGCAGCGTCATGAGTTTGCAAGTTGTCGGGCCGACGGGCGGCATTGCAACGACCAAGAATATCACCATTCCTGCTGGCACGATTGGCGACATCATGAACGCCCTGAATGATCCCACGACAGGGATCGGGCTTTATGGTGGGTTCTCACTGGATCCCCAAGGCGTCATGAAGTGGACGCCCGGCACAGGCCAAGGCAATTTGCGTTTGGAGATCACGCAAGACGTCGGTCCACGCGGGGGTACCAGCCACGGCTTTGCTGCGATCTTTGGCGTTGCGTCAAAAACCCGGGAAGCGCGCGCCTTAGGGATTGAGGTCAATCCAGCCATCGTTTCTGATCCCGCAAAAATGGGTCTCGCACGGCCAGACCTTTCCACGGTCGCCATTGGTGCTGTCGCGGTTGGCTTGGCCGATAGCCGCGGCGCGCAGGCCTTGTTTGATGCGTCGCGGGCACCTTTGCCTTTTAGTGACGGGCCAGGCGGTGTTACCCGCTCGATGAAATTGATGGACTTTGTCTCATCGCTTGGGGGCGATGTCGGACGACTGGCGGCGGAAGCGGCCTCTGACAAACAAACCGCTGACGGCTTTAAGGCCGAGGCTGATGCCCGCCGGGCCAGCGTCGAAGGCGTCAATCTCGACGAGGAATTGGTCAAGCTGACCAGTTTCCAACAAGCCTATTCCGCTGCCGCCCGCATGATCCGGGCAGTTGATGAAATGTACCAAACTTTGCTGCAGGCCGTTTAAGGCCAACCAAAACTGAAGAAACACAGGTGGAGCAACCCTCATGAATCGCGTCGCAACCTATAATCAGTTCTTCGGCAGCGCTGCCGGTATTGCCTTGGGTCAAGCCAATATGGCGAAGGCGCAAGAGCAGGCCTCGACGCAAAAGATCGCCGGAGACTTGCAAGGGTTTGGCATTGAGGCCGGGCGTCTTTTGTCTGCTAAAACCTATGCCGAACGTTTGGATCGTCGGGCCGAGACCCTCAAGGCGCTGGAAGCCCGCGCAGATGTCGAAGCCACGGCCCTAGATAGCGCACAAGCCGCAGTCCAGCAGGCCCGTGATGGCTTGGCTAATGCCGCAGCCAACCAAAATGGTGCTGGCTTGAAGGCAGCCCTTGAGCAAGCCCTCAGCATCATCGATACAGCCGCCAACGCTCAATATAATGGCGAGGCTATTTTTGGCGGCGAGTGGGGCTATGGCGAGCCGTTTGTGCCCGCCAGCCTCGATACTTTGGCCGCGCAACCCAATACTGATGCCAATTGGGTGGATACCGGACGCAATCGCACGGTGATGATCGAAGATAATCGCTCGATCGAATTGAGCCGCAATGCAGAAGATTTGTTCCGGCCCTTCGTCGACCTTTTGCGTTCGATCCGCGTCTGGGAAAATGCTAATGGTCCGCTCACCGGGAAACTCACCACCGCGCAGCTGACCTATGTCCAAGGCCTCATTCCCCAGATGGCAGCGGTGCAAACTAATTTGATCGACAAATCGGCTGAGGCCGGCAGCACTGCGAAGCAAATTGAGATGGCTGTGACCACCAATGATGCCAAGCGCGATACCTTATTGGCCACAATTGGCGATCAGGAAAATGTTGATCTGGCCGAAGTGGCGGCCCGCCTATCTGCTGCGCAAACCCAGTATCAGGCCTCGGCTGCGATCTTTGGGCAGCTAAAGGACCTGAACCTGCTGCAATATTTGCGATAAGCTGCTAAAGCACTGCCATCGCTACAGGCCTTGAACCTGTGGGGAAGGAGAGAGCATGTCGTTAGATACATTTGGGGCTCGCGCTGACGCTGGCCCGTCAACCATTCCAGATATTGATTTGGGCTTTGATAAGCCCCGCGCCAAAACCCGTGTGGTTGTTGCCATGTCCGGCGGCGTGGATTCCTCCGTTGTTGCCGCATTGGTGCAAGCCGCGGGCTATGAAACCATTGGCATCACTTTGCAGCTTTATGACCATGGCGCAGCCCTCAAAAAGCAAGGGGCATGCTGCGCCGGGCAAGACATTCACGATGCGCGCCGGGTCGCCGATCAGATCGGCATTGCCCATTATGTGCTCGACTACGAAAGCCGCTTTAAAGAAGCCGTGATCGACAATTTTGCGGATACCTATCTCGCGGGCTTCACGCCCATTCCCTGCGTCCGCTGCAACCAAAGTGTGAAATTTAAGGACTTGCTGGAAACAGCCCGTGACCTCGGGGCCGATTGCTTGGTGACCGGCCATTATGTTGGCCGCGTGGATGGACCCGAAGGGGCAGAAATGCGCCGCGCCGCCGATGCAGCGCGCGACCAATCCTATTTTCTGTTCGCAACCACGCGGGCGCAATTGGGCTTTTTGCGGTTCCCGCTGGCGGACTTGCCTAAGCCTGCCGTGCGCGACATTGCAGCCGCCCTGAATTTACCCGTAGCGATAAAGCCAGACAGCCAAGACATTTGCTTTGTGCCAAATGGCAAATATGCCGACGTGGTGGCCAAGCTGCGCCCAGGCGCGGCCGAACCCGGTGAGATTTTGCACGTCGACGGGCGGGTTCTAGGCACCCATGATGGCGTGATCCATTTCACCGTTGGTCAAAGACGTGGATTGGGCATCGCAACGGGTGAGCCCTTGTTTGTCGTCAAATTGGATGCGGCAGCCAAGCAGGTGATTGTTGGGCCGAAAGAGTGCCTAGCAGTCACCCACATCACGCTCACAGATGTGAACTGGATCGGCGAACACGTTGCGGGTGAGGATGCGCTGGACGGACGGCGTGTGTTGGCGCGTGTGCGCTCTACCCGCCCACCGGTGCCAGGGACCTTGCATATCGGGGCAGGGTGGTCCGTTGTCTTGGATGATCCCGAAGAAGGCGTCGCACCTGGGCAAGCTTGTGTGTTTTATGACCCTCAAGATCATGGCGACCGAGTCCTTGGTGGTGGCTGGATTGCTGCGACCGCCCTGCGCGGCGAAGGTGTGGCGCTGTAGCCCTAAGCCGAAGTCTGGGTTAGATCGACATATGCCCACTTATCATCAGCCCAAGAAAATGAGTTTTGTGCCCCCGATTTTGCGGCGCAGGTTTATCGTGCCGGATAATCCCCGCGAGCTGGGTACCTTGGTTGCCATCATCGGCCTTGCAATCTCTTTGATTTCAGCAGGACCGACGGTCTTGGATTTGACCCAATGGATGGGTAAGCGACAAGCCGAAGCTAAGTTGGTCGCCACTGTGCCCTTCCGCGCCAATCTGGAAAGCCGCCTCGTGGGCGTTTATTTGTTTGACGATGAGAACAAGCTGCAAGTCGCCGTGCGCGGGGACCGTGTTTATTTGAGCAAAGCGGCTGTTGCGCCAAAGGCGTTGGTCGTGTGGCGGGCGGGACGGTCTGACAAAGCCAAGACCATGTTCCAGTATCTCGACTATCTCTTAGGTCTGCCCATTGGCCTAACCGTCTTGGCTTGGGGCTTGACGATCCGAGTTAAGCGACCCGATCCGTTTGAGGAGGCGATGGCCGATCGGTCAGACGAAAGCGGTCCTGCTGCATGAACTATCGTCACGCCTTTCACGCCGGCAATTTCGCCGATGTTTGGAAGCATTTAGTCCTTGTACTCAGCCTCGATCATTTGCGGCTAAAGGAAGCCCCGTTCCGCGTCTTGGATGTGTTTGCGGGCATCGGCACCTATGACCTCTCCAGCGAGGAAGCCGCACGCAGCCCCGAGTGGCAGGATGGGATTGGCCGCTTGTGGGCGGCAGAAAACCCGCCGGCACCTGTTCAACGCTACCTCGACCTTGTGGCTGCGGCAGGCGACGGCCCCAATACTTATCCGGGCTCACCCGCCCTGATCGCAGAGATGTTGCGCTATCAGGACAAAGCTTTGTTCTGTGAGCTGCATCCAATTGACTTTGAAACGCTCGCGACGCGCTTTGACCGCGCACGCGGCATCAAGGTGGAGCGTCGCGATGCGTGGGAGGCTGTACGCGCCCATTTGCCACCGGTTGAGCGGCGCGGACTGGTCCTGATCGACCCGCCTTTTGAACGCCCAGGCGAATTTGAGCGTTTGGTGGAAGCGTTGCAGGATGGCCTTAGTCGATGGGCCACCGGAACCTATATTCTCTGGCATGCGGACAAGGATAGCTACGTCACCGGGGAATATCGCCGTGCCTTGGCCGAGACCGAAGCGCGGCTTTTGGCTGCGGATTTGCAGGTTTGTGCCCCCCACGAAGGCCAAGGTTTGGTGAGTGCCGGGGTCACAATTGCCAACCCACCATTCGGTTTGGAAGAGGCCTTGCGTGAGGCTGGGGGCTATTTAGCCTCACTTTTTGCACGCGGAAGCGGGGCAAAGGCTGAAATAGCGCGCATTTCTGGCCGTTGGTGAGGTTGCTTCTCGTCTCACACTCGCGCATAAGGCGATAGCAGGTTCGTTTTTAACAAACTGAAATGACCGCACCGGCCCCGCTACTGGTCGCACACGCCCCATTCATTGCGTGCAAGACCAGAGACAGTTTGGGTTCTGTGCTGGTCTGTCTCAGTCGAGATGGCCCTGTGGCGGCGCAACCCTGCTCCGTCGGTTCCCGGGGAATTACATGCGTTTCGACGACGACGACGAAGATACCAAGCCAGGCGACAAGAAGAAGAAGCCACGTGAACGCGCACGTGGCATGGAAGAACCTTCATTCGACGCACCACCACCTTCATTCAATGACCGTCCACCACGCCGTGACTTTGGTGGTGGCGGTGGCTTCGGCGGCGGCGGCGGCGGCGGCGGCGGCGGCGGCGGTTTTGGCGACCGCCCACCGCGCCAATATGGCGACCGTCCACAAGGTGGCGGCGGCTTTGGCGACCGTCCACCGCGTCAATATGGCGACCGTCCGCAAGGCGGCGGTGGCTTTGGCGACCGTCCACCGCGTCAATATGGCGACCGTCCGCAAGGCGGCGGTGGCTTTGGCGACCGTCCACCGCGTCAATATGGTGACCGTCCGCAAGGCGGCGGTGGCTTTGGCGACCGTCCACCGCGTCAATATGGCGACCGTCCACAGGGCGGCGGTGGCTTTGGCGACCGTCCACCGCGTCAATATGGCGACCGTCCACAAGGTGGCGGCGGCTTTGGCGACCGTCCACCGCGTCAATATGGCGACCGTCCGCAAGGCGGCGGTGGCTTTGGTGACCGTCCTCCACGTCGTGACTTCGGCGGTGGCGGCGGTGGTGACCGTGGTCCTCGCAACTTTGAAGATCGTGGCCCACGTGAGCCGTTGGAAAACCATGAAGGCACTGTGAAGTTCTTCAATGCTGAGCGTGGCTTTGGCTTCATCACCCCAGATGGTGGCGGTGCAGATGTGTTTGTGCACATTTCAGCGGTTCAGCGTTCGGGCTTTGAAGTCTTAGAACCAGATCAGCGTTTGGCTTTCCAAACCTTGCCAGACCGCTTTGGCAAAGGCCCGAAGGCGATTAATCTCTCCTTGTTGGATGGATCTGCTGCTTCGCCAGCTCCAGCCCGCGATATGGGCAACGCTGCGCCCAGTGGCGATGATGATCAGCCAGACTTGGGCGATTACAATCCAGAATAAGCGATAAGCCGGGGTGATTTCAGCTCCGGTTAATTGCTTGCACTAACACGATAGCGCCGCCCTTGGACTTTGATCTGGGGCGGCGTTTTTGTGCGTTCAAAGGCCCGCCAAGCAGGCTCTAGGTCGCGCCAGAAGTTTGCCTTCGGTCCTTGGCCGATTTGCAGCATCCGAAATGACGTCATTTGAAACGGGAAAATATGAAATGGGATGGATGCTTGCCCATTCACCAATGCCGAATAGGCGATGGTATAGACTTCTTCCATATCTTGATCGGTTAAGCCGTAATGTCGCCCAGAGGCACAGCCCGCTTGCAACAAGCTGGGCGCGCCGCGCCAGCCCCGCCCGCGATCATAGGCATTTGGCCAATTAAGATTGATCCCCAAATAGCCGACGCCCTGTGGCCGCATCTGCGCAGCAGTCAGGGTGTAGAAGCCCTCAGGCTGCCCCGTCGACGCACTTTGGCGCGGCCCTAAAGTCCCGTCCTTGCCGCAAATCTTGAAGTTCCGCAGACGACTATAAGAACCAGAGGCAGCCTTCACCCACACTTCTAACCGGTCTTGTTCTCGGATCAGGCGAAAATAGACCGGTGCGCCCAAAGTCAGGCCAAGGTCTGAATAGGCAAAGGCCAAACGCTGGCGCGTGCGTTCAATCGCATCGGCACCTACCGAGGAAACCGCCACCCGCACCCGCGGGCTTGCCTTGGCCTTTGTTTCCGCACTGACGGTTTCCACGTTCGCCGTCGCGAGCAGCAGCGCCGCCGCACACGCAGCCAAGATGAGGCGGCGGGACAGTGCCTTTGGTAACGCAGAACCCATGGTGTTTCCTCAAATATTAAGTCTTTTTTTGCACGGCGGCTGGCTCAGCATGCTGACCCCGCAGACGGCACAGTTTGAATCGATCTCGTCAGCAATGTCTACCGCCCGTGTGGTTGATCTCATGCGACTTAGAGCAATGCCACCTATAGGCTCCAGACCGTTAAAGCGATATAAAACCTCGATGAAACCAAGCATGAACCTGATTACCGATGTCCCCGGCCTGAAAATTGGCCAAGCCGAAGATGTGGGCGCTCTGACGGGCGTCACCGTGATTTATCCCGATGTCGCGGCCGTCTGCGGCGTGGACGTGCGCGGTGGTGGGCCGGGCACGCGGGAAAGCGACGCTTTAGCGCCAGAGAACCTTGTCGACGCCATAGATGCCTTGGTCCTGTCAGGCGGCTCAGTCTACGGCTTGGCCGCCGCAGATGGCGTGGCAAGCGTTTTAGGGGCGCGTGGTCGCGGTTTTGGCTTGATTGATCTTCCAGGTGTGCCCCGCTCACCCGTGGTGCCAGCGGCCATCCTCTACGATTTGGCCAATGGCGGCGAAAAAGGCTGGGGTCAAGACCCGCCCTATCGTGCGCTAGGCGCGCGCGCCCTTGAGGCCGTCTCAGATCGGTTTGAGCTTGGCGCGCATGGTGCGGGTATAGGCGCGCGGGCAGGGCAGCTGCGCGGCGGCTTAGGTTCAGCCAGTCAACGCACGGCTGATGGCATCCATGTGGGCGCGATTGTGGCGGTCAATTGCTTTGGCAGTGTCATCATGCCCGGCAGTGACGCGTTTTGGGCTTGGCCGTTAGAGCAGAATGGGGAAGCAGGCGGTGCGCGCCCAGACCCCAATTTGGTCGTAGATGGTGATGACTGGGGGCCTGCAAAGGCCAATCCCGCCGCCATCGGCCGCACCAATACGACGATTGCCTGTGTCGCCACCGATGTGGCACTGACCCCCGCTCAAGCCAAGCGCGTAGCCCAAATGGCCAGCGCCGGCCTCGCCCGCGCGATCCGACCCGTCTTTGCCCCATTTGATGGCGATGTGGTGTTTGCCCTATCGACTGCCCAACAAAGTTTGGCTGAGCCAACCCACTTCAATATCGCCCGAATTGGCGCTTTGGCTGCGGATTGTTTGGCTCGGGCTGTCATGCGTGGCGTCTATGCAGCCAAAGACGCTTGATCTTCGCCTCAGTGACGTCTAATGACGCCGCCTCAGCGCGCCCGTAGCTCAGCTGGATAGAGCATCAGACTACGAATCTGAGGGTCGGGCGTTCGAATCGCTCCGGGCGCGCCATTAAATCAAACACTTAGCTAGATCCAAGCCAAACCCCACTGGGGTCTGCTACCAATTTGCTACCAAATGCCAAAAATCTAACGGAATGATCTGGAACGACTTTTTTCTGCAGTGGTAGCAGCAGTGACCACCAGATTATTGGTAGCAAACGGGCATTTCGGCGTTTTCTGGGTGTTTCCGACGCATTCTGATCGTTGCGATTCGATTCGCTGGCTGTGGAAAACATCTTCACTAATAACGCAAACGGCACTTTTCTTTAATAACGACTTTCGCTGCTAACGCGTGCGTGAATAGCCTAGCTTCTTATTATTCGGCATCCGTCATTAATCTGAGCTTTGACTAATGACTCATTGCTTCAACTTGCGCGTGAACTGGCGGCTCGGATTCTAATCAAACTTGATCGCGGCCATTGACCTTGTGAAATGCGTCCAAGGCTGGCGGTCAAGGGGCATAGTCGGCTTGCCGATCACGCTAATTTTGATCAACGCGCAACTTCGATCCTTGCGGATCGAAACGCGCTAAGGCGTGACCCCTTGAGGGCCAGATTGGGGGCTATAAAATCACTCAACAGCTTCAGGGCAAGCAAAGCGCCGCATTGAAGCTGTTCCTAGGCCTCCTAGAGGGTGACAGTTGTTTGCACCATTTGTGTCGTGGATTTGCGAACTAACTTGGTCCGCTTTGCGCCACGGGTTGCCGTTTAGGGCGGTTTAGCGGCTTATCGAAAGCAGACATTCACGAGATGGTAGGATAGTTACACTTCAATACGGTTGATTTTCGAAAAACTTCTGGCTGGATTATGAGGGGCTGGGTCACCGTCGAAGGGGCCGTGGCATTGCGCCTATCCTCATCTTTGTCGGGACTTGGGCGCACCCGACTAAACGGTGTCGGTAGCAACAAATTCTCTGCAATGGATCTGCAACATTTCCACAACAAAGCGACAAATCCCTTGGTGCATTAGGGATCGAGGAGGAAATGTTCATGATCGAAAGATATCCACGATTGATGCGGCTTATGCATTGGAGTGCAGCGGCGCTGATCCTGCCCGCCGTGCTGATCGGACTTGCGCTTGCTTGTAAACTTGTCGTCCCCGATAGCCCAGCCGCAGACTGGTGGACGGATGTTCATGTGTTGTTGGGGCTGAGCGCATTGGGTATCATGCTCCTGCGGATTATCATTGCGCTACGTTCCGCCAAGCCGCCGATCGCCGGCACGCGCACAGAAGTTTTAGCTGCAAGGGGCGCGCATTTTGCTTTGTATCTGCTGGTGATCGTCCTGCCGTTGTCGGGATATGCAGGCTGGATTGCTTATGGAGAGGCGCCAAAGCCCTTCGGTATTCCTTTGCCAAACTTTGAGCCGCTCGCCACCTTCTTAGAAAGCAAAAAAGCTGGTGAGTGGCTTTGGCCCGTCCACGAATATGCCGGCCTTGCGCTTACCGCCTTGCTGGTCATCCATGTGGCGGCTGTTGTTCGCCGGAGCTGGCTTGCGCGCAACAGCGACAGGGTCGACGGTCTCAATCGAATGCGCGCCGGCCCAGCTAAACCGCTCTAACAAACAACGCTCATTAAGGCCCTTGCGTATGACGACTGCAGCAATTATCCCTAACAGTGTGACGCTCGCCGGGGTCAAAATTCTGATTGTTGAAGACGAACCCGAAATAGCGGAGATCGTCGATGCGTTTTTTCGCCGCGAAAACGCCGATTGCCTCATTGTCGGAGATGGCGAAAGTGCGGTGGATAGTTCACGCTGGTGGCAGCCTGATATCGTCATCCTTGATCTGGGTCTCCCCCGGCGTGATGGTATGTCGGTTTTGGCTCAATTGCGCGTTGGGCCAGTCCAACCCGGTGTCATCATCCTCAGTGCCCTCGGTGAGCCGATCGACAAGCTGGCGGGGTTCCGGCTCGGGTGCGATGATTATGTCGTCAAACCTTTCGACCCACATGAAATCGTTGCGCGTGCCAAGGTGCTGGCGGGCAGGCAACGCCGCGAGGCGGCACACACCGTTCGGTCTTTTGGCAATATTCGGATCGATGTGGATGCGTTCTGCGCGTTCGTTGGACCCCAGCCCCTTGACCTGACGCCGACCGAATTCAAGTTGCTGGATCTGTTCGTCGAGCGGGGGGGCAGACTCATCACACGCGGCCAGATTGTCGATCTCGCGCTGGACGAGGAAGCGTTTGACCGCTCCGTCGATCCCCATATCAGCCGTCTACGCCAGAAAATAAAACGCCAGCCCGGCAGTGGCGTACGCCTCACCAGCATTCGCGGCCAAGGCTATCGATTGGATCTCGTATGATATTGGGTTTACGTGCGAGGATCGCGCTTAGCGCCATCCTCATGAGTGTGATCGCAGCACTGGTAGCGGCGTTGGCGCCCGACTATGTCTATAGTCTGCGCGACCAGCTATTCATGGCCAGTCTAGCACCTGCCGAGAAGATGCAATTGGGGCGCTTACTTGAAACATCTGGACAGTGCTCGCCGTTGGTTTACGACTTCAAGATGGATCACGGCTTTGCGCCTTGGCGACTGAATTACGGCTGGGCTTTAGGCGGACTTATCGGGTTGACCGCCATCTGTTGCGCCGGGTTTGCGGTCATCTCTGCAGGACGGATCGCGGCACCTATCGAGGCAATTGCCAGCAGCGCACGCAAAATCGCAACAGGTGACCGGCACGCCCCGGCACCAATTGGTCGGGGCGTCCCGCTGGAAATCGCCGCACTGCACCGCGACTTTACGGCAATGACCAATGCCTTGTCCGCTGCCGACAATGATGTGCGCATGCGTTCTGCCGCCATCGCCCATGAACTCCGCACACCTTTGTCAGTCTTGCGTGGCCGTTTGATCGGCGTGCAATCAGGTGTTTTCCCGCTTGACGCCACATTACTAAACGGTCTGTTGCGCCAGATCGGTCTTGTCGATCAGCTAGTCGCCGACCTCAATATGCTGGCGTCACCGCTGGGCATCGACATGCAGCTAGACCTCGAGCCTGTTGCAATGGACCGTCTCGCCGCGTCGGTCATTGAGACGTTGCAACTTGACGCAGCTGAACAGGGCAACACCTTGAAGTTGGTTGCCACGCCGATTGTTGCACAGGTTGATCCTGGGCGCATTGAGCGCGCGTTAGTTAATCTGGTTGCCAACGCCATTCGTTATGCGCCGGGAAGCGAAATTCAAGTGTCTGTGCGCTCTGCCGCCGATCAAATCCTATTGTCGGTGCTCGACACTGGCCCCGGATGGCCCAGTGACGACCCACAATCTTTTGCTGCCGCCTTTGTTCGTGGCGACCAGTCACGATCCCGCCAATCGGGTGGCTCGGGGCTGGGCCTCGCAATCGTCACTGCCATCGCCCGCGCACATGGCGGATCATTGCGACTGAGCGCAGGGCAAGGTGGCGGCGCGCTCGCCGAAATCATCATCCCCATTGGCGGAGAAGGTAAAGCCTGAACCATCGTTAGCCGTTCGCAACATTTCCGCAATTTTCCGCCAACGCTGTTGCAGCTCTGACAAGTTATTGCGTCCCCAGAATTGGGAGCGCACATGAGACATCTAATCACCATCAGTATTGCCGCGACAATTGGGTTGTGCACCTCATCGAGTGCGCAAACGGCGTCGGAATCACCTGCTCGCGCGAGCTATCCTGCAGCATACTTCGCAGATATTCAGGCGCAGAACGCCTTCGATATGCTGGCCCGGGTCCCAGGTTTCACGCTGGTTGCGAGCGAAGACCTGCGCGGCTTTGGCGACGCGGCCGGCAATGTTCTGGTCAATGGCGCGCGGCCCGCGACTAAGGACGTCTCCCTGACCGAACTGTTGCGGCGCATTCCGGCACGCACTGTTGAACGCATCGACATGCTCGATGGAGCCGTCACTGGCCTTCAGGGCGGGGGCAGTCGGCTGGTGGCCAATGTCATCCTAAAGGCCTCCACGAGTAGCAGCGGTACATTGCGTCTGCGGGGCCAAACAACACAAGGGGGCAGGTTTGGACCATCCGCAGCCGGGTCGTGGCGCGGATCAATTGGCAGCGCCACCGTGTCAGCCAGTCTGGAAGCCGGAAACAAGTCGCTCGCGCGACTCGAAGGCCAACAGCGGCTAATTGATGGTAGCGGCGGGGTCGTCGAGGCTGGTCCTCTATTGGACCGTCGGCGCTACAATGACTATTCTGGCTCGTTGAGTATCGCCACCCCGATTGCCGGCATCAACACCACGTTGGCGACATCGCTACGGACAGATGACTTTAAGCGACGCCATCGTTTCACCGCTTTTGCGTCAGGCGCTGCTTTGCCGATCAGAACCCAGATCGAAGCTGAAAACTATCCTGGCCGCAGCGCCGAGCTGTCGCTCGAATTGACACGCCCTATCGGCCGCGGTGAAGCTAAACTGATAGGCCTTAGAACATGGTCAAACAAAAAGGGCTCCTCGCTAGTCGGCGCAGAATTTCCTTCCGGGGCTATTCAGAGTTCGCTTTATACATCCAATGATGACCTGTCCGAGAGCATTTTGAGAGCGACTTGGGCACCGCGTTGGCCAAAGCTTGCCGTCAGCGCGGCATTTGAAGGCGTGCGGACGACCTTAGTCTCAAACACTGAGTTCGTTCAGATCGACAACAAAATTGCAACACCGCTTGAGGCCGGCCGCACCAATGTTGGGGAAACACGCGGCTCAGCAGCTTTGTCGGCAACCTGGACAGGCATCGACAAGATATCGGTTGAGGGTGCCATCGCCTTTGAAGTATCGCGAATTACCCTAGCCGAGCCGCTACGATCTTCCAATACTTACCGCTTTTTCAAACCCCGCGTCGTGGCTGCATGGAACCCAACCAGCCAAATGACCCTGAGCTTGCAGGCCGAACGCAAAGTCGGCCAACTTAACTTTGGCGATTTCGTAGGGGCACAACAAGTCGCCGACGGCTCCTCAACCCAGACGAACAGTGCTCTCCAGCCTTCGCAAACCGATGGGCTGCGTCTGACGGCTGAACGCCGTTGGGGCACACGGGGCAGCGTCAGCATCACCTTCGTGAGCGA
This sequence comes from Hyphomonadaceae bacterium UKL13-1, assembly GCA_001602435.1. GTDB lineage: Bacteria > Pseudomonadota > Alphaproteobacteria > Caulobacterales > Aquidulcibacteraceae > Aquidulcibacter. The sequence goes on from CP012156.1 coordinate 533,992, forward strand.
ACGCCTAACCAATGTGGTGGACATCGTGCCAGTCGGTGATGGCCAAGGCGTTGGCAATCTGCCTTCGGCCAGCAGTTTCGGGGTCGATTTACTTGCTACAATCCCGCTTGGCTCTTTGCTAGATGGTGCAGAACTGACAGTGGATGCAGCTTGGCGAGAAACCTCGGTGCAAGATCCGTTCAATGGCGCGACGCGGCAATTACAAAATGCCGAGTTCGCCGGTACGACGATCAACTATCGTCAAATCATCAACCCGCGCTTCAGCTATGGCGCGGCAGTCAGATATGACCCGCCCTATCGACTTTTTCGCAGCCAGTTGAAAAGTGAGTTTGAGCTTGGGCCAGACTTTTCGATCTTTAGCGAATGGAACATCTGGCAAGGGACCAAGATGCGCGTCGAAGCCAACCGGCTGTTCGGCCAACGCGTTGATCGCGAACTGACCCGCTATAAGGGACTGCGCGGCATTGCACCAATCAGCAGCACCGAGTTTCGCGATCGCACCAGCAGCCCAATTTTCGCGCTTCAAATCGAGAAAACCTTCTGACCGACCAATCCGAAACATGCACTTGTTGTGGGGAGAGCCGTTGCCACGGGCGCGCTCGCAGCGCGCACTTAAATCTTAAGCCTCCCTCCACGCTATCTCCTCCGACCCTCCATAAATCGCGGCTACAACAAACCATAAACCCGCTCCTCCCTGAGCTTCACACCAAGGATAAAAAACATGATCAACCTTATTGTCGCCGCCTGGCTTTCCGTCCTCACTTCTGGCCTTCTGGGCATGGCTGCTTCTGACCGCCATTAGAGCAACGCCTTCCGTATTCGGACCGGCATCGTCAGCCCCACGCCTCCAACGTCCTCACGATGCCCAACCTAGGGCCGGCTCAGCCGGCCCTATCTTTTTGCCCGATCCTTTTGTTTGCGGTCTTGTGCGGTCCAAGCCTTGGATGGCGCGCTCTACACTCTGCCCGCAAACATACACGTATTTCGGGATGCGCGCAGAGGGGCAAGAGAGGTCTTGCGGCGGTCATTGCGGGTCGTTTAAAAAAGCGAAGACGCGGCCCGAGCATAGCTTCACTTGGCAAAACACAGTGGCGCTCCTAGTGATGTCCCATCCGTTGGGACGGACGACCCCTCCCCCACTCGACTGGGGCCAAGAGGCTAAACTATCACTTGCTCAAGCAGCTTCAAACGAGCGCCCTGCATCGTCGCGGCAGTGTTGCCGGAGGTGAATCGTGAACGTGGAGCCAGCACCCAACGCGCTCTCAACCTGGATAGATCCGCCCAAGAGATAGAGCAGCTTCTTGGTAATCGCTAGGCCGAGGCCTGTGCCCTCGGCCCGGCGGCTCAAAGAATCGTCGACCTGTATGAATTCGCTGAACAGACGGGCTTGTTGCTCCGGAGACAAGCCGATGCCCGTGTCCGAGACCGAAATTGCAATGCCAAGCGCACCGTCGTGTTGAACGGGCCGCGCGGAAACCGTGATCCGCCCCGCCTGTGTAAACTTGCAAGCGTTGGAAACAAGATTGAACACGCATTGGCGCAGGCGCTGGGCGTCCGTAATGATCGTGCCAAAGGACGGATCAATCTCTAGAGCAAACGCATTTCCGTTTCGGGCTGAGAGCGGTGCCGCCAGGTCGGCGACCTCCTGCAAGAGCTCCACAAGCGAGGTTTCCCCCAGCACCACTTCCAGCTTGTCGGCCTCAATCTTGGCGAGATCCAGCACATCGTTAATCAAGCCAAGAAGGTGGCGTGCGGAGCGGTTGATCTTTTCGCAGTCGCGTGCATCGACGGTGCCACCTTCCAGGATTTCCTCGCGCATCAGCTCAGAATACCCGATCACTGCATTCAGTGGCGTGCGCAGTTCATGGCTCATTGTGGCGAGGAAACGGGACTTCGCGGCGCTTGCTGCGCGAGCGGCTTCCAGCTCGCGCTCGGTGGCATGCAAATCCGTGACGTCTAGGAAAGCTGTGGAGCAGCGCGACCAATCCGCCTCGGCCCCTGGTAAGGCGGTTGAAACGACCACACACTCAACGAGACGTCCATCGCAGGTCTGCGCCTTTCCGCGAAATGTCATCTGGTCCGGCAGGGGGAAGTCTTGGTTGGCATTGTCGAGCCCCTCAAGGGCCGCTGCCACGAAATCGGCAGAGAAGATCTCCTTTTGTCGGCGCTGCAAATCCCCCAAGGATCCAGCAAAGAGCTTCAACGCCGCCGCATTGGCCTTGCCGATCTGAGCGTGACCCATCAGTTCAACGAGGGTTGTGGGGTTGGTCTTGCCCCAAACTGACGGCGCTTGTCCCAATGCCTGAGCCCGGCGCAATACCTCGCGCAGCCAGCCGAGATTAGTCTCGAACAGCGCCAGCGGCGACTGGGAAAAGTGTGCGGCCGCCAAGCGACCAGCAGCCTCTGCGTCAGAAATCGCTTGCAATTCTGCGGTGCGGCTGGCGGTGACGTCGATAAAATGGACCAGTGTACGCGACCAATCCTCTTCATGGCCAGGCCATGGGCGCGACCAGTGGATGACGTGGCGCGCACTGCCATCAGGCAGTTCGACCGGCGAGAGCCAAGGGCGTTGCAGAGACTTTCGCCGTAGCGATTCAATCCAAGCATCGACCGCGTCAATGCGGTTTTGCCCGCTCACAGTCAGGAACGGGTCTCCGATCAGCTCTGCTTCGCTACGCTTAAATAGTTTCTCTGCCGCTGGATTGACCCGCCGGATCCGGATGAAATCATGCGCACTGTCAATACCGGCGCGCAACTCCGAGGGCGCAGGGCCAGTGGCCAGGAAAGCCTTGATGCTGCCAGCCATTTCCATCATATCATATTCGATCGTCGGGATCGGATTGGTCTCAAACCAGATATCGGACTCGCGGCGCTGTTCGGTGATGTCGGTGATCAGGTTGGCCCATTGCCGCGTGGCACCTGGCTCGGCCTGAGGCAGCGGGCGCAGCTTCAACACACCGTAGCGGATGGCCCCATCCGGGCGGACATGCTGAAAGCGCCAAGAAAAGCCCTCATCGCCCTGGGCAAAGGCGCGGAATACCTCCCGTGCGCTGACCATATTAAAAGCGTCCGCTGAAATCTGAGGCCAGGCCGCCTTCAGGTCGTCTTCCGCGAAACCGAAGAACGCGCACGCCGCCAAATTGGCACGGACCAAGGCATTTTTGGCATGCGCACCTGCCAAGCGATCTAAAAGGGCACCACGATCGGGATCAGGCTCCGCCGCCTCAGCATTAAGCGCCTCTGCAAGGGGGGTAGAGTCCGTCCAAACCAAAGGTGCCGGGTTTTCATCAAACCAAAAGCCAGCGGGAGGAGACACAAGTTCAGACTGAACCATGGCACCTTGGTTTGTATTTGTGCTGAGCATTTCTAGCCCTTACTGCTAAACACTCCCCTACTTCGAGCGGGGCGCGCCCACTGTGCACCCCCGGTAACATTACCGATGAGTTCTAAATGGTTCATTGAAGTATATAGTTAATATTATCTTTAAGTAATACATAATTTTACTATCTTTGGTATTTGCTAGCAACTCTGCATCAGACAATAACTAGAATGATTATATGTTGTTCTCAAAAGATATTCTATATACCAGACCTGCGCCTTAATGCCTCTCGTTTATTATGAGAGTGCTGTTTGTTGATGTCGCCGTGTTTGGGGTTAACCAAAATTTTGCCTTAAGTTTGAAGATGAATCGGTCACAATCAACCAAGTCGGAGCTTCATATACTGTGTCGCCATTGCAAACGACATAACGGCCAAGTTGGAAATCGTCACAGGCCCACTGTCAATTGCCACCCCGTATGCTGACAAGAGCACCGTTCCAACCGCTCCAAGGGCTACCGCTGTCAACGACAGATCGTGCGTTTGCCGTGTTTGCAACGCGCGGATAGCGTTCGGCAAGAAAGCACCGCCCGACGCTGCTGACGCTGCTTAGCCTAGTATCTCTATCAATTGCAGCGTTTCACCTCGATGCTGTGCCGAGCGGCAGCTTTATGACGGGCCTTAATTGCGCACAAGTGGTCGACTAGGGTCGTAAGGGTCTTAAGTTTTCACTAGAAAAGGGCAGTCTGGAAACGGCCAGTTCTGTTGAAATGCCGACAGTCTCAAATGCGCCAAGGGTTGCCATTTGGGGCGGGTGGGCGGTTGCTTGAAAGCGGACGCGGGGTGAATTGGAATTAGGTGGGCTGTTGCTTCTTTGATCGTCACACCAATTGATGGATCCCAATAAAACAGGCATTGACATTCCACCTGCCTATCAGTAGGTAGGCTGAATGGATACTCGCACTGCACTCCTTGATTCTGCCGAAACTGCCTGTCGCCAACGTGGCTTTGATGGGTTCAGTTATTCGGACATGGCAAAAGATGTGGGCATTGCTAAGCCCAGCGTACACCATCACTTTCCATTGAAAGCCGATCTGGCTTTGGCAATTTTAGAGCGATACAGCGACAATTTCCATCAATCCCTTAAGAATATCTCCGAATCCAACCAAAGCGCGGGCGCAAAGTTGTCGGCCTATGTTCAGCTCTACCGAAATGCACTCAAGGGCGGCACTTGTGTGTGCCTATGCGTGGCGTATAGCGCGGGTCGCGCCAGTTTGTCTGACGATGTTGTTTCGAAACTAAATCGGTTTCATGACTTCAGTATAGATTGGTTGGAAATCGTCTTCAGAAACGCCAGTCATGATCATTCGATTAGTCACGTAGCTGATCCAAGGTCAGAAGCTGCTGCTACGTTGGCGCTTATGGAAGGGGCTCAACTGGTGGCGCGAGCGGCCTCAGATTTAGTGCGGTTTGATCAAACCGTTTCAACCCTTCTATCGCGCATTTCACCATAATCAGCCCTAAAATCCCTGCCCAGAAAGGCAGTAGTTTCAACTTTGCCCTATCAGCCTACCAACTAGAAGGAAGATTGTCATGTTTCAGGCTAAATCTGTTATTGTTACCGGCGGTGGTTCGGGAATTGGCAAAAAGGTCGCTCAACGGTTTATAGAAGAAGGGGCCAATGTTCTGATCAATGGGCGCTCGGCAGAAAAGCTAGCCAATGCTGCCCATGAAATTGATCCAACGGGCTCCAAAGTCGCAGTATTTGCAGGCGATATCAGCAGGCCGGCAACTGCAGCATCAATTGTGGCAGCCGCCTCAAGCAAGTTCGGTGGCGTCGATATACTAATCAACAATGCTGGAATCTTCGCGCCCAAGCCATTTCTGGAAGCGACTGAAGAGGAGTATGATTCTTTCGTCGATATCATTCTCAAGGGCAAATTCTTCATGGCCCAAGCCGCTGCCCGTGCCATGCTCAAACGAGGTGGCGGCGCCATCGTGCAGACGGGCTCGCTTTGGGCTTTGCAAGCCGTGGGTGCGACGCCATCGGCAGCTTATTCTGCGGCCAATGCGGGAGTCCATCAGCTCGTAAAGAATCTGGCCATTGAACTGGCAGGCGACAATATTCGTGTGAATGCGGTCGCACCGGCGGTAGTTGAAACCCCAGTCTATAATACTTTCATGAGCGATGATGAGGTCGCTCAGACCCTTCCAAGCTTCAACGCGTTTCATCCATTAGGCCGCAATGGCCAACCAATTGATGTTGCTGAGGCGATCTTGTTTTTGGCTTCACCGCGCGCTTCTTGGATCACTGGGGTAATTCTTCCTGTGGATGGTGGCGTTATGGCAGGTCGCAATTAAACGTGTTGAATAAGGGTAGAGGGAAGACACCTATGCTGATTAATAACGATTTCTCGAAGAGAATTATTGTCCGTCCTGGGGATACGCCTTGGATCCGCTCGCCGGAACAGGGGGTAGATCGGCTGATGCTTGACCGCATGGGCGGCGAGGTTGCACGTGCGACATCTATCGTTCGCTACGCGGCGGGATCACGATTTCCGGAACACGAACACTCCGGTGGCGAAGAGTTCCTAGTCCTTGAAGGCACTTTCTCGGACGAAAATGGAGATTATGGGCCAGGCACCTATGTTCGAAATCCGATCGGCACGCGCCATAGCCCATTTAGCGTCGGAGGCTGCACGATTTTTGTCAAATTGCGCCAGTTTGCTGCCGACGACATTGTGCAGTTCGCTGTCGATACCTCGCAGGCCCAGTTTATGTTGGGGTCAGCACCCGGGCTAAGTGTTTTGCCGCTCCATGCTTGCAACGGTGAATCAGTTGCCCTTGTGCGATGGCAACCCCTAACGCGCTTCACACGCCACCGTCACTGGGGCGGTGAGGAGATATTGGTGCTCGAAGGTACCTTCCAAGACGAATATGGCGATTACCCAAAAGGCACGTGGATCCGTAGTCCGCATCTGTCAGTTCATCAGCCATACTCGGAAGAAGGCTGCCTGATTTACGTAAAAACAGGGCACCTCGAAGAACGGCCGGACGTATGAAAAGCGGGCTCCCAAGCGTCGATCAGTGGAACTAATTGTGTGGACCTCGCAAAGATTTGGTTCTGCTGAAGCCAAAAGGCGTTAATGCTATGTCCGCTAAATTTAATTTAGCCCCCCAAAGCAGACCATCCGCAATCGGCCAAGTTCTGCCTAAAGGCCGTCAGTTCTGGATGCGCAAGCAGTAGGCGAAGGTACTGCGTGAGCGGAGCCCGAAGGAAGACTCTCGTAAGGTCACAAAAAATGGATGTAATTGGTCCAAGTCGGAAGTGATCAACAGCGAATGATCAGGCCGCGCGCAGCAGCTCAGCCACCACCGATGGCCGTCGCGCGATCATCGCCAGCAGTACTTGGGCGGGACCAGTGGGGTGACGGCGGCCCTGTTCCCAGTTGAGCAGCGTCCCCTTGGCAACGCCGATGCTTTTGGCGAACTGACTTTGCGACAGGCCGGTCTGCGCCCTGATCTTGGCCACATCGATTACCGGCACCTCGATAACGTGGACACGCGCGCCGGTATCCGCGCCCTTGGCAAAGGCAATCGCTTCATTGAGGCCCTCGGCCAACTCATCGTAAAACTTGCTCATCTTCGTTCTCCATAAGTTGCCAGCAGCGTCTTAGCCAACTGCACCAGGTGGGCCTGCTCGGCCTTGGTCAAGTTACTCTTATCATTTTTGGCAAACACACCCACCAAAAACAGAGGGACATGCACGCCGCCAAAGACAAACAAGGTCCGGTATCCACCGCTCTTGCCGCCGCCTTCGCGGGCCAAACGGACTTTACGCAAACCACCGCCGAGCGGCACGCCAGCCTCTGGGTTAGCCGCGATATAATCGACAATGGCCGCACGTTCCGCATCCGACATTATTGCTTTGGCTTGCCTCTCGAAGATAGCCAGTTCGACAACGGTTTGAGGGGCGGTCATGAGGTGGAATTATAGGCTAATGGCGTATATGTCAATGGCGTACTTATTCTGCCAAGCGTTTCCCAGCAATGCACATCGCGCCTTAGCGAGTAGTCCCTCAGGACTGCACCTCCTCAGAGGCGCTAACGTTTGACACCAACGGATCATGTGATCCGGCGTCGGGAGTCGGATGATAACTGTAGCCAACGTGATCCCAATGGTGGGTGGGAGGGTTCTTACGCCGCCTCGGTCGTTTAGCGGCAGGCAGCCCCTGCCACGGCGGCGCCCGGTGTCTTTGCCAATGGCGCGACAGCTCTAGTCATTCATACGCCTATAACACTTATTCGGAGTGATGTTCGCCTTTCCTTGGCGGCGTACCGACCATGCCAGCCCCAGACCAGTCCATCCGCAATCGGCCACTATTGCCAAAACAAGAGCAAATTTCCCGATCAGGAAATCATCGCCGCGCTAGCCAAAAAGCCACTAAAAAATGCCCCGTTCGGGCCTCTAAACTGGCGACTTTTGACGACTTACATCGCCTAAAAATGGACGACTTAAAGCAAGTTATAGGGGGTGTAAGATAACTTGTCTAAAATCAAATATAATCAATATGATAAACCAACCGACGACTTGGGCCCTTTTATCTTGCCCCGCAACACAAAAAACGACTTACATTCCTCTGTCGCCATTCACTCATCGCCATCCAAAAGCCCGCCTCATTTTCAAGCAAAGCCAACATGGCCGGCAAGTCAGGGGATCTCTAAACAATCGCGGTTGCCTGGCATAATCGGCTGCATCCATAACTCGGGCAGTTATTGGCTATGTAGGCTCGCGGATAGGCCATAAGCGCTTGAAGCCCCATAAATGACTCCTGAGGAGTGATTTAGCTAAAGGCTAAAGGTGAGGCTGTTAGAACGGCAAGGGCATTGAGGCGGGCGCTAATTGCCTTGGGCGGCGCAGTTTTGATTGAGGGCCTCGCGGTTTGGACAGTGACGCGGGCAGGGGGCTTGGCGCTCGATTGTCTTGTTCGGCTGCGTAGGCTGCGACGCGCGGCTCGCTTGAGGATCTGCGGGGCGCTGAAAGGTGTTCCTTGAAATAGTCGTCTAGGTGGCGTCGCCAATACATGGCCCGGTCGCCAACATGGGTGCAAAGCGGGCCGCACCCTTCATGGAATTTCCGCGCGAGTGTCTGGGCGGCCATTTCCAAGCCCAAGTCTGTCAAATAGGCTGCTGCGTCCTTACGGTTGAGCAAGCGATCCCGTTTTGTCTCGGTCTCTCCATCATCCATGGATTCAATCCTTTTCGTCTATTTCCTTCCTTGTCAGCTGAATTCTGCTGGCGAAGGTGGTCGCTGCAGGATTTATGCCGTGAGGTTGTGAGGTAATCACCTCAAGGCTGTCGCATGACTAGCATTTCCTAGGAATTGCGCGGAATTGAATGGAATGTGTAGGTTCGAGGTCATATTGCCATGATTACTCTGATCGAGGATGGCTCAATACTTTGGAGACATAATCGTCACTAATGTTTGTTCGATTTTGGGACAGTCTTTTTTCGGTTTGATTGAGACAGCCCGCTGCTTTTCAGAGTGAATACGCGCCATGGGGTGGCCCATCGTTCTGCTAGTTTGTGGGTTCAAGGAATGGCGACAATTGGCCGAAAGCGGAATGGCAGGTTTGGGACTCAGGACGAAGAAAGCGGTCAGTCATCGGCCTGCAAAAGTTGCCCGATTGGTGCGAGAATTTAGCATTCTGTTTAATACTGGCAATTGTTCGTCAAGAAGGGGAAGATGCGTTACCCTGTGACAGGATGTTTATTTGCCTTTGCCTTGTGGGTCACAATTTGTAGCTGGAGGCGATCGTGCTGGGCAGCATCGCTCGGATAATCCCACATGGCAATCACAGCTACAATAATACCAGCCAACGGGACCAAGCTCATAATGGCCGTGATGCCCGTTAATGCGGTTTCTGACTGGTCTTGGTTAGCAACGAAGCCAACGCCATCCCAAAAAAGCCGAGCAGAAGTGCATTCATGCCCAATGCGGCCTTTTGGGCAAAGGCAGCCAGCCTGAATACATTGGCTTCATGGCGCTGGCCATGCTGGGCTTCACCCCATTTGACGGTATCAGGCACAATCGACCAGAACAACACGCCAAAACTCGAAGTGCATAGCGAAATGAGCATGATAACACCCATGACGACTGGAACTTCCTGAATTGGATTGAAGTAAAAAGCGATAAAGCCCGTGCCAGCAAGCGCTGAGCCAAGCATCCAAGGGAACCGTTTTGACGTGCGTCGCGCACGCAGCACCCAAGCTGGAACCATTAACAGCATAGTCAGGGCTGGCGTTATCAGCGCCATACCCACATCTTGTGGCGCTTCGAGGATGTATTTGAAATAATATATCAAATTCTTCGAGAACATTGCGACTGCAACACCAACAGCAACAATCACAATGAACACTCGGATCAATGTACCATTGGTAACAGCTTGGCTAAAAAAGCTCTTTAAGTCTCCAGCGAAGGGCGCAATGACGTCAGACGCACCTTCTGTTTCAGGTGGTTCTCGGGTGACAGCAACGACATAGGCAAAGATTAAAATAGCAAGCACCGCTGCGGCTAGTGCGGCTAACAAATAGCCCGTTCCTTCAGCCGCAGGCCCTGCGCGCGACACCATGATTGGCGTCACCAAAGCGACGCTCAATCCGCCCATTGCCGCACGCATCATTCTGAATCCAGCCAAAGTTTCGCGTTCATTCGCATCTGAGGTCAAACGGGCCTGCAAAGACGAAAACGGAATGCCCGCAATGGTATAAAACGTCCTCAACAGGCAATGCGTGAAGGCGACCCAAGCCACCAGTGCCATGCCTTCAAAACCCGGATTCCAAAAGGCAAGTACATAGCTTGCAGCAAGTGGGACCGCACCAAAGCCAATCCAAGGTCGATATCGGCCCCAGCGGGTTCTAGTGCGGTCTATAATCATACCCATTACGGGATCAGTCACCGCGTCCCAAAACAATGCCAAGGCATTGATCGACCCAGCTATAATCGGACTAAGCCCGAAAACGTCTGTATAGACGTACATCAAGAAAAGGCTGGTGCCGGTCCAAACCAAATTGAATCCGAAATCTCCCAACCCAAAGGCGAGTTTGGCTGGCAAGGGAAGCTTTGTGTGGGACATGCTATCGGCTTCCGCGCGGAGCTTGGGGTTGCACAATAGGAGGCTGACTACCAAGCTGGGGGTATGATTGTTTTGTTAGGCCTGGTCGTTCACCCGCTGGCAATTGGATTGGAGCACCGACTGCGGGCAACGATCGTTGCTGGCTCAAGCCCGAAAATTCGCTGCGTGCTGAAATCAACATGCCTTCGAGTCGGGCGACAATATCAGGGAAAAGGTGCCAGACACTGGTGGTTTCGGAACGGTCGGTGCGCATGTTAAACAACAACCAATATCCCAAAGCATCAAATGGCACATCAAATTGCTGGTAAAAACCTCGCACGACCAACCGCCAGTCGGACGTTCGAACGGCTGCAATCTCGCTATTAGAGAAGAATAACAAACGCTCATGTGGCGTTTTAGTCGTGCTGCTGGTCAAGATTGGCATGATATCTTTGCCGTTAATCACCCGGTCGCTGGGCAAGGTGGCACCAGCGTTCCGCGCCAGTGTGGGCAGCACGTCAATGTTCATAGACATTTCGTCGCTCACCAATCCTCTTGGAATTTGTCCGGGCCAGCGGGCCAAAAACGGAACGCCAAACGCGCCCTCATTGGTCGACCCTTTGCGGTCGCGCAAAGCACCACTAGACCCTTCAAACCAGGGACCATTGTCGCTGGTGAAGATAACAATGGTCTCCCGCTCCCTGCCGGCGCGTCGGATTGCAGCGAAGATCTCGCCCATTGTCCAATCCATTTCCTAGACAAAATCACCGTAAAGGCCTGCTTTACTGCGCCCTGCAAACTTTGATCCTGGCTGCAACGGCACATGGGGCGCGACATGGGAGATGTAGAGGAAGAATGGTTGCTGAGATGGTGCACTTATTACCGCACGCGCTTCTTCGACCAATCTATCGGCAAAGGCCTCCTGAACGAGCGGTTCTTCGAGAATTTCCATGCCGCGATAGAGAGGCAGCGGGTTCATGTCATTAGACCAGGGCACACCCCAAAACGTATCAAACCCATGCGATGTCGGCCAGAAATTGGCGCGTGATCCATGGTGCCACTTACCCAGCATAGCGGTGCGATACCCTTGCCCCTTAAGAAGTTCAGGCACAGTTATTTCGCTTTCTGGCAAACCATAAGTCGAGTGAACTTGGAGCACCCCCACGGCAAGTCCGCTGCGGGCAGGATATCGCCCAGTTAACATGCCCGCTCTGGATGGTGTGCAAACGTTGGCGCTCGAAAAGAAACTGGTAAGTCGAGCTCCATCGCGCGCCATTCGATCCAAATGTGGCGTGCGGATCTGACGGGCGCCAAAGCTGCCAAGGTCGCCAAAGCCTAAATCATCCGCGAGCACGACAATGATGTTGGGTCGCGGGACAGTTTTTGTGGAGGGCGCAAGTACCGACTGCTTAGCATGAGCAGGTTACATCATTCCAGCAATAGCCACCAAAACAACTATTGCTGCTTGGGCGGTAACACGCCCTAAGGGTGACGCGGCCACAATGCCCGCATGGCATTGAAATCGGCGACCTTGACTGCATTTTGCCCCTCCTGCCAATGGCTGGTGTTTTTCGCCGCTTACAGGCACTTGACCCCAAATTCGAAAGACAGTCAAGATAGACGGTAGGAGAGGATTCTAATGTCCGAGCCAGCCAGCTCTATTATAGCCAAACCGCGTCTGCCCGGCGACAAGCCAGCGTCAAAAGTCGCTCCTGCGCGCCTTCGCCAGCCTGAGCTAACTCGTGAGAGGATCGTTGAGGCAGCGATAGATAGCCTGCATCGTTTTGGTTACTCGGTGACCACGACCATTCTGGTGGCGCAAAACGCGCAGGTGTCCCGTGGTGCTATGCTTCACCACTTTCCGACTAAGGCCTTGTTGATGGCAGAAGTGGCGCGGCTCACGTATGAGCGAGACGCCGCTTTCTATCAGCGTTCGGTGGCGCACGCGGTAACGGATGAGCAAAGGCATGATTTGATTGTGGATGCAGCTTGGCTCCGGTTCAAATCACCAGATGGCATTGCTCAGGTTGAGATTTGGCAAGCTTCCCGATCAGATCCAGAACTGGCTGCCATTGTGATGCCCGTCCATGATGAGGTGACAGCCCGATCACAAGAAGCGATGCACAGCCTATTGAAAGCCGCAGCTCCTGTTAGCAGGGCTCAATCCCGGTCGTTTTTGCTGTTCACGGTTGCTGCATTGCGCGGTTTGGCGATGGAGTTGGCGCTAGGGACAGCTGAGGCCGATCTTCTGCCAGGTATATACAGGATTAAACGGGCCTTGCGCGATGTCGTAGAAGAGGCGCGCGCCGCAACAGCCAACGCAAATTACAATCAGGATTGACTGTAGTAGTTTTCGTGATAAGCACAAGGTGACTAAAATGGCTGTGCCCTAAGGGCGGCTAGTTGCACAAAAAGCGACGCTGGAGGAAACCAATTTGAATAGCCAAATAATAGCCCGAACCATTCTTGCGGCTTGCGCAGCAGGCGTTGCAACCAGCGCCCATGCTCAAGCACCGGGGGCTCAGCAACAAAGCGCGACGGCCCCTGCGGCAAGTGCTGAAACTGTCGAGGTGATTGTCGTCACGGCCCAACGCCGTTCGGAGCGCCTGCAAGATGTGCCTTTGGCTGTCAGTGCTGTGGCCGGGGCTACGTTGCGCGACGCTGGAGTCACCAGCGCCACCGACTTGAGGTTCGTAGCACCCAGCGTCAACTATGGACCGTCAGCAAACTCGCGCGGGGAAGGCATTACGATTCGCGGGGTCGGCACCCAAATATTCGGCGATGGCGTCGAACAATCGGTTGGCGTGGTGGTTGATGGAATCACCATGGGCCGCAATGGTATGGGAATTTCCGATCTGGTAGATGTAGAGCGGATTGAGGTCTTGCGTGGACCTCAAGGGATGCTTTTTGGCAAGAATGCGTCGGCTGGTCTGATTAATGTCGTAACCAATGCGCCACGACTTGGCGAAACCTCGTTGGCACTGCGGACATCCGCCGCGACTTTGAACGAAGTCAATCTTGCGGCCACTGCAAACCTTGCATTTGGCGACGACGCTGCCTTGCGCGTCACTTGGCAGGATCGCTCACGCGATGGGTTTGTCAACAACATCAGACGCAATGAGAAACTAAATGGGCTTGAAAACTCTGCGATAAGGGCCCGGTTTCTAGCCAATGTCGCACCAAACGCCCAAATACAAATATTTGGCGACTATTTGAACTCCAACGCAACCTGCTGTGCATGGACCGCGCGCAGCGCGCCATCCGGAACGACCTTTGCGGCCCTCAATAGCGCATCAGGAATCGTGCCTTCGGCAACCAATCTCCAAAATGCTGCAGGTGCTGCATTCTTCCAGAATATGGATACGTGGGGCGGCGCAATTCAAGCTGACATCGGCCTTGGCTGGGCCGAACTTACCGCCATTGCAGGCTATCGCAATTGGTTTGCCATCGACAATAATGATCCAGATATCTTGCCCCTCAATGTGCTTGATCGGAATGAGGGCGATTCCCAAGTTGATCAGACGAGCTATGAAATTCGCTTGGCTTCGCCAGAGGGGCAGAAACTTGAATGGACAACTGGGCTCTTCATTTTGGAAATGACCAACACTGGTGGGAACTTGCAAGCGGGTACTTTGGGGCTGGCGTTGCCACCTGGTGCCACACTCGGGGCTAGCCGTCGCTCGACGACGGTCAACGAAAGCCAAGCAGTTTTCGGCCAATTGGCCTATCGCCTATTTGATCGGCTGAAGCTCAGCGCAGGTGCCCGCTTTACTCAAGATACCTTGTCAGTGGATTGGAGCCAGGCTCAGGCCATCAATACAACAGGCAGCATCCCTGGACGTTTCTATGGCGTGGCATCTGCAAGCCGCGATACTGATAACACCTCGTGGCGCCTGACGGCTCAATATGATTTCGCGCCCGACATAATGGCCTATGTCGGCCTGTCCCGGGGCTATAAAGGGCCGGCCTATGATCAGGGTCTTGTCAATAGTACGGTTGTGTTCACCAATCCAGAAATCCCGACTTCTTATGAGGCGGGTTTGCGTACGACCCTGTTTGATCGCAAACTTGTGTTCAACGCAGCCTTGTTCCAAACGACATTTGAGAATTTTCAAGCGCAGGTGTTCGATCAAAACGTGTTTCCTTCGCGTTTCACCGTCGCCAATGCAGGAGAATTGGAAACCAGCGGGATTGAACTTGAGTTTCGCGCCCGTCCGATCAACGGACTGACATTGTCTGGCAACTTAGCTCTAACAGACGCAACCTACACCGACTTCAAGAACGTTGCGTGTTACGCGGGGCAAGTCCAATTGCCATTTGGTACACCTCGGACATCACCGCGTGACTGCATTCGGATTATTTCTGCTACCGGCCCATTTGTCACTGAAGCCACCGGCAATCCTCTAGTCAACGCACCAAAGACCGCTGGTAGTTTCACGGCAGCTTATGAGCGTCCTTTTGACTCATTCACAGTAGTTGCACAAGCAAACTACGTTTATCGCGGAGAGGCTTCCTTCTCAGCGGCCGGCGACCCCTTGCTACGTCAAGACGGCTATGGGCTAGTGGGTGCCCGGCTTGCGGTGCGCGGTCCAGATGATCGTTGGACATTGGCAATCTTTGGCCGCAATCTTGCAGACGAGAACTTCGTAAACAACATCATCAGCCAGCCTGTATTAGGTGCCGCAGGGGTGAGTTCGCAATTCCCCAGCGCCGATGCAAGACGCACGATCGGGGTTTCGTTCGACATCAAGTTTGGGGGCTAACATGGCCACCAACCGACGCCAGTTGCTGGCAGGCGCCGCAATTGGCGTGGCGTCCAGTCTGCTTGGAGCCCCTGCAAGGGCTCAAGTAGTTCGGGTATTTCCACCCTTAGCGCCAGCCTTGCAAAATGCAGGAGGGCGACAAAGTCGACTGCTGAATGGGGCTTGGGAAGTCATTGTCGATCCGATGAAAGTGGGCGCGATCAGTCCGTTTGAAGGCTTTCCTCCGGTTGCATTTGAAAATGCCACGCCTTGGCGTGATGATCTGGTACTGCAAGAATGGGCCTTTGATCCAGGTGTTACATTAAGGGTGCCAGGTGACTGGAACACGCAATCAGAGCGATTGTTCTTCTATGAGGGTGATGTGTGGTATGCGCACAAACTCACGTTGGCGCCTGTCGTGGAAAAACGCCAATTGCTGGTTTTTGAGGCTGTGGCCAATCTGGCAGAAATCTGGGTCAATGGCCTGCCAGCGGGGCGTCACGAGGGTGGCTTCACCCCATTTACGCTGGATGTAACCACACTGGTCAAGGCAGGCGACAATGTTATCACGGTGCGGGTCAATAATGAGCTGACACCCCAAACCGTACCGACAAGGTTTACTGATTGGCATAATTATGGCGGCATTACCCGCGCAGTCCGCTTAATCGAGGTACCCCAAATCCATATTCGCAGCTGGTGTGTAAGGTTGACCAATTTGGTGCGACGCGACGTCCAGATCGATGTTGTTTTGGCAGGTGGCGGCGCAGGCATTGGCGTCCGTGTGACGTTGGGCAAGAGCGACCAGACCGTTAGCGGCCAGACAGATCAAACAGGTACCGCCCGTCTGACGCTGCGAACCCGTCTTGGTCTGTGGTCCCCTGATAGTCCTGAACTTCATGAGATTGTGATTGAAGCAGGCGATGACACAGTGAGAGATCGGATCGGGTTGCGAACCATTGAAGTGTCGGGTGCCCAAGTCCTGCTCAATGGAAAGCCCATTTTCCTTAAAGGCATTTCTGCCCATGAAGAGAGCCTGGCCCGTGGGGGTCGCTCATTCGGTTTTGATGATGCCCGTCAAACACTGGCGCTTGTGAAAGCGCTCAATGGCAATTTTATCCGTCTGGCGCACTATCCTCATGACGAGGCGACAACGCGTCTAGCTGACGAGATGGGCATCTTAGTGTGGGCTGAATTACCGGTTTATTGGGGCATTGCTTGGGAAAACCCCGGCACGTTACACTCGGCGAAAGCTCAGGCTAGGGAAATGGTAGAGCGAGACAGGAACCGGGCCAGTGTTGTACTTTGGTCAATTGCCAATGAGACCCCCAAAACCCCTGCGCGATTAGCATTTCTCGCAGAGCTGGCACAAACAATTCGCTCGCTTGATAACACGCGCCCCCTTACCGCCGCCTTGTTTGGTGATCCACGCGGATTTGTCGGGCGATTAGCACGGGTGGTAGCAGCGCGACGCCTTCAAGAAAGCGATGCATCCCAATCAGAAAAGGCACAATTGTCCCGATTTCTCGCCCGCGTCCTTAACAAGCCAGAACTGATCAACGATCCTGCCGTGATCAGCCAACAGGCATCGATGCCGCTAGAAATTGTTGTCGATGATCCGCTAGGCGACGTGATTGATGTCATTGGATTTAATCAATATCTGGGTTGGTATTATGAAGCCCCAGTTGCGCGGGCACTTGGTATTGATGAAGCTGTGGTTAGACGGCTTAGTCTTGACTTGCTACCGGCAATTACAATTCGCGCAAAACTTGCAAAACCCGTAATGATCTCAGAATTTGGAGCAGACGCGAAGTCAGGCGTACGCGGACCGAAGACACAAGTATTTTCAGAGGATTTTCAAGCCGAATATTATCGCCGCCAACTCACAATGATCGGCAAAATCCCCAATCTAGTAGGTGTTTCACCGTGGGTATTGAAAGACTTCCGTGCACCCCGCCGCTCCTTGCCGCGCTTGCAGGAATTTTGGAACCGCAAAGGGTTGGTTGACGAAACGGGACGACGCAAACTTGCGTTTGAAGTGCTCGCGACTGCCTATAGCCCAGATGATCCTTATAGCCTTGCGACTTAACCTAACAAATAAGTCGATGTGGTGTTGAATTTTGGAACCAGACCTTATGCCTGAAATAAATACCGTAAAGGCCCGTGCGCTTGCGCTGTTATCTAAGATGACACTGACCCAGCCCCTCAAAATCCAGCCACAAGTTTGGAGGATATTCGACCGTATTGGAGTGCAACTATTCCGCCATCTCATAAATGTCCGCTTTCGGGAATCCCCCAACCCGCCCCAAACGGCAAAAGCTGGCGCAAAGCAGACTACATGGCTCGCGCAAAGCTCCTTCCCTTCATCCCACCCGCGTCCCCAAAATCTGATCTGCCACAGTTTCCGCGGCGCGCCTCACTGGGTCATCCGACAAGTGCGCGTAGCGTTGTGTGGTTGAGGCTTGCGTGTGGCCGAGGGCTTTGCCGATGACGTACAGGCTCGCCCCGCGTGCGGCGGCGAAGCTGGCGAAAGAGTGGCGTAGGTCATGCAGCCGCACGCCCTGAAGGTTCAGGCTTTGGCGGACTTTCTCCCATGATTTATAGAGCCCGACCGTTGGGCCATCTGACCCTGTGAGCGAGGGGAACACATAGCGGGAGGAGCGGGGGCGGTCTGTTAGCTCGGCAAGCGAGGCAGAGTTTAGGGGAATGACCTTCTCGCCGGTTTTAGAGCGGCCACGGGGCAGGACAATCCGGCCACGTTCGAGGTCGAGCTCGTTCCACATCAGGCCTAGGATCTCGCTCTTTCTGGCACCCGTGAAAAGAAGCAGGCGGATGATGGTTGCATGGCTCTCGTCGATCTCGGCATTCTCGGTCAGAACCACGAGCTTGGCTAAAAGGTTGCGCGCCTCTTCGGTCGTCAAAAAGCGCTCGCGTCGACCTGGCTTAAACTTCTCGACCCCAATGCAGGGATTGGTCTCGCTCAGCCCATTGCGCACAGCCCAAGACATCATGGCCGAAAACGAACGAATGAGGCCACCAGCTGAGGTTTGCCCGCCTGAGATGCGTGCGAGCCCTCGGGCCTTGGTTTTGATCCTTGCCGCTGTTTTTCCCGCCGCCACGTCTGCCTGCATCCGTTCAATATCTTGGCGGGTGAGGTCGCGGGCAAATCGCTTGCCGATGAGGGGAATGGCATGGCGGCGCAAAAGCGATGCGTCATTGGCCCAAGAAGACTCCCGCTTGTTGGGCTTCGCCATCCGGCCTTCCGAGAGATACCGTTCAATCAGCGCCGCCACGGTAAGCGCGGCGCGCGCCTCCTGCTTCTCAAGTTGGGGGTCAATTCCATCGAAAGCGTCGGCTAACATATAGCGCGCCCGTTCACGCGCTTGCTCGACCGTCCAAGGGCTGCCTAGATCTCCGATGGTCATCCAGCGTTGCAGCGAGCCAATGCGCAGTTTGACCCCAAAGGACACCCGACCATTATGAAAGATGCGTGCGACAAAGCCCTTCGCGTCGCTGTCCCAAAGGCGCGTCTCGCCAGACGCAGGCCGCACAACTGAATCGAGAAGTCGCTTTGTTAGTTTAACTCGCTCGCCCATAATCCACTCCTGTCGAACAAACTTGACCCAATTTTCGACTGCCAGATTTTGCTACCATTCAGACGCATAAAACGTGCCAAATCGTCAGTCTGAATCTCGCAGTTTGCTACCAATTTGCTACCAACAGAACGGATTTCGTCAGAAAATGACGGAAGCGTCAGGAATGAAGCGGAACGGCAACATAATGAAATATATATGAAAAATCACGAATTG
Source organism: Hyphomonadaceae bacterium UKL13-1 (assembly GCA_001602435.1). Lineage (GTDB taxonomy): Bacteria > Pseudomonadota > Alphaproteobacteria > Caulobacterales > Aquidulcibacteraceae > Aquidulcibacter. The sequence continues at coordinate 552,971 of CP012156.1, forward strand.
GAACGTTCAGGAATAAGGCAAAAATGTGGCATGAAAAGACTACGAATCTGAGGGTCGGGCGTTCGAATCGCTCCGGGCGCGCCATTAAATCAATCACTTAGCTAGATCCAAGCCAAACCCCACTGGGGCTTGTCACTAATCGGGTTCGGAACACGAAGAATCTGACGGAATGATCTGGAACGACTTCTGTCTGCCGTAGTAGCGGTGACCACCAGAACATTGGTGGCAAACGGGGATTTTGGTGCATTCTTTGGACGTTGTGCACCAAACGGCACGAAGCGAATTGTTGAAAGTTGCCCTTTTGCTCATAGGGCCACTTCAATAGCGCCAGATTTTTGGACGACTAATTGGGTGCCGAAAGGTCGGCACAGCTGCTGGAACCTTTCAAAAAATGTCACTCGCTCTGGCTTGGTTGCCAGACGCGGGAATCCGCGGGTCTGCGTATCGCTTGGACCGGCCAAGCCTATTTCGTTGAGCAGGATGCACGTCAGCGACAGTCGGGTACATGCCCCATCCCTAAATTTGCCAGTTGCGATGACACCTTGCCAAGCCTGAGGCGGGTAGGCACCTACCGGCTTCTCGGTCTGGAAAATGAAATTGCCTAGACCATAGAGAAGCGGCACCCCCTTATATACTTCGATACCTTGAACCATTGGCACGCCGTGCCCGATGAAAATTGAAGCGCCCGCATCGACACAGCGCTTTGCGAACTCCCGTTGCCAAGCAGGAACTTGAATTTGGTTGGGCTCCCACAAATGATTGTGGTGACAAACCACAATATTCGGGCTCTTACGCTTGGCGTCGGCTATGGCGCTGAGGACTTTATTGGCATCTTCGTCCAGGATAACACCAGCCTCGCCAACCCGCACTTCATTTACCCCGGCGCGTTCAGAAGTTGCCGCGCCGCCTACGCGCACTTTTCCGGTCGCATAGGCAACCAAGCCGATTTCTTGATTGCGAGCGGATCGAAAGCTGGCCTTCGCTGCCAGAGCTTCATTAATCCCGGCACCGGCCACCGTTATTCGCGCGGCCGCAAGTGCATCCAAAGTGTCGAGAATTCCGCCGGTGCCAAGATCAAATGCATGATTATTGGCAAAACCAACAAGCCGGATATTAGCGCGATAGAGAGTATCCAAAACATCTGGTTTTGCCGAATGCAACGTCTCTAAATCACGGGTAGGAGCCCCCGCACGAGGCCCTAGGATAACAGATTCAAAATTTGAAACGGCCAGATCTGACTGACTTAACGCCTTAAGTACCCCCTCTTGACCGGGCCACTGCGAACCTGTCGGAGCATGTTCGATCAAGCATTGTCCTAAGAAAGCCAGAGTCACCTTGTTCTGCCGTGCAAATGCTGCACTCGGAGACATCCCCATGCTGGCACCGCTTACCAGCCCGCCAAGCAAAACGCGCCTATCCATCGAGAATGTCCTCCTGCAACTCGATTAGGGCACATTCATCCCGGAATCTATTCCATGCCAATTACGCATAGTAAGATGTGAAAAAGTGATAGTATTGCATAGCTTCTAAGAAGGCAGGTAGCTGTTGAAATGGCTCATTGTTTCTGGCGGTGGGAACAGCGGAAAAGCAATCGGGGGGCGAACCATGCTAAGCATCATCCAATCTAAACTGGGAAAACTGAAAACAGGCGTCGCCTATCCGGCTTTGTCTTTTGCTATGGTTGCCGCTGCACTTCCAATATCTGCCCACGCCAAAAGCCAAACGTCGGCCGAGCCAGAAAAAGCCGTCGAGACCATCATCGTGACAGGATCGCGGATTCAGCGGCGCGACGCGGATTCGGTTGGTCCGGTTCTGACAATTACGGGGGCGGATTTGCGCAATACAGGCGCAGCTTCGATCGGTGATGTGCTTCAAAAGTTACCTTCAGCCGGCGTCAGTCTGAATAGCAACGGAACACAAGGTACATCCTATGGGGCGAGTTCAATCAATTTGCGCTATCTCGGTGGGGCGGAGGGCAGTGGCAACCGCGTGTTGGTCCTCGTTGACGGACATCGTTGGGTGGATGGCGTAGGCCAGCGCGGCTTCCGCGACTTTGTTGACCTCAACACAATGCCTTTTGGCATGATTGAAGGTATTGAGGTACTGAAGGATGGTGCTTCAGCTATTTATGGTGCGGATGCCATTGCTGGCGTCGTCAATATCAAGACGCTCCGGGACTTTGATGGCCTGCGTCTGAACCTGAAAACAGCGACAACGTCTAGAAGTGACGGCGAACAATTTTCGGCTGTCGTCAATTGGGGAAAGACCTTTGATCGCGCGTCGTTCGTTGTTTCGGCAAGCTATATCAAAGAGGATCCGATCGGCACGGCTGATAGAGATCTCACCCTGAATACTTTGGTGCCCCAAGCGGGCCCAGGTACCAGCGAGCGGGGCCTTTTCATTCTTCCGGGGCTTTCTGGAAATGCCTATTTTGGAACGCCTACGGGCTTTGCCTCGTCAACCGCCCCGATCACCGCACGGGCGCTTGGCGGCTTTGGCGTTGGCGCTTTGGCCGACGACGGCTTTCGCACAGCGGCTTTGCCGGCTGATGCCTTTAACACTCAGGCACAGGGCATTTACTCCGTGGGGCCAAGCGAACGTTTTGGTCTTTACGCCCGACTTGGTTTTGAACTGTCAGACAACCTGAAGCTAAAAGTTGAAGCCCTGCGAAGCACCCGCCAATCCAATCAATTATTCTCGCCTGTCCAACTCGATATCGGTGGCACGTCGGGGACTATCCGGGGCTTTGGTATTGCGAACTCGCAAGCTTTCAATCCCTTTGGTACCGCAAATGGCGTGCCTACGGCCAATGCGCTTGCCTTCTCCTCGACCCAAGCTTGGCGGGTACGGCGGGTAATGTATGACATTGGTAACCGAAACAACATTCAGGACGTAACAACAGATCGCCTTGCCGCAGGCCTTGAAGGCAAATTCAAGTGGGGCACACGTGATTGGAATTGGGATGCTTTCATGAGCTATTCCAAGAACGCAATCGATACGTCTGCGGAAAATGGCGTCCAATATGACCGCCTATTTCTGGCGTTGGGTAATCCAGCAAACTGCGCTGCTGTAGCAGGATGCTCTCCAGTCAATCTGTTTGGACCCATGTCGGCTGCCGCTGCCGACTACATTCGTTTTACCGCCAGAGAGTATAATTCCAACGAGCTTACGAATATTGCGTTCAACGTCACGGGCGACTTATTTGAATTGCCGGCTGGACCTTTATCCATCGCTGCCGGTTACGAGTACCGCAAGAACAAGGCGGTCGATATTCCAGACGCAGAAGTAAATGCGACGCCTAATTTCATTCCGGCCATCTACACCACGACCTCGGCTCAAACCAGGACGCCGACGACGGGTGAATACTCCTTGCATGAGGCCTTTGTTGAAGTATCAGCCCCCCTGCTGCGAGATGCGCCGCTTGCCAAGAGCCTAGATCTCAGTGTTGCGGCCCGATACTCAGACTATGACACGGTAGGAGAGGCTACGACCATGAAAGTCGGCATTGGCTGGCGCGTAGTGGACGATATCCTTATTCGCGGCACCTTCTCGCAAGGCTTCCGGGCACCGTCCATTCTGGAACTCTATCAGGGTGGACGGGAAACCAGCTTTCAAGGGATCGATCCTTGCAATGGCGGAGCCGCTGCAAATCCAACCCGTCCCGGCTGCGCCGGAATTCCCGTTGGCTATAATCAGCAAAACTTCAATCTCAACGGGCTTATTCCTGGAACCTTGGCCGGGAATTTGGGGCTAACCCCTGAAACAGCTGACACTTATAGCTATGGCTTTGCGATTAAGCCGAGCTTTCTGCCCGGACTTTCCTTCACCGTTGATTGGTTTGACATCACGATCACCGACGCAATCGCCACCCAATCTGTGACCCAAATTCTCGGCCTATGTGCAACTCAGGGCGGTGTCTTCTGCTCGCTCGTAAATCGCGACGCTTCGACGGGCTCGATCCGCACTGTTTTGGTTGGCGCACAAAATCTGAGTGAAATTCAAACGAGCGGATATGACGCGACGCTCCGCTACGAGTTTAACACGTCCATTGGACGATTTGCGGCGGTAATTGACGCGTCCTATCTCGACAGTTTCCTAACCACGAGCCCAAATCCAACAGGTGGCGCACCCATTCTTGACGAGCGCGCCGGACTGGGAGACCGACCCCGTTCGACCTATCCCAACTGGAAGGGGCAGGCCTCCTTGCGGTGGAATAAGGACGCTTGGAATGCAATTTGGCGCGGCCGTTACATTGGTGAGACGACGGATGTTGTGAATACGGTCAAGAATAGCCAGACGAAGGCGGTTTTTTATCAAGATATTGAGTTCGGCTATGAACTGCCGTGGAAGAACACGACCATTAGCTTCGCCGTGAACAATGTTTCCGATCAAATGCCGCCGCTTTCCTATGCTAACGCGCCGATCAACTTTGATATCTATACTTATGATGTTCGGGGCCGTTCCTATTCCTTGCGATTAGGGATGCAGTTCTAGGCTAACGCCTGAACCACCTATTTCGTAAGCATGGCAGCAGAAGGAGTGCATGGATTTGACCGGTCTATCACTTAAGAAGAAACCAGCTAAATCCAGCCTGCTCGATACGATTGCGCGTGTTGGTGATCGCTTGCCTGATCCTGTGCTGATTTTCGGGTTTTTGATCATCGTCCTAATGATCCTTTCTGCTTGGGCCGAAGGCACAGGGTGGTCGGCCGTGAATCCGCTAAGTGGCGCGACGGTTCAGGCTGAAAGTCTGCTTTCTCTTGAGAACATCAGGCGACTGCTGGTTGAAATGCCAACAACGATGACAGCGTTTCCACCGCTAGGACTTGTGCTGGTGGTTATGCTGGGTGCTGCTGTCGCAGAACGTTCCGGCCTATTTGCCGCGCTCTTGGGCGGCGCGGTCCGGCGAGTCCCCCGCAGCGCCTTAACACCGTGCATTTTTGTCCTTGGTGTCTTGTCGCATCACGCGTCCGACGCGGCTTATGTCGTCATGATTCCCTTGACGGCATTGGTCTATGCCCAAGCTGGGCGGCACCCTCTTTTGGGCATAGCAGTAGCCTATGCGGGCATATCAGGTGCATTCGCGGGCAATTATATTCCGGGCCAGTTTGACGTGCTTATGCTTGGCATAACTGAAGCCGCCGCCAAAATTATCGACCCGAATTTTGTCATGAACCCCTTGGGAAACTGGTGGTTTACCCTATCCATCGGGATTGTCTTTACGCCAATTGCTTGGTGGGTCGCCGACAAGGTCGTTGAGCCTAGACTTGGGAAATGGACCGGATCCAGCTCCCCTCTCGGTGAGGAAGAAGCCAGCCTTGGTCAGATAACACCGGACCAGAAAAGGGGTTTGCGGCATGCTGGCGTCGCATTTCTAGCGGTTGTTGGTTTATTTACGGCCCTGACACTCTGGCCGGGCTTTGCACCCCTCATTGACACGGAGGCAGTGGGGCCAGCGCAGATGACGCCGTTCTACAAGGCCTTGATTGCTGGGTTCTTCTTGCTGTTTCTCGCAACTGGTTGGGCGTTTGGACGCGCCGCAGGGACGATTAAGACGCACCATGATGCCATCTCAATGATGGGCAATGGGATGCGCGATATGGCTCCTTATCTGGTCCTGATTTTCGCCGCCGCCCATTTTATCGCGATGTTTTCATGGTCCGGTCTGGGGCCAGTTTTGGCGATTAAGGGCGCAGAGCTCTTACAAGGCTTGAACCTGCCGAAGCCCGCCATGCTGACGGGGCTATTATTGATGTCCTCAGGCCTTGATATCGTGATTGGATCGGCTTCCGCCAAATGGAGCGCCTTAGCACCCATCGTCGTCCCGATGCTTATGCTTCTTGGCATTTCACCTGAAATGACAACCGCAGCCTACAGGATGGGCGATTCGATTTTCAACATTGTTACCCCTTTGGCGTCCAATTTTCCGTTGGTGTTGATTATGTGCCGGCGCTGGGTTCCCGACTTTGGCATCGGCTCCTTAATCGCGATGATGATCCCTTTTTCGATTGCCTTTATGGTGGCCGGTTTAAGCCTCGTGATGATCTGGGTCGGGTTTGATCTGCCAGTTGGGCCCCATGCCCCCGCGTCCTATACAATCGCCCACGGGAGCGTCCGTTAATGGCCAACGCGCTTGTGAACACGAACGATAAATCAGCTGGCGACGCGGGGGCGCCTGGTCGTGTGGAAGTCGTTCAGAATGTCATGATCCCGATGCGCGATGGTATTCGGCTTGCGACGGATGTTTATCTACCAGTAGACGGCAGGAGCCAGCGACCGGTGGTGCTAGAGCGAACCCCTTATGGTAAGCAAAGCAGCAATCATGGTGACCGAACCTATTTAAATCCTGTCCCAAAAACCAGGCCTAAAATTGCTCGTTGGTTCGCGAGCAAGGGCTATGCCTATGTGCTGCAGGACTGCCGGGGAAGAAACGGCTCAGAAGGCGTTTTTTCGAAATATGTGAATGAAGGCGATGATGGCGAGGACACGCTGAAATGGCTTTTGGCGCAAGACTGGTGCAACGGAAAAGTTGCGACATTAGGATTGTCCTACGGTGCCCATGTTCAAGCCGCGCTCGCTTCGCTGAACCCACACGGGCTGGCGGCGATGGTTTGGGATTCGGGAGGATTCTCTAACGCCTGGAAAAGTGGCATTCGCCAAGGCGGCGCGTTTGAGCTTAAACAACTTACTTGGGCCATGACCCATGCCCGCTTGTCCCCGGCAACGTTAAACGATCCGGTGCGTCGAGCAAATCTAGAGGCTCAGAACATTAGAGATTGGATTGGTATCAATCCGTGGTCGGAAGGCCGATCCCCCCTGGCCATGGCTCCAGAATATGAGAGCTATGTATTAGAGCTATGGCGCAACGAAACCTTTTCTGCGTTTTGGCGCCGACAGGGCCTCTATGCAGCCGCCAATTACGAAGAATTCTCCGATGCTCCGACGATGTTCATTTGTAGTTGGTATGACCCATATTCTTTAACGACCATCGAGAACTTCGAAGGTTTATCCAAGCGCAAAGCCGGGCCATACCGAATGATTCTGGGACCTTGGACGCATGGGCAGCGCTCAGTAACCCATGCCGGCGATGTTGATTTTGGCTCCTCGGCTCCCTTGGATGGCAATATCGCGATCGGCTATGACGAACTGCGTTTGGATTGGTTTGACCAGCAAATTGCGACCCCAACCGAACAGCGCCTGAAGAATAACTTGGTCCAAGTATTTGTCATGGGCGGTGGCTCAGGGCTAAAGACACATGCGGGGAAAATGGACCACGGCGGCAAATGGCGGAATGAGCCAACTTGGCCGATCCCCAACGCTGTCGCGACGCCGCTTTATCTGACAAAAGAAAGCATCCTAAGCCTTGAGCCAAGCGAACAAAGCGGATCGATCCATTGGGTTCATGACCCGAAAAACCCTGTTGGCACGCGCGGTGGTGCGATCGCGTCAGGGGCACCGGTCATGGAGGCGGGTGCGTTTGATCAAGGTCAATTGCCAAGTCAGTCCATTGCCTCATTCCAAACGGAAGTCTTGGACCGTGATCTCGAGGTCACAGGACCAATCACGGCCAAGCTTTGGGTGTCTTCTAGCGCCGTCGACACCGACATCTGCCTTAAACTCTTGGATGTCTATCCGCCAAATCAAGACTATCCTGATGGCTATGCAATGAATCTAAGTCATGGCATTCTGCGTTTGAGGTTTCGAAACGCCTGCGAGAAAACTGAGCTCATGACGCCAATGGAAGTTTATCCAATTGAAGTGACAGTTTTCCCGACGAGTAATTTGTTTGTGAGGGGTCATCGCATCCGGCTTGACGTATCCAGCAGCAATTTCCCCCATTTTGATGTGAATCCCAACACTGGTCACCCCGCAGGCCTTTTGGGTCCAGAGCCCATTGTGGCAACGAACAAGGTGCACTTTGGCCCTGAAACGCCATCCTGCATCATCGTGCCTTTCGTGCGCAGCGAAGAATACTAAATGGGCAAGGCACTTGCCAGCCGGACGTCCAAAAACTTCAATCCGCGGGCAATGGAGATTTTCCGCGAAGTCGTTCGAATGGGTTCTGTCACCTCGGCTGCAAAGAAGGCGGGACTTAGTCAGCCAGCTGCAAGTCGTTTGATCGCTCAATTTGAACAGGATATTGGTTTCGAGCTCTTCCATCGGGACAAGGGTCGCCTCACCCTCAGTCCGGATGGACTTTTGCTCTATGATGAAGTTGTCAGAGCCCTCGACAATATCGCCCGGGTAAGGATTTTGGCCAGCGACATTGCGGAATTTCGGTCCGGTCAATTACGCATTGTGGCACCCCCCAGCTTGCTGGAAGGATTTTTGTCGGAGATCGCGGCAGACTTTTTGAAGCTTTATCCCAAAGTTCGCCTGACACTTGATTCAGGCGGGGTTGATACCGTGAAAGCCATGATTGCATCGCGCGCTGTTGATGCGGGCTTTGTCAAACTTCCCTTGGAAAGGTCTGATTTAAACGCGGAGTCCATTTTGGAATGCGGGACAACCTGCGTGATCCCGGCCCAGCATGATCTTGCAAAAGCCAAAAGCGTTGATGCAGTCGCTTTGCGCAATGTTCCGCTCATATTATTGGGGTTGGGCAGCAGTTCTCGAGCCCAAGTCGAGGCCGCATTCGCAACTGCTGGCGTTGTCCCGACTGTTCTGGTCGAAACGCACACAATTGGCAGCGCGTGTGCTTTGGCCGCGCGTGGAGTTGGCGTTGCAATCGTCAACCATGCTCTGGCGAGTGCCTATGTGCGGGATCAAATCGTACTCCGCCCATTCTTGCCTGACATTCGCCAAGACTATGCCTTCGTAACCGCAGATCCGGCACCTTCACGGTTGGCTAAAGCCTTTCTTGAATGCTGCAAGGCATCGCTACTCAACAAATAGGTGTCTGTCTTCAGCAATTCGCCAAAATCAAAGCCCTTACTTTAGCCCCCGTGATGCGCGGCAATATCCTGGGAAAACGGGCGATAGTTGGCCAGAGGGTGTCCTCATCCCGGCCGAAAAATCAAGAGCAGGAGACGGTTTGGATGCCAGTGCGGGTGAAATAGCCGATTTCTCTTGTGCTGCCCGATGTTACATCTAAGGCTTCCCCTTCAAGACGTCCGCCCCCGGGGCGCATGTCAGAGTGTTGGCTCCTCAGCTGAACCGTCTGACAAGGAAAGGTGAAGAGAGCCCAGCCGCCGTCAGGAACGCACGGAATACGGAGGTCCTTCAATCGTTTGGCATCGACAACCGTTTTCAGGTCCCTCGCTGCACTTTCCCTCTTACATATGTTATGTGATAATATAACAATCCATAGAAATTGTGTATGAACTCAAACCTAGACCCATTGAAGAGGCGCTGAGGCACCATGACAATTCGACGACTTTCATTTTTATCCAGCGCCTTGATTGGCGCGACACTGACGCCCTTTGTGGCCTTTGCTGATCCGGCGTCAGAGGAAGCCAAAGCGGAAACCATTGTCGTGACGGCTCAGCGCCAAGCCTATCGGGCCGACATTCCTTTGAAACTGACGCCACAATCTGTCGACATTTTAGAGGCAGATACTTTGGAAGAAGTTGGGATCACCCGTCTTTCCGATGCGTTAGACTTATCGGCATCCATGGCACGCCAAAACAACTTTGGTGGCTTATGGGACAATTTCGCCGTGCGTGGCTTTGCAGGCGACGAGAATTTGCCCAGCGGTTATCTCGTCAATGGCTTCAATGCCGGTCGTGGCTTTGGCGGACCACGCGACATTGTTGGAATTGAACGGATTGAGATTTTAAAAGGTCCCAGCGCGGCCGTGTTTGGCCGCGGCGAGCCGGGCGGTGCCGTCAATCTGGTCACCAAGAAGCCGAAATTTGAGACCGAAGGTGCGATTGGGCTCGCCCTCGGCAGTTTTAATAAAGTGCGCGTCGATGGCGATTGGACGGGCCCTTTGAGTGACGCGTTTGCCGTGCGCTTGAATGGGTTTTATGAGCAAAGCAATAGCTTCCGCGATACGCTTGAGACCAAGCGCTCTGGTGTTTTCCCGTCTGCGCAATGGCGGATCACCCCGAAAACCAGCCTAACTTATGAAGGTGAAATCACACGCCAAGAACTGCCCTTTGATCGCGGCGTCGTTTCACTCAATAACAAGTTGGATGTTGTTCCGACCTCGCGTTTCCTCGGCGAGCCAGCTGATGGGCCACTTCAGGCCGATGCAACCGGCCACCAGTTGCAGCTTCAACATGACTTTGATGACAGCTGGAGCCTTTTGGTCGGGGCGGGGTATCGGGCCACCGATTTGCAAGGCTTCTCCACCGAAGCCGAACTCGCCACGGCCCGGCAACGCCTGTTCGTCGATGGTCAAACCTTGTCGCGTCAGCGCCGCTTCCGAGACTATGAAGCCGAACACACCGTCTACCGCGCCGAAATCAGCGGGCGTTTTGAAACCGGCGCGCTTGAGCATCGCCTCTTAGCAGGCTTTGACTATGACCAATTTTCAAATGATCAGCTATTCTTGCGCGTTCGGCCACACTCGGTTGCCGGCAATCCAAGCGCGGCTGCGGGCAATGTCATCAATATTTTCAACCCCATCTATGGCCAATTCCCGCTGCCAACACCGGGCCCGCAAACCAACCGCTTGGATGAACAAGAGGCTTGGGGCTTTTATATTCAAGATCAAGTCAAACTCAGCGACCGCCTGCATATCCGTTTGGGTGGGCGATATGACGATTTCTCCGCCGATGGTTTGAACCGGGCAAATAATACGTCCACCTCCTTCAGCGAAACCAAGTTCAGCCCGCAAGCTGGATTTGTCTTTGAAGCCACCGACGTCATCACCTTCTATGGGACCTATGGCCAAGGCTTTAGAGCGAATTCGGGAACAGATTTTGCCGGGAAGGCCTTTGCACCTGAAGAATCGGAATCCTTCGAATTGGGCAGCAAAATCACGTTGCTGGATGGCGATTTGGAAGCCACGATTGCTGTCTTCTCGATGACTAAGACGAACATCATCACCGCCGACCCGGTCAATGCAGGCTTCTCTCTGGCAATTGGCGACGCGGAAAGCCGCGGCCTTGAAGTAGATGTGACCGCAGAGCTACCCGGCGAACTGGATCTGCGGATATCTTACGCCTATGTGGACGCCCAAGTTGCTAAGGATGGCCTTGATCCCAATTTCGCCGCGCTGATCAGAAAGGGCGACCGCCTAATCAATGTGCCCGAACACACTTTGAGTGCGCTGGTCTCGAAAGAATATGAGGTCGGCGGACGCGAATTAGAGATAGGCGGTGGCGTTCTTTTTGTGGGCGAGCGTCTGGGTGAAACGGCGACGGCATTTGAATTGCCCGCCTACACGATGCTAAGACTGTTTGCGACCTATGATCTAACCGATGATCTGGAATTGTCTGCTCAGGTCACTAATCTGGCTGACACTGACTTTTACACCAATTCATTTAGCAGGCTGTGGGTTGCACCCGGTGCCCCGCGCAATGTGACAGTGGCTTTGCGCTACAGTTTCTAGGGGTTCGATAGGATGGGGAGGCAAGGTCTATCGCTCAACGAATTGGTGGTAATGCGCGGCGGTCGCAGCGTGCTGGACGGCCTGACGCTAAGCGTCCCGGCGGGGCATATTTACGCCCTGCTGGGTGGCAATGGTGCTGGAAAGTCCACTGCCTTGTTTGCCACTTTGGGCCTTTTGCCCGTTATGAGTGGGCAGGTTCTAGTAGACGGCAAGGACCCCGCCGAGGAACCTGATGCTGTGCGCGCCGCCATCGCTTATTTGTCTGAAACCGTTGCGCTTTATGAGCATCTGACAGCCCGCGAAAATGTCGACTATTTCTTGAGCCTTGCTAACCAATCACGCACTAATGCGGAGATTGTAGAGGCGTTTGCGCAGGTCCGCTTAGATCCTACCGCTCAGGATCAACGCTTGAGTGCTTTTTCCAAAGGCATGCGTCAGAAGACAGCGATCGCGCTCGCCCTGTTGCGGAAGACACCCGTGCTTTTGCTCGATGAGCCAACAACGGGTCTTGACCCACAGGCTACGCAGGATTTCCATGCGCTCCTCTTGGACCTCAAGGCAAGCGATGTGGCGATCTTGATGGTGACTCATGATCTCTTGGGTGCGGTTGATGTGGCCGACACGATTGGCCTGATAATCGACGGCAAATTAGCGTCACAGTGGCAGGCGCAAAGCACACTTCCGAGATTTGATCTACAAGCACTCTATGGCGCATTCACTCAAGCGCGCGCCGGAAACACGCCTGTATGAGGCGCGCCGGTCTCATAGCGCGGGCTGAGCTGGCCTTAATGGTGCGTTCGCGTGTGGCCTTGATTGGTGTGGTTGCTTTGCTGCTTTTGTCGACCATAGCGGCGGCAACCTCGCAGGCGCATATGGCGCAGGAACGCTTAAGCCGCCTCGCCAATCAGACCCAAACCGATGCGCTATTTGAAGCGCAGCCCGCCCGTCATCCTCACCGCATGGTGCATTACGGCAGCTATGTATTCCGACCGATTGGCCCGCTCGCCGGGTTTGACCCGGGCATTGATCCCTTCAGCGGCACGACGCTTTATTTGGAAGGTCATCGTCAGAATAGTGCGACCATTTCTGCGGTGCGCGAGAACTCGAGCCTCATGCGCTTTGGCCAGTTGACGCCGGCCTTTGTGCTCCAAACTCTTGCACCGCTTTTGTTGATCTTTCTGGGCTTCTCGATGATCACGCGAGAGCGGGGGCGTGGCAGTCTAAGGCTCCTCCTGTCTTCGGGTGTCACAGCGGGGGATATCATCTTCGGCAAGACTCTGGCTCTTGGTTCAATCGGGCTGGTTGCATTGGTACCAGCTTGGCTGGCCCTATTCCTAATGGCCTTGGCTATGCCGAGCGAAGCGGGTGCCGCAGCGATGATTGGGCTCGGCTGTGGACTTTATGTGCTGATCTGGGTTGTGGGTATTGTTGCGGCCTCCGCGCTCGCCCAAACAGGGCAGGGCGCATTGTTAAGCCTGATCGGCATTTGGTGCTTTGTCGCCATTGTCGCCCCACGCGGGGCCGCCGAATTGGCAAGCCGTCTTGCCCCCTTAGACAGCCGAGCCACCACAGATTTGACGATCCAAGCCGAGTTGCGCCAATTGGGCGATAGTCACAATCCTGACGATCCGTTCTTCGCCGCATTTAAGGCCCGCATTTTGGCCCAACATCGTGTGACCAAAGTCGAGGATTTGCCCTTCAACTTCCGGGGGGCTGTCTCTGCCGAGGGTGAAGCGCTGACCTCGCGGCTCTTTGATAAGTATTTTGTCGAGCTCGCCACCGTTCAACGGACACAAAGTCAAATTGTGTCTGGTTTGTCGATCCTAAGTCCGGCCCTTGCCGTGCGCCATGTTTCAATGGCCGGGGCGGGGACCGACCTTGAGACCCATTTACGCTTCCTGCAGCAAAGCGAAGCCCACCGCTTTGCTATGGTGCAGTATCTGAACGGGCTGCATCGTGACAAACTGAACCATGCCGATGATGCAGCCAGATCCAAGGATCGGGCGGCCGAGCAGCGCACCCGAATTGCTGCCGACAATTGGGCCAAGGTGCCAGATTTTGTATTCAAGCCCACCCGCGCTGCAGAGCGCTTGTCTGCCGCGCTCGCTCCAATCCTCACGCTTTCGCTCTGGCTGGGTGCCATGTTGGTTTTGGCCGTCTGGAGTAGGCGCGTCCTGGAGGGCAGGGCGCTATGAAACACGTTTGGCGTGAAATCAATTTCCTCGTGCGCCAAAGGGCAAGTGTTTGGGCCATTGCACTTCTGGCGGGTTTGGCCGCATTGTCCGTCGGTTTGGGCTTGCAGGAAGTAGCCAGACAAAAGGCCGCAATGAGCGAAGTTATCGCTTTGCAGAAGAAAGATACGGCCGCGATCAAGGTTTTTGCCACCGATGCGGGCGACGCGGCCTATTATCGCTTTCACCCGACTTGGGATCCGCCGTCTGCCCTTGCGTTTGCCGCCCTCGGCCAGCGCGATATTGCCCCGTCTACCTTGCGTATTCGGGCTTTGGCGCTGGAGGGCCAAATTTATGAGAACGAAGCCCAAAACCCAGAGTTGGCATTACCGGGTCGTTTCGATTTTGCCTTTGTCTTGATCTATTTGGCGCCCTTAGTTCTGGTCGTGCTTTTCTACGATCTTTGGTCGGGAGAGCGCGAGGCCGGGCGACTATCGAGTTTGCAGGCCGTTCCAAAGGCGTGGGTGCGCATTTGGCTTCCCCGTGTTGCGGCCCGTTTTGGTTTGGTCAGTTCTGTGCTTGTTGTCGTCTTTTGGGGCGGTGCCCTAATCAGTGGGGCTGGAATCGGCGACACGATCGCGTTTACCGCGCTCATTCTCGCTTTGCTTGGGTTTTGGACCCTCATTGCGACTTGGGTCGCAAAGGGTGCGGGTAGCTCACCCACTAACGCAGCTGTACTGGCCACCATCTGGTTTGTGATTACCTTGATTGCGCCTGCCGGTTCCAATCTGGTCATTAATGCAGCCACCCCAATCCCGGACGGGGCGGCCATTATGCGCGAGAACCGCGAGGCGGTGCATGATGCCTGGGATATAGATCGCGATGCGACCTTGCAGCGCTTTTACAAACTCTATCCGGAATATGCGACTTCGCCGCCCATGCAGCGTCCCTTTGAATGGAAATGGTATTATGCGTTCCAGCATTTGGGTGATCAGCAGGTTGAGCCTTTGTCGACCGCTTATCGAGCTGGGATTGTGGAGCGCGAAGCCCGTGCGGGCCTTGTCGCTCTGGCCTTGCCACCAATTGCAATCCAGAGAGCCCTGTACCGGATAGCTGGCACCGACATGTCCGCCCAATGGGACTATCAGGATCGCATTCGGGCCTATCACACCCAACTTCGAACCTATTACTATCCCTTCCTGTTCAGCGCGAAACCCTTCACGTCGGCCGACTTTGATGCAGCCCCCGCATATGCGCCCCGCTAGTGTCAAAGGCTAAGCAGTCGGTCGTAAATGCCAAAAGCTTGGTGTTTGGCTGGCTTGGCGTCGAGGTGGTAAGGGGGTGCTGCCCTGCTTAACATAACCCGACTCAGAATGTTTTCGACAGAGCAACCTTCAACGCACGTGAAGGGTTAGAACTGCGGGATTCAGAGCTAAAGTCTGGCCCAAAGGATCGGATTCGGCGGTCTGTTTCGACGCCGATATTGGTCACTGTCACAACCAAAGACACCTTTTTGGGCAAGCGACGTGTATATTGGATTGAATTGGTCCATACGCCCTCTTCAATAGATCCTAAGCTATACTCATCACTTTTGAAGGTGGTGGAGAAGACGAACTGGTCTTTAGGGGTTGGCTTGTAGTCGATACTTGCCTTCCCATTTGACTGGATTTCCTCCACGCGGGATTGGCCGGTCGCGGCCCGGGGGTCAGAGAAGGAAATTTCGCTCACTTCCCAACTGAAGTTGTAGGTCAGCTTCTTGCCCAATTTGCCTTTCAAGGTTGAGCCGACACCTGTAGCCTCTGATCGACTGAGATTGACGCTGGTCGCGAGGACTACATTATTCTCGATCAGCCGCGACCCGAACGTAAGTTCATTTTTGGTATCGCGATAAAAGGCGGTGGTGACGAGCGATACGCCATGCTTTTCAACTTCGTGGGTCAGCTCAAAAGTCTGACGATCAGCAGGCTCCAGCTTTGGGTTGCCTTCTGTCGCATAATCCACACCGAATGCGCGGCGGAATGGACTGAGCTCGGCCAAGGAACCCGGTGTTGTGCCTTGGCTATAACTGGCTTTCAGCGTACCGACGCCACCCAAGTTGCGGGTGATAAATAGGCTTGGCAGCACGCGTTGATAGGAGGTTGTCCCAGAAAGCAGGCCCGCGCCATCGGTCCAATCAATTTCGGTGTCTTCGACGCGAAGCCCCGGTTGAAAGCCAAATTTGCCGAGCTTGAACTGAAAGGACGCATAAGCGGCTTGATCTCGTTGTCGGGCCTTGAAGAGATTTGCTTGAATGATGCTGGGACCGACATAGCCAATGTCTGAGAAGGCGAATTCAAAGTCTTCATTCTTATAGCTCGTCCCGAGCGACAGAACGCGACCCGCGCTAAAGGTTTTCTCAAAGCTGGTTTCAAATTCTAGAGTGCGCTCTTGTTTGCGCTCCCGGTTTGAAAACCATTGTGCCCCTCTTTGACTTTGATAGCTGGACTTGTTCAGATTATTGCTAAAGGTGAGGTCAACATCGAATTTGTATTTGTCTTCTTTTTCCGAATTGAATCCGACTGAATGATATTGAAGGGATGCAGGAGACCAACTTCTTCCGAAAATTGGAAAAACGCTTCTAGAATCGGCCAAGATGCGGGTTTCGATACTGTCCTGTTCGTACGCAAATTCCCCCGTAAAGTAGCTCGAGCTCAGCGACAGCGAATTTGTATTTGAAAGCTTTCGGACAGCGCGAAGCGACACGTTGACGTTGGTTGCGGTTAGTTGCCCGGTGCCGATGCCGGATTCCTGCTCCCGATTGGCACCGGTTCCCGAAACGCCTTCAGATCGCGACCAAAAGGCCTCATCTTCGTTTGCCACGCGAAGAAAGCCGTTAAAGCTCCAAGGCTTCATCCCTCTATTGAAGGAGAATGTTATCGCTTGATTATCGATCGTATCAATACTGCCAGCGAGAGAGCCACCAAGCTTGTCGTCCTCTTGGGCCTTTTTGGTGATGATATTGATGACTGCTTGTGCGCTTGAAGCAAATTCCGCAGGGGGATTGGACATGACCTCGATGCGGGCGATTTGATTGGCCGGGATCTGAAGCGCTGCGGCCCGTGGCATGGATTTGCCGTCCACCAGAACAGTCACAAAAGCACCCCCGACCATGGTGATCCGATTATTGGCCCCGACAAAGACGCCGGGCAAAAGTCCAATCGCGTCCACTGCCGCAGTGGCTGGGGCGTCCGGCATGGTGCGAACGTCATACACAACGCGATCAATCCGGCTTTCGCGCGTTGGTGGGCGCGCCGTAACGACAATCGTTTCGACCTGCTGGGGCGGTTTCGTCACCGGGTTGCTGGTTTTGGTCTCAGCCGCGGCTGGACTTGCTGGCTGTTGAGTTGTGGTAACGTCTGAAGTTGCTTGGGCAATCAAAGTGCCTGCTAAGAATAAACTGATCATTTCAAATTGGCCTCAAACCGTGGAACGCTACCTTTAATAGGTGATTTCTATCGGTGAAAGCGAAATGCGGCTATTGGGCTATTACAGTTGTGTGATTGGTTGCCTTAAGGTCCGCCAGTCAAGGGCAAGCAATTAGCAGAGGCTTACCCACCGCGCCGACGTGGCTTAGGCGCGAGCCCGGCTTCTTGGTCGAGCTGAGCTTTGATGTCGGCTGGCAGCGCGCGCCAATCGCAATCGACCAAGGCAGCAAACATCGCGTGGAGGGCAATGCGGCTTATCTGGCGGCCCTGAATCAGGCGCATCCGATTAAACGCCTCTACGGCACCTATTCTTTGCAGATCCGCACTCGTGTGGACGCCGATACTGGCAAGGTTCGCTGCCATGGTCGGGCCTAGGTTCCGCATGGCGCTGATTTTGCGATCCACCCTTAAGCCCTTTTTGTTTCTTCAAGGCTTGCAAGGAAATCGGCCATGGTCTTGCCAGACTCTGCGGTGAAGCGTTCGGTAAGGCAGGTCAAAGCTTCGATCCTGTCCAATCGAAAGGTGCGAAATGCATCGCGGGTTTCGCACCACGTCGTGAGTGTCCAAACTTTGCCCCAATGCTCCAAACTAAGAGGCCAGATGATCCGTTCGGAAAGGCAGTCGGCACCGCTTTGATAGCGCATCAGGACCTTGTGCCGACTGGCCGTCGCTTCACGCAAAAGCTTCAAGTCTGACTTGGCGCTTGATGTTTGTTTGGCGGCGAAAACCATGGGTTGACGGCTTGTGGGCATGTGAAAGCGGTCTAAGGCCTGCAGCTTGATTTGTAGTTCGCGGGCAGCGGTGGCGATTGCCTCATCGCCATGGGCCGCCACAAAGGAGACGCCCCAAGTCAGTGCTTCCTTTTCAAGTTGGCTCAGGCGCAAGGGCGGTAAGAAATAATCATCGCGCAACAAATATCCCACGCCGCGCGCGCCATCGATTGGCACGCCATTGCCGACGAGGTCGGCCACGTCGCGATAAATCGTGCGCTCCGACACTTCCAAAGTCTCAGACAAATATCTGGCTGTCCGCAGGCGACCGCCTCTCAACGCTTGAATGAGCGCAAAGAGGCGATCGGCCCGGCGCATGCTTAGGCTGCTAAGGTGACGTGATAGTGACGCATCACGACCGAACCCGGCTCAATCACGCCCATAAAGGCCGCTGCCCCTGGTGCGCTCATGATCGCGTCTGCAGCCGCAAAGGCGTCGGCTTTTGTTTCCCAGCGCACACAATCGACCCATTGACCATCTTCAGCCTGCCCTAAATGACGAGAAAGGAAGCCCGGCTGTGCGTGTAACCAGGGCAGAATGCCTTGGCCGGCCACCAACACAGCATCGGGTGAAGCATCTGAAACGGTCTTAAAGGTTACGATTTCCAAGGTTTGATCGTCCATATATGAGGCCTCCTTTTGCCTCTTCTCGACCTCTATCGCAACCCAACTGACACCATGATGTCAGGAGCCTCCATTATGATCTGCCTTTTCGGGCGGCAGGAGCATGCGGCTGTCGCCCTCACACCTTTCGCACCAGTTTGATGGTATCGCAGAAGATGCCCATGCAGATTTTCATCTCAAGGACAGTCGCGCTGCGGATCTTGATGGTGGCGGGCAAGGTCTTCTGTGGGCCAATTTGATATTGGCCTGAAAACTGGCCTTGCTTGGTTGGTCGGATGTCGCGCACGACGATTTGGTTCAAGGCGCTTTCTTCACCGGGGGCCAAGACTTCTTGAATAACGATGGCGCACAGGCGGCTCGGTGCATAAGCGCAGGGCGCAACGCGTGCGACGGCGCTCCCGTCATCCAATACCCAATCCCCCTTGATGTCCGAGACTGCTGGAGAAGCTTGGCTGGCCGCACTGACAAGCACGAGTGGCGCGACCAGAGCCTTGGTTAGCCCCGAACGGACCTTGCGTTCTGCATAAGGCAGGTGAGGGCGCGTAGCTTTTTGCTTTTTGGGCAAGGACGATGCGGACAGGGTGAAAAAGGTGATCATGGCAAACTCCAAAGCAGGTGAGACGGGATCGCCTCCGATGCTTTTGATTTTGCCGCTGACTATGTAGCTTGTGTGGAGCCTTTATGGACGATTGGCGCAGCGGTGGCGGGCTTTTGCGGGATGCGCAGCTCAAATTGCGCACCGCCACCTGCCCGGTGGCTTGCGGTAATACTGCCGCCATGCGCGCTGGCGATGGCCTCAACCACCGACAAGCCGATGCCGCTGCCACCATAGTCGCGGGCGCGGGACGGGTCCTCCCGCCAGAACAGGCGAAAGACATTTTCAACCGCGAGAGAACTTAAGCCTGGTCCGCGATCCATCACACGGATGATTCCAAAGTCGCCGACGAGACCGCAATCAATGTCGATCACGCCGCCTGAGCGCGCATGCCGACAGGCGTTCGTAATCAAAGCCAGTGCTGCTTGGCGCACGCGAAACGGATCGGCAAAAACCGGGGCAGGTGTCAAAGACAAGTTGAGGCGCATGCCAGCATCTTTGATTTCGGGGGCTACAAAATGGCTCAGTTCGCCCACAACTTTGGCCAGATCAATCGGCCCTCGATGCAGGGTTAGCATACCGACTTCGGCAAAGCTGACAGTCTGCAAATCGTCGACAATACGGCTAAGGGCTTCGACTTGTAGGATTAGGCCGGAGATCTCTTTTTCGGAGGGCTCAAACACATGGTCTTTCATGCCCTGCAAGCGGCCCCGCAGGATGGTCAAGGGCGTCCGAAGTTCATGGGCGATGGCGGCTGCCCCTTCGGTCAGTTCACGGTCGTATCGCCGCAAGGCGTCAGCCATGGTGTTGAAATCGGTGATAAGCTTGGAGGCTTCCGCAGAGCCTGGGCTACGGCTAATTGCGCGGACGGATAGGTCCCCACCGGCAAGGTTTCGCAAGGCGCTCGCCACACCGTCCAAAGGCGCTGCAATGCGGTTGGCCAGAAACATGGCTGCAGCCCCACCCACCAGCATGGCCACGATACTCAAGACGAGGAGGGCAAAGTCTTGCTGATCTAAAATTGTTTGACCGATTTTGTCGTCCGTTGCCAAAAGCTCCTTCATTTCATCGGTCGAAGGCAGTTGGTTCTTCTCAAGCTTCGTGATGGCCGAAAGTGCCTGTGGCGACAGTTCGGCCTTGACGCGCGTGACCTGATACTCGCCAAACAGGTTCAGCCCGCCATAGCCAAAGGCGACCGCCAAAAGCACACAGCCCGCCATAGCGAGCATCAGTTGGACCCGAAGGCTTAAGTTTTTGCCAAACTTCATAAGGCGATCAATCGATAACCAAGGCCGCGAACGCCTTCGAGGCAGCCTTCGGCCCCCGCCTGTTCGAGCTTTCGGCGGGCTTTGCTAATGTGGCTGTCCACCGTGCGTTCAAGAGCGTCACCATCGGCGGGCAGGCACGCATCCAACAATTCAGCGCGCGTGAACACTTTCTGCGGCACACGCGCCATGTGGGCGATTAGACGAAACTCGGTCAAGGTCAGGTCCGGCCGGCTTGATTGGTCGTGAGGGCCTAGGACGCGAATACTATGGGTCTCCAAATTCACTTCTAGGGAACCGGCGCGCACGATTTTGGAACGGGACTCCCCCGCCGCCACGCGGCGCAGAATGGCTTGCGCCCGGGCGACGACTTCAAGGGGATTGAAAGGCTTCACCACATAATCGTCTGCGCCAAAGCGAAGCGCGCCCAGCTTCTCTACATCTTCGCCCATGGCCGTAGCCATAAGCACAGGTGTGTCAGCAGATTGACGGATGATCTGGAGAACTTCGTGGCCATTCTTCTTGGGCAGATTGACGTCCAGCACGACGAGGTCGGGCGACAACATCCGATGGTGCAGAATGGCAGTTTCGCCATCGCCAGCACGGACGGTGCGAAATCCTTCACGCTGAAAATAGGCGTCGAGGATCTCCGCGATATTGGGTTCATCCTCAACGATTAGGATCAGAGCATTTTCCATGGCGACCTTTAGAAGGCTGAACGGTTTGGTCTAGGCTTCGCATTACCATTACTGTGTGGAGATTGGATGGAGCCATATAACCTTGGGGGGCGTCAATGGTCCGTCCAATCTCCACGTGCTGGTTGCCCTACCAGATCGCGATGACTCAGTAAGACAACAAGGCAGGTTGTCGGATCAGAATTTATAAGCCAAGCCAACGGAAACGCGGTTGGAGGCTGGCTTATAGGCGACGGTTGGGGCACCCGCGGTCACATAGCTTTTGCGGTCATAAGTCGTGTTCTCATACTCAACCCGACCAATCAGATTGTCGCCGAAAGCTTGCGCCACGCCCAAACCAAGTACCCGGCCGCTCGAGGTCGCATTGCGGGTGATATTGTTTGGCAAGAGATATTTGCTCTTTACCCGCGATACGCCCGCGCTGGCATAGATCAAAGTGCTGTCGCTAATGCCGATGCCAGCAACCCCTTTGAGGGCCAATTCATATTGTGGGCGCTCGCGCACCGAAACCCCGCCAAGCGTGATCGCCTTATTCTGGGTGGTGGGGCGATTGGCGCTCGCCTCAGCACCCAGATAGAAGCCATTGTCGAACTGATAGCCATAGCCGCCAAACACGCCGACATCGGCTTGGGTCTTTTTGTTGGTGCGGGTGGCGGCTGCGCCCGTCGCGGGGGTGACGGTGGTTTTGGTGTTGCTGCGCGCCGCGCCGAGTTCCGCGCCTGCGTAGAAGCCTGTGAAGGTACCTTCGGCATAAGCTGGGGCTGCCGACAGGCCAAGGGCGAGGAGGGTGCCAAGGGCAATCGCTTTTTTCATTGTCTTTTCTCTCATCTCACCGCGAGGCGGCAGAGCCAAAGGGCCCTACAGGAGCGCCAGCTGGACTTGGTCCAAGCGGTGTATGAGCGTGAAAATAGCGACCCAGATGGAGGCCATGTGGAGGCTTTTTGGAGAGATGGATGAGACGGAAAGTTTTGTCAGCGCCCCTATGCGGCACGCATCGGGCGACAAAAGCGCCGGGCCAGCCTATGCCTTAGGCGAGACTTTGGTCTAACTGCCAAGCTGGTACGGACAGGCTAGCCGCGAGAGCGGGCTCATTGGCTTGGGCGCTTGCTTGGGCGTTCGTATGGGTCACATCGGCCATACTCGCCTTGGCGCAGGTCAGAATGGTTTGGATCAGGACGTTAGGGTCCAAAGGCTTTGGTACAAAGGCGTCGGCACCCGCTTCCATGAACGCGGCCCGGTGGTGATCCATTGCGTTTGCTGTGAGCGCGATAATGGGCACATGCTGGGTATAGCCAGCTGTCGCACGCAGACGGCGGGTTGCCTCAAGGCCATCCATATTGGGCATTTGCATGTCCATCAGGATGGCATCAAATTCTTCCAGCGCTGCCATCTCGAGCGCCTCAAGGCCGTCATTGGCCATTGCGAGTGACCAGCCCATGGTCGACAAAAACAGACTGACGATCTTTTGATTGGTTGGATGGTCTTCAGCCACAAGAATGCGCAAGGGGCGCACCTCCAACTCGATATCCTCGGCTTCGTCCTGCGCACTTTGGCTATCTGCCAACTCATAGGGCAGGGTAACCGTGAAAACTGAGCCTTCGCCCTCTGTGCTGCGGACATCGAGTGAACCGTCCATCAGCTCAGCCAAGCGCCGGCTGATGGCAAGGCCGAGGCCCGTCCCACCCTTCTTGCGCGCGATCATTTGATTGCCTTGCTCAAACTCAGCAAACAGGCGCGATAGGGTAATTGCTGAAATGCCGCAGCCCGTGTCGGTGACCTCCAGCACCATGGCGCGCCGACCTTTGGCATCGAGGCCCGTTCGCGCGGACACATTGATGGAACCCGTCTCGGTAAATTTCACGGCATTCGAGATCAAATTGAACAGGATTTGGCGGATTCGTAAGGGGTCGCCTTTAATCGCGGTCGGGAAATCGGCTGTGGCCTCAAACCGAAGACTGAGATTTTTGTCTGAGGCACGGGGGTCCCAAATCCGAACCGCCGCTTGCAATTCGTCGATGACCGGGAAGTCGACCCGTTCAACCGTCATTTTCCCAGCCTCGATCTTCGACATATCGAGCACGTCATTCAAGAGCGCCAATAGGGTATCGACCGCATCATTGAGCATATCGACATGCTCACTTTGTGCTTTGGTCAATTTGGTGCGACGCAGCAGAATGGCAGAGGCCATGACCGCATTCATAGGGGTGCGAATTTCGTGTGTTACGGTTGCCAAGAAGTCTGACTTGGTTTGGCTAGCGCTTTCCGCGCGCGTCTTTTGGTCTTGTGCTTCATCATTGGCCCGCACGAGCTGATCGGTGAATTCAAAGGAGCGGCGAATGATGATTGCCAGATGGGCCAGATAGACGAGCGATCCTATCAAGATCACCGCAGAGGTCGCCGCTTCCATCTTAAAATAGAGCCAAGACGCGATCGGCAGGCCGATCAGATAGAGGCACATCGGCACCGTGGAAGCCGCTAGCAAAGCCGTAGAACGGGCAGCATGCAAGGTGGAATGGAGGAGTGCACCACAAATGATCAGGGTGGCAAAAATGCGTCCAGCCTCGCCACCTTCCGCCCACAAGATAGCCGCGACGCTGGTGTAGACGAAGGCATTGATGGTCACGATGGCAACGCAGGCAATTTTCCTTGCACGTGACACAACCTGCTCTGGGTTCAGACGCAAAGGTTTGAACGTGAACCAGTCGAGCGCTTGCCCGATAACCACGATGGCTAGCCAAACAAAGGGTTCATAGCCGCCGACGATGAAGAAGCAGGCAAGCGCCAGAAACACGGCCACGGCCAGGCGCGTTTTTAGCTCTTTCGCCCGATTGAGGCCGACTTCTGCAAATCCAGCTGCTTGAGTATCCATTGCCTCGGACCAATTCTGTGTCACGAAAAAATCGCCATCATGTACCTTAAGACTGCCGAGTAAAAATAACGTGAAACTTTGGCCGTGACTTTGATTGCTAGGGACAAAGCAAGTTTTGGACTTTGATCATTGTCCTCAAAATTGGATCATATTTTGGAAAGAATCCCTGAGATGTCGAATAATTGATCGACATACTAAGACTCCTTTAAATGGTTTATGAGAAGCCAATCCTGTGCGTATTTGAGGATAGACCATGGCTGCACCTACCCCCCACAATGAAGCCCAGCGTCTTGCCGAACTGGTTGATTTTGCGGTTCTTGATACGCTCCCCGATCCGTCCTTAGATGCGATTGTTGCCTTAGCCTCAAGTATCATGGATGTTCCGATCGCACTGGTTTCTCTCGTCGATGCAGAGCGGCAATGGTTCAAGGCACGTGTCGGCCTGGATGCGTGCGAGACGGATCGCGAGAGCGCCTTTTGTGCGCATGCGATTTTGGACGATGAGCCACTGATCATCCCCAATGCGCTCGAAGATGCACGCTTTGCCAATAATCCGCTGGTTCTAGGCGCCCCAAACATCCGTGCTTATTTTGGCTTTCCTTTGATTGTCGGACCAGATCTGCGTCTGGGGACGTTGTGCGCGATCGACACAAAAGTGCGCGGCATTACGGATCAACAAATTGAGCAAATGAAAGCGTTGGCAAAGATTGTTGTCAGCCAGCTCGAGATCACCCGCTCGACCCGCGACGCGCTTGCTTTGGCTGAAGCCAATGAAGCGCTGAACCGCGAAGCAGACCATGCACGCGTTATTCTCGAAACCATGTCTGAGGGCGTGTTGATCAAAAATCGCATCGGCAAGATTGTCGAAGCCAATGCCAGCGCCTGTCAGATTCTTGGGCTGTCACGGGATGTTATGTTGGGCATGATGCCAAACGATCCGCGCTGGCAGCGATTGCGAGAGAACGGGACACCTTACTTGCCCCACGAAATCCCAGCGATTGAGGTTTTGCGCAGCGGCATTCCAGTCAGCAATGAAGTGGTGGGTGTTCCAGATGCTGATGGTGGCACGAAATGGCTGCACCTTTCGGCGAGTCCCTTGTTCGAACCTTTTGAAGAAACCCCCTCTTTTGTGGTATCGACTTTCTCAGACATCACCCATTTGAAGTCTCAGCAAGAGCATTTGCGAGATTTGTCGGTCAAAGCTAACGCTGCCAATGCTGCGAAGACCCAATTCCTAGCCAATATGAGCCACGAGTTGCGCACGCCTTTGAACGGGGTTGTCGGCGTAGCTTCTGCTTTGGCCAATACACCATTGGACGATCGCCAAAAGCGCATGGTCGAATTGATCCGATCTTCGGGCAAGGATCTGGAGCGCCAATTGTCGGATATTCTAGATCTGACCAAGGTCGAAGCCGGTGAGCTTCGATTGGAAGCGGTTCCAATTGATGTCTCTCTGATCATTCAAGAAGTCATTGCTTTGATGTCAGGTGCCTGCGCGCAGAAGAAGCTTGAGCTGGCATTCGACAACAAGCTGCCCGCACAGCAACTCTTCTTAGGCGATCCAGTTCGCCTCCGCCAAGTCATCACCAATCTTGTGTCGAACGCGGTGAAGTTCACCGCCCTTGGCCGTGTTAAAGTAACCGCAAGCCCTCGCGCAATGGGCCCCGGATTGGTGATCGACGTCGAAGATACAGGCATTGGCTTTGACGAAGCCCAGAGCCAGAAGTTGTTTGAGCGTTTCTCACAGGCCGACAATTCGATCACCCGTCGCTTTGGCGGTACCGGTCTGGGTCTTGCAATCACAAAATCCTTGACGGAACTGATGGGCGGAACCATCCGTGCGCAATCAACGCCCGAAGTTGGCTCCGTCTTCACGCTTGACTTGCCGTTGGCCCTCGACAGAGCCGTAATGCCATCCTGTGTCAGTGAGGATCCGGCGGAGATTTGTCGCGACATTCCCAAGGATTTGCGCGTCCTGCTGGTTGAGGATCAATTGCTGAACCAGCAGGTGTTTGGGTTTATGATGGAACCTTTTGGGGCCGAGTTCTTCACGGCGACAAATGGCGCAGAGGGCGTCGAAGCTTTTGAGACGGCAACCTTCGACGTCATCTTTATGGATATGCAGATGCCGATCAAAGACGGGCTTGCTGCAACCCGTGAAATCCGCGCCCTTGAAGCTAAGACGGGCGCAAAGCCTACGCCAATCATCATGCTGACCGCCAATGCGGGTGAAAATCATCGCCGCGATGCCTTGGCAGCTGGCGCAGATTTGCACGTCGCAAAACCTGTGACTCAAGTGGCGATCGGGGATGCATTACGCACGGCCTTGGCGACTTATGGAAAGGCACTTCGCGCCCAAGCGTGATGGCGGCAAAAGCGTTTGCCCTCGGCTGCATGCCAAGGCTGCATGCAAGGCTGCATAAGCGAGCTAGTTCGCGTTTCTTTGGCGAAATTCAGCTGGCCCTAGTGGCCTACCAGGTTACCATGGTTGCGCGCTTGGGGGCCAAGCCATTTTCAAACTCGCGCAGGATGTCGAGATATTCCTGAACCTCAACATTCTTTTCCTTGTCCTTATTGAACCGATAGGCCCAGAAGGACGAGATGTGCGAGATGATTCCCATTGAATGTCCAAGTTCAATGAATAGCACGGGCGCGTCGAGCAAGAATCGACGAAATGCCGCCGTATTGCCCTTATCAACCAAGTCACGGAATGCGTCATCATAGAGTGACAACACCTGTTGGCAGCTCTTTGCACTATCGCGAATACGGCCTCGGATCGATTTTTTCAGATCATCAATCTCTTCGCGAATATTTTTATCCATCCGGCCTTTGATCTTGATTGAGTCCATTTCCGTGCTGATCCTTGTCAGCTTGTGGAAGGTCTCAGAGAACTGCCATTTATAATAGATAAAGCCCTTCCAGCTGAAAATGCCTTGCGTGAATTTCTCGCCTTCGAGGCCAAGTGTCATACGCAAGGGATCCAGTCGCGAGTCCGCGTTCGTCGACAAAAGCGCATCTGCCAACTTCTTCACGAGTTCAGGCGGAATGGCACCATCCTTACTGCCAAACGCCATCGCGATCAGTGGGGCCATTTCGTTGGAGGTAAAGGTTTGCATCCGCGCATTATCGGCTGGCGAAATGGCGAAATAGCAATCGGCTGGATGGTGGTGATAGCGGCGCAATTGTTCGCGCACGAGAAATGGGTCGAGCGACGGCAATTCGTTGAGCATCTCAAGGATTTCAAAATCCTTTTGCAACTCAGGCTCGGTCGCGCCCAACACATCGCACAGCGTGGCGCGCCACCCCATTTGGTTGACTAGGATCGAGCGCCCCCCCGCTTTCAAGTCGGAGCGATCCAAGGGGAACATGATCTTTGTGGCAACCGCGGTCCCATCGCTCAACAGATAAGTCTCATCGCTGCGCAACCGGTGCTTGATGATGATCGCGCGATTCAAGACCGCATCGAAAAAGAAGGGCGAGCTTACCCGCGCCATATCATCAGCGAACTCGACGGTGACCAGATGCAGGTTTAACACCCGGCTGGTTGAGGCAGTGGTAGTTAGTGCTGCTAAGCTTCTTACGCCACTCATGGACACTCACCCCAAAATTCCAACTGGCGCACACGGAAACGCATTTGTTCGGCGTTCTACTGGTAGGTCAAGGCCAATTGAGATTTCGTAAACCTTGGTTACATTTGTGCAGGTGGACTGCCGAAAAAATAGGATAAATTGCACAAATTATCGAACTTCGCGAGGGGAAAGGCCAAGGTCGAAGTCTTTCAAGAGGTCGAGAAATTCCTCAACATTGGTGACTTCGGTTTGGCTTGGGCGGAATTGATAGCGCCAATAGGATACAATGTGCGAGATCATGCCCATGGCATGGCCTAATTCAATGAAGAGGCCAGGCGCTTCCAGCAAGAACCTGCGGAACTCTGCCGCATTGCCCTTTTTGGTTAGGCCGGCGAGCCCGTCGTCGTATAAGGACAAGATGTCGCCCGCACGCTCAATGGCTTCTTGGATACGTGTCTTGATAGAGCCGCGAACCGTACCCACCAGATAGCCGACTGTGGGGTCAACACGGCCGCGTATCTTCATCGATTGCATCTGGGCGACCACTTTGTAGAGCTCTGGCCGGGTCTCTTGGAATTGCCATTTATAGTACAAAAAGCCCTTCCAGCTGAAGATACCCCGTTGAAATTGTTCGCCTTCTAGACCCAGCGTCATCTGTAAGGGTGCCAAGCGGTGGTCGGCATTGGTTGCGAGAATAGCGTTCGACATGCGCTTGACCAATTCGCCGCCAGCCTCTGCGCCAGACTGAAAAGCGAGGGTCACCAGTTCGCGGATTTCATTATAAGCGAATTTCTCAAGCCGGGCCGTGTCGCTGGGCGTGATCGCGAAATAATCGTCGGACGGCGTGAAATTATGGCGCTTAAGCTGTTCGCGCACCAAGAACGGATCCAGCGACGGCAATTCATTTAAAAGTTCTAGGACTGTCAGATCGGCGTCCAACAAAACCTGATCCTTGCCGAGGAAGTCGCACATTGCGTTCAAATAGCCAATTTGATTGACAAAGACCGAGCGCCCACCCACCCGTAAATCAAGATTGTCGAGCGGGAAGATAATCTTGGTCGCCACGGGAACATTTTCGTGGAAATACTCGATTTCATCGGGTCTGGGCCTGTGCTTGGTGATAATCGCACAATTCAGCAGCCGATCTTGAAAAAATGGCGTGTGAAGCCTTTCCGTAGCTCGCAACGCTGACTGGTCGATCGCGTTGAGATTCAGGACACGACTGGTCGAGCAGGTCTTCGCCAATGCTGCCAGACTGCGAACACCTGTTGAGTTGGCGTTGTTCATTTTACGCGAATGCATAGTCATAGAGAAAACTTCCCTATGAGTAATTTCAGATACGCAAAATTACCCAGTCACATTATTGATTATTTGACGGATACTAACGCGTATAGAATACAGCTATACTAGTACTATATTAGGCCAAAAGCCTTAAGGCTTCGTGTATCTTGGGATCCAACAATGATGTGATCGATGACCGTTACTTTTAAGGGGCTAAGTGCATTGATGATTTCGCGTGTCATCGCAATATCTGCGCTGGACGGCGTAGGGTCGCCAGACGGATGGTTGTGGGCCAGAATTACCGAGCTGGCCGATAATTCCAGGGCCCGGCGCGCGATCTCGCGCGGGTAGACTGGCGCGTGGTCGACCGTGCCTTCCCCCATCTTTTCATCCACGATGAGGCGTAGCTTTTTGTCGAGGAATAAAACGCGAAACTCCTCGCGCTTGGCCCCGCCTAGATTGAGTTTGAGATAGGAGAGAACACTCGACCAAGACCCTAAAACGGGCTTGTTCATAATCTCACTCTGGCTGCCGCGCACTTGGATCGCATGAATGGATTTGAGGTGGATGGCCGCGACTTGGCCAACGCCATCAACCCGCAAAAGATCGTGGAGCGGCGCTTGCAGCACCTCATTGATGCCGCCAAACTGTGTGATCAAATTGCGCGCCAAGACTTTGGTGTCTTGCCGCTTGATAACCCCAAACAGCCACAGCTCTAAAAGTTCATGGTCCGCAAGTCCGTCTGCACCTGCGCGCAAGAAGCGCTCACGCAGGCGCTCGCGATGGCCATCTAGATGGGCATTCGACTTGTTGGTTATTCCCATGGGCCCTCAAACTGGATCAGACAGCGTGTGGGGTGTGTCCAAGCCAAGAGGGGAGAGGGTGAAAATCTCGCATCCGTCCTCAGTCACACCAATCGAGTGTTCAAACTGCGCGGATAAGGAACGGTCGCGCGTAACAGCGGTCCAGCCATCAGGCAGGATCGAAACCGAATGTTTGCCTAAATTCACCATCGGCTCAATGGTGAAAAACATGCCGGCGCGCAATTCTGGGCCTTGGCCCGGCTTGCCGAAATGGACAATGTTTGGATTGTCGTGGAACACGCGGCCAAGGCCGTGGCCGCAGAAATCACGCACGACCGAGCAGCGCTGTGCTTCGACAAAGCTTTGGATCGCATGACCGATGTCGCCTAGGGTCGCGCCGGGTTTTACCGCTGCAATGCCGCGCTGCAGGCTTTCCCATGTTACATCCATCAGCCGGCGCGCTTTGCGGGATACATCGCCAATGCCGTACATGCGCGAGTGGTCGCCATGCCACCCGTCGACAATCACCGTGACGTCGATATTGGCGATGTCGCCACTGCGGAATTGGCGTGGGCCGGGAATGCCATGGCAGACGACGTGGTTCAGCGAGATACAGGTCGTGTGATTATAGCCGCGATAGCCCATACAAGCCGGAATCCAGCCATGATCGAGGACGTAGTCGCGCGCCAAGGTGTCGATCCGCTCAGCCGTGACGCCTTCTTTGACTTCGCCCACCAACATGTCCAGCACCTCGGCGGCAGCGCGGCCTGCGGCGCGCATGCCAGCAAAAGCCTCTGGCCCATGCAATTTGATGGCATGGTCGTTACGGCTGTCGGGTGCGGTGTCTGCGTCGATATACATCCCTGTCATATAGCCCTCAAATTGGCTTTTGGGCAGGGGGTCTTATGAGGATTGCTCTGCCGCATCGTCATCTTGCCGCGCGACGGTCGCGGTGACGGCCATATCCATCGTCACATTGCCCAAAGTCCGGAAAATGTCGGGGAAAGTCTCCACCGCAATTAACAAGGCCAGTGGCTCAACCGGCGCGCCTAGGGCCAAGCAAATGGGCGCGATGGAACTAATAAAGCTGATGGAGCCTGGTAGGCTGACCGCGCCCAAAGTCGTTGTGGCACCTGCCGCAATCCCCAAGGCGATCTGGGCAGGGCCCAACTCCACCCCAAACCAATTGGCGATATAGAGCGCCACGCCTAAATTCATGGCCGGGCCAGTGGCGCGAAAGATCGCCACCGCAATCGGCAAGATCACATCGGCCTTCGCCGCTGGCACGCCCAAAGCCTGTACGCCTTTCAGCATCGCTGGGAGCGACGCGAGCGAGGATTGGGTGGAGATGGCCACCGCTTGGGCTGGAATGGCGGCCTTGAAGAATTCGCCTAAACCGCGCTTGGCGCCAAAGACCGCCAAGGCAAAGGACGCCAGCCACACAATCACGCCCAAGGCCGAGAGGACCACGACATAATGGGCCAGCGCGCCAAAGGCCTCTGCGCCTGCCTTGGCCCCAACCACAAAAGCCAAAGCAAACACGCCGATGGGGGCAAGTGCCAACACCCAGCCAATCACCAAAATCATGGCTTCGGCCACGGCTTCAAAAAAGCCGGTCACTGGCGCGCGCTTTTCCAGCGGCAAGCGCGTCAAGGCAAAGCCAAAAGCGGCGGTGAAAATGATCAAAGGCAGAATGGCGTCATTGGCAGCCGCTGCAATCGGGTTGGTCGGGATCATCGCGCGCAGGAAATCGCCCAACGGCGGCACGGGGCCGGGCTTTTCAGTAATGCTCAGTGCCTCCCGCAAAGCCTCTGCCGATCCATCGGGCATGGGGAAGACGCTGAGGATCAGCGGGATCATGATGGCCGCCATGATGCTGGAGCACCACAGGATCACCATCATGGTGCCAACGCCGCGCGCAGCCAACCTGCCAGCGCGTGCCGCCAAGGCCGTTTGCGCAATCCCGGTGATCAAAAGCGCGACCACCAAGGGCACCACCGTCATGCGCAAACCATTCAGCCAGACCGAGCCAATCGTGTCCGCCGTCGCATTGATCGCCTCGCTCGACCCCAGCCAAATTCCAGCCAAAAGTCCTAAAATAAGTGCGGCAAGAATGATGAGCGCTTTCGACATGCGGGGGAACTTTCAACCAAATCGGCCAATCAACTGACCCAGAGCCCCCAATCTGGCTGAGCTTTGTTGGCACTGCAAGCCGAGCGCCCGCCAAAACCCGGTCAATGCTCTGCAAGGCACCTAATGTGCGCGTGCAGAAAGCCGATGGATTACATCATGACACTCTTGCTCAAAAAGCGCGTATGACGCACAAAGCGCCTAGATGGGGACGTGGCGAAATAGGTAGACGCACCGGACTTAAAATCCGTTGGAGCAATCCGTGCCGGTTCAAGTCCGGCCGTCCCTACCAATCCTTTAAGCCTAAAAACACCAAACCCCGCGACTGGATTTGCCAATCGCGGGGTCTGTGGTTTGGGAACCGTGGCGCTGTTTAGAAGCTCGTCTGATAGCGGACCATCATGGCCTGATCTTCTTTGCCCGCAATGCCGTCGGCATCCTGACGCGCCATGACGGCGAAGGCGAGGGCTGAATCTTGGCTCAAAGTCCGGGTATAGACCGCCTCAAACCGTTGCTCTGGCGTTTTGGACGCGAGGCTGACCCCGCGACGGGTCATGATGGGCGCGCCGGTTTCAGAATCAGCCCCTGTCGCCAACAACAAATTCATCATGCCGCTGCGGCTGGTCAGCGGCGTGCCGATGGCGAGGTCGAGTTGGTCGCCTTTGGCCAAGAGGTCGCGTTGGGCGAAATTGATCGCATAGGCGGTGGCTTGCGTCGCGCTGATCGAGCTGACCAAGCTCGCGCCCGCACCCAGCTGTGAGGCGGTTTGCGAATGTGTCATCCGGGCGCTGAGCGAGGCTTTGTCAGACAAAGCCCATGCCACATCGGTTTGGACCGCGAACGTAAGGGCAGGGCCTGATAGGCCGAACAGCTCGCTATCCACGTCACCCAAGCGACCTTGGGTTTCCTGAATGGCCACGACGCTGGCACCAAGGCTCAGGCGGTCAAACTGACGGCTGAGGGCGGCTTCCACGCTGCTGGCTTGGCTGGTGGCATTTGGCGTCCAGTTCAGGCCGCGACGCTTATAGTGTTCGCCTTGCAAGCGCGCGCCAAAGGTGAGGCTGACACCATTGTCCAACGTCTGTTGGCTTGCCACGCTGGCGGTGGTGCCTTCAAACAAAGCGGTGTGATCGGCAAAGCTGAGGAGGCGGCCACTGGGGGCGGTGCCTGCCGTCAGGCTCGCGCCTAGGATGGGGGAGGCCTGCCCAATGGCAACCGCCCAAGACTGGCCTTGGTTGCCAACAAAATGGAGGCCGCCGCTGGTATCGCCGCCAGCTGTTTGAGCCGGGGCTGCCATAAGAGACAAGGTGCCGCCGGGGGTAGCCACGCTGGCCAAAGTCGCTTGCATTCGGTTCGTCAGCGTGGTGGCAAGGATCGAGACCGAGTCTGGCCGTAAATCTTGCGCTTTGGTCGCAAAATCATAGGCAAAGTCGCGACCAAAGGCGTCAAACACTACGCCTTCAAATGCGCCACCTTCACCGGCGAGCGACTTGGCACCAATGGCGACAGCGCCGCTGGTCGAAGGCGCTAGGGCCAGAGGGGTCGTGCCAGCCGAGCTTACCGTCGTGACGGTGCCTACAGGCATAAGTGCTCGTTCGAGATTGAGGAGGCCCCGGCCATAAATCGGGTCGATGCCCTTTGCGCCCAAATCTGTCGCCGTCACGAATAGGACTTCTGCGACCTTTGGCGCGGTCAAATAGGGCCACGCGCTTTTGACGACGGCCGCAGCGCCCGCCACCACGGGTGAGGCCATGGATGTGCCGCTCATGTACGCATAGGCGTTGGGTGCAGATGGAAAGGCACCGATCAGATTGACGCCAGGAGCCACCAAATAGAAGTTGCGGGCATCGCCTGCCCGGTTAGAGAAGCTGGCGATCACATTATTGGCGTCAACCGCGCCAACGGCAATAATCTGACCCTTGGCCCAAGCTTCAGAAGCGTGACGGGCAGGGAAAGAGGGATTGGCGAGGCCTTCATTGCCCGCCGCAATCACCATCAAAAGGCCTGCAGCCTGCGCGCCTTGCAGGGCGGTGCGGATGGTTGGGCTCATGGTGGAGCCGCCCAAGCTTAAGTTCATCACGAAAGCTTTTTGGCTGGTGGCGTAATTTATGCCGCGCGCGACATAGAAGTCCGAGGTGGAGGAGCCTTGGAAAACCTGCACGGGCAAGATGCGGGCGTTGGACGCAACCCCCACCATGCCGACGCCATTGGCGCGGGCCGCAGCGAGTGAGGCCACATGCGTGCCATGGCCGCTGGTGTCATTAACGGCAGCTGTGCCCGTCAAATTGGTGAAAGCATTATAGCCGCCCGTGATGGCACCCGCAAAATCGATATGATCGCGGCGGATGCCTGAATCGATGATGGCGATGGTAACATTGGTCCCCCGGGCTGCCCAAAGGCGTGGCTTAAAGGCACCGACGCGCGATGCAGCCGACGACCAAGCGAGTTCTTGGCCCGTTGGCAGGGCGGCGGTTTGGGCAAAAGCTGCGCCACATGGGATGAAGGCTGCAACAGCCGTCATGGAAAGAAGAATGGTTTTCATCGGTGGTCCCCGAACGTGAATGCGTTGAGGGATCGATAAATCTGAAGGTTTAAAGGGGAATTTTGAAACAAGGCATAGAATTTCTACCCTTTAGAGGGCCTTTTTTAGTCAAAGATAGTTCAAATTTGTTTGAAGCTTTCGAGGCACACGATCCTAAGCCAAGAATCCAGGCGCGGATTTGAAGTAAATTTCTCGTAAGCATAAGGGCTTTTGGCGTAGGATTTCGTCGATATGGGCTCACATGGCGCTTGTTTTGGCCAGCGTGACAAAAAGGGTGTGTAAAAATTCTTTTCACGAAATGGTGCCCGACCTAGCTTTCAAGTGTGATCTGCTTAGAAAAGATCGCAAGGGTTTCAGGCTGGGGGAAGCACACGTGGTGAAATTAAGAAACTGGGGCTTATTTGGCCTGGTGGTTGTTGGTTTGGCTTGGGCGGGACAATCTGATGCGCAAGCAGCCCCCGCCAAAGGGCCACTTACACCAGAATTGATGTGGCAATTGCAGCGCGTCGGCGCACCCTCTCTATCGCCCGATGGCAAATTCTCGGTGGTGACCGTCACCCGCTTTGACGCCGATAGCGACCGCAGCTTTACAGCTCTGTGGGTGATTTCCACGGAAACCGGCAGCGGCCGTCAGCTCACCAGTGGCGAAGGCAATGACCTCTCGCCCGTTTGGAGCCCGGATGGAAAGTGGATCGCCTTTGTCTCAAAGCGCGGGTCAGACAGTGCCAACCAGCTTTATGTGATTGCCCCAGATGGGGGCGAGGCCCGCCGCCTGACAGGGGTGCCAACCGGGGTTTCGGCACCCAAATGGTTCCCCGACAGCCAGAAGATCGCCTTCATCAGCGCAGTCTGGACTGATCTTGCGAGTTGGGAGGATCAAGGCAAGCGCCTGAAAGAGCGCGCTTCCACCACCATGCAAGCTCGGGTTTGGGACAAGGCTCCCATCAGCTATTGGGATCATTTCCTCGATGAGCGTCAGCCCCACCTCTATACCATATCCATCAATGCAGGCGACCCAGTTGCGCTTACCCGCCCGGCGGGTGTGGCGATTGAATTCCGCACACCGGGTTCTGAAGATTATGACATCGCCCCGGACGGTCAGGAAATCGCCTTTGTTAGCGAAAGCGACACCAATGGGACCCGCCCAAATTCAGATGTTATGGCGCTTTCCTTGTCCACAGGCATGCTTCGCAATCTGACCACCGCCAATCTGGCAGGCGATAACGAGCCCCATTACAGCCCTGACGGGCGCTATTTGAGTTGGAGTGCCAATGTCATCGTTGCGGCAGCTGATCGCCAACGGGTGATGCTGTTGGATCGCCAAGCGAGCGAGACAGCGCCGCGTGATTTGTCGGCCAATTGGGATTGGTCTGCGGCAGAAGTCACGTGGGCACCCGATTCTAAATCGCTTTGGGTTATTGCCGAAGATCGTCCCACACGGCGTCTCTTCAAGATGGAGCTAAATGGTACGACACCAAAGCGGATCACGAAAGATGGCGACTTTGCCGGTGTTGCCGCCGCTGGCCGCAGTTTGGTAGGCCTGCAGGCAAGTTTCTCCAGCCCAGCCACTTTGGTACGGATTGACGGCGCAACGGGGCAGACGGCCCAGCTCTCCCGTTTCAATGACGGCCTGCTTGCCAGAGTTGAAATGGGCAAAGTAGAATCGGTCAGTTATCGCAGCGGCAATGGCGCCGATATTCAGATGTGGGTGGTTAAGCCACCCCGCTTTGATGCGTCGAAGAAATATCCGGTGATGTTCCTTTTGCATGGTGGACCCCATGTTGGGATTACCGACCAATGGTCTTACCGCTGGAACGCGCAAGTCTTTGCCGGGTGGGGCTATGTGACGACGTGGCATAATTTCCACGGCTCATCGGGCTTTGGCGACGCGTTCACCGATGCCATCCAGCCTGATTGGGTGACGTTGCCCTATCTGGACACCTTGGCAGCAGCTGACTATCTGAAGGCTCAAAAATGGGTGGATTCAGAGCGTATGGTTGCCGCTGGCGGCAGCTATGGCGGCTATCTGGCCACCGTACTCTTGGGGCGGCCCCATCCGTTCAAGGCTTTGGTGGCGCACGCCCCAGTCTATAATCAATACACCCAGATTGGGGCCGATTATGGGGCCAATCAAAACCGCTATTATGAAGCTTGGGAAGAGCCTACGAAATTCCAAGCCATCAGTCCGAATATGATGGCGGCCAATTTCAAAACCCCCACCTTGGTCATTCATGGGCAGTTGGACCTGCGCGTACCTGTCAATCACGGGATTGAGTTGTTCAATACTCTGCAAAAGAAAGGCGTACCGTCGCGCTTGATCTATTATGCCAATGAGAACCATTGGGTGCTTCGGCCTCAGAATTCGCTATTCTGGTATCAGGAAGTCAAGAAATGGCTGGAGACTTATGCCCCCGCTGGCGGAAAATAAGGCTGAAAAGCCAACCCGCACCTAACTTGCGAGAGACAATTGGATGACGACTTTTGGGTCAGCGATGAGCCAGGCAGCCATTGACGCGGCCGGGCAGGCAGGAATGCAGGCTTTAAGGGCCGGCGATCCAGCCACTGCGATTGGTAAGTTTCAGTCGATCGTTGCGGCTGGGGCCGCAGATAGTGCCGTCTGGCTTGCCCTCTCGATAGCCTATCAAGCGGCAGGCGACCGACAGAGCGAAGTCGCAGCAGTCACCCAAGTGCTGGAACATGACCCAGACAATATTCGCGCAAACTTGATCAAGGCGGATGCGCTTGTCGCCTTGGGTGGCAGGCGGGCTGCCATGGGCTTTTACGCCCATCTAGAGGTCTTGGTGCCAGATCTTGTGGGCCTGCCGCCCCAGATTGCCGCTGAACTCAACCGAGCGCGCGAGGCCCACGCCAAGCTGAAACAGGGCCTCAGCGATTATCTGTTGGCGGAGGTGGAGAAGGCGGGCTTCCATCCGGCGCGATCCAGCCGCCGCTTTGGCGATAGTCTCGATATTCTGACAGGTCGCAAGCAGCGCTATGTTCCGACCCCGCGGGCTTATTTCTTCCCCGAATTGCCCGCGATTGAGTTTTATGACCGCGCCCGCTTTCCTTGGCTGGACACCGTTGAAGCGGCAACGGATGATATGTGTTCAGAGCTGATGCCCATCCTCGAAGAGGGCACACATTTTGGGCCTTACATCGAGGTTGAAGCTGAAAAATCATCCCATGTCGTAGCCAGTTCCGGCAAGGAACAAGTCTCGGCGGTTGACGATTGGACAGCGGCTTATTTGATCCGCGATGGCAAACGCCAAACGCCACTTGCAGAGAGATTCCCCAAAACATTGGCAGCATTGGATGGGGTGCCGCTGGAGACGATTGAAGGGCGCGCGCCCTTTGTCTTGTTTTCGAAACTCACCCCCGGCGCGTGGATTGCCCCCCATACGGGCTTTTTGAATTCACGCTTGGTGTGCCATTTGCCGCTGCTGGTTCCCGACGGTTGTTGGTTCCGGGTTGGCAATCAAGTCCGCCTGTGGGAACGCGGCAAAGTTTGGGTGTTTGACGATACGATCGAGCATGAAGCCCGCAATCAAGGTACGGGGACACGCGTCGTCCTGATTTTCAATATCTGGCATCCGGACTTGACGGAGGAAGAGCGTCATCTGGTCGCTGCCTTAATGACGGCTGTTGAGACGTTTGAGGCCGGCTAAGAAAAAGGCCAATCCGCCGCGTGACAGATTGGCCTCAAAGTCTTGCTTACGAGGCTGAACTTCAGCCTGCGATAGTTTTAGTTGCCGCCAGAGACGGTGAAGCTGTTGCCAATGGCAGCTGTGGTCAGAGCGACGTCGCCAGCCACATTCGCCAAGGTCAAGTTAGCCGTAGCGACGTTGATCGCGCCGTTGTTTTGGAAGTTGTTCACGTTCAAGGTCGATGCTGGCAAAGCGTTCAGCGAGAACGTGTTGCCGATTGCAGCCGTCGTGAGGCTGACTTTGCCGCCGACGTTCTGGATCAGAGCGTTGGTGGTTGCGCTTGGGTCAATGTTGCAGACCTGGGTGTTGTTCAAGCTGATGGAAGCCGCAGTGGTCGCCTTGACGGTGCCGCTGTTGCAGAT
The DNA here is from genome assembly GCA_001602435.1 of Hyphomonadaceae bacterium UKL13-1. Lineage (GTDB taxonomy): Bacteria > Pseudomonadota > Alphaproteobacteria > Caulobacterales > Aquidulcibacteraceae > Aquidulcibacter. The sequence goes on from CP012156.1 coordinate 591,314, forward strand.
TGCAGCCGAGGTGCCAGTGACATCACCGCTGACATTGTTCACGGTGGTGTTCAATTGGCTGCTCACATCACCCCAATAGGCTTGGTAGGTGTTGATGGTGCCAACTGGGCCTGAGACTTCTGCAGAGAAGGTGTTGCCAATCGCAGCAGATGTCTGCTCGACCTTACCGGTTACGCCACCGATGTTGCTGTTCAAACGCGATTGCGTCGTGCCCCAAGCGCGTTGGGTGTTGGTGATGCCGGTTGCATCAGCTGCGGTGTTGGCAACTTTGACGGTCGCGGAGTTTGCAATCGCAGCCGAAGTTGCGGTCACGTCTTTGAAGTTATTCACCGAACCATTCACTGCATTGAGGTTCAGGGTAGAGGAAACTTGGGCGTTGTTGGTCTGGGTGTTAGAGATCGTTGCTACACGGCCAACATCGATCGATGCCGTGTTGCCAATCGCTGCCGCAGTTGCTTCAACCTTACCACCAGCAATGTTTGCCGTCCGGGTGATGCCGGCATTGGTTTCAGCAATGGCGCGTGCCACGTTGTTTTGGCTGGTGTTGATCACGGTGCGCTGCGCCATGGCCGACGAAACAACCGAAGCGCTGAGTGCGATAGCAGTTGCTGTGATGAAGAGTGATTTTCTATTCACTGGATACTTCCCTCTTGAATGCCGATGGAACTTTTTGTTCCATGCTGGCTGGTTACATACAGGCGCGGTGAAGTGGCTTTGAGTTTACGCCCTTGCCCCACCGAGCATGAGTTCAACAATGCCGCTAATTCCCCTCGCGACGCAGACGTTCCTGCATCGTCTCATTGTTGGACCGGTCCCCGGGCGCGAAGGGTTGATCTAATTGACCTGCCCGAAGGCCCCGCAAAGGAGCGTTCAGTTGGGTCTGCCCGAAGTTTGTTTGACCGTCAGCCAATTCTGGCGACTGTGGTCGTGTCTGTGATGGACTTGCCTCTGGTTGGCTCTGACCCAGCCGTGACTGCTGTAGCCAGGGGGCCAAGGGCACCGAAGATGGTGCGACGGCGGCAGGTTCCATTCTGGAAGTCTGAGTAGGGGCGAGGGCTGGTGCCCCGCGGGCTGTGGCGCGCGGCGCTGTAGCGCGCGGTGCCAATGCAGTCGCCTGAACCGGGCCAGCTTCAATCTGGCGGGCAAGATTAAGGCAATTGCTTGCGTCTGAGCCATAGAGTCCAGCCGTAAATTCGAAAACCGAGCGATCAATGATGCTGCGAATAGCCATTTGAATGGGCTCATTCTTGCGGCCGCCAATACCGATATCGATCGTATCAGAGCCAGATGCCAAGACGGCACCTAGCTCACGCTGTTGGCCGCGGACCTGCTTACGGTACGACTTGACGGCGATCACTTCGGTGGTCCGTGCGTCGATCAAACGCAAATCCATGCCAACATCGACAACATAATCGCCATTGGTGGCGAACGCCGACCCGCCATTGCGGCCAGACTTGCTGATCGAGGCATCTTGGCCGCGGGATTGGAGATTGTGATTATACTCGCTGATGCCACCGACAATATAAAGATCGACGCCTTGGATCTGACCTTCTTGGGGGGTCCGGATCACCGTGGCTGAATCGCGCAACAGACGGTTGTTGGCAAAGTCGAGATCAACTTGGGTCACACCCGTATCAAAGCGCTCAATCACCCGCATACCGGCGTTTGACACCGCTGTAATCGCCATCAAGGTTGCGCCTTGGGTCAAACGGCGGCCGAGATAGAGGTCATCGGCACCCGTCATGTCAGTAATATGCCCAACCGCGATGCGCGGTGCGGGGTAATCCTGACTGCCGGCTACATCAGAAACGCACTTCAGAGCGGCTGAATAATCGGTCATCGTCTGAGCCACTGCGCTGCCCTTCAACGTGGCTACAGGGGCCACGCGTACGTCAGCAGCCGGGACGCTGGCGCATCCGGCCATAAGGGTGCTCAAGGCCGTGCAAATCAGGAGAAGGCGGGGCGCTCGTGTGTTGGGTGTCATGGGTTTCACCGGGGCTAGCGCGCGATTTTATCGCGGCGTGTTGGTGGTCGCGGATACGCGGCCATTATTGATCTGGGTGATCGAGATGGTGGAGTTGCGCACGTTGCTGATCGTTACATTGTTGCCGACAGCCGTCGTGTTGGTCAGGGTAGAGCCAGGCAAACGGCCCGAGCGCGTCGAGGACGACAATTGTCCACCCACACCTGAATTAGGGTCTGCCAAGCGTGCGGGTCCGGCGGAACGCGAGCCGCCAAGATCCACAGGGCGGCCGTTCACAACCAGACGAACGCCGTTTTGATCGCGGCTTGGGAAACGATAAGGGCTGGCCTCGACATCTGGCGTGACGCCGTAGGTCCGCCGCATTTGGTCGGCACCGGGTTGCTGCGCGGCGGCTAAACCCGGCACGAAGCATAGTGACGCTGCACACATCCAAAGGGCTTTCTTGCTGAAAACCCGATGCTCTGGAGTACGTACCATTCTGGAACATCCTACTCTATTAACGCTATGGTAATAGAATAGTTAGCAATCGATATGCCAGTTGATTTTATTTATTAAATTCAGCTATTTAGCGATATTACGCATGAGTTATGCTTAATTGCTGTACCTAACTGGCTTTGCGTTTTACCTGAAACTGACCGTATGGCTTAAATCGGTACAGATAAGTGGGCACAATTGACTCCACGCTCTCCAAAATGGTTACCCTGAGATCGGCCAAAGTCTTGGCACCAGCGCTCACCACATTGTCGGTTTTCAGCATCACGACCTGATCGTCGGTCAGCGGGGGGCCAGCAAAAGGATAGAGTTTGAACACGGCATTCAACACTGCGCCCAAGGGCTGCGCGATAAAGAAGGGCAAAGGTGCCAAGAAACGCGGCCGCTCAATTTCCTTCAAGATATATTCGAGGATTTCCTTGAAGCTATAGGTGCGTGGTCCACCCAGCTCATAGGTGCCACCGCCGCTGTCGAGTGCATTGACCGCCGCTTCGGCGACATTCCCTACATAGACCGGCTGAAACTTCGTGTTGCCGCCACCGATCAAGGGCAGGGCAGGGGACATCCGGGCCATGGCCGCAAATTGGTTGAAGAAATTATCCTCAGGTCCGAAAATGATGGAGGGGCGCAGGATGGCGGCACTTGGGATTAGGCCAAGAACAGCCTGTTCAGCTTCACCCTTGGTGCGGCCATAATTAGAAGCTGATGCGGGGTCAGCACCGAGCGCCGACATCTGAACAAAGCGGGTGATGCCAGCCTTGGCTGATTCGGCTGCAACCACGCGCGCACCTTCCAATTGGGTAGACTGAAAGGATTGTTTGCCGCTCTCATAGAGAATGCCAACCAGATTGATCACGCCGGTTGCCCCTTCAAGGGCGCGGGCAACACTTTCGGGATTGCGGACATTGGCTTGAACCAGCTGGATCTGCCCAACATCGCCCATAACCCGCAAATCTTGGCCTAAATGGGGGCGTCGCATCGCCACACGTACGCGTTTGCCTGCTTTTGCCAGCGCGCGCACCACATAGCGCCCGACAAAGCCTGAGCCACCAAACACGACGATCACATCATTGGACATGGTTTTCCCCTACAATTCGAGTTCGGCATAGTCTGATAGGGCCTTGTTTGTCGAGCGTTTGGGACACCCAATCAGCTTTGCGCAGCGGTCGATTTGCCGCACCCCCCACCTTGCTGCTATAGGCCCGGCACACTAAGGCCTCCGCCACCTGATTTCGATCGTGGGTAGATGGGGCCTCCACTGCAGATTTCCTCCCGGAGCATGACCCGTGACCACCCTTTCTGACGCGCCAGTTTCATCGGCTGCGCTACGCAATATTGCGATCATCGCCCACGTTGATCATGGCAAGACCACTCTTACCGATCAATTGTTGGCTCAAGGCGGTGCTTACCGCGAAAATGAAGCCCGCGCTGAACGCGCGATGGATTCCAACCCGCAAGAAAAAGAGCGCGGCATCACGATTTTGGCCAAGTGCACCAGCATCGTCTACGGCCAAGGCGCTGACGAAGTCCGCATCAATATCGTCGACACCCCAGGTCACGCTGACTTTGGTGGCGAGGTGGAACGCGTTCTCTCGATGGTTGATGGCTGTTTGCTGCTGGTCGATGCGACCGAAGGCCCGATGCCACAAACCAAATTCGTGTTGACCAAGGCTTTGGCACTCGGCCTGCGCCCCATCGTGGTCCTGAACAAGGTAGACCGGCCGACCGCACGTCCAGATGAAGTCCTCGACGAAGTGTTTGAGCTGTTCATGGCGCTCAATGCCACCAATGAGCAATTGGACTTCCCTTCGGTTTATGCCTCTGGCCGCGATGGCTGGGCCTCGCTGATGCTGGATGGCTCGCGGGAAAATCTGAACCCCTTGTTTGAGACCATTATCGAGCATGTGCCCGCCCCTGACGCAGCGCTGCGTCGCGATGAGCCTTTCAAAATGCTGGTGACCATGCTGGATTCCGACCCCTTCTTGGGCCGGATCCTGACGGGCCGCGTTGAAAGTGGGCGCTTGACGGCTGGTACGGTTGTAAAGGGCCTCAGCATTGACGGCAAAACCATCGAACGGTCGCGCATTTCTAAAGTGTTGGCCTTCCGCGGTTTGCGCCGTCAGCCGATTGAAGAAGCAGAGGCAGGCGATATCGTCTCCATCGCCGGTCTGTCCACCACCACGGTTGCCGACACCATCGGCGACATGGACGTAACCGAAGCCATTCACGCAACCCCCATCGATCCGCCAACCCTGTCGGTCACCGTCATGGTGAATTCGAGCCCGCTGGCTGGTCGCGATGGCGACAAAGTGCAAAGCCGCGTGATCCGCGACCGTTTGTTGAAGCAAGCTGAAACCGACGTGGCGATCAAAGTGACTGAGACCGCCGACAAAGACGCTTATGAACTGCAAGGCCGCGGCGAATTGCAAATCGGCGTGCTCTTGGAAGGTATGCGCCGCGAAGGCTTTGAGATGTCGATCTCGCGTCCCCGCGTTCTAACCAAGCTCGATGAAGATACCGGCCAGAAGATGGAGCCACTGGAAGAAGTCGTCATTGACGTGGATGACGAGTATGCCGGCGTCGTGGTTGAAAAGATGTCGATCCGTAAGGGCGAGTTGCAAGACATGCGTCCATCCGGCGGCGGCAAAACCCGCGTTACCTTCTTGGCACCTGCGCGCGGTCTGATCGGCTATCACTCTGAATTCCTGACCGACACGCGCGGCTCTGGCATTATGAACCGCATCTTCCACAGCTGGACGCCTTGGAAGGGCAACATCAACGGCCGCCACAATGGCGCTTTGATCGCCAATGACAGCGGCAAGTCAGTTGTCTATGCGCTCTGGTATCTCGAAGAGCGCGGCGTTTTGTTCATCGATGGTGGCGAAGACGTCTATCAGGGCATGATCATTGGTGAGAACGCCAAGCCAGAAGACATGGACGTCAATCCGTTGAAGGAAAAGAAGCTGTCGAACGTCCGTTCGTCGGGCAAGGATGAAGCCATGCGCCTCACCCCGCCACGCCGCATGACGCTGGAACAAGCAATTGCTTGGATCGACGACGATGAATTGGTGGAAATCACGCCAAAGTCGATCCGCATCCGCAAAATGGAACTCAATCCAGCTTTCCGCAAGCGCAAGCCTAAAGCAGACTAATCAGATCAAAATCCCGAAATAGGGGGCTTGAAGCAGACGCTTCAAGCCCCTTTTTATTTGGGGCTGGCGACAATCCTGCCATCGTGCAGCGAAGCAATCTCGGTATTGGAAAAGCCGATCTCGGTCAGGATTTCCAACGTATGCTCACCCAAGATCGGCGCAGGGGCGGGGGCAAGGCGGTCTACACCCATGAAATGGATCGGGCTACCGGGCATTAGATAGCTGCCGATGCCGGGCTGGTGCAGCATCGCAAACATCGGATTGTCGAGACTACAATCAGGGTCTTCTTCCACGGCCTGCTTAAACGTCCGATACTGGCTCCACGTCACGTCAGAGCCCGCAAGGCTTGTGCCGACTTCCGACAAGGTGCGGGCTTCGAAATAGGGCTTGAGTAGGGCGGTGATGGCATGACGATGGATGAAGCGTTCGCCTTCTTGATCCAGATCGGCATCGAGACGTTGGGCCAAGTCCGCCACAGCGGCCTCGGCGCCCGTAGCGGCTTTCAGATTGCGCCATTGTCGGTCGGTGAGGGCAACGACCATCACACGCTGACCATCTTGGCAGACAAAGTCCTGCGCATAGGCGCCAAACAGCGAATTACCCATTTTCGGCCGGTCGCTGCCATTGATGCTGGCTTCGGCGATGATCCCAAGATTGCCCAGCATGGCCAGAGCCGTGTCCTTCAAAGCCAATTCGATCAATTGGCCCTTGCCAGTTTTTCGGCGGTGGCGATCGGCGGCAATGATGGCCATGGCGGCCTGTTGCCCGGTGATACAGTCCCACGCGGGCAAAGCATGGCCGACAGGCTCGCTAGAGCCTTCAGGCCCGGTTGCCATCGGGAAGCCTACGGCAGGATTGACCGTATAATCCACCTGCGGCCCGCCGAAGCGATCACCCAGCACCGCCATCATGATCAGGTCTTCGCGGTGCTGCTTGAGGCCCTCATAGGACATCCAGCCGCGCAAACGCAGATTGGTCAGAAAAATGCCGGCATCTTCGCCGGGCCGACAGATCAGCCGGGTGAGGATTTCGCGGCCCTCTGGCGTCGTCATGTCGACGGCAAGGCTCCGCTTGCCCTTATTCAGGCCCGCCCAGAACAGGCTCTTCCCGGATTTGGTGATGGGCCAACGCTCGGCATCAAGGCCACCTTGCAAGCGGTCAAAGCGGATCACATCGGCACCCATTTGCGCCAAAGTCATGCCAGCCAAAGGGGCGGCCACAAAGGCTGACCCCTCGACCACGCGCATGCCGTCCAATATTCTGTTCATCCTGTTTCCCCCGCCGACTATCATGGATGTTTGGTTTGGGTCGGCTTTTAATTGTGTGGTGTTCGGCTTCAGGCCCAGCGCATCTGGGCCTCCATGGTGACTGCCTTGTCGCCATTGGCGGCATAGATTTGGGTGCTCGCGGGATCAGACGGCGCGCCATTGAAGCTCGCCGTGTCAAAGTCGAACAAAGGGCGCACACCTTTGAAGCGGTAGGCCTGTGGCTTTCGGTCAGCCTGCTCCAAGCAAGCAAAGTGGAAGGCCAGAATAGCTTGTAGTGGCCCGTGCACCACAAGGCCCGGATAATTCTCCACCCCCATCGCATAGTCGCGGTCATAATGGATGCGGTGGCCATTAAAGGTCAGCGCGGAGAAGCGAAATAAAAGAACGGGATCCAGCGGGACGTCATGCTGCCAGGTACAGGGTGGCAAAGCCACGGGCTCCGGCGGGGTGAAGACCTTGGGAATATCCATATAGACGATGTCTTGCTCTTCCTCATACGCAAGGCTCGCCCCCACACGGATTTCATGGCGGACGGTAACGAAGAACATGGTACCCGCCCGCCCCTGCTTCTCGCTGATCTTCACGATGGTCGAGGTCTTGGTGGCGCGGTCACCAACATGCAAATCATGGTGAAAGGTACAGCGACTGCCGGCCCACATACGACGCGCCAAAGTGATCGGGGGCAAAAACCCACCCCGCTTGGGATGGCCATCTGGGCCGATCTGATGACTGGGGGCGCGGGGTAGGAAATAGAGCCAATTCCAAACCGGCGGGAGGGTGGCCCCATCTGTGGCAAAGTTTGCCGGGTCAAGATTCAAAGTCGCCGCCAGTCCCTGTGCCGGGCCTGCGGAGAGTGTTTCTTCAAGTGTTTCCTGTCGCCCCAGCCAGTTTGATATGGGTTCCTGTGTCATCACCGCACCCCGATTGGAAAGCTGTTCCAACCATAAGGGGCAGCAATCACAGTCTAGAGATCATGGCCTTAGCGGTCGCACAAGGCGCGACTTTGCTGCGCTTTGCGCTGTGGTCGGCTTGTGGATTGCCTCACGGTCGCAGGAACGGTGGTATTTTTTGTGAGCCGAAGGATACAACACAAGATGCGTCACGTCGTTTTAGAACAGGGCGACAGCGGCCGGGCGGAGGTTTAGCGGCCTGTCTCGGTTCAGCATTTTCAAGACAGCCTTGCCAAAGGGGGCAGCGCCACCCTGACCGCTCCGTAGGCCCTGCCGCGCGGCGTGGGGCAGTTCTGATGGGACAAAAGGCGCGCCCGACGCCCATTTTAATCGCGGCGCGTGTTTCAGTCTTGGCCGCACAATGAACGAATTAGCCCCCCTCCGGGTCGGGAGAGGGGCTTAGCTATTACCAAATGCGGACGCGGTTCTCTGGGGCCACATACAGTTTGTTGCCCGGTTGAACGTTAAATGCCTGATACCAAGCGTCGACGTTTTGAACCGTGCCATTGACGCGGAATTCTGCCGGCGAGTGCGGGTCTGACTGGATTTGATTGCGCAACGCCTCATCTCGCACCGTTTCCCGCCACACTTGGCTCCAGGACAGGAAGAAGCGCTGATCACCCGTAAAGCCATCGATCACCGGGGCGGGGCGGCCCTTCAGCGACAATTTATAGGCCGTGAGGCCAACAACGACTCCACAATGGTCACCAATATTCTCACCAAGGCAAAGCTCGCCATTTAGCTTCACGCCCGGCAGGGGTTCAAAGCTGGAATATTGCGCAACCATCTTTGCGCCCAGCTTGTTAAAGGCCTCGACATCGGTTGGGGTCCACCAATCGCGCAAGACGCCCTTTTCATCATATTTGGCCCCTTGGTCGTCAAAGCCATGACCCATTTCATGCCCGATCACGCCGCCAATGGCCCCGTAATTGACAGCCGGATCAGCAAATTCGTCAAAGAAGGGCGGCTGCAGAATAGCGGCTGGGAAGACGATCTCGTTGAAGACGGGATTGTAATAGGCGTTCACGGTCTGGGGCGTCATGAACCAACGTCTTTTGTCGGTCTTGCGCCCAAGGTCTTCGACATCGCGCTTGACATCAAAGGCCCGCGCGCGACGGTCATTACCAAAGGCATCGCCAGCTTTAATCTCGAGCGCCCCATAGTCGCGCCATTGATCGGGATAGCCAATCTTTGGGTTAAAGGTTGTCAGCTTACGCTTGGCCTTCACCTTGGTTTCAGTGGTCATCCAGGTCAGGCCGTCAATGCGTACGCTAAAGGCCTTGCGCAGGTTTTCGACCAGCACTTGCATCTTTGCTTTCGCGGTTGGGGTGAAATGTCTGGCCACATACAATTGACCAATGGCTTCGCCCAAGGCTCCATCGAGCGCTTGTGTAGCCCGCTTCCAGCGCTCGCGTTGTTCGGGCTGGCCATTGAGTGTCCGGCCATAGAAGTCGAAGCGCTCGTCATAAATGGCTTGGGGCAATACGCCAGAGCTGGCGGCAATGACGTGATAGGTCAGATAGGTCTGCCATTGCTCGACCGGTGTGGCGGCGAACAATTTAGCCAAGGGGCCGATGGCCGTGATCTCGTTCACAATCAGCTCTTTAACGTCTTTATACCCATTGGCTTTAAAGCCAGCGGCCCATGGGAATTCGGGCGCGAGCTCTTCGAGTTGGGCATAGGTCCGCAGATTATAGATTTTGGTGCTGTCGCGCCGATCCGTGATGTCCCAATGCAATTTGGCTATCTCGGTTTCCAGCGCGAGAATTTGCTGTCCCTTTGCCACTCCGTTGCTTTGACCGGCCAAAGTCAACAAGCGTCCGATATGGGCTGGGTATTTCTCCCGCAGTTCGGCAAAGCGCTTGTCGTCTTTGAGATAATAGTCGCGATCGGGCATGCCGAGGCCATTATGCGACACAACAACCAAATAGCGGTCTGGATTGCCGTCGTCCAAGGTCACCCCCCAGCCCAGCGGGCTTTGGGTTGGAATTTCAGGTGCGCCTATGATGGCTGCGATATCTTCATGGGTTTTCGCCGCAGCGATCCGATCCAGTTCGGCTTGGATGGGGCTGAGGCCTTTGGCATTGATCGTGTCCATATCCATATAGGCGCGATAAAAGTCGCCGAGTTTTTGCTCAATAGAGCCAGGGGTGGCCTTCTTGGCTGCAACCTCATCAATGATCGCGCGCACATCGGTTTCAGCTTTGGCGGCAAGGCCATCAAATGCGCCCCAGCTGGCACGGTCTGCAGGCATCGGGTTATTCTTCATCCATGTGCCGCCGCCATGTCGCCAAAAGTCGTCGCCGGGTTGGATGGAAAGGTCGCGGCCGGCCTTATCAAAACCAAAGTTACCGAACTTAGGCTTGCCTTGTGCGGCCCAAGCGGGGCCTGCTACGCCAACTTGGCTGGCAAATGCAAAGCCCAAACCACTGCACCCTGTGCCCAAAAACGCGCGTCTATTCATGGATACACCCTCCCTCGCTGGTCGCCCCATGGCTTATAACTGGCTAAGTATTCTGCCTCTTGGGTAACCTTGTCGAATTAACTTGCAGCAAGGTTTGCCAAGCAGATCCAGTTGGGCGACGATGTAGTGTCGCGTACGGCTGCGCAAGCTGAAGGAGGTAGGCCATGAGCCAGAACATAGGACCAGCAGATGTTGCGGTGATCACAGGAGGGGCCTCTGGTATTGGTTTAGCTCTCGGCCAAGCCTTGGCTGCAAAAGGTGCGGCTGTTTTATTGGCCGATATTGAGGGACCAAAGGCAGAAGCAGCGGCGCAAGCCATCCGCGATCAAGGTGGGGCCGCACTTGGCTGCTTTGTCGATGTGGCGGACCCCGCCTCCAATCAAGCTTTGGCAGATTTTGCCTTTGAGCGCTTTGGCCGGGTGACTTTGGTATTCTTGAATGCAGGCATTGGCGCAGGCGGGTCCATCCACAAAGCCTCGCGCGCTAATATTGAATGGACCTTTGGGGTCAATGTGATGGGCACGATTGACGGCGTACGCGCCTTTGCGCCGCGCCTTCTCGAACAAGACATCCCGTCGCGCTTGGTGATCACGGCTTCCGAGCATGGTTTGGGGCTGCCCGTTCGCGGCGGGCAAGCAACGCCCTATACCGCCTCAAAGCATGCGCTGGTGGGCCTGTGTGAAGCGATGGCGCGCGATTATGCGGGCACGCCTTTAGCCGTATCGGTTCTATGCCCGGGACTGGTTGCGTCTGAAATCTGGAATGGGTTTCGCAATCGGCATGAGAAGTTCGGTGGGCCACGCCAATTGGATGCAGCCTTTGGGCAGGAGAATAGGGCAGGGCTTCCAGCCAGTGTCGCCGCAGAGCGTATCTTGCGCGGCATCGAGGCGGATGAATTCTTCCTCTTCACCCATGGTCGAGACATTGCCGAAGTCGCTAGGCCGCGTGCAGAGGCGATAGAGGGGGCCTTGGCGCGCTTTTGGGCGCGCGAAGGCGATCAGGCTTAAATTGCTTTACCCGCTCAGGCTTTAGGGGCCTGAACGGGTATGAGCGTTTGGATTACGAACGCCCGCGACGTGGTACGAAGGTGCTGTCACCGCCGCGACCAACATTGGCCCCACCGCGCGCGCCAGAGCGCCCGAGGCTGACGGGCTTGCCGCCGAAGGTCTTTTTCCCAGCAGCAGGCTTCGCTGACTTGCGATCATCGCTGCGGCCTTCAATACGGGCTTCCCCGCGTGGGACAGGGCCCTTGCGTGGGGCGAAATCGCGCTGGCCTTGACCATTGCGATGACCAAAGGCCTCGCTGCGGCCTTCATAAGCGCGTGGACGGTCGCCTTGTGGGCGATCACCTTGAGGACGGTCACCGCGAGGACGATCGTCACGGGGGCGATCATCGCGTGGACGGTCGTCACGAGGACGCTCATTGCGCGGACGGTCTTGGAAGCTGCGCTCTTCGCGTGGCTTGCTGTGGAACGGCTTGTCAAAGCGAGGACGCTCTTCGCGGCCTGTATCGGCTACTGGGCGCACATAGGCTGGACGCTCTGCGGCCTCTGGCGCACGGGCCCCAAAGCGGCTTTCGTCGCGCTGTTGTGGACGGCCTTCATTGAAGACCGAACCCGTCGCGAAATTGCCAGCGCGGGGACGACGGTCACCATCGTCGCTGCGGTCGCGGTTGGAATATTGACCGCCGCGTGGGCCTGGACGACCCCCACGACCACCTTCGCGGCCACCGTCACGGGCACCGAACTTGCCATCGCGACGCGGGTCGTTGCGAGGCTCGTATAGCATTTCCTTAGGCCCAGTGCGGCGCAGAACGCCGATCACATCACCATGCGCATTGGTTGGCGCGGCCAAGGTGTTGGAAGCCTCGCCCACGGTTTCCACAAAAATGGTTTCGCCATCTTCGTCATACTGAACTTCAGCAGGCTTAGGTGCCGCAGGACGTGGTGCCTTCATCAAATTGGCTGGGTCCATCTTGGTGATGGACTTTTTGATCAAGCGCTCAATCTGGCGCAAATTGTCGCGCTCATGCGGGGCACAGAAGGAGATGGAAATCCCTTCAGCGCCTGCACGCGCCGTCCGGCCAATCCGGTGGACATAGGCTTCTGGCACGTCTGGCAGGTCGAAGTTGAACACATGGGTCACGCCATCGACGTCGATGCCGCGTGCAGCCACATCGGTACAGACGAGCAGACGTGTGTGGCCTTTGCGGAAGCGCTCCAGCGCATGCTCACGTGCATTCTGGCTCTTATTGCCATGAACGGCATCAACCGACATGCCTTGTTGTTCCAGCTTGTCGAGAACTTTTTCCGCGCCATGCTTGGTGCGAACAAAGATCATGGCGCGCTTAACTTCAGGCTCATGACAAATGGATTCAAGCAATTGCTGCTTGTTCACTTGGCTGGACATGATCAAGCGTTGGTCGACCCGCTCTGCAGCCGACGACAAAGGCGCCACTTGGATGCGCTTTGGGTCGGTCAGCAATTCTTCGGCGAGGTGCGCGATTTCCTTCGGCATTGTGGCCGAGAACAGGCTGGTTTGACGGGCCTTTGGAATTTCACCGACGATCAAGCGGATTGGCTTGATAAAGCCCATGTCCAGCATTTGGTCGGCTTCGTCCAAAATCAGATGCTCGACCATGTCGAGGCGGATGGCGCGCTGCTTCATCAAGTCGATCAAGCGGCCTGGGGTGGCGATCAGAATGTCGACGCCGCGTTCCATCGAGCGGATCTGCTTGCGGATATTAGCGCCGCCATAGACTAAAGCACCGGACAGGCCGACGAATTTGCCATAGGTGCGCAAGCTGTCGGCAATCTGGCCAGCCAATTCACGGGTTGGGCACAGGATCAGCGCGCGGCAAGCGCGTGCGCCAGCATGGATGCGGCGCTCGCTTAAGTGGTGCAACAAGGGCAGTGCGAAGGCTGCGGTCTTGCCCGTACCGGTTTGGGCGAGGCCCAAAATGTCGAGCGATTGCATGGCTGGCGGGATCGCCTGCATTTGGATGGGGGTAGGGTGCTCATAGCCTTCGCCTGCGATGGCGTTCAAGATAGGCTCAGCAAAGCCGAAATCGGCAAAAGTAGTCATGGTTTAGTCGTCTTTCACACGTCAAAGCGTGCGGTATCGCCCCCTTATCTTGGGGTGCGCACACGCGTCTGGGACGGACCTGACCTTGAGTTGCTTGCTGTCAGGCGCGCCAAATAGGGCTAACCTTCGCCCGGTGTGGCCTCGCGAAAACAAACACGGCCACTTGCAACGCCCAGACGGCGGAAAGCGATGAAAGAGCCATTGTGGCTCTGATGTGGGACGTGCACTTAAACTCGGGCAGATCGGGGGGGCAAAAGCCCCTCACACCTGACTTAGCTGCCGAGTGCTTCCAGGATCGTTTTCACACAAAGTGCCATTAAAACGAGTGAAGCCAAGGCAAACACCGCGAAGCGCGCAGCAACCACATTGACGGTTGCTTGCACCAGCGAATGCAGTACACGAAGGCCCACATAGCCCCAAGCGAGCTGAATGGAAAGCCCATCAGCCCAATTTCCCACATGCGCGGTCAAAGCCAGCGCGTAAAACAGGGTCGGTTGCTCGTGCAGATGGTTATAATTATGCGCGATTTGGGCCACTTTTAGCGGTAAAGCGTCCAAACTACCCGGAATTGCAGCCCCTTGCGGGTCAATCTTGTGTTTTTGCATAGCTGGTAGTCGGGTGGCATACATCCACACCCACATGATCATGGTCCACGCAATCAGCGCCAAAATTGGTAGTAACATCGTAGGCCCTCCCCAGAGCATTATTGTATCGCCTCAGTCTAGGACGGGATTGGCCGAATGGGAAGGTGGGGTACACGCAAAGGCCTAATGGCGCGTCGGGGGAAGGGCGTTGGAGGGTGGTAGCTGATATCTTCAATGAATTCGAAGGAAACCTGATAATCAGAAAATGAAAATCATAAAGGGGGAAATCAATAAACAAAGGATGCCGAAAAGGCAGACTACGAATGTCCTAAATGGTTGTACGTTCTTCTTCACTTCTGAATTTCTTGACCGCCCTTTCCACCAGCTTAGGATCGCGAAAAACGGTAATCCAAACGTTGCGAACGCTAAGACTATATAGCCGGACATAAATATCTTAACGAGCACATGCTCTGGATGCCAGATCGCCATGGCCCCCGCCCACCGGCCAGATGCCAAACAAAATCCCCCGCTTATCAGCACGATTCCGACGAGGACCTTAACCCACCGCCCCACCTAATTCACCCCGGGCCCCAAATGTTCGCGCAAGAAAGCCTCGAGTTCGGTCAACATCTGTTGGCGCGTCTCGGTACGCGAAAGCCAATGGTCTTCGCCTTTTAGCTCCACGAATTTATAGGGCTTTCCGGCGGCTTTCAGCGCGTTGGCCATGATGGTGCTTTGTTCAAAGCGGACGACTGTATCATCTCGTCCATGCATCAAAAGGATGGGCGCGCGCACTTGATCGGCAAGACGTCGCGGTGAGGCCGCTTCCATCGCTGCGCGATCATCGGCCCCAATATGATCAGACCAATAATTGACATTGGCTGCCCGCGCTGTGCCCGCAGTGGCCTTTTCCTGCTCAATCATCTTGGGCAGGTCCGCAACCCCTGCAACCGACACCACGCAACGATAGAGATCCGGCGTCAAAGTCGCCCCCGCCAAGGCCGCATACCCGCCATAGCTGGCCCCAACGATGCAAACCTTTTTGGGATCACTCAGACCCTCCTTGACGGCCCAAGCCACCGCGTCGGACACATCATCCTGCATGCGCTTGCCCCATTGACGACGTCCAGCAAGCGCATGGGCTTTGCCAAAGCCGGTCGATCCCCGGAATTGGGGTTGGATCACAACATAGCCGCGCGTCGCCATGAATTGGGACCAATAATCAAAGCGCGGTTCGTCGCGCGATTCCGGCCCGCCGTGTGGAAAGATGATTGTCGGGGCGTTTTTGATGTCCTGATCGCCAGGTGAGAGAGTCACATAGACCGGGATTTCTACCCCATCGCGCGCTTTGTAAGTCGTGGCTTGCAGGCGACCCATGGGCACATTTTTTAAGCCGGGATAGGCTTCCCCCAGCCGCGTCAATTTAGGGCCGTCGACATTGAGCATCACATATTCGGGCGGCGTGGAGGGTGTTTCAATGCGCGCCACAATCTTTTTTCGGTCTTGAGTCGTGTCTGTGATGGAAACTATTTTGTCGGGGAAAGTCGCTTCAAGCGTGGCTTGAGCTGCTTGAAAGTCAGGGCTGATCATCTGGTCCATCGGCTCTAAGCCACCGATTGAGACGCCAATGACAACGTCTGACCATGGGTCGCGAAAGACCGATTCAAGCTCTGTGCCGTCCGCACGCAGGAAAGTCGTGGTCGCCCCTGTCTTGGGGTCCATCGAAAAAAGTTCGCCAAACTCTGATTCAAATGGTTTGGCGAAGATAATCCTTCCCTGCCGCGACAGCCCCATCAGAGAGATGCCGCTGCTGGGCGTTTTGTCCACTCGCAGGGCTTCCCAATATTGCTTGTTCTCGCCGAGTAAGAACAATTTGGTCGTCATACGTTCAGGATCATGATCGACCCGTGCGAGAGGCGAGCCGCTACGATCGGTGATCCAGTCCACCGTGTTGGAATTGCCCAGCGCCTTGGTCACCACCTGCACGCCATTGGTAGCGACTTCATAGAGATTCAACGAGATCAAGTCGGAATTGTTCACGTCATAGGCCGACATGATCACGCGGTTTGGCGCGTCGGGCAGCAGGGAGTGCAAACGGACGCCGGAATTATACTCCCGAACCATCCCGCCAGTCGCTAAAAGGTTGCGGATATTGGCGGTTTCAAAGTCGAATGAAAAGGTGCGAAAAATTTCCGATTTCGGGCCAAATCCACGGATGGTGTCGCTGGCCGTGATGAGAATGTCGCCGCCATCTTCAAAATAGAGACCGCGCAACTTCTTATCGCCGACCGAGACGCCAACTGTCTTTTTGCTGGGCAAATCTAAGACACGGACTTGGGTTTCCCCGGTCGCCGTCGTGTAGCCAAAGGCGATCCGATTTCCATCTGCTGAGATGGACACCTTTGAGATGCTTGGCGCAGCGGCAAAGGCCTCTGCTGTGGCGGGCGGTGTTTTGGCAGAGCCGATGCTTGGCAGTGCCAAGGCGAGGCAAATGGATCCGGATACGAAACCTAAAAGCTTATTTTTCTTCATATGTGCCCCCCAATTGTGGGGAGACTGCAACATGTTTCCCGCTAAGGCAATCCCGCGTGCTGGCACGACCTTAGCGTCCTAAGCTTGCCCAGTCTGTCAGATGGATAAGCTGGATAGACGGGTCAAAGCATCGGCTTGCCAATCGCATCGGGCAGTCGCATGGTGGGTGAAAATCACACTCTGGGGGGCACTATGCGTTCATTACTTCTCTCAACCGTTTTCGCTTGTCTGGCGGTGGGTGCCGCCCAAGCGCAAACCCCACCTGCACCGTCGCCTGCCACCTATATTCATGTTGGTCGCCTGATCGCAGAGCCTGGCACTGCGCCAAGCACCACAAAAACCCTGATCGTGCGCGATGGCAAGATTGAAGCGATCCGCGACGGCTATGTCGCCCCCGTGGCTGGTGCCAAGCTTGTCGATCTAAAGGCTAAAACCGTCATGCCCGGCTTGATCGACAGCCACGTCCATCTGCTGTCCGAATTGTCGCCGTCCAGCCGTTTGAATGAAGTGACCAAGGAAGAAAGCGATCTGGCCTTGGATGGCTTGGTCAATGCGCAAAAGGCCTTGAAGGCTGGCTTCACGACGGTCGTGGATCTGGGGGCAGATGGTCACCACACGGTGTTTGCACTGCGCGATCAGTTTGCTTCAGGCCGCTTGATGGGGCCGCGCATTTTGGCGGCTGGCGCTGCCATTAGCCCAACTGGCGGGCATGCCGATGTGCATGGCTTCCGCGAGGATGTCATGCATGTCATGGGGCCAGAAAGCGTCTGTAATGGCGTCGATGATTGCCGCCGCGCTGTGCGCGAACAGGTAAAGGCCGGGGCTAACATCATCAAGGCTACCGCCACGGGTGGCGTGTTGAGCAACACCGCCAGCGGCCTCAGCCAACAATTCTTCGATGATGAATTGAAAGCCATTGCCGATACGGCCCATCTCTTAGGCAAGACCGCCACCGCCCACGCCCATGGCAAGGGCGGGATTGAAGCGGCCTTGCGCGCAGGCTTTGATAGTATTGAGCACTCAAGCTATGCCGATGCTGAGACCTTTGCCCTCTATAAGTCCAAAAATGCGTGTTTGGTGCCAACCCTGCTAGCCGGCACAACGGTGACCGAAATGGCCAAAGCCGGCGGCACCTTGACGGGCGCGCAAGCAGCCAAAGCTTTGACGGTCGGTCCGCTCATGGTCAATATGCTGGGCCGGGCACGTGAAGCGGGTGTCTGTGTGGTGTTTGGCACCGACAGCGGTGTGTCGCGTCATGGCGATAATGCGCGCGAGTTTGAGCTGATGGTCCAAGCAGGCTACACCCCGGCAGAAGCGCTGCGCAGCGCAACGGTTGGTGGCGCGGCCCACCTTGGCCTGTCCGATCAGATCGGGACCTTGGCACCGGGCAAAGCGGCAGACCTTGTCGCCGTAACAGGCGATCCTTTGGTCGACATTTCTCTCATGCGCAAGATTGAGTTTGTGATGGTGGGTGGGCGCATCGCGAAGGAATAGGGGGGCCTTCAAAGCCCCTCTCCCAGTGGGAGAGGGGTTGGGGTGAGGGCTTCCACTGACCTTGTTGACGTGCGCGTTGCGGAGGCCTTCATTGCGCGGAGCAACGCGCCTTTGCGCAGAGACCCCTTCAGTCCCAAGACTGTCATCAAGTCAGTTGAGCATCTGAGATGTGGACTGGTTTGAGGACGGCATTTGCGATGGTTACGAGTTTTCGGGCTACGGCGGCGAGAGCGAGTTTTTTTGGTTTTTTGTTGCTGAGAAGGTTTTGGTAGAAGTGTTTTAAGTCTGGGTGGCAGCGTGATGCGGTCAAGGCGGCCATGAACAGGGTGCGTCTGATGAGATCGCGTCCACCGGTCATGGGATATTTCTTGAAGCTGTTGCCTGACTGAGCTGGATGGGGGGCAAGGCCTGCAAGACAGGCGATTTGCTTGCGCGTTGCATGACCGAGTTCGGGCAGCATAGCGATGAGGGTATGGGCGCTGACTGGGCCGATGCCTTTGATGGCGCGCAGGCGCTTTTCTTGAGCTTTGATCGTTGCATCGGACTTCATAAGGTCAGCTATCTGTTGCTCGATCTTATTGATTTGGGTGTTGATAAAGCTGATTTCAGCGTTGAGGAAGTCAGCAATATGGCAGCTATTGGGGGCCTTGCTGCGGTTGGTGGCCATTGTACGTTGATCCATGAGCGCTTGGCGATGCTTGACAAGGGATTGAAGTTCTTCTCGTTTTGGGTCCGGCGGCGTCCAATTTTGAAGGGAGTTGAACCGATCTTGGCCGTAGAGGGCTAGGCCATAGGCATCAATCGCATCGGTTTTTGCCCGTACTCCATGTGAGGTGATGAAGGCCTTCACCCTGGCACCATCAGCCCTATGAATGGGAATTGAGAGCTTGGTAGCAGCTTCTAGAAGTTGGCGTTCATAGCCTCCGGTGACTTCACACACGATCAAATCAATCTGGCCGAGATCGATCAGAGCCTTTGTAATGTCAGCGGCTTTGTTAGGTATGGTTTGCACGCCGGCGCAGACCGGGCGGCCGTCTCGTAATTGTTTGAGCACGATGCTGGCTTTTGCGACGTCCGCACCAATGATGATGCGGCCCTCGACTTTCTCGTCGTTCTGGATCATGTTTGCCTCGCTTTGGATTGTCTGCGGGCTTAGCCAAAAACTAGCCCAATCAAGTCAACAAGCTGTTCAAAGCTGGTGACGCTGGCAGACCTCGATGACAACGGGCCTCAAAACCCGATCCCGGCACGGTCATACCAACGTCGGCAATTTGGTGGGCGGCCACCCACCAAATTGCCTAACCAGCCCAACCATACTTACACATCACAAACAGACAATCCCGGACGGCGATAGCCGATCCGGGACCCCGTGCCGCAAAGTCCTTGGGGGTCCCCGCTCTCCGCTTCGCTTCGGCGGGGATGGCAGGGGTAGGACCGCGCAACAAAAGTTGCGCATCTACAAGCGCCAACAAGCGCAACTGTTGTTGCGCGATCCTTCTGGTGGGCCTTCTATCTCGCTGACAACGATCCAGATGGAAATACCCCTTCAGTCCCTTCGGGACAGCTTCCCCGTTTACGGGGTTTCGGCGCATGCGCCGATGTCCGCCGGAGGCGGTGAAGGGGTGCTTCCGCAAACTCACGGAGGTCCCCGTTCTCCGCTTTGCTGCGGCGGGGATGACAAGCAGGGTTGGACTCGGTCACGCTCGCGGGGTGGCTAAGCCACTGCGACCTCTTCGGCGGGCAAGAATTTCTTGCCGCGAATATGGTCGGAGATTTTCTCGGCGATCATCATGGTGGGGGCATTGGTATTGCCGCCAATCAGATTTGGCATCACGGACGCATCGACGACGCGGAGGTTCTTGACGCCGCGGACTTTGCAATCCTTATCGACCACAGAATTCTTATCGCTGCCCATACGACACGTACCGATCGGGTGATAAATCGTCTCAGCCGTGGCTTTGATATAAGCGTCGATCTCGTCATCGGTCTGGACGTGGGCACCGGGCTTAAACTCTTCCCCGCGATAGGGCGACAGGGCAGGCTGGCTGAGGACCTTGCGGCCCATCTTTAGGCCTTCGCGCAGCGCGCGGCGGTCTTCTTCGGTGGCCAGATAATTGGGGTCGATCTTAGGCGCGGCAAACGGATTGGCACTCGCCAAGCTAACTTCGCCCCGGCTTTCTGGACGCAATTGGCAGACATGCAGTGAGAAGCCGTCTTGGGTAGCCGCTACATTGCCGTGGTCTTGCACCAAGGCGTTGACGAAGTGGAATTGCAAATCGGGCCGGTCGAGGCCTTCGCGCGATTTCGCGAAACCACCCGACTCAAGGAAGTTTTCACGCCCCAAGCCCTCCTTGCGGAACAAATAGGTCAGCGCAGTCAGATATTGCTTCAAGCCCCGATTGAGCGAGAAAGCCGTAATGGGTTGGGTGCAATTCTGTAGGAGCAGCACGTCCAAATGGTCTTGAAGATTCTGCCCCACATCAGGGCTATCGACCAGAACCTCAACGCCGACGCGTTGCAACGCCTCAGCCGGGCCAATGCCAGATACCATCAGGATTTGCGGCGATTGCACGGCCCCGGCGCACACCAAAACTTCCTTGTTGGCATAAACGCGCGAGCGGGGTGACTTCTCATCATGGGCATATTCAACACCGACGCAGACCTTGTCTTCAAACAAAAGCTTGGTCGTGTGGGCGTGGCTGCGCACGGCTAGATTAGGGCGGGCAAGGGCAGGCTTGAGATAGGCAAAGGAGGCGGACCAACGCTCCCCATCCTTGATGGTCAATTGATACGCGCCAAAGCCTTCTTGGTCATAGCCGTTGAAATCGTCCGACTTCTTATGGCCAGCTTGGACAGCGGATTCAACGAGCGCATGATAGAGCGGGTTGGATGACTTGCCCCAAGAGACATGCAAAGGCCCGGTCGAACCGTGAAACGCGTCTCCGCCAGTCTCGAGGGTCTCTGAGCGCTTGAAATAGGGCAGGACTTCCGAAAAGCTCCACCCCTTCAGGCCCATTTGCGCCCATTGGTCATAGTCGCGAGCATGGCCGCGAATATAGATCATGCCATTGATCGAGCTTGAGCCACCCCAGCCTTTGCCGCGTGGCCAATAAAGCGGGCGACCGTTGAGATTGGTCTGTGATTCAGTCGTAAACGCCCAATTGTGAGCATTTTTGCCCTTGATCAGGGTGCCAACACCGGCGGGCATCCGCACCAACATTGAGTTGTCCCGCCCGCCTGCTTCCAGAACCAAGACACGGACTGAAGGGTCTTCGCTTAATCGGTTGGCGAGCACACAGCCGGCGCTGCCTGCGCCAATGATGATATAGTCGAACCGGTCTTCAGCTGCCGCTGTGGCCATTTAGGAACTCCCCGTCGTGAGATTTACTCTTAAGTTTGCCCATTTTTGGGTCTGGCCCGTGTTTGGCGCGAAGCTGCGGGCTGGGCAAGTGAAAATAGCGTTCAGCCTGTCCATTGTGGCTTGCGCTTTTGCGCAAATGCCATTGGACCTTCAATCACATTGGGTGACTTAAACATGGCATTGATCTCGCCATATTTGGACTGACCGCGATAGGCTGCTTCCAGCGAAGGCTCATCCAGCCCGCGATAGACGGCTTCTTTCGAGGCACGGATGGAGGTGGGCGAACATTCCACAATCATATCCGCCCATGCTTGGGCTCGTGCTATAAGGTCTGCTGGCGTCGTTACCTCATTGACGAAGCCCAACGTCTTACCTTCTTCAGCACCAACCCGGCGGCCCGTCAAAATCATGCCCATCGCTTGTTTCTGCCCAATCTGGCGCGGCAAACGGTGTAAACCGCCTGCCAAGGCCGCTAAGCCGACCTTTGGCTCTGGCAAAGCAAACACGGCATTATCAGAGGCGATGATGAGGTCACAGGCCAGCGCAATCTCAAATCCGCCGCCCATGGCGATGCCGTTGACAGCGGCGATGACGGGCTTGGTCAGGTCAAAGCGGCTGGTCAGACCGGCAAAGCCACTGTCGGGCACATACATTTTGCCGCCCGAGGCTTGGTACTTGAGGTCATTGCCCGCACTGAAGGCGCGGTCACCGGCGCCAGTTATGATGGCAACCCACAGATCTGGATTGGCGGCAAATCCATCGAATACCTCTGCCAGTTCGGCATTTGCTGGTGGATGGAGGGCATTCATTGCTTCGGGACGATTGATCGTGACCGTTAGGACACGGCCATCGATTTGGGTGCTGCAAAACTCATACGACATGTTTCTCTCCCTGATTTTTCCCCATGACCTAGCACGCAAACGCTGGCAAGGGAGACTATAAAGCACCTTTTTGTCGTGCAGTGCATGGACGCGCGTTGACATGCTTTCGCCGCGTTCTTACCTCACGCACCAAAGTAGTTGCTTTGGCGCGGCTTTCGCGCCCCTTGCCGGTTTGATGCATCAGACTTGTAAGGTTCCATTATTGCCGGAATTTCCGGCGCAGGTCAGGCCGGAAATTCATGTTGAATATCGTCAAGAAGCTGTTTGGATCCTCAAACGACCGCCGCGTGAAGTCGTTCATCCAGCGGGTGGAGCAGCGGATCAATCCGCTGGAAGCAGGTATCAAGGCACTCAGTGACGATGCCTTACGTGGCAAGACGGATGAATTTAAAGCCAAGCTGGCGGCGGGTGCGACCCTTGATGATATTTTGGACGAGGCTTTTGCGGTTGTCCGCGAAGCTGCTTTCCGTGCCATTGGTCAGCGCCATTATGATGTGCAGTTGGTTGGCGGGATGGTGCTGAATTCTGGCGCGATTGCGGAGATGCGCACCGGCGAAGGCAAGACCTTGGTGGCAACCGCGCCTGTCTATCTCAATGCCCTGCAAGGCAAAGGCGCGCATGTCGTGACGGTCAATGATTATTTGGCCAGACGTGACGCAGAGTGGATGGGCCGAATCTATAGCTTCCTTGGTATGGAAACGGGCGTGATTGTGCCTGGCCTTGATGACCGCGAACGTCGGATCAATTATGCCAAGGACATCACCTATGGCACCAACAATGAATTTGGCTTTGATTATCTGCGCGATAATCTGAAGTACTCGCTCGATGAAATGGTCCAACGCGAGCACCATTTTGCGATTGTGGACGAAGTTGACTCGATCCTAATCGACGAAGCCCGCACGCCCTTGATTATTTCTGGACCGACGGACGATCGTTCGGACTTCTATCGTGCGATGGATGAGCTCATCTATCTGCTCGACAAAGATGATTACGAACACGATGAGAAGCAGCGTTCAGCAGTCTATACTGAGCAAGGCTCGGAGCATATTGAAGATTTGCTGCGCGAGCGTGGCCTGCTGGAAGGCGCGCTTTATGAGGCCGTCAACACGACGACCGTGCACCATGCCAACCAAGCCCTGCGCGCCCATGTGCTCTATACGCGCGACAAGGACTATATTGTTAAAGACGATGAAGTGGTGCTGATCGACGAATTCACCGGTCGGATGATGACGGGCCGGCGTCTTTCGGACGGCTTGCATCAGGCCATCGAGGCTAAAGAGCAAGTTCCTGTGCAACCAGAGAACCAGACCTTGGCCTCTATCACCTTCCAGAATTACTTCCGGCTTTATGAAAAGCTGGGCGGTATGACCGGTACAGCCCAGACCGAAGCGGCCGAATTTGAGGATATTTATAATCTTCAAGTCGTTGAAATTCCGACCAATCGACCCGTTGCCCGGATCGACGAAAACGACGTCGTCTATCAAAACGAAGCCGGCAAGCACAAAGCCATCATGCGCGATATCCGCGAATGCTATGAGCGCGGCCAGCCCATCCTTGTCGGTACGGCTTCGATTGAGAAGTCTGAGACCATTTCTGAATTGCTGAAGGCCGACAATATCCCGCATTCGGTTTTGAACGCGCACAAGCATGCCGAAGAAGCCGAAATCGTTGCAGAAGCTGGCGTACCGGGCGCGGTGACAATCGCCACCAATATGGCGGGTCGCGGTACGGATATTCAGTTGGGCGGCAACCCAGAAATGCGCCTCGAAAAGGAGCGTCGCACCCGCGAGGCTGCGTGGGGCCGGTCCATGACGGAAGCAGAGCTGAAGAGCCTGCATGATGAAATCATGGCCGACATCGCGGTTAAAAAGGCCAAGGCGATGGAGCTAGGCGGCCTTTATGTGTTGGGGACTGAGCGCCACGAAAGCCGCCGCATCGACAACCAGCTGCGCGGCCGGACTGGGCGCCAAGGCGACCCCGGGAAGAGCCGCTTCTACATCTCGTGCGATGACGATCTCCTGCGCATCTTCGGTGGTGAGCGGATGGCTGGTATTCTGCGCGTTCTAAAGGTGGACGAAGATGAGCCGATCGAAGAGCGCATGATGAATAAGGCGATGGAAATCAGCCAAAAGCGCGTCGAAGCCCGCAACTTTGAAATCCGCAAAAATCTGCTGAAGTATGACGATGTGATCAATGATCAGCGCAAGCAGATCTTTGAAGAGCGCAAGGAATTCATGCGTACTGAGGACGTCGAAGAGACCGTTCAGCATATGCGTCATGAAGTCATCGATACTTTGTGCGAAGCCTATATGCCGCCAAAGCTGCTTCCTGAACAATGGGATACTGACGGCTTGGAGGCCGACGTCAAAGAAATCTTGGGCTTAGACATTCCAGCCAAGGAAATGGCGGCCCAAGAAGGCATGGATGACAATGACATCCGTCAAGCTATCATCGAGGCCTCGGATAAGGTTTGGGCTGAAAAAGTCGACATGATGGGTGACGAACAATCCCGCTATATCGAAAAACAAGTTCTGTTGCAGACCATTGACCTCAAATGGCGTGAGCATTTGACCCAAGTCGATCACTTGCGCTCGGTCATCCATTTGCGCGGCTATGGCCAACGCGATCCGTTGATTGAGTATAAGACCGACGCTTTCTCCATGTTTGAGAAGATGCGGACGGATTTGCGCAGCGACGTCACGCGCTTCTTGATGAACGTCCAATTGGTCCAGCCGGACCAACCGATGGTGCCTGCTGACTTTGACCCCAGCACAGCAACCATCGATGGCGGCTTTGGTGCTGGCATTGGCGATGGCATGGGTCTTAACCCGAATTGGCTATCCAGCCATCCGCTGCCAGCAACCGGTCTCGACGAAATGGGCGATGCCGCAGACGATCTCGTCCCATCCGCTTTGGGTGAAATGCCACGTGCTTGGCTCGACACACCGCGCAATGCGCCTTGCCCTTGCGGGTCTGGCAAGCGCTTTAAGGCCTGTCACGGCGCGCTCTAGAGCGGTTTGGACTTAAAAAAATGATTTAAATCAAGCGCTTGATTTCGGTCCGGCGCTTGATTTTTATTTAAGGCGCAAGACCGATGGCGGCCTTGATGTCATCCCAGGCTACCAGCTTGAAGTTCTGGGCCCCGCCAGCTTGGATGCCATCTTGGGCAATAAACAGGCCGCCGGGGTAGGCAGGCCCAAAGTCGCCGACAATCAACTCAATCCCATCGGTCTCTTCCGTCGCGCCATAAGTTCCAGCAGCAATCCTGAACCGGCCGACATAAGTCTCGTCACTGGCTGAAAAGATCGTATAGGCATTGTCGCCTTGACTGGAGACGAGGATATAGCGCGCGTTACCTGGCCCTTCAGCCAAAGCGACACCTTCGGCGTCTGCCACAATATTCTTGCCATCGGCCGCGGCGATCTTGGTGGGAACAATTGGGCCAGTTGGGCGGGCGTCAAAGCGCCAGAGGCCGACATCTTCTTCCGCCACATAGAGCCGCTGGGTCTTCTCATCGACCACACAGCCTTCCGATTGGGTGGCAAGCTTCATCGTGCGCACGATTTGGCCAGCGGGGGAGGGGCCAGCTAAATCCAACGCGACTTGATGGATGGTACCGTCCTTCAAGACCATAAAGGCATAAAGCGCGCCTTCGCTCTGGCCGAGGCAAATGCCATAGGCTTCACCGCTACCCGCTGGAACGGTGCCGAGCGGGGTTAAATTGGCGCTCTCAGGGTCTAAGGTGAATAGAGCAATCTTGGCTTGGGCGATTTCATTGCGGTCGCTGGCAGCGACCACAATCCGCGGTGTGCCAGCAACAGGAACTTCCGCTCGCAGATCAACATTATTCACCCGACCAGCATCAAAGAAGTCGCGGATCTTGCCGTCCAAGTCATAAGCATAAAGCCCGGCCTTTTTGTCGGTCCCGACGATCAGACTGGCTTGCGGGCGGGCTGGGTTGCGCCAAATTGCCGGATCATCAGCGGCATCTTGATTGGCCGAGCCAACAGGGACCGTCTCTCCGCTTGCCACCACATTGACCGCAGGCGTTGCCCGCGCGATGCGCTCAGCAATCGGAAGCTCTGTCGCGCAGCCAGCAAGAAGCAGGCTCAAGCAAGCCGGCACGAGGACGAAGTTGGCAGCACGAAACATATTCCCTCCAATGGGTAGACCCTAGAGGGGCGGATAGCCGAGTTTTATTCCAACCTTATGACGGATTGGCTTAGGATGCAGTCACGGGCTTCAAACTTGCGTGAAAGCGCTTCCAGTTTTCGACATAGTGCAGGGCAGAGCCCGTCAGGAACTGGGCTTGCTCTGCCCCTACTTCGCGAATCACTTTGCCCGGCGCGCCCATCACGAGGGAATTGTCGGGAATCACTTTGCCTTCGGGGATGAGCGCTTTGGCTCCAATGATACAATTTTTGCCAATCACTGCCCGATTTAGCACCACGGCTCCAATGCCGATCAAGCTATTATCGCCAATCTCGCACCCATGGAGCATGGCCAAATGGCCGACGGTGACGTTCTTGCCGATGGTGAGCGGGATACCAAGGTCGGTATGGAGGATGGCACCATCTTGGATGTTAGAGTTCTCGCCAATGGTGATCGGATCATTATCGCCGCGCAAAACCGCATTAAACCAGACGCTTGCATTGTGATGCAGGATGCAATTGCCAATGACGGTCGCATTGGGCGCGATCCAGTAATCGCCCGGCGCAGGCAGCGTGGGGGTCGCATCGCCCAAAGAATAGGCACCCTGAATAAAGCTCATGGAAAAATTCCTTTCGACAAGAATTTGTGACGTTAACAACTCATTTACTCTGCTAGGATGACATCGCAACAGAGATTCGCGGCGAGGTCGAAGAGGTCTTCGGTTCTCGCGTGATTAGGGGGCTTAGTGATCGCACGAGCGAGCATTCATGATCCAGACCCTGCCGACCTTCGGGTTGGTTCTCTAAGCGTCTTGTTGAAAGTCAACAATTCTATGCGCGCCGCAGCCCCAGGGTCTGCGGCGTTTTTTGTTTCCACGAAGCAAGTCCTGAAGGAGCATGTCTATGGCTAAACGCCCAGCAGTCCGTCGCACCCGTGATCAAGCAGAGCAGTCGCGTCAATCGCACAGCTTGGGGAGCTCGAAACATGGCTCCTACACACAGGAAGAATCGAATGTACGGGCGCTGTTTGGCTGGAACCCAACGGCACAGGATGATGGTCTGGACCGCGATCAGAGCTTCTTGAAGAAGGTTAAACCCCGCACGGCGGGTCAGGAGAAATTACTCGACGCCATCGATTCAAACCCGTTGGTGGTCGCGATTGGCCCAGCGGGCACGGGCAAGACATATTTGGCGATCTCAAAGGCTGTGGAGGCGCTTGAAGCCGGCAGAGTATCGCGCATTGTGCTGTCGCGGCCTGCAGTTGAAGCAGGCGAGTCGATTGGCTTCTTGCCCGGTCACATGGAAGAAAAGCTCGCACCTTATCTGCGGCCCTTGATGGATGCGCTGTCCGATCGCTTAAGCCCAAAGCGCCTGAAGACGATGATGGTGGAAGGCCTGATTGAAATCGCCCCCATTGGCTTCATGCGCGGCAGGACTCTTAACAATGCCTTTGTCGTGATTGATGAGGCGCAGAACTGCACCTATGGCCAACTCAAAATGCTGCTCACGCGCTTAGGCTGGCATTCGACCATGGTCGTGACGGGCGACCCTGCTCAGACGGATCTCTTGCCAGAACTCTCCGGCCTTGGCCAAATTGCTGATGCGCTGGATCGGCTTGACGATGTGGCGGTGGTTCGATTGGCCGATGTCGACATCGTGCGCCACCCCTTGGTCGCCAGCATGTTGAGCGTGCTCTAACTTCCAAAAGAAAGGCCCGCCGCAGAGCTTCTGTGGCGGGCTAAATCTTGTCTTGCGAAAGTGCGACTATTCTTCCAGATCAATATCCAGAATGGCCATTTCAAAGATGTAAGAGGTCTCGCCCTCATCTTCATCGATATAGACGGTGCCCAGGAATTCAGGACCCAAATACACTTCCATCGAATCCTTCACCCCGGCACGTGGCTTCAAGATCACGTCCTTCGTGCGGAAGACCCGGTTCATATGCGCTTCAACGCGCTTCCACTCAGGATTTGCCATCACTCATCTCCAACAATTTGACCACGGGTTTAGGGGGAAGTGGCCCAACAAGAAAGAGGGCTAAACCCGCAATTGCCCGTCGAGTACAGTCACTGCCGTCCCGCACAAGAGCACCCGGTCACCGATAACTTCGCAGGTCAAAGCCCCGCCGCGACCGGGATAGGCTTGGAAATAGGCGATCCTCGACTTGCCCAACTTGTCGGAGAACAAGGGCGCGATGATACAATGTGCAGAGCCGGTCACAGGGTCTTCGGCAATGCCAGAACCCGGCGCAAAAAAGCGGCTAACCACTTCATAGTCGGCGCCGGGATCCGCAAAGGCAGATACCATCAGATTGCCCCGATCCCGTACCAGATCCTTTGAACAAATCCGTTCAATCTCCGCATGGTTTGGCTTAAGGGCTCGCAGGACGGTCTCATTCTTCACAATGGCAACGGCATAATTGCCGACCCAAGTTTCAATCACTTCAGCGCCCAAAGCATCCGCTAAACCTGCCGGGGTCTCAATTTGGACTGGGGGATTGGCGGGGAAGTTGAGCTCGAGCTGGCCATCGTCCAGCATCCGCACGGTCAATTGTCCACTCATGGTGTCAAAGGTAAGGACTGGGGCCTGAACCCCCAATTCGTTCAGCAAAACATGGGCGGAGGCCAAAGTCGCATGGCCGCACAAGGGAATCTCAAGCGCCGGCGTAAACCAACGCAGCCCGAAGCGGGCGGGGTCGTCGGTTTTCAAGAGATAGGCGGTCTCGGCCTGATTATTCTCCATCGCCAATGTCTGCATCCAAGCTGCATCGGGCCACACATCAAACGGCTCCACCACACAAGCGGGGTTGCCGGTGAAGGGCTTTGAGGCAAAGGCATCAACGAGAAACTGGCGCATGTCAGGCTTCCTTGAATTGAACTTCCGGCCAGCGGGCTTGAATGCCGGCCACTTTGGCTTTGGTATTGCCTGTGGCCCCGCGGTTTGGATTTGGGCGTAAGGTCATGGCGAACATGTCTTCAAGCCCGAACGGGGCTGCGAGGCTGATGCTGTTATCAGCCTCTAAGCGAACCGCAATGGCATCACTGAAACACAAATAGCGCTCCAGCGATTCGTCGGTACAGCTCAAAGGCGCATAGGGGCTGCCAAAGCGTTGCTCAAACCACAAATGCACGCGGGCTTGATTGCGAACTTCGACCAAGGGCTTCAAAGCCTCTGGCAATAGGCGATCAACGGCCTTTATGATGCGATCTTCGGCGTCCCAAGAGGTGTCGGGATCAAAGTAGCAAATGTCATAATCCTTGATGCCATAATCGGCGGTCCGTCCCGTCAAGGCATTCCAGACGGTGCCATAGATGGAACCCGCGACAAGCCGCCAGTCTGGCAAATTGGCGTCGCGAACAAGGGTCAGCACCTCCATCACTTTCGGACTGGCACGCACCATGTCGATTAAGCGGGTCTCAAGGGTCTCGCTCATTTCTGGAAGGGCCAAGCATGATTGAGGGGGCCATGGCCTTTGCCAAAGCCGGGTGCGCGCCTAATGGCTTCGACCAAATAAGCCCGTGCACGCTCCACGGCTTCTTCAAGTTCTACGCCCTGCGCCAACAAAGCAGAAATCGCACTCGCCAAGGTGCAGCCGGTTCCATGGGTGGAACTTGTATCAATCCGCTCGGCCTCAAAGAAGACTTCACCCTTTTGCGTGGCCAACAGGTCGGTGAAGCGAGCCCCAGGAATATGGCCACCTTTAACCAGAACAGCAGAAGCACCCAACCGCAACAAGCGCTCAGCTGCCCGCCGTTGACCATTGATCCCATCAACAGCCACATCGGCAAGGCGCTCAGCTTCGGGGGCATTGGGGGTTAGGAGGCCTGCAAGCGGAATCATCAAACTCTTCACAGCGGCGACGGCCTTATCTTCCAGCAAAGGATGACCGCCTTTGGCTACCATAACGGGATCTATCACACGGGGCGCGGAGCTGGTGTAAGCTTCAAGGGCTTCGGCAACCGTCTCAACGGTCTCGATGCTGCCGAGCATACCGGTTTTGACCGCATCGACGCCCAGATCGCTTGCCACGCAAGAAATCTGGTCCCGTATAACTTTGAGAGGAATTGGATGCACGTCGAACACGCCCAGCGTATTCTGCACAGTGATGGCCGTTACAGCCGTCATGGCAAAACCACCCAGCGCTGTGACGGCCTTAATGTCGGCCTGAATGCCGGCACCGCCACCACTGTCACTGCCCGCCACGATCAGAACGCGGCCTTTGGGTTCGCTCGTCATGAATTTGCCTCTCACTTTTGGACTAGGAGAATGAACGGGCCAAATCGAGGCCGTTAAACGTCTAACAGGGCTGTTTGCACGGTCAGGGCTTGGCAGGTCTCTGCGACATCATGAACCCGCAGGATCTGTGCGCCATTTTGGGCAGCAAATAGAGCTGCTGCAACAGAGCCGCCCAAACGATCGCCCACTTCGGCACCCTGGTCGAGGGCGGCGATAAAGCGCTTACGCGAGGCCCCAACCAGAACGGGCCGACCTAGCGCGACGAAACGGGGCAAGTCGCGCAACAAAGTCAGATTATGCTCTAAGGTTTTGCCAAATCCGATGCCGGGATCGACGATGATGTTAGAGAGCTTCAGACCAGCTTGGATGGCTTGGCCAATGCGCCCAACCAAAAAGTTCAAAACCTCGCCCGTCACGTCGCGATAGTGCGGGTCTTGCTGCATAGTCTTCGGATCGCCTTGGGCGTGCATCAGCACAACGGGTACATCCAGTTCCACAGCAGTCGCGAGGCTATCTGGTGCAAAGGTCAACGCCGAAACATCGTTCCAGCAGTCGGCTCCTGCCGCAACAGCGGCGCGGGCAATTTCGGGTTTGCGGGTATCAATGGAAATGGCAATAGAACTCTCCCGCCGGATCACCTCAATAATCGGTAAGACGCGCGCAAATTCTTCGCCTGTATCGACCGGATCAGAGCCGGGGCGGGTGCTTTCGCCGCCAATATCGAGGATATCTGCCCCTTGCGCGATCAGTCTCCGAGCCTGCTCTAGGGCCGCGTCGACGCTCAAAAATTGGCCGCCGTCTGAGAAACTGTCCGGTGTGGCATTGATAACGCCCATCACCAAAGGACGGCTTGGGCGGGCGAGGGCTTCTAGGAATGGATTCATGGGCGGCAAACTAAGCAAGTTTGCCGCTCAATGACAGGGTTTGGTGTGCGAAAGGCCTCGTTTGATATGCACCCTGGCTCGTCATGCAGTGGGTGACCTGCTGGCAATTATACGCCCGGCTGCTTGGTACGCATTTCAGGGTTAGACCTTTAGTATCGTCAGTCGCTCGGGGACAGGCCGCCCCGAAGTGAAAGGGTGAGGCGCACCAACAATCTGTGCCAAGGCCGCTTCAAGGGTTGCATACTCAAACACAAACCCGCTTTCGAGTGCAGCCTTCGGGTACACCCGCTGACCGCTTAACAATAGTTCCTCGGCAAAATCACCCAGCAAAAGCTGCAGAGGCCAACGGGGGATTGGCATGATTGCGGGCCGGCTGAGTGCCTTGCCTAGGGCGGCTGTGAAGTCGCAATTGGTTGCAGGCTCTGGCGCAACCGCATTGAGCGGGCCTGCCAAACCTTCGGTGGCGACGGCATGGCAAATGAGCCGCACCATGTCGTCACGATGGATCCAACTCATCCAATGGCTCCCGTTACCAAACCGGCCACCGAGCCCAAATTCGAAGGGCGCGAGCAAGCGTGCCAGCATCCCACCGCTGCGATCTAGAACCAGCCCAGTTCTTAGAAGGACGGTGCGAACACCGTAATTTGCTGCGCGCCCAGCCGCTCTTTCCCAGCTGACGCAAACGCGGCGTGAGAAACAGGGAGCACCAGTGTTTGCCTCCGTGAGCATTTCATCCCCGCGCAGGCCGTACCAGCCAATGGCTGAGCCACTGACGAACACTGAAGGCTTGTGGCTAAGCCGGGCGATAAGGCGTAAGATGGAATAGGTGGTCGCAAGGCGTGACCGAACAATGGATAGCCGCTTTTGTTTCGTCCACAGCCCATCAGATATGGGTTCACCCGCTAGATTGATGATCGCGTCGATCCGCGCCTCCTTGGTGATTTCGTCCAGTGACTCAATGTACCGCACAGGGCTTGCGGCAGTAAGCTGCCCAGCCTTTGCTCGGTTTCGGGTCAAGAGCATCACTTGGTGCCCTGCCGCGACGAGTGCTGTCACCAACCGACTGCCGATAAACCCGGTGCCACCAGTAATCAGCACCGTTTGCTGTGGCGGAAGCGCGGTGGCCAGGGTGGCTGGGGCGCGCTCCGTCAACCGAGTTGTCCGCTGTGCAGCATGCAAATCCCGTAAACCGGAGAAGATAACGCCAACAGCAGAAATGGCACAGAACCAGCTCATGATGCCGTGATAGCTTGTAGGCAGGGCCGTTGGCAGCTGCGCCAGCCCGATCAGCCAAGGAACCAGCATCGCCAAGATGACGCCGTAATTGAGGGTCAGCAATGTGTGGGTCACACGTTCGCTGCTGGGCAAGTGGCGGGTTCGATCTTCCTCAACAAAATCCCATAGCGTGATCAGTAACTCGCCAGCCAATAACGCCAACAGGGCACTTGCCCACAGGCCCATTGGCTCGAACCAACCCAGTGCTGTGAACATCAAAGCATAGGCCAAGTTGCGCACGCCATGCAGTTTTAGCTCTACCTGTTGTGATGGGCGCCAAGCCAAGCGTTCTGTACCCTCGTGGTGATAGATGGTGTCAAACGCACCCATCATCATTTGCGCAAAAATAAACATCCAGAGAATGTCAGTCATGATTGAGGCCTCCTAGCTCATTGGCTTGGTCGCAGAAATGGATGTGTTGAAAGAAGACTTCACCAAGCAAGGCGTGACGCAGGGCGAGCGTGAAAGTGAATGTGCCGCCACCACAATCGGCATGATCGATGGTCAATAGTCCGGGTGCGAGCAGGTTCGGAATGCGCAGTCGCAAACGTCCGATTTGTAAAAAATAGTGATCACTGGAAAAACGTATCCCACCCTCAATTGGGCTGACGCACAATGCGATCCCGAAACCACCACCAAGATATTCTTCTAGACCTGTTGGTCCCGCAAATCGTTTGGCTGAATGGATCACCTGAGGAAAGCCGCGCTTACGGGCATAGATGCGGGTCCAAGTCTGCCCCCCGCTAGGGCCATGTTCGGTAACGCTGACAATAGCTGCGACACCACTGTCTCGATCCAATGGCAAGGGGGCGCCAATAAGGCGACTGGCCTGGGCTAACATCCAGCCGCAGGTTTTCATCCGGCAGGTGAGGACTTGTCCGGCATAGGTTGCAGATTCGCCGGCGTTTAAGCGCTTGCCAAAGCGAAGGCGAACGGCATCTGGCAATTGGGCCCAGCCCTGCTTGCCGAGCAGGTTGCGAAAGCGCAGATCTGCTAAGTCAACGGTGCTCGTAACGGCAGGCGTTGTCGCCTGTTTTTCAGATTTAAGCTTTGCCGTGCTGCGCATGTCCCCATCTCCTGTATGATTAGTTATTTCTGTAATCAGAGAAATTAAATGGCAAATTTTATCCGTCTCCCTTGTCCGCATTATCCTTACGCCCGACAAAGTTGAGGAGGCTGACGACTTTCGACCCAAGCTTGATCAAACCCATGATTTGCTGAGGCGGAACGTGGATCATCTGACTATACCAACCTTCCACCGTCGTTATGAAATCATGCATGCCTTTCAAGCGCTCACGGACAACCGGGCTGATCTTGGGGTCGTCTGCATGTTCCATGGCTGCACGAATGGCTGTGACCATCGGATCAATCTCGCGTTCTTTACGACCTTGAGCCACTTTGCTTGCCATCTGCCAAAGGTCGGTTTCGGCAACATAATAGTCGCGTCGATCACCCATGACGGGCACCCGCATAACAAGCTTCCAATTCAAAAGCTCCTTGATGCTGTTAGACACATTGGAACGCGCCATACCGAGCTTTTCGGCGATCTCCTCGGCGGTCAAGGGCCGTTCAGATAAGATCAGGAGTGCCTGAATCTGTGCGACGGAGCGATTGACGCCCCATTGCCCACCAAGGTCGCCCCAATGAAGGACGAAGGCTTCGACTGCGGCCGGGAGTTTGTCTGGAGTGCTTGTAATTTCTGTCATGACAGAAATATCTGCCATTCCTCGAGCAATGTCAAGCCCGTTTTTTGGGGGTACTTGGCGTTCCTTGATCCTTGCTTGTGGCGCACATTCTGTAAGCAAGCTGTTCGGGGTGTGCGAAAGGCCTTTCCTTCACAGCGCTGTGGGGTCAAAATAGGAGCATGACTCAACTTGCGACTCCCCCAGCACCGCGCGCCTATGGCGCTTTGAATTGGATCGGCCTGCAAACGCTCTATCAGCGCGAAGTACGCCGCTTTTGGAAAGTGGCCGTTCAAACGATTTTTGGCCCAGTTGTCTCCACTTGGCTGTTGATGGTGGTGTTTGTCATGGCCTTTGGGGCGGACAAGCGGATGATGAGCGGCATCCCCTTTGCGGACTTCTTAGCACCTGGTCTGATCATGTTGTCGATCATTCAGAACGCGTTCGCCAATTCCTCGTCGTCCTTGATTGTCGCAAAAGTTCAAGGCACGACGGTGGACTTCTTGATGCCGCCCTTGTCGGCTGGGGAACTGACCGCTGGCTTTATCGCTGGGGCCACAACGCGAGGGCTTTTGGTGGCGCTCGCCATGGCCGTGTCGATCACCATCTTTGCCAATGTGATACCCAAGCATATCGGCTGGACGTTATACTTCGGTTTGACCGGGGCGATCATGTTTGGCGCTTTTGGTGTCTTGGGCGGGATTTGGGCGGATAAGTTCGATAATCTGGCCTTTGTCACCAGCTTCTTGATCACGCCTTTGACCTTCTTGTCGGGCACATTTTATTCCATCAAGGTGCTGCCAGAACCGTTCCATACGATGTCACTCTGGAATCCGGTCTTTCATCTGATTGATGGCTTTCGCTATGGCTTTACAGGACATGCCGATGCCGATGTGATGACGAGCGCAGTGTCGACTGGCCTGATCAGCCTTGTGCTGGTCTTCACCTGTTGGCGGGTGTTCAAGACGGGGTGGCGCATGCGCGCATAAGGCTGTAAAAGGCTTCAGTCCGATTTAGCTTCGAACGAGGGACCTAGCAGACGCTAGGCCCTTTTTCGTTTGCTCCAATCGGCTAAAGCCCATGACTTGGACCATGATTTGGTCCGTAACTTGGAGAATGATCCGTGAGCGCTGCCCCGTTAATGCCCGTCTATTCCCCCGCCCCAGCTGATTTCGTGCAAGGGCGAGGCGTCGAAGTCTTTACGGCTGAGGGTAAGCGCTATCTCGACTTCATCGCAGGGATTGCGACCAACAGTCTCGGCCATTGCCACCCAAAGCTGGTGGCAGCCTTGACGGAGCAGGCGAACAAAATCTGGCACATGTCCAACATGTATCAGACAGAGCTTCAGCGCTCACTGGCACAAAAATACACCGATGCCACTTTTGCTGACGTCGTATTTTTCGCCAATTCTGGGACTGAGGCGATTGAAGCCTGCTTGAAGCTGACCCGCAAATATCATTCGGCCAAGGGCAATCCAGAGCGGATTGAGATTTTGGGCTTTGAAGGCTCTTTCCATGGCCGCTCTTATGGTGCGATCAATGCTGCGGCCAACCCGAATTATCTGGCAGGCTTTGGCCCGCCTTTGCCAGGCTATCGTCAATTGCCATTCGGCGATCATGAAGCGCTGAAGGCGGCGATTGGCCCCACAACGGCTGGCATTATCTTAGAGCCTGTACAGGGCGAAGGTGGCGTACGCGCAGTGCCAAACGAGTGCTTGCAGGGCTTGCGCGCTTTGTGCGACGAGCATGACATCCTGTTGATTTTCGACGAAGTGCAATCCGGTGCTGGGCGGACCGGCAAATTGTTCGCCCACGAATGGGCTGGCATTACCCCGGATGTGATGGCGGTTGCAAAAGGCATGGGTGGTGGTTTCCCAATGGGGGCCTGCTTAGCCACAGCAGAAGCGGCCAGCGGCATGGTTCGTGGCGTGCATGGATCGACCTTCGGCGGCAATCCCTTGGCAATGGCTGTGGGCCACGCGACCTTTGACGAGATCAACCAGCCTGAATTCCTTGAGCATGTGCGTGATATCTCTAATCACCTGCATCAGTCCTTGGCAGGCCTGAAAGATCGGTATCCAGACCTTGTGGTTGATGTGCGCGGCAAGGGGCTGTTGGCCGGCCTGAAGTTGACCATCGACCCCTTGAAAGTGCGCCAATTGTGCTTTGAGCGCGGGATGCTGGTTGGTACCGCTGGCCAGAATGTCTTGCGGATGGCCCCACCTTTGATCGTGTCGCCAGACGATGTTTCTGAAGCCATCTCCATTCTGGATGCAGCTTTGGCTGCTGCCCAGGCAGAGGTTAAAGCAGCCGCTTAAATCGGCCTGACTGGACAATTCGCTATGCGTCACTTTCTGGATATTGATAGCCTCACCCCAGAGGAGGTTCGGGCTATTCTCGATGAGGCCCATGCGCGTAAACGGGCGCGCCAAGGCTGGCCCAAAGGCAAAGTCGATGCCGATGCGCCGCTCGCTGGCCACGTGCTAGCAGCGATCTTCGAGAAAAATTCAACCCGCACGCGCGTGTCTTTCGATGCGGCGATGCGCCAATTGGGTGGACAGACGCTGGTCATGGATGCTGCAACCAGCCAATTGGGTCGGGGTGAATCCATTGCCGACACCGCGCGTGTTTTGTCGCGCATGGTTGATGTCATTGCCTTGCGCGCCAATAGTCACGCTAGCCTTTTGGAATTGGCGGAATATGCAACCGTGCCGGTCATCAATGCTTTGACCGATTTCTCGCACCCATGCCAGATTTTGGCCGACCTCATGACTTTGGAAGAAGCGGGCATTACGTTGAAAGGTGCGAAGATCGCTTGGGCGGGCGATGGCAATAATGTGCTGACCAGCTTTATCCACGCTGCCGCAAAACTGGGCTTCCACGTGGCTGCGGCTTGCCCGGCAGGCTTCCGACCTTCTGAAGAGGTTTTGGTGGCTGGGCGTGCCGCTGGGGCTGTTGTTGAGGTGTTTGACGACCCTGCAGAGGCGATCGCTGGCGCAGATTGCGTGGTGACCGACACCTGGGTCTCGATGGGCGATACCAATGTGGGTGAGCGTATGCAGGCGCTCGGGCCCTATCAGGTCAATGAGGCTTTGATGGCGAAAGCTAAGCCAAAGGCGATTTTCTTGCATTGTTTGCCCTCCCATCGCGGCGAGGAAGTGACCAATGCCGTGATGGATGGCCCACAAAGTCGGATTTTTGACGAGGCGGAGAACCGGATCCACGCTCAAAAAGCTGTTCTGACTTGGTGCTTGGCGCAAGGGGCGAGCCAATGACGTTTGATGCCAATCCCTCCGATCCTGACGCAGACTTGATGGCAGCCGCCGACGATATTGTCGCGGCCTTTCAAATCGATGGCGAACCGGTACGCGGCCGTATTGTGCGTTTGGGTCCGGCAACCGTCGATGAAATCCTGCAGCGTCATCAATATCCCGATTGTGTCGCGCGTTTATTGGGCGAAATGCTCACCTTGGCGGCTTTAGTCGGGGCCTCGCTGAAATTCGATGGCAAGCTCATCATTCAGGTGCAAGGCGAGAATGGCCTTGAAGGTCCGGTCCGCTTCATCGTCGCAGAGTATCGAACCAATGGTGCGCTTCGCGGTTACGCCAATGTGGATGGCGTGGCTTTGGCTAAGCTATTGGCTGAAAATGCTGAGCCGACATTGCCTGAATTGATTGGACCTGGCCTCTTTGCCATGACGGTGGATCAAGGCGATGACATGGACCGCTATCAAGGTACAGTCGCGCTGGAAGGCGATACGTTGGCGGAAGCCGCGGCACTCTATTTTGCCCAGTCCGAGCAAATTCCAACCCGGATCCGAATCGCTTGCGCAGAGACCCAAGGCCCAGCAGGCCGGTCACAATGGCGGGCAGGTGGGGCTTTAATTCAGCAGGTCGCCGGTGACAGTGCGCGTGGAGACACCGCGATGGCATGGGAGCATGCCTCAATCCTGTTTGAGACCTTGGAAGACCGTGAGTTGATCAATGCTGATTTGTCAGCTGGTGACTTGCTATTCCGCTTGTTCCACGAAGATGGCGTGCGTCTATTTGAAGCCCGGCCCATCGAAACAGCCTGCACCTGCTCTAGCGAGCGGATTCTCGCTCTGCTCAAGCAATTCGGGGCAGAGGCTGCGTCGGACATGATTGAGGCCGACGGTTTCATCCGGGTCCGTTGCGAATACTGCAACAAGAGTTTTGACGTGCGGCCCGAAGAGTTGCTCTAGATTTCGAGCCCATCGGAACGCAAAAAAGGCGGCCTTTCGGGCCGCCTTTTTGTTTCGTGTTCAGGAAAGCTTAGTGGCCGCTACGTTGAGCCACGAAGGTCGCGCTGTTGCCGATTGCCGATGCGCTAGCCGAGATCATGCCCATGTTGCCGCCGTTGAACGTGGTGGTCGCGGTTACATTGCCACTGTTGTATTGAGTGGTGCGGCCTTCAACCAAAACGCTCTCATTGCCGCACGAAGCGCAGGAGTAAGCGGTGATGGCATTGCCAACTGCAGACGAAGTCGCTTGGCCTACGCCGCCATTGGCCGATGCACCCGAGAAGTTGGTGGTTGCCGAGACATTGCCGCTGTTGTTTTGGTCCATGAACATTGAAACGTCCGAGCCCAAGTTCGACAACAGAGCCGAGTTACCAACCGAGTTGGAGCCAGTCATTGCAAAGCCTTCGAAATTGTCGAGATTGACAACAGAGCTCGAAGAAACATTGCCGCTGTTGTTCTGCGAGCCGCTCATTTGAGCATAGCCCCATTTATTTTGAATTTCGGCCAAGTTGCCGGCGGCAGCTGCACCGCTTGAAACATTGGTTGCGCTGTTGACGTCAACGGTCGAAGTGGTGGTGACTTCGGCGGTGTTGTTTTGGTCAACTTCAGCAAAGATCGTGGCCGATTCACCTTCCCAGCGGGCTGAGTTCGCCGCGCCAATGGCGTTGGACGAGATTGCACCATTGTTGCAGCAAGCGGTCACTTTCGAAGAAGCGTCAACCTTTGCAGCGCTGGTTTGGGTCACTTTGCCTTGGGTGTAGCCATTCTTGGTGAAGCTGCCAAAGCTGTTCGCCGTGGCTTGAGCACCAGAGATGAGATAGTCAGCCGAACCGACGTTGATGTTCGAAGTGGCGGTGATCTTGGTGCCAGCTTGTGCCGTTTGGGTTGAATCAATGCCGATGGTGGCGCAGCAGCCTTCAACTTGAGCAGCATTGCCGTGGGCGACGGCAGTGCTTTGCGTGACACCACGTGCATTCTGGCCGGTCACCAAATTCGTTGCCGAGACAGTGCCGCGCAGCGTCTGAGTGTTGGATACATTCATGCTCTGCTCAACCGCTTTAGCCGACATGGTATTACCAGCAGAAAGGTTGTTGGCCGCGGTGCCGTGGCTTGTTTGGAACTCGACGTTCAGAGTAGCAACGGCATCGCCCATTTGGACTTGGCCATTCAGGACTTCATAAGGCGCATGCTGTGCGCTGGCGATAGCTGGGATAAACGCCAAGACGGCTGCAGTTGCGATGAGATACTTTGCCTGTGCCATGTTCTACTCCACGATCTTGAGATCTGTCTCTTTCCGGCACACTTGGCCGGTGTTGGGAGTAGGGTTGCTGGTTTCGTGCCAACGAAGGGAGTTTGGCCTTAAGAATTCTCCTAAAGTGGGAAAAATGCAGCTGCCTTAGTCCGAGTCGAGCGACTGACGGAGGCGTGTTTTGATTTTGGCGAGGCTGTCGGGCGTGATTGGACCAAAAACGCCGCGTGCTGGCTCAGGGATATGGGCCATGGGGTCTTCGTCCGACTGGAAGATGTAATGGTCGAAGACCGCCTTCCAAGCTTGCTTTTCTGCTTTGGGTAAGTCGCGCAAGGTCAGGAGTGCATGCTGAAGGGTCAAGCTTGGGGTGATTAAATGCTCTGGTCCATCTCGCCACCAGAAATTCACCAGCATGCCAACGGGGGTCAAGGATTCGACATGGTGAATCCATAAGCTTGGCATATAAAGAACGTCCCCTGGCTCCAGGTCTGCAATCTGGGCCGCCTTCATCGCGTCCGCAAAGCGCGGATGGGTTGTTAGGTCTGGATCCTTGAAGTCCACCAAGGAGATGGGTTGGCCTGCTAGGGTATGATCGAGCGGGCCAATATAAAGGTTCTTCAGCTCTTCAATCGGGAACAGGGTAAATCGACGCTTGCCAGCCACCACACAGGCTAAGTTTTGCGGAAGGTCCCAGTGCGCGGCTGTGCGAGTTTGGTTGCCAATCCACAATGACACCTTGGTTGCCGTCTTGGGACCCAATAAGGGCATCGGACATTCTATCGAGAGAGCGGGGAAAAATTGTGGGAAGGGTAAAGCCCCTGCATACATGCTCGGCGGGTTCTCGACGTCGCCCAGTCGTAACAAAATGCTTAAAAGGGTTTCAACAGAGGCAGAGCGCACATCAAAGTTGTATTCTTGAAGGTCAGGCCCGTATCCAAAGCGCCCTTTGATTTCCGGCGGCGCAAAAAAGCAATTTGCCGGCGCCTCTGTCGCATGTCGGCTAACATAAGCGCAGATCTCTTGATCCGAAATCAAGCCAGCTTGGACGATCGGCCAGTCGCGCACGAGACCGCGCAGGATAGCAGGTTTGTGAGCGGGTTGGATCGTGCTCTGGAAAAGCGCCAGATCAACGTTTTCATAGGTCTTGACGGGCTTACATTGTGACCAATCCACAGCCATCGAGGTTTTCCCCATCCGTTTCGCTTTGCTGATAGCAAAAGAGCGGACCTGTTTGGGCCGCTCTTTGTCATGGTGTCAATGATTGTTTGGAACGAGGCTTAGTTCTTTGTGCCGCGGAGTGAGCGTGAGACGCTTTTATCGCGGGTGTCGTTCCAGTTGTTGGGGTTAGCGCGAGCGGCGGCACCGGCGGCGGTGGCGTCGGAGCGTGGGACGAAGGCCCCAGTGGAGCCGATGGGGCCCATGGGGTCGCCGCCGGGGCCGAAGGCCCCTTGGCAAGCGCTAGCGCCCGGGACGCCATAGATGTTGGACATCATTTCGACGACAGCGCGTTCGACGACTGAGCGGACGGCGAGTTGGACTGGCTCTTGGCTACGGCCACCGACGCCGAGGTCGAGGGTGATGTTGTCGAGGAATTGGAAATAGCCCAGACCGACTTCACGGCCGATGATCTGCTTTTGGTACGAGATGACATCGACGACTTCGAGGGTCTTGGTGTCGATCAAGCGCAAGTCGAGGCCGACATTCATGACATAGAGCTTGCCATTGACGATGCCCTTGCCATTGGTGGGGTCACGGTCGCCGATGAAGGTGTCGGTACCGACCGAGCGGATGTTGTAGTTGAGCTCGGTGATACCGCCGATGAGATAGAAGTCAGAGCCTGGGACTTGGCCGGCGAGGATGCGGCGGAAGTCTTGGCCTTCTTCACCGATCAGACGGTTGTTGGCATATTTGAGTTCAAGCTCGGACACCGAGGTATCGAAGCGCTCCACCAGACGCGCGCCAGACTTGGCGAAGGCCGAGATGGCCATCAGGGAAGCGCCCTGAGTGACTTGGCGGCCACCTTCAAAGTCAGACTTGCCGGTATAATCCAAGATGCGACCAACCGCGACGCGGGGGCCACGGATGTTCTGGGAGCGGGCATAATTGCCCAAGCAGACCAGAGCGGCGGAATAGGGGGTTGGGTTGGCGGTGACAGGCGCATTGCCGATGGGGCGGGCATAATTGCCAGCCGGTGTGGCGGTGGGCGAGATACAGCCGGTGAGGGCGAGGGTGCCTGCGAGCGCGAGGCTGGCCCATTTAGCGCGAGCAAAGAGATGAGAAGATTGGGTCATTAGAAATCGAGCCCCCCGTTGAGCGTCTGCTGGGCGTTGTTATTGGAAGGGACAGCCGATGCCGCAGCGGTCGTGGTGTTGCCCGTTGTTGTTGAAGCGGTTTGTCCGTTGATAATGACGGTTTGGTTGCCGTTATTGATCTGGGTGGAGTTGACGACCACGGTGTTGAAGCTGCCGGTGGTGTTGACGTTGAGCTGGTTGCCAATGGCGGCACCGGTGCCGGAGAAGCCCATGCCGGAAGAGCCGCTATTATAGAGGCCTAGAGGCAGAGACGATAAGTCGTCGCCAACAACGATACGGCCATC
This sequence comes from Hyphomonadaceae bacterium UKL13-1, assembly GCA_001602435.1. Taxonomy (GTDB): domain Bacteria; phylum Pseudomonadota; class Alphaproteobacteria; order Caulobacterales; family Aquidulcibacteraceae; genus Aquidulcibacter. The sequence continues at coordinate 633,893 of CP012156.1, forward strand.
GATGATGACGCGGTTGCCGTTGAGGTCGCGGGTGCTGGCATCATAGGGGCGGTTTTGGTCGCCGGGATTGGTGCCATAGGGACGGCTGAATTCATTGGCATAGCCGGCACGGCTTTGCGCATGGGCTGGCATAGCAGCAAGCATCGCAGCGACGCTCAAAGTTGCAGCCGACAATCCAAAAGCGGCACGGGCAAAGCGAGAGCGATCAAGCTTCACGTCAAGCTTCACGTCAAGCTTCACTGGGCTAGTTGGATGAGCTTCCTTCATTTTCTTCGCTCCTTTAGGACGAACACTGCAATCGGGTTTGCAATGGGCGTGCCAGCTCTTTCTGGTTGTAACTTGCGGGTACTGTCGCATTCTCGTGTTTGGCGAGCCGTTTCGCGTCTTAAGCATTTTGCCCTTTTGACGTGCCGCCCAAACTACTGTTTCAATTTGGGCCAGTTTTAAGGGGGGGAAGCTTTTGAAAATTGGCTTAGAATTCTTCTTTGATTGCTCTAGTCCTTGGACTTATCTCGCTTTTGTTCGACTTTTAGAGCGTGCGCCTCACTTACCCATTGATCTTATTTGGAAGCCGATCTTAGTGGGCGGAGTTTTCAACAAGGTAAACGGCGATGTTTATTCTCAGCGTGCCAACCCAAATCCAATCAAGGCTGCCTACTATCGCAAGGATCTAGCGGACTGGGCACAGCTGGCTGGGGTAAAATTGATTTCGCCGACAGTCTTCCCTGTGGGTTCTGTTACAGCCATGCGTGGTTGTTTCTATGCGATGTCGCATGATCGTCTCGCCCCTTATGCCAAGGCCCTATTCAAAGCTTATTGGGAGCAAGATCGCGACATCGGACAAAATGAGGTCGTCGCCGCCTGTGCCGAACAAGCTGGCCTCGATGGCGAGGCGTGTCTTGCAGCGGCTGCAAGCCCGGAGGCCAAAGCCAGATTAATCGCGAATACAGAGGAACTAATCGCGCGCGGCGGTTTTGGCTCACCCACCTATTTTGTTAATCATGATGATATGTTTTTCGGCAATGATAGGCTTGAATTGGCCGAAGCAGCGATTCGACGGCTCGTGAGTGAAGGATAAGTAAGTGGTGCAAGACATGAGTCTCTATCG
>CP012156.1:640000-3501508 GCA_001602435.1 Hyphomonadaceae bacterium UKL13-1
AGGTAGTGCCTCGTATGATTACTCCAGGGGGTAGAGCACTGGATGGGCTAGGGGTCCTCACCGGATTACCAAACCTAACCAAACTCCGAATACCTGGAAGTACAGTACGGGAGACAGACGGCGGGTGCTAACGTCCGTCGTCAAGAGGGAAACAACCCTGACCCGCAGCTAAGGTCCCCAAATAATGGCTAAGTTGGAAAGGATGTGGGTTTGCTTAGACAACCAGGATGTTGGCTTAGAAGCAGCCATCATTTAAAGAAAGCGTAACAGCTCACTGGTCAAGCGAACCTGCGCCGAAGATGTAACGGGGATTAAGCCATTTACCGAAGCTCGGGGTTTCATCTTTGATGAAGCGGTAGCGGAGCGTTCCGTAAGCCTGTGAAGGTGTCTGGTAATGGACACTGGAGGTATCGGAAGTGAGAATGTTGGCATGAGTAGCGATAAAGAGGGTGAGAGACCCTCTCGCCGAAAGACCAAGGGTTCCTGCGTAAAGCTAATCTGCGCAGGGTTAGCCGACCCCTAAGGCGAGGCCGAAAGGCGTAGTCGATGGGAACCACGTTAATATTCGTGGGCCAGCTGGTGGTGACGAACGCCGAAAGTTGTCAACTCTTATCGGATTGAGTTGGCAGCCTGGGAGTTCCAGGAAATAGCCCCAGCATTAGATCGTACCCGAAACCGACACAGGTGGTCAGGTAGAGCATACCAAGGCGCTTGAGAGAACTATGGTGAAGGAACTCGGCAAATTACTCCCGTAACTTCGGAAGAAGGGAGACTCTTTCTTGGGCAACCAAGGGAGAGTGGCACAGACCAGGGGGTTGCGACTGTTTATCAAAAACACAGGGCACTGCGAAGTCGCAAGACGACGTATAGTGTCTGACGCCTGCCCAGTGCCTGAAGGTTAAGAGGAGGGGTGCAAGCTCTGAATTGAAGCCCAGGTGAACGGCGGCCGTAACTATAACGGTCCTAAGGTAGCGAAATTCCTTGTCGGGTAAGTTCCGACCTGCACGAATGGCGTAACGACTTCCCCACTGTCTCCACCATAGACTCAGCGAAATTGAAATCTCCGTGAAGATGCGGAGTTCCCGCGGCCAGACGGAAAGACCCTGTGAACCTTTACTGCAGTTTTACAGTGGCGCTATCGAACGTATGTGTAGGATAGGTCGGAGGCTTTGAAGCCGGGGCGCCAGCCCTGGTGGAGCCACCCTTGAAATACGACCCTTATTTTCGGTGGCGTCTAACCGCGGTCCCTTATCGGGATCCGGGACCCTGTATGACGGGCAGTTTGACTGGGGCGGTCGCCTCCCAAAGTGTAACGGAGGCGCGCGATGGTAGGCTCAGACCGGTCGGAAATCGGTCGTTGAGTGCAATGGCATAAGCCTGCCTGACTGCGAGACTGACGAGTCGAGCAGAGACGAAAGTCGGCCATAGTGATCCGGTGATCCTGCGTGGTAGGGTCATCGCTCAACGGATAAAAGGTACTCCGGGGATAACAGGCTGATACCGCCCAAGAGTCCATATCGACGGCGGTGTTTGGCACCTCGATGTCGGCTCATCACATCCTGGGGCTGGAGCAGGTCCCAAGGGTATGGCTGTTCGCCATTTAAAGTGGTACGTGAGCTGGGTTCAGAACGTCGTGAGACAGTTTGGTCCCTATCTACCGTGGGTGTCGAGACTTGATAGGATTTGTCCCTAGTACGAGAGGACCGGGATGAACATACCTCTGGTGGACCAGTTGTCGTGCCAACGGCACAGCTGGGTAGCTAAGTATGGACTAGATAACCGCTGAAGGCATCTAAGCGGGAAACTAACCTAAAAACGAGGTCTCATTGAGAGCCGTGATAGACCATCACGTTGATAGGCCAGGTGTGGAAGACCCGCGAGGGTTGAAGCTGACTGGTACTAATCGCTCAATCGCTTGATCCTACGATCTCATACGCAGTGAAGACTGCGCCGTTCATAAGCACATAAATGTGCCAAACCAGACGATGTCAGACAATAAGATACGAGTGCATTCCGCCGACCTGGCGGCTATGCCGGGGGGTCCCCACCCGATCCCATCCCGAACTCGGTCGTTAAGTCCCCCAGGGCCGATGGTACTGCGTCTTAAGGCGCGGGAGAGTAGGTCGCTGCCGGGTCTGCCGAATGCACTTGGTATCTTATTCAAAACACCTTCCTTTCCAGACGATGTCAGATCAGACCTTCCTTTGCATGTTATAACTGTATACATGCGAACACCTTTGACGCGGGGTGGAGCAGCCCGGTAGCTCGTCAGGCTCATAACCTGAAGGTCGTAGGTTCAAATCCTGCCCCCGCACCCAAAATCTTCGAACCAAGCTCGCTCATGCGGGGCTTTTTTGCGTTTGGGGGAAATGCGCCGATTGGCTACTTCACTACGGTAACATCCATCGGCTGCCGGCTACAGCAACGTTGCCCTGTTGGCACCTCAAAGGGTCGACCATTTAAGAATTGAACGCTGCGCGTCACATCATCAATTCGGATTTGAAGTTCACTTACAGACGTCGGCATGCCGACCTGATAGCCGTCATAGTCAACAATTGTATGGGTCACATTGTTAGCGCTCATCGAGATCCGATAGGTTGGCATATCGGTTACTTGGTTGAAGTATTCTTTTTTTACCCCCTCATCGCGCAGCCGCATAAAATCTCGAGCCAGTGCCACGGAGTCATTTTTTTGGATAGTATATCGTTTAGTGCCAATGAATTTGACATATTTCTTACCAATAAACTCGACATCACCATCCTGGTTCACCGAAACAGAATAGCTGGGGCAAGTGCCATAGCATTCTGTTCGTTCAAGTTTTATCACGAACCTCCCAGCTAGCAATTTCGCCTGTTCCATTAAGTGAGGCGTCAGGTTGAACTGTGCTGTTCGCGCTGCTTCGTCGATGCGCGCTTGCAATTTGATAACGCCTGAAGGCACGTCTGGGGGATTTCCGCAAACACTCAAAACGTCCTTTCGATGGGCACCGGCATCGATATTGATTGCGCAAACGGGCGCGTCCACAGGCGCTCCATAGTTGTCTTCTGCCTTCAAGATATCGTAGCGCTTGATATCGCGGATTAACGCAGACACTTCTGCTTTAGGGACAGTGTAGATTCTGGTGCCCACAAAATTGACGAACTCCCGCCCAACAAAGGTGACTCGGCCATTACCTTCAATCGTGACCTTATAGTCTGGGCATGTTCCAAGACATCCGTTCCGCGATAGCGATATACGATATTGCTCTGGTGCGACATCTGGCCAAGGGCCTGTGGCTTGCGTGCAGCCGCAAAGAAGGGCGAACATGGACCCCACACGAAGATGGCTTATGAGTACTTTTGTCATGTAATCTTGCGGTTTGACATGTGGAGCGGACAAAGCATGTTTTGAGGCCAGTTTCTAGCCTGATAACCTGCAGGTCGTAGGTTCACCCTCGCACCCAAAATCTTCGAACCAGCCTCGCTTATGCGGGGCTTTTTTGTGTTCGGGGGGCCTTTGTCCTCGCCGGCTCACGGAAAGCGAGCGCCGAACGGCTCATTTGGCAATCGCGCTGCATTGGCGACGAAGCTGATGGTATGATACGTGCCGCAGAGGGCAAATATTTCCAATTGCTGCTCTTTACTCCAGTCGCGTGCAAATTGCGCGCTGATGCTGTTGTCCATTTTTCCCGAAGCGCAAAGGTTGTCCACGGCCCTTAAAAGGCATGCTTCGGCTGGCGACCATATGGCGTCGTCGACCTGATCGCTTCGGGTTGCCGCGATTTGTGCGTCCGTGAGCTTAGCATGAGACCCAAATGCGCTGACATGCACGCCCCATTCGTATTCGCAATTCTTGTTGGCCGTCACGCGTAAGATAACAATTTCTCGAATGCGCAAGGGTAGCGGACTGTCTTTATCGAGCAGATTTGGAACCGCTTTCTTCAAGAATCTCAAGCTGTTGGCGAAGACACGGAAGAGGGCCAGTATGTAGCCGCCTTGTTGTGGATAGCTGGCTAAGACCTTGGCTACGTCTTCAGGATAGGGTTCAGTAATTGGCGTTAATTGAGTGGTCATTGCGGGCTCGCTTTGCTAAATGATTGCAAGCCGAAAGTATGCTACTAAATATGTAGCGTCAATATGGGGACGGAAATTGCACAAGCTTCCCGGAACGCCTGTTCGCGGTTCACAGACTGGCCGTCCAATCATGGTTTTGCTGGATGTCCTCGGACAGCGCTGGACCCTGCGTCTCCTTTGGGAACTCAGCCATGACACCGCGACGTTTCGCGCGCTCCGATCCAGATGCGATGATGTCTCTCCGACCGTGTTAAATCAACGCCTTAAGGAGCTGAGAGGCCTAGGCTTGGTTGATCTTGGCGAAAACGGATACGAGTTGACGAGCATGGGAATGGCGCTCGCAGGGAAGTTTGCCTCACTGGACGCTTGGGCAAATGAATGGGCGGAAAATCTTGAAAAGCATGATATTTCAAAAGATTAGATCGTCCAAAAGCTTACCCAAACCTCACCCCTCTAACGCCTTTATCATATCCACACGGGTCCCATGCCGGCCGCCTTCAAACTCGGCGGTTAAGAATGCGTCGACGATATCGAGGGCGAGGCCAAAGCCAACCACGCGGGCGCCGATGGACAGCATATTGGCGTCATTGTGCTGGCGGATCATGCGGGCAGAGAATGTGTCCATACACACGCCACAACGTATCCCTTTGACCTTATTGGCCGCCATCATAATGCCCTGGCCGGTCCCGCACAAAAGAATGCCGAATTGATATTGGCCAGCTGCGACAAGGTGGGCGGCCTCGGCACCGCGTTCGGGATAGGGCGTGCTTTCAGAGGTCATGGGCCCAATGTCATCGACTGCCCAGCCCTTGGCGGTCACATGGTCGTAGATGGCACGCCGCAACTCAATCGCGGCGTGGTCGCTGGTCAACACGAGGCGGTTTGGCTGGGTCATGGCTCAGGCCTATTTGCCGTGGTGGCGGCCGATGCTGGCCTTGATACGGTCCAAAGTCGCGCCGCGAATAGCAAGTTTGTTGCCGTGATAGGCATGGCCCGGCAATTGGGCGAGCTGGCCCGCTAAGGCAATCGCTTCAGCTTCGACCTTGTCCAAGCTGGTCAGGTGGTCGAGATAGCCTGCCTCCACAGCGCCTTCTGAGTCATAGATAAAGGCTTGGACGACGGCTTTGGTCATATGCAGCGGGTTCAGGCGGTCCTTGGACAGCTCCAGCGCGAAGATTGGCAAGACCATGCCATTAATCGTCTCATTCGCGCCTATCTTATAAGGTCCGGCCGCGCCAATGCGGGTATCACACGCGTGCAGGATGAATACGCCCATCGCAATCGCATGGCCGGTACAGGCGGCAACAACGGGCAGGGGGTTGCCATAAAGGCGCACCAGAAGGCCCGCTCCGGCATCAAGGAGTGCAATCGCTGCCTCTGGCCCAGAGCCTGTCAGCGCTTGCAGATCAAAGCCGCCTGAAAAACGACCTTCACGGCCCGCCAACACAATGGCTTTGGCTTTCGCCTCGGCTTCATCCAAGGCCGCATGAAGGGACGCCACCATGGCTTGATTGATCACATTGGCCTTGCCGTCATCCATGCGGATTACAGCCACATCGCCAATCATCTCCACGCTCGCACTCATGCCACTGCTCCCTGTTTGTTTCTGGTTTCTTTGTCGCCGGACTAGAAGAGATATCGCTGTGCGGGTCAACAGGGCAGATGCAAGTTCGGGGCGCTGCCGCAACATCCGTGATTTGACCTTGGTCACCTGCCTGTCTAATCCAAGCGGCACTGGGGTTGGATAGAAAGAGGCATGAGATGATGGATGTGGCGACACAAGGCGATGATGTGCAAGCTGGATTGACCCGCCTCACGATCCGTCGGCCCGATGATTGGCATGTGCATCTGCGCGATGGCGCGATGTTGGCCGCGGTCGTCAATTACACGGCGCGCCAATTTGCCCGCGCGATTGTGATGCCAAATCTCGCCCCGCCTGTGACCACAACCGCACTGGGTGCGGCCTACCGTGACCGCATCGTGGCGGTGACCGATCCAAGCCTCAAATTCACCCCGCTAATGACCTGCTATCTTACCGATCACAGTGACCCGGTGGATATCTCAAACGGTTTTTTGACCGGGGTTTTCACAGCTTGCAAGCTCTATCCTGCCCATGCGACCACCAATTCCAGCCATGGTGTGACGGACTTTAACAAGCTCTATCCCGTGTTTGCCGCGATGGAGAAAATCGGCATGCCGCTTTTGTTGCATGGCGAAGTGACCGAATCCCACATCGATATTTTTGACCGGGAAGCGGTCTTCATCGAGCGGATCTTGAGCCAAATTGTCCGTGATTTTCCGGGTCTCAAGATCGTGTTTGAGCATATTACGACCGCCGATGCCGTTTCCTTCGTCGAAGGTTCCAGCCACCCGATTGCCGCTACCATCACGCCCCACCACCTTGATTTTAATCGCAATGCGATGTTCGAGGGTGGCATTCGCCCGCACTTTTATTGCCTGCCCGTCGCGAAGCGCGAGACCCACCGATTGGCCCTTCGCAAGGCCGCCATTTCTGGCTCTCCCAAATTCTTTCTCGGCACCGATTCTGCTCCCCATGCGATTGGCGACAAGGAATCGGCCTGCGGCTGTGCAGGCATTTTCAACGCGCCATATGCCATTGAAAGCTATGCCAAGACGTTTGAAGAAGAGGGCGCACTCGACAAGCTCGAAGGCTTCGCCAGCCTCTTCGGCCCGCGCTTTTACGGCCTGCCGGTAAACGATGACAGCGTGGCGTTAGAGAAGGTGACGGTCGACGTGCCAAGCACATTGTCCGCCGCCGGCACGCAAGTCGTTCCCTTCCATGCCGGCCAGACCTTGGCTTGGAAGTTTGTCGGTTAACGACCCTAGCCAAGCAGACCCTGTCAGCCTGATGACTAGCTGAAGTGGCCTTGCGGTCGCGTCACAGCCTTAAACTTTGCTGTCGAACAAACGAGGTGCCCGATTCGGATTGATCGAGCGCATGATTGCCCTTGAGTTCGCGCAAGACGTCGCTTGCGACACTTCCGGCATGCGCGATGCCAAGTCTAGTTTGATTTTTCTGCTTTTCGGTCTCTGCTTTACCCCGTTTGAGGTATGACAACGCTCCGTATCAATGAGAATGATCACCCTTGATTGTTGGTCTTCCAAGCGGAAGGCCAAATTCCTGACAATTATAGAGTGAGTAGACGCCTTGGATTCGTCAGAAGCATTAGTGGCTTGGCATGCTATAGCTGAGGAACCAAGATTAGTCTGCAATCGCGAGGGCGAGGTTGTTTGGACCAACGCCGCCGCAAGAGATTATGCTCGAAAGAACCTTGCACGGGGCGATAGTGCAGAAGATCCCCATACGATCTGGCGTTCAATGATGGCTTCCGGGCTTTTCACCCAGATTTTGAACCGCGCTGTCACCTGCCCAGTGGGCAAGATGCGGAGCGTTCATTTCGATTTGAATGACCCCGAGAGCCCAATCATCCTGAAAGTTATTCCACTGGCGGCGGATTCCGAGGCACCAATTGGGATTACGATCCCGCTTGAACATAAGCTCAGCCCCGAAGTCGGCTCTGATCTCAAAGCGATTTATGGTTTGAGTGGCGCGGAACTGCGCATTCTCGCCGATCTGGTCGCTGGCAAAACGTTGAGCACGTCCGCGATGACGTCAGGCACATCCATATACACGGTGCGGACCCATCTCAGGAACATTTACCAAAAGCTCCGGGTCAGTAACCGGGAAGCGATGTTCAATCTTCTGGCTCCCTATCTTTGAGCGTCATTTTTGTTTCGACCTCAGCGATAGATCGATCACGTGGTTGTTACTTCATAGCGGCACCTTTCGGTAGTTTAATTGGCAAAACAACCCATGTTTTAGGCGTTTAAGGCATTGCTCGAGCTGTTGGGGTTCGGCAGGCGTAGTCTGAGGTTCGATCCTTGCTTCATGATGCTTCTGACTTTGCGGCACCTGACATCCAACTAAAGGATCAATCCCGCTCGTCGCATCTGATCCGGCAGGTCGGAATGGGCCTGCAAGCGCGACTGCAAGCGCTCGACGCAATCCATGCGGCTATCTTGGATCCCGTTCTAATACCCTGGGCCGAAGATTGCCTCCAAAGCTGGCTTCAGTCTGGCCTTGTGGTGCTTAAGTTAGGCCTCATCCAGAAAAAGCGACACCCGAGTTCGTCGGAAGCGGGAGAGGTGCTTTTCGCACCACCAAATGTGAAGCGGCGGACCGGGATTGCGTCGATTTTCGTTACGACGCCCAAACATTTTGCGCTTTGTTTCATTCAAGAAGTCGAGGCTGACTCCGAACAAGATCGACCAAATTTGGACGCGATAGAGCGCCAACTACAAAGTAGCCTCAACTCGATCTCAAGTGTCATCGCCTTAGTCGCGAACGAAAAAGCTCAACTCGCACAAGGGCAGAAGAACCATTTGGCTGATCATAATCCAATTTGAACGCAGGGGGATAGAACTTGTTCAAGATGAATTTTGCCAAGGATGGCACACCTATTCCTTCCCAAGATACAGCGCGCGCTCCGTTTCCTGTTCCAGAGCTGATTGTTCAAGAGCCTGACGAAGCGCTGCAAGAGGTCGTCTCCTTGCTCTATCGGGCGGCAGGCGGGCAATCGGATTTATGGTTGGAAGCTCTGTCCCAATTGCGCGATGCGTTCTCAAGTGATTCCGCGCAACTGACACAGGTGAATCTGGCACAGAAGAAATTCAATTTGATGCTGATGGCTGTCACGGATTTAGACCTTATTTCGCTAGATAATTATGAAGCGGGGGCTTTTGATGATCCGATTGGCGGGGTCATTGCGGCATTCCCCGGACGCCCCCTATCCTCAGACATTCACTTTGATCCCGATGTGCTGCAATTTCGCGTCGAGCGTGGCTTTGTGCCGTTCGAACACTCGCGATTTTTGGTCGTTGCGCATTTAAAGGACGGCCTTTGGACTATTTTTGGCTTAACACGCTCACCCTTGGGAGAGCCCTTCACGCCGCAAGACTGCGCCCGATTTGGGGCGCTAAGTTCTGACTTTGCGCGGATCGGTAGCACGTTGTCGCTGGCCAGGGCCCTGCAGGAAAGTCCTACCGCGGTTCTCGCAACCTTAAACGCGCTCGATGTCCCCTTGGCCTTGGTGCATGGAAACGGAGACTTCATCGCCGCAAACCCTTCCGCTCAGACCCTTTTGGGTAGCCAGAATCTTCCTTGGACGGGCGAAGCGGATTGGGTTGCTGCGACAATCGAAGCTGCACGCTACGGCTTCGCCCACTATACCAGTCGCCATGGCTTGGTGAAGCTCAAGCGGCTTTCATCCGATCCGATCAACAATTTGGGGGCCGCCCGTTCTTATTCGTCCATTGATGTGCTGGTTGATTTATCTGATTTGAGGAAGTCCTTAGAAAAGTCTCTGGATCGGGTAGCCTCAACATTTGGCCTCACGGCTGCAGAGACAGACATCATCCGGTTGCTTGGCGAGGGTAAATCGGCCAGCGAGATTGCTTCTTTGCGACACAGCAGCAAGGAGACTGTTCGTGCCCAATTGAGGGCCATTCGAACCAAGACAGGCAAATCAAGACAAGCCGAACTTGCCGCCTTACTCAGGTAGCGACGCACGGGACTTGCGGACGTCGCTGGGGTCTTTGGGAAAAAATGGTGCCACAGGGGAGGATTGAACTCCCGACCTCATCATTACCAAAATTGAACCCCGCGTTTTTTCGCGTTTTCACGGCTTGTCACGATTTTTCGTAATATATTGCGATACATAGTTTTTCTTGTAATATTATGGGGCAGCTTGTTACTGAATTTTTCCCATTTGGTAGCAAATTGGTAGCAAAAAAAGCTGAAATTGGGTCCAAACTTCGCCATTTTTGAGATGATGGTGTCGCGTGATGGGGTCGATTGGTATCATAAAGATGGCATAGGATGTTGACAATGTCAGACGTTTTGAAGGCGAAAATCAACAAGAGATTTGTCGATTCCGCGATGCCGCCCGAGACCGGCGACACGCGGATTTGGGATATTGAGCTGCGTGGTTTCATGCTGCGGATCTCGTCGAGTGGCCGAAAGACCTATTGCGTGAAGTATCGCGTGAACCGTCAACAACGATGGATGACGATTGGCGAACATGGTTTGCCTTGGACGCCGGAAGCGGCGCGCAACCGTGCACGGGAAGTCATCACAGAGGCGACCAAAGGCGTTGACCTATCAGAGACGCCGAGTGAACGGGTAAAGGCTTTGGCCGGAAAAGGTGGTCTGGTCATAGCGAAGGCCATGCGCGACGCCACCATCGGCCAGTTGTTTGAGATGTATTTCCGCGATGGACCTAGTGATAAGCCGCTGAAGAGGGAGTCGTCTTGGTCAGTTGATGCCACTTCTTACAAGCGCCATATCAAGCCCCTTCTGGATGATGTCATTGCAAAGGACGTTCGGCCTAGTGATCTCGCCGCTTGGCAAAGGGACGTAGCGGCGGGCAAGACTTCACACGACATCAAGACTGGCCCCCGGGGCCGTTCGATTGTTAAGGGCGGACCGAGTGCTGCCTCCCGCGGAATGAGGTGCCTGTCCGCGATGTTCTCGTGGGCGATCTGGCGGGAGATTTTGGAAACCAATCCCTGCTCCAAAGTCCAGAAGCTGCGCGACAACCGGCGGGAACGATCCATCACCATGGAAGAGGCAAAGAAGCTTTGGACGGTCCTCGATGAGGCGCAAGCCGCATGGGTCATCGCGCCTCATTATGCCAACATCATTCGCCTGATCATGCTGACGGGAGCGCGCCGTAACGAAATCACTGAACTCAATTGGTCTGAAGTTGACATAGAGCGCTCGCGTCTCGTTCTACCGCCGATCCGAACAAAAATGGGTAGTCAGAATAAATCACGCACGATCATTCTGTCCGAGCAAGCGCGCGCTATCCTCGAATACCTGCCGCGATTGGGGCCTTATGTCTTTATGTCTCAAATCTCCGGTAAGCCGGTTTTGGGGGTCAATAAGGCATGGCTGAAAGTCCGCGAGCTCGCGGGGCTCTCAGATGTTCGGCTCCATGACCTACGCCATAGCTTTGCGACTTTCGCTGTCGAAGATGGTGCCTCACTCTATCTCGTAGGTCGAGCTTTAGGACATGCGAACGCCTCTTCAACCGAACGCTATGCGCACCCCGGCGATACCGCCGCACGGATTATTGCTGAGAAGGTGGCCGAGCGGTTCGCCATAGGGCGGGAGTGATGCAGCCCTTTGGCGATAAAGCATCAATCTCAGAGGCCAAGTTGACGGAATATACTCTGTCTCCGATCCATCGAATTGGTGCCAGCAAGGCAAGAGTGTTTATGTTTGCATCTGGCTTAGGGCTGGAAACTTATTCATGGAACCAAGTCAGCTTTTGTGCGATCATTGTGGGTGATGGGGACTGGAGACGACGTCGCAAAGTTTGTTTCGGCCTTTGTTGTGACTGATAAGCGCGCCGGATCTGAGGACAAGAACCATGACTAAAGTGCAACCCACTTTGCTAGATGCCGTCGCGCTTTTGAGCGATCAGAGCGACTTGGGTCTCGTGCAAGGCCAAGTTGGAACCGTGGTTGAATTGTTGGATGACGACTTTGCACTCGTTGAGTTCTGTGACCGAGATGGCGCGACTTTTTCAATGCCGACTTTGCCTATCTCTTCGCTTCTTCGTTTGTCCTATGAGCAAGTCGCGGCCTGAGGCAACTAGCCTTCAGTCTCAAATGTCCACTTTGGATTCGACTCCGACGTCATTGATTTTCATATTTTATGATGAATTCGTATTTTGAGTACGAATTGAGCGTCCAAAATACAAAAAATCCGAGATGAATTTGCTGGTTCGAGACTTGTCACTGAAGGGCGTCTGCAAGCGCTTTCGCGGCGCGGTGGCAAATGTTCCCCGGCACTTCGCTACTTTGTTGATCCGACCACCTCTTTGGGTGGAAACATTGACATCAAGTTGTCGGCGAACGCCCGATCCCACTGATCGGGATTATGGCCATCGCTAAACCATCTTGCCAAGACATCGCCCCCTGAATTCTGGATAGCGCTGGTGGCGAGTTGCGAATTCACCAAAAAGGTCTCTTCATAATAACCGGCGCTAAACCGAAATTTTGACTTCATTACTGGGGTAGCGAAAGTCTCGAATTCTGGATTTGTCCCCGCAATCGACATTGGCCATGAATGCCCAAAGATGTCCGGGCGCTCAAGAGCCGCATTTAATGCTAGAGCACCGCCTTGCGACGCGCCTGTAACCACCCAATCTATTCGTTGTTCAGACGCGGAGAACCGGTCGATCAACATTGGCCGCACCGTTTCAACCAAAAAGCTCAAGTACTGTTTGAAGGTACTATCAGGTCTATTGGGACTATAGTCCTGTGCTCTCGCAATATGTTGTGGGACGGCCCGAGCTGGACCTACAATGCCATCATTCCCGGCAACTACTCCAACCAAAATGACTGGCCGGATCTTCCCATTTTTCACCAATGCTTCGGAAATCGAAGCAAAGTTTTCAACATCACCGCCTTCGGAAATCACGACTGGAAAGCGATAATCTTGATCTTCGCGTGGAGGCAGATAAACAACCACTGACCTCGTTTCATTGAGTTGCGGGCTAAAAACCTCATAACGCTCAATCTTACCTTTTAAGGTTTCGACTTTAGCAGGACCAGCCGGACCGAGGTCGCCGCGGTATGTAAATGAGGTGCTGGGAGTAGGATCCAAACTTCGACTCGTTTGTTGGGAAATGGTTGCATACCGAAGACCCTTTAGTCGAAGCCGCATCACCCAAAGATCGGTACCTTCAAACCGACGCCATACTCCATTTTGGATGCTGCAGCATGTTTCCGGCCCTTGAGAAACGCCCCGCATTCTGATGATTTCAGGATCATCGACTGGACCACGCTGGAAAATTGTAAAGCTTTCGCCGTTAACTTTAAAAGCTATATCGCGATCCTTGAGTGCGCGACGAATGTCAGTCGATGAAACGTCGGTTGTTGGAAGGTTGCAGAATCCTCTCATCGCATTGAGCAGCGTCCTAGCGTCGGCGGTCAGGTTGAGTGACGCTAAACGATCTACATCAGCACACATTCTTTCCCCGGTCGGAGCCTTTGGTAACATCGCCCGCAATGCCAAGGCATTAATTTCCGGCTCTCTTTGGCTTGATTGATCGGGATTGGTTCGAGGGGCCTCAACGGGTGGCTTCACTTCACTACTGGCCTGCCAGTTAGGAGGCAGCGGCTGGGATTGGCCCAATCCAGCAAGGCAAACGTTTCCGAGTACGGCCAAAAAAGCGGCTAAAGACAGGGACGCTTCCAAGTCACTTCCTCGATCAAGCAAAGGCCAAATTAAACTTTAAGTCGGCTGCAATTTGAACGAAGAGTCAAGCGTTGGGGGGCAAATTGGTGATTGCCTCAGTTGGTTAATACACAGTGGCCGAACGCAAAGGGCTGCTTCAGAATTGCCGTTGAACTCGTCCAACTGTTTAGCCTGAGCCCCGTGTTCGACCTGCCAGAGGCAAGGTCGAGGGGGTGATGACGGGACGCGCCCCGCGTCCCGTCAGCATCACGCCCAAAAGCTAATATCTAAGCGATAAGACGACGCGCAGCTTCTGCGAGCCATGCACTTCTATTCATGCCGACACTCTCAGCAACTTGGTCGACACGCGCAAGCAAACCCTCGTTCATCGTGATCTGAACGCGAACTGATCGGGATTTGAGTTCACCAGCATCAGATTCCAGAACGATGGCTCCTTCTAGTCTCTCCCGCATATCTGCGTCGGTTTCTGCTATCCTTAGAATGTTCTCTAACCCTAAGGGGCTTGGAACTGTTCCGGTCTCTTCTTGTACATCAGCAATGTAAAGGGCGATCGCTTCACGTACATTGCTTCTGGCTTCCTCCAAACTGTCTCCACCCGATGTGCATCCGGGAAGATCCAGAACCACTGCTCCCCACATCCCGACCTCGGGATCGTGGTCGAAAGCAACAGACCATTTAGGTCTGCTGCTGGTTATATTCTGTGTCATGGGGTGTTCTCCACTTAATAAATATCTTTTTGCTTTGTTTGAGAGGGGGTGGCCTGGCTATTCAGGTGGCCACTTCCATTTGGCCTGCCGATAGATTTCCCGAAGTACCCCTATGGACTGTTCGGCCTTGCTCACGACCACAGTGATCTTGCCCGGAAAGTCAGGGTGGACAAAGTGCTTGTGAGACCCTTCCGTGGCCTTCTGCACATATCCTTCGCTTTTCAGCCGCTTGATAATGTCCTTGGTCTTTGGTCGCTTCGGCAATGTTGCCCCCTCTTTGAGTGTGTATAATATACACACCTTCTTTAAAGTCAAAACAAGATGTGGATGCGATGTGTGTGTTTCATTCCTGCGCCAGTAGCTCGGCGTTCGCCCATTCAAGTGATCGACGACAGTTGAGGGTGCGAAGCCAGAACCAACGTTTCTGCTAACTCTTTAGCTGTTCCCTCTAGCCCCGTGTTCGACCTGCCAGAGGCGAGGTCGAGGGAGTGATGACGGGACGCGCCCCGCGTCCCGACACCTAATGCTGCGCTGGAGCGTAATGGGCGGGTCAAGGTGGGCAGAGCCCCCTTCAAGAAGGTTACCTTGACCCGCCCAAACGCTCTGGCATTTGGCGAAGATCGGCAATGCAAGAGCCTAACGTCCGTATTGGCTGGTGTTGGCGAACATGCGCTCCTGCGCCCACACATCAAGCGTGGTGACGAGATAACGAACCAAGCGTGGGCCATATTTGATGAAGGGGGGACCTTCACCGGTTACGCGCCAGCGGTTCAGTGTGTGCTTGGAAATCTTCAAATGGGCGGCGGCATCTTCGACGGTGAGTAGTGTGTCGGTATTCATAGGTTTCATCCTCTATCAGGCTCGACAAGTATCGCGGAACTGCGATCTCGTAAGACCAAGAGAACTCAGAAAAACCACACTAATCCAGCATGTTCACCAAAATCGGGAAGCCCAAAAAAGGGACTTATCCACCTAATATCCACAGATGGAACGATCTGTTTCGAAGGGTTCCAGCACGCACCAGCTTGGCCAAATATGACCCACCATGTCCCGTCGCCACAATGCTCGCGATTGGGGAATCCAGAGGGCCAGTAGGCGCGCAACTGCCCAATCAGCTGCATAAAAATTCTGCGCCAAAGAAAAAATCAACTGATCCGAGCGGCGATCCAGTCCGATAAATCAGCACGGCGATAGCCAATAGCCCGTCCACCTAACCGAACAAAGCGAGGGCCAGCACCTTCGGCTCGCCACTTCTTCAGCAAGCTCAATGACACTGAAAGAACCAATGCTGCTTCTGCGGGTCGCACGACTTCGGAGGGAAGGGCACCGAGGCTCTTACGCGGGACTGGTTCGACTTTGGCAGATCCGGTGGAGTGCTTGTGAAAAGCCATCGGTTTCGGAATTTGGCCAGGCCTAACAGGCAGGGCCTTCTCGACCTTTGGCTTCTGGCCGAGCGCCAAACTCTCGCCAAACAAACCAAGCTGGCGCTGATCCACATCTGCTCTGAGCCCTCTTCCCATTAGACATCTCCGCGTTCGGATTGGGATCGGAGTAAGTTTTGGGCCAGCTTCCGAGAGCTGCGGGAGGTGAGCCAAAGTGGCTCCAAGGAACGCGCCTAAATGACTGATGCTGTCCGCAATGGGGTGAATCAAGATCAGTCATATCTTTCCCGATCAGGAAATCATCGCCGCGCTAGCTATAAAATCATCATCAAATGTCCGGTTCGGGAGGCTGTACCCGCGACTTAAGACGACTTACATGCCGCGACACACTGCAAGTTATGGCCCCTTCAACATGACTTGCAAAAACACTCATCAAAACATCGTACTGGAGACGTCGGCAAGTCGCCCTCTTATATCTTGTAATTCTACCTCAAATCCAACTCACTTTGCCGCACTCTGATTTAGCCGACTTAGCTGCCATTAGATCCAAGGCAGTAAGTCATGTTTGGCTGAACAAATGCATTAGCCGCCTATGCTTAACCGAGGCGGCGTGTCTGCTCTAAGCCAGTTGTTCCCATTTCGGACAGGTGCGGGGCTTCGCAAAAGGGGACATTGAGGAGGCTGACGACTGCGGGTATGTCAGTGTTTGTCTAGGGCGGCTCTTTCGCTTTTTGATGTTATTGAGGTTCGAAACGGGGACGTTTAACAATGCGTTTGAATCCGCCTGCCCCCTTCATTTGGTCGCCACGCCAACCTATTGATCCAATGGGGCAGATTGCCGCTATGCGGGGCGGCGCAGGCCGCACCGAAAAGCCCAATCGGTGGTTTCTGTTTCGTCGGGTGGTGACCTTGTCGGATGTGCCGACCCAGGCCGAGCTCTCAATCACAGTTGACGGCCGCTATGTGGCTTTCGTCAATGGAAACGAGATTGGCCGCGGACCGGTTCGGTGCAGCCCCTTGTTTCAACGCTATGATACCTGGTCAATCGATTCCCATCTGCAAATTGGCGTGAACGCAATCTGTGTTCTGATCCATACCTATGGCGTCGACACCGCCTTTTATGAAGGCGTCAAAGGTATGTGGAATCCTGTGTTTGGCGAAGGTGGCCTTTGGGTTGAAGGACAGATTACGACACAATCTGAGTCACAACGCTTGATAAGCGATCGCGCGTGGCGCTGTATTGAAACTCATGCTTGGGAGCAAGCAACGCCGCGCATCAATCATGGCCTTGGCTTTATCGAAAGCCTTGACGCCAATCTGTTGCCGGATAATTGGTTGCAGCCAGATTTTGATGATGCCGCATGGGACGAGGCTCAAATCCTGCAGGCGGGAGGAGGTGGACCAGAGGCTTTCTTTGGCGGTTTGGAAGTCAAACCTTTCCCGACCCTTGTGCCGCGCGGCATTCCACCGATGCGCTATGGTTTGGAAGGCGCAAAACGTGTTGTTTGGATCAAAGGGCAACGTCCTGATCCCAGTCTACCGATTGAGCGCCGTCTCTATGAGGAAGCGTTGCTGGTTGGCGCTGAAGACGCAGTTTCTGATCCAGAAGGGCTTTTGAAGACAGAGCAGACCAATGTCACAATCAAGACGACGTCAGAGCAAGATGTCTCCTTTCTGCTGGATTTTGGTCGTATCATCACAGGCCGCCCCCGCGTCTCAATGATCGCCAAGGGCGGCGAAATGATCGAGATTGCCTGCTCGGAGCATTTGCCCGGTGAATGGGACCCTGCTGGGCTAACGGAAGATGTGCGACTTACGCGGAAACCGCTTCTTGGGCTCGATGCTCATATTTGTCGGTATATTGCGCGGCCGGGCGAGCAAATCTTCGAGCGGTTTGAATGGTGTGCGATCCGATGGATGCAAGTTGTTATTCGCAATGCCCCTGACGGTGTAACATTGACTGGCCTTGGTGCCAAAACTGAGAATTATCCAGTCGACAAACACGGCAGTTTCACTTGCTCCGATCCCTTTCTCAATCAGCTTTGGGCCACAGGGGCCTATACACTCGAAATGTGTATGCATGATGCGTGGGAGGATTGTCCAAGCCGGGAGCAGCGCCAATGGCTGGGTGATGCGACCGTTGAAAATCTTGTGGGTTGGGCGGCGTTTGGGCCAAGTATTGTGCCGTTAAACGCGAAGTTCCTTTGCCAAGCGGCGGAAAGTCAGCGACCTGACGGGCTGACACAAATGTTTGCCCCCGGCGACCATCATACAGATCGACTTTTGATCCCGGATTGGACCTTGCAGTGGATATTGAATGCGGGAGATCATTATCAGCACAGCGGTGATTTAGCGACGATCGAGACCATTTTGCCTTCGATCCAAAAGGCTTTGGCATGGTTTGAGCGACTATTGGCCGACAATGGGCTTTTGCCAAATATGCCCTATTGGCATTTTATGGACTGGGCAGGTGTTGGTCGCCATGGCTTTGCCGCTGCCTTGAATGCACAATTGGTCGGCGCATGGAAAGCCGCCGCCGCGTTGTGTGAAGCCTGCGACATGGGTCGGGCGGCGGCTGCATATCGAGCCCGCGCGCTCAAGGCACAAACAGCATTGCATGATCTCCATTGGGATGAGCGGCGCGGGGTCTATGTGGACGTCCTTGACCCTGCAAATGGAAAACAGGAATTGCGTGTATCCCAACATGCCAATGCAGCTCTCATGCTGTGGGGCGAGATGCCCGATAGCCGCGCGGGCTCTGCGATCGCGCGTATTACAGATGCGGCGCGTCTCACCTTCACTGCCGCGCCGCCCATAGCCAATAGCGGTGAAACCTTGGATCCCGAAAATGGCGTGGTCCTTGCCAATACCTTCTACAGTCACTTCGTCTATGAGGCTTTGGCCGAGCGCGGCGAATTGGGCGCAGCTATTGAGCTGATGCGCGCGCGTTTTGGTCCGATGCTCGCGCGCGGCGCTACCACTTTATGGGAGAGCTTTGAACCAACGGCTAGCCTTTGCCACGCCTTCTCTGCCTCGCCTACTTGGCAATTAAGTCGCAGGGTGCTTGGCGTTCATCCATTGTCACCGGGTTATCTCAGTATTGGTGTCGCGCCGAACTTGGTTAATCTCGATCACGCGTCGGGCATTTTTCCAACCCCAGTCGGCGATGTGCATGTTGAACTAACCCGCGAAGCTGACGGCTTTCTCGCGCGCGTCCAAGGCCCCGCTGGAACTGCCCTACACATGACGACGGCTGCAGGCCTGCGTCATATATCCGGCGATCTGGTAGCTAATTCCGATGGTTTTGCGCAAGCTCGCTATCGAAGGGCATCTCAAGGTTGAGGCTCCTTGGACACCTCCCTTTTGGAAGATTTTGCGACAGGCGGAGTCCTTCCGCATGGCCAAAATTGATGACCACCTAGAAGCCAGACCCACCGCACACGGCCAAGTTCTGCGGAAATGCGGCTAGTCCGCTTTGCGCCACGGGTTGCCGTTTAGGGCGGTTTAGCGGCTTATCGAAAGCAGACATTCACGAGATGGTAGGATAGTTACACTTCAATACGGTTGATTTTCGAAAAACTTCTGGCTGGATTATGAGGGGCTGGGTCACCGTCGAAGGGGCCGTGGCATTGCGCCTATCCTCATCTTTGTCGGGACTTGGGCGCACCCGACTAAACGGTGTCGGTAGCAACAAATTCTCTGCAATGGATCTGCAACATTTCCACAACAAAGCGACAAATCCCTTGGTGCATTAGGGATCGAGGAGGAAATGTTCATGATCGAAAGATATCCACGATTGATGCGGCTTATGCATTGGAGTGCAGCGGCGCTGATCCTGCCCGCCGTGCTGATCGGACTTGCGCTTGCTTATAAACTTGTCGTCCCCGATAGCCCAGCCGCAGACTGGTGGACGGATGTTCATGTGTTGTTGGGGCTGAGCGCATTGGGTATCATGCTCCTGCGGATTATCATTGCGCTACGTTCCGCCAAGCCGCCGATCGCCGGCACGCGCACAGAAGTTTTAGCTGCAAGGGGCGCGCATTTTGCTTTGTATCTGCTGGTGATCGTCCTGCCGTTGTCGGGATATGCAGGCTGGATTGCTTATGGAGAGGCGCCAAAGCCCTTCGGTATTCCTTTGCCAAACTTTGAGCCGCTCGCCACCTTCTTAGAAAGCAAAAAAGCTGGTGAGTGGCTTTGGCCCGTCCACGAATATGCCGGCCTTGCGCTTACCGCCTTGCTGGTCATCCATGTGGCGGCTGTTGTTCGCCGGAGCTGGCTTGCGCGCAACAGCGACAGGGTCGACGGTCTCAATCGAATGCGCGCCGGCCCAGCTAAACCGCTCTAACAAACAACGCTCATTAAGGCCCTTGCGTATGACGACTGCAGCAATTATCCCTAACAGTGTGACGCTCGCCGGGGTCAAAATTCTGATTGTTGAAGACGAACCCGAAATAGCGGAGATCGTCGATGCGTTTTTTCGCCGCGAAAACGCCGATTGCCTCATTGTCGGAGATGGCGAAAGTGCGGTGGATAGTTCACGCTGGTGGCAGCCTGATATCGTCATCCTTGATCTGGGTCTCCCCCGGCGTGATGGTATGTCGGTTTTGGCTCAATTGCGCGTTGGGCCAGTCCAACCCGGTGTCATCATCCTCAGTGCCCTCGGTGAGCCGATCGACAAGCTGGCGGGGTTCCGGCTCGGGTGCGATGATTATGTCGTCAAACCTTTCGACCCACATGAAATCGTTGCGCGTGCCAAGGTGCTGGCGGGCAGGCAACGCCGCGAGGCGGCACACACCGTTCGGTCTTTTGGCAATATTCGGATCGATGTGGATGCGTTCTGCGCGTTCGTTGGACCCCAGCCCCTTGACCTGACGCCGACCGAATTCAAGTTGCTGGATCTGTTCGTCGAGCGGGGGGGCAGACTCATCACACGCGGCCAGATTGTCGATCTCGCGCTGGACGAGGAAGCGTTTGACCGCTCCGTCGATCCCCATATCAGCCGTCTACGCCAGAAAATAAAACGCCAGCCCGGCAGTGGCGTACGCCTCACCAGCATTCGCGGCCAAGGCTATCGATTGGATCTCGTATGATATTGGGTTTACGTGCGAGGATCGCGCTTAGCGCCATCCTCATGAGTGTGATCGCAGCACTGGTAGCGGCGTTGGCGCCCGACTATGTCTATAGTCTGCGCGACCAGCTATTCATGGCCAGTCTAGCACCTGCCGAGAAGATGCAATTGGGGCGCTTACTTGAAACATCTGGACAGTGCTCGCCGTTGGTTTACGACTTCAAGATGGATCACGGCTTTGCGCCTTGGCGACTGAATTACGGCTGGGCTTTAGGCGGACTTATCGGGTTGACCGCCATCTGTTGCGCCGGGTTTGCGGTCATCTCTGCAGGACGGATCGCGGCACCTATCGAGGCAATTGCCAGCAGCGCACGCAAAATCGCAACAGGTGACCGGCACGCCCCGGCACCAATTGGTCGGGGCGTCCCGCTGGAAATCGCCGCACTGCACCGCGACTTTACGGCAATGACCAATGCCTTGTCCGCTGCCGACAATGATGTGCGCATGCGTTCTGCCGCCATCGCCCATGAACTCCGCACACCTTTGTCAGTCTTGCGTGGCCGTTTGATCGGCGTGCAATCAGGTGTTTTCCCGCTTGACGCCACATTACTAAACGGTCTGTTGCGCCAGATCGGTCTTGTCGATCAGCTAGTCGCCGACCTCAATATGCTGGCGTCACCGCTGGGCATCGACATGCAGCTAGACCTCGAGCCTGTTGCAATGGACCGTCTCGCCGCGTCGGTCATTGAGACGTTGCAACTTGACGCAGCTGAACAGGGCAACACCTTGAAGTTGGTTGCCACGCCGATTGTTGCACAGGTTGATCCTGGGCGCATTGAGCGCGCGTTAGTTAATCTGGTTGCCAACGCCATTCGTTATGCGCCGGGAAGCGAAATTCAAGTGTCTGTGCGCTCTGCCGCCGATCAAATCCTATTGTCGGTGCTCGACACTGGCCCCGGATGGCCCAGTGACGACCCACAATCTTTTGCTGCCGCCTTTGTTCGTGGCGACCAGTCACGATCCCGCCAATCGGGTGGCTCGGGGCTGGGCCTCGCAATCGTCACTGCCATCGCCCGCGCACATGGCGGATCATTGCGACTGAGCGCAGGGCAAGGTGGCGGCGCGCTCGCCGAAATCATCATCCCCATTGGCGGAGAAGGTAAAGCCTGAACCATCGTTAGCCGTTCGCAACATTTCCGCAATTTTCCGCCAACGCTGTTGCAGCTCTGACAAGTTATTGCGTCCCCAGAATTGGGAGCGCACATGAGACATCTAATCACCATCAGTATTGCCGCGACAATTGGGTTGTGCACCTCATCGAGTGCGCAAACGGCGTCGGAATCACCTGCTCGCGCGAGCTATCCTGCAGCATACTTCGCAGATATTCAGGCGCAGAACGCCTTCGATATGCTGGCCCGGGTCCCAGGTTTCACGCTGGTTGCGAGCGAAGACCTGCGCGGCTTTGGCGACGCGGCCGGCAATGTTCTGGTCAATGGCGCGCGGCCCGCGACTAAGGACGTCTCCCTGACCGAACTGTTGCGGCGCATTCCGGCACGCACTGTTGAACGCATCGACATGCTCGATGGAGCCGTCACTGGCCTTCAGGGCGGGGGCAGTCGGCTGGTGGCCAATGTCATCCTAAAGGCCTCCACGAGTAGCAGCGGTACATTGCGTCTGCGGGGCCAAACAACACAAGGGGGCAGGTTTGGACCATCCGCAGCCGGGTCGTGGCGCGGATCAATTGGCAGCGCCACCGTGTCAGCCAGTCTGGAAGCCGGAAACAAGTCGCTCGCGCGACTCGAAGGCCAACAGCGGCTAATTGATGGTAGCGGCGGGGTCGTCGAGGCTGGTCCTCTATTGGACCGTCGGCGCTACAATGACTATTCTGGCTCGTTGAGTATCGCCACCCCGATTGCCGGCATCAACACCACGTTGGCGACATCGCTACGGACAGATGACTTTAAGCGACGCCATCGTTTCACCGCTTTTGCGTCAGGCGCTGCTTTGCCGATCAGAACCCAGATCGAAGCTGAAAACTATCCTGGCCGCAGCGCCGAGCTGTCGCTCGAATTGACACGCCCTATCGGCCGCGGTGAAGCTAAACTGATAGGCCTTAGAACATGGTCAAACAAAAAGGGCTCCTCGCTAGTCGGCGCAGAATTTCCTTCCGGGGCTATTCAGAGTTCGCTTTATACATCCAATGATGACCTGTCCGAGAGCATTTTGAGAGCGACTTGGGCACCGCGTTGGCCAAAGCTTGCCGTCAGCGCGGCATTTGAAGGCGTGCGGACGACCTTAGTCTCAAACACTGAGTTCGTTCAGATCGACAACAAAATTGCAACACCGCTTGAGGCCGGCCGCACCAATGTTGGGGAAACACGCGGCTCAGCAGCTTTGTCGGCAACCTGGACAGGCATCGACAAGATATCGGTTGAGGGTGCCATCGCCTTTGAAGTATCGCGAATTACCCTAGCCGAGCCGCTACGATCTTCCAATACTTACCGCTTTTTCAAACCCCGCGTCGTGGCTGCATGGAACCCAACCAGCCAAATGACCCTGAGCTTGCAGGCCGAACGCAAAGTCGGCCAACTTAACTTTGGCGATTTCGTAGGGGCACAACAAGTCGCCGACGGCTCCTCAACCCAGACGAACAGTGCTCTCCAGCCTTCGCAAACCGATGGGCTGCGTCTGACGGCTGAACGCCGTTGGGGCACACGGGGCAGCGTCAGCATCACCTTCGTGAGCGAACGCCTAACCAATGTGGTGGACATCGTGCCAGTCGGTGATGGCCAAGGCGTTGGCAATCTGCCTTCGGCCAGCAGTTTCGGGGTCGATTTACTTGCTACAATCCCGCTTGGCTCTTTGCTAGATGGTGCAGAACTGACAGTGGATGCAGCTTGGCGAGAAACCTCGGTGCAAGATCCGTTCAATGGCGCGACGCGGCAATTACAAAATGCCGAGTTCGCCGGTACGACGATCAACTATCGTCAAATCATCAACCCGCGCTTCAGCTATGGCGCGGCAGTCAGATATGACCCGCCCTATCGACTTTTTCGCAGCCAGTTGAAAAGTGAGTTTGAGCTTGGGCCAGACTTTTCGATCTTTAGCGAATGGAACATCTGGCAAGGGACCAAGATGCGCGTCGAAGCCAACCGGCTGTTCGGCCAACGCGTTGATCGCGAACTGACCCGCTATAAGGGACTGCGCGGCATTGCACCAATCAGCAGCACCGAGTTTCGCGATCGCACCAGCAGCCCAATTTTCGCGCTTCAAATCGAGAAAACCTTCTGACCGACCAATCCGAAACATGCACTTGTTGTGGGGAGAGCCGTTGCCACGGGCGCGCTCGCAGCGCGCACTTAAATCTTAAGCCTCCCTCCACGCTATCTCCTCCGACCCTCCATAAATCGCGGCTACAACAAACCATAAACCCGCTCCTCCCTGAGCTTCACACCAAGGATAAAAAACATGATCAACCTTATTGTCGCCGCCTGGCTTTCCGTCCTCACTTCTGGCCTTCTGGGCATGGCTGCTTCTGACCGCCATTAGAGCAACGCCTTCCGTATTCGGACCGGCATCGTCAGCCCCACGCCTCCAACGTCCTCACGATGCCCAACCTAGGGCCGGCTCAGCCGGCCCTATCTTTTTGCCCGATCCTTTTGTTTGCGGTCTTGTGCGGTCCAAGCCTTGGATGGCGCGCTCTACACTCTGCCCGCAAACATACACGTATTTCGGGATGCGCGCAGAGGGGCAAGAGAGGTCTTGCGGCGGTCATTGCGGGTCGTTTAAAAAAGCGAAGACGCGGCCCGAGCATAGCTTCACTTGGCAAAACACAGTGGCGCTCCTAGTGATGTCCCATCCGTTGGGACGGACGACCCCTCCCCCACTCGACTGGGGCCAAGAGGCTAAACTATCACTTGCTCAAGCAGCTTCAAACGAGCGCCCTGCATCGTCGCGGCAGTGTTGCCGGAGGTGAATCGTGAACGTGGAGCCAGCACCCAACGCGCTCTCAACCTGGATAGATCCGCCCAAGAGATAGAGCAGCTTCTTGGTAATCGCTAGGCCGAGGCCTGTGCCCTCGGCCCGGCGGCTCAAAGAATCGTCGACCTGTATGAATTCGCTGAACAGACGGGCTTGTTGCTCCGGAGACAAGCCGATGCCCGTGTCCGAGACCGAAATTGCAATGCCAAGCGCACCGTCGTGTTGAACGGGCCGCGCGGAAACCGTGATCCGCCCCGCCTGTGTAAACTTGCAAGCGTTGGAAACAAGATTGAACACGCATTGGCGCAGGCGCTGGGCGTCCGTAATGATCGTGCCAAAGGACGGATCAATCTCTAGAGCAAACGCATTTCCGTTTCGGGCTGAGAGCGGTGCCGCCAGGTCGGCGACCTCCTGCAAGAGCTCCACAAGCGAGGTTTCCCCCAGCACCACTTCCAGCTTGTCGGCCTCAATCTTGGCGAGATCCAGCACATCGTTAATCAAGCCAAGAAGGTGGCGTGCGGAGCGGTTGATCTTTTCGCAGTCGCGTGCATCGACGGTGCCACCTTCCAGGATTTCCTCGCGCATCAGCTCAGAATACCCGATCACTGCATTCAGTGGCGTGCGCAGTTCATGGCTCATTGTGGCGAGGAAACGGGACTTCGCGGCGCTTGCTGCGCGAGCGGCTTCCAGCTCGCGCTCGGTGGCATGCAAATCCGTGACGTCTAGGAAAGCTGTGGAGCAGCGCGACCAATCCGCCTCGGCCCCTGGTAAGGCGGTTGAAACGACCACACACTCAACGAGACGTCCATCGCAGGTCTGCGCCTTTCCGCGAAATGTCATCTGGTCCGGCAGGGGGAAGTCTTGGTTGGCATTGTCGAGCCCCTCAAGGGCCGCTGCCACGAAATCGGCAGAGAAGATCTCCTTTTGTCGGCGCTGCAAATCCCCCAAGGATCCAGCAAAGAGCTTCAACGCCGCCGCATTGGCCTTGCCGATCTGAGCGTGACCCATCAGTTCAACGAGGGTTGTGGGGTTGGTCTTGCCCCAAACTGACGGCGCTTGTCCCAATGCCTGAGCCCGGCGCAATACCTCGCGCAGCCAGCCGAGATTAGTCTCGAACAGCGCCAGCGGCGACTGGGAAAAGTGTGCGGCCGCCAAGCGACCAGCAGCCTCTGCGTCAGAAATCGCTTGCAATTCTGCGGTGCGGCTGGCGGTGACGTCGATAAAATGGACCAGTGTACGCGACCAATCCTCTTCATGGCCAGGCCATGGGCGCGACCAGTGGATGACGTGGCGCGCACTGCCATCAGGCAGTTCGACCGGCGAGAGCCAAGGGCGTTGCAGAGACTTTCGCCGTAGCGATTCAATCCAAGCATCGACCGCGTCAATGCGGTTTTGCCCGCTCACAGTCAGGAACGGGTCTCCGATCAGCTCTGCTTCGCTACGCTTAAATAGTTTCTCTGCCGCTGGATTGACCCGCCGGATCCGGATGAAATCATGCGCACTGTCAATACCGGCGCGCAACTCCGAGGGCGCAGGGCCAGTGGCCAGGAAAGCCTTGATGCTGCCAGCCATTTCCATCATATCATATTCGATCGTCGGGATCGGATTGGTCTCAAACCAGATATCGGACTCGCGGCGCTGTTCGGTGATGTCGGTGATCAGGTTGGCCCATTGCCGCGTGGCACCTGGCTCGGCCTGAGGCAGCGGGCGCAGCTTCAACACACCGTAGCGGATGGCCCCATCCGGGCGGACATGCTGAAAGCGCCAAGAAAAGCCCTCATCGCCCTGGGCAAAGGCGCGGAATACCTCCCGTGCGCTGACCATATTAAAAGCGTCCGCTGAAATCTGAGGCCAGGCCGCCTTCAGGTCGTCTTCCGCGAAACCGAAGAACGCGCACGCCGCCAAATTGGCACGGACCAAGGCATTTTTGGCATGCGCACCTGCCAAGCGATCTAAAAGGGCACCACGATCGGGATCAGGCTCCGCCGCCTCAGCATTAAGCGCCTCTGCAAGAGGGGTAGAGTGCGTCCAAACCAAAGGTGCCGGGTTTTCATCAAACCAAAAGCCAGCGGGAGGAGACACAAGTTCAGACTGAACCATGGTACCTTGGTTTGTATTTGTGCTGAGCATTTCTAGCCCTTACTGCTAAACACTCCCCTACTTCGAGCGGGGCGCGCCCACTGTGCACGCCCGGTAACATTACCGATGAGTTCTAAATGTTTCATTGAAGAATATAGTTAATATTATCTTTAAGTAATACATAATGTTACTATCTTTGGTATTTGCCAGCAACTCTGCATCAGACAATAATCAGAATCATTATATATTGTTCTTAAAAGATATTCTATATACTAGACCTGCGCCTTAAGTATCCATCCGGCGAGGGCCACGGCGTGGCTTAGGGCGCTGGTTTCCAGTTCCAAGGTGCGAGTTCATGTAGGCGTGATGCTGGCCATGAGGGCATGTGGGCGAGCAGGTGTGCGAGCCAAGCTTGGGGATCGATGTTATTGAGCTTGGCAGTGCTGATGAGGGTATAGATCAGGGCGGCGCGTTCGCCTCCGGCTTGTGAGCCTGCGAACAGCCAGGCT
Organism: Hyphomonadaceae bacterium UKL13-1; assembly: GCA_001602435.1. Classification (GTDB taxonomy): domain Bacteria; phylum Pseudomonadota; class Alphaproteobacteria; order Caulobacterales; family Aquidulcibacteraceae; genus Aquidulcibacter. The sequence goes on from CP012156.1 coordinate 667,068, forward strand.
TTGCGGCCAAGGGCGGCTGGTCGCAGGGAGCGCTCTGCGGCATTGTTGCTAAGGCAGGCCCGGCCATCGGTGAGAAAGACGCTAAACGCGGGCTGTCGCTTGAGCATATAATCCATGGCAGCGGCAACGGGTGCGTGGCGGGATAATTTTTGACGTTGTTCGCTCATCCAGTCGAACAGGTTGGCGACCAGTGGGGCGGACTGGCTGGTGCGGGTGGCGAGGCGCTCGTTGGCGGTTGCACCATTGATCTCGCGTTCGATGGCGAAGAGTTCGTCGATCTTCTTGACAGCTTGTAGGGCAAGGGGTGCAGCGGCCTGCACAGCTGACCCTGCCTTGTCTTTCTGGGGACCCTTCTTGGGCAGGCTGGCGATCTCGAAGAACTTGCGCCGGGCATGGGCCCAACAGGCCGCCTCGATGAACGGGGCAGGGCTTCGGGCTTGCTCGAACAGATGGTTATAGCCAGCAAAGGCATCGGCTTGCAGGATGGCACCACCATGGCACTTCAGATGTGCCTTCGGGTGATCGCCAGACCTGGTATCGGAGAACTTGAACAAAACTGCTGGCGGGTCAGCACCCCCGAACGGTCGGTCATCGCGCACATAGGTCCACAATCGTGCGGTCTTTGTCTTACCCTTATCGAGTAATGGGACTGGCGTGTCATCACCATGGATGCGACCCGCAGCCAAGACATGGGCTTCGATCAGTTCAGCCATGGGGGTAAGCGCGTGGGCACAGGCACCGACCTGATCGGCCAGCGTCGATAGCGCGATGGGAACCCCTTCGCGGGCATAGCGCTCGGCTTGCCGGTTGAGCGGCACATGTTGGCCGTACTTCTCATACAAGATCATGGCCAGAAGTGATGGGCCAGCCCGCCCTCGTGCAATCGCATGAAACGGGGCTGATGCCTGGGAGAAGCCTTCGCACGCCCTGCAGGAGAAGCGCTCGCGGACATGCTGGACTACCTTCCAGCTGCGGGGGATCACTTCGAGCGTCTCTGTGACGTCTTCGCCGACCTTGACCAGTCTGTGTGAGCCGCAGTGATCACAGGCGCAGGGGGATGGTTCGACCACGCGTTCACGCGGCAGATGCTCTGGTAGAGGCGCACGCGCTGGCTTCTTGCGTTCAAAGCCTGCGACCTTAACCACACCACCATCAATACCGGCATCAGCAGCTGCTTCCTCGGCGACGATCTCGGCCTGGGTGGCATCGCCAACCGCTTCGACTAAGGCCAGCTCAAGCTGGTCGATGATCTGGCGCGAGCGTTCGGCGCTGCGGCCATAGAGTTGATGCCTGAGCTTGGCGATCTCGAGTGCTTGATGGGCGGCCAGTTCCTTGAACGCCAGAGCCTCTGCAAGCTGGGCCAGAACTTCTGCCCGGGCCAGTCGCTCGGCAACCAGTTCTGCCTTCATGGCAGCCATCTGAGCCCTCAGGGCTGCTATGTCATCAGGGCGTTCCAACACCTCAGAAGAGAATCACGAAACGGTGTCAAACACCAGCAAAAATGGGCACATGGAGCAGGAAATATCAGCCCGCAGCTGTTGGTCTCCACGTCTTCTGCGGATGACGCCAGTCGATACCTTCGAGCATATATCCAAGTTGACCAGGCGAGATCGACACCACACCATCAGCCGGGCTCGGCCAGATGAACCGGCCCCGCTCCAGTCGCTTGATATAGAGCGAGCAGCCCAGCCCATCGTACCACAACACCTTCACACTGTGGCCAGCTCTGCCCCGAAACACGAACAGGTCCCCGCCATGGGGATCACGGCCTAAGCCACCCTGCACCATGGTGGTCAGGCTGTTCATGCCCTTCCGCATATCGGTGACGCCTGACGCCAGCCATACCCGCACACCAGACGGAACCGGGATCATCGTAAATCCTCCAGCGTGGTGACCACTGCTGCCAGCGTGGCCGCATCAAAGCCCGGGTGAACCTCAACTCGCCGAGCTCCTGACAACACAATGACCAGTGGGGCACTTACCGGTGCTGGCGAAGGTTCACATAAACCCCCATGGTCGCCAGTCGCAACTACCGGAACAAATGCCGGTGGCTCCGAAATCCGGCCAACCCCACCACCATCACCACGAGCCTGCGCACGCCAAACGTAGATCTGACTTGGATGGACCCCATAGCGGCGCGCAAGCTGAGTAATCACTGCACCAGCCGCATAACTCTCCGCCACAACCGACAGCTTGAAATCATCGGAAAAGCGACGCCGACGGCCCAGATCAACAACATCAAGTCGACCCCCATATCCCGCTGCTATCGTCTGTAACGTCTCCATACGCACAGTAACTAGCCCAGTTCATACCTCACCGGTATGTGGCCCTCGCCGAATGGATACCGCCTTAATGCCTCTCGTTTATTATGAGAGTGCTGTTTGCTGATGCCGCCGTGTTTGGGGTTAACCAAAATTTTGCCTTAAGTTTGAAAATGAATCGGTCACAATCAACCAAGTCGGAGCTTCATGTAATGTGTCGCCATTGCAAACGACATAACGATCAAGTTGGAAATCGTCACAGGCCCACTGCCAATTGCCACCCCACATGCTGACCAGAGCACCGTTCCAACCGCTACAAGGGCTACCGCTGTCAACGACAGATCGTGCGTTTGGCGTGTTTGCAACGCGCGGGTGGCTTGCGGCAAGAAAGCACCGCCCGACGCTGCCGACGCTGCTTAGCCTAGTATCTATATCAATAGCCGCGTTTCACCTCGATGCTGTGCTGAGCTGCAGCTTTATGACGGGCCTTAATCGCACACAAGTGGTCGACTAGGATCGTAAAGGTCTTAAGTTTTCGCTAGAAAAGGGCAGTCTGGAAACGGCCAGTTCTGTTGAAATGCCGCCGGTCCCAAATGCGCCAAGGGTTGCCGTTTCGAGTGGGTTGGGGGGTGCTTGAAAGCGGACGTGCGCCGTTAAAAGCGATGAAGTTGCTTCAGATAGGTCAAAGTTCATCTTACCGCCTTTGAATTATGCTCAACTACGCTCTGAATCAGCGGTAGCGACGTTACTCAGGACAACCTCATTCAAAAACCGATCTGCCTCACAGATCAGTTCAACGTTGGCCGGTGCCTCCACGGGCAAATGCGACCCGTTGCTCAATTCAAGGAAGCACTTTGCCGTCTGAATCTTTTCGTAGACCACAAGGCTGAGTTCCGTTGGGGTCCAAGCATCCTGCCCAGGATGAACCAGCAGAAGAGGGCAACGGAGCGCCAAGTTCTCGATTCGGGTCTGATGGACCATTCGAAAAAAGCGCGCAGCCTTCCAACTCTTGCCGATGAACGGATCATTCTCAAAATAGGCCTGCATACGCTTATTACCGCTCATGGCAGCTAATGGCGTGACCAGCGATAGTGGCATGACCAAGCGGTCAAATAACCATGGCATCAACGCCATGCTGAGCAGGCTCAACCGACCGAGCCAGTTCCAACGGGCAGCGCGGACGAAAACGGTTGGATCAGAAAGGTCTAGGAGTGTCGTGGCAATAACGCCACTGACGTTCCGACTCATTTGAGCCGCCATGAAAGCTGTCAGCCCGCCCATCGACAGGCCAATCAAGACGGTTGGTCCTGGTTCTGCGTCCGCAATCTCGCTGATCACAGCTGGCCACTCTGCATACTCGCCAGTGTAACCGGGTTTCGGCCTTGTCAGACCATAGCCAGGTAAGTCGGGCGCGAGCACTTTCCATCCGCGCTGTGCAAAGGGTTCCGCCAGCGGCGCGAGAATTCGCCCATTTCCGCCAGCACCATGGACAAGGATCAGCGTACCTTTTTCTAAACCTGAGGGGCTCCACTGATCAATGCGAACGTTGTGGCCTCGAATAACCTTGTAACATTCTTCGGGCTCTGTTGTGAGAAGGATGCCAAACTCGTCAGCGAGAATGGCGCGGTAATTGGTCCAAGACGGGCTGTTGCGAAAGTACTTCATAGCACTAATATCGAGGAATTACTCAGTTTTAGATACTCGGGTTTCTTATGTCTGGAAAGCAACCGAAAAAGGCAACAAAGCGCCCTATACGGCAGGCTAAACAACAGCGCTCCAAGGCAACCGTGGACGCAATTGTGCAAGCCGCTGCTCAGATTCTGTCCGAGTCTGGATGGTCTGCACTCAACACAAATGCTGTCGCTACGCGCGCCGGTGTATCGATTGGATCGCTTTACGAGTACTTCCCAGACAAGCATGCGATACTCACTGTGATAGTTGATGAACATCTCGCAGCTGGAGAAGCCAAGCTAGCTGAAGGCATGCGCGCTATGTTTGGTATTAAGAGCATGGAAGAAGTGGTCGAAGCAGTGGTCTCAGGATTTGTACACCTGCACCAAGAAGATCCGCGATTGCATCGGGTGTTGTCGAGTGAGGTCCCTCTTTCGTTTGAGCAGCAACGACGGGTGGCCGGCCTTAGGTCTCAAATCGTAGGAGGCGTAGCTGTCGCACTGTCCAAACACGGATGCGACAACGAAATCAAAGCAACATTACTTGTCGACACGGCAGATGCCCTCACGCACAAATGGTTCATTGACAAAGCGGGCCTGCCTGCATCAGCAGATATCATGGCCGAAGAGGTCTCGAAGATGCTGAAGGGTTACTTGTCTGCGTGAAAAACTGTGTTCAACAAACGACGACGGTTTGACGCATTGGCCAATCAAAGCGGGTTGTAGCGGGTAGCGTGCCGCTGCGAATTTGGGCCAGAAAGAGTTGGCGTTATCCGTTTCGATCATTGTCCGCTTTCACCCTCATCGACGCCCAAAGCAGACCATCCCCTTTCGGCCAAGTTCGGCCAAAATGCAGACAGTCTCAAATGCGCCAGAGGTTGCCGGTTAGGGCGGGTTCGGGGCTTCTCGAAAGCGGACATAGAAAAGTTGCTCTGCAATCCGAAATTTGGACTATACTGAATTGGAGTTTTTTCCTTATTGAGCCAGTTGGCTTGCTCGAAAGTCTGACGGCGTTTGGCCTGTTATTACTTTGAAAGCATTGTAGAAAGCTGACCTTGAATTGTAGCCAACCGCAAATGCGATATCAACGATGAGCTCATCTGTCTCTTTGAGCCGAGTTTTTGCTGTCTCAATTCGGTAGAGATTCACATAATCATAAAAGCTAGTGTTCAGCCGCCGAGTGAATGTCTGAGACAAATGTTGCTCCGGGATCGAAAGGTGCTTTGAAAGCTTACTTAGGGACAAAACTGGGTTTAGGTGCAACGCGTCTTGCGTGAAGGCGTGGGCAATTTTCGATGCAATGCGTTCCAACCGCTCTTCCGGCAACAGTGAGCGCTCGTACTTTACTGATGTTTGGGATGTCTCAATGAAGGACTCTTCCAGATCAGGCGAAGCATTTCGCGTTCCATCCTCCCCTAGAAAGGTTGGTCTTTGCTGGATGGACCAAACGCTGAAGGAAACTGCAAACGCGAAGGCAAGAACACCAAAGATATAGGACGGGACCATCAAGAGGCCGAAATTGAAAATGAATGTGACGAGCCAGTTTAAGCCCAACACGCTAATGACAAGCCACAACCATGTCGGTCTTCGGTCGACGGCATCCGAGAACAAATGCTGTAGCTTTTCAGAGAGCCCGCTGAGCCGCTTGATCGTTTGCCACACATAATAGCTGGACTGCAAAAGGATGCAGATCTGGACAAAAAATCCATAGAAAAAGTACGAATAGCTCAAGGTCGACGGCGAGTCGGTTTGGTAAGTAAGCTCCTGAATGACATCTTGGGGCAGGCTCGCCGCAAAGCCAACTAATGTCAGGGCGAGACCAACGGTCCAAAATTTCCAAATGTCTGCCAACTTCCACGTTCTGACGACTGGGGAAGTGATGTCATCCACGTATAACCACATAAAGGGAGTTAATCCGGCAAGTGAGACAGCCGAAAAATTTTGTAGCCAAAGGGGCGCACTAGGCCAAATCAGCCATATTACATTGAGAATGCAATTCACGCTGAGCAGGGCTGTAAACGCGACAGCTGACTGTGACGCAACAGAGCGGTCATCCTTCATCGACACCTGAATCGCTGACAGGGCTGCAGCACCAGATGCCGCTGCATAGAAACCGACAGCAATTTCGTCAAAGAGTTCCATCTTTCGTGGGGTAACGGAAACCTCCTACCTGCTCAAGCAAAAAAGCACTTCAGGTCGCCCTGTCCTGCCAAAGTGGGAAGGACGTAATCCGTGTCCTCGACCATTGGACAGGACGCATGACGCGTAGGTTCTACCGTAGGGGAGCCGCACTTCGAATGCGGCCAAGGCGGTCACATTCAGTGAACTTCAAACTGAGGACCCTCCCACCTATGTTACGCTCAAATTCGAAAAATAATTCGCCGTTGGTACAAGGCCCGATCAAGCTCGCCTCCTTCGTCGCGCCAATCCTTCTCCTGACCACCACCACAATGGTCCCAACCCATCTGCTAGCTCAGTCGATTGTCGTCTTTGGCGACTCCAGCGCCGATCTAGGATCCCAAGGTCCTAGCATGCGCCCAACAAATAAGGGCGAGATGTGGAGTGAGGCTCTGGCCAAAAGAGTGGGGAAAACCACAACGTTTGCACGCAGCTTAACCTACGATGCAAACGGCGACCTGGTTAGCAACAAATTCACCGGCGGCAATTCCTACGCGATCAACGGCTCCACAGCCTCGCGATTTGCCGGCGTTCCAACGCTCTCGGATCAAGTCAGTTTCTATATTCAAGACAGGAAGTCGTTTAATAAGGACGACCTCGTCTTTGTCTGGATCACACGAAACGACATCACCAGCGCATTCTTTGAGGGGTCCGTTTACAATCCTGAGACCTACGCCAATGATTACGTCACTGCCATCAAATCCATGCAGGGCGCAGGTGCGCGCAACATCGTGGCATTCGGGGCTGAAACAAAGCTGCTGCCAACTCAACTCTTGTTTGACGGAGGCTTGACGCAAACCGAAGTCGACGCCTTAAGCTTAGCGAGCGAAGCTTCCAATGCCGCTCTATGGCCAAAACTTACCGCAAGAAATGTCTATATTCTCGATACCGATCGACTGGCTGAGGACGTTAGGACTAACCCAACAAAATATGGGTTCAAGTTTACGACCAACAACTATCTGGGCCGCGGCGACACGTCAGGCACTTCCCCGCAATCGCGTCCGAACGATGGAAATGTCTTTACGGAAGACGGCCATTACACAACGGCGATGCAATTGGTTGTATCGGACTTCACTTTGGCGCAAGTGCGGGCGCGAGACCAATATCTGACAAACCTTTTACAGACGGGCTACCGCTTCCGCGCCAATCTCGCGACAATTGATGCTAATCGGGTCGAAGGGCAAGTAATCGAATCGACTGGTTGGCGTATCTTTGGCGGAACCAGCTTTGATAGAGCGGAATCGGGCGGCGAGCGCTTCGCCGACGTCAAGCTGGAGCAAGAGACGCTTTACGGCCAAGCAGGTGCCGACTATAGAACTGAGGGCGGCTTATTGATTGGCGGCAGCCTTGATCTTGGCATTGGGTCAGGTGACTATGCCGATAAGGCCGGGAAGGTTGAGCAAAACACGGCTCAGATCTCCGGCTATGTTTCAAGAGAGTTTGGATCTGGCTTCTTCGTCCATGCCACTGCATCAGGTGGGGGTGTCCGCTTCACTAAGATCGAGCGAGCGACCAACTTGGGTGAAACTGCGAAGGCCACAGTCAAAGGCGACACGGGCGCACAATATCAAAGTGCGGCCTTTGGCCTTGGTCAAACAACGCGCCTACGTGGCTTAATCTTGACTGGCGACGTTCAACTGGCGGCGGAGAAAACTAAGATCAAAGGCTATCGTGAAGACGAAGGTGTGCTGGCCCTATCTTACGGGGATTCTGAGTTTACTTCAGAAATGTTAAGCCTTGGATTTCGTGTCGAGCGCGAACCGGAAATGGGCCATATCAATCCGTTTGCGACGGTAAAATGGTCGCACGACTTCAAAGATGACAGCGTTAAAGTGAAGGTTGGACCAACAAGCACAACCATCGTCGATTATGTCACAGAGCGTCCATTCACCGATGAGTTCACGTTGCAAATTGGGGCAAGCTATCAAAACAAAAACGGTCTTGAAGTGCGTGGTGGTCTGACGACGACCCAATATTCAGGGGCGTCTGGCGATTGGGGCACCGTTGGAATTGCCCTCAACTTGAACAAGAAGTTGTAAGGCAAGCTTTGATCCATCCTAATCAAGAGCAAACCCTCCAACATAGTCGTCGTGACAGCTTAGCCCTACTGTTGAAAACCAATAGAGCTAATTTTGTTCTGAAGACTTAACGCTTGGCTCAGCAGATCAACGTCGGTGATCTGTTGAGCCAAGTTGCGTCAGGTCAATTCAACCGTGTCCCGCCCACTTGAGAGATCGGGAAGCGCGCTCAGCAATGCGTTTCGCGCAGCAGGGTGTCCTTAAGGAATGCACCATCTCCTATGCCACAGGGGACCCCCAAACTCGCCTTGGTCTGCTTCTCAGGGTCCGCTTTCGCTCCAAGCCCGCCTTAAAGCAGACCATCTCCTTTCGTGAAGGGTTTCGGATGCTTTTGGGCGTCCGAAAGTGTCCGGAGAACGAATCTTTGTTGTTGAGGGCTGTGGCTATGGGGATTTCGGTTGGGGGCGTGGTTTGTTGGGGCTGCTTGGGGCGTGGACTGGCTGGGCTGAGGCTGACATCTGTGTATTGCGTGGTGTCTGTATCGGCTTGAGAAGGCGCATTTCAGACTGGATCGTACCATTTTCCCACTTGTTTGGTGTGCTGTTTATGGCTTTTGGAGCGTTAGGCACGCGGGCGGCATATCGCCAGATGCGGGTACATTTGGCGGTGAGCTGCGGTTGTATTTGCGCAAGCCCGATCATGACGGCCTCCCATGGTTTGATGGCCCTGTTGGTGGTGCGCGGGGTTGGGCTTTGCACTGGAAGATGTCGGTAATGACCATGTCGCCCCCACAACAGGGGCAGATAAGCCAAGGCTTTTTGGGCGCGGTATCATCTTGGGGCGTGTCATCAGGCTTTTGCGGCGAGCTCTGAGATACACCTAAAAGCGCGCGAATGGCCATGATCTCCTTGACCCGGACGCCACTGGACAAGAAGCCGTAGTGGCGGATGCGATGAAAGCCTTTGGGCAGGACATGGAGTAAGAAGCGGGTGATGAACGCGTCAGGGGTGAGCGTCATGGTCTGTTGCTGGTCGCCAGTTGGGCGGCGGTAATCCTTATAGGCAAAGGTGATGCCCTGATCCTTGATGGCGATGAGCCGCTTGTTGGAGATGGCGACACGGTGGGTGTAGCGGGCAAGATAGGCCAGAACCGCGTCTGGCCCCGAGAAGGGGGCCTTGGCGTAGACCACCCACTTCTTAGCGCGCATGGACGCTATAAAGCTGGCAAATAGCTTGGGATCAGCCAAGGGGGCGTGATCACCAAAGAAGCGCAACTGACCGTCACGATGTAGGGCCATGAGCTTGTCCAAGAACAAGCGCCGAAATAGCTTGGACAAGACCCGCACGGGCAGAAGGAACTTCGCGCGTGATCGGATCCAGCGTTTACCATCCTTGCTGAGGCCACCTCCTGGCACGATCATATGAATGTGGGGATGATGGGTGAGAGCTGACCCCCATGTATGCAGGACAGCCGTGATACCGATCCTGGCCCCCAAATGCTTGTGGTCAGCGGCAATGGTCATCAGGGTCTGTGAGGCGGCTTTGAATAAGAGGTCATAGATGACGGTCTTGTTGTACCAAGCGATATCGCCAATCTCGCTAGGCAGGGTGAAGACCACATGGAAATAGCCAATGGGCAATAGGTCCTCTTGGCGCTTGGCCAGCCACTCGCGCGCCGCTGCCCCCTGACACTTGGGACAATGGCGGTTGCGACAGCTGTTGTAGGCGATCTTGGTATGATCACACTTGGTACAGCCTTCGACATGACCGCCAAGGACGGCGGTCCTGCAAGACACGACGGCTGACATGACCTTGAGTTGGCTTAGGCTGAGATGGCCCTTGTGGGCCTTCCGGTAAGCATCGCCAAAGCGGGCCAAGATATCAGCCACCTCCAAAGAGGGGCGCATGGCAACTCAATGGCTAGAACTGAACCTGTCGGACTTCCTCAGGCTCTTGGCCAAACTGGTTGAGGCCGATCTTGCTGTGCTGACCCCTATCAGGATCACAGCCGCCTAGAGAGGCCAGCACTTTATCAAGCGGGCTGATGATGGCGCGCACGGTACGGGTCGCAACTTGGGTGTAAAAGGCGGTGTTCTCCAGCTTGGCATGTCCCAACAGGACTTGGATCACGCGGATATCTACCCCGTCCTCCAACAAATGGGTGGCGAAGCTATGGCGCAAGGTATGGGGGCTGACGCGCTTAGTGAGGCCAGCGGCCTTCGCTGCCTCATGGACAATGCGACCAAGGTGGCGGGTCGACATGTGGTTATCAATATCCATGCCAGGAAACAGCCATCCGTCAGGCACCATGACACCTTTGCTGTGGCCCTCAAGCCACCATGCACGCAGAAGTGTCAGAAGATCTTGGGACAGGATGGCGTTGCGGTAGCGGCCACCCTTACCCCGCTCAACGCGGATCACCATACGCTGGCTATCAATATGGCCAACCTTGAGGGCTGCCACTTCGCCAGCCCGCAGGCCTGCACCATAAGCCACACTCAACATAGCACGGTGCTTCAGGCATGTTGTTGCCGCCAAGAGCGCGCCAACTTCATCAGGGCTAAGCACGCTGGGCAACTTGCGCGGTTGAAACACCCGCACCAGACGGCGCGATAAATCAGGCCGGTCCAATGTCATGGTGAACAGAAACCGCAAAGCTGCAATCCGGGCGTTGGTTGCCCCAGTTGGCACACCCTTCTGCGATAAATGGATCTGATAGGCTCGCACGTCTTCTGGGGTCGCGGTCTCTGGTGATCTACCCAGAAACTCTGCAAAGGCGCTGACAATGCGAATATAGCCCCGCTGGGTCTTATCTTGGAACCCCCGCAGGGTCATGTCTTCGATCATGCGTTGGCGCAAAGATGTGGCTGGGGTCGGTAAAAAGGCTCTGGTCATGACTGGTCGCTCCTATCTTGCTAAAGGAGCCACCATCGTCAGAGCCTAAACCCACCTCTTCAATCAAAATCGCAATCAACCCAAATCCATGCCCCCAGACCACCACGCACAAACCTCCCGCGGAGCGGGTTCGTTCTTCGGCCAAGTTCTGCCAAAGAGCAGCCTGTCCGAGATGCGCCGATATTGTTGAAAAACTCGTCGTTGTCAGGGTTTGCGGGTCATGATTCACTGGTTTCATTGATTTGCGGGGGATCTGGTGATGATGGGACATCAAGAAGTATCGGCCCAGTTGTTTTATGACTTTCAGATTGAGGATCATGTTCCAGCTGACCATATTCTGCGGCGCATTGATGCTCATTTAGACCTTGAGTGCGTTCGTTCGGCCCTGAAGCCCTTTTATAGCAAGACGGGGCGGCCATCGATTGATCCTGATTTAATGATGCGGATGCTGATCGTTGGATATGCGATGGGCATCAGGTCAGAACGTAGATTGTGCGAGGAGGTCCACCTTAACCTTGCCTATCGCTTGTTCTGCAAGCTTGGCCTAGACGGCAAAGTTCCCGATCACTCGAGTTTCTCCAAGAACCGCCATGGTCGGTTCCGCGAGAGTGATGTCTTGCGCCACCTCTTTGAGACGGTGGTTGCACGTTGTCTGTCAGAAGGACTTGTTGGCGGTGAAGGCTTTGCGGTTGACGCCAGTCTAATCGCGGCCGACGCGAACAAGCAGCGCTCCGTGTCGGGTGAACAATGGCGATCTGGGCAAGACCTAGAGATGGCGGGACGCGCGGTCCAAGAGTATCTGGCTGTCCTTGATCACGAGGCCTTTGGCGCAGCCTCACCGGTTCCACCAAAGTTTGTTGCAAAGTCCGATCCTGCTGCACAATGGACCGGTGCCCATAAAGGTCATGCCTTCTTTGCTTATGCGACCAACTATTTGATCGATACCGATCATGGCGTCATTGTTGATGTTGAAGCTACACGCGCAATTCGCCAGGCTGAAGTTGGCGCATCGCGCACGATGATTGATCGTACCGAAGCTCGATTTGGCCTAAAGCCCAGTTATCTGGCAGCCGATAGCGCTTATGGCTCAGCCCATAACCTAGCTTGGTTGGTGAAAGAGCGAGATATCGCACCTCATATTCCTGTCTTTGACCAGTCCATACGAACAGACGGAACATTCTCGCGATCTGACTTTACTTGGGAGGCCGAAAGAGACCGCTATACCTGTCCCGCTGGCAAAGAGTTGGTGCAGTTCCATCGCACTTACCAAACGCCACGATCTGGCATCACCAAAGCCGGCCAAAGACTATATCGAGCGAGCACAAAGGACTGCCGTGTCTGCCCGCTCAAAGAACAATGCTGTCCCAAAGCCAAAGTTCGAAAAATCCCCCGCGACCTCAACGAAGACTCCCGCGATATCGCCCGCCTCATCGCAACCACGCCTGCCTATGCCAGATCACGTGATCGCCGCAAGAAAGTCGAGATGCTCTTTGCTCACCTAAAGCGTATTCTCAAAATGGGCAGGCTAAGATTACGAGGCCCAAACGGAGCCAGAGACGAGTTCCTACTCGCAGCTACAGCCCAAAACCTGCGAAAACTAGCCAAACTGCGACCAAATCCACATAAACGATCAGCCTTTGCCGCCTAATCTACCTCAAAAGAGGTACTCCACCGACCTTTAAGCGAAAATCGATCAGCAATCGCAAACCAACTGCGCTGCCCAAGCACCCAATCTCGTCTAAACTTCGAGTTTTTCAACAATATCCGCCAACAGCTGCCGCTTAATGCGGTCCTGCGGCGTTTCGAAGCCAGACATTTAGTTGAGGCAAAGAAGGCGGGCACTTTATCCTCCCTAGCAGCTTATGATGCCAATGCCTGAAGCCCAATAAAGCGGTAAAGTGCCAAACTACCAAGGCTGGGAATAGGATTGGCGGGGCGCAAGCCCCATCTCAAATTCGCTTAGAATGTCGCGGAATTCTTCCGAAGTCGGCAACTCTGTGGAACCGCCTTTGAAACGATAGACCCAAAAGGAGGAGATGTGCGAAATCATGCCCATCGAGTGACCGAGGTCCAAGAAAAAAATCGGGGCTTCCAGAAGGAACCTGCGAAAGGCTGCGGTGTTGCCACGCTGGACAAGATCGGCAAAAGCATCATCATAGAGCGCGAGAACCTTGCTACAATTGCGGGCCGCGTCCCGGATCCGGTTACGTATGGAAGTCTTCAGCACGCGGATTTCCTCGCGCGTGGCAGCATCATTTCGTCCTGACGGTTTCATCTGATCCATTTCCTGCGTCACGCGAATCAGGCTTTGGATCATTTCTGAGAATTGCCATTTGTAGTAGATGAAGCCCTTCCAGCTGAAGATGCCTTGGGTGAATTGGTCACCTTGTAGCCCCAATGTCTCTCGCAACGGGTCGAGGAGTGAATCAGCATTTGCAGACAGAAGCGCGTCGGCCAACTTGCCAACCATGCCACCGCTGCCGCTGGCATTACCCCTTGTGGAGCCAAAAGCCATACGAATGAGGGGGGCCATCTCAGCGCTGGTAAAGTTTTGCATGCGACTGGTGTCAGCGGGGGATATCGAGAAATAGCATTCCGCAGGTTTGTGATTGTTCCGACGCAATTGTTCCCGCACCAAAAACGGATCGAGTGAGGGTAGGTCGTTCAACAGGCTTAAGACTAGAAAGTCTCTCTCGAGTTCAAGTTCACGATCGCCAACCACGTCGCAAATCGCTTGTCGGAACCCTTTTTGGTTCACAAAAATAGACCGCCCACCCAATTCCAGATTGTCAAAATCGAGTGGGAAAATAATCTTCGTCGCGACAGTGGTTGAAGTTGGCAGAAGGTAAACCTCATCGCGTCGTAGTCGGTGCTTGACTAAGATTGATCGGTTTAAGAGGGCATCCGTAAAAAGCGGAGCCTTTTTGCGCATCGGATCATTTGGGTAGCGCTTTGCGACCAGATTTAAATTAAGCACCCGACTGGTAGAAGCCGAAGTCGCGAGAGCGGCTAAGTTACGTAACCCTGACATAGTCCAGCCTTTTCCAACCACGCACTTAGGCGAAAAACAGAACTTTCTCATTAGTAACAGCCGGTGAAAATAGGCCTAAGCAATTCAATAAATTTTGTATAAAGACGAGGTTCTGCTAGGGAAACGTGTATTTGCGCAGCACGAAACAACGAAAGACAACCACTCCAACTCCGGTCGTCGTTACATTCGTTGGTTGCAGATTTGCGCATGGCACCTTGGTTTGTGTTTACGCTGAGCATTTCCAACCATTGCTACTAAGCACTCGCCCACTTCGAGCACGGCGTATCCACAGTGAACGCTGGGTAACGTTACCAACCGGCTCTAAACGGTCCATTGAGAAATAGGGTCACTATTACCCGCAAGTCAAAGAAAACTGTGATTATCTTTGGTGTTTGTCAGTAAATAGGTAACAGACAACAATCAGAATGATTAGATGCTGTTCTTAAAGGGTATTTTATAAAATTCTCAGAATTATCCACCGTGCCTGCGAATGATGAGTTGTTTACCTTTTTTCTAAAATTTTCACGGTGCAGATGCAATGCTACTCGTAAGCTATATTTGATCAAGATAAACATTTGAATGGATCAGCAGCGCGCAACAAGTATGCTCTCAGAAGCCTTTTTCTTTCGGAGAATATGGTCGCTTGGGATTGTCCGTGTTCGACTTCCACATCCTAGAAACCAGATCATCCGCATTCGGCTAGTTTTGTCTTAAACCCGTCAGTCCCCCATCCGCCACGGATGTCATTGGCTTCAGGGGAAGTAAAGTTCAAATGTAGACATTGGCCTACTCTGCCGCATTCGAACTTTCGTTTGCCGAGCGCCGCCTGTGCCCAAACCTGCTTTCACTTAATCATAGCGTATCGGGATAAAGCGGTGTCCCGGACAGGCTTCGGCCCAACGACCGCGCAACTCCCCTTGGAGTAAGCGCTATGGCTCGTTCATTGACAACACATCACATTCTTACCCGCCGCACCTTAGGCCTCGGCCTCCTGCTGGTCCCCACATTGGCCAGCGCGCAGGATGCACCCTGTGCCCCGATCAGCGTGCTGTTCGTCTGCCAGGCAGGAACTGTAAAGATTGCCATCGCGAGTGAGACCCTTAAGCGTCGCGCTACTGAAGCCGGCGTTCAGGTCCGCGTGAGTTCGCGTGGCATACATCCCGAGGACCATGTTTCTGCCGCCCTCGTGGCAAACCTTAAGGCTGACGGATTATATCTAGGTAAGCAACCAGCGCTGCGCCTTTCCAAGGCCGACGTTGCGACGGCGGACATCGTCATCGCTTTCGATAAAGCCGTCCAAGCCCCAGAGTTAAGAGGTGCACGATCCTGGGACATACCCTCATGGAACGCCGACTATGAGGGCGCTAAGGCTGCACTTTCAGCACAGCTTGACCGTCTGATGGCGGAGTTGCGTGTCTGTCCCAATGCGGCAGTAAACAAAGAGCGATAAAGCGGGCGAGTCTCTAGCTCGTCCAACCCCAAGTGGCCATGGCTCCCGCGCGGCGCAAACCTATGAGGGCACGCGCGCCAACCTGCAGTGACTATGTCAGGTCCTCAAATTCCATCATCGGCGCGCCTAGCCCGCCACAAAGGCCAAAACAGGGAAATGCCGCCAGCCAAGATCCAAACGTCGCCAAATAGATGGCTGAGGTGCGTCTGATCATGCAAGGCATGAAACAACATGACAGCGCCGTGAGTGAAACTCGAGATCGCTACGAACCAAAGGAAACTGCTGTGTCCAATAGGGTTTTTAATGGCGCGTACAGCGCAAATGCCGAGCGCAAAATACACACTTACGATCATTTGATCATAGATTGCATTATAAGGTGGCCAGCGCCAACCACCTAGAAAATCAAAAAATACCGCCAGCGGTATGCCCAAGAGGCCAAGGAAGGCCCAAAGAATTACCACTGGGCGCAGCGCGCGATTTGCTTGTTCGACTGTCATGACGTGATTGACCTTAAACTATCTTTTTCTTCGACGCTGGTTCAAAGTAACACAAATCACATTCCCGACCAGTAATAGCCGGGCAGTCAATGACAGGGTCAGAGCGTTGGCTCGACTGCAGGCTCCCTTCTACCCTCGTCACTCTGGATTCAATATCACCGACAGGAAACGGATTGTTTCCGGCTTGGATAGGCGACACTGGGTTCATTACTGCCGATTGTTTACTGTCCCTAAGGCAGTCTGCGCACTTCTAGCCGGCCCTCACGGTGAGGTGATGGAGCGTGCAATCCGCTTTGCAAAGGTGCTGACATCACCGCCATTGCTCAATCCAACAACGAGCACAACCACTGAGTTCTTTGCTTGATAGAATAGTAGGCTTGTGTCGGGTCCGCTGACTTGTGTCCACGTCAGATTGCCAATCATCTCTTGCTTTGGTGCGACAGTTTCTAAGCCGACTTGACTGGCAACGGCAGCAATAGCGTCCTTGATACGCCCAGGTGCCCGCGCAAAACCGACTACGCCTCCAGCAGTCCTCCAAGTAGCGTGGTCCAGAGTTATCCAACCCTCAGGGACATCAGCCGAGAACCCCAATGAGGTAATAAAGGCCGACTGGAAACTTGCATCAAGCGGCAAGGGCAACTTTTCAATTGGCTTTGCTTTCCCAACGCATTTTGTTTTCACCGATGCTGCCGGCTCCAGAAAGAACGCAGCCAAAATCGATTCACCGCATGGGGTGCCGCCCTGATGAACCGCAAAGTGGCCGGTCGAAGGGAAGGTTACAATCGTTGAATTTGTGAGATGAGAAGCTGCGAATTGCGCATTTTCTAATGGGGTGTTGCTATCTATCGCCCCAGTTAGCACGAGGGTTGGCACATCGCTAAGTACCGGCTGGTTTGTCATTGTAGGATCAACCGGCCATCCCGCGCACGGCTTAACATACTGCTCTATCGTCTGGGCTCGACGCGCTTGGCTAAGCAAATTTTCAGTGGACGCAGCGTTGCGACCCATTGCAGCGGCGGCATTAAACGGCGCAATGTCCGTGCAATTAACCAGCCTATTCATTGCTTCCGAGAACTGCCCGCCGGGGAAGGGCAAGGACAAAATCACGCCCCGAAACGCCTCAGCTGCTGCAGCATCTCGGTCGCGAACCGAAGCAATATAGGCAGGGACAAATGAGATACCTCGAGACCACTCCATCAGCGATGAAACGTCCGAAAGGAACATGTTTGTATCGATGATCCCCAGCTGGGTAACCAGTGGGGCGGTGGCAAGTGTCTTTGCGGTGGCTTCGGTGGTGGCTACCAAGTCAGGAATAACGCCATTACAGGCAGCATTGCTGGCACACTCAGAACCAACACGCGTTAGAGCCGCGAGAATATCTTGAGCATCGTCGAGCTGACTGTCTGAGGTATCGACCGATTCAATAACTAAGGAGCGGACTAAGTTCGCGTGACGGCGGACCGTCTCTAAAGCGAGCCGACTTCCATAGCTTGCGCCCCATACATCGATCGACGAGAGACCAAGGGCACCCGCGACAGCAGCAAGATCGTCGGCGGCATTTGGGGTGGTGAAGGCAAGCGGATCGATTTTGGCGGCAGCCCAAGCCGCGCTGCATTTGGCCGGCACAGCTATATCACTGCATTCGAGGAAAGGTTTGCTGCGACCGGTGCCGCGCTGATCCACAAAAATGATGGGCTTGCCGACGGCCTCACTCAGGGGCAAGTAAGTTGATGCAAGGATTGGTGCGTATGACTCGGCCGAGGCACCGGGCCCACCGGGAAGATGAAAGACAGCCTGCTTGGCACCTTTGGAGTTGCTTCCGACTATGGTAACAAACAGCGTCACAACGCCCTTGCCTCCACTGACCATCGGCACCTGCACGGTACCGCAGCGCATGGTGGAGCCCTCAACCAAACCTGGAGCGGAAAAACATCGAGTAGGTTTAAAACTCGCACTGACAGGAGCCGCCCCGCTTGGGCCAAAGAAACTACTTGCTGCGATGCCGATCGCTAGCGAGAGGGAGACAAAAGTACCGCGAACCATGGATAAAAACCTCGCCAGCTATTTGTATACAACATATACTAAATGACTAACTCTGTAAAGCACGACCATGACCGAAAACCGAGGCAGACCTTCTGTACTAAGTGAGGAGCACATTCTTGCTGCTGCAATCCTATGTGCTGACAGCAACGGAATTGGCGGTTGCACCATGCGCGCAGTTGCTGATCGGCTAGGTGTGACGCCGATGGCGCTTTACCGTCATTTCAAAGACAAAGACGCGCTACTTGCCCGAATCCCCGATACGCTTTTGCTGGACGTTATGGTGGCCACGACCCGACAACAGTCTGCAATCGTGGCACTTCGTTCGATTGCGTATGGTTTGGCGGAGATACTGAAAGCCCACCCGTGGGTGACCCGCCTTTTCGAGCAACCAGTGCTCGGCCCGAATATGCAAGTTTCAGCTAAATACTGCATTGGACTTCTGGTTGCTGAAGGATGTTCGCCTGATCAAGCCTTCCGATGGATTCGCGCGCTTATTGCACAAGTAGTCGGCGAAATGCTGACTTCGCATGGAACTTTTGACGGGACGGGGGTCGACTTACTACTGACCGCAATCGAGACAGAGTTGGGTGATTGAAGTCTCGGTGCTGATCTTAGCTTTCAGCAAAAGATCGGGAATGATTTCCCACAGCAAAAAGCCTTCATTTAGAATTCAAGATCGACCTCGTGGAGCCTAATGGCTTTCCTTTTGCTTCGCTGCTTTGCCGACAAGCTGGCTAACGCCAAAATGTGCTTCAGTTCTCGAAGAGAGCTTAAGATCTTTGGCGCCTTCTCCGTAAGCCCAACAACGCGCACGCGAGCTTCGTCAAGATTCCAAACCGGCCAGCCTTCTTTCGGCCAAGTTCGGCCGAAATCTGTTAGTTCCTAATGCGGCAGTTTAGGTCGCTGAAGGCGGGTTTCCAGATTCTCAAAAGCGGACGTTCTCCTGAAGGGGCATCGGGTTATCGTGTTTAGGGTGCAGTCCTGCAGGACTGCACCACCACCGATTGACTGGGTTGAGCGCCCAAAGAAATGAACTCAGCTCTGTTGACCTGGTAGGTTCGCCAAGATGTATTCAACGGCCCATTGCACGCCACCGCCGTGTTGAAGGGCAATTGGGTACATTGCTGGATATTCAGGGGCTGTGTTGTCAGGCGTCCACTCTGCTGCAACAGCAAACCAACTCATTGGAATCGCACCGGCTTGGATCATACGTTGGCAGGCCCGCTCATGAGACTCTGGGCTGAGACCACCAGAAGCGTCAGCAATGAAATACACCTGATATCCGTCCTTAAGCGCCGAGAGTACCGTTTGGGCCAAACAGACCTCTGTCCAAAGGCCGGCCATAACCAGTTTCTTGCGCCCTTTAGCCTTCACAGCATCCACAAAAGCCGCGTCGGACCAGGCATTCGTGTTATGGCGGTCAATCGGTTCGACATCTGGCCATAGTGCGCTAAGACCTTGGAAAAGTGGGTCCTTTAGGGGACCTGACTTTCCGTTTATCGTTGACAGGACCGTCGGCACGTTCATAGCCTTAGCCGTCTTGGCAATCGCCAATACATTGTTGGTTAGGTGTTCAGGGCTTATCGAGTTAATCGGAAATGCAACCCAGGGCTGATGATCGATCAGGCAAAGAGTGGAATTTTCAGTGGTCAGTTCATTGATGTTAGACATTGTGGTTCCTTTTGTCGCGATGTTCGGAAAATGGTGTTAGGTCGGCACTGCCTTTGACTTACGTGCGCGCCAGATGCTTCCAGCCAAAAATATGAGCAAGATCATGGCTGGGAACACTGATGGGATTTGATAGGCTAGGTGATAATAGACAGCCCCCAGCATGATTAAGCTAAGCCCGATGCCTGCAGGGATACGTGTGCGTGCGATGAGCAGTCCTATGCCACCCGCAATTTCGCAGATACCGATGAACAGGCCAAATGCAGGGGGAAACCCCAAAATCGCAAAGGGTTTTATCACTTCTGGCACTTCAGAGAGCTTTGCCGCGCCTGCTCCTAAAAAGGCCAAGGCCGGCAGAATGTAGAGCAGCGCGGGAGCATATTTTTTGATCACATCCATTAGAACCGACCTCCTTTTGTTTTAAAAGTCTGACTTTTACGTCGTGTCAGATACGGCAATATAGGCATCCACATACAATTTGATTATATTAGTAATATGGATATGATAAATTCATGAGTGAATGGATTGGGCGCGACATTGAGGACATGGCGCTGTTTGCGCAGGTCGTTGAGCGCGGCGGTTTTATGGCTGCCGCTCGATATACGGGCGTGCCGCAACCCACTATCAGCCGCCGGCTACTGGCGTTGGAAGCCCGTATTGGGGCAAGCCTTCTCGATAGAACGACACGCCGCGTACATCTGACAGAAGTGGGACGCCTCACGTATGACCACGTTCGGATCATGCTGGTGGAGGCACAGGCAGCCAGAAATGCGGTCGATGTTTTATCTGCAACGCCCCGTGGCTTGCTGCGGGTGGCCGCGCCCGTATTGATGGGACGTTCGGCACTTCCCTTGGTCGTAAACCGCTTCTTGGAGCGCTATCCGGATGTCTCCATCGCGTTGGAACTCACAACGCGCAATCTTGATCCTGTCGAGGATGACGTCGATGTGGTGGTTCGCCTTGATGTCCCCAACCATTCGCAAGCCTGGGTCGATCCACTGCGAATTATTCGTCTGGGTTTTTACGTTGCGCCATCTCATCCGGGTCCAATCGCAAAAGATCCAAGCGAATTAACAGGACAGGAGATTTTTGGCGCAACCCGAGGGCCAATCCTGCAGACGCTGACTTTTACCCGCGACAGTACAGAGACTTTGGTTCCGATCTCGCTTCGACTTAGGTCAAATGATGTAGTTCCAGTTATTCAGGCGGCTGAAGCCTGCAAAGGCTACGCTCTCTTGCCTGATTTTGCTGCCCCACAAGGCTGGAGGCGTGTATGTTCAGAATGGCAATTGCCAGCTTCCCAAATCGTAGCCCTAACAACCCGCCACGGCAGGAAACAACCAAGGGTGATGGTGTTCATTGAAGCATTGAAAGAAGGCTTAACCTAGGCTCAGGACCTATTAAAGGGTTCGCCAATGGACAAATATTTGATTCACTCTCGGGGCTGGGAGGGCTTCGAGATGGGCGATTTATTTGGCCGGCCGGCCGCCCCTGATCACCGACATCTGTCCAGTCTGGCACTCAAGTTTAAAGCCTATGTGCTGGTAGGCTCCAGCGCAGCAAGGCGTAAGCGATAGGCTCGACCAATCGCTGGCAGCAGAATCAGAGGAATAACGCCAAAGATGACCGGCAATATGGCAATCGCCCAACGTAAGTTGGCTTCGCCGAACAGGTTGGTCGACAGCCAGCCCACCGTTGTAGGTCCAAGGAACAAGCCCGTGATATTGATCGCAACATAATAAAGCGCCACCACTTGGCCGCGCACGGATGATGGTGTGATTGCCAGCAGCGCCAGCATCGCCCCAGCAGTTAGCATCGACAGGGGAATGGTACTTAGAATGTTCAGCGCCAACGTGGCCACAGGCATGTTTACGAGAAACGGCAGAGTGCACAGCACAACCATCAAAATAAAGGCCCACATGCTAACCTGATAGGGGGCATCAGACATGCCTTTGGCCTGCATCCGCATAATCAGCCAACTGGTCAAAACAAGTGACCCGGGTCCAACGATCATCGTGCCGATACCATTGTAAAGCGCATAAATTTCTGTCGGCCAACCATAGGCACGGTTAAACGCAGCAGGACCAAAACTACCTTGGCCATATGTCACTGTCGTCATGACGCAAACCAACAAAATCACACCCAAATAGGCTTGCCAATTCCCGCCGATCAGGCGTGCAGCGTCGCGCACACCATTACCTTCCTCGCCTTTGACGGCTGGCTGACGCGGTGGTTCGGGCAGAAGCAGGAATATCAGTGCGATCAACAATCCTGGTAGACCGACTGCAACGAAGGAAAATTGCCACGGCTTTAGGTCGCCGAGTAGTGGCACGGCAATAGTGGCAGAGCCTTTGGCCCAGCTGATAATGCCCCAGGTCGCGATGGCACTTAAACCAACCGCTAGCGAGAGCGCAGCAGAATAGAAAGCAACGGGTCGGGCGCGCTTTTCTTCAGGAAAGCTGTCACCGATGAGCGACATGGCTGATGGGCTCAATACCGCTTCACCAATCCCGACGGCCATTCGGGCAGCGAACAATTGCCAGAAGCCGGTCACGAAGCCGGTCACAGCGGTTGCCAACGACCAAAAGGCAATACCGGCTGAGACCAAGCGGGTTCGTTTGACGCGATCTGCCAGCCAGCCAAAAGGAAGGCCCATTGTCGCGTAAAAAATCGCGAAAGCTGGGCCAATGACATAGCCTAACTGATCATCTCGCAAACCCAGATCTTGCTTGATCGGACCAATCAACAAGCCAAGAATATTTCGATCTAGATAAGAGAAAATGTAAGCAATGGTCAGCATGACGGTGAGCGTCCAGCCTGCCCGCGCTGTTGGATAACGATCCCCCATCATGCTTCTCCTAGAATTTTGTAGAGCACCACCAGATTATCGTCAAAGTCGACAATCCCGATTTCGCGGCCGATGCGCCCATCGTTGGTGTGCAAAACTTCCTCATCATAGACGGTCAGACCTAAGGCGAGCGCGCCAGCAATTGCTGCATCAAGCTCGTCAATCTCTAGGACAATTGCAGACCGACGAGGATGGGGGATTGCAGACAAGGATAGGTTGGCGACCTCTGTTAGCGCCATAACGCGCACTTGAGTTTGTGTTGACAACACGCAGAAGCGCATCACGGCTTCGGCCGGAATAGCGAACACCGAATAGGAATAGCTCGTTGGATTGGGGGGCAGGATGTAGGTCACCTGAAAGCCCAGAACATCCTGATAGAAGGTCAACGCCCGATCCAAGTCGGCGACAACATAATTCCCGCGCTGGAAACGAAGACCCGTCATTACCAATCCTTTGGTTCGCCGCGAACCGAGCAGCATTGCACACCTACATTTTGACCATAGTAAAGTTGGGCCAAGGCCTTAGGCATGTTTTCGAACCCTGTGATGATGTCTTGAACTGGCTTCAGCTTGCCTTCACGGATCCAGCCCGCCAGATCCGCCATGACAGCGTCCCAGCGGTGAATGTGGTTGTAAACAAAGAAGCCCTGCATGCGGCTATCGGTTCTGCGAAGTCTTGTATAATTGGCCAAAGCGAAAGGATCGGTGCGCGCATACTCGCTGATTGACCCGCACAGAACCACGCGCGCATGCATGCGTAGGCGCTCCATACAGGCTTCCAAGGTTTCTCCACCGACATTGTCAAAATACAGATCAATGCCATCCGGCCTAAGCGCATCGAGCCGTTCGACCAGATTTTCATTCTTATAATCGATTGCTGCAGAGCAGCCATGATTGCGCACAAAAGCGCATTTGCCCGCCCCACCGGCAATGCCAACGACATCACAACCAACCACATTGGCTGCAATCTGGCTGACCATTGAACCAACACCGCCCGCAGCACCCGATAAGACCATGAGGTCGCCTTTGCGCGGGTCGCCAGTTGGAAACAGGCCCGCATAGGCGGAGAGCCCCGTCATCCCTAGTACGCCTGACCCTAGCGCTGCTGGCAGGCCATTTTTTGGCATTGGGAAGAATTTTTCTTGCGGGGTCATGGCAGAGACTTTGTAAGTCTGCCAACCCATCTGGCCCTGTACGAGGTCACCTTCGCGCCAATTGGGATTGCGCGACTTGATAATCTGGGCGACCCCACGGCCATGGATGACATCCCCGATCCCGAGCGGCACTTCGCCCGACGGGCTGCCGCCCATCATGTACATGCGCATAACCGGCGCAAGGCCAAGGTAGTGTGTCTTAAGCAAGACCTGCCCTGGTTCTGGCTCGGGAATCGCGCCCTGCGCCCAGTTGAAGTCATCTGGTGTGACATTGCCCCTCGGATGCCGCGCCACGCGCCAGCTGAAATTAGCGTCGTCATGGATGGACTTGCCAGCCGCTAAAGCATCAAAGGCGTCGATTTCTCTCATTTAATGTGCTCATTCACTTCAAAGAAGTAACCGTCTAGGTCAAAGAAACTGGCTGCGATTAGTTGCTTTTCGTTTCCATCCGCACCGGTGACCGTTGAATCACAGGGCTCGCAATAAATGAACGATCCTAAGGCGCGCGCGCGCTCGACAGATGCCCTGCAATCCTTGGCCGCGACAACAAAAATTGGCGCGCCGAAGGCAATTTTTGTCGGCAATTCGGCGGGCGCATCCTGCTTAGGGTCCAGCCATTCCAGAAGGCCAATCATCCCAATCGTATCATGGTCGCATTTAAGGATCACCAATCGAGTCTGATCACCTTTTTTGCCGGCAGCCAGCTGAGTGCCTGACAAAGTAAAAGGCACATCCATCCATCGGCTCATCCCAAAAACAGTTTCATACCACTGAGCGGCCCGTTCTGCGTTGCGCACCATCAGGGTCGTACGTTTGATGATGTCGACCATTCCTACTTCCCGCTTTGTCCGTCGTCAGACGATTTTTTGTCACCCGCTGTGCCGATCCTCAGCATATTTGCTAAAGTACAAAGAGTAGAGTTATGGGCGAATTCCGCCCAGTTGCAAGCGCTGTTACACGCAGCAGGCCAAAACATTGTTCGTTTCCGTATCCCGCGGTGCCGACCTCTTCTATTGACGGTGCTCCATGCACTAAATCCAAACGCCCAGACAAAGCGTGAGCAGCTGAAACCTCGCTAGTGTTCTGAAACCAATTATACTGGAAAGCCGCGGGTCTTCTTTGCGCCAGGGGTGGTCATTTGGGGCACGTTGGAGGTTGCTCTAAAGCGGACGTTTAATGGCCCCAAAAAATGAGTGCATCTCAAACTTGTTTGGGGATACCAAAACTCTTGGCCGGATTTTGAAGTGCTGGGTCAGCTTTTGGCATTTGCTCGACCGTGAGATCTGCTTTAGTCAAGTTCAACAAAGTTCGAAAGGATAACACGTTCGGTGACCCGCCTATCTTCTTCAGAGGGCTATACAACATTGGGTTTAGCCTTTTCGATTTCACAGGTTTAATTCTCATCTCAAGGGAGTTTCACGCGATTAGTTCTGCTTATGTCGCTCCTTGGGTTTCAGCAATTTTGTAGGTTGGCTTATCTGCCGGTATCATCTCATTTTTTCAGACCGAAGCGTTCCGGGAGGGTTACCAGAAAGCCTGGGTCCATGCTCGGCAGCGGTTTCCGGGTTCAAATGGATCTGAAGGAAGCGAATAGGAATCGCGCTTTGGTCAACTGCGGCGCTAGCTTAGTTGAGGATTTGACGTTACTAGTCGCCAGTTACCGCTCCGAGTCCCATCAATGCCGTCGCGGCTAACCAAATTTGCAGCCAGCTAGGAAGTGTCTTTCGCGACTGCCTGCGTTGGCACAGCTGCTTGTTCGTGCGCCATAGCTGGCCAACTCATCTTGCAAGCTGTGATGGATTGTCCTTGCAATCAGTATGCGATTTGGTTGCACGCCGTCTAAGTGTCTGGTGTGACCATGCTCCCTGGCTGTCTTGCCCGAATACTTGGCAATGCTGTCCAAGTGGATTGGCAATCAGGCTGGACGGCGATCTCTCCCAAGCAAAACATTATGATTTCCCTAGAATACTAAATGGTAGCATATTCATCGAATAATGATAAATGCGA
This sequence comes from Hyphomonadaceae bacterium UKL13-1, assembly GCA_001602435.1. Classification (GTDB taxonomy): domain Bacteria; phylum Pseudomonadota; class Alphaproteobacteria; order Caulobacterales; family Aquidulcibacteraceae; genus Aquidulcibacter. Next base: position 692,786 of record CP012156.1, read on the forward strand.
ATCGATCCGTATCTTCAATAGCGTGTTTGGGGTCAAAATCTATGATGGATGTGATATCGCAGTTTATCTCAGATTGCAGGACTGCGTCAACTTATCATGAGCTTGAAGCTAAATTTAAGCACGTCTTTCGTTCTTTCGGCGCAGACACTGGTACATTGTCCTGCATTGGATCTCCCGCGAACCTATTAAATTCTTTGAAAGTTGTTGGCTCTCCTGATTCTGAATTTGTAAGAACTTATGCGGAGAATAACTTTATTCGTTACGATCCAGCCGCCAAAAAGAGCATCACGACCCTTTCAGGTTTTTCATGGGACGAATGTCGTTTTGAGTCTAGAAATGACCCAAGTGCTCTTAACGTATTAGATGTCGCTCATGATTTTGGTTACGAGAATGGCTTTGTTGTTCCTATCCACAGCGGGTTGGGCAATTTTTCTGTGGTTACGTTTACCGGTGATCGTCTTGACCTTAACGCGACCACGAGAGGCTGTCTTCACCTTATGGCCATTTATTATCACGTAGCTTTGGAGCGCCTCATGCTAATTGATACCGCTCCGTCTAAACCCGATTTGACCGAGCGTCAGATAGAGGTGTTACGATGGGTTTCGGCGGGCAAGACTGATTGGGAGATCGGCCGCATACTTTCTATCAGCGAAGCGACGGTAAATAGACATGTTGAACGTGCGAAGGAGCGTATTGGCGTGCGCACACGCGCCCAGGCGATAGTGGAGTGCTTGGTGAATGGCATTGTCAGTTTGTAAGCCTTCCAGCTTTGTACCTGCCCTTTCTGAAACTGGCACGCACATTGCATGTTACTCCCGGGTTCTTACTCGGGAGTTCCATTATGATACATGCGGTTACATCGGCAAATCGGGACTTGTATGCCAAGCAGCTCGCAGCGATGCACAAGCTGCGGTATCATTTTTATGTTGTCCAAAGGGGTTGGTCTGATGGCCTGACCATAGAGAACGACCGTGAGTATGACGAGTTTGATCGCCCAGACACGGTTTATCTTATGAATTTGACTCACGATGGCCAAATCAAATCGACTTTTCGATTGATGCCGACAATGAATCATTACTTGCTCGACAAGCTATCACATTTCGTAGATGGGCCGGTTCCTAGGGGCAATCATATCTGGGACATGACTCGTTGGATTATCTCGCCTTCCTTTCGCAAGGTGAGCGGAGAAAAGTACAGTAAGGCACATAGCGAATTAGCTTGTGGATTGTTTGAGTTCGCCGCCACACGGGGCATCACACACTATACGACTTTGATGGATACCAGATTTCTGCCGGCCGTTGAGCAAGCCGGTTGGAAGTATGAGCTGTTGGGACTACCTGTGCCATTTGGTGATCGGGGTGAGACCGCCATCGCAATCATCATTGATGCTGGGCCGAAGTCGTTGGCCCACAACCGTATGATTTACGATATTGATTACTCTATTTTATTCGAGTCTCCGCCTCCAAGGATCGGAGAGCGGCTTGAAGACGTGCTCGCACGATTAGATGTAATTGAAACCATTGAGCAAATTTCGGATCGGGAAGCTAGAATGGCTGCGTGGGATGGTCTTAACACTCAGTTTAGTGCCGCTTAGTTTCTTCTCATCTTTTGATGTTAAGCCGTGCGCACTTTTTTAGCTGCAGAAGCTCTGCGAGCTCTTTTGCATGATCAATTGCAACCACGATGCCCTCATGTTTCTCAATCTCAAGCAGCCGTCTTAACATCCGCGACAATACCATCGCGTCGCTGGGACAGATTGGGCCAAAACTTTGGATTGCGGTACGTATGACTTCCAAGACCGGGTCACTCGGCACTTGGGGCTTTACACCATCAAAGGTGTTCTGGCGGGCTACAGAGGTGGTTTTATGGTTGTCGTTGAGAGGTGTAGCAGGGGAAAAAAAGACCATATTCGTTCCAAAAAAGCTGATTGAATCTCCTTTACACCCGTTTTCACACATTTTGGTTGGTGAGAATCCACCAATCCTAAGCTTCGCCTTACTGCGAGTTAACATCTGCGATCTAGCCGTTCTCCCTCGACCAAGCGACTTTGGCTTGGCAAAGATGTGAGGCTAGGATGTCAGCAAACACAGCGAGGAACGCACTCTTTCGTGTTACGCAGACTAATGTTGAGCAGGTCTTTGGCTATATCTTTGCCCCTTGGGTGAAAGAGCTAGGTTTCACAGACTTTATTGTTTCCGCTGGGCATTGCAGTGTCATCCTGCCGCTGTCCAGCAAGGTGAAGTTTGTGACATGAGCTATGTGCGGTCAGGCGATTATGGCGGGCATTGATACTGCGTCAGGTCTGGCTACTGGCACCAGTGACCGTGTTGGCAAAGGTACGGTATATCAACATACCCATTTTGTTTCGCCGGCCGCCAACGACGACTACCGTTTCGAGGCAATTGTAAAGAGCTTCCGCTCATCGCGCGCGTACGTCGAATGTGATGTCGTGTCTGTTACGACGGGGGAGCTTGTTGCCCTTGGAGTAAGCGAGTTTGCATTTTAGTGGGCCTAGCGTACGGACCCCTGATTTTCGCGACTGGGGCTCTCCAAGCTCATCCTAACCTACGTGCTCAAACGATAAACATTCTCAAAAAAGGAGAGGACTTTAATGGCAGAGAACCATAATGGCCTCAAATTGTACTTTGTTGGAAGCGGCGAAGTTTCAAAGGGCAACACGACCGACGATTGGGATGGATTCAGTAAGACTCTCGTCGCAGCTACGAGCCGGCGAAATGCGCTCGTGGTCGCGAAACTTTATGATCAAAACAAAGCCTGGCCGGCTACTTTAGAATGGGAGGACCAACCCATAACCATAGTTAGCTTCAAGGATCCGAACACTGGGCTTTATCTCTAAACAAATCCATTTGCTATCGACGTGTCGTGTTGTCTGCTCTGCTGATGTTGCAGGTTCAAAGTTTTAAGTCTGACGTTACGTCATGCGCCTTGGTGGATTCTCCCAATAGCAGATGAAAAATGCTCGTCTATGAAGGATTATGGACAGTTCTTTTGAAATGGCTATTTTGTCAATTGTAGCGGGAGTAGTCATTTTTGTGGGTTTGATTTTCCTGATTTATACGTCTCTCCGCTTGCTTGACGAGCCGAGAAGCAACGTAGATCAAGACATCGATTAGACTGTTCGCGTTAGCTATTGTGTAAGCGACCGACCTGACACACCTTGACCGACCAAGCGAGCTGTCGCGCGATGGCTGGTTTCCAGTTCCACTGCAACAGTTCGTGGAGGCGTTAGTCGGGATGGTCGTCGATGCTAGGAAAGATGTCTTCGAACCGGGGATGGGGGCCATGGCGTTGAGCTTTGCGGTTACGATGGGCAGAGCGGCGCTCAACAAGGCAGCATTTTTAATTTTTTTGTCTCATGGCTGTCAGACCGCTTTTTGCGCTCTCTTCGCGCGGGGTTTCAGTTTCCCCATGTCTATTAGTCTTTGGCGAATACTAGGTTTGTGAGCACCGCCTTTTGGAGTGAAATATTTTGCCAAAGCTTTGTAAGCTTCGCTGCCGGAGCTAAAGTCCACAGCGTTAGTTTCGATCTGTTCTAATAGCTCGTTGAGTTTGTTCTCATTCTGGCGCTGAAGCAGGTGACCCGCTTGTGTAAGTCTTTGCCGCATTTCGGGTCGGAACATTGAGCCACTGTGTTGTAAGCCTTTAAAGACGGCGCTGATTGCCACAAAAAGAGGTCAGGTTTGGATTAGGTGGCGGTCGGCCGGGACAGAAAAGCGGACAGCCAACTTTAAGAAATGTTCCCTGCTCACAGCCGGCGTTTCAACGCCAACTTTCCAACGCCTTATGTCTACAAACATCAACAGTGAATTTTGTCCTGTGGTCTCCTTTGCGCCAAACTAGGTCATGGCGCTTTGTCAACACACACCTCCAAAGCGGACATTGCTGGCTCTAGCGTTGTATGAATGTCTTTTGGTGGGGAAACTCTGAGCTCTATTCGTTCGAGTTTAGGGGAGTACATCGACCGGGTTCACCACAATCGAAGACTGAAAGATTTTACTAAAAGCCCTTCTCCGAATCTTTGTGCGGTTTAGGTGCTTATGGTAGATTGTGGGCTTGGCCTCCGACCCATTTACGAGGAATTTTTGTGAACCGCATTAATGAACAAAAGCCTTTCGACGCATCATTTCAAGTCGATCTGGGAGCGCTTATTAAAGCTGTCGAGTTACTCGCAACTCATGCGCCTTTGGGTGACGCGTCAGACTTGGCTATGCTGCCTGCCAAGCTGCCAACCTATGGTGTCGACGAGAAAGCGCTACTGTCCGCTCTGTCTAAACTTGTTCTCACCGGAGGTTTTGACTTAGGTGGCCCAGTTTCCTTTGCGCATATGGACCCGCCTACGCCGTGGCTGACGTGGGTGATGACACTTTGGAATGCGCGTTTGAACCAAAACTTGCTTCATCCGGCAACTTCACCAAGCGCGCGGATGATAGAAGAGCGTGTGGTTTCCTGGTTGGCGCCTTACTTCGGCATGTCTGGCGGCCACATGGTTCCGGGATCGACAATTGCGAATCTGACTGCACTCTGGGCGGCGAGAGACGTTCGTGGCGTTACAGAGATCGTGGCGTCCGATACTGCCCATGTATCAATCGAAAAATCAGCCCGTATTTTGGGCCTTCCTTTTCGTAGCGTGCCTACAGATGAAACCGGTCGGCTTATTGCCGATAGCGTCAAGAATGTTGAGAATGCTTGCTTGGTACTGGTAGCAGGGACAACTTCAACGGGGGCAGTCGATCTCTTATCCCTTTCAGGTCGAGCCGCTTGGACCCACGTGGATGCCGCTTGGGCAGGCCCGTTACGTCTAAGCGATCACTATGCCAGTCGTCTTGACGGAATTGAGGCTGCCGATTCCGTGGCGGTGTCGGCGCATAAATGGCTTTTCCAACCTAAGGAATCTGCCTTGATCTTCTTCCGTGATACCCAAGCCGCAAACGCCGCGCTTTCTTTTGGGGGGGCTTATCTAGCAGCCCCTAATATTGGGCTTTTAGGGTCGCATGGCGCGGCTGCTGTGCCCTTGCTGGCTATGCTCATGGCATGGGGCAAAGAGGGATTGGCGGATCGCCTTGATCGATGCATGGCAGCAGCGGCAAAGTTTGCTTCCTTTGTAAAAAGCGAAGAGAGGCTCGAGCTTCTTGGGGAACCCACGACTGGTGTTGTGGTTTGGCGTCCGCGCAAAATCGAAATCGACATGTTTTACGCAAGGCTGCCTTCAGGCCTGGCATCACAAACCACCATAAAGGGCAGTCGCTGGCTTCGATGCGTCGCTGCAAATCCGAACACAAATATTGACGCGGTCATCGCCGATGTTAGCGAGGCGATTTCGCGGGTCGACTAAAGAGAAAACTTGACCTTGGAAAGCTTGATCGCACCAAGAAATTCTGCCCGGTACCGAAGCTTGTATGGTTTGCACTTGCATTGAAACCATTTCGAGTAACCCTGCGTCAGTTTTCGACTACTCCAAACCCCAAACCAGATCATCCGCAATCAGCCAAGTACTGCTGGAAGTCTCAAGTGCGCCAAGGGTGGTCATCAAGGGCACTTTGGTGAAGTCTAAAGATCCGACGATCCCTTCGCGCCGATCTCGAACCAACACAGTTATAAGTTAAGTCTTTTGACATCGCCATTGGATCTGCTGGTTCGGCTTTGAGGGTCTATCGTTTACAGCATGGCTTAGGTATCAACTTCACTAAGGATATTCGGTACAGGGGATGGATATGCGTGACCAAATGATTGTCAACGGCACTTGCGAACCGGGTTACGAGGCCGTCCGTGATGCCTTTGCCGCCAATTTTGCAGAGCGCGGCGATGTTGGGGCATCGGTAGCAATGGTTGTTGACGGGCGAATAGTTGTAGATCTATGGGGCGGCGCGGTCGATAATAGCAAGGATGCACAAGCTTGGCAGTCGGATACGCTGGTCAATATCTGGTCTACCACCAAAGGCGTTACGGCGGCGTGCTTTGCAATGCTCGTCGACCGCGGACTCATTGACTATGATGTACCGATTGCGCGCTACTGGCCCGAATTCGCGGCTGAGGGTAAGGGCGAGATCACGGTTGCGATGTTGCTGTCGCATCAAGCTGGGCTTTGCGGATTTCGTGAGCCTGCAACGCTGGAAACATTCTATGGTACGCAAGCGGCTGCTGAACGGCTCGCTGAACAAAAACCGTTTTGGAAGCCAGGAACGCAAGGCGGCTATCACGCGATTTCCGTCGGTTTTCTGGCAAGTGCCCTGTGCCGCCGTGTCGATGGACGCAGCTTACGCCAGTTTGTCGCTGAGGAATTAGCTGGACTGGACATCACCATCGGTGTGCCCACCAACGCGGCGCACCGCGTAGCGCCGTTGCTTGCCCCGCAGGACATGGGCACCAACGACCTCGTGACCGATTTCAACGAGTCCCAGATTGCCGCGTTGCTCAATCCCCCGCTTGACCCGCTTGTTCCCAACCAACCCGGTTGGCAGTATGCGGAAATTCCTTCGGCCAACGGCTTTGCGACCGCACGTGGCCTCGCTAGACTTTATGGTGCCTTTTCAGGTGACGGAATGCTGGATGGGAAACATCTGTGTGGGGTCGAAGCAATTGCAGCTGCAACAACCGTGCAGTTCACAGGTATCGATAGCATATTGGGTATGCCAGCACGTTGGGGATGCGGATTTCTTTGCAACGTAAATGGAATTTACGGACCTGAACCCCGTGCCTTTGGTCATTCAGGATGGGGTGGCGCATTTGCGTTCGCTGATCCAGCGCGTAAAATCGGCTTTGCCTACACGATGAACCGAATGGGAAAAGACCTTGTCGGCGACCCGCGTAATGTCGCGCTAGTCGACGCAATTTACAGGTAATGGTCCACACCTAGAGTCCAAAAACTTGGAACATGTACTGGCCAGTTATTCGGCATGCCTAACAGACAAGCAGACTGACGTGCTTTCTGGGTGTCGGGTCAGTTGATTTGAGAGCAAGCTACGTTGACTAACGTCAGCTTTCGACTTCTACGCCCCAATAACCGCCATTCTGCAATCGGCCAAAGCCCGTCAATAAAGACCCATTTGTTCGGTCCAAGAAGTAGTGGTGTAAGAGCCCTGCGGGACGAATGAATTAGCGACTTGTGTCTTCAAGGCGCGCTGGCAGAACTTTTGGGAGAAACATTACGCGGTGGTTGGCTTCACCCGAAAAATTTCCCGAGGCTAGTTTTCTGAGCCCGAGCTAATCCGTCAGCAGAATTTCTTCCGTGACTTTGCCGTTTTCCAATCGCAGACAAGCGCTGCCAGCAACCCGGTCGCGATGCCCATTTATGTCGATACGGGCCCACTGCCATTGCAAGGCCAGATAATTCTCAAAGGCGATTTCCCGTTCAAAGGTGATGTGCGACTTAGGGTAAGCTAGGAATTGTTGGAGCCACCACACCTTGAGTTCTTCTGGCCCACCTTCACAATCTGGTCCGCTCCAGTGGGCCTCACCACAATAAAGGTCTGTAATGCTTGATATCGATCGGCAGTTCCAGATTTTGTGGAGGCAATCGGCGGTCGCGCTGAATCCACTTAACTCGGCAGGCCTAGTTTGGCCTTTGCCGGAGTCAAGCTCTCCCAAAAGGGGGTGTTGTTGGTACGGGCGCTCTTCGTGTGGCGAGCGCGTAAGCACGACATCCGAAACTACTCGGCCATTTTCGAGCTTGATCCAGTAATGCCTGCGGACGGATGATCCGGCTGGCGACATCCATGAGACATCGGCAAACTCTTCGGTGCTAGCGTTGACCTCGAAGCGCCATCCAGAGAATTGCGCTAGGTCAGTGAGTACATGTTGGCGAATGGTATTCCGCCCAAACAGAAGTTCTCCGCGCCAGCGTCGGATTGCACGGTGTAAGTATAGGTCTTCAAAGGCACTGACATTCTCGTTGACGTAAAGTTCGGTCAACATTTCTTTGAGGGTCATGGATGTCATGCGCCCCCACTGATTTGATGCCAGAGGGCGATCTCGTCAAAAATCGTTGTCTCCTCGATGATCACGCCGTTCAAAGTGCGCCAATGGCTGATTGCCAGAATATAGAGCGGGGCATCGCTTGGCGGCCCATATAGCCCGGTACTATCGTGCTTTCCAGCAAAGCTCCAACGGACCGCAATATCCGTGTAAGGACCTTCATTGACAGAGCCGATATGGTCGACGCGGACTTTGGCACCCTTCGACATCGACAATAAAGCGCCAATCCATCCGGCTATTTCGCCGTGGCCAAACAGCAGGCGAGCATCGGGACCTGCCCAATGGGTGTGAGCCGCATAGGCTTCCCTGACGCGCGATAATCGACGCAAGTTCCAAATTTGCTGGAACACCAAATGGGCAAATTCCTCTGGATCTTTAGCGGGATCCGGGAAGGCAGGATTCGAAAAATCCACTGCATTATGGCTTAGGATTTCATCCACTTGCTTCTGGCGCCAAGCTGCTATGCCTGAGCTGGTGGCTGGCGATAGTTTGGCTTGTGCTTGTCCCAACGCCATGGCGCTAAAGCCGAGGTCTCGTGCAATCTTTGCATTGTCGCGCACGAGCCATTCTTCGATAATTCGGTTCTCGAGGCACAAACAATCAGCAATCGTGGTGAAACAAACGCTGCGGCTAGTAGCTGGGCCAAATTCACCATCACCTTGATGAGTTGCGTGGCTGGTGATGCGGTGGGAGGAATGATAGCCGTCCCGCTCATTGCCGGACCAGATCACAGCTTCGCCCACTAAGGTTCGGTCCGGAAAGCTGTTCAATGTCTTGAGCGTTCCCGCAATCACGCCCTCAACACCTGATACATCGCCACTCATCAAGTGAATCGGACAATCAGCACTATAATGGGTGGTAATCAGACCAATGTCCTTTTCTTCCCAAATCCGGTGGGTACATCGGATGATATAGTCAATTATATCAACATAAATGTCGTCGAAGCCGTGGAGTGGCTGCCGGCGAGCCCCCTGTGGTGCCAGCAGCTCAGCAATATCTCGACCATAGAGGCCTAAGGCAGTCATCGCGTTACAGAACCTTTTTGACAACGTGGATGACGCTATCTTGGTTGGCAATGATTGTTGGGTCCTGGTCGTGCGGCACAGAAAGGGTATCGCCAATTTGCAAGGGCAAGGGGCCTTCTTCCGATGTCAAAGTCATCGCGCCTTTATGGACGAAAATCACAGCACCGGCCACGTCCGCAAGCTCTTGCCCTTTTGGTAGCGAAACCTGAGAAAGGCTAAAGCCATGCTCGCCCCGCAAAACTCCGTCTTTGTGGATGATTTGCAAAGATCCCGGTTTCGCTTTTGCTACGAACGATTCCGCCTCCGCTGGCGTCGCTACATGGAGGGCGGCTACCTGCTGCGCCGTCGTTTCAGGCATGATGGTTGCATCCGCTGGCACTTTTTGCCCTGCCACGGTGTCGATCAGTTGGCCGGTTTCTAGCAAGACAAGCCCGTGTTGCCGCGCCAATTTAAACACGTCCGGTGCCCAGAGAACGCGGCCGGGATCATCTTCCCCCAAAACTGCCCAAAGGAAACCAATGTCGGTACCAATATTGGTAAAGCCACGAAACATGCCCGTCGGCAGGGAAATGACGTCCCCTGGACCCATTTCGACTTGTGCGTCCTGGCCGGTTTCGCCCAAGTCGAACCGCCACTGACCCGAATGAACTAGAAATACTTCAGCGGTATCATGACTGTGCTGGGAATTGACGCATGCAGGGGGTTGTCGCGCGCCGCCAATGTTAAACCCATGCGGCTCGGCAATGTGCACATATTGATCAGGGTTCTCAGATACGCCCGGGCCAATGATGGTGAAATTCTCTTTGGCTTCAGAACCGGGCGTGCGACAATCGATGAAGGCATTGTAGCACGGGCGTAGATCTACATAGCGCACAAGGCGCGCCTCCCAATCCTGCAGGCTCATTGAGAGCTGGACATCTTGGGACATAGAGACAGTATCCTGAGCCACCCGAACCATCCAATCATCGGAGCCTGTCAAACGCAGGCCCTTTCAACACCATAAAAGCTACATGCTTCAAAATAAGGGTTTACGACCGTTGCATTCGAAGTCAATATGCTTTGGATGAACGATCCAAAAAACCTCAAAGCTAATTATTGGCAAATTATCGACGCGACCCGCGATTTAAGCGCCGGCGCGGCTACTCTGTTGAACCAGCTTTATGCGCCGGACTGTGTCATGTCGGTTTGTGCCCCACTTGACCGCGCCCAAGGCGACGCCTTGGTCGGCCATGCAGCCATTTATGAAGGGCTTTTTGCGCCTTTATTGGCTTCTTTCTCCAACTTGCAGCGCCGGACTGAGATCTTGATGCAAGGCCAGTTTAAGGGCGGGGACTGGGTTGCGAGTTACGGTTGGCTCATTGGCAAGTTTGAAAGTGACTTTTTTGGCATCACGCCGACACACCGGCATCACTGGCTAAGATTCGGCTGGTTTGAGCGAATTGAAGATGGGCACGTCGTTGAAAGCATTGTCATCCTGGATGTGCCAAGACTGATGATTGAGTGTGGCGTTTGGCCAGTTCGGCCGCAATTGGGCGAGAATTGGTCGCCAGCACCGGTTGCGCAAGACGGACTTCAACTCAAACTTTCTGACCCTATTGCGAGCGAAAAGAGCCTGAAGCTTGTGGAGGCGATGATTGCCGGCCTGATGAGCTATGATGGCAAGTCCCTAAAGAGTATGGGCATGACGCGCTTCTGGACGCCCCAATTTCATTGGTATGGTCCGGGCGGCATCGGCAGCGCACGCGGACATCAAGACTATGAGCAGACACACCAGCAACCGTTTCTGACGGCTTTCCCAGATCGTATCGGCGGCAATCATCGGTGCCGTATTGGCGATGGTGCTTTTGTTGCATCATCCGGTTGGCCCAGCATAAACGCGACACATATGGGCGACGGCTGGCTGGGGATCCCCGCCACCAACAAGCGTATCACCATGCGCGTCATGGATTTTTGGCGGCGTGAGGGTGACTTCCTCAGTGAAAACTGGGTCTTTATTGATATGATCGATCTGCTCCAGCAGTTCGGCATTGATGTGTTTGCTGGCCTTCAAGCAGACGCGAACCTGCGAGGAAAATCATGAAGTTTGAAGCACTCGATTGGGCCATCGTCATCGCTTTCTTGGTCGGCAATCTCGTGCTTGGCTATTTCTTAGGCCGTAAAGTCACGACGGCAAAAGAGTTTAATCTCGGCAGTGGTAGCACGCCTTGGTGGGCAATCGGCCTTTCGGTGATTGCGACCTACATTAGCGCGCTTTCGTTTCTGGGAGCACCTGCTTGGGCATACAAGGACGGCTTAGCGGCGCTAGCCATACATTTGAATTATCCAATTGTGATCATTCTGGTTACAGGGTTCTTTCTGCCGTTCTTTTATATGAGCGGCGTAGCCTCAATTTATGAGTATCAGGAGCGTCGATTTGGCCCATTATCGCGGGCCGTGATGTCAATCATTTTCCTCGTCACACAAGGGCTATCTACGGGCGCTATCCTCTTTGCCACAGCGCTTGTTTTGAAATTCATAACTGGCATGTCCATCCCAATGGCCGTTGTGATCGTGACCATTATGGCTCTGATTTATACCACTATGGGCGGCATGCTGGCGGTAATTTGGACAGATGTCTTCCAAGCAGCAGTATTGTTTGGCGGCGCGATCGTCATTCTCATCGCACTCTTAGTTTCGATGCCAATACCTGTCGGTGAGGTCTTATCGAATCTCAAAGATTTGGGCCGCTTGAGTGCGATTGACTTCACGCCCGACCCCACGGTCGCGACCACCATATATTCGGGCCTTTTTGGCATGACCCTGTTTCACATCACGGTTTATGGCGCGAACCAAATGATGGTGCAGCGCACCTTGGGTGCAAAGAGTATTGGAGACGCCAAGAAGTCCTATCTGTTGATGGGGTATGCCGCTTTCCCGATCTATTTCCTGTTCTTTTTCATCGGCGTGCTGGCCTACGGCTATTATGACGGCAAACCTTTTGACCAGCCCAATGAAATCATCCTGCAGTTCGCCGCTGAATCGGGTGTGCCTGGTTTGCTCGGCATTCTGGCGGCGGCCGTATTAGCGGCATCCATGTCGACTTTAAGCTCGGCTTTCAATTCGATGGCAACCGCGAGCGTGGTCGATTTCTATCAGCGCTATTACAAGAAAGACGGCGACGATGCGCACTATTTGCGGGCCACTCGCATCGCTACTGTCATCTGGGCTGTCATTATCATTGGCCCTGCTATCCTTTATAATCAATCAAACGGCTCAATCTTGTTGGTTCTCAGCAAGATCGGGAGCTATTTTGTGGGGGCAAAGCTTGGCATGTATGGCTTGGGCTTTTTCTCAAAACACACAACCGAGCGCGGACTGATGGTGGGCGTTGTTGCGGGCTTTGCCATCATTTGGTTTGTAGCCACCCAAACCCAGATCGCTTGGCCTTGGTATTGTTTGATTGGTGGGGCAGCGACCATCATCGTCGGCTGGACCGCCAGCCGAATACTCGACGGCAAACAGGCAAATTGGTCGCCTTATTCAGTGCCCGGCCAACAGGCGCGCTTTGCTGCAGAAGGTCGTCCCCTCAAAGACGGCAATTGGAACACCATGCCGGGTGCCATTGATAAGCAAAGCCTCTGGTTGCTGGTCTACCTCTTCGCTACCCTCATTGCCTTGGCGTTGTTTGAGTATCTGGTTTAGGGGCGACTCAGTCTTGCATGCGCATGCGAGACCAGGCTTTACTGGCTATCCATTCACAGGCCCAGTTTAGACTCTTTCCGGGGCATTTCTGCAACACTTGATGAATTCTCGTGAAGGCGTGTCAAAAATTATGCCTTTGGCCTATCGGGGTCTGTTAAATTCTGCTTGCATTCGAAGTCATAATACAATCATATTCACTTTCGAAAAATCGAGGGGGACCTTGCGATGCTTAAAAATTTCGTCACTCACGCGACAAAAACAACTCTTCTAGCGACCATTTCCGGATTGGCCTTTATGGTTGCGACACCGAGTTTTGCGCAGCAAAGCACGCCTGCAGCCGCCAGCGAGCCAGAGCGCGGGATTGAAACCGTGGTAGTGACCGCTCAGCGTCGCGAAGAAAATCTGCAAAATGTACCCCTTTCGGTGTCGGCGTTTAGTGCCGCTCAAATTCAGGCACGCGGTCTTACCGACATGTCGCGCTTGGAAAACTCCGTCCCAGGTCTGACATTTGGTCGTTCGGGTGTTGATGCTCGCCCGGCAATTCGCGGTGTCCGGACCGAAAATGTTGGCGTAAATGGCGACACCACCATCGGCTTCTTCATTGATGGTGTTTATCAGTCACGTGCGGCCCAAGCTACCTTGGGCTTTGTGGATCTTGATCGCGTCGAAGTTCTCCGCGGTCCACAAGGTACACTCTATGGTCGCAATACATTTGGCGGCAATATCTCAATTGCTACTGCCCAGCCTCGCATCGGACAATTCAAAAGCGGATTGGATGTGACAATTGGAGAAAACAACAAAGTCCGCATTGAGCCGTTTGTTAACATTCCAATTTCCGATACTGCCGCCTTGCGTTTAAGCGGTGCCTCTGAAGATGACGATGGCTATGTGAAGAACGTCAATCCAAGCGGCAATAATCTCTTCGACGAGAAAACACGCTATATGCGGGCCGCCTTATTGCTCAAACCAACTGACCAATTAACCGCCACAATCAAGATTGACCGTGGAACCCGCGGCGGTGCCGGCGGTTCGGCTTTCGGCTACAAGCTTGCCGGAACATTTTTTGATGTCCCTTCAAATCAGCAATTGTTCAATGCGACTCCAATTCGCAATTTGAACACGCGCGGGGGTAACCGTGACGGGGTTGTCGATGCACCTCTCACGATTGACGGCGGTATTCCATTGTTCGCCGCCGGCGACCCATACACCATTGATACGGATCAGAAGACAATTCTCGACCTGACTTCGACCGGAGCCAGTGCGAATATTGCCTATGACTTTGGCTCTTTCACACTCAAGTCCATCACGGGCTTTGCAGACTTTGAAGCCATCCGCACCTCTGACACTGACTTCTCGGCCAGCACTATCGGTACGGACTATCAGCTCACCTCGGCTAAGACTTTCAGCCAGGAGTTCCAAATTCTGTCCCGTGGCGAAGGCCCCCTCAGCTATGTTGTTGGTGCCTATTACTTTGACGACGAATTGCGGGGCGTCTTCATCAACGAGCAAGTACCACGAACCATTCGCGGAGTTGGCGCTCCAGTCTCTCTGCCGGTTGCGGGAGCTGGCTTCTATGATGAGCAACGCGCCGACACCACGTCCATCGCTGCTTATGCTCAGGGAAGTTACGCGGTCACTCAAGCTTTGAAGCTGACTGCTGGTCTCCGTTTCACGCGTGACACAAAGGACTTCAAGTTCGCCAATGCGGCGGCCGTTTTGCCGCTTGCGGGTACGCCGCCAAATCCAGTCGGAACAGCGATCACTTTGGCCACGGGCGGTATACCGGCAAGTGCCTTTGGGTCTAAGGGCGCACCTACCAATTGCGTCTTTGCCGCAACAGCAATTCAGCCACGGCCAGGCTTTGCCTGTTTAGCGGCAAACACGGCAGTGCTAACCGGGGCGACCTACGATACCGCTGAGTTTGAAAAGCTGACTTGGCGTCTCGCGGCCGACTATCAGCTAACAGAGGACAACCTGTTCTACGGGTCTGTCTCGACAGGTTTCCGGTCAGGCGGCTTCAACTCGGGCCAGAACCAAGCGGCACTGACCCCGACCTTTAAGCCCGAAGAAGTCACCGCCTTTGAGATCGGCAGCAAGAACCGTTTCTGGGACAATACGCTGCAACTGAACGTTGCTGCATTCTTCAACAAGTATGATAGCCTTCAAGAACAGCGTCAGATTCCAGCCGGCAATACGACCCTGTCGATTATTGAAAATAGCGGCAAGGCTGAGGCAAAAGGCGCAGAAGTCGAGGGCATCTGGAGGCCGATTGATAATCTAACCCTGAACCTCTCGCTCTCAGTTCTCGATGCGGTATACACGGATTATACCAATGTGCCGCTGCCATTTGGGACTTCCATTGTCGTGGCCGACGCGACGAGATTAACCCCAACAGTTGTGAATGGCATCACGATCGCGAATGCGGGACAACGCCGCGTTTTCGCGCCTGGCTATGATTGCGGTCCAGTGCCAGGCACCGGAACAGGCGCTGCTGGCGCACCAGCTTTGGCATTTGGCTGTAATTTGACGGGTAAGAAGCTGCCTTATGCATCTGACTATTCCGGCAGTTTCTCGGCGCAATATGTCTTCGACCTCGGTGGTCTTGGGCAGGTCACCCCGCTTGCTGTTCTGACATTCAACAGCGGTTTCTATGGCCAGCCAGCCAACTCGATTTTGGATAAGCAAGACGCTTATACGAAACTCGACCTGCGCGTCACGTGGGACATCAATGACAATTTGTCTCTCGCTGCTTATGTGAACAATGTAACCGATGAAGCGACAGCGACCCGCTTTGTTTGGGGCGGCGGCGGGGCGATGCAAGCCAGCTATGCACCACCCAAGCTTTGGGGTATCCGGGCCAACCTGCGCTTTTGATCTTTAGCTAATGCGGGAAAAAAGGGCTGCCGTTGAGAAACGGCAGCCTTTTTTGCTTACTGCGCCGTCCATCCGCCGTCGACAAGAAGGCTTGTTCCCGTAACCATGCGAGATGCGGGACTTGCTAGATAAAGGACTGCGGCCGCAACATCTTCGGGCTGCCCAATCTTGCCCATGGGGATCATGTTTTTGACAAAGCCCAGGAAGGCGGGATCATCCAGCATTGGCTTCGTCATGGCGGTTTCAATGAAAGTTGGCGCAACTGAGTTTACGCGTATGCCCTTAGGCGCGAGCTCTACCGCCATGGCTTTGGTCAAGCCTTCTAGCGCGTGTTTGGTCATGCAATAAACTGTGCGTCTTGGTGACCCAACGTGTCCCATCTGGCTTGTGATATTGATAATTGAGCCGCCACGTCCATGACCAAGCATCGACTTTACGGCCGCTTGGGCGACCAAATAGGCGGCCCGCACATTCAAGTCCAGCATCCTATCGAGCGTTTCAAGATCGACATCTTCGATCAACAGCGGACGATTCATGCCAGCATTATTGACCAGAATGTCGATCTCCATTTTGCCCAAATCCTCGATAAATTGGGGATCGGTCACATCACCGACCATGGGCAGAATATTGGTGTGTTGATCCGCCATTTCCTGCAAATCCGCACCACTTCGTGCCACTGCATGCACTTTTGCGCCTGCCTCTGCGAGGCAAAGGGCGATAGCAGAACCCAGCCCTCGGCTAGCCCCTGTTACGACGGCGATGCGCCCTGAAAGCCCCTGCGCCCAGGTCGGAAGCATTGTGCCATTGCCCATCACTGTATCCCGCCTTTGTTTCCGTAATTTGGACTTTGCATTCGCAGTCATTTCCGTTAGCGTAGCCTCCAACACAGGCAAAGCACAAGCTGTTGGAGGCTCAATTGGCAAAGTATCTGAAGACCGGAATCAGTGAAGATGCAGCCGAAGAAGCCGATGCTGGTGTGCGGGCAACTGTTGAGGCCATTATCCAAGACATCAAAGCCCGAGGCGACGATGCTGTTCGGTACTGGTCTTCAAAATTTGACAATTGGGCACCCGATGATTTCCGGCTAGGCCAAGATGCGATTGAAGCTGCCTATCGCGCACTAAGCCCCCAGACGATTGAGGATATTCGCTTCGCCCAAGCGCAGGTGCGCAACTTTGCTCAAATCCAAAGAGACGCGCTTAAGGACGTTGAAGTGGAGACGCTGCCGGGTGTTGTCTTGGGGCACAAGAATTTGCCGGTGAATAGCGTGGGCTGTTATGTTCCTGGCGGCAAATATCCCTTGGTTGCTTCGGCTCATATGAGCGTAGTGACGGCAAAGGTCGCAGGCGTTAAGCGGATTGTCTCAGTCGCTCCGCCTTACCAAGGTGTTCCAAATCCTGCTATTGTTGTTGCGATGCACATGGCTGGAGCCGACGAGATATACTGCATTGGCGGGGTACAGGCCGTTGCCGCCATGGCGCTTGGGACATCGACAATTGCGCCAGTGGATATGATCGTTGGCCCAGGCAACGCTTATGTTGCAGAGGCTAAGCGGCAGCTCTTCGGCCGCATTGGGATCGACCTCTTGGCCGGTCCAACCGAGACGCTTGTTATCGCGGATGATAGCGTCGACGGTGAATTGTGCGCCGCAGATCTCTTGGGGCAGGCTGAGCACGGACCCAACTCGCCAGCTGTTTTGCTAACCAATAGTGAGAAGTTGGCCCGTGACACGATGGCCGAGATCGAACGGCAGCTGACAATTCTGCCAACTGCCGCGATCGCCGGAAAAGCTTGGGCCGATTATGGGCAGGTCATCGTCGCAGACAGCTATGAGGAAATGGTCGCGATTGCCGACAAAATCGCGTCCGAGCATGTTCAGGTGATGACACGCGACCCCGACTACTTTTTGAGTAACATGACCAATTATGGCGCACTCTTCTTAGGCGCGCGCACCAACGTCAGCTATGGCGACAAAGTCATCGGAACCAATCACACGCTACCCACGCGTGGCAATGCCCGCTTCACCGGGGGGCTTTGGGTAGGGAAATTCATCAAGACCTGCACCTATCAACGTGTCTTGACCGATGAGGCCAGCGTGATGATAGGTGAATATTGCTCGCGCCTTTGCGCCATTGAAGGCTTTGCAGGCCATAAAGAGCAGGCAGATATTCGGGTGCGACGTTATGGCAAAAAAGAAGCCGCTTGATCAAACTATGTCGGAGAAAGCCGGGGTAACATCTTATGATGTTGCCCGCCGCGCTGGTGTGTCTCAGTCGGCCGTCAGCCGGGCTTTTAGAAAAGGTGCTTCAGTCGCACCTGCAACACGAGCACGCATTGTCGAGGCAGCGAGGGCACTGGGCTATGAGCCCAATGCCATTGCCCAAGGTCTGATCACCAAACGCTCAAACCTCGTCGCAATTATTATCTCAAACCTGACCAACCTCTACTATCCAGAAGTGTTGGCCGAACTCACCCAACGCCTGTCACAGCATGGTGTACGCGTGCTCTTGTTTAGCTTGGCTGCTGAATCCGACGTGGAGGAAGTTCTCGGCCAAGTTTGGCGCTACCGTGTCGACGGCGCGATTGTCGCTGCTCGTCTGTCTACGGAGCAATTGGTTGCCTTTTCCAATCGTGGTGTGCCCTTGGTTCTTTATAACCGCGTTGGGGAAGGCGTCCCGGTCGCAAGTGTCTGTTGTGACTCAGACCTTGGTGAGCGCGCGTTGGTTGATGGCTTGGTGCAGGCTGGCCATACATGTTTCGGGATCATCGGGGGTCCAGCCGATTCCTATGTGGGTGAAGAGCGCGCCAATGCCGCGATCAATCGCCTCGCCTATCACGGAATCAAAGCAGAATTTGTCCGCGGTCAGTTTGATTATGAGAGCGGCGGCGCTGGCCTGAAAACGCTCATGGAGCTCACACAGGGCAAATTGGATGCGCTGATTTGCGTCAATGATTTGATGGCAATTGGGGCGGTTGACACGGCACGGAATATCATCGGCAAGAAAGTTCCAAGCGAATTGTCCATCACCGGCTTTGACGGCGTTAGTCCGGCAACTTGGGAAGCCTATCAATTGACGACGGTACGCCAGCCCGTGCGACGTATGACACAAGCCGCTGTCGCAATGTTGTTGGAGCGCATTGAAAGCCCGGACATTTCTCCAGAACAACGCTTGTTTGCGGGGGAATTACTATCCGGGCGGTCGGCACGTTTGCAGTGACCGCGCCGCCAACCCTGGTGTGGATCGCAGGCCACATGTGCGACCACAAGCTTTGGCGCGACGTGGGTAAGATCAGCCCTTACCCAAATACCTATGCCTCCATTACCCAATTTGATTGCATCGAGGTGCTGGCACAGGATGTATTGGCGGGGGTTTCAGGCCCCATCATCCCCATGGGCTTTTCAATGGGTGCGATTGTGGCGCTAATGATGGCCAAGAAGGCCCCGGAGCGCGTGAAGGGCTTGGTGCTTTCCAGCACCAATTGCACGGCAGACTTGCCTGAAAGAGCGGTCGCCCGCTTATCCCAGCAAGCCCAAGTTCGAGACGGCCAATTAAACGCCATCGTTCGCGACGAATTGAAGCCTCATTATCTAAGCCCAGCAACCCAAGGCGCAAAGCGTCAGGATATCCTCGACTTGACGTTTAAGATGGGCATGGACCTTGGGCCGGACGTGTTCCTCCGCCAAAGTGAAGCGCTTCGCACGCGGCCCGCCCTCTGCGGGGTAATCTCTGACTTTAAGGGCCACGTGCTTGTGCTCGCGGGTGCCGATGACACTTTGTGCCCGCCTGCATGGCACGTTGCGATGGCAGCGCGAAATCCCCGGGCAAATTATGTCGAGATCCAAAACGCAGGCCATCTGGTGCCGCTAGAGCAGCCTTCTGCGTTCCGGCGGACCATTTCAGATTGGCTGACAAACCTAAAAATAACGCCCAAACAGGAGATTGAGGCATGAGCGAGCGCATTCTAACCACACATGTCGGATCATTGCCGCGCTCAAAGGCTGTTACAGACCTCATCTTTGCAGCTGAACGTGGTGACCCCATTGATCAGGCAAAGTTCGAGGACGTGATTGGCCGGGCCGTTGATGAGACTGTCGCCAATCAAGTTCGCGTCGGAATCGATCTGGTCTCAGACGGGGAAATGTCGAAGATTTCCTACGCAACCTATATCAAGGATCGTATCACAGGCTTTGACGGGGATAGCTCTCGGACCCCACCCTCTGACCTTGAGGCGTTTCCAACCTTCTTAGCGCGTCAGGCGAGCGGCGGGGGTACCCCCACCTATCGTCGCCCAAAATGTATTGGGCCGGTCGCCGTGAAGTCGATGGAGCCTCTCAAGGCTGATCTTGGCTTCATGCGTGCGGCCCTCGCCAAACATAAGCCTGTGGCAGGCTTTATGAATGCGGCGTCGCCTGGCGTGATCGCCTTGTTCCAACCTAATGAGCATTATGCGACGCAGGATGATTATCTTGAAGCACTCGCTGAAGCCATGCGATCTGAGTATGAAGCGATCGTGGCCGATGGCCTGATCCTGCAGCTTGATAGTCCAGACTTAGGACTTGGGCGGCATATGATGTACAAGGATCGCAGTGATGCGGACTACCTCAAACTCATTGGCACGCATGTTGATGTTCTCAACCACGCGCTTCGCAATGTCCCAGCAGACCGGGTTCGGATGCATGTATGCTGGGGCAATTATGAGGGCCCGCACCATCATGATGTCGAGATGGGCGTGATCTTGCCTACGCTTATGAAGGCCAAGCCAGCAGGACTATTGTTTGAGACCTCCAACCCGCGCCATCAGCATGATTGGAACTATTTTGTTGAGATGCTCGCCATTATTCCTGACGACAAGATCCTCATTCCAGGCGTGATCGATTCCACCACCAATTTCATTGAACACCCCCGCGTCGTTGCTGAACGCATTGAGCGCTTTGCCGGAATTATCGGACGAGAGCGCGTGATCGCCGGCACTGATTGTGGCTTCTCGACGTTTGCAGGTTATGGCGCAGTAGATCCGGAGATTGTTTGGGCCAAGCTCAAGACTTTGGCCGAGGGTGCCGCTTTGGCCAGCACAAAGCTTTGGAGCAAGGCAGCGTGAGCGCGTTTCGAGACAAATTGCTGGCTGGTGAGGTCATTGCCGCTACATGGGTCAAGACTCCAAGCCCGATCATTGTAGAAGTCCTAAGCCTCAGTTCTTTGGACTGCTTGGTGCTTGATGCAGAGCATGCCCCTTTTGACCGCACGTCGTTGGATTTGTGCATTCTAGCAGCACGAGCCTATGGAAAGCCCGTCCTTGTAAGACCTGCGTCCAGTAGCCATGAGCAAATCCTCAATGCGCTTGATTGCGGTGCAAATGGCGTTGTCCTCCCCCATATCAGAAGTGCAGAGGAAGCAGCCGAATCCGTGAAGGCCTGCCACTATGGTCGTGGCGGTCGCGGATTTGCGGGCTCTAGCCGCTCAGCCGGCTACACAACCAAAGGCATGGCGAAACATCGTGAAACCGCAACAGACATTATCGTCATTGCACAGATTGAAGATGTCGAAGCTGTGGAAGAGATTGATGCCATTGCCCGAGTGGAAGGCATCGACGCGCTGTTTATCGGCCGCGCTGACCTAACCGTCGCCTATAATGCAGCAACGCCTGATGACGAAATTGTCGTTGCGGCCGTGGACCGCATTGTAGCCGCCGGAAAGGCGGCAGGGCGTGTCACCGGGATGTTCCTTGGCCGCGCCAGCGATGTTGCCTTATGGCGCGGGAAGGGGGCCAGCCTCTTTGTGCTAGGCTCTGATCATGACTTCGTCCTTCAGGGTGCTGCAGCCCTTGGAGAAACAATAAGAGGGTGATGGTGAGGGGCTAGTGAAATGCAAGTTTCACCGCACAAGTCAGTCGTTAGATTTTTTCCATCGCGCGCGCTGCAGCGCTAATGGTTGCCTCCACATCTTCGTCAGTCAAAGCGAATGATATAAACCAGCGGCTACCTAGGCCCTGGATAATGCCTTGCTCGCGTAAGCCTTGTCGGAAGCGCATTGCCTTGCCAGTATCGGCGTTTGCAGCAATTTCCGCGCTTGTCCACATCGGTTCCTTGGCTGTGAAATGAGTGCAGAAGTTTCCGGGTAGACCCATGGTCACCATATCATGGCCCGTTGTTCGGGCTGCTTGCCGCAGTCCGGCTTCTAGTTTGGCCTGCATTTGGTTGCGGCGGACGTAAAGCTCCGTTCCTCCGTTTTCCAGCATCCGGATTGTCGCGAGGCCAGCCGCAATCGACACCGGGAAGGCGTTAAAGGTCCCCGCTCCGATGACTTTGTTCTGCTTGAACAAATTGAAGATATCCTTTCGACCAGCGATGGCAGCAAGTGGCATCCCTCCTGCTATCGCCTTGCCGAAGATCGTTAGGTCCGGTGTCACACCAACGATGGACTGCGCGCCGCCGATCGCCGTTCGGAAGCCAGTTATGATCTCGTCGAAACAAAGTAACACGCCGTATTGTCGGCAAAGGTTCTGAACGGCCTCAAGATACCCCGGCTTTGGTGACGCACCGCCACCGTTGCTATTGAACACTTCCATGATTAGCACGGCGATCTTGTCGCCGTGATTTTCAAGTAAAGTCTTCAGGGCACCGATATCGTTCCAGGGTATGAGAAAGGATTCTTCAAGCGCATGTTCTGCGCGTCCCTCGGTATAGAAAGGATCATTGTCGCTGATAGCTGCGTAAGGCAGGTCATTGGCTGCGGGATCGACCACGCCTCCGATAACGTTGTCTAACCAGCCATGGTAATGGCCACCAAATCTGACAAACTTCGGCTTTCCGGTAAAGGCCCGCGCCAAGCGCAATGCCATTTGGACCGCCTCTGAGCCCGACAGGTGAAACCGGACGTGTTCAGCACTAGGAACGTGCTCAACAATTTTTTCTGCTAACTCGACTTCGAGCCGACTCTGGCAAGCGCCGGATTGGACGTATAGCAGTTTGTCGAGCTGTGCATGGATTACATCCAGGTACTCTCGGCACCCATGCCCCCAAATGCCTGGGCCCATGGCAATGGCGAAATCCAGCCATTCCTTGCCATCAACATCCCACACCCGCTGGCCTTGGCCAGACTCAACAAAAATCGACGGCTCGGCTAGTGCGCGGACGTTACTCTGTCGACTAGACATCACGTGCGACGCACGCTCGATCAGGCGTGCGGTCTCCGAACTGAGTTCGAGACCACCTTTGGCAATGGTGTCTGTTGATTCCTGCATTGTCCGCCCCGTTTGTTGCGCAGTGTGCAAAAACTGTAGAACAGTCTTGGTGGAATTGGCAAGCGTAATGTCCAGCGGCATTCGGTCGGAATCTGCTAGGTTCGGTCAATTATCGACTGAAGCGATGGTATATTCGGCTGCTTCGCTAAGTTGCTCGCATTTGCGCTGGCAGGGGTCGTCGTTGATGATTTCTGGCGTCCAATAATATTGTTGCACAATTTATATTAGTTTGTTACCCATCCCGTAGACCCCGCGGCAGCTCAGTCGGAAGCTTCGAGGTATTCCAAGGGAGGGATTCTATGAAAGTTGGGACGCTCATGGTGCACGCAAGTGCAGCGACGCTGGCCTTTTGCGCCATCGGGATTTCGCTACCAGCCGATGCTCAACCAGCCAGCGACCAAGTGGAGGTAATTATCGTCACTTCCCAAAAGCGCGAGCAGATGTTGAAGGATGTGCCGGTTGCCGTGACTGCTATGACTGGCGCGGCAATTCGCGAGAACAACATCACAGATCCGCGTGACCTCTTCCATGGCATCCCAAACGTTGCAGTAAAGTCGACGGCCGCGGCTGGGCAAGTCCAACTGTCATTTCGCGGCGTCAGTTATTCGACCTTCTCACCAGTCGGCGTGCAGCCGGTTATGGTGTACCAAGACGAAGTCGCTCAAAGCTCGCCACAGACAGCCGGTCTATTTATTTTCGACAATGAGCGCATCGAAGTGGTGCGCGGGCCGCAAAACACTCTCTATGGCCGCAATAGCACTGGTGGAGCAGTCAATTATATTTCTAAGCGCCCCCGGATAGGCGCCGGGACGAATGGATACGCGGACCTTACCCTCGGCGATGCAGGCACTGCAAACTTTGAAGGGGCCGTTGGTTTCGACCTCGGCGATACTGCTGCTTTTCGATTGTCGGTGCAGTCGCTGAACAACGCCGGATATTGGAAAAACCTTCATTTCCCCGGTGATAGAGTAGGTGAAACCAGCCAGCATATGTTTAGGGCGCAAGTCGCGCTAGAGCCGCGTGAGAATACAAAACTGCTGTTTAATTTGCATGGGGGTCAAAGGCGAGGCGAGCAGCGTCCCTACAAGTCTCACGGTCTGATTGATCCTGTAACAGGTGGCACCTGTACAGATATTGATCTCGACAACTTCAAGACAAAATGCGTCGATGCCGGTGGGAACGCAACTAATCCCAATACATCTGAAGTCTATGTCGGCATGCGCAACAATCGGAACAACATTGATGCTTTTGGCGGATCGGCGCGCTTTGATCTCGCCACCGACGCGTTCGACTTTCTGTCGATCACAGCACATGAACAGAACAAGGGTGATGTTTGGGAAGACGACGATGGTATCCAGTTCGATTCCACGAACTTTTTTGTTAAATTCCGACAGAAGGCGCGGACCGATCAATGGTCCCAAGAGTTTCGGCTGACATCGAATACCAAGCAACGGTTCCGCTGGATTACGGGTGCCTACGGATTCGTGGAGAAGGTAGATTACCAGACCGCCATCCCGATCTTAATGTTGTTCTCTGATGCAGGGAAAGCGCGACAGAACACGCGCATGGTTAGCATTTTCGGGGACGCAAAGTACGACTTAACTGAAAAGTTGACGATCAATGCGGGTGCGCGCTTTCTAAACGAAAAGCAGTACGGCAGGGTCAATGCAACTCACGCGGACTTCACGCTTGCACCAGGGGGCGGCTTAGATCCTGAGCAACCGGATTTGTTCTTGTACGACAACCTTGTGCGTTACAAAGCGCCGCCGGTCGGTATATCCCCAACACGTCTAGGCAACGACGTATTCAATGCGCCTTATGAAAAGTCTTGGAATATGTGGGGCGGCAAGTTCGCCGTCGAGTACAAAACGGATTTCGGTGCACTTTTATATGCCTCTGTGACGCGTGGGCAAAAGGGAGGACAGTTCACCGATTCCCCCGATGCTGTGCTGCAAGGAGTATTCTTTACCCCCGTAAATCCCGAAACCATCGTTTCATATGAAGCGGGTTTCAAGCATGAGTGGTTCAGTCGAAGGCTGCAGACGAACCTAGCGCTGTTTCATATGGACTATAAGGACCAACAGGACCAAATCAGCATCCCCACGGCGGCCGGTGGTGTCTCGGCGACGGTGGTCAATGTGGGTGATTCCAAAATCAATGGTGCTGAGTTGGAGGCACGAATAGTGCCGGGCGGCGGATGGGATATCAACCTTGGTTTGGGTTGGCTCGATACCAGAGTTACGCGCGATGCTGTTGCTGCCCGGACCGGCGGGGTGGCTTCAATCGAAGTTGGGCGTAACCTTGCAAATGCTCCGAAATTCACGGGGAACTTGGGAATTACAAAGGAATTCGAACTTGGCGGTGAGACTCGGCTCAAGGCAAACATCAATGGCAGCTATGCTTCATCTGTCGAACTTCGTCTGACTGACACTGCCGCAACTCGGATATACGGCACAAATCCACCCGACTTGCTGCTAAACGCATTCTTAGCCCTAAAATTCGGACCGGATGGGGAATACCGGCTGTCGGTTTGGGGCAAAAACCTGACAGATGAGTTGGTTATCAACTACACGCAGGAATTTGGCGTTGGCTCGATTATGGGGATCCCTGGGGACCCAAGAAGGTATGGCGTTACATTTGGCGTGGACTTCTAATGGCCCGAGCCCTGTAATGCCGCAGTCTGGTGAGATTTATAATATTAGAAGGAACTTAGGCATGATGCATCTCCATCAACGTCTCAGGGCTGTCGTTGTTGGCACGATAGTCTTATCGGTCACCTTGGGAACGGCAAATGCTGCCGCGCCTGCGCCTTTGCCGCACGAAACCAGCGTCTCTACTTCGATCCTCGATGGAATGAATATCCAGTACAGTTATATCGACGGCACACCAACTTCGTACAAAGTCAGCTTCGAGAATGGTTTGCTCGATTGGGAAGAGCGCACCTTTGATTTTTCCGATGGTGACCGTCGGGTGTACGGCCCGGTATCTGGAGTCAAGGGTTCACCCTACAAGGCCCATCAGCTCAGTGAAGACGAGTACATGGTCTCTTTCATTGAAAACTCGCCGCAGGGTGATCTGGAATGGGCCAGCCTTCACATCAATCTGAAGACGCGCCGCATCTACGCCGCTTCGCTCTTCAACTACGGCCCGAACCGCGCCGGGCCGCACATTATTCATTGGGCCCCCGGCTTCATCTATTCGGTATCTGAGCGCAAATGATCAGGGAAATGATGGCACCGAACCAATAGGTCGGGTCTTAACTTTTATCATAGGAGACAGGCGATGAGCACCGGAACAATCCTGAATATTGCTGCGGCTTTTAGCTTTGCTTTTATGGCAAGCGCCGCGCAAGCAGCACCGCCCGAGGTACGTGGTGAGGGGGCTAGGACTGACATTTCGGTGCCCACCGCATTAATGGATGGCACCAAAATAATGTACACGTTGGTTGACGGTCAAAGCTTTGAAGTCACCTTTGAGAAGGGTGTTGTTAACTGGCGAGGCCTCGCAGGTTCTGCAAAGGGCAAATCTGGACGAAATGTTAGTTATGCCGCGCATAAGCTTGATAATGGCCTGTACCGTGTCCGCTGGAACGACGCGCGCATGGACGACGATTTTGATTTTATCACGCTGCTGATCGATCTCAACAAGCAAACCGTATTTGACTGTTCGTTGTTGAACTACGGTGACAAGAGCCCGGCCAAGCCGGAGGTGCGCTTCATTCCAGGAGTCATACACAGTGTGTCACGGTCTTGACGAAGAATTGCCCACTTTCATGATGTAAAGTGTCTCATTGTCTATATTGTCTCAGGTTTTGCGTCATGGCATTGATTAAGCCATTAGTTGGGTAAGTAAGAGCGCATTAATCGATCATGCGTTTCCACTATGTATTCCCTCCGCTCTACTGAGGGGCAAGACCTGAAGCCAATCCGGTCTGATCGCCTCAGCCGCAATCTTGCCGGCCATGTGCGGTGAAACACCCAGAGTGGCAGTTCGACTGCAAATGCATCGGCAGCAGTGCGGTGATACCTGCCGCCGAACCTTGCTGACCGATTTCGTGATGAAAAAGGCTGGAATGAGCGGACTCGGCCGATATAAACAACGGCCGTGCCAATAACTAATCATGTCTGACCTTCGAGTGGTCGTACTTCACCCACCCATCAATTCAATCGTGAAGCCGTGACTGTCGCGGATATAAGTTGCGCGCAAGCCTTGGTTAGGGCCCGCTTTGACGCTCGGTAAATGCGGGGCTGCCGCCTCGAAACCGTATGCAGCTGCCCGCCGCACGACATCAGCAACATCATGTACCTTTAGCGCTAGGTGTGAAGCTCCTATATCGCAAGGCCGCCCGCCAGCCACGGGCGCGGACTGGGGTGACGTATACTGAAGGAGTTCCATCGTTAGTCCGGGGGCATAAACATAGACTAATTCAACATCTGCCCCCAATACGCCTGTAACCTCTTCGATCGAAGCTGCAGGCGGACGGCGCGGTTCGGTTATTTCAAACCCTAAGCACGCGTGCATAAATGCAGACATTGATCTGACGTCTGCGACTGTGAATCCGATATGAAGCGGCTCTATTCCCATTTCTGTCAGCCTGCCATTGTTAGCATCGCAGCAGCCATGATCTTCTCGGGGTCAGGCAGCAGTGCGCGTTCAAGTGCCGGCGCATATGGCATTGGGATGTTCGGCGCAGTCACTCGCTTGATCGGAGCCTTTAGGGACGAGAAAGCTTCATCTCCTACAACCGCTGCAATGTGGCTCGCAGCGCTGCATCGGTCCCGTGCTTCATCTGCTACCACCAGTCGCCCGGTCTTTCGTACCGAGGCGACGATCGTGTCTGTATCAAGCGGAACCAAGGTACGTGGATCAATCAGTTCGACCGAGACACCATCTTCTTTCAATGCTTTGGCGGCCCTCAGGGCGTGGTTCACGCACGACCCGATTGCCACGATCGTGATGTCGGTGCCTTCCTGTAAGACCGAGGCCTTGCCGTAGGGCACTAAAAAATCTGAATCTTCGGAGACTTCGCCTGCTGTTGCTCCACGCACGCGTGGAAGCAGGAAGATCGTTGGATTAAAGCCGCGTAAAGCGGACTTCATCAATCCCTTAGCATCGGCCGGTGTGGCCGGCACGGCGATGTTGATGCCCCCAAGGTTCATAAACATCGGATAGGGCGTGTCGGAGTGCTGCGCGCCTGTGGAAGTTCCCGCGCCAATTGCCGCTACGAAAGTTACCGGCAGGCGCGCTTGCCCGCCTGTCATGAGCCGAAGCTTTGCCGCCTGATTCGCAATTCCATCGAAACCAGTTAGCGCGAAATTGGAAAACATTAGGTGACAGATTGTTGGGGTACCCGCCATCGCCGCCCCGACTGCCATGCCGGTCATGGCGGACTCTGAGATTGGTGTGTTGCGCACCCGCCCGCTGCCAAACCTAGCATGCAAGCCACGTGTGTCACCAAACATACTGACTTCTACGTCTTCGCCGAACAAGACAATCCGTTCGTTTCGTTCCATTTCTTCGAAATAGGCCGCGTTTATGGCCTGAGTCAGTCTCATCTTAACCATGGGTTCCTCACGGACGCTGATCAACAAATACGGATGAAAGGACGCGTTCCATTCCGGGTGGTTCGCTCTCATGAGCGAACTGGAGGGCATCCTTCACCTCTGCTGCGACATTGGCTTCCAGAGCTTCGATGTCGGTAGCTGTTAAGGCTGAAAGCTCGACAAGGCGTTGCGCTAGGCGCGGGATTGGATCACGGGTCCGCCACTGGTCGATTTCGCCTTCACTGCGATAGGGCGCCTGAAGGAACCCGTCCTCAGCTTCCAAATGCCCTCTCAAGCGATAGGTCTTGGCCTCAATGAAACTGGGTCCTTCGCCTTTTCTTGCGCGGTCGATCGCGACCGCTGCGACGGCCCAGACGGCTTCCAGGTCATTGCCGTCAATAACTTCGGTGGGCATGCCAAAAGCTCGTGCGCGGTCGGCTATCAAACCCGCATTCACCGTGGCGGATGCTGAAAACTCCGAATAACCATTATACTCACATACTAGGAGTAGCGGGAGCTTCCACAGGACGGCGATGTTCATGACTTCGGACAGAATCCCTTGGCTTGAGGCACCGTCGCCAAAAAAGGCGACAGCGACCTGACCTTGCCCCGCGACCTGCGCGGAAAGCGCAGCACCCGCTGCTAGGCCGATCCCACCACCAACAATGCCGTTCGCACCGATCATGCCCTTGGATAGATCAGTGACGTGCATGGAGCCGCCCAATCCGCCGCATGCTCCAGAAGATTTCCCATGAACCTCAGCGATTAAGGACCTTGCTGAACCACCCTTGGCGAGAAAATGCCCGTGGCCACGGTGGGTGCTGCCAACATAGTCATCATCGGATAGATGGTCGCAAACCGCCACGGCAATGGCTTCTTGACCCGCGCACAAATGGACATTGCCGGGCAACTCACCGGAGCGGGAGTCTGCCCCCAGTTGTTCTTCGGTGCGACGGATAAGCAGCATGCGTTCGAGCATGGCTTTGAGCCGCTCTGGCCCAGGCGTAAAATTGTGATGGAGATCTGACTGGCTCATAGTCTTTCCGGGGTTCTGCCATACTTGCAGGCACACTGACCGGAATTCTATTTTTGTGCAACAATTATTGCCTGTTATTTTCTAAAAATGCAGTCAAAGCCGCGATTCATTTTTCATTTTCGCTACGATTCTCAATTTTTTGTTGCACATATCATTCATCGTTGCCATTCAAATCAAGCCAAATTTCGCGACATTCTTTGCGGACGGATTCGACATGCAGCCGCATGAGAAGTTCGCTGCGTGTCTTGTCGCCAATGGCTAGAGCCTCAAAAAGTTGTTCGTGTTGCTCAACCGAGCCAGCATTTTCTGTCGCTCTGCCATGCTTGAGGTAGAGGCTCTGTGTGAAGTTTTCGACCCGCGACGCAATCTCGAGCAATATTGGGCTGCCACCAGCTTGATGAATCAAGCGATGGAATTGGATGTTAAGCTCGAGGAACCGTTGATCATCATCCGGATGTGTTGAGATAAGTTGCTTTTGAAGGTCGAGGATCGATTTCAACTCCGCCAGTTTTTCAGGAGTTATCCGCAAAGCAGCAAGCCCTGCGAGATAGCTTTCAAGAAAGGCAAGAAAGTCGAAGATCTCCTCAGCGTGGATTTCGTCAACATCTGCAACATAACTGCGCTTGTTGGCGCCGATTGTAACAAACCCTTCATCTGCTAGTCGGCGAATGGCCTGTCTCACCGGCGTACGGCTGGTCTCGCAAAGTTCACTAAGTTCTTCTTCCCGCAAGTGAGAGCCGGGTGGGAAAGTGCCGCTTAAAATGGCTTTCCGGATCGTTTGATATGTACGCAGCTTGGCGGTTGGCAAAACAGTCATCCCTGAAGTGTGATCTCACCTACCATCCACTAAGTCATTTACAAAATTGGTCAACATCTTCAGAGGCGGACAACGATACTCTTCGTCTGTGTCAGTTCCTCGATACCCTGCCGTCCAGCCTCTCGGCCCCAACCCGATTGTCGATAGCCCCCGGTGGGCATCGCCTCGTCAAGCATCGCGTAGCAGTTTATCCAAACTGAGCCAGCGCGAATTTCTGCTGCAGCACGATGGGCTATCGATAGGCTGGAAGTGAACACCCCAGATGCAAGCCCGTATGGCGTGTCATTAGCAAGTGCGATCGCTTCTTCAAACGTATCAAATGGCATGATGCACAGAACGGGCCCAAAGATCTCTTCTCGCACAATGGATGCGTGGCAAGACTGAGGTACGATCACAGTGGGTTCGACAAAATACCCACCGCGAGCCAGCCGATTGCCGCCGGTGACAATCCGGTCCCCGCTTGCTCGCGCAGCTTCGATGTGCCCCATGACGCTGCCAAGCTGGCGTGCTGAAACAAGTGGCCCAAGCTCCGTTTCAGACTCTAGTCCATGACCAAGTTTCATAGAGGCCGCAATTCGGGCAACACCCTCTACGACGTCTTTAAATATGCCGCGCTGGACATAGACTCGAGTCCCGGCGAAGCAAATCTGGCCCGAATTCATGAAAACGGCTTCTGCAAGTGCTGGAATGGTAGCTTCAAGATCGGCATCTTCGAAGACGAGTATCGGCGACTTCCCGCCAAGTTCGAGACCAACGCGTTTGAGATTTCCGAGTGCCAGGCGTGCGACTTCCTTTCCGGTCGCTGTCGATCCCGTGAACGAGATCATGTCGACATCCCGGTGGGCGGCCAGATGGGCGCCAGCGACTGCGCCCGTGCCTGGTACAATGTTTACAACTCCATCTGGGAAGTCAGCCTCGGCCATGAGCTCCCCCAAACGAAGAGCAGACACTGGCGTGAGTTCTGATGGTTTGAGTACAACAGTGTTGCCGGCTGCTAAGGCTGGACCGATCTTCGCAAGCGCCATCAAAGTAGGCACATTCCAAGGCGAGATGGCGCCGATTACCCCTAATGGCTCGCGCAGCATATAGGCATGGTGCGCTGGGCCAAACGCTCCTGGCGGCCGGGTGTCCGGCATTGAGATCGCTGTCGTTGAGCCTTCAATCTTGGTGCACCAGCCCGCGTAATATCGAAGCGCCTCTGCGGGTCCGATGCCGCTTAGGAATTCCGCCAAGCCTAACGGCATTCCCTGATTCAAGGTGTCTAGATAGGCGAGCTCTCCCGCATTTTCTTCGACTAAGTCCGCTAGCCGCCAAAGGCGCTTGGCGCGATCTGCAGGAGGCATGCGCCGCCAGTTTGGGGAATCAAAGGCGCTCCTGGCTGCAGCAACCGCTAGGTCGACATCTGCTTCCGCGGCTAGAGCGGCCGAACCAATGACTTGCTCGGTTGCTGGATCGATCAATTCTTGCGTACCGCCGTTACCTTCGCGCCATTGTCCGCCAATAAGGAGAGGGCGAGACTTTTCAAGGTAGATTCGTGCCTTGTTTTCGGGCGACATGTTGTAACTCAATGCATAAACTTAGCATTTTATGTGGACCATTTTATCTCGTCCGTCAACCATGCTCGAAGCGGAGGATTGGTGCAGTTTCCTTTCAAATAAGTACTATCTGGATATAGAAGACCGTGTGGTGCTGAATAAGTATCACTTAAGTTCCTTCAATTTTGTTGTACAAAAATAAGGGTGCTTGCTTGACCAATCCCGATGCCTCGCTTAGCCAAACTGGAGGGCCGATAAAGATGGAAGCCAAAGGAGTGAGCGGATAATGGACCGACTAAAAGCCGAATTTAATCCGTCTTCACCCCGCGCCGTAGCCGCTGGTGTGTACATGGGCGTGATGGGAGCCGAAGTTTTCATCGTGCAGCCGGGCTTCGTACAGGGTCTGGTAGAGCATATGAGGTTCTCGGAAGCGGAGGCAGGACTTATCGCTTCGATAGAAATGGCGGGCTTTGCCGCAATGACAATTCTGCTCATTTATCTCACGCGACAGCTTAACTGGCGGCACATGCTTTCCGCTTGCATTGCCCTGACAATAGTCGGCCAGTTTGGGTCCATGCTAACAGGCGAGCTAACCTCATTTGCGGCTATGCGTTTCATTGCCGGCCTTGGTTGCGGCGGCATCGTTTCTATCGGCTTCGCCGCAATTGGTCTAACTGATAGGCCGGATAGGAACTTCGGCATTCTTGTCGCATTCTCAGGTGTGTATGGGGCCATCGTACTTGGGTTTATGCCTACCCTTTATGGGTATGCGGGGATGCAAGGCCTTCTTTTCTTCTTCGCAGCATTCGCTGCGCTTGGCTTTCCTTTGGTGGGATGGCTGCCGACTTCTGGCGGTGTCGTGCAGGCCGACATTCAGGCAAGATCTCCGCTTCCTTTAGGGCTAACCATTTCTGCGCTTGGTGCCATGTTTGCGTACTTTTTGGCGCAAGGGGTGATCTGGACATACCTTTTCCGGATTGCCATTGATGGCGGGCTTACCGAACCGCAGGCAGCATTTGGTCTAACGATCGCGCAATTCGCGGGCATTTTGGGTGCGTTGATCCCGACCATCGTCGGGGCGCGCTTCGGGCGGACGGTCATGCTGGCAATAGCCATTTCAGCTGGCGTAGTTCCGCTACTTTACTTCCTCTTCGGCACGATCAGTGCACTCAGCTACGCGATTGCGGTGTGTGTCTACAATTTCGGCTTCAACAAGACGCATCCTTATCTTCTTGCAACCATGGCTTCTTTTGACGGATCGGGACGTGTTGTGACCTATGCTGTTGCGTTACAGACACTTGGCCTTGCCGTTGGTCCGGCAGTTGGCGCTTGGCTGCTTGGCGGGAACGCCTTCGCCGGCGTTCACTGGTTCGGAATAGCCGCCTTTGTGACCTCCTTTGCGCTGATCCTGGTTCCGGCGCTTCATCAGTCGGCGCAGACGCGAGCGGCGGCCAGCTAAAGCATCATTGTGTCAGATAAGGCGATGATCTGTCATTTTTGTTGCACATATTTGGTGGGGTGCGCCCATGGGATACCTTGAGCGCTCGACAGTTTTGGATGCCTTTGTGCCACTTTTGAGCAATAAATGGGATTTATATCACAGATCTGTGTCCAAAAGTCTCTCGCCCCATGCTGCCCTATGAGCCAGGGTTCATTTTTTTGTTGCACAATTTGTGATGTTACGATAATCACAAGAAAACCCGACAAACGGGTATTGGGGAGAAAAATATGTCATCTGCGTTTGGTCGATCCTTACTGGCCGCAGCATCGCTTGCAGCATTCGTAACCCCGGCTTCAGCTCAGGAAGTTCCGCCTGCGGTGGATGACAACTCCGGGGGAGTCGAGGTCGTTATTGTGACCGCTCAAAAGCGCTCGCAAAACCTTCAGGATGTGCCAGTCGCCATTACCGCATTTAATGCGAATACGATCAATCGACTTGGGCTCAGTTCGTCTGAAGATCTCGCAGCTTTTACGCCCAGCCTAAACTATCAACCCGCTGGAGGCATTGGTTCAAGTATCGGTATTCGTGGCATCCAGGATCAGAACTTCACCTTTAACCAGGTAGGCTCCGTGGCGGTGGTAGTCGACGAGGTGGCGCTGAACTCCCCTAACCTAAATACGTTTGCATTGTTCGACATTTCGCGGATCGAGGTTCTTCGTGGGCCACAAGTAACGCTATTTGGTCGCAGTACTACCGGCGGCGCACTTAACATCACCACACGGCAAGCTCGCGTAGGCGAGGACAGAAACGGCGAAGCGTCGGTAAGTTACGGGCAGTTCAACTCGATTGATGTTCAAGGTGCTGTCGGTGCGCCAATCGGCGACAAGTTTGCGTTTCGTCTCGCGGGCCAGTCCCAAACCCGCGACGGAATCCAGAAAAATGTGACGCGCGGTGGGCGGACGGGCGAACGCGACAGATATGCAGTTCGGGGCTCTTTAGCCTTTAGTCCATCTGAAAAATTCCGGGCAACCTATTCCAGCCTCTATGGGCAGGACAATGGTCAGCAGCCCAATTACTTGCCAATTGGATTTCTCCAGCCAGGCGGAGGAGCGACCCCATGTTCCAATCCAAGCCGCCAGCCTGGCAACGGCTGTGCAGACCCCTATGGTTTTGTTTCACCGGGTAAGTTCAAAGAGAGCTATTCCAACTTCCCAAGCTTCGCCCATTCTGAAGTTTTCGGAAACACTGTAACTATGGCTCTAGACGTCGGACCGGTCACCCTGTCGTCGATTGGTTCGGTCATTGATCACTCCATCAGCCGCCAAGAGGATGTCGACTCTGGTCCTAACGGGCGGGTTGAGGTGCACAACGATGTCGACACCACTCAGAAGTCACAAGAATTCCGTGTGGCTACCAATGGCAAAGACAAGCCGTTCAACTTTGTTGGTGGTTTGTTCTTGTTTGAAGAAGAGAATTCCGGGCATGTTGCGCGCAGCATTCTGACGGCCGGTATTGGGACTGCTCCTATCGGTCTCAATTCACTTATCTTCAATCAAAAAACGGAGATTACCTCGGCTTACGGCCAGTTTGATTTCAAGCTTTCTGAGCGTTTCAGCTTAGTTGCCGGTGCCCGTTACTCGGATGAATCAAAGAGTGGCAGTGCTCGCTCTTACAGGCGCACGGGGGCCGGCGCTGCTGCATGGACCAATTTCGCGCCTGCAATTGGAACCCATCTTGAAGCGTCTTCGCTTATAGCTTTGTCGAACCCCGCGCAGAATTCAACTGATGTGCCTTTCGGCAAATCTTGGACCAATTGGGGCGGCAAGGTTGGCATCAACTTCAAGCCGAGCTCAGATGCGCTGCTTTATGCGAGCGTTTCTAAGGGGTTCAAAGGCGGGACCTTTAACCTAATTCCAGCCTATAATCTTCAGGTCGCACAACCTATAGCCAACCTTCAAAGAGGCGTGGATCCGGAGGAGATCACATCATATGAGGCCGGCACAAAGCTTCAATTGTTTGATCGAAAACTCCAATTGAACATCGCAGGCTTCTTGAGCGATTACGAAAATCAGCAGGTCTTCACTTTCGTTGGAGGTGCTGCTGCACTCCTCAATGCTGGCAAGGCTAGCATCAATGGCATCGAAGCAGAACTGACGTGGGCTCCCGACGGTGGATGGCTTGTCCAGGGTGGAATAGGACTACTTGATGCCAAGTACGACAGCTTTTTCCTTCCCGAGGAAGCGGGCGGACCTGACTTCTCGGGGAAACGAACTCCCCATACGCCAAAGGCTACCTTTACGGGGCTTGTGCAGAAGTCCTTTGATATTGGCGACAATGAATTAAGTGCCCAGATCAGCTTCAAGCAAACCAGCAGCCAATTTGCTAGCTTCAAGAATGGCGCGGATGACTTCCTGCCAAGTCGCACGACTTTTGATGTTCGAATTCGGTACTTGTTTGGTGAGGATCAGCAGCTGGAACTTGCCGCCTTTGGCAAGAACATTTTCGACGAGCGCTTCTGTCAAACAATCCAGCCAGGTTCATTCACCAACCAATGCATTGTCAATGAACCGGGCACTTATGGTGTTAAACTCGGCATGAAATTCTAAGTGATCATCACTATAGCTCTGTGCTGTATGTGGTCATCGTGAGACGGCCACATACAGTCCCGGAGAACACCAGCGGGAACTTTTTATCGTGAAAATCAAGCTAAAGCTGCCTAGATTCGGAATGAATATGGAGGAAGCCACAATTGTAAAGTGGCACAAAAAAGTCGGCGAGAGTTTTGTCGAGGGCGACCCAATATACGAGGTTGAGACCGATAAGGTGACCCAAGTCGTCGACGCCTCGGGCAATGGCACAATGCTTGAAATCCTCGTTCCCGAAGGTGAAGAGGCACAAGTTGGCGATGCAATATGTGTAGTGGAGGCAGGCTGAACCTGTCCTGCTTTGGTATCAGACTATGGGATAAGCTAGCATGCGAAAAGCAGGAGTTCACATCGGTTTTGCCTTGATTGCCAGTGCCTTCGTCAGTCTCGGGCTATCGCATTCTAGTTTCGCTAAAGGCTCAGTTAGCTCAGAGCCTGCTGAACAGGCGGTGATGCAAGCACCGGTTCTTCTTGTTGAACCTGTAGTTATGGCGAATCCAAATCCGGCAGTGCCGCTTGCAGCTGTCCTTACCTTACAGGCCCGCAGCGCATCTTCTGTTGAAGTCTCTATTCATGAGCGCTTGGCAGGTCGACCTGACAAAATCTGGCGGCTTTCAGCTCCCATCGCTTCTGATGGCTCAGCCAAGGTCCCAATAGTTGGCTTTCGGCCCAGTTCTGAGCTTACCTTCACGGTTTCCCTACGCGGCTCGAAAGGGGCATTGACACGTGTACCGAACGAGCTTGCTTTTCGGGCACCTAACTTACCAGATGTTGGTTTGAACTGGCCCAAAATCGATACGCTGGAACTTGATCGTGCCAAGGTTGAGCCTGGTATTACGTTTCTGTCCGTTCGTCGCAATTTCCTTGGACGTGGCTCTTTAATGACAACACGTCAGCGGGATTTCCAACGCAGGTTCGGTCTCATCATCGCCTTAAACGAAGATGGCGAGGTTGTCTGGTACTACAAGTCGCCTCAACGGATTGCTGGTGTCCAGTCAATGCCTGATGGACGAATCCTCATGACCTTGGCAGACCAGCGAACCCGGATTATCGATGTGCTGGGTAATGTCGAGCGAGAATACGTGGCAGCGCTTAGGCCCGACCGCGATCCTTCCAGTAGCGCGACCCCCATCGAAGGCATACAGACCATTCATCACGAGCCTTACCTGACAAAGGAAGGGACTTTCATTGCGATGTCTGCAAACGCCCGGCGGATTGATAACTACTATACGAGTGTAACCGACCCCAATGCACCGCGTAAGCCGCAGATGGTTATGGGCGACTCGATTATCGAGTATGACGCTAATGGTAAGGTCCTGTGGAAGTGGGACAGCTTCGACCACCTAGATCCAATGCGGATTCACTTTCATCTGTTTCAGCCATATTGGATGACAAGAGGATTCCCGGGCCACTTGGATTGGACGCACGGCAATGGTGTTTCCTATGACGAAAAGAACAGTACTATAATTCTATCCCTGAAGCAGATGGACGCCATCATTGGTATCAGTCGCAAGACCGGTGAAATAAAATGGATATACGGAGATCCGACTGGTTGGAACGGCGCTTTAGCTGAGAAAGTCCTTAAACCAAAAGGTCGGTTCGTCCGTTATCCGTTCAGCCCTCATCACCCGCATGTGGATGGGCCTGGGCTGATGACTTATTACGACAATGGCATGTTCCAAGCCTTTCCTTTCACTGGAAAGGCCCCGCTGCCACAGCACCTGAACTTCAGCCGAGCGGCGCGGATCCAGGTAGATGAGAAGGCCATGACCTTTGAGGAAGTCTGGACCTCGGAAACTGAAAGAACAGAGGGTTCTTGCTACAATTGGGCGATGGGTGAAGCTGAGACGCTGCCGATGACGGGTAATACCTTGTTGGTTCGAGCGAATTGTACACCGCAGGACCCATCCGTCAGCGACTTCAACGAGTTTGATCTCTCGAAACGATTCGTCGATGAGCTATATGGTGATGCCTTTGTAGATCAGTACACGAAGGACAATCCCAGTAAACGTGTCGCTCGCTATCGGTTTTCTAACCCAGACCAGATTATGAGTTGGACGCTTTATGGCGGATTCCACCGTTCTTCGGTAGCGGGTGGACAATAGTCGGGTTTGCCACGTTTGGGTCTGTCCTTTGAGATTGGACGACTTCGGGCGTGGATCAAACCGCGAGCGACTTGGTTACAATTCGTCAACTTGGGTGCGCATGAAGTTTAACTTCTCCATGATTGGAGCATCGGAGAAACGGAACAAGTCAAACATCGTCTCAGCCTCCAGCGACCAAGGGATCCAAGAGGGGATGACAAACATGTCTCCCTTTTCCAAAGAGTGGGTTTCTCCGTTCATCACGACCGCTCCTTTACCCTCAAAAACCTGAAACACCGTCGAGCCGACGTCCCGTCGTGTAGCGGTCTGGCTACCGGCGCGCAGGCGATGGAACTCAAGTCGAATGGTCGGCATGACGTCGCCACCGCTCGTGGGGTTTATGTAACGGATCGCGGCATGGCCAGGTCCAATTGTTGCTGGGTAACCTTCTTCTTCCAGCTGCAACTGTTGGCTTAGTGCTGCATCTGTATGCTTCCATCGATAAGCGCCAATAGGTGAACTAACCGTCTCTTTCAGTCCAGCCAACGGACGCAAGCCAGGGTGGCACCACAGCCGTTCGCCGCGGCTGTAGTCCGGTGTTTCAAGGCAAGAAAGCTTGTCAGGTCCGAACTCAAAGAATCCGACGTCCATCTGGTGGCTGAAAGGAATATCGAGCCCGTCAATCCAGGCCATTGGCTTATCGGTTACGTTCTGATGGCCATGGAAATTTCCACCAGGCGTTAGCAGCAAGTCACCGCGGCTCATACGCACTGGGTCACCGTTGACCACTGTCCAAACCCCATCTCCTTCTACCACAAAACGAAAGGCGTTCTGACTGTGCCGGTGTTCTGGGGCGACCTCATGAGGGCCGAGGTACTGGATCGCTGCCCAAAGGGTGGGGCTGATATAAGCATGTGGCGCAAGTCCAGGATTGCCAAGGCCAAGCGCTCGGCGCTCGCCCCCCCGCCCAACAGGCACCAGAGCTCCCGAACGCTCCGCGAGGGGGAGCAACTTGGACCATTTCCAAACATGTGGAACTGCTTTGGACTTGGGGTGGATCGGCATCAAGTCGCCTAACTGAGTCCAAAGTGGCAACAAGCTTTGCTCTGAAAAGCCGCGATACAACTCACGCAATTCAGGTGTGTCATCGGGTTGCATCGTATGGGCGACCGAAGTGTGATCGAGCGCATTGCTCATGGTCCGTCTCCTTTGGGCTGGGTTATTCCGAATCTGGCTGGTTAGGCGGCGCTGCCTCGCGAAAAGCAGCAATTGCGTCCAACTCGCCGAAAATCCGCGCAATGGTTG
Source organism: Hyphomonadaceae bacterium UKL13-1 (assembly GCA_001602435.1). Taxonomy (GTDB): domain Bacteria; phylum Pseudomonadota; class Alphaproteobacteria; order Caulobacterales; family Aquidulcibacteraceae; genus Aquidulcibacter. The sequence continues at coordinate 732,006 of CP012156.1, forward strand.
GCCAACTCTCGGGCTCAATTGAGAATCGGCGGTTGTTCCAGACTTGTGCGTAAAGGCAGATGTCTGCGAGCGTGGGAGTATCGCCGTAAGAGAAGCGACCTGTTTGTGGACTGTCGGCAAGGGTGGCTTCAATTGCGTCGAAAGTCACAGCCACCCAGTGTCTAAACCACTCTGCGAGATCTTCGTCTCCGGCTCTAAACTGGGCACCCAATCTATTCAGGACACGGAGATTGTTAAGCGGATGAATCTCGCACGCAATCATGTAAGCCAAAGAGCGCACCCGCGCCTTGCCTAATGCATCAGCCGGCAACAAGCGGGGTGTCGGATGTGTTTCGTCAAGCCATTCGATGATTGCCAGCGACTGGGTCAGTACCGTCCCATCCTCTAACTCGAGCGAAGGAACCAGTCCGGCCGGATTTATCGCCAGATAGGCCGCCGATCGATTCTCGCCTTTGCGCAGGGCATAAGCCACATACTCGTAGTCCAAGCCCTTGAGATTGAGTGCTGCGCGTAGCCGGGTCGAAGTAGAAGACCGGAAGAAATTATGCAGCCGCAGCGTCATGCGCGCGGGCCAATTTTTGTGGCTAGGCTACCGAGCCCTTCAATTGACACCACGCAAATATCACCAGGTACAAGTGCGCCAACGCCGGCAGGCGTTCCAGTCATAATTAGGTCGCCTGGCTTGATTTCAATCGAGTGTGACAAGATCGAAATGATTTCAGGTACCGTCCAGATCAGATCAGCAATATCAGCGTCCTGCTTCACGGTGCCATTGACTGTGAGCCGGATCGATCCTGTCTCAAGACGCCCTACCATAGCCACCGGATGGATGGGACCAATAACGGCCGAGAGATCAAAGGCTTTGCCCCAATCCCAAGGTCGCCCCTTTTCACGAGCCTGAATCTGCAAATCGCGCCGCGTGAGATCATTTCCCACGGCGTAACCCCAGATACAGGGTAGGCAATCTTTAACAGATAGGTTTCGTCCGCCTCGTCCGATTGCGACAACTAGCTCTGCCTCATAATGGAAATTCTCGGTGAGCGGTGGGTATGGAATTGTGGCGTTGTCGTGAACAATTGCATCCGCTGGCTTGGTGAAGAAGAAGGGTGGTTCACGGTCAGGATCGAAACCCATCTCGCGGGCGTGTTCGGCATAATTGCGGCCTACGCAAAAAATTCGGCGTACAGGAAAGCGCTGAACTGATCCAGCTATTGGAACCGAGCTTTGGGGTTGCGGCGGAAAGGCGTATTCTGTCATCGTTTCCTCTTTCAATTCTGGCCTGATAAATGGGGAACAGGCCAGTCACGACGCTGTAATCCCGATGTGTTGAGTGGCACGTCAGGCCATCCCGGTACCGCGACTAGGGGCGTGGTAAGTGGATCATAGTTGTAAAGCCAAAGGGCGCGGTCCTTGCTCGGATCCTTGCGCGCGAATGCTTCGCGGAACTCATCGTGGGTCTGAAAATGGAATAAACGAGCGTGCTCTGTGCTCTCATCGACGATCCGCGCAGTGCGATCAATTCTGGCCATCTCGTAGGCCTTTAAAGCTGTCGCACGATCGTCAATCTCCTCGAAAGCCCGCATCAGTACTGCAGCGTCCTCAATCGCCATGACAGCCCCTTGGGCCATGTAAGGCAAGGTTGGATGTGCGCTGTCGCCAAGCAGGGTCACCCGCTCCGTACTCCAGAAACGCAATCGTGGCCGATTATTGAGGGCCCAGCAGAAGCAATTCTCGCGGTCTGCAGCGTCGATCATCGTCTGCACATCGGGATGGAAGCCGACAAAGTCGGCCTTGAGGTCTTCCCAAGGAGCCTTGATCGCCCAGCCTTCCTGTTTCCATTCTGGCTTTTCGACACAGCCCACAAAGTTAAGCAGTTTGCCTCCGTTCACCCAGTAAACGACCATATGCTTATCTGGGCCCATCCAGTTGACGAAGATTGGCGGTTGGAAATTCGGCGGCAGCTTTTCGACAGGCACCATAACACGCCAAGCGACATTGCCGGTGTAGTTCGCTGGTTCCTTTCCATGCATCTGGGCGCGGACTACCGACTTAATCCCATCTGAACCGATCAGCACATCGCCGCTCGTCGTGGTACCATCTTTGAAGTGTAGTGTGACGCCTTGATCGTGTTCCTCAAACCTTTCCATTGGCTGGTTAAGGTGGATTGCCGCAGTGGACTGCTCCAGTACCCGCTCCGCTAGTATTCGCAGAAGATCGGGTCGATAAACTTGCAAGTAAGGAGCCCCAAACCGGCTTTCGTGGTCGTCTCCGAGTGCAATTTCGCTGACGACTTCGGCAGTGTCATGAAGTCTGAACTCGGTCCGAAGTGGGCGAACCGAAATCGCCTCCAACGCATCAAGTACACCAAGATGTCGCATGACGCGGGTCGCATTGGCGCTAAGCTGGATGCCTGCACCAACCTCGCCAAGTTCAGGGGCTTGCTCAAAGACTTGCACCTCATGCCCTGCTTGCAGCAGCAATCCGGCTGCGGTCAATCCGCCGATACCGCCGCCGGCAATCAGTATCTTCATTCTTTTCGTCATCCTAGATCTCCGCAGCCTTGACTATCGATATTTGCTATTCGCGGCCGATCTTTTGCTGGCCCTCTCGGCTGCTTTCGGGCGGTCGCCAGTTAAAATGAGTAAGGACATTGCTCCAGTCCGATGGAAAAAAGGGAATAGGGACCACCCCTTGCTCCTTGGCCCACTCATTCCATCGTGTAATTAGAGCTTGTGCGACTTCTGGGTGGCTTTGAGAAAGATCGTTCTGCTCAGCCGGATCTTTGGCGATATTGTAGAGTGCCCAACGCTCCTTTGGCCCCCAAGGCGGGTTCTGCCAGACAATCTTCCAAGCACCTTGGCGACCCGCGCGTCGAGCCCAAAGTTCCCAGCCGAAGAAGGCATCCGCCGGGTGCAGTGCAGTTAAAGAGGGATTGGTAAAAAGGGGCTTGAGACTTGTCCCTTCCAGGCGCTCGATGGGACGGCCGTCAAACTGGCCCTTCGGGAATGGGACGCCTGCATAGTCCAGCACGGTGGGCATAACATCCAAAACCTTCGTAAAGGCTCCGTTCACTGCACTCCCATTCTTGATCCCAGGACCTGAGACGATAAAGGGCACACGGGTGCCGCCTTCAGTCGCAAAGCCTTTGCTGAGCCGGAACGGTGTGTTGCTAACATGGGCCCATTGCGGGCCGTACCAGACATAAGAGTTAGGCCGCCCCATTTGGCTGAGTCGAAGGTCGCGCTCTTTCTCTGCCCATCGGTACCAATCCGCTCCGCCAAAATCGAGAGGATTGCCGCCGTCCGCGCCGTTGTCCGACATGAAAATGATGATTGTATTGTCAAGTTGCTTGTTAGCTCTAAGCGCAGAAACAATCCGTCCGACTTGGCGATCGAGGTCGCTGACCATTGCGGCATAGATTTCCATTCGGCGTTCTTCGAGCTGTCGAAGGTCTGACGGCAAAGCCTGCCAGGATGGCCAGTTCTGATCGAAGGGCGCTGCAACTTGCGACTTATCGATCAGACCCATTTGTCGTTGCTTGGCGAGGCGCGCTGCGTGGATTGCCTCATAACCCTTTGAATATCGACCGCGCTGACGCGCGATATCCTCGTCTGGAGCCTGTAAGGGCCAATGGGGTGCTGTGAAATTCACCATAGCAAAAAAGGGCTCGCTCTGATTGCCCTTACTCAGGAACCCAATCATCTTGTCTGTAAATGTGCGCGAACTGTAGAAGTCTGAGGGTGGCGTGACGTCCATCCCATTTTCGACATAGTTTACAGTTGGGATATCTGGGAAGACGCCTTTGTTATCGAAATGCGAACCAGCACCTTGCAGCAGAGCAAAGTGCTGCTGGAAGCCTCTGGCGGCCGGGCGATAAGCCGGGTCTCGGACTCCGCCCATATCCCATTTACCTGATAGCATGGTGCGATATCCAGCACGGCTGAGTATCTCTGCGACAGTGGCGACCCGTTTAGTCAAGATCGCTTCATAGCCGCGCTTGCCCTCAGTCTGCGGCGTCCAGTCGCCCGCCATTGTTCCATATCCGGCGTTGTGCGGCGATGCACCAGTCATCAAAGCTGCGCGAGTAGGCGAACAGGCTGCATAGGTGTGAAAGTTCGTTAGCCGCACACCGGATCGGGCAAGGTGGTCAAGATTCGGTGTCCGGATTTCTGATCCGAATGATCCAATATCCGAGTAGCCGAGGTCATCAGCTACGATGATCAGGAAGTTGGGTCGCTGCGGCTTTGAGGTGCTAGAATGCGCGTTGGTTTGGCTACTAAAAATAGCGAGCAGGGCAACGCCAGCAATCACTATTTTTCCAAGCCTGCCTACCTTGAACTTATTCTGCATCAGTTGCCTCCATCAAAAGAACTGCTTTGATGACGTCGCCGGTGCGGGTGTGCTCCATTGCTTGATTGATATCGCTAAACGAGAATGTGGAAATAAGCCGATCGACCGGAAACTCGCCAGCTTGCCACCATTCCAGCATCTTGGGGTACAAGTCATGCGGTACCGAGTTGCCAAACGATAGGGCTTCAAACCGGGCGGCCTTTTCGAATAGCGGCATGGGCTTCAAGGTATATTCTTCCATCGGACTAGGGAGGATGGCATATGCCATATGGCCACCTGTTCGCAGGCTCGCGATCGCATCTTCAAAGGCAGCCGCATTCCCTGACGTCTCCAACAGCTTGCCTACTCCACGGCTGGTCTGCGCCATCACCCATTCATGCATCGCACCCATCCGGGGGTTGAACGTAGCTGTCGCACCAAGTTCGCGAGCCATTTCAAGGCGACCGTCGCGAACATCAGCCACCAAGATAGCGCCAGCCCCTGCTTTGCGCGCGGTCATAATCGCACCCAAACCGACTGCCCCTGCGCCAACAATTAAAACGGTCTCGCCAGCTTTGACATCGAGCACGTTCAGGATTGCCCCAGCGCCGGTCATGACGCCGCAGGTTATGCTGGCACCTACTTCCGCAGGCACGTCGGCCGGCATTGCAACTAAGCAATGATCGGGAACGATCGCATGGGTCGCAAAGGATGATTGTTGAAAGAAGGCTGCGTGTAACGGCGAGTCCGAGTTGTCCCGTATTGTAGGGCTGCCATCCAGTCGCCTACCTCCAAAGGTTACTTCCCAGCTTTTGTCGCAATAGAATGGATGCCCCTGCATGCACGAAGGGCATCGATTGCAGGAACCGTAGCCAAGTATTACGCGGTCGCCGACATTTACGCTTGCCTTGGCACCTATTGCCTCGACGATACCTACGCCTTCGTGGCCAAAAACGGCGGGCAGAGAGCAAAGTGAAGGCCCGTCGATATCCATATGACAGATGCCGCAGGCTTCTATCCGGACTAGAGCTTCATGCTCTTGGGGTGCATCGAGAATGACGCGTTCGATTACATAAGGCTTGCCGGATTGCCTAAGGACTGCAGCCTCAATCGACTTGCCCATCGTTACGCCCTTTGCTTCGTAGTCCAAGCCATATGCTTGGATTCCAGAAACTCGTTCATTGCATCAACGCCGTGAAGTCTGCCCACACCACTTTCTTTGTATCCGCCAGTCTCGACTTCGGGATGAAGCGCGCCGTGCATGTTGATCCAGACTGTACCCGCCTCAATCCGCCGAGCCAATCTTTGGGCGCGAGCGAGGTCGGCACTCCAAACACTGGCAGCAAGTCCAAACCTGCTCGCATTTGCGCGTTCAAGGGCTTCATCGTCTGTACTAAATGATTGAAGGGTCAGTATTGGACCGAAAATCTCTTCGGTTATGAGTGGCGATTGCGGATCACGCACATGCACCAAACTCGGCGTTACAAATGCACCGTCAGCATGTGCTCCACCTAAGGCTGCGCCTCGAACCAATATTTCATCTGGCTTCTGAACGGCATTCAACAAACCCAGCATGCGATCGCGCGCTACAAAATCAATCATCGGCCCCATTTGTGTGGCCGGGTCAATTCCCGACCCAACAACGACATCCATGAGTGATTTTGCAAAAAGGGCTTTCGCCTCTTCAAGCTGCTTATGTGAAACCAAAAGGCGGCTTGCAGCAACGCATTGTTGGCCAGTAATGAAAGTTGCTGCCCGCACGATTTGGGGGACAGCGCTTGGAAGATCGGCATCATCGAGAATGATTACTGGTGCGCTGCCGCCCAGTTCGAGATTAACCCGCTTCATGGTGTTGGTTGCTGCTATGGCGATCTGCTTGCCAACGTGAGTGCTGCCTGTGTAGCTGATGACACGCACTTCTGGTGCATCGACGAGAATCTTGGCGCCTTCATGGCCCGTCTCACTAAAGGAATTGACCACCCCTGTTGGCAGATCGGTGATCTTTGCGAGCAGACGCAATACTGCAGCACTGGTCAATGCGGTTTGAGGGGCAGCTTTGATAACGCAGGTGCAGCCGGCTGCAAGCGCTGGCGCTAACGAACGTATCATCAATATGATTGGGGCATTCCATGGGACGATAATCGCTGTGACCCCGGCAGGCTCTTTACCAATCATGGAAAACAGACTGGACTCAAGCTCAATCACCCTGCCGAAAATGTTTCGGGCTAGGCCTGCATAGTAGCGCAGTTCCGAAACACTGAGGTCAACCTCGACTAAGGACTGACCAATCGGCTTGCCATGTTCGGCCGTCAACAAAGCAGCGATCTGTTCCCTGCTGCCGTAAAGCAACTCAGCGAACTGAAGCAGCACGGAAGCGCGCAGCCGAGGGGTCGAACTCCACTCACAATGATAAAAAGCCGCTGAAGCAGCGGCTATTGCCGCACGAACCGAAGCCTCGTCGGCATCGTCGAATACCCCAACAATTGTGCCCGTCGCAGGGTTTATGCTCGCAGCAGCCTTCGATGCCGCCGATGCTCGCCATTCGCCCGCAATCCAGGAAAAGCCGTCCAATGCCCAACATCTCCATCATCGAGCGCTCAAAGCATCAAAGCCCTGCTTGCTCATACTCCAGAGTGAGACATAGCCGCATCTATATTGTTGTGCAAGCGTCAAACCATTCAAACTACCAGACCTTGCAATTTCAATCGGTAATTTCCAGTACAAAATGCTGTTTTTTATGAGGTTTGTAAAGATATATCTTCAGCTTTTCTACCGGGATTCTTGATCTGGAATTTGTTAAACTGTGCAACAATATTGCGGAGGTCTTGAGGCGCTCTTTGGTAGAAGCAGTCTTGGTATTAAGAAAGTCGTTTCGTCCTTTGATTGCGGCGTCGAAACTGCCCTCTGTGCGATCATCAAGATTGAGGTGCACTGACGATCTGATTTATTGTAAGTTCAAGTTAGATCGCAATGGTCTTCATGGTGCCATGGAGTGTCCTTTTGGTCCGACCCTAAGCACAAATTCGTTGGCACCGCCCGAAGCTTCCGCCATGTTTTGAAGTATTTGTTCCCTTTTGAACGGCAGCTTTCAGCTGGTAGCTGCCCCAAACCAGACCATCCGCAATCGGCCAAAAGTCGTCAATTTTAGCTCGGATAAATCGGTTGTAAGTGAGTTGAAATAGGCTTGTAGTTTCCGCGCGCTGGCCAACAAAAGAAAACTACCAAACAGCCTGCTGGCATCATGGCTTGCCTTTGCAAGTTGCAACAAACCGCCGATCGCCATTGTTAGTCACATATGGAATGCGCGCGATATGTTGGACCGGCAGAGTTATCCACAGATCTCTTCATGACTACACTTGGCAAAACTTGGTAGCAAATTGGTAGCAAAGAAAAAATAGGTAAATTTACAAACCTATTTTGAAGCTTGGATTATCTTTTAACGATTTGATTTATAAGGAAAAACTGGTGCCACAGGGGAGGATTGAACTCCCGACCTCATCATTACCAATGATGCGCTCTACCACTGAGCTACTGCGGCATCGGACGCGGAAATATCCTGCGTCTGTCTTTGAAGGCGCGCTGATACCCCGCTTACCCCTTTCTGAAAAGGGGTCTGACGCATATCATCTTCACATGAACGAATCGCTACCTCCAAAAATCGCAGTTAATGCGCCGCCCAAGTCCCAGGCCCCCAAAAAGCCATCCAAAGAAGATCGGCTGAAAGCGGCGCTTCGCGACAATTTGAAGCGACGCAAGGAGGCTGCGCGTAAGTCAGACCCGGCCTAAACGTCAAGCAGGCCGCACGCGCAGGCTTGCCACGTCCACGTTTTGACTGAGCGCGACTTGGCCTTGCTCTCCGCGAATGTCCACGCGCAGCTTTGGCCTGCTCACTTTGTCCCAATCAATCTCAATCAAGCCAAAGTTGCGGGCACGAAAAGCTTCACCAATCCGCAGCGCATTTGGCGGCAGCACTGGCCAGACTTCGGTCAGGCCTGAGGATGTAAAGTCCCACAGTGGATAGGGCACATTGGCATCGAGCCGTGAGATTTCGCCATAATGGGTGTCACCCGACAGACAGATGAGGCCACTGGCTTTGGTCTTGCGGATCGTCTCAATCAGGCGCTGGTGGTCCTGGGCATAATTGATCCAAGCTTCCCAACCCGGGAAGTCGGCGACAACTTGCAGCGAGCTGGCAAGGATGCGGATATCTGCGGGCAGGCGTAATTGCTCTTCCAGCCAGCGCCATTGATCTTCGCCAAGCATGGAGGCTTTGAGCTCTGGATTGCGGGCATAGGGGCCGGGGACGGGCTTTCCGGCGGCGGCCAGTTCTTTTTCCCAATCCGAATAGCTCTTGCCACCCAGATCCAGCCGCAGGATCTCCGAGCGATTAAAGCGCAAGTCTGGCAAAATGATCTGAATGCGTTTGCCGGCTGGGCCAAACAAATAGGCGCTATAAATGCCATCGCGGCTGCGGCGCGGGCTGGTGGCAGCCTCACCCCAGAAGTCGCAGAAGATTTTGCGCGCCTCGTCCTTCATCGGATAGTCGCCGCCCGCATCATTCTCGCCAAAGTCGTGATCGTCCCAGACGGCAAGAATTGGGGTGGTTTCGCGCAGCTTCTTGAAACCCGGCTTTTCGGCCAATTGCGCATATTTCGCGCGCATCTCATTTGGATCGCGTGTGTCGAGATAGACATTGTCGCCCAAGAAGATGAATAGGTCGGGCTTGGCCGCCAATACAGCTTCCCAGATCGGCTGATCCTTGGATTGCTTGGCGCAAGAGCCAAAGCCAATCCGCGTCAGGGCTTTGGCGGCAATTGCCTGAGCACTGCCCGGCAAGGCATCGGGTGCAGCAACCGCAAGGCTGGGGCCGGCAACAAGACCTGCAGCAAGGGTCAAGGCATTCCGTCGACTGGGTTTCATCGCAAAGCTCCTTAGAAAAAAGGGGCCCAAAGACGATGCTTTGAGCCCCTCAGGTGCCCGGGGGGGACTAAAGTTAGAAGGCTTTCTTCAAGGTGAAGACGACTTGCTGTGGCGCACCAGCCAGCAAGGTCTGGTTGTCGCCGCTATTGCCAAAGCCGTTGGAGCCAATGGTCGAGACATAGCGCTCGTCGCTTGCATTGGTGACATTCAGCTGGGCTTCGAGGCCTTCCAGCAATTCATTGCCGGTGAAGCGATAGCCCAAGGTGACTTCGGCCAGAGTATAAGCGTCGACTTTGCCATTGGTCTTGTCGTTCAAATAGGTGAAGTAACGCTCACCCGTGTAGGACGCGCCGAGTTTTGCAAACAAATTGCCATTGTCATAGGAAAGCTCGCCCTTGAACAAGAATTCTGGCGTGTTGACGACCTTCTTTCCCTTGGTGGCTGTGACGACAACCCCGGCACGATTGACGACATTGTCGGCATATTCGGAATTGTTATAGGTCAAGGAGCCGAACACATTGAACTCGTCTGTCAGCTTATAGACGCCAACCAGCTCTGCCCCGTAGGAATTGACCGCACCGACGTTGGACAGGATTGGCGCATTGCCCACGATGCCCGCGCCTTGTGAGACGCCCAGCAAGCGGTTTTCAAAGCGAACGGCATAGCCTGCAATGCTTGCTTCAAACTTATCGCCGCGGACGCGATAGCCCAATTCACCCGTGGTCGACTTTTCTGGGTCGAGCGTGCGAGAAGTTTCATCCACATTGGCTTGGCTACGCGAGGCAAATGGGCCAGCGGTTGCGGCCGACACATAGGCCGCCACATTGCGCGAGAAGGTGCCGAAGATGTTGCTTGTTGGGCTCAGCTCATATTTGAAGCCCACTTGCGGCAGGAAGGCTTCACTGGTGCGCAGTTTGCCGCTGATGCCATTGGTGGCCGTCGGGGCCGCATTATTGATGGTGGTGGTGGTCACCTCATTGGTCACGCGAACCGACTTAAAGCCCAGATTGACCGTCAGCGTGTCGCTGACGCTCCAATTGTCCTGCACCCAGAATTGCAAGGTCGAGGTGTCAAACCGGTAAGCCCACTGGGTGAAGAATGGGTTGGCCATAAAGTCCAGCGAAGGGCGGACATTGGAGGCGCGTGCTAAACCATAAAAGCGACGGGCTTGGTCGAACTGATTGCTTTCAACCCACAAGCCAGTCGAGACTTGATGCGCACCTGCGTCAATCATAAGCGAGCCGAACGCACCGGTGCGTTCGATATCATATTCGGTGGTCCGAACCGAGATCGGCGAGGGGGCTGTGATCGGGCTACCATTTTGGTCCGGTGCACCAGCAGGGGTCGCCACATAAGGGGTGAACCACGTGCCTTGACCCTCATTGGTGTGGTTATAGACTGTCGCGGACAGGCTGACCTTGTTGTTCACTGGCAAATCAAGCGTCAGATAAGCCAGATTGTCCTTGCGCAAGCCAGATGCGTCAAAATAGGCATCATCAACCGAGGTGATCGGGCTTGGGTAGACACGACCCGCTGCAGCGTTCGAAACTGCTGCACCGGTATCGCCGCGGTTATTCGCGATATCTGCCAACAAATTGGCCAGCGCATAATTGCCGGAGATATTGTCCCACTTATAACCCAAACGGCGGATCATCCCGAGGCTTAAATCCTGATAATCATTTTCGGCCCGATCGGACCAGTTGTAGACCCCCGTTATAGTGGCTGCGCCAACGGGTTGGATATATTTCACATTGACTTGGTCATGGTTCTGCTCGCCCACGCCCTTCCATTTGTCCTGCTTGGTGCTGGCGACCGATACATAGCCTTTGCCGCCGCCCAAAGCGTCGAGCGTGCCAGTATCAATGCGGGCGAAGATGCGCTGTAGCGAGTCGCTACCGCCCGACAGGTTCACTTGCCCACCAAAGTCATCGCTTGGCTTGCGGGAAATGAATTGTAATGTGCCACCGAGATTGGATGAGGAGGCGGTGCCGAGTGCGCCTGCACCTTGGCTTAGTTCAACGCGACCAATGTTCTCAGAGATGGTGGCGCGCGAAATGTGCAAGCCATTGTGGTTGCCATAGCTCATGTCGCCCAAGGGCACGCCGTCGAGGGTGAAGCCCATTTGGTTCTGATTGAAGCCACGCACCGAAATACGGGTCGACCACTCGTAATTGCCCAGCGCATCGGCGGATTGGAAGTTGACGCCTGGCAGGCGCTCAATCGCCTTCAACGGGCTGATGCCGGGGGCGGAGAGGGCGATGGCGGCAGACGTCACAGATTGGGTTTGGCGCGAGCTGGCCGAGCCATAGACCACAATGGTTTCGACTTCTTGTTCGGCTTTTGGTTCGGTGCTTGCGGGTGTTGTTTGTGCCATCGCAACGGGTGCGGCCAACAGGCTGGCCAAGCTAACTGAAGCGAACATCAAATATTTGAGACTCATGTTTTTCCCCTTTGAACCGAACAAGTCGGTCATTGGGGTGCGGCTTAGGTGTGCATCGTGACGAACGCGCAACGCATTGGTTACAGTTTCAAAAATCTTCGGTAACAGCCCTGTCACATGGGAGTGGGGTCGGTGCTGTGCAGAACGGGCCTGTGTTTCCCCATCAGAAGCCTGTTGGATACACCGCTTCGCCTTGAAAAAAGCCGTGAGCTTGTCATAAGCGGATGTCACACTTTCACGTGTTAGAAAAGAAGCATTATGGACCGTATTGCCCTTGTCGGCGGGACACAGCTGAAAGGCTCTATCCCCATCTCCGGCGCTAAGAACTCTGCCCTTAAATTGCAGGCCGCCAGCCTTTTGACGCGTGAGCCTCTGGTTCTGACCAATATGCCAGAGCTGGCCGATACGCGCTTTATGATTGAGCTGTTGGAGCAATTGGGTGTGACGTGCTTTTGGCCGAAGGGCAGCGGACGCTTGTCCCTGCACGCCGAAGATCTGACCAGCACCATCGCCCCTTACGATCTGGTGCGGAAAATGCGCGCGACATTTAATGTGCTGGGTCCGCTTCTGGCGCGCGTTGGCCATGCGACCGTGTCTTTGCCCGGTGGCTGCGCCATTGGTGCCCGCCCGGTTGACCTTCACCTCAAGGCCTTTGAGGCCATGGGGGCCGATATTGTGATCGAGGGCGGCTATGTGAAAGCTGCCGCTTTGCGCGGTCTTAAGGGCGCGAAGATCGTGTTCCCCTTTGTCTCGGTTGGCGCGACGGAGCATGCGATGCTGGCCGCCACTTTGGCCAAGGGCGAGACTGTTCTTGAGAATGCGGCGCGGGAGCCTGAGATCGGCGATATCGCCCATTGCTTGGTTGCCATGGGCGCTCAGATTGAAGGGATCGGGACCTCGACCTTGCGCATCCAAGGCGTGGATGAACTCAAAGGTACGACGTGGAGTGTGATTCCAGATCGGATTGAGGCGGGCTCTTATGCTTGCTGCGTCGCGGCGGCTGGCGGGGAAGTGACCCTGACCCATGTGGTGCCCGAGACGATTTCTTCCTTGATTGACGTCCTTCAGCGCGCAGGTATTCAGGTCGATGTCGGCCCGGACTGGGTGAAGATCACACGTGATCCATCGAGCCCCATCAAGCCGGTCGATATTGATACCCAGCCCTATCCCGGCTTTCCGACCGACACCCAAGCCCAAGTCATGGCTTTGATGACGCGGGCCAATGGCGCTTCGATCTTCCGCGAGAATATCTTTGAGAACCGCTATATGCATGCGCCTGAATTACGTCGTCTGGGGGCTGATATCTCGGTACGTGGGTCTGAGGCCGTTGTGCGCGGGGTGGAGACCTTGCGCGGTGCACCCGTGATGGCAACCGATTTGCGGGCCTCGGTCTCGCTGATCATTGCGGGCCTGATGGCTGAAGGCGAAACCGTGATCTCGCGCGTTTATCATTTGGACCGCGGCTTTGAGCGGTTAGAGGCGAAATTGTCGGGCTGTGGCGCAAACATTCGCCGCTTGTCCAGTTCGGAGGAATAAGTGCCCCATTCGTCGCTGCGCTTGCTGGCTGAAGATGAGGCCGATCTGTCGATCATCTCAGCGGCTGTTCAAGATGCGATCTTCAAGGTCTCCGACGCCGTTTGGTCGCCAGCCAAGCGCCGCTTCACCTTGCGCCTACAGCGCTTTGTTTGGGAAGCCGGTGTCGAGAAGGGCGCGGGCCAACGGGTTTGGGCCGCCGTGGCGTTTGATAGTGTGCTCAGCGTCCAGTCCAAAAAAGTTGCCCAATCGCGCCGCGATGCCTTTGCCAGCCTGTTGGCGATCACCTTTGAACCCGAAGAAGCCCCGGGCGGCAAATTGCGCTTGGGGCTGGCCGATGGCGGTGAAATCCTCCTGCAAGCTGAATGCATCGACGTGACCTTGGCCGATTTAAGCGAACCGCGCGAAGCGGTCGCCCGCCCCAAGCACGACGTCTGAACTGAGGCTTTTGGGCAGGGCCTGCACCCTTACCCTCCCCAAAGGGTCAAGGGCGCGCTAAATACAGACCATGACCCGTCTCCTTTCAGCCAGCGCACCTGATTTCCAAACCCACTACCAAGCCCTCCTGCAAACCCGTGGCGACGCGGTGGACGGGGTGGAAGCACGCGTGGCCGCCATTTTGGCTGACGTGAAAGCCCGTGGCTTTGCCGCCTTGGCAGAGCTGAGCCAAAAGTTTGATAATTTCGCTCTGGCTCCCGAAACCGTCCGCGTGACTGCCGCCCAAATTGATGCGGCGATCAAGGCCTGTGATCCAGCGGTGGTGAAAGCCCTAGAGCTCGCCGCAGGGCGTATCAGTGATTATCATGTCCGCTCTAAGCCTGAGGATGCGCGCTGGGTGGATGACCAAGGGGTCACGCTTGGTTGGCGCTGGACACCGGTGGAGGCGGCTGGGCTCTATGCGCCGGGTGGTCTTGCTGCTTACCCCTCTTCGGTCTTGATGAATGCTTTGCCCGCCAAAGCCGCCGGTGTGCCCCGCCTTGTCATGATGACGCCGCCGACGCGCTTGGCCGAGAACCCCGCCATTCTAGCCGCAGCCAAGATAGCGGGGATAGATGAGATTTATGGCATTGGTGGCGCACAGGCTGTGGCCGCCATGGCCTATGGTGCAGACCCCATTGCCAAGGTCGATGTGATTGCAGGCCCCGGCAATGCCTGGGTCTCAACCGCCAAGAAGCTGGTGTTCGGCACGGTCGGGATCGATTCTGTGGCAGGCCCTTCCGAGGTCTTTATCATTGCCGATGGTGCGAATGATCCCGCCATTATTGCCGCTGACCTTTTGGCGCAGGCTGAGCATGACGCCGTGGCCCAATCCATCCTGTTTACCGATGATGCGGCCTTTGGTCAGCGCGTCTTGGATGCGGTGGCGGGCATGATTGCGCGCGGGGAAGCAGGGCCAGAAGCGGCGGTGTCTTGGCCCGCCTATGGCGCGGTGATTGTCGTTGATCGGCTTGAAGATGCGGTGGCCTTGAGTGATCAGGGCGCGCCAGAGCATTTGCAAATTGCCACCGAAGATCCCGATGCGTTGGCCGATCTCGTGCGTCATGCCGGGGCGATCTTTTTGGGCCGCCATGCCCCAGAAGCCTTGGGCGATTATTTGGCTGGGCCGAACCATGTGTTGCCAACCGGTGGCCGCGCCCGTTGGGCATCAGGGCTTTCCACCCACATGTTTATGAAGCGCACCACCTTGATGGGCACTGGCCTAGAAGGGCTTGCCGCTATTGGCCCGGCAGGGGTTAGGCTGGCAACGGCTGAGGGTCTGCCCGCCCATGCGGCCAGCATCGCCCTTCGACTTAAGGCAGCAAATCAGGCTTGAGGACTTGAACCAAGGGGCCGCCTCTTGCAAGGATAGGCCATGTCCAACAACCGCCGTATCGCCGATGTCCGCCTTGATGAGGAATCGCTGGCTGCCCAGACCGCTGATGGGGAGCATGAGCGCCGCGTCGCTATCTTTGACCTGCTTGAAGCCAACCACTTCGACGTGATTGACGGGCCGGACGGGCCTTACGCACTGGCCCTGTCGGTGGTCGATCAGAAGCTTGTCTTCGACGTCAAATTGCTCGACGGCAGTGACGTGCGGATTTTCGTCCTGTCGCTCTCGCCCTTTAAGCGGGTGGTGCGCGATTATTTCATGATCTGCGAAAGCTATCATCAAGCGATCCGTCAAGCGACACCAACTCAGATTGAAGCCATCGATATGGGCCGGCGCGGCTTGCATAATGAAGGCTCCCGCCTGCTTGAAGCCCGCCTTGAAGGCAAGGTCGCGCTCGATTTTGATACCGCACGGCGGCTGTTCACGCTGATCTGTGCTCTGCACGTTAGGCTCTGACACCGTTGGATCTGGTGCGCCCGCCTCAATCTGTTTTGTTTTGCTGCACCATGAATGCCATTCGCTCCCCCATGGCGGAAGGCTTGATGAAGCGCAGGTTCGGCACGCGCGTGTTTGTCGATTCCTGTGGCCTACGCAAAGCCGATCTGGTTGATCCCATGGCCGTGATGGTGATGGATGAATTGGGCGTGGATATCATCAAACATCGGCCCAAGACCTTTGCCGATCTGGAAGATGATAGCTTCGACCTCATCATTTCGCTCGCGCCGCAAGCCCACCACCGTGCCTTGGAATATACTCGGCATCTGGCAGTCGAAGTCGAATATTGGCCCACCATGGACCCTTCGGCCGTGGAGGGCAGCCGCGATAGCCGCATGGACACCTACCGCGATGTCCGCGACGCCCTCGACCGTCAAATCGCCAAACGCTTTGCGATGCTGAAGCTTTAGGGCGCTGTCTCTTCGTCAAAAGTGCTGAACCTACCCCTTCACCGGCTTCGCCGCATGCTCTCCCCTCTCCCAAGCGGAGAGAGGAGCAACACCCATAGCCCCGCGTGGAAAACCACCGGGGGTGCGGCTGAGTGAGGGGCCGGGGCGCGTGGTGTGCGCCAAATGAGGTGGGCCAGATTAACGGACTGGCCCGGAATACGACGCAAACCGTGCGCCCCGGCTGAAAAGTTCTGTGTGCTTAGGTGGTTCATGACGCCACGGGTGGTTCAAATTTCCCCCGCCTAGTTCGTAAAGGCCTCATCCTAGAAGCTTGCGCTTCTAAAAATACATAAGGCTTCCCCAAGGCGTCTCAAAGGCATCGCCTAAGTTCTTGACCAAGGGCTTCACACGGCAGTCGGGCTCAAGCACACCGGGCATCAGGACAGCTAATCCCAATGAAACACGAGGTCGCCACTTCAACCTCGATTAGTCCCGCTTACCATCCCCAACCGGTGTCGCCGCTGCAGCAACAACGCCCTCTCGTTGGTGATGGCCTTAAGTTATGCGGGGTTTGATGGGTGGGGGATAAGTTTTTATCAATGCGCTCCCCTCGCCCTTTGGGGTCGACCTGTAGGTCGACGGGTCGGGGGTGAGGGCTTAGTGGCCAAAACCTTATTGTATTTAGGGATTTAGATTAGACCTCAGCCCTCAATTATTGCCAGTGTAAGCCCTCACCCCCGCCCCTCTCCCACTGGGAGAGGGGAGAGCGCTTGTGCGTCACGCTGGGAGACTGAAGGGGTGTTTCCATCTGGATCGTTGTCGCCGAGACAGAAGGATCACCAAAAGGACCGCGCAGCACGAGCTGCGCCTGTCAACGCGTACCGATGCGCAGGTTCCCCTTCAATCCCTCCCGGACATCGGCGCATGCGCCGATGTGTCCCAAGGGGAGAGGGGTTTTACACCCGCACCCTGATCTTGCCATCACCCGCCGGGACAGTCATCATGCTCCCATGAAAACAGGTAATGTTCGCCTTGATCGACATGCTCGCCACATTCTTCTCAAAGAGATTGGTGGCCCCGGGCAGAAGCGCTTGGCTGGGGCGACGGTGGCATTGGTTGGTGTGGGTGGTTTGGGGGCACCAGCGGCGCTTTATCTGGCAGCAGCAGGCGTTGGTCGCTTGATCCTGATTGACCCAGACGTGGTCGATCTCTCCAATCTGCAGCGACAAATCCTGTTCAAAACCGAAGACGTGGGCGTGGATAAGGTTCGGGCTGGCCAAGCCGCGATCCAGCATTTGGACCCCGCCATCGAAGTGGAAGTGCAAGTCCAGCGTTTGGACGCCACCAATGCCGAGCGCTTGATCGCGGGCGCAGACCTCGTGCTGGATGGCACCGACCGGTTTGAAACCCGCTTTGCCGTCAATGCCGCTTGCCACGCCTTGGGTATTCCCTTGGTGTCTGGCGCGGTTGGGCGTTGGGATGGGCAAGTGGCGGTGTTTGGCTCGGGCCTCAGTAAGACCGACCCTCATGGCGAGGCCTTGCCCTGCTATCGCTGCTTTGTGCCCGAAGTGCCACCTCAGGCCGAGACCTGCGCGGAAATGGGCATTGTTGGCGCTTTGACGGGTGTAGTCGGCTCAATGATGGCGCTAGAGGCGATCAAGTGGCTGACCAAGGCCGGTAAGCCTTTGATGGGCCGGCTGTGGATGATGGATGGCTTAAGCGGGCAAAGCCGAACCGTGCGTTTGAAGGCCGATCCGGCCTGTCCCTGCTGTGGGGCACGTTAAGATGCGGGCGGTGGCATTTCTGGCGGCCTGCGGGCTTTATCTGGCCGCACAGCCAGTCCACGCGCAAACCCAAGACATGTGCGCCCTAATGGCGCGCAATCCCGGCTGGGCAGAGGCCGTGCGCTCTGCCTCTTTGACGTGGAAGGTCAGCCCCGGCACGATCCTGACCGTGATCGACCAAGAAAGCCGCTTTCGCGCCAATGCTAAAGGGGCAGGGGCGGTGGATGCCAATTCGATGCGCAATTTCGGCTTTGCCCAAGCCAATCTGCGGACCTGGAACTGGTTTTTGCGCGATACGGGGCGAACCTCAGGCTCGCGCTCGAATTTTGCTTTGTCGGCAGATTTTGTCGGCTGGCATTTCACCAAGATGGAAGCGCGCACGGGGGTTCCCCGTAGCCAGTTCGTCTCACATTATTTGATCTATAAAATGGGGGAGGGTGGTTTTCGCCGCGGTGCACCGCCCCAAGCCCGGAGCCTCGCCTCGACTTTGGCCGTGCGGGCAAAATTTCATGATCGCAAGCTCTGGGATTGCGGCTTTGGTGCGGATGGCGACGACGGGGATGAAGCCTCAGAGGCTGCTCCGAATTAGTCAGCCCTTTTGGGCCTGAAGCCTTTGGAAGTGAGACCCGTTTTGCGGGCAAGCGGCTTGCGCGGCTTATCTGGTTTTGGCCTGTCTGATTTTGGCCTGTCTGATTTTGGCTTGTCTGATTTTCGATTGGTGGGGGTTGGAGGCTTGTCCTTGGCCTTAAAGCCCGTGCGGGACTTCTTGTCGGCTTCGGTCTCACCTTTTTTGCTGATTTGACGGACCTTCAAGCCTTGGCGCAGCGAGAGCGGCGCGCTCAACTGGCCCTTATCAGGATCGGCAAAGGCAGAGCCGAATTTCGTCAGACGTTCTTCGACGCTGCCCAGAAATTCGGCTTCCCATTCCGTTAGACCCTCTTCACTCAATTTGGCCTTATCTGCCGCCCGTTTCAGGGCCGACAGGGCGCGCTTGGTCAGGGCAGGGTCAACCCGTCGCGACAAAAAAGCCTCAGATTTCGCCGACGGCTTCCAGATAGAGGTCGAGCATCATTTCAGCTTCTGCCCGATCATTGGCGTCTTGCTTGCGCAAGCGGATCACGGCGCGCAGGGCCTTGGTGTCAAAGCCCAAGGATTTGGCTTCGCCATAGACTTCCTTGAGCTGCTCAGCCAGTTCGGTTTTCTCGGTTTCTAAGGTTTCGATGCGGGCAACAAACTGGCGCAATTTTTCCTTAGACGATGAAGTCAAAGCTTGAGGGGCGGAAACATGGGATTGGTCGTCGTCGGCATCATACATGGTCGGAACCTCAAAGCATCAATGTGGGGCTGGTCTTAACCATCCTTCTAGCCTGCCTGCGCCAAGGCGCAATCAGGGCTCTGCACGAAATTGGGCAGAACTGCCCTCATACACAGTATCGGTCGCATGGGCGCGGATGATGCCCTCTACCAGATCGGGATCGACCCAATGGGGCATATGGCCCGCTTCGGGCACGCGAAAGCTTTGCGCGTGTGGGATGTCGCGCTTGAGGCCGGCGGCATGAATGCTATTATAAACAATCACATCGCCTTGGCCGGAAACGATGGTGACCGGCAGGGTCAGGCTTGAATAGCGCGGCGCTTGCTTGCCCATTTCCGCGCTGCCAATCACCATATCTTCGGCATTGGCCTTATAGGCCTTGGGCCGGAAGAAGAGCGGTGTGCCGATCTTATCCCCATAATCGGGCGGATTGACCGGACCGGGGGCAAAGCCGCGCGCAATGCCCTTGGGGGCAAGCTTTGGCCCAATCAGCGGCGGCAGGGTCCAGACGAGTAGGTCGCCCAAGATCGGCCAGCCAGCGATACGGTTTAATAGGCTGGTCGACTTCTGCCACGGGTGGGAGGCAGGGGCCAAAAGAACCAGCGCTTTGACGAGGTCTGGATGGTCTAAGGCTAAGCGCAGGATAACCCCTGAGCCCCAGCTATGGCCAACCGCTACGACGGGGCCAGACGCGGTCTGGCGCAGAATGTCGGCGATGAAGGCGGCTTGCTCGCCCAAGGTGGCCGCGTCTTTTGGCCGCTCTGAATAGCCAAGACCCGGACGATCTGGCGCGATCAAGCGCATATCTGTCAGGCGGTGGCCGAGTGCGGAAATCAATTCGCGCCCGTTTGAAGCCGCGCCATGCACCATGAGAATCTCAGGGCCACTGCCTTGCTCAATCACATGGGCCTTCACCCCGCGTGCGGTCACAAAGCGGCCGATGGCTGGCCAGGAACGCTCAATCAAGGCCAGCCGCAACACGATCGAGATTAGCATGAAGACGCACAGGGCTGCGGCCAGCACCAGAAATGGCATGAGGCGGGAAAGGTCGTCAGGGCTCACAGCGATAATCCGTCCAATCGAGCTTCCATGCGGATCAGGCCACGCTTGGCCCCGTCCAGATAAGGGTGGTAGAACAGGGCTTCGCGATAAGCTTCTTCGGCCCCTCGGAAATCGCCCAGATCTTCGCGTACAAGGCCCAAGCCCGTCCAAGCGGCAAAATGGCGTGGCTCCAGGCGCAGCGCCCGTTTCAGTAGCGATTCAGCCTGTTTCAAGTCGCCATCATCATAAGCAATCGTGGCCAAGCGCGCTAAACCTTCGGCGAAATCGGGGTCTAGCTCTGTGACGGAGGTCAAGGCTGTCCGGGCGGCATCGGTGTCACCGGCATCCAGCGCCACACTGGCGCTTTCCATCAAAAAATTGATGGTGGGCGAGGCATTGCGCGTCATGATCAGATAGATCTCGCCCTCAAAGCGCATGGCCTCTTCGGCAGAGCCACTGCGGGCCAAGGCTTCGAAATAGCTGTTTAGCCTTTGGGCAGGGGGGGGATCATAGACGGTAGGATTGTCGACCTCAGGCACCACTACGCCCGGCGTGATCGGGACCGCACCGGCAGGCAGAAGCAAAAGGAAGGGCAATAGGCGCAAAAACCGCATAGGCTTAGCTTTCCCCTAAACCGGAAGACCCGTCAAACGGGAAGACCCGCGTCCTGCATCGCTTGGCGCAGGCCCTCTGGCCCCTCAAACAAATGGGTCACAAAGCCGTAAGAGGCGGCAGCGGCGATATTGGCGGGCGAATCGTCGGTGAAAAAGACTTCTTCTGCCGAAAGGCCGCCCATGCGTTTCAAGCTGATGTCGAAGATAGGCTTTAAGGGCTTGGCGGTCTTTTCATCGCCCGAGACGATGATGTCCTTGAAATGGCGCGGAAAATCAAACGGGCTGAAGCAGGTTTCGACCATCTCGCTGGGCATATTGGTCAAGACATATTGCGGGATTTGCGCGGCGGCCAGCTCCTTTACCAATTGGCTGGAGCCGGTAATTTCGCCGGTGATCATCTCAGCAAAGCCTGTCTTCCACGCCGCAATCTCGGCGGCGAACTCTGGAAACTCAGCTTGTCGGGCAGGGATGGTGTCGGCCATGGCTTGGCCCTCGTCATGTAGCATATGCCACGACATTGGGCAGACATGATCGAGGAAGTAGTCGAGACGGCTGGGATCGGCAATCAAGCGCGCATAAAGCTTGCGCGGCGACCAGCCGACTAAAACATTGCCATAATCGAAAAGGACTGCGCGGATGGGCGCAGGCACGCGCAATTAGCCTTGCTTGGCTTTAAAGCGTGGGTCGACCTTATTGATGACATAGACCCGACCTTTACGGCGCACGACCTGACACGCTGCATGGCGGGTCTTCAGTGATTTGATAGAGCTCTTCACTTTCATGGTCGTATTCCAAAAGGTGGCGCGCGATGTGGGCGCTGTTAAGGTGACGTCTTTAGAGAGCGGCGCTGATACGTGCCAGCGCATCAGAAGTCAATTCGCTGACGCAGAATTCACGGCCATTTCTCGCACCAAAGCGGGTAGAAATACCAGTGGCCAAACCACCAGAACCGCATTCATCCCAAACCAAACGGCATCGACCTCACCCAGAAGCAGCCAATAGCCGCACGCCATGCCACCTGCCACGATGGTGAGGATGAGGGAAATCAGAGCGAGAGGTCGCCAAATTGGGCCCCCAAGGCTTGCCGCGCGAACCGCCCACAGGCCTGTGATGGAAAAGGCAATATCGAGGGGGAAGAAAGACCAGTTCCACGCTACGACGCGGGGATCGTGGGCATTGGCGTAAAGCCACGCACTGGGGATGCTGATCAGGCCCACGCATTCCAAGAGCGCCACACTCCAATAGAGCATGAAAGCGACGTCGGTCGCCGTCAGCGCCCATTTGAGCGACGGGCGCATCACTTCTTGGCCTTCTTGTCATCTGGGCAAATGATCACCCCATAGGCCGCGCCCCAGCAGGTTTTCTTGCCGATCAGATAATTGATCTCAAACTTTGAGGCCAAATAATAATTGGTGCGCTTGATGGGCAGGAGGCTTGCCGCATCCAAGCTGAGCTTGTCCTGCTCGCGCATGACCTGACGCAGCCGCTGCTCCGTCGGGTTTGAGTAAAACAGGGCACCAAGCACGATGAGCAGAAAGAGGAGGAATCGCATGGTCCGATTGAGCCCCAACTTTGTGACGGGAAAATGGCGCTAGATTTTGGAGAACATTAAAGTTGCATTGGTGCCACCAAAGCCAAAGGAATTGGACATGGCGGTCTCAATCTCAACCTCTTTGCGCGCCCGCAGGATCGGCAAATCGGCAAAGTCTGGGTCGATCTCATCAATATGGGCGCTTTCGCAGGCAAAGCCAGCTTGCATCATCAACAGGCTGTAGATGGCCTCTTGTGCCCCTGCCGCCCCTAGAGAATGCCCTGTCAGCGACTTGGTTGAGGAGATGAGGGGGATGTGGCCCGCAAAGACTTCGCGGATCGCGCCGACTTCTTTGGCGTCTCCCACAGGTGTCGCGGTGCCATGCGGGTTCAGATAGTCGACCTTGCGGCCACCCGACATCTCTAAAGCTTGGCGCATACAGCGCACCGCGCCCTCGCCCGATGGGGCAACCATGTCATGACCGTCAGAGGTCGCGCCATAGCCTGTCAGCTCGGCATAGATTTTGGCACCACGTGCTTTGGCGCGGTCATAATCTTCCAAGACCAACATGCCGGCCCCGCCAGCAATCACAAAGCCATCGCGATTCTTATCATAGGCGCGCGAGGCCCGTGACGGGGTGTCATTATAGCCAGAAGACATAGCACCCATGGCGTCAAACAAGATCGACAAGGTCCAGTCGAGGTCTTCGCTGCCGCCGGCAAACATCACATCCTGTTTGCCCCAAGCGATGCTTTCATAGGCATTGCCGATGCAGTGCGCGCTGGTGGCACAAGCCGAGCTGATCGAATAATTGACGCCCTTAATCTTGAACCAGGTCGCCAAGGCTGCCGACACGCCCGAGCACATGGCTTTGGGCACGGCAAAGGGGCCAACGCGCTTGGGCGAGCCCGTCTCGCGGGTTTTGTCCGCGGCACCGACGATGGCTTTGGTGGAAGGACCGCCAGAGCCTGCGATGATGCCCGTGCGCTCATGGCTGACTTCGTGTGGCTCTAGGCCCGAATCGGCAATGGCTTGTTCCATCGCGATATGGCCCCAGCCCATGCCTTCGGACAAAAAGCGCGCCGCGCGCCGGTCGACCAACGTCTCCCAGTCGAGATTTGGGCGCGCTTGCACCAGACATTTAAAGCCATGATCGGCATGCTCTTGGGCGAAACTAATGCCAGATTTGGCAGTTCGCAGGCTTTCGGTCACTTCTGCGGTGTCATTGCCAATCGATGACACGATGCCCATTCCTGTTACGACAACACGACGCATCGGCTTTTTCCTTATAGGGCGTCTGGCTGAAACAGTCCGACGCGCAAGTCTTTTGCAGTATAGATAACTTTGCCGTCAGCGAGCACTTGGCCGTCGGCAACGCCCAGAATCAAGCGCGATTTGAACACGCGCTTAACATCGATTTCGTAGCGCACGAGTTTCACGTCATTGGTGATCTGGCCCGAGAATTTCACTTCGCCAACGCCAAGCGCACGGCCTTTTCCCGGAAGACCCGACCAGCCCAAATAGAAGCCTACCAATTGCCACATGGCATCTAAGCCCAAGCAACCGGGCATGACGGGGTCGCCCTTGAAGTGGCAGTCAAAAAACCACAGGCCTGCATGCACATCGAGCTCGGCTTCGATCCGACCCTTATCATAGGCCCCGCCGGCTTCGGTGATGGTGGTGATTCGGTCCATCATCAGCATGTTGGGCAAAGGCAATTGCGCATTTGCCGGACCGAATAACTTGCCTTCGCCACACGCGATCAGCTGCTCATAGCTATAGGAAGATTCACGCGCGGGGATGGTCGTATCGGTGGTCTGCGTCAAAGGGATGCCGTCCTGTTACAAAATGTTTCACAAGGGCGTTAGCATGGCGCAAGGCCATTCGCCAAGCACGCTATCCGCTAGGGGTGACGCGAATTGTCAGCGCCCCAAAGCTCGGACGCGGCAACCCAACCCTTGAACCGACCAGCCTTCACTTGGCGCCAACCGGGCCGTTCCTCTGTGATTTCAACGATTACGCCGTCAGAAATATAGGCCACGACACGCTTGTCGCTGCTGGCGTCTGCGCGCATGGCCACGCGCATGTCCCGGGCAGGGCGCGCGATACCGGTCCGCCGTCCGTCCAGCATGCGCTTATGCACCCAGCTGACTGCCCCATCTGGGTCCTCAATGCGGCGCCAATCGTCGGTCTCGGCAACCACACGAACGGGCAGGCCCTTGCGCTTATAGACCCAGCGGACGGGATAATCCTTGTCGGGGCCAGCGCGACCATTGATGTTGGAAAATTTCAAGGAAACAAAGCGCGGGACAGGTTGCCCTGACGGTGTTTCCCCTGCCAAGCGGTTAAAAGGGGGAAAGCCACCGGCATACGCATAGCCGGCGCACAGGCTGGTGGTTGCCAAAGCAAGGCTGGCAAGGATGGCTTTTACTTTACCCATCGTGCGCAACGAGTTCCCAAACAACGACTTTATCGCGTTCCCTGACAAAGCCTACCCGCCTTTCATCTGGCCGATGAAGGTGAACAGCGTCTTAATTTAGGGGGTAAAATTGTCGGTAAGCACGAGATTTCAGCGATCACTGCGATGTCGCTTGGCGTCTGCCCTTTGCCTTGCTACACAGGGCTATGCCCCAGTCAAAACTCAAAGTCATCGTCACCCGCAAATTGCCAGAACCAGTGGAAACACGGATGGCAGAATTGTTCGATACCGAATTGAACGCGACCGACACGCCCATGACCTATGAACAATTGGTCGATGCGGTTAGCCGTGCCGATGTGTTGGTGCCGACTGTGACCGATAAGATCGACAGTAAAGTATTGTCGCGCGCGGGCGAACGTTTGCGCCTGATCGCGCAATTCGGGGCTGGCGTGGATAATATGGATGTGGCGACCGCGATTCAGCGCGGCATCACCGTGACCAATACGCCGGGCGTTTTGACCGAAGATACTGCCGACATCACCATGGCCCTGATCCTCGCCGTGCCGCGCCGCCTAATGGAAGGGGTGCGCGTGGTTGAGGCTGATGGCTTTGAAGGTTGGTCGCCCACATGGATGCTGGGCCGCCGGGTTGCCGGTAAGCGTTTAGGCATTGTTGGCATGGGCCGGATTGGCCAAGCCGTTGCCCGCCGTGCCAAGGCCTTTGGCCTACAAATCCATTATCACAACCGCCGCCGGGTCTCGGCTGCGATTGAGCAAGAGTTGGAGGCGACCTATTGGGAAAGCCTCGACCAAATGTTGTCGCGGATGGACATTATTTCGGTCAATTGCCCCCATACGCCTGCGACCTATCACCTGTTATCGGCCCGCCGCCTACAATTGATGAAGCCCAGCGCTTATTTGGTGAATACCGCGCGCGGCGAAGTGATTGACGAAGCCGCCCTTGCCCGCATGCTCGACAAGGGTCTGTTGGCTGGCGCGGGCCTAGACGTGTTTGAGCACGAGCCTGCGATCAATCCCAAGCTCAAGAAGCTGCCAAACGTCATGCTCTTGCCGCACATGGGCTCTGCCACCATGGAAAGCCGCACTGAAATGGGCGAGAAAGTCATCATCAATATCAAGACCTTCGCCGACGGTCATAAGCCACCCGATCGCGTTATTCCGGCGATGTTGTAGGGGGGGGCTGGCCAACGCCCCTGGTGCCTGACGAGGCTAGAGCCTCTCCATCTGGACTCATTTGGGTGGGCCGCAAGGATCACCAAAACGCGTCCAAGCGCAGTAAATTTGGCCCCTCCAAGATTCACGCGACGTCGACTTTTGGCCGAAAGGAGATGGTCTGGTTTGGGCGTGTGGAGGGGCGAAAGCGGACGTTCATCAAGCCGCAGGACTCTCAAAAGGTTCATTTGGCAACTAACGGCAGAGGTCAGTCTGTGGGCCTGAAAACATAAAGCTTGCAGCGGCTCCATCCCTTGCTTCGCTTAAATCAGAGCTACCTGACAAATCGCACGTCCAAAGCTGAAGCGCCCATATTCGAACATGACCTTTGCAAAGGAATGGCCCGAGGAAAAGTCGCTCTGCGTAAACAGGAAGACCAAGAACTTTCACTGCTGTCGAGGTGGTCGACAGCCGCAAGAACATACCCGGCATTTAAGGCACCCTAGACCCCGGTCCGTAAACGATTTGGCCTTCTGGCACGGTCGCGGGATTAATCCTTTCAACAATCTTTGGCCGAAGCCCTTCATTCTCATAAACAATGCGGCCAGGCACTAAACGTGAAACCACTAGACCTAAGTTATCGCACGTTTCAGCTGCCTCAACATTTAGCATAACAGATCCCTGCTGTGGCCATGCAGAACCAGTGACAAAGGCCAGCCGAAGGCCTGACTCATTCAGGATGTTTCCGTATGTTTCCTGATCCTCCATCTTATGTCCACGTGTAAGTTCAATTTGGAACTGACACATCTGTTTCTGGTCCCCGGTCCCAGCTTTGGCTGCAGTAATTTGACGCTCATAGTAAGCACGCGCCTCCAGAACCGGGATCACCTTGCCGTTGCAGGCGGTGGCTGCTTTCCGAGCCAGCTTTAAATGCCCAGTTCCTTTTTCGTCTCGGATCAAGGCCAACTTGCCTTCCATAATTTGATCCCAAAACGATTGGTCTTTCGTTTGCCACACCTGCTCTATCGGCTGTGGGTGCTCTTCGACGCAAAATGACTGCTCACAGGCCGAAAGTGTTGGTAGCATTAAAGCTAAACCACTGAAGAGAAATCTTCGCATCAAATCCTCGCAGCTAAATGAGTACTTGCCGAATAGCGCCGCGCTCATCGGGTCGCATTCCAACTTCGGCAGGCTCAAAGGTCAAGCAAATCCTGAGATCGCTAATGTTGGGCCGCAGCCAAGACACTTGGAACGGCTTTAGGCCGCACTCAGCATGACTTGAAGCTTAAGGACAATTCTTATTGCCTAAGGTGGCCCCCTAAACGTCCGCTTCCAAGCAACCGCCAGCCGACTCCAAATGGCAACCCTTGGCGCATTTGAGACTGTCCGTGTTTCGGCTGAACTTGGCCGAAAGCGGTTGGTCTGTTTTGGGGGGAGTGGGGGCGGAAGCGGAAGTTCGGACTTTCCAACAATCCCGACAAGATTGGCAGTAGTTTGGCGGCGAGCTTAATTCATGCCTCGAATATAGACATCCATCGATAAAAGCGCTGCTACAACATCGGCATCTGTGATGGGCATTACCAATCTCCCCATTTAAAATTTGCACTTTGCAATAGATTTTCAACTTGGCTGCGGTCGCCCATGTTGCCGTTGCCAAAACGCTTGTACCTTGCGTCTTCATCGTGTAGCCAAGGCAAGATCTTAATGAGACGCCGTTTTGTTATTGGCTTAAAGACACGCTCAACTTTAATTTCTTTAATTACAGTGTCTTCGCCGTAGAATGACTTCAATTCGTTGTCATCAAGCACGTTGGCTGACAAATGGTTAGAAGGATCACTAAGCCGCACAAAAAGCGGGTAGTATTGCCGCTCGAGTATCCATGAACGCCGCCAAAATGGCGCGCCCTTATTGCCACCGTTTCTGATGGCAAATGGGTATAGGCCGGGGTCACAACATTCTTTGGCCCACGACATGGTGGCGATTAAATAGCCTTTAGTGCCGATCAAAATCGGGATCGCCTCTCCCTCAAGTTGGCATCCTCCCGTGCTGATATTTGGCGCAATGGGGTTAGGGCCATAACACCTCGTTTCCTGAACTCCAGAACCGGTATAGAGTTTCCTACCTGACTGGACGGTTACAGTGACCTCTAGCCGATTGACGTATTTCTTGGCGCAGCCACCAGAGCCAAACAGAGCAACGAAGCAACAGGCGAAAAACAGAGCACGTGCAACTCGTGCTGCCCACCAAAACGCTCCAGCTTCATGTATCAAACGATTTTGGTTCGCTCGGGCAATCACGTTCAGCAAACTCTCTCAAAAGCGTGGCCAATGGGAAACGGCGTCAAATCAACAATTCACGTAAGCTCAAAAAATCACAACCTAAAAGATCGGTCAATGACAGCCAGTCTTCGATTGTTTGGACCAATAGAAAATCTGATCTCCGTATTTGAAGGATCAATAATTGGTTTGAAACGGCACCAATGGCCGACTTCCGGAATGTCCGCTTTCGGGCTTTAGAGAATTGCGCGTTATTGACCACCCTTGGCGGATATTGTTGAAAAACTCGAAGTTTAGACGAGATTGGGTGCTTGGGCAGCGCAGTTGGTTTGCGATTGCTGATCGATTTTCGCTTAAAGGTCGGTGGAGTACCTCTTTTGAGGTAGATTAGGCGGCAAAGGCTGATCGTTTATGTGGATTTGGTCGCAGTTTGGCTAGTTTTCGCAGGTTTTGGGCTGTAGCTGCGAGTAGGAACTCGTCTCTGGCTCCGTTTGGGCCTCGTAATCTTAGCCTGCCCATTTTGAGAATACGCTTTAGGTGAGCAAAGAGCATCTCGACTTTCTTGCGGCGATCACGTGATCTGGCATAGGCAGGCGTGGTTGCGATGAGGCGGGCGATATCGCGGGAGTCTTCGTTGAGGTCGCGGGGGATTTTTCGAACTTTGGCTTTGGGACAGCATTGTTCTTTGAGCGGGCAGACACGGCAGTCCTTTGTGCTCGCTCGATATAGTCTTTGGCCGGCTTTGGTGATGCCAGATCGTGGCGTTTGGTAAGTGCGATGGAACTGCACCAACTCTTTGCCAGCGGGACAGGTATAGCGGTCTCTTTCGGCCTCCCAAGTAAAGTCAGATCGCGAGAATGTTCCGTCTGTTCGTATGGACTGGTCAAAGACAGGAATATGAGGTGCGATATCTCGCTCTTTCACCAACCAAGCTAGGTTATGGGCTGAGCCATAAGCGCTATCGGCTGCCAGATAACTGGGCTTTAGGCCAAATCGAGCTTCGGTACGATCAATCATCGTGCGCGATGCGCCAACTTCAGCCTGGCGAATTGCGCGTGTAGCTTCAACATCAACAATGACGCCATGATCGGTATCGATCAAATAGTTGGTCGCATAAGCAAAGAAGGCATGACCTTTATGGGCACCGGTCCATTGTGCAGCAGGATCGGACTTTGCAACAAACTTTGGTGGAACCGGTGAGGCTGCGCCAAAGGCCTCGTGATCAAGGACAGCCAGATACTCTTGGACCGCGCGTCCCGCCATCTCTAGGTCTTGCCCAGATCGCCATTGTTCACCCGACACGGAGCGCTGCTTGTTCGCGTCGGCCGCGATTAGACTGGCGTCAACCGCAAAGCCTTCACCGCCAACAAGTCCTTCTGACAGACAACGTGCAACCACCGTCTCAAAGAGGTGGCGCAAGACATCACTCTCGCGGAACCGACCATGGCGGTTCTTGGAGAAACTCGAGTGATCGGGAACTTTGCCGTCTAGGCCAAGCTTGCAGAACAAGCGATAGGCAAGGTTAAGGTGGACCTCCTCGCACAATCTACGTTCTGACCTGATGCCCATCGCATATCCAACGATCAGCATCCGCATCATTAAATCAGGATCAATCGATGGCCGCCCCGTCTTGCTATAAAAGGGCTTCAGGGCCGAACGAACGCACTCAAGGTCTAAATGAGCATCAATGCGCCGCAGAATATGGTCAGCTGGAACATGATCCTCAATCTGAAAGTCATAAAACAACTGGGCCGATACTTCTTGATGTCCCATCATCACCAGATCCCCCGCAAATCAATGAAACCAGTGAATCATGACCCGCAAACCCTGACAACGACGAGTTTTTCAACAATATCGGCGCAAAGCAGACCCAAAACTAAACTAAAAGGAGGGGTAGTTGTGGCATTATAAAAGCGCTTTGCGCCGCAGGGCGCGTTCCACCACGAATCGCAAATCGAAAGGATCGCGCAACACGAGTTGCGCATCTCTACGCGGGGAAAGGCGCAACTCGTGTTGCGCGATCCCTTAAGGCCGATCCTGTCTCATCCTGCGCGCCTTTGCGCTCCTGAATTGAGCACGCACCTAAAATCCACCCCCTTGCCAACTCAATTCTAGGCAATAAGCTGCCAAGCTTGAGTCACGGGTGGGTGGGAACAAAAATGAGTAGTGGTTTGGTGCGTCGGCTTGTTGTGGCTTCTGTAGCAGCGCTTGTTTTGGGATCGGGAAGCGGCCCAGCTGTGCAGGCCCAGGCGGCACCTGATGTGGTCCCAACCAGTTATGAGCGGCCTCGACTTGATGAGTTCTGGGGTGGTTCGTTTTTTACCGACGCGGTCGTCTCTCCCAATGGTCGGGTCTTGGCGACCGTCAAATTTGTCGGGGCAGAATCCGCCATCGAACTCTATGATATGCAAGAAGCGCGCACCAAGAGGGCGGGCGGACTCGACATGCCATTCCACGTCTATGCGCTTGAATGGAAAGACCAGAACCGCCTGTTGTTAACGGGTTGGGATCGGGAAAGTCGGCTGGGGGTATGGGTTTGGACAATTGGGGAAGCACGGGCCAAAAAGCTGTTCCGATTTGACGGGCAAGACGATGATTACGCCCCAGATCCCAAATTCGATACCGAAGAAGAAGAAATCAGCTTCTATATGAAGCGCGACGATGCACGGCGCGCAAAGCCGCGCCCGGATCGGACTTGGATCGTTTCCCGGCTGCAAGCCGATCCTGACCGAGTATTAATTGGCACCCGGCTAGACAATGTAGATCGCTTGGTCTCGGTTAATCTCACCTCACTTGAAACCAAAGTCCTTGATGAAGCAGCGCCGGACCAATGGACCGAGTGGTTCATTTCGGCAAGCGGTGTGCCGTTGATCCGGCGTGAGCAAGCAAGGCGCGGGTCTTCGGTGCGTTTGGTTCGTCTAGCTCAGGGCGCCGCAACCGCGACCACTTTGGCCGAGTTTCCGTTCGAAGAGCATTCTAGTTTCGATGTGATTGGTCCGTCAGAGAAGCCCGATCACGTGACGGTGCGGGCCAGACGGGGCAATGATGAGTTTGCCGCCATCTATGATTATGATGTGGTCGCCAAGACCTTCTCTGAGCCGCGGATTGCCTCCACCAAATACGATATGGACGATGTGATCTTTGACACCAACAATGGCCTCGTTGCGGGCATTGAGGCCGGGCGCGGTTCGCAATTTGTGGCACTTGACCCCAAGGATCGGGCGCGATTTGAGGAAATTCAAAAGCGGGCCCCAGCAGGCACCGTACTCAAGATCAAATCCATCTCGCCGGACGATGGCTTGTGGACGGTCGAGACCGAGTCCCCAACCGACCCCGGTAGTCTGTGGGTGCATGACGCACGCTTCAATCGCATGCTGAAAATTGGTCAGACCGATCGTGTCTTGAATGAAACCAGCATTGGGACCGCGACTTGGTTGGATTATCAGGCGCGCGATGGTCAAGCTTTAGAAGCCTTGTTGCTGGCACCCGTCGGTGCCCAAGAAACCATGATGCCCTTGATTGTCATGCCCCATGGTGGACCCCACGGCGTTTCTACCGACAATGATTGGGACCGCTTGGCGGCCTTTTTGACCAGTCGCGGCTATTTAGTCGCCCAGCCCAATTTCCGCGGTTCGGGCAGCAAAGGGCGCAGCTTTGCCTTGGCTGGCTATCGCCAATGGGGCGGGCGCATGCAAGACGACGTCACCGATTTGGTCGGGCATTTGGTCAAAACAGGTCGCGTTGACCCCAAACGGGTTGCCATCGTCGGTGGCTCTTACGGTGGCTATGCGGCCCTTGCAGGGGCAGCTTTGACGCCGAGCCTGTATCAATGCGCTGCCTCGATCAATGGGGTCGCGGATTTGACGACGCAAATGGACTGGGTCAACCGCTTTGACAGTCCTTTGGTTTCGGCCTTCTGGAAGCGCACGATGGGGGACCCCGCAGTTGATCGCGCTGCGATGGACCGGGTCTCGCCACTGAAGCAAGTCAATGCCATCAAAGTCCCTGTGTTGCTGCTGGCAGGGGAACTCGATGACATTGTAGACCCCAAGAATAGTCAGTTGATGTATGATGCGCTCAGCGCCAACGGAAAGACCGCGCGTCTCGTGCGTTTTCCCCGCATGAAGCACGCGCCAGAGCGCTATGTGGAATCAGCCAATGTCTTTGGCGAGATTGACTACTTCATGCAAAATTGCATTGGCAGCGAAAAGCTAAACTCTGGCCCTCCCGCCAATCGGGCGAACAAGCGGGAGGCTTTGGTGATTTCCGATACCAGCGGGGCGGTGCCGGCCAAGCAGCCGAAGTAGGGGGCCTAAAGCGCGCCACCGCGCAAGACGCGGCCCATGAGGCCGAAGAGTTTGCGGCTGTTCTCATTGGCTTCGGGCTTCCACTCGGGGTGCCATTGCACGGCAAGGACGGGGCCGCCGCGGGCGGTGCTGGAGAAGGCTTCAACCACGCCATCGGGCGCGCGGGCCTCGACACGTAGGTCTGTGCCCAGTTTGTCCACGCCCTGATAATGGACGGAATTGACCTTGATATCGGCTTGGCCAATGGCGGCCAGAATGGCGCCGCCTTCTTCCAGCCGCACGTCATGCTCATGCGCAAACATAGCATCAAAGCTTACCCCATCGGGCGAATGATGTTGGAAGGCCCGTGCTGGGTCGGCCATGTCGCGGCGCAGCGTGCCACCAAAATGGACGTTTAGCTCTTGAAAGCCCCGGCAAATGCCGAAAACGGGCTTGCCAGCCTTCAGCATCACATCGGCTAAGGCCATCGCCATCTCATCGCGGTTTGGGTCAAATGGCCCCGGGGCATCGTCAATATCTTCGCCATAGCGATGGGGCTGCATATTGGAGGGAGAGCCTGTCAACAACAGCCCGTCGAGGCGGCCCGCCACGGTTTCTGCGTCGACAAAAGCCGGCAGAGAGGGGATCAATAGCGGGATCGCATCCACATGCGGGCTGACGCCATAAAGATAGCGCTCCATCACCGCTTGGGCATATTCGGTGCCAACATGGCGCTGGCAACATATCATGCCGAGAATAGGTCGTGCGTTCATGTGGATCGAGCCATAAATTCTTGGATGAGGCCGCTAAATTTCTCATGCGGCGGGAATTTCTCATAGGCGTGCGGGGCACCAATCTCAACCCAGTCGAGCTTTTCGGCGGTGCAGGTCTCCAGAAAGGGCGGGCTCTGGTCGGGCGCATCAAACATCGTCGCGCGCACATTGATGAAGTCACCAATGGTGGACGAGACTTTGGTATAGACCCAGCTGGAGCATTCAGGGCAGACATAATGGACTGGGCTAGCCTTCATGCCGCCTTGCACCGGATTGCCGGAAAGAAGCTCAAAATTCGCCCCAGCATACATTTCGCTCAAAGAGAAAGCGCTCGCCGTCATGCGTTGGCAGCCCTTGCAATGGCAAGCCATAGTGAGAAGGACGGGCGGCTTGGCCTGAAAGCGGACTTGGCCACACCGACACCCGCCCAGCTTTCCGTGCTTCATATCCTGCATCTGAGTGCCCGCTTAACTCTGCAGCAAGACAGGGCTATCGCCGTGCCAACGCAGCCAGACTTCATCGTCCCAGGTGAAATCCTCTTGATCCCAGCGCGACAAATTGGGGCGCGAGACCTGCATGCGGCGACCATTGACCAGATCGATCTCATAAATGCTTTCACTGCCAAGGTAGGAGATCTGACGCACCGTGCCCGCCGTCACATTGCAGCCCGAGGGCGCATCTTCTGGCGTTGGCGGGGCCGCACCTTCCTCACGCTTGAGGAGCTCGATCTTTTCAGGGCGAATACCAACCCACATTTTCTCGCCCCCGGCACCCGACACGCCATGGTCAAAGAATATCCGCCCGCCCAGCTCTTCAGACTGGACGATGGCGTGGTCCGGCTCGTCGACTTCGAGCGTGCCTTCAAACAAATTCACGCTGCCAATGAAGTCAGCGACAAATTTGTTGGCGGGAAATTCATAGAGGTTAGAGGGCGTGGCCGTTTGCATCAGTTTGCCCCGGTCCATCACCGCGCAGCGACCAGCCATGGCCAGCGCTTCGTCCTGATCATGCGTCACCATCACAAAGGTGATGCCAACCTTGTCTTGCAGTTCGGCCAATTCAAAGCGCATGGCTTCGCGCAGTTTGGCGTCGAGCGCGCTTAAAGGCTCGTCCAGCAACAGCACCTTCGGCTTTTTGACGAGCGCGCGGGCCAAAGCGACGCGCTGGCGCTGACCACCACTCAT
Organism: Hyphomonadaceae bacterium UKL13-1; assembly: GCA_001602435.1. Taxonomy (GTDB): domain Bacteria; phylum Pseudomonadota; class Alphaproteobacteria; order Caulobacterales; family Aquidulcibacteraceae; genus Aquidulcibacter. The sequence continues at coordinate 766,377 of CP012156.1, forward strand.
CTGATCGGGCTTGCGCTCTGCCAAATGGTCGAGCTTGACGTCTGCCAAAGCCGCCATCACGCGCCCATATTGATCAGCCTTGGCGACATTGTCGAACTTGAGGCCATAGGCGACGTTTTCAAACACCGTCATATGCGGGAAGACGGCATAGGATTGGAATACCATGTTCACTGGCCGCTTGTTGGGTGGGATGGTCGACATATCGACGCCATCGATGAAGATCTTGCCTTCGCTGGGCATTTCAAAACCGGCCAACATGCGCAGCAGGGTTGTCTTGCCGCAGCCTGAAGGGCCGAGCAGCGCAAAGAATTCCCCGCGTGGGATTTCCAAAGTCACACGGTCAACGGCTGTCACCTTGCCATAGCGTTTAGAAACTTCTTCAACCCGAATAATGGTGTCACGATCACTCATGGCTCAGCTCTCTTTGGTGGTTGCGGCTTGGGCGCGCAGGGCAAGGACGGTGGCGACCACCGTGATCAGGATGATGATGGTGGAGGCGGCATTGACCTCTGGCGTCACCGAGAAGCGCACCATGGAATAGACTTTGACTGGGAAAGTGATGGTGCCGGGACCCGAGGCAAAGAAGGTGATCACAAAATCATCCAGCGACAAGGTAAAGGCCAAGAGGCCACCGGCGATCAGGCCGGGCTTCATGTGGGGGATGATGACATCGCGGAAAGCCTGAAAGGGGCTGGCCCCCAGATCGAGTGCGGCGGCCTCTAATTCAGGATTAAAACCCTCTAACCTCGCGCGCACCACAATGGCGACAAAGGGGAAGGCGAAGGTCACATGCGCAAGAATGATCTGCGTCAGATTGAACGGATAGGGCAGATCATTGGGAAAGCCGACTTTGGCAAAGAACATCAAAACCGCCACGCCAAAGCAGATTTCTGGCACCACGATCGGCAAGCTCATGCCGCTTTCAAGTGGGCCCTTGAACGGGAATTTGAAGCGCCAGAAGGCAAAGGCCATCAAAGCTCCCAGAACGACAGAAATGACGGTGCAGACGCCCGCAATCAAAAGCGAATTGAACAAGGCTTCGCGCAATTGCGTGTTCTCAAACGCCTTGACGTACCATTTGAACGTGAAGCCCTTCCAGACGATATTTGCCTTAGAATCGTTGAAACTGAACAGGATCAGGATCATCAGAGGCGTGTAAAGGAAGATAAATACCCCAGCCAGCCACGCCTTCATGGCGGGCATATTGAGGTAGTCTAAGGGTGCGCGGGCGACTTTCTTGGCCATTAGTGTGCGCCCACCTTTCCGCCCTTACGCTCCATAAAGGCGCGAATGGCAAAGAAGATCAGCGTGATATACATCAGGATGAAGGACAAAGCGGCCCCAAATGGCCAGTCATTGGCGCGCTTGAACTGCCGCTCAATCAGACTGGCGATCATCAGATCATCTGGCCCACCCAACAGGTCTGGCGTCAAATAAGCGCCCAATGCTGGGATAAAAGTGATCACAAGGCCAGCCGCGATACCAGGCGCCGCAAGCGGCACAATGATGCGCCTTATGGTTTCTAAATGACCCGCGCCCAAATCAAGGCTCGCCTCAATCAAGCTTTTGTCCAAACGGTCAAGCGCGGCATAAAGCGGCAGAACCATGAAGGGAAGATGCACATAAACAAGCCCTACCACCACCGCGAACTTGTTATAGAGCAAGGGCAGGGGCTCAAACGTCCCCATTTGCATGCCGGTTAGCGCCAAGAGGCCATGCAGGCCCTCCAGTCCCGAATTGATGACGCCAGACGTGCGCATCACCGCGATCAGCGCATAGGTGCGGATCAAAAGATTGGTCCAAAACGGCAGCATGATCAGCAACAACAGCCAGGTCTTTTGCTTCTCATCGGCAAAGGTCATGGCCAGCGCGACAGGGAATGCCACTACAAGGCAAATCAAGGTGGTGACCATCGCCAAGACGACTGAATCGCCCATCACTTTCAGGACTTCGGGCGAAAAGGCCTTAGCATAATTGGAGAATGTGCCGGTGATCGCGACCTCAACGGGGCCAACATTCTCGCCGACCGAATAGGCCCAAACCATGGCCATTGGCACGACAAAAAATATCATAAACCAAATGACTGGCAGCGCGATGGTCGCGCGGAAAAAAGTCTTATCTTCGCGCCAATCTTGCATCATCCGCCCTCATGAAGCTTTGTCCATCCATTTCAATCCCATACTTCTAGGTCTGTCGAGGGCTATATCGTCTTTTTACTGACTTTGTTGTAACAAATTGTCTCTGTGCCGTATCAAGAGGCATTAATCATGTGCCGCTTCTTGGTTGTCTCGGGGCCAAGCCCGAACCAAAACCCGCTCGGACTCCGCCCAGCGCTTTTCAACCACCAGACGCATGACTTGGGCATCATCGAAAAACACCGCGCCTTTGATGCCGTCTAGCACCGCCTTGGCGACATTATCGAGGTCAATCGCCGGATAGTCCCGATTAAGGTCGATTAAAATTTCCACCTCGAACTCGCCATAACGAGGACGAATCTTCATGTCGGTCCGCAACAGGCGGTCGAGCTTTTGCTTGTAGACTTTCGATTGGGACGTGACCTCAAGGATGAGGAATTCAGCCATTGGGCCAATCTGACGGCCCTTTGTAGCCCCGCTGCCACGCCAGGGTTCTGGTATTTCTGGCTCAGACAAGGGGGGGCTCAATGATCAAAAGTGGATAGGCTTTGTCATCATGTAGACCCAAGTCTGATTTAGCAAGATGAGATCGACAGAGGCCCAAAAAGGTGCCGCGATCAATAAATTCAGGTATTCACACATCGCGTGTACATCCAAGCAAGTCGTCGGCAACTAATTGTAAATAATCTTGCGGGTAAGGTTAGAATCCGCGATAGTTCAACCGTTTTCGAACAAAACGTTTTTCAGACTTTTAAAGTGGAGGCGACATTGCAAAATAACCGCACCCCGGATGATCAGAATCAATTACTCGGCGTTCGCATTGATACTGATGTTGCCCTGCGCATGACCCGCACCTTGTGGGAAGTGTTGAGCCAACATGACCCCATTTTACGCGATAAACTTGCCCATGCCCTGCAGTCGGAAATTGATGGCCTGGCACTGCAGGAAGAATTGGATGAAGGCGGTAAGCCCGGCAATGACAGGGCCACCCTGCAAATCCTGAAGCTCTATCAGGCTGTCAAAGCCGCCTAAGCTTTTCGATCCAGAACACGCACCACGAAGTCATGATCGTCCTTTGGGCCAGCAGCAAACTCTGTGCGCGCGCTTTCTGTCCAATCTGATTCATCGAAAGCCGGGAAGAAAGCGGTTCCCACCGGGGCTGCATTCACGTCTGTTAAGTACAGACGATCAGCGAGGGGGAGGGCCTCGGCATAGATTTGCCCGCCACCAATCACGCAGATTTCGTATTGCTGGGCGGTCTTGGCCATGGCTTTTGCGGCTTCAATGGCAAGCGCAAGGCTGGTCCAGATGCTGGCACCTTGAGCCTGAAAATCAGTATCGCGGGTGATGACTAAATTCGGCCGACCTGGCAAAGGCCTGCCAATCGAATCCCACGTCTTGCGCCCCATGATGACGGGCTTGCCAAGGGTGATGGCTTTGAAGTTTTTAAGGTCACTTCCCAAGCGCCAAGGCAAGTCATTATCCACCCCAATCACATGATTGCGGCCACGTGCGACAACAAGGCAAAGCTTGATGGACTCCATTGTCGAGGCCTAGCACCAATCGCTCAGCCGACAAATGCCTTTTCATAGACAAATTGACCGGGCTGGCTGACCGAGCCTTCTGTGAAGCCCGCTTCTTCAAACATCGCTTTGCAGGAAGCCAGCATTTCCATCGAGCCGCAAATCATGCCGCGATCAACTTCTGGATTGAACGGGGGCAGATCGTGCTCCTGAAAGAAACTGCCATCAGCGACGCGGGTGGGCAGGCGGCCCTTGGGGTTTTGTGCCTCGCGCGTGGCGGCGGTATCAAGGATCAGCTTGCCAGCCACGATATACTCGCCCACCAACGGATCGTCTTTCAGGCTGGCGACCAGCTCAATCCCATAAGTCAATTCGTCAGCGGTGCGGCAGGTTTGGGTCAGGATGACTTCGTCAAAGCGCTCATAGGTTTCAGGATCGCGGATCAGGCTGGCAAAGGGTGCTATGCCCGTCCCCGTCGCCACCATATACAGCCGCTTTCCGGGCAGCAGCGCATCCAACACCAAAGTGCCGACAGGCTTACGCCCCACCAGCACGGTTTGGCCGACTTCGATGTTGCAGAGCTTTGAGGTCAAAGGCCCATCTGGCACTTTGATTGAATAGAATTCCAATTCCTCGTCCCAATTCGGGCTGGCAATGGAATAGGCCCGCACCAATGGCTTACCCTCAATCTCAAGGCCCATCATCACAAACTCGCCTGTCCGGAACCGGAAGGCTGGCGAACGCGTTGTGCGGAAGCGGAAAAGACGGTCGGTATAGTGCTGGACAGCCAGCACGGTTTCAGTGGTAAAGGCGGACACGGGGATAAAGCTCTCTGATTAGTCTTGGCCCTTCAGATGGGCGAAAACAGGCTGTGCCGCAAGACGGACGCAGATGAAACTGACAGGAGCATTTAGAGGAACTGGCCCACCTGTGGCACCTAGGCCCCATTTCAACAGCTTCAACATCCATGCCACTGGCTTTTTACCCCCAAAACAGACTATAGAGCGCGCCAATCAAGCTGAGTTGTCAGCCCAATAGGTCATTTGCGGCCGGGAGACCCAATGTCAAAAGAAGAATTGCTCGAATTTCAAGGTACCGTGGTAGAACTTCTACCCAATGCCACTTTCCGCATCCGTCTTGAAAACGAACATGAAATTATCGGCCACACGGCTGGTAAGTTGCGCAAGAACCGCATTCGCGTGCTAGCTGGCGATAAAGTTCTGGTCGAAATGACCCCCTATGACCTGACCAAGGGCCGGGTCACCTATCGCTTCCGGTAACACTAGTCCCATGAAGCTTATTCTGGCGAGCGCATCGCCGCGCCGACAAGAGCTTCTGGCCAGAGTCGGGATTGTGCCCGACACGATTTGTCCAGCCGATCTGGACGAAACACCTCTGCCCCAAGAAACAGCGCGTCAGCATGGGTTGCGCTTGGCTTGTGCCAAAGCAGAAGCCGTCGCGCGCGATAATCCAAATGATCTGATCCTTGCCGCCGACACCGTGGTGTCGGTGGGGCGCAGGCTGTTGCCCAAAGCCGAAACGCGTGAACAGGCTTTGGCGTGCCTCAATCTACTCTCTGGCCGCAATCATCGCGTGACGACCGCAGTCGCCGTCCAGCGCGGTGAAGCTAAGGCAAGCCGGGCGGTGGAAACCCGCCTGACCTTTAAGCGCCTCAGCGAGGCAGAGATCCGCTTTTATCTCGATAGCGAGCAATGGATGGGCAAGGCCGGTGGCTATGGTATTCAGGGCTTGGCCGGTGCCTTTTGCACCCAATTACATGGCTCGTGGGAGGGCGTGATGGGCCTGCCACTCTATGAGACCGTCTCTCTGCTCGAGGGCTTTGGCTATAAAAGGGCCTTATCATGAACGCGCCCAAACCGCCGACCCGTGAGATCGTCATTCATGAGCGCATTGGCGAGCTGCGTGCCGCTTTGTTTGACCGCGACCGGATTGTGGAGCTGCGCTTAGAGCGTTGGTCAACCCATGAGAGCCGGGTTCGCTGGGGCCAGATTTATGCTGGGCGTGTCACCGCGATTGATGGCCGCATTGGTGGCGCTTTTGTCGATTTGGGCGTGGGCGAGCCTGCCTTTGCGCCATTCGGTCGCGAGCGCGAGGCAGAGCTGCGCGTCGGTGCTGCAGTCGCAGTCCGTATTGTGCGCGAGGCTGAAGGCGGCAAGGGCCCCGCACTCGCCTATGAAGGCCTCGCCCCGCAAGGGCCTTGCCCACGTCTCTTGGAAGATGCCACGCCCTGGCAGGGCTGGCCGGGGGAGCCGCGTGAGGCCGATGAAGACGAGATTGACCGGATTGATGCCGCCTTTGAAGCCGCCCTGCACACCGAAGTGCCGATCGCGGGCGGTGGGCGGCTAACGATTGAGCGCACGCGCGCCTTGACCGCTGTGGATGTCGATAGCGCCAATCGCGAAACCGGCGGTACCGATCCCGCCCGCTTTGCCCGTGGCCTCAACCTCGCCGCAGTGCCCGAAATCGTGCGGCAAATCCGCTTGCGCGGCTTGGGCGGCCTGATTTGTGTGGACTTCACTGGACCGCGCCGCAAGGGCGATGCCGAGGCGCTGACCAAGGCGCTCATTAGTGCCTTTGACGCGGAGAAAAATGGCGGCGTAGCGGCCCCCAAAACCGAGGTCCTTCCTGTTTCGCGCTTTGGCATTGCCGAGATCGCGCGCCAAAAGCGCCGCCAAGCCTTGGCCGACATCTGCCTCGATGCGGCAGGCCAGCCAACGGCAGAGACCTTGGCGATTGAGGGCATCAATCGGCTGGCCACATCCCTTAAGGGTGCCAAAGGCCGCACCGTAACCCTTTACGCCCCAGCTGCCCCTCTGGCCTTTTTGGAAGCTGACCCTATTGGCTGGCGGCAGGATATTGCCGACACGATTGGCGGGCAGTTTCACCTGCGCCTCGGCCGTCCTAACCAAACCCAATGTGAGGTGGTGATCGCATGAGCCGGACCTGTCCTGAATGTGGCAAGCCCACCGAGCACGCCTATCGGCCCTTCTGCTCCAAGCGCTGCGCCGACCTCGATCTGGGCCGCTGGCTCAACGGTTCGTATGCAATTCCTGTTCAAGAAGAGGATAATGGCATACCCGATGCAGAGGACCCCGTGGACAGAGACAATTTGATCCGCTAAACGCCTGCCTCCCGACAGGTTGCCCGGATAGCTCAGTCGGTAGAGCAGCGGATTGAAAATCCGCGTGTCGCTGGTTCGATTCCGGCTCCGGGCACCACTCTTTTTTCAATTATTTTGCGTGAGCCTCACACTAGTCGTTGACGATGGCGTCTAGGAGCCAGCTTCGGAATGTGGCGACACAAGCTCGTTCTTCTTGAGTTTGGGGCCATACAAGATAATAGCCCCAGTCGATTGGGTAGTGGTGATCGCAACATAATTGGCGAAGTCGACCTTGTTCTAAGTCGGATTTGACCAGTTGATAGCGCACGAGTGCTAGGCCTTGCCCTCGGGCCGCTGCTTCGATCAACGCAAGCGGCGCATTGATAGCGATGCTCTTGTGTTCGGCGGGCAGCGCCAAGCCTTGAGTGCTGAACCAGTCCTGCCAGCTTGGGAAGGCCATCACGCTGGACGGATGTGTGTCGTGCAGAAATGTGCATTGGAATAAGTCGGACGGTTGAGCGGCCATCAACTCAAGCGTTGGCGCGCAAACAACAACCATTTTTTCGGCAAACAAGTGCTGCTTGGCGACGTTGGCCCATTGGCCATTCCCACAGCGAATGCCAATGTCGGCTTGACCAGCACTCAGCTCAACCAACCGATCGCTTACATCGAGCCGAATTCTTATGCTCGGGTAGCGCGTGGTAAAGTCTTCTAGCAAAGGCAAGAGCCACTTTGAAACTACGGCCTGAGAGGCAGTAATCGTCAACTGGTTTGACGTTTCATCCACCCTGAGGTGGTCCAAGCCAGCAAGGATGGCCGCAAAACCGCGCTGGAAGTCGATCAGGGCGCTCTCAGCTTGCGCCGTCGGAATCAGGCGATTTTGGCCATGGGTTTGTCGTTGGAATAATTTGAAGCCGAGATAGGCTTCAAGATGTCGGACATGCTGGCCGATGGCTGCCGGTGTCACAAAGAGTTCCTTTGCAGCCTCCGCATAGTTCTGATGCCGCGCTGCCGCTTCAAAGGCTTGTATTGCCTTAATGTGTGGAATGAAGGCCATGATATTCCAAAATAGTTTTTCTATCTCGTCAGACGCGAAACTATGCGTCGTCTGTTTCGTGGTCAAGATGTATCCCGGCACGTACTCGGCAGTCTGCCGATGGGAGTTTACCGATGAGATTAGCTGGAAAAACAGCCGTCATTACAGGCGGTACAAGCGGCATAGGACTGGCAACGGCGGCGCTGTTTACCAAGGAAGGCGCCAAAGTTATTGTGACAGGACAATCACCAGAAAGCGTGGCTTCGGCACAAGCTGAACTTAGTTCTCAAGTCCTCGCTTTTCCGGCGGATGTGCGGTCGCCAGAGGATTTGGCAAGGCTCGCGCAGCGCGTTGAAGCGGAGTTTGGCGGCCTCGATATTGTGTTTGCAAATGCTGGTGTTGCGTTCGCAACCCCATTAGAGCCTGGCGACCTTAAGACCTATGATCTGATCATGGACGTCAATGTCAAAGGCGTCTTTCTCACGGTCCAAGCCTTGTCACCGATTATGCGACAAGGCGGCAGCATTATTTTGAATACGTCTTGGCTCAATAATGTTGGAACGCCGGGTCTATCGGCTCTGTCTGCTTCCAAAGCGGCTGTGCGCTCTTTTGCCCGCTGTTGGGGCGCAGAGCTTTTGGCACGTCGGATACGGGTCAACGCCGTCAGCCCAGGTGCTACGAATACGCCGATCCACGGCAAGATTGGCATGTCGCCAGAGGATTTACAGGCTTTTGCGGCCCGCATGGAAGGTAATATCCCACTGGGTCGGTTCGGCGAAGCCAATGATATCGCCCAAGCGGCGCTCTATCTGGCTTCAGATGAGTCGACTTATGTTTTGGGGGCAGAGCTCGTCGTGGATGGCGGCTTTTCGACGATATAAGTGACCTGCAATGCCCACCGAGCCCTGATCACGCAACACTAAAGATTGTCGATGCTGAAGCGCAGCCAAAACGCTTGGAACGGCTACATGCCGCGCTCTGCTTGCCTTGAAGCCGAAGTACGATTCTTACTGCGCAAGCTGGGGAGTCAAGGGGTGAAATCGACTTCGTCGACGCGCCACGGGCGCGCCTCTTGACGCCCCATCTTGCGCGCTCAATCTCGAACACGGCCTTTGCCTAGGCATAGCCTGCGGCAAAGGCTGTCGAAGTCGGAAAAGCTATATCCAAGACTGTGGCGCGTGAGGTGGTGCAGTTCGTTCGGACTGCACCCCACGGCGCGGAAGCCCATACCTACGGGCTTAACTGGCCCCACAAATAAGTGCTGGCATCAAAGTCGGACAGGGGCACGTCGCTATTGGCGCTTGGGGAGCGAACGCCGCCTGGCCAGGAATGGCCGCCGCCGAATACGACGCGGTTCACGCTATCATAGACGTCTGGTGGGTTCTGGCGGCAGATTGTAACCGGAGCGGTGGGTAAGCTTAAATTGGCGCGGGTGGCATAGCGGCGACAAGTCGTTGACGCGCCAATCACCTCCTCCACAAATTGTGTGGTGACATTATTGCGGCTCAGCCAATCATTGATGGTTGGGTCAACGCCATAGAAATTCGTCGTTGAAATGCCGTCGCCCACACCACCGGCGTAGGGATAGTTTCTATCATTGGCCGCGTGAATATGGATCACGGGAATGGGGCGAGCTGGCCTGCAAGTATAGTAGCGCGTGCCCGCGCGATCGAACTCGCCAGATGCGCCACTGACGGCTGCGACGCCTGCGATTTGATCGGCTAGATCACAGGCCAAGCGATGCGCCATCATTGCCCCGTTTGAGAAGCCGGTTGCATAAATCTTTGCCGGATCAATGCCGTAATTGGCGCGAATGTCGGTAATGACAGCGCGCGTAAAGGCAATGTCATCGACATTCTGCGCTTGGGCAGAGCCACAACAGGCCCCGGCATTGAAGGTTTGCAGGGCACCGCTTCCTTCCAGAAACACGGCGTAAAATTGTCGGTCGGCGGCTGTCTTGGCAAGCTGGCTGCTGGCGGCTTGGCCCATGGCAGAGCCTGTGCCGCCGTGCATGGCGATCAGCGCAGGTTTGGGGCCAAGGGCCCCAATGCCATTGGGAACATAAATCGCATAGCGGCGCGTGCCTTGCCCCGGAACGGTCAGCGTTCGCGCAATCCAAGCCCCTCGTACCTGCACCGAGAGCTGTAGCGTGAAGCTTTGATATCGCGCCGTGATGGTGGTGCTGCCTTCGGCAATACCGGTTACATTGCCGCTGGCATCAATCGTGGCAAAGCTTGGATTTGACGAGGTCCAGCTAACTTGTGTTGCGTCAACATAGCTCGGAAATGGCGCGCCCCCGACCCTTTGGACAAAGAATAAATTGATACGCTGCCCCGTCCCGATCGTCGTCGCGGCAGAGGGCTCAAGGGCAGCCGTTGTTGCGGGGTTGACCAAGAGAGTTAGAGCGAAACTCGTCGAACCAGCGGTGTTGCGGGCTGTGATGGTATAAACGGCCGAGGGCGTGGCCGCCGTCGGTGTCCCTGAAATCTGGCCCGAAGTGGTGTTTAAGGTGAGACCTGCGGGCAGGGCGGGTGCGACCGCATAGGAGGTGACCGTCCCGGTTACGCTGGGGTTTAAGGCGGTCAGCGCTGTACCAACCATGGCAGTTGTGGGGCTGGGATAGGAGAGGGCGCTTGGCGCAACAATCGGGTTAGTCGGTCCGCCACCCGTTCCGCCACCAGCCGATCCATCCGAACCACCGCCGCCGCACGCGGCAACAAAAAGCACGAAAAGGCAGGCCAAAAAGTTTCGCATTCAAACGCACTTTCCACAGGCTGTTCTACATGAGATGCCTCGTTCTTCTCGGCAACGACGTCAGTTTTCCATGGTTTCTGCTAATAAATCGGAAAAATTGGTATATTTGGTTCTATCCTCAGGCTCCAAATACACCCTCTTCCATATCCTAATTGACAGCGCTGACAATATGGGGAACGATGGCGGCTCGCGTCCAGGGACTGGCATTGTTGCTATGCAGGTGGGGGTGATCAAGGCAGACTGATGGAAAAGGGGAGGGTGCTGTGGGTCTGTTCTTTGCCGGAAAATACGTGAGTTTGCGGGCGATTATGCTGGGGTTTGTCGGGGCTTTCGTCGCCATTGGCGCTGGGAATCAGGCTGTGGCGCAAGGTGCGCCCACCCAAGCAGAAGCCCCGGCTAAATGGTCGCTTATCTGGTCTGATGAGTTTGATGGCACGGCGATTGATGCTTCCAAGTGGAGCCATTCGGTGGATTGCTGGGGTGGCGGCAATAATGAAAAGCAATGCTATACGGAGCGGCCAGAGAATAGTTTCGTGAAAGATGGCAACCTCGTCATCCAAGCCCGCAAAGAGCGCCGTCGCGGCTATGCCTTGCCGGTGGAACAGCGCACCAATAAGGCCGCACGTGCGCAAGAAGTGACCTTGCCTTACAGCTCTGCCAAATTGGTCACCAAGGGCAAGGCCGATTGGCGCTATGGCCGGATTTCGGTACGGGCGCGCCTGCCACAAGGCCAAGGCACGTGGCCCGCCATCTGGCTGTTACCTGCAGACGAAGTGTATGGTCCTTGGGCGGCTTCTGGCGAGATTGATATAATGGAGGCGGTCAATTTAGGTGAGCCTTGCGCCAATTGTCCGGGCGGGGTGGAAAACACCATCCTCGGCACATTGCATTATGGCGGGGCTTGGCCAAAAAATACGTTTCTTTCCAAAACCACGCCATTGGTGGGCCGCCTCGATGACTTTCACACCTACACGCTGGATTGGGATGCCGGCAAAATGGTCTGGTCCATCGACGGGGTGCCCTATGCCACGCAAACGCCTGAGACTTGGCATGTTGATCAGAGCCCGAGTCGACCTTCGGCCCCGTTTGATCAGAAATTTTACCTGATTCTGAACCTCGCCATCGGTGGAAACTTACCCGAAGGCCGCAATCTGCGCGGTGTTTCGCCGAAGAATTATCCCAAGACAATGGAAATTGATTGGGTTAGGGTCTATAAATGTGAACGCTCACATGATACCGCTTCGTGCGGGGAATGAGGGTGTTACACCTGAGTGAGAGACCAAATAAGAAACGAAAAGCAACGAAAAACTGAGGATAGGAAACCTTAAAATGGCCGGACCAAGTGCAGTGACGATACAGCCGCAGCAAGGCAATGTGAACGACCGAACCTTGTTTTTCATGTCGCTTGCTTTGTTCTTCATTTGGGGTTTCGCGACCGTTCTGATCGATATTCTGATCCCCAAATTCCGTGGGCTGTATAATCTCAGCTATGCAGAGGCCATGCTGACCCAATCGGCCTTCTTCTTGGGTTATTTCGTTTTCTCAATCCCTGCGGGCAATTTGGTCGCTAAAGTCGGCTATATGCGCGGGATTATCGCAGGCCTAGCCGTGATGATCGGTGGCTGTGTCCTGTTCGTGCTGGCCACCCACGTAGGCATTTATCCAGGTTTCTTGTTTGCTTTGTTTGTGTTGGCTGCGGGCATCACCATCTTGCAAGTTGCCGCCAATGCCGTGATCTCGATTGCCGGTGCCGCTGAAACCAGCTCTGCTCGCCTGACGCTTGCACAAGCTTTCAATAGCTTTGGCACCTTCATTGGCCCCTTCGTCGGTGCCAAGCTGATCTTGGAAGGTGGGCCTGAAATTCCAAAGGACATCTCCACCCTGACGCCAGAAGCGCTGGATGCGTTGCGCGCCGCCGAAGCTGCGGCTTTGCAAGCCCCCTATCTGGGCATTGCCACGGTGTTGGTGCTGATCATGGCGGTCTTCTACCTGAAGCGCGATCTATTGCCGCCCATGGCAAAAGCCGAAACGCCAAGTGGCCTCGGCTTTCACCTGTTGGCGAATAAAAAAATCCTGTTCGGCGTCATCGCCATTTTCACCTATGTCGGCGCAGAAGTTGCGATCGGCTCGGTCCTCGTCAATTATCTGAGTCAAGCGAGCGTCTTGGGCTCCACCGAAGCCCAAGCGGGTAAATTGGTCGCCCTTTATTGGGGCGGTGCCATGATTGGTCGCTTTGCCGGCTCTTATATTTTGAGCCGCTTCCCAGCGGGCAAAGTGCTGGCTGTATTTGCCGTGATCGCCATCGCCTTGGCTGCATTGGCCATGGTGTTGACGGGGCAGATTGCGGCCATCGCCATTCTGTCGATTGGTTTGTTCAACTCCATCATGTTCCCAACCATTTTCTCGCAGACCGTGATTGGCCTGAATGATGAAGACACGCCCAAGGCCGCAGCGCTTTTGTGCATGGGTATTGTAGGTGGGGCAATTTTGCCGCTTATCACAGGCTTTACCGCAGACCATGTCGGCCTCTCGGTGGCCTTGATTGTGCCGATCCTTGGCTATGCTTGGCTCGTGTTCTTCGGCCTGTTCGTCCACCGTCAAAACACTGCAGCAGCACAATAAGCGAAAGCGAAAGCAAAGACGATGATGCGTTCCCTGATGAAGCCATTGGTTCAAAAGTCATTCCGCGCCTGTGCCGCTCCCATTCTGGCCCTATCCTTAGGGCTGACGGGCTGCGCGTCGGGACCAAAGAAGGACGACAAGGTCGAAACCCAGATCACCGAGATCATGAGTAAAATGAGTGTGGAGCAAAAGGTCGCTCAACTCATTATGCCCGATATCTCAACGATCACGCCAGAAGACGTGGCCAAATATCGCTTTGGTACTATTTTGAACGGCGGCAATTCCGGCCCCTATGGCAATGAGCGCTCAAAGCCAGAAGACTGGTTGAAACTGGCCGACGCATTCTGGGAAGCCTCGCGCACCCCCCATGCCGATGGCAGTCCGGTTATTCCGGTGTTGTGGGCAACCGATGCCGTCCACGGCCACAGCAATGTGGTGGGGGCAACCCTATTCCCGCACAATATTGGCTTGGGCGCGACGCGCGACCCCGCTTTGATCCGCGAGATTGGTCGCATCACGGCGGCTGAAATCAAAGTCACCGGCATTGATTGGACCTTTGCGCCAACTTTGGCGGTGGTTCGCGATGACCGCTGGGGCCGCACCTATGAAGGCTATGCTGAAGATAAGGGCCTTGTATCCGAATTAGGCGCAGCCATGGTTGAAGGCCTGCAAGGAACGGGTCCAGACTTCTTAAGCCAAGAACATGTGATCGCCACGGCCAAGCACTTCTTTGGCGATGGTGGTACAGCGGGCATTGATACGGGTGATACCGTCGGAAATGAGGCCGATTTGGTTGAGCTCCATGCCTATCCATACCGCGCGGCGCTGAAGTCCGGCGCGCAAACGGTCATGGCCTCGTTCAGCAGCATCAACGGCCAGAAGATGCACGGCAATAAGTCGTATCTGACCGAGCTGTTGAAGAATGAAATGGCTTTTGACGGCTTAGTGGTTGGCGATTGGAACGGCCACGGCCGCATTCCGAGCTGTACCAATAAGGACTGCCCAGAATCGATCAATGCAGGCCTCGACATCTTCATGGTGCCCGAGGATTGGAAAGAGCTTTTGACCAATACCAAGGCCGCCGTCGACAGTGGCAAAATCTCGCAAGAGCGTTTGGATGACGCTGTGCGCCGGATCTTGCGCGTGAAAATCCGCTATGGCCTGTTTGATTTGCCTGCCCCTTCGGCCCGCAAATTGGGCGGAAACTATGCGCTATTGGGCTCGCCAGAACATCGGGCAGTCGCCCGCAAAGCTGTGCAAGAATCGCTAGTTTTGTTGAAGAATGACGGTGTTTTGCCGATCAATCCCAGCAAAACCATTCTGGTGGCAGGTGAGGGTGCCGATAGCATCGCCAAGCAATCGGGTGGCTGGACGATTTCCTGGCAAGGCGGTGGCGATCTGACCAATGCCGACTTCCCAGGTGCTGAATCCATCTTTGCCGGCATTGCGAAGCAGGCCGAAGCCGCAGGCGGTAAGGCCATTCTGTCGGTTGATGGCAGCTACGCTCAAAAGCCCGATGTCGCCATCGTGGTATTTGGCGAGAAGCCTTATGCCGAGTTTATGGGCGACATCAAAAACCTCTCCTATGGCGATGCCAAGCCTCTGGCCTTGCTGAAGAAGTTTCAGGCCCAACAGATTCCTGTGGTGGCGGTATTCCTGACAGGCCGCCCCTTGTGGGTGAATAAGGAGCTCAATGCCTCCAACGCCTTTGTGGCGGCTTGGCTGCCCGGCAGCGAAGGCGGCGGCGTGGCCGATGTGTTGTTGAAGACCAAAGACGGCCAAGTGCAAAAGGACTTTAAGGGCAAATTGTCCTTCTCGTGGCCACAGGCGTGCGACGCTTATGCGCTCAATCCCGGAGAAGCCAATTACAAGCCATTGTTCGGCTATGGCTATGGTATGGCCTATGGTGAGCATGCGGCTTGGACGAAGGTGGACGAGAAGTGTGCGCTGAGCCAACCCAATGCTGAAAATGACGTGGCAGTCTTTGCTCGCGGCCAAAGCGTTGCCCCCTTCACGCTGGTTGCGGCCGATGGCAAGGGTCAACGTCTGACCTTGGCCGGTGCCAAAGGCAAAAGCGCGGATGGCACCGTGTCCGTCGTGGCGATGGACCGCAACGCCCAAGAAGATGCCCGCACCATTTCGTGGAAAGCAGGCGGCTCTTTCGGCTTTGAAGCTTCCGCCGCGCTCAACCCCGCGGCCATGGCCGAAGGGCGCGCCATTCGCATCGACTATCAGATTGGCACGCGTCCAACCGGTCCGGTTAAATTGTCCATGAGCTGTGGTGCAAACTGCCGCGATGAAATCGACATCACGGCCTCCTTGGCTCTCGCCGAGCAAAAGGGCTGGATGACAGCCTTCTTGCCCCTATCCTGCTTCAAAAAGGGCACCCCAGTCGGCATGCCCTTGTCGATCCAATCAAGCGGCAACTTTGAGATGTCGATCTCTGCGGTCACTTTGGTCGATGATGGGGGCGAGACGGCTTGCCGGTTCTGATGGAGGCGGTGGGCTGAAGGGGCATTGGCGTTCCCCTCTCCCACTGGGAGAGGGGCGTTCTCATCCCTACATCGGTGCCGGGCAGTAGCGCTTCAGATAGTCGCTGTGGGTAGGCATGTGTTGCACGACGAATTGGATGGATTGTTCGATCCCGCGTAATTCATCGCCGGTCTTAGGCTCCATCAGCGCATCGGCCATGGCATTATGGCCCTGCATCGTAATGCCTTGACCCATCATCACCGCCGCCCAGCTGGTTTCGGTGAAAAGCTCATCATCTTCGCGGAAAATCTGGCCATTGAGGCGGAAGAGGTCGGTCTTTTCGGTCAGGCTTTCGGGCACAGCCATGTTGCGGCAATAATTCCAGAACGGGCTGTCGTCGCGGGTGGTGGCATTATAATGCAGGATCAAAAAGTCGCGGATGCGGGCATATTCCTTGCCGGTCAGGCGGTTAAATGCATCCTCTTGCGCTTGGGTGACGCCGTCGAGCGACAAAAGCGCGATTAGCTTGTTGATGCCGGTATTGATCAGATGGATGGAGGTTGATTCCAGCGGCTCCATAAAGCCAGCAGCCAGCCCCAAGGCCACCACATTCTTATTCCAGAACTTCTTCCGCCGACCCGTGACAAAGCGCAGGAAATTGGGCTCTGCTTGGGGTTTACCCGCGATATTATTGACGAGAATGTCGAGCGCTTCATCATCACTCATGAACTCGCTGCAATAGACGTGGCCATTGCCATTGCGGTGCTGCAGCGGCACTTGCCATTGCCAGCCGGCGCGGTGAGCGGTCGCGCGTGTATAGGGCGGGGGCGGGCTGCCATCGTCGCGCTTACAGGGCAGGGCAACCGCGCGATTGCACGGCAAGAAGTTCGACCAATCATCATAGCCGGTCTTCAGCGTTTGCTCGATCAATAGGCCCCGGAAGCCAGAGCAGTCGACGAAAAGGTCACCTTCGATGACGACGCCATTATCCATCGTGACGGAGGTAACAAAGCCCGTCTCGCCATCCAAAGCGACATCATTGACCTTGCCTTCGATCCTGATCGCGCCGCGCTTCTCAGCATAGGCGCGCAAATATTTGGCATAGCGGCCAGCATCGAGGTGATAGGCGTAATTGATCGGGGGCAGGTCGTCGCGCTGATAGTCTTCGGTACGGGCAAAGCGGCCATAATGGGCGGCCATGGTTTCGATGTTGAAGATTTGGATCGGCCTTTTGTCGCCTGCCACTTTGTATTTGTGCCAAATATGGTGGAAGGAGATGCCGTCAACTTGATAGCCATAATTACCAAAGGGGTGGATATAGCTGTCGCCAATCTTGCCCCAATTGACGAATTGAATACCCAGCTTGAAGCTGCCCTGCACGGCAGACAGCATCTCGCGCTCATCAATTTCCAGCAGGCGATTGAAGTCGAGGAAGGGCGGAATGGTGGCTTCGCCGACGCCAACTGTGCCGATTTGTTCTGATTCGATGACGATGACATTGACTGGCTTACCCGCACGCAAGCGCGACAAAGCGGCGGCTGCCATCCAGCCTGCCGTGCCACCACCTACGATTACGATCGTTTCAATTGCCATTTTTCGTCACCCCCTGATTCACTTTAACTGTATTTTCTTGCCATCTAGCACGGATGACGCAAATGTGAACGTTCATTTTTTCTTGTGAACGCTCTCAATTCCGGTTATGGCTCGCACAATATGATTAGCTTCCTTCAAAAAAGAAGGGAGTCAGGGGAGGAAAATTTGGCCTATCAACTCAACGCAGGCACCGCCACGTCTCGGTCACGGCGTTTCACCGCTTTGACCACCGCATCCAGTCTCGCCCTTTTGGCGCTGGTTTCTCAGCCTGCCTTTGCGCAGACGGCACCACAACCGGCTAAGCCAGCAGACGCCGCACCCCCTGCCACCCAAGAAGCTGAGGCACCTGCCGAAGTGATCGTTGTGACCGGCTTCCGCCGTTCGTTGCAAAATGCGCAGTCGATCAAGCGCAACCTCGACACCTTCGTCGATGTGGTGACCGCTGAAGACATTGGTGCCTTGCCAGACCGTTCGGTGGCAGAAGCGCTGCAACGCATTCCCGGCATCAATATCTCCCGCTTTGAGCAGCGTAATGACCCAGACCGCTTCTCGGTCGAAGGTTCGGGCGTCATCATCCGCGGTCTGCCCTATGTGCGCTCTGAGTTGAATGGCCGCGATATCTTCTCCGCCAACGGTGGCCGCGAACTTTCCTTCAATGACGTTTCGCCAGAGCTTTTGGGCCGCGTCGAAGTGTTTAAGAATGCCACGGCAGATATGATTGACGGCGGCATCTCTGGCACCGTCAATCTCGTTACCCGTAAGCCGCTCGACAAAAAGGGCCCACGCTTCGCTGGCACGATTGAAAGCAATTACGGCGACATGGCGAAGAAATGGTCGCCTGGCTTCTCCTTCTTGGGTTCCAATACCTATGAAACCGAAGTCGGCACCTTTGGTGTGCAATTGGCCTACGCCCAATCGCAATTGGTAACCAAGACCGACGCGTCGCAAATCACCGACCCTTGCTACCGCGATGCTTCACTGACTTCGGCTTGTATCCGCGTTCGTGCGGTGGGTTCGGGCGGTTTCAGTGGCGGCCAGGCCTTCAACGCATCCAACTTCCCACCAACCAATGCCGTGTTTGTGCCTAAGGGTGCAGGCGTGCGCACCACCGACCTGACGCGCGACCGCGATGCGATCTCGATCGTGGGTCAGTGGGAAAGCAATGACAAGCGCTGGTTGGCCACGCTGGAATATTTGAAGGCAACCACCGAAGCCACCTTGGAAGAATTCTCGGCTTTGGCTCTGGTCAATGACGATGCTTTGTTCCCTGTTGTGGCGCCTGGCACGACGGCAACGTTTGCCGGCAATCAGTTTGCCAAGGGTACATTGACCCAGCTGCAGCCATTTACGGGCGGTCGCGGTATCCCAACCGAACTCTTGCGCTTCCAACGCGAAGATCAAGCCTCAACAGAAGATGTGTCCTTCACCTTGAAGTTCAACCCAACCGATCGCATGCGCTTCAACTTTGAAGCTCAGCACATCGCCTCGGACCGAACCGAGAATGGCTTCATCTCGGCGATGCAGACCTATAGCGATGTCTATATCGACAATACGGGTGACACGCCGATCGTGCAGTTCCTACAGCCCGGTTCGGCAAACTCGCCCGCCAGCTATTTCACTGATCCATCCAAGACCTTCTATTGGTTCTTGCTGGACAACCAAGTCTATAACGAAGGCGAGATGACCAGCGTTCGTCTCGACGGCGAATATGACTTGAAGGAAGATGGCTTCTTCAAGGGCGTGCGCTTTGGTGCGCGTTGGAGTGATCGCTCGCGCATCACCCGCAATGCCAACTTCTCCAACTGGGGCAATTTGGGTGCACCTTGGACCGGTCGCGGTGGCAACTGGAACTGCGGTGACTTCCAAGCCTTCGGCTGCGGTGGCGCTTACGCCAAGGACTTCCCAGGCTCGTCCGCCATTCGCAATCCATTTGGCGACAACTTCCAGCGCGGCAATGTGCCTGTGCCCCTGGGCAATGGCTCTGCCTTCTTCTTCGGCGGCGATAATACGGTTCGCGACTATCTGAGCGGCGAAATCCGCAAGCAGGCTAATGCGATCACCGCTTACACCCTAACCCCGAACGCTTGGTTCCCAATCTCTGCCCGCAACAACAATGTCGCAGGTGGCCCTTGGACTCCAGGTGAAATCTCGGACGTTGAAGAATTGACCTCGGCCGCCTTTGCCCGCGTGGACTTCGGCAAGGAATTTTCCAGCGACTTTAAGATCACCGGTAACATTGGCCTGCGCTATGTGCAGACCACGGTCCAAAGCGCTGGCAATATCCAACTTCCGACCGGCGAATTCTTCGATAACGTCAACATCGTCAACGGCGTCAATGTCGGTGGCAATGGCGACGGGATCGTAAGTGTTGCTGAGTTGCAAAAGGCATGTGCCAATGTTCAAGCAGGTCAGGTTGCGCCAGGCTATTGCAGTCTGTCATCCACACGTTTGGCAGAGTTTGGGGCCTTCTTTACCGGTGAAAAGCTGGACGATAGCGCCGACATTAAGTTCGACCATGTCTTGCCAAGCTTCAATGCCAAGGCAGACTTTGGCAATGGCATGCTGGTCCGGTTTGCCGCGTCGAAAGGGATTTCACGCCCAGACCTAAATGCCTTCGCTACAGGTGGCGGCATTTCCGACAATACGGCCAGCTTGAAAGCGGGCGGTACTCTGGCAACAGGGCCGCTCTTCCAGATTGGCACAGGTAACCGTTTGCTGCGTCCGATCGAATCCTGGAATTATGACCTGTCCTACGAATGGTATTTTGCCAAAGTGGGTTATGTCTCAGTTTCGGCCTTCATGAAGGACATCCAAGGCATTGTGAATGGCGGGGCCTCGGTCCGCCGCTTCACCAGTCCAAAAGGTGTCAACGGCGATATTCTGGTCAATGGTCCGGTTAATAGCGATGGCGGCACCTTGAAGGGCGTCGAGCTTTCCTATCAGCAGACCTATGACTTCTTGCCGGGCTTGTTGAGCGGCTTGGGTGCCCAATTCACCTATACCTATGTGGATGCCGGTGACTTCAGCAACTCGAACCTCGGCGCAGAGCAGAGCCCGTTTGCGGGTTCGACGCCTCTGGCCGGTGTCTCCGAGCACACGATCAATGCGGTTGGCTTCTATGAACGAGGCCCAATTGCGATGCGCTTGGCCTATAACTGGCGGTCAGAGTTCTTGCAGACTCCGCGCGACGTGATCTTCCCCTTCTCGCCAATTTATGGCGAGGAGACAGGTCAGCTTGACGGGTCGATCTTCTACACGTGGAGCCCACGTGTGAAGTTCGGGATCCAAGGCGTGAACTTGCTCGACGAAGTCACCCAGACCAGTCAGGTGATTGACTTCAAAGGCACACGGGTGACGCGTTCGGCCTTCCGCAACGACCGACGCTTCACCGTGATGGCACGGGTAGAATTCTAATCTATCTGGTGAGAGCGAGCCTTGGATTAACCCCCAAGGCTCGCTTTTCGCGCCGTGCCTGAAGACGCCGTTAGGTCTTCGGCATGCAATCGATTGAAAGTTGCTTCCTCTTCAAGCAACGTCAGTCTAACGTTCGACGGAACAATCAAATTTCTGTGTATGATTGATATATCTTTTGATTGTTTCTAGTTAAACGGTTAGGTCTAGTACTCGGAATTAATGTCGGGATATCAACATCGTGACGGTTCCAATGAAAGTTGTTTTCTTGCGCGCCGATATTCTTCCATCGCTATTTGAAGCCGCGATTGGCCAAAAATCTGGTTTGTGCCAGTTGTGGAGGGGCTAGCTTATGGGCCGCCGCAATCAATCGGTCACCATCTCCCATGTCGCAGCCGATGCGGGTGTCTCCCTGCAGACCGTCAGCCGCGTCATCAATAATGAACCCAATGTACGCCCTGAAATGAAGGCGCGGGTGCAGGCTTCTATTGAGAAGCTGCATTATGTTCCCTCCATCGCCGCCCAGCGCATGAGTGGCTCGCGCTCCTACCTTATTCTAGTCATCAACGACCGAGAGCGGACGATCGCTGAATGGCGTGCACGCAGAGGCGCAGACTGGGTCGACCAAATGCTATTGGGTGGCATGTTGACCAGCGCCGAACATGGCTATCGGATGATTTTCGAGCTGGTTGACACGCATAATGATCACGTTGAACGCGAACTCAGCGGCACCATCGCAGCCTTACAGCCCGACGGCATCATCTTAACGCCACCACACTCGGAGAACCCGCTGATCACCAATCTGTTGGATCAGCGAAATATCCCGTTTGCGCGGATTGGATCTTTGACACCGGGCAGCGGCTTTGCGATCCATATGGGGGATGCGGGATCAGCGGCTCAAGCCACCCAGCACTTGATTGGGCTCGGTCACAAGCGGATCGGCTTTATCGCCGGTGCGCTGGACTATAATCTCTCGCATTGGCGCGTCGATGGATGGCGTCAAGCAATGGCGCAAGCTGGGTTATCGGACGCTGACTTATGCGTACAGGGCGACTTTAGCTATGAGAGTGGGCGGGAGGCTGCGACAGCGCTTCTCAACCTCACGCCAGCCCCCACGGCGATCATTGCCAGCAATGACCAGATGGCCTTGGCGACTTTGGATATTGCCAATGAGCGCAATCTCTTGGTGCCACAGGACCTCTCGCTCATTAGCTTTGACAATACCCCGGTCGTGCGGTTCACGACGCCGCAATTGACGGCGATTGATCAGCCCATTGCAGCCACCTTCTCCAAGGCAGTCGAACTGTTGATCCATCAAGCAACCTCGCCCAGCGAACAGCCCTATCTGGTTCCGGGTTCCTTGGTCGAACGCGCCAGTACGGCCCCGCCCAAAGCCTAAGGTTTAAGGCCTAAAGACTAGGATTGATCAGATACTTTTCCCCCGTCGCTTTGCGGGCATAAGCGCGCGCATGATCGGGATGCAGTGCCTCGGCCAAGGACAGGGTCGAGGTATAATGGCTGGCGAAGGTGGTGGTCAGTTCGCGTGCCACACGTTGGCGCAAGCCAAGGGCTGCTTCGAGGCCGATCTTTTGCAGGAAGGGCGTCAATAAGAAGCCACTCACACTCCACGACAGGCCAAAGCCACGGTCCAGTTCGGTCGGGCGCAAATCAAGTCCGCCATAAATATAGACTTGCTTGAAGGTGGAAGAGCCATAGCGGCTATATTCCTTCGCGTTGCGATTGGCTGCGGCTTCCATCGCATGCAAGATCGAATTGGCCAGACGCCCCCCGCCAATGGCGTCAAAGGCGATGGTGGCTTTGGTCTCGGTGACGGCGTCTGTCAGATCCGCTTGGAAGGTTTCCGACGTTGAATCCACCACATATTTCGCGCCAATGTCTTTCAAGATTTGTGCTTGTTCGGCACTGCGGACGATATTGACCAAGGGCACATCATCGGCGAGGCAGATTTTGTTGAGCATTTGGCCAAGATTAGAGGCAGCGGCGGTGTGCACGAGGGCAACATGGCCTTCACGTTTCATCGTCTCAACCATGGCAAGCGCCGTTAGCGGGTTCACAAACATCGAAGCGCCATCGGCAGAGGTTGCGCCTTCTGGCAGAGGCGAACAATCACGGGCCAAGAGCTTCCGGTAGGTGGCATACATCGAGCCGCCAAACATGCCGACTTTCTTGCCCAACATGCCAGTAACATTGGCCCCGGCGCGGACGACCGTGCCTGCGCCTTCATTGCCGACTGCCATGGACGCGTCCAAGCGCGGCTTCATCATCCCCATGCGGGCAGGGGGGATGGTTGCGGTCAAAACAGGCCGCTCCGGCGTGCCGCTGGCTACCAAAGTCGCCATGTCGGCAGGGCCAAGCAAGAGACCCAGATCCGACGGATTGATGGGCGAAGCCTCGACCTGAACGATCACTTCATCCGGGCCTGGTTCATCCATGGTGACCGGTTCGAGATTGAGGATCAATTGTCCCTCAGACGTAACGGTGGACCGCAATTCAAGGCCGTGCAGTTGGGTGTCGCTCATGGTTTTTTCTCCGCAAATGATGATTTTGACCTTTGCTAACGCACCCCGACGGACTTGTCGCGGAAAATCGCAGGCCAGAGCTGGACCCTTCTCTCACCCCCATAGACATTGCTCGCAATTGCGTTACCAAGATGGGTCAAGAGTGCAGTTTCATAAGCGCTCAAGGGGGCAACATCATGCAAAGACGTGGCAAGATCGGCCTAGTGGCTGGTCTATTGATCCTTATTTTGGGCGCGGGGGCTTATGCAGCTGGTGTTCGACTGGCCCTATTCCCTGAGGCCATCAATCCAGCGCCCTATCTTGAAAAGGCCAAGACCTATGATGCGCTAATCGAGCGCGATAAGTTTGGCGTGCCCCATATTTCAGGACCGCGCGACGTCGATGTCGCCTTTGGCATGGGCTATGCGCATTCCGAAGATGATTTTGCTACGATCACCGAAGCCGTCCTGACGACGCGCGGCACCATGAGTGAGACGAAGGGTAAGGATGCCGCCATTGGCGATTATCTGGTGCAATTGCTGAAAGTCTGGGACAGCGTGAATGCAGGCTATGAGCGCGAAGTCACGCCAGAAGCCCGCGCCATCATGCAAGCCTATGCCGATGGCGTCAATTTATATGCCGCGCAAAACCCAACCAAAGTGCCGAGTGGGCTTTTGCCCCTGTCTGGTAAGGATGTGGCGGCTGGCACCGTGTTTCGGGGGCCGTTTTTCTATGGGCTAGATAAGGTCTTCAAGTCGATCCTAGAGCCTGCGACCGGGCCGGATAAAGCCCCGCCCAAAGGCTCTAACGGGATTGCGATCGCGCCCAAGCGCTCCACCGATGGCGCGACCCGCCTTCTGGTCAATTCGCATCAGCCCTATGATGGCATGGTGGCATGGTATGAGGCTGTGCTGGACAGTGGCGAAGGATGGCATGTCGCAGGCGGCTTTTTCCCCGGCTCCCCCTTCATGCTGCACGGCCACAATGCGCATCTGGGTTGGGCTAGCACAGTCAATAAGCCCGATTTGGCAGACGTCTACCGCCTGACCACTGACCCGAAAAAGCCCGATCAGTATCTCTTGGACGGCAAATGGGTGAAGTTTGAAAAGAAGGTTGCAACCTTCCGCGTGAAAATCTGGGGTCCGATCCTATGGACCGTGAAGCGCGATCTTCTATGGTCCGTGCATGGCCCTGCCTTGGAGACCGATCACGGTATTTTTGCTGTCAGCTATGCCGGGCAAGGCGAACTCCGCCAGCCCAACCAATATATGGCGATCAATAAAGCCAAGAACCTAGCCGAGTGGCGCGCCGCCATGGCGATGCAGGCGCTGCCCAGCATCAATTTCATCTATGCGGATGAGGCGGGCAATGTCGGCTATCTGTCCAATGGTCAATTCCCGATCCGCAAGGATGGCGTGGATTGGCTGGGCACGTTGCCCGGTGATCGCAGCGACCTTTTGTGGCAGGGCCGCGTGGCATTCGACAAGCTGCCCCAGCTTTGGAACCCGCAATCGGGCTTGGTCTTCAACTCCAATAATAGTCCATTGGTGGCAACTGACGGCCCAGACAATATCCGCCCGGAAAGCCTCGGCGCGCATTTGGGCCTACAGACCAATATGACCAACCGTGCTTACCGCGTGCTGGAAACCTATGCTTTGGACCCTTCCATCTCTGCCGAAGAGTTTGAGGCCTATAAATATGATCTTGGCTATAGCGAGAAGGGTATTTTGGCTGGCCTGATCCGCGAGGCCTTGACCTATGACGCCACGGGCAATCCAGACTTAGCCGAAGCTCAGAAAGTGCTGAAAGCGTGGGATCGTCGCACCGACCGTGCCAACCGTGGGGCGGCTTTGGCTGTCCTGATGGGCCAACCCATTGGGCGCGCCGCGGAAAATGGCGAGGCTTTGCCACCCTTGCGCCCTGCCTTGGATGCCGCCATCACCCAACTCAAGACCCATTTCGGGCGGCTTGACCCCACCTGGGGCGAGGTCAATCGCTATCGACGCGGCACGCTGGACTTACCCGTGGACGGTGGGCCGGATGTCTATCGTGCTGTCTATGGCGCAACCCAGAAAGACGGGACGCTGACGGCCAATGGTGGTGATACCTTCATCATGTTCGTCAGTTGGGACAAAGCGGGCAAATTATCGTCGAGCAGTGTGCATCAATATGGCTCCGCCACTTTGGACAAAACCTCGCCCCATTATGCCGATCAGGGCAAACTCTTTGTTGAGATGAAGACAAAGCCCGTTCTGTTTAACCGTACCGACCTTGCTGGCCAAATTGAGCGCAGCTATCGGCCCGGCCGCTAAAAAGATCAAAGGAAGGAAATCGCTATGAACCGCTTCTTGGCCCATACCGGCGCGAAATACCCCATCGTCCAAGCACCTATGGGCTGGATCGCCCGCTCGCAATTGGCGTCCGCCGTCTGTGAAGCAGGTGGCCTCGGTGTGATTGAAACCTCGTCTGGCGAGACGGAGAATTGCCAAGCGGAAATTCTCAAAATGAAGACGCTGACGTCGGCCCCCTTTGGCGTCAATTTGCCCATCATGTTTTTGAAAAATGATGCGATTTTGCAATTCATCTGCGAGTCTGGCGTCAAGTTTGTGACCACTTCCGCGGGCAGCCCAGCCAAGTTCATTGCGCCTTTAAAGGCCGCCGGGATCGTCGTCTATCACGCCGTACCAACGGTCGATGCGGCGCTGAAATGCGTGGAAGCGGGCATTGATGGTCTGGTGGTCGAAGGCGCGGAGGGCGGGGGCTTTAAGAACCCCGAAGAAGTCTCCACCCTCGTCTTGTTGCAGGCGATCCGTCGGGTGACCGATGTGCCCTTGGTGGCGGCAGGCGGCATTTGTGACGGCAAGGGCATGGCTGCCGCCTTCGCCTTAGGGGCGGAAGCGATCCAAATGGGCACCCGTTTTGTCAGTTGCGCGGAAAGCCCAGTCCATCACAATTATAAACAAGCCATACTCGATGCCAAAGAAACGGGGACCTTTGTCCTCAATAAGAAGGCAAGCCCTTGTATTCGCGCGCTGAAGACCGAGCGCACGGCGGCCATCTATGAGGCAGGTGTCATGCCGCCCGATACGTTTAAAGGTATTCTCGACCTCTATTTTGGTGGCGACATGGAAGCCGCTGTGGGCTTGGCTGGCCAAACCTCGGGTCTCATCGATGAGATTAAGTCCGCCCGCGCCATTATCGAAGAGACAGTCGCGGAGTTTCACGCCATTTCTGGTCGGATGGGTGCCATGGCGACGGCACAGAACTTCGGCTGATTAGCGGGCGAGGCGTGGCGAGCCTGAGGATGGTCCAACCCCTTCAGGTACAGGTACGCCTGAGCCGACATAATTCTTGTTAATCACCAAAACTGGATTTTTGTCCAAAGTAAGCGATTTGGCCACAATGACGCTCCAAGCCGAGTCTTGCGCCACATTGCCGGCCGCCGAAATGTAAAGGTCGCTGCCGGGAATATAGATGGTGCCGAGCAATTCCCGAACACGGTTCGACGAAATCGTGAAGCGCTTGGTATTGGTGCGACCGGTTGCAATCAGGAAGCCTGCCAGCGGCCCTGTTTTTCGGGCTGTCAGGTTCACAGTAGAGTTTTGGCCAAAGGAGAAGGCGCGATTGGTATCAAATATCAGAACAACGTCATCGCCTTTCAGCTTCGCATTGCCATTAAATTCCATCTCGCCTTTGAAATAATGCTCGCCGGGTTCCAAGATCATGGTGGCATTGCCATTGATCGAAATCTGCTCGCAATGCACGCCCGGTGGCAGGCTGACGGTCTCGCTCCCGCTATATTGGATGCTTTCCGCTGTCGTGGAACAACCCGAGGGAGGGGCAAGGTTGAGGTCCTTAAACGGATCCTCAATCGGCAAAGCACCAACGCTGGCAGTGGGCGAAATCATACCGGTTGCGGATTTCACCGCCTGTACAACACCGGCCTCAATGCGGGCCGAATTGATTACGGAGATTCCGGAATTGGATTGGACTAAGCAGCCAGGGGCCCGAATGATCGAACGATCCATGACATTCGCACCAATCGCGGCAGTTTTGTCGATCTGCAGCACACATAGTGGCGTCTTGCTTAAGGTTTCGGCGGTCGAAGTGACTTCCAGCGGTGTCTTGTTTGTTACGAGACCTGAGAACATCGACTGAAACTGCGCACGCGCGGTAACGGTGACAGTCCCGGCATTGCGATTGATGTCGACGGTGAAACTGGGCGTGGTTGTATCCGTCAGGCCGCTGAGCGCACTATTGGCAAGGGCGATCGCTGTGCTGCGGATCCCGTCATCGCCACGGGTGGAAACGCTTAACTCACCCGCGCCAGCCAAAGCACCCGCATCCGCAGCTGCTTGCAAGTTGGCTCGTCCTTTCGAGATTCCGGCAATCTCGACACCACACAAGACCGCATAACTCAATGGCACCAGCGCCAATGCACTGACCATCGTAATGTTGCCCCGCCGAGAACGCTTTGAGTTTGAACGGTAAAACATGCTTTGACGCCTACTGCCGAAAGGCATTCTATAGACCTACAAGCTAAAGGGGTGATTAAATTGGACGTTGTGATCTAATTAATGTTCGTAAGTAATCAATTACCATGATTCATGCGTATTTTCAGTGCACTCAAATGTCCGGCTTTGAATTAGGACAATTCGAGTGGGAACTCCATCTCAATACCAAAGCCGACATCTTCGCCGCTGACAAGATGTATTTCACCGCCAACAGCTTTCAAGCTGCCAACAGCTGTGGCTAAGCCCAAACCTAAGCCATCTTCGGTACGCTGCAGGGCGCTATTGCCTTGTTTGAAGGCTTGGATCGCGAGTGCAAAGCTGGTTTGATCCATGCCTTGGCCGGCATCTGAGACGCGGATCGCCACCCGGCCGTTGGCCGTCCGCTGGCCTGTCACATGAATTGGGGCTTGGCCATGGGCAAAGGCGTTTTCAATCAGATTGCGCAAAGCCGTCAGCAACAAATCATAATCACCCGTGATTTCGGTATTGCCAGTCCGATCGGCCAGTTTCAGATCTGTTGACTTACCACCCCCGCGCAATGCCTCGCGCGCTGCGGCCTTTATCAGATCGGCAACCGAGAATACCTTTTTCGTGACTTCAATATCGCCCGACAAGATACGCGCCGATTCCATCAATTGATCATGCATCCGC
Source organism: Hyphomonadaceae bacterium UKL13-1 (assembly GCA_001602435.1). Classification (GTDB taxonomy): domain Bacteria; phylum Pseudomonadota; class Alphaproteobacteria; order Caulobacterales; family Aquidulcibacteraceae; genus Aquidulcibacter. Next base: position 794,728 of record CP012156.1, read on the forward strand.
TTGAACTTTTCAGCGGCCATCAAAATCTGACGGGCATGGCCTTGAATGGCTGCATTGTCGCTATGGCCCTCAATCAGGCGACCAAAGCCCAAGATCACATTGAAGGGTGTGTTAAACTCATGCCGCATCAAACGCAGGATGTTGGTTTTCAAACCATCGGCCTGTTCCGCCAAGCGCCGACCTTGGCGCTGTTTGGCATCGGCGCGGCTATTGCGCAGCACATAGGCCAATTGGTGGCTGACCAAGCGCCAGTTCAGCGGCTTGATCGCAAACGATGTTGCTCCGGTACCATAGGCGCGGTCGATTGCTTCCATATCTTCGCGACCGGTGATCACGACGATGGGCAGATCTTCAAGGCTGGGTTCGGCACGCACTGCGGCGATCAGTTCAAAGCCGTCCATAACTGGCATTTCCAGATCGACCAAAGCAATGTCGATCCCGCCCTTTTTCAAGCGCGCTAACGCGGCCTGGCCATCTTCTGCGACTTCAACTTCCATCGTAGGGCTGGTCAGATAGACGCCGGCAAATTCGCGCAGAATGGGATCATCATCAACCACCAAGATCCGCGCATAGTCGGTTGGCACGAATTGAGATGTGGCCGTCAGGCTTAAGTCACTCATCGGGAGCGGCCTTAGCAGAACGACAGGCAATCGCGATTTCAGCGCGCCCATAATGATGGATGGAAACGGCGTTATGCACGTCTATCTAACTCCTGTTACGTGCAGTCTGTAGCTTAAATCTGTTAACCGCCCGTCAAGCCAAGTTGTCGCGTTGCAGCACTACCGCCAAGTTCAGCAGTGGCCAAATTCTGTTGGCTTAACCCGCACTTAATGTGTCCGCGCTACCGAGTGTGTACGATGCAAGTTCCCAGGTTTGATCAGGTGAAATCTCAGACGAAGCCTCCTAAACAGAAAGTCCAAAAGGCTAAAAAGCCGAGCTCCATCCGGTCACGGCTGGCGGCGCTTGTGTTGGGCTCGGTGATCTTCTCGGTTGTGCCGGTCACAATGATTTTTGCGTATCAGGACATGACGCGCCACGCCGAGGCGCGCTGGTCTGAAATGCGGACTGCAGCACAAGTTCTGGCGAGTAGCGCGGCGGAAGCGGTGCAAGCCCAAGATCGCCAACGTGCCTTCATCGCTATTCGCGCCATCTCACGCAGCCCAGGGATCGTCTATGCGCGGGTGGAGATGGCCAATGGCATGTCCTTGGCTGAAAACGGCTCTGGCACGCGGTTGCGCAATGACGTGCGCTTGGACAGTGAAAGCGCCAACCCGAACCTTGTGGCGCTGATCACCACTAAATCGGTGGAAGTTGTCTCGCCGATCGAATTGGGTGGGCAGGTTCTCGGGCGCGTCGTGGTCGTCCATATGGCCAATGACTTTTTGACACCATTGCTGCGCTCCATCGGCAGCGTGTTGGGCATCGCCTTACTGGCGTTGCTGATGTCGTTAGGGATTTCACGGCGGATTCAACGCGCGCTGACCGAGCCTTTGACGGATCTAACCAAGTCGGTGGCTGCGATTGGCGAGAAGGGTGACTTCTCGCAGCGGGTGGAAGCCACGACCACGGACGAAGTCGGCACCTTAGTGACCGGCTTCAACGCCATGTTGGAAGCCATTGGCGAGCGGGATCGTCGTATCGAAGCCCACATGCGTGGTCTGGAAGCTGAAGTGGCCGCGCGGACCAGTGACTATCTAGTCGCCCGCGACTCGGCCGAGCGCGCCAATGCCGCCAAGTCCGACTTTTTGGCCACCATGAGCCACGAAATCCGCACGCCAATGAATGGCGTGATGGTGATGGCAGAACTTTTGGCGGCGGAATCCTTGCCAGCCAAAGCGAAGCGTCATGCCGACACCATTGTGAAGTCTGGCCGCAGCTTGCTGGCCGTCATCAACGATATTCTCGACTTCTCGAAGATTGAAGCGGGCAAGCTGGAAGTTGAGATCTGCGAAATCAATGCGCTGGACTTGGTCGATGATGTCTTGGCTTTGTTCCACACCAAAGCTCGCGAAAAAGGTTTGGAACTGGTAGCCTCGGCCCATCCCCAAGCACCGAAAATGATCCCTGCGGACTCTGTGCGTTTGGGCCAAGTGATCTCCAACCTCGTTTCCAACGCTTTGAAGTTTACCGAAACTGGCCATGTGCTGGTTCGCCTTGAGCCCGATCCGGATAGCCAGTTCTGGCGCATGATCGTGCAAGATACCGGCATCGGGATTGCGGAAGACAAGATTTCAGGCATCTTTTCGGCCTTCTCACAGGAAGACCAAACAACGACGCGCCGCTTTGGTGGGACGGGTCTGGGCCTGTCTATTTCCAAGCGCTTGGTTGAAGCCATGGGTGGCCAAATTGGCGCGACCAGTAAGCAAGGCCATGGCACCAGCTTTCATGTGCGCTTGCCAGCCCTGACCGGTGACGCACGCGTGCTTGCGGCCCCACCCCATTTGGAAGAGGCCGACACGCCGTCTTGCGTCAAGATTTTTGTTGAAGGCCAAGTGGAATCCTGGGCGATCAGCCGCCGCTTTGCAGCAGCAGGGGCTGTCATTGGCCAAACCGATGCCCTTCAGCCTGATCTGGTGATTGCGGATAAGGTCAATCGGACGGAACTGCCGCCTGGGTTCAATCCCAAGAAGCTTGTGTTGCTCGCCGACCCCGATGATGCCGCCGCTGATTCCATGGTGCGCGCCGGTCAAGCGGTCGCCGCCCTTCAGCGGCCGATCCGCCACGCCGACATAGATCATTTGATCCTGGCGCTGCGCAATGGGACGACTTTCGCGATCAGCCAAGGCGGCTTGACGAACCAAGCCATCACGGTGGCCTTCCCGGATGCCCGCGTGTTGGTGGTCGATGATGGTGAAGTTAACCGCGAAGTGGCGGTGGAAGCGCTGTCGCGCTTTGAAATTAAGGCGGACGTGGCTGTTGATGGCCAAGATGCGCTGAATGTGCTGGCCACTAAAGACTATGATCTGGTGCTGATGGACGGCTCCATGCCTGTCATGGACGGCTATGAAGCCACGCGTGCTATTCGTAAGCGCGAGGCCGATGAAGGCTTGAAGCGTTTGCCCGTCGTTGCTCTGACTGCCCATGTTGTCGGCACCGCAGCCAACGCTTGGTCGGAATGTGGCATGGACGGCGTGCTGCATAAGCCCTTCACCTTGGTGGCTTTGGGTGAAATCCTGCAAGCCAATCTACCGGCCCATCTGGCAACCAAAGCGCTCGAAATGATTGACGCCCGGTCTGACGATCAGACCGTAGAGCCAACCGCAGAGGCTGCCGGGAGCTCGGGCGAAGGCGGCTTGTTTGACGATGCCGTCATCCTGCCGTTCCTGCGCGATTTAAAGACGCATCGCCGCGATTTCGTCGTTCGTGTGGTCGGCCTCTATCGCAACCACGCCCCCAGCACCCTGATTGAATTGAAAGAAGCCTTGGACGCCGGTGACCGGGAGCGTCTGGCGAAAGCGGCGCACGCGCTCAAATCCATGAGCCTCAATATTGGGGCGAGTGCTGTTGCAAAGCTGGCAGGTGGGATTGAGGCGGCGGTTCGCATCCACAACACGCCAGTCGCCCCGTCCGAGATTGAGCGCGCGATCGCGCTGCTTCATATGACTCTCGATCGTCTTGCGCAGCTGATGGAAACCGACCTGACGGAGCCTGAAGCCGCACCAGTTATCAAAGCGGAAGTGAAACCATCCGTCGTTGAAGTCATGAATACCGCTATCCTGTCGCCGGAAGAAAAAGCCCTGCGCGATGAGTTGGAGGCTGATCTGGAGACCGGTGCTCTCAGCATGGTTTACCAGCCCTTGTATGACCGTACGGGCAATCAGGTTGTGTCCGCTGAAGCGCTATTGCGGTGGGATCGTGGCGGGCGGGCGCGGGTTGGCCCAGACGTCTTCATTCCAATCGCCGAGAAGTCTGGCTTCATCGCCCATATTGGCCATTTTGTCCGCCAAGCTGTGTTTAGTGACACCGCCGATTGGGGCAATCTGCCCATCGCACTTAACGTGTCGCCGCTTGAACTGATCGATGAAAACTTCGTCGGTGATCTGAAAGAACTCTTCGCGGAGACCGGCTATAATCCCGCCCGTGTGGTGCTGGAAGTGACCGAGACGGCGTTTTTGGGTGACCCAGATCGCGTGCGCCAATTGTTTGCACAACTCAAATCCATGGGCTGCAAACTGGCGCTAGATGACTTCGGTGTTGGCTATTCCAGCTTGACCTCATTGCACCGCTTCCCGTTTGACAAGATCAAGATCGACCGCGAATTCGTGACCAGTCTGGACCTCGACCCCAAGACCTCGCGCGAAGCTTTGGCGATCATCCAAGCCGTTTCCAGTATCGGCCGAGCTTTGGGTCGTGAAGTGGTGGCCGAGGGCGTGGAGACGGCGACCCAGCATGCAGTTCTCAAGGCGGCCGGCGTGCATACCTTGCAGGGCTATCTGTTTGGCAAGCCCATGGTCGCGAGCGAATTTGTCCGTCTGTTAACGCCAGCGCCGGCGAGCGCAACGCCATCGCTCATCCGCTCTGCGATCCCGACCGCCTTGGCATCATGAGCGAACCTGCGGGTATCGCAGGGCGAGGGCTGGCAGCGCCTGACAAAATCATGACATAGTCTTTCGCCTTATAGGGGAAAACAGGGTTTGGACATGCCGATTTCGACACGCCACAGCCAATTGAAAGCCGCCCTGCTTGTGGCTGGCCTCTTCTGGCTATCACCCAATCTGGGCTGGGCGCAGTTAGCCCCCAAAGCACCTCTATTGTCTTCACCGGCTTCGGCCACCCAGGCGTTGCCGCCAGAAATGACTCCAGAAGGCATTTTGACCGACTTGGTCAATCAGTCGATTGCCGAACAAGCGGGCTTGCCAGACCTTGCAACAACCACGCCCATAAAAGTATCTGCGCCGCCACCTGTCCCGGTTCCGGTCAAGCCTTTGGCACCTGCAATGGTGGAAGTCCTCAACAAGGACCTGTTGGACTTGGCTGACCTTCTGGCTGGCCGCTGGGATAATGAGCTCCAGACCTTTTTTGAGCCCGAACTCAATGTGCCCCTTCCTTTGCGCCATGAGCGGCTGCATACGGTCGTCAGGCCAATTGAAGCGCCAGAATTCGGGCCTATCAGCTTTTATGTTGAATATCGGAAGGGCGGCGAAGCGGGCCCCGTTTTGCGCCAGCGCATCTGGACATTGAGTGTGGATCAAGAACTGGGAGCAGTCCGTCTAACAGGCTTTGCGCCCAAGGATGGCAAGCCCTTAGAAGGGGCGTGGCGTCAAACGGATGCGTCATCGGGCCTGAAGCCCGATCAAGTCAAGAAGGACGCCTTCACCCCCATTGCCGGTTGTGACATCATTTGGCGACGGCGCGGGGAAGGCTTTAGTGGGGCTACCCGTCCTGCGTCCTGTAAACTTGTGACCAATGCCGACAAGCGGGTCCTTAATGTCAGCGAGCAGCATGACCTCTCTGCCAATGTCTGGGAAGTGCGCGATGTTGGCGTCGACGAACGCGGCGTGCGGGTCTTTGGTGGCAGTGATACACCGCCAACCCGCTTGAAGCGCGCCGAGACATTTACCTGCTGGGCCTCGGTGGCCAAAGGGGCCGAGCGCGCCATCGTGAGCGACCTCGTGGTGCATGACCAAGGCGGCATAGCGAGCGCGGAATTTGTCGGCGGCAGTCCCGCCAAGATACGCCTCCGCCTACGCAACGTGGAATGGCCGGTGGGCCAGAACAGGCCGTCCTTGACGCTCTATCTGTTGGTGGATGGCGATGACCGGGCCGAAGGCTATGCGTGGGGGGAACCAAAGGCGACCCGATTGGCGCTGGATGTGGGCGGCACCCAGGTCAGTTGTACACGGGACCCACGGGCACTGTGGCGCTAAGGCCTAGCGGCCGAAGAATTTGATCACAATGGCAATCAAAAGCGCGGTCAAGCCAATCTTCAAAATGCCATAGGCCCGCATGATCCGGCCAAGCTTGGCCATATTCTCCTGATGCAGCGCTTGTTCCTCGGGCGTCAGCTCGCGCGGGGCTTCATCGACCTCTTCGTCGTCCCAGTCCGGGTTGGGGGTATTGTCGGAATTGGGGGGCAGTGGCTTTTGGTCCATCAGCCCTTACCCCTCAAATGGATCACGCACCAAGATTGTGTCGTCCCGCTCTGGGCTGGTGGACAAAAGCGCGACGGGGCGCGTCACCAATTCTTCGATGCGGCGCACATATTTGATCGCATTTGCGGGCAAGTCCTTCCACGAGCGGGCACCGCGCGTGGTTTCTTGCCAACCGTCGAAATACTCAAAGATCGGCTCAACACTGGCTTGATCTTTCAGACCTGCCGGGAACCAATCCAAGGCGCGGTCGCCGATCCGATAGCCGACGCAGACTTTGAGTTGTTCAAACCCATCGAGCACATCCAGCTTGGTGAGGGCGAGGCCACTGATGCCACCGACAATCGCTGCCTGTCGCACCAGAACCGCGTCAAACCAGCCGCACCGGCGCGGACGGCCTGTTACGGTGCCGAACTCATGCCCGCGCTCGCCGATGCGCTTACCCACATCGTCGAACAATTCCGTCGGGAAGGGGCCTTCGCCGACGCGGGTTGTATAGGCTTTGCAGATGCCCAGCACATAGCCCAAGGAATTGGGGCCCATGCCGGTGCCCGCTGAGGCTTGGCCTGAAACCGTGTTGGACGAGGTCACATAGGGATAAGTGCCATGGTCGATGTCGAGCAATGTACCTTGCGCACCCTCAAACAGAATGCGGCGGCCACGGCGACGGGCTTCTTCCAGCACTTTCCAGACGGGTTGGGCATAGGGCAGGATTTTGGGCGCGAGGCCGACAAGTTCGGCCTTGATCGCCGCGCCATCCAATTCCGGCAGGTCGAGGCCTTTGCGCAGCGCCGTGTGATGGGCCAGCAAGCGGTCGATCTTGGCATCCAGCGCATCAGGATCGGCCAAGTCGGCGACACGAATAGCGCGACGACCGACCTTATCTTCATAGGCAGGGCCAATGCCGCGGCCCGTGGTGCCAATCTTACCGGCACCAGCTTGGGCTTCGCGCGCGCCATCTAGGTCGCGATGCAAGGCGAGGATCAGGGTCGCATTATCGGCGAGCACGAGGATGGACGGGTCGATCACCACCCCTTGGTCGCTCACGCGCTTGATTTCATCGAGAAGGGCGTGCGGGTCTACCACGACACCATTGCCGATCACCGACAATTTGCCTTGAACAACGCCGGAGGGCAGTAGCGAGAGCTTATAGACCTTGTCGCCCACGACCAACGTATGGCCGGCATTATGACCGCCTTGGAAGCGCGTCACCACATCGGCTCGGTCGCTCAACCAATCAACAATCTTACCTTTGCCTTCGTCGCCCCATTGGGCCCCGACAACCACCACATTCGCCATGAGTCTAAACTCCCTGCTTGCGCGGGGTGCTTGGGGTCTGATGGCCAACACGTCAAGCTATCAGGCTGCGATCTGCTTAATTTCCGCTTAGGGTGCCTTCAGATTCAAGGGCGACGGCCCCGGTCATAATGACGTGATTATCGCTTTCCCGCCATTCGATCTGAAGCATGCCGCCATCAACTTGGACGTTAGCGACTCGGTCGCATAGGCGGCGCCGAACAGCAGCGACTAGGGCCGCACAGGCGCCCGTACCACAGGCCTTCGTCAGACCCGCACCCCGTTCCCAAACCCGCAGTCGAATATGGTCTCTTGCCACGATCTCCGCAAAGCCGACATTGGTGCGCTCTGGGAAAAGGGGATGATATTCAATCATCGGTCCAACAGCTTCAACTGGGGCCAGCTCTGCATCTTGGACGAAAAAGACGCAATGCGGATTGCCCATGCTGACAACACCAGGTCCATGCAGGATCGGATCGTCGATAGGGCCGACCTGCAATTCGATGCGGATCGTGTCCATGCGTTCCGACATGGGAATACGCTCCCACTCAAAAATGGGTTCGCCCATATCCACGCTGATCCTATTGGGGCCGACGCGGACGGCCCCTAACAATCCGGCTTCGGTCTCAATGACCAGATTATCTAGGCCCATCTCGCGCATCATATACCAAGCAACACAGCGGGAGCCGTTGCCACAGGCGGCGACCTTTGACCCATCAGCGTTCCAAATCTCGCTATAGACGTCTGCCAACGGATTTCTGGGCGGACGGAGAACCATCAATTGGTCAAAGCTAATGCCTTTTCCAGCAGTCGCTAAAGCTTCAACCGAGCTGGCATTTAGAGTCATTGGACGGTCGCGCGCATCTAAGACGGCGATCTCATTGCCAAGACCATTCATTTTTGCGAATTTCATGGCGTTTATTTAGGCCCATTTGAACTGAAGTAAAACACCAAGTGGAAACCATCTTCATGCTTTGGTGATGTTAAATGACAAATAATTAATGCAATGCCCCCGTTCCGCCGCATTTGCACCCAGATCGCGCCACAAGCGGGGTCGATAAGGGCATTGTCGGTTGGACAGCAGAACATCTCGCAGGTTCTGGTTTCCCAACAGCCCCCCCAGCCCCCCTCCAGGGTCTGCGGACTGCAGTTCAACCGACGCACAAGTTTTTTTCCATCGACACTGCGCCCTAATCCATTATCCCTTCTTTGCACACGCAGAGAAGGGATTTTTTTGACCCAAAGATTGGCTGGCCGTCGCGCCATTATCACCGGGGCCGCTTCCGGCATTGGGCTCGCTACCGCAAAACTTTTCGCGCAAGAAGGGGCGGCGGTTCTGGCGGTTGATCTGCCGGGCGAGAAGCTGGCGCAAGCCTTCGACGGATCTGGCATTGTGACCCATGGCCAATCGGTCACCGATCCGGATGCGCCAGACCAAATCCTAGCGGCGGCACGCAATCATTTGGGCGGGGTCGACATCTTGTTCAACAATGCCGGCATTGCGACCAATAGTTTGGTGGAGCGGACGAGCGATGCTGATTGGGACCAGACCTTGGATGTGAACTTGCGCGCCATGTTCCGCCTGACACGCGCGGCCATACCAGATCTAAAGGCGAGTGCTGCTGGCCGTATCATCAACACCGCTTCTGTCATGGCCGAAGGTAGCGGCATGGGGCTCGCCGCTTATTCGGCTTCCAAGTCTGGTGTGCAGGGCTTTACCCGTGCTGTGGCGATTGAACTTGGCAAATATGGTGTCACCGCCAATTGGCTACTGCCCGGAGCTATTCGCACTGGTATGACGCAAGGTCTTTGGGACCAGCGCCCCGAAATTGCTGATACGTGGGCCAATAAGGCCGTGCTGCGGCGTTTAGGCGAGCCAGACGATATTGCCAAGGTCGCGCTCTTTTTAGCGAGCGCGGACGCTGGATTCATCACGGGCCAAGGCCTTTGCGTCGACGGTGGCCTATCCCTGCGCGTAGGGGGTTAGGCCATGCTGATTAATTTTGCCGAGCCGATGGTGTGGCTGTGGATGCTGTCAGCAAGTGCGGCCGCGCTCTATGGCCTCATCTTCAACAAGCAGGCACCCAATCCAGTGCGAAGCTTAATGAAGACGGCGGCCGTGGCGGGCCTCGCGCTGGTGGTGTGGCAAGCGCAAGGGCCAAGCTTCTTGCTATTTGCCTTAGCGGCCAGTGCGGTGGGGGACTTGCTGCTCGCAGGGCCGGGCGAGAAGCGCTTTATGGCGGGGGTGGTCGCTTTTGCCATTGCGCATGGCTTTTACATCCCGCTGTTTCTGGAATTTGGCGCCTTTAAGCACGGCTTAGCGGCTTGGCAGGTCGTGGCCGCCCTAGCTTTGCTGGTCACAAGTGCTGGTTTGCTGTTCGGCATCCTGTGGCGGCATTTAGGGCCGATGAAGGGGCCGTTGAGCGTCTATTTCGTGATCATCTTGGGCATGTGCTTCTCGGCCCTCGCTCTACCGACAAGCCCGTATCTGACCTATGCCGTGATTGGTGTCGTCGCGTTTGCAACGTCTGACATGATTTTAGGGTTTGAGATGTTCGCACTCAAGCCAGACTCGCCATGGCACCGGGTCACGAGCCCTGCGGTCTGGACCCTTTATTATGGCGGCCAAGCGTTGATCACGCTCGGCATCTTAAACGAGTGGGGCGCTAGGCTGGTGGCGGGCCAGGTGGCTTAGCCGTTTTGGTTTGGGCATCGCGCACGGTGATGTAAATGGTGGAGATGATCACGATCGCGGCCCCCACCATTGCTAAAGTGTCGGGGACCTCGTGGAAGAAAACCACGCCAGCGCCCGCCACCAAGGGCAGGCGAATATAATCAATCAAGCCCATTAATGAGGCCTCACCCGTCGATAAAGCCCGCACATAGCAAGATTGGGCGGCAACGCCTGCAAAACCCATCGCGATTAAAAGGCCCATGGTCTGCAAGTCTGGCAAGACGGGGTCAAGGATCAGGAACGGCAAACCCGCCAAAGTGGTGAACACATTGCCATAGACCACCAACGTCAAAGATGAATGATCCTTGGTCAAATCCTTGACCGTGACGAGGGCAAAGGCGAAGGCAAGCGCGGATACAAGTGCTGCTAAAGTTGCCGGATCAATGGCCGTCGCATGGGCAGAAAAATCGGGCTTGGTCATCATCAAGATACCAAGGAAGCCGATGCCGACCGCCGTCCAGCGCCGCCATGCGACTTTTTCTTTCAAGATCACGACCGCCAGAATGGTCATGAACAGCGTGCGCGAAAAGCTCAAAGCCTGACTTTGCGCCAGAGGCAGATGCACCAAAGCATAAAAGCCCGCAAAAAAGCCAATTGTACCATAGCTGGAGCGCAGCAAGAGCTTGCTAGGTCTGCTGGTCTTCCACACCTTCGGCCCAGCCATCAAAGCAAAGGGCAAGACTGCCACTACACCCGCGAGTGAGCGCCAGAAGATCAGCATGGCGACGCTGGTGGTCGAGCCTAAGCCCTTGGCCAACACCGCCATCACCAAAAAGCCTGCAGCCGACCCCAACATCCAGAGCGCACCAATGCCATTGGGCGAGAGTGGTGGTTTCTTTGGGGCGGGGCTTCCGGTCTGATCCATGAAATGCCTGAACTAGCCCTGTGGTGTCGGCACAGCGTCGCCAAAGATTGAGGCCATGGGGGACGGGGCGGCAGGGTCCCATGCATGGCGTGGACCGACCGTGATGCCGCCATCGACGACCAGATGCGTGCCCGTCATAAAGCTGCCCGCATCACCCATCAGAAGCAGAACGGCTTCAGCAATGTCGTTTGGCTGACCTGCTCGGCCAATCGGTTGGGCCGCGCCGCCTTGATGGGCAATAAGGGCAGCGAGTTGATCGGCTTGTTCGCGCGGCATACCCAATGCGGTGCCGAATATGGACGTCGCAATCAGGCCGGGGCAAATCGCATTGACCCGAATGTTTTTCGCACACAATTGGGCGGCCGCCACCTTGCTGAAATGAATCACCGCTGCTTTGGCCGTTGAGTAAGCAATCGGCCCCCAGCCAGCTTCAAGGCCAGCAATGGAGGCTGTGTTGACGATCGAGCCGCCACCGCGCTTGGCCAGATGCGGCACGGCGTGCTTGGTGCCGTAAAAGACTGAGGTCACCAATATGTCGAAGATTGCTTTCCAGTCTTTGGATTCAACTTCTTCCAAGGGGCTCATAATCCCGGCTGAGCCTGCATTATTGAACAGGCCGTCCACGCCACCAAAATGGCTTGCCGCATCGTCGAGAATGGCTTTGACTTGGGCTTCATCGGTGACATCGCAATGGCGATAAATCAGCTGACCCTTGAAGCGGGCTTCCAGATTGGCCCCTTTTTCATCTTGAATATCGGCAGCCAGAACAAAGGCACCTTCCTCAATCAAGCGCTCGACCGTGCCAAGGCCAATGCCACTGGCAGCCCCCGTCACGACAATGACCTTGTCTTTTACGCGTCCAACCATGGCTGTACTCCCTGAGTTTTTAAGGCACCGTCTAGAGCGGTGCTTTGTTATCGATTTCGTATGAGGTCAGATTGGGATCGCCCAGCCCAAGATCATTCCATTTGCCGCGCCAAATTTTCGTATGATTGGCTTCTCGATGGCGTTTGAGCGACGCCATATCCGTCCAAATCTCGAAGACGCGGATCGTCATCGGGTCGAAGGCATCCACCGCATAGGTATAAAGCTCACACCCATCTTCTGCGCGAGACGCCGTCGACATAGCTGCCATCGCTGCCAAAACGGGTAAGGTAACCCCCCGTCTTGCCCGCAAAGTCCCGGCTACAATCACAGCGCCGGGAGGCTTTGGTTCGGTCATAACGTTACAACAACCTTTCCAGTGGCTTTGCGGTCCATAAGATGACGGATCGCTTCAGCGCCCTTGTCCAATGGGAAATGTGCAGAGACGTGCGGTTTGATTTTTCCCGCTGCATACAACGCCATCAGTTCGGCGATGTTCTCCTGATTCGCTTTCGGGTTGCGCGCAGTAAATGCGCCCCAGAAAACGCCGACAATCTGGCAGGACTTCAAAAGCGTCAGATTCAGCGGAATGGCTGGAATCCCCGCTGGGAAGCCAATGACCAAGAAACGGCCTTCCCAGCCAATGGCGCGCAAGCTGGCCTCGGCATAAGCACCGCCCACGCCATCATAAATCACGTCTGCGCCATTGGGGCCGCAGGCTTTTTTGAACAGATCTGCCAAGGCCTTTTTGCCTTCGGCATCAAATTCGCCCGTTGGATAGACAAGGCCTTCATCTGCGCCATGGGCCAGACAGACATCGACTTTTTCTTGCGTCGAACAGGCAGCAATGACCTTTGCGCCCATGGCTTTGCCGAGTTCAACCGCAGCAAGGCCAACCCCGCCGGCCGCACCCAGAACCAACAAAGTCTCACCGGCTTTCAGATGGCCACGATCTTTCAGGCCATAATGGCTGGTGCCATAGGTCATGATGAAGGCCGCAGCCTCATCAAACGGCATGGTATCGGGGATGGGAATGCAGCGCGCTGCAGGCAGAGCTATCTTTTCTGCCAAGCCGCCCCAACCGGTCGAGCCAATTACGCGGTCACCGACTTTGAGGTGGGTGACGCCTTCACCAACAGCGGAAACAACGCCCGAGACTTCACCGCCTGGTGCAAACGGACGCTCTGGCTTGAACTGATATTTGTCCTGAATGATCAAAACGTCAGGATAATTGATGCCGACGGCTTTCACATCGAGAATGACATCGCCTTTGCCTGCAACTGGATCGGGCAATTCCGACAAGCTGAGGGTCTCGGGCATACCGGGTGAGTTGGACAAAAGCGCCTTCATGATGTGTCTCCTGAGCAATCTGTTTTGAAAGGCATAGCGAAGTGCTACGCTTCGCACTAGAGCAGGATGTCTCATTTCTCATTTTTCTTGGGTGACCTTTTTGGTGCCCAGCGCATAGGGAGCATTTCATGGCTTGGGCATTGGCACTTCATGGCGGGGCAGGGCCTGCACGCGGTCGCACCTATGACCGGGAAGAAGCCCACATGGCGGAAGTTCTCAAACGCGGTGCCGATATGCTGGAAGAAGGCTTGTCCGCACTCGACGTGGTGGTCTCCATGGTGCGAGAACTGGAGGATTCAGGCTTCCACGTTGCAGGCAAGGGTGCCTCGGCTAATGGCAATGGTGAGTATGAGTTGGATGCTGCCGTGATGGATGGCGCGCTCAGGCGTGCTGGCGCGGTTGGGGCTTTGGTTGGCTTCCGCTCGCCCATTATGGCCGCGCGCGCGGTGATGGACGAGACCCCGCATGTGCTGCTGGTTGGCGCTGGGGCCAAGGCTTTCGCCCACGGCATGGGCCTTGAAGAGATAGAAGACCCTGCCGCTTATTACACCCCAGCTGTTCGTCGCCCTGTGGAGCCCGGTGAGCTGGCGCATGGCACGGTTGGTGCGGTGGCGCGCGATATTGCGGGGCGACTGGCAGCGGCCACCTCGACTGGTGGCCTGTTGAACAAAATGCCGGGCCGGGTTGGCGATACGCCCTTGATCGGGGCGGGGACTTGGGCGGATGAGCGCGTGGCAGTTTCCTGTACGGGCCAAGGCGAATATTTCATGCGCGCCGCTGTTGCTGCCGACATCTCTGCCCGCGTCCGCTATGGCGGGCAGACTTTGGCGTCTGCTTGCGCGGGTGCCTTGGCCGATATGGAAACCCAAGGCGGCGACGGTGGCTTGATCGCCGTGGACGCCATGGGCAATGTCTCCACGCCCTATGTCAGCGAAGGCATGAAGCGCGGGATTGCCACCCATACGGGGCGCTTTGAGGTGAAGACGTTTCGGTAAATCTGCCCCTTGCCCTTATACCAAAGCCCAAACAGCTTGGCGTGAGGGGCGTAGCCCGCTAAAGCGATCACCCTGCCTGTGAGCCCTTTGGGAATCTAACGCCTATGACTGCCGACACTGCCGCCCCCAGCAAAGCTGAGACCGCTTTTGCAACCGCTAAAACCTTGGCCGAGGCGCTACCCTTTATTCAGCGCTATGACCGCGAAACGGTTGTGATCAAATATGGTGGCCATGCGATGGGCGATGAGGCGACCGCTCAGCGCTTTGCTGCCGACGTGGTCTTACTGAAGCTTGTCGGCATTCACCCCGTGGTCGTGCATGGCGGAGGGCCGCAGATTAGCGCCATGCTGAATCGGGCAGGCGTAAAGTCTGAGTTTGTTGATGGCTTGCGCGTCACCGATACCGCCACGATGGAAATCGCCGAAATGGTGTTGTCGGGTGCGGTCAATAAGCAATTGGCGCATTTGATCACCCAAGCAGGCCGGGAAGCCGATGTGCGCGGCGTTGGCCTCTCGGGCAAGGATGCGCGCCTATTCACGGTCGAAAAAGTCGTGCGCACCCGCAAGGACCCTGAAAGCCGGATCGAACAAGTGGTCGATCTGGGCTTTGTCGGCGACCCTAAAGAAGTCGATGCGCAATTGGTCATGACCTTGATCAAGGCCGAGCAAGATTATGTGCCAGTGGTGGCCCCCATCGGTGTGGACCCGGCCGGTGCCACCTTCAATATCAATGCCGACACCGCTGCCGGGGCCTTGGCAGGCTCGCTACATGCCAAGCGCTTCTTGTTGTTGACCGATATTGAAGGGGTGAAGGACGGCAATGGCAATCTGATCCCCGAGATGACGATTGCCGATGCGCGGGCTTTGATGGCGTCGGGCGTTGCGAATGGCGGGATGATCCCTAAATTAGAGACGGCCATCTCGGCGATTGAATCGGGCGTTGAGGCCGTGGTCATCCTCGATGGCCGTACGCCCCACGCCATCCTCAACGAACTTTTCACTGACTCCGGTTCAGGAACCCTTATTCGCTCATGACCACACGCCCGCTGACCCGACTTTTTGAGGCCGAAGATTGGGTCTTTGATCTCGACAATACGCTTTATCCCGCTGAATGTGACTTGTTTGCCCAAATTGACGAGCGCATGACCGAGTTTGTCGGCCGCTATCTGGGTCTCGATTATGATGCAGCCAAGGCCAAGCAGAAGCATTATTATACGACTTATGGCACGACGTTGAACGGCATGATGCGCGAGCATGATATGCCCGCCAGCGCCTTCCTCGATTATGTCCATGACCTCGACTACAGCCCCGTCGTGCCCGCGCCGAAATTGCGCGCCGCGATTGAGGCTTTGCCCGGCCGGAAACTGGTGTTCACCAATGGCTCACGCGGCCATGCAGAGCGCACGCTGAAAGCCTTGGGTCTGGAGGATATTTTCCATGACTTGTTCGACATTGAAGCCACAGGCTTTGTGCCCAAGCCTAAGCGCGAAGCCTTTGACGTTCTGATTGACCGCCATGTGGTTGAGCCAACCAAAGCTGTCATGGTGGAGGATTTGTCGCGCAATCTATTGACCGCCCATGAGCTTGGCTTTTCCACCATCCTCGTCTGGTCGTGGAAGGATTGGAGTCACGAGCCTCTCGATGGAAGGCCTGCAGGGCCTGTCGATGAGACACCCGACCATGTCCATCACATGACCAATGATCTAACCGCCTTCTTGGAAGCGGTTGTCGAAGCAGGGACCCAACATGGCTGAGATCCATCAGGACATCACCCAATTCACCGCCGAGCGGGCGTGGGGTGCGCGGGATTTGGCCGAGATTGCCGGGGCGAGTGTGCGTCTGCATTGGACCGATAAGCCCTATATCTGGCACACCAATACAGGCGCGGAAGTCTTTATGGTCGTCGATGGCGCTGTCGACATGTCGTATCGGGTCGATGGCGTCGAACAGACCGTTCGCCTTGGTCCCAATGATGTTTTTGTCGCCCAAGTGGGCGATGAGCATATTGCACGGCCTGTCGGGGCCGCCCGAATTTTGGTGGTTGAAGAAAAGGGTTCGATCTAGGCCAGCCCATGCACCACTTGCACGACCCCTCAGCCCCCGCCGCTGAGCCCATCACCTTCGACGACTTTTTGACGGTCGATATTCGCGTCGGCACGATTGTCGCGGCAGAGGTGTTTGAGGCCGCCCGCAAGCCCGCTTACATCTTGATGATCGACTTTGGCCCGACCTTGGGCATCAAGAAATCCTCCGCCCAAATCACCACGCATTATCGCCTTGATGAGCTTGTCGGTCGTCAAGTTGCGGCCGTCGTCAATTTCCCGCCGCGTCAGATTGGTCCGATCCGGTCTGAAGTGCTGACCTTGGGCTTCCCAGACCCCGATGGCCAAGTCGTCCTATTTGCGCCTGACCAAAAAGTGCCGAATGGTGGACGTTTGTTTTAATTCTGGCTGTTGGAAGTGACGCAAGCGATTGCGTGACAGGCCAAGCACGGGCATAGCAAAAGGCCTTATGGCCAAACCCGCTAGCTGAAAATGACCACGCCCATGACTGATCTAAACCATCTTGAAGCCACCATTAATGCTGCGTGGGAAGACCGGACCGCCATCTCGATTGAGACGACAGGGGCCGTTCGCGATGCGGTGGGGGAAGCTTTGACCTTGTTGGACCAGGGCGTCGTACGCGTGGCTTCGCGTGGCGCTGACGGGCAATGGACGACGCACCAATGGCTGAAGAAGGCCGTGCTGTTATCCTTCCGTCTCAACGACAATTATCTGGTCGACCCAGAGCATGATCCCCATCCGGTGCAACATGCCGGACGCGCCTTTGATAAAGTGCCCCTGAAGACCGCGCGCTGGTTAGAGCCTGATTTCCGCGAAGCAGGCTTCCGTATGGTGCCGGGCTCTGTCGTGCGCCGCGGCAGCTTTATCGCCAAGGGTGCGGTTTTGATGCCCAGCTTTGTGAATATTGGCGCCTATGTCGGCGAAAACACCATGATTGACACCTGGGCGACGGTTGGTTCCTGCGCGCAGATTGGGGCCAATGTCCATATTTCGGGTGGCACGGGTATTGGCGGCGTGCTGGAGCCTTTGCAAGCTGGCCCTGTCATCATTGAAGACAATGTGTTTGTCGGTGCGCGGTCTGAAGTCGCTGAAGGTGTTATCGTGCGCGAAGGGGCGGTTATCTCCATGGGCGTCTTCTTGGGCGCATCGACCAAGATCATCGATCGGGCGACTGGTGCCGTCTATCGCGGCGAAGTGCCATCCTATGCCGTGGTCGTACCGGGTTCGTTGCCAGATCCTAAGGGCGGACCCAGCTTGGCATGCGCCGTGATCGTTAAGACGGTCGATGCCCAGACGCGTTCTAAAACCGGTATCAATGAGCTGTTGCGCGACTAGGAGGCCCCATGTTTCCGCAGCCTGATGGGCATTATCTGGCCCAGATCAATGTGTCGGTCTCGCGTTATGATCAGGATGATCCGCGGTTTGCAGGCTTCACCAGTCGCATTGATGCGGTGAACGCCATAGCGGAACGGGCAGAGGGCTTTATTTGGCGGCTAAAGTCGGATTCCGGCAGTGCGATGGACATTCGCGCCTCTGAAGATCCCCGATTCCTGATCAATATGAGCGTGTGGACGACAGCCCAAGCGCTAGAGGACTTTGTTTGGAAGACCGCGCACGTTAAAGTCTATAATCAAAAGGCCGAATGGTTTCCCGTGCTCGGCACCGCCCATATGGCGTTCTGGTGGGTCCCGATTGGCCATATTCCGACCTATGATGAAGGCATGGCGCGCCTAGAAGCGCTGCGGGCCAATGGCCCAAGCGAAGCGGCCTTCGGATGGGAGAGCTTGCCTCAAGTTGCTGAATGGCGCTCCAGACGCTGCGGTTAGCTTTGGTTTCTGTCGGTAATGTAAAATTTCGCAGTCATTGTCACAATTATCACGTTTTCGTGATCGGTAGGGCTTGACCCAGCGGGGAACCAAATCAAAGTGCGCTGGTTGATTTTTTGTCGACTCTCACAACAATGTGGACTTTTAGTATTTGTGTCCGTCTTTATGAATTGGAAGTAGATGGCTCTTCGGTTCGCTATTCTCGGCGCGGCACGTATCGCCAAACCAGCATTGATTGATCCTCTGTCAGAGAACCCAGATGCCAGTCTGGTGGCGATTGGGGCGTCGACGCGGGAGCGCGCGCTTGAATATGCGATGACGCACGCCATCCCTAACGCGGGAACCTATGAAGAAGTCATCGCACGCGATGATGTCGATGTGGTCTATATCGCGCTGCCGCCGGCAGGCCATTGTGAGTGGAGCCTGAAGGCCCTTGAAGCGGGCAAACATGTCTTCCTTGAAAAGCCTGCGACCGTGAATGAGGCCGACGCGCGGGTTTTAGTGGATGCTGCCAAAAAGGCCGGTAAGCGCTTGATCGAGGCATTTCATTATCGCTGGCACCCCTTGTTTCGTCGTGCCGTAGAGATCGTGCAATCGGGGCAATTGGGCGAGCTTGTCTCGGCCGAGGCAGAGTTTTCGGTGCCCATCGTCCGCAACGCACGCGAATTTCGCTGGCAGGCTTCCCAAGGTGGGGGCGCTCTGGCTGATCTCGGCTGTTATCCCGTCAGTTGGCTGCGCCATTTGGCCGGGGTTGAGCCCGAGGTGACCGCAGCGCATCAAGACCTTGAGCCTGATGGTATAGATCGACGCACGACAGCGCATTTCTCTTTCCCAAATGGCCTTCAGGCCGATGTGATTTGCGATATGGACCCCGAAGGCGGGCGCAAGCCTCCAAGGTTAGAACTTGTCGGCACCAAAGGTCGCCTCGATCTTGATAACCCGCTTGCCCCCCAATATGGCGCGGAACTGAAATTGACCCTAGACGGCCAAGAAACCCGCGAAACCTTTCCGCGACGCCCAACCTTCGCCTATCAATTCGATGGCATTGTCGACGCCATTCAATCTGGCCAACCTGTCTGGACCGAAGGCGCGGACTTGATCGCCAATGCTGCAGCCATGGCTGCGATCCGTCGAGTGGCTGCCACTGGCTAGAGCCACCAATCTGCCCTAGGTTGGGCTTATGACCACAAACCTCTTCGACCCCATTCATCTTGCTTGCGATTTGATCCGCAAGCCCTCTGTCACGCCAGCGGATCTCGGGGCGCTCGACGTCGTGCAACAGGCGCTGGAGGCCCTAGGCTTTGTGGTCAAGCGCTATCCTTTTGAGGATGTCGATAATCTCTATGCGCGCTTAGGCAGCGAAGGCCCCAATTTCTGCTTTGCTGGCCACACCGATGTGGTGCCGACGGGGGATTTGGCGCAATGGAAGGTCGATCCGTTTGAAGCCGCCTTGCAAGATGGCTTGCTGATCGGACGGGGGGCTGCCGATATGAAGGGCGGGATTGCTGCCTTTATCGCGGCGACAGCCCGCTATTTGGAGAAGAATCCAAAACCCAAGGGCTCTATCTCCTTCCTCATCACCGGGGATGAAGAAGGTGTCGCGCTGCATGGCACAAAGAAACTCCTCCGAGCCATTACCGAAGAAGGCGAAGTCCTGGATCAATGCTTGGTGGGCGAGCCGACCAATCCCGACGCCATGGGCGATATGATCAAGAATGGCCGTCGCGGCTCCCTCAATTGCACTGTCACCGTAACGGGCATTCAAGGCCATGTGGCCTATCCCCATAAGGCCGCTAATCCAGTGCGTGCCTTGATCGGCTTCCTGCACCAGATCCAAACCCATACGCTAGATGATGGGGCTGAAGGCTTCCAACCCTCCAATCTGGAAGTCGTGACCATGGATGTCGGCAATCCGACCACCAATGTGATCCCGGAAAAGGCAACCGCCCGCTTCAACATCCGCTTCAATACGGCCCACACGGGTGAAAGCCTGTCCAACTGGCTGAAGGCAGAAGCCCAGCGTGCCGAAGTTGGGTTTAACGGCAAGATTGATCTGTCCATCATGGTCTCCGGCGAAGCCTTTTTTACGCCGCCGGGACTTTTGACGCACCTCATTCAAGAATCTTGTGAGGCTGTGACAGGCCGCAGGCCCGAATTGTCGACCACGGGTGGCACGTCAGACGCCCGGTTCATCAAGGATTATTGCCCGGTGTGCGAGTTTGGCCTGGTGGGTGCGACCATGCATCAAGTCAATGAGCGCGTGGAAACCCGCGATATTGAAACGCTAACGGACATTTATGAGGGCGTGTTGGCGCGCTATTTTGACCGCGTCTAAACGTCTGCGACGGATCGGATTTCACAAACCCAAAGAGTCACGTCATCACTAGACCATGGCGCGCACCCCGTTTCCTCTAAACCCCAAATATCTCATGCAGAATTTGCGTGATGGCTTTGATGCGGCCAAGGCGCGCACGGGTCATGAAGGCGGGCTGATTGCGCTTTCGGCGGGCGGGTTGATCTTAGCTTTTTTCTTGCTCGCTTTGCTGGCACCCTTGGCACTCAATGCGCCGGGCTTTGTGTCCTATGGCGCAGGGGTCTTGGTTTTGGTGCTGGTCTTGTCATCGACGGGGGCAGGGGCGATTGCCCTGTGGCGGCTGATGGCGCAAGGCGCGCGCGAAAATGGTGGCGCGCTGATTCAAGCAACTGCGATCGTCAATGATGCGGCAATCCAAGCTGCTCTCTCCGACGCTGAAGATGCGGGTCTACGCGCCCTTGGATCCCGCGATGTGCAAGATGCGATGACTGGGCGGGTGTGTGGCCTTGCCATGGCGGCACTACAGGCTGGTGGCCATGTGTTCTTGGTCATTCGATTAAAGCAAGCTGTCCCCCTCAGTCTGATTTTTGCGCCGAAAGCTGCCCCTTGGCCATTTGCCTTGCCTGCGGATGGGACGCTAACGCCTGTTCCAACGCCCGGCGGAATCGACGGCCTAGCTTGGGCTACCGATCGCGATCCAGCCCTTGCATGGTCGGCCCGCTTGGGGCCTGCTTTGGCCATGTCTGCGGCTGGGGGTGAGGCCCCGTTTTTGAGCTTGCGGGCCAAGGCGTTGGTATTGCGTTGGGACAAAGGCGATGTTGGTACGGCTGCCCTCATCGGCCGAGAGCTTTGCCTCGCGCTCGCGAAGGCTTAAGCCGCCACGGAAGTGTAATGAGGCTCTATTCTTTCCAGCCCAGTCGCTTAAGCTGACCTCAACAAAAGAACTCGAGGGGAGGATGCCTATGTGGCGATGGCTTATCTGTGGCGTCTTGGGCCTAGGTCTTGGGGTGGGCTCTGCACTGGCTGTCTCAGGCGGCCTGTTTAGCGACGCGAAGCTTGTTTCAGGTCGTTGGTCGACCGATCCAACGGTCGGGGCCGCGGCTGCAAACCCGTGGTTACGCGCGACCATCGCGCGGGTTGGCCTGTTGGCGCTCACCAAGGAAGAGACGGTCTATTTCAACCGTGATGTCGATGATGACGGCGCTAAGCTGGTTGAAGGCTGTACCTATGCTTTGAGCGGTGAGGCGATCCCGACGCGTTGGTGGTCGATTACAATTTATGGGGCCGATCAGATGTTGCCGGTCAATACGGATGCGGCAAGTTCTATCGATGCCACCCGCGCCCTTATTGCTCCTGCAACGACGTGGACGGGGACTTTAAGCCCCACACGGCCCACAACGCCTGGGCCTTGGCTGTCCAGCAAGGGTGGTGGCACCTATTCTTTGACCATCCGCCTGTATAATCCGCAATCGGTTGAGAAGTCCGCACTGCAGGCCTTGAAGCTGCCCAGCGTCAAGAAAGTCTCCTGCACCCAAACTCCAGCTTCCGGAGGGGTAAACTAATGGCGCAAGATAAAAAGAAGCCCGGCTGGCTGAAGCCTTTGGCGTTTGGGGCCTTGCTAGCGGTTTTGGGTCATTTACTGACCATTGGCCTGATCCCTAGCGTGATCATGAATATCGCAATGAAGCGGATTGCCGAAGCCTCTGGTGGCATTAATCGGCTCGCGCATGGCAATATGGTCACGCCTCAGAACCAGCAGATTGTGCGCTCTTCGCCCGATCTTGCCTATTCCACGTGCGCCCTCGACCTCAGCAAAGGCCCTGTCCGGGTCTTTATCGGCAAAGGTGCTGATTATACATCAGCGGCCTTCTATGCTGGCAATACCGACAATGTCTTCACCCTGAATGACCGCAAAATCGGCCCAGAGGGTGCGCAAATCATGGTGGTCTCGGCCCGATCACCGATTGCGGCCAAACCCGGCGAAGTCGTCGTCAGTCTGCCAAGCGATAAGGGCCTCTTGCTGGTTCGTCGTCTTGCCCCGAGTGCCGAGGCGTTCAAGCGCGTGCAAGGGGAGCGCGCCAAGGATTTTTGTCGCACCGTTACAGATGGGATGTGATGGCCGAGCTGCTCCAGACTCCGATTGAGGTTTTTGAAACGCAGGGCCGAACCGCGCGCGTCTATCACCACGGGCGCGAACCTATCAAAGTCGTGGTGCTAGACGATTATCTGCCAGATCCTGAAGCGATTATGGACCTTGCCGTGGCCGGGCCAGCCTTTGCGCCGAACGGGCCCTTTTATCCAGGTATTCGGGCACCTGTGCCGCCATCATCGTTTCAAACTTTGCTCGGGCCCTTGGCAGAAATTCTTCCGCGATGCTTTGACTATTCCGGGCGCGCAGGTCTGCGCGAGTGCAATTTCTCGCTGGTGACGACGCCTTCAGATCAGTTGCAACCGATCCAGCGTTTGCCGCATTTCGACAGTCTCGAATATGGTCGCGTCGCGGCGCTTCTCTATCTGTGTCGTGGCGAGAACCAAGGCGGCACAGCCTTTTACCGGCAACGCAGCACAGGATTTGAAAGTGTCGATGCGGGCCGTTTTCCGGCTTTTGAAGCGGCGCTACACGCCGATGTGGCGCGCCACGGTCTGCCCGATTTCGGCTATATCAATGAGACCAGTCCGCTATATGAAATGATTGGCCGCCATCAGGCGCGCTTTAACCGCATGATTGTCTATCTCAGCTCCAGCCTTCATTGCGCCCATATTCCAGATGACTTTGTTTTTGATCTAAATCCTGCCACGGGACGGCTGACGGTGAATGCGTTTTTAGGTATGGATTGAGGCGCTGGGGCGGGTCATGGCCGCAGCTTCGGCCGAAGCCATGACCCGCTTGGTAAAATCCTAATCCTCTAGCTTGAAGCTGATCGTATAGCGGGCAGGATAGGCGACTGCGATTCCGTCGATTGTTTGGGGCTGGAACGTCCAAGCCTCCACCGCTTTGCGAGCAGCCTCTGCGAAGCCGTAGCCCTTCGGTGCCTCATTGGTCACTGTCAAATTGGCCACTTTACCTTGGGCGGTGACCGTGAAGCTCAACGTGACTTCGCCGGAGATTTCCCGGTCGAGCGCCTTGCGCGGAAAGCCAGGATTAGCCCCGGCTTGGCGGATGGGGTTGATGATCAGACGGGGGGCAGGTGGGGCTTCAGGCGCAATCTCTGTCGGCATGGTGCCTACGGCTGGTCCCAATGTCTCACCACCCCCTGTGAAGGCCACAGGCCCTTCACCCACCGGTCCAATGGGCAGGCTATCGACCGGGCCAAGCGGCACGACTTCGGTTGTGGGCCTCTCTGTCAATGTTGGTGTGTTGTCTGGGGTTTGTTGGACTTGCTTGTTTTTGACGGGCTTTTCCGGTTCGGGCTTGGGCGGGATGATCGGCTTTGGTGGGTCGCGGGGGGCTACGGCTATCGGCGGCGGTTCGGGCATTTGCAGCTTTTGGATCGTGGGAACATAGGTCAAGGCGAGATATCCAAGGCCGATCCAAAGGATCCCAGACCCCGTTAGTGCGGCTGTTCGATACAGCAGTTTTTGGGTGGGGGGTGCGAGGGCATGGGACTGTTTCATGACGTTGTCTCCTATAGCTGGAGCTGAACAGCTGGTTTGCTGGCCAGTGTTATAACAATTAAAACAGATTTCCGTTACGTCAAGCACTAAGTTTACGTTACGTCATGTTGACGGCAGTGTCATTTTTTGCGGCCAATCCGAGAAAGCACTTTCATTTGAGTTGGTCTTGGCTAAGCTGTCGGCAAATCAAAGCAAAAACAGAGGACACTGGGATGAGCGAAGCCAATCTGCCTGCGGGCGAAACCTATGACTACATCATCATTGGCGCAGGTAGCGCGGGTTGCGTTTTGGCAAATCGACTCACGGCGGATCCAAAAACTCGAGTCCTGCTGTTGGAAGCCGGCGGGAAGGACACCTCACCTCTGATTCACATCCCAGTGGGCTATGCCGAGACCTTGAAGGATCCCAAGGTCAATTGGCTCTATCAGACCGAAGAAGACCCCGGCACCAATGGACGCCAGCATGTTTGGCCACGCGGCAAAGTGCTGGGCGGGTCCAGCTCGATCAACGGCCTTCTCTATATTCGTGGCCAACAGCGCGACTATGACATCTGGCGACAATTGGGCTGCGAAGGCTGGGGCTGGGATGATTGCTCGCCCTATTTCTTGAAGTCGCAAAACCAAGAACGATCCGGCATGGAAGGGCACGCGACAGGCGGCCCCTTAAATGTGTCCGACGTGACGCAAAAACATCCCGTCTCAGATGCCGTTATTCAGGCTGGCATTGAAGCCGGTATTCCGCGCAATGACGACGTCAATGGCGAGAACCAAGAAGGCATTGGCTATTACCAATTGACAGTGAAGAATGGCATGCGCTGCTCGGCTGCGGTGGCCTATCTCAATCCCATCAAGCATCGCACAAACTTGACGATCCGCACCCATGCACTGGCGCATAAGGTCTTGTTTGACGGCAAGCGGGCGACAGGGGTTTTATTCTCTGTCGATGGCGATTTGATCACGGCGTCTGCCAAGCATGAGGTTATTCTCTCCGGCGGGGCGATCAACTCACCACAATTGTTGCAATTGTCGGGCATCGGCCCTGCAGATTTGCTCAAGCGCCATGGCATTGACGTCAAAGTCGACGCGCCGGGCGTAGGCGAAAATCTGCGCGACCATTATGTCGTGGGCATGCGCTATCGCCTGAAGGCAGGGGTAAAGTCGGTCAATGAAATGACCAAGGGCCTGACCTTTGTTGGCGAGGTTTTGAAGTTTCTCTTCCAGCGCAAAGGCCTATTGACCCTTTCGGCGGCCCATATCGCCGCCTTTGTGAAGACGCGGCCAGACCTCGAAACCCCCGATGTTCAATATCATATTCTGCCCGCCACCATGGACCAGAAGAAGCTGTTTGAAGAGCAAAAAATGGTGCTGGAAGACCAACCTGGCCTCACCATCGCACCATGCCAATTGCGGCCGGAAAGCACGGGGCGGATTCAAATCAAGTCTGCAGACCCCAGTCAGCATGCGGGTATTTGGCCTAATTATCTGGCCGATAGCTTGGATCAGCAAACCATTGTTGAAGGCCTGAAGATTGGCCGTCGCATGGCTGAGGCACCCTCTTTGGCGGGCTTGATCGAGGCGGAGATGGAGCCGGGCAATGGCGTTGTGAGTGACGAACAATTCCTCGCCTATGCCCGCGAAACAGGCTCAACCATTTATCACCCGGTTGGGACGGCAAAGATGGGCCGCGATCCGATGGCGGTGGTGGATCCCCAGCTTCGTGTGATCGGGGTGGAGGGCTTACGGGTTGTCGATGCCTCGATCATGCCGCGTCTGATTTCGGGCAATACGAATGCGCCGACCATCATGATCGCTGAGAAGGCGTCAGACATGATTTTGGCGGCGCGTCAGGCCGCATAAATCTAGCGGCCTACATTGCCTGCAGGGGCTGGTGCCGCTGCAGTCGGGTTGGGCAGTTTGCGCAAAGCGGGTAGGGCTGCCACATCCTGCCCACCCGCCGCGGCAAACATATCCGCCAAGCTTTCGTAAAAGGCCGCCAATGTATTGGGGCTGGGCCGTTTGAGATCGTCCAAAGTTGGTAGGGGCGAGAGGGGTTTGCCCTCATGGGCGGCGGCCATGAAGTCTTCCCAGATGAGCGCGGGCAAGGTCCCGCCTGTGACCCCATTCATCGGGCTCGAACTGTCATTGCCAACCCAGACGCCGCAAATGATATCGGACGTATAGCCAACAAACCAGGCGTCGCGAAAATTCTGCGAGGTGCCCGTCTTGCCGGCGGCTTCACGGCCACCGGGCAGACGCGCGCGCTTGCCCGTACCAAAGGCAACCACATCGGCCAGCATGGCGGTCATTTGCCGGGCGCGCAACGGTTCATAGACCTGGACCGGGGCTTTGCTTTCGCGCTGAAACGCCACCGTACCGCGCGTCGTATCAATCCGCTCAATCAGATAGGGGTCAACGCGCACCCCATCATTGGCCAAGGTGGCATAGGCGCGTGTCATGTCCAACAGGGTCACTTCACCCGCGCCCAGTGAGATCGACAGATTGCGCGGCAACTCACTATCGATGCCCAATCGCTGAGCCAATAAGATCAAGCGATCAATGCCCACTTCAGAGGCCAATTGGACGGCAATGGTATTGATCGAGCGCGTAAGCGCTGTCGAAAGGCTCATGGCACCCGAATAGCCGCCATTGAAATTGCGCGGTCGCCAGCCGCCAAAGCTAATCGGCTTATCCACACGGATTGTGTCGGGCGTCATGCCTTTTTCCAGCGCGGCTGCATAGACAAAGGGCTTAAAGCTGGAACCGGGTTGGCGCTTGGCCATAGTCGCCCGATTATACTTGCTTTCGTCATAATTGCGGCCCCCGACAATCGCGAGGATGCGGCCTTGCCGATCCATCGCAATCAAGGCGGCTTGGGTCACGCCGGTCCCCGTTCCATCCCCCACCAGCGCTTGAACCGCTTGCACAGCTGAAGCCTGTATCTTGGCGTCCACGGTTAGTCGGAGAATCCGATCTGGAGCGACCTGTTTCCCAACGCTTTCCACCTCTTTTTGCGCCATATCGATGACATAGCCCATCTGGCCTTCAGGAATATCGGGCGTCACTTTTAAAGCCACAGGCTCGCGCATCGTCGCTTCTGCTGTGGCTTGGGTGATAAAGCCTGCGGCCACCATACGCTGCAGCACAACGGCGCGTCGCTCTATGGCTGGGGCTGCCGTTAAATCAACGGCCAAGCGGCCGGGTGCCTTTGGAAGGCCTGCCAACATGGATGCTTCGGCTAAAGTTAACTTGCTCGGGTGCTTGGAGAAGAAGCGCCAAGCGGCGGCGTCTATGCCATAGGCGTTTTGGCCGAAATAAATGCGGTTGAGATAGATTTCGAGGATTTGCTTCTTCGTCAGGCGGCTGTCGATCTGCCACGCCAAAACCATTTCCTGCAGCTTGCGCTTAAAGGTCTGTTCGGGGCTGAGATAGACATTCTTGACCAATTGCTGCGTGATGGTCGAAGCACCTTGCACGGTGTGCCCAGCAGTTAGGTTTTCAAATACAGCCCGACCAATCGACCACAAGTCAACGCCACCATGCTCAAAGAAGCGCGCGTCCTCAACCGCCAGAAATGCCTGTAGAACATGGGCAGGCAGGGCATCCACGCTGACCCTGCGGCCATAACGCGGCCCGCGAATGGTAATGGTTTCTCCATTGGCATCGACCATTTCAAGACTGGATTTGCGGTTGGCGGTCCAGATTTCTTCATTAGAGGCGATCTTAGGCAAATCCGATAGGAAGTGCCGCCACGCGGCGTAGGTTGTCAGGCAAACCAAGACGATCACGCTGACTGCCAATATGGTCAGCAAGCGCATGTGATAGGCCCTGATTTTGGCTTTGCGCTCCAATAGGTCTGCGCGAAAGACGCCCTGCATCAGCCTGAAACCCGTCCTTAAAATGAGGTCAGAGAACGCCGCTGATCCGCCCGATGGGTCAAGCTTTATCCATGTAGAAATCGACCTGCAGGGCGATCAAACGCCCCAATTTTCAGGCTTTTCGCCGCTTCTTGAAGTTCGAGCCGCGCGTTCTCTCAGACCGACCCCCTCATTCGGTCATCCTTGTCTTCGCCATCAACGGCCCACGCCTTTGGGCGCTTTGGAGAAAGACATGCAACGTGACAGGCAAGCCGATCCGCAAAACCATCCGGCCCTCACCCGAGCGCGAGCCGTTTCGCTGGACCTTCAACCAAGTGACCAGCCTGTCGGACGACAAACGGCAACAGTTTGTCGCGTGTTTCAGCAACAGGCAAATCAATCGGCTGCAAACATTGTGGCCGTTTTGGGCGCGCAGCAGTCAGCTTTCTCCACCGCAAGAATGGCGGACTTGGCTCATTCTGGGCGGACGCGGATCGGGCAAAACGCGCTCGGCTGCCGAGTGGGTGCGTGAGCGGATGGAAAACGCTGTTTGCTCTCGCATGGCCTTGATTGGGCCGACCTTTGCCGATGTGCGCGATGTGATGGTCGAGGGCCAATCCGGCCTAAAGGCCATCGCCAGCCGGCGCGAACGACCCCGCTTTGAAGTCTCGCGGCGGCGCTTGGTTTGGCCCAATGGCGGCTATGCGCTTCTTTTTTCGGCTGAGGACCCAGACAGTCTGCGCGGGCCACAATTTGACGGGGCCTGGGGCGATGAAATGGCCGCTTGGTCAAAGCCTGATGCCGTTTTCGCAACCTTGAGACCCGCGCTGCGCTTGGGGCAAGAGCCCCAATTGGTGCTCTCGACGACACCAAGGCCAATCCCAGCCCTCAAGCAATTATTGGCGGACCCAACTTGCGCCGTCACCCGCTCTGCCACGCAGGATAATCGCCACTTCTTGGCGCGGGGATTTGCTGAAGATCTGGCAGCGCGCTGGCAGGGTTCTGTCTGGGCGCGGCAGGAATTGGAAGGCGAACTGGTCGAGGACCCAGAAGGCGCGCTATGGACCCGCGCGCAACTGGTCGCGGCGCAGGCCCGTCAACTCGATGCAGCCTATGACCGCGTTGTTGTCGCCATTGATCCCCCCCGCGAGTGTTGGTGCCAATGCCGATTATTGTGGGATCATCGTCGCTGCAGCCGTCGGGGAAGGGCATCAACGCCGCGCGATCGTGCTGGCAGATCTTTCCAAGCAGGGTTTGCAGCCTTCTGAATGGGCCGCGGTGGTGGCCGAAGCTTATCAGCACTTCAAGGCCAATGTGATCATTGCCGAGGCCAATCAAGGTGGTGAAATGGTGCGCACCGTGCTGCGCCTCGCAGTCCCGCTGGCCCCCATTCGCTTGGTTCACGCCAGTCATGGCAAGCGCGCCCGCGCCGAACCCGTTGCGCTGCTCTATGCGCAGGACCGCGTCTGCCATGCGGCGCACTTCCGCGAGTTGGAGGACCAAATGTGCAGCTTTGGCGCGCCGGGCTTCACGGGCTCACCCGACCGCGTTGATGCGCTCGTCTGGGCGCTAACCGACCTCATCCTCGACCAAGGGCCTAGCCCTTCTGCCCGTAGCTTATGAACGGATATTCAGTCATGGCCGTCTTTCCTCTGCTCACCCGTTTCTCAAAGTCAAAATCCAGCCCGCCAGAGGCGCGGCCTGAAGCCAAAATGGGCTCCTCGCTCTTGGCCTATACTAGCCCAGGCCGCCCAGTCTGGACGCCGCGCGACTATGGCGCACTGGCACGTGAAGGATTCCAGCGCAATGCGATTGCTTATCGCTGCGTGCGGCTGGTCGCAGAGGCTGCTGCCTCAGTACCGCTGCGGATCACGGGTCGTAACGGCCAAACACACCGTTTTTCCGCCCTCTTGGATCGCCCAAATCCAGAGCAATCCGGGCCAGAGCTGTTGGAAGCCTTCTTCGGTCACCTGCAAATCGCGGGCAATGGCTGGCTAGAGCTCGTTGCCCTGGAGGGGGAGCCACGCGAGATTTGTGCGCTGCGGCCAGACCGGGTTCGCATCATTCCGGGTGTTTCGGGTTGGCCTGCGGGTTGGGAGCATGAGGCCAATGGCATCAAGCGACGACTTTGGCGCGATCCTGCAACTGGGCGCTCGCCCATGTGTCACCTCAAGCTCTTTAACCCGAGCGATGATCTCTATGGTCAGTCGCCTTTAGAGGCGGCTGCGATTGCGGTGGATATTCACAATGCCGGTGGGGCTTGGAATAAGGCGCTGATTGATAATGCGGCGCGGCCATCTGGGGCCTTAGTCTATCGTGGTGTGCCGGGCGCGGAACGCCTAAGTGAAGACCAATTTGAGCGCCTGAAAGCTGAACTGAGCCAAGCCCATACCGGTGCTGCAAATGCAGGCCGACCACTTCTTCTCGAAGGCGGGCTTGAATGGACGAGCATGAGCCTGACGCCGGCCGAGATGGACTTTGGCGAGGCTCGGCGCGCCGCTGCCCGCGACATTGCCTTAGCCTTTGGTGTGCCGCCCATGCTGCTCGGTATTCCAGGTGACGCGACCTACGCCAATTACAAAGAAGCCAATACCGCCTTCTGGCGACAAACGATTGTGCCCTTGGTCGCCAAAGCCGCAGCAGCTTTGGCAACATGGCTAGGCCCGTGGAGTGACGAACCGCTTCTGATCCGATCCGATCTCGACCATGTGCCCGCGCTTTCGGCTGAGAGAGAAGCTTTCTGGGCACGGCTTGAGGCAACCTCCTTCCTTACCACGCAAGAAAAGCGCGCTCTGGCGGGCTTGGCACCTGCCGATTTGCCACCAGCTGAAGGGGGCAAATCATGAGCGACCAAAGTGCGGCTTCCATCCTCCGCCAAGCGCCAGATTTCCGTCTGACCTTGGCCATTCTCCTAACCCTTTTGCTGCAAGCCATTGCGGCCCTGCTGTGGGTTGGGGCGGCAGCTCAACGCCTCGATAATCTGGAGTCCGAGATCAAGCTGCAGCAGCCGATTTTGGAACGGATGGCCCGAATTGAAGCGCAGGTCGCCGCTGTCCGCTCCAGCCTTGATCGGATTGAAAACCACATTGATCAGGAGGCGAAATGACCGAGCCTTTGATCATTGCAGGCTATGCCAGCCTATTTGGCTTGCCGGATTTGGCGGGCGATGTGGTTGAGCGGGGGGCATTTCAAACCTCACTCCGCCGTCTGCCTGCCGCGTCGATCCGCATGCTCTATCAGCATGATCCAGATCGACCCATTGGGCGCTGGATAGAGGCCTTTGAGGACCAAGCGGGCCTATGGATAAAGGGGCTGGTTGAGCCCAATCATCCTGAAACCCAAAAGATCGCCGCCTTGATCCAAGCCGGTCTCGCCGACGGCCTCTCGATTGGCTTTCGCACGCTGGAAGCCACGCCGCGGCCAGCTGGCGGGCGCATTTTGAAGACGATTGATCTGCGTGAAGTTTCAATCGTCACCTTCCCCATGCTGCCGCGCGCCCGGTTTCGTGTGCGCGGCCCAACCCAATCCGTAAGGCCTTCAGCGCCTGCGGACCTTGCGCGTCAAGTTCAACCCCCTGCCGCTCCGGCGGCCTAACGGAGAAGTCCATGGAAACGAAAATGACCCAGTCGCCCGAAGTACGGGCGGCCCATAATGAACTCATGTCTGCTTTTGAGGCCTTTCGGGCCGCCAACGACCAAAGGCTGGCCGAGATCGAACAAAAATCCTCGGCCGATGTTCTGCTGGAAGAGAAAGTAGATCGTATTGATCGTAGCCTAAACCGCGCGCAGGCCAGTTTGGACCGTTTGTCGCTGGCAGGCCTTCGCCCTGGCACCCAGCCAGCTGTCGACCTTGCGCGGCAAGAAGCTAAGGCTGCTTGGGCAGGCTTTATGCGTCGGGGTGACGAAAGCGCTCTGGCAGCGATTGAAGCCAAATCCTTGTCGGTTGGTGTCCCCGCGGATGGCGGCCATGTTGCGCCGCCAGAAGTCCAAGCCACGATTGATCGGCGCATCTTTGCCGCTTCACCTATGCGTCGTTTGGCGTCGATCCGTACCACGTCTGCCAATATCTTCCGTAAGCCGATTGCCATCTCGGCTCCAGCTGTGGGCTGGGTAGCCGAAACCGGCACGCGCACCGAAACAGCGACTCCATCTTTGGACTTGCTCTCGTTTCCAATGGGCGAAATCTACGCCATGGCAGCAGCGACCCAGACGCTTCTTGATGATGCGCTCCTGGACATGGATCAATGGCTGGCGGGCGAGATTGCCGAAAGCTTCTCGAGTGCGGAAAGCATTGCTTTCATCTCCGGCGATGGCGTCAATAAACCCAAGGGCCTTCTGGCCTATACCGCGGCACCCGATGCCAGCGCGACTTGGGGCCAGCTTGGCTATCTCGCTTCGGGCGTGGCGGGCGCATTTCCGGCCGCTAATCCGGTCGATAAATTGGTTGACCTCACCTATGCCCCGAAGACGCCGTACCGGGCCAATGCCAGCTTCTTGATGAACCGTCGAACGGTTGGTTTGGTCCGTAAATTTAAGGACTCTGCTGGCCAATACATCTGGCAACCGTCTTTGGTCGCCGGCCAGCCCGCTACGCTTTTGGGCTTCCCGGTTGTCGAGTGCGAGGACATGCCCGACGTCAGCGCCAGCGGTCTCGCCATCGCCTTTGGTGACTTCGAGAAGGGCTATCTGATCGTCGATCGGGCCGATGTGCGGGTCTTGCGGGATCCTTACACCAACAAACCGTTTGTCATGTTCTATGTCACCAAGCGCCTCGGTGGTGGTGTGCAGAACTTCGACGCGATCAAACTGCTCAAATTCACCGTCAGCTAAGGCAAAATCCCATGGCCCTGGAAATTCTGATCCCCCCAGAGGGGGAGCCCGTGTCCCTGTCAGATGTGCGCGCCTATCTTCGGATCGGCACGCAAGGGGATGACGCTCTGCTCGCGCTCTTCATTACGGCAGCGCGCGAGGCTTTTGAAGCGCGGACCGGGCGTGCGCTCCTCACACGGCGGGTGCGTCAGAATTTCCTTGGTGCCTTGTCTCCAGGCTTTCTGATCCCGGCGACCAATCCTGTTACCGCAATCCATGCGGTGCGGACGATTTTGCCTTCAGGCGCTCTGGCGGATCCGAGTGGCAACATCCTCAGTCTGATTGATGGGAAATTCGTCTTGAACCAACCGATGCGCGACTTCAGCGTCGAGTATCAGGCGGGCTATGCCACCAGCGCGCTGGTGCCCCAAGCCGACCGATTGGCCATTCTAGAAGCCGTCGCGGATGCCATTGCGCGCCGCGATGGCGATGGCTCTGCCCCCGCAGCTGGCGGGAGAGCCTCTTGGGATCAGAGCTTCGAAAGGGTCAAACTATGAGTGCGGCTGCTTGCCAGCAGGCGTTGGACGCCGTGTTTCGGGCAGATCCGGCCGTTCAAGCGGTCTTGGGCAATCCGGTCCGATTGGTCGAAGCCCCGGTGAAACTGGCTGCATATCCTTTTGCCTTTTGGCGACGTTGGGAGACCAAGCCAGTTGATGCCTCAGTGGTCCAAAGCGACGAGCATATTGCGACATTAGAGGTCGTCTGCCGCCAGCCGGGGGCCGAAATCGCCCGCCAAGCCGTCGCAGCGCTCGCCACCTGCGCCGCTGCGGCAAAGCCCAATCCACTAGGCGCGCGCATCGTGCTGATCCTGCCACTTTATAGCGATGTGATGCGCAGTGCGGACGGGCGGTCTTGGCTCGGGATCGTGCGTTTAAAGATCATTGCTGATCGTATCTGAATATATTTTCATTAAGGAGGCCGCTATGGCGGGACAAGCAGGACGGGACGTCCTACTCAAGATATCCGATGGGGCCGCAATCCCGAATTTTGTAACGATCGCCGGTTTGCGTGCGAAGACGATTGCGCTGGCCGCCAAGTCGGTGGACGCCACTTCGGCGGAAAGCCCAAATGCCTGGCGCGAACTCTTGGCCGGGGCAGGTTTGAAGGAAGCCAGTGTCACCGGCAGCGGCGTATTTAAGGATGCCGCGTCTGATGCCTTGGTACGCACAAGCTTTTTTGCGCAAGATCGCAGAATCTGGCGCTTAATCGTCCCAGACTTTGGCACGCTTGAGGGGCCGTTTCAGATCGCCGCGCTTGAATATGGCGGTGCCCATGATGGGGAGGCAACTTTCTCAATGACTTTGGTCAGCGCCGGCGAATTGGGATTTGTCGCACTATGACCGGGTTGATTAATCCCGCGCGCGGCGAAGCCGTCTTGCATGTCGATGGCCGCCCTTTGATCTTGTGCTTGACGATGGGAGCTCTGGCACGCCTTGAAGCTGCCTTGGAAGTCAACACATTAGAAGCCCTCGAGGCCCGCCTCGCCACCCTGTCCAGTCACGATGTGTTGGTGATCATCTCTGCCCTCTTGTGCGGCGAGGCCATGAGCGCAGCCGACCTTGCCAAGGCACAAATTCGCCCGGCGGAGGCAGCAGAGGCCATTACAAAGGCGTTTGAAGGGGCGGGGGCATGAGCCTTTTGCCGTGGCCCAGCCTGCTTCGCCAAGCCATTGGCCTCAGCCTAGATCCTGCTTCCTTCTGGGAGGTCTCGGTTGCCGAATGGCGCGCCCTAGTGGCCCCTGATCTGGCAACCACCGAGGTCATGACACGCGCCAACCTAACCCTTCTATCGCTTCGTTTCCCAGATGAGGAGACTCCTCCTAATGACATCAATGAATAAAAGTTCATTTGAAGATGATTTGCAGCGCGCCGCAGACAGTTTGGATGCGTTTGCCACCGGTCCTGCGCAAGCCGCAGCGGACGCATTAGGCGACGCTTTTGCCAAAGCTGGCAAGCGCGTGTCCTCATCTTTGGCCGAAGCCGCGCGTAGTGGCGAACTTTCTGTTCGAGGTCTGGCTGCCAGTCTGGTGCGTGATCTGTCCAATTTGGCCTTAGAGCGCTTTGTCACAAAACCCTTGGAGGCGGCCTTTCTGCAGATCGTGCAGAGCATCCCGCAAGCAGGCGCGCGTGCAGATGGTGGCCCGGTGACGTCTGGCGGGGCCTATCTGGTTGGCGAGCGTGGACCAGAACTGTTTGTGCCTTCCAACTCGGGCTCAATCCTTCCGAGCGGGGCTGGTCAGCCAATCAACATCACGATCCATATGGCACCTGGTAGCAATCTGGCTGAGGTAAAGCGCTCGTCTACCCAAGTGGCGGCCGCTTTGGCCCGCGCCGTTCAACGCGGGGGAAGCTTGCTATGACCGCGTTTCACAACATCAACTTTCCCCTGAAACTGGCCCGTGGTGCCATAGGTGGGCCAGAGCGGGTGACCGAAGTGGTGGCCTTGGCCAATGGTCGCGAAGTGCGCAACACCTGCTTGTCTCGGTCGCGACGGCGCTGGGATGTCGGCTCAGCCATTCGAAACTTGGACGATCTATCGGAAATCACAGCCTTTTTTGAAGCCCGTCTCGGACGCCTCCATGGATTTCGTTTCAGTGATCCGGCGGACCACAAAAGCTGTCGACCGTCACAAATGCCGGGGCCGTTCGATCAGCTTCTGGGCACGGGCAATGGCAGCCAAAAGGTCTTTCAGTTGCAGAAAACCTATGGCGATGTGGCGGGCAACAGCGTTCGACCGATCCATCTGCCGGGCCTCGGCACGGTGCGGGTGGGCATTGGCACAACAGAGCTTCCGGCTTCAGCTTTCTCTGTGGACACCCAAACAGGCTTGATCACGCTTTCGACGGCCCCAGCGGCTGGCCAGTCGGTGCGGGCAGGCTTTAGCTTTGATACCCCCGTCCGCTTTGACAGCGACCGCCTCGACATTGCCCATGATGCGTTTGAGGCAGGCCGGGTTATCTCGCTGGCTCTGGTGGAGATCTTGTTATGAGGTCTTTGCCACCTGCCTTGGACGCAAAATGGCGCGCTGGTGTCACCACTTTGGCGCGCGCTTGGCGCTTGATCCGGCAAGACGGCTTGGTCCTTGCTGCCACCGAGCATGACCGCGATCTTCAAGTCGCTGACACACTCTTCAAAGCTGCGTTCAGCCTCAGCGAAAGCCCGGTTGAAGCTGAATTGTCGCTCAGCCCCGGCCATGCCGCCCTGTCAGGCGCGCTCTCGCTGGCAGGGATGGACGCCGATGACATCAAGCTGGGTCTTTGGGATCAAGCGCGGGTTGAGGCTTTTCTGATCGACTGGCAAGAGCCGACGATAAGTCTGCCGCTGTGGTCTGGCTTTGTGCAGACGATTGTGTGTCATGGCAGTAATTTCGAGTTGAATATCCAAACACTCGAACCCGCCATGAACCAAATGGTGGGCCGTCTTTATGCCCGTAGCTGTGACGCAAGCCTGGGCGACGGACGCTGTGGCGTCAATTTAAATGACCCGGCTTATCGCGCGACCGCGACCATCATGGCAGTGCAGAGTGACCGTGCCTTAACTACCTCCTTCGTGCAAGAATTTGATTTAAATGCCTTTAGTGGTGGAATGCTGCGGGTCATTTCTGGGCGCGCGAAGGGCCTGTCACGACCGATTCAGCAGGTGGAACTGGTCGGCGGTCAGCTCGCCGTCAAACTAGCCCAACCGATGCCGATTTTGCCAGCGCAGGGTGATGCCGTCACTTTTAGCCTTGGGTGTGACAAACGCTATGACACCTGCCGCACCCGTTTTGGCAATGGCTTGAACTTCCGGGGTGTCCCCACTTTGCCCGGTGAAGCCGCGACGGTCACGGGTCCCAGCCCCGCAGGAAATGTTGGGGGCAAACGATGAGGGTGGATGCCATGCACTTGGCAAGGGCTTGGCTGGGCACACCCTATGCCGAAGGGGCAAGCCAGTGCGGAATAGCAACTGATTGTGTTGGCTTGATTGAGGGCGTTGCCCGCGATTTAGGCCTAACTTGTCCCTCGCGGACGGCGCTGAAGCGCGACCTCGTGGCGGCAGCCCATTTGTTTTTAGAACCCCTCGACGAGCCCCGCCTGGGCTGCGTGATCCTGTTTGCACAAGTCCCAAGTGGGTCACCTGCTCACGCGGGCCTAATGGGCGAGGACGGGCGCTTCATCCATGCCCATTGGACGGCTGGCGTTGTCGAAAATCGCTATGGCCGCTGGTTTAAGATGCGCACCACACACCTGTTTGACTGGCCTGACCCAAGCCTTTCCACCCATGCTCCGGCTGAAAAAGGATCAATCTGATGGCAAGCTTAATCCTCTCCACCATCGGCTCCGCGCTGTTTGGGCCGGTCGGCGGTACCATTGGCACTTTTGTCGGTGACTCCATCGACCAAGCGCTGATTTCAAGCCTCACGCCCGCCCGGGTCCAGCCCTCTCGCCTGTCAAGTTTGAAAGTACAAGGCGGCGGCGAAGGTGCGCCCATCCCGCTTGTCTTTGGTCGTGCCCGCGTAACAGGCCAAGTCATCTGGGCCGCACAATTCAAAGAGCATGATAAGAAGCGCACCATTGGCGGCAAAGGCGGGCAACGCGTCGTGGAGCGCTATTACTCGATTAGCTTTGCCCTTGGCCTGTGCGAAGGGCCCATCCAAGGCATTGGTCGCATGTGGGTGAATGGCGAGGTCTATGATTTGAGCCAAGCCACCTACCGGCTCTATTTAGGCGGGGAGGATCAAGAGCCTGATCCCTTGATTGAGGCGATCGAAGGCTTAGACGTTGCGCCGGCCTTTCGCGGTCTTGCCTATCTGGTGTTTGAAGATTTGGTCGTCACGGCCTTTAATGACCGCATCCCCAATATCTCCGTTGAAATCCTGGCTCCGACACCTGCAGAGGCCAATCGCCCGCGCTTACAAGACTTGGCACGGGCAGTTTGTCTGATCCCTGGTGCCGGGGAATTTGCCTATGCCACCACGCCGGTCCAAACCATTTGGAAACCGGGCACGGCGCAGACCGAGAACCTGCATGTTCAAAGTGCGCGCACCGACTTGTGTGTTTCCTTAGATAATTTGGCGCGCGATCTGCCCCAAGTTGATCATGTTTCTTTGGTAGTGGCTTGGTTCGGGACGGACCTGCGGGCAGGGCAGTGTCGTATCGAGCCCCGCGTCGACCAACGCTTTAAGCCAACCCGTCCGCGTGCTTGGCAAGTGGCTGGCTTGAGCCGTGGCAACGCCAATCTGGTCTCCTTGGTGGATGGCAGGCCCGCCTATGGCGGCACGCCGGAAGATGCCAGTGTCATCGAGGCCATCACAGAGCTTAAGGCCCGCGGCCATCAGGTCACGCTGAACCCATTTGTTATGATGGACATCCCTGCAGGCAATGGCGTGCCAAATCCCCAAGGCGGAATTGGCCAACCAGCCTATCCTTGGCGCGGCCGCATCACCTGCATTTCGGGCCCCACGACGACTGAAGCTCAAATTGCCGCCTTCTTTGGCACAGCGGCGGCGAGCCAATTTAGCTTGCGGGGGCAGGAACCCATCTATTCTGGTCCAGCGGAATGGTCCTATCGGCGCTTTATTTTGCATCAGGCGATGCTGGCCAAAGCCGCAGGTGGGGTGGAGAGCTTCTTGATTGGCTCCGAACTCGTGGGCCTTACCCATAGGCGGTCTTCAACCGGGCAGTTCCCAGCCGTAGCAGCCCTGAAAGCACTTGCTGCACAAGTCCGTCTCATCCTTGGGCCACAGGTCAAGATTGGCTATGCGGCGGACTGGACCGAATATGGCGGCTATAATCCTGCGGGTAGCCAGGACCTTTGCTTCCCGCTTGACCCCCTCTGGGCAGACCCCAACTTGGATTTCATCGGGCTGGATTGGTATCCGCCATTGACCGACCGGCGGCCGGGTGAGCCCGAACCCGATTTGGCCTCGCTGCAGGCGGGCATCGAAGGCGGGGAGGGCTATGACTTTTATTATGCGCGTGAAGCCGACCGTCTTGCCCGCACCCGTACACCGATAACCGACGAGGCGTATCAAGAGCCTTGGGTTTGGCGGGTCAAAGACATGCGAAGTTTCTGGAACCAAAACCATTTTGAACGCATAGGTGGCCAGCGGCTAACCAACCCCACGCCTTGGGTGCCACAATCCAAGCCGATCCGGCTGATGGAACTGGGTTTCCCGGCCGTCGATAAGGCGGCTAACCGCCCCAGCGTCTTCCCCGATCCTAAATCCTCTGAAGCCGGTCTTCCGCCCTTCTCAACCGGGGCGCGCGATGATGGTGAACAGCGCCTCGCGCTGGAGGCCTGTCTGGCCTATTGGCGGGATCATAGCCCGATGTCAGCTGTGAACGGGCAGCCGATGATTGCGCCGGAACACATCTTCTTATGGACTTGGGATGCCCGACCTTATCCCCACTTCCCACAGCTAGAAGCGGTTTGGGGCGATGGCGCGCATGCGGCCACGGGGCACTGGTTAGCGGGCCGAGCCGGAATTCTGCCTATACGCGAGCTATTGGTCGGGATTGGCGCACGCGCTGGCCTGAGCTTCCTGAATCCAGACGGCGTATCAGGCTTTATTGAGGGCTTTGTAGTGGAGACCCCGGCTACCGCGCGTGCCTTGATCGACCAATTGCTGCAGCCGTTGGGACTTGAGGCTCGTCCCCGTTTTGAAGGGCTTGAGATTACAGATATCTCAGCGCCGGAGGCCGTCCGGACTTTGGCCACTTCGGATTTTCAAATGAAGAGCGGCGCGGCCGATGTCTCTTGGATGATGCAGCCGCAAGATGCGCCTTCTCACGTCCAAGTCATCACTTATGCAAGTGAGCGCGATTTTGAGCCTGCTAGTTATCGGACTGAAGGCACAGGATCGAGCGGCCTCAATCTGTCTATCTCCTTGCCTATGGTGGTGGACGCAGAAAGCCGACAATCCGTGGCGCATCAATTGGCAATGACGCCACCTTTAGAGCGGCTGCAAGGCAAGTTAACCCCCGCAATTGCTGCCTGTTTGCAAGTCGGTGATCGGTTCATGTGGGAGGATGGCACCCTGTGGCGGGTTGATCGACTGGAGGGGCCTTGGGCGCAAGAACTGGTCGCAACGCCCGCGCCCCAACCAAGGCCTACCCCATTGGCAAGCCATGCCGTGGAAGCCCAGCCTGACTTGCCTTGGCTTGCGGCACCCCCGGATTTTGTGGTTCTGGATCTGCCTGCGCCCTTCACCCAAATACAAGCACCAAAGCCTTTGATTGGGGCGTTTGCCAGCCCGTGGCCCGGGACAATCGAGGTGCGCTTATCCGAGCGGATCGTTGCGCGCGTGGATAGACCCATGACCAATGGCCGCTTGGCGGAAGCCTTGCCGGTTGCGCCTAGTTCCCGCCGTTTGGCTGCGGGATGCCTCGTCGAATTTGCGACCAGCAATGCGCCGCCCACCTCTGGCAAAGCTGCGCTATTTGGGCCAGACGGTGTGATCGATGTTTTGAGCTGGTCGAATGCTAGCTGGATTGCCAGTCAGACTTGGCGATTGGAAGGCGTGGTGCGCGGCTATCATGGCGGTGCGTCTGGCCCTCTGGCTCCGACAGACACTGGCTTTGTGGTCCTAGATGACGCCCTCGTCCCGGCTGATTTTGATCCAAGCTTCTTAGGGCTGCCCTTGGAATGGACGGCGGCACCTTCAGCGCAGCCAGCGTTGGAGACGCAGCAGCAAGCAAGCTTTTCCGGGCTTGCTGCCTTGCCATGGTCGCCTTGTCATCTGCGGGCGCGTCGAACTTCAAGCGGTATTCAGCTGTCTTGGGTGCGACGCGCCAGCGGCGATGGCGATAGCTGGGCCCTGCCGGAAGTGCCGCAAGTCGTCGCGAAAGAGCGCTATGTGGTGACACTGCTGAGTGTAGACGGGGCGATCCTTCGTTCAATCGAGGTAGATCGCCCATCCTACCTATATCCAACCGCTCAAGAACAAGCCGATTTTGGTGCAGCGCAGACCGAAATCAGCCTGTCCGTTTGTCAATTGGGGGCCGCCGGTCGCTTGGGCCATTGGCTCGAAGAACGGATAAGCGTGCAACACATGAGCTAGCCCCCCTTTCGCCGTCAGTAGAGAGCGCCTAAGTCTGTGACAGATATAGTGGGTGCGCCCGCTGGATTTGCAGGAAACCGGGAGATCAAGGCGTGGCAGAAGAACCTTATGCAGTGCTTGGCGTTGCGCGCGGAGCCCCCTTTGCTGAGGTTCGAAAAGTCTATCGCAAGCTCGCCAAGGAATTGCATCCAGACGCGAACCCAAACAATAAAGCGGCAGAAGAACGCTTCAAGCGCGTGTCGGCCGCCTTCACCTTTCTCGACGATCCAGAGCGCAAGGCCAAATACGACCGTGGCGAAATTGATGCCGACGGCAATCCAAAGTTTGCAGGCTTTGGCGGCGGTGGCGGTGGACGCGGTCCGTTTGGCGGTGGCGATCCCTTTGGCCCCGGCGGACCCTTTGGTGGGGCAGGTGCCGGGCGGCGTCAGACAGGTCCCGGCCAACCCGAATTTGAAGACATGTTTGGCGACCTTTTTGGTGCAGCCTTTGGTGCGCGCGGTGGCGCTCGGCCGGGCTTTCAAGCCGGTACAAAGGGTCAAGACATTCAAACCACCATCAAGATCGACTTTGAAGATGCCATTTCCGGTGCCAAGCAACGGGTTAAAGCGGGTGATCGCTCAATTGATGTGACCATTCCTGCTGGCGTGGAAACGGGCCGAACTCTCAGGCTGCGTGGTCAAGGTGGACCGGGACAAGGCGGCATGCCTGCGGGCGATCTGATGGTGACTGTCACAGTCAAGCCCCATTCCGTTTTCCAGCGCGATGGTGATGATGTGCGGATGGACCTGCCCGTGTCCTTGAGCGAAATTCTCGAAGGTGGCCGGGTTGAAGCCACCATTCCCAACGGCACAGTCTCGCTCACCATTCCACCCGGCTCGAATTCAGGCACTGTCTTGCGCTTAAAGGGCAAAGGCGTGGCCCGTCCCGGTGCGCCGGGCGACTTGTTTATCCGGCTGATCTTGGGCTTGCCCGAGGGCGATAATGGGGAATTGAAGGCGCTTCTGGCAAATTGGTCTCGACGCGATGAGCCACCAAAGCGTTAGCTTAAGGCAATGGGATGAGGGGCCATGGGTCTTTTGGGGGACAAGCCGATTATCGGCATCATTCTGGACGAAAACACCAGCCAAGGCGGGGCGTCCTATGAGACAGGCAAGGGCTATTTCCGGGCCATAGAAAAAGTCGGTGGCGTGGCAATTGGTCTACCCTATGCGGCGGACTCGTTGGCATTTGCGCGTGAATATTGTGCAGGTCTCATGTCGACAGGCGCGCGGATCAAATTTCCCTCTGAGTGGTATGTTCCGGGCCAAGAAAGCTATGCGCCACAATCAGACCGCTTTGCGATTGAACGGGCCCTGGTTGAGACCTTTTTGGCAGAAGATCGGCCTTATTTGGGCATTTGTAACGGCATGCAGATGCTGGGCTGTTTGTCTGGCTGCCGGATGAGTGGCGATGCAAAATCCTACACCGA
This sequence comes from Hyphomonadaceae bacterium UKL13-1, assembly GCA_001602435.1. Lineage (GTDB taxonomy): Bacteria > Pseudomonadota > Alphaproteobacteria > Caulobacterales > Aquidulcibacteraceae > Aquidulcibacter. The sequence continues at coordinate 836,967 of CP012156.1, forward strand.
TGGCAGCATCGCCCATGATGATCGCATGACCCGCCATGGCCTTAAGGTGACGCCTGGCACCAAACTCCATGCCATCACGGGTCTTGAGTATCTGCAGGTCAATAGCTTTCACCGTGAGGCATTGGTAGAGATCAGCGATCACGTGCGCGTGTCGGGCTATTCAGACGATGGGCTGGTTGAGGCGATTGAACGGCCAGACCGACGGTTTGCGCTGGGCGTCCAATGGCATCCAGAGCGCTTGATTGACGACACGGACGATGCCGATGCATTGTTCCGTGCCTTTGTTGGCGCCGCGCATGAATGGACAAAAGCGGCTCGACTTCAGCCTTCAACACTGTAAAGCAGTATTTTCCGCATACTTACCCGTTGTTACAGCCTTTAAAACTCGAGTAAAGTATTGGGGATCATCTGTCTCTATGAATGAAACTGATCGATCCCGTTTAATCCACGTTCAGAACCATGCGTATAACCTAGATCTTATGAAAAAGCTGTTCGCCTTTCTTTTGAGCACATCCCTCCTAGCCAGCCTCGCTCTGGTTGGGCCTGCGCAAGCAGGTCGGGCAAGTGCTGCGCCACCCAGCCCTTCGGGTTTGGTGTTTCGCGAAGATTTGCGCAATGGTGGCCTGTTTCAGATGGCCAGCCAGATCGTTCCCTTGAGCCAAGTCTTGGAGATGATCAACGCCATTGAGCCTGGCAATCAGTTAGATACTCAGATTGTAACCGAGAATGGGCGACAATTTTATATTGTGCGCTGGCAGGCTTCTCGTGGCCGGATCATGATATTTAAAGTCGATGCTCAATCTGGGCAAATTGTCGGCCGACAAGGTTAAGCTGCCTGTCAAGCAACGTCCGTTCTAACGGACTCCCTGCAGGCTCGTTTGTCCATATGGCGGCACATGTTTGTGAAAGGAATGAGGCGGATGCGCTGTCTGGTAGTGGAAGATGATCCCGATTTACGTCGTCAGCTTGAGCGCGCCCTGCATGATTCCGGCTATGCTGTAGATGTCGCCGCCGATGGCGAAGAAGGCCACTTTCTTGGTGACACTGAGCCCTATGACGTGATTGTTCTGGATTTGGGTCTACCGTTGATCGATGGCGTCACAGTCCTAGAGCGCTGGCGTAATGCGGGCAAAGTTGTGCCCGTACTGATTTTGACCGCGCGCGATCGCTGGAGCGAGAAGGTGGCCGGCTTTGACGCCGGGGCGGACGACTATCTCACTAAGCCATTCCATATTGAAGAATTGCTGGCCCGTTTGCGCGCGCTTGTCCGGCGTGCCGCTGGCCACGCGACACCCGCACTGGAATGCGGCGACCTGCGGCTTGACCCGCGCGCTCAGCGCGCCACTGTGGCGGGCGACCCAGTTAAATTGACTAGCCATGAGCTGCGCCTGTTGACCTATCTGATGCATCATGTTGGTCGCGTCGTTCCCCGCTCGGAATTGATCGAACATATTTATGATCAAGACTTTGACCGGGATTCCAACACGATCGAAGTCTTTGTTGGACGGTTGCGAAAGAAAATCGGTCAGGATCGGATCGCGACGGTTCGTGGCCTTGGCTATCAATTGCTTGATCCCGACGCATCCAGCCAGTCAGGTAAGGGGTGAGGTCTCGGCGTTCCCTTGCCGGAAGACTGGTCGCTGTTGCGGCCATCTGGTCAGCCTTAGTGCTGGTCGCGACAGGTTACGGCCTTTCGGCTTTGTTTCGCAATTCGGTTTTTGAGGCATTCGACCGAGAGCTAACTGTCTCAATCGATGCGCTTGCTGCAACCATAGAAACCGACGCGCAGGGTCAATTGCGGGTGCCGCGTGCCCCGACCGATCCACGCTTTGTGCGTCCCCTGTCGGGCCATTATTGGCGCGTGGTGGATGTGACAGCCGGACCTAAGTTGATCGGACCCGGCGTCAGTTCGCGATCCGTTTGGGATGAGCCATTTGAACCCCCTTTGCCCTTGGTGGAACAAGTGCTTGTCCAACCAGGTACCACCAAAACAGTCGAGATGACGCGCGATAAAGAGCGCCTTCGGGTTGCCGCCCGCTTGGTACAATTGCCGTCTCGCACCAGTCAGACGCTTTTGATGGTGGGCGCAGATACGGGTGAGGCGGTCGCCGCTGGTGATCGTTTCAATCTGGCGCTGTCACTTGGACTATTAGCCTTGGCACTCGGGCTATTGGGCGCGATTTTCCTGCAGGTCCAATTGGGCTTAGAGCCTTTGCGCCGAATGGGTCGTGAGCTTGCGATGATCCGAAATGGCGAGCGAGACCGTTTGGATGAAGATGCCCCCAAAGAACTGGCCCCCTTGGCGGGGGAGCTAAATGCACTCATTTCTCATAATCAGGAAGTGGTGGAGCGCGCGCGTACCCATGTTGGCAATCTCGCGCACGCTTTGAAAACCCCGTTGTCAGTCCTTCTCAATGAATCGCGGCAGAATAAGGGTGAGTTTGAGGATTTGGTGGCACGACAGGCGCAAGCCATGACCCGTCAAGTCGAGCATTATCTCAAGCGCGCCTCGGCGGCAGCGCGCGCAGAATCCTTGGGCGCACGCACGCCAATTGGGCCCGTGATTGACGATGTCAGTCGCACGTTAGGGCGTTTGTTCAAAGCCGAAGGCGTGAAAGTCACAGCCCGATTTGAAGACAATTTGGTCTTTCGTGGTGAGAAGGAAGATTTGGAAGATCTAATCGGCAATCTTTCTGAGAATGCTTGCAAATACGGCGGGGGGCTTGTTGAAATTGACGCTCGCATGGCAGCAACTGGGCAGATTGAGATTGTTATCGAAGATGACGGCGAAGGTTTGGAGGGCGAGGCGTTGGTCGCGGCCCTCAAGCGCGGCGCGCGTTTAGATGAGACTTTGCCGGGGTCTGGCTTAGGGTTGTCAATTTGCGATGAATTGGCGCGCGCTTACGGTGGAAGTTTGAAGTTGGATCGGTCCGAATTGGGTGGGTTACGAGCTCAATTATTGCTACCTGCAGCCGAAATCTCTGTTTAGATTTAAATTTTATTTGTTTGACCCCGCAAACTTCAAATTAACCCATTTTTGTTACGACAGTTTGCTTGATGGCTGCAGGTGATGTGGCTTCAATAGAGTACCTACTTGAGTATCCGCCGATGACTGTTCTAACCGACGACAAGATTGCAGCCTTAAAGGCATTGTTGCTCTCGACCCCGCCAGCAACCGCAGGGAAGCTGTGGGCGCTGTTGGAGCGCATGAAAGTCCAAGGCGTACAATCTATTCCAACCGGTGAATTGCTCGATGCCATGCGTGAAGCAGGCATCCCATCTGGGTTCGCAACTGGCAAGGCGCATACGCGCATCCTCAGCTTTGATCGGCTTTTCTTCGAACCTTTTGAAAATCTGTTTGAGAACGGCCCCTTACATCGGTTGATGCCAGGCTCTTTGCCTCGGATCGGATTGGGTCCCGTTTGGAAATTGATCATCGGCCAACTTGCGCCAGACGCCTATGTCGATCTGGAGCCTTTGGGCACGGCTGCCAGCCTCCGCGGCGATATGGGCCAAGCCAGAGAGTATGCGCAGAAAATGCGAAACGAGCTGCTGGACAATATTCAGGACATTCCGCCAGAGCGCTTGGGTGCTTTGACGAAGATGCCAGAGGCCGCGCATATTCTAACCCGATTGATCCCGCTTTTGTCGGCCGAGAAAGCTGGGCGTGAAATTTGGACAGGCGTGCAAAGCTTGCGCGGCGACATGCATGAGCAGTCGATCCTACGCTTAGCTACGGCTGTAAAAGAAGCTGAGAATAACAATCCGCAAACCGCTACGGAAATTCTGTTGCTGACCATGTCGGTGTTGCCAAAGCCCTATCAGGCGCTGCGGGTTCTGCAACGGGTGTCGCGCGGCGTCGACGACCGCAAGATAGATACAACCCATTTTGCGGTTGTCGGAAGGCGCGTCATTGCCCTTCTGCGCCGCGAAGGCACCGTCATTGAGCACGCTGCATTGGGCGGTTCCTTCGACGTGGAAGCCGTCAAAGCTGCGATCGACCGTCACAATAAGCTGGTCCATGGGATGACGCGTGATACCATCCTATCCCCAAATGGCCCTTGGAGACAGGAGCTGACCGCCATCTGTAGCCAGGTCGGTTCACGGTTGGAAATGATTTGCCATGCGGCTGTAAAGGCACTCGACCTAGCTTTGCCGATGGATATGGTGCGCAAAAAGAACGCGGGTATGATAACAGAACCCCGTTATAGCGCCGCCATAGATCCTGCCAAAGTAGAAGTTGCCCGTTGCCACATGCAATTCTTGGTTGCCACGCGCCTCCTCGCGCCCCTCGCGGGCTTTGGCGGCTTTCGTGACAATGCGAGCCGGACTGCAGCTGGCCAATTGGATGCCGTTTGTGAAGGGCTTGTCCGCGTCGCGCGCGAAGGCGTAACTTCGCAGCATTTCCAAGATTGGATCAATGCAACTTCTTCCCTAATCAATGCGCTCGATGGTCCGTTGCCTGCCAAGAATTTTGAGCGCCGCATCACTGCTCTGATCAGAAAAGCTGCTTGAGGCACCGACTAATCGCGTAAGCTTGAAGCTTCTGCCTGCGACATTTTCACCCTGAAGCCTTGAACCCGAGGATGGGAGCGTGCATGTCGCCCTCTATCATGACCCAACTCCCCCCTGTTCTTATTGCTGGACTGTTTTGGCTTGCCTTGCTGGTTTCCCTTGTAGGTGCTGCTTGGTGGGTGTTGCGGGCTGGTGCCCGTGGTGGCGCGCTTGAAAGCGACCGCGCGGATCTGCAGGTCTATCAAGATCAGATCGCTGAGATCGAGCGCGACTTGAGCCAAGGTCGGATATCTGAAGAAGCCGCCCAAGCTGGCAAGCTCGAGATTGGCCGCAGACTTGTGCAGGCTCGCGATCGCATTTTGGGGGAAGGCCCGCGGCTGGGTAAATTGGCTTTGACCAGTGTGGCCGCTGCGATTGCGTTAGGATCAGGCGGTTTGTACCTCATCTATGGCTCACCGCAAAAGACAGACCAGCCCTTTGTTCAGCGCGAAGCGGAGTTGCTCTCGCGCCCGCCGGAAACCTTGAGCGAAGATGAGATCATGCTGATTCTGCAAGAGCAGGCGAAAAAAGCACCAAAAGATCCTGTGCCGCACGCCTTGATGGCGCAAGTTCTGGGTAGCGCCGGGCGCGACCAAGATGCCCTGCGGGCGTTTCAAGCTGCTATGCGGCGCGACCCCAAGAATGCTGACTTAATCGCTGAGACCGGGGCTGTTTTGATGCGCTTAAACAAGGGCGTGATGGGGGCAGATGCCAAGTCGGCCTTTGATGCCGCGCTCCAACTCAAGCCAAATTCAGCGCCGGCGCGCTTCTATTTGGGTCTGGCAGACTGGCAGGCTGGCAAAAAGGCCGAGGCGTTGACCGCTTGGCGCGCGGCTTATGTGGCTAATGCCAAGGAAGCTGAGAGCCAAATGCAACTCGCCGCCCGTGTCGCTGAGGTCTTGTCGCAATTGGATCGCGGTCCCGGGGAAGAAGGTGGCGGACCAATGGCTGAAATGGCCAATGCCGGTCCTGAGGCCCAGAAAGCCTTCATTGAAACCATGATTGCCAAACGCATTGACCGATTGGCCGAGAACCCATCCGATCCCGCTCTGCGCCTTTCTGCGGCGCGCGTTTTGTTGATGACCGGCAAACTTAAAGAGGCCAGAGAAGTCTTGTTGGTGGGTCAAAAGCAGCAGGCAAACGATCCCTTGCTGACGGCCGTTTTTGGCTTGGCACTTGAGCGTGTACCCGTGCTGCCTTCCGCTGGCGCGTCAGGCCCGGTGGCGATGCCGAAAAGGTGAGTGAAAGTGAGGGAAAGGTTGCTTTCCATTCTCGACGTGACGCAGTAGTTTAAGGGAAAGATCGAGTAAGAGCCATGCGCAGACGCGACCGCCGCCTTCTTCTGATTTCTGCCGCAGGGATTGTCCTGCTGGGCGCAACTGCGGTTGCCAGTGTCGCTCTGCGCCAAACGGCGTCTTTCTTTTACTCGCCAACCGATGCCCAAGCCAAACAACCTGAAGCTGGCACCCAAGCGCGCATCGGTGGTCTTGTCGCCAAGGGGACCGTCGTTCGCGGAGATAATGGCAAAGTCAATTTCGTTGTGACCGATATGAAGGCCGACGTGCGCGTTAGCTATCGCGGCGTATTGCCAGATTTGTTCCGTGAAGGCCAAGGTGTGGTCGCTGAGGGCAAATTCACCGCCCCCGATACGTTTGAGGCGCGCACCATTCTTGCGCGCCACGATGAAAACTATATGCCCAAGGAAGTGGCTGATGCCTTGAAGGCCTCTGGCCAATGGCGCGATGCACCTCTGCCTGTCAATCAAGCCAGCAACCAATCCAATTTGGGCACGGGTGCCGGCATGTTGAACCCGACGCACACCGGGTCAAAATAAACGTGAATTCGGCGGGCGTTAAATTCGTAGTTTCAGCAGCGTAAACAGGTTGAACCCATAGGCCTGCGAGGTACATAGTCGGGTATGATCGCAGAACTCGGACACTTCCTCATCTTCCTCGCTCTTTTCGCCAGCTTTGCCCAAGCGGCGACAGGTTTATGGGGCGGTCACGCCCGGGATGGCCGATTTGCCGCAATGGCCAAGGCGGCGTCTGATATCTCAATTGTTGCCATTGCTTTGGCTTTCTTCGCGCTGATGAGCGCATTCATCCGTTCTGACTTCTCGGTCCAGAATGTCGCGACCAACAGCCACACCCTGAAACCGATGCTCTACAAAATCGCAGGCACTTGGGGCAGCCACGAAGGCTCGATGGTGCTGTGGTGTTTGATCTCGGCGGGCTTTGGCTGGATGTTGGCGCACTTCTCCAAAGGATTGCGCTGGGATTTGCGGTCGCGCGCTGTCGGAGTCCAAGGCCTTTTGACCGCTGTGATGATGGCCTATCTGGCCTTTGCATCTAACCCATTTGTTCGCTTGGATCCCGCCCCCTTGCAAGGCGCAGGCCTCAACCCCCTACTTCAAGACCCCTCGCTCGCGGCCCATCCGCCCTTCTTGTATTTGGGCTATGTTGGTTCGTCCGTGGTTTTCTCCTTGGCCGTTGCCGCCTTGTTGGAGGGCCGTGTCGACGCGGCTTGGGCGCGATGGGTGCGGCCTTGGGCTCTGGCTTCTTGGACGTTCTTGACGATTGGGATCACGCTGGGCTCCTACTGGGCTTATTATGAGCTCGGCTGGGGCGGCTGGTGGTTCTGGGACCCTGTTGAAAATGCCAGCTTCATGCCGTGGCTTTTGGGGGCAGCGCTTTTGCATTCGGCAATCGTCACTGAAAAACGTGGCGGCCTTGCCAGTTGGACGGTGCTGCTTGCCATCCTTACCTTCTCGCTGTCCTTGTTGGGCACTTTCCTCGTTCGTTCTGGCGTTCTGACTTCGGTTCACGCATTTGCGCTCGACCCAGAGCGTGGCTTCATCATCTTGATGATCCTCGCAGCCTTTACCGGTGGTGCGTTGACCTTGTTTGCTTGGCGCGGGCCAAGTTTAGGCTCTGACCGCGGCCTCTTTGCCCCGATTAGCCGGGAAGGGGCCTTGGTTTTAAACAATCTGTTCCTGACCGTCGCAACCGCGACCGTTTTGGTCGGCACGCTCTATCCCCTATTGGGCGAAGCCGTGTTCAAGCGCGCGCTATCTGTGGGCCCGCCCTATTTCAACCTGACCTTCACGCCCCTCATGGCCTTGGTCCTCCTGGCTTTGCCAATTGCACCCTTTTTGGCTTGGAAGCGCGGAGACCTGATGGCCGTGTTGCAGCGCCTTTGGGTGGCTGCCGCTTTGACCGCGCTGGCCATCACCTTGAGCTGGGCTTTTATGGGCGGGAAAGCCTTGGCGGCAATCGGGATTGGTCTTGGGACCTGGCTCGTCTGCGGCTCGATTTCCGAAGTGCTTGACCGCGTCCGCTTTGGCAAATTGCCGGCAGCCCAAGTCTGGGCCCGTGTGAAAGGCCTTCAGCGTGCCGCGTGGGGCATGACGGTCGCGCATTTAGGCATGGGTGTGTTTGTTCTGGGCGCGGTTTCTGAGACCGCATTCCGCGTTGAACATACCGCCTCGCTAGGTCTTGGCGAGACGACGAGTTTTGCAGGCCGCACGGTAACCCTCAAAGCCGTCACGGCCGAAGAAGGCCCTAATTATTACGCTGACCGTGCGCAATTGATCGTCACGGATGGCAAACGTGAACTGACTTTGGCACCAGAGCGGCGCTTCTATCCCGCCGCGCGTATGCCCACCACAGAAGTGGCCTTGCGGTCATCTTTAGCTGGCGATGTCTATGCAGCTTTGGGCGATCCTGCCGAGATCAATGGCCGCATGGCTTGGACGGTCCGAATGTATTGGAACCCGCTCGTGGTTGCCATTTTCGGCGGTGCTTTCTTGATGGCGTTGGGTGGGGCTATCAGCCTGACCGATCGTCGCTTGCGTATCGGCGCACCACAACCGGCCAAATCAAAGCGCGAAAGTGCCGGGGTAGCTCCGCCAACTGACCCTGCAAACGTTGGCGTGGCGGCGGAATGAAACGGCCGCTCCTAACCCTTTTCGCGATGGGCTGGCTGGTTCTGCTTGCTGTACCTGCTGGCGTGCAGGCAGTCGAAGCGCCCTTAACCGACCCCGCCTTGGAAGCCCGTGCCCAAAGCCTCGCTCGGGAAATCCGCTGCGTGGTGTGTGAGAATGAACCCGTTGCCCTGTCATCTGCCGAGATCGCCGTAGACATGCGCAAGGCCATTCGTGAACGGATTGCAGCAGGCGATAGCGACGCCCAAGTTCGGCGTTTTTTTGCAGACCGCTATGGCGAGTTTGTGTTGCTGCGTCCCCGAATCGGGTTGGACACCTTTGCCCTATGGGGCGCGCCCTTGGCCTTGCTGCTACTCGGCGGGCTTGGTCTTGTTATCGCCAGTCGACGCAGTCAAGCAGCACCGGCTACGGCACCGTCTGTGGACGACGAACAGGCTTTGGCGGCCTTGAAAGAGTTTGAAAACAAGCCCGCCGCCGACTAAAGCTGCAATCTAACAGCATGTTCATCTGAGAATCTGCTTTATTACAACATTGTAATGTATTGGCCATGGTCTGGCCATCTTCGCCCTGTCATAGTGTATCCAACGAGCGGCTCGAATGGCGGGCTGTCGCACACTGCAGGATGAAGTTTCATGTCGTTGGATAAGCAAGGTGAAGATCAGACCACCCTTTCTGGCCCTGTAGCTCAGAAGGCCAAAGCACATCGCTTTTTGCGTCGTCCTGTCCTGACAGGGGCTGCGGCGCTGGCATTAGGTGTGGCGGCATTTGGTGCCGGTCAGATTTTGTCGCCGAGCCTGTCCACTGCCCAACAAATCAAAACTGAGGCGCCAAAGGCCGCTGCGATGCTGCCCGGCTTTGCCGATCTGGTTGAGCGTGTATCGCCTGCCGTGGTGTCGCTGGAGGTCGTCGCCGTCGCTGCTGAGGAAGGGCCGTCGGCAGATGATTTGGAAGGTATGCCGCCGCAATGGCGTCGTTTCTTCGAGCAAATGCCAAACCAGCGCGGCAATCAGGCCCGCCCGCGTGAGCAACGTGGCGGCGGCTCTGGCTTCTTCATCACCTCGACTGGCTATATCGTCACCAATAATCATGTGGTGGAAAAGGCTAAGGAAATCACCGCTACCTTGAAAGATGGTCGCGAGTTGAAGGCTACTGTTGTGGGCCGCGATGAGCGCACCGACTTAGCCGTGTTGAAAGTCGAAGGCGGTAGCTTCCCTTATGTGCAATTTGCTCCAGAAGCCCGTGTCCGCGTGGGTGATTGGGTCGTTGCGATTGGTAACCCATTTGGTTTGGGCGGCACAGCAACCGCTGGGATCGTCTCGGCCTTGGGTCGCGACATCCGCGGTGAAGGCAATATTGCCGACTTCATTCAGATTGATGCTCCAATCAACCCCGGCAATTCGGGCGGTCCAACTTTTGACATGAGTGGCCGCGTGATCGGTGTGAATACGGCGATTTTCTCCCGTTCAGGCGGGAATGTCGGCATTGGCTTTGCCATTCCGGCTTCCTTGGCAGATCGAACAACCAAGCAAATCATTGAGCAAGGTAAAGTCACTTATGGTTGGCTTGGCGTTTTGATCCAAGATGTCAGCCGCGAAATGGCTGACAGCTTCGGCCTCGGCAGCGATGTTAAAGGCGCTTTGATCGCCAATGTCACGCCCGGCGCGCCAGCGGCGAAGGCCGGCCTGAAGCGCGGCGATGTCGTGCTGGCGTTTAACGGTCAGAAGATTGAAGGATCGGCTGATCTAACGCGCCGCGTTGGTCAAACACGCGTGGGTGAGGTTGTGCGCTTGGATGTCGTTGGTGCCAAAGGGGTCCGGCGCACCGTGCCAGTCACCATCACGGCGCGTCCCACCGAACAGCAATTGACTCAGGCCGATCCAGTGCCGGGCGCTGATGCTGCTCAGCCAGCAAGTGCTGCGGATAATGCCTTGGGCTTGAGTGTTGGGCCATTGTCGGCACAAGCTCGCACCCGCCTGCGCCTTCCTGCCAATGAAGCTGGTGTGCTGATTTTGGAAGTTGATCCAGACTCTCGCGCCGCAGAGCGAGGCATTCGCGCAGGCGATGCGATTTTGACGGCTAATGATCAGGAAGTTCGCTCCGCTGAAGAGTTGGATGCGGCCATCGAAGCGGCTCGTGCCGCTGGTCGCTCTTTCATCGGGCTGTTTGTACAAAGCCAAAGTGGTGGTGGCGGGTTTGTGCCTCTGCCCTTGGAAGCCGCGTCCAAGCCTGAGCCGAAGAAGTAATTAGCGCCATCAGGGGGGAATCCGATGCGTGTTCTCATTGTTGAAGATGCTGGAGAGACCGCACTCTACATGCGGCGTGCTCTGGAAGAAGCTGGCCATGTGGTTGATTTGGCCGCAGACGGACCGACTGGCGAGATGATGGCGCGCGGCGGGGCATTTGATGTTCTGGTGTTCGACCGCATGTTGCCAAAGAAAGACGGCCTCAGTGTCGTGACAGATTTGCGTACGGCGGGGATTGCTACGCCCGTGTTGTTCTTGTCGGCTTTAGGCGATGTGGAGCATCGGGTCGAAGGTCTTAAAGCCGGTGGCGATGATTATCTGGCCAAGCCCTATGCTGCCAGTGAACTGATCGCCCGGGTTGAGGCGTTAGGCCGTCGGCATGAAGGCGGAGCGCCCTCAACCCACTTGAAAGTTGGCGAGTTGGAGATGGATTTGCTGGCCCGTGTCGTCCGTCGCGAAGGTCGGAAGATCGACATTCAGCCGCGTGAATTCCGACTCCTCGAATATCTGATGCGCAATGCCAATCAGGTGGTGACCCGTACGATGTTGTTGGAGAAAGTGTGGGACTATCATTTTGATCCGCAGACCAATGTAATCGACGTCCATGTGTCGCGCTTGCGGTCCAAGATTGATCGTGAGTTCGATAAACCCATGCTGCACACGGTGCGTGGTGCCGGGTATCGGCTCGAAGCCTAGAGCCAATGATCAAAAAAATGCTCTTGCCATTGCGGTCGCTGATGCGCACCACGACGTTTCGCGTCGCCATGGCATTTGCAGGTCTATTTGCAGGTTTTGCGATCCTGCTGCTGGGCTTCCTCTATGCCACGACCGTCGGCCGACTTGGCCTAGAGGCAGACCGGTTTGCGCGTCAAGAACTCTCCGAATTAGCGGATATCTGGCAGCGCCAGAATATTGATGGCTTGAACATGGAAGTGATTCAACGCGCTGCCCGCGCCAGTGACTCGCTCTATGTGCTGGTCCAACCCGACGGCAAGGTCCTGTCCGGGAATATTGATGGCGCGCCGCTAGATTTGTCGCAGATCGACAAACCCGATCCAAACAGCACGCTTCAGCCAGAGCGTGCGGTATCGTCTGGCTTTAGTTATGAGCGGCCGGATCTGGAGACCGGCAAGATAGAGCGTCGACGGGCGCGAGGCTTGTTCTTGGCTGGGCCCGACGGGTTCGGCCTGTTTGTTGCCCGCGACTTGGGCCCTGGTGTTCAGATTGCAGACCATGTGGCGCGCGTCATTTGGATGGGCGGGGCAGGGGTGTTGGCCTTTGCCTTGGTCGGTGGCTTTTTGGCTGCACGCCAAGCAGCGGGACGGGTTGATGAACTCACTCGCACCGCGCGTGCCGTCATGGCCGGAGACCTCAAGCGTCGCGCAGCTGTGCGCACCATCAGACCCGGCGATGGCGATGAGTTTGACGATTTAACCGAAGACCTCAATGCGATGTTGGAGCGGATTGACCGTTTGGTCGCTGCCGCGCGCACGACGGGGGATTCCATTGCGCATGACTTGCGCTCTCCCCTCACACGATTGCGCGCGCGCCTAGAAGGAGCTGCAGCTAAGGCGCAGTCGACGGAAGACTTGCGCGACGCGATTGAAGATGCCTTGATCCAATTGGACGGCGTGGTAGCAACCTTTAATGCCGTGCTGCGTTTGTCTCGCCTCGAAGCGGGTGAAGGCGGCAAGCTGGAACCTTTGGACGTCAGTCTCCTGCTTGGCCAATTGGCCGATCTGTTTGAGCCCGTGATTGAAGAGGCGGGCTTGGTATTTACAGCCGAGATTGAGCCTGAACTCATAATCATGGCGGACCGATCTCTCTTGGCCCAATCCATCTCCAATCTCTTGGATAATGCGGTCAAATACACCAGCGAAGGCGAGGTGCGCCTGTCGGCCAAGCGCCTACCCGCCAACCAAATGTCCATCAGCGTGAGTGACAGCGGCAGTGGTATCCCCGTGGACCAGCGCGACCATGTGCTGGAGCGGTTTGTGCGCTTGGATAGCGCACGTTCCCTGCCAGGTTCTGGCATTGGCCTATCACTGGCCGTAGCGATTGCAGAGCTACATGGTGGCCGCCTGACCTTGGCCGACGGCCTGCCGCGCGGTGCTGATTGCGGTTTAGAGGCGCGGCTTATCCTGCCGCTGAAAGCCTGATGGTCGCGGTCCAGTCCTTAGGCTCTATGACAGACGCCTTAGAGGCGGCACGCTTTGTTGCCCCTTATCTTGATCGTTTAAGCCAAAGGCGGCCAGAAGCAGCCAGCACCATCTTATCTGGGCAGGTGTCTGAGGTGCTAGCCGACAGTTTGCTGGCGGCTCGAAAGGCTACTGAGCTTGGCGTCCCCGAAGCCATGGCGGTCTTGCGTCAAGCCAAAGCCGATACACATCTCGCCTGCGCCCTTGGCGACTTAAGCGGGCGTTTGGAATTGGGCGATGTGACCGTAGCCTTGTCCAATCTGGCTGACCAAGCCACGCAATCGGCCATGATCTTGGCAAGTCGGGCGGCGGCCAGTCGCGATTCTTCAAGCTTTCTGGTGCCAGATCGGGTGCCGGGACTTTTCATCATTGCTATGGGCAAGCACGGCGCGCACGAGCTCAATTATTCCAGTGACATTGATTTAGCTGCCTTCTTTGATCGCGATGCATTCCGGCCAGAGGATCAGGATGGGGCCAGCGGCGTCTGCGTGCGCCATGTCCAAGCCGTTTCGCGCATCTTGGAAGAGGTCACACCTGAGGGTTATGTATTCCGTGTCGATTGGCGTCTTCGCCCCGACCCTGCCTCAACCCCGGTCGCGGTGTCGTTGCGCGCAGCAGAAGCCTATTATGAAAGCGTCGGGCAGAATTGGGAGCGGGCCGCCTTTATCAAAGCTCGCGCCATTGGCGGGGATTTTGAGGCTGCAAACAGCCTGCTGAAGCATTTGCTACCCTTCATTTGGCGCAAGAATTTGGACTTCGCCGCGATTGACGATGTGCAATCCATTCTACGCCAGATCCATGCGGTGCGTCGTTCTACCGATTTGGATGATCCGGCGTTTGATGTGAAACTGGGTCGCGGCGGCATCCGCGAGATCGAGTTTTTTGCCCAGACCCAACAGCTCATTTTAGGCGGGCGAGACACCAGTTTGCGTGTGCGCGGCACCTTGCAGGCTCTCGATGCATTGGTAGCGGCAGGCCGGATTGATGCCGCTGCCCGCGATGACTTGGCGCAGGGCTATCGCTTCTTACGCGCGATCGAGCACCGCATCCAAATGCTCGATGATGAGCAGACCCATAAACTACCAGCCGATCCAAATCGGCGCGCCCGCGTTGCGGCTTTGTCTGGTCATCAAGACTTAGCCGCCCTTGATCGAGATGTTAAAGCTTGCCGCGAAATGGTGCGTACCCGCGTGCGTGAATTGTTTCCCGATAGCAAGCCACTTTCCAGCCCGCTAGGATCTCTGGTCTTTACCGGCGTGGAAGATGACCCCGAGACGATTGAAACCATCGCCTCTCTTGGATTTACCGGGCCCAGCCAAATCGCTCGCACCATTCGCGCCTGGCACCATGGCCATATCCCTGCTACCAGGACGGCGCGGGCCCGCGAACTTCTGACCGCACTGACTCCGGACTTATTGCAGGCCATTGCCGCAACCGGGGAAGCCGATACCGGATTTGTGCGGTTTCAAGACTTCTTTGCCGCTTTGCCAGCCGGTGTGCAGGTCCTGTCCTTATTCAAGGCGGAACCGCTCATCCTCAAGGAGACCTGCGCGACTTTGGCTTTAGCACCGCGCTTGGGAGCGGTTCTGGCCCAACGCCCAGCCATTTTAGATGCCATGCTATCGCCGCGCTTCACCGCGCCTTTATCCTTAGATGAACCACAAACCCGGCTGGAGGTGCTGCGCGCCGGGATGGCCCAAGCCCAGGGTTTTGAAGAAAGTCTCGATGCGGTGCGACGTGCCCACCGAGAAGAAATGTTCCGCATCGGTTTTCAGGTGTTGCACGGACGGGCCAAGGCCGATGAGGCGGGGATCGCCTATTCAAATCTTGCCGAAGCGAGCATTTCTGCGCTCCTGCCCGTGGCGCATGAAGCCATGAAGGAGGCGCACGGCCTTATTCCAGGCCGTGTGGCGGTGTGTGCTTGGGGGAAGCTGGGCGGTCAGGAATTGGCGGCGGACTCTGATCTCGACTTGATGATCGTCTATGATGTGGCTGATACGGATTGCGAGTCTGACGGTAAGCGACCGATTAGTGGCGAACAATGGCATTCCCGCCTGACTCAGCGTTTGGTTTCGGCGCTGTCCGTCCAAACAGCCGAAGGCAGTCTCTATGAAGTCGATATGCAACTGCGACCTTCTGGTCGGGCAGGGCCTGTGGCGGTGCGTTTGACAGCCTTGGAGCGCTATTATGACAGCCAAGCTTGGACGTGGGAGTTTCAGGCGCTAACCCGCCTGCGCCCGGTTGCAGGGGATGCCAGCCTGATGACTGAGATCGCTGACCTCGCGCAAAAAGTGCTGCAGAAGCCGCGTTCAAACGAGGCTTTGGCCAGCGAAATTGCCACCATGCGGGAGAAAATGGTGGCTGCCCATCCTGTACGTGGCGGTTGGGATGTGAAGCGCCAGCGCGGTGGACTGATCGATCTGGAGTTCTTCGCGCAATATCATCAATTACTGGCAGCCAGTTCCGGCAAACCCATCATCCACGCCAATACGATCGAAGCCATTCAAGCCCTCGCCAATTATGGGTTTCTGGAACTCGAGGAGGCAGGGCGCTTGATACAAGCAGGCTCAGTCCTCCAGAATGTGCGTCAACTTCTCGCCGTAGCAGCAGGGTCTGACTTTGAGCCAGGCCGGGCGGCAGCGGGGCTAAAGCAAGCGGTAGCCCACTGTCTTGATGCGCCAGACTTCAACACGGCCATTGCGATGTATGACGATGCGCGCGCCCTAATCCGGCATCACTTTATTCAGATTGCAGGTGTTCCGACGGAATAGTCGTTCTCCGACGTTTTAAAGGCAGATCACCAATAAGCTCGGCCTTCTCCCCAAGGTCGGCTGCACCAAGGAGCCCGATCATGCGTTTGAAGACTTTTCTAGCCACCGCCGGTTTTATGATGCTGGCTAGCCCCGTATTGGCACAGCAAGGCCCACCGCCACCCCCAGGCGAAGGTCCCGGTTTCTTTGAACGTGCTGACCTGAACAAGGATGGGGCGATTACCATGGACGAAGTGCGCACCGCACGTACAGCCATGTTTGATCGGGCTGATAAGAACAAAGATGGCTTTGTCACCGAAGAAGAAATGCGCGCTGCCCGCCCACCGCGTCCAGATGGCATGCAGGGCCGCCCGCCGCGTGAACCGCGCGAAGGCCGTGACCTGATGACCTTGGCTGACGCCAATAAGGATGGAGCAGTTACGCGCGCTGAATTTGACGCCGCGATGGCCGCACGCGCACAAGAGAAGCAAGCGATGATGCAGCAGCGCTCAGCTGAGATGTTTACCCGCCTCGATGCCAATAAGGACGGTCGTGTCACGCGCGACGAGTTGGACGCCATGCGCGGCAAAATGGGTGACCGCATGAAGGATCGTCGCGATGGGCCACCGCCGCCACCACCGCTTGGGACCTTTGATACCAATAAGGACGGCAAGATCAGCCGGGACGAATGGGTGTCGCGTCCTGACCCGATGTTTGAGCGCGCCGACGCCAATAAGGATGGTCGCTTGACCCGTGAAGAGGCTGCTGCTGCTGCCCGTCAAGGCCGCGAAGGTGGCCCACGTCGCGGTCCCGGTCGTCCTTGGTAAATCAGAACAGGGTCGCCTCGCGTGTCAAACCCCCTCGTCTTTGATCCTCTGGCGGGTCTGATCGCCAAAGCAGGCCGCGGTGATCGTGCCGCGGCTGCTGACTTGGTCAAGGCTGTCTCGCCGAAGCTGTGGCGGGTCAGCTGGCGTCTCTTGCGGGACGCTGCCGAGGCAGAGGATGTGACTCAAGAAGCCTTGATCCGCTTGTGGAAGGTGCTGCCAACTTGGCAGACTGGCCGGGCAAGGGTGGAGACTTGGTTGCATCAAGTGACCACCAATCTCTGCTTCGACCGACTACGTAAAGCTGGGCGCTTTGTTGATGAAGACCAAGCGCCAGAGCCTCTCGATCCAGGGCCAATGCCCGACACAAGATTGCATCAATCTGCCCTACGGGACAGCGTTGATGCGGCTCTAGCCAGTTTACCCGACCGCCAACGGGCCGCCATTGTCCTCACCCATTATGAGGAATTGGCCGCCAAAGATGTGGGCGAAGTTTTAGGCATTAGTGTCGATGCCGTAGAATCCCTCTTGGCCCGGGGCCGGCGCGCCTTGCGTCTCGCCCTTGCGCCTGAGAAGGCCGATTTGTTACAAGCGTCCGTGGAAGGACATGCAGCATGAGTATCATCGATCATCACCCGCTGAATAAGGCTCTGGCTGACGTGCTCAATCATGCGAGTCCGGTGCCTGACATGCCTGCTGCGCGCATCGAAGCGGCAGCAATGGCTGCCTTTGGCGCGCAGACGGCTCCGCGCCATGCGTGGGTGAAAACCTTTGGTGCTTTGGCCGCAAGCTTGGTTCTCGGTGTCGGAGGCTTTGTCTATTACCAGTCTTGGCAGACCGAACAGAAAGCGCTGACGGCAGATGCGGATGCTTTTGCAGAGCAGTTATTGAGTACAGATATCGACTCTGCACTTTAACGCTCACAAGCGGCCGCATTGGGCGGCTCATTTCTAAAATGGTCGAACTGAAGCTTTTGTGCGCAATTGACTTCGCATCGAGTCAAACCCGCTTTAGAAGAAGCGCATGAGCTCAAATCTTGATGCAGCCGTTGACCGGCTCCTGTCCCGCGCAAAATCCTTAGGTGCTGAAGCGGCTGATGCGGCCTGTGTTGACCGCAAGAGTCTGTCTGTGTCGGTTCGGCTGGGCAATTTGGAATCCGTCGAAAGCGAAGAGAGCCGTTCTGCGGGCTTACGCGTCTTAATCGGCAAGAAACAAGCTGGTGCCTCCACTTCCGATTTCAGCATCGCTGCCTTGGATGCCTTGGCAGAGCGAGTCGTCGCCATGGCGAAAGCGGCCGCTGAGGATCCTTGGTGTGGCCTACCAGATGCGGCCGAACTTGCCACAAACATTGTGGACCTTGAACTCTGGGATGAGACCGAAGCCGATATTGCCGATCTAGAGGCCCGCGCCTTAGAAAGCGAAGCCGCTGCTTTAGGCCTTACAGGCATCACCAATTCGGGGGGCTCTGGGGCTGAATGGGGCGCAAGTCAAGTCGTGTATGGGGCCAGCAATGGCTTCCGTGGCGGCTATCGGGGAACGTCCTGGGGCCTAGGTCTTTCTGCCATTGCAGAGCGTGGTGATCATAAGGAGCGGGATTGGGATAGTGAT
This sequence comes from Hyphomonadaceae bacterium UKL13-1, assembly GCA_001602435.1. Lineage (GTDB taxonomy): Bacteria > Pseudomonadota > Alphaproteobacteria > Caulobacterales > Aquidulcibacteraceae > Aquidulcibacter. The sequence goes on from CP012156.1 coordinate 855,087, forward strand.
TCCAGCCGTTTTCTGAGCGACTTGAAGGCATCTGCCATCATCGGCCGCAACGCTGGAGAGCGCACCTTGGCGCGTCTGGGCGCTACCAAGCTTGAAAGCTGTGTGGCGCCGGTTATCTTCGAAAATCGCGTGGCAAGCCGTCTCATTGGCTTCTTTTTAGGGGCAATCTCGGGGGCTTCGATCGCACGCGGGGTGTCTTTCCTGCGCGACAAGCTAGGCCAACAAGTTTTTGCCTCAAATATTCGCATCACGGACGACCCCCTGAAGAAGGGTGGTTGGGCATCCCACCCGTTTGACGGCGAAGGTTTGCCGGTTGCCGCGCGCGATTTGGTGAGCGATGGCGTGTTGCAGACTTGGTTGCTCAATACGTCCAGCGCCAAACAATTGGGCCTGAAGTCAACCGGCCATGCCAGTATGAACCCTGGTGGTGCACCTGGCATTGGCTCGAGCAATGTGACCGTGATGCCGGGGCAACATGATCTTGCAGGATTACAGGCGCAAGCAGGTACTGGCCTATTGGTCATCGAGACCCTGTCGCCCAGTTTCAATCCAAATACCGGGGATTATTCTGTTGGTGTTTCGGGCCTCTGGTTTGAGAACGGGAAGATTGTTCGCCCCGTTAACGAAATCACGGTGGCCGGCAATATGCTCGATATGTATAGCAAGCTCATCCCCGGCAATGATTATGATGGTCGCGCTTCGCTTCAATGCCCCAGCCTGCTCATCCCCGCTATGACAATTGCGGGGGCATAGGGCATGAATCTGGCGGCTGATCTGGCGCTTGCATTGGAGGCCGCCACAGAGGCAGGGGCCGTTGCGATGCGCTATTTCGGCACGCAGATGGATGTGCGCGACAAGTCTCCCAATAATCCCGTCAGTGACGCGGATTTGGCGATAGATGCCTTGCTGAAAGAGCGCTTATTGGCCAAGCGCCCGGATTATGGTTGGCTGTCTGAAGAAACCGTCGACGATCAATCGCGCCAATCGGCACGCTTCTGCTGGGTGGTGGACCCAATTGATGGCACACGTGCCTTTATCAAAGCTAAGCCTCATTTTACCATCTGTATTGGCTTGTTGGCCGATAGTCAGCCCGTTTTAGGGGTGGTGTTTAATCCAGCTACGGGCGAGATGTTTGACGCATTTCAAGGGGGTGGCGCACGTCTGAATGGGGTGGCGATCCAGCCCAGTAAGGTCGATCAGCTGGAAGGCTGTGCCATGCTGGGCGATCCCGGCATGTTCCGCCATCCGGCTTGGCCAACGCCTTGGCCCGAGATGGATGTCGTCTCTCGCAATTCGATTGCTTATCGGATGTGTCTGGTTGCAGCTGGCCATTATGATGGTGCCATTGCCCTTTCAGCCAAGAGCGACTGGGATTTGGCGGCCGCCCATGTAATCGTGGATGAGGCAGGCGCGCTGGCGACGACGCATGAAGGTGCAGCCTTTGTTTACAATCAGCTTGTACCGCTTCAGAAAAGTTTGGTGGTTGCGGGCAAGCCCCTCCATCCCTTACTCATTGAACGCGTCCACCATGTAAAACTGTCGTGAGGAACGAATGGAACGTAAAGCCGCCCCAAAGAAACAATTACTCCACATCGTGATCGGTGGGGAGGTTCAAGACTTAGAGGATGTCGAGTTTCGCGATCTAAAGGCAATGGACTTTGTTGGGGCCTATCCTAACTATGCCGAAGCCCGCGACGCGTGGAAGAGCGCGTCCCAGCGCACAGTGGATAACGCCCATATGCGCTATTTTGTCATCCACGCCCACCGCTTGATCGATCCGAACGGGCCAACCCCGGATGAAGACGATCACTAAGGACGCCGCCACACAATCGGGGCGAAGCACCGATTTGATCAAGCGGTTTTGGTCGGGCTGGCTGACACCGCATGCAGGCGTATTGTGGGTGGCAACCCTATTGATGGCGGTGGTTGCTGCCGCCTCGGCCTCTTATCCTTGGCTTTTTGGTCAAGTCATCGATGCTTTGGCCAAACTTGGCGCAGGCACCGGCCAAGTAGCAGACGACACACCCCATTGGCTGACCCCGGCCGCGATGGCCACGATCGGGCCTTTGGCGATTATTGGCGCGACCGTGATCAAGGGCATAGCGCTTTATGCCTCGACCGTTTTGACCAATCGCGTCGCGCTCGCTGCCACGACGAAATTGCAGCAAGACTTGTTTGCCAAGCTTTTGACCTTGGATTTTGCTAGGCTTAGCTCTGAACCATCGGGCGCATTCTCGGCGCGCTTTCTAAATGACATCAATGCGGTTCGTGAAGCGGTGCTGCGGGCAGCCAACAGCCTAGTTCGCGATATTCTGACGCTGGTCGGCGTCGTAGCCGTTATGATTATGGGCGACTGGCAATTGGCTCTTGTGTGCCTTGTCATCCTGCCCTTGGCGATTGGTCCGGTTTCCATGATTGGGGCAAGGCTTCGCAAGACCGCCGCTCGCGCCCAGCACCAAGCAGCAGACCTTGCGGGCGTGGTTGAAGAAAGCTTGGGCGGCATTCGGTTGGTAAAAACCTACGGCTTGGAGAAGGCTGAGAGCAACCGGGTAGGGGCGGCGCTTTCCACGCGCATGTCGCTATTGCTCAAAATGGCTGAACAAAAGGGCCGCGTGGACCCTATCCTTGAAGTCCTGGGCGGGCTTGCGATTGCGGGCGTTTTTGCCTTTGCAGGCTTTCGCATCACCCAAGGAGCGGCGAGTGTTGGTACGCTGACGGCCTTTATCGCTTCGCTGCTATTGGCCGCCCAGTCGATCCGCAGTCTTGGCGGCTTGAACAGTGTCCTGCAGGAGGGGCTTTCGGCGTTAGAGCGCTTCTTCTCTGTCCTAGATGAAGCCCCCAGCATTGCCGACCATCCTCAAGCGGTCACCCTTGCCCGTGGCCCCGGCCGGATTGAGTTTCAAAATGTTGGGTTTAGTTGGCCCAATGGCACCGTGGGGCTCGACACGATCAGCTTTACGGCAGAGCCTGGACAAACCTTGGCTTTGGTTGGGCCGTCGGGTTCTGGCAAGTCCACCATTCTCAATCTGATTCCGCGCTTGTTTGATCCAAGTGTCGGGCGCGTTTTGATTGATGGCCAAGACATTGGTCAGGCGACATTGGCAAGTTTGCGCCAGCACATTGCCTTGGTCAGCCAAGATGCCACGCTATTTGATGCTTCCATAGCCGATAATGTCGCAATGGGATTGCCTAGCGCGGACGAGGCAGCCATTCGCGCGGCTTTATCAGCTGCGGCGTGTGATTTTGTGGATCGACTCTCAGACGGGTTGTCATCACAAGTTGGACCGCGAGGGTCGCGTCTTTCAGGCGGCGAACGCCAGCGTCTGTCTTTGGCGCGAGCGATTGTGCGCGACTGCCCCATCCTGTTGCTCGATGAGCCTACCAGTGCCCTCGACTCTGACTCAGAAGCCCGCGTTCAAGAGGCACTTGACCGCTTTGCCGCTAATCGCACGACGATTGTGGTCGCGCATCGCCTGTCGACGGTCCGCCGGGCCAATCTGATTTTGGTGCTGAACCAAGGCCGTATTGTCGAGGCGGGCACGCACGACCAGCTGATTGCCAAAGGTGGCCTATACGCAGAGCTTGCGGCGCTGCAGTTTCAAACTGGGGCGCAGCCTGAGGCCTAGAGAGGCTTAGTCGCGGCTGACGACGAGGCGCAGACCCTGACGCACGGGCATTTCAGGTGTTGGTGGCAGCAGCGCCGTCAATGAAAAGCGCAGCACTGGTTTTGAAATCGACGGCGATTGGCTGATTGGCTGAAAGAGGCCTAGGACCCGCTCAGCACCCGACTTATCTGTCAAAGGTAAGAATACCCACTCCACTTCGGTTCTTTGCCCAAAGCCGGCACCAAAGGCGGCTGCACGGGCCAATGCGGGGCCGGGACCTGTGATGGCCGACTCTAGGAGGGCGCGAATGAGGCTTCGGTCGGCACCGTGGAAGAGGCTTGCGACATCATGATCGCGTAAATCGCGACCAGTCCAGAGCTTTAAGTCCGCGCCGACAGTCTTAAAGGTGAAGACACCTTCGCTCGCTCGTTGCGCCAAAAAGATACGCCCAATCATGGATGACGCATCTTTTGACATGGCAGACCCTGTCTCAGATTGGTCTGCAAGCCCGTTTAAGGCCTGCCAAGAGCTCAAGAAAGCCCGGCTTTCTGGATGGAGTGCGCCGTAATGCATGTCTATTTCCTCGGTTTTAGCCGCCTTCTGGCAGCTTTCCGAAGGGTAGCGCACGTCTCATGCCAAACCAGTTCGGTGACCTTGACCGCCTATACTCTCCACACGCGCGAAATTGGCGCCGGACTTGCTGGATGGTTCTATAAATTTCGGGGAGTCCCACCATGAGTGTTTCAGTTCGATACATCGCCGCAGCCACACTTCTAGCGGCCTTTATGGCATCATCCGCTCAAGCGGGTGGCTGCAATAGCTGTGGCACCGGCGGTAACGGCACAACAAATATCCCAGTCGTTCAAGGCCCAGCGGGCGGTTGCTGTGGCTCTGCCACTGGCCACATCATCGGCGTGCCAAATGTCTATGTGCCTGGCCCGAATGTGAATGTCAGCGTTGGCGGCAGCTACTTCGGCGGCACCAATGTTCTGGTAGGTGGTAACACCTATGTCGGCGGTAGCACCACTGTGGTGGGCGGCGGCGGCGGTGGCGGCGGTGTCTATATTGGCGGCGGCGGCGGTGGCTTCTCGGTCCCAATGCCTGCGACCACCGGCCTTATCGACGGCTTGCAAGTTTCTGGCGGTCAAATGGCAACTGTGATGGAACAGTTCCAAGATAGCCGCACGATCACGGAAACCATTGCCATCCGCGCCGTCTGCATGGACGACCGTGGCATGCCACACCCAGCTTCGCGCACCAATGGCGATGCGAAAGTCGGCGCTGAGTTCGACGGCGAAGTTTTCCGTTGTATGGCTGGGACCCGGATGGACGTCACCATCGGCAAAGTCGTCAATGGTGAAGCCAATTTCGATGGCGGTCGTACCATTTCGTGCCAAAAAGGTCAGGCCTTGTCCTACAAGGGCGACAAGGGTGCCGTAGGTGCTGCAACCGTTCAGTGTGTTGCGCAAAAGGCAGAAGCGGATTGCAACGAGCGCTCACTTCTGCGTCGTTTCGGTCCAGGCATCAAATTCGCCACCATCACCCGGACGGAGACCTTCACCAACACACGTCAGTCGGCTACTCAGCAAGCTGCAACTTTCCGCGCATCGATGTTCGTCGATGGCGGCGTTGGCCAAGGCGTATTTTGATCCAATCGAACAGGGATTTGGTCGATCACAGAATTAAGGGCGCTACTTGGCGCTCTTAGGGGGCTGAAGGGTCGCTGCTTTCGAGCAGCGGCCCTTTGTCGATTGGTACTACGCCTTCCCTAGAAGGCGACCCAGATGCAAACTATTCCGATCCAAAGCAAGGCAACCAACGACAATACCATCCCCACCATGCGGCCAAAGGATGCTCCTTCCACCCGGCTTAACCCATAGGCATGCAATGCGCGGCCAAGTGTTAGACTGAGTCCGCCGGCGTGAATGGCCCAAAGGGGCGCATTAGCCATGGCCATCGCTATCAGGCCGATCAAGGCGATAGGGGCTACTTCGGTTGCATTGGCGTGGGCGCGGATGGCACGAATCAAAGGCGGAAATCCGCCGTCGCCCAATGTGATCTTTTCGCGGCGGCGATGGGCGATAACTTGCCAGATTAGCGCAAAAATAATCAGTACATTCAAGCCTGTATATAGTGAGATGGCGGCGGATGCGGTCATGATGGCCCCCTTCAATGAGCCAAAATTGGCTGTTCATCAGGCAGATAACATCAAATCGTCATCGAAGCAGCCTTTAAGAATGAATGAAAAGGCGCATCATAAACGTGAAGAGTAAGTTTATCGGATTTCAGCACTCGGGTGGTAGCCTGAGAAAAAATGGTGGGGAGGCACGCAGATGCCAGTTATCATTGCAAGTCTTATCTTGGTCGCAATGGGCAGTTTGGCCCTATATCTCGGTCTGAAGTTGGCGCGCGTCATGCGGGAACAGTTTGAAGAACTAATGCCGCAGCGCATGGTCGATTATTCCGGCTTTATCGAAGTGCCTGGTCGGCGCGACTGACCCTTTGCTGGTGCTAGACTGGTGCTGACCAAAGCTTTCAGTCATAAAGCGGCATGACTCGCCTATTTGTGGATGCCGACGCCTGCCCCGTCAAAGATGAGGTCTATAAAGTCGCATTGCGTTATGGCTTGCAGACCTTGGTCGTGGCCAATAGTTTTATCCAAATTCCGGCTCATCCATTGATTGAGAGACTGGTCGTCGATGCCGGCCCTGATGCCGCCGATGATTGGATTGCCGAACGATGCCGCACCGGCGACATTGTTATCACCCAAGACATTCCCTTGGCCGATCGGGCTTTGAAAGCCGGGGCACAAGCGATTGGCAATCAAGGCAAGCCCTTCACGCGCGATTCCATTGGCTCCGCGCTGGCGGGTCGTGAAATTGGCGAGCACCTTCGTGCCATGGGGGTCGCAACCTCTGGGCCGCGGGCCTTTGCGGCTTCAGACCGCTCGCGCTTTCTGCAGGAATTAGATGCCGCCGTTCACCGGGCCAAGCGCGCTTTGGCTTTAGAGGCTGCTAAGCGGCGTTAAGGAAGTAGAAACCATAAAATCCATTCTAGTTCAGCGATAAATGTTTACTGTAACCAAATTCTTAGGTGCTGCGTAACCTCCATTGAGTGAAGTCTCAGTGAGGAAGTGCATCATGGAAATCGTCAATGGCTATATGTGCCGCGACTGCACCGATGTGTCTTATGCCAAGAAGAACATCGACCCTGCCCATCCCAAGGACAGCGCGCAACCGAATGAACAGCCCGCAAAGACCAAAGTGTTTTCAGACGCTGTGCAGTTCGGCGGGCTGCTGGCGGATTTGAACGTCCGCCGCGATACAAGCCCTCACACTGACACCCGAACCGATGGCCCGCGCGTCAACCTTATCGCTTGACCGCGTTAGCCAGCGCTATTTCCAGATTGGCTTGCCTTCACCGGGTAGGCCCAAGCGACCCCATTTCTCTGTCACGGCATCAATGACTTTCTTGTCCATCCGGATTTCTTCGCCCCATTCGCGGTGGGTTTCGGGATGGATTTTATTGGTTGCATCAAGGCCAATTTTTGAGCCTAGGCCACTTTCAGGGCTGGCAAAGTCCAAATAGTCGATTGGCGTGCGGTCAACGAGGGTGATATCTCGCGCGGGGTCCATACGGGTGGAGACGGCCCACATCACATCTTTCCAGTCACGTGCATTGATATCGTCATCCACCACAATGATCCATTTGGTGTACATGAATTGGCGCAAAAACGACCAAGCGCCCATCATCACCCTTTTGGCATGGCCCGGATAGGCCTTCTTCATCGAGATCACGGCAATGCGATAGGAACAGCCCTCTGGCGGCAACCAGAAGTCTGTGATTTCTGGGAATTGCTGCTGAAGAAGCGGGATGAACACCTCATTCAGCGCCTCGCCCAAAACCGAGGGTTCATCGGGCGGCCGGCCCGTAAAGGTCGAAAGATAGATCGGATCCTTGCGCATGGTAATGCAGGAGACTTGGAAGATCGGGAACTTCTCGACGGAGTTGTAATAGCCGGTATGGTCGCCATATGGGCCTTCATCCGCGAATTCATCCAGCAGCACATGGCCTTCAATGATAATTTCAGCTTCCGCTGGCACTTCAATCGGGATCGTCTTGCAGGGAACGAGGTCCAGCTTTCGGCCGCGCATCAGGCCTGCGAACTGATATTCGCTCAACGTGTCCGGGACTGGGGTCACAGCGGCGAGAATGGTGCCAGGGTCTGCCCCAATGACGACGGCAGCGGGTAGGGGCTCGGGCTTGGTATCCTTCCAGCGCTTGTAATGTTGGGCTCCGCCGCGATGGGCGAGCCAGCGCATAATGGCGCGGTCCTTACCCAATTGCTGCATCCGATAAATGCCGAGATTGTAATTATCCTGCCGCTTATCGCTCGGCCCTTTGGTGACGATCAGGGGCCAAGTGATCAATGGCGCAGGCTCACCGGGCCAGCAGCTTTGTATGGGCAAGCGCGACAAGTCGATATCCGCGCCTTCCCAAACCACCTCTTGGCACGGCGCTTTGGCAAACACCCCACCCAAAATCGTATTGGGCCGCATTTGCATGACGGTTTTGGCCAAAGGAAGCAGGTCAAAAGCTTCCTTTAGGCCACGTGGCGGCTCTGGCTGGCGCAAGAATGCCAACAACTCGCCCACTTCGCGCAAGTCTTGCGCCGTGCGGCGGTCCTTGCCGTCCATGGTTACGCCCATGGCCACGCGCTCGACGGTGCCAAACAAATTGGTGAGGACCGGCATGCTGGATTTTGAGCCATCTGCCATCAAAGCATGCTCATACAAGGTCGCAGGCCCGCCGGTTGCCAGGAGACGGGTTTGGATTTCCGTCATTTCCAAGACAGTCGAGACCGGTTCGCGCACGCGCACCAGTTTTTGCTCGCTCTCCAACCGCGCCATGAACTCGCGCATACTTTTATAGGCCATGTGTCCTCCGTCCGACCTCATGTAGTCCGAGGCAGGGGTCAGGTCATCCCTGTTTTCAGTCACGTGACAGTGCGCAGGGTGTCGTCGCTGCAGAATTTTATCCGGATGATATTGACGTCACCTATTTTATCCGGATAATAATTAGCGACAGGAGATGAACATGACCTATCAAGAAAATTTACCCGCGATTGCCTTTGCTGGCCCAAGTATGCTGGCTTTTGGGCCTCTGCGTGAGGTGGCGGCCAGCGTCAAACAACAATTGGACACAGACCCCAACCTTTCGGTCTTGGTCCTTCATGGCGAGACCAGTCAGCCGATTGAGTTGGATTTGCGGGGGAGTGTTGCTGATGTTGTCGCGCGTCTAGAGCCGGTAGAGCTTCCGTCAGCACGCAAGGTAGGTCGACCCAAATTGGGCGTCGCGGCCCGAGAAGTCACGCTTCTCCCGCGCCATTGGGACTGGTTGGCCCGCCAGCCGGGTGGTGCCAGCGTCACCTTGCGAAAATTGGTTGAAGCGGCCCGACGTGAGACTGAAGGCGCAGGTGCCATTACGGAAGGGCGAGACGCGCTTTACCGGTTTATGGCTGCTGTGTCAGGAAATGCACCAGATTATGATGAGGTGTCTCGGGCACTGTTTGCAGGCCAGAAGGCACGCTTCTTGTCCTTGATCGCAAGCTGGCCAAATGATGTACAAGCCCATCTTCACCACCTAAGCAGACGGGCATTTCAGGACGAGGGGCAGGGCTAATGGCAGAAGCAGCGTTTCATTTGATCTGCGGCAGTACAGGCGCGGGCAAGTCAACCTACGCCCAAGCTCTGGCGAGTGACTTAGGTGGCCTATACTTTGCCATCGATCGCTGGATGGTGACTTTGTTTTGGCAGGATAGCCCGCAGCCAATCGAATTCGACTGGACGATGGCGCGCATTGATCGGTGTGAGGCCATGATCTTTGAAACGGCGAAACAGGCTGTCTCGATTGGGGTTCCGGCTATTTTAGACTTGGGTTTTACGAAGTCGGCCCATCGGCAGAAATTCGCCAAGCTGGCCGCCGAAGCGCAAATCCCTGTCGTGCTGCATGTTCTCGATGTGCCGGTCGAGGAACGATGGGCGCGGGTCGAAGGCCGCAATGCGAATAAGGGCGATACCTACGCGATGGAGGTCGACCGTTCCATGTTCGATTTTGTCGAGACCATGTGGGAATTGCCCGACGCCGTTGAAATGAACGCCCTAAACGGTCTTCTCGTGCGCGCGTAACTAGGACGCGACCAAATCCTGCCAAGCGGGATGGCGGTCAATCCAGCGGGCCACATAGGAACATTGCGGCACGATCCGGACCTGATCTTGTCGTGCCAAAGTGAGGGCTGCCTCTGTCAGGGTTGCCGCTAAGCCTTGGCCATTGAGCGCTGGCGGGACGAAGGTGTGATCAAGGACACGCGTACCATCACTCCGGTGATACCAGGTGATCTCACAGAGTTTTGGACCAGTTGGTGTATCCCCAACGAGGGTGAGCCGGGCGCGGCCTGCGCCAAGGTCTTCAAAGCTGGGCTCGGCGATATCTGACATAGGCTTTAGGCCTCAGCCCCATAGGCTTTCAGAGTCTTCAAAGGAACAACCACCAAAGCCTCCTCATGGGTGGCTTCCAACATGATCGGCGGCGCACAGCCGGCATCCAGCGCATCTTTCCAACGCGTCAAGCACACACACCATTGATCGCCCGGTTTCAGGCCCGCAAAGCCATATTCAGGGCGCGGCGTTATGAGGTCATTTCCTTCGCGACGTTGATGGGTCAAAAAGGCCTCCGTCATCACCGCGCAGACAACATGTGTGCCGTGATCCAGCCCTTCGGTCTCGCAACAACCATTGCGGAACCAGCCCGTGAGTGGATCCATAGAGCAGATCTCGAGAGGGCCACCCAAAACATTACGGGCGGCGGGATCAAAGCGCCGCATCAGCTTTTGACCTGGTTTCTACAACCTGGATAACCAGCCGATTTCTGCTCTTGGATAAAGTTGACGGTATCGACCAAGGTCGGTGCGCTGCGCCGAACCACAGGCGAGATCGCTCCGATGATGTAGAGGTGCTCTACACCGGGATAGAGCTTCACTTGCGCCAGATTGTTATGCTGGGCCAAGGCAGCGGCCATTTGCTCGCTCCGTTTGGGGTCCACAGTCGTATCCTTGGTGCCGTGCAGCAACAGCATAGGCGGGGCCTTGTTGGTGACGTAATTGATCGGCTTGGTGCTGGGCAGAATTTCAGTCGGGAAGATGCGCTTGAAAACTGGCTCGACTGGGGTGAAGTCATAAGGCCCAGCAATACCAATCAAGCCTCTAGTTGCATCACAAATATTGGTGCCTTCCGCGGCGAGGAATTCAGGGTCCAGCGCGATCATGGCGGCAATATGGGCCCCAGCGGAATGTCCCGAGATGAATACAGGGCGGCCTTTGGCGATCGACTTTTGAGTATAGGCAAGCGCTTTGGCACCGTCCTCAACAAAGGCGGGGAAAATCACGTCTGGATGTAAGCGGTAATTGACGATCACAGTTTGAATACCGCGCGCCGCAAAGGCCGAGCCTAAGAATTTATAGTCGTCCTTCGAACCATATTGCCAAGATCCGCCATGGTAGAACACCAAAACGGGGGTGTCTGGCTTCATAACTTTCGGGGAATAGATATCCAGGGTGTGGCGTGGCAGTGGGCCATAAGCAATATTATGCTGAACCGGCCCCGGCGTTTGTGCAACGAGGTTGAGCACTTGCGGCCCAGAACAGGCGCTAACGCTGCAAAGCGCCAATATGGCAGCAAACCATTGTTTCATGTCGTTTCCCTCTCAAAGGATTTGCGCTTTGTGCGTTTCGCCTAACACATAGGCTGATCTCATTGCTCTTCAATCGAACAATCAGGCGAGGGTCAAGCGAGGCCCCAAACCCGAGTCACCTTAACGTCCTGATCTTCTAGCTCGCGTGATACTTCGATTTGGTAACAGGCGCGCTCTTTTAGGCCTGCCTTCGGCAAATAGGTCCGGCCTGGGTCCCCAATCAAGACCAAAATTCCGGCCTGCTGGCACTGCTTGAGCCAAACAAATAAAGGCTCTGCGAGTTCGCGCTCGTAAAAGAGATCGCCGACCAATAGTACGTCTGTCTCAAGCGGCTGGCCGATGATGTCGCCTTGATGCGTGAGAAGGCTCACCCCGTTCAAGTGTGCGTTTAGGTCAATGGCTGCAATGGCGTAGGGATCAATATCGACCGCAGTCACTTTATTTGCGCCCGAGAGCTTGGCCGCGATCGCCACCAAACCAGAGCCTGAGGCTAAGTCATGCACGTCCTTGCCGCTCACAAGGTCTGGATTGTCGAGAAGATAGCGCGCGAGGGCTTGTCCACCCGCCCAAGCAAACGCCCAAAAAGGGAGGGGAAGGCCTTTCTGATCAAGTTCCTCGGCACTTAACTGCCACAGAGCCACCGCTTCGTCTGCCAAATGTAAGGTGATCTCAGGGCAGTGGGGTGGCTGAAGCTGGCGGGTATTGGCAAGGATAAAAGGCGCTAAGCTTTCAATGGTCATGGACCCCTATTTCCTTAACAAAGGTGCCATCACAAGGGGCCTTTGCAGAACTCAATAATCTACACTCTAAATGATTGACAAGCTAAAGCTCGTGTTTAGCTTGGGCTTCATATCGTAAGTTGTGTTGGATGAGCAAAGCTAAAAAAGGATTGGGGGCTTACGATAAGTATTCCTATGACTTGTGTCCTGTTTTGCTTGACTTTTTGGGGGAAAATATGAAGTTAAAATTGGTTGCTGTTGTCGCGGTTTCAGTCATGGCTGTTTCTGGTTGTGCGACAATTACGCGTGGTACGAACACGACTTTCACCGTCGAGACCATGCCATCTGGCGCGACGGTTGCGACAACAAATGGCTATGGCTGCTTGGCAACACCGTGTACGTTCAAGATGCCACGCAAGTCTGAGTTCACGGTCACCATCACGAAGCCAGGTTATAAGACCTACACTGGCACCGTTGTCACCAAAGTAGCTGGCGCTGGTGGCGCGGCTATGGCTGGAAACGTTCTAGTTGGTGGCCTGATTGGTGCGGGCGTGGACGCAAGCTCTGGTGCTATGTTGGACTTGGTCCCAAATCCAATGAAAGTGACGTTGGAGCCAGAAGGTGCTGCGGCACCAGCTAGCCAGCACAATAGCTAAGCCACGTATCACTAAAGCAGGTGAAGGCCCAGTTCGAACCTCGGACTGGGCCTTTTTCTTGTTCAGCAGGGCTCGAAAATCCTATTCTAAATACTTGACAATCCTAGGCCTGTGTTTAGCTTCCGATCTGTATCATAAGTTGTGTTGATTCAGCGAAATCCAGAGAAACTGTACCATTCCGATAGGGGTAGACAATGTTAAAGCGTGGGTTTGCTGGGTATCGGGGGATGTCATGGCACTTAAGTTAGTTGCTCTCACCGCTGTTTCGCTCATGGTCTTGGCTGGGTGCGCCACAAGCGTGGTTTCTTCGTCGAATGTGGCTGAAACTGCCGCAATTGATCGCGATATGCCTAGCAGCGGCAAGTCGCCTTATGGCGCTTTGCCTGCTTTGGAGGCCAATCCAACGCCAGTGCGTCTGGAGCCTTAATTTATAAGGCTTGCTTTGCCGTCGCCAACTCTAAAATCTGGCGATAGCCCTGCTTGATTTCCATCTTTTCGGCCAAACCCTTTTGCTTCAAGAGCGCATGGGTAGCCTCCAGACGATAGCATGGGATGTACATCCATAAATGATGCTCGGCGTGGTAATGGACCCAATAGGGCGCAATCAGAAGGCGTTCTAGCGGATTGGCATAGGTCGTGCGGGCAAGCCGCCATGGGTCGCTAGGATCTGGTGTCGCGCAGGCATGTTCGCCAATATTGCGCAGGCGCGTAACGGCCGGATACCAGCTGGCTTGGGCGACAAGCCAGATTGTCACAAAGGCTAAGGCTTGGCCGGCAGCGACAAACAAGATGAACACCACCGCCTGTGCGCCCAAAAACGTCAGGGCAGCGGCGCGCGCCTCAGGGCTTGCTTGAGTCGGTGCGCGCAGAAATCCCCATAAGGGCCTCAGCGTTTGTTTGAAAAAGGTCTGCCCCGTCAAATCGCGGATTAACTTGCGCTGATAGCTCTTTTTGCTGATCGGAAAATGGGCGGCAAGGCCAAGGTCTGGATCATTGCTTTGTTGGGTATTGCGATGGTGTGAGAGGTGATAGGGCCGATATCGATGCAGAGACGCGCCGACAGGTGCACCACACAGCCAATGGCCAACAAAGTCATTAAGCTTTTGGTTGGTGCTGAGGCCACCATGGGCCGCTTCATGCATCAGGATGGCTAAGCCCAATTGGCGCGCGCCCACCACCATGACCGCGATCAACCAGGTCACGGGGTTTGGCGCCCAAGCAAAAAGCGCCACGGCCAAGCCGATCAGCACCCAAGCATGAACAACCAGTCCTAAGCCGATCCAGTCATTGCGCTGGCGCAAGCCCGCCCACTCGTCTGGCGTAAAGATAGTTTTGGGGTCGATCGTGGGTGCGGCCATGGGTTAGCCAAAAACGCTGACGCCGATCAGCATTTTGTGCAGACCCGCGATAAACCCAACCCAGACAGCAAGCCCGCCGCCAATCGCAATCCAGTCACCCGTGCCCATCGGCAAGGTCACGCGCTCGGCTTTTCCAAGGCGAATGCGGGCAAACAAGGCCCAAGCAAAGAAGCTGCCGAACAAGAGCATTGAGCCTAAGTCTCCATTGGCCAAAAGGTGCGCCAAAGCCCAGATTTTGACCGCTGCCAGCATGGGGTGGACAACGGCAGCTTTGATTTTACCGGGCGAATAAGCCGCCACCAACAAAATCATCACCGGCAACATCAACAATAGGGTGATGTGGCTGAGGAAAGTCGGCGGGGTCCAGATTGGGATCATGCCGGCTGCGCGATATTGGCCATAGCCGTAAATCAACAGCACAAAGCCTGCCAAGCTGATCAAGGAAAATACGCCGCGATAAGGCTGAGCACCCAATTTGGTCGCCATTTGGTCCCGAGGTCCACGAAATCGAATGAAAGCATGTGAGCCTAAGAAGATAATCAGGCCAAGGATGAGCAGGGTCATGAGGCAGGTCCTTTTTTGTTGAATTCATAGGCGGGGCCGCCGGGTACCTTAAACGCATAGGCCCCAGTTTCTAGTAGGCCGTGTTCTTGATAGCTGAAGCGGTCTCCATCAACCTGCAAGTCGGCCGATAGGGTCATTTTGCGGCCCGAGCGGGCTGTGATTGAACAGGTCGTGGGGATAGACGCCGTCCAGCCAGTCGCGGTCTTGATCACCGGCAAGCTGCAGGCGGGCCCATAGGCCGTTAAATCCTCAATAGTCACTGCTTCGAAGGCTTTGCTTCCTGGACCTGCGTTGGCGAAGGCTTCAGGGGTTTTGAAGGCGTAGAAGTCCATCGAAATCTTGCCACCCTCTTGCGGGCGAAACACCCACAGACGTTGGCGACTGATCGGGCCAGTCGGACTTCCACTGCGCCATATTAGATAGATGGCCTGATCTTTTGGCCCGGCGATGTTCGGGGCGCGGACCTCAAAGAATTGCGCGCTTTGCCCATCCACCCAAGGATAGGGGTTTCCTGCAACTGGTGGGCGCACAAGTTCTGGAGGGGCGGCTTTAATCTGTGTTTGATTATCCCAAGTCCCGATCAAAGCCTGTCCGGGCGGCAAGGCCTCTCGCGTTGGCAAGCTCGCGCACGCCGTCAGGCCAAGGCAGAATGCCAGTGGAAACCAGCGTTTACGCATCGGGCGTCACCGTATCGACGGCGCGCCAGCAATACCAAGCCACCTGCGTTCGATATGGGCGTAAATGGTCTGCCATGGTTTTAAACGGCTTGGGCTTGGGCATTTCGGGCAGGCCATGGGTGATCATCCAGCCCTTGCGCACACCCAAATCATCCACGGGCCACACATCGGGTCGGCCCAAGGTGAACATCAAATACATCTCCACCGTCCATTGACCAACGCCGCGCACGGCGGTCAGGCGGGTGATGATCTCCTCATCTGGCAGATGATCAATCTCAGCACTATCGGGTACAATGCCTTCCAGCCGTTTCGCAGAGAGGTCGCGCAAAGCCGCCAACTTTTGCCGCGACAGGCCGCACGCGCGTAGCGCTTCATCAGAATGGCTCAAGAAGTGTGCTGGGTCAGGTGCAGCCTCCGGGTCGCCACACAGGGTGAGAACGCGGCCTAAAATCGTGCCTGCCGCTTTGCCGGACAATTGTTGATAGACGATGGCGCGAAACAGGCTTTGATACGCGCTCTGGCTCTCACGCGTCGGGATGGGGCATGGGCCATGGGCGGCAACTAAGCGCGCCATCACCGGGTCTAAAGCTGCCAAGGCTTCGCTCATCCCAATCCCCCCAAGGACAGCGTCCAGCCGACTAAGGCTTGCACCATCAGGCCGACCACCAAGATCAAGCCAGCTGTCTTGTTGGATTTAAACAGGGCTAAAGGGTCTTTGGCTAGCCCAGTGACAGGAATTTGCCGGATTTGCCCCAAGAGGTGAAAGCCAAAGGCCAAGACCCCTGACAGGCCGACAATCAGGCTGGCAAGGGGTTGATCGCGCAACATGCACGCCGCAGCAGCCAATAGCGCCGTGGCAAGGTAAAATCCGCCAACCCAACGCTTGGCATGATCGCCAAACAAGCGCGCGGTGGATTTCACGCCGACCAGTGCATCATCTTCAACATCTTGCTGGGCGTAGATGGTGTCATAGCCAATCGTCCAAGCCACGCAGGCTGCATAAAGGGCAAGTGCGGACGCATCGAGGCTGCCCATCACGGCGACATAGCCGACCAAAACCCCCCAATTGAACGTGAGGCCCAGCCACACCTGTGGCCACCACGTGATGCGCTTCATGAAAGGATAGGCTGCAACCATCGGGATGGCGCACAGTGCCATGATTTGGGCGGGTGTGGGCAAGGCGAGCAAAACCAGAAGGCCCACAAAACATTGCGCCAGAGTCCAGATCAGGGCTTGTTTGGCGCTGATCAAGCCTGCGGGCAGGGGCCTGCCAGCTGTACGCTCTACTTGGGCATCAATATCGCGGTCGACAAGGTCGTTAAAACTGCAGCCGGCCCCACGCATGGCGATGGAGCCAATGACCCACAAAGCGATGAAGAGCGCGTCGAGTGCCGAAAATCCGATTCCTGCGCGTCCCAAGAATTGGCCCATGAAGCAAGGCAAGGCCAAAAGCCAAAACCCAATAGGGCGGTCAAAGCGGGATAGACGCAAAAAAGGTTGCCACGCCTGTGGGGCGCGTTCGACAAAAGTGCGGGGTTGGGCATCAAGAGGAATGGTCACGCGCTCAGGTTTAACGAGGTCACCCCGCCCCGACTAGACCCTAGCGCCTTACCTCACGCAGGGCGCGTGCGATCAAGGTTTCTTGTCGCCATGGTTCATGGCACCATGATCCATTTTGCTGTGGTCCATCTTACTATGGTCCATATCGCCCATGGCGCTTTCAGGTGTCACTGGGATAACGTCTTTTAACAAAAACGATATGTCGATTGGCTCGCGCTCAGCGAAGACAAAGTTCACTTTGATTCGCTCACCGTCTTTGAGCGGCTTAATGGGCTCAAACAGCATTAAATGCTTGCCGCCGGGGGCAAAGCTGATGGAACTATTGGCTGGGACGTCGAGGCTTTCGAGCTTGGTCATTTTTTTCATCCCGCCTTCGGTCACGCTGTCGTGCATCTCAACACGTTTGAACGCAGGCGACGAGACTGAAATGATCCGGTCCTTGGTGCCAAAGTGGTAGTCGAGCTTAAAGTAGCCTGCCGTGGGACGATCCGCCATAGGTACCCTGATGACAGGATCGCCAAACGCGATGGAGCCGCCAGACTTCGCCTCAACTTTCAGTGAAACATCGCAACCCGACACCAGAGCTGAAGTCATCAAAAAACCTAAGGCCAAGGCCGAACGCAAAGGCTGAAATGTAAACTTCATCAACTCACTCCAATCAAACTTTTTGCGAAGCTCGGCCACGCCGGATTAGCTTATACATAGGCCGCGAACGCTTGAACGGCTAACACGAATGGCACACCCATCAGTTAAGCAGGATGGATTACGCGCGACAATATCTCGAGGATTATTAACAAGAAAAAAGGCGGCGAAGCCAAAGCCTCACCGCCCTTTAAATTTCCAGAGAAAGCCGCTTGGCTTAGTCCGCAGTCGGTGTTGGAACCGGGGCCGTTAGGAAGGCTGGCAATTCCCCGCCAAAGCCTGAATCCTCAGCTTTTGCTTCACGCGGTGGGCGCGGCGCACGCGGTGGGCGTGGACGACGTTCACGTGCTGGCGTGGTTTCAGAAGCGGCAACGATTTCCTGTGGCTCGCTAAAGCTCGTCGGCTCAGCGAATTCACTTGGTGGCGCGCTCAGTGGGCGGCTATAGCTTTCGACCCCGCCGTTGAAGCCGGGCTCGCCACCTGCTTCACCGCGATTATCTTGACGTGGTGGGCGCGCATTTTCGCCCTGACCTTCTTCCCCGCCGCCATTGGCCTGATAGGGAAGTTCATTGCCAAACCGGTCTCTGCGACGACGACGACGACGACCAAAGCGGTCTTCATCACCCTCACCACGGGGTTCATTACGTCCCTCACCACGGTTTTGGTCAAACCGGTTTTCGCGGGGTGGACGGTTGGGGTTGAATTCAGGCTGAGGCGCGCCTTCGCTGCCTTCAGCGCCTTCGCCCTCTGCGCCTTCCATGGCTTCGCTGTTCTCGTCGCCATCATCGGATTCATCTTCATAGCCCGCGATCATCATTTCGGTGCGGGGCACAAAGGTTGGCTGCATGGCGCGCAAAACGCGGAAATAATGTTCCGCATGCTGCAAATAGTTTTCGCCCAAGACCCGGTCGCCAGAAGAATTGGCATCGCGGGCGAGCTGTTGGTATTTCTCAAACACCGTTTGGGCCGAACCCCGGACTTTAATGTCGGGTCCGTTCGACTCATAGGCGCGATTTGGATTGTTATTCTGTGGTTTTTGGCCTGGATTACGTCCCCGACCGCGTTGCCGCTTCATCATGCAAGCCCTGTTTGTTTCCTGGCTGTGGTTTGGCCAATTAATGCCATGAGCAAGCCTGCAAGCCGGCTTCATGGTTTTTGCGTGACTGCTTCAAAAAGACGTTTGACACGCAAAGATTTAAAAAAGAGAGCGTGGTTTTCGTGCAATTGATCCGTGACCTTGCACAACCGGCTCCGAAAACAGCTATCGCTAACACCTAATCCCGAAATGGATTTCAACGTCTCACGGACAGACTGTATCCACACGATCATTTCCCTGATTCCACAAGCCTCAATTGCATGTCACCTAAATCGAGACCAAAGGCCAAGATCAAAGCGAAAGCGGATTAAAGGTTTGGGCTAGAGTTGAAGGTGTGTCGTTTCCATATGCAGGCCCCCCTTTGGGCTGCATCACGGACGAATAGTCTCTTAGCTTGATTAGCTTCTGTTGAAAAGGCCTAATTCTGTTGCTCTCAGTTAAAGTGCTCTTGGGTTCAAAGCAAACGGCCCGACCTTTGAAAGGTCGGGCCGCAGCAAACGCGTTAGCTTCAGATCTTACTTAGGACCACCGAAGGCTTTCTTCAGGCCGATCTTATACGTCCGGCCCAAGGGGTTGCCCGTGAAGGGGTCATAATTGAGTTCCAGACGGGCAAAGCTTGGATCCTTGTCGAGGATGTTTTCAATCCCAAACGTAAAGGTCAGGTCATTTTCCATCGCCCAACGATAGGTCAGGTCAAAGGACTGCCAAGCCTCAATCGTTTTGCCCGTGGTGACCGAACCGGTGACACCAGCAACCGTGCTATAGTTCAAGCTGGGTGCAAACGGGGCGGTACGTTGGTCTGTATACTCATCGATGAAGTTCATCGCGAGGCGCAGCGAATGGCCACCGGTTTCATAAAGGCCATAGAGCGTGCCTTTATATTGCGGCAGTGGATAGGCTGTTGTTTGGAAGTTCAGCTTACCCAAAGCATCCAATGCCGGCGCGACAGGGACACCACCAATTGAGAGTGGGTCGACGTCATAGCTCATCGTGTAAGTGGCATCCAACCCGAGCTTCAAGTCACCGCCCATAATCTCTTGGAAGGTGTAGTCGACGCTGATGTCCACCCCGTCGGTCAGAACGGCGGAACCGTTTATCACCGTCGTGTTGAGGCGAGAGATGTTCGCTGAGTTACAAACGCCCCCACTGAAGGTGAATTTCGCTTGGATGGCGGCAAACGTTGGATTGCCGCAATTTCCAGCACCCGTTGTCGGGAACAGGGTTGAAACAAGTCCTGCGATTGGCTCGCTCACGATTGGATTGTCAAAGTCAAAGCGCCAGTAATCGATCGAGGCTTTGAAATTTCCCGTGTTCAGCAAGGCACCAATATTATAGGTGGTCGCCGTTTCAGGGTCCAAATTCGGGTTGCCGAAGATATCGACCGCCCGGAAGGTGCCCAAAATACTCTGCAAGGTTGTCACAGAAGTTGGCTGGATGTTGGACACCGATGGGGCTCGGAACGTGGTGCTGGTGGACCCACGCACGGCAAATGCGTCGGTGACTTGCCATTTCGCCGAGAATTTCGGGTTAAAGGTTGAACCAACTGCCCCACCAAAGTCTTCATAGCGACCAGCAATTTGGGCTTCAAATGAGCTGGTAAACGGCAGGCGGAGTTCAAAGAAGGCCGCATTCACGTCTGCACTAACATTCGCTGGGAATGAACCTGACAAGAAAACGGTTGGGCCAGTAATGGCCGCGCAGGTGTTGTTGTTGAAGTCTGGTGACGAGACGCAAGGCTGTTGTGTCAGGTCTGAGAACTTTGAGAAATCAGAGCGGAATGAGTTCTTCCGGTACTGGTAGCCCAAAGCCCAGCCAATTGGGCCATCACCCAGCTTGAAGCTGGTCTCGCCATTAATGACCGCATCAAACACGACCAGACTGGACGTCTGCTTGGTGCGCACTTCTGGATAGAACCACTCCACCAAGGCCGCGTTCGCAGCGCCCAAGGCTGGATTATACTGGGGATTGGCGACGCCGGTAATGGAGTTGCCTGGAATGGCCGTACCAAACGGGCTGAACCACTGACATCCATTGGCCCCTGGCGTATTGGCTGCCACGTTACAATTGGCACCACCCAAGCCGCGCAGGGCGAGTTGGAAGCGGTTGACCAAGACGTCATAGCCGGTGCGGATACCGGTATCATCCATAGCCGCCAGATTGACGTCATAATCGATGGTGCTGGTCAATTTGCCCTTCATGCCAACAGACACGCGTACAGCTTCGAAGCTGCGTTCACCCTGCGAGCCACCGCGTGGGTCATCTGGGGTGAATTTAGGGTTGCCGCCGTAGCTGAATGGCCGATAGGCCAACATGTTTACCCCAATGGTGCTGGCTGGGAACAAGCCGGGGTTCTTGGCCAGAAGGTCAATATAGCCCGGGTTCGTCACCGGCACGAAGAAACGTCCGGGTAGGCCAGAGATGGCAGGCAATGCCTGTGCCGAGGGGGCCTGCAAGAAGGCGTAGCTGGGCGAGGTTTTCCATTCTGGCGTGTTCGTATTGGAGATCAGAAGCTCGGCATGCAGCTTGTGGTCTTCATTGATGTCCACATCCGCACTCGCAAACAATTGCGACCGTTCTTCCTTTTCGACGATATTGTCATAGGGCGTGAAGTGGAAGAAGCACACGGGCGTTGTGGCACTGAAGCCCGCAAAGCCGCCAAGGGGGCCGCAATTTGGTTCGCGTGTAATGCCCGAAACTGGGCCACCCGTGGGGCCAATCGCGATATAAGTGCCGGGGTTGCCTGCGGCCGACCAGCCGCCTTCTGGGTTAGACAGATAGTCCCGATTGGCCCAGTCGCGGGCTGTAATCGGAAGCTCAGTCTTCATCTGGACGCCGAGCGAGACAAAGAGCTTGGCCCGATCGGTTTGATGGCCCCATGAGGCAGCGAGCGTATAATTGCCGTCCGAGCCGTCAATGGCTTTATAGTCGCCACCGACTTCAAAACCTTCGAGATTGGTGCGGGTAATGAAATTGACCACGCCAGCCACAGCGTCAGAGCCGTAAGTCGCTGCCGCACCATCTTTGAGAACTTCAACCCGGCCGATTGCAGCCGATGGGATCAGATTGGTGTCAACCACCGTGCCGACCAAACCGAATGGGTTGTAGGCCATGCGGCGACCGTTCAACAACACGAGTGTCCGCTCTGGACCAATGCCGCGCAAGTTGACCGAGCCAGCACCTTCATTGCCTTGAGCGCGGGCATCAAATTGGTTGGTGTCGCCTTGTACCCCGCTCGAGACATTGAGGAGCTTGATCAACTCAACCGTGCTGGGGGTGCCCGCTTTTTCCAGATCAGCCGAGCTGATCACATTGACGGGTAAAGAAGCGCTTTCCGAAGTTCCCCGAATGAAGGAACCGGTTACCACAATAACTTCTACTTCTTTCTTTGGAGCTTCGTCCGTCGTAGCGGTTTGAGCGAATGCCTGAGCCGCGCCTGTCGTCATGATAACAGCCAACAGGGCACTGGCCCCGTTGAGCAATGCTTTTCTAGCCATATTGTCCTCCCTTGCCCGTGCGGTCCTTTTTTGGGTGGATCCGCTTCAGACAAGGAAAGTGTGCGACTGGAATTTCTATCTGTAAAGGATAATTTTTGACTTGATTTTACTTGTTGAGTCCCAAAGCCGTTGGGGAAACCTTGGCGTCTAGGCGAGGGTCCCAAAAATGACACGATCAATGTCAGATAAGTCCTTGATCACACGCAAATTAATCAGTCCTGGGACGGATTGGGCGAGCGCCATGACGGCATCGGCCTGGTCGATCCCGAACTCAAAAGCAAACACACCTGAAGGCTTTAAAACCTTCGGAAGTGCGGCAAACAGAATGCGATAGGGATCAAGACCATCCTCGCCGCCATCCAGTGCCAAGCGCGGATCGTGTAGGCGCACTTCATCTTGTAGCGAGTCGATTACGGCCGACGGGATGTAGGGGGGATTAGAGACGACAATATCAAATTGCTCGTCCAAACCCTGATGCCAATCGCCCAAACGCAAATCAACGCGGTCTGTTAGGCCATGTAACGACGCATTCTCGCCGGCAAGTGAAAGCGCCTCCTCCGAGCGGTCAATCCCCACCCCAGTCCAGCTTTTGCGCTCAGCCAATAGTGCCAACAGGATTGTGCCTGAGCCCACGCCAAGGTCCAACACCCGATTGGGCACATCGACAGCATGGGTTTTTAAAATCAAATCGACAATCACTTCGGTTTCAGGCCGCGGCACAAGGCCTCGACGGTCGCTGATGAGGTCCAGCGTCCAAAAGCCCCTTTTCCCCACGATATGGGCGGCAGGTTCGCGCTGCTCGCGACGTTGCACGAATGTTTCAAATTTCATGGCCGCTTCCGGCGTCAACGGGCGGTGCGGGTCGCCAATCAAGGTTGCGCGGTCGGTCTCTGCGGCCGCTAACAACAAGATCCGGGCATCAATCACAGGCGTGTCGATTTTGGCCGCTTCCAAGCGCTTGCGGGCGGCCGTCCAAGCTTTGACGAGGGTAAGGGGTGTATCGGTCATGGCGAGCAAATAGGGATTAGTCTGGGCAATGTCATCGTCTAGCGGGTACTTGGCAACAGTTAGAGGCTCAGAGCGAATTCGTCTTTGATTTCGATTGACGACTTCGCAATGCCAATAGTAACATTTTCGTGATTTTAGGTTTGCGGGCGCGAGTCTGCTTTTGTAAGTGGAGCGGATTATGACGACACGACGGACATTACTGGCGGGCGCTGGTGCGGTCGCAGGGGCAGGTTTCATCGGCTTTCAGCCAGCTTTGGCGGCAATTCGCCCACCAGTCGCGCGTGTTGAACCCGTCGTGATGAGCCGTTTTGGAATTACCACAACCGACCCTTACCGCTGGATGGAAAACCCAAAGGATCCCGATTGGCTGCCTTATGCCAAAGGACAGGGTGCCTATGCCCGTCATGTTTTGGATAGGATTCCCGGACGTGGCGCCCTTGAGAAGCGCATTTCTGGCTTGTCGGGTGGGACTGAAGCGGTCAGGGAAATTCAGCGCGCCGGTGATAATTTATTTCTAACTGTCCGCCCCGCTGGGGCCAGTACGATCCGCCTTGAAGTTAAAGGCCCGGACGGCAATCGCCGTGTCCTTTTGGATCCTAATTTGATGAAGGGCGAGGATGGGGTCCATATCTCGATTGACTGGTGGCGCGCCTCTCCAGACGGTGCCTATGTTGTTTATGGCTCCTCCCCCGCGGGATCAGAAGAATCTGTTGGGCGCATCATTCGGGTAGCCGATGGTATCACTTTAAGGGAAACATTTCAGCGCGCTTTGTTTGGGCCAGCGCTATGGCTGCCAGATTCATCAGGATTCTTTCTCAATCGGCTGTCCGACAAGTCGGTGCCAGGCTCGCCAGAATACTTCATGAAGTCTGTCTGCTGGCTCCACAAACTGGGCCAAGATCCCAAGGACGATCTAAACGTCGCGACTTATGGTCTCAACAAAGTTTTGGACCTGACTGAAGTCGAAGTGCCGATCATTTTCCCCAGTGATGATTCAAAATTTGCACTCTTACTGGGCGTTGATGGGGTTCGCCGCGAAGTCAGCATTTGGAGTGCCTCCCTCGATGGGATAGTGGCTGGCAGTCCAGCTTGGACGAAGATCTGCGCGCAAAATGATAAGATCACAGGTTACGCGCTTTCCGGCTCGACACTTTATCTTATCTCGGAGAAGGAGAGCCCTCTGGGGCGGGTCGTGGCAATAGACCTTGAGATCCCTAAATTGGTGAACGCGAAGGAAGTTGTGCCAGCTAGCAAAAACCCGATTGAGGGCATAGGCGTTGCCTCAGATGGGCTTTATATCCAGATCATGGACGGCGGCCCTCAGGGGCTTCGTAGGCTGAGCAAGAATGGCGAGCTTTCCGACGTCAAAATGCCTTTTGAAGCAGGAATTTACGCAATTTTTGGCAACGTAAACCGCCCGGGAATTGATATGGTCCTAGGGGGATGGCTGCAACATCGCGGAATTTGGAACTATAGCCCCGATACCGACACTTTCTCGGATACCGGGTTGTCGCCAACGCCCAACATTGATCTGACGCCCTTTGAAAGTAAGCGCTACCTCGCCAAGGCCAAAGACGGGACGCAAATCCCCTATGTGGTCATATCGGCCAAGAATGCGACCAAGCGCGGCCCAGCACCTTGTTTGGCAGACGCCTATGGCGCGTACCAGATTTCGAACACCCCCTTTCTCAATTTACGCTGGCTCGCCATGATGGAACAGGGCGGCATCTTTATGTTCGCCAGTGTGCGCGGCGGTGGAGATTACGGACGGCCTTGGTACGAAGCCGGCAAGAAGGCGACTAAGTTTAATACTTGGAATGATTACATCGCCTGTTGCGAAGATATGATCGCACGTGGCCTGACCAGTCCATCAAAGTTGACGATCAAGGGCACGTCGGCCGGCGGCATCGCAGTTGGTCGTGCCATGACAACCCGACCAGACCTATTCGCAGGCGTGATTTGTGATGTGGGGTCAATGAACAGCTCGCGGACCGAAGTCGAGCAGAATGGACCCGGCAATTTCCCAGAATTTGGCGATCCCTCGGTGGCCGAGGATTATCGTAACCTAGTCGGCATGGACACCTATCTTAATGTGAAAGACGACATCGCCTATCCAGCGGTGATGGTGATAACAGGTGCGACGGATCCTCGTGTCGCGCCCTATCATGGCGCCAAGCTTGCCGCCCGTCTGCAAGCGCTCCCCAAGCAGAAAAAGCCTGTCCTGATGCGCGTTACCTTTGATGAGGGTCATGGCATCGGCTCCACACGGGAGCAGATAGACTCAAAATCGGCGGATGAATATGCCTTCACCCTCTGGCGGGCCGGGGTGCCGGGCTTCCAACCCCGCGCCTAAGCTTCTCGCGTAATCCTGTTATCAAGCTTCGCTGACTGCACTTTTTTCGCCTCGGCACCTGTTGACAGGCGGAAGGGGCATCCCTACCTGAACGCTGTGTTAGCAGTCGGGCAGGGTGAGTGCTAAAGCACGCCGCCCGTCCGATTGGCCGACACTGATTTTCTTAAACCTGACAATCCTCAAAGGGAGCAAGTCAAATGGCATTTCGTCCGCTTGGCGATCGCGTGCTGGTAAAGCGCGTTGAAGAAGAAACCAAAACCAAAGGCGGGATCATCATCCCAGACACCGCTAAAGAAAAGCCACAAGAAGGCGAAGTCGTTGCGGTTGGCCCTGGTGCCCGCGACGAAGACGGCGAGCGCATCGCGATGGACCTGAAGGTCGGCGACCGCATCTTGTTCGGCAAATGGTCTGGCACGGAAGTGAAGATCGACGGCGATGACCTTCTGATCATGAAGGAAAGCGACGTCATGGGCGTCCTCGAATCCTAATTCTTCCTCCTCTTTAAATTCTGAAAGGCACCTATCATGGCTGCAAAAATCGTATTGTTTGGTTCTGACGCACGCGACCGCATGCTTCAGGGCGTTGATATCTTGGCAAATGCCGTAAAGGTCACCTTGGGTCCTAAGGGCCGCAATGTGGTAATCGAAAAGTCCTTTGGCGCACCCCGCACCACTAAGGACGGCGTTTCAGTCGCGAAGGAAATCGAACTGGAAGATAAGTTCCAGAACATGGGCGCACAAATGTTGCGCGAAGTGGCTTCGAAGACCAACGACACCGCTGGCGACGGCACCACCACTGCAACCGTTCTGGCTCAAGCCATTGTTCGCGAAGGCATGAAGGCTGTGTCCTCTGGCCGCAACCCAATGGATCTGAAGCGCGGTATCGACAAAGCTGTGACCGAAGTGGTGGCAGGCCTGAAGGCTTCGGCCAAGAAGGTTTCGTCGAACTCTGAAATCGAACAAGTCGGCACCATCTCGGCCAATGGCGAAGCAGAAATCGGTAAGATGATTGCTGAAGCCATGAGCAAGGTTGGCAATGAAGGCGTGATCACCGTTGAAGAAGCCAAGAGCCTCGAGTCCGAGTTGGACGTCGTGGAAGGCATGCAGTTCGACCGTGGCTACCTATCGCCTTACTTCATCACCAACGCGGACAAGATGGAGGTTTCGCTCGACGATCCTCTGATCTTGATCCACGAAAAGAAGCTGTCGAGCTTGCAGCCCATGTTGCCAGTTCTCGAAGCCGTCGTTCAGTCCGGCCGTCCACTCTTGATCATCGCAGAAGACGTTGAAGGCGAAGCCTTGGCGACTTTGGTGGTCAACAAGCTACGCGGTGGCCTGAAGGTTGCTGCGGTGAAAGCACCTGGCTTCGGCGACCGTCGTAAAGCCATGCTGGAAGACCTCGCGATCTTGACCGGTGGTCAAGTGATCTCGGAAGACCTGGGCATTAAGTTGGAAACCGTTTCCATCGAGATGTTGGGCCGCGCCAAGAAAGTCACCATTACCAAGGAAAACACCACCATCGTCGATGGCATTGGTGAAAAGGCCGACATCGAAGGCCGCATCGCGCAAATCAAGCGTCAAGTCGAAGAAACCACCTCTGACTATGACCGTGAAAAGCTGCAAGAGCGTCTGGCAAAGTTGGCTGGCGGTGTTGCCGTGATCAAGGTTGGCGGCGCGACTGAAGTTGAAGTGAAAGAGCGTAAGGATCGCGTGGATGACGCACTGAACGCAACCCGCGCTGCGGTGGAAGAAGGCATTGTGGCTGGCGGCGGTTGCGCCCTGTTGCGTGCTTCGAAAGCCATCACCGTGAAGGGCTCGAACGACGACGAAGAAGCTGGCGTCAATATTGTCCGTAAGGCGCTGCAAGCCCCGATCCGTCAGATCGTGGAAAACGCAGGCGTCGAAGGTTCGATCGTGGTCGGTAAGATCCTTGAGAATGCTTCGGTTTCCTTCGGCTTCAACGCTCAGACTGAAGAATATGTCGACATGATCACCGCCGGCATCATCGACCCCGTAAAGGTCGTGCGCACGGCTCTGCAAGACGCAGCTTCGGTTGCTTCCTTGTTGATCACCACCGAAGCCACCATCGCTGAAGCGCCAAAGAAGAACGCTGGCGGCGCACCAGGCGGTATGCCAGGCGGCATGGGCGGCATGGGCGATATGGACTTCTAAGAAGTCCATAAAATCGCCCATCATTAAAAGTGCTGGGATTTGCGATGCAAATCCCAGTGGCGAAATGGACTTCTAAGAAGTCCATTTCGCCATCGTCAAATTCAAACGAGCGCGGTCCGGCAACGGGCCGCGCTTTTTGATGGGTGAATGGGAGCGCGCAGCATAAGCTGCGCAAAGTCGTCGAAGCAAAGGCAAGGCCATTGCTGTACGCTCGTCTTTACAACGTTGACACTTCCTTTGTTCAGGATTTGTAATGCGTCTGAGCGAAGCTAAAGGCTGGCATTCCAAGACTGAGAATTTGCCTTTAAGTTTGTATTGAGTGAAAGAAATGGCAGCGTGCGGCTCGTGCCACGCCATTTCCTCAAATGCGCAGCTAGTTCTGCGCGCTCCAATTGAAACGTACCGAAGGAATCACGTTGAATCCCACCCTCTACCAAACCCTCGTCTACGCACACATCTTGGGTGTGATCCTGCTTGCCGGAAACATCACGATCACGGCGTTTTGGAAGGTGTTGGCGGATATGACCAAAGACGCCAAACAGATTGCATTTGCCAATCGCGCTGTCATCATCGCTGACTGGTTGTTCACCCTGCCGGGTATCGTGCTGACCTTGGTTGGGGGAATTGGAATATCACTGATGGGGCAATGGCCACTCTTTGAGGTTTCATGGTTAAGTTGGAGCGTATTCTGGTTTGTTGTGGCCGGAGTACTCTGGATGGTCTTCTTAATCCCGCTCCAAATCCGTCAGAGCAGGGCTGCAAAGCTCTTCGCAGAAACAGGGGACATCCCCGATAGTTATTGGCGCGACGCAAGATGGTGGATTACGATTGGCTTGATTGCGACCGTACCCTTATTGATCATTCTCTATTTGATGGTGTTCAAACCTTAGAAGCAGCGCCTTAATCCGGCGCGCAATGGGCACTGCCTAGCATCACCCCAAAACCGCTATCTTTGCAAACCCCTTCAATCCGGTTAGGTCTGAAAGCGTTCGGGGAGTAAAACAAATGAAAACAATCGTACGCGGCCTGGTCCTTGTCTTGGGCCTCTTTAATCTCGTCATTGGGCTGGGCTTTTTGCTGCAGCCTGCCAAATTGGCTGCGGCCTTCTTTTTGTCGCCAGTCGGCACCCAAGGCCTTGCCACCATTCGAGCTGATTTCACGGGCTTCTTTATTGGGGCATCCTTGTTCGCGCTTTATGGCGCTTGGAAGATGCGGGCGGATGCCTTGCTGGTGCCTATGGTCATGCTTGGCCTTGCCTTGACTGGGCGTTTTGTGAGTCTGGCGCTCGATGGCTTCGCCCCGACTGCTCCAGCTCCTATGGTCATTGAAGTGATTATGTTGGCGATTTTGTTCGCCGGCTACCGCGCATTCCAACCGGTCAGCAAGTCGGCTTGAGATTGTCCCACCCTGTCGGCTTGGACAGGCTGACGGGGGGATAGTTTCTCGTTCATCCTCCCCCGTCTCGGCACATGCCAATCTTGGCGCATTGACCGAGGTGGGACGATGATGAAACCAGTTGAGAAATACCAGTTAGACTGTGCACGGGCTCGCTTTGCCTGCGATGCCGCGGCCTTCGCTTTAGGGATAAGTGTCGATTTGTTGGTACCTGATCGTGGGACGGCCCCACACGCCTTTGCGCGTCAGGTTGCAATGTATTTGACCCACATTGCCTTCGGCATGAGCCTGCATCGGGTTGCGGTTGCCTTTGGCCGCGACCGTTCAACGGTGGCCTATGCCTGTCATTTGATCGAGGACCGGCGCGATGATCCAAAGGTGGATGATATGCTCGATCAACTCGAAGCAGCTTTACGGGCGGCCCCAGCCCCGCGACTGGTGTTTGAACGAAAGGCTGCCTAAACTTGCGACGCAGCTAGTGCATCCCGCGCCACGTCGTGCATGCGCTGCGCCATTGCTTTGAGGCCGTTGGAACGCTGCGGCGTGAGTGCATCACCCAGACCTAAAGCTTGAAAGGCAGTTTGGGCGTCTAGGGCCAGAATCTCTGCGGGGAGACGACCTGAATAGAGACGCACCAAAATCGCTAAAAGACCTTGCACGATGGCCGCGTCTGACTGGCCCCGAAACTCGACCAAACCAGTGTCCGGTGCTGCGGCAGACACAAGCCAGACTTGGCTGGCACAGCCCCGCACTTTGGCGATCTCCACCCGCTCGCTCTCCGCCAATGGTGGCAATGTGCGGCCAAGGTCGATCACATAGCGATACCGTTCCTCCCAATCGTCTAGGAAGGAGAATTCTTCGATTAGTTCTTCAAGACGTGGATCATTCATGGTCAATCTAACGAACTGTTTTAGCCATGCATTTGGCGATTTCACCTAAAGGATGTTCAGCCAAGCAGAAAGAGCGTTCATAGGGCTGTTTTGTGGCTGCGTTGCACATTTGCATGTTCAATCGTGAGGAGTTCACGCAGCTCACAAGGCGGGGATCACGCATCAAGGCTTCGGTGTCTTCTTTGCGGTCGACAGGCCCGCCAATGGCTGACAGAGCCGCGAGCGAGACCATCCGATCAATCGGCGACCAAGCGCGAATTGGCTCTGCAAAGGTTACGCCATCGCGTGCGGTTTGGTTTGTCAGCCGCACACTACGCTGAATGGAGGTAGCGCGCGCTTGCGTCGTTTGAGGGGAGACGCTGGCTTCTGGCAACGCAGACAAAGTAATCGCTGCCTCGGTCGCCGGGACTGGGGCGACCAGAGTGCGCAGCGCCGCATTGCGAGCCTTTGAGTCAGATGTACTGACTTTTGCCCACGCATATTTCTGCCAATCATAAGCCGCCTGTTTGAAGGCGTCGCCTTCTTCTTGGATTTTGGCGGCATCAGCCAGAATGGCGCGTGCGGCCAATTGAGCGGCTTGCTCGCCACCGGGCAAACTCCGCGCAAATGCGATTTCGGTGCGCAGTTTGGCGATCAAAGCATCGCGGCCTATTCGCGCTTCTAGCTTACGCACTTCACTCACAAATTCGTCCTGCGTCGCGGCCCAAGCAGCGCCATAGGCAACCACGCCTAAGGCCAATCGGTCTGAATTCAAATGGCGGGCAATACGCTCGGTGGAAAGGGTGAGGGCGCGGCCCGTTGTGATGGAGCCAATCGTTAGCGCTTCAACGTCAGCCGCGTAGGACGCATATAGGGCTGCATGGGCACCAAGCGTATTCGCACCAGGCGGAATCGCAAGGCCTGCAAGTACGCCTGGCGTCGTAGGGACCGCTTTGGCCACAGGCGCTTTAGAGGCGGGAGCCTTTTTCGCAGCGGCTTTGCGGGCAGGCGCCTTCTTGGCGGTAGCTTTTGTAGCGCTGGCTTTCGGACGTTGTTGTGCTGAGGCATCCACGCTGATGGCTAGACCTGCACTGACAAACAGTGTCGCAACGGCACATGCGAGCCACTTTTTGCTCATTTCAATCTCCTATAGGCACCCCACTGCCTGCACTTACACCTTATGACAGAGGGTGTCTGAATAAATCACAACCAAGATGACGCAAAACATCAAAACTTCACCTCTCACGCGAACTGACGCGACTTTAGAATGCCCGTCAGTTACAAGCGCATGTGGACGCGACGCAACACTCAGATTTGGCTGATTCTAAAGGCAGCGCTAAGGCTTGGTCCGTATCGGACCAAAAGCTAACCCATGCGCAATGGGCCAGTGGCAGCAGCGCAGCTTTCTCAGCGCTGGCGTTAGCTTACGCCATTTGGCTGACAGAGCCACGTTTGATGTTTGGTCTGTCATGTGTTGCTGTTTGCACCATGGTGGCGTTTTTGGTCACGTCTTACACCAATCAAGCAAGACAGGCAGTGATCATTCCCGTCTTGTGGGCTGGGGCCGCTCTGGGCCTTGGGAGTCTTGATGGCGGGACCACAGGCCTCGCTTTTGCTGCGGTGATTTGGCCGTTGTTGGGAGCGGGCGCGGCTGGCATCGCGCTCATTAACGGCATTTCGGCCAGCCTTTGTGTGACGGCTACACTGCTGTTTCTGACCCCGCTCCTGCCAGCTGGGCCCGCCTTTGCGGCAAGTTCTTGGGTGCCGATGATCCCAAAATTTTTGGTCATTTGGATCAGCGCCGTCTTGGCTTTGGCCATTTGTGGACGGGCGGGTGGGGTAATCGCGAAGGTACGTCAGGCGTCGCGCGATCAGGCAAAACAGGCCTTCGATAGCCGGGACGCTGCTCAAGCTGAAACCCGTATTGCCCAAGCTGAAACCCAAGACCGTGCGAGATTCATGGCGGAGATGAGCCACGAAATTCGTACGCCACTCAATGCGATACTGGGTTTCGCTGATACGATGCGTGAAGGTATCTTTGGCCCACTTCCCAAAGGCTATGAGGATTATCCGGGCTTGATCCATACCAGCGGCAGCCATTTGCTCGACTTGGTTTCAGACTTGCTGGATATCTCAAAAATTGAGGCAGGCCGCTATGAAGTCCGTCTTGAAGATATTCGTCTAGACCAATTTTTGTTTGAGGCCACCGCCTTGTCCAGTGGGGCAGCGCGCTCTGCCGGCGTGCAGATCCGTCATGAAGTTGGCCTTCCTGTGACCGTGCGCGGCGATGCGCGCGCCATGCGCCAGATTGCCTTCAACCTGCTCTCCAACGCGATTAAGTTCACCCCAAAGGACGGTACAATCACCCTGCGCATCCGTCCCGATCAGGCGTCCAATCAAGCCATTTTGGAAATCGCGGATGACGGGGCTGGGATCAGCCCGGCTGACCTAGCGCGGATTGGCCAGCCTTGGGCGCAAGGCGACAATCAAAGTCGTGCCAATAGTCGTGTGGTGCGCAGTTCCGGTCTGGGCTTGGCAGTCGTCAAGCGGCTAACCGAGTTGCAGGGCGGACGCTTCTGGTTGGAAAGTACCTTGGGACAAGGGACCACAGCAAAAGTGAGTTTGCCCTTTGCCAATCTGGATCAACCAACAGCTTAAAATTCTGCGGCGAACGTAAAGGCAGCAACCAGATCGCCAACTTCGACCAAGAGGCGGGTCACGGTTCCAGATCGGCTAGTGATCTCGATCTCAAATGTGTCGCGTGGGTCAGCATTCATTACCGCCCGCGTCGTCGCATCCGAGAAAACAAATAGAGTTCCCGCTCTTGGTTTAGACTCAACGCGCGCGCGCGTTGCCGCTGGCCGTCGTGAGGCGGCGACGTGAATGATCGTACCATTGCGCAAGGGCGGGGCTAATGTCCGACTTGGCTGAGGGGGGCCAAGCTTGGAGAGATCGCGCAAGAATAGCCGGGCGCCAGAGGCATCCATATCGGGTGTTTCGACCGCAAAGCTTAAGCCCGTTCCGCTGGCAATCAGGCCAGCGCGTGTGGCACTGCCCGTGTCTTGCACAGCCCGCCAGATGTCCTTGCCGCCTCGGTCGACCTTCCAACTTCGCACGAGACCTGAATAATTTCCCGTCAACTGAGCGCGCCAGCCCTTATGCGCTGCGATGATACGTTGGGCTTCGCTCTGAACGGCTGGATCGCGACAAGGCTTTGCCGCAGCGGCTGTTTTGGCCTGACCTGCAATCATATCCAAGCGCTGCGTACTTGACCCAGACCGCAAGGCCGCGCCTCGCGCTTGGGCTGTAAATCCTGCTAACGCCCGACGAGGACCGCTCTCCAAGAGCTGGCAGCGCTCATCAATGGCGCGCATCGCCATCCGTTCCGCATAGCTTCGCTCCAATCCATTCACTTGGGCATGGCTTGCGGCGGGTAGGACGAGCGCCAGACAAAAAATGACTCGATGAAATAAAATCATAGGCCTTATCTACAGCGACCTCTCTTTCACTTCGATTAAGCCCGGTGCAAACAAACTTATGAGCAACAGCGAACTTCGCAGCGATATCTGGGTGCAAGCCTTATTGCGCACGGCGCAAAGCCAAGGCGCTTCTGGCTATGTTGTGCGCCGGGGCGATGAGACGGCAGGCGCAGTATTGGTGAAAGTGGCGAGCCTGGACGGCACCGCGCGACTACTAATCCCAGCGCGAGATGGCGTGGGCGAGCGTATCTATCTTGATTTAACAGGTAAAACGGCCGGACCAGACGAGGCCTCCATTGATGCTTATCTGTCTAAGCGGGCTGCACAAGATCAAGATGTTTGGATTGTTGAGATTGAAGACAAGTTAGGCAGAAGTTTTCTGACGGAGCGTGTGGACTGATTATTAACCCAAGTGCGTTAGGGTCTCGTTCTCGACTGGAGACGTTCGCATGCTTTTTCTGTTCAACGACCGCGTTCTGATGTTAACTGGCAATGCTGACGTGGTGATCAATGCGGGTATCCCGGCAGCCGCGGTTGCCCGTTACACGCTGAACGATTCCATTCTAGCGGTTCAGACCGCCATCATGGACATGCCGAACTTGGCAACCGAAGCCCCGCAAAAAGCTGCTGCTTTGGCTTGGTTGATTGCCAGCCGCAGCGACGCCAATGCGATTTTGTTCATCGCGCCGCCCAAATGCCGGCGTCCCCAAGAAGTCGGTTTTCGCTTAGCAACGGTCTCTTTGACAACACTCGGCAGCTTGAAAGCCCAACAAGATGCCGGGCGATTGACTTCGGGCATCATCAACACCTCTGTCTGGCAATCTGCCGCCGCGTGACGCGCCGGCGCGAGCTAGCGTTGCTCTAAGGCCTTTAATTATAGCGAAGCCTCAGCTAGATGAGGGGTTCAAAGGCTTGAGCTTTCAAGCCGTTTCCCAATTTGCCCATTCGTCTTAGTCAGGCCTCGATCATGTCAGCCGAACTCGCGCGTGAAGTTAAGCGCCGTCGCACCTTTGCCATCATTTCACACCCTGACGCCGGCAAGACCACGCTCACTGAAAATCTGCTGCTCATGGGCGGTGCTATCCGCGCCGCTGGTGCCGTGAGGGCGCGCGGCGAACAGCGTCGGACGCGTTCAGACTGGATGAAGATTGAGCGCGAACGGGGCATCTCGGTTTCGGCCTCGGTGATGACGTTTGAGCATGATGATTGCATCATCAACCTTTTGGACACCCCGGGCCACGAAGACTTTTCCGAAGACACCTATCGCACACTGACTGCCGCAGATTCCGCTGTCATGGTGTTGGACGCGGCAAAGGGTATTGAGCCACAGACCCTCAAACTGTTTGAAGTCTGTCGCTTGCGCGATATTCCTATTCTGACTTTCATCAACAAGATGGACCGCGAGGCCCAAGACCCGATGGAGTTACTGGACGAAGTGGCGTCAAAATTGGCGCTCGATCCTGCCCCCATCTTTTGGCCGCAAGGTTCGGGCAATCGCTTCCGTGGCATGGTTGATTTAAGAAATGACCGCTTCACCGTCTTCCGCCGACCACAAGTGGGAGATACTGGGCCTTTGGTGCATGATGAGATCGACTTGTCATCTAATGCGATCGCCGAAGTTTTGAGCCAAGCTGAAATGGACGAATTGCGCGGGTCGGCTGAGCTGGTCCAAGGCGGCTATCCGGCCTTTGACCTCGAATCTTATCGTGAAGGCCATATGACACCCGTCTTCTTTGGCTCTGCGCTTCGCCAGTTCGGCGTGCGGGAATTGCTGGATGGTCTGCGCGACTATGCGCCATCGCCACGCGATCAAAAGGCGCTCGACAAAGGCGTTGAGACCCAAGTTCAGGCGGACCGGGACGAAGTCACGGGGTTTGTCTTCAAGATCCAAGCCAATATGGACCCTGCCCACCGCGACCGCGTTGCGATGGTGCGGCTGGCGTCTGGTAAGTTCCAGCGCGGCATGCGCCTAAAGACGGGGTCGGGCAAGCAGATAGGCGTGCATGCGCCCCTTATGTTTGTTGGCCAAGACCGCGAGATCACGGATGAGGCCTGGGCTGGTGACGTGATAGGCGTGCCAAACCATGGCGTCTTGCGTGTCGGCGATAGTCTGTCTGAAACTGGGCAAGTGAAATTTGCGGGCATTCCAAACTTCGCACCAGAAATCTTGCGCCGCGCCTCGGTCAAAGACCCCTTGAAGGCCAAGCATTTGAAGAAGGCGCTTGAATCCTTGGCTGAAGAAGGCGTGACTCAGCTGTTTCGGCCCCATTTCGGCTCGGACTTGATTGTCGGGGCCGTCGGGCCGTTGCAGTTTGATGTGTTGGTGGAGCGCTTGGCCGCCGAATATGGGCTGCAGGTCGTGTTCGAGACGTGTGCCTTCAATGGCGTGCGCTGGATTGCGGCCGATAGTGCGGCAGACCTTGAGCAATTTGCTGATCGCAATCGCGCTGGGATGGGCACAGATTTGGATGGCGCAGAAGTCTTCTTGGCTAAGAATGCCTGGGAGATCGGCTACGTCGCTGAAAAATTCCCGAAAATCCGCTTCACCAACGTGCGTGAGCGGATGATCTAAGCAGCTTGGGCTGACACGTTTGCCCGCAAGCGCAAGAAGCGCAGGGCGCGTTGTGCGGCTTCTGGCGGAACATCATTATACATGTTTCCAAGAATTTGAGCTTGACCCATGCCGTCATTGCCCAGCACCAGAACTGCGATTGTTACAAACAAGGCGCGTTCAAAGTTCGCGGCACGGCATACCATCGCCATGGTGTCGATGTCTTTTTTCTCAAACAACAGCGCGGTTTGGAAGTAGTCGAGACCCGTGAAGTCCCCAAAGGCAATCATGAATTTGGTGGATTCCTGATTACGCCACAAGGTCGGCAAATGGGCACGATTGAGCGCGTTGGCTGCCTTTTGCCTTGTGAACTCTTTTTGGACCGCTTCAAAGTCCGCCGGCAAAGTACCGTTCACAACCGCGACTCGCGTTTGTGCCCGACGCATAGCGCGCTCAACTTCTTCTTCGGTGAATTCCGAATTGCGCTCGAGAATTTCACGCCGCATCGGCCCTTCTACAATGGTGTACAGGCGGTTCAAATGCTCTGGCGAGATAACTTTGCGCTGCGCAATCGGACGATGCAGATCCGGATTATTGGCTGCACGATCAACAATTTTGTCGAATGTTTCGTCAGACACTTTGGCGGTTTGGTTGCTGACCAGAGAGGCAACCACTCGGTCGTCACCGTGCGAAACTAGGGCATCTGACAATTGCTCACCCACGTCAGGACGTTGCGTGACGACCATCTGGTGCGCGTGGCCGCGGGTTTCGACAACTCGGATCAGGTCATCCTGGGTCAATGACGTAGAGCGGCGCAAGATTGGACCAGCAATGCCAATTTCTTCGTCATGCGCCATCATCACAGCAAGGGAGCGTGGAGCTTCACCACCGGAGAAACGCTGGGCCAGTTCTTTGCGAACTTCTGTATCAAGCTCGTAGGCAACCTTGGAAATCAAGTCGCCGAATAGCTTTGTTTCTAAAGGACTTTGGTTGTCCTGGGAGTCAAAGAATAAATCTGTAACTTCATTGAGTAGTACGCGACGCTTTTCGCTGGAGCTCTCGCCCGCAACCTCTAGTAGCTTAGCGTATCTTTCGCCAACTTGCATCTCAATTTCCCATTTCTACACCTGTCCTACAGGATAAGCGTAAACATTTGGTGGTCAGAATTCATCAAAATGTCTGACGTTACCCACCAGGACCACCGCTTAAGCGGGGCTCCCGGTCGATGAAGGAGGGATTGCGCGCTCGCGCTCGCGCGGCTTCATTCAGCGCACTTTGGCGGGTCACATTGGTTTGCTCCGCACGGGGCGTGCCCCGCGCGCCCTTGGATTTACTGGCAGGTTTTTGTACCTCGGGCGCAGCTTGGCCGTCATCAGTGGGCGTGTTGGACTCTGCAGGGTTATAGCTTGGCTTGGGTCGCGCCGACTTTGGTAGGGGTGCTTCTGGAACTGGCACCGTCCCCGCCAGCGGATCTGCCCGCACTTCCCCATTGGCGGCGGCGCGTTGACGCTCTTCCTCTACAGCTTCCCATTCCCGCTGTACCGCATAGGCTGGTTGGCCAGTCGCGCGGGCGGAATTGATTTGAGAGCGGCGCATAGCAGCAGCATCGACCATGCCATCCGCGCCCCTAAACTTCGATAAATCCGTCGCTTGTTGCGGAGCCACTTGGCTCTGCATCGGTTGTGGCATGGCCATAGGTGCTGGGTTGGGTGGCGAACTGTAGGTCATCGGCTGTGGACTGGAAGGTGCCGCTGCGACAGGACTTGGAGTCTCAAAATTAGATTGCGTCAGAGGTGCCGGTTGAACCTCTGAGGCGCGGGTGCGCGGCATCCCGCGCGCGCCTGAACGTGGCGTGCCAGAAGCGCTTGGCGTAGGTGAGGCAGCACTCGGTTGGGTTGGCACGAAATCTACCCGACCAGCAGAGGGATTGGATGTCGGCGCAGGCGGCATAGGTCGAGGTGGTGCAATCGGCGCGCCCTGATTATAGGACGACGCTGGTTGGGCCATGCGGGCCTTTGAATCCAGCCAAGGTGCTGGGCGAACTTCATAATTAGCTGGGCCATCTGCAAATCGGCCCGTTGGCGTCAATGCACCCGATCTGCGGGGAAGCCCCGATTCGTAGCCCGATTGCCGTGCTGGCGTTAAGGACTTAGAGAGCGAACACATGCGGGGGGGTGGCCCCATGTTCTTACTACGACGACTGGTTGTTTCGATTGTCGGAGCGGTGCCGCCGAACGACCAAGACGCACACATTCTGTCGCTAGTACAAGCAGTTGCACATGTGTCAGCAGTGGCCACCGGAAACTGTGAATAGGCAGCATTCTGGGCGAAACTGGGACCGGCAAGGGCAAAGGCCAGCCAGAAGGCGAAATCACGCGCACGCATATACACTCTCCTAATATAAGAAGTATCGGTGCCGTGCGTCGGTTAAGGTTGAATTAAGTTTGGATTCAATTCGCAGATTTAAGCGTTTCCGGACAAGGATTCTTTGAGTTCTAGCAAGGCTAGCCATTCATCCTCACTGGCCTGCAGCTGGGCGCGGGCCGCGACGGCTTGTGCGGAAGTTTTTTCAAATTGGGCTGGATCGCGACTGTAAAGATTTGGGTCGTTTAAGGCTTCTTCCAATTTGGCGATCTGGCCCTCTAATTTTGGCATCAGGCCCTCCAATTCGCTTAAGCGCCGTTCGTCTTTGTAAGAGAGTTTTTTGGCAGACTTTACGACCGGCTCCGCAATGGGCGTCGCGCTTGGTTTCGGTTTGGACGCCTGCAAATGGCCAAGAATTGGAATGCCCTGCCGCACAAGATCGGTCCAGCCGCCGGGCGTTTCAATCCAGGTCCCATCTCCGCGTGGTGCCAAGGTTGCTGTCACGACGCCGTCGAGGAAGGCGCGATCGTGACTAACCAAAAGGACCGTACCGTCGTAATCTGCCAGCATATCCTCAAGAACGTCCAAGGTTTCCATGTCGAGATCGTTGGTTGGTTCGTCGAGCACCAGAACGTTCGAGGGCTTGGCCAGTGCGAGGGCTAATAGCACGCGGTTGCGTTCCCCACCGCTGAAGGAGCCCACGGGCTGTCTCAAATGGCGACTGTCAAACAAAAAGTCCTTTGCATAGGCAGCGACGTGCTTAGGCCGTTCGCGCACCATAATCTGGTCCCCGCCCGCTGGGGCAAAAGTGTCCCACAAGGTTGCTTTGGGGTCGAGGGCGGCGCGCGATTGGTCGAGATAGGCGATGGTCAGATTTTTGCCCATCCGGGTTGTGCCGGCATCGGGCTCTAGGCTTCCGACCAACATTTTGATCAAGGTCGATTTGCCCACACCATTGGGCCCTACAATGCCTAAACGGTCGCCCCGTACAACGCGTAAATCGAGGTTTTTGATGATATCGCCGCGGCCATCAAAGCCTTTTGAGACGCTTTTGGCTTCAAACACCAACTTACCAGACGTATTGCCGGTATCGGCCTGAAGGGCAGCGGTATCCTTGCGGACCAAGGCGGCTTGGCCTTTGCGGGTCTCGCGCATGTCCATCAAGCGGCGTAAGCGGCCTTCATTGCGGGTGCGCCTTGCCGTCACCCCGCGCGCCAGCCAACGGGCTTCGTCTTCCAAGGTTTTATCAAGCTTTTCCAAGGCCTTGCGGTCCTGTTCCTCAATGCTTGCTGCCCAAGGCTCAAACTTTGAGAAGGGCGCGTCTAAGCGCCGTACCACGCCATTACGCAGCCAAAGGCATGAAGTCGAAATGGCTGACAAAAAGGCTCGGTCATGGCTGACGACCAACACAGCGCCCGAAAACTGCTTCAAGCGGCGCTCAAGTTCCTCAATGGCAGCGATGTCGAGGTGATTGGTCGGCTCGTCCAGCATCAATAGGTCTGGGTCGGCGGCCAAGGCGCGGGCCAGCGAGGCGCGGCGCGCTTCCCCACCGGACATGCCGGTGACAGGGCGATCCGGGGCGAGGCCAAAGCTGTGCAGTTCTGCCGCAGCCGCCGCGAGACGCGCGGATTCATCGCGATCATGCGGCACGTCTTGGGCGGCCCATTCTAACAGGCTTGTCGCCCCGCTAAAGTCAGGCTCTTGAGTCTGGGTTGCAGCATGGGTGCCGTTTGAAACCACCCGTTCGCCCGAGTCATATTCCAACTGGCCTGCCAGTACCGACATCAGGGTCGACTTGCCCGCACCATTGGCTCCAACCAATGCCGCCCGCTCGCCACGGCGCAGCGTCAAATCCACGCCCGAGAATACAGGCGCACCACCGCGCTTCAGCGCAATATCTTTGAGTTGGATGACAATATCTCGGCTCATGCGTGGCAAGTGTCTGCGCTGTGGACGAAGGTCAAGGTCGCCACGCAGATAGGGGCACAATCAGACTGCGAAAGTGCGTGGATCGCTCTTGTGCGAGATCACGATTTCGTGTTGCCTGATACGACGTACATCGTCAGCCAGAAAGCAATTGCCTTGTCTCTGCGTCATTCAATCCTATCCGCCTCAGCCGTCGCTTTAGCTCTATCTGTTACCTTGGTAGCTGGGTGCGCGACAACCTCTGCCGCGCAAAATGCTAAGCCAGCAAGCGCAGAGCCTGCGGCTAAGCCAAAGGCCACGTCAAAGCCTTTAGCCAAGGGCATGGACAGCAATGGCGCGCTTGATCCTTTTCCTTCCACCTACAAGCCTTTACCGGGTGTGACGACCGCGATTGTTGGGGCCACGATCCTCACGGCTGCTGGCGAAGAAATTGAGAATGGCACGATTGTTTTCGCCGATGGCAAGATTGTTGCGGTGGGCAAGGATGTTGCGATCCCAGACGGGGCCAAGCGCATTGACGGGCGCGGCAAGTTTGTCACCCCCGGCATTATCGACATTCACTCGCACTTGGGCGTCTATCCAAGCCCCGGCGTGCAAGCTAATTCCGACGGCAATGAAGCCACCGACCCCAATACGGCCGAAGTCTGGGCTGAACATTCGATCTGGCCACAGGATCCGGGCTTCAATCGGGCTCGTGAAGGTGGCATCACCAGTCTGATGATCTTACCGGGCTCTGCTAACTTGTTTGGTGGTCGTTCGGTGACACTGAAGAATGTGCCCTCGATTACAGAGCAAGGCATGAAGTTTCCAGGGGCGCCCTACGGTCTTAAAATGGCCTGCGGTGAAAATCCCAAGCGCGTCTATGGCTCGCGCTCCCGCTCTCCGTCGACCCGCATGGGCAATATTGCGGTTGCCCGCCGGGCATGGATTGATGCGGCAGACTATAATCGCAAATGGAACGACTATCGCGCCAAAATCGCGGCTGGCGAAGCTGCAGGCGACCCGCCCAAGCGCGACCTGAAGTTGGAAACCCTATCCGGTGTTCTCAATGGCGATATCCTCATCCAAAACCATTGCTATCGCGCCGATGAAATGGCGCTGATGATGGATATGGCCAAGGAATTTGGCTATAAAATCACCACTTTCCACCATTCATCTGAGGCCTATAAACTCGCCCCGGCCTTGAAAGAGGCAGACATTTGCGCCGCCACTTGGGCCGACTGGCAGGGCTTTAAAATGGAATCTCTCGACGGGATTGCTGAGAATGCGGGCATTCTGCAAGCCTATGGGGCTTGCACAATCATTCACTCTGATGACGCCACCATGATCCAGCATCTCAATCAAGAAGCGGCATTGGCCATGGGGGCAGCCGCCCGCGCTGGGATCCCGGTGTCGCGCTTGGATGCGATTAAATGGATTACTGCCAACCCGGCGCGAGCCATGGGTATTGGGGCTAAGACGGGGTCGTTGGAAGCAGGCAAGATGGCAGACATCGTCCTGTGGGACCGTGATCCCTTCTCGACCTACGCCCTTGCCCAAACCGTCTATGTTGACGGCGGCATTGCTTACGACCGTAACGACCCGGCCACCCATGCCCGGTCAGACTTTGACCTTGGTCGCCCCAGCTTGGAGCAAAAATAATGAAACCTGTTGCTCTGGCACTCGCTCTGGCCGTTTC
Organism: Hyphomonadaceae bacterium UKL13-1; assembly: GCA_001602435.1. Classification (GTDB taxonomy): domain Bacteria; phylum Pseudomonadota; class Alphaproteobacteria; order Caulobacterales; family Aquidulcibacteraceae; genus Aquidulcibacter. Next base: position 897,001 of record CP012156.1, read on the forward strand.
GGCCCCCGCACTCGCCGCTGCTGACCCCATCGCCATCATCAATGCAAAGATTGAAACCGTTGGCCCTGCTGGCACGCTGGCATCGGCGACGCTTGTGATGGACAACGGTAAGATTGTCGCCGTTGGCCCTTCGGTTGTCATTCCCAAAGGTGCACAAATTATCGATGCTAAAGGGGCGGTGGTCACGCCAGGCCTTGTCGCTGCCACCACCAGCCTTGGCATTTCCGAGATCGAGCAAGTGCCTTCTACACGTGATGATGGGGCAGGCGGGCAGATTGGGGCTGCCTTCAATCCTGCTGCTGGCGTCAACCCTGATGCGCCGACTATTGCGCTCGCCCGCCTGAATGGCCTAACGCGCGCCTTTTTAACTCCAGTCGCGGGCCGCTCTGGCAATGGTGCTCATGCCCATGATGATAGCGCTTTTGATACCGCTGGCGGGCATGAGCAAGATGACCCAACCTTGTTCGCAGGCCAAAGCATTGGCATCAATCTGTCGGCTAATACGCCGGACCTGATCTTCAAAACCAATGCTGGGATGGTTCTGGAATTTGGCGAGTCGGCAGCAGCTGCGGCTGGTGGGTCGCGCGGGGCGTCTTTGATCATTCTCAAGCGCGTCTTGGCCGATGTACGCCACTTTGCCGCCAATCGTGCTTTGTATGACAAGGGTGAAGGGCGTGACTTGATGGTCAGCCGCCTTGATCTGGAAGCCTTGGTGCCGGTGGTACAGGGCAAGACCCCTTTATTGGTCCGGGTGTCGAGCGCGAATGATATTCGCCAAGTCCTGAAGCTAGCGAAGGAAGAAAACCTGACCATCGTCTTAGAAGGGGCGGAAGAAGGCTGGCGCGTTGCTTCTGACCTAGCTGCGGCAAAGGTGCCCGTCATTATCGACACCCAAGCCGCCTTGCCCGCAAGCTTTGAAACGCTGGCGACGCATTTGCGTAATGCGCAGATTCTCTATCAAGCAGGCGTTCAGGTCTCGATCATGGGCAGCCGCGATTACAATAATTTGCGGCAAAGCCGCATGAATGCCGGCACGGCGGTGGCCCATGGCTTGCCCTATCAAGCAGCACTGGCCGCCATCACTTTGAACCCCGCCAAGATTTGGGGGGCGGATAAAGAGATTGGCTCGATTGAAGCGGGCAAAGCCGCCGATGTGGTCATCTGGTCGGGCGATCCATTGGAGGGCCAAAGCTATGCCACCGCGGTCTTTATCGCCGGCCAAGCCCAACCCATGACCAGCCGCTCCACCGAACTTGCCGCCCGCTATAAGCCGAGTGCGGACGGAATCGCGCGGCCTGCTTATCGGAACTAATGAGAGGAAGTGGCGTTCGCTGGCAGACGCCCATCTGTCCCTTACTCCTTGCCGACAATAATTGGGGCAATTTGGTCCAATGCAGCCTTTGCATTGGTCAATGCCGACTCGCGTGATTCTGCCATCGACTGAATTTCTAGCTTGTCGCCATTTTTGAAAAGCGACGTCATGCTAAGTCCAAATCTCCCGAAACCGGTGCTTGAAACCCATCCTACTGCACCATTAATCGTTATAGCTTCGATGGAACAAGCGGGATCACGTGATTTGCATCCTGCTTCGATTTTAGCAATTGAGTTTTCCCCAGACCTGAAGCGGCCTTCTGCTCCATCGGTACTCTTACTCAAATTGAGATCAACGTTTTCCGTGCCTCGGCAATTGAGACAGGTGAAGCTAATTCGATCTGGTTTTACCCTTCGAACAAACCGCTTCCCTTCGACATTTAGACTAATTTCCTGAGCTTTATTAAAGCTGGCTATTGCAAAGCCCTTGGGCGGATCTGCAAGCGCAGGGAAGGCTGAAATTGCGTAAACCAAGCCAATTGTTGCAACAACGTACTTCATGTGCCCTCCCAAAGTTACTGCCAGCAGTAAAACACTATTTTAGGATGCGTACATCGTCAATTTGATTATGGCAGGCTACATTGGGATTCAAACCCAACCCCCATCACCGTACAGGTCGTGATCCCATGCGGCTTCCAGCAGTTGCGGCTGGTGCTGGGCTTGCTTTCGCTGGACTAGATTTGCCGCGTGCCATTTTGGTGGCTTTGGGTTCTTCTTCGAACAATTCAGCCAGCTTATCGACAATCGCGCCGCCCAATTGTTCGGCATCCACAATCGTTACGGCGCGACGATAATAGCGCGTCACGTCATGGCCGATACCGATGGCGATCAGCTCCACCGGGCTATAATCCTGGATTTTGGCGATGGTGTCGCGCAAATGGCGTTCGAGATAGGCACCCGAATTGACCGACAAGGTGCTGTCATCCACTGGCGCGCCGTCTGAGATCACCATTAGGATGCGGCGCTGCTCGGGCCGCGCCAGCAGGCGATCATGCGCCCATTCCAAGGCTTCCCCGTCGATATTCTCTTTCAGCAGGCCTTCGCGCATCATAAGGCCCAGATTGCGCCGCGCCCGCCGCCACGGAGCGTCCGCACTCTTATAAATGATGTGGCGCAGATCATTCAGACGACCGGGATTGGCAGGCTTGCCCGCCTTCATCCAGCTATCGCGCGATTGGCCGCCCTTCCACGCCTTGGTGGTAAAGCCCAAAATCTCGGTTTTTACGCCGCACCGCTCCAGCGTGCGGGCCAGAATGTCGGCACAGATGGCGGCAATCATGATCGGTCTGCCGCGCATAGAGCCTGAGTTGTCCAGCAGAAGCGTCACTACGGTGTCGCGGAAATTGGTGTCGTCTTCCATCTTGAAGGTGAGGGGGGCCAAAGGCTCGGTAACCACGCGGGACAGACGCGCGACGTCCAGCACGCCTTCTTCGAGGTCAAACTGCCAGCTGCGGTTCTGTTGCGCCATCAGGCGGCGTTGAAGGCGGTTGGCAAGCCGCCCGACAACGCCTTGCAATTGGGTGAGTTGGGCGTCGAGATAGCTGCGCAGACGGGCTAATTCTTCCCCGTCACAGAGCTCTTCGGCACCCACTGTCTCATCAAAGCTTTTGATATAGATTTTATAGGCAAAGCCATCGCCGTCGCCGGGCTTAAAGTTTGGCCGGACGGGCGTAGTTCCTTCATCGACTTCGCTGTCGTCATCATCGAGCTGATCGCTATCATCGGCCTCGACGCGCACTTGCACATCTTCCTGCTCGCTGCCTTGCGACTCGCCACGCTGGGTATCTTCCTGCTGCTCGCCGCCTTCTTCTTGCTGATCCTCATTCTGATTGGGATCAGGCGGTGGCTGGTCTGCGCCATCGGGCTCTTCGCCATCCTCATCTGACGGATCAGGCTCTGCCCCCAATTCATCGCCCAGATCGAGGTCACGGATCAGGTCGCGGGTTACTTCGGCAAAGGCCTTTTGGTCCGACAAGCGCTCGATCAGGCGATCAATTGTCTCGCCCGCCTTGGCTTGGACTTCATCGCGCCACAGATCGGCAATGCCGCGGCCGGATTCAGGCGGGGCAAGCCCCGTCAAGCGTTCGCGCAGCAACAGGCCCAAGGCATCGGCCAAGGGGGCTGTCTGCCGGTCCATCATGCGGGCATAGCCCTTTTTCTCGCACGTCTCGACCAAAGCCGCTGTCAGGTTTTGCGCAACACCCGGCATAGCCAAAGCGCCAATCGCCTCAATGCGTGCTTTTTCGGCGACTTCATACAGCGCTCGCGCACGTGGGCCTTCGGGCATAGCGGCAGTGTGGGCGGCCAAATCATGGTGGGCGAGGCGGAGCGCCGCCGCATCGGCATGGCCACGCAGGCGCGAGACTTCTTGCTCACCCAAAGCGCGCGCCGGATGGGGCAAGCCAATGCGATTGCCCGATACGCTGGGCCCATCGGCAGAGAAGCTCACCTCCACCTCCTCGGTACGCGACAAGGCGCGCGCCGTATGGGTGATCACACGTTTGAAAACGTCTTGAGGGGTTTCTTTGCTCGCCATCGTAAGACTGACATAAGCCGGACCCGTATGCCTGTCACGCCTCTATGTGCGTTGATTTCAGTGGGGGTTGATGTTGTCATTATGCAAATGGGTTTGAAAACTTGCTCTGAGGTGTCGAGAGCCAAACCAGTTTTGTCTTGATACTCTCTTCAATTTCTTTCCCAAGGTCTTTTTGAAAAAATGGGTTCTTCCCTCGATTTATTAGAGTCGCCATGTTTTTCTCATTTTCAAAAATGATAGCTACGCTTCGCTGCCCAATCCCAATTAAAGTGTAAATGTAATCAATACCCTCTATCAATTCGACCTTAACTGGAATTAGTTGTTCGCGTGTCGCTTCGAAGTGTGATTCTCTTGAGAAAAGCTCGCCTTTATCGAAGCTCAAACTATGTCTTGTGATTGTGTTTCGGACTTGGGAATATTTTTCGTTGAAATCTACAACCATATTGTGTGCTGAAAACAGATCTTTAAGAATATCGGCAACCTCATAACCGTCCTTAGTGTCATCTTTAGCCTTTAAATCATAAAGATATCTCAGTTCATCGATTTCAAGCTTTAGACGTTCCGCGGACGCTCCATTTAAGTGTGGAAAGTTAAGTGGTGTGACCATCGCACCTTGGTCAACTAGTTCTTTGTAATGTGATACGTAATGATTAAAAAGCTTGAGGATCAGGTCTGCGCAATGACTGTATTTGTTCAGGATCGAAATTCTTATAGCTCGATCTTCTTTTTTTTGCTTGAGCCTGTCAATAACGCCGGTTGTAACAATGCTAATAACAGCCCCAAGGACAACTTGAAACGCTCCCAACTCTGAGACTTGTTTAATGCCTTCCAAGAGTTGACTATAGTCGATATTTGAAACCGCGATTGCGGGCATGAGATGTAGCTCCCCAAAGGTGGACTAGGACTTAATTTAAATTAGAATACGCAGTTATACAATTTAAAAATTAACCACTTCAATCCCCAAAGCCTTTGCCGCCGCCTGCATGCGTTGATCGAAGGTGACAATAGGAAGGCCTTCGCCCGCAGCGACAGCAAGATGCAACGCATCACCACTGCGTACCCTTAAATCGGCTTGATTGGCAAAGATTGCGGCGCGCTGGAACGCATGCTGGTCAACTTCCAGCACCGAAAAGCTTCTACGGGCAGCGTTTCCGAAGGCCGCTAGCGCTTCAGCCCTCTCATATTCAGTGATTGAGCCAATTTGGAGTTTGCCTGCCATGGCTGACGAGAATTCAGTGATGCACCAGCGGCTGATGCATAAATTCTCGGTGCGTTGCTGGGACATCCATTTCTGGACCGCAAAGGTCATAGGTTCATTAGACCAGAGCGCTACCAAGACCGACGTGTCGAGATAGATGCTCAATAGCGCTCCTCGTTGCGCATATCTTCGACAAAGCTGCCGGGATAAGGCTTCATCTTACTTGTCAGGGCTCGCATTCTTTCAAAATCAAGTTTTTCTTTTGGAAGGTCTGGTGTCACAATTTTCGCAATCGTCTTTCCACGTCGTGTGATCATCACTTCTTCTCCAGCTATGACAGCATCCAGAATCTCGGACAGTTTTGCTTTGGCTTCGGCCACACTCACACGTTTCATTGGCTTCCTGACCATGTAGATGGTCATGTATATCACGGCTTTTCAGTCGGTGCAAAACAAAAAGGGCCACCCGTGGGGTGGCCCTTCGTGTATTCATGCGGAGAAGAAGGGCGCTTAAGCTGCCTTCTTCGTGGACTCGCCGCCAAAGCGGCCATAGAAGGTTTCGCCGTTTTTCGCCATGTCTTTCAAGAGCTTGTTTGGCTTAAAGCGGGGGCCATATTTCTTAGCCAAGCGCTCGGCTTCGGCAACGAAATTGGCGATGCCAATGCCGTCCATGAAGCTGACGGTGCCGCCCGTGTAAGGGGCGAAGCCCCAGCCAAGGATGGAGCCGATGTCGGCGTCGCGCGGGTCGGTGATGACGCCTTCTTCAAAGCAACGCGCGGTTTCCAAGGCCTGACGATAGAGAAGGCGGTTCTTATATTCCTTCACCATCGCAGGATCGGCCTCGTGCACTTTGGTTGGCACGACCGAGGTTAGGCCCGGCCAAATCGCTTTGGTGCCGTCTTCCTTATAATCATAGAAGCCCTTTTTGTTCTTGCGACCAAAGCGGCCAAGGCCTTCCACCATTTCTTCGATGATCAATTGGCTGGGCGTCGCCACCCATTTATTGCCAAGGTCTTTTTTAGTTTGCTGGCCAACCTTATAAGCGAGGTCGAGGGCGACTTCGTCAGCCATCGACAAGGGCGGCACGGGCATACCGGTCATGCGGCCAACGTTTTCAATAATGGCTGGCTTAATGCCTTCGGCCAACATTTCCTGGCCTTCCTGCACATAGGTGCCAAAGCAACGGCTGGTGTAGAAGCCGCGGCTATCATTGACCACGATGGGGGTCTTCTTGATCTTCAAGACGTAATCGACGGCCTTAGCCAAGGTTTCTTGGGTAGTCTTTTTACCCATGATGATTTCAACCAGACCCATTTTGTCGACGGGGCTGAAGAAGTGGACACCGATGAAATTCTTGGGCCGCTTCGAAGCGGTGGCGAGGCTCGTGATCGGTAGGGTTGAGGTGTTGGAGCCAAAGACCGCATTGGGGCCCAACATGGCTTCTGCCTTTTGGGTCACATCGGCCTTGATTTCGCGGTTTTCGAACACGGCTTCGATCACGAGGTCCGACTTCTTGACGTGGGCATAGTCGGTGGTTGGCGTGATGAGGGCCAGAACGGCATCGGCCTTTTCTTGGGTCATTTTGCCGCGAGAGACCGCCTTGTCGAGCAGCTTCTTGGAGTAATCCTTACCCTTTTCAGCCGCTTCTTGGCTTTGGTCGATCAGCACGGTTTCAATGCCGGCCATCGCCTGCACATAGGCCACGCCTGCACCCATCATGCCGGCACCCAGAACCGAGACCTTCTTGATCTCATATTTGTCAAAGCCTTGTGGACGGTTTGCCCCCTTTGCAAGCGCTTGGGTCGACAAGAAGAGCGAGCGTACCATGGCCTTGGCAGAAGGGCTGGCCATATTCTTCAAGAAGTAGCGGGTCTCGATCCGCAAAGCCGCATCCATTGGCACTTGAATGCCTTCAAATACGGCGCTCATGATTGCCTTTTGGGCTGGATAATTGCTGTAGGTGGTTTTTGACAGCATTGCATTGCCGCCGACAAAGGCCATGCCACCACCGGGAGAGTAGGGGCCGTCCTTCACGCGATAGCCTTTAACGTCCCAAGGCGCGACGGCGGTCGGATTGGCCAGCACCCAAGCCTTGGCTGCAGCGACGGTTTCACCTGCTGGCACCACGGCGCCCACAACGCCCTTTTTCAAGGCCTCTTGCGGGTTCATGCTCGCACCCTGCAACAGATGCGGCATGGCATTCATCACGCCGATCAGGCGCGGCAGACGCTGGGTCCCACCAGCACCGGGCAGAAGGCCGACTTTGGCTTCTGGCAGGCCGAATTGGATCTTTGGATTGTCGGCCGCCACACGGTAATGACAGGCCAAAGCGATTTCGAGACCGCCACCGAGTGCCAAGCCTTCCAGCGCACAAGCCACTGGCTTGCCGCAGGTTTCGAGCGCACGCAGCGAACGGTTGAGGCTGAAGCCTTGTTCGAACGACTTCTTCAGCTTCTCATCTTCCGACAGTTTCTTGTCAGCATCCATGCTGCCGCCGCCGATTTCGCCAAGGTCAGCGCCGGCGCAGAAGCCATTGTCTTTGCCAGAGTAAAGCACGGCCCCTTTGATCGCGGCATTGCCTTTGATCTCAGCGACCAATTCGCCCATTTCCTTCATCACGCCACCGGTGATGGTGTTCATGGTCTTGCCGGGAACGTCGAACGCGATGTGCAACACTCCATCGGCATCGAGGTTGGTTTTAAAATTTTCCATAAGACTATCTCCAAAATTCAGGGTCTTGGCCTCGCCACAAGAATAGGCGATCGGCCAGCAAGCGGGCCGCTGGGCTGCCCGCGTCACAGGTCAGGTGGGCTTAAACCCGCTGGATGATGGTGGCAGTGCCCATGCCTGCACCGACGCACAGGGTGATGAGGGCTGTTTCCTTGCCGGTACGCTCTAGCTCATCGAGCACGGTGCCAAGGATCATGCCGCCGGTGGCACCCAGTGGGTGACCCATGGCGATGGCCCCGCCGCACACATTGATCTTGTCATGTGGGATGTTGAGGGCCTGCATGAAGCGCAAAACAACCGAAGCAAAGGCTTCATTGAGTTCATAGAGATCAATGTCTTCTGGCTTCATACCAGCTTTAGCCAGTGCCTTGCGGGCTACGAATTCTGGACCGGTCAACATGATCGAGGGCTCAGAGCCGATTGAGGCCATGGCGACGATCTTGGCGCGTGGCTTCATGCCAGTGGCCTTGGCCATTTTCTTATTGCCGATCAAAACAGCCGAAGCCCCGTCCACAATGCCAGAGCTGTTGCCCGCATGGTGCACGTGATTGATGGCTTCCAGTTCAGGATAGCGCTGTTGAATGATGGCATCAAAGCCTGGCATCATGGTGCCTTGTGCAATGAAGCTTGCGTCCAGTGAAGCCAAGCTCTGCATGGTGGTGTCTGGGCGCATGTGCTCGTCATGGGCGAGGATGATCGCGCCCATTTGGTCCTTTACCGGCACGATAGACTTGGCAAATCGGCCTTCTTTCCAAGCAGTCGCCGCGCGCTTTTGGCTTTCAACGGCATAGGCGTCGACGTCATCGCGCGAGAAGCCGTATTTGGTCGCAATCGTGTCGGCACCAATGCCTTGGGGGGCGAAGTAGGATTTGATCGCGATCGATGGGTCAGACGCCCAAGCGCCACCGTCCGAGCCCATCGGCACGCGGCTCATGCTCTCTACGCCACCGCCAATGGCCATATCGGCTTCACCGGAGATGACTTTGGCTGCTGCCATATTGCAGGCTTCCAAACCCGAGGCGCAGAAGCGGTTGATCTGCACGCCAGCGGTGGTTTCCGCATAATCTGCATTCAGTACTGCGATGCGGGCAATGTCGCTGCCTTGCTCACCTACCGGGCTCACGCAGCCTAGAACGACGTCGTCGACTTTCGAAGTGTCCAGATTGTTGCGGTCCCGAATGGCCTGCAAGGCTTGGGTGGCAAGGCTCAACGCCGTTACTTCATGCAACGACCCGGTATTGCGACCTTTACCCCGTGGGGTGCGGACTGCGTCATAGATAAATGCTTCGGCCATTTTGGCGCTCCCTTTGTTATACGTCTGCTTTAATCTGCAAGGGCGTGATCGCCAAGGCAGAAGTGGCTTTGGCGGAGATTTTTCCCCGACAATCATAGAGGTCAGCTTCAGCGAACATGACGCTAGGACCCTTATTGGTGATGCGTGCGGCGACCTCAATCTTCCCAACCCGGACCGGGCGCAGATAGTGGACGTGCAAATCAATCGTGCTGGCAAAGCTTTTGGGCGCGACTTTCAACATCGCCATCATGCCCATCACGTCATCCAGCATGGCGGAGAGAAATCCGCCTTGAATATAACCGGTTGGGTTGGCAAACTCAGGCTTGCCTGCAAATTCTACCCGTGCAGTTCCAGCCTTCACATCCATTTCAATCAGCTTGAATCCCAATGTCTGAGAGCTTTGCGACGGTTGCTTCATGCCGATGTCGAGGAAGGTTTGGGCGTGGTCGCTCATGCACCAATTCTCACGGGGCAGGCCAAGGAATTGCCAATATAGCAAGCCTTGTGCGCTTTGTGATGCAAGAGGTCGATGTCGGCGGCTCCTGGAATATTGTCACCACCCCAGCTGATTTTGGGGTTCAGCACCACTTCCACAAAGCGCTCAACGCCTGCGTCATCCTTGCCCAAAGTGCCGATTGGGGCATCCTGATAGCTATCGACGATAAAGCCAGCCTGTTTGGCAAAGGCCAAGAAGAACATCATGTGACAACTTGCGGTTGCTGCCACCACCATTTCTTCTGGGTCGGCCGCTGGCACCGTGTTGGAGGGCAAGGGCAGGGCAGTCGTGACCGCTATATCTACCCCGCCATCAAAGCTTGCCTGATGCGTGCGGGCATATTTGCCGTCTGTGAAGACAGCGCCCGCCCGTTCCCAAAGGATTGTAGCGGTATGTGTGCTCATGCCTTGGCACCATCCAGCAAAAGCTGGACTTCATAGGCCATCAAGCCTGTCGTCAATTGCTCAAACAAATAGGCGCGATGCTCTGGGACATTGTCTGCCTGCATGTCCTCAATCGTTTCTTGAAAGCTTTCAACGGCCAGTTGATTGATCTCGTCTTCGGTTGCGGCATGGGCCAAGGCCAAGCGGACCGAAAGCGCGCGCAGATTATCATCGCTCGGCTCTGGGTTGGCTTCGATCAGCGCGAGCGCGTCGGCAATGGCTGAATTGAGGGGGTCGTTCACAAGGTCCTCGCAATCAAAACTTTCATGACTTCATTGGCACCGCCATAAATGCGCTGCACGCGGCTGTCGCGCCACATGCGGGCAATCGGCATTTCATTCATATAGCCCCAGCCCCCATGCAATTGCAGGCACTCGTCCATCACTTCATTTTCAACATCTGACACCCAATATTTCGCCATGCTGGCAGTGGCGGGGTCGAGTTTGCCTTCCATGAGCAATTCAACACAGCGGTCACAGAATGCACGCGCCACGGTGGCTTTGGTCTTGCACTCGGCCAGTTTAAACTGGGTGTTCTGGAAATCTAGGATCGACTTGCCAAAGGCCTTACGCTCTTTGACATAGGCGATGGTTTCGGTCAGCGCGCGCTCCATGCTGGCAACGCCCTGAATGCCGATTTGTAGGCGTTCGCTGGCCAATTGTTCCATCAGCTGGATAAAGCCCATGCCTTCAACCGGGCCTAAAAGATTGGACGTTGGCACACGCACTTCATCGAAGAACAACTCAGATGTATCCTGAGCATCTTGGCCGATCTTGTCCAAGTTGCGACCCCGGCGGAAACCCTCAACTTCTTTGGTTTCAACCACGATCAAGCTCGTACCCTTTGCCCCTTGGGTCGGGTCGGTCTTGGCGACGACAATGATCAAATCGGCGGTCGCACCATTGGTGATGAAGGTCTTGGAACCATTGATCACATAATGATTGCCGCTTTTGACAGCTGTGGTCTTAATGCCTTGTAAGTCAGAGCCAGCACCGGGTTCGGTCATGGCAATCGCGCCGACCAACTCACCCGAGGCCATTTTAGGCAACCACTTTTGCTTCTGCTCCTGGCTGCCATAATGCTTGATATAGGGGGCGATAATGGCGTTGTGCAAAGGCAGACCAAAGCCATCAATGCCCATCGTGCCCATCACATCCATGATCACCGCTTCATGGCGGAAATCGCCGCCACCGCCGCCAAATTCTTCCGGCATCGACACACAAAGCAAGCCCGCTTGACCAGCCTTGGTCCACATCTCGCGATCAACAATCCCATTCTCCCGCCATTTCGCGCACGCTTCAGGCGGTGCTTCCTTGGCGAAGAACCCACGCACGGAATCTTCGAACATCGTGAGTTCTTCACTATCGCGCCAAACGGCTTTCGGCATGGTGATGGCTGTCATGGTGTTTCTCCCTTGAGTGTCGAAGCTTTGTTGTTGTTTGTTCTCCCCGGTGAACGGGGTTCGATCCGCGTAGGCCTTGTCCTCCCCTACGAAGCGGGGGAGGACAAGGATTAAAACTCCTCAGCGCTAAGCGCCATCACCGGCGCGGCACCCGTCTTGACCTTTGCCAAATGCCCGGCAATTTCCGGCAAGATACGGTCTACGAAATAGCGGCCGGTCTTGATTTTGGTGTCATAGAAGGGCTCGGTACCAGCCTTGGCATAAGCAGCCTTGGCCATTAGAGCCCACATATAGGCAAGGCCGGTGAGGCCAAACACATGCAGGTAATCGTGGCTGGACGCCCCGGCATTATCAAAATTGCTCATGCCATTGGCCATCAGCCACATGGTGGCGTCTTGCAATTGCGCGCGGGCAGAGGCGAGGCCTGCGATGAAGGGGGCGAGATCTGCGTCGCCTTCATGTTCAGCTACGAAGGCGTCAATCTCGGCAAAGAAGGTCTGAATGGCGCGACCGCCATTAGCCGCCAGCTTACGACCGACGAGGTCGAGGGCTTGGACGCCATTGGTGCCTTCATAAATCATGGCGATTTTGCTGTCGCGCAGGAATTGGCTGGCCTGATAATGCTCCGTAAAGCCCGAGCCACCATGCACTTGCAACGCGTCAGACGCATTCTTGTGGCCCTTGTCGGTCAAATAGGCTTTGAGGACGGGGGTCAGAAGGCTCATGTAATCGCCGGCCTTTTGGCGGACCGCTTCATCCGGGCTTTTGTGTAACAGGTCGCCATAAAGCGCGGTCCAGTACAAGAAAGCGCGACCGCCTTCGGTATGGGCCTTAATGTCCATCAACATGCGGCGCACATCGGGGTGGACCAAAATATTGTCGGCTGGTTGATCTGGCTCTTTTGGCCCAGTCAAGCTGCGGCCCTGACGGCGGTCCTTGGCAAAGGCGAGGGCCGCTTGATAGGCAGACTCACCAATGGCCATGCCTTGCAAGCCTACGCCGATGCGGGCTTCGTTCATCATGACGAACATGATGGAAAGGCCCTTGTTAGGCTCACCAATCAGATAGCCAGTGGCCTCTTCATATTGCATGACACAAGTCGCATTGCCGTGAATGCCCATTTTTTCTTCCAGGCCAACACAGGTTGCAGCATTTCGATCACCAAGGCTGCCATCAGCATGGACGATGAACTTCGGCACGATGAAGAGCGAGATGCCCTTCACCCCGGCTGGCGCACCTTCAAGACGGGCGAGGACCAAATGTATGTGGTTGGCGGTCATCGAATGTTCGCCACCCGAGATCCAGATCTTTTGGCCTGAAATCTTATACGTGCCATCGGCTTGCGGCACGGCTTTGGTGCGCAACAGACCCAAGTCCGTACCACAATGGGGCTCAGTCAAATTCATCGTACCGGCCCATTCGCCGCTGGCGAGCTTAGGCAGATAGAGGTCTTTTTGCTCGTCTGTGCCGCCTTCATGGATCGCCGAATAGCAGCCGTGGGTCAGGCCGGGATACATGCCAAAGGCCATGTTGGATGATGAGGTCATCTCGCTATAGGCCAGATTAACGACGTGGGGCAGGCCTTGGCCGCCATAATTGGGGTCCGCACTCAAGAGCGGCCAACCCGCTTCAACCAGCGCATGATAGGCTTCAGTGAAGCCTTCAGGCACGGTGACGGTATTGTCTGGGTTCAGTTTGCAACCTTGCTTGTCGCCGACCGAATTCAGCGGCGCCAACACGTTTTCGCAGAATTTTGCGCCTTCTTCGAGGATTTGGTCACGCACATCCTTTGGCGCGTCCGCAAAACCTTCGAGGTTCGAGAAGCGGTCGATTTCTAATACATCATCAAACAGAAACTTCATGTCGCGAATTGGTGCTTGATAGCCCATAATGTGTCTCCCTTAGTGGCCGTTAGCGGCTGGGGGCTTGTTAAAACAAACCCATCCAGCCGCTGGCCAAACCTTGTTTTTGTCGCAGTATTGTATGTTGAAGGGCCCTGAGCAGGCCTTGCCTTGGCTTTTTTTAAGACGCTTTTTCGTTGAGATAGGAGATGTCTTCACCATCGAGACGGGCGCGCGCGACCGCATCATAGGCCGAAGCTCCGGCAACAGCGAGATCGGCTGGAGCTTTCGCCAATTGCTCATTGAGCCATTGAACACCATTTTCTAAGGTCTCGATCGAACCAACAATGTCTTCACGCTGACGCTTCAAAAGCTCAATTTGCTTGATGTATTTGTCATGCGTGCGCTGCATCTGGGTGCGTTGATTGTCGCCCAAATCATAGAGGTCGATCATTTCGCGGATTTCCGACAGGGAAAACCCGACCCGCTTGCCGCGTAAAATTAGCTTGAGGCGGGCACGGTCACGCACCGAATAATGTCTGTTGAGGCCATCACGTGCCGGGCTAAGCAGACCCTTATCTTCATAGAAGCGCAGGGCGCGCGCTGTGGCACCAAATTCACGCGATAACTCGCCAATCGTCCAAACCCTGTTTTTCTCGGCTTGATCAGACATAAAAGACCTCCAGAGGTGACCTTGGAGTCGCATTTGGCTTACGTTTACGCACACGTCAAGTAAAATCTTGGTGTTACTGGCCCCACGGGATTGGGGAAATGCCTGCGCTGCTACCCCGCAGGGACGAACCCGCGTGCTTCTTCCGCAGCTTTACGCTTTGTTGCGCCGGCGAAATAAAGTTGTTGGAGCAAGTAAGTGGCGCGTAACAAGCGATTGAATTTGGTTTTAGCCTTTGGTGGGCTGGTAGTTTTAGCAAGTGTTTCGGCAGAAGCAGGGGCTTATCGCCGCCCGATGGATGCTGCCAATGTAGCGGCGCCCATCCCAAGCCAAGACGAATCTTCAAGCTATCAGGAACAAAATCGACACAATTCAAACCGTAGCCGTACAACCCCTTCCGGCTATCCGGCTGAAACCGACGTCAATTTTGCCTGGAATGGGATGGAGGGGCCAGCCTATGGTTATGGCTATACGCTCAATATGCCCGCAGACGGCAATTGGCGTTTCATCGAGCCGCGTTGCTATGGCAGCCGCACGGGGCAAGTCTGTGTCGATGGTCATTGGGTGCGCCGCAAACCAGGTCGGTGCGAAGAGGTGACCGCCCACAGTGTTCGGCGTGGCAACTATATCCGCATGGTGCCTCCAGGCCCCGTAGCCAGCTGCCGACGCTAAAGCTGGCTTCGCGCAGCCGAACCGGCTAACAAAGCCTCATGTCAGAGGAACTGGATCAGGCGAACGATGCCTATTGGATGGGGCGGGCTTTAGAGCTGGCGGAGCGGGCGGCCCGTCTGGGCGAAGCCCCCATTGGTGCACTTGTCGTCGACAGCAAAACCCAAACACTGGTGGCTGAGGCTCATAATGAACCGATCACTTTGCACGATCCCTCGGGCCATGCAGAGATTTTGGCGTTGAGGCGGACAGGCATTGCCCTTTCTAATTATCGCTTAGCCCCAGACTTGACCCTGTATGTGACGCTTGAGCCTTGTACTATGTGTGCTGGGGCGATCAGTCATGCCCGTATTGCCCGCTTGGTCTATGGCGCTTCCGACGCAAAGGGCGGGGCGGTGGAGCACGGCGTGCGCTTTTTTGAGCAAAAAACTTGCCATTGGCGCCCAAAAGTCACGTCGGGCATCTTAGCCGAGCCGTGCTCTGAGATTCTCCGCAACTTCTTTCGTGCGCGGCGCTGATACAGCTCTTCTTATTCCTGAGGGGAATCACTAGATAGGTGTGCTCAAGGAGCCCCTTATGTCAGAAACTCGCCACGCCCCCGTCCTCATCATTGGTTCTGGGCCTGCCGGCTATACAGCCGCCATCTATGCCGCCCGTGCCATGCGCCAGCCTGTGCTGGTCGAAGGACCCCAACCCGGCGGGCAGCTGACGATTACGACTGAGGTCGAAAATTATCCGGGCTTTGCGGACGTTATCCAAGGGCCCTGGCTGATGGAGCAAATGCGCGCGCAAGCTGAGCATGTTGGCACGCAGATCATTTCCGATTGGATCATGGAAGTCGATCTGACCAGCCGCCCCTTCAAGGCGATTGGCGATGGAGGCCAAGTCTATACCGGCGATACGTTGATCATTGCGACCGGCGCGCAAGCCAAATGGCTGGGCCTGCCCGAAGAACAGGGCTTGTGTGGCTTTGGCGTCTCGGCGTGCGCCACCTGCGACGGCTTTTTCTATCGCGGCAAGGAAGTGGTGGTCATCGGCGGCGGCAATACCGCAGTTGAAGAAGCGCTGTTCCTGACAAATTTTGCCAGCAAAGTGACGCTGGTGCATCGCCGTGACGAATTGCGGGCTGAGCGTATCCTGCAAGACCGCTTGTTCGCCCATCCCAAAATCGAAGTAGTTTGGGATAGTGCGGTGGAAGAAATCCTGTCCGATCCTGAGCCCAAATCGGTGACCGGTGTGCGCCTGAAGAACCTAAAGACCGGCGTGCTTTCAGACTTGCCAGCTCATGGGGTGTTTGTTGCCATCGGTCATAAGCCTTCGACAGATTTGTTTGTCGGCAAAGTCGCCATGCGCGATAATGGCTATATTATCGTAGAGCCCGGCACCACGCGAACCAATGTGGCTGGCGTGTTTGCTGCAGGCGATGTGGCGGATGAAACCTATCGGCAAGCCGTCACCGCGGCAGGTCTGGGCTGCATGGCGGCTTTGGAAGCTGAGCGCTTTCTCGCCGAGCACGGCCAAGAGGCAGTTACGACCGCCTGATTTTGCTTGCTTCAGGAAGCGTACTTTCTGGCGCAAGGTCCTTCACGGCCTTGTGAAGCGCCTATGCGGTGAATTCACATCTAAGTGCCTTGTGCATTTGGGCCAGAGCCCCATATGCAGCCCACTACCGCAGTCCGGGCCCCTCTGGCGATCAAGGCGTTGATCGTGATGTCGGATTGATTGTTCTCGCGGAAGACGCAGCCAAGATGAGGGGACCGGGGCCAATGGATGCCTTGCCTTTTTTAACCGCCGTTTACGCGGGCCAGCCGATTTGGCTGTGGCTCGCCTTTTTGTCGTTCATCGGTTTCTTGTTGTGGCTTGACCTTGGGGTCATCAACAATAAGGACGGGGTGGTTTCGGCTTCGAAATCTGCCAAAATGTGGGCCGCTTTCGCCAGCCTTGCTGTCGCGTTCGGGGCTTATGTCTATTTTGTCTACGAGCCCGATCCGAAATATTACAACAGCCCGGATAATCTCAACCAACAAGCAGTGATCCAATATTTCACTGGCTATTTGCTGGAAACAGCCTTGGCCTTTGATAATATTTTCGTCATCGGCATGATCTTCACCTTCTTTGCCGTACCGCGCGAATATCAGCACCGTGTGCTGTTCTGGGGTATCATCGGTGCCATCGTGTTCCGGGCGATCTTCATCAGCTTGGGTTCTGCCGTGGTGAATGAATTCACCTGGGTGCTCTATATCTTCGCCGCCTTCTTGATCTTTACCGGCTATAAAATGCTATTCGGTGGCGATCATGAGATGAAGCTCGAAGACAATCCTGTTTTGAAGTTCATCAAGAAGCGCATGCGCGTGACTGAGACGATTGAAAACCATAACTTCTTCGTCAAAAAGCCGCATCCAGATGGTTCAGGCAAACTGGTTCTCTGGGCCACGCCTTTGTTCTTGGCCTTGATGATGGTTGAAATCGTCGACATCATTTTCGCCGTCGACAGCGTGCCTGCAATCTTTGCAGTTACTCGCGACCCGTTCATCGTCTACACCTCCAATATCTTCGCGATCTTGGGGCTGCGCTCGATGTATTTCATGTTGGCTGAAGCGGTCGAACGCTTCAAGTATCTGAAATATGGCCTGTCGCTGGTGCTGGTTTTGATCGGCTGTAAGATTATCTGGAACTTCGGTCTGTCGAAGGAACTGAAGATGGTACCTTACATGGAACCACATTGGTCGCTGATTGCCACCTTGGTTCTGTTGGGTGGCTCGATTGGCTATTCCTTGTGGAGGACCCGCAAGGTCGCCCCCAAGACGGACGTCAAACCAGCCGAGTAAGCACTCTGGCCTTGACCCAAATAAAGAAGGGCGGGACTGAATGGTCCCGCCCTTTTTGTTGTCAGAAATCAGAAGGTGGATTGGCCTTGGACGGCAAAGGACTGTCGCAGCCTCGAGTGCGGTGACAAACCTCTTTTTTCGGCTCTTGAATGCTTTCAATCAGCATCACCGTAAGGACCATGATCAGGACGAGAATGGCGACTATGGCTTCAAAGCTGATGGGCATGGCGGCTCGAATTTCAGCCAGCCATTTCTTCCAAGGGCTGCCGTCCTCGACCATTAGTTCAAGCGTGCGACGACATAATCTGCAAGATTGGCCAAAAGCGCTGGGATGACCCCTTCGGGCAAGCGGGCGAGGGCCACCTTCGCTTCGGTGATATGGCCACGGGCTTCATCTAACGTGGCTTCTACGGCCCCGCGCAAGCGCATCGTCTGGATAGCAAAAGCTAGATCCTCATCCTGATGCTTGCGCGCCAGAACCCGTTGCCAAAACAAGCGCTCTTCACCTTGGGCGCGCTCTAACGCAATGATCAAGGGGAGGGTCGCTTTGCCTTCGCGGAAGTCATCGCCGGTATTCTTACCCAGGCTTTGGGTCAGGCCACCATAATCCAATGCGTCATCGACCAATTGGAAGGCAAGGCCCAGCTTAAGGCCGAAAGTTGCGAGTGCATCTACCATCTCATCGGGAGCGCCTGCGGTGATCGCACCGGCCTCACAAGCTGCAGCAAACAAGGCAGCGGTCTTGGCTTCGATTACTTGATAATAGCGCTCACGGCTGGCTTCGCCGCGGTTGGTGGTGGCAAGTTGCAAGACTTCCCCCTCGGCAATCGTGCTGGCTGCCTTGGCCAGAATGTCCAGCACGCGCAAAGAACCCGTCTCAACCATCAGATTGAAAGCGCGCGCGAACAAGAAGTCGCCAACCAGAACGCTGGCCTTATCGCCCCAAATCAGATTGGCCGCGCGCTTGCCGCGCCGCAGCGAGGAGCCGTCGACCACATCATCATGCAGCAAGGTAGCTGTGTGAATGAACTCAACAGCCGTTGCGAGCTTAACCGCAGGCTCTCCGCCGCCGCCGCAAGCACTCGCTGCAGCCAAAGTGAGAAGGGGGCGCAGACGTTTACCACCGGCATCAACCAAATGGTGGGCCACATCTGGGATAAGACCAACAGGGCTGTCCATCCGTGCTGCGATTTCAGCTTCAGTCGCAGCCAATTCTGGTGCCAACACGGCCGCGAGCGCTTCGGTCGGATTAACCGACACGGCATCAACTGGGCGGGTGGTCACATTCACGACAGCTTGTTCCTTATAAGTCTTTTATTTCCATGCCCTCTTGAGGGGGCTTGGGTCAAGCATGCGCTGCTTCCAACCTTGGCGTTCAAAACAGTTTAGTTGACAGAGACCAGATTTACCGTCTCAACCAAGCGACTGCACACGTATTTTGGATACATATTTGGGCGCTCGTATGATCGAAACAACTCATGATATATTCCTGAAGGGAGCTTTGACCATAGAGCAACCCAGCAAGGGTTATCGCGCGGGTACGGATGCTGTTCTCTTGGCCGCGGCGGCCGCTGCAATTCCAGCCCGGAAGGCACTCGAAGCAGGTTGTGGGGTAGGTACGGCGCTGCTGAGCCTCGCATCGTTGCGCGCTGATTCGACGCAGGAGTTGACTGGGCTTGAAAAAGACGCGGCGGCTTGGTCGCTCGCTGTCGCAAATGCTGGACGTAATCACGTGCAAGGGGCCGTGAAGTTTGTGTTAGGCGACGTTCTAGCCCCGGACGAGGGCCTAATCAGCCAATTTGACCTCGTGTTTTCCAATCCGCCTTATTTCGATGATGATCAAGCGATCCGTGACCCCGATGCGTCGCGCCAAGCGGCCTACATATTAGGTGCACCCCTCGATGCCTGGATCAAGGGCATGCTGGCCATGGCAAAGCCGAAAGGCCGGTTCTTGATGATCCATCGAGCAGACCGTCTGCCGGATATTCTGGCAGCACTTCGCGGCAAAGCTGGCGACATTGGGGTTTGCCCGGTCCGTCCACGCGCGGGCGATCCGGCTAAGCGGGTGCTGGTGTCAGCTCGCAAAGGGTCTCGTGCGCCCTTGCGCCTTTTGGCTGGGATAGACATGCACCCACCAGTCGGGGAGGGGCGGTTTAGCGCTGCTTATCAGGCAATTTGCGATGGCGCGGTCTTAGATGTCTAGACCTAACCGCCACTTCATCGTAACCCCTAATTCGAAGCGGCAAGCCGATACAAAAGCCGTGTAATGTAAGTGCTCAGGAGTGACTATGACCGACGTGTCTGCTTTGTTTCAGCCCCTCACCATTCGCGGTGTGACGATCCCCAACCGTATCGCGATGGCACCCATGACGCGTTCCTTCTCGCCCAATGGCGTGCCAGGGCAGAATGTCGCCGATTATTATGCGCGCCGGGCGGCAGCAGATGTTGGCCTCCTGATCACCGAAGGCACTGTCACAGACCGCAAGGGTGCCTCTAACGACGCCAATGTGCCTCGTTTTCATGGCGCAGACGCTTTGTCCGGCTGGGCAAAGGTCGTTGAAGATGTCCACGCACAAGGTGGTAAGATTGCGCCGCAAATTTGGCACCAGGGCATGATGCGCAAGCCCGGCACAGGCCATTATCCCGACGCGCCAACCGACAGCCCCTCGGGCCTCACCCACACAGGCAAGTCCGTTCTGCCAGTGCCGACCACTGAAGAAGTCTGGGATATGGTGCAGGCCTATGCGCGTGCCGCAGGCGACGCAGCTAAACTGGGCTTTGATGCCATCGAAATCCATGGTGCGCATGGCTATTTGATCGACGAATTCTTTTGGGATGTGATGAACGCGCGTACCGACCGTTATGGTGGCTCTTTGCCCGAACGGGCGACCTTTGCCGCTGAAATTGTTGCCGAGTGTCGCAAGCAAGTGGGGCCAGATATGCCGATCATCTTGCGCTTTTCGCAATGGAAACAGCAAGATTACACGATCAAATTGGCCCATACGCCCCAAGAGCTTGAAGCCTTCTTAGCCCCCATCGTGGCCGCCGGGGTTGATATGCTGCATTGCTCGCAGCGCCGCGTTTGGGAAGCAGAATTCCCCGATGTCGATGGCGAAAATGGCCTCAATTGTGCGGGCTGGACTAAGAAAGTCACCGGTGTGCCAACCATCACCGTTGGTTCTATTGGCTTGTCGAGCGATTTTGCGGGTTCTTTCCGCGGAGAGGGCTCTGCCAAAGCGCCACTCGATGACGTCGTCCGCCGCTTAGAAAAGGGCGAGTATGACATGGTGGCTATTGGGCGGGCTTTATTGCAAGACCCCGAATGGGCCAAGAAGGTCAAAGAAGGCCGTACCGATGATCTGATGGATTATGACGGCAAGGCACTGGCGACCTTGTACTAAGTCTAAACCGATTGATGAGGGCCTGTTCCTGAAGTTCAGGCCCTTTTTCAATTAAGTCGCGGCAGCGAGCTCTTCTTCCGCTTTCGCCGCGCGCATCTCTTCGGCTTTGGCTTCCACCAACTCCACAATATGGTCAATCATGCCATCGTTGGAGAGTTTATGGTGCGCTTTGCCGGCCATATAGATCATGCCCGCACCCTTGCCGCCGCCCGTAAAGCCCAAGTCCGTATAGAGCGCTTCACCGGGGCCATTGACCACACAGCCAATGATCGACAGCGAGATTGGCTCGGAAACATGCGACAGTCGGCTTTCCAAGGCCTCCACCGTGCGGATGACGTCAAAGCCTTGGCGGGCACAAGATGGGCACGCGATGATGTTCACGCCGCGCGTGCGCAGGCCGAGGCTCTTGAGAATATCATAGCCGACGCGCACTTCCTCTTCGGGCTCTGCCGACAAGGACACGCGGATCGTGTCACCAATCCCAGCCCAGAGGAGCGAGCCAATGCCAATGGACGACTTCACGGTGCCCGAGCGTGCTGCCCCCGCTTCGGTAACGCCTAGGTGCAGTGGGCAATCAATCGCTTCAGACAAGGCTTGATAGGCCGCAACCGTCAGGAAGGTATCCGATGCTTTGACCGAGATTTTGAATTCATGAAAGTCGAGGTCTTGCAGAATGCGTGCATGGTCTAGCGCGCTTTCCACCATGGCCTCTGGGCAAGGCTCACCATATTTTTCGAGCAAATCAGCCTCAAGCGAACCGGCATTCACGCCAATGCGGATTGAGCAGCCATTGTTGCGGGCGGCACTGACCACTTCGCGCACCCGTTCGGCTGAGCCAATATTGCCGGGATTAATGCGCAAACAGGCAGCGCCTGCTTCAGCGGCTTCAATCGCGCGCTTATAGTGAAAGTGGATATCCGCCACGATCGGCACCTGTGCTGCACGCACAATGGTTTTGAGCGCAGCGGTAGACTCAACGTCGGGACAAGAGACGCGGATAATGTCGACACCGACTTCTTCACAACGGCGGATTTGGTCGATTGTCGCCCCAGCATCTGGCGTTGGCGTATTGGTCATGGTCTGCACGCTGATTGGCGCATCGCCACCGACGGCCACTTTACCCACCATGATCTGGCGTGACTTGCGCCGCACAATGGTGCGCCAAGGGCGGATATGTTCCAGACCAGTCGCCACGTCGTAACCTCTTGTTTCTCGCAGTTTATCAGGGCTCGTTCAGCATGAAGCTAGCCGGCCAGCTGTTGGGATTGGAACCATCAGACAGGCCAGACCGTCAACCACACGCCAAAGCGTACAGAAAACTATAGGACGGCTTTGATAGAAGTTCCAGTCACGTGCCTGTGCGGCACCCTATTGGGCGGCAGGGCTGGTGGCTTTGGCTGGTGCAGGTGATGCCGTCGCTGGTGTGGCAGTAGCTGTTACAGCTGGACCAGGCGCGGTGGTAACAGGGCTTGCCCCATTTGGGGCCACAGATTGGGTTGCCGCTGGCTGATCCTTAGCCTGTTGCGCGGCTAGCTTTGCAGCTTCTTCCGCAGCCAAAGCGGCAGCTGCTTCGGCTTCAGCTTTTGATTTTGCAGTCGCAATCGCTTCAAAATCAGGCACGCGCCAATTGACAACTTTCTTGCCGGCTTCACCAATCACGACCGTCTGGCCATAGCCACTGGCTTCTAGCACGCCGCCAAAGGGTGAGGAGACGAACCAGCGCCCCAAGCCATCGGTAGAAATGCTTTCGTCCTTGCGAAGGATCCGATCGGTGACTAGGGCACCGTCCTCGCCGCGCAATGTCACGCGCACATCTTGCAAAGCTTTCAGGGTTGAAAGCGGTTGTACATCGGCCGTGGCTTGTACCGGGCCCTTCGGCTGGGCTTCGGCCCATGCCTTGATCTTCTCATCAGGTGGCGCAACCACGTCCACGGGCTGAGGCTTAATCGCGTGCAAGCTGGCCCACACAATTAGCCAACCCAATAGCGCGAGCGCCACAACCGCACCGGCAGGCGCAACAAATTTGGACGGCTGCGTAGCAATCTCGGATTCGCGGCGGCGCTGCACAGGCTCCCACGCGTCGCGGAATTCGCTGACAAGGCCGTCGCAATCGACAAGGCCTAACAGCTCTCCATAAGCGCGCACATAACCAAGGGCATAGCCAAGTCCGGGCAACTTCTGGAATTGCATGGATTCAATCGCGGCGACCTGCTCTGGCTTTAGCTTGAGGGCGGCGGCAACTTGATGGATGGACAATTCTTGATCGCGGCGAGCGGCTTGCAAACGAGCCCCTGGACCGTCCGCATCAGGATTATCGACTGAGCCCACCAGACGCAAATGTCCACGCCCCGAATGGAGCGCTTTGGCTGCGTCTAACGTGCGTGCGGCCTCTGCCGGACTCATCGTGTCAATCCTTAATCTTAGGCCATACCACAGTGCGGCCATTTGGTTTAAAAACTCTTAGCGTTATTTCGTGTCAATTTACTACAACGCTGTGTGCTTTTGCATAGTCTTTCAGTGCATTGCGAAGGTGCACGTCACCTTTACGCAACAAAGACGTCAAGGTTTTGGAGAAATCTTCCCCATCAAGGGACATCAGCATTCTTTTTACCGGCCCGATTCCCCCAGCAGGCATAGAAAGCCTTGTAAAGCCTAGGCCGATCATCGCCATGGCTTCGAGGGGGCGACCGGCATGTTCGCCGCAAATCGAGATCGGAGTTTGCCCCGCGCTGTCGCGAATATGCTTTAAAAAGGTGAGCGCTGGACGAGATAGAATATCATAGCGATCGGCCACTTTGGCGGTGCCGCGGTCAGCAGCAAAGAAGAATTGCATCAAATCGTTAGTGCCGATCGATAGGAAGTCAGCATGCTCGGCAATCGAGGCAGTGTCCCAAGCCAAAGCCGGAGCCTCAATCATCGCACCCGTCTCTACCCGGGTTGGGCCTAGGCGACCATTAGCACGCGCCCAAGCCAATTCTTTCTCGAGGAGCTCACGGGCGCGATGGAACTCATCCACCACAGCCACGAGTGGAAACATCACGCGCAATAGGCGGCCTTCGGCAGCGCGAACGAGCGCCCGCAATTGGTAGCGCGACAGACCAGGACGATCGAGGCCCATGCGGACAGCGCGCCAGCCCATGGCGGGGTTTTCTTCCCGCTCGGTCGGCATATAGGCCGCGACTTTGTCGCCACCGAGGTCCAGCGTCCGAAAGGTCACGGGCCGACCTTGGGCGAGGTCGAGCGCTTCGGTGTAAAGGGCGGTCTGTGCATCAAGACGGGGCAAAGAGTCCGCGATCATAAATTGGAATTCGGTGCGATAGAGACCAACGCCGCTGGCCCCGGTGGTTTCCAATTGCTCTAGATCTATGGCGAGGCCCGCATTCAGCAACAATTGGATGGATTGGCCATCACGGGTTTTGCTAGGCAAATCCTTCTTAGCAGCAAACAATTCCTGTTCTGCGCTTTGGGCTTCAAATCGACTATGCAGCGCCTGCGACACCATTCTATCGGGCCGCAAATAAGCTTGCGCTTCATTGCCATCGACAATGATCGTGTCGCCGGCCTCAACCCGCGAGAGCAAATTGGGCAGTTGGCCCAACATTGGAACCCCCATCGCCTTGGCCACGATGGCCGCATGGGAGGAGGGGGAGCCTTCTTCCAGCAAAATGGCCTTGATGCGCCCACGCCCATATTCGAGAAGCTCGGCAGGACCAATGTCGCGGGCCACCAGAATAGAATCCTCCGGCGCTTCCTTTCGGTCACCGGCATCACCCGACAAATAGCGCAGCAGGCGGTTATCCAGCTCTTCCAAATCGTGCAGGCGGTCGCGAATATAGCCGTCCTTGGCACTCGTCATGCGCGCGCGGTGTTCGGAACGAACTTGTTCGACCGAGGCTTCTGCCGTCAGGCCGTTTTTCACCCCATCGCGCAGCCGTCTCTCCCACGAACGATCTTGGCTGAGCAGGTGAAAGGTTTCGAGCACTTCAAACGAGGTACCGCCCAAAGTCTGCACATCCCCCGCCAAAAGCGCTTCAAGGCCCGACCGCAATTTGGCCAAGGCTTCATCAAGGCGTTGTTCCTCTGCCACGGGATCGTCAGACAGATAGCGCGTCGGCTCTACATCGGGATCGTGTAACAGCGCTTGCCCCGAAGCAAGCCCACGTGAATAGGCTTTGCCCTTGAGTGTTTCAGGCGTCGTCGGTTTGATCTGAAACTCTGAAAGCGCTCCGGTAAGGTCTTCCACCGACACGATTTCAGCCAGCACAGTGGCAATCAGTTGCAGCGCTTCGATTTCGTCATCTTCATAGGTGCGGGCATAGCGGTTCTGCACCACCAAAACCCCGACAACCCGGCCGCTGCGCAAGACGGGCACACCCATGAAGGATTGAAACGGGTCTTCCCCTGTTTCCGGGCGATAGGAAAAGCGGGGGTGTTTCGGAGCATCCGCCAAACTAATCGGCTCGACCCCTTCCGCCACGAGGCCAACAAGGCCTTCACCAGCTTTCATCCGTGTGCGGTGGATTGCATCTCGCGAGAGCCCCTCAGTCGCGAATAATTCTAATGATCCGTCGGAGCGCCGAAGGTAAATTGAGCACACGTCTGCTACCATCGTCGTGCCGATTTGCGCGACGATCCGGTCTAAGCGGGTCTGGGTGTCGACGTCCTGTACCATGACATCGCGTAGGCGACGCAATAGAACGCGTGACCCCCCCGCATTGCCAGAAGAAACAGGGCTCATTCACTTCCTCGAAACGGTGCGGTGTGGCACCCCGCACACGCAGGACCACACCATAAGTCGCCTTCCTCATACAAGAGAAGGGATAAACTGTCCTTCAAAGCGACAGCATTTTTTGCTGCAAGCTGCACAAAACTTAGGCAGCGTCGAGCCCATAGGCCGTATGCAGCGCCCGTACCGCCAATTCCGTGTAGGAGCTGTCGATCAGAACCGAGATTTTGATCTCCGATGTGGCGATGTTCTCAATATTGATCCCCTTCTTTGAAAGGGCATCAAACATGATGCGTGCAACACCCACGTGCGAACGCATGCCGACGCCAATCACGGAGACTTTTGAGACGTCTTTTTTGACCTCGACCTGCTCAAAGCCAATTTGCTCTTGTGCGGCACTCATCAGCGCCATGGCGCGATCGGCTTCCCGCTCTGGCACGGTAAAGGTCATATTGACCGCCCCTTCAGTGCGGGAAGGGGCTTGGACGATCATGTCCACGTTGATGTTGGCTTCGGCCAAGCGACCAAAGATATCGGCGGCAACGCCTGGGTGATCCTGCAAAGCTTTCAGCGACACTTTGGCTTCGTCGCGCGAATAGGCGATGCCCGACACGATTTGCTTTTCCACAATTTCATCCTCATCACAGACCAAAGTTCCAGGGTTTGGCTCACCGGGTTCAACAAAACTCGACAACACGCGTACGGGCACACGTTTGGCCATGGCCAATTCTACCGAACGAGTTTGCAAGACTTTCGCCCCGAGCGAGGCCATTTCGAGCATTTCCTCATAGGAGATTTTTTCAAGGCGTTGGGCCTTGGGCACCATGCGGGGGTCGGTCGTGTAGACGCCGTCCACATCGGTATAAATATCGCAGCGCTCTGCCTTCAGCGCGGCTGCTACAGCCACGGCAGAGGTGTCTGACCCGCCCCGACCCAGAGTCGTGATGCGGTCTTCTTCGGTCACGCCTTGGAAGCCTGGGATCACGGCCACTTCGCCGGCATCAATGGCAGAGGCGACTTCATCGGCATCAATATCAGAAATACGGGCAGAGCCATGGGCGGAGCTGGACGCGACGCGGATTTGCCAGCCCTGCCATGAACGGGCGGGAATTCCCATGCTGCGCAGGGCCAGCGCCAACAGGCCCGTTGTGACTTGCTCGCCCGTAGCGACCACCACATCATATTCATCGTCGAATAATTCTGGTGGCAGGCCTTCGCCGGCTTGGCGCGAAAGTTCAACCAAGCGATTGGTCTCACCCGACATGGCCGAAACCACCACGGCAATCCCGTGCCCTGCTTGACGCTCAGCACTCACCAAGCGCGCAACGCGGCGGATACGTTCGACGTCTCCCACAGAGGTTCCACCAAACTTCATCACCAGACGCGACATGCTTCTTTGCTCCTCAGCTATGCCATTAGACGCAGAAATCTGCTGTTACAAACAGACGATGGCTCTCGACGCGCGCGCTCATCGCTCTATGAAGTCTTTAGGTCAATCCTTTTGCATGTTGCAAACTGTCACACAGGTGAGTTGAACCCGATGCCTAGAGCCACCCAAGACGCGACGATGGAGATGCCGCCACGCTCGCCTTCGATCGATCCGGCAGAAGTGGCCAAGTTTGCGGCCATGGCAGAAGACTGGTGGAACCCCTATGGCAAGTTCCGTCCTCTGCACAAATTCAACCCCACTCGGTTGCGCTTTATTCGCGAGACAGCTGAAGCCCATTTCCGCCTGAAGCCTGGTGCCGAATTGCCTCTCAAGGGTCTGAAACTGCTGGACATTGGCTGCGGTGGTGGGCTGTTGAGCGAGCCGATGACACGCCTTGGTGCCAAGGTCACTGGAGTGGATGCGACCGAGCCTAATATCAAGACGGCTATGACGCATGCAGCACAAACCGGCCTTGAAATCGACTATCGCCATGGCACGGCTGAGGGCTTGTTAGCTTCAGGCGAAGGCCCATTTGACATTGTGCTCAATATGGAAGTGGTGGAGCATGTAGCTGATGCAGCAGCTTTTCTAAAGAATACTGCGCAATTGGTGGCACCAGGTGGCCTGATGTTTGTTGCCACCATCAATCGTACGCCCAAAGCGCTCGCTCTCGCCATTATTGGGGCAGAGCGGATTTTGCGTTGGTTGCCACCGGGCACACATGATTACGACAAGCTGGTCAAACCATCCGAGATCCAAGCGGCCCTCAAGCCGGAAGCTGGACTGACGCTCGATGAGCCAATCGGCGTGAATTATAATCCTCTAATGGACCGTTGGTCCTTGGGATCTGACACCAGCATGAATTACATGATTGTGGTGCGTAAGGCGGTTTAGTCTTTTGCGCTGAATCGAAATGGACGAAAAAGCAACAGGACCAAACCGGAAAGGCTTGGTCCTGTTTTCATGCTGGTGGGCGTAAAAGCCCCGCACGTTTTCGCAAGCGGTGGTGAAGCGCGACAAGCGCCCTTCAGGCTCGTCTACATGTCGTCCATCTCGCCATCTTCGGAGACGGGCTCACCGGCCAAAACTTCCGCGAGAATGCCAGCGTTCTGGCGCACTTTATGCTCAATCTCAGCGGCCATTTCAGGATTTGACTTCAGGAAGGCGCGGGCATTGTCCTTGCCTTGGCCAATCCGGGTGCTGTCATAAGAATACCAAGACCCAGATTTCTCAACGATCCCGGCCTTCACACCCAGATCAATTAGTTCACCCTGCTTGGAGATACCTTCGCCGTAGAGAATGTCGAACTCAACCTGTTTGAACGGTGGGGCGACTTTATTCTTGACGACTTTGACGCGGGTAACATTGCCCACCACGTCTTCTTTGTCTTTGATCTGGCCAATGCGGCGAATGTCCAAACGAACCGAAGCGTAGAATTTCAGGGCATTGCCGCCTGTTGTGGTTTCGGGGTTGCCGAACATCACGCCAATTTTCATGCGGATCTGGTTGATGAAGATCACCAAAGTCTTGGAGCGCGAGATTGAGCCTGTCAATTTGCGCAAAGCCTGGCTCATCAAGCGGGCTTGTAGACCCGGCAGGCTGTCGCCCATGTCGCCTTCAATTTCAGCCTTAGGCGTGAGTGCTGCAACCGAGTCGATTACCAAGACGTCGACCGCGCCAGAGCGTACCAAGGTGTCGGTGATTTCAAGCGCCTGTTCGCCCGTGTCTGGCTGCGAGATCAAAAGATCGCTCAAATCCACGCCAAGTTTGCGGGCATAGATGGGGTCAAGCGCATGTTCGGCGTCGACGAAGGCACAAACACCGCCACTCTTCTGCGCTTCAGCGATACAATGTAGCGCCAAAGTGGTTTTACCCGAGCTTTCAGGGCCGTAAATTTCAACGATGCGACCGCGAGGCAGGCCGCCAATCCCCAAAGCGATATCAAGCCCGAGAGAACCGGTTGAAACTGATTCAATCTCAACCGCTGCGCCTTGTTCGCCCAAGCGCATGATCGAGCCTTTGCCGAAGGCACGCTCAATCTGAGACAGGGCCGATTCGAGAGCTTTTTCTTTGTCCATATCGTTCTTTTCCACCAAGCGAAGCGCTGCATTTGAAGCCTGAGTAGCCATCTTTGAACCCCTTTTCACGATTCCCGCCTGCATCCGCACAATGGGCTCAGTAGAGCTGTGTGCAAACCAGACTTTGTCACGTCATGAAGGTTTTGTATCCGATCTGTTCTCAGAACACAAGTGGAACATAGGGGAATAATCTACTTTTTTAAAATACATACGTCCAATTTTGACGTATCAGGCCGCTGCGAGTTCTGTTTTAACTCGTTCTGCCAATTGTGCCAGCGTAAATGGTTTTGGCAAGAAGGATATGGAGCGTTCATCTTCCAAAGTCTGTGCAAAGTCCTGTTCGGCATAGCCAGACATGAAGACGATACGTGCGTGGCCCAAATAGGGCTTGGCTGCTTTCAGGAGGCCCGGACCATCCAAGCCCGGCATGACGACGTCCGACAAGACGAGATCGAAACTATTGGGGTCATTCTCAAGAATTTCGAGGGCTTCTTCGCCATCCCCCGCCGAGGTCACCTGATAGCCGCGCTGGGTCAGTAGGCGTGTGGCGATATTGCGAACACCTTCTTCATCCTCAACGAGCAAAATCCGTCCGCGCCCTGCCAGATCCATCGGGCGGGCTTCGACGACTTGGGCTTGAGCAGCTGGCATCGCGTCGCTGACTTCATCAGCCGTGGTGGCCGGCAGGAAGACGTGGAACGTCGTGCCTTCGTTCTCAACCGAGTCGAGCGCGATGAAGCCATCGGATTGCTTGATGATGCCATAAACGGTGGCGAGACCAATGCCCGTGCCCTTGCCTTGCTCTTTTGTGGTGAAGAAGGGCTCGAAGATTTTCGTCGCAATATCTTGGCTCATGCCCGTGCCGGTATCGGTCACCGAGATCATCGCCCAATCGCAATTCTCAATATCGGCAATGCTGAGGCCTTTGAGCGCTGTGCGCACATCCTGAGTCGTCGCGCGCTTGGTACGAACGGTCACCGATCCCTTGCCCCTGCCAGACATCAAGACCGCGTCGCGTGCATTGGTGACGAGGTTCATAAACACGGTTTCTAATTGTTGCTTATCGGCCCGCACATTGGGGAGGTCGCGGCCGTGAGTGATTTCAAAGACGATCCGTTCGTCCAAGACTTGCCGCATCAGAACGGCAAACTCTGTCAGGACGGCCCCGACATCGAGGACGTCACGGCGGAAAGTCTGTTTGCGAGCATAAGCCAGCAGCATCTTCACAAGCTCCGCTGCCCGCGCGCTCGTATTTTGGATGCTCTGCAACTCGCCATAACTCGGATCGCCGACTGGATGGCGTGCCAGCAAAGCGTCACAATTCAGGGTGATCACCAAGAGGAAATTATTGAGTTCGTGCGCAACCCCGCCTGCAATCTGTCCGACAGCTTGCATTTTGCTGGTCTGAGCAAGGCGATGTTCCATCTCGCGACGGGTTGATACGTCGACCAGCAGCAGCGCTGCTCCGTCATTTTCGTCTTCTAGCAGCCAGCCTTCGCAAGTTTGGCCGCCCGTGTTCGCAATATCCAGCTCTATGGCGCGTTGCCCGCCGACTTCTAATCGGTCCAAGTCATCTGCATGGGCGGGGGCAACCAAGTCTGCGAGCTTAGCCCCTTTGCCAGCGCCGGCAATACGGATGAAAGCAGGATTGGCTTCTTGAATGACGGCTTGGCGCGCGTCCCGACGGTCCAATCGGGCAAACCCGACTGGGGCTTCCGCTATCAATCGGGCGAGGCCGGTTAAGAGAGAGGAGGTGGTCTGAACGGCCAATACAGCTTGTGAAGTAAGTGTAGCGCCATCATTAGCTGTCGCTTGATCCAGTGCTGTGGTTTCAACCCTGGTCAAGCGTACCAACGCTTGATCGCCAATCGCACTGACGCGTACCCGCATATCACCTTGGGTTTCGTCTAAGGTCAGGCCACGGCGAACCGCCTTCGAGGCACGAAAGGCGTAGGCCTGATCCAAAAGGCTCATAAGAAGAGGGTCAATTGAGACAGGGCGATAGAGGGCGGCAAATGCAGAATTAGCGGCGACAAAACGCCCTGACCGAGTGAAGAGGGCGGCAGGGCCATCCGTACTTGCGAGCCAGTCGTGCGACTCCGACCGGGAAAACATCTTCAAAAGTCCAGCCATGCTTCTTTGCCCCAAACCGGTCCAAAGATTCACCTAGGCGGCGTTTTGGACTCGACTCTGGAGAGAATCACCTGATTTGCGCCGCGCGGCTACACCCAAAATCACTCCAATGATTTTCGCTACAGCTTGATAATGTTCGGCCGGAATTGTCTCTTCAAGGTCCACACTGGCGTAAAGCGCACGCGCCAGTGGGGGGTCTTCAATGATGGGCACGTCAGAAGCCGTTGCAATTTCTCGAATTTTCAATGCCAAATTGTCCACACCCTTGGCGACACAGATGGGCGCAGCCGTTTCGCCGGCAACATAGAGCAAGGCCACGGCATAGTGGGTTGGGTTGGTGATAATGACAGTCGCCTCAGGTACTTTCGCCATCATACGATTGCGTCCGCGTTGCATCCGAATCTGACGCACTTTCATTTTGATTAACGGATCACCTTCCAGCTTTTTATACTCGTCCTTTTGTTCTTGCTTGCTCATGCGGTTGCGCTTGATCCACGAAAAGCGTTGGATCGCATAGTCCGCTACCGAAGCGACAGCGATGATGCCAATCAAAGCAAAGCAGAGTTCAAGCAGGATTTTGACCAACACGGGCATCAATGCCGCTGGTTCCATCGCCACCAAGATCGGCATTTCCCGGGCATGAGGGGCCAAGATTGCGTAGGCGACCCAGCAAATGACGATGAGTTTCAAAACTGTCTTAGCGAAGGTCAAGAGGGCCTCGGCCCCAAAGAGTCGCTTAAAGCCTGCAATTGGGGATATCTTGTCGATCTTAGGGATCATTTTTTCGGCAGTGAACAAAAGACCTGACTGCACCACATGGCCGGCCAAACCGGCAATACAGATTGCGCCAATCGTAGCGCTCAACAGGATCACCATTTTAGAGCCAACATCAAAACTGAGGCGCTGGAGCGCGCCTCCATCGACGGCAAATTGCTCAGGCCGTTCGATAAACACGGTCATATAACGGGCGAGGTCCTTGGCGCTGTGTAGACCAAGAGTCAGAAGTACCGCAATGCCTGCGGTTAAGACAAAAAGAGTCGCGATGTCTTGCGATTTGGGAACATCGCCCTTCTTACGCGCCTCATCCAGTTTGTACTGACTGGGGGCTTCGGTCTTTTGTGATTCATCTTCTTCCATCGGGCGGCCTCAATTCAAAGACCGGCCGGCAGTGGCGATGGCTTCTAGCCAGACCAACATGCCTGCGCCTGCGGTGATCGCAAACAGCATAATCCCCAACAAAACTTGGACGGGTTGGGCGATAAAGAAGACTTGGATGGCGGGTGCCACGCGGTTGATAATGCCCAAAGCCACGTTGATCACAATCCCGAACAGCAACAAGGGCGCGGTGATTTGGATGGCGAGGGAAAAGGCTTGGCTAAAAGCGCGCAAGCTGAATTGGGCCATATCGCCCAAGGGCAAGGGGCCACCGGGCAAGAAATTGTCGAAACTCTTCGCCGCGCCCGAGATAAACAAATGATGCACATCGCTTTGAAACACCAGAGCGGTACCCAATAGTGCTAAAAAGGTCCCGAAGACGGCACCTTGCTGCTGCTGTGACGGGTCAAAAGCCATAGCCATACCCAGACCCGTTTGCATCCCCGCAATCGCGCCGGCTGTGGCAAGCGCTGAAAACAGAATGCGGGTCGTTAAGCCCAACGACAAACCAATCAAAATTTCCTTAGCAATAGCCAGAAACATCGCAGCCGTATCAGAAGGAAGAGGTCCGATCTTGTTAGAGACGACGGGTGCCAAAGTGAAAGCAATAAACAGAGCGACCATCAGGCGCGCCCGTGTCGGAACGAATTGGTCGCCGATACCTGGTGCCAGCATCATCAAGGCACCAACCCGTGCGAAAACGAGGCCAATCACCCAAACCGTTTGTGGGAGGAGTTCCATCTGCGGGGCCCGTTAGCCCGCGCCGCCAGAAGCAACTTTAGCCATCATCTGGGTCATGAATTCCCCCAGCATCCCACCCATTAGGGGCAAAAACAGCAGGAGCGCCGCAAAAATCGCAAGGATTTTCGGCACAAACACCAAGGTCTGTTCTTGAATTTGCGTCAGTGCCTGCAAAAGACCAATCACCAACCCGACAGCCAGGCCAACCAGCATGACCGGTGCCGACATGGCGATCGTCAACCAGATCGCGTCGCGGGCAACATCAAGGACTTCTGGGGCATTCATCGTCAGCTTCTCCGACTCAGGGCGTTCAAAAACCAATTCTAGTTTCGCACTGGTATGGGATGGCTTGGCATGGTTAACAAAGTCTTGATAAATGCGCTCTTGGGCTGAAATCTGGCGACATTTCCGGTGGAAATTGCCAGCACGGCTTGGCCCTACAGCATGTCTTCGTAGAAGGCTCCGGCCTTCAAGGCGTGATCGACGACATGGATCTCTAATATCCAACAGGCAGGCGAGGGGGTTTTGCCAAAGGCCTTGAGTTTGCCGCTGTGATGCACGCGGTGTGGGAAAGCCCCAATCCGGTGGCCTGACGCCCCCTCAAGCGCTAGGGTCCGTCCGCGACGCGCAGCCTCGGCGAGGGCAAAGTTGTAAAGGTCTGGGCCGTTAGCGCCTGTTTCTGCCCAATGGGCTTTCACGGCCGCAAACACGGCTTTGGAATCATCAATCAAGTTTTGGTAGGCAGGGACTTGGCCCAGAGTGAACCCTGAACCCACATCGCCCTCATGGCCATCATAACAGGGTCCAATATCAAGGAAGAAGATATCATTGGGCTCTAGGATGTGCGGCGTTGCTGGCGCTTCCCCAAAGGGTAAAAGCGTATTGGGGCCAAAGCGCACTTGGCTGGCATGCCATAGCCTTTCAGCCCCACCGTCCATAATGGCCTGATCGACAATCGCTTTGCCGTCTAGATCATTCATTCCGGGCTCAATCATCGCCGCAGCAAGTGCCAAGGTCTCCCACGCGCGGGTCTGCGCCGTTTCTTGCAGTTCCAAGCGGAAATGGGGGTGATTGGCTTCGCGCGGGTCGAGCACTTTGGTCACTTAGCCACGCCCGCGATAAGGTGGCACACCCTGATCTGGAATCCACACACCTTCTGGGGCAGGCCCTGTGGCATAGAATACATCGATTGGAATGCCGCCGCGCGGGTACCAATAGCCACCGATGCGCAACCATGTTGGGGCCAATAGTTCGACCAAGCGCTTGCCAATGGCCACGGTGCAATCCTCATGGAAGGCACCGTGGTTGCGGAAGCTGGTTAGAAATAACTTCAAGCTTTTGCTCTCAACCAACCAGTCGCTTGGCACATAGTCGATAACCAGATGCGCAAAGTCCGGTTGCCCGGTTACTGGGCATAGGCTCGTGAACTCTGGCGCGACAAAGCGTGCCAGATAGGCCGTGCCGGGATGAGGATTGGCGACGCGCTCTAGCACGGCCTCTTCGGGCGAGGCATAACCGCGAACGTCTTGGCCAAGGGTACCCAGACCCTCATAAATAGAAGAATTGCTCATGCAGCTCATGTAGCGCTAAATCGCCTTTCGTGCACCTCGTCACTGCACGCGACGTACATCCTCTCCCTACATCTGCCTCACATCATGCTTCAAACCGATCAAGAGTGCAGCAGAAGCGGTGATTAGCACGTTGTTTTGTTGCCAATCTGGGCAGAGGGCACTAGCGTAAACCCACGAGGGAGAAAGCGACCCAAAAGTGTCGCACCCACATGAACCTGTTTAAGGGGGGTTGAATGGCTGAAACCAAACCGGCGACCGGACTTAGTCGAATTTTCGCGCGTAAGTCTGTCGCTCAAATCATGAGCGAGAACGAAAAGAGTGAGTTGAAGCGGACCTTAGGGCCCGTCAATCTGGTGCTTCTGGGCATTGGTTGCATCATCGGGGCCGGTATCTTTGTTCGGACCGGTAATGCGGCTGCTTTGCACGCTGGCCCTGCTGTGATGCTGTCCTTCGTGGTTGCAGGCCTAGTCTGCGCCTGTGCCGGTCTCTGCTACGCAGAACTTTCCTCAACTTTGCCTGTCTCAGGCTCAGCCTATACCTATTCCTACACCACTTTGGGCGAATTTGCCGCTTGGATCATGGGCGCGCTTTTGCTGCTTGAATATGGGCTTGCCGCCTCGGTGGTAGCTGTGGGGTGGTCCGGCTATGTCGTCAGCCTTTTAGGTGACTTTGGCTTGCTGATCCCGCCAGAATTCACGGGGCCCTTGAACCATGTGACCACTTTGAAAGACGGCACGACGCTGACAACCTTGTTCAACGTACCTGCCTTCTTGGTGACCTTGGTTCTGGCCTGCTTGCTAACGATTGGGATTTCTGAATCGAGCCAAGTCAACAACATCATCGTGGCGATTAAAGTCACAGTGATTGTGGCGTTCATTGTGATTGGCGGCTACAAGGTCCTGACCCATCTACCTGAATTGTCAAAGAATTGGGTGCCGTTCATTCCCGAAAATGAGGGTGAAGGTAAGTTCGGCTGGGAAGGTGTGTTCCGCGCTGCTTCCATCGTCTTCTTCGCTTATATCGGCTTTGAAGCGGTCTCTACCGCTGGCCAAGAAGCTAAAAACCCAAAGAAGGACATGCCGATCGGCATCATTGGTTCCTTGCTCGTCTGTACCGTCCTCTACATGTTGGTGGCAGCCGTTTTGACCATGCTGGTCAATTACAAAGAACTAAACGTGCCAGATCCAGTGGCCGTGGCCGTGGACTCTATGGGTCCACAATGGGCTTGGTTCGCAATGACGATTAAGGCCGGTGCGATCATCGGTCTGACCTCGGTGATCTTGGTCCTCATGTACGGCCAAACCCGGATCTTCTACGCAATGGCCCGTGACGGTCTGTTGCCAAAGATCTTCTCGCGCGTGCACCCCAAGTTCCAAACCCCTTGGATCAACACGATTGTCGTCGGCGTTATTGTAGCTTTGGCTGCGGGCCTGTTCGACATCAACGTCTTGGGTGATGTCACTTCGGTCGGCACGTTGGCAGCTTTTGCCATCGTTTGTATCTCGGTGATTTGGCTGCGTCAGGCGCGTCCAGACCTACCACGCGGGTTCAAAGTGCCGCTCTATCCGATCTTGCCAATCTTCGGCATTTTGTCGTGCGGGGCTTTGATCTTCACGGTGGAACAGCGCGTGCTGCACTTCTTCTTCCTCTTCTTGTTGGGCGCGACAGCCGTCTACTTCCTGTATGGGATGTGGAACTCCAAGCTTGCCAAGGGTGAATTTGTGACAGGTCATGAGCCTGCCGCAAACGAATTGCCACACAAGCTCGACTAGGGTTTAATCTCTGCTTGACGAACGACGGCGGGTCCTTGGGCCCGCCGTTTTCAGTTTCAGGGCATGCGCACCTGGGGTGGTCAAACCAAGCCGCGCAGGATAGGCCCTTGGCCATGGAACGTATGAGAGCAGATTTGTTATTGGTCGCACGCGGCCTGATCGCCACCCGCGCCAAAGCGCGCGAAGCCATTGAGAGTGGTCTGGTTCGTTCAGGCGACCGCATTATCGCCAAACCTTCTGAACTTTTAGAGCCCGACTGCCCGCTGACGGCGCAACTGGCCTATCATTGGGTGTCGCGTGCCGGCCTCAAACTGATCGCAGCTTTGGACGCTTTTGGGATCATGGCAACGGATCGCTATGCCCTCGATATTGGGGCCTCCACCGGGGGCTTTACCCAGGTGCTGCTTAGCCGAGGCGCGGCCCATGTTGTTGCGGTCGACGTGGGGCGAGATCAGCTGGATGCAAGCTTGCGCGACAATCCCGCCATCACCTCTCTCGAGGGCACAGATGCCCGCAGTTTGAGCCCGGATGATTTGGGTGAGCCTGTGCCCGACCTTGTGGTGATTGATGTAAGCTTCATTGGGCTAGAAAAGATCCTGCCTTCCGTCCTGCCGCTGGTCGCGCCAAGCGCGGATCTGGTGGCGCTGGTAAAACCGCAATTTCAAGCGGGCCCAGCCCGGGTTGGCAAACGCGGCTTAGTTGATCCAGCTGTGGCAGCTGTCATCTCTGAAGAAGTTCGCCACGAGCTTGACGGACTTTGCGGCTTCAAAGTCTTAGGTCTGATCGAAAGCCCGATTGCCGGTGGCGATGGCAATCGGGAATATCTGCTCCATGCGCGCCGTGTCGCGCAGGATTCTACAGCCCTTTAGCGCGCACACACCATGCAGGGCGGCGGGAAGCTGCCGGGGTGCATGCCGCCTGTCGTCGGAACTGGTTGGCTGCCGACATAGGAATCGCGTGGCACTTGTGCTGGCCGAGGCACATCAGCCGGGGCTGCATAGAGAGGCCCCCGCCGTTCGCGACCATAATAAGAATGCGGCGAAGGCTGATACCAGTCCCCACCAACCACCCGCCGAGCAGCAGGTGCTGGTATGGCCTCTGGCATTGGTACATAGCCCGTATGTGGGCGCAATTCTTGTTCGCCTTGGGGCTCAAACCGTTGCTCTGAAATGGCTTCTGCTTGGCAATCGACGTTTGAGCCGCCAATTTGCGAGCCAACAAAGGCACCTACTACCGCGCCAAGGACAATCCCTTCAGGCTGCACAGCCGCCGCCGCCAGCGCTTTCCCAGCAATGCCACCGCCAACCGCGCCGATCAGGCCGCCCGCTGCGCGCGAGCCAGACTTGGCTTCCGCACACGTCCCGGAAAAGGCTTCAGGCTGACCCATGGCGCGCGGCATGGTTGAACGATTTTTGTCCCCATGCGCCAAAGCTTGGGTTGCCCCGAACCAGGTGGTGGCACAAAGGCTTGCGATCAGAATCGTGCGGATAGGTTGGCGCATCATTGTCTCCCAGAAAGTCAAAATCACAGCGTGCGGATCAATAGCCGGGCGGACGCCAGCCCTGCGGGCATTGGCACACCCAAGTTTGTTGCGGGGGTAAAGCCTGGCCATCTGGCGTCGTGATCGTTTGAACGCTCCAACCACAGATTTGGCCACCTTGTTGCATCGGCATAGCGGGGGCAGGCCAAGACGTCATGCCGCCTTGGTTTGACCAACTGCTCATCGAGGAAGAAGTCGACCAGGAAGAGTTGCTCGACGCACTGCTTTCGCTGGCTAAAGAAATGGCTGAACCGTTGGAGGCAGCCTCATAGCTGGTTGCGCGGTCCTTGATTGGGTCCACATAGGGACGGTTGTCGTATACCCAAGCCGATGAGCTGGTTACCGTGCTGGATGCGCGCTTGGCTTTCGGTACGGGGCGACGATGGTTGGAAGGGGCGACCGTTGCGCGAGTGCGGGCCTTTGTCGCGCGCGCCTTTTGCTTGCCGCGATCGGCGTAGCCGTCGCGATACCCATCGCGATAACCGTGGCGATAGGCATGCTGCATATGTTGCTGATGTTGAGCGTGATGCCCGTCATGCGCTTCTGGTTCGCGAACGATCTCTTCACGCACAAAGGTCTCAGTTGTCTCTGGCGAGATGGTCACGGTTTGGGTGACTTCATGCTGTGACATGGTCGACGAGGCGCTGGACGAGCTTGAACTGCTGCTAGCGCTCATCATGCTGTTGCTGGACGAGCCAGGACAGGCGACATAAACGCATTGAGCAAGAGCTGGGCCTGCTAACCAGCCCGAGAGCGCGACACCAAGTAAAACACTGCGCATATTCAAGTCCTTTTCTGGGACGTTCGAATCAAATCTCGACGAAATTCTTTCGTCACTTCATAATACTATGCCAAACTCTAAGCCGATTGGCCCTTGTCTTCACCAAAACAGGGAAAACAAAATACAGGCTAGTCTGCTGTAGGCCGGGCAGGCGACAACCAAAGACAAAGCCGCCTCCCTTTTAACAGGGAAGCGGCCTGACTAACAGGGCAATTCGTTAGTTGGCGACTTGCCATTGGCCACGGTTGTCTCGGCACATCCAGACTTGTTGGCGCTCATAGAGGCCGTCTGGACGACGCAGGGCAGCTTCGCCCCAACCGCACTCCTGACGGCTTACAACTGGGGGCGTATAAGTGGCTTGATAGGCCCGATCATCATCCCGGTGATGGCCCCGACGGCTCGGACGATAATCGACGTAGCGATCATCTTTGGAATAGCCATAGTCTTGATAACCTTGATTGCGATAGCCTTCTTGGCGATCTTGGCGCTGATTGGGCTCGTAACCACGGTAGACTTGGTCATCGCAGGCTACGCGGCCTTTGGCGATTTGCGACCCAGCAACGGCGCCAACGACAGCACCAAGAACCGTGCCCTCTTTACGGGCGTTACGTCCGGCAATCTGCTTTCCGAGGACCGCACCGGCAACTGCACCAATGGCACCACCCGCCAAGCGATTATTGTTCAGGCTTTGCTGACACTCTTGCGAGACAGAGCCATAGTTACGATAGTTGTTGTCATAGGTTTGTGCGGAAGCAATGGCAGGGGCTGAAAGGGCCAGCGTTGCAGCCAAGCTTGAGAAAATCAATGTACGCATCACGATGCTCCTTTACAGAGAAGACCCAAGGGATAGATGGGGGACAGGTGCAGGCCTTCTGTGAAAGCTAACTTGCAACTTCCTCCCTGAACGGCGCATGAGCAGATATGAACAAAAGCATTCAGGAAACACTCACGCTCAACATTGAGCATATTGGTGCACGTGGCGATGGCGTTTCGCGCGATCAGGATCGTGCGGTCCACGTGCCTTTCACTTTGCCCGGCGAACAGGTCGAAGCGAACCAGCGCGGCGATCGCGCGACATTGGTGAAGGTCTTGCAGCCTTCTGACGAACGGGTGGAGCCTGTTTGTGGCCACTTTAGCATCTGCGGTGGCTGTTCGCTGCAGCAATGGGCGGAAGGCCCTTATTTGGTCTGGAAGGCAGGCTTGGTAGAGCGGGCGCTGCAGCGCGTCGGGATAGAGGTTGCTCTGCCACCAACCCAGCCGGCTTGGGGCCAAGGGCGCAGGCGGGCGACCTTTCATGGCAAGCACGCCGGGCCACGTTTTTTGTTCGGCTTCACCCAAGCCAAGACCCACCAGATTGAGCCGATCAGTGCCTGTCCTGTTTTGACTCCAGGCCTCAATGCAGCCATTCCGCGCTTGGCAATTTTGGCTGAAGCTTTGGCACCAAAACAGGAAACGATTGATCTCCTCGTCACCGAAACGCCGGTAGGCCTTGATGTCGATGTTCGCAATGCAGGCCGAATTGATAAGTTCGAGCGTAAAGGCTTGGAACGCTTGGCCGCCTTGGCGGAGGCTGCCGCCATTGGTCGTCTGACGTTGCACGGCCAGACCGCTCTGACCCGCGTCACCCCGCGTGTAAAAATGGGGCAAGCGATTGTCGAATTGCCAGCCGGGGCGTTTTTACAGGCGACGCGCGCGGGCGAGGAGGCCTTGGCCGCCCGGGTGCTGAAGTGGACAGAAGGCCGCAAGCATGTCGCTGACCTGTTTGCTGGCATCGGTACCTTTGCCTTGCGCTTGAAAGACAAAGCCCTCGTGCGCGCCATTGAGTCTGACGTTCAGGCTGTCGCTGCGATGAAAAGAGCCTCAGACGGTTTGGCCGGTGGCAAGACGTTGATTGCCGAAGCGCGTGACCTGTTTCGGGCACCCTTGGCTCCTCTTGAGATGAAAGGCTTGGATGCCATTGTCTTTGATCCACCGCGCGCAGGCGCTGAAGCGCAAAGTGTCCAGATTGCCCGGTCCAAGATTGATCTGGTGGTCGCGATTTCGTGCGATCCGGCCAGCTTCGCTCGAGACGCCCGCATTTTGATCGACGGGGGTTATCGCCTCGCTGAGATTGAGACCTTCGATCAATTCCGGTTCACGTCGCATGTCGAAATTGCGGCAAAGTTTGTGCGTTAGACCCGATGCCTTTTTGGACCGACACCAAACTTGCCGATATGACCGAAGCCCAATGGGAGAGCCTCTGCGATGGCTGTGGCAAGTGCTGCCTGATCCGTCTGGAAGATGAGGATACAGGCGATATTCACACCACCGACGTGCATTGCAAATTGTTTGATTCAGGCTCCTGCCGCTGCAGCAATTACGACGCTCGCAAAACCCACGTCCCCGATTGCGTGAAGCTGACACCCGAAACATTGAGCGAGCTGACTTGGCTACCCATGACTTGCGCCTATCGACTGGTTCAAGAAGGCCGGCCTTTGTTTGACTGGCATCCTTTGGTGACTGGAGATCCAGATAGCGTTCATAAGGCTGGGATGAGCGTGCGGAACCAAACTGTGCCCGAAGGCAAAGTAAAGGTGCGTCACCTCGTTCGCCGGATTAAAATTTGGCCCGGCGAGGAAGATGCCTAAATCCTCACAGGTCGCGCGCAGAGAACGTGTCGCAGCCCCGCAAATCTCCGCTTTCAAAGCCCTTTTTGAACCAAGCCATGCGTTGGGCGCTGGTTCCATGTGTGAAACTGTCAGGCACCGC
The DNA here is from genome assembly GCA_001602435.1 of Hyphomonadaceae bacterium UKL13-1. GTDB lineage: Bacteria > Pseudomonadota > Alphaproteobacteria > Caulobacterales > Aquidulcibacteraceae > Aquidulcibacter. Next base: position 938,553 of record CP012156.1, read on the forward strand.
AAACCCTTGCGCGCGCTTTTGTAGGCGATCATCGCCAACCGCGCTCGCTGCCCCGAGCGCCTCTTCCATGTCGCCAGGCTCTAGGGCTTGGGCGATGTTGGACTGGGCAGCCCATAGGCCGGCATAGCAATCGGCCTGTAATTCGATGCGAACCGCAATGGAGTCGGCCCCTTTGTTTTGCCCCTGCTGACGCATTGCGCGATTGGCTTTAGGTAGAATACCCGTGACGTCTTGCACGTGGTGAGCGACTTCATGGGCGATCACATAGGCTTGGGCGAAATCGCCTTTTGCCCCAAGCCCGCGGTCCATTTCTTCAAAGAAGCTCATGTCGAGATAGATTTTCTTGTTGCTGGGGCAGTAAAATGGCCCCGTTGAGGCGCTGGCTGTGCCGCAGGGCGAATCTGTTTGGTCATCAAACAATACCAAGGTCGCTGGGGTGTAAGTTGCCCCATTCTTGGAAAAATGGGCCGTCCAGAAGTCTTCGGTCGATCCCAAGACTGCTGCGACGCGATCAGCGGTCTCTGCTTCGCTACGGCTTGTATTGGCATTTTGATCCAAGCCTTTCGGTGCTGCAGCTTCGGGCTGAAAACCACCCGATTGGCTGGGCGCGCCAGATCCTGCTCCCAAGATCGACATCAAGGTGCCCATGGTATCGCCGCCACCAAAGAAGACCAGCAGCAAGACGACCACGATCATGGCTATGCCGCCCCTGCCGCGCAATGGCATGCGAGGGCCACCACCGCTACCACCGCCTAGTCCGCCACCACCACCGCCGCGACGATCTTCAATATTGCTCGATCGGCGGATGTCATCCAAACGCATGGCGTGCCCCTTCTAATCACTTGGCCCAATACTACGGCGGCTTACACTTAACCCCCTTGCCACTGGCTCGCGCAAGCCCTTGAAGTGCGACTATGACCTCTCCACCGCTTTCCATTGTTATCCCAACCTTGAACGCGATGCCCAGACTGGCAGATTGCCTCGCTACTTTAGTGGCCGGATTAGGCGCTGGCCTTGTCCGAGATGTCGTCATAGTGGATGCGAGTTCATCCGATCAAGGTGCGGAACTTGCGCTCGATATGGGCTGCACTGTTCTGCAAGTTGGGTCTGCGGGTCGTGGCCGTGGGCAACAATTGGCTGCAGGGGCTATCGCCGCCAAGGGCGACTGGATCTTGTTCCTGCATGGCGATTCCGTGCCGTTGGAAGGTTGGATTGCCGCTTGTCAGGCCCATATCGCGACGGCCCCGCGCCAAGCGGCCTATTTTCGCCTGGACTTTGATGCGCATGAGGCTCCAGCCCGCCGGATTGCCTTCTGGGCCAATTTGCGTGCCCGCCTGTTCGGTCTGCCTTACGGAGACCAAGGGCTTTTGATCTCGAGGAGCATGTACGAAGCTGTGGGCGGGTTTCAGCCAATTGCATTGATGGAGGACGTCGATATGGTGCGGAAGCTGGGCAAAGCGCGTTTGCGTGCCTTGCCTGCCTCGGTTCAGACCAGCGCTGAGCGATATCGTCGTGGCGGCTGGTTGTTCGTCCCTTTGCGCAACATAATGCTTCTGGCTGCCTTTTTGTGTGGGATTTCGCCAGATCGGATCAAGGGCTGGTATCGGTGAAGCCAAAGCTACTTATCTTCGCAAAGTCGCCGCGCATGGGGCTTGCCAAAACGCGTTTGGCTCAAGGGGTGGGTAAGGTGGCAGCTTGGCGGACAAAAAGGCGCTTGGACGCTTTTACCTGCAGAGTAGCCCGCTCAACAGGGTGGGAAACCCTGCTGGCGGTCGCGCCCCAGAAAGACTTGGACGCACGATTTCCCGGTGCTTGGCCTTCTGATCTGCGGCGGGTAGGGCAGGGACAAGGCGATTTGGGGCAGCGCATGGCGCGCGCTTTGGTGGCGTTTGGCCGAGTGCCTGTTTGTATCATTGGATCCGATTTACCAGATTTGAAACGGGCAGATTTGGTTCAAGCCTTCTACGCCTTAAAGCGGGCAGACGTTGTTTTGGGGCCTGCGACAGATGGCGGCTATTGGCTGATCGGCATGGCCCCGCGGGCTGCTCGCCGCGCCTACCTTGCCCCAGTGCGTTGGTCGAGCCCACATACTTTAGCGGACACATTGGCTTGTTTGCCAGCCACTTGGCGGATCGCTTTTCTGCGCGAGCTTGAAGATGTCGATGATGTTGCCAGCCTGAAGCGTTCAACGCAGCGATAAGGCACCAGAGTTCGCAAAACTGGCAGACCCCGTCGCCCCAGTCGTGCCGCTCGTGCTTGTCGACGTGACGGCACTGAACCTGACATTCGTGCTGGCTAGACGGGGATTATCCTGCGGCTCATATGTAGGCGCAAGGCCACGAGCCAGTTTTTCAAGGCTTGGTGCACGTTGGCCAAAGCGGCGATGGTATATCCACATATTGCTCATTACCCGTTCGGCATAGACACGGGCTTGACCGTTTGGAGCGGCCTCCATGAACATCAAGGTGTCTTCCGCGCCCTTCACGCTGGCGCTCCAGCGCGCCACATTTCCAGGACCCGCATTATAGGCCATGAACGTGCGCGTCAGGCAGTTGGACACAACGCCCATCGCCATCATCTTTTCAAGATAAGCCTCACCTAAAGTCACGTTTAACGTGGTATCATTCAGCAATCGCGGATTGCTCGCCAAATCGCGCCTGCCCGTCATCCAAGCAGCAGTTCTAGGCATCACCTGCATCAGTCCGCGCGCACCGGCATAGGATTTCGCATTCGTATCGAACTTCGATTCCTGGCGCATCACCGCCAAAATAACGGCACGGTCTAGGACAAATTCGCCACCAACTGGGCGGAATTGGTCCGGGATGGGGTAAAGCGCTGCTAACGCCGCCGCAGACGATGACTGCGCTATCCGTTCGGCTACAGGGCCGAGATCGAGGCTGCGCGCCACGGCCAGATAACCGAGATCGTCCTCAGACCGCGCTCGGCTCCAACTATTGAACAATTCCGCCTCAGCATCGGACACACGACCAATTTCTTTCAAGGCGACAGCACGACGAACGCCGGGATCAGCGCGCATTAAACGCGTTGCGCGATCCTTCTCGTCTTGGGCCTGCGGGATTTTCAAAGTCTCCCAGCGACCGAGCCGTGCCAGTGCCAATTGCCCATAAAAAGTCAGAGGGCTGGAAGCGGCTTGTTCCAAAAAGGATTGTGTCTTGGCCTTGTCGCCCAGCTTTTCAGACGCGCGCGCGGCCCAAAAAGCACCAGACGAACGCGCCCAATCGTCGCTTGCATTCCAATTTGCTGCTGCCGTAAACAAGGTTTGCGCGGTGGCAAAATCACCCAAGCGATAAGCCGCCAGGCCACCAATCCAACCGGCCTGCCCCGATTGTGGGCCATTCACCGCCTCGCGTGCCATAGCCAAAGCGGTTTCATCGTCGCCCGCATAGAAGCGTGCCGCCAAGGCGTCAATTTGAGCGCGGTCTGCGCGGGTTGCCCCTTGCCCAATTGGCACAGAAATAAAACTTGGCTCGCTCACGGCCCCCATCGAGCGACGGGTTGGTACAGGATCTGGCCGTTTTAGCTTAAAGGGTGTGGGCACTACGCCCATGATCCGCGCGGCCTGAATGGCATCTTCTTGTGCTTCTTGAGCGCGCTCATAAACAGCGCCTGCGCCTGCCACATCGCCCCAACGCTCAAGCCAAGCAGCCATTGCTGGCAAATCAGGTGGCGTGGCTGTCGCAATGAGGCGTGCCCGCTCAACATGTGGCTTCAAGGTGCCATCGGAAATCGTCGGCAATAGGTCTTCTAGGACGCCCTTCTGATTGGTGGCCGCAGCTGTAAAGGCTTTTCGGTAATTGGCTTCATCGCTGCTGGTCAGGACATCAGGGCCAGCTACCGTGCCGCGCAAAGCGGGGACAGTAGAGGTTGTTTGGGCTAAAGCCGTCGTAGAAGCGCCAGCTAGGGCAAAGCAGCCCATTGCCAAAATTGGCATCAGTAATCGCCGCTTGCGCACACCAATCTGAGTAATGCCACATTGGGTCAAATCATCTGGGCCTTTCGCCGAAGTGCTTGATAAACTTTGGAAGTCCCGAAGTGTCTCAAACCAACTTGCCTGCTTGCCCCGACCAGTTCTGGTCAGAGGTCCATGAAGCCCGGGGACCATCTTGAGAGGTCGAATGGGCAGATTTACGTGCCTTTTGCCCCGTTTCTGCCCCGTGTGGCAACGCCCAAAGCTGAGATTTTCTGTTCAAATCTTAATAAATCTTGCCAAGCGAGCGCTTTGTCGCGCGGTCTGTTCAACAGATAGGCAGGCGAAAACAGGCATTGCGCATAGGCAGAAGATCCCTTCGCGTTGTCGCCAAGCCCGTAATCAAAAGACCGATTACGTAGCTTCATGATGCTGTCGGAGGTGCTCAACAGGGTCTGGGCGGTCAAGCCACCCACCATCAAAACGGCCTTGGGGGCCGCGAGCTCAATATGGCGCACCAGAAAAGGTCGGCAAAGCGCTACTTCTTCTGCGGTCGGGTTTCGGTTGCCGGGCGGCCGCCATGGAATGAGGCAGGTTAGATAACTGTCGTGCTGGCGATCGAGCCCAATACTGGCTAACATTTTCGTGAGTAACTCGCCTTCGGGACCCTGAAACGGCTTTCCGATTTCATCGTCTTCGCGACCAGCCGTTTCGCCAATCACCATGATTTCCGCTTCGGCGCGGCCATCGGCGAACACGGTGGTGCGTGCATTCGCCTTCAGCCCGCAACCATCAAAGCTCTCCAAGGCTTTATAAAGGGCATCCAAACTCGTGCAGGATTGAGCAAGGCGTTGGGCTTCTGCCAGCGCGTCGACTGGCTTTTTGGCGGTATTCACGCGCGCTGGCGTGATTTTGGCTTCGGGAACTGGGGTTTCGACGGCTTGTCGTTGTACGGCCTGCGCGCGTGCACGCTGGACAGGGCCAAGGTCAAACGGCTCCAGTCCCGCCAGCTCCCACCATTGCGCCAGCGCTTGGGCAGCGGTTTCAACTGTTAAACTTGGGCGTACATGCATGCGTTCAGCATTCCTATCGCAGACTTTGCGGCGGTTTGGGCGCCTAACTGGTCTTGACCTTCGTCCTTTAAGACCTCGATAAGCATTCGTGAGGCTGATGACAAAGGCAATCTGAAATTTGTCCTCATGCGATAACAGTCTAACTGATCCATGCAGGGCCTAGGCGAAAAGGGGAGTGACGATGGCTTTTGACGCGATTGAGCGTGAATCGATGGAATATGACGTCCTGATCATTGGTGCTGGGCCTGCAGGCTTGGCAGCTGCGATCCGTTTAAAACAGCTCAATGCTGACTTAGCTGTCGCGGTGCTGGAAAAAGGCGGCGAGGTTGGTGCCCATATTCTCTCCGGCGTTGTTGTCGACCCCAAAGCTTTGGACGAATTGTTGCCTGAGTGGCGCGAAGCGCCAGATCGGCCCCTGACCACGCAAGTGGAGAAAGATGAGCTGAAGCTTTTGGGTCAAGCGGGCAGCCTGCCATTGCCTAATTTCATCATGCCACCGTTGATGAATAATCACGGCAATTTCATCGGCTCGCTTGGCAATGTCTGCCGCTGGTTGGGTGCCAAGGCAGAGGAATTGGGCGTGGAGATCTATCCAGGTTTTGCCGCCGCTGAAGTCGTTTATGATGAAGCCGGTGCCGTTAAAGGCGTGCAGGTTGGTGATATGGGCATCACGCGCGAAGGTGAAATGGGTCCAGACTTCACCCCCGGCATCAATATTTTTGCCAAATATACTCTGATCGGCGAGGGCGTCCGTGGTTCGCTCGCTAAGCAGATCATCGCCAAATACAGCCTCGACGAAGGCAAAGAGCCCCAGAAATACGGCATTGGCCTAAAGGAAGTTTGGCAGGTCGCGCCAGAAAAGCACAAGCCTGGCCTTGTTCAGCACGCTTTTGGTTGGCCGTTGGACTGGAGCACAGGCGGTGGCTCCTTCCTTTATCATTGGGGCGATAATCTGGTCTCCGTCGGCTATGTGGTTCACTTGAATTACAAGAACCCTTGGCTGAGCCCATTTGATGAATTCCAGCGCTTTAAACAGCATCCTGATGTCCGCCCAACTTTTGAAGGTGGCAAGCGCTTGTCTTACGGCGCGCGTGCTATCACCGAAGGCGGTCTACAATCGGTACCTAAATTACCATTCCCCGGCGGGGCCTTGATTGGCTGCTCGGCAGGCTTTGTAAACGTGCCCCGCATTAAGGGCAGTCATAATGCGATGAAGACCGGCATGCTGGCCGCTGAGACGGTAGCAGCGGCGATTGCGGCGGGTCGGTCTGGCGACGTGCTGGAAGAGTATCAGGCCGCCTATGAAGCCAGCTGGGTCTATAAGGACTTGGAGCTGGTCCGCAACGTGAAGCCACTTCTGAGCAAGTTTGGCACCCTGATCGGTTTGCCTCTCGGCGGTATCGATATGTGGTGCACCACCGTATTTGGCGGCTGGTCACCGTTTGGCACGCAGAAGCACGGCAAAACCGACGCTGCCAGTCTGTTGCCTGCTGATCAATGCCCGAAGATTGAGTATCCAAAGCCTGATGGTGTAGTCAGCTTTGACAAGCTGTCCTCGGTCTTCTTGTCCAATACCAATCACGAAGAAAATCAGCCAATCCATTTGAAAGTCGCCGACCTTGCGCTTCAAAAGTCGAGTGAATTGGATGTCTTTGCCGGGCCTTCAAACCGCTATTGTCCTGCGGGCGTTTATGAGTGGGTCGAAGATGGGGCAGGAAAGCGCTTCCAGATCAATGCGCAGAATTGCGTCCATTGCAAAACTTGCGACATCAAGGACCCGAACCAGAACATCACTTGGACCACGCCGCAGGGTGGGGAAGGGCCAATCTACCAGAATATGTAGCGTTGAGCTGAACATCGGCGCTGATTGCGATCACATTTCACAGGCTGGCCTTGGTCTAGCCCTTGTTTGCTCACTCAATCAGCGCCAGTTTAGTCTTTGACCAATCCTTGGTCGATCCATCAATCCACGCTACCAGCAGGATGTTGCCATGCGCCTCAGAGCAGTCCTTTTTGCGACCACCACCATCCTTATGGGCTCATCGCTCATGGCACCGATGGCTTGGGCTTCTGCGCCGCCGGTAATTGAGCGTACGCCAGACGCAGACAGCGCTGGTGCGATTGAGCGCGAGCGCGCTTATGCCGGGCTAAGCTTGGGCGACGCCATCCGGCAAGCATTGATTGATGACGATCTGGATTTCGCCTTCAAGTCGATTGCCGCGCTTGGCCGTGCGGGCGGTGACAATAGCACGGCACTTTATTACAGCGGCGTGCGGGCTTTCAGCCAACAAAATTATCAAGATGCCACCGACACGCTACGTGACAGCGACAAGGATGACATGCTGACGGCTGGTCTAGTTACATGGGCTCATGTTGGACAGGGCCAGTTGGACCAGGCGATTAATGTTTGGGAAGTCTATGGCGGCGACGGTAATCGTCCCTTCTTCAACGCCTATCGCGGCCTGCTCGCTGAACAGAATGGGGAAATCAAAGCTGCCTTGGGCTATTATGCGCAGGCTCAAAAAGCCGGTGAGCTCCACTTTGTGCGAGACTTGAGCCGGCGCTATGTCACTTTATTGGTCCAAGCTGGTCGCAAGAATGATGCTCTAAAGGCCCATGACGAGATTTTTGGTGAACCAAAGGGGCTGGACCCCCTCGAAACCCAATTTCGCGAGACGATCGCGTCTGGAAAGCCAAAGCCCCTAGCCGCGATGCTGCCACAGGCAAGCGTTAGCTCTTTGATGAGTAATTATGCCTCAGCCATGATGCTGGTTCGGATATTCCAAGCCAATCAAGAGCAAAATGATCCAACCAATCCAAAGTCTGGCGAGCCATCTGAAAAGCCTGATGCGGATGCTTTGTTCGTTGGCGATGCCTTGTTGCTTCGGACTGCCTTGAAGATTGACCCGTCCAATCAATCTGCGCGCTTTAGCTTGGCGGAAGCCCTAAGCGAGATTGACGAAGACAAGGCCGCCTTAGAAACGCTGGCCCCGATTGTGACCGGTGAGCGACTGGACGAAGTGCGCCGCGAAAAGGCAGTGCTACATCTCAGCCTCGAAGACGCCTCCAACGCGGCGGCGCTTTTGGATCAGATCCCGCAGAATCTTCGTGACCGGCGTTGGTGGGACCTTCAGGCCAGTATTCGCAGCGCCCGGGGTGATTTCAAGGGCGCTTTCGAAAGCGCCAATAAGAGTGTGGTTGCAGCGCGCGGTACAGGTGAGTGGGATGAAGACTTGGCCCGCCTGAGTATGATGCGTGCGCATTATGACTTGGGCCAGAAAGCCGAAGCGATTGAGATCGCCCGCGCTTTGGTCAAAAAGCTGAAGCCAGAGAACCCGGTTCGTGGTTCGGCAGGCCTCTTCCTTGCCGCCGAACCCTCAACACATGTTGAAGGGCTGCCAGCGGCGCGCGAAAGTTTAAAGATGCTCGGTGCAGATGGCCGCACGAAGCTTTCCCTGGGTGGCGTCCTTGCGCAATTCCCTGGAACTAGAGCTGAAGGCGTTCAACTGATGCGCGATGCACTGGCAGAAATGCCACGTTCGCCACTCTTCATGAATGCCTTGGGCTACACGTTGGTTGAGTATGATATCGATGTCGAAGAGGGCTTTCAATTGTTGCAGAAAGCCTATGAACTGCGCCCCTATTCTGGGGCGATAACGGACTCTCTAGGCCGCGCACATTATAAGCTTGGCCAATTGGATGAAGCTCAACGCTTGATCGAAAAAGCCGTCGACATGCGCAAGGAAGCACCAGACCCTGAGATTTATGACAATCTGGGCGATGTCTATTGGCATCAAGGTAAGCCAAGTGAAGCGCGGCGCATGTGGCAAATGGTGAAGGACTTCGGCGGGCATTATTTCAAGCAAGCGGAGCTGGAAGAGAAATTGAAAAATGGCCTTAAGGGGCCTGCACCCGTTAAAAAAACAGCTCCAATCTTTGTGGAGCCGGGTAGTGTTTAGACAAAAGCCAAATTCTGTGGCGCGTGCGCTCGTCTTCGCGGCGCTTCCACTTTGCTTCAGCGCGCCACAGGCTTTTGCTCAAAATCCGGTGCAAGTAGGCTCTTCTGCTGCAAAGCCGGGCGCGCCTGTCCTATTACAGCGCTCAGACGCCGATATTTTTGCGGCAACCTTGGCTGGGCGCTATGCGCAAGGTGTCGATAATCCCAAATTAGCGGCGCAAGCTTGGGCGCGGGCCTTCTTCCGCCGCCCTTCCGACTTGGAGCTATATGATCGGGCGACTGCTGCAAACCTAGAGGTGGGTAATCTAGGCATGGTGGTGCGAATGGCCAAATTGGTTGCACCTGCTCAGCGCTCTCCGAAAGCTGTTTTGGCCTTGGCGGTCGAGGCCCTTGGGCAGGGGCGATATCAAGATGTCGCCCGCACTCTAGACGGGCAAAAGTTTAGCCCGAGCCTCACCCAATTTGCTAACCACCTCCGCGCCTATGCGCTGTTAGGCCAAGGGCAATGGCCAAAAGCAATTGATCTTGCGAGCCAAGTTACCGGCATTTCTGAGCTAGACGATGCGGCCTTGATGTCGCGGGCGATGATTTTGGCGCGTGCCAAGCGCCCACAAGAAGCTATTGCCTTGTTTGAAAAGGCACGGGGCCTTCAGCAAGATTCGCCAGCTGGCTTGCGGTTTTACAGCCAGTTGCTGCTGTCTGTTGGGCAGCGGGACAAAGCTGAGGCCCTTCTATCCCCTTTAGCCGAACGCGGGTCTGTGAAGGCCTCAGCCTTTACCGGGGTATTGGCACTGGCTCGCGCTGGCGATAAGGGTAATGTCGCCCTCAATGCGCAAGACCATGTTGCGATCGGCATGTTGACCTTGGTCGAGGCGATGCAGGATAGCAGGCCACCGACTGAAACCTCAGATCTTCTGTTTTTGTTGGCTTTTCTCCACCCGTCTTCAGATGAAGTGAATGCGGCATTGGGTCAGCATTTGGCTAGTCATGGTTATGATGAGCTGGCCGAGCCTTTGCTGGAGCGTGTCTCTGTTTTTAGCCCGGATTTTGTTGCAACGCGCACGGAATTGGCGTGGCTGATTTATACGCGTGACCCCAATCAAGCTTTGCTTAACGCCCGCGAACTGGTGGCGAAAAATCCGACAAACTTTGCGGCCATGACGCTACTTGCCGATATGCTGTCTGCCAATCGGCTCGACGCCGAAGCGGAGGCCGCCTATCACAGCCTGATTAAACAGGGTGAGGCGGCAAATTGGTCACCAGCTGAGACGTGGCCACTTTATTTCGGTCGTGGTGGCGCACGCGAACGTCTCGGTCGTTGGCCAGAAGCCTTGTCAGACTTACGCTTGGCAAAGGCTGCCGCCCCGAATCAACCCAATGTGTTGAATTATTTAGGCTATGCTCTGGCTGATCGTGGCGAAAATCTAGACGAAGCCTTGGCGATGCTGCGCAATGCCATGCGGCTTCGCCCTCGCTCCGGCGCGATCCTGGATTCCTATGGCTGGGCTTTGTTCAAAAGTGGCCGCCATGAAGAGGCCGCTACGATGTTGGAGCGCGCGGCTAGTCTTGCGCCCAACCTTGCAGAGGTGGCTGACCATTTAGGGGATGTCTATTGGCGCACCGGCCGGCAAGAAGAGGCTCGGCTGGAATGGCGACGCGCTTTGTCGCTGACACCAACGGCTGAACAGACCAAAGCACTGGAAATCAAGTTGAGCGACGGCTTACCGCCAGATCCTAGCCGGGCTGCAGATGCGGCCATTCTTGCTCAAACCAAGTCAAACTAAGCCGCAGATGACTGCCTGCTTTGCTCCCGCCAAACTCAATCTGACTTTGAGAGTCGGGCCACCACAATCAGATGGTCGTCACCCTCTCGATAGCCTCGTATGCTTTACGCACAGTCTTGGCGATCGCCTTTCGGTGAAGGCGTCCGTTGGGCTGGAACTGGAGATTTCAGGGCCGTTTGGCGAGGGGCTGAGCGCAGGGCCAGATAATTTGGTTTGCCGTGGCGCACAAATCCTCGCCGACGCGGCAGGAATACCGGCCCAAGCTCATATTCGCTTGACCAAGAATTTGCCGATCGCATCTGGGATTGGTGGAGGCTCTGCCGATGCAGCAGCGGCAATGCATGCGCTGAACGAATTTTGGAATCTCAAGCTTTCGCAAGCTCAACTTCTGGCTTTGGGCGCTCAACTAGGGGCTGACGTGCCTGCCTGTCTAATGGGGCAACCCGTTCATATGACCGGGACAGGGGAGACCTTAAAGCGTACAGGGCCTTTAGCCCCCATGGGCGTGGTTTTGGTCAATCCGGGTGTGCCGTGTCCTACCGGGCCCGTTTATCGCACCTATGACGCCTTAGGAGCCGGTCCGGCGTTGGATGTTCGCCCTGTGCCAGAAATCTCGAGCCGAGAAAGCCTCTTGGCCTATCTTCGCGCCATGCCCAATGACCTTGAACAAGCGGCCATCAGCCTTGTGCCTGAAATTGCCGACGCCTTGGCGCGCTTGGCCGCCAGCCCAAATGTCCGCTTTGTCCGTATGTCGGGTTCGGGCGCGACCTGCTTTGCGCTCTATGATGATGAGGACGCCGCACAAGCTGGGAAAAATTTTGTTCTCGAAGGTCTTGCCAATCGCGGCTTTTGGGTTGAGGCAGATCGTATCTAAGCGCTGTGGATAGACCATAGCCGAGTGGAGGGGCTTTTATGATTGTCGTGCATCACCTTAACGATTCCCGGTCGCAGCGGATATTGTGGCTGCTGGAAGAAATGGGAACGCCCTATGAAATCAAGAAGTATCAGCGCGATGCCGTGACCAATCTGGCCCCGCCAGAATTGAAGGAAGTCCATCCACTGGGGAAGTCGCCTGTGGTGACGGATGACGGGGAAGTTCTCGCTGAATCCGGGATGATTATCGATGTGTTGGCACGCCGCTATGGCCCAGATCTGGCAGTTGATTTTGCTTCACCGCTTTATCCCGCCTATGCGCATTGGCTGCATTTTGCCGAAGGTTCAGCCATGCTGCCCTTCCTTTTGGCGCTCTACACAGGTCGCTTAGGGGATGCTGCTGCTCCGCTGATGCCGCGCATCACAGGTGAGATCATGAACCATTTGTCCTATGTCGAAGGCGCGTTGGCCGGAAAACAGTTTTTTGTCGGTGATCGTCTGACTGGCGCAGACATTCAAATGAGCTTTGTCGGCGAGATCGCCAAGGGCCAAGGGGCTCTGGGCATGCTTCCCAATATGAAAGCTTGGCTCGAAGGCCTTCATGCCAGACCACAATGGCAAGCCGCCCTTGAAAAGGGTGGCCCTTACCGCTTCGCCTGATATTGCTAATCTAGCGCGGTCCAGGTCCCAAAGTTCGATCAAAGAAGTTTAAGATCGTGAGTTGGACGTGCTTGGCCCGCGCCTTTTCGCGAATGCCGTGCTTCTGCCCCGGATAGACCATGATTTCAAACGGGATCGAAGCGGATTGCAAGGCATCAAACGCAGCGGTTGAGTTGTCGAACGTCACATTGTCGTCTGCCATGCCATGGAGGATCAAAAGCGGGCGTTTGACGTTTTTCAAGCGCGGCAGAACTGACGATCTTGAATAAGCGTCCGCCTCGTCTTGAGGCTTGCCCATAAAGCGCTCGGTATAATGGGTGTCGTACAAAGACCAGTCGGTGACGGGCGCTCCTGATACATAAGCCGCGTAGGCTTCCGGTGCCTCGGTCGCCAGTCGCAGCGCCATATAGCCACCATAGGACCAACCCCAAACGCCAATGCGGGAAGGATCGACATAGGTCTGCGCTTTCAAAAAGGCGAGGCCTGCCAATTGGTCCTCTACCTCTGGCCCACCCAGTTTCCGGCTGATGGCGCGCTCAAAACTGCGCCCCCGGTTCGGCGTGCCCCGATTGTCGATGGAAAACACAATATAGCCGCGGGCGGCATGCACCTGATCGGTATTGCTACCCCAGCTTCGTCGAACAACCTGAACGCCTGGTCCACCATAGACATAGACGATGACAGGCCATTTCTTGCTGGGGTCGAAATTGGCCGGCAGTTGCATAGACCAGTTGAGCACATCGCCGGACGGACCATTCAAGGTACCAAACCGCACCGAGGCGCGTTTGGCGAGATAAGGTGCCCAGGGGTGCCTGCTGTCGAGCTTGTTTTCCTCAATCCAACGGATCAAGCGCCCACTGGCCTCATATAGGCCAAAGCGAGGGGGTGTTGTGGGGTCTGAATAGGTTCCGAGGAAGGCTTTGCCGGTGGTAGCCATAGCCACACCCCAACTGCCGCCGCTGGCGGTTACGGCACTTGGCGCACGACGCTTGGCCAAAGGTGCCGAGTAAAGGCGCTGTTCAAGGCTGTCGTCCTTATTAGACATGAAAAAGACGCGGCCTGCCGCCTCATCTACACCGGTGATCTGTGACACAGCCCAGTTGCCGGTTGTCAAAACTTGTACGCCGGTACCATCGCGCTTGCGTCGTTCGATGTGGCGCCAACCCGTCCGCTCGCTCGTCCACAGGAAATCGCCCGACGCCAAGGGCGTGAAGTCATTGGTCAGGTTCAGCCAAACCAAATCCGCCTCTGTGAGAATGACTTTCGATTGGCCGGTCGCCGGGTCAACCATCAGAAGGTCGAGCCGCGTTTGGGCACGGTTTTGCCGCTGAATATACAGGGTCTGGCCATCCTTCGACCAATTGACCCGCGCAACATAGATGTCGTCATTCTCCCCTAGATCAACTGGAACGACGGCGCCGGTTGTCATGTCCTTGATAAATAAGGCGACACTGGCATTGGTTGCACCCGAGCGCGGATAGCGTTGCTGGACAATCTCGGTCTGGCTCGCCCCAATCTCCACGCGCGGGACAAGGGCGACTGCGCTCTCGTCGACTCGAGTAAAGACAATCCGGCCATCGTTCGGTGCCCACCAATAGCCCGTGTCTCGATCCATTTCCTCTTGGGCGATGAATTCTGCCATGCCATAGGTTGTGGCTTCACTGGCTGCTGGCGATAACGCGACTTCTTCACTCGTGCCTAGTTTAAGGGCCATCAACTGGCCTTCGCGAATGAAAGACACATAGCCGCCCGCAGGCGAGATTTGAGCGTCGGTCTCAAACTCTGGTGTGCGGGTCAATCGGCGCGGGCTGTTGGGGTTGGCGACCGACACATAATAGAGATCGCCGCCCAAAGGAGCCAAGATGGCCTCGCCCTTTTTGTCCCACTCATAGGCAACAAGGCCACGCGTGCCGGCCAAGCGTTGGCGCTCACGACGGGCGGCTTCTGCTTCGGACAGGGCACCCTCGTCTGGGACTAAAGCCTTTGAATCAACCATCATAAAGGGCGCGCCGCCGGCGACAGGGGCCGCCCAGAGGTCTAAGCGCAAAAAATCGCGCTCATTCGGTCGTAGCCAGGTGACCAATTTGCCGTCTGGCGAAAATTTCGGCGCGCGCGCGACTGGTCCATTGAGTGCTGGATCCTCAAACAGGCGGTCCAGCGTGATGCTGCCTGATGTCGGCGCAGCGGCAGGGACTTCTTGTGCGTTCACAAGGGCGGGGAGAACGGCGAGAATCGCCAATAGGGTCAGAACAGGGCGCATACGTCTATTTGGCAAGGCTTCAGCCTTCCGGCAAGACTTGATGCAAAAGCGCCCACACCCGAAGGGCGCTTGCGAGCGGGCGATCGCCCCTTTGGCTGTCGATCTCGCCGATCAGCCCTGCCAAAGACAAGCGGCGCTGACGGGCATGCCCGTCCAAGGCCGCCCAGAACTCTGCCTCTAGCGCAACGCTTGTGGCGTGTCCCTCGAGAGAAACCGATCGCTTAATCAGGCTCATGATTTGTCGCCTTGGTCAGGAGATGTCCATCGAGGCGCGTTTTGGTCTGCGTTTTGGCCTTTTCTGTGGCAAGCTTTTCCAGTTTCGTGCGACCAAACGCGATACGATTTGCCTCGCCTTTGGCGGCATCGGTGGCGCGCGCTTTCGCTTTGCGTGCTTGTCTTAAATTGATGATCTCAGCCATGGGACGTTTTTATTCTAGTCAGGCCTCTAAATCCATCAGAGTGATGGGCTCGGCGAGCTGGCTGCGCAGTTGAAGGCACGTCGGGATAGGGCATCTGGTTTTTCAACCGCTTCTTGAAGTTGACGTTCCATTTCGCTCTGCACCAACTCGGGTACCTTATCGCTTGAAATGCCGTAAGCATCGGCCGCGGCATAGACTTCCGCCAGCCATCGATTGCTGCTGTCGATAACGCCTGGTTCGCGTGACCAAGAAGGGGCAGCCATCGCCGTCACCTGAATTGCGGCAGCGCACGTCAGCGAGTCTTCCAGCCGTGCGAGCGCCGCAGGGTCTTCCCCTTGTACAGTTTGAACCTGTGCCGATTTGGGTTGCGGTGCGGTTTGTTGGGCATTTGGCTGGGCGAAAGCTTGAAAGCTCCACCCCGTTAAAAGCGAAACAAGGATCAAATTGGCACGCATCGTCACTCACTTTGTTGCTGCGCCCAACCTTGCAGGGACTGGGCCATCGTCAAGTAACCATCTTCTTTTACTGAGACTTCATTGTGGCAAAGTTTGATTGAGCTCAAGATAAGCACCATCGGCGTCAAAGAATTGGCAGCCCAATACCCGGATTGGGGGGGCACCTGGGATACGAGGCGGATAGACCGAGATTTTCGGCTCCACCACCATACGCACGCCCGGTGCCGCCTTGGCGGCATCACAGGCCTTTTGCGCGTCTGCAACCGCGGCAACTATGATATGGCTACCCGGACCCAAAACTTTGGGCTGCTTGACCTTGGGGTGGTCTGGGCGGTCGGTATATTGAATCAGGCCGATCCAGCCGATCCAAGGGTCATTGGCATTGAGTAACACTAAGCGTATCGGACGGGGTGGCCCGCCTTGTGCAAAAGCCGGGCTCGAAACACTCATGCGTTCATCATAATTCACCCGCATACCCAGCCCATCGCGATAGAGCTTGAGTGAGGTTTCCATGTCCCTCACGATGATGGTGGTGCGGCGAATGTCGATGGGGACGCGCTCAATCGGTACGACGATTTTTGTCGGGTCTTTGGCGGGCTCAGCACTTTGGGTAGACGGCGCAGCCTGTTGTGCTACGGCGATGCCCAGCCCGGCACCTGCTGCAACGACACTCGCCAGAAAAAACACTTTCGCGCACAGACGCATGCATAGCCCTCCTGATAGGATATATCATTTGTTTAGGGGCTGGCGGGCAAGATGCAAGCCTAAAACGAGCATTGCATGAACATGCACAAAAACTGCCTGCTTAGGCGACAACGCCGAGGCGGCGCAAGGCATCCTGACCCAGAGCAGCTTGCCGATTGTAATAGGCCACGCCCGCTGTGTTGCCACCTGATTTTTGGGCAGCCTTGGCTGCATTTTGCTTGCGCAACTCGACCTGCGTTGGGTCGGAGGAAATCTCCCGATAGCCAATACGCAAACGTCGGAGCACGCCGTCAAATGAGTCTGCCAAAGCCTTGGCTTTGGCCTTGTCTGATACATCGCCCTCCAAAGGCATTTCGAGTGCAATAATCGGAGGCGGGTCGGAGACCGATTTGGTACCAGGCTTTTTAGGGGCAGGGCGAGGGATCGCCACGCCGGGTTCTAGGCCCAATTGAGTCAGGGCGTCTGCCACGCCATCGGTCGCCTTAAGTTCGATCCGATCGCCAGCCTTTGGCGTGATGACCAAGCTTTCTATCCCTTTGAGGGAGCGTGCCTCAGCAGTGCCATCGCGCATCAAGACGCGGTTCAGTTTGGCTGCCAGGGTCCGCATGGTCTCACCCTGGGCGATGGTGATTTTCTTCTCGCTACCGCCGTTGACGATGACACTAAATTGGTCGCCGCTGCGCAGACCTGTCCGGTCAGTCAAAGCATCAGAAATGCCGAAACTCAAAGTCCCTTGCGGAATGCCCATCGAATCGAGGCTTTGGGAAACGGTGGGCGCAAGGGCGATGGAAATTGGCGCATCAACCAATTGTGGGGCGGTCCGACTAAACGCTTGCACGCCTGTATCTGCATCAAGACCGACGATCGAGCTTTCCCGCGTTGTGCTGGCAGGGGTCGAGCCATTGGCTGGCGTCACCGTAACGGCCTCTGTGGCATAGGCCACCTGATCGCCTGCCGCGGTTAGGGCCCGGATGGCTTCACCAGAAGTTTGGGTTTGGAACAGCACGGTTTCGGAACTGATTTCCATGCCGACTAATTTATTAGCGGTCGAACTCGTGGCTGTGCGGCCTGCAAGGAATATTCGGCCAGCGGAATCTGATGTAACCATGGTAACAGCGCTTAAAGTGCTGGCAGCCAAATTGTTGGTTGCGCCGCTGGCAGTGCCGGTCACCGTATCAAATTTGCGCATGCGAGCGCCGCCGCTCTCGTTCCAGACGGCAACGGCTTGGCCGTTGGCAAGCGCTAAGCCTGCGGGCGTGTCATCGCCCGTGGTGCCCAAAGTTTGAGTAAAACGCACCGAACCTGCGGTATCAAAGGCCTGCAGATAGACGTCTTTACCGCCTAACGCAGCCGCGCCGCCATAACTATTGGTCGTCGTCCCCATGACAAAGACGCTCCCATCTGCGCCGACTTGCACATGGGTGGCATTGTCGCTGCCAGTGGCCCCTTGCTGGTGATACCATTTGTCCCGACCTTCGGAATCAAAAGCAGCCACAAAAGAATCCAGCCCATTACCGGTTGTGCTGGTCGCCGTATCGGCGCGCCCAGAAACTGAACCCGCCACTGCCAAAGTCCCATCCGCGCCAATGGCGAGGGAGAAGCCTTGGGCAGGAGCCGCCGATCCCAAGGCCCGCGTCCAAACGATTTGGCCCGTTGTGTCGTATTTCATCAACACGACGTCGCTTTTATCTTTAGGCGTTTGGCCATTCACTTTACCGGTCGCATCGGCAATCACATAGAGCGAGCCGTCTGAACCTACGACTGATGCGCGGGCACCAACCGTGGAGCCTTTGACCGCCGAAATATCCGAAGTGAAGGACGCCAACTCATCCGTGCCCTCAAGGCCCGTCATTTTGCTCACCACGCTTTGGGTTGCGCTATCGACGGTCTTTCCGCCAGCAACATAAAGCGCTGGCTTGGTATCACCTACCGCAGCTTCAAAGGACAGCGTTTCTAGCGAGTTGGTGGTGATCCGCAGCCGCTGTTGAACGG
The DNA here is from genome assembly GCA_001602435.1 of Hyphomonadaceae bacterium UKL13-1. GTDB lineage: Bacteria > Pseudomonadota > Alphaproteobacteria > Caulobacterales > Aquidulcibacteraceae > Aquidulcibacter. Next base: position 956,660 of record CP012156.1, read on the forward strand.
TTGCCGTCCCGCCCTTGGTGGTGGCGGGGACTGTGGTTTCAACACGCGAAAATCGGCTCTCAAAGCCTGCCGTTTCGAGCTTGCTATTGATGAAATTGGTTACATTGCCCAGATTTCGGTCAGTAGTGCCCATTTCGGAAAGATTGATGTCGAAATTGGTGGTTACGCCAGCTTTGGTCACTTTCAATGTGAAGCGGCGATCTCCCAGAAAGCCTTGTGGGATGGCAGTCAAATCGCCATTGACCAAGGGTTTGGTGTCGTATTGTAGTAGACCTTTGGGAATACCTTCGCCTTCGTGACGCGCCAGACGACGCCCGCCAATCAAATAGGCCCCATCGAGTTTGGTGGCATTGATATGGTCGTTGAGTTCCTCAATGCCTTTGGTCAGCCGATCCTGCAGGCGCTTGCGCGTTTCAGCGCTAACCCCATCCTTGGCGGCAGCATCAGCCAAGGCTTGCAACTTCTGAACACCATTATGAATGACGAACAAGCTTTTGTCGTTTGGGTCGGTGACCGCAGACCCTGCTCCTGACCCCAAACTGGTATTCACTAAACGGCTGGCGCGCAATGCCTCAGTAGCCAGTTGCGACAAAGTTGCCGGTTTAGCGCGGGAATCCCATGGTGCCATCCGCGCAATTTCACGCTGGGTCGGTGGACCGGTTCGGGTGGCGGTGGCGGTATTGGTGAGTGCCGACAAGTCAATAGACTGCACGGACGAGTTGGAAAACCCGCCTGAATTCAACAGACTAATGACATTGGCATTGATGGCCACCGAACCGATTCCTTAACTTGCCACACGAATTCCCAATTTTGTGAGCATTTATAAGCGGTTAGAATGGCCCAAAAAGGTTGCAATGGGCTTAATTTTTCGTGTTGGTTTTGGGGCGGCGGGGCATCGGAGCAAAGTATTTTTCCGAAGTTTTATCGCGCTGCACATCCCTTTTCCGCTTGTATTTGAGAATAATTCGCATATAGTTCCGCCATGCCCCATTCACAGTCGATCCATGGTCTTGAAGCTGGTGCGCAACTTGCGCTCCATGCCATGCGTCGCGCCGCTGGGCCTTCTGTTTTCCGCTGCCCAGTGACGGCAGAGCGTGTTGAGACAGCGCGTGCCGCCATGCGCAAATTGGCCAATCTGCTTCTCTTGTCTGGGCGCAAGCTACGGCTAGGCGATTTAGGGAGCCTTGAACCTTCCCCAGACGAGCGGACGCTACTGAATGCTCTGGCCGCTGCGCAGGCAGATGATGAGGACGCACTTGTGGCCGCGCTTCGCTGGTTGGCAGGTTTTGAGCCCGGCCCCGATATGACCGAGACCACAAAGATCGCCGCACTCGCCTTCGCCGAAGCGGGCTGGAAGTGGGGGGCAACCCAGAGCCCAAGAGCGCCAGAACCGCCATTTGGGATGAGTCCGGTTCGGGCCGTTAGCTGACCCGAACCAAACACTTTCAATGTTTTAGTTGACAATAATGCCTTTGGGCGGGCTATCATTTTGCCCGGTAAAGCCATTGAAGCTCAACTCATCGCTACCGGGTTGCGCGGTCACTTGTACGGTTTCGCCATCCTTGATCGCGCCTGAGAGAATGAGGCGGGCCAGCGGGTCTTGCACATCCTTTTGGATCACCCTCTTTAAAGGGCGGGCACCATAGGCAGGCTCATAGCCCTTGTCGGCCAACCAAGTTTTGGCGGCGTCATCCAAAGTAATTTTGATGTCGCGCGATGCCAAGAGCGCTTCCAATCGGCGCAATTGGATCGGCACAATCCGGTCCATTTCCGCCCGACCCAAGCGTCGGAACAGGATGATTTCATCAATACGATTGATGAATTCAGGGCGGAAATTGCCGCGCACAGCCTCCATCACCAGCGGCCGTACAAGCTCAACATCTTCGCCGTCATTCTGCTCAGCCAGATATTGGCTGCCCAGATTGGACGTCATGACGAGGATGACATTCTTAAAGTCCACTGTCCTGCCTTGACCATCGGTCAGGCGGCCATCATCCAACACTTGCAAAAGGACGTTGAACACATCGGGGTGGGCTTTTTCGACTTCATCAAACAACACGACTTGATAGGGTCTGCGCCGCACGGCTTCTGTTAACGCCCCACCCTCATCATAGCCGACATAGCCCGGAGGGGCCCCGATCAGACGGCTGACGGAGTGCTTCTCCATATATTCTGACATGTCGATGCGGGTGACCGCACTGTCGTCATCGAACAGGAATTCCGCCAAAGCTTTGGTAAGCTCAGTCTTGCCGACGCCCGTGGGACCGAGGAAGAGAAAAGAACCAATTGGCTTATTGGGATCTTGCAGGCCAGCACGTGACCGCCGCACCGCGTCTGAAACGGCTTCCAGCGCCTCTTCTTGGCCGACCACGCGGGCGCGCAGGCTGTTTTCCATCCCGAGCAATTTTTCGCGCTCGCCCTCCAACATGCGCTCGACCGGTACACCGGTCCAGCGCGCTACGACGGCGGCAATTTGTTCAGCATCGACGACTTCATGCACCATGCTTTCGCCGCTGGTCTCTGATTCTTTCAACGCCTTTTCGAGATTGGGAATGGTACCATATTGCAATTCACCGGCCTTGGCATAGTCGCCCCGGCGCGTGGCTTCGGCCAATTCAAGATTGAGCTTTTCCAATTCTTCTTTCAGCTTGGTGGAATCCGCCAACTTTGCTTTTTCCAAGCGCCAAGTTTCGCTCATATCGTCTGACTTGGCTTGGAGGGTGTCGATCTCGTCCTCAAGCCTTTCCAAACGTTCGATCGAGGCAGGGTCTTTTTCTTTGCCCAGCGCCGAGGCTTCGATCCGCAATTGCATCAGGCGGCGGTCAATTTCATCCAATTCTTCGGGCTTACTGTCGACTTGCATGCGCAAGCGGGCCGAGGCCTCATCCATCAAATCGATAGCTTTATCGGGCAAGAAGCGATCTGCAATATAGCGCTTTGATAAGGTGGCGGCGGCCACAATCGCGGCATCAGAAATGCGAACCCCATGGTGGACTTCGTATTTTTCTTTCAAGCCGCGGAGGATGGAGATGGTGTCTTCAACGCTGGGCTCATCGACAAATACGGGTTGAAACCGCCGGGCGAGGGCAGGGTCCTTTTCCACATGCTTGCGATATTCATCCAGCGTGGTTGCCCCAATGCAGCGCAACTGGCCACGCGACAGGGCGGGCTTGAGGAGGTTGGACGCATCCATCGAGCCTTCAGACTTGCCCGCACCGACAAGGGTGTGCATTTCATCGATGAACAGCACAATGCCACCATTGGCCGCTTCCACTTCGCTCAAGACCGCCTTGAGGCGTTCCTCAAATTCACCGCGGAATTTAGCGCCAGCGATCAAAGCACCCATGTCCAAGCTCATGAGCTTCTTGTTCTTTAAGCTCTCGGGCACGTCGCCATTGATCATGCGAAGGGCAAGACCTTCGGCGATGGCAGTTTTACCGACCCCCGGTTCCCCAATCACCACCGGATTATTCTTGGTGCGCCGTGACAGGACTTGCACACAGCGGCGGATTTCATCATCGCGACCAATCACAGGGTCCAGCTTACCGTCGCGCGCCGCTTGGGTGAGGTCCCGTGCATATTTTTTCAGCGCCTCATAATTGTCGTCCGCATTGGCGGTATCGGCAGTGCGACCGCTGCGCATCATGCCGATGGCGGAATTGAGCGAGGTAGGCGTCACCCCAGCTGCCTTCAAGGCATCTGCGGCTTTGGTCGCGCGAGCGGTCGAGATGGCCAGCAAGAGCCACTCGGCAGCAACAAAGCTATCGCCCGCTTTTCCAGCGGCATCCTCGGCACCTTGCAGAACACGCGCGGTTTCAGGCGGCATGTAGATTTTATCTTCGCCACCTTCGACAACAGGAAGACCGGCAACCGCCACATCAGTGGCAAGCTTGGCTTCATCGGGGCGCCCACCAGCCGATCTGATCAGGCCAGCAGCCAGTTGTTTGTCGTCATCAAGCAGCGCCTTCAGCAAATGCTCTGGCGTGAAATATTGGTGTTTGCGTTTGATCGCTTCCATTTGTCCGGCTTGGACGATGGCACGAGCGCGTTCGGTGAATTTATCTAAGTTCATGGTGGCAGAGCCTAAAGTTAAGTCCAGGATTGACCTTGTAGCAAGGATCGTTGTCCCTTCAGTTAGGTGTGGCCTTTGGGCAACACAAGGGGGTGCGGGCAACTCATTTTTGCGCGCGCTTTTTTGCCTTTTTGACGGGGCTCTGAACGCTTCTTAGATAGGCAATCAGGCTATCGATTTGATCGGGATCAAACTGAAACTCAGGCATCGGTCCATGGCCTACCAGAATGCCCTCGCTAAAAGCTTCTGCCAAATTATCAAGCGGATAGCGTTGCGCCAGTGTCGCAAATCTTGGCGCTTGCGGGTTCGGGCTTTGCCCGCGCTTACCGATGGCATGGCAGGTTGCGCAATGGGATTGGGCGAGGGTGCGACCAGCCTCAATGGCCTGTCTTTGTATTGAAGGGGCGGCTGCGGAAGCTGGGGAAACAAGGCCCCCGATGAGACAGAAGCTCAATCCTAATCGTGCCAACATAGCTGTACCCTCGCTCTAAATCCTGATGCATTCCTTGCAGTGCAAACTTCCCACCTTTGGCCCCCACTGTCTACGCTGGCGCATCGAACTTGGCACCCACTGAACGTGGGTGGCAAAACCGTCAAAATACTGTCATCCTAAGGATATAGCTGCGTGTCAGCTTGAAGTATCTGCTTCGTCTCAAGATCACGAAAAGTTCCCATGCCTGAAAGTTCGCCTGAACCTACTGCCCCGAATTGGCCTGTTATTACGACCATTTTAGGTGTGTTGTTTGTCGCTTGCGGCTTGATTTACGGTTTGACTCAAAATGCCATGTTGACGCTTTTCGGTGCCATTGGTGTCGGCCTGTCGCTCGGGATTGGCTGGTGGCTGGGCGCGGACACAACCAAAACCGCATTGGAAGAAAAAAGGCCTGTTGGGCAAAGTCTTGTGGCGGCCGTCCCAGGCTCTAGGGCTGTCGGCGAAGTAACTGGGACCACCCTAGTGCGCGATGCTGTGCGCTTTGCTCGTGCTGCCATCGAAGCAACGCCCAACCCAGTTCTGATTGTGGATTCAGCCGGTCGTCTGGTTGGTACCAATCAAGCTTCCCGAGATCGCTTTTCCATTGATGCCGGCCAAGTGCGCTTCAGCGCCGTGATCCGGAGGCCGAATCTAGTCGACGCCGTCAGCGACGTATTTAAGACTGGCGTGACTCGGACTTTGTCGATTGAAAGCCGGGTACCGGTTGACCGCTATGAGCGCGTTTCGATTGCGGCTTTTGAAGCTGATCAAGAGCGCTTTGTCCTCTTATCTATTCAGGATGAGACAGAGGCTCGCATGTCAGAGCGCATGCGCGCAGACTTCTTGGCCAATGCTAGTCACGAATTGCGCACCCCACTGGCGGGGATCATTGGCTTTATCGAGACATTGCGGGGGCCGGCCCGCGAAGACGCAGCGGCCCGTGATCGATTCTTAGAGATTATGCACCTTCAAGCAGATCGCATGAGCCGCTTGATCTCTGACTTGCTGAGTCTGTCGCGCATTGAGCTTAATGAGCATGTTGCGCCAACCGCACGGTCAGACTTTGCTGCCGCCGTGCAGGAAATCGTCGAAAGCCTGCCGCCAGACAAGCAAAAGCGCATTCAGTTCAAGGCGGGTGATGATCCGCTTTGGGTGATTGGGGATTGGGATGAGATCCAGCAGATTGCGGCTAACCTCATAGATAATGCCCTCAAATATGGTGGCGCTCAGTCGGACATTCGCATCGTGTTGTCAGCTTGGCTCGACCGAGAGTCCGCTTTGAAATCGGCTATGCGCGAGTGGGATGGCGCGTCACGCCTACCGCTCACCAGCCCAGAAGTTGATCGGGATCGGCTCTATTGCACGCTGCGAGTTGAGGATTCAGGCCCGGGTATTGCGCGCCAACATTTACCGCGCCTGTCAGAGCGTTTTTACCGCGTGGAGGAAACCGCCACGGGCAAGAGTGGCACCGGTCTAGGCTTGGCCATCGTCAAACACATCGTCAATCGCCATCGCGGAGGCCTTGTTGTGGAGAGCGAGCAGGGCAGGGGCACTGCCTTTTCTGTCTATTTGCCCCAGCCCTTGGAATTGGGTCCTGTACGGACAATGGCCGAGGTCCAAGCAGGCTAAACTTCAGCTGCGCCGCCACTGTCATCGAAGTGTCATAAAAATGTAATCTTGCCTTCTCAGCAAAGCCTTAAGGGGCGGGGGAGAAATGGTGCTGGATTGTCCGGCAGGGGCTATGATTCTTCATGGATGCGTTCGCTGATGTGCCTGTAAGCCTGATCGCGGCAGCCATTGTGCTGGCTTTCGGCACCTGGGCTTGGCAAACTGGCGCGACCAACGCGCTGGCAATCGCCAATTCAGGTCAGGGCCGTTTGAACTCTTTACCCGGACATCACGGGTGGTACGCGGTTTTGTGGGTTGTCGGCCCTGCATTAGGCTTGTTGCTGCTGCACGAATTGATTGCCCCATCTGCCATTCGCTCGCTTTTGTCGCATAGCTTGCCGCCGGAAGTTTTGGCTCTGCCGAAAGAGCGGCTGGACCTGTTCTTTATCGACGCCAGCAAGATTGCCTTTGGCGGCACCCCCAGCCAACGCACCCCGGATGTCTTGGCAGCTGCGGAGGCGATGCGCGGGATTTCGGCCAATCTGAACATTGCATTTGGGCTGGGTGCATTGGCGCTATCTGCCTTGGGCTTCTTCCTGTCGCGCTCGCATCTGGGTCGTGACTTCCGCGCCCGCAATGCGGTTGAGAGCTGTATCAAGGCGGCCATGATGGTGGCTTCTGGCATTGCGATCCTGACCACCCTTGGGATTGTTTTGTCGCTTTTGTTTGAGACGCTAAAATTCTTCTCCAACTATAGTCCAATCGACTTTTTGTTTGGCACACAATGGAGCCCGCAAGTCGCTATTCGGGCGGATCAAATCGGACAATCCGGCGCGTTTGGGGCGGTTCCTCTGTTTGCCGGGACCGCGCTCATCATGCTGATCGCCATGGCGATTGCGATCCCGGTCGGCCTCGGCTCTGCCATTTACCTTTCCGAATATGCCAGCGCGCGGGCTCGCGCAGTCGTGAAGCCGGTGCTGGAATTGCTGGCTGGCATTCCAACCGTCGTCTTTGGCTTTTTTGCTTTGTTGACAGTCGCGCCCATCATTCGGGCGATTGGCACCAGCATTGGCCTCGATGTGTCTGCACAAAGTGCGTTAGCGGCAGGCCTCGTCATGGGGATTATGATCATTCCTTTCATTTCTTCGCTATCGGATGACGTGATCAATGCTGTGCCCCAAGCCTTGCGCGATGGGTCTTATGCGATGGGTGCGACCAAGTCTGAGACCATCAGCCGGGTTGTGATCCCCGCGGCTCTGCCCGGCATCGTTGGGTCTGTCTTGCTGGCTGTTTCAAAAGCCCTTGGCGAAACCATGATTGTGACCATGGCTGCGGGTCAAAACGCCAACCTCACCCTGAACCCGTTGGACATGGTAACCACAGTAACCGTGCAAATTGTGACCCTGCTCACGGGCGACCAAGAATATGACAGCCCCAAGACCCATGCCGCCTTTGCTTTGGGCTTTGTGCTTTTCTTCGTGACCTTGATTCTAAACATCATCGCTTTGCGTGTCGTTCAAAAATATCGAGACAAATATGAGTGACTCAGCCGCCCCTTCTCGGACCGCGCTGCGGGATATCGTGAACCGTCAAATCAAGCGGCGTCATGCGGCTGAGACGCGTTTCCGCTGGTTTGGCATTACGATGGTTGCAACCGCAATCGCGGCCTGCGGCCTTTTGTTATTGTCGGTCATCGCCCAGTCCATTCCCGCCATGACCGAAAACCGCTTGCATGTGACCTTGCAAGTCAGCGCCGAAAAAGCCGATCCAATGGGCAATCGGGTGCCGTCTGAAATTCGTGAACAAGGCAATTTCTATGGCTTGGTCCAAGACGCGCTGATCCAGCGCTTTCCCACTGCTGAAGCCGATGGGAAGCTGGATGATTTGTTTGATGTCGTGACTTCGTTAGCAGCTGTCCCCATCGGCCGCACCTTGGCAGAAGACCCCAGCTTGATTGGCAAGACATTGGACGTGTCTTTGCCGATCAATGATGACCTTGATCTGTTTTTGAAGGGCGCTTACGGCAAAACGCGCGTGAGCCAGGGCGAAGAACCCCTGAACGTCAGCAAGGCAGCCGACAACACCTTTACCTTGTCTGGCGGCCGTGCGCCTTTTGCCAAACCCGTCGCTAATCTGCGTGAAGATTTGGCTATCGCCGCCACAGAGCTTGAAACCGCGCTTGGTCTCAAGCGCCAACGCCTCAGCATTGCTCAAACCCAAGTCGCGGCCTTGAAAGCGCGGGTTGCAGAGCTGAAATCTTCTGGCGGGCCTGGCCTTGCAGCCGCAGAAGCCTTGGCAGATCAAGCCCAAACCTTGGTCGACAATCTCGTCGGTGAGACAGCGGCTGATGCGGCGACCATCGAGGCCTATCGCGCGGCGATCAAAGGTCAAGGCGGTGCCATTGATCTCAATGATGACAAGCCCAGCATTCTGGTTGAGGTGCGTGGTTCCACCTATAAATTGACGCGCATTTCGCCCAGCTCGGCACAAGGCGTACTTCTCGCCCGCAGCCCACAATCGGTGGATTATGTCTGGCGGACCGTCCAATTAGCGACACCGCAAAATGGACGGGCCGTGAATGATGAAGTCATCGCGTTTGGCCGTCAGTTGCAAAATGAAGGGGCTATTCGCCCCGCACTGAACACGACGATCTTCACCAATTCTGACTCAAATGAGCCCGAATTGTCGGGCATTCTATCGGCCCTTGTCGGTTCTATTTTCACCCTCTTGGTGACCTTCTGCACGGCTGTGCCGATTGGGGTGGCGACGGCTGTCTATCTGGAAGAATTCGCGCCGAAAAATGCGCTCACGGACTTTATTGAAGTCAATATCAACAATCTGGCAGCCGTGCCTTCCATTGTGTTTGGTCTATTGGGCTTTGCGGTCTTCCTGACCTTCTTCAACATGCCGCGCTCTGCCCCGATTGTCGGCGGCATCGTGCTGACTTTGATGAGCCTGCCCGTCATTATCATCGCTTCTCGCGCTGCCCTAAAGGCTGTTCCACCTTCAATCCGCGAAGCCGCTCTTGGGGTAGGTGCGTCTAAGATGCAGGCGATTTTCCACCATGTCCTGCCTCTGGCCATGCCCGGCATCATGACAGGCTCTATCCTCGCGATGGCCCATGCCTTGGGTGAAACCGCACCGCTCTTGATGATCGGCATGGTGGCCTTTATCGCCGATGTGCCAACCAGCTTGACCGACTCGGCAACTGTTTTGCCAGTGGAACTCTTTATGTGGGCAGGTCGTCCAGAACGGGCGTGGGAGCCACGCACCGCCATGGCCATTCTGATCCTACTCCTCTTTATGATAGTGATGAACGCTGTCGCAATCTTCCTGCGGCGTAAGTTCGAGCGCAGGTGGTAAACCGATGAATACGTTCTCTCAGTCGAACTCTGAAGCGCATAGCGAGGCGCATTCTGGCCATGTGCAGCAGACCACAGGCATTCTGCCTGGCATCACGGCTAAAGTTCGCGCGCGCGACGTCAATGTCTTTTACGGCACGAAGCAAGCCTTGTTTGATGTCTCATTGGATGTCCCGGATGCTTCGGTGACGGCCTTTATCGGGCCATCTGGCTGCGGCAAATCCACCTTCTTGCGCTGCATCAACCGCATGAACGACACCATCGATTCCTGCAAAGTGACTGGCAATATCCAAGTCGATGGCCGCGATGTAAATGATCGGGCGATTGACCCAGTTGTCTTGCGCGCTTCCGTCGGAATGGTCTTCCAAAAGCCTAATCCTTTCCCAAAGACGATCTTTGAGAATGTGGCCTATGGCCCGCGCATCCACGGCATTGCCAATGACAAGCAAGGCCTAGAGCGGATTGTCGAGCAGAGCCTGCGTAAGGCAGGCCTGTGGGATGAGGTGAAGGACCGCTTGCATCAACCCGGCACGGGCCTTTCAGGCGGTCAACAGCAGCGTTTGGTGATTGCGCGCGCCATTGCCGTTAATCCTGAGATCATTCTGATGGACGAGCCTTGTTCGGCTTTGGACCCCATCGCGACCGCCAAGATCGAAGAGTTGATCGACGAATTGCGGCAGAATTTCTGCATCATCATCGTCACCCACTCGATGGCGCAGGCTGCCCGCGTCAGCCAGCGGACCGCCTTCTTCCACATGGGCAAACTGGTGGAAGCGGGGCCGACCGAAGAGATTTTCACCAACCCACGCGACAGCCGCACCCAAGACTATATCACTGGCCGATTTGGCTAAGCCTCCAGCACCTTCATACTTGGGTGCCCTGAAAGTAAGTTGAGATGACAGAACATACCGTCCGCGCCTTTACCGAAGAATTGGAAGCCCTCGGGGCAGACCTCACCCGTATGGGCGGCTATTCTGAGCAGGCTTTGAGCGACGCGGTGACCGCCATTGCCCGCCGCGATGCTGGCCTCGCCCGCAGCGTGATTGACGGCGACAAGAAGATTGACGAACTCCAGCGTGAGATTGAGCGTAAGATCATGCGCCTATTAGCGCTGCGTCAGCCTTTGGGCCGTGATCTACGCCAAACGGTGGCAGCTTTGAAGCTCGCAGGCGACCTTGAGCGCATTGGCGATTTGGCTAAGAATATCGCCAAGCGCGCGCTGACCATTCAGGAATTTGACCCAATCGCTCTGACCCGCAGCGTTGAGCGTATGGGCAAGATTGCTGTCACCCAGTTGAAGCAAATCCTCGACACGTTCGCTTCACGCGAAGTGGCCGGAGCGGTTTCTGTCTGGATGCAGGATGAAGAGCTAGATGAGCATTATAACTCACTCTTCCGCGAACTTCTGACCTACATGATGGAAGATCCCCGCATGATTGGTCCGGGGGCGCATTTGCTGTTTGTCGCCAAGAATATCGAGCGGATCGGCGATCACTGCACCAATATGGCCGAAGTTATTTATTTCCTTGAAACCGGTGAAGACATTGGAACCGACCGCCCGAAAGCTGTCGATCCTGTCATGCCTCCCCTCCCACCGTCGCCCACTCAGGAGCCATTGTCATGACCCCTTACGTTCTTGTTGTTGAAGACGAAGACGCCCTCGCGACGCTGTTGCGCTATAATCTTGAAAAGGATGGTTATCATGTCGGCGTCGCCGTCGATGGCGAAGAAGCCTTGATGATGGCGTCGGAACGCTTGCCAGACTTGGTCATTCTTGATTGGATGTTACCAAAGGTGCCCGGCATTGAAGTGTGTCGCAGGCTGCGGGCTAAGCCAGATGCCCGCAATATTCCCATCATCATGCTGACAGCACGCGGCGAGGAATCCGACCGGATTCGTGGCCTTGATACCGGTGCAGACGACTATGTCACCAAGCCATTTTCGACGACTGAACTTTTGGCCCGGGTGCGCGCTGTCCTGCGTCGCATCCGCCCGGGTTTGGCCGACGACCGTCTGGTGTTTGGTGATATTGTGGTCGACCGTGTGTCCTACCGTGTGAAGCGCGGCGAGCGGGATGTCCATTTGGGACCCACAGAATTCCGCCTATTGGATTATTTCATGCAACATCCAGGTCGCGTTTTCTCGCGCGAGCAATTGTTGGACGCAGTTTGGGGCTCTGACGTTTATGTCGAAGCTCGGACCGTCGACGTCCATGTCGGTCGTTTGCGCAAAGCCTTGAATGAAGGCGATGAGATTGATCCGATCCGTACGGTGCGATCCGCAGGCTATGCGCTGGATAAAGCGAACTAAATTGACGCTTGCCCGGGATTGCCCGGAAACCAGTCGGGATGGGCCAGTTCAAAGCGTTCGAACAAGAAGCCCGGGGCAACGACACAGCTAACCAAGGTCCAAGCCCCAAGGCTTTCAGCTGCCTGCCAAGCGCCTGCGGGTACGATGGCTTGTGGTCTCTGTCCGGCGCGCAAGTCAGGCCCTAAGCGGTGGGCATAGGCCTTTTGACCATCCTCGCTAATGCTCAACGCCAATGGCCCGCCCGCATGCCAAAACCAATGTTCGCCCGCATCCACACGGTGCCAAGCCGAGACTTCCCCAGCTTGAAGGAGGAAGTAAATGCTGGTTGAGAAACCACGATCCTCCGGCCCATTGGGGTCGCGAAACGTCTCAACATAATGGCCGCCCTCTGGGTGGGGCTTCATCTGAAGCAAGGCGATGATCTCAGAGGCGGATAAATCGCCAGACAATGCCCTTTGCATCAGAATTGATCCTTCATCTGCCGCACCCGGGCAAATGCTTCATAAGGTGCCGCATCCGCTGCAACCCCAATTGCGACCCGTACGCTGGGCAGATCTGCCCGCATAAACGGATTGGTCGCCCGCTCCAGCCCAATGCTGGTTGGCACGGTCGGCACATTATCAGCGCGCAATCGGGTGATCTCTTGGATGCGGCTGGTCAATGCAGCATTCTCTGTCTCAATCGTCGCGCAAAAGCGCGCATTGGCGGCGGTATATTCATGGGCGCAATAAATGGTGGTTGCATCGGGTAGAGCCATCAAGCGGGAGAGACTATTCCAAGCCTGCTCCGCCGTGCCTTCAAACAAACGCCCGCAACCCAACGCAAACAAAGAATCCCCGACAAAGGCCACTTCATCGTCCGCAAAATAAAAGGCGATATGGCCAAGCGTATGGCCGCCGACATCGATGACTTCTGCGCTGCTTTCACCCAAAGTGACCGTTTCGCCTGGTCTTACGACGCGGGCAAGCGGGCTGATGCGTGTTTGGACTTCCTCTGGCCCCAAAGAGACAGTTCCCAAAGCCTTTTCAATCGCCTGATTGCCGCCGGCATGGTCAGGATGCCAATGGGTGTTCCAGATTTCATCAATGTGCCAACCGAGTTTCTGGGCTTCTGCCAGAATGGCGGTGGCGTCGGGTGTGTCGATACAGGCAACTTTGCCAGTGGCCGAATCGCGGACAAGAAAGGCATAATTGTCCGACAGACAGGGAAACATATGAATGATAAGCATGTCTGTCCTTTAAGAGAGAAACTTGGTTTATCCTAGCCCTTATGCGTGTTGATGTCCTTGCCCTGCAAAGTTTTTATGCGAGCCCCTTGGGGCAGACGGCGCAAGCTATGGCTGGCCGCCGCATGGTGGATGCTTGGGGGGACTGCAAAGGCTTAGACGTTTTGGGCTTTGGCTATGCGACGCCTTTTCTGACGCCGTGGCTGCCAACGGCGCGTCGGGTGACGGCTTTGATGCCAGCGACGCAAGGGGTGGAGCGCTGGCCTTCATGCGGGCTCAACCTTGCCTGTATTGGCGATGAAGATCGGATGCCTTTTACCGAGGCGATTTTTGACCGCATCCTTTGTGTCCACGCGCTGGAGGAGGCCGAAAATCCGCGCGTGTTGTTGCGCGAACTCTGGCGCCTGCTCGCCCCTGAAGGACGCCTGATGATTGCCGTCGCCAATCGCGGTGGTATCTGGGCGCGGGCGGAATCGACCCCCTTTGGCCAAGGTCGACCTTATAGCCGCAGCCAGCTAGCGGGCCTTTTGAGCGATTCCATGTTTCAGCCTGTTGCTTGGTCGCGCGCGCTTTATGGCCCGCCTTTGTCGTGGAAAATGGCCACAGGTGGCGCGGCTGAGACGTGGGAGGGCGTCGGCGAGCGGGCTTGGCCAGCACTTGGCGGGGTCATTTTGGTTGAAGCGGTCAAGCGTCTGTATGCTGACAGCCTGCCCGGTCAGGGCCGACGAGTCTTGCTCGCACAACCGGCGGCCGCACGTTTTTAAGGCAATCGTCGTGAAAGTCGCTCAAAATTTGAGCGATTATCCTCCGCTCTGCGGTCAGGCATTGAAAGCGGGTCACAAGTGCTGCTGATTGTCTAATCTAGCATGTGATGGAATAATCAGGGTCTGGTTCCTGAGAACGAACCCGATGCGAAGTGAGGGGAACAGAATGAAGCTTGTCACCGCTATTATCAAACCAAGCCGTCTCGATGCGGTGCTTGACGCTGCGACTGAGGCGGGCATTTCAGGCCTGACTGTTACCGAAGTCCGTGGTTATGGGCGTCAAAAGGGTAAGACCGAAGTTTATCGCGGCGCTGAATATGAAGTGAAGCTTTTGCCGAAGGTCAAGATTGAAGCCGTAGTTACAGATGACATGGTCGAAAAGGTTGTCGAGGCGCTGGCTGGTGCCGCTAACACCGGTAAAATCGGCGATGGTAAAATCTTTGTGGTCGACGTCGAGATGGCCCTGCGCATCCGCACGGGCGAAAAAGACGCCGCCGCAATCGCGGGCTAAATCCTGCGATTGGGTCAAACAAAAAGGGCGGTTCCATTGGAGCCGCCCTTTTTTGTTGCTTAAAATTGCGTGCGGTCCGCCCAATTCGGGCGCGATAGCCGCTCACGCGGGGCTTCGCCATGCATGCTGTTGAGCGCACTCGGACGGGCATACCAGGAAAACAGGATCATACTGCCAACAAAGGGCACGCAGTTCAAAAGAATCCAAATGCCCGATTTGCCAATATCGTGCAGGCGACGCACGCTGGCTGAAAAAATTGGTAAGAAATGCAAGGCACCGAAGGTCATGGTCATGGTGCCGATTTTGATTTCTGGCGTGCCATCCGTAAGCGTCGAAAGCACGATTGCGCTGTCGACAGAAATTGCCAAGCAACTCAGCGCCATCACCATCAGAATGAAATACCAATACGAGCGGCGGTCGGTTCGCCCTGTGATGTCCAACATATGGGTCAGGGCATGAAGATAATTTGTCACCATTTCGTGAGAATAGGGCGGCGGACTTAGCAAACCTTTGTAGAGGTCCAGACAATTTTAGGGGAGTTGGGGCTGCAACAGGTCGCGCGCGTTTGGGAATCATGGCCTAGTTTTGATCTTATAGTTGATTCCAAGTCTTTGAGGCCTGATAAATTGCGATGAATGCGCTTGCGCAACTCCATCTTTCCCACAATTGGCTGCGGGCTTGGTTTGCCATTCTCACGCTAATCTTGGCGGGTATTGCCATTTATCTTCAGCTTGGGCTGTCGAGTTATTTTTTGTCGCGTTATGCGCTCCTTGAGAGGCAAGCGACAGCACCGATCGTTATTTTGTCTCAGAAGCAGGGCAACGATCAGTATGAAAAAATACCTGAGGACGTGATCGCTCAAGTCGGTCGAAGTTCCTTTGTGGGTGCCTTTGAACTGATCCGACAGAAGCATGCCTTTTTGGGCCAAGGCCCGTCAGGTGGCGGCCTAAAGGTAAATGTCATCGACCCAATCTCACCGGCACTGTCAGCACCGCAAGTTATGTCTGTGGAAGCCAAACGACTGCTCCAACGACCAAATTCGGTTCTACTGACGGATGAAGATGCGCGGGCAACTGGCCTTGGTTTGGGTGACGAAGTTGTTCGAGAAAATGTACGGTTTCGGGTTGTTGGGCTTATGGATGGTAATCTAGGTCCCCGGGGAAGCATGATCTCACGTGACAGCCTTGCAAATTTAAATGACACCTTAGATCGGAAGCAAGACATTCCGGTCTATTCCATCTTGGCGGCTCCAAAGGCCGGCAAGTCTGTCGGCCAAGCGATTGCCGGACTCAATCGCGAATTGAATGCCCTTGGTGCTGAGGCCATGAGCCGAGAGCAACTGACCCAAAAAGTCATTGAAGACGCTTTGAAGGATCAACGCGACATTCGTGCATTTCTGTATCTTGCCATCTTTATCGGTGTGATCGCCCTTTTGATTATCTCACAAGCCATTCACGCCATGATGGCGGGCCAGCGCGTCGAGTTTGCCACTTTGCTGGCCATGGGTGTGCCAAAGTGGCGGGTTGCCCTTCTGGTGCTGGAGCAGACCGTGTGGATCGGCCTCATCGCATCTGCCTTTGCCCTTTCCGGCGGCCTTGTCGGCCAATTGGTTCTAGAGAAGGCCGACGTTTATATCCTACTTTATCCGGCACAGGTCCCAATGGTGACAGGTGCCATTCTCGTGACATCTTGCCTTGCGGGCATGATGAGTTTGCCCACCATTTTTGGCCTCAAGCCGGTTGAGTTGTTGCGATGACAGAGGGTCCTATCCTGTCCGCAAAGGCGATCTCTAAGTCTTTTGGACGCGGTGCCAGCAAAGTGCACGCGCTGCATGATGTTTCTTTCTCGGTGGAGCAGGGCAGCCTTACCTTACTCAAAGGGGCGAGTGGGTCTGGCAAATCCTGTCTGCTGGCGGCCTTGTCTGGACTTCAAAGACCAGAGGGCGGCGTGGTGATCGCGAAGGGGACGGATGTCTGGGGGCGGGGAGGCCGATCTGCTGAACGTTTTCGTCGCCAGTATTGTGGTTATGTCTTTCAAACGCCGGGGCTATTTCCGTCTCTGACGGCGTGGCAGCAAGTCTTTGTTCCATTGCGACTTTTGGGGGTACCCGCTGGAGACGCCAAGGCAAGGGCATCTCAGTATCTGGACCTAGTTGGCCTGTTAGATCGCGCCCAATCAAAGCCCAGTCAATTGTCTGGTGGCCAAAATCAACGGGTGGCTATCGCCCGCATGCTGGCAAAGCGACCAGCCTTCATCTTCTGCGATGAACCCACGTCGGCATTAGATGGCCGCAATGCCGTCATGGTCGCCAGACTACTGAGTGAAGCTGCTAAACAACAGGGCGCAACCATCCTTTGCGCCACGCATGATGATCGCTTGGTGCCTTTCGCCAGTCGCGTGATCGAGTTGGAAGATGGCCGTTTGGTCTCTGACACGGCGGAGCCCAAGCCATGAGACTTTTGCGCTTTTTCGGCACTGTTTGGGGCTGGCTGATCATCGCCTTGATCACAGCCCTCTGGGCTCTCACGATCCTCACTGCCCGTGAAAATGAGCGGACTGATTTCAACCTGCGGGTCTGGAACGGAGTCGAAGCGAGCCAGAAGGCTAACCCCTAAGCTTTAGCTTCCCCTTCTGCTTCTTGGGCCATACGTGCGGCTTGGGCGAGGCGGCGTTCTTCGTGTTTGAGCAGGGTCTCTTTGAGATAGCGACCAGTCCAAGAGCTCTTGACCAAGGCCACTTCTTCTGGCGTACCTTCGGCCACGATCAAGCCGCCGCCATCGCCGCCTTCGGGACCCAAATCAATTAGCCAATCGGCGGTTTTGATCACGTCCAAATTATGCTCAATCACCAAGACGCTATTGCCTTGATCCACCAATTCCTGCAGCACTTCCAACAGCTTACGCGTGTCTTCAAAGTGCAGGCCAGTTGTGGGTTCATCGAGAATATAGAGCGTTCGCCCGGTTGCGCGGCGCGATAATTCCTTGGACAATTTTACCCGTTGGGCTTCCCCGCCTGAGAGGGTCGTTGCCTGCTGGCCGACTTTCACATAGCCGAGGCCGACCCGCACCAAAGTCTCCATCTTGTCGCGAATGGAGGGGACCGCTTGAAAGAACCCAGCAGCCTCTTCCACCGTCATATCCAGCACTTGGGCAATGGATTTATTGCGATAGGTAACTTCCAAAGTCTCGCGATTATAGCGTTGACCATGGCAGACGTCGCAAGTGACATAGACGTCGGGCAAGAAGTGCATTTCGATCTTTTGCACGCCATCGCCTTGGCAGGCTTCACAGCGCCCACCTTTGACGTTGAAGCTGAAGCGGCCGGGGCCATAGCCGCGTGCTTTTGACTCTGGCAAAGCAGCAAACCAGTCGCGGATCGGGCCAAATGCCCCCGTATAGGTGGCAGGATTAGACCGTGGCGTACGGCCAATCGGGCTCTGGTCGATATCAATCACCTTGTCGAGATGGTGCAAACCTTCCAGCGCCTTATGCGGCCCGGGCACTTCATTCGCCCCGTTCAGACGACGGGCAAGGGCTTTATAGAGCGTCTCAAGAATGAGGGTCGATTTGCCCCCGCCGGACACGCCGGTGACGCAAGTGAAGATGCCCAGCGGGATATCGACCGAGACATTTTTCAGATTATTGCCTGTCGCCCCTTCAATCCGAAGGAACTTCTTAGGATTGCGGCGGCGGCGCTTTGGCGGGATGGGGATGGCCTTTTCACCGCGCAGATAGGCCCCCGTCAGGCTGCCCTTGGTCGCTTCAATATCGGCCGGCTTGCCTTGGGCGACCACTTGGCCGCCATGGATACCGGCGAGCGGCCCCATATCCAGCACATGGTCAGCCGTCAGAATGGCTTCCTCATCATGCTCGACCACGATGACGCTATTGCCGAGGTCACGCAGGCCTTTGAGCGAAGTCAGGAGGCGGGTGTTATCGCGCTGATGCAGGCCAATGCTGGGCTCGTCCAAGACATAGAGCACGCCCGTCAGCCCAGAGCCGATTTGGCTGGCCAATCGAATCCGCTGGCTCTCGCCGCCCGACAGCGTCGCTGAACCCCGGTGTAGCGTCAGATAATCCAAGCCCACATCGACCAAAAAGCGCAAGCGCTCCTTGATCTCTTTCAATACGCGGGTGGCGATTTCCAATTCCTTGGGCGTCAGGCGGCCTTCTAAATCGACAAACCAGTCACGCGCACCCCGGATCGAACGAGAAGACACGACTGAAATATCTTCGCCGCCGACACGCACCGCAAGGGCCTCAGGCTTGAGGCGCTTACCCTCACAGGTCGGGCATTTCTGCGCTGATTGATAGCGGCCCAATTCCTCGCGCGACCAAGCCGAATCCGTTTCACGCCAGCGCCGTTCCAGATTGGGGATCACGCCTTCAAACGTCTTGGTGGTTTCATAGCGGCGCGCGCCATCATCATAGACGAATTTGACCTTCTCCGTCCCCGAGCCATAGAGCACGAGCTTCTGAAAGCTCTCAGGCAGTTTTGTCCAAGGTGTTGTCAGGGCGACTTCGGCATGGCGGGCAAGGGCTTGCAAAGTCTGGGTGTAAAGTGGTGAAGCCCCCTTGGCCCAGGGTGCAATCACGCCGTCATTCAAGGTCTTGCTTGAATCCGGGACCACCAACTCTTGGTCGAATTTAAGCTGCACGCCAAGGCCATCACACGTGGGGCAGGCCCCAAACGGATTGTTGAAGGAGAAAAGACGCGGCTCGATCTCCGGGATGGTAAAGCCCGAGACGGGGCAGGCGAATTTGGCTGAGAACAGCATTCGTTTTGCCGCGCCCTTCTCATCCTTCTCGTCGGCAAATTCGGCCAGCGCGATGCCATCGGCCAAGCGCAAACAGGTCTCAAAGCCTTCGGCCAGACGTTGTTCAATGCCGGCGCGAACCGCGATGCGGTCCACGACCACATCAATGTCGTGCTTCAGTTTCTTGTCGAGGTCAGGGGCATTCTCAAGCTCGTAATATTCACCATTGATTTCGGCGCGTACAAAGCCTTGCTTGATCCAACTTTTGAATTCGGTCTTAAACTCACCCTTTCGGCCGCGCACCACGGGGGCCAACAAGAACAAGCGCGTGCCCTCTGGCAGGACTTTGATCTTATCCACCATTTGGCTGACCGTCTGGCTTTCGATCGGCAGGCCGGTTGCTGGCGAATAGGGCACCCCGATGCGCGCCCAAAGCAAGCGCATATAGTCGTATATCTCAGTCACCGTGCCGACGGTGGAGCGTGGGTTTTTCGAGGTCGTCTTCTGCTCAATCGAAATGGCTGGCGACAAGCCCTCAATTGAATCCATGTCCGGCTTTTGCATCAGCTCGAGGAACTGGCGCGCATAGGCTGAAAGGCTCTCGACATAGCGCCTTTGGCCTTCCGCATAGATCGTATCAAAGGCGAGCGAGCTTTTGCCTGAGCCAGACAGGCCAGTGATGACCACCAACTCACCGCGAGGGATCTCCACCGTGAAATTCTTCAAATTGTGTTCGCGCGCGCCGCGCACACGGATAACAGGCGATTCAGACATGTGTGACCTTGATTACGCAAACCTCAGAGCCACAAGCCCCAAAGCCAAAACAATGTCGCCCTGATTAGCGCGTGCGAACCAGCTTGACGAATAGAACATTATGTGAACATCTTACGCTTGTCCACGGCATGCACAGTTTTACATGCTTATCCACAAGGCGAGGCGGTTTGAGTGTCGCCCCTCTCTTCTGGTTTGGACATGAGACCTGTAGCGTCAGTTTCAATAGGATACGATGCCAAGATGCGACAGGATGAGTCGCCAACGGCAAAAAGACGGAGTTAGGGCAATGGCGGGCAGCGTGAACAAAGTGATCTTGGTTGGAAACTTGGGACGCGATCCTGAGATTAAGTCCTTTCCGTCCGGGGATCGCATCGCAGAGTTTTCGGTCGCAACCAGCGAGCGCTGGAACGATAAAGCCACCGGCGAGAAGAAAGAAAAGACCGAATGGCACCGTGTCGTCGTGCGTAACGACAATCTGGTGAAGGTCGTCGAGAATTACGTCAAAAAAGGCAGCAAGGTCTATGTTGAGGGCCAGTTGCAGACCCGTGAATGGACCGATCAAGCCGGCCAAAAGCGCTATTCAACCGAGGTGGTCATTGGCCGGTTCAAAGGCGAAATCACCATTCTGGATGGTCGTTCCGGTGGCGGCGACATGGTCGAAGACCGCTCTGAAGGTGGGTTTGGCGGTGGCCGTTCAATGGGCGGCAATGGCGGTGGCTTTGGCGGGGGATCGTCGGCACCTCGCGCGGTTCAAGGCGAGAAGCGCTCCTTTGCGGCTGACCTTGAGGACGATATCCCGTTCTGATCTCATGCAGCGCAAATCGCGAGTGGCTTAGGCTTTGGTCTTTGCCTTGCCGTTGCCTTTGTGTTCGTGTGCCTCACAGGCCTCAAGTGTCGCATCTATACCTTTGAGCAAGGCTTCAGGCGTGACGGGCTTCGCGATATGGAAGTCACAGCCAGCCCAAAAGGACTGGGTGATGTGTTCTTTCATGGCATTGGCGCTTACCATGGCGATTGGCGTGCGTTGCAAGCCTTTGCTGCGTTCCATCTCGCGGATATGTTTGGTCGCTGACAGACCATCCATAACCGGCATTTGCATGTCCATCAGCACAAGATCAAAGTGTGCATTTTGCCACATCTCAACGGCTTCCTGGCCGTTTTGGGCGATGGTCAGTGCGATGCCGTGGGGCTCAAGGATCATCGCAATTACGCGTTGATTGACTGGATGATCTTCTGCCAACAGGATTGAACGACTGGCTGCGTCCAGCGACAGGGCGGTTGGCGCAGCGCCTGTCCCGGCTTGGGTAGCGGGGGTAAGGGCTTCTGGATTCACCCGTGGCAATGGCAGAATGACGGAGAACAGGCTGCCAATTCCGGCTTCAGAGGTGACGAGGAATTGGCCGCCCATCATGTCGGTCAAGGTGCGGCAGATCGACAATCCGAGGCCTGTACCGCCAAAATTCTTAGTGATGGAGGCGTCTGCTTGTTCAAACCGTGCAAACAGCCGTTGCTTGGTCTGCTCGTCAAAGCCGATGCCTGTGTCTTTCACACTGATCACGACTTCGCACGATCCGTCGGCCTTATCCGCGGCCGTGATGCTAACATCAATTTGACCCTTTTGGGTGAATTTCACTGCGTTTGAGGCTAAGTTCGATACAATTTGCTTGACCCGTACGCCATCGCCTTCAAACAAACCTTCGGTGCCGGGGCCAAATCTGACATGGAATCCAAGGCCTTTTTCTTCGGCCCGAACGCCCATGACTTGCGCCGTCGCCTGAATGGTTTCGCGCAGGTTGAAGGGTTCGGGCTGAAGCGTGAACTTACCAGCCTCAATCTTCGACACATCGAGAATATCCGACAAAAGAACTTCCAGCGTTTCGCCTGACGATTGGATCAGATCGACCATTTCGCGTTGGGTTTGCGTCAGTTCGGTCCGTGACAAAGCGCCAACCACACCGATAACCCCATTCAATGGGGTGCGGATTTCATGGCTCATATTGGCTAGGAAGCTACTCTTCGCGCGATTGGCGGCTTCGGCTTGTTCGCGTGCGGCAAGCAGCTCAGCTTCGATTGCCAAGCGCTGTGTCACATCGCGGGCTGTGGCATAGATGAAGTCCCCCACGATCTTCGCACGCCATTCGACGCTTCGTATAGCCCCGTTGGGATGCATATAGCGGGCGACATAGTCCATGAGATTGCCAGTTTTTAGGAGCTCTTGCATGGCAATCGCAATTTGTTCCTGATCATCCGGGTGGATAAATTCAGTGGTGGAACGACCGATCAATTCATGTTCGGGGTGGCCAATGATTTGTTCCGCAGACTTGCTCATGCGGATCATCCGGCCTTTGTTGTCTGCGATACACAATAATTCTGACGACACGTCAAAGAAGGTTGAAGACAGGTTGAGCGCGTCCTTCAATTCGGTTTCGGTGCGTTTGCGCTCGGTAATGTCATAAAGGACGCTGACAAAGCGTGCGCCTTGGGTTCGCGTGGCAGGGAGAGGCACAACGGTGGCATCGACCCAGAAATAGGACCCATCCTTGGCGCGATTGCAGACTTCGCCACGCCAAGAGTGACCGGCGTTAATCGTGTCGCGCATCGATTTGAAATAGGAAGGATCATGCTTGCCCGACTGAACAGCCTGATAGCTCTGCCCGATGAGTTCTTCGCGGCTATAGCCACTGATCTCGCAATAGCGGTCGTTAACAAACTCAATGTGGCCAAATTGGTCGGCAACTGAGATGATGGAATGCTCGTCGAGGGCGGATTGATAGGCGTTGAGATTGGCTAAAGCGTCATCGGCGCGACGTTGGGCTTCGACCAAATCGGTAACTTCGGTTTCAATCGCTTGAAAACCTTCCAACTGCCCTTGATCATCGAACAAGGGTTGGATGTCGACATTGATCCAGTACATCCGGCCGGTTTTTGCTTGGTTCAACAGCGTGCCGCTGGCGGCTTCTCCCCGATTCATGGCTTCGGTCAGTCGCTGGATCTCTTGTTGGTCTGTCGTCGGACAGAAGGTCAATTGTCGAGGATTTTTGCCAATCACTTCGTCGCGACTATAGCCAGAAAGTTTCAGATAGGCGTCATTTACCCAAATGATTTCTCGCTTTCGATTGGTGCGCACCACCGGATTGCGGGCGAGCTCTGCAAAGCGTGCGAATTCGCGATAGCGAATTTTTTCTTTCTGAGTTGTTTCCCTGTCTTGTCGCCAGAGTTCAAAAATCAGAATGAAAGCAATACCCACCAGAATGATTGTAATCAGGAAACCAGTCTGAATGCGGCCTTTTGCGGCTTGGATATCTGACGAGCCAGATTGAAGCGCCTTATTGATTTCTTGGCTATAGGTGGCTTTCAGATTGTCATAATCTTGCGACGATAGAATTTTGAGGGCGTCTTCTTTTTTGCCGTCGGCCACCAAGGCAAAGGACAGGCGTTCAAGATCGATGAGCTTGGTATTGGCCAGTTCAACTTCGCCGAGGCTTTCTTTCACGCCCAAGGGACCGATGGAGGTGGCTTTGACAATAGCGGTTTCAAGGCGAGGTGTGTTTTCCTCATAGCGCTTGGCCCATTTCGGGTCGGCTGTCGTCGCATGCATGAGCGCAGACATGGTCAATACTTCGTCGAGACGATTGATCTCGCCTGTGGCTTCGGTGAACAAAATCTGCCGCATATTGATGTCGCGATAGGAGGCAAACTGCCACGCCGAAGCCGCTGCCAGAAGCAGAATGGCGAACGTAACTGTCAGTAGCCGTGGGATCGATTTCATGCAGCCATCCTAAAGGTTGGCACGACATATAGACCACACTGCCTTTCTTTTACGTTAAATTGCCTTTTTGGGCTGGTTACCTTGGTTTTTGCTATCAAGGTACTTTTGAGCGCCCCTCTTGGACTTACGTCATTATCGGACATGCCCACAAAAGGGTACCAGATTTCCGACTCGACTCACCGCTCTCTTCGTGATTTAGAACAAATCAAGAACATAAACATCAGAAAGGTGCGTGATTTTTAGCCATGAGACCGGATTTGACCGCTTTGCGTACCCAGATACGGGCCATTGAAACAGAGGGGCGTCCGACCTTGAGCTGTTTGCCAACAGGTGCAGACAGGTTGGACGCGGCCTTGGGTGGTGGATTGGCTTTGGGCGGTGTGACCGAAGTGGTTCCCGCCGCTTTCATGGATGAGCCAGCAAGTTTGCACTTTGCTTTCGCCTGTTTGGCCAAGGCGCTGCACCAGCGTTCTGGCGATCTGGTAGTGATTGAAGATGCCAGTCGCGGGCAGGGTTGGGGGCCTGCTTGGGGGCAGCTTTATGGGCCGGGTTTGCAGAAGCTTGGTGTGTGCCCGTCGCGTATTTTGTTGGTGCGGGCACCGGATGTGAAAGGCTTTCACGCCTGTGTGGAGGATGCAGCCCGCACCTTTGGCTTGGCCGGTATTTTGGCTCTGTCCGGCCCCAAGGCTGGCTTTAGCCTTGCCGGCGCACGGCGGGTCCAATTGGCGGCAGAGCAGGCCCATAGTTTGGTTCTGGCTGTCCAAGGGCTGCGCACCTCTGCCTTTGCGCCAGCACGCGCGCGACTGGTTATCGCCAGTCGACCGTGCCGACCTGTGCCTTTGGGCACCGCACTGCCGGGGCTTGGGCCCCCAGCTTGGAGACTTCACCTTGAGCGTGCCCGCAATGGCGCGCGTCCACAATCCTTTGATTTGGAGTATGATGATGCGACGCATAGCCTGTATCAGCCTGCCACGTTGGCCAACCGATCGCCTCAGCCGCAACGCCTCTCTGCTTAAGGGCGATGGGACACGTTTCTCGCGCGCTAAGCCGTGCGCCACGGTTGCGCGTAGTGCCGGGGGAATTCGCCTCATTGCCCTCAATCGTGCCGCACAAGAGGCGGGTCTATCCTCGGGCATGATGTTGGCAGGGGCCAAGGCCTTGGTGCCAGATATTTGTGTCGCCGACAGTGACCCCGTGGGGGAGGGTGATGATCTGACCGCTTTGGCGCGTTGGGCCATGCGGTGGAGTCCATATTGTTCGCCAGTCAAAGGGCTTGAGGGCACGCACGCGCTTTTCCTCGACATTACGGGCTGCGCCCATTTGTTTGGGGGTGAAGCCGCCATGTTAGCCGATATGGTCATCAAAATGCGGGCTTTGGGCCTAATAGCGCGGGCAGCTTGCGCGGCGACACCGGGTGCGGCCTTTGCGTTGGCGCGCTTTGCACCAGAGGCGCGCCATGGTTTGAGTGCGCCGGATGGAGCGGCTTTGCGCGCCTTGGTTGGGGCTTTGCCGGTGGAAGCTTTGCGTCTGCCAAGCGGCACGACCACGGGCTTGCGGGCTTTGGGCTTGAAGACCATTGGCCAAGTCGCCACCCAATCGTCGGCGGCTTTGGCGAGACGGTTTGGCATTGATCTGGTGCGCGCTTTGGACCGCGCCCGCGGGCTTGAGGAAGAAGCCATTGATCCTGTTGCCGAGATCATCCCGCGGCGTATCCGCTTGCGCTTGGCCGAACCACTGATGACCCGCCATGGCCTTGAGTTGGCAGGCGCGAAAGCTGCGGGGGAGATGTGCACGCTTTTGGACTCCTATAATGAAGGCGCACGCCGTTTGGTTCTAAATCTCTACCGTGTGGATGGGGTCGTCTTACAGCTTGTCGGCGGGTCCGGACGCGCCCATCGCGACGCGGTTTTGTGGACGAAGGTCTTGTGCGAACGGATTGAGGCAGAGGCCAATGGCGCTGGGCTTGATTTGGGCTTTGGGGTCGATCTGGTTGAAGTTTGTGCGCCCGTGGTTGAGGTATTGGAAGGCCAGGTCATGGACTTGGACCCGGTGGCTGCTGCGGCCTTGGCCAGTGCTGATGCGCTCCATCGTTTGGCTGACCGCTTGTCTGCCCGCTTAGGCGTTGGACGGGTGACGCGAATGGAGGCGGTGGCCCATTGGGTGCCAGAACAGGCTGTGCGCCAAGTGGCGGTTGCCGATCGGCGGCCACAGGTGAGCCATTTCCCCGAAGCTTTGGCAGCGCGGCGCCCTGCTTTGCTGTTAGAGCGGGCCGAACCAATTGATGCCATCGCCGAAGTGCCAGACGGCCCACCCCGCCTGTTTCGCTGGCGCGCCTTAGCCTTCAAAGTTGCCTGCGCCGAGGGGCCAGAGCGCATTGCCTGTGGCGAGGCCCATGACCGCGACTATTACCGGATCGAGACAAGTGAGGGCCGTCGCTTTTGGCTCTATCGCCAAGGCCTGCCCGGCAAAGTGGATCATCCCAAATGGTATGTGCATGGGAGTGCGGCATGAAGCCCCTTCGCTTAGTGCTAATCCCATTGAGGTGCGTCCATGCGCATCTTTGAGCCTTTGGCGACAACCAGTTTCTCCTTCCTGAAAGGGGCAAGCCAGCCCGATGAGATGGTGTGGGCGGCCCATGGCCTTGGGCTGCAAGGATTGGGCGTTGCCGACATCAATACGGTCGCCGGTGTGGTGCGGGCCCATGTCGCCGCCAAAGAGGCTGGCCTTAGACTGATTGTTGGTGCGCGCCTGGTTGAGCCCGATGGATTTGAGACCGTCCTTTATCCCAAAGACCGGGCGGCTTGGGGAGGCTTGACCCGGTGTCTGACGCGCGGCAACCGCCGCTCGCGCAAGGGCAGTTGCACGCTAGAAAAAGCCGATCTGTTGGAGGCCATGGACGGGGCTTGTGCCATCCTTGTGCCACCCCCCATCCTCACCCAAGCTTGGTTGGATAAAGCCCAGACCCACCTGTCCGACGCACCCTTGACCGCTGACCTTTATGTGGCCGCGACCCGACCTTTTGACGGTACAGACTTTCAACGTCTGGCCGCTCTGGTGAACCTGGTTCAGGGCACGCGCGCACGCCTGATTGCCACCATGGATGCACTGTTCCACACGCCAGACCGCCGGCTGTTGGCCGATGTCTTGGCCTGTATCCGCACCAAGACGACTTTGGAAGCTGCAGGCTATTTACGTCTACAAAATAGCGAAAAATGCCTGAAACCCCCTGAAGAAATCATCCGCCTCTTCAAAGGGTTTGAAGATTGTCTTCAGGCGCAACAGAAACTTTTTGATGCGATCACTTTCTCCCTAGATCAACTGGCTTATGAATATCCCGATGAAGTTGTAGCACGGGGGGAAACCCCGATGGATAGTTTAATTCGATTGAGTGAATTGGGCGCGCAAGGCCGCTATCCTGAGGGTGTGCCAGAGCGGGTGCGGGCGGCCTTGGATCACGAATATGCGCTGATCGCGGAATTGAGTTACGCGCCTTATTTTCTGACCGTTTATGACATTGTCGCCTTTGCGCGCAGCCGAGGCATTGTCTGCCAAGGCCGGGGGTCTGCTGCCAATTCGGTGGTGTGCTATTGCTTAGGGATTACGGCGGTAGATCCCATCCGCGTCGACCTCTTGTTTGAGCGCTTCATCTCAGCAGAGCGGCGCGAACCACCCGATATTGATGTCGACTTTGAACATGAGCGCCGCGAAGAGGTGATCCAATATATCTATGACAAATTTGGCCGCCATCGGGCGGGTATTGCTGGGGTGGTGATTTCCTATCGTGGCCGCTCTTCCTTGCGCGAGGTTGGCAAGGTGATGGGATTGAGCGGGGATACCCAAGAGGCTTTGGCCAAGTCCGTTTGGGGCTGGGGGCGCGGTGGGGTTGATGCCGCTTTAATTCACAAGATGACGGGCCTCGACATCACAACCCCAGTCATTACTCAAACGTTGGAACTTGCCCGCACCCTGCACGGATTTCCCCGCCATTTGTCTCAGCATGTTGGTGGCTTTGTCATCACACGTGGGCCGTTGGATGAAGTGGTGCCCATTGGCAATGCCGCCATGCCAGACCGGACCTTTGTGGAGTGGGATAAGGATGATTTGGATGCTTTGGGCATTTTGAAAATTGATGTGCTGGCCTTGGGCATGTTGACCTGTGTGGCCCGCGCCTTTGAGTTTTTAGAGCACGACTATGGCGTGCGGCTGGGGCTTGCCGATATTCCAGCTGAAGACCCCGCCGTTTATGATATGATTTGCGCGGCTGATACGGTTGGTGTGTTTCAGATTGAAAGCCGGGCACAAATGTCCATGCTGCCCCGGCTGCGCCCACGCACTTTTTATGATCTGGTGATTGAAGTCGCCATTGTGCGGCCCGGGCCCATTCAGGGCGACATGGTCCATCCTTATTTGCGTCGCCGCCAAGGCCAAGAGAAGGTCACCTTTCCTTCCAAGGCACTGGAAGACGTTTTGGGCAAGACCCTTGGTGTGCCCTTGTTTCAAGAACAAGCCATGCGCATCGCCATTGTTGCGGCAGGCTTTACACCCTCTGAAGCAGACCGTTTGCGCCGCGCCATGGCAACTTTTCGCAAAGTCGGCATCATCCATGAATTTGGCAAACGCTTGGTCGATGGCATGGTGGCCAATGGCTATGAGCAAGATTTTGCCGAGCGTTGTTTCCGCCAGATTGAGGGCTTTGGCGAATATGGCTTCCCTGAAAGCCATGCGGCCAGTTTCGCTTTGATTGTTTATGTGTCGGCTTGGCTGAAGAAGCATTGGCCCGAGGTCTTTTTAGCCGCCATTCTCAACGCTCAACCCATGGGCTTTTATGCCTCTGCCCAATTGGTGCGCGATGCCAAGGAGCATGGGGTGGAGGTGCTGCCGCCAGACGTCGGCTTTTCGGATTGGGACACTATGTTGGAAGCGCGTCCGGGGCAGACCCGTAAAGCCGTGCGCCTAGGGCTGCGGGAGATTAAGGGCTTTAAGGAGGCCGATGCCGCCCGCTTGGTTGCGGCCCGCGCTGGGGGTGCAAGATTCCTCGATGCGGAAGACCTGAAACGGCGCGCGCGCTTAAATGGTCGGGCGATGGATTTGCTGTCTGATGGGGATGCGATGGGCAGCTTGAACTTGGATCGCCGCCAAGCACTTTGGCGTGCCAAAGGCCTAGCTGAACATGCCTTGCCCTTATTTGAGCATGCGAGCGAATATGGCCTAGAAGTGGATCCTGCCCTGCCAGAGATGCCGCTGAGCGAACAGGTCGTGCATGATTACGCCCGTCTGCGCCTCAGTCTCAAAGCCCATCCAGTGTCCTTCTTCCGCGCTGAATTGACCGAGAAGCGCTTTGTGACTTCCCAAGCGCTCAAGACCGCCCCCAATGGCGCGCGCGTTGATATTGCTGGCCTTGTCTTGGTGCGGCAAAAGCCCGGTACGGCTAAAGGCGTCTTGTTTGTGACGCTGGAAGATGAATTTGGCTCTGCCAATGTGATTGTTTGGCCAAAGATTTTTGAGCGGTTCCGGCGTGAGACTTTGGCTGCAAAATTCATGGGCATCAGAGGCAGGCTGCAGCGAGAGCATGGCGTCATCCATGTGATCGCGGACCGAGTCACCAATCTGAACCCCCGTCTGGCAGAATTGTCCGACGGCAGCCAAGGCTTCACCCAAGCACTGGCCCGCGCCGATGAACATCAAAGTCCGCGCGAAGATCCAAAGCTGACTCAAGCCAATAATCGTGCACTCGCCCAACAGCGAACCACCCGCGCCTTCGCCAATAGCCGCGATTTTCACTGAGAGTGGTCCCATGCAACGGAGGAAACACACAGCGCCCCCCTATCGCCACCAAGAAACTCTATCTAAAATTGATAAACTTATTAAATGCACCAGAAGAGTGCAGCACAAACGGAGACGGCGATGACTCAGATTCAAAGCCTAACTGCCGCGGTTTTACTCGAGTTGCGTGCCGCAAGGCGTGAAGGCGACCTCCACCACATCCTTACGACTTATGCCAAGGCTTGCGGCTTTGGCTGGTATCAATTGGCCCCAGGACCGCACAACCCGATGTTGGATCCAACCAGCCTTTTGAACTTTGGCAATTTTGACCCGACTTGGCGCCGCCAATATGCCACAGAGCCCAGTTGTCGGACTGACCCTGCCCGCAATCAGGCCATCCAACGGGCGGGCTCTGTCCAGTGGCAACGGGCTTTTGCCTCTGCCCGCAACCCTGAACAGCGCGACTTTGTGCGGGCCTCGCGCGAACAAGGGTTTCGCGATGGCATCACCACGCCCGTCCATGGGCCACAAGGCTGTGTGGCCATCATGATGTTTGCTGCACCTCGACTGCTCCGCCTTGACCCGGATGATGAGGAGGCGCTCAGCCATATTGCCATGGCCTTTTACCAGCGCGTCCGCCGTCTGACGGCTGCCGCCCTGTTTCAACCTGCCGAACCTGCCCATCTGACCAGTCGTGAAATTGAGTGTTTGCATTGGGTTCTGGAAGGCAAAACCAATTGGGAAATCGGGGTGGTGACAGGCGTGACGGCCCGCACAGTCCAGTTTCATTTAGGCAATGCCTCGCGAAAATTGGGTGTCGTCAATCGGGTTCAGGCGGCGGTACGTGCTTTGTTGCGAGGTGATCTATCGGTCCATCAATTGAGTCATCCCCGTCCTGAGATCAAGTTGGAGGACCCTTATGCCCGCCGACTTCCCAAGCCGGCGACGCATTCACGCCAAAGTAAGACTTCGCAGGCATCTTCCAGCCAATCTACAATCTCGTCGTTCCGTGCATGAGAGGTTTTCGCGTTGACTCAATTTTTGGCCCTTATGATGGTCGCATTGTCGGCGACGTCACCCTTGTCGCCAGATTCACCAACTGGTGCAGAGACTCCATCACCATCTGGCCCTCTCATGCCAGGTCTGAAGAATGCGATTGCGACCCCGGATGGGGCCGTTCCGCTGGACTGGTCTGGGCCCGCAGCGAAGCAACCCGGCGCGGATGCGAATGTGGAAGCCTTTGATCCCACCGCGAGTTTGTTCGGCCCTTCCAATCTGTGCGTCGTGACTCCGGGACAGCCCACCCCCAGCTGCGCGGCAGCGCCAGACCAAGGCCTGAAAGTCACGTCTGACATTTTCAGCGGGGACGTGAACCCAGATTCCACCTGCCAAACACAAGAGGATGTGCGAATTGGCGCCGATGGCAAGCCGCAACGCGTGTTTGCCACCGTTTGTGGGGATGAGGCGGATTCTTGGACCTATCGCCAACGCGCGACGCCAGCCAGCAAGGCCAATCCCAGCAAATCGACCAACCGCGTCATTGGGCCCAATGATTTGGTGCCACAAACGACCCCCTGATCAAACCAGGGTCGTTTAATGGCGGGCAGGGGCTTCACCGCATCTGCCCGCTTGCAACCTGCGCCCAGACAGGTTTCAACAGGGCGTGTTGCATGCGCTGACCTTTTCCCGTCCCCTGCCATTTGAGCAGGGCCCGCCGCGCTTTGATGTCGGCCTCGCCCCGATTGAGCCGCAAGCTTGGTTGATGCCCGATGATCAGGCCCATTGGCTTGCGCCTAAAAATGCGCTGATGGATACCGAATCCGACGCGGTTTTTGCTAGCGTAACAGGCTCTATGCCCGGTCAATTAGAGGCGGCACAGCTGGTTGCCACTACTTGCGGTCAGAGTTTTGATCCAGGTGAGCCTCCCCTGTTTGCCGCCAGCCGGTTGGTTTCCGACGATCTGGTCCTTATGGAAATGCGCGAGGGCGCTTGGACCAACACGGCCCTGTGTTTGTGCAGTCCGACCTTTTTCTCGGCTCATGAAGCCATTGGCAAAAGCCTCTTTGGCCTGCATCGACCGGTGCCCGGCGGCGATCCAGGTCTGGGCGGGCGGATTTCTCGTGTCTTCTCCTTATTGCGTGATGAGCTCGTTCTGGAGCGCTTTAATTGGACCGTGCAATGGAGCGACGCGCGTTATACGCCCGACGCCACGCCCTTGCGCGCAGCGGCCACTGCGGCCGCCCTTGATGCGGCAAGGGACGCGCTTCATGTGAGGGTCGAGCGCCAGACCATTCGCAGGCTTCCCCAAACAGGCGCAGTCCTCTTCACCATACGCATCCGACTCTATCGATTGGCAGACCTCCTTGCCGATCAAGCCCTTGCTAGTGCTTTCCAGCAGGCTTGGCATGAGGCAAACCAAGATGTGCGCGCCTATAAGAAGTGGGAGAGTTTAGAACGCCACGTTGCGGCCTTACTTTGTGACTATGCAGGAAATCCCTAACCCTTCTGCGTGTTACGCGTTGCGTCGCAGCGTGCGTTCGCTATTGTGGTCAATCACAGGCGCTTGGCGCGAGTCCTGACTAAATTGGAGCAACAGTTTGTTCGCTCTAGAACCGAGGGTCACTTGAAAGTTTCCAAAACAAACTTGTTCCTGTTAGCGGGTATGGCGGCGAGCTTGGGCAGCCTCGCTTTGGCGCAAACCGCAGGTCAGAAGCATAGCAAGTCCAAGCGTACCCAGCGTCCGCCTGTGGTTCAGAAAGTAACGCCCCCAAAACCGGCTCCGGCCCCGGTTGAAGAGGTTGCAGCCCCCGTCGTTGAAGTCGTGGCTCCAGCTCCAGTCGCAACACCCGAACCGGCCCCACCGCCACCGCCCATCACCGATGAAGCTGCGCGCGAGGCCCTGAAAGCCGGTACGGCGGCCAGCGCGGCTGGTGATCTTCGGCAAGCAGAACAAGCGTTCCGCAATGCTTTGACATTGGCACCGCCAGGTGAAGCAGGCGATGCGGTTGCGTTAGAGGCCACCAAGCGGTTGGGCTTTTTAGCCTTTGAAAAGCGCGACCCGCGCTCTGCTGAAACATTTTTCGGTGCAGAGGCCGTGCTGGCTCGCCGTCTTTATTTTTCCGGCAAAATCTCGCCGCGTGCTTTTGCTGACTCGGTTCAGCGATTTGCCAGTGCGACTGGCTCTATGGGCCGTTCTGGCGAGAGCGCGGCTTTGTCCTTCTACGCCCAAGAGATAAAATCGCGCGCCCAAGCCGAGGTTTCATCCCAACTTCTCAATCGCGACACCAATGATCCAGCTGACAGTGTCGGCAATGTCCGCGTGGCTGCTAGTGGCTTGTGTGTCGTTGGACGCGACCCGATTCTTAAAGATCGCGTCAGTTGCGAAGATGAAGAGGGCGCTCGCGGTGAGGCTTTGGCCTTGCAGGCGCGTCAGATCAAAGCCAGCGCCCCACCGCCGCCTACCAAGGCTGAACGGGAAGCCAAAGAGGCCAAGAATAAAGGCAAGGGCGGCTGATCTTACCTTGCTTGAGGCACAAGCGGCTGGCGCATTGGGTCAAACCCTAACGCCCTAACCCAAAGGCCCAAAGCTCCGGGATAAGTCCAAGCTCTGGCTGGACCCAAATCGACATGCAGGAAGCTGCGGCCATAGCCTAGACCGGTGAAGCCCGCATTCACGGCTGCCTGTAATAAGCGTGCCCGGTCCTTGTTTGTAACGGCAATGTCGGCTGCTATCGCTCTGGTATGATAGGACTTTTGGACGCCACCTACAGCGGCATTATGGGCCCGACAGCGATGACCGGATCGGATGATCAATGGGCCAACGTCGCGCCGCATCGCCTCTAGGGCGTCCAAAAAGCGCGGATCATGAAAATACTCGCCCTTACAATGCTTGCGGCACGGGCAGGACAATTCTGTCGCGGTGAAATGCGGCCAACGCCAACCAAGCTGAGCGGCAGGGGGTGGGGAATTAAAAAGGGCCATGGGTCAATCCTCTGAACGAAGACGACACCATGGCCCGTTGAAAAGGTCAGTCGGATAGATTGACCGATGCAGGCTGATTTAGCGCAAGGGTGCTGCCATAATCCGCGCCTTCGCGGCTTCATATTCAGCAGCCAAGCGGTCTACAAACTCAGCCGCAGTCGCCACCTTTTTGACGGCACCAATGCCTTGGCCACAGCCCCAAATATCGCGCCAAGCTTTCTTCGACTGATTGCCACCAGAGCCGAAGTTCATAGCCGATGGGTCGCTTTCAGGCAGGTTAGCGGGGTCGAGGCCAGCGTTGACAACCGAAGGAGCCAAGTAATTGCCGTGCACGCCAGTAAACAAGTTGGAATAGATGATATCGTCGGCATTGCTGTCGACGATCATTTGCTTATAGGCCTCCTCGGCATTGGCTTCCGCCGTCGCGATAAAGGCTGAGCCGATGTAACCAAAGTCTGCGCCCATCGCTTGCGCTGCCAGAACTGCACCACCATTGGCGATGGAGCCCGATACGCACAAAGGTCCGTCAAACCACTCGCGAATTTCTTGTACCAAAGCGAAAGGAGACAAGGTGCCTGCGTGGCCACCGGCACCGGCCGAGACGGCGATCAAACCCGTCGCACCCTTTTCAACGGCCTTTTTGGCAAAGCGATTGTTGATGATGTCGTGCAAAGTGATCCCGCCGTAAGACTGGATGGCTTGGTTCACATCTTCGCGGGCACCCAGCGAGGTGATGACAACCGGTACTTTAAACTTCACGCAAGCCTCAACGTCATGCATCAGACGGTCATTGGTCTTGTGAACGATTTGGTTGACGGCGAATGGTGCGGCGGGACGGTCTGGGTTTTTGTCGGTCCACTCACCCAATTCGGTGGTGATTTTGTCGAGCCATTCTTCCAGCACGTGGGCAGGGCGTGCGTTGAGCGCTGGGAATGAACCCACCACACCGGCCTTACACTGAGCAATGACCAGATCAGGGTTGGAAATGATAAAGAGCGGGGCTCCAATCACAGGGATCCGAAGACGAGATAGAACTGCAGGTACCGACATATGAACTCCCAGAGCAGTGTGGCAGGTGCCATTATGGCTACGTTTATGGTCCCGTCTTGGCGCGTCCTGCGCTGTGATGCAAGTAGAAGCACAGGACTAAACTGGCATTGACCACCAGAAGCTTACCGGCATTTCGCGCGGGGCTGACAGATTATTGATCACAATTGCGAAACATTTTTGATCCGGTGGCGAATTAACCGCTATTTTGAGTGGACTTTGCCCAATAGCCTCAACAAGATGAATCCTCGGCTTGGGGAAGTTGTATGAGCGCGGAAAAGCCCGAGGAAAATGGTTCGTTTGAACCAACTCCCATGATCAGTGTTGACGCCAGTGCTGATAGCACCAGTTCTGATCTAAAGATTCGTCCTGATTATGAACCTGTGCATGAAATGCCCATCGGTTTCGACGATCCAGAAGCCGTGGGGATTTCATGGGCTTTTGATGCCATTGATCGTACCTCGGATGAGCATGTGCCGTCCTGGCAAACCGATTCCGGTTATGACACCAAGGCAGAGAAGGACCGTCGCGCCAAGCTTAAACAGTTTTTGGCTGGTCTCGAGGCCGCTAGCGTCCATGGCGTGATTGTGGACCAAACTGGCCACGTCCACGCGGGCACGTCAAAATGGGCTCGCCGGATTGAGGCGTCGAGCACATTGCGTTTGAAGGACGGCAAATTGACGGCTTTGGCAGCCCGCAGTGTCACGGACCTGCAAGCCGGGATTGGTGTTCTGTATGACGGCTATCAGGGCAAGCATTTGGTTGTGCCATTGCGGAACTTGGATGGCTGGGTCGTCGATATGGTCCGCCTGTTTAAATGCGAGGTGACCTTGGGCCCCTATGTCGCCGTGCTATTGCCCAAAACCGCGCAAGATGAGATGGCGACCATCACCGGTTTGCAGGTTTTTGCCGGCCTCACCAAATCTGAGGCCAATATCGCAACACTCCTCTCGCAAGCCCGCATGGTCGAAGAGATTGCGGCGATCCGCAAGACTTCGGTGGCGACCGTCAAGAGTCAAATCAAAGGCCTGCTCGCTAAATTGGGCTTGCGGCGGCAAGCGGATTTGGTTCGACTGGTATCTACCGCTAGGTGAGGTCTTGACGAGGCGGGCTTAGCCCTGCACTTGCCATCTCATGACTCATCCATTCGCACTGGCTTCTGGCTTCACTAACCCTGAAATTGCGCGCTGGCAGGAGCTGGCAGAGAAAGCATTGAAGGGGGCTCCGTTTGAACGCCTTATTGGGCAGACCTATGATGGCGTGCCCGTTCGTCCGCTTTACACGTCGGCTGATGTGCCGAACCCGGCAGAACGGACTGGGGTGGCTGGCCAAGCACCTTTCATTCGCGGTGCAGATGCGGTGCGCGATGCGTTCCTGCCTTGGGATGTTCGCCAAACCATTCTGACGCCAGACCCGCAAGCCGCCAATCAAACTGCCCTTTATGATCTGGAACGCGGCGTCTCTTCGCTGGAGTTTGTGATTGATCCAACCGGTAATTGCGGTGTCGCCGCCAGTCGCGTTGCAGACTTTCAAGTCTTGATTAAAGGCATCTTCGTGGCGCTGGCGACGGTGGCTTTGGATGCGCCGGCAGATCCCTTGGGCGCTGCGCGCGCTTTGGCTGATGCTGTGCCGGAAGGTGACCGCGCGACGGCAAAGCTTGCCTTTAATCTCGACCCCCTAGCTGCCCGCATGAATGGCCAAACCGGATGCAGCCTTGAAGCAGCAGCAGGCTTCGCCGCCCAGACCCAGGCCCTGTTTCCGATGGCGACCTGCTTGCGCGCCGATGCGCGGCCCGTGCATGAAGGCGGTGGTTCTGAGGCCCAAGAGCTCGCAGTATTGATTGCCTCTGGGATCGCCCATTTGCGAGCAGGTGAGGCGCTTGGCTTGTCTGCTGCGGCGGTGAATTCAACCTTGCTGTTCACGCTGGCTGCTGGTCCTGATGTGGTGGTGGAGATCGCCAAGCAGCGCGCAGCCCGCAGGCTGTGGGCACGGGTCTTGGATGCGTGCGGTGTCGCAGCACCCATGCGCCTGCAAGCTGTGACCTCTGGCCGTATGCAAACCAAGCGCGATCCGTGGACGAATATCTTGCGCGCCACGTGTGCCTGCTTTGGGGCCGCAGCAGGTGGGGCAGACGTGATCACCGTCCTTCCTTATTCAAGTGCGTTAGGGCTGGCTGACGAGAATGCCCGCCGTATCGCCCGCAACACACAATTGATCCTACAAGAAGAGAGCCATCTGGGTCGCGTGACCGATCCTGCCGGTGGGGCTTGGGCGATGGAAGCCTTGGCCGAAGATTTGGCACAGGCCGCGTGGCCCCTAGTGCAAGAGATTGAGCGGGCAGGGGGCCTAGCATCGGCTTTGGATCAAGGCGTGGTGCAGGGCTGGGTCGCCCAAACGCGGGCTGCGCGGGTCCGCGATATTGCCAAGCGCAAGACGCAGCTCATTGGCATCAATATCTACGCCAATCTGGACGAGGTATTGCCCGCCACACCTGCTATCGCGGCGACCTCGACGCCCGCAACACCTTTGCCCGGCGCAATCCCACCGATGCGTTTGGCGCAAGATTTTGAAGCGCTGCGCGACCGGGCAGACAGCCTCAGTCCAAAGATTTTCCTGGCGACTTTGGGCGCGCTCGCCAAGTTCAGTGCACGCTCTGGCTTTGCCCGTAATGCCTTTGAAGCGGGCGGTATCAAGGCCTTGGGCACCGACGTCGCCCATACAGATCAGGCCGCGCTGATTGCCGCTTTCAAGGCCAGTGGCGCACAGCTGGTGTGCCTGTGCGGCGATGATGCGACTTATGAGGCACAGGCCTCCGAAGCTGCCGCCGCCCTTAAAGCCGCTGGTGCCACGCAGATTTGGTTGGCCGGCAAATTCCAAGCCCCAGCCATCGATCGCAACCTCTTTGCCGGGGCAGACATTTTGGCCGAACTCACCCACGCCATCACGCTTCTGGAGGAGCCCGCATGAGCAAGCTACCTGACTTCGCCCAGTTAGCGCTTGGCACGCCAAACCTAGCCCCGGCATCCACGGGCGCGGCCAGCGCTGAGATGTGGCGCACGCCAGAAGATGTGCTGGTCAAGCCGTCTTATGGCCCGGAAGACCTCAAAGGGCTTGACCATTTGGGCGGGCTTCCCGGTATCGCCCCCAATATTCGTGGGCCCTATCCCACCATGTATGTGCAACAGCCTTGGACGATCCGCCAATATGCAGGCTTCTCTACGGCCGAAGATTCCAACGCTTTTTGCCGCCGCAATCTGGCAGCGGGTCAAAAAGGTCTGTCGGTTGCCTTCGATCTGGCGACCCATCGCGGCTATGACAGCGACCACCCCCGCGTTCTAGGCGATGTCGGCATGGCCGGCGTTGCCATCGACAGCATTTACGACATGCGCACCTTGTTTGAGGGCATTCCCCTCGACCAAATGAGCGTGTCCATGACCATGAATGGCGCGGTTCTGCCCATCCTCGCGCTCTATGTCGTGGCAGCTGAAGAGCAAGGCGTGAGCCCTGACAAGCTTTCCGGCACCATTCAAAACGACATCCTCAAAGAATTCATGGTCCGCAACACCTATATCTACCCGCCCGGACCCAGTATGCGGATCATTTCGGACATTTTCGCCTTCACCAGCCAAAACATGCCGAAGTTCAATTCCATCTCCATCTCCGGCTATCATATGCAAGAAGCCGGGGCGACGGCAGACCTCGAGCTCGCCTACACCCTTGCCGACGGGTTGGATTATATCCGTGCTGGCCTGGACGTAGGATTAGATATTGATGCATTTGCCCCGCGTCTGTCATTCTTCTGGGCGATTGGCATGAATTTCTTCATGGAAGTCGCCAAGATGCGGGCAGGGCGGGCCTTGTGGGCGCGCTTGGTCCAACAGTTCAATCCAAAGAGCGAGAAGTCCTTGGCCCTGCGCACCCACAGCCAGACCTCTGGCTGGAGCCTGACTGCGCAAGACGTGTTCAACAATGCCGTGCGCACCTGCGTCGAAGCCATGGCCGCCACCCATGGCCACACCCAGAGCTTGCACACCAACAGCTTGGACGAGGCGCTGGCCCTGCCAACCGACTTCTCCGCCCGCATTGCCCGTAACACCCAATTGGTCTTGCAAGAAGAAGCCGGTTTCTCCCGCCCCATCGATCCTTGGGGCGGCAGCTATTATGTCGAGAAGCTGACGGCTGATCTCGCCGAGCGGGCTTGGAAGCATATTGAAGAAGTCGAAGCCTTGGGCGGCATGGCCAAAGCCATCGAACAGGGCCTGCCTAAACTGCGCATTGAAGAAGCCGCAGCCAAGACCCAAGCGCGCATCGATACGGGCATGCAGACCGTCGTGGGCGTCAATAAATTCCCGCTCGATGAAGTCGAAGACGTGCCCGTCCTTAAAGTCGACAACACGGCTGTGCGCATGAAGCAGCTCGAGAAGCTGAAGCGCTTGAAGGCCGAACGCAACCAAGCCGATGTGGATGCGGCCTGTGCTGCTTTGACCGCTGCCGCGCGCGATGGCTCTGGCAATCTTCTCGACCTCGCCATCAAGGCCGCCCGGGCCAAAGCGACCGTGGGTGAAATCTCGCTGGCTCTGGAAGATGTCTATGGCCGCCACAAGGCAGAGATCCGGATTAATTCTGGCGTCTACGCCCGCGAAGCAGACCCCTCAAATCCTGTGCTGCAACAGGCCCGCGAGGCCATTGCCGCCTTTGCCAAGGCCGATGGTCGCGCACCCAAAATCCTTGTCGCGAAGATGGGCCAAGATGGTCATGATCGCGGCCAAAAGGTGATCGCCACGGCCTTTAGCGATCTGGGCTTTGACGTCGACATCGGCCCCTTGTTTGCCACACCGGAAGAGGCTGCGCGCCAAGCGGTGGAGAATAATGTCCATGTCATCGGCTTCTCCTCGCTCGCAGCCGGCCATTTGACTCTGCTGCCCGCGCTGCGCCAAGCGCTATCGGCGGAAGGCCGCAGCGACATCATGATCGTTATCGGCGGCGTGATCCCACCCGACGACGTGCCCGTCCTCAAACAAATGGGCGCAAGTGCCGTCTATCTGCCAGGCACGGTGATCGGCGAAGCGGTGGTGGATCTGATCGGGACGCTAAGTGGGCGTTTGGGGTATTAGGGGCAGGCTACACCCCCCCGATGTCATCGCCGCCGGAACGAAGTTGAGAGCGGGGACCTCATTGGACTTTGCGGCACAAGGTCTGGGACTCGGCTGCGCCGTCTGGGATGACGCCGCTTTAGGTTTCCCCATCTGGAAGGCTTTGGTGCAGGCCATGCCTACCCCAAAGGCCAACCTCAATTGTTGTTGGGCGATTTGTCGCGTCAAGTCCAGATTTCCTTTGGAAATCTGCCGCCCTAGGTCCGCTTCCTTTCTTAAAAAGGAAGTGGACCTAATTTCTTGATTTAAACGCGCAACTTGGTTCTAAAGAACCAAACGCGCGTCAATGGCGCGAAGCGGACTTGACCCGTCAAATCGCCCGAGCACGCTAAAGGAAGCGGTTTGGTGGACCGGAAGGATCACCAAAACCGCTTCTAGATAGAAAGCCTAAAAAATGGATCGCGCAACAAAAGTTGCGCTGGTCAGCGCGTCTACAGGCGCAACTTTTGTTGCGCGCTCCTTTAGCCCCACGATGTCATCCCCGCCGAAGCGTGAGCGAAGAGCGGAGACCTTTTGGGAGCTCCCCTCGCCCTCTGGGAGAGGGGGCGGGGGTGAGGGCCTATAGCACATAGGTCGTTGTTGTTCAGTCCATGTCTGGCTTTAGTACCACGCAATTCAGATTGGTGAGTGTACGCCCTCACCCCCGCCCGTCGACCTATAGGTCGACCCCAGTAGGAGAGGGGTGTTCCCAACACCCATAGCCCCGCGTGGAAAACCACCGGGGGTGCGGCTGAGTGAGGGGCCGGGGCGCGTGGTGTGCGCCAAATGAGGTGGGCCAGATTAACGGACTGGCCCGGAATACGACGCAAACCGTGCGCCCCGGCTGAAAAGTTCTGTGTGCTTAGGTGGTTCATGACGCCACGGGTGGTTCAAATTTCCCCCGCCTAGTTCGTAAAGGCCTCATCCTAGAAGCTTGCGCTTCCAAAAATACATAAGGCTTCCCCAAGGCGTCTCAAAGGCATCGCCTAAGTTCTTGACCAAGGGCTTCACACGGCAGTCGGGCTCAAGCACACCGGGCATCAGGACAGCTAATCCCAATGAAACACGAGGTCGCCACTTCAACCTCGATTAGTCCCGCTTACCATCCCCAACCGGTGTCGCCGCTGCAGCAACAACGCCCTCTCGTTGGAGATGGGTATAAAATATCTGAGGTTTTGAGAGTGGGGATAAGTATTGTTTTATGCGCTCCCCCTCGCCCTTTGGGGTCGACCTGTAGGTCGACGGGAAAGGGGTGAGGGCTTACGGGCGTAAAAGCTTATTATTTTTAGAGGTTTAGATGTGCTCATCTGCTCTTGATTATTGTGACTGTAAGCCCTCACCCCCGACCGTCGACCTATAGGTCGACCCCATAGGGAGAGGGGAGTTTCCATCTGGACCCATTTTGGTGGAAACCCTGTTTCACCAAAATAGATCATCCAGCCTGAGCGCGACATCTGGGTCGTCAAGTGTCCGTTTTCGTCGAAAACCGATCGCGTCGCGACGCAGCAATGCTGCGCACTTGACTACCCAGATGTCGCAGAAACAATTTCGAAAGCGGTTTGGTGGGCCAGAAGGGGCACCAAACCGCGTCCAGATAAAAAGCAATCAAAACAATGTCACCCCCGCCGAGGCGTCAGTGAATAGCGGGGACCCCCTGGGACTTTGCGGCCCAAGGTCTGGGACTCGGCAGGCGCCGTTCGGGAAGACACCCCCTAATACCAGCCAATCTCACGCAGGGCTTTGGCATAGGTGCGGCTGACGGGGACTTGGGTGTCGTTGGTGAGGGTGAAGACGGCTTTGCCGTCGCCGCGTTCGACGTCCTTGACCGCACCACGCGCCACCCACCACGAGCGGTGGACTTGCGCGCCTTCAATCCCGTTTAGCTCGTTGATCGCATCG
Organism: Hyphomonadaceae bacterium UKL13-1; assembly: GCA_001602435.1. GTDB lineage: Bacteria > Pseudomonadota > Alphaproteobacteria > Caulobacterales > Aquidulcibacteraceae > Aquidulcibacter. Next base: position 998,105 of record CP012156.1, read on the forward strand.
CTTAAGCGCATGAGGATCAGATCTGTCCCCCGTGAGCTGTGGATGCGCAAATAATGATCCTCGCTGGAGACCGCATAGATTTCGGCACCGCGCAGGGAGATGGGAAGGCGTTCTAAAAAGCGAATGGTCGCGGGCTTATCATCGGCGCTGCTGGGCGGCGCGCCATAAGTCTCGCGCGGGGCTTGATTGGTCAAGGTCAGAAGGCCCGCCATAAAGGCTGAGATGATGGCAACAGGGGCGAAGAAATAGGGCAGGGCGTGCGGCTGTAATTTATCCTGAAAGGCCAACCCCGTAACCGCCCAAACGATGACGGTCATAGGAATGGAGACCAACAAAGTCACCACGGCCCAACTCAAGAAGGGCGAACGGGCCCATCGTTCAATGGCCACCAGCTTCCAACTGATCAGCCCGCCGATGAAGGCGCCCGCCAGCATGACGGGGAGCCAATAGGCAAAGCGGACCCAGAGCGGCAAGGTTTGGGTTTCAAAGGCACCGGATATGGCCAGAAGGCTGCCGAGCGCCAAACTAATGCCATAGCCGCGCAGGTTTTCGGCGCTAACAAACAGGCGAGTCCAACTGGTATTTGGCGCTTCGTGAACCACAGAGCTTGGTGTTTCGCGCATAAAGCCAGTTTCTCCACGTATCGGCGCGTGCAAGCACCCAAACCCCCTTCTAACCAAGTCCTGCGTCCCTCGCAAAGAGCTTGTGACACGATTTGGAGTTTAAGCTGATGACCGACATTTCCTCCCCAAAAACCCTAAGCCTCACGGGCAATCGATTGAACCAGACTGGCAAAATGCTGGAGATCATTCGCCCCGTTTTAGGCCCTGCCTTTGCTGTCGTCATGGTGGCTGTGGCGCTTTCGTCTTTCGGGCCGAATGTGTGGACTTGGCTGTTGAGCCAGAGCTTTACGCTTCGTGCCCCTGACTGGAGCGTTTTCGCCGAACTCCCCCTTGTCACGCTGATCCATGTCGGTGGAGCGACCAGTTCTTTAGTTCTGGGTGGCATCGTGCTTTTTGGCCCGAAGGGCACACCCGGCCATAAGGTGATGGGCCGAATCTGGGCTGTGACGATGATGACAACGGCGCTCTCCAGCCTCTTTATGAAGAGCTTTGCACCCATGCTGGGGCAGTTTGGCCCCATTCATATCCTGTCCGTCTGGACATTCATCAGCCTGCCCCGTGCCATTTGGTTCGTCCGCCAAGGCAATGTGCAAGCCCATTTGAAAACCATGCGAGGCCTTTACTTCGGACTCTGCGTAGCGGGCGTCATGACCTTCATTCCCGGCCGCACCTTCTATGCGCTGCTGTTTGGGTAGCAGGACCCTGCAGCTCAATTCTTCCCTCCCAACCAAATTCGATCCTTAAAGGACTTACGTCCATGCGCTTTTTGTCTCCTCCCCTCCCGATTGCCGCGATCGCACTTTTTCTCGCTACCGGCCCCCTTGTCATGGCAGCCCCTGTTGCCAGTTTAGCCCCAGTGCAGTTTGTTTTTACGGGTTTTGAAAAGCAGGCGGGCCAAGTGATGGCGCAATTGACCTGTGCCGAAAAGCCGGGCGATCAGGGGCGTTCGGTTTCCGCCCAAGCTGATGTGCGTGGCCCACAAGTTATGATCCGCTTTGCAGACCAGCGGGTGGGTCAAGTCTGCACGATGCGTGCGTTCCGCGATGTGAATGGCAATCAAGAACTGGATCTTGGCCCGTTCGGTATCCCGAAGGAGCCCTATGCTTTTTCAAACAATGCCAAGGCCCAATTGGGTCCACCAAAGCCTGAAGCGACGCGCTTTGTGGTGAAACAAGGCCAGAATAGCCAAACCATCACCATCAAGTAGGCCGACGGGGTAAATGGGCTTGCATCGCGGCGGCGGTCACGACTACCATGATCGCTTAAGCGACGCATAAGGGGTAGGTGATGGGTAGAGTTAAGGCGATGATTGTCGCAGGTTTGTTGGCGGGGCTGCCCGCGCTGGCTTTCTCGCAAACCAAGGTGCCAACCCCGCCTGCCAAGGCCTTGATTGAGGCGGCTCTGAAAGATGATCGCGCCTATGCGATTACCCGCGACCTCACCACCGATGTTGGGCCGCGCTTGGCCGGTACTGAAGCCGAAGCCCGTGCGCGGGCGTGGGCTGTAGCGCGCCTGACCCAAGAAGGCTTCACCGATGCGCGGATTGAGGCCTTCCCCTTAACGGCTTGGGAGCGGGTCGTGGAAACCGCGACGGTTCTAGGCCCCCATGCTCAACGCCTTGAAGTGCATGCCACAGGTGGGTCACCCTCCACCCCGGCCGAGGGCCTCGTGGGTGACGTGGTGCGCTTTGCCGATATGGCGGCTTTAAAGGCTGCGGCACCCGGCTCCTTGGCGGGGAAGATTGCCTTTGTCGATGATGTGATGCCCGTCACCCAAGATGGCAGCGGCTATGGCAAAGCGGTGGCAAAGCGACGGGAATGTGCGTCGGTGGCCGCAGAACTTGGGGCCATTGGCTGTCTTATCCGTTCGGCGGGAACGTCTGAGCGGGAAGTCCATGTCGGCCAAGGTGCACGCGGCCAACAGGGTAAGCTGCCAGTTCTGATCCTTGCCAATGCCGACGCCAATCAATTAGGCCGCATTCTGGAGCGCGGGCCCACCCAGGTTCGCATGCAGGTTCAAACCAAGGTTCAGCCTGAAGCCCAATCTGGCAATGTCATCGCCGAAATGCGCGGCACCGAACGGCCAGACGAATATGTTGTGCTGGCCTGCCATTTGGATTCTTGGGACCTTGGCACAGGTGCGCTCGACGACGCGGTCGGCTGTGGGATTGTGACCGCTGCGGCAAAACTCGTGCGCGATATTGCTGGTCCACCCAAACGCTCCATCCGCATCATTTGGTATGGGGCTGAAGAGGTGGGCCTGATTGGTGCTGCGGCCCATGCCCAAGCCATCAAGGGCAAGGCCGATTCCTATGTGTTTGCGGCAGAATCGGATTCCGGGGACGGCAAAGTCTATCAGGCCGATTTCGGCTTTGGTGCGGGGACGGGCCCTGCGAAAGCCGCCATTGCCAAGGCGCTCAAACCCTTAGGTGTGGCGCGGGGTACCGACGATGCGCGCGGCCAGTCCGATATCTCCACCTTGCGGCCCTTGGGCGTGCCGGTGATGGATTTGCAGCAAGATGCCAGCAAATATTTCGCCATCCACCATACTCCGGATGATATTCTGGAGAAGGTTGATTTGGCCTCTGTCCGCCAGAATGTCGCCGTCTATGCGGTCACGGCTTGGTTTGCGGCGTGGACGACGCTTGATTTTCGGGCGCAATAGTCATCACCCGCATGGAAGATGACGAATTTGCCGACCTTGAGGCCATAGACGCCCCCGATGTCGCGCCCAGCCTGCAAGAAGTGGTCGTCTCGCCTGAGGCAGCGGGCGAGCGGCTCGATAAGTTCTTGTCCGAAGCCTTTCCGGCCCTTTCCCGCTCACGCATCAAGCATTTGATCGAGGCGGCGCGGGTTTACCGTGATGGCGTCAAGGAGATGAATGTCTCGGCCAAGGTGAAAGTTGGCACGCACTATCGCGTCGAAGTGCCGCCACCAGAGCCCGCTGAGCCACAAGCCGAAAATATCCCGCTGTCGATCCTCTATGAGGACGCCCATGTGCTGGTGGTGGATAAGCCGGCTGGCCTGTCGGTGCATCCCGCACCGGGTAATTGGACCGGGACTTTGGTCAATGCGGTTCTGTGGCACGCTGGCGATAGCCTGAAAGTGGTGGGGGCGACGGGCAGGCCCGGCATCGTGCATCGTTTGGACATGGACACCTCTGGCGTGATGGTGGTGTGTAAGAGCGAGTTTGCTTTGGCGTCACTGGGGCGGCAATTTCAGGATCGCACGATTTCACGCCGCTATCGCGCCTTTGGCGTCGGCCAGCCCAAGTCGCCTTGGGGCAAGACCGGGCGGGTGGATGCGCGCTTGGCACGTGACCCGCGCGACCGCAAGCGCATGGCCGTTGTGGCCGACACCGCCTCTGCTGGCAAGAATGCGGCGACCAATTATGAGATCGTCAAGCGCTTTGGCATTGGCCTGCAGGGTAATCCGGGCGCTGCTGCAACAGAAATGGTGTGCGTGTTAGAGACAGGCCGTACGCATCAAATCCGTGTCCACATGGCCCATATCGGCATGTCGCTGATCGGCGATCAGGTCTATGGCGACACAAAGGCCGCCCGCGCTTTGAGCACCGCCTTGCCCGAAGACGTGCGCCTGAAGCGGCAAGCTTTACACGCTGAGACTCTGGCCTTTACCCATCCTGCTACGAGTGAGCGGATGAGCTTTCAAAGCGACTTACCCGAGGACTTACTGGCATTACGCGCCGCACTTTCCGACCTATAGTTTCTGCTCCTTAGAAAGGCCCCCACCATGATCTCGCGCCGCACTCTCTTAGCTACTGGAACAGCCACCATCGGTGTGGCGGGCCTGTCGATCCCCGCCCAAGCGCAAGAGGCTTCCGCGCCCTTGAACGCTTTGTTTGAAAGCTATTTCGACCAGACTTTAGTGCGCAATCCAGAGCGGGCGACGGGCCTAGGCGATAAGCGCGGGCAAGATCGTTGGAATGATGATTCAGACGCCTATGCGGCACAAAACCTCGCGCTACAGGTCAAGACCAACCAAGAAGTGGCCGCCCTTGCCGCGACCTTAAAGCTGAACCCGACCGACGCCTTGAGTGTGCGCTTGTTCGACAAGCTGACCCAAAATGCCAAGGCCAATGCGCCCTACCGCGGCCATGCCTATGTGTTTGACCAACATAATGGCGCGCAATCGGGCATCCCAACCTTCTTGGCCAATAATCACACCGTGACGAACCTAGAGGATGCGCAGGCCTATATCGCCCGCCTTGAAGCCATGCCGGAGAAAGTGAGCGGCCTGTTGGCGCGCTCAGCAGATTCAGCCGCAAAAGGCATTACGCCGCCGCGCCATCTCTATGACTTTGTGCTGTCCAACTGCACCAATCTCCTCTCCGGCGCACCCTTTACAGAGACCGGCAAGGATTCGGTTTTCTGGAGCGATATCAAAGGCAAGATCGATAAGACCACGCTCGATGCCGCCACCAAGGACCGCCTCAAAGCCCAAGGCCGCGCGGCTCTCGTAAACAAGGTCAAGCCGGCTTACGAGGCCATCATCGCGGAAATGACCAAGCAGCAAGCCAAAGCCCGCACCACCGATGGCGTGTGGGCACTGCCCGATGGCGAGGCCTATTATGCCGAGCGTTTGGCAACCCAGACCACGACCCGCCTGACCGCCAATGAGATCCATCAATTGGGCTTGGACGCGGTGGCCCGCATTCATGGCGAGATGGAAACCATCATGCGCAAAGTGGGCTTTACCGGCACGCGCGATGCTTTCTTCGACTTTATGGAGACCGATCCGCGCTTCTTTGTCGCCGACACAGTCGAGGGAAAGGCTACTTATGTCGCCAAGGCGACCGCGCTGATCGACACGATGCGGGATCGTTTGCCGACAGCCTTTAATCTGATGCCGAAAGCGCCCTTGGAAGTCCGCGCAGTGGAGCCTTTCCGCGAAGCTTCGGCTGGTCTTGCCTTCTATAGCCGACCATCGGCCGACGGGAAGCGCCCCGGCTATTATTATGTAAATACTTTCAATGTGAAGGCGATCCCGACTTATCAGATGGAGGCCTTGGCCTATCATGAAGGCCTGCCGGGCCATCATATGCAGATTGCCATCGCGCAAGAATTGCAGGGCATCCCGCGTTTCCGCAAATTCTCGGGATTCACCGCCTATTCGGAAGGTTGGGGCCTTTATACCGAGCGTTTGGGCAAGGATATGGGCTTCTACCAAGACCCTTATTCAGACTTTGGTCGCCAGGTCCTCGAACTACGCCGCGCCATTCGCTTGGTGGTCGATACGGGCCTACATGCCAAGCGCTGGCCGAAGGAGCAGGCGATTGCCTATATCCTCGCCAATCAACCGGGCGACCTTGAAAGTGCCACGCGCGATATCAACCGCTATATCGTCATGCCGGGCCAAGCCACGGCCTATATGATCGGCCAGATGGAGATTTTGCGCCTACGTGCAGATGCCCAGCGCCGCCTTGGCAGCCGCTATGACATCAAAAAATTCCACGACATCGTCCTCGGCAGCGGCTTTGTGCCCTTGGATATCTTGAAGGAATTGGTGGAGGCGTGGGTGTAGGGTTAGAGGCCTGTGAATAGTCGATCCAGAGCTGCCATGATTTCATAGTCAAACTGGCCAGCGTGATCGACCTTTTCAATAAGCTCTCGACGATCTACGGCGCTCATCAATGGGATCAAGGCGACATAGGCAGTGCCCTGTACTGAGAGTTGCGGGGTCAGTTTCTCAATGACTAAATTAGCCGTTGATGGCCGAAGGGGCGCGACCACGATTGTTCGAATCTGGTCGATACGTTCAGATTGAAGTACTAAGACCAATTGTTCCGGTTGGTCGCCAGTTGCGAGCTTCCAGACTTCGAATCTCTTCATGGCTAAAAGCGACGGAGCCGCTGAAGTGGGAGGCCTTCAAGTTCAATCAACTCGTTCAAAGCCTCAAACTTATTCCTATTAGTCGCAGCCCAAGCTTGAAGCTCAGCATCTTGAACTGTTTGGATCAAGGCTGTTTCCGTTACAGCTGAAATATTCACACTTAAGCGCCTAGCGTTTTGAACCAGTTCGGCGGGAAGGCTGACATTTACCGCCTGGCGTTTTAGGGCTTTATGCGCATGTGTCATGCGCATAAAATCTCACACAATGCATAACTTGTCTACCAAAATCACCTCACCCCGGCGCGATCATCAACTCGGGGCGGACGATGGCGTCGAAGTCTTCGCCGCTGATACCGAGTGCGATGGCTTCCTCGCGCAGGGTGGTGCCGTTTTTATGGGCGGTTTTGGCGACTTTGGCGGCCAGATCATAGCCATATTTTTCCTTCAAAGGCGTCACCAGCATCAAGGAATTGGCGAGGCCTTTGGCGATGTTATCAAGGCGCGGTTCAATGCCCACAACGCAATTGTCGGTGAAGCTGACAGCCGCATCGCCCAAAAGCTGGACTGATTGCAGGAAATTATAGGCCATCATCGGGTTGAACACATTGAGTTCGAAATGGCCTTGGCTGCCGGCAAAGGCGATGGCGGCATTATTGCCCAGAATATGGGCGCAGACTTGCGTCAAAGCCTCACACTGGGTCGGGTTGACCTTGCCGGGCATGATAGAGCTGCCGGGCTCATTTTCCGGCAAAGCCAATTCGCCCAAGCCCGCGCGTGGGCCAGAGCCTAAGAAGCGGATGTCATTGGCGATTTTAAAGCAGCTCATCGCCACAGTGGTGATCGCCCCATGAGTGAAGACCATGGCGTCATGGGCGGCGAGGGCCTCAAACTTATTGGGCGCGCTGGTAAAGGGGAGGCCCGTCAGGCCCGCAATTTCTGTCGCGACAGCATCGGCAAAGCCAACGGGGGAGGCAAGGCCCGTGCCTACGGCGGTGCCGCCTTGGGCCAATTCCATCAAGGCGGGCAAGGTCTGGCGGATGCGGGCGATGCCATTTTCAATCTGCTTGGCATAGCCGGAAAATTCTTGGCCCAAGGTGACAGGCGTTGCGTCTTGGGTATGGGTGCGGCCGATCTTGATGATATCGGCCCAAGCTTTGGCCTTGGCATCGAGCGCGGCGTGCAAATGCGTTAAAGCCGGCAACAAATGGTGGGTGACCTCGACCGCGCAAGCAATATGCATAGCGGTCGGGAAGGTATCGTTGGAGCTTTGGCTCATATTCACATGATCATTGGGGTGGACGGGCTTTTTTGAGCCCATTTCGCCGCCCAGCATTTCAATCGCGCGGTTGGAGATGACTTCATTGGCATTCATATTGGACTGGGTGCCAGAACCTGTCTGCCAGACCACCAGCGGGAAATGGTCATTCAGCTTGCCGTCAATCACCTCTTGAGCGGCCTTAATGATGACTTCGCCAAGCTCCTTATCCATCTTGCCCAGTTTCATATTGGCAAGGGCTGCAGCTTGCTTGACGATGCCGAGCGCTTTGACGATCGACAAAGGCTGCTTTTCCCAGCCAATTTTGAAATTGCCGAGCGAGCGTTCGGCCTGCGCACCCCAATAGCGGTCAGAAGCCACTTCAATGGGTCCAAAAGTATCGGTTTCGGTGCGCGTGCTCATGGGATGCCTCTCCTCAATTCTTCCGCCCGTGCTTAAAGCTGTTGGCTATGGCTTTGAAGGGGCTTGTGCTGCGGGCTCTGCAGATTTGGCTGTGGCAATAGGTTCCATATCGACGATGATGTTGGTTGGGCGATCAATTGGGAAGAAATGCACTCGTGAGTCTCCAATCATCACATCTTTGAACAGAGGGGCCACGACCCGAATTTCGCCCTTTGTGACACTTTCGAGCTCAATATTCCGACTTGGCGTGACTTCGGCGCGGATCGCCACCCACATGTTTGTCGATTGCTTGAAAGCGGCCACCGTTCCAACCTTGGTCATAATCAGGACTTCCGGCTGTGCGTCGCCATCTATATCCAATACCGCTGCTTTGCAGGCTTCATCCGTATTCTTTGGTTTCCTGACGAGGCAGTCCGGCACGAAAACCTCTGCCTCATCGTTAAACTTCTGCGCCATAAAACCAGCAGGAAGGGCCGCGCCCTTAGGCGCTACTACCTCCAACTTCGACAGATCAGGACGCTCTACCTCTTGGAATTCGTCGCCGCCACGATACCGAGGCCGAGGCCCTAAAGTTTCCGCTTTTGCGCTGGCCGCCATTTTTGCAATCCGCATATCGGGTGATTGGATCAGCTGGTCGATGGCCTTTCGGCCATAAGTGCCGGTGTCATAGCGCAAGAACCACCAATCAAACTTTTCAGGCTTTACCGCACCCGAGGTGAGGCGCTTGACTTGATTGTCGACGCTCAAGCGGGCAGGCGAGGCCAGCGGCGTCAGAATGGCGATGAAAACGACGCATTTAAAAACCGCCAAGCCGATATTGAGTGGCTTTAGAAGCTCCATCCACGGCCCACGCCAAAAAACGGCGGCGCTATAGCCAAGGCCATAGGCCAAGGCGATCACCACGACCATGCCCGCTAACGTGCGATCAATCGTCAGGCCATATTGATTGATCCGCAGGCCAAGGCTCCACGCTGCCAAAACGGCAAAGACCAACAATAGAAGGCCTGCCAGCCGCACGCACCATTTCAAGACGACTTGCACCTTGCGGTCGGTCTCGCCTTGTTGGAAGGCCGCATTGATCAACAGCACAAAGCCAATGCACGCGCTCAAAAGTGTGGCTGTCGCCGCTTTTGTATCCCATAACGGCTGCAAGCCACTGAAGACGAGGCTGACGGCAAAGATCGCCCCGATCAGGGTAATGACAGGTAAGAGCCACGCCAAAACGCCCAAGGCAAGGCCACGGACATTGGCCAAAAGCTTGGGCTGGATGTCGCCCAAATGCACTGCGCTGGCAAATGCCAAGCCTGTGATTGGCATCGCGAAATACTCATTCCTCAATAACCGAGTGAGCCAGTCAAAGCCAATGAATCCCAATAGAGCTGCACCCAACCACAAGATGCCCCAGAACAACAGCGTAAAGCCAATGGCTAGGATCAATTGCACGCCACGTTTCCACGCCTCGTCAAAATATAGCTCATAGGGCGCAAAGGGCTTACGGGCTTGATCGGCGCTCGATACCAATTCATTGGCAATGAAAGCTAGGGCTAGCAAGATCAGGTTTGATGTGAGCTCGCCCATGTCTTGATCCCCCGAAAAGGACTTCATGTGCCAGATTATGTAGAGGGTGAGTGCGCTCGCAACGAGGGTCCAAATCGCAAGGCTTACTCGGCGCATAACCGCTGCATCAGCCCACAGAATAAAAGCTGACAAGGTTAGAGTTTGAGCCCAACTCTCACGCCAAAGGTATTCCTTGGATTGGGAAGCTTCGTAAGTCCCTTCTTGTGTTAGGTAAGCGACGATCACGCCAATAAAAAAGCCGACACCCAGGCGAAAGAACAGGGCGTCGCGCTCTGGAAGAGGTTGGCTTTTAGAAATCATCACGATCACTCCATCCCGCAGGCAATGGCCTGTCTTGCCACGTTTCCAAATCCGGCGCATCCAATTAAGGTAGCCGCATGAGTGATGACACACCCCTTTGGCAAAGAATGGCGACAGCCGGTGCCATGATGATTCAAGGCACACCGCAGGCGCGCGCTTTGGGCATGCGCGTGATTGCCATCACCGAAGCCCGCGCGGTCGTTGAAGTGGATTGGCGCGAGGATTTGGTCGGCGATCCAGAAACCGGGGTGATCGCCTCGGGCGTTGTGACAACCCTATTAGACAATACGTGCGGGGTTGCGGCTTTTGCCGCGCTGAGCGAGCCTATGTCGACTGCCACCCTCGATCTGCGGATCGACTATATGCGCCCGGCCAAGAAAGGCGCGACCATACGCGCGGAAGCCCACTGCTATCGCATGACCAAGACGGTCGCCTTTGTGCGCGCCTTTGCCTTTGACGGCCAGGATGAAACAGATCCCGTCGCGGCCGCCCAAGCGGCCTTTATGATGGGCACATCCGGCCGCATGGGACAGAACCGGAGGCCGCCGAAATGAGTGATACATCCGCCACCCCCGTTCGCGTGAATTTAGGCGAACTCAGCGCCATGTTTGAAGCGGTACCATACGCCAAATTCCTCGGCGTGCAGTTTGAGCTTAAAGGCGATGAGCTGACGGCCATCTTGCCCTTCAAGGATGATTTGATCGGCAATCCGATGTTGCCAGCGCTGCATGGCGGGGTTGTTGGGGCGCTAATGGAATTGACGGCTGTGGCAGAAATTTTCTTGGCACAGGGTGGTAAGAAAATTCCCAAAGTGATTGATATTTCTATTGATTACTTGCGTTCTGGAAGGCCCGTCGATACCTATGCCCGCGCCCATGTTACCAAGCTTGGTCGGCGCATCGCCAATGTGCGGGTTGAAGCCTGGCAGTTTGACCGCGCAGACCCCATCGCCGCTTTACACGGTCATTTTTTGCTGAAGAGTGATGAGGGTGAGGCTTAAAGGAAATGACTTAGAACAGCTTCAGGCCGCACTTCGCTTGCCTTGAAGCCGTCTGACAATTCTTTCTGCGGCATTTCGACGGAACTCCCCTCTCCCAAAGGGAGAGGGGAGCGCGACGTCTCCGCTTATTTCTTTGGCCCAGATTTGGCAGGTGGAATGGCAAGAGTGGATCTGCCTCGAACGGGTGATCTCTTTGGTCCACAAAATTGTTTGTCCCGCCTGACTGAGCGATGAGCGCCGACGACTCGTCCAAATAATTTTGAGCAATGCCGTCCTAGTCAAGGAGTCCAGGGCTGCACCAAGCGCCTAAAGCTTAGCCAAACACACGAGCGAAGATCGTGTCGACTTGCGCGAAGTGGTGGCTGTCATCGAACAAGCTTTGGATGTGTTCCACGCTCAGCAGGCTCGTGACTTGGCTGTCAGCCAGAAGCCGGTCGAGCAGAGCGGTCGCCGGACGCGGGCTTGCCATGGACCAAACCGCCATCGCATTGGCCTGCACCATCTTATAGGAATCCTCGCGGCTTGCCCCGGCTTGGGTGAGGGCCAGAAGCACGCGTTGGGAATTATGTAGGCCACCCAATAGGTCGAGATTGGCCTTCATCCGCTCGGGATAGATCAGCAGCTTTTCCATCACGCCAGCGAGGCGATGTAGCGCGAAGTCGAGGTGGATGGTGGCGTCTGGGCCTATGCCGCGCTCCACACTGGAGTGCGAGATATCGCGTTCATGCCACAGCGCGACATTTTCAAGCGCGGGCACAGCGGCGGAGCGGACCAAGCGGGCAAGGCCCGTCAAATTCTCGGTCAAGACGGGATTGCGCTTATGCGGCATGGCCGAAGAACCCTTTTGCCCGGGCGAGAAAAACTCCTCGGCCTCCAGCACTTCGGTGCGCTGCATATGGCGGATTTCAGTCGCCAAGCGCTCAATCGAGGAAGCCACGACGGCAAGCGCGCAGAAGAAGGCGGCGTGACGGTCGCGTGGGATGACTTGGGTCGAGACGGGCTCAATCGCGAGACCCATCTTCGCCGCGACATGGGCTTCCACGCGCGGGTCGATCTGGGCAAACGTGCCGACCGCGCCAGAGATTGCGCAGGTGGCGATTTCAGCTTTGGCGGCTATCAGGCGGGCCTTGGCACGCTGAAACTCGGCATGGAAGCCAGCCAAAGTCACGCCAAACGTGGTGGGCTCTGCATGGATGCCATGGCTGCGCCCGATGCGCACGCTGTGCTGATGCTCCTTTGCCCGGGTCTCAAGGGCCGCCAGCACCCGGTCAACGCCTGCAATCAACAAGTCACTCGCGCGCGCCAATTGCACCGCAAGGCAGGTGTCGAGCACGTCAGAGCTGGTCATGCCTTGGTGGACGAAGCGGGCATCAGGGCCCACGATCTCAGCCAAATGGGTTAGGAAGGCAATGACATCATGCTTGGTCTCGGCCTCAATCGCATCAATGCGCGCCACGTCAAACACGGCGTCGCCTGCTTTGTCCCAGATGGTTTTCGCTGCTTCCTTGGGGATGACGCCAAGCTCTGCCAGTGCATCGGCGGCGTGGGCTTCAATCTCAAACCAGATTTTGAAGCGGGTTTGGGCATCCCAGATGGCGATCATTTCAGGGCGGGCATAGCGGGGGATCATGGCTGGCGTTCCGTTATCAAACAAAGGGCCGCTGGTGAGTCCCACCGGCGGCCCTGTTTTGTAGGTGTGAGCCTAGAGGTCAAGCGCGGAAAGCCGCGCTTGGGCTTAGGAAGCGGCTGCGGCTTGATCTTTTGCAGTGACTTCGGCTGTCGCAATCAAATCTTCGCGGATGGTGTTGCGGGCCAGCGTAAAGAACAAGATGACCAACAGGCCAACCGAACTCGACGCGATCAGCGACCAGCGGATGCCCTCGGCTTGGGCGGCACCACACATGGCGTCACCAGCCGTCGCCGCACCCTTGGCGCAGAAGGTGGCAAATTCAGCCCCCGCTGGCGCGATTGTCGCAAAGTGCTGATTGGCAAACATGTCGGACAGGAAGCCGACGGCCGTTGGGCCTGCGCCGAGGCCCACCATGTTCACGACAAACAGCATCAGCGCCACGGCTGTCGCCCGGCTTTGTGGCCGCACGAGGCTTTGGACGGCTGCATAGACTGGCCCGTACCAGACGGCGTTCAACAAGGTTGGAATGGCGAGCAAAAGGATCGAAGCCAAGGTGCCTTCGACCAACATGCCTGCCCAGAAGAAGGGGGCACCCGCGATAAAGGCCAGCATGGGCACGACCATATAAGCGCGTGTGTCATTCTTGGCGGCGCGGTCTGCGGCAATGCCGCCAATCATCGTGCCAGCAACCCCTGCGATAAAGGTCATAGCGGCCATCGCCGTCCCGATATCGCCTAAGGCCATGCCATGTACGCGGGCTAAGAAGATGGGCAAGAAAGCTGCGTGGCCATAGCCCAAGAAGGAAATCGTGGTCGCGGCACCGACGGCATACCAATAGGATTTGCGGTTGGTGAGTTCACGCGCGGTTTGGCGTAAGCTGGGCGCAGACCCTGCGGCCCCAAGCTTCACGAGACCCAATTTGCGAGGCTCTTTCAGCGTCATCATGGCAATCACGCCAATGATCAGGCCCGGGATACCGACGGCAAAGAAAGCCACGCGCCAGCCGTAATGCTGGGCGATCCAGGCCCCGACAATATAGCCCATCGCGGTACCAACTGGCACGCCCAAGGAATAAAAGGCGATAGCAGAGGCGCGCTTTTCAGCCGGCACATAGTCAGAGATCAGCGAGTGGGCAGGGGGCGTACAACCCGCTTCCCCTACGCCGACGCCGATGCGGGCGAGCAGCAATTGGGTGAAATTCTGGGCTAAGCCGCACAAAGCGGTAAATCCACTCCAGACGATGACGGCGGTTGCGATAATGCCAGGGCGGTTGCCGCGTTCGGCATAGCGCGCGATGGGGATACCGAGGATGGTATAAAAGAAGGCGAAAGCCAAACCGATCAACATGCCCAATTGGCCATCGGTTATGCCCAAGTCTTTCTTGATCGGCCCTGCCAAGATCGCCACAATTTGGCGGTCAACGAAGTTGAGTGTGTAGATGATCAACAGCACCCAAAGCGCATAGCGCACATAGGCCGGGCTTAAGGCTTGCGGCTGTGCTGGCGTGCCAGAGCCGACTATCGTGTCTGAAGGTTTGTCCATCCGGTCGTTCCCCTTATAGGCAGGTCTATGCCTGCCTTTCTTATCGGCCTACCATCGGGCCGACGTGGAAAAAAGCAATGCCATGGCGCGATTTATTTGCATGGTCGAGGGTGTGCTCGATCAAGATGTCGTCACCTTGGCTGGCAGAAGCGCCCGCCCACCAAGCCAGAACAAAACCGCACTCATCAAGCCGAGGTGGCACGCGATGATCAAGCTCCAACGCAGGCCTTCTTGCCGCGCGGTGACACAGGCGGCTTCGCCAGCTGTCGCGGCCGCTTTGCCGCAAGCGGTGGCAAAGTCTGCGATCCCTAACGCGCTACCGTCAAACATCAGATTGCGCAACGTGTCCGACAAAACGCCCGCAAATAGGGGGCCGATGCCAAGGCCAACCAGATTGACAACAAACAAAGTGATGGCCACGGCCATCGCCCGTTGGTTCTGCGGCACAACTTTTTGAACAGTGGCAAAGGCAGGTCCATACCACAGCGAGTTCAAGACGCCTGGGATCCAGATCAACATCAAAGCCGTCTGCCACGAGGCCGACATATAGCCCGGCGTGAAGGTTACGCTGGCGATCGCCATGCCGATGGCTGGAACGTACAAGAAAGCTGCGGGGTTCTTGGCCCCATATTTGTCGGCGAAATAGCCACCCAGCCACGTGCCAATCAGGCCACCAACGCCCGAAGAAATGCCCAGCCAGACGCCGACTTCGCCCGCGCTCATACCATGGATGCGTTGGAAGAAGGCGGGCGTGAACACGCCTTGGCCATAGCTAACAAAGGCCGCACTGGCCGACGCGAGCGTCACAAACACATAAGCAGGCGATTTGAGCAGGGCCTTTAACGTCGACCATACACTGCCTTCGCCTGTTGTCGCATGGGTCGGAAAGCCCAAGGTACGGCGGGGTTCCTTCAGCGTGTACCAAACCACCAGTGCCAACGCGACGCCGGGCAGGCCCGCGACTAAAAAGGCCGTCCGCCAGCCCCAAATGTCGGCAATCACGCCGCCAAGCACCGCACCCAACAAACTACCAGCCGGGACGCCGAGGCCATAAAAGGCAATCGCACGGGCGCGTCGGTCAACCGGTACATAGTCAGCTATCAAGGAGTGGGCGGCAGGCGTACAGCCCGCTTCGCCAACCCCCACGCCAATGCGGCCTAAAAGCATTTGGGTAAAGTTCTGGGCCATGCCGCAGAGAGCGGTAAAGCCACTCCAGACCGCTAGAGAAATCGAGATGATTTTTACTCGATCGCTGCGATCGGCCAAACGGGCAATAGGAATACCCAACACCGTGTAAAAGAAGGCAAAGGCAAGCCCAGTCATGATGCCGATCTGCCAATCGTCCAGCACAAGTTCGCGACGGATTTCCTCTGCCAGAATGCCAACAATGCTGCGGTCCAGAAAATTCAGGATGTAGATGATCAGCAGCATCCAGAGGGCATAACGCACATAATTGGCCGACAAGGGCAGCGCAGCATTTGTGGATCCTTGTGGCGTTTGCTCGGCATCGGACGCGGCCCCCGGCCCGACTGCTGAAGAGTCCGTCATCATTTCCCCCAATTTCTTTTGTGCTGGATTGATTCAAGCACTTTGATTTAGGGTTCAGCTTAACCAAACTTGCTCGCTTGCAAACAACTGAAATGGGCAGAACACGGTTTTGTGTGAGTTTCCGCTGTATTTGGATTTAAAATCTAATTTTACTGTGAATCGCAGAAATTAATTCTAAGAAATTTTACTTGACCAAGGCGTGGCGCATGTTTATGCCTTTCGTAGAAGTTTGAGGAAACTCCATCATGCGCAACGTCGCACTTGTACTCGTTAGAATGCCGCGGCTTGGTGAGGGATAGTCCTCTCACCAAATCGCGGCGTTGCAACACAAGGGGCTCACCAAGCCCCTTTTTTCATGCCCAAAAAACCGCCATAAGCACCAAAACTTGGAAGCCTTCCCCATGTACGACACAGAAATCGAGACCAGCACCATGACAAAGCCTGAACCTATTGAAATGACAGGCGCCGAAATTCTGGTGCGGGCCATGCAAGAGCAGGGCGTGGAGACGATTTTTGGCTATCCCGGTGGGGCCGTCTTGCCGATCTATGATGCGCTCTATCAGCAAGAGCAGATTCACCATGTGCTGGTGCGTCATGAGCAGGGGGCAGGCCATGCGGCAGAGGGCTATGCGCGCTCCACAGGCAAATGCGGCGTACTTTTGGTGACGTCTGGGCCAGGGGCCACCAATGCAGTGACGGCTTTGGTTGATGCCTTGATGGATTCCATTCCTTTGGTGTGCATCACGGGGCAAGTGCCCTCGCATTTGATCGGGTCAGATGCGTTTCAAGAATGCGATACAACGGGGATCACACGCTCTGCCACCAAGCACAATTATCTGGTCAAGGACGTCAATGACCTCGAGCGCATCGTGCATGAGGCGTTTCAAGTGGCAACTACCGGCCGTCCTGGCCCTGTTCTGATCGATATTCCAAAAGACGTTCAGTTCAAGAAGACGATTTACCACGGCAAGCCCAACGACCTTTCGCCCAATTATCGCCCGCCCACCAACCCAGACCTTTTGGCAATTGAAAAGGCGGTTGAGCTGATGGCCTCGGCGAAAAAGCCCATCTTCTATACCGGCGGTGGCGTGATCAATGCAGGGCCTGAAGCCTCCAAGCTCTTGCGCCAATTGGCAGCGGCGACCGGCTTCCCCGTGACCTCAACCCTAATGGGCTTGGGCAGCTTCCCTGCGAGCGACCCGCAATGGCTGGGCATGTTGGGCATGCATGGCGCTTATGAAGCCAATATGGCGATGCATGATTGCGACGTGATGATCTGCCTTGGCGCGCGCTTTGATGACCGCGTGACGGGGCGTTTGGACGCATTCTCACCCAATTCCAAGAAAATCCACGTCGATATTGATCCTTCCAGCATCAATAAGAATGTGCGGGTGGATATTGGCATCGTGGCCGATGCCGGCAAAGCCATCGCCGCCCTCTTGGCCCAATGGCAGGCCCGCGTTGGCAAACGTGCCGACATTGCCGCTTGGAACGCCCAGATTGATGTCTGGCGCGCCCGCAAAGGCTTTGCCTATCGCCAAAGTGGCGAGGTGATTAAACCCCAATATGCGGTCGAGCGCCTCTATGAACTCACCAAGGACCGCAAGACCTTCATCACCACCGAAGTGGGCCAGCATCAAATGTGGGCCGCCCAATTCTATCGCTTTGAAGAGCCTAACCGTTGGATGACATCGGGTGGTCTCGGCACCATGGGCTATGGCCTGCCAGCCGCAATTGGTGTGCAAATGGCACATAAGGACGGCTTGGTGATCGATATTGCGGGCGAGGCCAGCATCCAAATGTGCATCCAAGAAATGAGCTGTGCGGTCCAATATGGCCTGCCGGTCAAAATCTTTATCCTGAATAATGAGTGGATGGGCATGGTGCGCCAGTGGCAGCAATTGCTGCATGGCGAGCGCTACTCCCAAAGTTATTCCCACTCTCTGCCGGACTTTGTGAAGCTCGCTGAAGCCTTTGGGGCCAAGGGCATCCGCTGTGATGATCCGACTTTATTGGACGCAGCCATCCAAGACATGATCGACTATGATGGCCCGGTGATCTTTGATTGCCGCGTCACCAAAGACGAAAACTGCTTCCCCATGATCCCATCGGGTGCGGCCCATAATGAAATGCTCTTGGGCGACGATGGTCAGGACTTGGGGACGGCCATTGATGAGAAGGGGCGGCAGTTGGTGTGATGGGGGTCAAAAATAGGATTGCCGATTAGCCGTTGACCTTAAACGCAACCACCGTTGACACCTTTAGCAGCCAACGTCATTCTACCCTAGATTATTTTAATTCGAAATGGGAGTTTTTTTATGACAGAAGTTTTTATGCAGCTTTTGCCATCATTATTGTTACAGGCAATATTGGGTATCGCCATTTGGAGACTGCTTAAAAAAGAGGGACAAGGTAAGGAATTGGAAGCATTGTGGTGCGCAATTCCAGTTATTGGAATGTTTGTTTGGCTCGTGCCTATTATGCTATTTCTTGGTCGAACAGCTGTGCGCTTGAAAGCAATGGAAGATTCCAAATAGCCAGATTGTCTGCTTACGTCCGTCAAGGCACGCTTCGCTCTCTGGCCTTGACTGCCGGCAGCAGACGCGGCGTCTCATGTAACGGCCATCAGTTCAAGCGGGTCAAGGGCAGAAGCGAAGCGTCCCTTGACGCGAATGAACGGGTAAAAAATAATTGAAACAAGGTTTTGCGTGACCAAATTGGTCACCAAAACCGTTCCCAGACAAATCCCTTCAGCCGAAGCTACCGCCCTACAATCTCATTGCGCGCCGCTTGGGCCAAAAACGCACTGCGGGTGAGTTTGCGGGCAGATGCGGCAGTGTCGATTGCCGCGAGGATGCCGGAGTCGAGAGAGATGTTGATGCGGGTGGGGGTGTTGCTGGCGGCGATATGGGGCACCAAAATCAGGAAAGCACCATTTGCCAATTCCTCTTTGGCCAAGTCGCGGATCGTCTCGATACTAGACGGCTCAATCAAGCGGTCATTATTCTCAAAATAGAGAGATACCGCATCGCTAGCTTCGCGCACGACACTCTCCAAATCGTCGGCGGCTGAGAAACAGCCCTCTAAATCTGGAAATGAAACGCCAAAAGCGCTGTCTTCGTCCTTATGGACAATGCCGTGATAATATTTGATTGCGCTTGTTTTCATAGCCATCCTGCCATTTTTGCGATTGCGCGGGCCGTTCCGAGGGGGAGGTCCTTCTTGGGGTGGGGAACAATCACAACCCTGCCGTCCTTCGCGAATTTGTGGTGCGATCCTTTGCTGCCAACAAACAAAAAACCATCGGACAAAAGTCGCTTGACGATCTTCTTGCTGTCGCGTTCCATTGCAGCAGACTAGTCCATGCGCTTTACTTAGTCAATAAATGTGTAGAAAAATGTGTATTTCTGACTATTCAGCCGTCGTTGCTGTCGCGAAGCGCACTTAGGCCATATAGACGATGAACCAAGGGAGCCGCCATTGATCCTGACGAAATTTCCGTATTTGGTAGCGGTACCCGTTTCTGCTTGGATGATCCTTAGTGTGTGGATGGGCGCTCTATTTCCCGTTCCACGCACCCCGGTTCCTGTCCATGGTGATGGACGAGAGAGTTGGTATCCCGATGACGACGAACGAGACGGGGAGGGGCGCGCATGACCAATCCGTCCAGCTTCGCCGCCGCTTGGATCGCCGATTGGAACGCCCACGACGTGGAGAAAATCCTCTCCCATTACGCCGAGGATGTGGTCTTTCATTCCCCGAAAATTGCACTCCGCAATAAGGGCGAAAAGACGTTTTTCACCAGTCGGGAAGAATTGCGGCCCTATTTTAACTTTGCCTTTCACATCCGGCCGCATCTGCGCTTTACGCTGCTCAATTTCTGCCAAGATCGGCAAGGCTTGGCCTTGATCTATCAAGATGAAACAGGGGCGACGGCAACCGAACTGATGGATTTGAACCAACAAGGGCAAGTGGTGTTTGCACGCGTCCTCTATGATCGCTAAAGCAATCATAACTCTGAAAGTCGAGACCCATTCATGACCCAACCCGGTTCCGCTTATTTCATTCCTGAAGGCGAAAGCCCGATCATTCGCACCACTTTGGCCGTGATCGTCACCAATGAACCGGGCGTTTTGGCCCGTGTGGTCGGCCTGTTTTCGGCGCGCGGCTATAATATCGAGAGCTTGACGGTGGCCGAGACCGACCATGAAGCTCATACGTCGCGCATCACCATCGTCACCTCGGGCACGCCCAGCGTCTTGACCCAGATTCGCGCGCAGCTCGGCCGTTTGGTGCCAGTGAAGCGTGTCATCGACTTTTATGGTGACAGCGACGCCGTCGCCCGTGAACTCGCGTTGATTAAGGTGGCGGGCACAGGCGATGTGCGCGTGGAAGCCATGCGCTTGGCGGACGCCTTTAAGTGCCGGATCATGGACGCTGGCCTAGACCATTTTACGTTTGAATTGACTGGCTCTTCTAAAAAGCTTGATGATTTCATTGATTTGATGCGCCCGTTGGGGCTGGTTGAGGTCTCGCGCACTGGTGTGGCAACCATCCGGCGCGGCAAGGATGTGATTTAAGCGGCAGCGTCGACGGCCTTTTTAGTTCGGCATTCGGCCTTGTTTTGGCCCAAAGTTCAGGTTTGGATGGGTGGATGAAAAGCTCTTTTCGATATTTGATTATGCTCGCCATTGCCGCCGTCTTGGGCTTGACTATCTATTTGGTCGGCAAGGCGGAACCCGAACAAAAGGCGTTGTTTCTGGGCGTTGATGGCGATCCGCGCATGCGCTTGTGCGACAGTCCGGTGAATGGCGAATTGGCCGACCCCGCTGTCTTAAAGGCCATGGGCATTGATTCCCCCTTCGCGAAGGCGGCTGGCGATAAGGCGGCTTATCGTGTGTCGGTGCTGCGTCCTGCAAGTCAGGAAAGCCTCAGCATCACTTTTTCCACACCCGAAGCGGAGCCTGGGCGTTACAGCATGGTGCGTTGGGATGGGAAGGCCATCACCCGCGCCAGTGGGAGTTTGGACGTGACCGATGCTGCAACCCTCGTCTATGCCTTTGAGGACGCCAAAATCTGGGGCGAACTCAAGCGCACGATCGAAACTCTGGCCCGCGCAGGCCAAGCCACGGCAGTGATTGAAGTGCGCGCGCCCAAGCGCGAGCGGTGCATTTCTACCCGCTATGACGATGAACGTGTGCGTCCACTTTTGGCTGTGTTTGCCAAGAAGCTTTCGTTTCAACCCGGTGCCTTGCCGGTTGAGGGCCTCGTTTCACCGCAGGCAAGTTTTGTTCCGGTCGGACCCAGCAAATCAAACTAGGGGAGGGAGTTCATGAGACGCATATCTGCTGCCCTGATTGGCTCCTTGGTGCTCGCTTGTGTCTTGCAACCGGTAAGTGTGACGGCACAGGCCAGTAAGAAGCCCGCCACACAGGCAAAGGCCCCAGCCAAATCGAAGCCTGCCCCAAAGGCAGAGTGGCGCGCGCCCACGACGCCGCCAACCGAAACGACTGCAGCGCCGACGGCGGAAGCTTCGACAGAGACGGCGGCACCCCTTGCGCTGCCCGCATCAGAGGCTGGCACCCCCGATGGTCTGCGCGCGGCACAAGTTGTCAGCAACGAACCACCGGCTCCGGCACCGAAAATAATCGATGAGAGCGAGGAATTGTTGGCGATTGACCGCGCCTTTGCCGAAAACCTCCTCGCGAACGGCCCGCTAAAATCCTATGAGGCCTTGATGTCGAATGAAGGCATTTTGCATGACGCCTCAGGGTCATCGCCAGCCGGTGCAGCAGGCGCGCAGGCGCGCTTTGGGACGTTCCCGGCTGATGTCACCTTAGAGCGTAACCCGGAGAGCGCCATGGCCGCTGGTGGGTCTGGCTCGTCTTGGGGGCGCTATGTGATCCGGCGCGGCGATAATCAGCTAAGCCTCGGCCGTTATGTCACGGTCTGGCGTCGCGAAGCGGGTGGCTGGTTGATTGTGACCGAGCTTGCGGCAGGGCGTGCGGGCCCTCAAGCCGCCGCTGCAGCAGGGCCTTTACCGCGCAGACCACCCAGTGCTGCACCCCGTCCACCCGCAACCACCCCCCCGAACTGAAGGTTTTGCTGAGATCGAGCGCCGCTAAGCTGATGGCTTCGATTGACCTGAACGCAAAAAAACGCTCTTAACCCGGGGCAAATTCAACTTAGTCTGCACATTTGTGCCGCTACAATTTCAATCTGGAGAGAAAAAATGCGCGTGTTCTATGACGCTGACTGTGACCTTGGCCTGATCAAGGACAAGATTGTCGCGGTGGTTGGCTATGGCAGCCAAGGCCACGCACATGCGTTGAACATGAAGGATTCCGGCGTGAAGAACGTCTGGGTTGCTTTGAAGGCGGGTTCGGCTTCGGCAGCTAAGGCAGAAGCCGCTGGCCTGAAGGTTGTCACCGTCGCAGAGGCCGCGCAAAAGGCTGACGCTTTGATGATCGTGACGCCCGACGAAATCCAGCCAGAGCTCTATGCTGCTGAAATCGCGCCTTACATCAAGCCAGGCCAAACCCTGATGTTTGCCCACGGCTTCTCGGTCCACTTCGGCCTGATCCAGCCGCCAAAGGGCGTGGACGTGGTGATGGTTGCGCCAAAGGGCCCAGGCCACACGGTTCGCAGCGAGTACCAAAAAGGCGGCGGCGTGCCTTGCCTTGTGGCCGTGCAGCACAATGAAAGCGGCAAAGCCCTCGATTTCGCTTTGGCCTATGCTTCAGCTGTCGGTGGTGGCCGCTCTGGCATCATTGAGACCAATTTCCGCGAAGAATGCGAAACCGATTTGTTCGGCGAGCAGGCCGTTCTGTGCGGCGGCTTGGTTGAACTGATCCGCGCTGGCTTTGAAACCTTGGTCGAGGCAGGCTATGCGCCCGAAATGGCTTATTTTGAGTGCTTGCACGAAGTGAAGCTGATCGTGGATCTGATCTATGAAGGCGGCATCGCCAACATGAATTACTCCATCTCCAATACCGCCGAATATGGCGAATATGTCACCGGGCCACGCATCATCACGCCAGAAACCAAGGCTGAAATGAAGCGCGTGCTGGAGCATATCCAAAACGGTGGCTTTGCGCGTGACTGGATGCTGGAAAACAAAGCCGGCGCGCCCTTCTTCAAGGCCACCCGTCGTTTGGGCGATGAGCATCAGATCGAAGCCGTGGGCGCACAATTGCGCGGCATGATGCCCTGGATCGGCAAGAACAAGATGGTCGACAAAGCGAAGAACTAATCGGTTTGCCGATCCAAAATTTTTAAAGAACACGCCGGTCGCTAAAGCGACCGGTGGGATCGGCAAGAACAAGATGGTCGACAAAGCGAAGAACTAATCGGTTTGCCGATCCAAAATTTTTAAAGAACACGCCGGTCGCTAAAGCGACCGGTGGGATCGGCAAGAACAAGATGGTCGACAAAGCCCGCAACTAGGGCCTTGCCGATCTATAATGAAATGAAGGGCCCGAGATTTTTGTCTCGGGCCTTTTTGCTTGGCTAGAAAATCGAATAGCCGCCGTCGATCACCAGCGTATCACCGGAATGATAGGCCGAAGCTTGGCTGGCGAGATATACGGCGATGCCGCCAAAATCATCTGGCGTGCCCCAGCGGCGGGCAGGAACGCGAGGGATGACCTTCTCGGCAAAGGCGGGGGAGTTTTGCGCCATTTCTGTCATGTCGGTGGCAATCCAGCCCGGCAGGATGGCGTTAGCCCGCACGCCATAGCGCGCATGTTCGACCGCAATCGACTTAATCATGGAAATCACCCCGCCCTTGGTCGCGGCATAAGCCTCATTGCGGGCAGCGCCTTCAATGGCAGCAAGAGAAGCAACCCCTACCAAAGAGCCACCCGGATCGCCCGCCTTTGCGCGCTCAACCATATGGCGGCACGCCTCGCGCAGCGTGAAAAACACGCCGTCGAGATTGACGGCCAAGGTCTTCCGGTAGGTCTCGGTGCTCATGTCAACAAAGCTTGGCGCACCATAGCCGACGCCAGCATTGGCAAAAACGGTGTCTATGCGGCCCATTTGCGCGACTGTGTCGGCCATCGCGGCAACCACTTGTTCCTCATGCGCCACATCGACTTCCCAAGCCTTGGCTTTGACGCCATAGGCTGCGAGCTTAGCCACCGCTTCTTGGTTGGCAGCAGCCTTGCGGCCCCAAATGGCAACATCAGCCCCGCAGGCGGCAAGGGCTTCGGCCATGCCAAGGCCAATGCCGCGATTGCCGCCTGTAACCAATGCGACATGTCCGGCTAAATTGAAGGGTTGATAGGCCATGGTGCTTCCCCGAGTCTTTTTGAGTTGATGTGTTCGCCACACTAGCAAGCGCCCATCAGCGCGCAAGTGTTGAATGGTTTGTGCTTGAAGCGCGGACTCGCTATGAAACACGCCCATGTCCTATTCAGATTCGTCGCCAAATCCTGTTGTTCGTTTGACCCGTGACGGATCTGCTCGGATCAGTGTGGTTGTTCCCTGCTATAATGAAGAGGCTGTCATTGGCCTTTCGCATGCGCGGCTGAAAGCAGTCCTTGAGTCATTGGTCTCAACCGAACGCATGGATTATGAAATCATCTATGTTGATGACGGCAGCCGCGATCTGACCGCGACGAAATTGACCGATCTTGCAGCTGGTGACGCCCATGTCCGGGTCGTGATGCTGTCGCGAAATTTTGGCCATCAGCCTGCGGTGACAGCGGGTCTTGATCAGGCCAATGGCGATTGCGTGGTAATCATAGACGCCGACCTGCAAGACCCACCCGAATTGATTGCCGACATGGTGAGGTTGTGGCGTGAAGGCTATGATGTGGTTTATGGCCAACGCACGGACCGCGAGGGCGAGAGCGCCTTTAAGCTTGCCACAGCAAGGGTGTTCTATCGCGGGCTGAACTCCTTGTCCGATGTCGAGATCCCCCTTGATGTGGGCGACTTCCGCCTGATTGATCGCCAAGTTGTGGATGCCATTGGCTCGATGAAGGAACGCGATCGTTTCCTGCGCGGCATGATTAGCTGGGTTGGCTTCCGCCAAACTGCTTTGCCGTATCGCCGGGCGGCGCGGGCCGCAGGGGAGAGTAAGTATCCGCTGCGCAAGATGGTTTTGTTCGCGTTGGACGGCATGTTGTCCTTCTCGCTCGCACCTTTGCGCTTTGTGATCACACTCGGACTAGCCATTTTTGTCCTTTCTAACGTCGGCATTGTCTATGCTGTTTTAAACCGCTTGCTGACAGATCAATGGGTCAGCGGTTGGACCATGTTGTTCATCGCCGTCATGTTTATGGGCGGGATGCAATTGATGGTTCTCGGCATGATTGGTGAATATGTCGGCCGCATCTATATGGCTTCCAAAGAAAGGCCGCTTTATCTGGTAAAGCGCTTTATCGGTTTCCATGACCGGGGCTGATCTGCGCGCCAAAGCAATTTTGGGTTTGCGCTATGCCATTGCTGGCGGCCTGACTTCGCTTGTTTATATCGTCGTCTACAATCTGATGGTTTATCTAGGCTTGGTGCGCTTTTTCTCGTCCAATTTGGCCTATGGCGCGGCGCTGTTATTCCAATATTCCGCGCACGGGAAATTCACTTTTGGCCATCGCGAAACAAAGCCCGGTACATTGTGGCGCTATTTGATTGCGGTGGGGGTTGGCTTCCTGATCGCTGCCCTCATCAGCCAAGCCAATACTAAGTTGTATGATTTGCCCGATTTGGCCGTATCGGCCATCGTGATGGTGATTGTGGCTTGCACCAATTTCCTCTTCTTCAATTTCTGGGTCTATGCAGACCAGACCTCCAAGCCGCTTCAAGGTGATCATGGCAAAAGTTGAACCTGTATCCAACCTGTATATTTTGGGCGGGCTAGTGATTGTGGTGTTGGGGATCGTTTTATCCCTCATTGTTTTGCCGGGGCCTGACTTGTTATGGCGCCTGCACATCGCCGATGGCTTGCTCGACGGCAAACAGATGTATCGGGATTTGCTTGAAGTTAATCCGCCGCTTTGGTTCTGGGCAGCTTTGCCGGCAGCTTGGCTGGCGCAACAAACACCGATTTTAGCCTATCATGCGCTGATTGGGATCAATATGGCTGTGATTATCTCAGCCACTTTTCTGCTGTTTCATTTGGCCAAAAAGACGCTGGGAGCGTCGGCAGCAGCCGCAACCGCTTTTGGTTTTCTATTCGCCTTATGCTTGGTGAGCGTCGGAGACTTTGGCCAGCGCGAGCAATCGCTGATGATGGCTTGCGGCCTTTGGATCGCCTTATTAAGCGCCCGTTTAGAGGGGCGAGAGGTGGCGCTGCCGATTGCGATTTTGGTCGGCCTCATTAGTGCCTATGGCTTTGCCCTTAAACATTATTTTGTTCTCCTGCCACTCGTCTTGGAAGCATGGTTCTTGTGGCGTCAAAAGCGCGCGTGGACACCCTTCCGGCCGGAGAACTTTACCTTGGCCATTTGCGCGCTGGCATATGCTGCCGCGATTTGGAGGTTCGCCCCAGATTTTCTGGGTCGCATGTTGGACTTGATACAAACGGCCTATTACGCATTTGGACCTTGGAATGCCTTTTCATCCTTCGAGCGCAAGGTTCGATTGGGGATGCAAGGACTGTTTGTCTTTGTCCCCTTGGCCATCATGGTTTTGACCAAGGAACGGCGTCCGTTTTGTATCGCCTTGGCGATTGCCATTGTTGTGTGTCTTGCCATCGTCATGCTTCAGCAGAAGGGGTGGCGCTATCATTTTGTCGCGGCCCATGGCTTGTCCGTTATTTTGTCAATCATGATCGTTCAGCAAACGTTCGCCAAACAAGAAACGCGCTCAAAAGTGGCATTGCCTCTTTTGGCGACGCTGACCTTGATTTGGACCCTCGTTGCCATGCCAGCCATTGGCAGCGTTCAGACTCGGGGTCAGATCATTGAGCCGCTGATAAGGTCGATTGTCGCCAAAGAACCGAAAGACAGCCGCATCTTCATCCTGTCGATTGGGCCGGATAATGCCTTTCACCCACTCGCCGATGCCGGTCGGTCCTATTGGTCGCGTTATTACTCCATGTGGATGATGCCGGGTCTACTGACACCGAACAAAAGCCCGAAGCTGGAAGCCATTCGAAAGGTTGAAAAGGAGCGGGTGAGAGCTGAATTTATTGAAGATATCCAATGTAGTCGGCCAAACCTAATCATTGGAGAGGTCGGGTACGTTCGAACGCCAAATCCAATACGATTTGACGCGATTAGCTATCTTACCGAAGACCCAAACTTTAAGGCTTGGCTAGACGCCCATTACGTCATTGAGCGTGATATTGGGCCTTACCCAATCCGGCGCTTAAATCCGGCGAAACCGCCTTCGGCACCGTGCAACCGCGTTCCTAAGCAGCCTTAACAATCACGACCAGCGACACGCCCAAGGGCAGGGGGAGGCGGCCGATCAAGTGACGCTCAAACGCAAAAATCGCTTCCAGCAGATTGTTCAACCAGTTTGACGGCATGCCCGTATCGACTTCTTTGCTGCCGGTTAGATTTTTCATCCACCGCACCCCGGCGATCATAGGCAAAAGCAGGGTGTTGAAGTAGCTCATCATCTCGATTTTGAGGCCAGCGGCTTCGATAGCGGCACGCAGCGTCTGCGCCGTATAGCGCCTCTTATGGTGATGCTCCTCATCATGTGGACTCCACAGCGACGGCATGGCGGGCACGGTCAACAGAAAGCTAGCGCCGGGCTTTAACTTGGTGGCCACGGCCTTCAATGCCGCGACATCGTCATCGACATGCTCCAACACATCTAACATGACGGCGAGGTCGAGGCTGCCATCGGCTAAAGGCAAACCATCGGGCAACCGGCCTTCCAACACCGTGGCGTCGGCACGCGTAGCTGCGTAAGCGCGCGCATCGGCATCTGGTTCAACTGCTGTCAATTGGCCAAAGCGTGCGAGGACAGGCAAATTCGAACCCGTGCCACAGCCAATTTCCGCAATCGCCAGATTGGGGCGCTTAGCAATATGTTGCGTGATCATTTCAGCCACAATGCGCCGACGGGCGCGGTACCACCAGTGATTTTCATCAATGGCTGCCATTTCAGTATAGGCGGAACGTTCCATGCACTCTGGCTCCCTGCCACCCAAATCAAGGATGGACTTAACCGCGCTCCCATAGCAAAGGGCACGATGACAGTGGATTAACAAGGCAGCTCTAGCTGCAATTTTATGCATATTTATACGGAACGCGCTGAAAATTGCTCAGAAAAAGGGCCATTGAGGCCAAGTTGCGCAGTTCTCGCTGTTCTAGCTTGGCATAGGACCTGCTACAGCGCGCACTCCCTTCCAACAATTGTTCTAGATCAAACCAAGTTGCACCTCGGTCGTTCATGACACTTACTTCGTCCCTCTTGTCCGGCTCGCGGTCGGCTACCTGGTCCAAAACCACCACGACGGCTCTATTCAGCCTGGTCTTGGCTGGGATCTTGGTTGTCGGGTTGTGGGCGATGCTGCAACTGACTCCGACTGGGGACATCGTCTGGCGTCTTTATGTTGCCGAACAGGTCGCGCATGGCAAAGTCATCTATCAAGATGTGATCGAGACCAATCCACCTTTGTGGTTCTGGGCGGCCCTGCCTTGGCATTATGTCGGTCAGATCCTCGGCGTCGCGCCCTATCAAGTCTTGGCAGTCGGCGTAACAGGTTTGACGATGGCGGCCTTGTGGACGTTCAACAGCCTGACGCGGGACTTGATCCCAATTGGCCAACGTCAAGTCGTCCTGCTGGCAATGGCCGTCTCCTATCTGATTTTGCCTTTGGGCGAGACCGGGCAGCGAGAGCATGCGTTTTTTGTCGCATCGGTTTTGTGGACCGCACTGGCAGTCGCCCGCATGGAAGGCAAGCCGATCTCCTCCGCGGCCCTTCTCATTACACTTGCCTTCTCAGCATACGGATTTGCGCTCAAGCATGTGTTTGTGCTTGTGCCGCTTTTGATCGAGGGATGTATGTTTGCGCGTTTACGCCGCAACTATCGCCCGATCCGCTTTGAGACTTTAGGCTTAGCCGCTGCAGCGATCGCTTACACAATTGCCTTGTTATTGTTCGCACAGGACTTCTTCTCTCGCATCGTGCCAATGGTCATGGTGGCCTATTCCAATTTTGGACCTGTCATGCAGCTTGCGCCCAGTAGGCGCTTGGGGTTCATCTTGGGCTCTACCAGCTTTGCGATTGTCCCCTTTGTTTTGGCTTTATTGGCCTGGGACAAGCGCTCCCTGACCTTGGGTCTCTTGGTGACGCTGACGGCCATGCTTTTGGCCATTTGGCTGCAGATGAAGGGCTGGCGTTATCATATGCTGGCGGCCCAAGGTCTGTCCTTGATGCTGGTGGTTAGCATTGGCGCAAAAATGGTGGCAGAACGACGTTGGGTCGTTGCGGTCCTCGCGGCTTTTGGTCTCGCAATTCTGTCTCATCAAGCCATCTATAAGCCGATCAACCGGGTCTTAATGACCAAGGGCCAGCCAGTTTTCCCGACCTTGCGTAAGTTTGTGAAAAATGAGCCGCAAGATAGCCGGATTTCCATCCTGTCCATTTCGCCCGAGCATGCTTTCT
This sequence comes from Hyphomonadaceae bacterium UKL13-1, assembly GCA_001602435.1. Classification (GTDB taxonomy): domain Bacteria; phylum Pseudomonadota; class Alphaproteobacteria; order Caulobacterales; family Aquidulcibacteraceae; genus Aquidulcibacter. The sequence goes on from CP012156.1 coordinate 1,027,427, forward strand.
ACATTGTCCGCATTCTCAATCGGCCGATCATCTCCCGTCACTACGGCATGTGGATGCTGGTCGGATTGGAAGTCCCGCAAGTGGACCCCAAGAAAGAAGCCTTCCGCAAGATGGAGTTGGACCGCGTGCGGCGTGAATATATCGCCGACCTCACCTGTCGTCCGCCGGATGTAGTGGTTGAAGAATACGGCCGCGTTTTTGCCAATCGCTTGGTCAGCTTCAACACCTTGACCTATTTGCGCGAAGACCCGGATTTCGACGCGTGGTTCGGCAAGCATTACCGCTTTGACAAGCCCTTGGGCTATCGCCAATTTGCATGGCGCTTAAAGGGCGAGCGGCCGCACGATCAACCGTGTGAACGCAATCCCTAGATATTAGTTCCGCGCCGCGCGCCACAGGCGGTGGCCAGCGTGAATGATACGGATTGTCTCATCCCACAAGCCGTAAGTCTCTAACGTATCGAAGGCGACAAAGCGCGCTTCGCTGGCGTCATCGCCTGCGGCGACGGTGCCGGAGAGATAATGGGCGACATAATCAATCAACACATAATGGCGAGTGACATCGCCCGTGGTTCGACTGGTGAATATCCCGTCCACCACATCGATCAGGCCCAGAATTTCTGCCTTAACGCCTGTTTCTTCCGCCAATTCGCGCAAGGCGGCATCCACCGCCTTTTCGCCCCATTCCAACTTGCCACCGGGCATCGACCATTCGCCTTGTCGCGGGGGATTGCCACGACGGATCAGCAGGACTTGGCCATCGTCGTTGAAACAGACAATGCCAACCGCAGGGATGGGAACAGGTTTGGCTTCCAGGGTCATGGCTTTGTGCTAGCATGGAAGCCATGTGTGGACGATATGCCGTAACATTGCCGCCTGATGCGATGGCGACCCTGTTTGGGTCGGCTGATCGGCCGAATTTGGCACCGCGCTGGAATGTCGCCCCAACCCAGCTTGCTCCCATGGTGGCTATTGGTCAGGCCGGCGACACCCGTATCCTACAAGCGCGCTGGGGCCTGCGTCCGGCTTGGATGGCGAAAGACCCACCAACAGGGCCGTTGTTCAATGCCCGTGGCGAGACAGTGGCCGATAAACCGAGCTTCCGCACCGCCTTTGCCCGCAAGCGCTGCCTGATCCCCGCCGATGGCTTTTATGAGTGGAAGCGCGATGGCAAGCAGCGCACGCCTTACTTCATCGCCCGGCCAGACGGTCAGCCTGTGGCTTTTGCTGGCCTGTGGGAGGCTGCCAAGGACGAAGACGGCGGCCTTCTCCTCTCCATGAGCATTGTCACCACTGCAGCCCGCGAAAGCTTTAGAGAGCTGCATGACCGCTTCCCCGTGGTGATTGAACCCGATCACTGGCGCATATGGCTAACTGCCAGCACCCCGCCCGACACGCTCAAACAGCTGCTCGTGCCGCCACCCGATGGCGTGATGGTGCCGCGCCAAGTCAGCGACCGGGTCAATAAGGTCAGTCATGATGATGCGGAGTGCCTGAAACCGATTGACTGAAACTTTTGGTTGGCGGGCAAGATTTTGGGGAAGACAGGCTTGCAAAAATAGCGTTAGACTTTGACCTAGAAGTTTGGAATCGGACCGGATTTGCCTGCCCATCCAACCCTGCGTGCGACGCTTTAGAGACGAGGGCATTGTGATGAGTGCTGATGTTCAACCGCTTCCCGGGCCGTCGGGTATGGGCGAGCGCCCCAAGATTACAAAGGATGTCTGGTTCCTTCTGTTTGTGGTCGGTACGGCTTTCATGGCCAGCCGGTATGACTTCCAACTCTCGACCTTGGCTTTGCCGCAATTCCAACAAGCCTTTGGCTATGATGATCAGACGTCGGTCTTGATCGGCACAATTGCCAAAGTCGGCGCGATTCCGGCGGTGATGTTGACCCTGATGGCTGACCGGATTGGCCGCAAGCCCCTTTTCTTGATGGCTATCTTGGGCTTTTCGGCATCGGCTTTGCTGACTGCTTTGGCGCAGAACCCCCTGATGTTGGCCTCTGGCCTCTTCTTCACGCGCTTGTTCACCATGGTGGATGAATTATTGGCCGTGGTGCTGCTGGCGGAGGCGGCACCACCTCAAGCCCGGGCTTGGATGCTGGGGCTCTTGTCGCTGCTTGGCGCGTCTGGTGACGGGGTGGCCTTGGCGGCCTATGGCAATTTTGCCGATCAGCCAGATGCGTGGCGCTGGATGTATGCAGCAGGGGCCGTGCCCGCGCTTTTGTCGATAGTTTGGCGGCTCGCACTACCTGAAAGCTCAGCCTTTGTTGCCGCTAAGCAAGCCAATCAAGCCAATCAATTCGCGCTGATCCGCGCCAATCGTCGACCCGTGATCCTCATTGGGATTGCCTATTTTCTGTTTTGGCTGCCGATCTCGCCGGCTCTGTCCTATAATTCGCAATATCTGCAGTCCGTCGCGAAGTGGGAGCCGAGCCAAGTAGCTCTGGTTTCGTTTGCGGCGGGGATGATCGGACTTGTCGGGACGTTTTTGGGCGGACGGTTGGCGGATCGCTTTGGGCGCAAGCCTGTGGCTTTGGTTGCCACGCTGATCTGCGTTTTTGGTCTTTCAGGCGTCTATCTCAACAGCCAATTCGGATTTGTCGGTGCAGCCCTCAGCGTCGGCTATATGGCTTGGTTTGCGGCCTCTGTCGCGCTGCGCGCTACGATGACAGAGCTTATTCCCACCAAGGCGCGGGCAACTGTTGCCGGAACATCTGAAATCGGGGCCAGCAGTGGCGCGATTTTGGGCGGCAGCCTTGTCGCCTTCCTCATCCCGGTCTTGGGTGGCCTCGGCCACGCCTTGTTGGCGATGATGCCGCTGGTGGTTCTAGCCCTGGTCGCCATTGCCTTTTTACCCGAAACCAAAGGCCGAGTACTGGGCGAAGGCGAAGAAGTCGGCGAGACCAAAGCTTAGCGGTCGAGGAAGTCTTTCGCCAAATCCACCGTGCTATGCTGGCCGACTGCGGTGCCACACGTGCTTGACCAAGCTTGCCAGGCGGCCCGTCCTTGGTCGCGTAAGCCCGTCAAAAAGTCCCAGTCGGTGTTGAACTTGCTAGCCGCACCCAAGCCTTTGAGCGCATCGTCTGCCTTAATCGCATGGACCTTCACGTCGCGATAGCGGTCCTTCAACTTATCGCCCATCTCTTCATCCTCCAGCAAGCGCTGGACAAAGGCGATGGCGCGCAGTTCGGCAATCAGGCTGGCGTTAAAAGTGATCTCATTCAGGCGGTCCATAATGGCCGCACTGGTCTTTGGCACGGTGTCGAGCGTCTGCGGGTTCAGCGCGCAGAGCAACACGTCATCAGGCAGGCCTGCCTCATAGAAGAGCGGCCATAGCGCAGGATTGGCCATATAGCCGCCGTCCCAATAGGATTCGCCATTCACTTCCACCGCTTGGAACAGATAGGGTAGGCAGGCCGAGGCCAAGGTCACATCGGCGCTAACCTCGTGCGTGCGAAACACTTTTGCCCGCCCGCTCTTCACATTGGTGGCAGCGATAAACAGCTTAAACGGCGGGCTCTTCATCAGCCCCTCAAAGTCAACTACATCCTGAAGAGCGTCGCGCAAGGGGTTGAAATTCCAAGGATTAAACTCATAGGGGCTGGCGACGCTTGTCAGCGCATCAAACCATTGAAAGCTTGCCGCCTTGAACAAACCAAACGGGTCAAACGCTTTGCGAATGGCGTTCAGGCTAACCGGGCTGAAGGGGCCACGGGCGGTGCTAATCTTCTCCCAAAACCGATTGAGGGCATCGCGTGCACCCTCATTCCCACCCGTCCGCAGGCCATCAGCGCAGACAACCGCATTCATCGCTCCGGCGCTGGTCGCGGTGATGGCGGCAATGTCAAACCGGCCTTCTTCGAGGAGGGCATCCAAAATCCCCCATGCAAAGGCCCCGTGAGAGCCACCACCTTGTAGCGCGATATTGAGGGCAGGTTTGGTCATGTGCCTCAGCCCATCTTGCCCGGCGGTTGTGGGCGCGAGAACACCCAAGTTTCAGGCTTAGAGCTTGCCGCATCAAAGCGATAACCATCCACGTCAAAAGCCTTGATGCCTTCGGGGTCGGTGATACGATTTTCAATGCAGAAGCGCGCCATCGCGCCGCGCGCCCGCTTGGCATAGAAGCTCAATACCCGGGCCTCGCCATCTTTAATCTCTTTAAAGTTTGCGGTGATGACGCGCGCTTTTAAGGCCTTTTTCGAGACCGCACTAAAATATTCAGTCGAGGCGAGGTTCATGACGATGGGCGCAGATTGGCCTGCCAAGTCCGCATTGATCGCTTTGGACAAACGGTCGCCCCAAAAATCATACAGGCTTTCCCCGCGCTTGGTTTTCAGCCGCGTGCCCATCTCCAGACGGTAAGGCGCAATCACGTCAAGCGGGCGCAACAGGCCATAGAGGCCAGACAGGATGCGCACATGGTCTTGCGCCCAGTTCAGGTCTTCCGCGCTCAAATCGCGCGCCTGCAGGCCCTGATAGACATCGCCATTGAAGGCGAGGGCTGCTTGCAACACGTCTGGACCATTGAGAGCCGGATCAAACGCCTGAAAGCGCTGGTAATTCAGCTCCGCCAAATTGTCGGATAAATGCATCAGCTTGGCGATGTCGGATCGCTTTAGCTTGGCTGTTACTTTGGCCAGCGCGGCAATATCGGCTTCCAAACGCGGCTTGGTGGCTGGCAGCTTTGGCGCGACCGGCTCGTAATTCAGATTTTTGGCGGGGGAGAGAAGAATCAGCATGCGCTTAAAATAGGCACGCTTGACCCATATGGCGAGGGGGCAATGCGCGTGCATCGCCCCCTGCAAGGTATTTTGTGGACTGTTAGGCTGTTGTGAACGTCTGCTTAGAAAGCGCGCTTGCCCGTAATGGTCTCACCAAACATGCGGAAGTCGCCCATCAAGCTCCAAGCCGGATAGGTGAAGGTGGCGGGCTTATTCTTTTCAAAGAAGAAATGTCCAGCCCAAGCAAAGCCATAGCCAACAATTGGTGCCGCAATCAGATATTCAATGCCACCCACAACGCCCCAGAGGACGACCATCAGCAAGCACATGCAGACCAGCGCCGTGCCAACAAGATGCAGGCGGCGACTGATCACATTTTGGTGCTCAGACAGGTAAAAGGGATAAAACTCCTCAAAGCTCGCAAAGCGGGCAGGGGTGGAACCCATATGTGAGTCTGGAGCATCGGTCGGGGAGGTGGTGGCGTGTTCGTCGGTCATGCCTTGCATGTGTGGTCGCCCCCGCCTGAGCGCAAGGGCCAATTCGGGTATTTGGGGAAAAATTTATTGAGGGTGCTTCGGCTTAAACCTTCTGCCGCACCACACGCAGCGCGCAGCCCAGCGCCGCTTCTACCGGGACTAGAGCCTCCGGCGCCAATTTGCCAACCCCGGCATTGGTGGCGACCAAGGTAAAGCGGGCAAAGGCGGCGGCAGGTTGATAGATGAGCGCGTTCAGATTGGTTGCCCCACCACAGCAGGTGGCCACCACGCTCAATTCCTCAAACTCGGTTTCGGCGGCCTGATCCATCGCGCCTTCCCACCAGGCTTGTGCATCCTTGCCACAGAGCGGGCAGGTGATTGCCTCAAACGCTTCGCCTGCATCAATGAAGCGCACATCGTCAAACATGTCATAGGTGACTTCGTCGGCGCGCGGCAACAAAGCCTCCAGCGCGTCCGCGCCAGCTTCGGCTTGGTCTTCGCTCGGCACGTAAGATGGATCTGTCGGGATCAGGATGAGAAAGTCGAGCGATTTCATCTAGCTGGCCATCGCCGCTTTCACGGCGTCTAGGCCAGCCGAAGCCGCATCTGCCGTTGGCGCGCCACCTTGGGCAAAATCGGGCTTGCCACCGCCACCTTGCCCGCCCATGGCGAGCACGGCGGCCTTGACCAGATCCACCGCGCTGACGCTCGCCACCGTGCTTGCCACCGCAATTGCGGCTTTGCCGTCGGCGGCTGCCACATAGGCGACCACGCCATTACCCAATTTCTGGATCGCTTCATTGACCATGGGGCGCAAATCTTTCGCGCCAATGCCATCAAGGATACGGGCGTCGAGCTTCACGCCATTGATCTCCTCAATCGCGGCTGCGGCCCCACCGCCGCCACCCAGAGCGAGCTTTTGCTTGGCGTCGGTCAATTCTTTTTCGAGCCGCTTGCGGTCGGCAATCATCGCCTCGATCCGCGCGGGCAGATCGGGCAATTGCGCCTTGAGAGGCTCTGCCGCGGCGCGCGCAATGGCGGCTTCAGCTTTGAGGTGATCCAGCGCAGCTTGGCCGGTGGCGGCTTCAATCCGGCGCACACCCGCAGCGACTGCCCCTTCTGAGACAATGACAAAGCTACCAATATCGCCTGTACGGCCCACATGGGTGCCGCCGCACAATTCCACCGAATAGGACTTGGGCGCGTGGTTAAGCTTGCGGCCCATGGCCAGCACGCGCACTTCATCGCCATATTTCTCGCCAAACAGCGCCATCGCGCCCTCGGCAATGGCTTCATCAGGCGTCATCAAACGAGTGGAGGCCTCGGTATTTTGCCGCACGACGGCGTTGACCTCGGCCTCAATGGCATCAATCTCGGCCCGCGACAGACCTGCGCCATGGGCAAAGTCAAAGCGCAAGCGGTCGGCTTCGACCAGCGAGCCTTTTTGCGTCACATGCGGGCCCAAGACGTTTTGCAGGGCCGCATGCATCAAGTGCGTGGCGCTATGGTTGGCGCGGATGGCGTTGCGGCGGGCGCTGTCAATGGTTAGCAGAGCTGCATCGCCCACTTTGACGGCACCCTTTACCAGTCTGCCCTTGTGGCCATGGATGGCCCCAGCGCGCTTTAAGGTGTCTTCGACTTCGAAGACGGCCCCATTATCAAACCGGATCATGCCTTGATCGCCCGCTTGACCGCCGCTTTCGGCATAGAAGGGGGTTTGGTTGAACACGATCTCGCCGCTATCGCCCTCGGATAAGGCGTCGACCTTGGCCCCGCCCACGACGATCGCTGCCAATTGGCCGCTGGCCTCGCTCTGGCTATAGCCCAAGAATTCACTGCCGCCTTGCTCGTCTTTTAGGGTCAACCAAATGGCGTCGGTGCCTGCCTCGCCGCTGCCAGCCCAAGCAGCCCGCGCCAAAGCCTTTTGCTCGTCCATCGCCGCGTTAAAGCCTGTCATATCCACACCAATGCCGCGCGCCCGCAGCACGTCTTGGGTCAGATCAACGGGGAAGCCGTAAGTGTCATAGAGCTGGAAAGCAGCCTTGCCTGACAATTCTTGGCCTTTGGTGAGGCCTGCGCTTTCTTCGTCCAACAAAGACAGGCCACGGCCCAAGGTGCGGCGGAAGCGCACTTCTTCTTGTTCCAGCGTCGAGGTGATGAAGGCTTCCGCGCGGCGCAGTTCTGAATAAGCGCCGCCCATTTCTTGGATCAGGACCGGGGCTAAGCGGTGCAGCAAAGGCTCACTCGCACCCAGCATGTGGGCATGGCGCATGGCACGGCGCATGATGCGGCGCAGCACATAACCGCGTCCTTCATTGGAAGGCGTTACGCCATCGGCGATCAGGAAGCTGGAGGCGCGAATATGGTCGGCAATCACGCGGTGGCTGGCGCGCTTATCGCCTTCGGCCTTCACGCCAGTCAGGTTTTCAGACGCCGCGATCAGGGTCTTAAACAGGTCGATGTCATAATTGTCGTGCACGCCTTGCAAAACGGCGGATACCCGCTCTAGGCCCATGCCTGTATCGATACTGGGCTTGGGCAGGCTGGTTTGGCTGCCATCGGCATGGCGCTCAAACTGCATGAAGACGAGGTTCCAGATCTCAATCCAGCGGTCGCCATCTTCTTCCGCACTGCCTGGTACACCGCCCCAAATATGGTCGCCATGGTCATAGAAGATTTCGCTGCAGGGGCCGCAGGGGCCGGTATCGCCCATCGACCAGAAATTGTCGCTGGTGGGGATGGAGATGATGCGGTCATCGGAAAGGCCTGCAATCTTGCGCCACAAGGCACGGGCCTCATCATCGGTATGATAGACGGTGACGATCAGTTTGGACGCATCAATGCCAAAATCCTTGGTCAGTAATTCCCACGCATGGCTGATCGCATCTTCCTTGAAATAGTCGCCGAACGAGAAATTGCCCAGCATTTCAAAGAAAGTGTGGTGACGCGCCGTATAGCCGACATTGTCGAGGTCATTGTGCTTGCCGCCCGCGCGGACGCACTTTTGGCTGGTCGCGGCACGTGGCGGCTGGGGTGGCGTTTCCGCCCCTGTGAACACGTTTTTGAACTGCACCATGCCCGCATTGGTGAACATCAAAGTCGGGTCATTGTGCGGCACCAGCGGGCTGGACGCCATGACGGTGTGGCCCTTGGATTTGAAAAAGTCCAAAAACGCAGTGCGAATATCGTTAACGCTAGCCATAACTTCCCGTCCAGGCACCTCGGGTGCCGCTTAGAATTGTGTTGGCAAATCTATAGGCAGCCGTGGCCCCAACGCCAAGTGGCTGGCGGCATGGATTGCAGGGGGAGGGGTGTTAGTTGGCCTAACCCGCCCCTAGCCCTCATACACAATCTTGCCGTCGACCATAGTGAGGACGGTTTTTGCGTCGAGGATGTCGGCGGGTTTGACGGTCATGAAATCGCGCGAGAAGACGCTGATGCTGGCTGCTTGGCCAACGGCTAAGGTGCCACGACTGCGCTCTGCACCCACGGCATAGGCGGCAGAACGGGTGAACATGCCTAAGGCCTGTTGGCGGGAAACACGCTCTTCCAAGCCCCAATCTGGGCCGACATAGCCATTGAGCGCATGGCGATAGATAGCCGCATAAAACTCGATGCGCGGATCGCCTTGTTCAACCGGCGCATCAGAGCCGCCGCACACCACCGCACCGGTCTTGAGGAGGCTCGTCCAAGCATAGGCACCTTTTAGGCGCTCTGGCCCCAGACGTGCCGGGGCAAAGAACAAATCGCCAATCGCGTGGGAAGGCTGCATGGAGGCGATCACGCCCAGTTTCGCAAAGCGCGGCATATCGGGTGGCGAGACCACTTGCGCATGTTCAATCCGCCAACGCCGATTTGTCTTGGCGTGATCCAGCACGCGCTCAAACCAGTCAAGGCTTTGCCGATTACCTCTGTCACCAATGGCGTGCATGGCAACTTGTGCGCCGGACTTCTTGGCGCGCTCCAGCACGGCCAGCACTTGCGCTTCTGGCGTCAATAACAGGCCTTCGGACTCTGGCGCATCGGCGTAAGGTGCCAAAAGGGCCGCCCCGCGAGAGCCCAAAGCCCCATCAGAATAAATTTTCACCCCACGCGTGCTGATCCGACCTGTGGAATCGACACTCGGCCCGCGCCGCAAAACTTCTGTGGCAAAGGGGATGTCGAGATAATTATCGACCCGCAGCTGGACTTCGCCGGACAAAGCGAGCGCCTTGAGCGCAATTAAATCCTCACCCGATACGCTCATATTATGCAGGCCCGTCCAGCCACGTGAGGCGTAAAGGCGGTCGGCTTTGACCAAAGCTTGGCGGATCATGTCAGGGGTTGCCGTCGGCATCCGGCTTTCAACAAGGGCTTGGGCGTTGTCGATCAACATGCCTGTTGGCTCGCCGGACGCATCTTTCAGGATTTGGCCGCCCGGAGGGCTGGCCGTGCTGGAATCAATCCCGGCAAGCTTTAAAAGGGCGCTATTGGCTAAAGCCGCATGGCCATCTGAACGGCCGAGCAGCAAAGGGCGGTCTGGCACAATCGCATCTACATCTTGCCGGGTTGGAAAGCGGCCTTCAGGCCAGTGGGTTTCAATCCAGCCGCGCCCTGCAATAGGTCCTGTTGGGTTCTGGGCCGCCCAAGCGGCAAGCTTGGCCTGAAGTTCTGCGATGGATTTGACGCTATCGAGGTTCAACGTCATTTCGCGCAGGCCAATGCCCGTCATGTGAGCATGGCTATCGACGAGACCAGGCAGAGCGGCCGCCCCGGCAAGATCGATCTCTTTGGCGCGCGGCAAAGCGGCCCGAACTGCACGCAGGCTGCCAATGGCGACAACACGGCTACCCTCAACGGCAATGGCTTCTGCAGGGCTGCGGCCAGCAACCCCTGTATGGATCGGCCCGCCGGTTAGAATGGTACGCGCAGAGGAGGCGGAGGCGAGAGCCGGGCTTGCGACAAACGCCGCACTACCTGCTGTTAAGATTTCCCGACGATTCATAGCAAACGCTCCACCCTATCGCTGCGCCAAAGGCGCGCTCTTGACACCAACTGTAGGAGAAGGCTCCCTTGCTATTCAAGGGCACACAGTGCGAATAGCCACTGAGGCTGTGTGGAGTGACTTGCTGATGAAACCTGGAACACAGACGGCCACATCCACACTGAGTAAAGTCGCTGAAGTCACGCTCGCGTTTTGGGTTATGAAGATTGCCGCAACCACCGTTGGCGAAACGGGTGGCGACATGATCTCTATGACGATGCAGGTCGGCTATGTGCTGAGCACGATCATTCTGCTTGCGATATTCGGCGTTGTTTTGACACTGCAATTGCGGGCGAAGAAATTTCACCCTTGGCTCTACTGGCTCGTCGTGCTCGCAACCAGCACGGCCGGCACCACGATTTCCGATATGCTCGACCGAACTTTTGAGCTTGGCTACGCACTGGGGTCTGGCCTGATCGCGAGCTGCTTGGTAGCCGTATTGATCGTCTGGAAACGAACGACTGGCAGCCTATCGGTTGATCATATAAGCGGTGGCCGCGATGAAGCCTTTTATTGGGCGGCTATCTTGGTTTCCAACACGCTTGGAACAGCCCTTGGCGATTTTCTCGCCGACAGTTCTGGGCTTGGCTTTTTGTGGAGCAATGTGCTGATCAGCAGCGGCTTGATCGCTATCGCATTGGCCTTTTTCTTGACCAAGATTTCACGCACGGCGCTATTCTGGGCGGCCTTTGTCCTGACCCGCCCTTTTGGGGCAACCATGGGCGATCTTTTAACGAAATCACCCGATCACGGCGGGATGGGCATCGGCACCGTAGGATCGTCCGCCGTGCTTTTGGCTGTTTTGGCGGGGATGATCGCTGTGACCTATCGGGCGAAAGCGACGGGTTCAGCCATAAACAATTAGCGCGCCTTGAGCCTTAGTGATAGCCACGGACAGGTTTAGGCGTTGCCAGGGCCGGTAGGGGTGCCACCGAAATCCCGTCTTCAATCAGTTCTTTGGCCTCTTTGGCGGTGGCTTGACCATAGACGAGGCGCTCTTCGCTGTCGCCCTCATGCATGGCGCGCACTTCTTTGGCAAAAGCGTCGCCGACATAGTCGTAATTCTGCTCAATATGCTCTTTCCAACCTTGGAAGAAGGCTTTCACGGGCTCGGGCAGGCTTAAGGGGTCTGGCCCATTGGCAAGCGGCACGGGCGTGTCGGCTGAGGCAGGTGGAGCAGGGCGATCTGACTTGGAGGAAAAGACTGCCGGGGCCATGGGCGCTTTTTCAACTGCCTTTGAACCGCATATAGGGCATTCAACCAAGCCGCGCCCAACTTGGGTTTCATAGCCAGAGATCGAGTCAAACCAAGCCTCCCAATCATGGGCCTGATCACAACGAAGCGCATATTTAATCATGGGCTTTGATAATCGCGGTCATGGGTGAGGCAGGGAATTTTTTCGCGGGCACTGGTGACGCGTTCAAGATCAAGGTCGGCGAACAATACACCCAGATTATCGTGGGCAAGCTCAGCCATGATTTCACCCCACGGCGAAATGATCAGGCTGTGGCCAAAGGTGGCGCGGCCATCTTCGTGATTGCCACCTTGGGCGGGGGCGAGAATGAAGGCACCAGTCTCAATTGCGCGCGCGCGCAACAACGTATGCCAATGGGCTTTGCCAGTGGGCGCGGTAAAGGCTGCGGGCACGGTGATGATCTGCGCCCCGGCTTTGGCTAAATCGCGAAACAAATGCGGGAAGCGCACATCATAGCAGATGGTTAGCCCCAAAGTGCCAAAGTCGGTTTCCACCACTACGGCTTTGTCGCCCGGCTCATAGGCATTGCTTTCGCGCGTTTCTTGGCCCGCGCCCAAATTCACATCAAACAGATGGATCTTGTCATAGGTCGCCAATAGACTGCCGTCTGGGCCGAACAAATGGCTGCGATTGGCCGCTTTGCCGCTGCGGCGCTTTAACAAAGCAGAGCCGATCAACAGATGCACACCATGGGCTTTGGCTTGTTCGCCATACCAGTCCAGCGCCTCGGCCTCATCCTCATAAAGGGCGGCTTCATCAAAGCGAGCGCGGTCGCGCTGTAAGATGTTGGTGCCTTCTGGCGTTACGATCAGCTTAGCCCCGGCTTTCGCGGCACGGGTCAATAAGGGCTCAAGTTGCGCACGCGCGGCATCTAGACGTGCCGGCGTCCGCAATTGGAGGAGCGCAACCTTCACCAAGACTAGGCGCTCAACAAGGGATCAAGGCCACCTTTGGCCTCCAGCGCCATCAAATCATCGCAGCCACCAATATGGGTGCCGCCAATGAAAATCTGTGGAAACGTGTTGCGGCCAGATAACTCATTCATCTTGGCCCGCATCTCTGCATTCGAGGATGCTTCGATATTGGTGATGTCGGCACCCTTCTTTTCCAAGAGGGCCAAAGCCCGTTCGCAATAAGGGCAAAAATACTTGGTATAAATCGTAACTGCTGCCATGGGACCGATCCTAAAAAATTGTGGTTCGCATCTTTGTCATATAGAGATGATTAGCCTGATTTGGAGACCCCGCCATGAGCCAATCTTACACTTCAGCGGCAGAAATCGCTGATCTGCCGCCTGAACAAGCACATATGCTAGGTCAGATACTGTTGGAAGAGGGGGGCTTTGCCCGACTTTCAGCCAAGGACCAAGCTTTGGTGTGCGCCATTGCACACCGGGTTCACAGCACACAGGATGCAAACGAGGCGTTCGAATTGCAAACGACCTTTGGCCAGAGGCTGGCGGATCGGGTTGCTGAAGTTGGCGGCTCGTGGAGCTTTGTGATCAGCTTTGGCATCTTTCTATTCATTTGGGCCATGCTGAATTTGGTGATCCTGCATGGCCAAGCCCGCTTTGACCCCTATCCCTTCATTTTCTTGAACCTGATCCTGTCGATGTTGGCAGCGATCCAAGCCCCCATCATCATGATGGCGCAGAACCGCCAAGCCGAAAAAGATCGCCTGACCACGCGGATGGACTATGAGGTCAATGTGAAATCAGAGCATGAGATCGCGCAATTGCGTCAGCATCTGGCGCAATTACATGAAAAGCTCGACCGCCATCTGGCAAAGACGACGTAGAGGCCACATTCATGCGCATTGTTTCGGGGCGGTGGAAGGGCAAAGCGTTGGTCGCGCCCGCAGGGGATGCAACGCGGCCAACATCGGATCGGGCGCGCCAAGCGGTCTTCAATATCCTTGAGCATGCGCCTTGGTCGCCCGGTGTAAACGGGGCCAAAGTGCTGGACTTGTTTGCAGGAACGGGCGCTTTGGGGCTGGAGGCCCTGTCACGTGGGGCGGTCCATTGTTTGTTCGTTGACACCGACCCTGCGGCACGGGCAGCCTTGGCAACCAATATTGAGGCTTGTTCGGCGCAAGGCATCAGCCGAGTCTGGAAGCGCGATGCGACGGATTTGGGGGCGATGCCAGCAACCGCCAATGGCCCGTTTGATCTGGTGTTTCTCGATCCGCCCTACGCCAAAGGCTTTGATTTGGCCGCGCTTAAGGGGCTGGCTCAGGGATGGTTACATGCAGATTCGCTGGTGGTGCTGGAGCGTGGACGCGGCGAACCCGCGCTCATGCCGGCCGGCTATGAGGTGTTGGACAGCCGCAGCTATGGTGCCGCGGAAGTATGCTTTTTGTCCTTAAAGAAGGCGAGCGCTTAGGCGACTAGATCTTGGCCGAATAGGTCACTGCCCGCACGCGGACGACGGGCTTTGGCGAGGATCTTGTCCAAGGCAGCCACCGCACGGTCCGTCATCGTTTCGATGATTTCCACGTCGAGATAGAGGTCGCCAGCGGGGCGGCCATTGGTGGCGGGCAGGCCACGGCCTGTAACCAGCAGACGGTCGCCATCTTGGCTTTCTTTTGGCACGTTCAAGCGCAAACGACCCATCGGGGTTTCAATCTCTACCCCACCACCGGACTTTGCTTGGGCAGCCGACAAGGTGAGGGTGGTTACGATGTTGCCGCCGTCGATTTCAAAGCCATCGGTGTCAGCGATGCGGATCACGCAAGCCACATCGGTTTTGCCAATGCGGGCAATAATCCGGTCGCCAGCGCGGGCACCGGCAGGGACGCGGACACTGGCCTTTCCGAGTGGGCAGGAACCTTTGACAGATCCGCCACGGGCTGCGATCCAAACCGAAACTTCAAGGTCGATCTCGGTCATGCGCCCGGCGCGCGGGCTGCCGACACGGCCAATATCGGCCGATGCAGCACCCAATGTGATCACGCGATAAGCTTCACGCGCTTCTTCAAAGCGTTGTCGCGCCTGCGGATCTGAATTCACATCTGGGTGGCACGATTTGGCGACAGCATGAAACGCGGCCTTGGCGGCGCGGGGATCAGCATTGGGCTCAAGCCCGAGGATGGCATAGGGTGAAGACATGGGGCAGACCATCGTCTCGGCACGGTTAACGACGTGTAAACTCGATCGTTAAATTTCATCTTTTGCCCATTGATTTCTGCAGGCATGGCAGCGCGTTTTTTCAAGGCGGCCTTGAACCCGTAGGCCGCGCGAAAACGCGTCTGTAATCGCGTGAGTTGGCGAATAGGGGGTGGTGCACTACATTGCGCCCATGACCTCCAACACACTAATCCCCCCGACCCCGTCTGAGGCCGAATATCAAGCCGCCGCTGTCGATACCACGCCGCTGCTTGAAGCTGCCTCTGACCCATTTGATTTGTTTGGCACGTGGCTGGCCGAAGCCAAGGAAAAAGAGATGAATGACGCCAATGCAATGGCGTTGGCGACGGCCGACAGCACGGGGCTGCCAGATGTGCGGATGGTCCTCTTGAAAGATTTTGATCGCCAAGGCTTTGTCTTTTATACCAATCTGGAAAGCTATAAGGGCCAGCAATTGGGCGAAAACCCACAAGCTGCCCTCTGTTTTCATTGGAAAAGCCTGCGCCGCCAAGTTCGGGTGCGCGGGGCGATTACATCTGTTAGCCAAGAAGAAGCCGATGCCTATTTTGCCTCGCGTGCCCGCGATAGCCGGATCGGGGCATGGGCGAGTGCGCAGTCGCGCCCACTCGAAGATCGCTTTGCGCTGGAGAAAAGTGTGGCTGGCTATGCCTTAAGATTTGGCATTGGTGAGGTGCCGCGCCCGGACTTCTGGTCAGGCTTTCGCCTTGTACCAACGCGAATAGAATTTTGGCGCGATCGTCCATTTCGCTTGCATGATCGTTTAGAGTTTATGCGGGGCGATGCTGCGGCAGCGTGGTCCACATCTAAGCTCTATCCGTAAAGCGATTTTTCCTTCCGTCATTTCAGAAAGTCTCACCCATGCGCGCAGATCAAAAGGCCTTTTTGGTTACGGGGGCGTCGACCGGGATTGGTCGGGCAATTGCTGACCGTCTGGTGGCCCAAGGCCATTATGTCTTCGCGTCCGTCCGGAAACAGGCCGATGCTGATGCTCTGAACGCCGCTTTTGGTGAAAATGGTCAGGCGGTTTTGTTTGATGTGTCAGACATGGCCGCCATTGAAGCCGCTGCCCTAGTCATTGGTGATGCCCTAAACGGGCGGACCTTGGCGGGCCTTGTGAATAATGCCGGGATTGCCCTGCCGGGGCCCGCTTTGATCCAGCCATTGAGCGAGATTGAGCAAGTGATGAATATCAACTTCATGGGTGTCGTGCGTTGTTGCCGCGCGTTTGCACCCCTCTTAGGGGCTGACTCTGCACGTACGGGGCCTAAGGGCCGGATCCTCAATATCACGTCGGTCTCGGGTAAGTTCGGCTATCCCTTTACCGCCGCCTATGTCGCGGCCAAACATGCGGTGGAAGGCTTCTCGGATAGTTTACGGCGTGAGCTTTTGCTGATTGGCATTGATGTGATTGTTGTGGGCCCAGGTGCTGTCAAAACGCCGATTTGGGAGAAGGGGGCAGCTGCAGGGGGCAATAAGTACAAGGACACCATTTGGGGCAAGCCACTGGAGCGCTTGACCCAATCCTTGGCCGCCATGGATCAAGAAGGGCTGGAAGTCAGCGTCGTCGCTAATCTGGTGGAAGAAGCCTTGACGACAGCCCACCCCAAAACCCGCTATGCGCCTGTTCCCAACAAGCTTGTGAATTGGTGGCTCGCCCGCTTCCTGCCAGCCCGAATGGTCGACCGGGTGGTCGGCAAAAGCCTGTCGCTGCTGCCTTAGGCCGCGCCCGGATTGCTCAAAGACCCCATTTGGGTGCCTTTGGAATGTTGATGTCTAGGGTGCGCTCTAGAAACTCGATTTCAGAGCGTGTGATCTTGGTCTGATCGCCATAGTTAAAGATTGGCGCGAACGCCTTGTTTTCAGGATTGAAGAGGTAGCGAATAGGCGTCTCTGCGCCTGTGTCGTCCACCAATGACGCGGGAAGCTCTCTCTCGCTACATCCCATTTGGATGAAGAGGGCGATAACTTCGGCCCAAGTCGGAAGCTGGCCGCTCCCAAAAGGATGGGCGGCCATTCAGGCAACTTTGGCGAAAGTGATATCCAAACGAGGGGCAGTCTTACCAAAACGCACAGAGTCCACCGCTTGGACAATGTTTGACGCATCCAGCATGGCCTTGAACTTTGCCGGGGCAGGCTTGATGCCAGTAAGTGGGGCCAGATCGAATTCCGCGCTAATCGCAATGGTCTTTGCAACCGCTTCGGAAAATGCTTTCGGCAAAAGGTCAAAGGACTCTGCACGCGCTAGGATGTCGTACTCAACCCCTTGGGCCAGCCACACTTCTGCCTCTTGGTAGGCAATAACATGAAATTTGATTGGGTCGTTCATATAACGAATCTCAAGTTCCGAGCTTTGGGCCAACCTTAAGTGCTTTAAAGCGCTTCAACTGTGCGCTTTGCCGCGGAAAGGTCAAGTCCAATTTGATCAAGAATACCACATGCATCAATCTGTCGAATACATATCTTAAATAATCATAAATGAGGCGCGGCTGTAAAGTGGCTTTGCGATGCATGCCCACCGCCGAAGCCCAATCAACAGCCTTGTGATGCGGCCTCGGCCCTTGCCTAGTTGACGTGGGCGCTTGAGGCCTTAGGAAGGGCCAAAATCGGCCTTTTGACGCAATTGGCCGGCGCACATGCCGCCTACTGGCAAGCCAAAAATTTGGGAGATACTCATGCTCGGTTTAATGCAGAATTGGCCACTAACCGTCGATAAGATCATGGACCATGCCGCGATCAATCATGGTCGCCGTGAAGTCGTGACCCGTTCCGTCGAAGGGCCAATCGTTCGCACCACTTATAGCGAAATCAATACCCGCGCGAAAAAGGTCTCTAATGCGTTGCTGGCCGAAGGGATCAAGCTGGGCGACCGGGTTGCGACCTTGGCTTGGAACTCCGGCCGCCACATGGAAGTCTGGTATGGCGCGATGGGCTTGGGCGTTGTCCTACACACCCTGAACCCACGCCTGTTCCCCGAGCAATTGGTTTATATCGTCAATCACGCCGAAGATAAGATCATCTTCACGGATTTGACCTTCCTGCCAATTTTGGAAGCCCTGAAGGACAAATTGAGCCCCGTGACCCGCTATATCGTCCTGACGGACAAGGATCACATGCCGGCTTGCAGCTTGAAGGGGGCCATCGATTACGAAACCTGGATTGAGGGCCATAGCGCTGAAGCCAAATGGGGCGGGTTTGATGAAAACACCGCCGCTGGCCTCTGCTACACCTCTGGCACCACTGGAAATCCAAAGGGCGTGCTCTATTCGCACCGCTCCAACGTCTTGCATACGCTCTTGACCATGCAGAAGGACGTCATGGGTCTGGGTGCTCGTGATGTGATCTTGCCTGTTGTGCCGATGTTCCATGCCAATGCATGGGGTGTGGCTTTGTCGGCCCCTGCTGCTGGGGCGAAGATGGTGATGCCAGGTGCCAAGATGGACGGCGCGTCGATCTATGAATTGCTGGAAACCGAAAGCGTCACTTTCTCGGCGGCGGTTCCAACCGTTTGGATGATGCTGTTGCAGCATCTGGAATCGACCAATTCCAAGCTGTCCACCCTGAAGAAAGTCGCCATTGGTGGCTCTGCCGTGCCAGAGCGCATCATGCGTCTGTTTGAAGAAAAATATGGCGTCGAAGTGCTCCACGCTTGGGGCATGACGGAAACCTCGCCATTGGGCACTTTGGGTTCGCTCGGCCCCGATGCCGACGCCATGACCCATGACGAGAAGATTAAGACCAAGCTGAAGCAAGGTCGTCCGCCATTTGGTGTTGAAATCAAAATCCTGCGCGATGGCGTGGAAGCCCCGCGCGACGGCGAAACCTTCGGCAATCTCGTGGTGCGTGGTGCGGCAATTGCGGCCGGCTATTTCAAGGGCGAGGGCGGTAACATCCTCGACCAAGACGGCTTCTTTGACACGGGTGACGTGGCAACCATCGATTCCGCGGGCTTCATGCAAATCACCGATCGCGCCAAAGACGTCATCAAGTCGGGCGGTGAGTGGATCAGCTCCATCGATGTTGAGAATGTCGCCGTGGGTGCGCCCGGCGTGGCCGTCGCAGCCGTGATCGGCAAATATCACCCCAAGTGGGATGAGCGTCCGCTTCTGATCATCGAATGCGCCAAGGGTGCAACGGCGACAAAGGAAGACATTCTGGCCTATCTCGATGGCAAAATCGCCAAATGGTGGATGCCAGATGATGTCCAGTTTGTTGAAGCCATCCCACTGGGCGCGACCGGCAAGATCAACAAGCTGGCCTTGCGTGAAACTTTCGCAAACTACGATCTGCCGACCGCCAAGGCCTCCTAAGCACTGTCAGATGGGTCAGAACCACAGGGGTTCTGGCCCATCCTACCTTTACCTCCGATCAGGGGCACTCTAAC
Source organism: Hyphomonadaceae bacterium UKL13-1 (assembly GCA_001602435.1). Lineage (GTDB taxonomy): Bacteria > Pseudomonadota > Alphaproteobacteria > Caulobacterales > Aquidulcibacteraceae > Aquidulcibacter. Next base: position 1,046,433 of record CP012156.1, read on the forward strand.
GTAGGTGCACGAGGCCGCTGGCTAAGCGGCCTTTTAATCTGGGGGAGAGTAAGATGGCCGAGCCGCAATCTCGTTTCGCAAAAGCACGCAACATCATTTTGATGATTGGCGTTGCCTTGGCCATTTTTGTGCCGATTTGGTTTATGGTTGCCGCCCTTGGTACCAAGTTTGGTCTCTGGCCATGGACCATCGGCCTAGTGAAGATGATTGGCGGGATGGGCGTGCCTTTGATTGGCATTCTGATCGTCTTGACCTTCATTACCAGCCTCTTGGTTGTCTTTATCAAACCACGCGCAGGGTTTGCCGCTTTAGGCTTTATGTGGGTTGTGGCCCTTGGCGCAGCTGGCATGGCCTTTACGACGATATCGGCCGCCCGCGCCGTGCCGCCGATCCATGACATCTCAACCAATACCGCCAATCCTTTGACCTTTTCCGACGCTGTGATGACGGCGCGCGGGCCGAAGTCCAATCCGATCATTGCCCCTAAAGACGCGACGGTGCCCTTCAACAAGGAGCGGCTGTCAGCTTGGTCTGGCAGGTCCTTGGATCAGATTCAGGCCGAAGCCTATCCCGCGATCAAAACCTTAAAGCTCGCCACCACGCCACCCGCCGACGCCTATAAAAAGGCGGAAGCGGCCATGAAAGCCAAGGGCTGGGCCATCGTCTCGCAAGACCCCGCCAAAATGCGGCTTGAGGCGAGCGTGGAGAGCTTTTGGTTCGGCTTTAAGGATGATGTGGTTCTGGTCGTGACCCCAGACGGCGCAGGCTCTGCTGTCGACATGCGCTCTGTGAGCCGAGTGGGCATTTCTGATTTGGGTGCTAATGCAAAGCGCATTGATGCCTTGTTAGCTGCCCTAAAGGGCTGATTTACACATCGGTAATTGACTCCTCTAGCGCTTGGTGGGATCACAAACGCCATGAAAATGACATTTGTATTCAGTGTGTCTGCACTTGCTGCTGCGGCCTTCTGCGCCGCAACCTCCAGCGTTGCCGCCACGGCTAGCAAAGCCACAACAACGGCGACTAAAGCGGGCGAAACCGCCGCCGAGGTGCCGCCCACCGGCGCATCTTCTACCAGTTCGGTCTCTGACCGCCCGGTGGATGTCGTGGTTGTCTGGGGCTTCCGGGTTCGCGCGCAAGGCTTTGATGAGCGCCGACCCCCGTTGATTGCCGGCTATGGTGAATTGATCAAAAAGCCTGAATGCCAAACCAATGTGTGCGGCTATGTGGTTTTCTATGACGGGGCAAAATGGCGCTACACCAACATCTTAGCGGGTGAGGAAGATAATTTACGCGAACTGCAGGCCAGTTTGGAATATGATCGCCAGACCTTGGTGATCGTTCATCCCAATGGCGAAAAGCGCACCATTCCTAACTTTTAAGCCGATCTGACAGCTTTCACGCTAAATGATAGCTTGCGTCCATATTGGGCGCACCGTCGCAGGTGACACGGCCAATCTTTACCAGCCGACTCATATGCGCCATGACTGAGTGGCAGGCTGCGGGCCACAGTCGTTGATCGACGGCGGCATACATCACCGGCACCATTTCCTTTACCGTGCTGTGACCTGTCGCTAAGCACGCGAGAATTTGATCTTCCCGGTCCAAGCGGTGGTCGCGATAGGCAGCCACAAAGGGAGCAGGGTCTGTAATCGGGGGGCCGTGGGTTGGCCAGATCGTGGCAAATTCGCGCGCGGCGATTTTCTCTAGGCTGGTCAGATAGGCATCCATATCGCCGTCGGGTGGGCTGATGACCGTCGTCGACCAGCCCATAATGTGGTCGCCAGAGAAGAGGCAGTTTTCTTCCTGCAAGGCATAGCACATGTGGCCAGATGTATGACCCGGCGTGGCAATCGCTTCGATCGTCCAGCCATCGCCTTCGATCAACGTGCCATCATGCAGCGCAGAATCAGGACGAAAGCGCGTGTCGTCGCCAGCTTCGAGGCGGACTTCGGACTCGGTGGGTTGGGCGATTTCGCCCGATGCCAGCACCGAACAGCCCGCCCAACGCGCTAATGGATGGGCCAGCGGGCTGTGGTCCATGTGCGAATGGGTGACGAGGACGTGGCTGACAGTCTCACCCTCTAACGCTTGTTTCAGCGCTTCGAAGTGATCGGCTAGGTCGGGACCTGGATCAATGACGCAGACATCGCCATGCCCAATGATATAGACACCCGTGCCGGTGAAGGTGAATGGCCCAGGATTATTGGCAATCACCCGACGGATCAGCGGGCTGACCTGCTCAACGCGGCCATACTCAAATTTGATGTCGCGGACAAAAGGAATCGCAACAGCCATTATATGCCTCCACCAGCACGCAGCCGGACTTTCTCGCAACTTACTTTCAACGCAGACGCCAGAATATAAGTGCTTTTTAGTTTATCTGATAAGGGTAACGCGATTGGCGGGCCCATGTCTGTGCGATTTGCATCGACAATATAGATCAAACCACTGGTCCGGTCGCGTAGGATATCCAGTCCACCCCAATCAAGGTTCAGGATTTGGCAAAAACGCGTGATCGCGGCGATCTCTTCGCTTGAGAATATCTCATCGACGCTGCGAAGCCAGCATTGGGTATTGTCGTTGGAAAAGCGGACCTGCTCGGGCCGTCGCTTGATATAGACCAATGCCGGTGAACCGCCGACTGTTGGGGTGCGCAAATCTTCAATCAGGCCGTCGTTACCACGATTATCAATCAGCTTCTGATAGACTTTGCCGGGCTTAGGCTCACACGGCATGGTGATAATACGGCCATCATGAATGCCATTGGCTTCGCCCTTCTCGACAGCGAATCCTTCGTGCTGGCGCGGATCGAGTGCCAAACTATAGCCAAAGGCCTCTTCGAATGCGGCTGCGACGCGGGATTTGCTGAGATCATGGGCATCGAAGTTCCAGCGCGGTACCCCATCATTCGGCAATGACACGGGCTCGCTGTGGGTTCTGTCTTCAAAATGCATCCAGACATGCGGCGTTTCGCCTGGCTCAGCTGCGCGGCCGCCGGTTAGAAACAGGCTTGGCCAAATCAAATACCACGGCCGGGCAGGGTCCGGCGCAAACCCGATCAGCGGGCCATCTTTCGGGCGAGGGCTGAGAACGACGCGGATGAAATAGACGCACCAATGGAAAATTTCGTTCAAATGCGCGGCGTCAAAGGGCACGCGCGCGCCGGTTTTGCGCACGGTTACGCCGGTCCAGCTCCACTCAAAATCGCGCAAGAGATTAGTCAAAGTAAACAGGCCTTTGGCAGATTGAGATTGTGCTCGGGCTAGATGGGGTTCAGCCTTAAGCGATTCGACTTCATACACGTAACCATCCCTTCAAATTGTGACAGGGTCTTGGCATGAAGATACGGCGATGCAGTGGCGGCGGTTACGCTGCCGTTTGTTTAGTCAACAGTTGACCGGAAATGACCGTCTAGTGGGCTTTTGAGAGCGACCGTAGGAGGGGCATCAGGCCGCGTAAATCATAACCGCCGCGTCCGCCAGCTTCGACCAATTCCTCTGGGCTGCCACCCGCGCTGGCCTCTGCCAAGGCCCAGAGATTGGTAGAGCGCGTCCCGCTTCGGCAGTAGGCCAATACGGGGCCGGTACTGGCGGCAAGTGCTTCACGCATCAGCGGCACAGCCTCTTCCGGGATGCCGCCCGAAATCGGGATATGGGTAAAGCTAAGCCCATGTTCGGCACAAGCTGCCGCAATCTCTTGCGCGCTGATTTGACCCATATCTTCATGATCCGGCCGATTGCAGATCACGGCGGTAAAACCATCGCGCGCGGCTTGGGCAACATCTGCCGCGCTGATTTGTGGCGAGGCGGAGAAATTAGGGGTGATCGTGCGGAAAGGGCTCATGATTTTCTCCTCTATTAAAGCCAATAACTGAAGCACGGGGCAGCGTCCAGCAAAGGTGGCGTGAAAAACGGCATTGAAATTTGCCAACGGAGTTTCTTTGCCAATCAAGCTCTTGTCATCGCCGATCCTAGCCAGAAGCTGGCATGATCCGTTGACAATCTGGCAACCATCATCAATTGCTGTCCAACGGGTCCGACGCCACTACTGGCCGGTCCGACAAAGCGCTAAAAGGACCAAAAACGCATGCTAGCCTATACGATGCGACGCCTGATGGTGGCTATTCCCACCATGCTGGTCATCATAGCAGTGGCTTTTTTCATGATGCGTTTGGCACCTGGCAGCCCATTTGATACTGAGCGGGCGCTATCGCCTGAAATTCGCGCCCAGCTTATGTCCTTCTACGGTTTTGATAAGCCACTCTACATTCAGTTTTTGGACTATTTGAAGGGACTTGCGACCTTCGATTTAGGCCCTTCTTTGATTTACAAGGACCAAACCGTCAGCGAGATCATTGGTTCCGGTTTCCCAGTCTCGATGACGATCGGTTTGGCAGCTCTGCTGTTGGCGACTTTTGTCGGCGTGCCGATGGGCCTGTTTGCCGCTTTGAAGCAAAATAGCCTGCCGGACTATTCCATCATGGCCATCGCCATGGCCGGCATTTGTATTCCGTCACTGGTGACCGGGCCGATCCTATCCTTGGTATTTGGCGTTTATCTTGGCTGGCTGCCAACGGCTGGCCTCGATTTGGGCAAGATGACGTTTGAGACCTTGCTTTTGCCTGTGGTGACCCTGTCTCTGGCGCAAATTGCCATCATCTCCCGTTTGGTGCGCTCTAGCGCGGTTGAAGTCTTGCGCTCCAACTTTGTGCGCACGGCGCGCGCGAAGGGCCTTCCTGAAGGCCAAGTCCTCGCCAAGCACGCGCTGCGCGCGGCGCTATTGCCGCTGGTCTCCTATTTGGGCCCTGCCTGCGCGGGCCTGATTACCGGCTCTGTCGTGGTAGAGACCGTGTTCCAACTTCCAGGCATTGGCAAAAACTTCGTCACGAGTGCTTTGCAGCGCGATTATCCCGTCGTGATGGCGGTGGTCGTGCTCTATGCCGGCCTCATCATTCTACTTAATCTTCTGGCCGATCTTGCGTACGGCCTCTTAGACCCGAAAGTAAAATACGAGTGACCCTCTTGACCACACCCCAAGAAAAGGCAGAGCTTCTGGAAGCCGCTGTCAAAGGCCGCTCGCTTTGGGAGGATGCGCGTCGTCGCCTGTTCCGCAATAAGGCCGCCGTGGGCAGCATGATCGTGCTGGGTACCTTGACCTTTTTGGCAATCTTTGGCCCGTTTTTCTGGCCACATGATTATGAGACGATCTATAATGACCGCGTATTGCAGGCCCCAACGTGGGAGCATTTGCACATTTTCGGCACCGACCCACAAGGCCGGGACTTGTTCGTGCGCCTCTTGTATGGCCTGCGCATGTCGTTGGCCGTAGGCTTGGTCGCAACCGGGGTTTCACTTCTGATCGGGGTTATTTGGGGCGCGACGGCTGGCTATATTGGTGGTCGGGTCGACCAGATCATGATGCGCATCGTCGATGTGCTTTACGCGCTGCCCTTCATTTTCTTTGTGATCATCTTGATGGTGGTCTTTGGCCGCAATCTGATCTTGATCTTTGTCGCGATTGGCGCGGTTGAATGGTTGACCATGGCGCGGATTGTTCGCGGGCAGACGATCTCTCTGCGCAAGAAGGAATTTGTTGAGGCCGCAGAAGCTGCAGGCGTCACCAGCGCGAGCATCGTGACCCGCCATATTGTTCCAAACGTGCTGGGCCCAGTGGTCGTCTATGTGACCTTGACCATTCCCGCTGTGATCTTGACGGAAAGCTTCTTGAGCTTCCTTGGTCTAGGCGTTCAGGAGCCCATGACCAGTCTGGGCAATCTGATCTCTATTGGGGCGCGCGAAATGGAAATCGCCCCGTGGCTTTTGATTTTCCCAGCCACCACCATGATGATCACCTTGTTCTGCTTCAACTTCATCGGTGATGGGTTGCGCGACGCGATTGACCCCCGCGACCGCTAAATTGACACCCTAGGGCGAAGCGACGTTCGCCCTATTCAACTCGGCGTACGCGATAGCCTTTGTTGCGGCCTTCTACCGTCAGGATGAAGGAGCCCATGGCTGCGGTACGAATTTTGACGCTATAGGGCGGCCGTTTGGGCGCATTGAGTTCGCCAGCTTCAGTCAAGCGCCAAACCTGTCCATTCTCCAACGTGATCACAACCCGCCCAGCCGATTCCCGGGTGCTGACCACGGTGAAGCTTTGCTCTTCAATATCGTCAGCCACGGCTGCCGCAGCCACGCTCTGGTCCTTGTTGTCAGCCTTAGGACCGCCGCCAAAGGCTGGAAAGCCTAACTTTGGCAGGGAAGGCAGTGAAAAACCAAATGCTTCGCGACGCACCTTTTCAACCCGCTGCTTGTCGAAAGTCACAATCTCGGACTTCGCCTCTTTGGCACGAATGCTCGCGACAGCTGAATCAAAGCAGGCCAAACGCTCGGTTGGGTCGGTTTTGTTCGCGCAGGCATAAATCGGTTCGAGCGGAGAAACCGCCCCATTCGTGGGATTTTGTCCAGATTGGGCTAAAGCAACTGCACCAAATGTCACAAAACCCGCCGCAATGAGCGTGGCACTGAATTTGTTCATTTCACGTTACCTTCACAAATCGTAACAAGGTTTTTGTCGGAGTGCCTGTCTGCATAGCAAAAGCAGGCCCGTGCGCTATAGAGGTCACACACTAACCCGATCGGGAGAGACAACGAAATGAAAATCACACGCCGGTCTTTGGCTGCCGCAACAACTGCTTTGGTGCTGAGTTTAGGTTTGGTTTCTTGTGGCGGTGGCAGTGCCGATGCCGACAAGGCGCGGACGCTTCAAATCGGCAATGGTGCAGAGCCTTTGTCTCTCGACCCCCATCAGGCCTCTGGTACTTGGGAGAACCGGATTATCGGCGATATGCTGCAAGGTCTTACGACCGATGATGCGCAAGGCCGCCCCATTCCAGGTATGGCAACAGAATGGTCAACCAGCCCAGACGGTCTTGTGTGGACGTTTAAGCTACGCGACGCCAAATGGTCGGACGGTCAGCCCGTCACCGCGGATGACTTTGTCTTTGCTTGGCGGCGGATCATGACCACAACCCCGCCAGCCAAATATGCCTCTATCCTCTATGTCATCAAAAATGCCGAGAAAATTTATGATGGCCGCATTAAAGACGTGACCCAATTGGGCGTGCGCGCCGTTGATGCAAAAACACTGGAAGTCACGCTGGAGCATCCGGCCCCATATTTGCCAGGTCTTTTGACCCATTACACCTCATTCCCAATCCCAAAGCATGTGGTTGAGAAAGTTGGTAATGAGTGGATCAAGGCCGAGAATTTTGTCGGCAACGGCCCCTATAAGCTGCAGCAATGGAAGCCGAACGACTTTGTTCATGTCGTGCGCAACGCCAATTATTACGACAATGCCAATGTCTGTATTGATCAGATCTTCTATTACCCCACCTCAGACGACAATGCTGCTGAGCGCAAGGTCCGTACCGGCGACCTCGACATCAACACCAACTTCTCGGGATCTCGCCTTGAAGAGATCAACAAGAATTTGCCAGGCTATGCGCGCATTCACGGCTATACTGGCCTGACCTATTATATCTTTAACCTGCGCAAAGCCCCGTTTAACGACGCACGCGTTCGCGCAGCGATTTCGATGACGGCAGACCGTGAGTTTGTGACCAAAGAGATCTTGAAGGCAGGCCAACAGCCAGCCTATAGCCTCGTGCCCCCAGGCATTGCCGACTATCAGTCGGGAGCCATGTCGACTGATTTTAAGGGGCAAAGCATGGATGAGCGCTTAGCCCGGGCCAAAAAGCTGTTGGAAGAGGCCGGCTATGGCCCGAATAAGCCGCTGAAGTTCACCTTTAGCTTCCGCAATTCGGGCGACAACCCGCGCGTGGCCCCAGTCGTTCAACAGAATTGGGCTAAGATCGCCCCTTGGGTTCAGGTCGAGATTTTGGGTGCTGAAACCCAGATCAATTACGAAAAGCTGCGGACAGGTGATTTCGAACTCGGCGATGCAGGCTGGATTTCAGACTTCAACGACGCGAAGAATTTCGTCTATCTGTTCCAAACCAGCACCGATCAGTTGAATTACGGTAAGTATAGTAATCCAGAATTCGACAAGCTGATGGAAGCGGCTGACGTTGAGAAAGATACCGTCAAGCGCGCCAACATGATGAAGCAAGCCGAAGCTATCGTGCTGAAAGAAAATGGCTTTATGCCGATGTGGTTCCTCACTAACCGCAATCTGGTCAGCCCACGTGTCACCGGTTGGGTCGACAATGCCGTCGATATCCACCGCGCCCGCTATCTGTGCACCACCGATGTGCAAAAACCGGCGGCGGCACCTAAGTCGTAAACGGCTCTACGCATCCTACAACAGAAAAAAAGCCCGGCAGGTTTTCCTGCCGGGCTTCATTTTTGGGTGTGTGACAATGCGTCCTTACTTGGCGGCGCGCTTGGTTAGCGTGGGTTTCAGACCGGGTTCTTTAAAAGTTGTCGAGATGTTTCCGCAATTGGTACCCATCCATTCAAGAATGAGGCTTAGGAATTGCTTTCGATGCTCTGGTGTCATTTCTCCAAGGGTGTGCGCCATTTTCGGGATTTCGACATAGCGGAAGTTTGCCGTAGGATTGACCTGACGCATACGCGCCGCAGCGGTGCGCGAATGGATTGTATCGGCCTGCCGGTCATAGTCGCCATGGAAAATGAGCCAAGGGATTTTGACTTCGTCGAGATGTTCCATTGGATCCATCCCGGCAACGGTAACGCCTTGTAGCGTTCTCGCGAGCCTGTTTTCACCCCAGTCGTTGGAGATGCGTTCAAGATCAATCGCAGGCGCACCGGAAATGGCGCATTGCCAAAGTCCGGCTGAACGTCCGCCAGAGCGCACCGCCGCAGCAGCTGCGGCAAAGCCACCATAAGAATAGCCATACATCATCATGCGGTTGGGATCGGCAATGCCTTGGTCGACGAGCCATTTGGCCCCGTCATCCTTATCATCCTGCATCAACGCGCCCCATTGCTTGTCGCCGCCCTTCCACAAGGCTTTACCCAAGTCGGTGGAGCCACGGTATTGCGGGAGCAACACCGCAAAGCCACGGGTTGCAAACATCTGGCTCCAATAGCTGATATCAAAGTCCATATCGTCGCGCCCCCACGGTCCACCATGAGGCATCACGACCAGAGGCAAACGCCCGTCTCGCTCTTTTTTGTAGCCCGGCGGGAGATAGAGAATGCCGGGAATTTGAAAGCCATCGCGGGCCGGGTAAGTGACCCACTCCGCTGGGCCCAAATTCTTGCGATCCCAGCCGTCCAACATCGACCCAATCTTGATCAATTGGCGTTCATTTTTAAGAAGGTAGAATGTATCGGGCAAATTGGGTGCCGTTGCCCTGACCAAAACATTCGCGCCACCATTGCGGACTCCAAAGGAAACAATGGTGTCTGGCATGGCGCGTTCAAGCAGGGCTTGGATGCGCTTGTCGACGGGGTCGAAATAGTCACATTCTGTAGAAGGTCCTGCCCAGCAGAAGCTGCGGAGCGGGTCTTGCGTGAGGGCATCTTCATCAGCTGCCGTGCCAAAGCCAGCGGAGGAGATGTCAAAGTCAGTATTTTGAACAATTGGGGGGCCCAATGTATCGGTTGCAATGTCGTATTTCGCCAGCACCGTAAAATTGCTGTCTTTGTTGGTGATGACATAAATTGACTTGTTGTCGTTTGAGATATGAACCGGCGTTAGGTCAAACCGCTCATTCAGATTGTAGCGGATGCCAGACAATTCCCGCCAAGGTGCTTGGTTGTTCTCGCGGAAATAATAGAGATAATTGTAAACGCCATTGGCAACTCTCAGCTCGCCCTTCAGCTTGATATTGCCTTCGCTATCGGACCAAAGGAATTCTTCGTTGTCCCCAGTCCGGGCAAAGCGGTCCTTGCGACCAGTGTTCAGATTGAGGCGTACAATTTCAGAGCCAGAGATCTTTTGAATCTCCATCAAGACAACATTTTCTTCCTTAGGAAGGCGATTGAACAGGCTATAGCCAACAATGAAATCATCATCGCGCGTCAGCGCGGCTTCTTCATTCGAGATATCAAGGAAGGACGATCCATCGAGGTTGGCAATGGCCGCGCGGCTGTACCAATCCGAATTTGCCCCCGCGCTGACGGGCTGATTGGCAAACACCAAAAGCTTGGAATTGCTCACGAAGTTAAAGCCCGTGAAGCGCATGGTTTTAGAACCAAATTGCGTGGGTGTTTTGCTCATATCATCGGTCGACCAAACGCGAATCACTGGGTTTTGGCCCGGCATACCCGCGATGGCAGCAATATGTTTTCCATCCGGACTAATACGCGTGCCCCAAATCGCCCAATCTTTCGCCATCGCCTCAACCGGCAAAGCTGGGCCAGTGGGCTTAAACGTCTGAGCATGCGTCGCGGTGGCCAGTGTTGCTGCACATAGGACGGATGTGGCTAGAAGAAAAACCTGTTTCAAACGCATCATAAAAACTCCTCACTCAGATCATCGACAAACGTGTCGAAGGTAACCTAGCGTTATGGTTTGCCAAGTCATGGCCTCAAGTTAACGGCAATCGCGAGTCTGGCAAGCAATATGACTGTGATCGAAGATGGTCCTTCGACACAGCGGCGTCTTCAAGTGAAGCTGGGGCATTCAGACGGTTTTGTGGCAAATAGGGGTACATTTCAGAGGCTGGGACAAACAAAAAGCCCGGCAGGACAACCTGCCGGGCTTTAATTTTGGGATCAGACCAATCGGCGCTTATTTCGAGGCGCGTTTGGTCATGGTGGTTTTGAGGCCGGGTTCGTCGAATTTGTCCGAGATATTGCCGCAATTATTCGCGGTCATGTCCAAGATCAGGTTCAAGAACTGGGTCTTGTGCTCTGGGTACATTTGGATCAGCTGGTGCGACATGCGGGGAATTTCCACATAGCGGAAGTTCGCATTTGGATTCACCTGACGCATCCGAGCTGCCGCGGTGCGGGAGTGGATGGTGTCGGCTTGACGGTCATAGTCACCATGGAAGATCAACCAGGGGATTTTGACTTGGTCGAGGTGGGTCATAGGATCCCAACCGCCGACGGTGACGCCTTGGTTCACACGTTGCAGGCGGCTTTCACCCCAATCGGTTGCGATGCGCTGTAGGTCAATCGCAGGAGCACCCGAGATCGCGCACTGCCACAGGCCTTCAGAGCGGCCACCCGAACGGGCCGCAGCAGCGGCTGCCGCAAAGCCACCATAGGAATAGCCATACATCATCATGCGGCTGGGATCCGCGATGCCTTGGTCAATCAACCATTTGGCACCGTCATCCTTGTCGTCCTGCATGATCGCGCCCCATTGGTTGTCGCCACCTTTCCAGAGGGCTTTGCCAAGGTCATCGGTCCCACGATATTGTGGTTGCAGAACGGCAAAGCCGCGGGTTGCGAACATTTGTGGCCAGTAGCTGCGATCAAAGTCCATATTGTCCCGCGACCACGGGCCGCCATGTGGCATGACGACCAATGGCAGGCGACCATCGCGCTCTTTTTTATAGCCGGGTGGCAGATAGAGAATGCCAGGAACTTGGAAGCCGTCGCGGGCAGGGTAATAAACCCATTCTGCAGGCCCCAAATTGGTGCGGTCCCATCCGTCCAAAACCGAACCAACTTTGATCAATTGGCGCTCATTCTTCAAAAGATAGGTCGTCGTGGGAACGTTTGGCGCGGTTGCTGTCACCAACACATTCGCGCCGCCATTTCGCACACCAAAGGCGATGTTGGTGCCGGGCAGGGCACGCTCCAGCAAGTTAAAGATGCGTTTGTCGACTGGGTCGGAATAATTGCACTCGGTCGAGGGGCCAGCCCAGCAGAAGCTACGCAATGGATCTTGGGTTAGAGCGTCTTCGTCGGTGGATGAACCAAAGCTGGCACTTGAGATATCGAACTCAGTGTTTTGAGCGATTGGCGGGCCAATCGTGTCGGTTGCAACATCATATTTCGCCAACACGTTGAAATTGGTGTCGCGGTTCGTCAGCACATAGATGCTTTTGTTGTCTTTGGAGACATGCACCGGTGATAGGTTGAAGCGGTCATTAATCGGACGGCGTAGCCCAGCCAGCTCTTTCCACTCCGCATTATTGTTTTCACGGAAATAGACATATTGGGTGTAAACGCCATTTGCGGCGCGCAATTGGCCTTTCAGTTTAATGTTGCCATCGTTGTCCGCCCACTCAAAGCTTTCGTTGTCGCCCGTGCGGGCGAAACGATCTTGCCGACCTGAGTTCACATTCAACCGCACAATTTCTGTGCCGGAGAAGCGCCGGATTTCCATCAGAACGACATTTTCTTCTTTTGGAAGGCGATTGAACAAGGAAAAGCCGATGATGCGGTCGTCACCGCGTGCGTCTGAACTTTCGTCCTGAGAAATATCTAGGAAAGACGATCCATCGAGGTTTGCGATAGCCGCCTTGCTCTGCCAATTGGAATTAGCGCCAGCTGCCACGGGTTGGTTGGCAAATACCAGCAGCTTCGAATTGTTCATGAAGCTGAAGCCCGTGAACCGCATGGACTTGGATCCAAATTGCGTCGGGGTCTTGCTCATATCGTCGGTCGACCAAACGCGGATCACAGGATTTTGACCGGGAATGCCTGCCAAAGCGGCAATATGCTTGCCGTCTGGGCTGATCCGAGCACCCCAGACCCCCCAATCGCGCGACATGACGTCAACTGGCAGAGCCGGTCCGGTTGGTTTGAAGGTTTGCGCTTGCACTGCGCTGGTCGCGGCGACGGCGACGCAGATCGCAGTCGATACCATAAAAACAAGTCGTTTAGCGAACATTTGTGAGGACCCCATGGAAAGTCGTGCTTTCGAGACATGATTGCGGCGGCAACAAGAGCGCGGCCTTGGCAGGTATTTATACGCTCTGTCGTAAAGGGCAACACGAGTAACAGCGAACGCCTGCAATGCACAAGAGTGTGGCAAACATGTTACAAAATTTTCACAAGTGATGCACATGCGCATTTTGGGCAGGAAGAGTCCTTGCAACCTTTTTAGGTTCGCGCTCTACAGCGGCCAATGCGAAATCCGCACCGCATCACCGTGCGTTACCGAAAGTATGGGTGTGGATTTTGGTTACTTAAGGGGGAATACCTTGAAAATATCCGTTCGTGCTTCCTTGATCGGCGCAACCGCGTTGACCGCACTGACCTTCATCCCAACCGTTGTGAGCGCTCAAACCGCTCCAGCTCCCGCTGCTGCACCTGCTAAGCAAGCGGAAACCATCGTGGTTACCGGTTCGCGCATCCGTCGCGACACCTTCAACTCGGCGTCACCTTTGACCGTCATCACCAATGACAACGCCGTGCTGTCGGGCACCATCGATGCGGCTGAAATCCTGCAAAGCTCTACAGCTGCTGCTGGTTCGGGTCAGATCAACAACTTCTTCTCTGGCTTCATCGTTGAAGGTGGCCCAGGGATCCAAACCGTCGGTCTCAACAGCTTGGGCGCTCAGCGTACCTTGGTGCTGTTGAACGGTCGCCGTTTGCCACCATCAGGTGTGCGCGGTCAGGTTGGCGCAGTCGACCTGCAAACCATCCCTAACCTGGCGATCAGCCGCTACGAAATCCTGAACGAAGGCGCTTCGCCAATTTACGGTTCGGATGCTGTGGGCGGTGTTGTCAACGCGATCGTTCGTAAGAACGTGAACGGCTTTGAAGCAACCGCTTCTGGCAACGTGACCGAAGCAGGCGCTGGTGAGCAATTCACCGTCGGCGCATTGTGGGGCAAGACTGCAGACCGTTGGAACGTCATGGTCAGCGGCAGCTACTTCGAGCAAAAAGCCTTGAAGTATGGCGACCGTGATTATTGCCAACAAGACTATGTGTTCGATGCAGCAACCGGCCAACGCGCTGACTTCATCGATCCAAAGACCGGCCAGCCTAAGTGCTTTGGTATCGGCCCATCCTTCAACCGTATCTCGCTCTTGGGCGCAGCCACCACCGGCACAGGTACTTGGATCTCCGATCCAAGCATCACCGCACGTACAGTTGGTTTGAACCCATCAGTTCGCCCAATTGCTGGCAGCACCACCAACTGCTTGACAGCAACTGGTCTGACCGTGTTGTGCTCAACGCAACAAGCTCTGTTGACCGTTCCTGGTTATCGTCGTCTGTTCAGCCCACAAAACGGGGTGATTGGTGCGCCATTGGCTAACCAAATCGATTACGAGCATCCACTGGTTGCTAACACCGACATCATCTCGCCATCCAAGCGCACCAACTTCTATGCCACCGCGGCACGGGACTTGGACATTCTGGGCGGCGTGGAAATCTACGGTGAAGCACTCTACGCAAAGCGTGAGTCGAGCCAAGAGCGTGCAGCACAGCTGTTCTTCGTGATCCCAGCTACCAACGCCTACAACCCATTTGGCGTTTCGGCTCAGCCTGTCATCGTCCGTCCAGCAAACAGCCAGCAAACGGTTGAAACCTGGCAAGTTGTCGGCGGCGTCAAAGGTCAAACCGGCAACGGTTTTGCTGGCCTGCTGAAGAACGGTGCTTGGGAACTTTATGCGCAAACCAGCAGCGGCGAAGGCAACTACTCCGGAACCGCAATTCTGGCTGACCGCTTGACCGCGATGGCAAACGCTACCCGCAACCCAACCACGGGTGTTGTGACCTGCCCAACCCCGACCTTGTCGGGCGGCACGTGCTTGCCAATCAACTTCTTCGATCCACGCGTCCTGCGCGGCGATTTCACGGCTGAAGAGTTCAACTATCTCTTCAACAATGAGAACACCGGCAACACGGTTTATGAGCAAACCGTGGTTGAAGGTAACGTCTCGGGCGATGTGTTCCAGGTTCCTGGTGCATCTGACGCCGTGAAGTTGGTTTTGGGTGCGCAATATCGTACCTACAGCATCAACGACGTTCCAGGTTCTGAAACCCGTCGTGCAAACATTGCACTGACCACGGTTGCAGGCATCACCAAGGGTGAAGACTCGGTGAAGGAGTTCTACGGCGAACTTTCTGCACCATTGATGTCAAAGAAGCCATTGGTCGAAAACCTCGAAGTCAACTTGGCCTATCGCTATACCAACTATGATTCCTATGACTCCAACACGACGTGGAAAGCCACGGCAAACTGGAAGATCACGCCGGAATTTGCGATCGTCGCAATTGCAGGTACTTCGTACCGCGCACCTGCTTTGTTCGAATTGTTCTTGGGCGACCAAACTGGCTTCTTGGGCCAAGCAGCCGTCGACCCATGTATCAACCACGACCTCAGCCAAAACCCGATCCTGAAGGCACGTTGTTTGGCCGCTGGCATTCCCGGCGACTATAACGGCGCGACCAATGGTTCGAGCCAGTCGGTGACCGTATTCACCGGTGGTGGTGCAGGCACGTTGAAGGAAGAAGAATCCCGTTCGGATATCTTCAGCTTCGTCTACACACCTTCCAAAATCGACCTGAACTTGCGCGTTGATTACTGGAAAATCTCGGTAACCGATCAGGTTGCTCAGTTTGGTGCAGGTAACATCGTTGGCTCCTGCTATGGTGCTGCCGATCAAGCCCGCGCTGACCAGTTCTGCCGCTTGTTCACACGTGACACCAACCCAACGTCGAACCGTTTCCGCCAAATTCTGACGGTTTCGAACGACTATGTGAACGTCAACGTGACCGAAGTTGAAGGTATCGACCTGAAGGCCGTCTACCGCAAAGACTTCGCGTTCGGTGATTTGGTGATCGACACGGCACACCGCTGGACCACGTCCAACGAGACCGGTTTGTTCTCTGACACCAACCTGACCCAAGTTGCAGGTGACATTGGTGAACCAATGTACGTCAGCCAAACCCAGTTGCGCTTTGAGCGTAAGGACTGGACCTACAGCTGGAACATTGATGCCGTTGGC
Source organism: Hyphomonadaceae bacterium UKL13-1 (assembly GCA_001602435.1). Classification (GTDB taxonomy): domain Bacteria; phylum Pseudomonadota; class Alphaproteobacteria; order Caulobacterales; family Aquidulcibacteraceae; genus Aquidulcibacter. The sequence continues at coordinate 1,062,286 of CP012156.1, forward strand.
CAGTCCAACGAAACCTTGTTCAACAATGGTGTGAACCCAGTTGTTGCAACACCTGGTTCCTACTATGCCTACAATGGTATCGGTTCGGTTCTGTATAAGACCAAGACCGAAACCACCATCACCCATGGCGTCAGCGTCCGCTATCGTTCGGACAACTGGACCATCGTTGGCGGTATCCGCAACTTGTTCGACGAAGCACCGCCATCGATCTCGACCGCTGTGTTCTTCTCGCGCTTGGGCAACTCCGCTTTGACCTCGCAGTACGACCAGTTCGGCCGCGCGTTCAACGCAACGGTAATCCGCCGCTTCTAGGCTTTGGATTGATCTTCAAAATGAGCAAAGGCGGCCTTTCGGGGCCGCCTTTTTTCTTTTTCTGGCTATCTATTTCTTTGCGTATTGCGACCGTTTGCGCGAATCCAAGGCAAAAGGTCATATTCGAGACTGGGCGCATGAATTATTTGCACCAGCCGTTTCACAGAAGTGAGACACTTTAGCAACAACTTGCTGGCCTGCCGTCATTTCCCTGTCATTCAAGCGTTGACGATTTGTAATGTGCTGGTTAACTCTCGTCCTATTGCCTGAAAAAGCTGAGTCAAACAGCGATAGGGCAGGGGACAAATGGAGGTTCCAGTATGAAAATTTCGATGACCCGCGAGCTCTTGCTCGCGAGCACAATTGTTGCAGGCCTCGGCCTTGCAGCGCCAGCATTCGCCCAGACGGCGGCTGCTACCGATGAGAAGACCGCCGAAGTCGTGGTCGTCACCGGTACGCGGATCTCAGCACCGGGCGTGCAATCGGCCAGCCCGATCACCTCGATCGGTGGCGCTGAGCTTCAGCTGAACCAAGTTGCGGAAGCTGAAAAGCTGCTCCGCTCGCTGCCATCCACCATCCCTGGCGACGGTGAAAACGTGAACAACGGCACCGCTGGTGTGACCACTGTCAACATGCGTGGTTTGGGTTCTCAACGTAACCTCGTCCTGATGGACGGCAAGCGCATGACCCCTTACAACATCAATGGCCGCGTCGACGTGTCGACTGTGCCACAAGCGATGTTGGAGCGCGTGGACATCCTGACCGGTGGTGCATCTACCGTTTATGGTTCGGACGCTATGTCGGGCGTTATCAACTTCGTGCTGAAGAAGGACTTCGAAGGTATTGAAGTCGATCTGAAGCGTTCGATCACGGGCGACAATGACGGCCAGATCGTGACTGCTTCGGTTGCTTTGGGTGCGAACTTGGACGACGGTCGCGGCAATGTCGCTCTGTCCATGAACTGGACCCAGCGTGACGCGGTTACCTTGGCTCAGCGTCCATTTGGTCTCGTTGGTGTGGCATCTTCGACCGGTGCAGGTCGTGCAGGCACCTTGCCTGCGGCAGCAGCTGGTTGCGGTGGTCCAAACGTTTATGCTGACTCCGCAGGCGGTGGTTCGACCACAGGTATCCCAACCCGCATCAGCTACATGGGTGGTAATGGCCAGTTCTTGGACAATGGAACCTTGGGCGCAAACTGCTCGCGCTTCAATTTCAACCCATATAACTACTATCAGACCCCTCAAGAGCGTTATTCGGCAACCGCCATCGCTCGCTATGACATCAACGATCATGTTGAAGCTTACGGCCGTGCAACCTTTGCTGCGACCAACATTCGTCAGCAGATCGCACCATCGGGCGTGTTTGGTAACTTGTTCAATGTTCCTTTGAACAACCCATTCTTGTCGGCTCAAGCACGTGCGAAAATCATCGCAGACGCCAACTTGTTCCGCACGGGTTCGCCAGCAGTTGGCACCACCCCAGCAGTTGCACCAGGTGCTACAGCTGGTCGCTGGATCGACGTGAACAACAACGGTGTGGTTGACGCAGCAGACACGCTGCAACTCTCCATCCGTCGTCGTACCGTTGAATTTGGTGAGCGTTCGACGACCTATGACAACAACACCTTCCAATTCGTTTTGGGCTTGAAGGGTGATTTGGGTCAGTATCTGTCCGATTGGACTTGGGATGCATCGGTTCAAATGGGCCAAGCAGACCGCACCAACGTTTCGGCTGGCTACACCAACGTTGCCAACATCCAGAACGCTTTGAATGCAACCAGCACAACCTTGTGCGCCAATGGCGACTCAACTTGCGTGCCCATCAACCTCTTCGGCGGTTTTGGCTCGATCACCCCAGCAATGGCTGCCTATTCGGCCGGTACTGCTCTTGAGCAACAAAACTACACGCAGAGCATTGCGAACGTGTCGGTTGGTGGTCCTTTGCATGGCTTCCAAAGCCCAATGGCAGAATCCCCAGTCAGCTTCGTTGTTGGCTACGAATATCGTAACGAAACCGGCAAGACGACTCCAGACGAATGCTTGAAGCTGGCTCCAACCAGCTGCTTGGGTGGCGCTGGTGGTAACACCTTGCCAGTCGCTGGTGGTTACAGCGTGAACGAAGTCTTCACCGAAATCGGTGTGCCTTTGGTTGCTGGTAAGCCATTGTTCGAATCTCTGAACCTCGAACTCGGCTATCGCTTGGCAGAATACTCGCTGACCGGTCAGAACACGACTTGGAAAGCTGGTCTGGATTGGGCTTTGACCGATCAATTCCGCTTCCGTGCCATGAAGCAAAAGGCAGCTCGTGCTCCTAACGTCGGTGAATTGTTCTCGCCATTCACCACCGGTTTGCAGAACTCGGGTGCTGACCCCTGCTCGACCGCTCAACCAGTTGCTCAGCGTACGGCCGCCCTGCGCGCCTTGTGCGAATCCACTGGCCAAGCAGCAAGCGCCGTTTGGACGGTTCAAGACATCGTTGCCGGTCAAATCGGTACCTTTGAAGGTTCCGACCCTACCCGTCCACCGAAGCCAGAAGAAGGTGACACCCTCACCGTTGGTTTCGTATGGCGCCCAGACCTCGGTGGCTTCTTGAAGAACACCGCTGTCACCCTTGACTATTATGACATCAAGATCACGGACGTGATTGGTCTCGGCCAGCCACAAGAAGTGCTCGATGGCTGCTACAAGCAAGGTGTACAGTCGTTCTGCTCACTGGTTGTTCGTGTAAACGGCGACTTGGCGACCCCAGGCGCTGGTATCAAATTGTTGACCACCAACTTGGATTATCAGCAAGCTGCTGGTTACGAATTGGGCATCAACACCGGCTTCGACCTGGAGAGCTTGGGTCTCGGCAGCAACTGGGGTTCGATCCGCATTTCTTACAATGCGAACTACTACACGAAGAACGAATCCCGCACGACGCCAACCTCTGACATCATTGATTGCAATGGTTTCTATGGCTCGAGCTGTGATCCAACTCACCAGTTCCGTTCGGTGCAGCGCACCACGTGGTCGCTCGGCGATTGGCAGTTCTCGTACAACTGGCGTCATTCCAGCGAAATCAAGCTTGAAGAAGCTTTGAAAGCTGGCATTTTCGACGAGTTCGAAAAAATCAAAGCTTACAACTACATCGATCTGGCCACGTCTTGGGACATGAACAGCGCGATTTCGTTCACAGCTTCGGTTGCTAACGTGTTTGACGAAAACCCACCAATCATCGGTAACGAAACCGGTACCACGTCGTACAACTCGGGGAACACCTTCCCATCGAACTACGACACCCTGGGCCGCGTTTATGCTATCGGCGTCAACGTGAAGTTCTGATCTGATTTTTCAGATTGAAACATGGCGGCGGGTCCTTCGGGACCCGCCGTTTTTGTTTGCATGGCCTATGCTTGCGTCCCCCCGATGATGGTTTCATAAAGCGGGAAGGGGATTGCATATGACCGCACAGATTGATGCTTGGGTGGATCAAGCCGAAAGAGCTGCCGGCGAAGGCCGTTGGGCAGAGGCAGAGCGTCTGTGGGGCGAAGTTGCTAGGGTTGCACCTGATCACGGGTTGGCGCTGCACCGCTTGGGCATTCATGCGTTTCAACGCGGTGCCTATCAAGATGCAGAAGCTGCACTCGCACGTGCTTGTACTTTGATCCCGCAAGATCCCATGATTGCGCTGATGTTGGCCAATGCTCGGCGCGAATTAGGCCAGATCGAGGGCGAGTTTGCAGCCCTCCAACTCGCGCTGTCGGCCGACGCTTATTTCTACCCCGCGCTTTTGGCAAAGGGTGCCCTTTATGAGCGGCAAGGCAGATTGAAGCTGGCGGCGGTCACGTACCGCAATGTTCTCAAGATCGCACCGCCCGAAGTGCATTGGCCACCCAGCTTAGCCCCCGGCTTGGCGCGGGCCGCCAAATTGGTGCGGGATTATCAAGAAGCGTTTGCCATCACCCTGTATGAAGCGGTTGGTGGGGCAGGGGGCCTGTCGGGGCAATGGCAAGAGGCTATTTCGATCATGTCGGGCCAAACCAAGCCCTATCATGCCGATTGCAACCAACTCCACGTGCCGCGGCTACCAGCCATTCCATTCTTTGATCCCAAGGACTTTGCTTGGGTGCCCGCAATCGAGGCACAGACCGCCGCAATCACGCAAGAGCTAAAGGCCGCCCTTCAAAGCCAGCAAGACGCCTTCCAGCCCTATATTGCGTACCAACCTGGCGACCCGGTCAACCAATGGGCGGAGCTCAATCATTCCCAGCGTTGGAGCAGCTTGTCTTTATGGCGCGGTGGCGTGCGGGATGAAGCCAATTTGGCTGCTTGTCCAAAGACTGCAGCCGCTTTAGAAGAAGTTGAGATGGCCGAGATTGGCGGGCTTTGTCCCAATGCCATGTTCTCGGCCCTTGCACCCCATACCGAAATCCCGCCCCATCATGGCGAGACCAATGCCCGCCTTGTCGTGCATTTGCCCTTGGTTGTGCCCAAGAACTGCCTCTACCGCGTGGGCTTTGAGCAAAGGCGCTGGGAAGTCGGCAAAGTCCTGATCTTTGATGACACGCTGGAGCATATGGCACGCAATGATAGCGACGAACTACGCGTCGTCTTGATCTTTGACGTTTGGAACCCGCTTCTCTCACAAGAGGAGCGGGCCCTCGTTCAGAAATTGACCCAAACCGCCCGCCAATTTGCGATAGAATAGGCGAGCGAGGCGTCAGTGCACCCGCATGGGCTCGCGCATGCTGGGCCCTTTCGCCTGCGAGGCCTCGTTCAAGATTTGAGACAGACGCTCATCGCCGGCCAAAGCCCCAATTACGGTCGCGGCACGCGCCGTGACTTTGGCGTTGGCTGCGCTCGCACCAAAAGCACGGCTAAAGGCCGTCAGTGGGTCTTCAACACTGGGATAGCTGCGCAATGTGATGCTGTCTTTGGCTTCAATCTTGGCCAGCGCTTTGGCTTTCAAGATTGCCGTGCGTAAGCCGCCAATCTGGTCGACGAGACCTAAGTCCTTGGCTTCATTGCCCGTCCAAACCCGACCTTTGGCGATCTCTTGCACGCGCGACAGGGGAAGCTTCCGGCCAGCAGCGACTTTGCCAGTAAAGTCTTCATAGATGCGCGTCACCGCCGCATTCATCGCGGCCTTCTGGCTGTTGGTATAAGGCGTGGCAGTGGAATAGGCGTTGGCGAAGTCACCGCCAGCTTGGATCGATGCGATATTGGCCCCCGTATAGCGGTTTAGGGCGTCATTGATCACAAACTTGCCATTGAACACACCTATGGAGCCCGTGATGGTCGACGGCATGGCAAGGATTGCATCAGCCCCTGTGGAGACATAATAGCCACCTGACGCCGCATAGGCCCCCATGGACACGACGACTGGCTTACCTGCCTTCTTTGCCCGCTCTATCGCGGCCCAGATCTGGTCAGAAGCGCTAGGTGAGCCACCAGGTGACGACACGCGGAAGACAATGGCCTTCACCGCAGCATCGTCGGTCGCGTCGCGAATAGCGGCGGCAAAATCATCGCTGGTGATATTGTTTTCCTGTGCGAACGGGTCGCCGCTGCGTTCGCCCGTGATGATGGCACCTTCACCGCCGACCAAAGCGATCACGGGGCCAGATTCCATCGGCAATTGATAACTGGAGAGATCGACGAATTGGGCTTTATCCTTCCCACCTGCCCGGGCGAGCGCGGCGTCTTGCGCCTCTTCGGGTTGACCGATCTTGTCGATGAGCTTGGCTTGTAGGGCCGCTTCGGCTGACAGAGGCGCTTGATCGAGTGCAGCCTTCATCGCTTCAACAGGCATTTTGCGGTCAAAAGCGGTGGAGGCCAAGAAGGCGTTATAAATGCTGCCCAGCATGGCTGTGGTCGCTTCTCGGTGCGGGGCATTAAAGGTCTTCTCGGTATAGGTGTTGACCGCGTTTTTGTATTCTTTGAATTGTTCAAACTGCGGCAGGATGCCGAATTTTTCCATAAAGCCGCCTAAAAAAAGCGTCTCGGCCACAATGCCGGTGGCGGCAAAGTCTGTGGTGCCCTGCATCCACATCTCGCTGGCCCCTGACACGGCGACATAATTGGACAGCGTTGGATATTCAAAGCCTTGCGCATGCACAACGACGAATTTGCCGGTCGCTTTAAAGTCGATCATCGCTTGGCGAATTTCTTCCGCATGGGCCGGTGCCATACCGCCTTCACTGGCGCGAACGAACAAGCCCTTCACGCTGCCATCAGTCTCTGCCGCTTGCAGTTTCCGCACAATATCGACAACAGACGTGCCGCCCGAAAAGCCCGCAAACGGGGAATTGGGTGGTACATCCGTGACTGGCGCGCGCAGATCAAGGCTCAATACCGTGTGGGATGGGGTGACCGGTGCGCTGGAACCTGCAACCGATGCAATTAGAATAATTGGGATCAGGATAAAAAATAAAACCAGGCCCAAAAAGACGCCTGCGATCGTAATAAAAAATTGCTTCACCCTGTCCTCCATCGCACCCGCGCCATCTGGATTAAGAGATAGGTCGAGCAGGCACACTTATCACCATCTGTGATATAGGAATTTACAGGTTCCGCCTAGCGGCAGTTACAAAGCGCACGCCGGGCTTAGCGCCGTTTTGCACCAAGTTGTCGGGCGATGGTTTGGGCGGCCTTTTGACCTTGTCGCCACGCGCCGCCAACGGTCACAGCCAGCGAGTCGTCGCCGCCGTCGCCTGCGAAAAAGAGACGATCTTCAATGGGTTGGGAGTAGATTTTCCGCGCATTTGCGTGGCCCACGGTCTGATGAGGGTAAGAGCCTAAGGCAAGGGGATCACCCTGCCAATTGGTTGAGCTTAAAGCCGTCACGCGCGCTTTCGTCCCGATCACATTTTTGAGCAGGTCGAGGGCAAAGGCTTCCAAGGCCGCCGCACCCTCTGCGTTAAGCGCGCGCGACACAGGCCCCGGTATCAGGGCCGTAATCATCGCCCTATCTGGCGCGCTCACCAGCGCATGATATTGGCCTCGCTGGATATGGCTGTTGGAGAGGGTATATTCGGGTAAATCCGGCATGGGCGCAGGCAACACCATGGCCACTTTTTCCAGCGCACCCATGGGAAGATTTGCCAGCGCTGTTTGCTTGGCGCTCGGCAGAACCGGGTCGAACCGGATCGCGCCAGCGGCCAAGACGCCCGTCGGCACGGTGAGGATGACCTTTCGTGCGGTCACTTGCCCAAAGCTGCCGATGGCCGTCACGCCATGCGCGCCATCCCAGCGCAAGGTGGAAACCGGGCTGTTCAGGCGAATATCCAGTCCGCCAGCCAAGCCTTTCACCAAGGGTCCCATACCCGTTGACGGGATCAAATCTTCGCCCGCCTCCAAATTGTAATAGCCCTGCAGCGAGACGAGGCTTGGGTCCTCGCCCATTTCGACGGCAAAGATATTGGCGACATGGCGTTGCGCTGGTGTTGGATTGGGCAAGGTCGCCCCCAAGGCCCGGTCATTCAGTCGGGCGAAGGGCAGAAGTTGGCGCATTTCCCAAGCGGCAGCCGCCTCTGTCACGTCCTTCCACGATGGATTGGTGCTGCGTGCCCCTTGATCGAAGATGTTGCCATTTTCATAGCTGCTTTCGACAAGGCCAATACCTGCTTCCCGCGCTAAGGGTACTAAAGGATTGGTGGCTTTATTGTGCAGCCAATAGGGGCCACGGTCGAACTTGTGGCCCAAGGTTTGGGTGTCGGTCAAGACGCGTCCGCCGATCCGGTCGCGTGCCTCCAAGATAAGGGTTCGAATGCCAGCTGCTTGAAGCTGACGCGCCGCCGATATGCCCGCCACGCCCGCCCCAATTATGATCACATCAGTATCGGTGACCGTTCCAGCGCGGACTGAAAAGGCCAAGGTTGATGCGGCAAGGCCCCCGACTAGGGTGCGGCGGTTAAGGGCAGTCATCTGCAGCTCTCCAAAATATGAGATTAATCTCGTGTTTGCAAATATGAGAGTAATCTCGTATTGTCAAGTAGGTTTCGATTACGGGGTGAAATCATGATTGTCAGCGCGGCTCCCAAAGCCAAAGCACCCAGCCAAGACCGGGGGCAGCGCCGCGTTGATCGCCTCTTGGACGCAGCCGCAGACTTGATTCTAATCCATGGGGCCGAGGGGCTGAAAATGGATATGGTTGCCAAGCAGGCGGCCACCTCGCCAGGCTCACTCTATCAATTCTTTCCCAATCGCGCGGCGTTATTGACTGCCTTGGCCGAAAGATATGGTGCGGAGATTGAAGCGATTGCACAAAGCAATGTCCGACGCCAAGCGGCGGCCCCGCCCGACTCAATTGAGCAAGCGGCCCGCCAATTCCTTCAACCATTTTTGGCCTTCTATGAAGCCAATCCTGCCTATGTCGTGCTTGCCGAAGCCTCTGACCGTGTCTTTGCGGGGGCAGGCTATGACTTTGGCGAAGATGACCAAGTTGCCCTCAACATGCGGCAAGCGCTGCAACCCTTTGTCGCGTCCGCCCATCAAACGCGGCTTGAGACGGTTTGCAAACTGCTGATCACGACGGCACATGCGACCATCTCGGCAGCGATAAAGCTTCCACCGGTTGGCAAGCTCGATTGGCTAGCCGAACTCGATGCTCTGATAATTGGCTATCTGCGCGGGCTGGTCTGATCCATTGGCAGCGCGATAACAGCGTTAAGCCCTGATGGCAGTGTTTATGTGATCAAAAGTCTTGCACCGAGGCCCAAGCGCGTCTATCTGCCTGCCTCTCTTGGGGTGTCGCCAAGCGGTAAGGCATCGGTTTTTGGTACCGACATTCCTAGGTTCGATCCCTAGCACCCCAGCCACTCTTTCCGCCAACTATCAAATTTTGTGTATATCTAGGGCTTGGCCGGCGCGGCTAAGGCCAGCCACACTTCGTGACGGCGCAGGAATGGCGCGGTCCAAGGTGGATCATAAGACGCATAAATCGGCGCCCCAATCGGCGTCAGCTTTTTGCCTTGCAGCCACGTACGCAATTCTTCGCTCTTTTGCGCCATCGTCGCTTGGCTACCAAAGCCTGAGAAGGTGATGACGCCATAGCGCTTGGCTGGTTCTTCTAGCAGGCGGACATTGGGGTCGTTGGGCACGGGCATATTCGCCAGCGTTGAGCCTTCCGGCATAATAAAGCGCACCTTCCATTCAGCGCCGGCATCTTGACGGATGACGGGTGCCGTCATGGCGATGGATTGGCCTTCTTGTTGGCGCGTCACGGGTGCCGTCATCGCAATGCTGGCGCGGGGCTTGTTGCCGCCAAAAATATAGCGCGCCAAAGGCCTAAAGCCGGCACTTGCTGGATCCCCGCGACCTTCCGGGACGCGAACTTCAGCGACCACTTGGCTGTCATAGTCACGTATTTCAAACGTCCCATCACGCAGAACCCGTTTGAAGGTGGGCTCAGGCGTACCTGCCTTGGTAGGGCTTGCAAGTCCGATGGCACTGAGCAGAGGCAGGAAGAGGGCGAGGGCGGGGCGCAGAGGGGATTTGGTCATACTCACATTACGTTCCTAGCCTGCATTTGGTTCAAACAAACCACTAGCGAGCTTAATTTATTTGCCAAGCCTATTGAATTCAAAAATGTGATTTGCGCCTTTCATAGGGGGCCCATGTCCTTTAAAGCATCGCGCGTGCATCTCCAAAGCGCGACAACCTCTCCAAATTCAAAAAAGTGACCCTAAAATTGTCCGCGAAGTTTGACCTTCTGCCCGATGCCGCACTCTATGACGCGGCTGCTGAAGCGCTTTACGCTCTGGCTTTTGGCCCTGGGCGACATGTAAAGGCCGCTGCCCGACTGCGTGAGGGGCATAGCTGCCGACGCGATGTGTCGTTCGTGGCTTTGGCGGATGGACAACTCATCGGCGCGTGTCGTTTATGGCCGCTGGTTACAGATCAAGGCCACGAAGCCTTATTTCTCGGGCCTATTGCCGTCGCACCTGACCAGCAAGGTCAAGGCTTGGGCGGCAAATTGGTTGAGGCCTGTCTTGAAGCCAGCGACCGTTTGACGGCTCTGCCGGTCATTCTGGTGGGGGACCTAGCCTTTTTTGAGCCCTATGGCTTTCAGCGCGTGCCTAAAGGTCAGCTGATTCTACCCGGTCCTGCCGATCCCAGCCGTTTGCTGTGGCGTCCAGCCCTAAAAGCAGAGATAGCGGCACCATCGGGCAAACTAATGAAAAAGGTTTAGCCTTTAGGTATTTGGGCGAGAAACCACCAGCCGGCCTTCACGCCACCACACCCATAGCGCTAACGCTGCCAATAAGATGGCATAGGCCCAAGGCGGCAGGATCGCGTCGCGGCTGGTTGCTGAAACACTTGTTGCCCCGGCGCGCCGCAGGCCCAGTCCTTCAGTACCCGCCTTTTGGCTTTTGCCAAGACGCGCGATGTCGGGAAGCGGTCCGGTTCCGGCTTTGCCGACCCAAGTCACGCTCCCGCCGCCTTGTTTGGCTTGTGGCCCGGCAAGGGCAGTGGGATCTGCGGTGAGGAGACGCGCCTCATTGGGGTTACCAATACCAGCGACGATGAACGCGCTTTTGTCGCCCGATTGCACAAAGACCAGTCCAGGCTTGGCCATCGTGCTCTCACCCCGCCAAACACCGTTCCCCGCAGCAGAAAGCGGTACGGGGAAGGTTTGGCCTGACAAAGTGACCCGGGCGGGACCGGGGTCGTCGCTGCTTTGCCGTTCAATCAAAAGGCGGCCGGGCTGGCTGCGTAGCAATAGCCGATCAGCCTCAAGGTCTGCTTCTTTCATCAGCCAATGGGCGGTACGGCGAAATAGCTCATCAAATGGGCCGCCGCCATCATAGCCGCGTCGCCATAGCCAAGCCTGATCGCTCATCACGGCTGCCACGCGCCCACGCCCCACTTGCCCCAAAACGAGGAGGGGCTCGCCTGCGCCTTCTAACAACACGTCACCAGTGGCAGTGGATGGCTGGACCCGCAGCCATTGGCCCCAGCTGTTGGACTGTTCAGCCAAGCTGGCGGAAACGGGGTGGCTGCGGCCACGTTCGGTCAAGGCGGGGCGAAAGGCGGTGTCAATCGGCTCCCCGCGCGACTGGACGGGCAAGATGCGCTTCAAAGGCGTCGACTGCACCCCTTCATCCAATCCTTCAGAGGGGCCTGCCAACATCAAGAAGGCCCCGCCGCCCTCCACCCATTGCGCGACCGAGTCGAGATAGGCGTCTGGAAGCACGGAGAGGCGAGAGAAGCGGTCGAACACCACCAAGTCAAAGCTATCAATCTTGTCGAGGAAGAGTTCGCGCGTCGGGAAGGGGATCAGCGACAATTCTTCCGTGGGCGTAAAATCCTGCTTTTCAGGTGGGCGGAGAATGGTGAATTGGATCAGATCGACGCTGGGGTCTGACTTCAAGAGGTTCCGCCACGCCCGCGATCCAGCATAGGGTTGCCCCGTCACCAGCATAACACGCAAACGGTCCCGTACCCCCGTAATCGAGAGGGCTAGCCCATTATTGGCGGTTGAAACCTCGCCAGCGACCCCCGGCGTCTCAATGGCAATCGGAACCAGCCCACGCTGCGCGATCGGGACTTCAATGATGATATCTTCACCCGTGGGCACGTTCAGCGTCTGTGGTGCCTCAGTGCCGACCCGCACGGTCAGAGGGACAGACGCGTCGCTATCTTCGACCCGCACGACCACTTTGGTAATTTCACCAATGGGCGCTTGCTTCGGGGCAGAGCGAAGATCAATCCTGCGGTCGCGCTCTTGCGGGCTGCCGACAAGGATTTGATGGATTGGGAAGGGGCGGGCAGCGTCCTCGCCATCGATAAAGCGGCCATCGCTGATAACAATTGCGCCCGCGACCCGGTCTGGCGGGATGTCGGCAAAGGCTTGATCGAGCCCGGCGGAGAGGGCGGTTCCGGCACCACTGCCATCAAAATAAGTGATGCGGACTTCTAAGTTTTCGACTTGGCCGAGACGGGCTTTCAGCGCGCGCAGGGCCACTTCTGCCCCTGCCGCACGATCTGTCAGCGCCATGCTTTCGGACCGATCCACCAGAATGGTCACAATGTCTGTCAACGCTAAGCGTTCTTCGCGCACTTGGCTTGGACCTGAAAGCCCAATGAGGGCAACCAACACCAAGCACAGCCGGGTTAGCGGCGCTTTGCCACCTAAGCGCAGGTAAAGTGCGACCAAGCCGAGGCCCAAAATCGCGAGACCTAAAAGAACGAAGGGCGGTAGCCACGGGTCAAAGCCCAATCTAACAAGGTCAATCCCATTCATCGCGGCTGTCCTTGCCGGCGACCCAGCCGTTCGAGCAAGGCAGGCGCATGGACTTGATCGGCTTTGTAATTGCCGGTCAGCGCATATAGGACAACATTAATCCCGACCCGAATGGCCAACTCGTTTGGGTTCGGTCCCATGGTTTCAAACCCCTGTAGGGGCGGATTGGGGGCCTTTGCCCAAGCCGAGACCCAGTCACCATCGCCAAGGATGAGGGGCGAGACACCGTCATTGGCACTCGCTGCCGCAGAAGCCTCGGTTTCAACCCAGAGCTTCGCGTCTGGATAGCGACCGGGAAAACGCTGCAGGATGTAAAAGGCTTTGGTGAGCACGTGGCCTTCCGGGACAGCGGCAAGCGGTGGTGCCTCAATACCGCGCAGAGCCGCCCGCGTGATTTGGCGCGCCATCGCCGGGGTACGTCCTGCACCCCGGGAATCGATGAATAAGACCCCGCCATTCTTCATAAAGCGGTCTAAAGCGCTGGCCACTTCTGGGCGGGTTTCGGTGGGAGCATCGCCCAATGTCCAAAACAAAATCGGATAAAGCGCCAGATCGTCGCGGGCTGGGTCCAAGCCGATAACCGCGCCGGGCTCCACCGACGTGCGATCGCGCAGTGCGCGCGATAGGCCTTCAAGCCCGCGCTGGGTTTGTGCGTCGAGCGCCCCGTCCCCGGTCTTGATGAAGGCGAGGGAAAGATCGCTTTGCCGTGGCTTGGCCTTACTTGGCTGCGCAAAGACGTCCTGCGCGCCGCCAAAGAACAGGAGGCCCAACAGCATTAGGCCCAAAAGCGTTGCCTGCGGCTTTGCCCGCCCCCGCCGAAAGGTCGGTAATTTCGCCCCCGCAAATTTGCCCGCAAGAAGCAAGCTAATGACCATATCTGCGAGGAGAAGGGCCATGCCTAGGCCGAGCAAGGGGCCGGCCAGCGACTGGGGCTGTCGCTCCGCTTCAGCCACCCGCTCGACTTGTGGCAAGTCTGGCAACGGGGCCAGCTGCAGATTGGCGGGTGCGGCTTGCAAAACCCAGCGCACGCCACCGCCTTCATAAATGCCCGGCGGTTGATCAAGGCTTGGGCGAAGTGTTTGGGCTTCTTCGGGTCGTATGGGGCGAATTTGCGGGTCGGGTGCCCGAAAAGCTCCAAAACCATCAAGCACCAAGACTGGTTTTAATGGGGCGGTCCCGACAACAAAATTTGCTGGAATGGCGCTGGAGGCCGCTTGGGCCAGCACGCGGCGCAGCATGGCAACTTGCAAGCCTGAAAACGCGACATCGCTCCAAGCTGGGCCTGCAGTGGTGTGAAACAAGACGACTTTGCCTTTGCCGAGCGCCCGGGCGGTGACTAAGGGCGTTCCGTCCGACAGCCTCGCCCAGATTTGCAGGGTTTGAGTGTCCCGCGTCGATGCGGCTGCTGCTGCGCCAGTATCTGGCGCGATAACGGCGACTTGGGTGACGCGCGCATCGTCTGGAATGGCGAGGCCCGCAAACGGGCTGGTTGGTTCAAACACCCCAACTTTGCCCGCATTGTCCCAGGTCATGGCACCGCGCACAGTACGAGGCTCGGATAGAAGCGTTGTCGGGATCAAAGGGCTTGGCCCTGCAGCCAACAACTTAGGCCCTGCTGTCCGGATCAAGAGACCACCAGCGCGAACAAAGCGCTCTAGAGCTTCACGGTCTTGCGGGGCTAATTCGCCAGCATCTGGCAAAATCAGGGCGTCCAAACCCGCCGCCACCAAACGCGTCAAATTGGCCCGCGTGAGATCGGTCGAGGTTTTGAGAGCCTCTTCTAGATAATGGGCGTCCGAGAGCAGGGGCTGATCATCTTGGCGTTCGGCAATCAATCCCGTGCGGACGCGGCGATCAAAGGCGTCCAGCAGATAAACGCCGCCGGCTGACCGCGCATCGCCTGTCCGCAATGCCGCGACATCGCGCATGATCACCGATTCAAGGGCAAAGCTAACGCCCGTTGGTACAATCGCCTGTGTCGTTTCCCGCAGTCTCTGCCCGCGACTATTCACCGCCTCCAGTCGTTGTGAGCGGCTGGCAGCAGGGCCTGCAACAAGGCCGAGGCTATAGCCTTCAGATGTGGCCGCGGCACGCGTGATAGCGACGGCACCTTGCGGCACGCTGCGCAAGCGCACGGTGCCCGTTTGCGTCAGTTTGCCCGCAAAGTCCTTGCTGCCCAGATGGGCGACACCGTCAGAGAACCAGATGATGCGCTGACCTTTTGGAAGGCCCGACAGTGCGCTTGTGGCCCAAGCCGGGTCTGGCAAAACAGGCTTGGGCTGGGCGGCGAGAATGCGAGCAGCCGCTTGGTTGGAACTTAAGACTTCCAATGGGCCAGACTGGCCGCGCCCACTCGCCGTCCATAACAGGCGTACGGGCCCTGTTGCTGCGCGCGCTGTTTGAGCGGCTTCATCGGTGACCGTGCGCCACGATGGTGCCGAGGTCCAACCGTCGTCGATAACAATCAGTAGGGGCCGTGCATCTGGAGTGACGACTGGATTGAGCACGGGACCGGAAAACCCAAGCACCAAAAGTCCAAGCGCAACCATGCGAAACCAAGCCAGCCAAGGCGGGGTTTTCTTCGGCGTTTCTTCGGTGTTGGGCAGGTTCGCTAATAAGGCAGTGGGTGGAAAAATCTGTTCACGTGGGGCAGGCGGCAATGCCCGAATAACCAGCCAAATCAGAGGTAAGGCTGCCAATGCTAACAAAGCTAAGGGGGTAGTGATGCCAAGGGGACCAAGCGTGAGCATGCGTCAGCCCACCTTGAACTGAGAAGCGCCGCGTCCATCCAACAGGGCAGCAGCCTGCAAGGTCACGGGCAAGGCAGGCTGATCGGTGGCATGGCTCAGCAAACTGCCCCGAGCGCTGGTGAGCGCTGCACGCAAGGCCTCGAAATGCAGGCGATAGGTGCGTTGATACGCATCCCGGGCCGCACCGGCTTGGCCGATGATAATGGGTGTATCACGATCCGGGGCAGAGAAGGACACGCGGCCTTCAAATGGGAAAGCTTCCTCGTCGGGGTCGCGGATCAAAACGAACAGGACGGGTTGGGCGCCAGATGACAGGCGACGCAAGCGCTCGGCCCAGACCTCAATCGGCTCGAGGCCGTCGCTGACGATCAGAATTTGGGCGTGTCGGCCCGTATCGATCGGCGCTTGCGCGTCAAAGCGGCCGCCACTGGCGATCAGCGCTTCCAGAAACGATTCCTCCTGACCCATAACTTGGCCGCTTAAGAGCGCGCTGACCCGCTCACCGCCCGCTTTTGCTGCCATGGCCAGTGCAAGCGCGACCACCAAAGCGCGCTCTGCTTTTGTGGGGCGGCTGGTTTGATTGCGCCAACGCATCGAGGGGCGCGTGTCGACCCAGATTTGCAAGGATGCAGGGCTTTCGCGTTCCATCTCGCGCACGAAAAGCCGGTCAGATCGCGCAGACCGTCGCCAGTCGACTTGGCGCAAGGTTTCTCCATCGAGAAGCTCGCGGTGCTGCCAAAAGGCCTCGCCCATGCCAGCCCGGCGTCGCCCATGCGCACCAAGCATCAGGCTGGCCGCAGTCTTGCGCGCATCCATCAACAGGGCAGGCAGGGCATTTGCCAAATCTTGGGCATCGCCAGCCAGTTTGGCGGGGATAAAAGCCTGTTGGCTCGCCTTCATGCGGGTCGCAGTGCCTCTTGCACCAAGCGGTCAATCAGCTTTTCAAGGTCCAGTCCGTCGGCGCGGGCCCGCCATGTCAGGGACATACGGTGGGCGAGGGCAGCGCGCGCAATCGCGGTCACATCATCCAAGCTGGGGCTAACCCGGCCGCGCAAGAAAGCGCGCGCCTTGGCAGCCTTGATCAAGGCTTGACCCGCGCGCGGCCCCGGACCCCAAGCGACAAGGTCGCGAATTTCAGGATCGGTTGCACTTTCAGGTCGGGCAGAACGGACGAGATCGAGCACCGAATCCAAGATTTTCTCACCCACAGGCATAGTGCGCACAAAGCTTTGCAGATTAGCTAATTCACCGGGCTTTAAGGCCGCCTTAGCGACCAAATCGCCATCACCCGTCGTGGCCAAAAGGACTTGCCGTTCGGTCTCGCGATCCGGGAAGGGGACATCAATCTGCAATAAGAACCGGTCCAATTGCGCTTCTGGCAAAGGATAAGTGCCTTCTTGTTCAATTGGGTTTTGTGTCGCCAAGACAAAGAAGGGCTCCGGCAGACTATAGGTAACACCAGATACGGTCACTTGGCCTTCTTGCATGGCTTGAAGCAGGGCCGATTGCGTGCGCGGGCTTGCCCGGTTGATTTCGTCTGCCATCAATAGGCTGGTAAAAACCGGGCCGCGCACAAAGCGAAAATTGCGCTTGCCAGCGCTATCTTGGTCAAGGATTTCAGACCCGATGATGTCGGACGGCATGAGGTCTGGCGTGAATTGTACCCGCCCCCAATCAAGCCCCGTTGCAATCGCCACGGCCTCTACCAGTCGGGTTTTGGCAAGGCCCGGTGCACCCACTAACAAGCCATGGCCACCGGCCAAGATCGTCGCAAGCGTCAAATCAATCACCCGCTCTTGGCCAAGAATGGCACCACCAACCCCGGCGCGAACCGCAGCAATGGTCTCAAGCGCGCGATCAATGCGCCCAATGGTCTTGTCGGTGGTCTCGTCGGAAGGGGTTTGATTGGGCATATCACTCATGGATTTAGCCTAGCCTGACTCAAGGGTGTTGTGCGAGTGTCTTTTCAGAGAGGTTTCTTCTGTCGATCAGTGCGCCCTCATCTGGTCATCCCCCCGGAACAAACCTAAGTTAAACACATGAGTGATCCACGCCCCCTTGCAGATTTATTGGCTGAATTGATGCAGTTGCAAGGCCAGCATGGGCGTGAGCGGGCTTTGCCACCCGTCGAGATGTGGAATCCCGCCCATTGCGGCGATATCGGCATGGAAATCCGTGCTGACGGCTCTTGGTGGCACGAAAAAGTGCGCATCACCCGCCAGCCGATGATCGATCTATTTTCCACCATCCTGCGCAAGGATGAGGATGGCCAAACCTATTTGGTGACGCCGGGGGAAAAAGTCATTGTCCATGTTGCCGACGCGCATTTTTTGGGTACGCGGGTTGATCAACTCGATACCAGTTTTGGCCCCAGCATCGTCGTGACCACCAATGTTGGCGATCAAGTTGTTGTCGGAGCGAGCAACCCTTTGTGGGTGGAACATGACCCCAAGACCGGGGAGCCCCGGCCCTATGTGCGCGTGCGCGGACGCTTGAACGCCCGCGTTTTGCGCGCGCCATTTTATGAACTCGTCGAGTGGGCTGACTTGGAAGGTGAACGCTTGTCGCTGACCAGCCAAGGGGCAAGGTTTGATTTGGGGTTGGTAGAAGGCATCGAGGGATGAGCGAAGCCGATTTGATTGCGCGGCTTGAGCGGCGCTTAGCCCCGCTGGATGATTTAGCTGGCCGTCCGCCTTTTTCGGACTTTGACTTGTCGGGGGAAAGACCTGCGCAACCAAGTTTACGCGATGCCTCGGTCTTGGTGCCCTTGATCACCCGCGAAACAGGGCTGTCGGTGCTGTTGACGCGCCGCTCTGCCGACATGCCAACCCATTCAGGGCAGATTGCGTTTCCAGGCGGCAGGCGGCAGGACGAAGATGCCGATGCGATTGCAACCGCCCTTAGAGAGGCGCGCGAAGAAGTTGGCCTTGATCCTGCCCATGTGCGGGTTCTGGGGGCCTCAGACCCGTATGAAACGGTAACCCAATTTCGCGTGACGCCCATCGTGGGGCTTGTTTCCCATCAAGCAGACTTTGTGGCCGATTCGCGCGAAGTCGATGCGATTTTCGAAGTGCCGTTCGCCTTTTTCATGGACCCAGCCAATCACCAACGCCATTCGCGCGATTATAATGGCCAGACGCGCTATTATTACGCCATGCCATACGGCGATCATTATGTCTGGGGAGCGACCGCTGGCATGCTGCGCGCGCTGTATTTGCGGGTGTTTGCTGAAGGCTGAAGCAGTGGTTTCGAAGGCTAACCGAGCCTACTGAAATTTTAGTCAAAATTCCGAATCATTTCTGCACCAAAGCGGGTAGGCTTTAACTTACCATTCACCTCAATCCTTCATGTCTCATCAATTATTGCGGTGACTGGGGATGCTTGCCCCAGGTTTAAAGGGATTGGCGCAGCATGAAGGGCGTGCGGGTAGGGGTGTTAATGGGTGGCTGGTCAGCCGAGCGACCTGTGTCGCTTGTCTCCGGCAAGGCCTGTGCCGATGCTGTGCGTGCGCTTGGTGCTGATGTTGTGGAGATTGACGTCGATCGCGACATTGCTTCGGTCTTAAAATCTGTTTCCCCCGATATTGCGCTCAATGCGCTGCATGGACCGTGGGGCGAGGATGGGCGGATCCAGTCTGTGCTAGAGATCGCAAACATCCCCTATACCCACTCAGGCGTTTTGGCTTCCGCTTTGGCGATGGATAAGGAAAAGGCCAAAGCAGTGTTTGCTAGCGCCGGCCTTGATGTGCCCGCTGGCAAGCTGATGTCGCGTCAGGATGCAGCCCGCGAACACCCACTTGAGCCGCCCTATGTCGTGAAGCCCAATGCAGATGGCTCATCCTTTGGCGTGTTTATCGTTCGCAAGGGCGAGAACCGACCTCCGGAAAAACTACTCGACCCCGATTGGCGGTCTGGCGATGAAGTGCTGGTGGAAGAATTCATTGCTGGACGTGAGTTGACGGTCGCTGTGATGGGCGACCGGGCTTTGGCGGTGACTGAAATTCGCACGGGTCATGAATTTTACGATTACGACGCCAAATATGCTGCTGGTGGCTCTGTCCATCATGTGAACCCATCGGACTTGCCTGCCGCCGTGCATGAGAAGGCGATGAAGGACGCGGTGCGCGCGCATCAGCTGTTAGGTTGTCGCGGGGTAACGCGGACGGACTTCCGCTATGACCCGGCCAGCAATCGTTTGGTGGTGCTGGAAATCAATACCCAGCCCGGGATGACGCCAACCTCACTGGCTCCTGAGCAGGCGGCCCATGTGGGGCTGTCATTTAATGATCTCGTAAAATGGATGTTGGAGGACGCGTCATGCCCGCGATGAGACAAACGCGCCGTGCGGCCCCCAAGCGGGCGCCTGCCCCCCGTGGTCGTGCCCGTTCGCCCCGACGTACGGATAGTCATGCTTGGACGATGAAACTGGGCGCTTGGGCTCATGCTCGCATGCGGGCTGCCCAATATGATGGCCCAACCCGTCGCATTCTGGTTGGCTTCACCCTTGCCTCGGTATTGGCAATCTTCGTGCTGCTCGCTGCTGGCCTTGGCATTTTGGATGACATGGGTCGCGGTATTCAGACGAGCGCGGGTAATGCTGCCCGGAGTGCGGGCCTCGCCGTCCGCTTGATCAATGTGCAGGCCCCCAATGGGATGCAATTGAGCGAGTATCAGCGGGCCGAAGCGGAAGTGAAGTCCGGCATTATGGCCGATGATGTCATGTTCGGCATAGATCCCTCTGAGGTCCGTGCCCGCGTCGCTGAATTGCCTTGGGTCGAAGGTGTTGTTGTGCGCCGCCTGTGGCCCGATCAAATCCAGATCCTCATCACCCCCCGTGCCGCAACCGCGCTTTGGCAAGACCAAGGGCATCTTTCCTTTATGGATGGCACGGGTCGGAAACTGGGTGAGGCAAAAGAAACCAAATCAGCCAAAGGTTATGCCTTGGTGGTTGGTGCTAATGCGGGCCCACAAGCTCCGGCCTTATTCGAGGCGTTGCGCAGCTATCCAGCAATTGCCGAACGCACCAGCGCAGCCATTTGGGTCGGGGATCGCCGCTGGACCCTGCGCTTGAAGTCGGGTGGCGATATCCTGCTGCCGGAAACCGGCATGACCGAGGCCTTAGCCCAACTGCAAGCCCTGCATGCCAGCCATCAAATTCTAGACCGTGAATTCGCCCGCCTTGATCTCAGAACATCAGGCACCCTCATTCTCCGCCCGACTCCAGAACGTTTGTCGGTGACGAAGGCTCAAGATGCGGCGAAGTCCGCTCAGAAGGCTTGATACACACCGAAATGAGACAAACATGTCCTCTTTAACCAAGCGAGCAGCCGTCGAAAGTCGAACGCCCGCACCTCGTGCTGCCATGTTGGCCGCATTGGATATTGGCGCGTCCAAAATCACCTGTTTCATCGGGAGTACGGGGCAAGGCACTGGCCCTTTGAGGGTTGCAGGGGTCGGCACCCAGCCCGCACGCGGCGTGCGCAATGGCGCGATCGTTGATCTAGAGGCTGCAACAAAGGCGGTACGAGCCGCGATTGCGCAGGCGGAACGCATGTCTGGCGTCACCGTGAGCGAAGTGGTCGTCTCGGTCTCTGGCTTTGGCGTTCGAGCAGAGCAAGCGCATGGCGAAATCACCTTCGCCAATGCTGAAATTGGCCCGAAAGAGCGCCGCCGCGTGGTGGGCTCAGCGTTGGAGCATGTGCGCTTAGACGGCCGGTCCATCCTGCACGCAACGCCGAGTTTCTTTGTCGTCGATGGCCAAAAGGTCCGCGATCCGCGCGGCATGCTGGGTCGTCGGTTAGGCGTAGCAGTCACGGTGGTAACGGCCCCAACGCCCCAATGGCGCAATATTGTTCTGTGTGTGGAGCGGGCGACCTATACGATTTCAGGCTCTGTTGCTGCACCTTATGCAGCGGCTCTTGGCGCTTTGGCGGAAGATGATTTGGAGTTGGGTGCTTTGGTCGTGGATATGGGCGCGCGCTCAACTACCGCGGCACTGTTCCATGCGGGCGCTTTGATCCATGTCGATGCCGTGCCCATTGGCTCAGACCATGTCACCCATGATATTGCCCATTGCCTTGGCACCACGGCGGCAGCTGCAGAGCGCCTCAAAATCGTGCACGGCAGCGCGATTGCCAGCCTGAATGAAGATAATCTGATGATTGATGCACCCCGTATGGGTGAAGATGGTCAGCTTATCTCGGATCAGGCCCCGCGCTCGATTCTGACAGGGGTGGTTCGCCCCCGCGTAGAAGAGACCTTGGAGCTTTTGCGCGATCGTTTGCGCGCTGGCGGGCTTGATAAACTCAATGCTGGTCGCCGGATCGTGTTGACGGGTGGCGGAAGTCAGTTGAACGGCGTGCGCGAACTGGCAGCGCGTGTATTTGAAGGCCATGTCCGCATCGGTCGCCCACAGCGCTTTACGGGTCTTGGCGACGCTGTTGCTGGCCCCGGCTATTCGGTGGCGGCAGGTCTGTTACGGTGGGGCGTGGAGCGGCCAACCGATATGGCGAGCAGTGCGTCGCAAATGGTGGAACCTTCCAGCCACCCCGTCGCACGTGCCTTGCAATGGCTGAAAGACAATTTCTAAAGCGCCTTAGCCTGCAAACCCAATCCGCTTGATTTCCCAATGTAGGTCAACGCCCTGCGTGGCCTTGACCTGTTGGATGACGTGTTCGCCTAGTGCCTCTAGGTCTTTTGCCGTGGCCGTGCCGGTATTGATCATGAAGTTACAATGCTTCTCGCTCATTTGCGCGCCACCAATCTGATAGCCGCGCAAGCCAGCCGCATCGATCACCTGCCAGGACTTACGGCCACCGGACTGCACAGGGTCGGGGTTTTTAAACGTGCTGCCGCCAGTTTTGTCGCGAATGGGCTGACTTTGTTCGCGCTTCTGGGTGATCGCGTCCATCCGAGCAAGGATTGCTGCCGGATCATCGGCCGTGCCTTGGAAAGTGGCGGACACAAAAATCAAATCCGCGGATGCTGTTGTGTGCCGATAGGTGAAGCCCATGTCGGCACAGCTGATCTCATGGCGTTGGCCTGCCCGATCATAGGCCACGCACGAGACCAAGACGTCTTTCGTCTCGCTTTCATAGCAGCCCGCATTCATGCGCAAAGCCCCGCCAATGGTGCCCGGCACCCCGCGATAGAATTCCAGGCCCGCAATGCCTGCTTCGGCCGCTTTCTTGGCGACACTGGCGTCCAAGCAGGCAGCGCCAGCTGTGACGGTCAAGCCGTCGGTCGATATTTGACCAAAGCCGCGCGGCGACAGACGGATCACCACACCGGGCACCCCGCCATCGCGCACAATTAGGTTTGATCCAACGCCAACAGCTAGAATGGGAATATCGGCCGGGCAGGCGCGCAGGAAATCGGCCAGATCGTCTTCATCCGCCGGCTGAAACAGCACTTCGGCTGGTCCACCGACCCGAAACCAAGTGAAAGGGGCCAATGTGACACTGGCTTCGAGTTTGCCCCGGACGGGGGGGAGGCGGTCGAAAAGGTTCATGCCTCAGGCTTAACGCCAGCTTCGGCCCTCGAAAAGGGGTTAAAGCTGAGACGAAACACTCAAAGCTTCGACCGTTTGAAACCCGAAGCCTAAAAGCACGCGGCGCGTCGCTTCATCCGCCCCGCCAGTTGTAAGCCCCCTGCGCAGGATAGGGGCCTCCTGATCCATCTGGGCTTGCAATAAATGGGCAGCTCGTCGGGCAATTGCCTCCCCGGAATCGACCCAAGTCACGGGACGGGGCGCTAAGGCCTCTAGCTCGGCCTGAACCAAGGGATAATGGGTGCAGGCCAAGACAATTACATCCACGGCGTCACCGCCTTTTTGGTCGAATAGCCCTGAAATAGCAGCCTTGAAAATCTCTGGATCCGGCGTTTCTCCAGCCAGCTTGGCTTCAGCTGCCCCGGCAAGACCGACCGCGCCATGGCGCAAAACCTGTTTACCGTTGCCAAATTCAGCGATCAGCTGATCGGTGTAGGAACGGGTGACGGTCTTTGGCGTTGCCAGAAGACCGATGGTCCCTGTCTGAGTGAGGGCAGCAGCAGGCTTGATCGCGGGGACAACGCCTACCACTGGAATCGAAACTTGGGACCGCACCGTATCAAGAGCCAAAGTGCTGGCCGTATTGCAGGCGACAATGACTAAATCGGCAGATGTTGCCTCAATTCCTGCCCGAATCACGGCGGGTACACGGAGGATCAAGGCCTCATCGGCCTTCTCGCCATAGGGGAAGTAAGCGGTGTCCGCCAGATGGAAAAGGTCGACCCCAAGGCGCGCGTTAACAATCGCATTAACTACTGACAAGCCACCTAGACCAGAATCGAAAACCAGCACATGAGGTCTATTTTTCAGGGGTTTCATCCGCACCATGTGCCTTTCAGAGTCGCGTGAATCATGCTGAATTTTTTCTTAAGATTCATCATTTGCATGAATCAAATTAACTCCTGCTTAAACATGTCGGGGGCATCCTCAGCCATCGATTCTTTCACTCATCCCGCACGAAGCCTTCGAGGAGCCTAGAATGGCTATCCGCCTTAACGTCCCCACCCAAACTGAACTCAGCCCACGGATTGTCGTATTCGGCGTCGGTGGCGCGGGCGGCAATGCCGTCAACAACATGATTGATGCAGACTTGCAGGGTGTGGAGTTTGTGGTCGCAAACACCGATGCGCAGGCCTTGGCCCGTTCAAAGGCAGAGCGCCGCATTCAAATCGGTCTGAACACCACGCAAGGCTTGGGGGCAGGGGCAACGCCGCAAGTTGGCATGGCTGCTGCTGAAGAGAGCCAGAGCGAAATTCTTGATCATTTGGCCGATGCCAACATGGTCTTTATCACGGCTGGTATGGGCGGTGGCACGGGGACGGGGGCGGCCCCAGTGATCGCACGGACAGCAAAAGAGCAGGGCATTTTGACGGTTGCTGTTGTGACCCGTCCGTTCCAGTTCGAAGGACCGCGCCGCATGCGGATGGCCGATGCGGGCATTGCTGAACTTCAGAAATATGTCGACACGCTGATCATCATTCCAAACCAGAATTTGTTCCGCGTTGCCAATGACAAGACGACTTTCCACCAAGCTTTCCAATTGGCTGACCAAGTGCTGCATTCTGGCGTGCGCGGGATCACCGATTTGATGGTGATGCCGGGTCTGATCAATCTCGACTTTGCTGATGTGCGCTCGGTTATGGGTGAAATGGGCAAGGCCATGATGGGCACGGGCGAAGCCTCTGGCGAGCGTCGTGCATTGGAAGCCGCTACGAAAGCGATCAACAATCCTTTGTTGGAAGATATGTCGCTGAAAGGCGCACGTGGGGTGTTGATCAACATCACCGGCGGCTATGACATGACTTTGTTTGAGTTGGACGAAGCGGCAAACCATATCCGCCAGGAAGTCGATCCAGACGCCAATATCATCGTTGGTTCGACCTTTGATGAGACCTTGGAAGGCGTGATGCGCGTGTCCGTGGTCGCTACCGGTATTGAAGCCGCTGCGATGACCGAAGGCCGTCCACAAGCCACGGGCTATTTCAATGCGGCACCTGCCCAACAGCCAGCGGCGCCAGCGCCAACGGTCGTGCGGGTAAATAATGGCCGTGAGCCTATGGTGCATCAGCCCATCGTGCAGCGTCAGCCAGAGCCACAACCAGCTCCAGTCGCGCCAGAGCCAAGCTATCAGCAAGCACCTCAGCCAATGATGCAGCAACCGGCACCGCAGCCTGTTCAACAGCCTTTGTTCCAGCAGCCACAAGCCGCACCAGAGCCAGCTGTCGCGCGTCAAGAGTATCAGCAAGCTGCACCACAAGCGCAGCCAAACTATGCTGCCGCGGCTGCCCCGCAGGCTCGCCCAGTCTATCAAGCTGCTCAACCACGTCCGCCTGTGCATGGCGCAACCACGCAACAGCGCCCAGAACAGCCGAGCTATCAGGCCCGTGCTGCAGCCCCTCAACACCAGGAAGAGCCTCGCCAACAGCGCAGCTCTGGCTTCAATGGCTTCAATATTTTTGGTCGCCCAAAGCCTGCTGCACGTGAAGAGCAATGGGACGAGCGCCCAGAGCCAAGCGCAAAATCGATCACACAAACCCAGCCACTGTTTGGCGATGAGTTTGATGATGAGATCGAAATCCCAACCTTCCTGCGCAAGCAAGCCAACTAACACACTCTTTTTTCAAGAGTTTACCAAGAAAAGCGCCGCCGTACAGAAATGTGCGGCGGCGTTCACGTTCTATTGTCACATATCGAAATATTGTTTGGTTTGTCAGGTGACATCGTCTGCGCCAAAGAGGAAGCGCAGACATGTGTCCACTGGGGCAGGGTGTCTAATTGGAAATGAAGGTCAGTAAAGCGTGCAATACCAAACTGTGACAGCCCTCCAACATACGCTCGCAGGCCATGCGTCTTGCGTGGGCGTTGGCTTGCATACGGGAAAGCCTGTCCGGGTCACGTTGAAGCCAGCGGGCGTTGATCATGGTATTGTGTTTGTCCGTTTGGACGCGCCTGAATTTGCGCGCCGGATTGCGGCTTTGGTCGACAAAGTCACCACAACTGAATTGGGCACCACTTTGGCCAATTCGGCTGGTGTGTCGGTCGCCACGGTTGAGCATTTAATGGCTGCCTTGTTTGGCATGGGCATCGATAATGCCATTGTCGAAATTGATGGACCTGAAGTGCCCATCCTTGACGGGTCTTCAGAGCCCTTCATCGAAATGATTGAGATGACTGGCACGCGGGCCTTGGGTGCGCCCCGCCGCATGTTGGAAGTCGTAAAGCCGGTTGAAGTTCGTCTCGGCAATAAGCTTGCCCGGCTAGAGCCTTTTGACGGGTTTGAGTTGGATGTCACGGTTGAATTCACCACGCGCGCTATTGGCCGCCAGCGAGTTGTATTTGACTGCACCCCACAAAGCTTCGCCAATGATTTGGGTGCCGCACGCACCTTTGGCTTCTTGCATCAAGTTGAAGCCATGCAGGCCAAAGGTTTGGCCTTGGGTGGCTCGCTTGAAAATGCGGTCGTGATTGATGGCGACGCCATCGTCAATCAAGAAGGCCTGCGCTTTGCCGATGAGTTCGTGCGCCATAAGGCACTCGATGCGGTCGGTGATTTAGCCTTGGCTGGCGCGCCGATCAAAGGCCGCTATGTGGCCGAGCGGGCGGGCCATGAAATGAATGTGGCGCTTGTGCGTGCGCTCTTGGCGGATGAAACCGCGTGGCGTTGGAATTTCGCGCCCTTAGCTGCAGAGCTTTTGCCCGCAGCCGGGGCGTAAGCCCGCAATTTCTGCTTGGTGAAATGCCGAAGTGGTGAAACTCTATCACCCAAACTTAACCTAATCCCCCTAGCCTTTAGTCTGGCATAAAAGGAAGAAAACGATGGGTCGTCGCTATTTTGGAACCGATGGGATTCGCGGTGAAACCAACAAATGGCCCATGACAGCCGAAGTCGCCATGACCTTGGGCATGGCCGCCGGCACCGTGTTTAAAAAGGGCGAGCATCGCCACAATGTCATCATTGGCAAAGACACGCGCCGCTCTGGCTATCTGGTGGAATTTGCGCTTGTGGCTGGCTTTGCCGCTGTTGGTATGGACGTGAAAATCCTCGGGCCAATTCCAACCCCTGCCATCGGCCTGCTGACGCGCTCGCTGCGGGCAGACCTCGGCGTGATGATTTCAGCCTCTCACAATGGCTTTGCCGATAATGGCATCAAGCTGTTTGGTGCCGATGGCTTTAAGCTGAGCGACGCGCAAGAGCAGGAAATTGAAAAGCTGTTGGACGAGCCAGACCGGATCGTTCGCGCTGCCCCCCATGAAATCGGGCTGGTCAAAAGCTTTGAGGACAGCCGCGGCCGCTATGTCGAATTTGCCAAGGGCGCTTTCCCACGTGGGATGAGTCTGGAGGGCCTACGCGTTGTCGTCGATTGCGCAAACGGTGCGGCTTATCGCACGGCCCCTTGGGCGCTTTATGAGTTGGGTGCCGAAGTTGTCGAGATTGGCGTTAATCCCAACGGCAGCAATATCAATGCCGGCTGCGGCTCAACCGATACGCGCCTCTTGAAGCAAACCGTGCTGGA
Source organism: Hyphomonadaceae bacterium UKL13-1 (assembly GCA_001602435.1). Classification (GTDB taxonomy): domain Bacteria; phylum Pseudomonadota; class Alphaproteobacteria; order Caulobacterales; family Aquidulcibacteraceae; genus Aquidulcibacter. Next base: position 1,089,638 of record CP012156.1, read on the forward strand.
GCGCCGCGCCGATATTGGCATTGCGTTGGACGGCGACGCCGACCGGATCATCATCATCGATGAAAAGGGCCGTGAAATCGATGGCGACCAGATCATTGCCGCCATCGCGCGCGACATGATCGCCGACAAGACTCTACGCGGTTCTGGTGTGGTCACCACAATCATGTCCAATCTGGGCTTAGAGCGCTATATTGCCGACCAAGGCTCGCAACTCATTCGTACCGGTGTCGGTGACCGCCATGTGGTGGCACGCATGCGGGCTGATGATTGTAATTTGGGCGGCGAACAATCCGGCCATATCGTGCTGCTGGATTATGCCACCACCGGCGACGGCCTTGTTTCCGCTTTGCGCGTCTTGTCGTCCATGATCACCCATGGCCGCACGGCTAGCGAGACTTTGGCTGTGTTTACCCCATCGCCACAGGTTCTGAAGAACATCCGCTATAGCGGTTCTTCGCCCTTGGCCGACCCAGACATGCAAGCCCATGTCAAAAAGGCTGAAGATGCTTTGACCGCTTCAGGTGGCCGCTTGGTCGTGCGCACATCGGGGACAGAGCCTTTGGTGCGTTTGATGGCGGAAGGCGATGATCAGAAGAAGATCACCCAATTGGTCGACGAATTGGCCGCCACCCTGCAGAGCCGCCGCTTAGCAGGCTAAGGTCTGCGCAGGCTGATCTCTCAGCCCGCCAGTTTCACCATCAGATGCCGCTTCTTGCCAAGCGAGAGCTTGACCTCTTGACCGTCGCGCAACGCGTCGGGGATCGGGCCAGTGACGTCTTGGATCACCGCATCATTGACCCGCAAGCCACCGCCCTTGGCTTGGCGCTTGGCCTCGCCATTGGAATCGACCAGACCCGCCGCCACGAACAAAGCTGCGAGCGAGGTGGGGGCTTCTGATAGGTCAAGCGATGGCAGTCCGCCTTCCGCCCCGCCGCCACCAAATTGTGCCGCAGCCGTCGCCTGAGCCGCTTCTGCTGCTTCCCGGCCATGCAACATGGCGGTGGTTTCGGTAGCGAGCACAATCTTGGCCAGATTGATCTCAGACCCGCCCAAAGCCGCATAGCGGGCAATCTCGTCCAAGGGCAAATCGGTCATGCGCTTCATCAAGGGCTCAACATCGGCATCATCGACATTGCGCCAATATTGCCAATAGTCGAAGGGCGAGAGCATGTCGGCATTGAGCCAGACGGCACCATTGGCCGTCTTGCCCATCTTTTGCCCGGCCGCATTCATCAGCAAGGGCTGGGTAACGCCCAGCACGTGGCGTTCATCCACGCGGCGGCACAGCTCCACCCCTTGGACAATATTGCCCCATTGGTCAGAGCCGCCCATTTGCAGATTGCACTCATAACGCCGCGACAGCTCTAAGAAGTCATAGGCCTGTAACAGCATATAGTTGAATTCAAGGAAGGTGATGGGCACTTCCTGGTCGAGACGGCGCTTGACGATGTCGAGCGCGATCATCTTATTGATGGTAAAATGCTTGCCAATTTCGCGCAGCATATCGAGCCACTTAACTTCATCCAGCCATTGGGCATTGTCTACCATGATCGCATCACGCGGCCCGTCGCCGAAGGTCAAGAATTTAGCGAACACCGTCTGGATCGAGGCCTTATTGGCGTCAATCACCTCTTGGGTCAGAACGGGGCGGGCCTCATTCTTGTCGGACGGATCACCCACTTTCGTGGTGCCACCGCCCATCAAAGTGATGGGCTTGCCGCCACATTGCTGCAGGCGGCGCATCAACATGATCTGCGTCAAGCTGCCGACATGCAGGCTGGGCGCAGTACAATCATAGCCAATATAGCCCGTCAGCGCCCGACCACCGCGCTCACTTTCAAGTGCCGCCGCATCCAAAGCTTCCAGATCGGTTGCTTGATAATAATGGCCGCGCTCCATAAGCGTTTGAACGAACGCTGATTTATGGGTCATGGCCGTCATCCTCTGATTTGGTGGTTGCATGGGTTAGTGCGTACATCGACGCTGGGGCGCGTTTAGCACAGGTGAGGGGGATTTGAAGCCCTTTGTGTGTGTGGGAGAGCAGGGGGTTTCCTCTGGATTGACGGCCCTTACGACTGCATGCGACATGGTGACCATAGGTGGAGGTTATGGCTCATGCGAGCTTTGCTTTTTTTGTTTTTTGTTTTTGGCTTTTTTCAAATCTCAGCGCCAAGTGCCTTTGCGGAACCGCTTGATTCTACATCGGAAAGAAACCTCAAACGCCTTAATGAAGTCGCTGAACAGGTGCGTTTGTCCTATTGCGAACCCGATAAGCGCCGCGCCTTTGAAGGAGCGATCAAGGGCATCAATGCGATGCCTGGAAGAAAAGACGCCGCACAGCTTGTCCTCAGCACGCCTGATTTTGACGGTTTCTCTAAAGCCTATCAAGAGGCTCTGCAGGCCAAAATAGATCGATTGGAGCTTGATAAAGTTGTCTTGAACGGAATGGCTCAAGCGTTCGATGCCAGCAATGAATTCGTCATTCAACGCGAGACGCCGTCGGGAATGAGGGCGGGCATCTTGGTGCAGTTTAAGGTAGACAGCTCGGGTCCGGTGATCGTGCACCCCATTCCCGATGGCCCTGCAGCTGTTGCTGGCCTACTTGCTGGCGATCGATTGAAAGCAATCGATGGGAAGCCACTCACAGGTTTATCCATGGAGGAAATAGCTAACAAATTGCGGGGGGCTTCCGAATCTGAGGTAACGGTGACCATCTCGAGAGCTGGCATTGAGAAGACTTTTTCAATGCAGCGATCCGAAACAAATTCTTTCTCACATGTTAGATATCAAGTTGTAGACGGTATCGGTGTGATTACGGCTTTATCGTTTCAGTGGGACACGGGTACGGAAGTGCGAGACGCTATCCGAGCCATTCGGCAGGATATCCGAAAGCCAAAAGGGTTTATAGTAGATCTCCGATACAATGGTGGTGGCTTGCTTGATGGCGTAATTGGCCTAGTAGACCAGTTTGCAAGCCGTGGTCTCATTGTTGTTGATCAACCAGAAATACAGTGTAGCACCAATTTGCCACGGAGGATTTACGCCAGGCCAAATGATGAATCAAAAGGTGCCCCGGTGGTTGTATTGGTAAACAACGAGACCGCGGCCGGTGCAGAGGTTGCGGCAGTAGGCCTACGGGAGATTCGGCATGCAAAGATTGTGGGGCAGCCGACTTCCGGTGTTGCGCACTCATTCATAGCAATCGGAAACATTTCCATGGGTAGCGAACTTGGTTTTCTTAGGTTGCGAATGGGGACGTACCTCCCGTTTTCAGGAAAGTCTTTCGACGGAACTGGCATCATTCCTGATGTTTTAGTCGAGACAGGGGATTGGCGGGGCGATGCTGCTATGGACCAAGCAATTCAGCTGCTTAATGCGCCCCGAAATCAAAAACCACGCTAGCGACCTACCATAGCTCTGGCACGTTTATCTGCTTGGAAGTAAGCTAATGTGTCGTCAAAGCGTGCGCTCAAACGTATTGAAAAGATGATGGCCGCGACGCTTCTCTTTAGCTCCAGCAGTGTCATATAAATGGCTTGTGGTGAACTTGAGGGATAAACCAAACCAGTGAACGTGAAAAATCATGCAAACTCAGATTAATTCCACCCCAGTCTGGGCCATTGGCTTGATGACGGGCACCGCATTGGATGGCTTTGTCGATACCGCGCTGATCCGTACCGATGGGGTCAGCGTGGCAGAGTTTGGGCCGTTTGAGCTGTTTGCTTATTCCGATGCCGACCGCGCGCTTTTGGCTGAAGCCATCACCCAAGCCCGCGCGTGGGACTTTCAGGGGCCAGAGCCCGTGATCTTTGCGCAAGCCGAAGACCTGATCACCCGTATTTATGCAGGCGCGGTCCTGAAGCTTGTCGAGAAGGCGAATATGCGTCCGGAAGACATTGCATTTGTCGGTGGCCATGGCCTGACCGTCCTGCACCGTCCGCAAATTGGGGGTGGCGGGCGGACGCGGCAATTGCTGGATGGGGCAAAGCTCGCTGAGTTGACGGGGATCGATACGGTTTGGGATTTTCGCAGTCATGATGTCGCCATGGGCGGGCAGGGGGCACCGCTTGCCCCCATCTACCACACAGCCATTTTACGGCATGCGGGCTTGGACGGGGATACATCCATCCTCAATCTGGGCGGGGTGGCTAACATCACCTGGTGGGATGGCGCGGATGGACTGGCCGCCTTTGACACCGGCCCCGCCAATGGTCCTTTGAATGAATGGGTCGAGGCCCATGGCAAGGGTGTCTATGATAAGGATGGCCGCTTGGCCGCGTCGGGCCGCGTCCATGAAGGCCGCTTGCTGGAGATATTGGATAATCCTTGGTTTGACGCGCCATACCCTAAGTCCCTCGACCGCTATGACTTTGACGCAGGGCTTGTGCGGGGGCTGTCGCTGGAAGATGGTGCCGCGACTTTGACGGCATTGGTGGCGGCGAGTCTGGACCTTGGCCTTCGGCTTCTGCCCACCCGGCCCAAGCGCTTGGTGGTGGCAGGCGGCGGGCGCAAGAACCCGGTGCTGATGGCTGAAATCGCCGCCCGCTGTGGCGTTAGCGTCGTGGATGCTGACACGATTGGGCTGCGCGGCGATGCCATCGAAGCCGAATGCTTTGCCCTCCTCGCCGTCCGCTCCGCGCGCGGACTGCCCTTGAGTTTTCCCGGCACGACGGGGGTGGGGGGGCCGACGACGGGTGGGGTGATTTCGCGGGTTGATTAGAACTTTTGATGGTTCACCCCTTCACCGCCTTCGGCGGACATCGGCGCTTGCGCCGAAACCCCGCGAGCGGGGAAGCGGGAGGTTGGAGCCGCTTCCCCATTTATGGGGAAGCTGTCGCGAAGCGACTGAAGGGGCTTTCCCACCGCTCCGCCCCCTATCCAATTGCACCCAGATGGGGTAAAGCCCCTCAACATCTGCTGTTTAACATCGTGAAGAGAGCCCCCTATGAGCGTAGTCAGTCCGCTTCTGACCGTGATGATCGCCGCCGCCCGCAAAGCTGGCAAAGCCATCAGCCGAGATTTTGGTGAAGTTGAAAACCTGCAATTGGCAAAAAAGGGCCCTTCCGATTTTGTAACCGCTGCCGACCTCAAGACCGAAAAAATCCTGTTTGAAGAGCTGAGCAAGGCTCGTCCCGGCTATGGCTTTTTGGGTGAAGAGCGCGGCATGGTCGAAGGCACCGACAAGACCAATCGCTGGATTGTCGACCCGATTGATGGCACCACCAATTTCGTCCACGCCATTCCGCATTTGGCGATCTCCATCGCGCTCGAACGCGAAGGACGCTTGGTGGCAGGGGTTGTCTATAACCCGATCACCGATGACCTCTATTGGGCTGAGACCGGACGCGGGGCTTTTCATAATGACAAGCGTTTGCGCGTCGCGGCGCGCAAGACTTTGGGTGATTGCGTTTTGGCAACGGGCATTCCGTTTCAAGGCAAGCCCGGCCATTCGCAAATGTTCAAGGAATTGCACCAATTCACCCAGCGCGTTGCCGGCATTCGCCGCTTTGGCGCGGCTTCGCTCGATCTGGCTTGGGTTGCTGCGGGCCGCTTTGACGGCTTTTGGGAGCATAATCTTCAATTGTGGGACATCGCAGCTGGTGTCGTGCTGGTCCGCGAAGCGGGCGGGGTCTGCGCTGAAATCTATGGCGGTGACTTCATGGAGACCGGCTCAATCGTCGCGGCGAACGAGAAGATTATGGTCTTAATGAATGAGCGTTTGCTGGCGGCCAAAAGCTAGGAGACTTTATGTCTCCACGCTCGCTTGTGGGCGGGTTTGGCTGAGATTGTTCAAATTCATCGAGATTCGATTGCCGACGCGTTCCATCATGTCGACGAACTGATGGCCGAGCTGGACTTGGTCGGCGGTATAATGGTGAAGCGCAAACACAGGCGCGGTCAACGTGTCATCGGTGCCTGAAACCATAATCATGATGCGTGCGCCAATCTGGGCTTGCGCGTCGGCGGCAAAGTCAAAACCCCATAGCGGGCTTGTCTCGTCAATCACATGCATCAAGGTCCAGCTAAGCCCAAACACCGGGATGCGGTCACGCACCAGCTTGAGCTCTTGATTGGCATAGGTCGAAATCCCCTCTGGCGAGACATATTCGCAGACATAAGTGGCCCGCGCGGTGACGTCTTGGATCAGGTTAGACCGGCCATGGGCGACGCGGATCATCAATGTGGGAATGCCATCAAACCGGCAGACGACAGCCCTTTCGGCAAAGACAAAGCGCGCATTGGGTCGTGCCAAACGCACAAATAATATCCCGGTGATCACGGCGGTGGATAGCAAGCCGACGAGGATTTGCGTCGTCGATAGGATATGGCCCATCAGGCTTTGCGGGGCCATGGCCCCATAGCCGACGGTGGCAAAGGTCTCGACCGAGAAAAAGAAGGCATTGATGAAATCGCCTGCCGCCAGATTCGCGACACTGCCCGGGAACGCGAAATAGAGCGCGCCGAAAATCAAATTGACCGAAATATAATAGACAAAGACCGCACCCAGAAAGCTGGGCCACGAAAGCGATAAGGCGACATGATAGGGATCACTCCAATCAAACCGCCGTGTCCCGATACGCGTTACCGTTAATTGCCCAAGGCGGGTTGTGGTCGTGGGTAGTGGCTTTTGACTTGCGTCATCTTTTTGCATGGCCTTCAACCCTTTCCCGCGCGGCTTTCGCGGATATTACACACATGTCTGGCTTCACTTCTACTGGCCAAGCCCTTGCATGCCTGCCACATCAGGCATACCTAAGCATCTGGTGGTTCTGTGGTTCGCGTGGGAAGTCTACGTCCCGCCGACCTAACTCACTCGTCGGGAGCTGGCGCTGGTTGGAACCGTGGTTCCTGTCATCTGGCACCCACCTGGTTATCCAGGTCGCACGGGGACGAGTTACCTTCTCACGGTCCTTGCGGATCCACCAACCTTTTCCTCTTTTAATAGCCTTTTGATGGGTTTGGCGGCCATGATTGAAGTCAAATCTGAACTTCGATCTGCCTTGGTCGCGGCCCGTGCCAAAGCCTATGCCGATGCGCCAGAGGCGGGTGAGGCGCTCGTGGGCCAAGCCGCCCCATTGCTTTCTGTCGCGCATGGACGCGTGATTGCAGGTTATATCCCGTTCAAGACCGAAATTGATCCCCGTCCTTTCATGCGGGCTCTGGCCGCCAAAGGCGCAACACTCTGTCTGCCGCGCACGCCACCAAAGGGCGGCGAGGGCGCTGGCCTGACATTTCATCTGTGCGATCCCGATAATCCAGATAGCCTCGAGAAAAGCATGTGGGGCGTGATCGAGCCCAAAGCCCATCTGCCCCAAGTCCGCCCAGATGTCGTCCTTGTTCCCTTGTTGGGCTTTGACCGGGCGGGCCATCGGTTGGGGCAAGGCCAAGGCCATTATGACCGCACCTTAGAGGCCTTGCGTGCTTCTGGCCCTGTGCTTGCCGTCGGCGTGGCCTTTGCGGTCCAAGAAATCGCCCATATCCCCATTGAACCCCATGATCAGCGCTTGGATTGGATTATCACGCCGATTGAGGCATACCCCATCCCAACATAGAGTGGGATAGAATGAGACTTGCTTTTTTTGGCGATGTGGTAGGCCGGGCCGGCAGAGTTGCGCTTTGCGAGCGGCTGCCAGACTTAAAACGGCGCTTGCGCCTCGATTTTGTTGGCGTGAATGCGGAAAATGCCGCTGGCGGCTTTGGCCTGACCGAGTCGATTGCCACTGAATTGTTCGAAGCCGGCGCGGATTGTTTGACCCTTGGCAATCATGCGTGGGATCAGCGCGAGGCGATTGCCTATATTGACCGCGAGCCGCGCTTGCTGCGTGCCGCCAATTATCCGCCTTTGACGATGGCACCGGGGCGTGGGGCCAATCTGTTTCAAATGGGCGACCGCAATGTGTTGGTTGTTACCGTCATGGGACGGGTCTTTATGGATGCGCTCGACTGCCCGTTTAGCGCAGTAGAACGGGAAGTGAGCGCAAGCCCACTGGGCCTTGTTGCCGATGCTGTGATCGTTGAGGTGCATGGCGAAGCCACCAGCGAGAAGCAGGGCATGGGCCATTTTCTGGATGGGCGCGCCAGCCTTGTGTTTGGTACCCACACCCATGTGCCGACTTCTGACACCCGCATTCTGCCGGGCGGTACGGCTTTCCAAACCGAGCTTGGCATGTGCGGCGATTATGACAGCGTGATCGGCATGAATAAGCACATCGCCGTGCGCAAACTCTCGTCCCGCATGCCCTATCAGCGCCATGAACCTGCCGAGGGCCAAGGCCTTGCGTCAGGGATCTTTGTGGAGACGGACGATAAGACAGGCCTTGCCCTGCGCGCTGAACCCATTCGCGTTGGTGTCGGCCTGAAGCAAGCCGTGCCGCTGGTGGATGGCTAGTCGCGTAACAGCACCACCCTGTGGCACTTTGAGCCGCACCCTGCTACATCGCAGCCCGCAATTCACCTTCCAAGACTCAAGAGATAGACCCGACCATGGCCGGCCATTCGAAATTCAAAAACACCATGCACCGCAAAGGTCGCCAAGACGCTGTCCGCGCCAAGGCCTTTACCAAGATTGCCCGAGAAATCACCACGGCGGCTAAATCTGGGATGCCAGACCCTGCGATGAACCCGCGTCTGCGTTTGGCCGTGACCAATGCGCGCGCCGTCTCCATGCCGAAGGACCGGATTGAGCGCGCCATCAGCCAAGCTTCGGCTGCCGGTGGTGAGGACTATAAAATGGTGCGCTATGAAGGCTATGCCCCCGGCGGCATCGGCCTCATCATTGAAACCCTGACCGACAATTTGAACCGCACAGGCGGCAATGTTCGCAGCTATCTCAGCAAGGCTGGCGGCAATCTCGGCACCACCAATTCGGTGATCTCGGGCTTTGATCGCGTTGGCGAGATCTTCTACCCAGCCGCTGCGGCCAGTGAAGACGACATGATGGAAGCCGCTCTTGAAGCTGGCGCCGATGACGTTGAAAGCGATGCTGACGGCCATTCCATCACCTGCACCTTTGAGAGCTTGAGCGAAGTCTCCACCGCTTTGGCCGAACGCTTTGGCGACGCTGAAGCGGCTAATGTCGTCTGGCGGCCCCATGCCCGCATCGAAGTGACCGGTGACGCCGCCGCCAGCCTGCGCAAACTGATCGACATCTTAGAAGATGACGATGACGTGCAAAATGTGTTCGGCAATTATGAGATGGAAGAAGACGAGGGGGAGTAATTTCTCTCCCTTCAAAGGTCCTTGTCGATCAAGGCGGAATGGGTCAGTGTAGGCCCATGACCGACCTGTTAGCCCAAGCCCACGCCCTCAAAGCCACAGTCGCCGCGCGCGCCGATGAGATTGATTCTGCGCGTCGTTTACCGGCAGACCTTGCCAGAACGCTGGCCGAAGCGGGCTTTTTCCGCATGGCATTGCCGCGTGAGTATGGCGGGCTGGAGCTGGCACCTGCGCGCATGATTGAAGTCATTGAGGTGATGGGCAATGCCCATGGCTCTGTCGGCTGGTGCATCATGATTGGCGCAACAACGGCGATCAATGCCGCCTATTTGCCCGACCATCATGCCCGCACGATTTGGGCCGATCCCACGATTATCACTGGCGGTGTGTTTGCGCCTAAAGGCAAAGCGGTGCGCGAAGGTGATCAATACCGGGTGAATGGGCGCTGGAATTGGGGTTCTGGCAGTGCCAATTGCGCGTGGTTGGTCGGTGGCGCTTTGACCTTGGGCGATGGGGCACCCCAAGCGCGCATGATGTGGTTTGAGCGCGACCAGGTTGAGCTGATTGATACCTGGCATGCGATGGGCATGAAGGGCACGGGCAGTGGCGATCTGGCTGTCACAGATGTTTTGATCCCGGCTGACCGCTCGGTCTCGTTGACCGATGACAAAGCCCGGATTGAGCGGCCGCTCTATGCCTTCCCGGCCTTTGGTCTTCTCGCCATGTCGATTGCCGCAGTCGCACTCGGCAATGCCCGCGGGGCGATTGATGATCTGGTTGGCCTCGCTGGCGGTAAGGTGCCGACGGGGGCACGTAGACCCTTAGCAGAGCGGGCTTCTACCCAAGTTGAGGTCGCCAAAGCCGAAGGCATGCTACGGGCGGCGCGCACCTATTTGCTCGATAGCGCCGAGACCGCTTTTGAAGGGGCCAGCCGCACCGGCGCTTTGACGCTGGAAGACCGCGCGAACTTACGCATTGCCGCCACCCACGCCGTGCGCACGTGCGCCGAGATCACCCGCATGATGCATGAGTTGGGCGGGGGAACATCGGTCTATGAGAACTGCCCGCTGCAGCGCCGTTTCCGCGACGCCCATGTCGCCACCCAACACATCATGGTGGCCCCCGGCTCACTGGAGCTGGCTGGACGCGCTTTACTGGGCATCGAAGGCGATTACGGACAGCTTTAGTTCGCCGAGCGGGCGCGGCCCATTGGCCCGACAGGGCTGGGGGCGTGCAATTGTTCTGTGAGTTGCTCAGTCAAATGTGCGAGGCGGTTCTGCCAGTGGGCGTTGAAATCCAGCACCGTCATGCTGACCAAGCGGCCATCGGCGATCTGATGACTCCACACGATGCCATTCTCGCCTTCGGACGTGTAGCTAGGCCCCGTCAGCTTGGTTGAGACATACAAAACATCCGCGTTCTTATCGTAAGCGACATCAAAATCCGACATTTTGCTTTTTGGCCCTGCAAGGTTCTTAGACGATAGTATCGCAGAATTTGAGACAGATTCCCAGCAAATTTGACCGTTTTAAGTAGGAACCCCCTTACTTTACCATGATTGCGTCGTGGTCTCTGAGCTTTAGATCAGCAGTTGAGGGCAGGGCAGACACATCGACCTGCACCCCTTGGTTGACCCGCGCGCCAGCTTGGCCCAAAAGCGCCGTCGGAACGCGGTCGTGGCGGAACTGGCAGACGCACTGGATTTAGGTTCCAGCGCCGCAAGGCGTGGGGGTTCGACTCCCCCCGACCGCACCATTTAATGGGGATGAAAGGCTGCAATGGGCCTTCAATGCCGCCCCAAATCCAGATTCAAAATTGAATCAATTTGCGCCGAAATGGGCAAGTTTGGTGGGCCCGTTGGGTCAGGCTCAGCAGGGTATGGGGACTTAGTCGAAATAGATCGTATACCCCGTATTCTAAAGCATTTTTTGTTTTCGCTTCCAAAAACCCTTATGAAATAGCCTCAGAGCTCGTTAACCTTTGGGCTTGAAATCCCGTTTACTAACTTCATTGAGCGTTTATTGAAAATTCAGTTTTAGATTGCGCCCGGGTCCTTCAAAAAAGGGGTTGCTGGGTCATGTGTGTATCGATGCCTCCCAAAGTTCGCGTTGCACTTTTTCTGTGCGCTACTGCCATCCTATCCTCGTGCGGGGGTGGGGGAGGCGACGGGTCTCCTCAAGTGGCAGGTCAAGGCATAACAGCGGGTAGCTCGCCACCTGCACCCCCTCCGCCACCTGGTCCAAGCGCTGACAAGCCTGCAACACGGGTTGATGCCGCGCGCTTCCTCAATCAAGCGACCTTCGGGGCGACAGGGGCCGATATCGATCGTGTGATGTCTGTTGGCTATGCCGCTTGGATCGACGAGCAGTTTGCAATGCCGAGAGGTCGGACTTTCAGGAACTGGTATTTAGAAGATGGCGCAAGTTCCAATAGTGCTGAATATTTCGATCCCAATTCCGACCGAGAAAGTGCCGCATGGTTTACCCGGGTAACGCGGGAGCCTGATCAACTCCGCCTCCGCATGGCTTGGGCTCTGTCGCAGATCTTTGTGGTCAATGGGGGAACTTTGATGGGCGGTACCGCCCAGCCTGTCTGGATGGACCTGACAGCCGACAATGCCTTTGGCACGTATCGAAACATGCTGGAGAAGGTCACTTTCAGTCCCGTCATGGGGAATATGCTGAGCTATCTGTGGAATCAGGACGGCAATGGCGCGATTCCAGATCAGAATTATGCCCGCGAGATTATGCAGCTTTTCTCCATCGGCCTTTGGCAACTCAATCAAGATGGAAGCTCTAAACTTGACAACGCTGGAAAGCGAATTCCGACCTATAGCCAAGCTGACGTCGTGGGCCTTTCCTCTGTCTTCACTGGGTTGGCGTTGTCGTCAGGTGGTGATCGAAAGGGTACCTGTGTTGGTTACAATGGAAAGCCTCCTCAGGGTGAACAGGACTTGATCGCCTGCGAGTTATCCGTTTGGCCGTGGACGTCCACCAAAGCAAAGAGCTTTCTTGGAGTCTCGATAGCCGCCTTGGACGTGTCAAAACTGCCCGCTAACAGCGAGGGAACGATCCAAGCTCAAGGCCGCAAAAACATCGGCATCGCGTTGGATACGCTTGCCAGCCACTCCAACACACCGCCTTTCATCGCGCGCAATTTGATTCAGCGCTTCACAACCAGCAACCCGAGTCCTGCCTATATTCGCCGGGTTGCCGACAAATTTGTCGACAACGGAAACGGCGTCCGAGGGGACTTTAAGGCAGTCTTGAAGCAAATCTTGCTGGACCCTGAAGCGCGGGATTCTGCCCAGCAAGACAAGGCGATTTATGGCAAGTTGCGGGAACCGCTGCTCGCGCAAGTCCATTATAATCGGGTGCTGCGTGCCAGTGATGGCAAAGGCAATGTCTGGGCGGGTTCGGGCGGCTGTAAAGTCTATCATGGAGTCATTTCCGAACTTGAGCGTCCCTATGCGGCACCCAGTGTGTTCAATTACTACCGCCCCGGTTTCTCGCCAGCGTCTGGCGAAGCCGCCAAACGCAATCTCGTGGTGCCGGAGATGCAGATCACGGACACGGTCGCTGTGATGGATTGGGCGACCTATGTGAAGCAGACCCTTGATCGGGGCGGAACTGGATGTTCCGGTGGTGCGCGGCGCCAGAATACATTTGATTATAGCGAATTATTGCCCTTTGCCGACAACGCTACTTTGTTGGCAGACGAAGTCTTGCTGCGCTTTGCGGCGGGGTCCGACACAAGTGCTCTGCGCAGCAGCCTGATCCGCGCGATCCAAAGTGTCAGCGGAACCACCAGCACAGATCGGATCAACCGGATCAAGATCGCCGTCATGCTGACTTTGCTAAGTCCAGAATACCGGGTCCAACGGTGAGTGAGATGGGGGATCAGAAGATGCAAAAGTTCGACGCAACGAAGATCAATCGCCGCAGTTTCTTAGGTGGCGCAGCACTCTTGGGTGGATTCTCGCCTTTAGCCCTACAGATGGCTGCGACAACAGCAAATGCGCAGGCCAATAGTTACCGCGCATTGGTTTGCCTCTATCTTGACGGAGGCTTGGATCATTATCACACGATGATCCCCTGTGATCAGACCAATTATGCGGCAATCGTGGGCCAGCGCTCCGGTATCACCATGCCGCCGCGCAGCGCCCTTACACCTTTGACAACGCGAACATCACAAGGGGGCCGGCAAGTCGCGTTTCATCCAATCTTGACCCAAAGCAAGCGGCTTTATGATCAGGGCAAACTCGCAGTCATCTATGGGCATGGCAATCTTGATGAGCCCATCACGCGGGCTGACCTCGAGGCCGGTCGGGTTAAATTGCCGTCTGCGGTTGGATCACACAATGATAGCAATGCTGCCATCCATACATTTGGGCTGGAAGGCGCTCGCTATGGCTGGGGCGGCCTCGCGATGGATTCCCTGCAAGCGTCGAACCCAGACAATTTGTTCGCGTCTATCGGCGTGGGTCAGTTGAACAACCCTTTCAACGATGGCCGTGCCGTTCAGATGATCAAAGCCGATACCTGGGGCAGGGCGACGAATATCTCTGGATTGGAAGGGACCTTGTTTGGGTCCAGTGTCGCCTCGGCGGAATTGGATTCCATCCTGCGTCGTGGGGATATGACCAATGCCTTGGATAAGGATTATCTGGGGGTCAATCAGCGGGTGATGAGTTCCTACCGTCGCTTGGGTGACGCGTTTGCAGCAACTCAATCGTTAGCACCGATTCCTACCGATACAACGCTACCCAATTACACCGTCGCTTGGCGCGACAATGATGTGGTAGCATCACTCCGCACCGTGTTGCGCTGCATCGCCTCCCGGACGACATTGAACGTGAACCGGCAGGTCTTCTTCATCAACATGCGCAATTTCGACACCCATGGAAACATGGCCGGTGACCTTGAGAAGAATAATTTTCTGAGACTGGACGCAGCGCTGGGTTATTTCTATGCGGCTTTGACGGCGATGGGGCTGGAGAACAATGTGACCTTGTTCACCACCAGCGAGTTTGGTCGATCCCTTAAATCCAATGGTGATGGGACAGATCATGGCTGGGGCGGGGTCAGTTTTGTCTTAGGCGGTGCCGTCAAAGGTGGCGACATCTACGGCAATCTCGTGGACATCAATCCCGCGGGGCCAGGCTTCCAATCGATCAATGGTCCGCCCATTTCCATTCCGACGATCGCGAACCAACAATATTGCGCGACCCTTGCAAGTTGGCTTGGCGTAGCCGAAGCGAACCTGCCGGACATTTTCCCAAATCTGAACCGGTTTGCCTCCACGAAACTTGGCTTCTTGTAATTTTGGAACGCGTCGAGGGGCTGGCGGGCCTTGGTTCGCTAACGGAGCCAATTGTCTGTGTCTGGCATAGACATGGGCTTCACATCGTGGCATAGCCGCGCACCTTGCGGGCTTAGGCCCCAGCGCTATCCCATCAACCCGCGTAATCCGCTTCCTTTTTAGGACATCATCATGCAAATCGTCGAAAAATCTGCTGAAGGCCTCAGCCGCGTCTATGGCGTTACCATTGCCGCCACCCTGATTGCCACGCGCACCGATGCCAAGATCGCAGAATTGGCCCCTCAATTGAACATTAAGGGCTTCCGTAAAGGCAAAGTGCCTGTGGTTCATGTGAAGCGCATGTATGGTAAGTCCATCATGGGCGATTTGTTGAATGAGCTGGTGCAAGAAGGCATTGAGGGTACCGTTTCGTCCAATGGCATCCGTGCGGCAAGCCAGCCAGACGTGACCAATCTGGGCAATCTGGCCGATGTGATGGACGGCAAAGCCGACCTGACCTTCGACGTCGAACTCGACATCATGCCAGACTTCACCCCAGCTGAGCTGCAAAGCCTGTCGGTGACCCGTCCAGTCGCGGAAGCCACCGAAGCTGAAATCGACGAAGCCTTGGCCGAGATCGCCAAACAGTCTCAGTCTTTCGAAGTCAAGAAGGGCAAAGCCGCCAATGGCGATGCCGTTGTCTGTAACTTCGTCGGCAAATTGAACGGCGTTGAATTTGACGGCGGCAAGGCTGACGGCTCCACAGTCGTTTTGGGCTCCAACACCTATATCCCCGGCTTTGAAGAGCAATTGGTCGGCGTGAAAGCTGGCGACGAAAAAGTCTTGAACGTGACTTTCCCAGCCGAATATGGCGTCGCCACCTTGGCTGGTCAGGCCGCGACCTTTGACGTCACCGTGGTTGAAGTCAAAAAGGCCGTTGAGACCAAGATTGACGATGACTTGGCCAAGAATATCGGCCTGTCGGACCTCGCGACCCTGAAGGATGCGATCAAGAAGAACATCGAAGATCAATTGGCTCAATTGTCGCGTCAGAAAGCC
Organism: Hyphomonadaceae bacterium UKL13-1; assembly: GCA_001602435.1. Classification (GTDB taxonomy): domain Bacteria; phylum Pseudomonadota; class Alphaproteobacteria; order Caulobacterales; family Aquidulcibacteraceae; genus Aquidulcibacter. The sequence continues at coordinate 1,105,214 of CP012156.1, forward strand.
AAGCGCTCGTTGCTCGACGCTTTGGACGCCACCCACAGCTTCGATTTGCCACCGAAAATGTTGGCCGCTGAATTTGACGCCATCTGGGCACAAGTGACGCAAGACAAGGCCGCTGGCAATGAAGATCCAGAAGATGCTGGCAAGTCGGAAGACGAACTGAAGGCGGAATACACCAAGATTGCTGAGCGTCGCGTGCGCTTGGGCCTGGTCTTGGCTGAACTCGGCCGCGTCAATGGCGTGGAAGTGAAAGACGAAGAAGTGGCGCGCGCCATTCAAGCCGAAGCCTCGCGCTATCCCGGCCAAGAGCGTCAAGTTTTTGAGTTCTTCCAGAAGAACCCAAATGCTGTCGCCAGCCTGCGTGCACCTTTGTACGAAGAAAAGGTCGTCGACTTCGTTCTGCAAATGGCCAATGTCACCGATGTGACCGTCTCCCGTGCTGAGCTTGAAAGCGAAGATGAAGTGGCACCAGCCGCGGACGCTAAGCCTGCTAAAAAGGCCCCAGCCAAGGCGAAAGCCAAGAAGGAAGCCGCGCCTGCCGAAGAAGCGCCAGCTGAGGTCGCTGCAGAGGAAAAGCCGGCTCCAAAGAAGAAAGCGCCCGCCAAGAAAAAGGCTGACTAAGCCCTTTCTTCGTTCGTTTGAAATTAAGGCCCTGGTCATTCGACCGGGGCCTTTTTGTTTGGGTGGGTCGAGGGTAACCAAAAGGACCGCGCAACACGCGTTGCGCCTGCAAACGCGATGACAAGCGCAACTTTTGTTGCGCGCTCCGTTCCCCCACGATGTCATCCCCGCCGCAGCGAAGCGCAGAGCAGAGCGGGGACCTCCTAGGACTTTGCGGATCAAGGTCTGGGACTTGGCTTTCGCCATCTGCGATGACAGCGCATGGAGACAGGATTTAACCCAATCAGTCCTTTAGGAAATAAGTGATTGTCGTCACCACGCGCACCTTTTTATCGATTTGGCGGTCGGGTGGGCTGTCGGGGATTTCGACGGCGGGATTGACTTCGATCACGCCTTGATTGGCATTTTGGATGGCCCCGACTTTGGCGCCGGATTCCTTGGCGAATTTGTCAGCGGCTTCGCGGGCGCGCTGGGTGGCTTCGGTTAGAAGTGTGCCTTTGAGGTCATTCAGACCGGTGAATTGGAAGGAAGGACCCGAGGAGGAGCCATCATTGGCAAACACCACGCCCTCTTTCAACAAATCGCCACTATTGCGCGAGGCTTCGGCCAGCTTGTCGACTTCGGTGGTTTTCACCATTAAATTCTCGGTCAAAATATAGCGTGGCCCGTTGAGCCCGCCATTCGAATAAGCGTTGGCCAGCTTGTCTTCGACGCGAATATTTTGCACCTGATAGGCGGTGGCGGGAAAGCCGCGCGCGGTCAAAAAAGCCTTCACAGCGGCTTCAGACGTGGTTAGCGCTTGGCGGGCCTCTTCCAAGGAATCGCCAGTCGCGACAAAGCTGATCGACCAAAAGCCGAGGTCGGCCTTGACGGGGCGCTCTGATAGCCCTTTGACTGTGACCGTGCGAAAACCCAACCGCGAGTGCACGAGGGATTGACCGGCTGAGAAGCCTGCAAAGGCGATCCCCAATGCCAAGATACCCGCCGCAGCTAAAAGATTTGTCCGTTCTGTCATGATGAAGCCCTCCACACCCGCTACTAGGCCACTGAAATGCCCGGGGTGCAACCGTACGTCCCTGAACCCCCGTTTGGGCTTGGTTTATGGCGCGTTTAGGGCGGAAGCGCGGAAGAAAGAGGCCAAAGCCTCCATTTGTGCGTGCGCCCATTTCTCTTATCGCAGGGCTGCCTGAATGAACACGCTTTGGGTGCCCTTGGCCTTGGTGGCAGGCTTCTTACAAATCCTGCGCAATGCGGCGCAACGAGGCCTTTCCGATCAGGCCGGGCCCTGGGGGGCGACCTTGGTGCGCTTTCTCTATGGCCTGCCGTTTGCCTGTCTATTTTTGGCCCTTGTCTGGTGGTTAGCCCCGCCAGCCAGTTTTAAGATCGGGTCTGATTTCTGGTTTGCAGCCCCGCTTGGTGCGACCGCCCAAGTGTGCGCGACGGCAGCCCTCATCCAAGCCATGCGGGCTTCCAGCTTTGGTCTTGGGTCTACGTTTCAACATATGAGCCTGCCCTTGGCCGCTTTGGTCGGCGTGCTGTTTCTGGGTGACCGATTGGGTGTTTGGGGGTGGCTTGGCATTTGGGGCGCGACAGCGGGTCTCTTATTGGCCTCGTGGCCGAACAAGGGAATCGCTGGGGGGATTGCGGGGTTTAAAGCGGGTTTTTATGGGCTGGCTTCGGGGGCGTGCTTTGCGGTATCTGCCAATTGTTATCGGCTGTGCGGATTGGCCATTGATCCCAGCGCACCCATCTTCTCGGCGACTTTCACCCTTGTATGCGTCCAAGCCATGCAAAGCGTGGTTTTAGGCGGCATTCTTTATGTGGTGGACCGACGCGCTTTAGCCGCTTTGGCCGCCGACGGGCGGGCGTCTTGGTCGGCAGGCTTTACGGGGGCTGCCGCTTCGGCCTGTTGGTTTGCGGCGCTGACCCTCGCGCCAGCCGCTTTGGTGCGGGCCTTAAACGCCTTGGTGGAAGCCCCGACCGCGACCTTGTTGGGTTGGATCCGCTTTAAAGAAACCATCGATCTGCGGCGCGGCCTTGGCTCTGCCTTGATTGTGGCTGGGGTTGTGGTGTCTGTCTGGGGACAGATCGCAGCCTCTTAGGCCGAGCGGCGGGCTGCTTCGAGGAAGGCGGATGCGGCTAACACCATGCCATTGCGGACGGAGCTGACAAGCTCGACGGGCGTGAAGGGCTTTGGCAAGGCCACGTCGGCACCCGCTTCCAGGGTTTTCAGCCATGCGCGACGTGCAATCTCGCTATCGCCCTTGTCTGACACTGCGATGATGGCCACGCCAGGAAAGGCCTCGCGCATCATAGCCACCAATTCTGCGCCATCTTCTGACGTCACGTCGACTTGCGTGACGACAGCATCTAGATCGAGGACATCAATAAGGTCCAGCGCTTCGTCCAAATTCGCACCGCAAGTCACGCGGAAATCATGTTCTTTCAAGCCGGCTTCGCAGATTTTGCGTAATGTCCGACTGGGTTCAACCACCAGCACGTGGGGGCGACGCGTGCCCGATTGCAAACGCTCTGCGACTTCGCTCAAAAGGCCTTGCAGGCGCTCTTGCGAGAAGGGCTTTTGCAACAAAAACTCTGCCCCGTCCGCCTTGGCGCGCTCTAACAAAGTCGAGGCGGAATCCCTGCCACCACCCGCGCTGATCGCCGCAATCGTCACGCCTGGCGCGGCTTGGCGAATTTTCGCGATGGTGCCGCCATCGGCAGAATCCGGCAGCATCAGGTCTGAAATGACCAGATCAAGCGCTTCCTCGGCCAACATTCTCATGCCGGAATTTAGGTCCAAGGCGACAAGCGTAGCCCAGCCAGTACGCGTGATCATTTGAGAGATCACCCGTGCCTGTATCATGCTGTCTTCGATCAACAGGCAGGTGTAGTTCGACAAAATCCACCCCCAAGCTTGAAGATTTTTTCTAAGCCTGATCCGTTAACGTAGTACGAAGATCGATACTGACCAGAAACCGGATGCTTTGATTACTGATTATTTCGATTGTTTGGCCAAGGACTGTTTGGACTGATCTTCTGGCGGCGCTACAATCGGCCGATAAAGGACAACCATTTGCTTGGCGAGACGGAAGCCATCCTTGGCCAATTTAGCTTCTTGCGCGCTGCGATCGGTGGGGCAGGTGGCGGCCCCTTGGCCATAGGCTTGAAAGCCCGCATTGAAGGAATCGACCAGCGGGTCGCGCAGTGCGCTGGCATCGGGGGCTTCGAGGTCGAGCAAGGTGGACATGCGCGACCGATAGGTTTGATCCTCGCGACCTGAACAAGACACCCTTAACGCATGTAGCGAGCCTAGTACGCGGGCTAGGCGCATCAGATCGGTGCGCTTGACCGGGTCAACCGGACGCGCGCGGCGCTGGTTATCGGTTACGACCGCTTGGCCGTCTTCGGCAGTATAAGGACCGTCGTCAGTCTCTAAACCCTCCACATTGCGCAGGGCTTTGCGTGGCCGTTGGGGGGCAGGACGATAGGCTTCCGCTGCAACCTCATCCTGATTAGGATCGGGGCTCCAGTCCATCGATGTATCTTGGGGAATATCGACGGGCGCGTCTTCGACCACGTCGACGGGTTCGCGTCTGGAGGACTCAACCGGTGCCCCCGAAACCACATAGGTTTCGAGCGTTGGTGTAACCCCGCGATTTTGTGGGTCTTGGCCAGCGGGTTGCGCGAAACCAAGCGCAGCCCCAGAAGCTGCGACGACGGCGACCGCGCTGACCATCCACACACGTGATTTCATAGCCACTAAACGCCCCTGTTTCGGGCTTTAGGTCAAGCCGGAGAGCTTGCCTGTAAGCGTGCAACACGGGCGATTGCCTCGTGGGCTTCGGCCATGATGGAGTCGATAATTTCCTGACATGACAAGATATCGCGCACCCCACCTGCCGATTGGCCCATGGCAAAGCAGGACTTGTCGGCTTCAAGACCTTCCGTCTGGCCACCAATGCCGCCCATGGCACCTGCCTGCATGCTGATCATCGCTTGATGCGGGAAGGGTTTGATGTCGGCAGGGCGGCTTTCCCAATCCTGCACCCACGCATTATCCTTCACCCGCATGGGCTTGCCAGAGTAAGAGCGGGTGCGGACGGTGTCGGTATCTTTAGCCGTCACGACGGCATCCTTATACATTTGCCCGGCATGGGCCTCTTTTGACGCGATAAAGCGGGTGCCCATCCAAACCGCTTGCGCGCCCAGCGCGAGGGCAGCCGCTAGACCACGACCGTCATAAATGCCACCTGCAGCAACCACCGGAATGGTCACACGCTCAACCGCTTGGGCGACCAAGGGCAGGGTGCCAACAAGGCCCGTATGGCCACCGCCTTCAGAGCCTTGGCAGATCACGGCATCACAGCCAGCCAACTGGGCTTTTTCCGCGTGGCTGACGGCCCCGCCAACCACCATGGCTTTCAAGCCCGCGGCATGGAGTTTTTCGATGATCGCAGAAGGAACCCCAAGGCCTGCAATGAAGGCGGTAGCACCTTCGGCAATGATGATGTCGACAGAGGCTTCAAGGCTACCTGGAACAGCAGCAAGAAGGTCCACGCCAAAGGGTCTGTCGGTCAGAGCTCGCACCTTGCGCATTTCATCGCGGATTTCGTCGGGTGTCCGCCCGGCCATGCCGAGGCAACCGTAACCGCCAGCTTCTGAAACGGCAGCACAGACTTCAGCATAGGAAACCCCACCCATGCCAGCCAGCATGATGGGATGTTCAATGCCCAATAGGTCGCAAATTGGTGTTCTTAAGCTCATGGCGCACTCCCTTGTTTTTGCGCCACGTTAAAGCCTTTGACCTGATGCGCAATCCCTGTGCCTGCCCACAAGCCTCAGGCAGGCTGGTAGCGATGGCACGAGGTTTCGTGGTCGATCACAAGGCCAGCCGCCTGCATATAGGCATAGCAAATGACAGGGCCACAGAATTTGAAACCACGGGCCTTGAGCTTGCGGGCCAATTCTTTGGATTCGGCCGATTTTGTCGGCGCATCGCGGAAGGAGATGGGGTGGTTGTGAATGGATTTGCCGCCTACAACAGACCAGATGAAATCATGAAAACCGCCTTCTTCGCGCTCGATGGTTTGGAAAAGACGGGCAGACTCAATGGTAGCGATGATTTTGGCGCGCGCCCGTACGATGCCGGGATTGGCCATCAAATGCTCAATATCCTCGGGTCCAAAGGCGGCGACTTGGATAGGATCAAAGCCACAAAAGGCGTCACGAAATGCCGCCCTTTTGCGCAAAATGGTGATCCATGACAGGCCTGCTTGAAAGCCCTCCAAGCACAAAAGTTCCCACAGCTCGCGCGCGTCATGCACGGGCACGCCCCATTCCTCGTCATGATAGGCAACATAGAGCGGGTCTGATTCGAGGACCCAACCGCATCTTTGCTTCGCCATTTCAGTCCCTCGTTTTGTTTGTGCGTTGCGCCCGCTTGCAGCAGCATAGTGCCGGCACTGGGGCAGGGGTCAAGTCGCGAAAGGCCGAGGTCCAAAGCCCCTGCAGCGGCCTCCAGCCTTGTCCTTAAATTGACGCAAACTGAGTCCACATGGAGCAGATAGCGTCCAACCGCCTTTAGCGGCTTCCCGTGCGAACGGAAGCTGGTTAAAGATGAGTTGGGGAAGGGCATATGGCCCGGAGTTTACGTCGTGAAGCAATCGCCATTTCGAATTCTGCTTGTTGTGCCAACCTTGCTTGTGGCTTTGGCTGCCTGCCAATCTATGCCCGGCAGCAGTGCCAAGAAGGCACCGGCCTATGTCGAGCGGCCAGTCGACTTGCTGTATAACAATGCGCGCGATGAACTCAGCAAGAAGAATTATACCGACGCTGTCACCGGCTTTGAAGAAGTTGACCGCCAGCACCCCTATTCGGAATGGGCACGGCGCGCGTTGCTGATGACGGCTTATGCCAATTATCAGCAGAACAAATATGAAGACGCGATTGCAGGTGCCCAGCGCTTTGCCTCGCTCTATCCCGGTAATGATAGCGCCGTTTATGCCTATTATCTGATTGCCATCTGCTATTTCGAGCAGATTGTGGACGTGGGTCGCGATCAGCGCATGACCGAATTGGCTTTGGCGGCCCTCAACGACGTCGTGCAGCGCTATCCTCAAAGCGAATATGCCCGCGATGCGCGGCTGAAGATCGACATGACCCAAGACCAGCTTGCTGGCAAGGAAATGGAAATCGGGCGTTACTATCTGCGCGATGGTCAGCATTTGGCGGCCTTGGGCCGCTTCCGTCGCGTGGTCGACCTCTATCAGACCACCACCCATGTGCCAGAAGCGCTGCATCGTTTGGTTGAGACCAATTTGTCCATGGGCTTGGTCGATGAAGCTACGAAAGTTGGCGCAGTCCTCGGCTATAATTATCCGGGCTCTGAATGGTATGAAGCCAGCTATAAATTGCTGACGGCCAAGGGCTTTACGCCCGAGGGCAAGCCCGCAAAGCGCGGTTTGTTCCAGCGCATCACCAAGCCAAAGCGTGGCCTTGAGCGCGCGCCAGAGCCGCCTCAAGCTTCGGCCCCACAAGCGAGCAAATGAGACCCCTTAGCCCTCGTTCAACGTCCGCTAAGCGCGGGGGGAGGCTAGTCCGACGGGGTGGCCCATGCTGATTGCCTTGTCGATCCGCGATGTGGTCCTGATCGAAACGCTCGACCTTGATATTGAGCCGGGCTTTACCGCGCTGACGGGTGAAACGGGGGCAGGCAAATCCATTTTGTTGGATGCGTTGGGTTTGGCTTTGGGCGAGCGTGCGGACCGGGGTCTCGTGCGTCATGGCGCTGAACGCGCGCAAGCCAGCGCCATCTTTGAGATTGACCCGCATCATCCAGCCATCGCGCTACTCGAAGAATTAGACCTGCCCGAAGCCGAAGATGGACGCATCGTCCTGCGTCGCTCCATCAGCCTCGACGGCAAAAGCCGCGCTTATGTGAATGATGGCCCCGCCTCGGTCAGTGCGCTGCGCAGGTTGGGTGCGTGCCTCCTCGAAATTCATGGTCAGCATGCCTCCGTTGGCCTGATGGACCCATCCACCCATCGCGATTTGTTGGACGTATTTGCCAAAGCTGCTCCCTTCAAAGCCCAAGTTAGCGAGGCTTGGCGCACATTGGATGCTGCCCGGTCTGAGTTGGAAGAGGCCGAATTGCGCGCGCGCCGTGCCTCCACCGACCGCGATTATCTGGCCCATGTCTTGGGTGAATTACAAAAGCTGGCACCCAAGGCCGGTGAAGAAGCCGCGTTGGATGCAGAGCGTCGCGCTTTGATGGGGTCTGAAAAGGCCGCCACGGCCTTAAAAGACGCAACCGACGCTTTGGCCGATGGTAAAGCTGAGCAACGCATGGCCGCTGCCGCGCGCGCGTTATCCCGTGTGGGCAAGCCCGAGGGCGAGGGGGCTGATGCACTTTCCAAGGCAGTCGATCAAGCAGCCGCCTCGCTGGAGCGCGCTCTCAGTGAATTATCCGATGCTCAAGGCTGGATGGCGCGCGCAGGCGATGCTTTGGATGGAGACCCCGGCCGTCTCGACCATTTGGAAGAACGTCTGTTTGCTTTGCGCGCCGCTGCCCGCAAGCATGGCGTGACGGTGGAGGCTTTGCCCGATGTGCTGCAGCGGGCTGAGCAAAACCTCGCCAATATTGATCATGCCGATGAGGCCATTCAGGCGGCAAAAGCGGCCCTCGCCAAAGCGCAGAATGCCTATGACCAAGCCGCTGCTGCGCTGTCAGAACGCCGTCATACGGCTGCATCAGCGCTCGACAAGGCCGTTGAGCTCGAACTGCCGCCGCTGAAACTGGAAAAAGCGCGCTTCCGCAGCCGTGTCGACAGTGATGCCGCTCGTCCAACCAAGGACGGTATTGATCGGGTGACGTTTGAAATTGCGGCCAATCCAGGCGCAGGCTTTGGGGCTTTGTCGGAGATTGCTTCAGGTGGCGAACTTTCACGACTATCGCTCGCGCTAAAGCTCGTTCTCTCCACCGATGGCGGTACCTTGGCCTTGGTGTTTGATGAAGTCGATCAAGGCATTGGCGGGGCAACTGCAGATGCCGTCGGCCGCCGTTTGGCGCGCTTGTCGCAGACCGCGCAAATCCTGTGTGTCACCCACAGCCCCCAAGTTGCCGCCCGCGCGCGTCGCCATTGGCGCATCGAAAAGCGGGTAGAGAATGGCATCACGCGCACAGGCGTCAGCACGCTTCCCGATGCTGCCCGCGAAGAAGAGTTGGCGCGCATGTTGTCTGGAGCCGAAATCACGGCTGAAGCCCGCGCGGCGGCCCGCGCCTTGGTTGCCGCCAGTCAGGACTGAAGTGCCTGAATTTGGATGTGGAAACCCCTAAGCGATAAAGGTGGATCAGGCTTCACCTCGGCCGTGCTTGGCGTTAGTTTCCCGACCATGGATATCAGCACGCTTCCCGTCGATTCGCTCACCAAAGACCAAGCCGCCCACGAGCTGGAGCGGCTTGCCCGCGAAATTAGTGAGAATAGGCGGGCCTATTTCGAAGAAGATGCCCCCACGCTCTCCGATGCCGAATATGACGCATTAGAGCGGCGCAATCGCCTCATCGAGCAACGTTTCCCGGCCTTGGTGCGGGCCGACAGCCCATCGAAAAGCGTGGGCAGCGCCGCCTCGACGAAATTCACCAAAATCACCCACCAGGTCTCGATGCTCTCGCTCGACAATGCCTTTACCGATGGCGATGTTGCAGACTTTCTGGGCCGGGCGCAGCGCTTTTTGGGGTTTGAGGATCAGAGCGCTTTGGCCTGTACCGCAGAGCCTAAAATTGACGGCCTGTCGCTGTCGGTTCGCTATGAAAAGGGTCAGTTCAAGCACGCCGTCACCCGAGGGGATGGGAAAGAGGGTGAGGATGTCACCGCCAATGTGCTGACCATTGGCGATATTCCCAAGCATTTATACGGCTCCGATTGGCCGGAAATCCTGGAGGTGCGTGGCGAAGTCTATCTCAGCCATGCGGCGTTTGAAGCGCTGAACCAAGCTCAGATCGAAGCGGGCCTGCCGCTTTATGCTAATCCACGAAATGCGGCAGCGGGCAGCTTGCGCCAATTGGATCCCGCCATCACTGCCCAACGCCCGTTGAGCTTTTTTGCCTATGCTTGGGGGGAGGTGAGCACACCGTTTGCGACCACCCAAATGGATGCAGTGGCAAGTTTTGCGCGCTGGGGCTTTAAGACCAATGCGGACATGAAGCTGTGCGCCGATACCGCAGACCTTCTGGCCCATTATCAGGATTTGGGCCTGCGCCGGGCTGAACTCGGCTATGATATTGATGGGGTGGTGTATAAGGTCAATGATCTGGCCTTACAGGCCCGCCTCGGCATTGTGACCCGCTTCCCCCGTTGGGCCATCGCCCACAAATTCCCGCCAGAGCGGGCGATCACCATCCTCGACGCGATTGATATTCAAGTGGGCCGCACAGGCGCTTTGACCCCCGTTGCCCGCGTCCGCCCGGTGACGGTCGGGGGCGTCGTGGTTTCCAATGCGACATTGCATAATGAGGACTTTATCGCCGGCAAGGCGCTGGACCGGGTGACAGGCCTGCCGGTGCGCGGGGGCAAGGATTTGCGGCTAGGCGACCATATTGTCATCCAGCGGGCTGGTGATGTGATCCCGCAAATCGTCGATATCCTGGAAGATAAGCGCGACACAGACAGTCAGCCATTCGCCTTCCCCCATATCTGCCCATGCCCTTTGAAGACGCCGGCCATTCGCGGCGGGGATGAGCAAGGTGGCGATCTTGATGTTGTGAGGCGCTGTACCGGGGAATTTGCCTGCCCATTCCAGCGCTTGCGGCATTTGGAACTATTTGTCAGCCGCAAGGCCTTTGACATTGACGGCCTAGGCCCCCGCCAATTGCAGGACTTTTTCGACTGGGGTCTCGTCAAAGAGCCTGCCGACATTTTCAAGCTAGCAGACCATCGCGCGCAATTAGAAGGCCGCGACGGCTATGGCCAAACCTCGCTCAACAATCTGTTTGCGGCCATCGATCAGCGCCGGGATATTGATTTGGCCCGCTTCATCTTTGGTTTGGGCGTGCGCCATGTAGGCGAGACGACCAGCGGTGTGCTGGCCCGTGCGTTCGGGTCTTGGGATACTTTCAAAGCGGCCATTGATTTGGCCCAATCCCAGCGCGCCAATGAGGCTTATCGTCAGTTTGAGGCCATACATGGCTTGGGACCGCGTGCGCTGGAGGCGCTGTTGAACTGGGCCGCGGGTGCTGAGCCTCCGGCGCAGGCGAATATGTTTGACGATGTTGCCGAAAATCTCGCGAAGCTGCGCCTTTCCGAAGTCGCTATGCCAGCCCGCAAAGCCTTGATCGAGGTCTTTCCCGATTGGGCCGGTTTGGTTGCGACTTTAAAAACTGCCGCTGCAGGGCGCCCCCAAGATGGCTATGCCGCCTTAGCCGCGATTGACGGTATGGGCCCGGTCGCCACCGACGCGCTTCTCGACTTCTTTGCTGAGCCCCATAATCGCGACGCGGTGGACCGTCTGTTAGAGCAGGTTCGCCCGCGCGATGAAGAAGCCCCGGCCTCAGATAGCCCCGTGACCGGCCTCACCATTGTGTTTACGGGAAGTCTCGAAACCATGACCCGCGACGAGGCAAAGGCGCAAGCCATTCGCCTTGGGGCCAAGGTCGCTGGCAGTGTCTCTGCCAAGACCGATATTGTGGTCGCAGGCCCGGGTGCTGGCTCAAAACTCACCAAGGCGAGCGAATTGGGTGTGCGGGTGATGAGCGAAGCCGAATGGGCTGCGTTTGTTGGCTGATGGACTGCGATTTGTCGTAAACCATTCGCATTGCCGCGCTATGTCACCGCTTAAATCTCCTCCTCCAAAAAGGCCGCATCTCCCCATGCCCGTACGCTCCAACAATTTCGCCGACCTTGCTTGTGAATCCTTGTCCCGACGTGGATTTTTGACGGCCACGGCGGCCTTGCCCGCTCTAAGCCTAATGACGTCAGAAGCTGACGCAGCACCAGCTGGTTTTAAGGCCGTGGCGGAAAATCGGTTGGATACGGTTGTTGTGCCTGAAGGCTATGCGTGGCAGCCCTTAATTTCCTGGGGTGATCCCTTGTTTGAGGGCATGGCCCCGCTGGACCTTACCAAGCGCGGTGCGCCATTCGCTTTCACCCGGGCCGAACAAGAAAACCGCTTTGGCACCCATAATGATATGTTGGCCCTATTCCCTGCCAATTGGGCCTATCCTTGGCCAGAAGGCAGTGTGACGCGCGCCATCATGTGTGTGAACCATGAAGCGGTTAGCCCCTTTATGGCCGCACCCGGCAATGACGGTCAGCCGATTGATACAAGCGTGGAGGCCTTAGAAGCGCTTTATGCCTGCATGGGTGTCAGCGTTTTTGATGTCGCCCATGACCCAGCCAGCGGGGCGTGGTCCGTCGTCAAAGGCCCGGCTGTCGGGGTGGGCCGTAACCGCCGCGTGACGCCTTATAGCGAAGTCGTTTTTGATGGCTCTGCTGCCAACCATCCTTGGATCGCCAAGGCAGGGGCTGTCGTCAATGAAGTAGAAGGCGCGCGCTCTGGCGCACCGAAGGTCAAAGGCGCGATCAAGGCCGGAACCTTCCAAAACTGCGCCGGTGGCTTTACCCCTTGGGGTACCTATCTGACGGCGGAAGAGAATTTCAACAATCAGTTCTTCACCTCTGACAAGGCAAGCCCTGCTTTGGCAGAAGCCCAAGCCGATGCGGCTTTTGCCGTCGATCAGTCGATCTATCGCTATGACAATGTCTGGCGGTTGGGCGGGCCGGCCCAGTTTGACTTAAGCCGCAATCCCCATGGCCCATCGCTCTATGGCTGGATCGTCGAAATTGACCCCTATGATCCAGATTGGCGGCCGCACAAGCACACGGCCCTTGGTCGCAAGTGCAATGAATGCGCCGCCACCGTTTTGTCCAAGACCAATAAGGCCGTGGTCTATACGGGCGATGATAGCAACAATCAGTTCGTCTATAAATTTGTGTCGCGTGACACATTTGATCCGACCAATCGGATCGCCAATCGCGCGCTTTTGACCCATGGTACCCTCTATGCCGCGCGCCTTGAAGCCGATGGTACGGGGCGCTGGATTGCCTTGACGGCCGCCGCCGCTAACCGCGTGCCGCGTGGGCCGGGCGAGACGGCCTTTGCCGATGATGGCGATGTGATGGTACGGTGTCGGGAAGCCGCGCTAAGGCTGGGTGCGACCAAAATGGATCGCCCCGAAGACGTGGAAAGCCCAACTGATGGCTCGTTCCGTGGTACGGGCACCGTCTTTGTGATGTGTACCGGCAATCTGTCGGACTCAGGGCGCGCTGGAAATGTCGCCAATCCCCGACGTAAAACCATCGCAGGCGATGGGCTGGAGCGCAATTATCAAGGCCATATCGTGCGCTTTGAAGAAGCCCGCCAAGACCCCGCTGCCTTGACCTTTACCTGGGACATTTTTGCGGTTGCGGGCGATCCTTCTGCCGAAGTCGCCCCCGTCACCAATCTCGAAGGCCAAGTCGTCAATGCGTCATCCTGGCTGAATGGCAAGCCGACAACCACAGGCGACCGCTTTGCCATGCCAGACAACATCACCTTTGATCACCGCAAATTCTGCTGGATCACGACAGACGGCACGCCAGAGACTTTCCCCTGCAACGATGGTGTCTATGTGCTGCCCATGGTCGGCAAAGGCCCACGTCCGGTTAAGCGCTTTTTGACGGTGCCGATTGGGGCTGAATGTTGCGGGCCATTGCTCGCTTGGGACCAAAAGACCTTCTTCTGTGGCGTGCAGCATGTCGGCGCAGAAAATGTCAAAGGCCAAAATTATCGTGGGGAGGCCACTGGGCCCTATTCCAATTTCCCCAATGGCGGCTGGCCACGCGACAGCGTGATCTTTGTCCGCCGCCAAGATGGCGGGACTGTGGGCACCTAAGGCGCTGCAGCTTCTGTCATTTCCGGTTTTCTAACCACATTTTAACGTGCCAGACAGGTCGCAATCGTCCACGACTAAAGCATGGTCATGGACTGGGGTATGCCCCTGCAATCGGGACCGGGAGGGATATCAGCGCAAACGCGACTGATGACGCGTTTAGCCGCCATTGCGGTTTGGCTCGCGCTAGGCTTTGCCCTTTTGTCGACACAGCCTCAGACCCTGCCGTCCAAAGAGCCTGTGGGCGTTGCTGCCGTGCGACTGGAACCGCTGGAGCGCCCTCCCGTGGTCATTTCTGTCCCCGCAACGGTGCTGCCAGTACCCGCGTTGAATCCGCCATCGACCAAGGACGCAAAAGGCGGGATGGCTGCGGCGCAAGCAAACAGCCCAGCGCGTAAAGTTCTCGTCCCCATGCCCGCTGGGACCAGTCCTGCAAGTGCCGTTGGACGGGTGCCAAGTGCTGCACCGGTTGGGATCGCATCAGCCCCACCTGCTGCCACCGGTCCAGCCCTCCCCAGTCTCACCGCGCAAAGCCAAGCCATTATCAAGGCGCAAGCCTGTGCCCAGATTGACATCAAGGACCGGCCACCCGATTGCCCACCCAATGCCGAACTCAAGCGCCTGTTACAAGTCGCGCGCGGGCCAAAGTATCGGCCTGAAAATGCTGAAGGCTTTTCGCGCAATGAATTGCGCTGGCGTGATATTCCACCGCCTTGCTTGGAGGACGGTCAAAAAATCAAAATGACGGGCATGGGGGCGTGCGTGCGGTTCGGCACTACGCCGTCTCGTGTCCGCTCTCCGCAAGAGATATGTGAAGCAAAGGGCTTGGGCGGTTGTGCCCCAGTGCCGTCACAAGCTGCAGTCAATGCGGCGGTGAAGCAGGCAAAAGGGCAATGAGGGCTTTGCAGTTTCGTGGCACATAAGAGGGGTTGCAGACCATTGGGTATGATTTAGGGTCTATGAATGATCACAATCGCGCCGGTGCTTGAAACCCCAAACCTTATTCTTCGTGGCCATAGCGCTGCAGACTATGATCGTCTGGCCGCCATGTGGGCAGACCCGCTGGTGGTCAAACATATCGGGGCGCGTGCCTCGACCGCGCAAGAGGCTTGGTTCCGCCTGTTGCGCTACATGGGCCACTGGCCAGCCTTGGGCTATGGCTATTGGGCGGTGTGCGAGCGCGAAAGCGGGCTTTATATTGGCGATGTTGGCCTTGCCGATCATAAGCGCGGGCTGCACCCAGAGTTTGACGCGACGCCAGAGGCAGGTTGGGTCATTACGCCACCCATGGCGGGCAGGGGGTTTGCCACCGAGGCGACCCACGCGATCCTCGATTGGTATGAGGCCAGCTATGGCCGCGCGCGCACCGTGTGCATGATTGAGTCTGTCCATACAGGCTCCATCCGCGTCGCAAACAAACTAGGCTATGAGCGCTTTGCCGAAATCACGATGCCGGCAGGACCGGTTAGTTTGTTTCAGCGCCTTTGATCCAAGCCTCAACCGGGCCCTTTTGCAGGATCGTCAGCGGATTGCCCTTACGGTCGACCTTATTGCCCAAAGCCAAGCGCACCCAGCCTTCGGAAATGCAATATTCCTCAACATTGGTCTTTTCCTCACCCTTGAAGCGGATGCCCACGCCTTGGGCGAGGACCTCTTCATTATAATAGGGGCTGCGAGGATTGACGCTTAAGCGGTCGGGCAGGGCGGTGGGGCTGGTTTCATCGGTCATGTCCGTTGCTTAGCCTAATGCGGGCGCGAACCTCAAGGGGGCGGTGTAGTGGGCTAGTCAAAGATTGCCGCAGCCTAAAGGTTCATTCGGATGATGATTCCTTCTGGCATTGAGATGCCGTTGACCCAATTCGATTTCAAATGAATCCGAGAAATGCCTGGTGCCCGAACAAGTTGCCTAAACCCCATTCGATCTGCCCGTGCCATATCCACAAGTTCGACCATGCCGACGTCTAGGGCGCTTAGATCTTCTGCCGAAATTGCCTGCGCGACGAGCCCGTAGAATTCTCGCTTATCAATATTGCTTGACGGTACAACCCAAAGCTTACTCTCGCCAGTTTCACTAGAGCGCGCCAACATCACGCCTTTAGGCTTGATCATCGTTTCGTCTAAGCTGCGGGTTAGCGTTTGGGCGTCAGTTACCAGTGCCTCTTGATCCATGACAGAACTCCATCCTGTTCACTTGTAATGGCGCTATATAGATATCTCGCGTCAGATTCCTCCCAAGTAGCATAGCGGCTATTCGGGCTCCACTCTCTACAAATGCCCCAATTGGCGGCAAAAGCCTTATCGGACTTCAGTTTGGCGTTCAGAGACTGCTGAAGCCCTGCGAGCCCAATCAATTTACTATATTCATGAGAAAACACATCATTCACGAAAGATTTGTCTGGGATCGTTTCCGCCGAAAACTGTTTTGATATGCAGGCCTTCAACGCCAATTCGATCGAGTAGCCCGATAGATAATAAGCGGCAGACCAAGAACGGGTATCCAGTAGCACTTTGGCGTCACGGATCCGAAGCTCGGCTAAACCTTCAATTACTTTTTTGTGCATAAAGTATCTATAATAAGATTTCCCCTTCAGGTCTAGTACCCACCCACCCCCACTGCACCCAGCCTGATAGATACCCTTTACAAAACAGACTCACATAGCTAGTAACGCCGCTCTTGCTTGGACCGGCTGTGGAGAACCTTGGTGTTCTTCAGACGCGGGACGATAAAAGCGCAGGGTTCATACCGCCGAAAAGGGTATGTCGCCTCTGATGGCGCGGTCATACGCGTCTTTGCTTCTTCGACCCCGTCAGATGGCCTTTCCAGCTAAAATTAAGTTTGCGCAGCCTGATGCGTCGCCGGTCAAAATGGCGTCGTAGCGGGCTTCGTTCGATGTTTGACATGCGGTCCTATCGTTTGGATGACCGCTTCGCGAGGGTAAATATGGCTCAACAGACCATCCGGATCAGGCTCAAAGCCTTCGACCACCGGGCGCTGGATCAGTCCGCCAAGGAGATCGTCTCCACGGCAAAGCGCACTGGCGCAATGGTACGAGGCCCTGTGCCTTTGCCAACGCGCATTGAACGTTTCACCGTAAACCGCTCGCCACACGTCGATAAGAAGTCGCGCGAGCAGTTTGAAATCCGCACGCACAAGCGCGTGCTCGACATCGTAGACCCAACACCACAAACCGTGGACGCGCTGATGAAGCTCGACCTCGCCGCCGGTGTTGACGTCCAAATTAGTCTGTAAGGGCGCCGGCTATGCGTACAGGATTGATCGCAAAGAAAATGGGCATGACCCGCGTGTTTGCTGCCGATGGCGCGCACGTGCCTGTCACCGTCCTGGCTCTCGAAGGCTGCCAAGTGGTGGCCCAAAAGACCGATGACAAAGACGGCTACACCGCCTTGCAAGTGGGCGCTGGTGCCCGCAAGGCGAAAAACGTCACTCAGCCCATGCGTGGGCATTATGCCAAGGCCAGCGTTGAGCCTAAGGCGAAACTGCGCGAGTTCCGCGTCAGCTCCGACAATTTGGTCGATGTTGGCATGGAATTGACTGCAGACCACTTTTTGCCAGGCCAAAAGGTCGATGTCTCGGGCATCACCATCGGTCGCGGCTTCACCGGCGCGATGAAGCGCTGGAACTTCGGTGGCTTGCGCGCAACGCACGGTGTGTCTCTGTCGCACCGTTCGCATGGTTCGACCGGTCAACGCCAAGACCCAGGTAAGGTTTTCAAGGGCAAGAAGATGGCTGGACACTATGGTGTTGAGCGCGTCACCACCCAGAACCTCGTCATCGTTCGTACCGATGTTGAGCGTGGTTTGATCCTGATCCGTGGTGCCGTTCCAGGTGCTGAAGGTTCTTGGGTTGAAATCCGTGATGCGGTGAAGTCAGCAGCTCCTGCTGACCTGCCAAAGCCAGCCGCTTTCCGTAAGCCAGGCGATCTGAAAATCGTTCAAGCTGAAGTCGAAGTCGCGGCTCCTGTCGAAACTCAAGAGGGAGCCGAATAATGAAACTCGACGTCCTGAAATTAGATGGCAGCAAGGCTGGCTCGGTAGAGCTGGACGATGCTATCTTTGGTGTGGCACCTCGTGCCGACATCCTGCACCGCGTGGTGCGCTATCAGTTGGCCAAGCGCCGCGCTGGTACGCATGACACCCAAAATCGTGGCGATGTTTCGCGCACGCACTCAAAGTTCGGCAAGCAAAAGGGTTCTGGCGGCGCACGTCACGGTTCCCGCAACGCGCCGATCTTCCGGGGCGGTGGCGTGGCTCACGGCCCACACCCACGTTCGCATGCACACAGCTTGAACAAAAAAGTTCGCGCTTTGGGCATGAAAATGGCTCTCTCGGCTAAGGCTGCTGAAGGTTCGCTGATCATTCTGGATCAAGCAGCTTTGGATGCACCAAAGACGAAGGTGTTGTTGGAAAACTTCGGCAAGCTCGGCCTGACCAATGCTTTGGTCATCGGCGGCGCACAAGTCGACACCAACTTCCAACTCGCAGCGCGCAACGTTCCGAATGTGGACGTTCTGCCAGCTGCAGGCCTCAATGTTTATGACGTCCTGCGTCGCCATAAGCTGGTTTTGTCGCGTGAAGCGATTGAAGCCATCTCGGCACGCTTTGCAAGCAAAGGGGAGGCTGCATAATGGCACTTTCCGAACGCCACTACGATACTATCCTGGCCCCTTGGATCACGGAAAAGGGCACTTTGCTCTCCGAAGTGAACCAAGTGATCTTCCAGGTACCGCTGACGGCAACCAAGCCAGCCATTAAAGAAGCTGTTGAAGCGCTCTTTAAGGTGAAGGTGAAAGCCGTCAACACCATTCGCGTTCAAGGCAAGACCAAGCGCTTTAAGGGCGTGATGGGCAAGCGGAACGACTTCAAGAAAGCAATCATCACGCTGGTCGAAGGCGAGACGATTGATGTGACGACGGGGCTCTAAGGAATGGCACTCAAGACATTCAAGCCGACCTCTGAAGGTCGTCGCCAGCTGGTGATCGTTGACCGTAAGTCCTTGTATAAGGGCAAGCCGGTTAAAGCGTTGACCGAAGGCTTGACCAAAACGGGTGGTCGCAACAACACCGGCCGCGTAACCTCGTTCCGTTCGGGCGGTGGTCACAAGCGCACCTATCGCATCATCGACTTCAAGCGTCGTAAGTGGGATATGCCAGCAACGGTTGAGCGTTTGGAATATGATCCAAACCGCACCGCCTTCATCGCACTGATCAAGTACGAAGATGGTGAGCTGTCCTATATCGTGGCTCCTCAGCGCCTCGCCGTTGGTGACACGATTGTCGCCGGCGAAAAGGTCGACGTGAAGCCAGGTAACGCCATGTTGTTGAAGTCGATCCCAGTGGGCACGATCATTCACAACGTCGAAATGAAGCCTTTGAAGGGCGCTCAGATCGCACGTTCGGCTGGTTGCTACGTCCAATTGGTTGGCCGCGACACCGGTTATGCTCAGATCCGCTTGTCTTCGGGCGAGTTGCGCATGGTTCCAGATAACTGCATCGCCACCATTGGTGCGGTATCCAACCCAGACAATATGAACGAAAATTCGGGTAAGGCCGGTCGTTCGCGTTGGTTGGGCATTCGTCCTTCGGTTCGTGGTGTTGCCATGAACCCGGTTGACCACCCACATGGCGGCGGCGAAGGCCGCACCTCTGGCGGTCGCCACCCCGTAACCCCTTGGGGTAAGAAAACCCGCGGTCCTAAAACCCGCAGCAACACGACGACTGACCGGTTGATTATCCGTCGTCGTCACGAAAAGAAGGCTTAAGACTATGCCTCGTTCGGTATGGAAAGGTCCGTTTGTGGACGGTTACCTCCTCGCCAAGGCGGAGAAGGCGACGGAATCTCCTCGTCGTGAAGCGATCAAAACTTGGTCGCGTCGCTCCACCATCATGCCTCAGTTCATTGGCCTGACCTTCCAGGTTCACAATGGTCACAAGTTTGTGCCTGTGAACGTTTCGGAAGAAATGGTTGGCCATAAGTTCGGCGAATTTGCTCCAACCCGTACCTATTTCGGTCACGGCGCGGACAAGAAGTCGAAGCGGAGGTAGGCGCATGTCAAAAGCAAAAACCCCTCGCGCCTTGTCCGACAAGGAAGCATTGGCCCAAGCCCGCAACTTGCGGACCAGCGGTCAAAAGCTGAACTTGGTGGCACAAAGCATTCGTGGCTTGAAAGTGGACAAGGCCTTGGCTGAACTTCAGTTTTCGCCAAAGCGCATTGCCATCGACGTTCGCAAGTGCCTGCAATCGGCCATCGCAAACGCCGAAAACAACCATGGCCTCGATATCGATGCTCTGGTCGTTGCCCAAGCCTATGTCGGCAAAGGTCTGGTTATGAAGCGTATGAACACCCGGGCTCGCGGTCGCGGCGCTCGTATTGAAAAGCCCTTCTCGCACATCACCATCGTTGTGCGTGAGATGGAAGGAGCGGCCTGATGGGTCAGAAGGTCAATCCAATCAGCATGCGTCTGGGCATTAACCGGACGTGGGACAGCCGCTGGTATGCCAACACGGGCGAATATGCGAAGCTTCTTCATGAAGACATCGCGGTTCGCGCCTTCTTGAAAAAGAAGCTGAAGCAAGCTGGTGTGTCGCGCATCGTGATCGAGCGTCCACACAAGAAGTGCCGCGTGACCGTTTATACCGCGCGTCCAGGCATTGTTATCGGTAAAAAAGGCGAAGATATTCAAAAACTTCGCAAGGATCTGACCGGGATCGTCAAGGACGCGGAAGTGTTCTTGAACTTGGTCGAAATCCGCAAGCCAGAGCTGGATGCAACCTTGGTTGCTGAAAGCGTTGCCCAACAGCTCGAGCGTCGTGTGGCTTTCCGCCGTGCGATGAAGCGCGCGATGCAATCTTCCATGCGCATGGGCGCTGGCGGGATCCGCATCACCGTTGCTGGTCGTTTGGGCGGTGCTGAAATCGCACGGACCGAATGGTATCGTGAAGGCCGCGTGCCTTTGCACACCTTGCGGGCGGATGTGGATTACGGCGTGGCAGAAGCCACCACGGCTTATGGCATCATCGGCATCAAATGCTGGGTCTTCAAAGGCGAAATCTTTGAGCGCGACCCAATGGCTCAAGACAAGCGTGCTGCTGAAGTGGGTGACGCTCGTCCCCGCCGCGACAATGATCGTGAAGATCGTCGTCCACGCAATGATCGCAACGATCGTGACAACCGTGGCCGTGGCCGTGGTCGTGGCGACGCGGCTCAAGCTGGCGCGTAAGGGAGGAACTGAAACATGTTGTCACCTAAACGTACCCGCTTCCGCAAGCAGTTCAAAGGCCGCATCCATGGTGCTGCGACCGGCGGGGCTACCCTGTCGTTCGGCATGTATGGCTTGAAGGCTTTGGCACCTGAGCGCGTCACCGCGCGTCAGATCGAAGCTTGCCGTCGTGCCATTACGCGTCAAATGAAGCGTCAAGGAAAAGTCTGGATCCGTATTTATCCAGACGTGCCCGTGTCCAAGAAGCCAAACGAAGTTCGGATGGGTAAGGGCAAGGGTTCACCAGAATTTTGGGCCGCACGGGTTAAGCCTGGTCGGATCATGTTCGAAATCGACGGTGTTGCACAAGAGATTGCGGAAGAAGCATTGCGCTTAGGCGCTGCAAAGCTGCCAATCGCGTGCAAGATCATTTCACGTGCCGACTTCGGTCTGGCGTAAGGGAGCGTCCACTATGAAAGCCGCTAACGCGCGGGCTTTGACGCCCGACCAATTGCAAGAAGAGCTGCTCAAGCTGAAAAAAGAGCAATTCAACTTGCGTTTCCAACGTGCGACAGGTCAACTTGAAAAGACCCATCGCATAAACCAGGTCCGCAAGGACATCGCGCTCGTCAAGACGATGATGCGCGAGAAGACCACAGCAACGGCTGTTTAAGGAGTAATCGATGCCAAAGCGTATGATGCAGGGCGTCGTGGTGAGCGACAAAGGCGATAAGTCCATCGTCGTGAAGGTTGAACGGACCTTTCTTCACCCAGTCCTTAAAAAGACGGTGCGCCGCTCGAAGCGCTACCATGCCCATGATGACGCAAATGCGTACAAAACGGGTGAGGTCGTGCAGATCCAGGAATGCCCGCCTAAGTCCAAACTGAAGCGGTGGGAAGTGATTGGTCGCGTCGGCAGCTAGTGCTGTCCGATACGGGCTAATAGAAGAGGATCGATTATGATTCAGATGCAAACAAATCTGGATGTCGCGGACAATTCCGGTGCTCGTCGCGTCATGTGCATTAAAGTACTTGGCGGTTCGAAGCGTCGTTATGCGTCCGTCGGCGACGTGATTGTTGTCTCCATCAAAGAGGCAATTCCACGTGGCCGCGTGAAGAAGGGTGACGTCCGTAAGGCCGTCGTCGTTCGCGTCGCAAAGGACATCAAGCGTAAAGACGGCTCCACCATCCGGTTCGACCGGAGTGCGGCTGTACTCGTGAATAACTCGCATGAGCCTATTGGCACCCGGATCTTTGGACCGGTTCCGCGCGAACTCCGCGCCAAGAACCACATGAAGATCATTTCGTTGGCTCCGGAGGTACTCTAGGATGGCTGCGAAACTTAAAAAAGGTGACAAGGTCGTTGTCTTGACGGGCAAGGATAAGGGCAAGACTGGTGAAGTGGTCAAAGTTCTCCCCAAGGAAAACCGTTTGGTGGTCCAGGGCGTGAACATGGTCAAAAAGCACCAGAAGCAGACCCAAGCCCAAGAAGCTGGCATTCGTTCGTTTGAAGCTCCGCTTCAAATCAGCAACGTTGCTTACATGGACCCTACGGATGGCAAGCCAACCCGGGTCGGTTTCAAAACCTTGGATGACGGCCGTAAAGTCCGTTTTGCCAAGCGTTCTGGGGAGGTGATCGGCGATGTCTGAGACCCAAACTTATCAAGCCCGTCTGAAGACCGAGTATAACGAGCGCATCCGCGCCGCGATGCAAGAGAAATTCAGCTATACCAATTCCATGCAGATTCCACGTCTCGATAAGATCGTGATCAACATGGGCGTTGGTGAATCCGTTGCAGACAGCAAGAAGATGCAGTCGGCTTTGGCTGCTTTGAGTGCGATTGCTGGTCAAAAGCCAGTCACCACCAAAGCCCGTAAGTCGATCGCTGGTTTCAAGCTGCGTGAAGGCATGGCAGTTGGCGCAAAAGTTACCTTGCGCGCAGAACGCATGTATGAATTCCTCGACCGCCTGATCACCATCGCGCTGCCGCGCGTGAAGGATTTCCGCGGTCTCAACGGCAAGTCGTTTGACGGCCGTGGGAATTACGCCATGGGCCTCAAGGAGCACCTCGTGTTCCCTGAAATCAACTATGATCAGGTCGACCAGATCTGGGGCATGGACATCATCGTCTGTACGACGGCTCGCACGAATGAAGAAGCGAAAGCCCTTCTTTCAGAGTTCAACTTCCCATTCCGGAACTGATATCATGGCGAAGAAAAGTGCTATCAACCGCAATGACAACCGTAAGGCCCTGGTGAAGAAATTCTCGGCTAAGCGCGCCCGCCTCAAGGCAGTCGCAACCGACGAAAATCTGCCACTGGAAGAGCGCTTTGCGGCTCGTTTGAAGCTGGCGGAGCTTCCGCGCAACTCGGCCGAAAACCGTGTTCGCAATCGCTGCGAGGTGACAGGTCGTCCCCGCGCTTTCTATCGTAAGCTCCGCATGTCGCGGATTGCGCTGCGGGACCTCGCGTCCTCCGGCATGATCCCCGGCATGACAAAAGCTAGCTGGTAAGGGAGGGTTGTCATGCAAGTGAACGATCCCGTCGGCGACATGCTCACTCGGATCCGCAATGCTCAAATGCGGAACCGTTCGACTGTCACCACCCCAAAATCCACATTGCGTGCCCGCGTCCTCGATGTTCTCGTCGGCGAAGGTTACATCCGTGGTTATGGGGATATCGAAATCAACGGCAAGATTGAGTTGGAAATCCAACTTAAGTATTTTGACGGTGCGCCTGTGATCGACACGATCAAGCGCATTTCGAAGCCTGGCCGTCGTGTTTATTCCTCTGTGAAGGACCTTCCGCTCGTGCGTAACGGTCTGGGCATTGCCATCCTCTCCACGCCAAAGGGCGTGATGTCGGACGCAGCTGCTCGGGCTAACAACGTCGGCGGCGAGATCCTCGCGCACGTCTACTAAGGGAGCCGAGAATGTCACGTATCGGCAAACAACCTGTCGCATTGGCTGGTGCCACCGTCACGATCGACGGCGACATCATCAAGGCAAAAGGCCCACAAGGCGAATTGTCCTTCAAGGTACACGAGCAAGTCTCGGTTATCATTGAAGGCGGCGTCATCGTGGTCACCCCTAAGAATGACTCGAAACTGGCTCGCTCCTTGTGGGGCATGTCGCGCTCGATGATCGCAAACATGGTTGAAGGCGTCACCAAGGGTTTTGAGCGTACGCTCGAACTCGTCGGCGTCGGCTATCGTGCAGCGTTGGCGGGCAAAGATCTTGAATTGTCGCTCGGCTATTCACACCCAATCGTCTACAAAGCACCAGCTGGTGTGACGTTTGCGGTGCCAAAGCCAACCGAAATCAAAATCTCTGGCAAAGACAAGCAAGAGCTGGGTCAAATTTGCTCGGAAATTCGCAAGTATCGTCCGCCCGAGCCCTATAAGGGCAAAGGTGTTCGTTATGCCGGCGAAACTGTCCGTCGCAAGGAAGGCAAGAAGAAATAATGCCATCTTCATTAGCATTAAAGACCAAGCGCACGCTTCGCACGCGCTCCCGTCTTCGGGCTTTGGCCAACGGCCGTTTGCGGCTTTCGGTTCATCGCTCGTCCAAAAATATTTCCGCACAAATCATCGACGACTCCAAAGGGGTCACGCTGGTTTCGGCTTCGTCCTTGGAGGCTGCACTGCGTGCTGCTGAAGGTCAAAAGCTGGACGACGCAGTTGCAGTCGGTAAATTGCTGGCAGAGCGCGCCATTGAAAAGGGCGTGAAGCAAGTGGTTTTCGACCGTGGTGGTTATTTGTATCATGGGCGTGTCAAAGCGCTCGCCGACGCCGCGCGTGAAGCCGGCCTTGAGTTCTAAGGAGTAGATCTGATGGCTCGCAGGCCGGAACGTGAACAAAAGAACGAAGAGCGCGATAGCGAATTCGTAGACCGTCTCGTCGCGATTAACCGCGTCGCGAAGGTTGTGAAGGGTGGTAAGAACTTTGGTTTTGCCGCTCTGGTCGTCGTCGGTGACGAAAAGGGTCGTGCAGGGTTCGGCAAGGGCAAAGCCCGCGAAGTTCCTGAAGCAATCCGTAAGGCAACCGAAGAAGCTAAGCGCCGCATGCAGCGTATCCCGCTGCGCGAAGGCCGCACCTTGCATCACAATGCCGCTGGGCGTTGGGGTGCTGGTAAAGTGATCGTCCGCTCGGCCCCTCCAGGGACCGGCTTGATCGCTGGTGGTCCGATGCGGGCTGTGTTTGAAGTATTGGGCATTAAGGACGTGGTTTCCAAGTCCTTGGGTTCGTCCAATCCTTACAACATGGTGCGCGCAACATTTGACGCATTGGGCGAGCAAATCTCGCCCCGTCAGGTCGCCAACAAGCGCAACTTGAAGGTCGCTGACGTTCTGGTTCGTCGTAAAGACGGTGCCAGCGGCGTCGAAGGCTCGGAGGGCTAATCGTGGCTGTTGTTGTTGTTAAACAAACGGGTTCGCCCATTCGTCGTCGCTTCGACCAGCGGGAAACCCTGGTCGGGCTTGGCCTGAACAAACTGAATCGGGTTCGTGAACTTGAAGATACCCCTGCTATCCGCGGGATGATCGCCAAGGTTGCGCATTTGGTTCAAGTCGTGGAGGAGCGCGCGTAAGCGTGCTTTAGGAACACCATGAAACTGAATGAATTGTCCGACAACGAAGGCGCAACCAAGGCCCGCATGCGGGTTGGTCGCGGTGTTGGTTCGGGTAAAGGCAAGACTTCCGGTCGCGGTGTCAAAGGTCAAAAGTCGCGTCGCGGCGTTTCGATCAATGGCTTCGAAGGCGGTCAAATGCCAATCCACATGCGCGTGCCAAAGCGTGGCTTTAACGCCCGCTGCACCAAAGACCATGCTTGGGTGAACTTGGGCCTTCTGGCCAAGGCGATCGCAGCAGGTCGTTTGGATGCTGGCAAGCCAATCGATGAAGCGGCTTTGGTTGCTTCTGGTTTGGTTCGTCGCGTTCGCGATGGCGTCCGGATCCTGAACAAGGGTGAGATCGGCGGTAAAGTTGAGCTCATCGTGACTGGCGCTTCGGCGGCTGCAATCGCAGCAATTGAAGCTGCTGGTGGCAAAATCACCCTAACCGGCAAGGCCAAAGCTGAGAAGCAAGCAGCCTGAGCCCTTGAGGTCTGATGCGCAATCCCCGATATGGGGGTTGCGCACCTCTTTTTGGCGCGCCAGGCGGATATCCGCTTAGGCGCGCTTTTCATTTTTGGAAGGCACCACGTTCCATGGCTTCAGCAGCCGAGCAACTTGCCCGTAATTTGAACTTCGCTTCGTTTGCGAAGGCCAAAGATCTGCATGCGCGGATCATTTTCACCGTTGTCGCTTTGATCTGTTACCGTCTCGGGACCTTTATCCCGATCCCGGGCATTGATATCGAAGCCTTCGCCCGCGCCTTCTCGCAGGCGCAGCAGGGCATTTTGGGCATGGCGAACATGTTCTCCGGTGGTGCGGTAGAGCGTTTGGCGGTCTTTGCCCTCAATGTGATGCCGTATATTTCGGCCTCCATCATCATCCAATTGCTCTCGTCCTTCCCAGGTCGATTGGAGCAGTTGAAGAAGGAAGGCGAATCGGGGCGCGCCCAACTCAATCAATACACGCGTTATCTGACCGTCGTATTGGCGGTCGCGCAATCTTTGACGATCGCAAACGGTCTGGCCAGCTCGCCCGGCGTTGTGATTGATCCAGGCCCCATGTTTATTGCCTCCACCGTCATCACCTTGACCGGCGGTACCTTGTTGTTGATGTGGATTGGTGAGCAGATCACCGCGCGCGGCATCGGCAATGGCGTCTCTTTGATCATTTTTGCCGGTATCGTCGCAGAAGTACCCAAGACGATTTTCCGCGCTTTGACTTTGGCACAAGAAGGTTCGATCTCGGGCTTTGCCATTCTGGCCCTCGTGGTCATCTTGACGGTAGCCATTGTGTTGATCGTGTTTGTCGAGCGCTCGCAGCGCCGCATCGTGGTGCAATATCCCAAGCGCCAAGTCGGCAACAAAATGACAACGGGTGAACAATCCTTCTTGCCGCTTAAAATCAATACGGCCGGCGTGATCCCACCTATCTTCGCCTCATCGCTTTTGTTGTTGCCCGCGACCGCCGCTGGCTTCTTGGCAAGCGGTCAATTGCCGGAAAATGCGCCCGACTGGCAAGTCGTGCTGCAAGAGGGCATCCGTACAACGGCTGGCCTCCTATCGCACGGGCAACCCTTGTTCATCGCGTTGTTTGGCGTGCTGATCATGTTCTTCAGCTTCTTCTACACCTCGGTTGTGTTCAACACGGAAGAGACTGCGGACAATTTGCGCAAGCAAGGTGGTTTCCTGCCCGGTATTCGCCCCGGCGCGAAGACGGCGGATTACCTTGATATGGTGATGAGCCGTTTGACCTTGATCGGTGCAGTCTATCTGGTGATTGTCTGTCTTGTCCCAGAAGCGGTCAGTGCCAACATGGGCATGCAATTTTATCTGGGTGGGACGTCATTGCTCATTGTCGTCTCGGTCACAATTGATACGGTGGCGCAAATCCAATCTCATATGCTGGCACACCAGTATGAGGGCATGATCAAAAGGTCGAAGCTAAAGGGGCGGGGACGCTAAGTCCTGAAGTCCAAGCGCGGCTCTATAGGGGGAAACTAGGATGATGAATTTGATCATGTTCGGCCCCCCCGGGGCAGGCAAGGGCACGCAGGCTAAGCGCTTGGTAGAGGGGCGGGGCTTTGTCCAACTCTCAACCGGTGACATGTTGCGCGCTGCCCGTGCATCAGGCTCAGAGCTGGGTCAGCGCGTGGCTGCCGTGATGGATTCGGGTTCCTTGGTTTCAGATGAGATCGTGATTGAACTGATCGACGATCAGATCACAAAGAACCCCGGTGTTGCTGGCTTCATCTATGACGGATTTCCCCGTACGACCGCGCAAGCTGTGGCTTTGGATGGTCTCTTAGCCTCCCGCGGTCAGCGCATCGATTTGGTGATCCGTTTGGTGGTCGATGATGCAGAGCTGTTGGCCCGCATCACCAAGCGCTTTGAAGATCAGGGCCGCTCGGACGATAATCCTGAAACCTTCGTCAAGCGATTGGCTGCCTATAACACCCAAACCGCCCCGCTCTTGCCTTTCTATGGCGACCGCGGTCTGTTGCGTGAAGTTGATGGCATGGCCAGCATGGACGGCGTTGCCGCCGCGATTGATGCGGCGTTGGCGGGCTAACAGGTTCACTCAACAGCTTGGGGGGCAGACTCGTCTCGGCAAGTTGCCTCTGCGGATAACTGCAATCCCAACGATTTCAAGATCGCCAAAGTCGACTTCAGCGTCGGGTTTCCTTGCTTGCTGTAAGAACGATAAAGCTGCTCTCTGGATAGACCTGTTTCATGCGCGAGGCTGGACATGCCCTGTGCACGCGCGATGACGCCGATCGCATGGGCAATATAGGCTGCGTCTTGGGTCTTGAGCGCTTCGGTGAGGAAGACCGCTATTGCTTCGGGCGTGTTGAGGTCTTCAGCTGGATCGTAGGTGATAAGAGGGTCGCTCACTTCACTCACTCCATTGTGCAGCCATCTTTTGGGCCACACGCTTCGAATCGCCTTCAAGGCCGAAGGCTAATCGGTCCAGCCTTGAGGCTAAGATTGCTTTTAGCTTCGGATATTTCAGTCCTTCCCGCCATTTACGGAAAGTTGCGGTTTGCTTGAGCACATAATGCATGTTTGTAGTTTATAGACTACAGACTTGAAGTCAAGTTGCGCTCTTTGACAGTGGCAAGACTGGCACTAGAGGGCAGTTGCCATGAAACTCATCGCGCGGGACGTAGTAAATGGCACCTAGCCGCACGTGTGTTTGCTCTCTTGGCGCGGCAATGGCGGCCGCGAAATGCGCAACGGACAATGGTAATGTTTTCAGCACGAAGCGTTGACTTACGTGTGGCATCGCATTAACAAGCGCTCTTCCGTTAAAGGACGCATGCCAACCGACCGGGACTACCGGATGGTTGGTTATGCGTCGTTTTGCGCACCTCATGGTTTGTTCCTTAAAAAACAGGCCTTAAAACAATAGATTGACCGCACGGCGCAGATCCTCCGCAAGGGGGTGGGGCTGTGAATGGAGAGACAAAGTGGCCCGGATAGCTGGCGTCAACATACCGACGAACAAGCGCGTATTGATCGCGTTGCAATATATTCATGGCGTTGGCGCTGCCAAAGCCCAAGAGATCTGTGAAAAAGTGGGAATCGCGGCTGAGCGTCGTGTGAACCAATTGACGGACGCTGAAGTCCTCCAGATCCGCGAAACCATTGACCGTGAATATGTTGTCGAAGGCGACCTGCGTCGCGAAGTTTCGATGAACGTGAAGCGTTTGATGGACCTCGGTTGCTATCGTGGTCTTCGCCATCGTCGCGGCTTGCCAGTTCGTGGCCAACGCACTCACACCAACGCTCGCACCCGTAAGGGCCCTGCTAAGCCGATCGCCGGCAAGAAGCAGGTCAAGCGCTAATTTATTTTTCCCCAACGGGCGTGAGCCCGCTGGCTTTCGTCTGGAACCGACACAATGGCAAAAGATACCACCCGCGTCCGTCGTAAAGAGCGCAAGAACATCGCAAATGCGGTGGCTCATGTGAACTCTAGCTTTAACAACACGATGATCACCATCGCAGACCCTCAGGGCAATGCGATTTCGTGGTCGTCCTCTGGCATGATGGGCTTTAAGGGCTCACGTAAGTCCACCCCTTATGCGGCTCAGGTAGCTGCAGAAGACGCAGGCCGCAAAGCGGCTGAGCACGGTGTTCGTAACCTCGAAGTCAATGTGTCCGGCCCAGGTTCTGGTCGCGAGAGCGCGCTGCGCGCCTTGCAGTCGGTTGGTTTCATCATCAGCTCGATCCGTGATGTGACCCCGATTCCGCACAACGGCTGCCGTCCACCGAAGCGCCGTCGCGTTTAATCGCGTGGCAAGAGTGGGTCCAAACGGGCCCGCTTTCGGTTGACTATTGACTTGGCGAACCAAGTTTCGCCCCCGACTATATAGAGGATTACATGGTGCTCGAAAAAAATTGGAAGCTGTTGATCCGCCCAGATAAGACGGTCATTGAACATGGTTTCGATCCAGCGCGTAAAGCGAAGCTGATCGCAGAGCCATTGGAGCGCGGGTTTGGGATGACTTTGGGCAATGCGCTGCGTCGCGTGCTTTTGTCGTCTTTGCGCGGTTCGGCCATCACCTCGGTGCAGATCGACGGTGTTGTCCATGAGTTCTCCTCGATTGCTGGTGTGCGTGAAGACGTGACCGACATCGTGTTGAACATCAAAGGCGTGGCTTTGGTCATGCACGCTGACGGTCCAAAGCGCATGACTTTGCGCGCGCAAGGCCCGGGCGAAGTGACTGCTGGCGAAATTCAAGCCGGTAGCGACATCGAAATTCTGAACCCAGAGCAAGTTCTGTGCACGCTGGACGACGGCGCTGAAATCCGCATGGAATTCACCGTTGAAAACGGCAAGGGCTATGTGACGGCGGATGCTAACCGTCCTGAAGATGCGCCAATCGGCTTGATCGCGGTTGACGCGCTCTACAGCCCCGTGAAGCGCGTTGCCTATAAGGTGGAAAACACCCGCGAAGGCCAAGTACTCGACTATGATCGTCTGGTCATGGAAGTTGAAACCAATGGTGCCATGACGCCAGAAGATGCGATTGCTTATGCAGCCCGTATCATTCAGGACCAATTGGACGTCTTCATCAACTTCGAAGAAGCCAAGACCAAAAAGGTTGAAGAAACCCGCCCAGAATTGCCATTCAACCCTGCTTTGTTGAAGCGTGTGGAAGAATTGGAATTGTCGGTGCGTTCGGCAAACTGCTTGAAGAACGACAACATCATCTATATCGGCGATCTGATCCAGAAGACCGAAGCAGAAATGTTGCGCACGCCAAACTTCGGCCGCAAGTCCTTGAACGAAATCAAGGAAGTCCTCGCACAAATGGGTCTCCATTTGGGCATGGAAGCGCCAAACTGGCCCCCTGAAAACATCGACGAACTCGCTAAGAAGTTCGAAGACCAAATGTAATCAAGACGCAACGTCGCGAGACGTCGCCAGATGGAGAAATAGAAATGCGCCACGGTCACGGACACCGGAAACTGAACCGGACACATGAACACCGCACTGCCATGTTCGCCAACATGGCTGCCAGCTTGGTGAAGCACGAGCAAATCGTGACCACCTTGCCTAAGGCAAAGGAATTGCGCCCCGTTTTGGAGCGTTTGATCACTTTGGCTAAAAAGGGTGACTTGGCTTCGCGTCGTTTGGTTGCTTCGCGCATGCGCGACGAGACCCAAACCAAGAAGCTGTTTGACGTCATCGGCCCACGTTATGCTGGCCGCGCAGGTGGTTATTTGCGCATCATGAAAGCGGGCTTCCGCCATGGTGACAATGCCGCCGTCGCCGTGATCGAATTTGTCGACCGCGACGTCAGCGCCAAGGGCAAAGACTCCGGCCCAGTTGCTGGCGACGAATAAGCCTTAGCGCTCTGATCGAATTAAAAGGCCGCCCTGTCTGGGGCGGCTTTTTTGTTTTTGCCTATTCTTTTGCCCATCCCACAAACCCACCCTATAAGCCCCCCTATGCCGCGCCTCATCTTGTTCAACAAACCCTATGACGTCCTCTGCCAGTTTTCGGGTGGGGAGGGGCGGCAGACTTTGGATCGGGTTATCTGTATGCTCAAAGGCCCAACTTAAAAGCGCTTTTGAATCTGTTTCAATCGATATATTGTGCTAGAGATCGTATTGATGGGAGTGGACAATTCATGTTTTCGCCCACTATTGCGTATGGATACTTTGTGAAATGCAGCTATCTCTTTCCAATTTCCGAGCATTTGCAAAAACGAACTTTCTGCAAGTTCGACCTCTTACGCTGTTGGTCGGCGAGAATAGCTCTGGAAAGACTTCGTTTTTGGCTGCGCTGAGCTACCTTTGGCAACTTCGCGAGCCTTTTTCGATTCCGTCATTTTCTAAGCCTCCTTTTGATCTCGGTACTTTTGATGAGATCGTTCATAGATCAGCCAAAGGTCACCGAGCTGCATCATTTCTCCTTGAACTGGAAAATTCAGTCGAGGTTCCAAGAAGCCGATCAGCATATAAGCGAAATCGTGATGGCGATGGCGATTATCTTTCTGGAACCGCTAAGTTATCACTTGAATTCTTCAATAAATTGGGGCGGGCTGAAGTAACACGAGTGCTTGCTTCTTTTTCCGAACTTGAGCTAAGCATAAGTCTAGAAGGTGAGGTTGCAGTAGAGATTGGAACCAACGGAGTTCGAGAAAGACTCGATAATTCTATTGAATCCAATGATTTTGTAAGGCCTAATCCTTTTGATGAGTTCGATCGCTTCGATCTTGGCTATTTGGTTCACTGGCTAACTCGGCGGTTTGTTTTTCCTTTGAATGACGTTCCAAGCAACCTAGCGGGAGATCAAGCATCAAAGCTTGAGATTTTACTTAACTCTATCGAAGTAATGATTGAAGACTTCCCTTCTAGGATATTCGCTTCGGCTCCAGTAAGATCTAATCCTGTACGTATCTACACTCCGACAGACCAAGCCCGATCTCCGGATGGTGCACACTTTCCGCAGAGCTTGTTTCGAATGAGTTCTGATAACGAAGTTCGGTGGTCGCTAGTTAAGTCCAAGTTAGAAGAGTTTGGCGATTTGTCTGGTATGTTTTCCAGCATTCAAATTCAAAAATATGTAAGTTCAATCTCAAGCCCGTTTCAGATCAATATTACTAGAAATGGCAGAGTTTCAAATTTGGCTGATGTGGGGTATGGCGTAAGCCAAGCTCTTCCAATTTTATTGGACCTTATAGACTCGACACCGGGCTCTGGATTTTTGTTCCAACAACCCGAGGTCCACCTACATCCACAGGCCCAAGCTGCGCTTGCCTCTGTTTTTGTGCAGCACATTGACCAAAACCCTGATGCGGTAATTGTGGCAGAAACGCACAGCGACTATCTCATTGATAGAATACGGCTATCGCTAATGGAGGGCAAAATCACACCAGATAAGGTTTCACTTTTATATTTCGAGCCGCAGGGCGAGGCAACAGCAATTCACCAGATAGGTCTTGATGAAAATGGAAACATTTTCAATGTTCCGAAGGGCTATCGAAGCTTCTTTCTAAATGAACAGAAGCGACTACTCGGGCTCGAAGACTAATGTGTATAGTAATTGATGCTAATCAAGGTGGTAATATTGGCAGGGCTGACCAGCCTCATGTCAAAGTCTTACTAAAATGGATTGACGATGGTGGTCGCGTGGCAACTGGCGGAAAATTGGAGGAAGAGCTAAACAAGGTTGGAAGAATGAACGGGCTGTTGAGCGAATGGCAAAGAGCAGGGCGGTTATATCGCGTTTCAAAGCAAAAAATTGAAGCAAGGGTTGCAAAGCTGGGGGCCGTGTGTAAATCCAACGACAAACATGTGATTGCATTGACTATAGAAGCTAAAGCAAAAATAGTATTCACCGCCGACGCTGAATTGATTTCTGACTTGAAAAATAGAGAGATTTTAGATTTTAAGTGCAGAATTTTCAAAGGTAATGACCGGTCGCCCGGCAGGGTGGAGCACCTCAAAGCTCTGCTAGCTAACTCGGATTGCCCATAGAAACGGAAGGGGTAGGTTTTGAAGAATTGGGATCCTTTACCACCCCCGCCAACCCGCCCTATAAGCCCCCATGCCCCGCCTCATCCTGTTCAACAAACCCTATGACGTCCTCTGCCAGTTTTCGGGTGGGGAGGGGCGGCAGACTTTGGCGGATTTTGTGGAGGTGCCGCGCGTCTATCCCGCTGGCCGCCTTGACCGCGATAGTGAGGGCCTGCTGCTGTTGACCGATGATGGCAAGCTGCAGGCACGCATTGCAGACCCCCAATTCAAACTGCCCAAGACCTATTTTGTGCAGGTAGAAGGCATCCCCACCGACGAGGCGCTCGAAGGCCTTGCCAAAGGGGTGATGCTGAATGACGGGCCGACGCGGCCTGCTGAAGTCTCCCGCCTTGACGATCCGGGCCTATGGCCGCGCAATCCGCCCATCCGCGTGCGCAAGAGCATTCCCGATTGCTGGATCAGCCTGACGATCCGCGAAGGGCGCAATCGGCAGGTGCGGCGCATGACGGCAGCCATTGGCCACCCGACGCTGCGACTTGTGCGGATGAAGATTGGTGATTGGGCATTGGGCGATCTTGCCCCCGGCCTCTGGCGCGATATGCCACTGTAACATCTGCGTGGGCCTTGCCTTGTCTGACTGATTTGTCACAATTGAGCCACTTGCGGTTCATAGGAAGGGTGCCTTCATAGAAGCCATGAACAAACAGACATCCAATGGAGGCCGGGTCGGCATGTTAAAATTGATCGCCGCTTCTGCGTTGGGCGCGGGCCTCGTCACAGGTGTGCCCTTAATCGCCCAAGTCGCCACCGGCCAAAAACCAGCCCCCGCCGTCGCTCAAACAGGGTCCAGCACGCCAGCCCAGCCGCGCGTGGTGCCTGCCAGCAAGTCTGATGCCATCTCCTCCTACGCCCCAATCGTACGGCGCTCGTCCTCTGCCGTGGTCAATGTTTACGCGCGCTCGATTGAGCGTGGCCGGGTGGCGGTGGATTTCTTTGGCGGCGCTTTCCGCATGCCAGACCGCGCCAGCCAGAGCCAAGGCTCTGGCGTTGTGGTGCGCGATGACGGGATCATCGTCACCAATAATCACGTGGTCGAAGGCGCGACAGAATTGGTCGTCGTCTTAGGCGACCGGCGGGAGTTTCCAGCCAAAATCGTTCTCACCGACCCGCGCACCGACCTTGCCGTGCTGCGCATCGATACCAAGGGCGAGCGACTAACGGCGCTCCGCTTTGCCGACACCTCAAACGCGCAAGTGGGCGATCAGGTTTTGGCCATTGGCAATCCGTTTGGCGTTGGCCAAACCGTGACGGGTGGGATCATCTCTGCCCTTGCCCGCACCGACGTGGGCATTACCGACTATAGCTTTTTTATCCAGACCGATGCATCGATCAATCCGGGCAATTCCGGCGGCGCGCTGGTGGATATGAATGGCGATCTGGTCGGCGTGAATACCGCGATTTTTTCCCGCTCGGGCACGTCAGCTGGCGTCGGCTTTGCCATTCCTGCCGAGATGGTCAAGCGCGTTGTCGATGGTGCGGTCACGGACGGCAAAGTCATTCGCGCTTGGACCGGGATTAAAGGCCAGAATGTCGACGCCGAAGTCGCCCGCTCGCTGGGCCTCAGCCGTCCGGGTGGTATTTTGGTGACGGACGTTTATCCAGGCTCTGCCGGGGCAGAAGCGGGCTTGCGGCGCGGTGATGTGATCACCGCCTTTGCGGGCACGCCCGTGGCCGACGATTCGGGGCTAAAATATCAAGCCGCGACCCGCAAGCCCGGCGAAGCGGTGGAGTTTACCTTCCTGCGCCAAGGCCAAGTCCGCACCAGTCGTGGCAAGCTCTCGGCCCCTCCGGGCGAGACCCAAACCCCACGTGTTTTGGCCGGTCGTCACAGCTTTGATGGCGTCAGTGTCGCCACGATCAATCCGGCTTTGGCAGAAGAGCAGGGGGTAGACCCGTTCACGCGCGGGGCGATTGTCACGGCCGTCGATGGCGCGCGGGAAGGGGCACGCGCTGGCCTTCGCCCGGGCGATATCATCCTGCAAGTCAATGATGAGCCCATCCAAACCTCGCAAGACCTTGCAGGCCGTCTCGTTGGTGGTCAGCAAGGCAAGGTCACGATCCAACGCGGCGATAAGCAAATCACGGCGGTCCTGTTCTTGTGAGCGATCTGTTTGCGGCCTCGGGACTGGAAGCAGACCTAACAAGGCCCTTGGCCGATGTGCTGCGCCCGACCAGCCTAGCCGACATTGTCGGCCAAGATCATTTGTTGGCACCTGACGGGGCCATTGGCCGCATGGTGGCGCAAAAGCGGCTGTCCAGCATGATCCTGTGGGGCCCGCCGGGGGTAGGCAAAACAAGTCTTGCGCGCTTGCTAGCTGATGCGTCTGATCTGGCCTTCACCTCGATATCGGCGGTGTTTTCGGGCGTCGCTGACCTACGAAAAGCGTTTGAGGCGGCAGCGCAATTGCGCCAGACCGGACGCGGGACCCTGCTATTCGTTGACGAGATCCACCGCTTTAACCGCGCCCAGCAAGATGGCTTTCTACCCTATGTCGAGGCCGGGACCGTGACTTTGGTGGGGGCGACGACCGAGAACCCGAGTTTTGAGATTAATGGCGCGCTTTTGTCGCGCGCGCGTGTCTTTGTTCTGAAGCGCCTTGAGGACGAGGGCCTTGAGACCCTGCTAACCCGTGCTGAAGCCCATTATGGCCGCCCGGCGCCCTTGGACGCACAGGCCCGCCAGACCTTGATGGACTTTGCCGATGGCGATGGCCGCCATTTCCTCACCCTGTTGGAAGAGGTGTTTCAAGCAGCCTTTGACCAGCCCTTTGACCGGGCAGGCCTCAGCCAATTCTTGCAACGCCGCGCACCCGCCTATGACAAGAATAAGGACGAGCATTATAATCTGATCTCGGCTTTGCATAAGTCCGTCCGCGCCAGTGATCCTGACGCGTCACTTTATTGGCTAGCACGCATGTTACATGGCGGCGAGAACCCGCTCTTCATTGCCCGCCGATTAGTGCGCATGGCGAGCGAGGATATTGGCCTAGCTGATCCTACTGCCCTGCGCGTCACCATTGCCGCCCGCGACGCGTTTGAGTTTTTAGGTTCGCCCGAGGGGGAGTTGGCGCTCGCCCAAGCCACCTTGCATCTGGCCTGTGCGCCTAAATCCAATGCCGCCTATGTCGCCTTTAAGAAGGCGCAAGCCTTGGCCGCCCAAACAGGCTCTGAACCCCCACCCGCGCGTTTTTTGAATGCCCCTACCTCGCTGATGAAGGAACAGGGCTATGGCGCGGGCTATGTCTATGATCCCGACGCGCCGGGCGGCATTTCAGGCCTTTCCGGCTTCCCAGATCGCATGGGACCGCAAGACCTCTATCAGCCAACCGAGAATGGCGCAGAGGCGCGGATTGTGGAGAAACTAGAGGGCTGGCGCGCGCTACGGCGGGAGAAGTTGTAGGGGGGCTGAAAGGACCGTGTAGCACGAGCTGCGCATCTGTAGGCGTTCCCAAGCGCAGCTCGTGCTGCGCGGTCCACTGGCGACGCTTAAGGGGGCTTTACCCCTATCACCACACAAAATCCCAATCTCCTGCACCTGCGAACTTCCCCCGCGAGCGCAATTGTCCTAACTGATCAGCATGACTGAGCAACATCCCTCTCCCGACGAATTGATCCATGGCCTTACCACTTTGTTGGATGTCGAAACGCTCGACACCGACCTTTATCGCGGCGCGCGCAAAGACGGGGGCCGGGGTCGGGTGTTTGGTGGGCAAGTCATTGCCCAAGCCTTGATGGCGGCTTGTAAGTCGACCGATACCGACCGATTGCCCCATTCGCTGCATGCTTACTTCATGCGCCCCGGCAACGAGGATTTCCCCGTCGTCTACCGCGTCGTGCGCGATTATGATGGCGGCAGTTTCTCGACCCGTCGCGTGATCGCCCAACAGCAGGGGGTGCCGATTTTGAATATGGCTGCCTCCTTCCACAAGTTGGAGCAGGGCCTTAGCCATCAAGACAAGATGCCGGATATGCCAGACCCCGAGTCATTGCCGTCGGAGATGGAGTGGCGGCAGAAGTCGATTGATTTGGTGCCCGAGAAATTCCGCCCTTTTTTCATGACGCCTCGCCCGATTGAATTCCGCTCAATGGATGCTGCGGCTTGGCTGAAGGCCGACAAATTGCCGCCGATGCAAAATTCGTGGTTCCGCGCGGTGGCCCCGATGGGCGATGACCCGCAAATTCACCGTGCGGTGCTGGCCTATGCGACGGATATGCAGCTTCTGGGCACGTGCGCGCGACCCCATGGCTTGAGCTGGATGCGGGGCGAGTTGATGACGGCGAGCCTTGATCATGCGGTTTGGATTCACGATGATTTCCGTGCCGACGAATGGCTGCTTTACTGCACCGACAGCCCTTGGGCAGGGCGCGGGCGCGGCATGAACCGCGGTAAAATCTTCACCCGCGATGGGCGCTTGGTGGCCAGTGTCGCGCAAGAAGGCTTGATCCGGGTGATGAAAGCTAAAAGTGGCGCGTGACGCGGCCGCCCAAGCTCGGCTAAACATAGGGCATCATGCGTCCTGAAAGCCTGTTTGCCCTATTTGCACCTTTGACGACCCTGCCCGGGGTGGGGCCGAAGATTGCGCCTTTGGCAGCGAAAGCGGCTGGCGGCGAGATGGTGCGCGATCTGGCCTTTCATTTGCCGACTGGATTGGTCGACCGACGCTATCGCCCAAAGATACATGAAGCAGAGCTCGGGCGCTTATGTACGTTGGAAGTGATGGTAGAGCGTCATCAACCCGGCGGCATGGGGCGGCCCTATAAGGTTCAAGTGTCCGACGATACAGGCTTTTTGTCGCTCCTCTTCTTCAAGCCCAATGCGCGCTATTTGTCCGAGCGCTTGCCTGAAGGGGCGATACGCGTCGTCTCAGGCGAAATCAGCGAGCGCTATGGCGAGCGGCAGATGATCCATCCCTCCCGCATCCTTAATCTGGACGATCCTGATTTGGGCGTGGTGTTTGAGCCGATCTATCGCAGCGTCGCGGGCCTATCGCATCGAACCCTAGCTAAAATTTGTGCGGCAGCAGCACAAAAGGCCGAAGGCCTTGCTGAATGGGTCGATCCTGCACTGGTGGCACGCGAAAGCTGGCAAAGCTTTGGCATGGCCCTTGTGCGCGCACACGCCCCAGACGGCGAGGATGAGATCCTGCCCAGTACGCCAGCGCGTCGCAGACTGGCCTATGATGAGCTA
Source organism: Hyphomonadaceae bacterium UKL13-1 (assembly GCA_001602435.1). Lineage (GTDB taxonomy): Bacteria > Pseudomonadota > Alphaproteobacteria > Caulobacterales > Aquidulcibacteraceae > Aquidulcibacter. Next base: position 1,143,823 of record CP012156.1, read on the forward strand.
TTCGCCCGCCAGATTGCCTTGCAGCTATCGGGAGCCGCACGACGACGCACGCCAGGGCGCGCCATTGTGGGCACGGGGACTTTTACAGACGCATTGCTCGCGGCTTTGCCCTATCAGGCGACCGGAGCCCAGACGCGTGCCTTTGCCGAAATCGGGGCCGATATGGCCGCCGCCACACCGATGTTGCGCCTCCTGCAGGGCGATGTCGGCGCGGGCAAGACCTTGGTCGCGGCTTGGTCGATGGCGCGCGCGGCAGAAGCCCACATGCAATCGGCCTTGATGGCCCCGACCGAAATTCTCGCACGCCAGCATTATGCGGGCCTCGCCCCCCTCATGGCCAAGATCGGCCTTAGGCTAGAAGTGCTGACCGGCAAGGATAAGGCCAGTCATAAGCGCATGGTGCTGGAAGGCCTCGCCAATGGGGACATCCACGCCGTGTGCGGCACGCACGCGCTCTTTCAACAAGGCGTGGTGTTTCAGCAATTGGGCCTAGTGGTCGTTGATGAACAGCACCGCTTTGGCGTTGCCGACCGCAGGCGCCTGATCGACAAGGGCTTTGCGCCCCATGTGCTGGCCATGAGTGCGACGCCCATTCCACGCACGCTGGCCATGGCCGTCTATGGCGATTTGGATGTCAGTCGCCTCGATGAAAAACCGCCGGGCCGCGCGCCGATCAAGACCATCGCCATGTCGCTCGACCGTCTTGATGAAGTGGCCGAAGCCGCCCGTCGCGCCATTGAGAAAGACGACCGCGTGTTCTGGGTCTGCCCCTTGGTGGAGGAGAGCGACAAAGTGGATGTCTCGGCGGCGAGCGAGCGCTTCCAAGATTTACAAGCCATGTTTGGCGACAGCGTGCGCCTCATCCACGGCCGCATGTCGTCGAAGGATAAGGATGAGGCGATGGAGGATTTTCGCACCGGTGCGGCGAAGATTCTGGTCGCGACGACCGTGATCGAAGTCGGCGTCGATGTGCCTGAGGCAAGCGTCATGGTGATCGAACATGCCGAACGCTTTGGCCTCGCCCAATTGCACCAGCTACGTGGGCGCGTCGGGCGGGGTGGTAAGCCCGGCCATTGCCTTTTGCTCTATGCCAATCCGTTGAGTGAAATGGGCGCGCGGCGGATCGCAAAATTGCGCGAGACAGAGGATGGCTTTGCCATCGCGGAAGAAGACTTCAAACTGCGCGGTGGGGGTGATTTGTTGGGCCTGCGCCAATCGGGCATCCCAGCCTTTAAGCTCGCCGATGCGGCGTTGCATTCCGACCTTTTGGCTATTGCCCAACGCGATGCGCGGGTTTTGGTCGAGGCTGACCCCACACTGTCCAGCCCACGCGGCCTTGCCGCCCGCTTGGCCTTGCATCTGTTCGATCAAGTCGATCCCGAGGTTTTTTTGGGGACGGGATGAGGGTAGGGCTAGAGCGCCGAAACCAATCTCTCCGCCGCGATTAAGTCGACGCGTCGTGCATTGGCGATCTTTTCTTCATCCGGGTCGCGGCCCCAGCGTTCGGCCTGCCAGTCTTCTTCGACGCGGATCGCGCGGAAGGCGGTTTCGCCGTCAATGTGGCGGTGGATGAGGGCGAGCGCGACGATGGCAGAGCCTGCCAAGCCATTGGCGAAGGCAAGGGCGGTTAGGCGCAGATCATCGAGCGCATGGGCGGCAGCTTCGATGCGAGCGAGCGCGTCTGCGGGTTGATCGATTGCTAAAGCCTGCGTGGTGGTGACCAGCTGAACGCCCAATTGCGCTTCTGCCCATTGCAGCAAAGGGTCCCAAGCTGCGGCCTGTGCCGCAACAAGGCTAGCCGGGGTCGTCGCGCGATAACAGACAAGATCAGTGCCCGCATATTTGACGATCTCGCCCACCATGGCGTGGCGGGTTTCGCCGGCCCGGTCCAACGCGACATTCACCAGCCTTGTGACGGGCATGGCGAACGGGTCAATGGTCTCGGTTTGCGCCTCCCACTCGTCGGCTACTAAGCGGGCAGCGGCTTCTGTCGGCAGGACTAAAGGCTTCTTTGCCGGCGTCTTCGGTGTGGCCTTGTCGAGGCGCACGGCAAATCCGGTTTCGACCGGGGCAATGTCAACAGTCTTGTAAAAGCGGCGGGGCAAAGTCGGGGTGGTCATGGCGGGTCACATATCGTGTTTGCCGCGGACTGACCAGCAACCAGCGACAGAGGCGGGAAATCGAGTGTGCTGGATCACAATTTCCTGAACGCACAAAGCCTTGACCCGAGCCGCCCGTTCACGCCAATGCGAGCACTTAAGGAACCTGCCATGCTTGCCAAACTTCAAAAAACCCTTGAATCCCGCCCGTTCGAGTGGGTCATTACCGTCCTCATTCTCGTCAATGCGGTGGTCTTGGGACTGGAAACGTCACCCGCCATTATGGCAAGTTGGGGGCCAATCTTGATTGGACTTGATCAGGCTTTGCTCGCGATTTTTGTGGCAGAGTTAGCGGTTAAGCTTGTGGTCTATCGGCAGAAGTTTTTCCAATCTGGTTGGAATTTGTTTGATTTCACCATCATTGCCATCGCGCTGGTGCCGGCATCAGGACCGTTGAGCGTCTTGCGGGCGCTGCGGGTTTTGCGGGTGTTGCGCCTGATCACCATCATCCCAAGCTTAAAGCGTGTGGTCGGGGCGATGCTGTCGGCTTTGCCCGGCATGGGGTCCATTATCGTGCTGTTGGTATTGGTCTTCTATGTCAGCGGCGTGATGGCGACGAAATTGTTTGCGGCAACCGAGCCTGAGGCCTTTGGCGACCTTGGCCGCAGCCTCTACACCTTGTTCCAACTCATGACCTTGGACGGCTGGTCCGGCGAGATCGTCAAGCCAGTGTTGGAAAACCATCCCTATGCGATGCTCTTCTTCTTGCCCTTCATTCTTTTCAGCGCCTTTGTGGTGTTAAACCTGTTCATCGGGGTCGTGGTAGGGGCGATGCAGGATGAGGCCCAAGATGTCGTGGCCACAGCTGCCCTAACGGCCCAAGCGCGTGAAGAGGCCTTATTGAATGAATTGAGAGCCTTACGCGGTGAGGTTGAGGCGCTGCGCGACGTGATGAAGCGCCCTTAAAGGCTGAGTTCGTGGCTTTTGAGGGCTTCTTCAAGCTCGCCCATTTGATGGGTTACGCGGACAGCACCTGCGGCTAGCATTTCTTCGGTCGTGCCAAAGCCCCACGAGACGCCAATCGCGGTGGTGCCTGCGGCTATGGCCATAGCCATGTCATGCTCGCTATCGCCAATCACCAAAGTCTGGTCTGGCTGTGCACCGACGACGCGCATATTTTCCAACACCATATGGGGATGGGGTTTGCCAGGGCCATCATCGGCACAGAAATGGGCTTGGAATAAATCGCCCCAAGCATGCTGCTCTAACATCGCATCCAGCCCACGACGTGATTTGCCAGTGGCGATACCCAATACCCAATTGTCTGCCAGCAAGCTGCGCAATAAGGCGTCGGCCCCGTCATAAGCGGGGGAGTGGAAAGTCGGGTCTTGTCGCATCTCGAAAAAGGCGGTGCGATAGCTTTCGAGAATGCGATTGCGCAGCGCCTCATCGGCTTGCGGTGCCAGATAAGCGAGGCCCGGAGCTAAGGACAGACCAATCACCCGCCGTGTCCGCTCAAACCCTGGTGGCGGCAGGCCTGCGCCGATAAAGGCCTTGTCCATACAGGCTGTGATGATGGCACGGCTGTCCACCAAGGTGCCATCAATATCAAAGACCGCGAAGCGAAAGGTCACGCATCAACCCGGAAATGTTCAAACGGGTCGCGGCCTTCAAACTGCTGGAAGCCCAATGCATCAAACGCCTTTAGCATATGCGGTGGCAGGTCTGCCGTGACGCTCAAAATCCCGCCCTTTGGGTGTGGGATACGGATGGCGCGGGCATGCAGATGCAATTGCTCACTCAAGCCACCAATCGGCTCTCGGTCACACACATATTTCGGGTCGCCCGCAATAGCATAGCCCATTTCGGCCATGTGAAAGCGCAATTGGTGGGTACGGCCGGTGATGGGCTTCAGCGCCACCCAAGACGCTTTGGTGCCTGCGTTGGAGATGACGTGATAATCGGTGATGGCAAACACGGCATTGGGCTCGCCATGGGCTGCGCGGCGCATCAATTCATTGTCCGGGTTCTTGGCACTGCCGGCCTTGATCATCCAGCCGCGCACTTCGCCCGAAAGCGGGTGCGGCGTGCCGAGGCAGATGGCCCAATAGACTTTGGTGGTTTTGCGCCCCGCGAAGGCCTTGGACAATTTGGCAGTAGCGGCAGGATTGCGGCCAAAGATCAAAACACCGGAGGTGTCTTTGTCCAAGCGGTGGCACAGTTTCGGTTTGCCGTGTTCATCCACGGCAAAAATCTCCATCATCTTGTCGAGATGCTTAGTCATGCCCGTACCGCCTTGCACGGCAATGCCGGGAGGCTTGTTGAGGACGATCACGTCTTCGTCCTCATGGATGACCATATCGCGCAGCCAACGGTCATCCTCAGGGCTGAGGCGTACGCGGACAACGCCGTCGTCCTTCTTTTCTGGAATGACGATTTCTTGTGGCGCAGTGACTTCCGCGCCGGGGCTGAGGCGGTCGCCAGCCTTCTTGGCGCGCACACCGTCGATACGGATTTGACCCTTGCGGATCATTTGTTCGATCCGCCCCTGGGTTAGGGTGGTGAACTTGCGGCGCAGGAACCGATCGAGGCGAACTTCGCCGTCGGTTTCGCGAACGGGGAGGGTAATGGGAGAAGACATGGCGCTCTCTTACCCGTTAAGCCGCCCAAGTGCCATGCCTGCAAACAGGGCCGCAATCGAGACCACAACAGAGGTGAGGCCATATAAGCCGGCTTGGCCCCATTGACCTGTCTCAATCATGCGGGCGCTTTCCAGTGAGAAGGCAGAAAAAGTCGTGAAGCCGCCTAATATCCCAGTGGCTAGAAACAGCCGCCAATTCTCAGCCCCCGCCTGCATGGCCCCACCGCGCAGCAACGAAGCCATCACAAGGCCCATGGCGAAACTGCCCAGAATATTGACGCCTAAGGTGCCCCACGGCCAAGCATTACCCAGCCAGCGCGCAGAGGCGAGCCCAAAGACCCAGCGCGCAACTGCACCCAGACCACCACCTAAAAATACCAGAATTGCTTGCATCATGCAGCTATATGGCGGTGGTGCGGGCTAAAAAACAAGCGCTGGATTATTGTTTGGGGATGCCGGGACCATCATCGCGGGGCAGACACGATAGGCCGAATTGCGCCTGCGGGGTGCCGGGCTTACACAGAGGCAAAGGATTGGTGCCAAGGGGATAGCGGCCAGGTGCCGCATCCTTTGGCACGGCTACCGGGATTGGCTTTTGCTCACGTGGGTTCCGGCCGTCAATCGGGTCCCAGTCTGGGCACCTACCATCGCGCTGACGATTAATCTGCGCACATTCGCCGGTGCGGGCCATTTTGGACAGCAAATTGCCGCCAACGCCTGTCGGAAACTCTGTTTTGACGCCAGCCCCACCGGGTCTCCGCGGCAGGATTCCCGTGGGCGCGCCAGATCCAGCGGCGGTCTGCCCACCATTTGAGCCGCCACCGCTTGCGGTCGGAGCTGCGCCACCGCCGGCAAAGGAGCCGCCAAGCGAGGTCACGCCACCGGACGTTCCAGCACCCGCTTGGACATTGGCCTGTGAAGCGGCACCACCGCCATTGGCACCACCAGCAGCCGAAGCATTGCCGCCACTAGCGTCTGCAACCGCTTGTTCATCTGGGACCCGCAAGTCCGAGGCCTTGATTTGAGGGACTTGCACTTTGGGCAGTGCGATCTGCGACTTGGGCAAGGCGAGCGGCGCGGCCTGCGTTGGTGTCGCCGTGATCGGACGGTTAGGTAAGGTACGCAGATTTGGGGCTGCGGCCGGGGCTAAGGTCGGTAGAGCACCTGGTTGATACGGGGCGGGCTCTTCTTCTTCTACCACTGCGTCGGGCACGCGCAGATTTTGCGGCGCTTGGACGCTGGGAGCTGTCACGCTTTTCAATCTTTGCCCTTTGAGTTGCAGCGCTTCGGGCGTCGGCTGGTTCAAAATAGGGGCTGCTGGACGCAAGGTGACCGGCTTTGGAAGCGGCGCGGCAATTGGCTTGAAAGGAATAGGTGCCACTTCTTCCACGGGCGCAGGCGCAACTTCAGACTTAGGATTATTGGCCTGAGCCAGCACGGGCGGTGCTTTGGGCACTTCTGGTGCCACTTGCTTGGTCGGGGCAGGGGGCAGAGGCACGGGTGGTGCCACCGTCGTCTCTGCCGGTGGTGGTGGCGATTGTGTAGCCTCTAACGGTGGCTCGACACTTTGGTCAGGTGGCTCTGACATTGGAACCGCGGGTGCTGGGGTCGGCTGAACTGGGACCGGGGCCTGTTGCGCCGGATCAGAGGCCTGCGGCAGAGTCACAATCTCAACATTGTCGAGAAAATTCGATTCGAGGAGCGGCCCTGTGGAGGTTAGCAGCAAGGCTGACAGGATGAGGTGGACGGTACCAACGGTCGCAATGGTCCAGAAATGGGGACGCGAATGCCCCAAATCTGAAATCACAATTGGCCCGAGATCCTTGGTACGCAAGCTGTTCCCTCGCTTCAGCTTCCCATCGATCCCCTGCACTGGTGGCAAAGGGCGATGGTTCTGCATTAACGCTATTTAGGGCCAAATCGTTCACGTATCATGAGCAAAATCGCCCCTCTAAGGCGTCATCTTGCCCCATACGAGTAAAACGGGACCGATTAAAGGCAAAAGCCGCAGTGTTTTGGCCGCAATGCTGCAAAGTCAGTCTGTATAAAAGGACGTTGATCTTGACCAAATCGGCCAGACTGCCTAGCCCAGCTTTACTGCGGGCAGGGGGAAAAGATGCGTGTATTGCTGGTAGGCTCTGGTGGACGGGAACATGCCCTCGCGCTGGCCTTGAATAACAGCCCGTCGGTGACGTTTTTGCTGGTCGCCCCCGGCAATCCCGGCATTGCGGCGATCACGCGCATCGCGCCGGTTAGCGCCGAAGACGTTCCAGCGCTTGTGAACTTGGCCGTTTCAGAACGAATAGATCTGGTCGTCGTCGGGCCAGAGATTGCCTTGGCCGCAGGGCTTGCCGACGCTTTGGCCCAAAAGAATATTGCCTGCTTTGGACCGACGAAAGCGGCAGCACAATTAGAGAGCTCAAAAGCCTTTACCAAGACCTTGTGTGAAGCCAAAGGCATTCCCACTGCAGCGTTTGCGACGTTCGATTCAGCTGAAGAAGCCATAGCCTATCTGGGCACCATCCAAGCGCCCTATGTCATCAAGGCCGACGGCTTGGCTGCGGGCAAAGGCGTGGTGATTGCGCCCGATTTTCAGACCGCCAAAGAAGCAATCCACGAGATGGTCGACGGCCGGTTTGGTGGTGCGGGTGCTCGATTGGTCATTGAAGAATTCATGACAGGCGAGGAGGTGTCCTTCTTTGCCTTGTGTGATGGAAAGCAGGCCACCTATCTGGGGTCAGCCCAAGATCATAAACGCGCGTTTGATGGTGAGCGCGGACCCAATACGGGTGGCATGGGGGCCTATTCGCCGACAAGCCACGCCACGCCAGAGTTCGTGCGGGACATAATGGCGCGCTTCATTGAGCCAACCTTGGCTGCGATGGAGAAATTGGGCATGCCGTTTTGCGGCGTCCTTTATGCTGGCCTCATGTTGACGCCCACAGGGCCAAAGCTTGTTGAGTATAATGCCCGATTTGGTGACCCAGAGTGTCAAGTGCTGATGGCCCGCTTTGAGGGTGATTTAGCGCGCCTCCTCATGGCCTGCGCGCAAGGCAGGCTTGGTGCCGCGCCCCAGTTCCGCTTGTCCGATCAAACGGCGGCCTTGGTGGTGATGGCCGCGCAAGGCTATCCCGATGACCCGATTAAGGGCTCTGAAATCCGGGGTGAGGTCGGCGCACAGGCGATCCCGCGAGGTGTTTTATTGCATGCGGGAACGCGGCGCGATGAAGACGGTAAGCTGCGGGCGGCCGGTGGCCGCGTCCTTAATGCCATTGGCCTTGGACCTGATTTACAAGCCGCGGTCGATACCGCCTATCAAGTCGTTGATGCGATTGATTGGCCGATGGGTTTCCACCGTCGCGACATTGGCTGGCGCGAGCTTCACCGAGGCGGATGAAGGCGTCAACTTAGGCAGTCTGTTGTGGCGGCTGGAAAAAAGCCTTCCCCTGCGCGGCAAGCAGGTTAAAGTTCACAAGAACAACAATAATCATCATACAGGGAGCCATCATGATGAGCGATGCTGAAGCAGACATTTTCAGTGGCACCAAGCCTGTCGATCCGCGCTATAAGTTGGACGAAGTAGCGCTCAACGCTTGGATGGAAGCCCATGTCGAAGGCTTTGCTGGCCCGATGGAAATCCGCCAATTCAAGGGCGGTCAGTCGAATCCGACCTATCAGATCATTACGCCGTCGCAGAATTACGTGCTGCGCCGCAAACCGCCTGGCAAGTTGTTGCCTTCGGCCCATGCTGTGGACCGCGAATTCCGCGTGATTTCTGCGCTCTACCCAACAGGCTTCCCTGTCGCCAAGCCATTTGGGCTGTGTATGGACGAAAGCGTGATTGGCACCATCTTTTACATCATGGACTCGGTCGACGGCCGCATCTTGTGGGACGGCTCTTTGCCTGACAGTACGCCAGCCGAGCGCACCGCCATTTATGAAGCCAAGATCGCGACTTTGGCGGCCTTGCATGCCACGGACTATAAAGCGGTGGGGCTAGAAGATTTTGGTAAGGCCGGTTCTTATTTTGCCCGCCAAATCAGCCGTTGGACCAAGCAATATCAGCTATCAGAAACCATCAAAATCCCGGAAATGGACCGCTTGATTGAATGGCTGCCGACCAGCGTGCCAGAGGGCGAGACGACCAGCATCGTGCATGGCGATTTCCGCCTTGATAACATGATCCTGCATCCGACAGAGTCGCGTGTTTTGGCCGTGTTGGATTGGGAGCTCTCGACTTTGGGCGATCCCTTGGGTGACTTCACCTATCATTTGATGAATTGGGTGATGCCGTCGGGCCAACGCTCGGGGCTTGCTGGGCTTGATTTGGAGGCGCTGGGTATTCCGTCAATGGAGCGCTATATTGAGCTTTATTGCCAAGGGACTGGCCGCAAAAGCATTGAGAATATCGATTGGTACTTTGCGTATAACATGTTCCGCTTGGCCGGGATCATTCAAGGCATCGTGGGGCGGGTTCGCGATGGCACGGCGGCAAGTGCGCACGCCCAAGATAATGCTGACCGTGTCCGGCCTTTGGCGCTGGCTGCCTATGGGTTTGCCTTGAAGGCTGGCATGACGCCTTAAGTGAATTCTATCTGGTTTGAAACATGTTGCACCTGACTGCCAAGAAGTACAAGTTTTCGTTATCGAGTTAAACCTTACTTCATGGAATGGGTCCTAGAAATTCGCCCAATGTAAATTGGGTGTGTGATGTCGTCTGTTCGGAAACTGACTGAATCAAGTGCGCAGGACTTTGCGAATAAACGCATCTTGCTTGTCGATGACCATACACATGTTCGCACTATTTTCACGAGCATTCTCAATGGTCTGGGTATGTTTCGCTTGTCGACGGCAGACCGCGCAGACCGCGCGCTTTCGACGCTGCAGACTGAGCCGATTGATTTGGTCATCACAGATTTCAACATGCCGGGCCTTTCAGGAATCGGCTTGGCGCAACGCATTCGCCAAGAAATCCGGTCCAAGAATCCGCGCTTTAATCCGTCCATCCCCATCATTATGATTACCAGCTTTGGCACCAAGAAATGTCTCATCGCCGCGCGCGATGCTGGGGTAGATGAGTTTTTGGCAAAGCCCTTCACCACGTTGGGTGTCGCAGAGCGTATTGATTCTGCAGTCAATATGCAGAGGCCCTTCATTGTGTCGGACAATTATATTGGTCCGTGTCGCCGTCGCAAGGTCGATCCAATCTTGTCTGGCCTGAAGCGGCGTGAGGCAGATCGCATTGCCGTCATGAACGAGTTCGACCTTGAGCGAAACCTGATGCAGGGCGACGCTCAAATCTTGATCGATATCGCGGGCTATGAGGCGATTGAAGAAACCTCGACCGAGGCCATTACTCGAATTGGTGAGATCACTGCCGCCCGCGCCCACAAAATCCGCGATGGCTTGCTGGAGCGCGCGGCCATGTCCTTGCTCAAATATGTCGCGCTCGCCGCCGCACAAGACAATCTTGAGGCAGATATGGTCGAGATGCATGGCTATGCGGTAAAACAATTGCTGGATTTGGCGGGCAAGGACCTCAATCTATCCAACCAAGTGGTGGATTCTTTAGAGCGCGCGGTAGCTAAGCGTACGCGTGTGCGCGATGTTGCCTAATTTGCTGAGCTATTAGAGCCACGCTATCGGGCAAATCAGTTTCAGAATTTGGCATTGCCGCAAAATGGGCTAGAGCTTGTCGGTATGACACTCAGCATTTTAACCCGTCAGGCCAAAGGGCCTGTCATACTTCATGATCCGACCGCAGCCGACCTTGCTGGTTCTGACGTCCTTTGGATCGATTTATTGGATCCCTCCCGCGCTGAAGAGCAATTAGTCGAGCAAGCGTTCGGCATTGATGCGCCCTCCGAGACAGAGCGGGCGGCCTTGGAAGAATCAGCGCGCTTCTATTTGGAAAACGATGTGATGGTTCTGCACGGAACTGTCGTGGCGCGCGCCAAGCCTGAAGCCGAAGCCGATGTGCCATCGAAGCTCCCCCCCATTGCCCATAAGCGCGAGATCGTCAGCTTCTTTCTGACCAAGACCGCGCTGATCACGGTTCGCACCTGCCCACTTCGCGCCTTTGAGGCCAATGAAGGGCGCGCCTCGGCTGATTTGGCTGAGGTTGAGACGGGGCCAGACGTGTTGCTCGCCTTGATTGAGAGCTTGGTTGAGCGCGTGGCAGACTTCTTGAGTGCGAGCGCCCAAGAATTGGAAGACTTGAATTTGCGGGTCCTCGTCAGCCGCCGCACCATCCGCTTGGAAACCATCTTGAAGCGCTTGGGCCAATTGGGGGCTGGGGCCAGCCAGTCGCGCGATTCCTTGTCGAGCCTTTCGCGCTTGGCGCGCTTTGTGTTGGCGCATGGTTCGGCTTGGTCTGTTCCCAAAGAGCGCCTGAGCCTTTTGGCGACCGATATTGAAACGCTGCAGCGTCAGGCCGAAGCCTTGACCAATGATTTGACCTTCTTCTTGGATGCCACCTTAGGCCTTGTTAGCGCGCGCCAGAACGAGACCTTGAAGGCCATGGCGGTTGTGACCCTGTTGTTCGCGCCGCCCACCTTGTTGGCGTCTGCCTTCGGCATGAATTTTGAGCATATGACCATCTTTGCGGACCCACTGGGCCCCTATTGGGCCGCAGGTCTGATGGTGGCATCCTCAGTGGTGATTTTCTCGATTGCCCGGCTGGGCAAGTGGCTCTGATTGGCAGAGCAAGCGGCACCTAGAGCCAGCTGGGCACTTCCGATTCAAGGCCTGCCAATTCATAGAGGTCTGACCATGTGTAGCCAACGACCGGGATTTGCCAGCCCTGCATGGAATCGCGCTTATCACCAGCCATTTCACCGCCGATGGACTCATAAAAAGCCCGCGCTTTTTCATTGCCTTTCACGACCCAAAGCCCACCACTGAACAGACCGCGCATCAAAAGCCAGCGCGAACACGCCAACATCAGAGCCCGACCCAGTCCACGGCCTTGGTGAGAAGCCTTCACATAGATTTGGTGAATTTCGCCATCGCCCAGGATTTCGGCGGCCTGCCCCGCTGCTGCGCCGCAGGTTGCATAACCCAACGCCTTGCCGTCTTCGGTTTCGGCCACGAAAATTCCGTGGTCTAAATCGCCATCTTGGCGGATGAGTTCTGCCCGCCACGTGCGATACAGCCTTGGCAAAGCCAAGCCATCTAAGACCGGGGTAGGCAGCAGGCCAGAATAGGTTTCACGCCATGTCGTTTGCTGTAATTCAGCAATTGCTGGGGCATCACTTTGTTCGGCGCGGCGGATCATTAAGCTCATAGAAGCAAGGTGGCGGAAATCTGAAAAAGCGCAAGCCTCGCTTCTGCAATCGTGCCATGCTCGCCGCTGCGTTGGGTGTAACCATCCTATAGGTGGTCGCGTAGTGCTTGGGGGAGGGGCGATTTTGACACCAGACGAAACCCAATTGCACGCTTGGATGCTGGGCGCTCAAGCCGGCGACCCCGTCGCGACGCGCTGCTTGCTGGATGGACTGGCACCACGACTGCGGGCCTTCTTTCGCAATAAAGGCGCAAGACCAGAAGATGCCGAAGACTTGGTACAAGAGACCTTGATCGCCATCTATACCAAGTGCGCGATGTTTGATCCGGCGCAGAAACTTCTGGCCTGGACTTATGCGATTGCGCGCTATCGCATGATTGACCGGTGGCGGCGTACGGGTAAGCGCGGACTTGATCTGCCGATTGAGGACTTCGAACACGCCTTATCGGCCGAAGAAACCGAAGCGGGCGACCCCACACGCGATATCGCCCGTTTGCTTGGCGATCTGCCCCCCAAACAGCGAACGGCAATTGAGTTGGTGAAACTGAAGGAATTGAGCATCGCTGAAGCCTCTGCCCAGACGGGTTGGAGTGCCTCTGACATAAAAATATCCATCCATCGCGGCCTCAAGACTCTCATGCGTCTTGTGGGCACTTCAGCGACAGGAGACCTATCATGAAGACGGATGAATTGATTGAAGCCTTAGCGCGAACACCGGAGACGGCACAGCCAAGCCGTCTATACCGCCGCGTGGCCTTGGCCCTGATTATTGGCCTGGTGCTGGGTTTGGTGATGATCCGATTATTCATGGGCTTCCGCCCAGATATTGGGGTCACTGCGCCGATGGTTGCTATGAAGGCGGGCTTCTCCGCTCTGATCGCGACATTTGCAGGCGGGCTGGCGATGCGCCTTGCCAAACCAATTGGCGGGGCCACAGGCACCATCCGGCGTCTGATGATGCCGCTGATTCTGGTGGTTTTATCTGCGGTAGCGATTGGCCTCATCACCTTGATGGCAACAGAGCCCGGGCATCGGTTTGCAGCATTTACGGGCGGCGGCTTTCCTTGGTGTATCATCTTGATCCCCATCTGCGGCTTGCCAACGGCTATGCTGCTCGTCTGGGCAATGCGAGAGGCTGCACCCACGCGATTGGCCTTGGCGGGGGCCGCCATTGGGGCATTGTCTGGTGGGGTAGGGGCGATGATTTATGCCATGTTCTGCTCGGTCGACTCCGTCAGTTTTGTCACCATTTGGTATGTCGCGGGCATAGGGCTGGCCTCGGCACTGGGTGCGTTGGCCGGCGCACGTTTGTTGCGTTGGTAAGGGCCGATCGCGCTAAGGCGTGATCAAGCGCGCCTGAATGGCTTCGGCTATCGCCATCGCATCGCGAATGGGTTCGTATGACCAGGGTGTCAGGCTGCCATTAAACCAGCGCGCTGCGCCCCTCTCGATAAAAGCTGTGTGCAAGCGGTCGAATTTGGCATCCCCGCCTTCCAACTTAATCAGATGCATGGGGATGCCAAAGAACGCGACATCGGTCATCATATTCGTCGAATCCTCGGTCACCAAGGCCGCCTCAGCTTGTGCCAACCAAGCCAAATAGGGATTGGGCCCATCGCGCGCTTCATTGGCAAAGAAGTCTGCGCCCGATGTGAAGGCAAAGGCGCGGAACAAATCTTCAGCCGGTTTTGGGGTCCGCCGCGAGGTGGTGATCATCAAATGCACATCTTGATGGGCCAGCCTTTGCAGCTCGGCCACGATGGCGTGGGCACGCGCGAGGCTGAGTTGATGGCGTTTAGATGTGCCGCCCAAAATCACCATCACCTTCCGCTTGCCGAGGTGGCGTGGCTCTGGGATATGGGCGAGGGCGGTGTCAATTTGCTTCTGAGTATACCACACGGGCGCGCCAAGGGTGGTTATCACATTGTCGCCGCGTACCCCATCATGCTGGGGAGGGGCGACCAAATCAAAGCGTTTGGGGCTTATGCGTGGGTCTTGCAATTGTACCACAAGGCTTTGACCCGCGCTCCACTTCCGCATGCGCATGGAATAGGGGATGGAACGCCTGCCATTGGCAATCCAGACATCGGGCCAAGGGGCTTGTAAGCGTGCGGCCTGTTCAATGGGCAGGGCGGCCTTTGGCATCAGCCACAAGCTGGGTGGTAGGGAGACTTGAAATCCGGTCGGTTGCAGACGAAGGAGTTTGATCCTGGTGGGGACGCGCTCGCTCAAAGCATGGGCGATAGCTAAGGTCTGGCGTTCAATTCCGGTTCGCCCATCGGAGACACACCAGACCGAGACTTCATGACCTTCCATGCTTTCTCTCTCCGAAATTGCGCCATATACGCAGACTACCGCAAGGCAACCCCTAGGCTACTCAAGCGTACTAAAGCCGATTCGTCAGCGTACGTTCCATATGTTTCCCAGCATAAAGCGAAAACAATTGAGTTAGTCGGTCGCGTGGAGCCTCTTCAAAGATGCGAAAGCCAGGGTTTTGGGCGGCTGCCAACATCTCCTGATCACCACGCGTATCGCCATAGGCCGCCACTAGCGGCGCGGTGCCAAACGCGGCTCGGATGGCGGCAAGCTTGCCCGGCCCCCAGCAATTGTCGCCTAACAACCTTCCCGTCAGCCGCCCATTGACGATCTCAATCTCGGTCGCCAACACATGCTCAACGCGGAGGTCCTCTGCCCAGACCGCCAAATAATCGCGCAGAGAGGCTGAAACCAGCGCCACTTCATCGCGCACCCCCACATGGGCTCGCAGGCGCACAAGTGCATCTGGCCGCGCAATGATGGGGTAAATCATCTGCGCAAACGCGCGGCATCGCGCTAAATAATCCGCAGCCGCCATGCCCGCCAGAAACACAGTCAGCGTCTTCTCTTTCACCGCGCTGCGCGGCACTGCGCCGACACGATAGGCAATAAAGATCGGGATCAGCTGCACCATTTTGACCACAAAGCCAAAGCGGCCGGCAACAAAGCGCAAGAACAACAGATAAGAATCCGCCCAAGTCAGCGTGCCATCGACATCAAAGGCTGCGATCGGGCGCGCCGCTTTCTGATTAGCAGGGGCTGTTTCTGGCTCAGTCATAGTCTGTCCTTTAGGCAGATTTCTACCCATCCTGCCAGTCAACTCACACAGCTTTCGGAGAAAGCACACAGAAGCTGCAGGGCCGCCTGCAAACCACGTCTTGCCAGAGCCGCTTTTGGCCCTTAAACACCGCGCCCTTGACCAACTTGCAGCGCGATCTGCAAGGCGCACCGGAGGGGTGGCAGAGTGGTCGAATGCGGCGGTCTCGAAAACCGTTATAGGTGCAAGCCTATCGAGGGTTCGAATCCCTCCTCCTCCGCCAGTTTTCTTATTTCTGCGCCATTGTATCCAAGCATTTTTGCCAAGACCACTGGTCGCCAAGGTCGTTACCTTGGCGTTGTATGCATTGCCCCCCAAGGCGGATGTGGTTGCAGAAAAACGGGTCGAAAAAATGAGCGCTTAGTTAAAGCGCTTTTTGGCTTTTGACCCCCATTCGTAGCCTTCGACAAACGGGAAGTCTGGGAACTCAATGGCGTAAATGGATGCGCTGCCTAAGCAATTACTCGTGGTGCCATTTACATAGGGTGCGGGCTTAATCCGCTCGGCATAGGGGCTTCCTGCCAAGACTGCGCGAACGGGCTCCATCGTGAGATCGGGGCCCATCGCTGTTGCGGATAAGTCGAAAGTGCCAGCATAAATGATCTGGCCTTTTTCCAATTTGAAGGCGGGGGAACCCAAGCAGAAATAAAGCGGGATGACGTCCATTTGGCTAAGACGATACTCCCCCGGCGGTACCGCACGGATCATCCAAGAACCATCTTTCCCCGCGCCCTTGTTCAACAACCCGCTACCGAAATCAATTTCATTGACAATGACCCCCTTTTTGGACTGCAATCTAGGTCCCCGATAAGGACCAAATCCTAAACCGAGCCCATTTTTTAAGCTCTTTCCTTCGATCCGCATCACGATCAAGCCCCAACCGTCTGGAATGTTCGGCAGATCTGCTAGCGCAAGATTGCGCCCAATCTTCTTTTCAAAGCTTGCCGGAACCTCGATCTCAGACGTCGTGAACAAGGGCCGCGCGAGCACCGCACCATCGCGCTGGGCAGCCTTTAGGCGTTCTGCCATGCTTGCAGTGTGATTAAGCTTTCGCAGGGACCAGGTACTCCCGTAATCCAGCAAAATCGCATTTGTGGTCGGATAGAGTAAATCGGTGATTTTGCCCAAATACAAAAGCGATAGCTGCCCATTGTTGGTGGATACTGGAACGAGTTCCGAGCGTTTGTGGGCGGCGTTAAGTGCCTCATTGGCCCAGATCCGAGCAATCCGACCCCGGGGTTCTTGGGCCCCTACCTGTTCGGACAAAAATGCCTTCAGTTTGCTTTGCTCGGTCTCAGATAGGGCTTGTCCTTCTTCGGCTTGCAGGGCGACGACCCGCCAACCGCGAATAATCATGCAATTCTCTAAGGCCGAGATGCGCGCTGATTTGGCGCGTTCAAATGTCAACGCACCTGCAATGAGAGACCGATTATTGTCGATGAGTTCATCCCACGAAACAACGTCTTTGGCGTCTAGCAGGCACGAACGAACGTCAGCTTCGTGGTCATCAATCGTCGCACCGGGCTTGTTAAAATAGGTATAGCCCTCACTAGGTTGGGCAATCCGCACCATGCCACTCTCGGCAGGAGCTGTGGCTTGGCTTTGGGCGGCAGTGCCCCATCCACCTAAAGAAACACACAGCAATGCCAGAAAGACATGTTTCATCTTTGTCATGCGTCTAAGCCCCAAAATAAATGACACGTGTAAATTCGCTTAGGCAGTCGCGGTTGCAGATTTCTGAGGCGGGTAAATTGGCAAATCCACCCACAGAGCCAGTCACACGATTTTGAGTGCGTCCGTCGAAATCATGTCTGCCCTGTTCCCCAATAACTTCAAGAACCTTTTCGATTATGTCAATCAAAGAGGGTGGCGTTTGGTCGTGTCTTGGTCTAAGTAAATGTATTTAAACATAAAAATACAGCCTAATTGTAAGGTGGAATCTCGCTGCTAGATAGGGCGCTCAAAATTTATGAGAGAGCGGTAGCATGAAAGCGGCACTTTGGATTATTGGCCTTTTGGCTGGCCTTGCGGCATTGGTGATTGTGGTGGGCTTTGTGTTGCCAGCCACGCGGACGGGGAAAATTGACCAAATTGTCGACGCCACGCCTGCCCAGGTGACAGCCGTCATCCTAGACCGGGCAAGCCAACCTGTGTGGAGGTCGGACCTCGCCAAAGTCGAGGTGAAGTCGCCAATGCGTTGGACGGAGACCACTCAAAAAGGTGAAGTGATTGCCTTTGAATTGACGCGGCAGGAGGCAGACCTTCTCCAAATGCGCTTCAAGAGCAGCTATGGCTATCATGGCCAATGGGAGGGCCGCTTGGCGCCGACGCCAACGGGCGGCACGCACATTTTTGTGACCGAGCAGGCCACGACTCCGGCCCCAATTGGTCGTATTCTGGCGCGACTTTTCTTCAATCCAGAGGCCTTTGCCAAAGCCTATCTCAATGCTTTGGTAGCAGAAACTGAGCGGCGACACCCAAGAGACAAGCCATGACGAAAACAGATAAACCCAAGACCAAAAAGCCAACCGATTGGCGCAAGCGCTTTGATCAGGCCAAGCCACCCAAGACCTTGGTGCTGCACACCGATTTTGCTGGCATCAAGACTGGGACGACCATGTATATCGGCTCACCCGGCACGATTGCCAATTACATCTCGCGCATTCCCATGGGCGAGGTGCGCAGCATTGAGCGGATGCGCAATGAGCTGGCGCGCAAGAATGAGGCGCAAGCGACCTGTCCGGTTACCACGGCGATTTATCTAAAGGTGGTGGCAGAAGTGGCGCTTTCCGATCTGGCTGAAGGCAAGTCCAGCGCGCAGGTCGTGCCGTTTTGGCGGGTGATAGAGCCAAATAGCAAGATCGCCAAGAAACTTAGCTGTGACAGCCAAGTCATTGAACATTATCGCTTGTTAGAGCGTGCTGATCCAGCCTAAACGCGCTTATTCGGCACCGACAACGCCGCGGGAGTCAAACACAAAGCAGCCGCCTTCAAACTGGCTTTCTTCTTTGGGCACTTGTTCCATATAGGCCAAGATGCCGCCTTTGAGGTGATAGACGCTCTCAAACCCTTCGGCGAGCAGATAGGCAGACGCCTTCTCGCAACGTATGCCGCCGGTACAATACATGGCGACCTTCTTGTCGCGCGCGGGGTCAAGATTGTCTTCGGCCCATTTTTTGAAGGCGGTGAAGGTTCGAATTTTGGGGTCGATTGCGCCTTTGAAAATGCCCTCTTCGGTCTCATAGGCGTTGCGTGTATCAACCAGCACAATGTCGGGGTCGGCGATCAAGGCGTTCCAGTCCGATGGTGCGATATAGGTGCCCACGACTTGGCGTGGATCGGCCTTAGGCGCGCGCAAGGTTACGATTTCGCGCTTAAGCCGCACTTTCATGCGCACAAATGGATTTTTGTCTTCTTGCGCGTATTTGATCTCAGCATCCTTGAAACGACCAGAAAAAATTGGGTCATTCTCCAAATAGGTCACGAAGTGATCGATGCCCTCCGGCGGGCCCGCTATCGTGCCATTAATGCCTTCTGGCGCAATCAAAAGCGTGCCCATAATCCCCAATTGCTTGGTGGTCGCCAACAAATCAACGCGCAGGACTTCAAAGTCCGGGCAATCGGCAAACTTATAGAGGGCGCAAATCTTGGCAGTCATGACAGGGCCATAGCAAAACCACACCGTCCTTGGCACCCCCGGCGTGCAGATGGGCGAGGGGGGCGTGCCCCGATTGCTTCTGCTTGCCGCTTCCCATTCTTGGGGTATCGGCGCTTGCGCTGATGCCGCCAGAGGCGGTGCAGGGGTGTTTCACAATACTTAGAAGCGCTTTGGTGCCCAAGCTGGCAACCCCTTGCAGACTTGCCAGTGCCAGACGGCCCCAATCCATCCGACCGAGTTTGCGCCCCCGTAAGCTAACGGTCATGAACAAAAAACCCAAACGCCCCGCTCCGCCTGCAACGTCTAAATCCTTCATCCGATCGAAGGAGGAACAGCAGAAAATTATGGAATCCCGCCAGCGAGAGGAAGCCGCCGTGATTGCCAAGATTGAGTGCTTTTTTGAAAGGATCACGCGCGAGGAAGCCAAAGCCACCGCCCGTGCACGGGCCCAAGCTAAGGCGCAAAACTTGTCGGCAGAGGAGACCGAAGCCCTGATTAAACAGGCGATTGAAGTTCGAACTGAGCGGGATAAACCTCAATCTCCCCACGCTTGGAAGAAGGGCGGTAGTGTAGCTCCTGTCTCCAACACAGGGGAGTCTCGGTCAGAGCTGAGCCGACTGTTGGGGATTGGTAAGCGGGATTAATCGAGGCAGAAGTGGCTGCCTTGTGTTTCATGGGGTCTAGCTAGCCCTGTGCCCGGTGTGCTTGAGCCCGACTGCCGTGTGAAGCCCTTGGTCAAGAACTTAGGCAATGCCTTTGAGACGCCTTGGGGAAGCCTTATGTATTTTTAGAAGCGCAAGCTTCTGGGATGAGGCCTTTACGAACTAGGCGGGGGAAATTTGAACCACCGGTGGCGTCATGAACCACCTCAGCACACAGACTTATCGAGCCGGGGCGCACGGTTTGCGTCGTATTCCGGGCCAGTCCGTTAATCTGGCCCACCTATTTGGCGCATACCACGCGCCCCGGCCCCCCTTCACGGTCACCCCCGGTGGTTTTCCACGCGGGGCTATTGGTGCTGCTGGGTGCAAAGCCCCTAGGGGTCCCCGCTCTCCGCTTTGCTGCAGCGGGGATGACACCGTTGGGGGAGAGAAGGATCTTATCTATAACGCCTAAGCCGCAAGCTATGCCATCTCAAGGCCGTGTCCGAGTGAGGGCAGGGACAATCATCCGACGGCTTCTGGGGCAGCAGCGCGTACCCGTGAACCTTTGAGCCGAACGCCCCCCAACCACCCCCAACCGCGCTTGACAATCGCACGCGTCGACCGTCCAATTCATGCCAAGCCTGTGCCATAGTGAAAGACGACAGCAGATGGATGACCGAACACACCACATGCTGACGTCGCCGGCGGCACCCTTGCTGGTTAGAATGGCGACGCCAAACGCCCTTGCTTTTGCCATTCAGTCATCGGTTAGCTTGGCCGAAGTCTGGATCATTGGGCAGCTTGGGACGGGTGCTCTGGCCAGCATCGCCTTGGCATTCCCGCTTCTGATGTTGATCCAGACCATGTCGGGCGGGGCGGCAGGTGGGGCTGTAACGTCGGCCATTGCGCGCGCCTTGGGCGCGGGCGACCGCGAGCGTGCACAACAACTGATCTGGCATGCCTTGGCGCTTTCCGCCTTGGGGGCCGCGTTGTTCTTGGTCCTGTTTTCACTGGGGGGGCGTTCTTTGATCGCCTTTTTGGGTGGGCGGGGCGAGATTTTGGAACAAGCGGTGGACTATTGCACCGTGATTTTCTGGGGTGGGCTGTTCCTCTGGTTGGTCAGCGTGGTAGGGGCCGTTTTTCGCGGTATGGGCGATATGAAATTGCCAGCCGTTTTGATGGTTGCTAGCGCGTTTCTGCAAGTTCCATTGACGGCAATTTTGGTGCTGGGCCTGTTTGGTGCGCCGCAATTGGGGATTGTCGGGGCGGCTTATTCGGCGGTGATCAGTGGCTTTGTGGTCAGCGTCATTATGCTGGTGGTGCTGGCGCGCGAAGGCCGCGTCATCCGTCTGGACCGCAAATATCTGTCGTTTTCCAAGGCGTTGTTTCGCGACATCTTTAAAGTTGCCTTGCCGGCTTCCATGTCGCCCATTTTCACCATTTTCATCATATTGAGCCTGACCGCTATGGTGGCGACCTTTGGCGAAGCCGCGCTTGCAGGCTATGGCATTGGATCCCGGATTGAGTTTCTTTTGATCCCGCTTGTGTTCGGCATTGGCGCGGCCATGACATCTCTTGTCGGCCTCAGCATTGGTTCGGGCAATGTAGATCGGGCCGAGCACATTGGCTGGATCGGCAGTGCATTCGCTGCTGGCTTGACTGGGGTGGTGGGGCTGGTCTTGGCGCTATTTCCGTCAGCTTGGATTTATGCCTTCACCAAAGACCAAGTGACCTTTGAGGCCGCGCGCAGCTATATTCAGATCGTGGGGCCGTTCTTTGCTTTCCAAGGCTTGGGTCTGTCGCTCTATTTCGCGAGCCAAGGGGCAGGGGCCATGCGGTGGCCCGTCATTGCGATCTTCGCGCGCGTCTTGCTGGCAGTTGGCGGCGGTTGGTTGTTGGCGTTCGGATTAGGCCTCGGGCTAAAAGGCGTATTCATTGGGGCTGCCGCCGCCATGGCGACTTTCGGCTTGATCATCGCCATTTCCTTGAAGCTTGGTGCGTGGCGGCGAGCTTAAAGAACCCCCTGTACTGAATAACCCAGAACTTGGCCGAGTTTTCCACGCACATTCCCCAAGCAATCTTTCAGCTTAGTCTTGACCTAGGTCATAGTTAATGGAATGCCGGATTGGGGTTGCGAAACAAAATTCAAATTGAGGTGTCAGATTTGATTTGAATGAAGGTTTGACTGTTAGATTTAGGTTTGGGTGAGACTTGAGGTGACTAAAGTGAAGCGGATTATTGCTATTTCGGCGTTGGCCGTCTCTGTCTTTTTGCCCGTTTTGGCGGTTCAGGCGTCTGGGTTAGAGCCGCAGGATGCCGGTTCCGGCCAAGTGCCTGTGCCGACAACAGGCGAGCCGCCAGCCAATGTCCCCGTGCCAGAGGTAGGCGCAGTCCCGCCAACGACTTTGCCACCCGAAGCCATCGTAACGCCCTTGCCGCCGGCCGAAGTGCCGGCCTTTGATATGGCCGCGACCGCCGCGCGCTTTAACGCTTTGGTGGGTGAAGCCGACCGTCTGACGACATTGCGAACCCTAACGCCCGAGGCGGTGGAGGGCGCGCTTTTATCGACCGCGCGGCTTTCATCATCTGGTATTTCCGAAGGGGCGGCATCTTATGCGGTGCTTTCAGCCTCTGCCCACGCGCCCTTCGCGTCGAGCTTGCAGACTGCGGTCAATCTTTTGGGCCGTGATGCGGTGCTGGAGCGCCTCAAGAGTGATCCCGAGGCATTTTTGGGCCTAGTTGCCTCCTCCAATGAGGCCGCAACCATTGCTAGCGGCGTGATGGCCGATAGCTTGGCCAAGATGGACAAGGCGAGCCAGATTTTGGGAGACGCGGCCTATAGCGTGCAGAAGGAAGCTTGGGCCCAACGCGAGATGGACCCCCAGCTTATCTTGGCGGCGCATCGGACGGCTTCCACAAGCCCGGTAGAGTTAAGCCCGCTTGGCGCATCCGACATGCGCAATACGCGCGCCGAGGCTCCGTTGGACAAACGATTCTTGGTTGCAGCGGCCTATCATGTACTGGGCGATGACGTGACCTCGACCAAGCTCATCGCGCGAACTGGCGGCAAGATGTGCATGAACAGGGTCCAATTGAACGTACGCCAATGCTTGGCGGCAAGCCGTTATCCCTATGAACATTTGTTCTGCTTGGCGCGACATAGCTTCCAGGAATCTTCAGGCTGTGTGCGCGACGCCATCAAATAGACTTGTGCCGCACGCCTGCGCGTTTCTTCTTGCTCTGCCCTCACAAGACGCTAAGTCTGCGTGCAGAAAAAATCTATGGGAGTGGCCGACATGAGCAGTCTGAAAGATAAAACCCTTTTCATCACAGGGGCGTCGCGCGGTATTGGTCTTGCAATCGGCCTTAGGGCTGCACGAGACGGGGCCAATGTGGTGATCGCGGCCAAGACGTCAGAGCCACATAAGCATTTGCCCGGCACCATTCATTCAGCAGCAGCGGAGATTGAGGCGGTCGGCGGCAAAGCCCTGCCCCTGATGGTCGATGTGCGCGAGGAAGCCTCGGTCCAAGCAGCTGTCGAACAAGCTGTCGCCCGGTTTGGCGGCATTGATATCTGCATCAATAATGCCAGCGCGATCCAACTGACCGGTACGTTGCAGACGGAAATGAAGCGCTATGACCTGATGCATCAAGTAAATGGCCGAGGGACCTATTTGGTCAGCCGCGCCTGCATTCCGTTTCTGAAGAAAGCCGCAAATCCGCACGTGCTGAACTTGTCGCCGCCTCTGGACATGAGCCCGAATTGGTTTGGCAATCATGTCGCCTATACGATGGCGAAATATACGATGAGCATGTGCGCTTTGGGCATGGCCGAAGAATTCAAACACGATGGCATTGGCTTCAATTGCCTGTGGCCCCGCACGGGCATTGCCACCGCCGCGATCCAATTCGCACTTGCCGGCGATGAGGGGCTGCGCCACTGCCGCACGGTCGACATCATGGCAGACGCCGCCCATGTGATCCTGACCCGCGACGCCAAGAGCTGCACCGGCAACTTCTTCATCGATGATGTCGTTCTGTCGGAGGCCGGTGTGACCGCGTTTGACCATTACCGGGTTGATCCCAGCAAGGATCTGATGCCGGACTTCTTTGTTCCAGCCGATACACCCTTCCCACCAGGCGTTTCCATGCACGCGATAGGCTAGTGGTGAGCCCGTTAAATTCGTGTCTCGCGCGAACCAGATGAGCCTGCAGCTAGACTGGGTCGAGGGCTTGTTTGAAGCGCTCATCTGCGGCGCGATCGGGCTTTATCAAAAGCGCGGCCTTTAACTGCTTAGAACTGCCCAGAATTGTCGAAAATCGCAGGACCAATGGCCTATACGGCCTTGATTTGGCCGTCATGAAGCGGCACGACCCAGATTCAAGAATTGCGAATCATCGCATAGAACAGACTTAGAATCGCGAGAGAAAAAAATGTTCGGACGCCTCTTCAACTGGTTTTCCAGCGACATGGCAATCGACCTTGGTACAGCCAACACCCTTGTCTATGTAAAAGGTCAAGGCGTCGTCCTCAATGAACCATCGGTGGTGGCCTATCGCCAGCGCGGTGGTCGCAAAGAAGTCCAAGCGGTCGGCCATCAAGCGAAGCTGATGTTGGGGCGCACACCGGGCGAAATTCAAGCCGTGCGGCCCATGCGCGACGGCGTGATCGCAGACTTTGAAGTTGCTGAAGAAATGATCAAGCACTTCATTCGCCGTGTGAACTCCAACAAGGGCTTTTTGCGTGGCAGACCTCGCATCATTATCTGCGTCCCATCGGGGGCAACGCCAGTTGAGCGCCGCGCCATCCAAGATGCTGCCTTAAATGCCGGTGCCTCAGACGCTTATCTGATCGAAGAGCCGATGGCCGCTGCTATCGGGGCAGGTCTCGCCATTGATCAACCATCGGGTTCCATGGTGGTCGATATTGGTGGCGGCACGACCGAAGTGGCCGTTCTATCTCTCGAAGGTATTGTCTATGCGCGCTCTGTCCGCGTCGGTGGCGATAAGATGGATGAGAGCATCATCAATTTCCTGCGCCGCACTGAAAACATGCTGATTGGTGAGACCACGGCAGAGCGGATCAAGAAAGAAATTGGGACGGCATTGCCCCCCGCGGACGGCTATGGCTTGTCCCTTTCCGTCAAAGGCCGTGACCTGCTCAACGGCGTGCCACGCGAAATCCAAATCTCTGAGCAATTAATCGCCGAAGCCTTGTCTGATCCCGTCGATGAAATCATCGAAGCTGTTCGCGTCGCTTTGGAAACCACGCCACCTGAACTGGCCGCCGATATCGTCGAAAAAGGCATTATGCTGACCGGTGGCGGTGCGCTGTTGCGGAATTTGGATGTGGTCCTGCGCGAGCGCACCGGTCTGCCCGTGTCTGTGGCCGACGATGCTTTGTCCTGCGTCGTGTTGGGGACTGGCAAATGCGTCGATAATTTCGAACAGTGGAAGGGTGTTTTGTCCAAAGTCTAGATCGGACAAAGCCCCCAATCGGTTCGGGTAATGAGGTGAAGGAGCAGGGATATGGCGCGCAGAGGCAATCGGCGAACAGGGGGGGCAGGGCCACTCATTGGAGTCGCGGTGCTGACGGCGCTGATCACTGCCGGGGTCACGATCGTCGTGACAGACCAACGCGGCGGCGCTGTCGCCGGAATCGCTTCTGATATTTCCGGCGCTGTGGGTGGCGTGCTGATGACGCCGGTGCGCTGGGGCGAAGGCGTTGTGGCCTCTGTTGGCTCATTCTTTGGCGGTGCCAGCCTCAATCAGAAACTAAAAGACGAAAATCGGGCCTTATTGCAGTGGCGCGACCAAGCCAAAGCCATGGCCGAGCGTCTGGATGCGTATGAAAAGCTGCATGGCGTGAAGGCTGAGCAATTGCCGCAAGGCCTAACAGGGCGACTGATCAGCGAAAGCAGCGGGCCTTTTGCAAAGTCAGGCATCGTCAATCTTGGCGCGAAAGCAGGCGTCAAGGTGAACTGGATCGTGATGAACCAGAACGGTCTGGTTGGTCGCGTGATCGCCGTTGGCAGCGACACGTCGCGGGTCTTGTTCTTGGCCGATGGCGACAGCCGAGTGCCCGTCATGGGCGAAACAACCCGGGCGCGCGCCATTGCGATGGGTGATAAGACCTCGGCACCAAGGCTGGCCCATTTGAATACCCCAGCCCTGATGCGCGATGGCGAGCGGGTTATGACTTCGGGCGATGATGGGATTTTTCCGCGCGGGATCGCGGTTGGCCAAGCGGGTGTAGCGCCCGACAGGCAATGGCGCGTACGCTTGGCATCGAGTGCTTCGCCTATTGATTTCGTTCGTTTAGTCCCGCCTTCAAACTTTCCACCGCCTTTGGACCCCGTGACGGCTCCATCCCTAGCGCCGCCGCCAACCGAAGGCGCAACGACAACGCCCGTCCAAGGCGGCGTTCTGCCATTGGCAGCGGATGCAGCCGGAATTCCCACCGCGGCAACACCAGAAGCTATTCGCGCCGCGCAAGCCACTCGCAGCAGTGAAGTTGAGGCCGCTCGAGCCGCCGCTGCACGCTTGGCAAAAGAACGCGATGCGGCCCGCGAACAGGCCCGGCAGGCTGAAGCCGCCCGGCTTGCAGCTGAAAGTCGTAATGTCCCAGTCGCTGGTGCGGCATCAAGCGGGGCTTCTGCACCTAGTCCAGCACCTCAAGCGGCCCCGGCAGCTGCATCCCCTGCCTCCCCCCCACCCAGCGGGGCACCTAAGCAGTGAGCACGCTCTTACCTGGGCGTCCCTCGACCAGGTCACGTCTTTTTTCTGGCCTGGCCATTGTGGCAGGGACAAGCTTGCTCAATCTTGTGTCGATCAATCTTGGGCCGTTCGGCAGTATTTGGCCCGCCAGCCTGATTTGGGCAGCGTGTGGCTGGGCCAACCAAGGTCCAAATGCTGTTGTTGGGCTGATGCTGTTCGGATTGGGCCTATGGGTTGATTTATTGACCGGTGGGCCTTTAGGGGCTTGGGCAGTCGTGGCATTGATTGCCCATGCCCTAACCATCCTGACCGCCCGCTTCAGTTCGGCAATGGCCTCCACCCCAATGGGCTCAGCAGCCGTTACTGGACTTTTTTTCTTAGTCGCCGCCTTCATCCTGTCGATTTCAAGTGGGAAAGGGTTTAATGTGCTTGCAATCTTGCTCCCGATTGTGAGTGCGGTTCTGGCCTATCCGTGGGTGGCCGCTTGGTTTGATCTGTCTGAGGATGAAGCATGAGCCAGGGTGGTGGATCAGATCTATTCAGCCGACGGGCCATGGTAATGTCCACGCTCGGGGGCCTCTATTTTGCGGTCCTTGGCCTGCGCATGGCGCAGCTTCAAATTTTTGAAAATGACGAATTCCGGCTAGAGGCTGCGGAGAACCAGTTCAACCTCTTGGTCAATCCCGCATCACGTGGGCCCGTCTATGATCGCTTTGGCGTGCCGCTGGCAGTCAATCGTCGCGACTTCCGCGTCTCGATCATGCGCGAAGACGTCGACGATCTGCCCGAGACGATTGGGGCCTTGGCGTCCATTTTGCGCATGTCGCCCGAGAAGGCCAAGGAATCCTTAAACGAAGCCAAAATCTCGCCCCGTTTCATGCCCTCAATGGTGGCTGAAAATCTGTCATGGGAAGACTATTCGCGGGTCAGCGTCTATGCAGCCTCATTCCCGGGTGTGCGCTGTGAGATGGGGGAAGCACGCAATTACCCGCTCGCCGAGAGCATGGCCCATGTTTTAGGCTATGTTGCCAAAGCCAATGACAAGGACGTGGCGACCGACCCGCAAGCCCGCCATCCTGGTATCAGGGTCGGCAAAGAGGGGATTGAAAAAGCACAAGAAAAAGGCCTCAAAGGTGTTCATGGCGCAACCAAGCTAGAGGTCAACGCCCATGGCCGGGTAATTCGCGAAGTGGTCGATCCCCGCCTCAATCCAAAGAGCGGGACGCCCATCGTCCTCACCATTGATGCTGAAATTCAACAAGTCGCCTATGACCAGTTCCAGGCCAAGGACGAACGCCCTGCTGAGGCTGGTTCTGCGGTGGTGATGGATATACGTACCGGTGAGCTTCTGGCACTGGTATCGGCTCCAAGCTTTGACCCCAATAAGTTCGTAGATGGTATCAGCCGCACTGACTTCAACGAATATAATAATGCTGAAATGCGCCCATTGTACCACAAGGCCGTGCGGGGCATTTATCCACCGGGCTCCACCTATAAAATGGTGACGGCCGTGGCCGCACTGGAGGCAGGGATTACCGACCCCGAGGAGACGATCAATTGCCCGGGCTTTTATATGCTGGGCAATCATCGCTTCCATTGCCATTCGCGGCGCGGCCATGGCAGCGTCAACCTGCATACCGCGATCAAGGTCTCGTGTGACGTCTATTTCTATGAGATGGGGCGGCGGATCGGCGGAGAAAAAATGGCCGAAGTTGCGCGAGGCTTTGGCTTTGGACAGCGTTTCGACTTGGGAATTCCGGGGATTTCTTCATCACACGTTCCCGATAATGCTTGGAAGATGAAAAATCGTGGCCAGCCTTGGCAAGTTTATGACTCGCTCAATGTCGCGATTGGACAAGGCTTGATCGCAGCCACACCCTTGCAGATGGCGGTCATGGCGGCGCGCATTGCGTCTCAGGGCAAAGCTGTCGAGCCACGCTTGATCCGCGAAGGGCCAGGTGCGGTGCCCATCACCCCGTTTAAGCCCTTGCCGTTTAATTACCAAAACATGCACCTGGTTCATGAGGGCATGATTGCGGTGTCCAACGAAGCCGGCGGCACGGGCCGAGGCGACCTTGGCATTGAAGGCGTGCGCATGGCGGGTAAGACTGGGACGGCGCAAGTTCGGCGGATCACGATGGCTGAGCGTCGAACCGGCGTTCGCTCCAATGCGTCGCTGCCTTGGCGTCAGCGTGACCATGCTCTGTTTGTTTGTTATGCACCGGCTGAAGATCCTAAATATTGTTGCGCTTTGGTGGTTGATCACGGCGGCGGCGGCGGTGCCGCGGCAGCACCGCGCGCGCGCGAAATCATGAAGGCGACATTGTTGAAAGACCCTTCCTCGCGGCCAGCCTTTACCACCAAGACCAAGACCGCAGACCTTGCCCCAGCTTCAAATGGCACCCCGCCGGGGGATGGCAAAGCATGACTTTTTTGCCGGATATGGAAAGCGGCCGCGATAGCTTCTTTGGCAAACTCCGCCGGATCGAATGGGGCCTCGTCTTTGTGATGGCCATGATCAGCGTGGTCGGGACCATTCTGTTGTTTGGGGCAGCAGGCGCAAGTTGGGAGCCTTGGGCCGGTGATCACATCATCCGCTTCTGCGTGGTGACCTGCCTGATGTTGGTCGTAGCCACAATCGATGTGCGCATTTGGTATCATCTCGCCTATCCTGCTTATATTGGCGTTTTCATTCTATTGATTGCGGTGGAACTGTTTGGGAAAGTCGCTTTGGGTGCCCAGCGCTGGCTGGAAGTAGGGCCGATCCGCCTGCAACCGTCGGAATTCATGAAAATCGCCCTGATCTTGGCCCTTGCGCGCTATTACCAAGATGCCGAGTCTGACCGGATGTGGACGATCCGCGCGCATTTTATCCCGCTGATGATGCTAGCAGCCCCCGCTGCGCTGATTACCTTACAGCCTGACTTGGGTACCGCCATCATGGTGGCAGGCGTTGGTGCCACCATGGTGATTTTGGCAGGCCTGTCTTGGTGGTATGTCATTGCTGCAGGCACGTCAGTGGCGACCTTTGCTTTGGTGGCTTTCTTTTTCTTCATGGCAGAGTTTCAGAAGAACCGCATTCTCACCTTCCTCGATCCCTCGCGCGATCCATTGGGGACCGGCTATCACATCACCCAGTCTAAGATCGCTATTGGTTCAGGCGGATTGTTTGGCGTCGGTTATATGCAGGGCACACAAAGCCAACTCGACTTCTTGCCTGAACGCCATACGGATTTTGTGTTTGCCATGCTGCTCGAAGAATTTGGCATGGTTGGTGGATTGTTTGTGCTGGCGCTTTATCTCGCCGCTATGGCCTTTGGCATTTATATCTCAATCGGATGCCGACATACGTTTGGCAAGTTTCTGGCTGCTGGCGTGACCATGTTGTTGTTCATCTATGTCGGCATCAATGCCGGCATGATCATGGGCCTCATGCCAGTGGTGGGCGAGCCGCTGCCATTTTTAAGCTATGGCGGCAGTGTGATGTTGTCGCTGATGTTTGGCCTAGGCTTGGTCCAGAACGCCAAAGTCTTCCGCGATAAGACATTGGGCTCTGGCTTCAAGTCGTCCAAGCGGGTGCGGTAGCAGCGATCAGGGACCCTATTTTGCGCTTTCAACCTTGATGTAAGCGATCACATCGCGGCGATCTTTTTCTTGCTTGAGGCCGACGAAGGTCATGCGGTTGCCGGGCAAGAAGCCTTTGGGGTCGGCCAACCATTGATCAAGTTTTCCTGCATCCCAAACAAAGCCTGCACCCTTCAAAGCTGGGGAATAATTGAAGCCAGCTGTGGTGCCAGCTGTGCGACCAAAGACGCCATGCAGGGCAGGGCCGACGCGATTGTCGCCGCCCTTCTCAATCACGTGGCACGAGCGGCACTTGGCAAATTGCCGACGACCATTGGCTAGGTCACCCTCATTATAGGGGGCAGGCAAGCTGGCCAGAATTTTGGCATCCTCCGGCGATGGGCCAGCGGCGGGAGCAGGGGTGGCTGGACCTGCTGCCGGGGCCGCAGCTGGCGTGGCTTCCTTGCTAGCAGTGGCCTCTGGCGCTGTCTTGGTATCGCCGGACTGCGACGCCTGGCCACAGGCAACAAGCGCGATCAGCGGGATCAAGGCAAGGCTGGTGCGGATCATCATGGTCTCTACTCCACAGATTGAATGGCATGGGCCACTTGCGTTTCGGCGGCCCCACGTGGGGAGTTAGATTGTTGGGTCCAATCCGAACAGGGGCAACCCGATGATCTGTCAGCCAAACACGATCACTTCCCAGTGAGGGTCTTGGCATTGCGGTGTGAACCGAAGCGCCCAGCCGATCCGTTCAGGCTTGCCAGATCATTGAGTATGGGGAAAATGGTGCCGGTTGCAGGAATCGAACCCGCGACCGTCCGATTACAAATCGGGCGCTCTACCTGCTGAGCTAAACCGGCATCGGGGGTGTCTCTAAACGTTTTGGGCGACGTTTTGCAAGGGAGAAGCGCAATGAATGGGCAGGCAAAACACAGCATAACCCGCCGGGCGGCCTTCAGCCAGCTCGCAGGGCCAGCAGCTTTGGTGGCAGCACCTGGGCTTGCCAGTGCCGCAGCACCCGCCGTCCAGACCTTCAAGAAGAAGACTTTTGTTTTGGTGCATGGGACATGGCATGGCGGCTGGGTGTGGCGGCAAGTGGCCGAAAGACTGCAAGCCGAGGGCCACCGCGTTTTGACCCCAACCGCAACCGGCTGTGGCGAGCGCGCACATCTGATCAGCCCCAACACCAATCTCTCTACCCATGTGCAGGACATGTGCGCCGCGATTGAAGCCGAAGACGCTGAGGATGTGATCTTGATCGGCCACTCGTTTGGCGGGCTGACTATTACCGGTGTGGCGGACCGATTGGGCGAGCGGATTGCCCATATCGTCTTTTATGACGCCTTCATCCCAACGCGCGCCCGTCCAGCGTGGGTGATGCCAGAAGCTGATGGGGCTTGGCCGAAGTGGTGGAAAGATCGCCAAGCCCATTTCATCGACGGCTATAAGATGAACTTCTTCGACCATTACCCGATCAAAATGCTGGTGCCGGAAGAAGATTTTGTCAATGTCGCGCTCCTGAAGCGGAAATTGACGTGGCACCCCGCCGGACAATGGACAGAGCCTGTGAGCTTTGCCAATGGCGGTTGGGAGGATCGGCCACGTACCTATATTCACACCACTTTGCAAACCTTCGCGCCGTCATCCCAAGCCATGTGGGGGCCGGGCAGGGAGGCAGGGTGGCGTTGGATCGATGTGCCGACCGCGCGCGATGGCATGCTGACGCACCCCGATGTGGTGGCAGCCTGTTTTGCCAGCTTGGGCTGATCTTTAAAGACATTTCGCAGGACTTTACCGCCTTCGCGCATTGCGCCAAAGCCCACTCCAGCCTAGTAAAATCAGATTCGATTGCTTCGGCAGGCTAGCGCTGCGGGCAGCTCAAAGAGACGTTTCAAGAGGGCACACATGGCCGACAGTGCAGTGTCAGCAGTCAACCAAGCCGGTTCAGGCGTTCAGCAGACCCTGGTCTCAAACGCTTTTCTGCTCGACTTTCTCCCCATCGTGATCTTTCTGGTGATTGCCGCAGGCCTTGGTTGCGCCTTTATGCTGGCGTCTTGGGTGTTGGCACCATCCAGCCCCGACCCCGAGAAAGTGTCGACCTATGAGTGCGGCTTTAATGCGTTTGACGATGCGCGCATGAAGTTTGACGTGAAATTCTATCTAGTGTCGATCCTTTTCATTCTGTTCGACTTGGAAATTGCTTTCCTTTTCCCTTGGGTGTTGGCGCTCGATGACATCGGACCCTTCGGCTATTGGTCGATGATGAGTTTCCTTGGCATCTTGTTGGTCGGCTTTATCTATGAGTGGAAGAAAGGTGCTTTGGAATGGAACTAAAGCTTCCCCCACGCGCGGGCTCGGTTCCCGCCACACTCGACAATATTGGCCCTGTCATTCCCAATGACCCTTATTTCTCGGGCCTGTCGGACGAATTGGCCGATAAGGGCTTTGTGGTTGCCGCTGCAGACGATCTGATCACATGGGCGCGCACCGGTTCGCTGATGTGGATGACCTTTGGTCTTGCTTGTTGTGCGGTTGAGATGATGCAGGCCGCTATGCCGCGCTATGATATGGAGCGCTTTGGCTTTGCCCCGCGCGCCAGCCCACGTCAGTCAGACGTGATGATTGTGGCAGGCACCTTGACCAACAAAATGGCCCCAGCTTTGCGCAAGGTCTATGACCAAATGCCAAACCCGCGCTATGTGATCTCTATGGGCTCGTGCGCCAATGGCGGTGGTTATTATCACTATAGCTATGCCGTCGTGCGCGGTTGTGACCGTATTGTGCCAGTCGATATCTATGTGCCGGGCTGCCCGCCGACTGCGGAAGCTTTGATGTATGGCATCCTGCAATTGCAGAAGAAAATCCGTCGTGAAGGAACAATCGAACGATGAGCGCTTTGGCTGATCTGCAAGAGCGCCTGACGTCGGCTCTAGGTGCATCCATCCTGTCTGCGACGCAGGCGACCGGTGAGTTGACCGTTGTTGTACGCCGTGACGATATCTTAGCGGTGCTACAGCACTTGCGCGATATCGAAAGCTTCTCGACCTTTATCGATGTGTGCGGTGCCGACTATCCAGAACGCGCAGAGCGCTTTGAAGTGGTCTATCATCTCCTGTCCATGAGCAAGAATGTGCGCATTCGGGTCAAGGTGTCGACCGACGAAGATACGCCGGTTGCTTCGGCTTTTGGTTTGTGGCCTGCGGCAGATTGGTTTGAGCGGGAAGCCTTTGATATGTATGGCATCCTCTTCTCAGGCCATCCAGATTTGCGCCGGATCCTCACCGATTATGGCTTCCACGGCCATCCGCTGCGCAAGGATTTCCCGCTGACCGGCTATACCGAAGTGCGCTATGATGAAGCCCAAAAGCGGGTGATTTATGAGCCTGTTAAGCTCGTCCAAGAATATCGCAACTTCGATTTCTTGAGCCCCTGGGAAGGGATGTTGCCCGGGGACGAGAAGGCCGCCGAATAGGCGGCCTTTTTTGGCATGTCATCCCCGCCGAAACGAAGTGGAGAGCGGGGACCTCAGGGGACCTTGCGGCAGGAGGTCCCGGATCTTCTTCGCTGTCCGGGATGACGCCGCTTGGGTAGTTTTCATCTAGACCCATTTTGGTGGAACCTATGTTTCACCAAAATAGATCATCGAGCATGGCCGCGACATCTGTGTCGTCAAGTGTCCGTTTTCTTCGAAAACGGATCGCCTTGCGACGCAGCGAAGCTGCGCACTTGACTACCCAGAGGTCGCAAGAACAATTGAGACAGCGGTTTGGTGGACCGGAAGGGGCACCAAAACGCGTCTAGATAGAAAGCCCAACAAATGGATCGCGCAACAACAGTTGCGCTTGTCAGTGCGTCGACAGGCGCAACTGTTGTTGCGCGCGCCTCTCCCCCCACCAGCACCCATAGCCCCGCGTGGGAAACCACCGGGGGTGCGGCTGGATGAGGGGCCGGGGCGCGTGGTATGCGCCAAATGAGGTGGGCCAGATTAACGGACTGGCCCGGAATACGACGCAAACCGTGCGCCCCGGCTGAAAAGTTCTGTGTGCTTAGGTGGTTCATGACGCCACGGGTGGTTCAAATTTCCCCCGCCTAGTTCGTAAAGGCCTCATCCTAGAAGCGCGTGCTTCCAAAAATATATAAGGCTTCCCCAAGGCTTCTCAAAGGCATCGCCTAAGTTCTTGGCCAAGGGCTTCACACGGCAGTCGGGCTCAAGCACACCGGGCATCAGGACAGCTAATCCCAATGAAACACGAGGTCGCCACTTCAACCTCGATTAATCCCGCTTACCATCCCCAACCGGTGTCGCCGCTGCAGCAACAACGCCCTCTCGTTGGAGATGGGTATAAAATATCTGAGGTTTTGAGAGTGGGGATAAGTATTGTTTTATGCGCTCCCCCTCTCCCCATGGGAGAGGGGAAAGGGGTGAGGGCTTACGGGCGTAAAAGCTTATTGTATTTAGGGATTTAGATTAGCCCTCAGCCCTCAATTATTGCCAGTGTAAGCCCTCACCCCCGCCCCTCTCCCACTGGGAGAGGGGAGAGCGCTTGTGCGTCACGCTGGGAGACTGAAGGGGTGTTTCCATCTGGACCCTTGTCGGCGAGATAGAAAACCCACCAAGAGGACCGCGCAGCACGAGCTGCGCCTGTCTATAGGGTAGCATGCGCAGCCGTTGCTGCGCGGTCCGCTCTATCTCTTTTGGTGAAAACCCTGTCTCACCAAAGCGCCTCCAAGCGAAAAACTTTTGCCACCCCTGACCATTGCGCGCCCAAAGATGAGTTGACCTCAGGTTGAAACTTTGCGACACAGAAATCACATTTAGTATGTGAGAGATTGAGATGCCGGACCCTGCTGTGGCTGCTTGGGCTATTTTAGCGGCGGTGATTTTTGTCGGCTATATGTTGATTGCCTTTGTCCTTTATCGCGGCAAGATCGCGACTTTGGGGAAAAGGACCTTCTACCTCTACAGTGCCGTTTATGCAGGCATCGAAGTGGTTGGCTTTGGGCTCCTTTTCCTAGGACTAAGATTTTTCGAGCAAGATAGTCGCTCTGCTGAGATCGATTTATCTGAGCTTTTATCGTCAGCATTGGTAGCTGTGGCTTATATAATGGTTCTCACAGCGTTGAAAAAATTACCCTATATCCGTGAAGTTTTGGAGGTGTTGAAAGCCCCGCTGCTTGACCCAATTCCAAAACAAAGTAGCGAGCTTCTCGAGAGGGGCCGCGCACCATCCCCGTGAAATTGCCCGCAAAAGCCGCTAATCCAACCTGATGAGTCACCAACCCGTCTTTTCCCTCACCGATGCTGATATCTGGGTCGCAACCGATGCGGATCGCCCTGATTTGGCGGCCTTTTGTCGCGACAATCCGGAATATGATGTGTTCCTTTCAGGGGAAGTGCCCGACGAAGCCGAGTGGGTTGAAGACTTCATGACCGATCTGCCGCCCGCCTCCTTTAACTGGACCGCGACCCACAAGCTGATCGCGCGCCGCCATCAAGACCAAGGCAAAATCGCTGCTATCCTCGACATCACCGAAGACATGATCGACAAGTGCGTGGGCCATATCGGCCTGTTCCAAGTCGCCACGGCCTTGCACGGCGTAGGTCTCGCGCACAGGCTCTATCAGGGTTTGGAGGATTGGCTGGCCAGTCGTGGCATGGATGTGCTGCGCCTTGGGGTTTTGGAGGGCAATGCACGCGGCATGTCGTTTTGGACACGACATGGCTTTTTAGAAACGCGCCGACGCCAAGGCACCGCACCAACTGGCAAGACACATTTGAGCTTTGTCATGTATAAGCCACTCAAACCGCTGTCGCTTGATACCTATCGTTTGCGCGTACCGCGTGATGATCCGAGTAGTGCTTAGCCTATCTTTTTCGTTGTATTCTTGCGGGTAACATCTAGGGTCTACTGCTAGGATGGACCCCATGCCCAAAGAAGTTAACATTGACGAATCCCTGGTCGCCGCTGCCATGGCGGCAGGCGGCTTTTCCACAAGGCAAGAGGCGGTGGAGACGGCCTTGCGTGAGTTATTGGAACGCCGACGGCGAGTTCACGGCCTGCGAGCCCTGCGCGGAAAAGTTGAGTGGATTGGGGACCTAGATGCGTTGCGGCTCGATAGTCTGAATGAGCTCTAATCTTCGCAATGCACAATAGGGCGACTTCGAGCCGTTTGTGAAGCATTTGGGATTGGTTCCAGCAGCGCTTTCTTAGATTGTCGCTCATGAAAACCGCAGGCAAAACTATTGATCCTGTGGCCATCTTGGCCCACAAGGACACGATGAATCGGGCGTGTTTACTCGCGCGTGACTTGGTAGGATTTTGACCCATGGCAGACGGCACACAAACCCTAGAAACCAATCCTTCTGCCGATCTTTTGCCGGGCGAAACCGCCATGCGCAATTTCAACATCAATTTCGGGCCTCAGCACCCCGCCGCCCACGGCGTGTTGCGTTTGGTTCTGGAATTGGACGGCGAGATTGTCGAGCGCGTCGATCCCCATATTGGTCTGTTGCATCGCGGCACCGAGAAGCTGATCGAATATAAGACCTATCTGCAAGCTATGCCCTATTTTGATCGGCTGGACTATGTGGCACCGATGAACCAAGAACATGCTTGGTGCTTGGCGATTGAGCGTTTGGCCGGGATTGAAGTGCCGCGCCGCGCGCAATTCATCCGCGTGATCTTCTCGGAAATTGGCCGCATCCTGTCGCACATCTTGAACGTCACGACCCAAGCGATGGACGTTGGCGCGCTGACCCCGCCGCTCTGGGGCTTTGAAGAGCGAGAGAAATTGATGGGCTTTTATGAGCGTGCTTCGGGCTCGCGCATGCACGCCGCTTACTTCCGCCCAGGTGGCGTACACCAAGACCTGCCAGACGCTTTGGTCCGCGACATCTATGAGTGGTGCGACCCGTTCTTGAAGCTGTGCGACGATATTGAGACCTTGTTGACCGATAACCGCATCTTCAAGCAGCGCAATGTCGATATTGGCGTGGTTGACCAGAAGACCATTCTCGACTGGGGTTTCTCTGGCGTCATGGTGCGTGGTTCGGGCATTGCCTGGGACTTGCGCCGCAGCCAGCCTTACGAAGTCTATTCTGAGCTGAAGTTCAAAGTGCCCGTCGGCAAGAATGGCGATTGCTATGATCGCTATTTGTGCCGGATGGACGAAATGCGCGAGAGCGCCAGCATCATCAAGCAATGTATCGAGATGATGCCGAAGGGGCCGGTCCTCGCGGAAAACTCCAAAGTGACGCCGCCACGTCGTGCCGATATGAAGGGTTCGATGGAAGCGCTTATCCATCACTTCAAGCTCTATACCGAAGGCTTCCATGTGCCCGCTGGCGAAGTCTATGCGGCCGTAGAAGCGCCTAAGGGTGAGTTTGGCGTCTATTTGGTTGCCGATGGTACCAACAAGCCTTATCGCGCCAAGATCCGCGCGCCGGGCTTTGCCCATCTGGCAGCGATGAGCCATTTGAACAAAGGCCACATGCTGGCCGACGTGTCGGCCATCCTCGGCTCGCTCGACATCGTGTTTGGTGAGGTGGATCGCTAGAGATGGCACCGGCAAACCGCATCCGACGGCCTAGGCTCGCGAACTTTGACGACCTGATCGGCTTGCCAAAGCCGCGGTCGGCTGTGTTTGTCTATGTGTTGCTGTCAGGTGTAGCGTTAGTGGCTGTCGGGGCACTCTTGTTTCCACTGCACAAACTTGCGCTGACCTATGTGCCAGTTTTGGGGGGGCAATGGGCTTTTGAGTCAAGGTATGGCGGCTCATTTAATGCTGATTTGGGCGCTATGATCTTGACGACATGTGGTGTCTTGGCTTGGACGAAAGTCCTACCATTTGCTAGCCAGATTGCTGTTTGGGCTGGCGGCACAACGAAGGAAGTACCGCAATGAGTTCGATTATCGACGCAAACTATGCCGCCTATGCCGCCAATGACCTTGAAGGCGTGTTGGCGACTTTGGCGGATGATTACACCGTCTCGCCATTCGGTGGCTCGCCTTGGCTGACCAGCAAGGACGGTGCGCGGAAAATGTATGCGCGCCATTTGGTCGATTATCCGATGAGCCGCACCGACGTGTTGGGCCGGATGGACTTGGCCAATGTCACCATCAAGCGCGAACATTCCGAACCGGGCGAAGGGTCTAAGGCCCCCGCTGCCGATGTGATGATGATTTATACCGTGCGCGATGGCTTGATTGCGCGCTGTGAGTCGATTTCACAGCAAGGCGATGAAGCGGCCGCGCTCGCGGTCGTCGCCAAGCAGCTTGAAGCCTATAATGTGCAGGATTTGGATGCCCATGTGGCCTGCTTTGCCGATGATGTGGTGATTGCAGACCTTAATGGTGCTGAAAATCTGCACGGCATCAGTGATTATCGCGCCCGCTATCAAGGCGTGTTTGCGCAATATCCGCAAAACCATGCAGAGCTTGTAGGCCGCCTTGCCTGCGGCAATGTCGTGGTCGATCATGAGCGCGTGCGCCGCAGCCCTGAGGGCGAGCCCTTTGAGGTGCTGGCGATTTATACCATCAAGAATGGCAAAATCGCACGCGTGGACTTTGTGAAATAGGGCCGCGGGCAGATGCTGGAATATGGCCTTAGCGCATTGGCGTTCCTGATCCTTGCAGTCCTGATGCCACGGGTGATCGAGTTAACTAGCCAAGGTGAACGCTTAGCAGCAGTCATGCCAGGTGGCATTGAACGCGTGCGTCAGGCCGAATTAGCGACTGCCGTTTTGGGAATTATCCCCGTTGTATTGCTCCTATTGATCGACTTGCTTGGTGGACCTGTGACGATCGATCAATATCCGCTGGCCATTCTAGTCGGTATGTTCCTTCAATTCGTCGGGCATTATGGTGGGCCATTTCGCCACCTCTTGGAAGACTTACACGAGGCCCGTGATCGCCTCGACTATAACCGTGTTCATGGCTTGTCTTTGGATGAGCCAAATCGTCAAACTGGGAAAGTAAATTAGATGGCCACACGTCGCCTCGCGCCCCCCGAAGTTCAGCCCAAGTCGTTTGATTGGTCGGCCGATAGTGCCGTCAAAGTCGCGTTTTGGATGGGCAAATATCCAGAAGCCCGCAAGCAATCGGCGGTCATCCCGCTGTTGTGGTTGGCGCAAAAGCAAGAAGGTTGGGTGAGTGAGCCTGCGCTTCGCAAGATCGCGCTCGACCTCGCCATGGCCTATATCCGCGTCTATGAAGTCGCGACCTTCTATACGATGTTCCACTTGGCGCCGGTCGGCAAACACCATTTGCAAGTCTGCGGCACCACGCCGTGCATGCTGCGCGGGTCTGGCGACTTGATCGAAGTGTGTCAGAAGCGCATCGGCAATCATCACCATGTCACGGCAGATGGCTTATTCTCGTGGGAAGAGATGGAATGCATGGGCGCGTGCGCCAATGCCCCCATCGTCGCCATCCACGATTATTATCATGAAGATCTGACGGCCGAGAGCTTTAGCGCCCTCATCGATGATCTGGCCGCTGGCAAAGACGTGACGCCCGGTTCTGCCATTGGCCGTTTGACTAGTGCGCCAGACGGTGGCCCCAATGTCTTGAATGACGAGACCTTGTTTGACGGCAGCCTCGCCAAGAAGATCAAGCTGCCAAACCTGCCCGAGAAGGCCTGAACGACGGGCAGGGGGCGGGCTTTCCCATGAGCACGGGTTCCAAGCCGCCCTATCTGCGCCCGCAGGATGATCCAAATCGCGTCGGAATTCCGATCACTTCTGATGCCGCCTTTTGGGCGTCTATGATGTTATCATGGGTGGCCCAATCCCTCGACCATTTGCTCGAGGTCGACAAATGGGCGGTGAATTTGACGGCCGTTGCAGGCATTGGCTTGATTGGAATCGCCATTTTCAAGGGGCTGGAGCGGCCTTTGCCGACCGGCATGCGCCTACCCCGCAAGCAGGCATGGATCATGCTGGCCGTGATGATTGCCGTCACCGGGGCTTGGGCTTGGTTTGGCCTAATCTACACCCGCGATGTGCCAGCCCGCGTGGTCTACGGCGTGTGCGCCAGCCTAACGGCGTGGAGCGCGTTTGCCACCTATCGCGCTTTAGCGACCAGCGGGGCTAAAGCGGACGATCTTTAAAAGCTCACCCGGCTTTAAGGGCCGCTCCGCACTCATGCCATTGATCATCAGGAAGCGCTCGGTCTTGAAGTCTGGATAGGCCATGCGGGCAGAGAGGCTTGCGAACGTGTCGCCGGCCCGCACCGTCACAATTTCAAGCTCGCGCGGGCGCAGAGCGGCAATTTCGGTGGCTGACAATTCACGAAAGGTCTGGGTGATCGGGAAGGTGGGCGACAGGCCGTCTGCCGGGCCCATCATCACGAAGTGAAACGCCCGCCCATTGAGGCTATAAGCAATCACGCCAACATCGACGAGGCCAGATCGGGTTTGCGCGCGGGCAAGGAGCGTCACCGTCGGCATGCCATTGGTGGTGCCCGGTGTCGCAATGCCTATGTTTGCCGGCGTTTGGCCCAAGGTTTCTTTTGCTTTGGCAATCGCATAGGCGTCCAAGCCACCCGTCAACGGCATCCCGCCGCCAAAGCGACCCTTAAGGCTGTTTGGGCCTTCAATTTCAACGGCTTCAGTGGTGTTGTTGAGAGAAAAACCCTGCGGCACCTCAAAGGTGATTTTCATGCTGGGATGGGAGAAGCGCCGCCCATCGACAAAGCCTTGCTCTGGGTCATCGCCCACACGAAGGCCTGATAGCGCGGTCAAATAGGGTCGGACTAATTCTGGCGGCACATCGCGGCTGGCTTTGGCGGCTCTGGCGGCATTGGCGGTGCGCGCCACGCGTTCGGTGGTAATCGGGTGACTGCGCGCCCAAGTCGGCACGTCGCGCGACTGGCGGTTTTTCACTTTGGCATCAAGGGCTTCCTGGGCAGCCAAAGCTGCTAACATGTCGGATGCCGCATAGAGATTATAGCCATTGGCTTGGAGATAGCGCACACCATAATCATCGGACTCATTTTCCTGCTTGCGCGAGTAGCTGAGTGTATAGACTTGCGCCAATTGCCCGGCGGTCTGCATGATTTCTTCGGATTTGGTGGCAATGCCCAGCGCGATAGCCCCGATGGTGGACAGCGTCGATGCCTGTGTGCGCTTTAGCGAATGCTTGCCGACAATATGGCCGACTTCATGGCCTAAAACCGAGGCGAGTTCGTCCTCCGAATTCATAATCGTCATCAAGCCGCGCGTGATATAAATGTAGCATCCGGGCACGGCAAAGGCGTTGACGACGTCAGAATTGATCACGGTGAAGGTGCATTGGTCCTTCAGCCCTGCCGTGGTGGCGACTTTCGCGCCGACATTGGACACATAGGTCGCGACAGGGCCTGAAATCGCGCCGCCAAATTGCGCGACAATCTGGGGATGCTGCTTGATGGCTTGGGCGCGCTCATTCGGCTTGATGATTTGAGCGGCAGCGGGCGTGGCGACTTGTGCAGCGAAAACAGCCAAAGCCCCATGAAGAACCCAATTCTTGCGCATCACACATCTCCAAATTTAAGGCCTATGATGGCGGCATTGGCTTGATCTGGCTAATCAAATTCGCAGGGTTGCGGCTTGGACTTTCGATGACTCGGCAGTAGCTTGCCGCCTGCAACACGTATGCGCTTCAGGCTGCAAATGTCGTTGGCAGGCTGGATGAAGCCCTATAGAAGCCTATTTACGAACTATCACGCCTAGCTGATCGAGTGTTCTATGATTGCCGATAAAGACCGTATCTTTCTGAACCTCTATGGCCGCCATGATTGGCGCTTGGAGGGGGCTAAACAGCGTGGCGCGTGGAATGCCACCAAGGATATGATCGACGCAGGGCGCGATTGGATCATTCAGCAAGTGAAGGATTCAGGCCTTCGTGGCCGGGGTGGTGCTGGCTTCCCGACAGGTCTCAAATGGTCCTTCATGCCAAAAGAGGTCAAGGATCGGCCCCATTATCTGGTCGTCAATGCCGACGAGTCCGAGCCTGGGACCTGTAAAGACCGCGACATGATGCGCCACGATCCGCATTTGCTGATCGAAGGCTGCTTGATCGCCTCTTTCGCCATGCAAGCCCATGCCGCTTACATTTATATTCGCGGCGAATATGTGCTGGAGCGTGAGCACCTCGAAGCGGCCATCAAAGAAGCCTATGAAGCTAAGTTGATCGGTAAAAACAATATCCACGGTTGGGACTTTGACCTCTATGTCCACCATGGGGCAGGGGCTTATATTTGCGGCGAAGAGACCGCTTTGTTGGAAAGCTTGGAAGGCAAAAAAGGCCAGCCGCGCTTGAAGCCACCGTTCCCAGCCAACGCCGGTCTTTACGGCTGCCCCACCACGGTCAATAACGTCGAATCAATCGCCGTAGTGCCAACCATTTTGCGTCGTGGTGCGCAGTGGTTTGCGGGCTTTGGCCGTCCAAATAATACGGGCACGAAAGTCTTCTGTGTGTCGGGCCATGTGAACAAGCCCTGCAATGTCGAAGACGCCATGTCGATCCCGCTGAAATATTTGCTGGAGCAGCATTGCGGCGGTGTGCGCGGCGGTTGGTCCAATCTGAAAGCCGTCATCCCCGGCGGCTCCTCGGTCCGCATGATCACCCAAGAAATGGCCGAAGATGCATTGATGGACTTTGACAGTCTGTCGGCCTTGAAGTCGGGCCTAGGTACCGCTGGCGTGATCGTGATGGATAAGTCCACCGATCTGATCAAAGCGATCGCGCGGCTGGCCTATTTCTATAAGCACGAGAGCTGTGGCCAATGCACGCCCTGCCGCGAAGGTACTGGCTGGATGTGGCGGGTACTCGAACGTATGGCTGTCGGCCAAGCCGAGCACCGCGAAATCGACCTCTTGCTAGAAGTGGCTGGCCAGGTTGAAGGCCACACGATTTGTGCTTTGGGGGATGCAGCTGCGTGGCCTGTCCAAGGTCTGATCTGGCGCTTCCGTGGTGAAATCGAAGAGCGCATCGACCGCTATCGCTTGGGCAAGCCCCATGTGATGGGCGCGGCTATCGCGGCGGAGTAGGGCTTCGTCTAAACTTTGTCATTTTCACAAAGTCGGCCTTTGTGTTTTCCTGTACTTATGACAAGCACGCTCTATTCAGACCGCATTACGATTGATCCAAACGTCTGCTTTGGTAAGCCCTGCGTCCGTGGCATGCGGTTGCGTGTGATTGACGTGCTGGACAATCTGGCCGGCGGCGCAAGTGTTGCTGACCTATTGAGGGACTACCCCTATCTGGAAGCCGAAGACATTGCGGCCTGTTTGACCTTCTAGGGGGGGCTGATTTCTTGACCGATCAAGATGCATCATGATACATCAAGATGGGTATCCGGATACAAGGAAACAACGATGACGCAGCCGATCCTTGAAAAGTTTGCGACCCAAGTTGAGGTCGAGAAGCTAGCAATAGTGCGCGAATTGGCCCGAAAAGAAGGTCGATTGTTGCAGTCACTCGTCGACGAGGCCCTTACGGATCTTTTGGAAAAGCGACGCCGAAGCCAGGCGCGTGCCTCCATCATGGAAGCCTATCAATCCAGCCACGAGACCTTTGCCCCACTTTATAAAAAACTCGCTGAGTGACAGAGTATCTGACTTTAGACGAAGTGCTTTTGATTCATGCAGACCAGATCGATCGATACGGTGGCCTACATGGGGTGCGGGATTTTCGGCTCGTAGACTCAGCACTTTCGCGACCAAAATCAGGTTATTATGAAACGACCATTGAACAGGCTGCTGCGCTTTGGGAGAGTTTCGCTCAAAACCATGCCTTTCTGGATGGCAATAAGCGAACAGCCTTTGCCGTGACCTATACGTTTTTAATGATTAATGGCTGGCGTATTCATGCCGGCCCTGACGAGACCTATAAGTTTATTGCTGATCTGTACTCAAGGCAGGCCTTTGTCTTTGTTCATCTTGTCGCTTGGTTGTATTCAAACACATCGAAGACATGACATTCCGAGGTCATAGACAAATGATCGGGCAGCTTCAAAATTGCATAGCTCCCACGTCATTTTCATCGTTTGACGAATAGCTAAGTGCGTGCCCAAATGCTGACCTTAGGTGAGGATTTCAGCATGGCTTTGGAGCGGATTCGTCGGGGCTGGCGGTGGGCAAGGGTGGCCTTGGCGTTAGGCGTTTTCGCGCTTACGGCGGCTTGCACGCTACTGGTCGGGCCATATCCCACAGTCCGCGATTGGCCGTTTGGTAAGGATGTGACTGAAGTTACATTAGAACTTCAGCCCAACAGATGGCTGACTCCACCACCTCAAACAATTCGTCTGTCGCGCACCCTGGATGGCATCCGGTTTTATGCATCGTCGCTTGGCGAAGGCGACTTAACTGGCCGGATTTCGATAA
Source organism: Hyphomonadaceae bacterium UKL13-1 (assembly GCA_001602435.1). GTDB lineage: Bacteria > Pseudomonadota > Alphaproteobacteria > Caulobacterales > Aquidulcibacteraceae > Aquidulcibacter. The sequence continues at coordinate 1,187,934 of CP012156.1, forward strand.
AATATCTGGGCTCAAATTCGCTGGGCCGCGTCTATGGCTATGCGATCCCAAAATCAGACCTCCCAGATAACATGGAGGGGCGCAAAACACCGTCTGAACTTCGCATGATACGGCACCAAGCAGCCTCCGCATTTTATGGCATGCTGCTGATCAAAGCCACTCGGAGCGAAGCACCAGATCGAAAGCTGGCGCTCCGACTGCCAGCCTGTGATGCGGTCTCTGCAGAGGAATGCACCTATACCACCTCCGCCGCCGTCTGGGATCTGTTGGCCGCGAAGGTTCCCGAGATGACGTTTGAAGATATGCCAATTTACGACATTCGGCATTAGGCTGTTTGGTGCGAGATTAGGGCGTCTCCACCACGCGAAATACCTCGCCAGTCCCCGCATCACGAACCAGATCAACGCGCTCGCCGTCCCAATGATAGGCGAGGTGGCGGCCTTGCAGGGGGTTGGCGGCACAATCTGGATAGAAGAGACCGGCACATTCCCCACCTGCATGGCGAACGCTGGGATAGATGATCCCGTCAGAGCCTGCAGCCCTCAGGCTCGCCGCCAAGGTTTGCGACGCGACATAAGAATTGGGATCGAGGGCGGACGGATGCTCGGGTTCACCTAAGCGCAAATCATGCAAATCTGCGCCGACGGACAGGATGATCTCTCGAAATTGCGAGGTCCAGCCGGCTGATTCCCCAGTGCGTGCCATGAAACGAGCATGGTGATGGATCGTCTCAAACAGCGCGGTGTCGAACTGGGCGGCGACATAGAGCACACCTAACGTGCCATTGCTAAAGCGGCTCGGCCTATCGGGGCTGACATGGGTGAAGGGAGCCATGAGATAGCTGGCACCAGGGCCACCCACGCGACGCGCGATCGGCACAAGATCGAGATTGCCGATGGATGCCATGATGCGAGGATTGGTTTTTTGCTCGGCTGAGATTAGCAGAGCCCAATCTTCGGGGTCGGCAATATCTTCAAACAAATCAATCGGTGGGAAGCTCGAGCGGATAATCCGAACCGCGCTTTTCCAAGAAATGTGAGACACCGGGATATCGGCCAACTCAGTCACCAACCCGCCCGCTCCGCATCGAGATAGCGGCGCACGCGCATCAAGTCGGTCAACTCACCGCCCAGCATGATGTCGAGCGCACTCGCGCCGCCAAAGGCTGAATTGGCCGCTTTGATCCAAGCATAGCCGCGCGCCGCCTCGGTAAAGATGATGCGAAGCGCTTTGTGGATGCCTAAGAGATTCGACAGGCGCGCCCGCCCATCGCGCGACAGACGACCCGGCCCCTCTGCCTTCCAACGCCGATAGGTGCGCACGGGCATGTCCAATAAAACGGCGGCCTGTTCGTCCGTCACATCCCATTTGTCGAACAGATTGAGCGCCGCCCGAAACATGGCGGCACCTTCATCCTGCGTGATAGGGTCTGCGCGGAATGCGGGGCCAGATGTTTCAATGCGCTCTAAAGTCAGCATAGCTATCTCCATTTGGCAGTATATATATTAAATACTGCCATTTGGCAATACAAACCTGTGGCACAAACCGACAAATACATCGACATGCACGCAAACTGATCTAAGCAGAATGATCGCCCGCAAACGCTTGTAAGAGTGCATCGCCCCCATGAAGCAGCCCTGCCAAGCCTGTCTGATTTTGCGCTTGATCCTTGCGATCTTCGCCCCCCTATCCATTGCGGCGTGGATCGTTTTGGCGCTGGTTTATGAGCTTGCTGTATCTGGCTGGATTTTTGCTGGTTTTGGGGTGAGTTTGGCGGTGGCAATTTGGGTCGTAGCGTCGTATCTCGGCGGACGGCGGGTCAGCTTGGCTGAGTCTGTTTCAAACGATGGGGCGAGAAGATGACGAAAATCGTCGTCGATGGAACCGAAGTAGATGTGCCTGGCGATTACACGCTGTTGCAAGCGTGCGAAGCCGCAGGGGCAGAAATTCCACGGTTCTGTTATCATGAGCGTTTAAGTGTGGCTGGTAATTGCCGCATGTGTTTGGTCGAAGTCAAAGGTGCGCCTAAGCCTGTGGCGTCTTGCGCCCAGCAGGTCAAAGACCAACGACCCGGCCCAAATGGTGAGCCACCCGTTGTTGTCACCAAATCTTCGAAGGTGAAGGCCGCGCGCGAAGGCGTGATGGAATTCCTCTTGATCAATCACCCGCTGGATTGCCCGATTTGCGACCAAGGCGGGGAATGCGACCTGCAAGACCAAGCCGTGGCCTTTGGCCGGGCTGGTTCGCGCTATGATGAGAATAAGCGCGCGGTTGAAGAAAAGAACATGGGCCCCTTGGTCAAAACAGTGATGACGCGCTGCATCCAATGCACACGCTGCGTCCGCTTTGCGACCGAGGTGGCTGGCGTGTCCGAGCTGGGGGCCATTGGTCGCGGCGAAGATATGGAAATCACCACCTATCTTGAGCAATCCTTGACGAGCGAGCTGTCGGCCAATGTCGTCGATCTCTGCCCGGTCGGCGCGCTGACCTCTAAGCCTTATGCCTTTAATGCGCGGCCTTGGGAGTTGAAGAAGACTGAAACCGTCGATGTGATGGATGCGGTCGGCTCCAACATTCGCGTCGATGCGCGTGGCAATGATGTGCTGCGCGTGCTGCCGCGCCTCAATGAAGAGATCAATGAGGAATGGCTGTCGGATAAGTCGCGTCATGCGGTTGATGGCCTGCGCCGTCAGCGCCTCGACAAACCCTATCTCAAAACCAATGGTAAATTGGCACCCGTAAGCTGGCCACAAGCTTTGGAAGCCTTGGCAGCGCGCTTGAAGGGCGATGCAGCCAAGATTGGCGCCATTGCTGGCGACTTGAATGATGCAGAGGGCTTGAAGGCCGCTTTGGACCTGTTGCGAGGCTTGGGCGTCACCAATACGGATTGCCGCCAAGATGGCGCGGCGATTGGCCTGTCGGGTCAACGCAGCGAGTATTTGTTCAACACCACCATTATGGGCATTGAAGATGCCGATGCCTTGTTGATCATCGGCTCTAATCTGCGTCTGGAAGCGCCTCTCATCAATGCGCGGGTCCGCAAGACGTGGTTGCGCGGCACGCTCGACCTGATCGGCGTCGTGGGTGAGGCAAATGACCTGACCTATGCCTATGAGCATGTCGGCGCGGGGCCAAAGACTTTGGCGGATTTGGCTAAGGGCAAGGGCGATTTCTTCAAGCGCTTTGCCAAGGCTGAACGTCCGATGCTGATCATCGGCATGGGTGCCTTGACCCGTCCTGATGGCGCGCAAGTCCTGAAGCTCGCTGCTGAAATTGGCATGAAGGCCAAGATCGTCCGCGAAGGCTGGAATGGCTGGAACGTTGTCCATCAGGCCGCTGGCCGCGTTGGCGCGCTGGACTTGGGCTTCTTGCCCGCAGACCAAGGCCTGTCCACCGCCCAGATGCTGGAAGCAGGCGCGCTCGACACCTTGATCCTGTTGGGTGCCGATGAAGTCAAAGCACCTGCCGGAACCTTTGTGGTTTATGTCGGCAGCCATGGCGACGCAGGCGCACAGCAGGCGGATTTGATTCTGCCAGCCGCCGCTTATACCGAAAAGTACGCCACTTATGTGAACACCGAAGGCCGCGTGCAACAAGCACGCAGGGCGGTATTCCCCAAGGGCGATGCCCGCGAAGACTGGGCGATCTTCCGCGCCGTCTCCGCTCTGCTTGGCAAAACCTTGCCATATGACAATCTCGACGCACTTCGCGCCAAGCTGATGGCCGACAGTCCCAGCTTTGCTGGTCTGGACTTTGCGCCAGGGGGCAGCACCGCGTTGGAATTGAAGCTGTTGGGTGTTGCAGGCGATGTGGATGCAGCGCCCTTTACCAGCGCTATCACCGACTTCTATCTCACCAATCCGATTGCCCGCTCCAGCCAAATCATGGCGGAATGCTCGGCAGCCAAGAAAGCAGCCTCTGTGGCTGCGATAGCAGCGGAGTAGGGGCCCATGCAGGATCTCGTTCGCGATTGGGGCCCGTTGTGGGGCGTGATTGGTGGGGCCGGCCAGATCTTAGCGATCATGGTCATGCTGCTTTTGACCTTGGCCTTCATCCTGTTGTTTGACCGCAAGGTCTGGGCCGCGGTGATGATGCGCAAAGGTCCAAACGTAGTTGGCCCCTTTGGCCTATTGCAGAGCTTTGCGGACTTCTTGAAATTCGTGGTCAAGGAAATCGTTATTCCGGCAGGCGCGAATAAGACGGTCTTTATCCTTGCCCCTCTGATCACCATCACGCTTGCCTTTGTCGCTTATGCCGTTGTGCCGTTTGCGCCGGGCTGGGTGATTTCAGACATGAATGTCGGGATCCTGTACCTGCTCGCCATGTCGTCCTTGGGTGTTTACGGCATCATCATGGGTGGCTGGGCCTCTAACTCCAAATATCCCTTCTTGGGCTCGCTGCGTTCTGCGGCACAAATGGTCTCCTACGAAGTCTCGATCGGCTTTGTGTTGATCACCGTGCTGTTGGTCGTCGGTAGCCTGAATTTGACCGACATTGTTGACCATCAAAAGGCTGGCATTTGGGATTGGCACGCCTTTTCCTTCATTGGCGCACTGGTTCATCCCCAAGAAGGTGCCGGCATTGTCGGCACCGTGTACGGTTTTATCGTCGGCCTTATGATGTTCATGATGCTGGGCATTTTCTTTGTGTCCGCTCTGGCTGAAACCAACCGCCCACCGTTTGATTTGCCTGAAGCAGAATCCGAACTCGTGGCCGGCTATCAGGTCGAATATAGCTCGACCCCTTATCTCTTGTTCATGATCGGGGAATATCTCGCCATTGTGCTGATGTGTGCGATGATTTCCATCCTGTTCTTGGGCGGCTGGAACGCACCTTGGGGTCCGATTGAGAACCCATGGGTTGGCTTCTTGATCCTTTATATCAAGATTTGGCTCGTCTTCTTCATGTTCGCCATGGTGAAGGCAATTGTGCCCCGTTATCGCTATGACCAGCTGATGCGCATTGGCTGGAAAATCTTTCTACCCACGACCTTGGTCGCCGTGGCAGTGGTAGGCGGCCATGTCGCTTACTTCGGGAGGTAGGCCGCGATGTCCTCACTCGGACTTGAGTTCTTCTTCTTTGCCTTTTGGGCGATCTTGATTGTGGTCGTATTTGTTGTGGGCGTGATCATCTTGTTAGACGTGTCCACTCTGTTGAAGCTTAAAATCAAGCAGAACCAAGTGAAGTTGAATGCGATGATCAAGGATCAAAAATCATGAGCATAGCACAAGCACTCAAAGGCGCTTTGATGCTCGACTTCGCAGGCGCTTTCGGCCTTGCGATGAAGAAATTCTTCGAGCCGAAATTCACGATCAACTACCCGTTTGAAAAGGGCCATATCAGCCCGCGTTTCCGGGGCGAACATGCATTGCGCCGTTATGCCAATGGCGAAGAGCGCTGCATTGCCTGTAAATTATGTGAGGCGATCTGCCCGGCGCAAGCCATTACGATTGAGGCAGAGCCGCGCGATGATGGCTCACGCCGCACCACGCGCTATGACATCGACATGACCAAATGCATCTATTGCGGCTTCTGCCAAGAAGCCTGTCCGGTGGATGCGATTGTGGAAGGTCCAAACTTTGAGTTTGCTACCGAGACGCGGGAAGAATTGTTCTATGACAAGGACAAGCTTCTGGCCAATGGCGACCGGTGGGAACGCGAAATCGCGAAGAATCTAGAGTTGGATGCGGCTTATCGTTAAGCCACAGCCCGGGGAAGTTTAACAAAGCGCGCGCCCGTCCAGCATGAACGGGGCGCAGAGGGGAAGAGAGTAGCGATGATTGCGGTCGCCGCCTTTTACATCTTGAGTGCGATTGCGATTGCCTCGGCCTTTATGGTCGTGGTGGCCCGCAACCCTGTGCACTCCGTGTTGTTTCTGATCTTGACCTTCTTCACGTCAGCGGGCCTGTTCGTGTTGTTGGGGGCAGAATTCCTCGCCATGCTCTTGATCGTTGTTTATGTCGGCGCCGTCGCGGTTCTCTTCCTCTTCGTGGTGATGATGCTCGACATCGACTTTGCCGAGTTGAAGGCAGGCTTTTTCACCTATTTGCCCTTTGGCGGCCTGATCGCTTTGATCTTGTTTGGCCAGTTCGTCATGGTCGGTGGGGCCTGGATTGAAAAGTCCGTCTCGGCCGAAGCCATTGCCGCCCCAACGCCAGCCGCAGCGGCGGTTTCCAACGCCGAAGCCATCGGGCGGATCCTCTACACGGATTACATCTTCTTGTTCCAATCCGCTGGTATCATTCTGTTTATTGCCATGGTCGGGGCGATTGCGCTCACGCTGCGGCACCGCGACGGCATCCGCCGCCAGAATGTTACCGCACAGGTCGGCCGCACCCGCGCGGGCGGCGTTGAAATGACTGACCCGAAGCCGGGCGAAGGAGTGGTACTTTGATCGGCCTATCTCATTATCTGGCGGTTGCCGCCGCGCTTTTCACCATTGGCGTGTTCGGCATCTTCGTGAACCGCAAGAATGTCATCGTCATCCTGATGTCGATCGAACTCATTTTGTTGGCGGTGAACATCAATCTGGTCGCCTTCTCGTCCTTCTTGGGCGATCTGGTCGGACAGGTGTTTGCGATGTTCGTGCTGACGGTTGCTGCCGCTGAGGCCGCCGTTGGCCTTGCCATTCTGGTCGTCTATTTCCGAAACCGCGGCAATATCGCGGTTGAAGATCTCAATCTGATGAAGGGCTAACGCGTGTCTGCTGAACCTCACGCCACTACTGGCCTAGCTGAAACGCTCGCGACGATTGTCGTGTTCGCGCCGCTCTTGGGTGCCATCATCTGCGGGCTTTTCAACCGCTTCATTGGCGAGAAAGTGGCGATGTTTGTCGCCACCGCTTTGTTGTTTGTCGCTGCAGCCTGCGCCGGAACTATCTTTATCGGCCATTGGCAGCACAGCTTGCATTTGCCTGCTGAGCCCATTCGCATCGCGACTTGGATCCATGTTGGCGACCTCAAGAGCACTTGGTCCATTCGTTTGGACGCCATCAGTGCGGTGATGATGATCGTCGTCACGGGCGTGTCGTCCTTGGTGCACCTCTATAGCTGGGGCTATATGGCGGAAGATCCCCATAAGCCGCGCTTTTTTGCCTATTTGTCGCTCTTCACCTTTGCCATGTTGTCGCTGGTTACAGCGGCAGACTTCATGCAGCTTTTCTTCGGCTGGGAAGGCGTTGGCCTCGCCTCATATCTTTTGATCGGCTTTTGGTATCACAAGCGCTCGGCCAATGACGCCCAAATCAAGGCCTTTGTGGTCAATCGGGTCGGCGACTTTGGCTTTGCTTTGGGCATTATGGCTGTGTTCTTTGTGTTTGGCTCGATTGAATTCAAAGAAGTCTTCGCAATGGTGCCTGAAAAGGTTGGCGTGATGCTGAAGTGGGGCAGCTATCAATTGCCCGCCATCGAGATCATCGCTTTCCTGTTGTTCATCGGCGCGATGGGCAAATCGGCGCAATTCTTCCTGCACACTTGGTTGCCCGACGCGATGGAAGGCCCGACCCCTGTGTCAGCCTTGATCCACGCCGCGACCATGGTGACGGCTGGCGTCGTGCTCGTCTGCTTGTGCTCGCCCATTTATGAGGCCGCCCCCAAGACCGCAGGCTTCATCACCATCATTGGCGCGGTGACGGCCTTGTTTGCGGCGACCGTGGGGCTTGCCCAAAACGACATCAAGCGCGTGATCGCTTATTCCACCTGTTCGCAATTGGGCTTCATGTTCTTTGCCGCAGGCATTGGTGCCTATCAGGCCGCCATGTTCCATTTGTTCACCCACGCCTTCTTCAAGGCTTTGTTGTTCTTAGGCGCAGGCAGCGTGATCCATGGGATGCATCACGAGCAAGATATGCGCAAAATGGGCGATGTGGCCAAGCATATGAAGATCACTTTTGTGATCATGATTATCGGCACCTTGGCCATTACCGGCGTTGGTATCCCGCACACGCCCTTCGGCTTTGCTGGTTTCTTCTCCAAAGATGCCATTATCGAAACCACTTATGCTGCCGGTATGACGGGTAATACAGCCGCACAAATGGCCTTCTGGATGGCCTTGCTGGCGGCAACTCTCACCAGCTTCTATTCGTGGCGCTTGGCCTTCATGACCTTCCATGGCACGCCCAAGTGGAAGGCCGATGGCGATCATGGCCATCATGACGATCATGGCCATAGCGATGCCGCCCATGCCCATGGCCTGCCTGCGGTTGCCCATGTCGGTGAAGTCGGTAGCGATGCGGCTGGCAGCCATGATGACGACCATGGTCACCATGCTTGGCATGGCCCGCATGAAAGCCCGCTGGTGATGTTGATCCCGCTGGTGCTTCTGGCCTTGGGTGCTGTGTTTGCGGGTTCGATTTTCTATGATGCCTTTGTTGGCCATCATGCCAAGGAATTCTGGGGCAGCTCCATCTATACCGCTCCAGACAATACAGTCCTGAAGGACAAATATTCCATCCCAGGCTGGGTCTTCTATGCACCTTTGGTCGTGATGGTGATCGGCCTTGCGGCTGCCCTCTATTTCTATCTGTTCAATGAGGGCTTGGGTAAGAAGATCGCCGACCGCAAGGGCATGGCGCACGCCTTCTTGGAGAACAAATGGTATTTCGACGAGCTCTATGAGATCGTCTTTGTGAAGGGTGCCCGCGCGCTGGGCGACTTCTTCTGGAAAATCGGTGACGGCAAGCTGATCGACGGGCTTGGACCCAATGGCATTGCCGCAGCTTTGAACTTTGGTTCGAAGAAAGCCGTCAAAATCCAGTCGGGCTATGTCTATCACTATGCCTTTTTGATGCTGATCGCGGCGGTCGCGCTTGGCGCTTTTGTTCTATTCCGGGGTGCCTGAGGCTATCATGGACACGCTGCCCATCCTCTCGATCCTCACGTGGCTGCCCGCTGTGGCGGCCGTCCTGATCCTGTTTTTGCCCCAGCTCATCAAAAGCCCAGAGGCCGCGCGTGCCAATGCGGCCCGTTGGATTGCCTTGGTGACAACCGTCATCGTGTTCGGCTTAGCGCTTTGGATGACCTTGGCGTTTGACGAAACCAAATCCGGCTATCAGTTCGTAGAGCGGGCCGATTGGTATGGTATGATCCAATATCATCTGGGCATTGACGGCATTTCGGTGCTGTTGATCCTGTTGACCGCCTTTTTGATGCCCTTGTGCATCTTGGCGAGTTGGACCTCGATTGAGAAGCGCGTCGTCGAATATATGGCGGCCTTCTTGCTGTTGCAGACGCTGATGATCGGCGTGTTCTGCGCGCTTGATATCGTGCTCTTCTATATCTTCTTCGAAGCTGGCCTGATCCCGATGTATCTGATCATTGGGATTTGGGGCGGGAAGAACCGCGTTTATGCGGCTTACAAATTCTTCCTCTACACACTTTTGGGCTCGCTCTTCTTGCTGATCGCGATTGCGTGGATGGCGATCACCGCCAAGACGACCTCGATCCCCGACCTGCAAGCCTTTGAATTTGCCAAGGACGCCCAGACTTGGCTGTGGTTGGCCTTCTTTGCCTCCTTCGCTGTCAAAATGCCGATGTGGCCGGTCCACACTTGGTTGCCGGATGCCCACGTGGAAGCGCCGACGGCAGGTTCTGTCATTCTGGCTGGGGTCTTGTTGAAGATGGGCGGCTATGGCTTCCTGCGCTTCTCCTTGCCCATGTTCCCAGACGCCTCCAACGACTTTGCCCCCTTTGTGTTCGCATTGTCGGGCATTGCGATTGTCTACACCTCGCTGGTCGCTTTCCGTCAGACCGACATCAAAAAGCTGATTGCTTATTCTTCGGTCGCGCACATGGGCTTTGTCACCATGGGGATTTTCTCGGGCAATGAGCAGGGCATTCAAGGCGCTTTGTTCCAAATGCTCAGCCACGGCGTGATTTCGGGCGCTTTGTTCCTGTGCGTCGGTGTCATCTATGACCGGATGCATACCCGCGAGATCGCCCAATATGGTGGCCTTGTAAACCGGATGCCGATTTATGCGGCGGTGTTTTTGCTCTTCACCATGGGCAATGTCGGCTTGCCGGGCACGTCGGGTTTTGTCGGCGAAATCCTCACCATGCAGGGCGCATTCAATGTCGACCCAGTCACGGCTATGGTGGCTGCCAGCGGCGTGATCTTGTCGGCGGCCTATATGTTGACGCTCTATCGCAAGGTGATTTTTGGCACGATCGTCAATCCGGCGCTCAACACGATAACCGACATGAATGCACGCGAGATCTTAATCTTCGTGCCTTTGATCGTGGCGGCGCTTTATTTGGGCTTCCAACCCAACCTCATCTTTGACCAGACGGCGACTTCTGCCGTTGCGCTCGTGGACGCCTTCCACGCCAACTTTAAGTGACCGGTGCGGTAATGGCCATCAACCAAACCATGACAGCAGAGCTCTTCTTCCAGCAGGTTCCCTATATCCTGCCGGAGATCACCCTCGCAGCGGGGGCTTTGATCATCATGCTGATCGGTGCCTTCATGGGCGATAAGGGTGCACGCTTGGTCACTTGGCTGTGCGTTGCCACCATTGTGGCTGCTGGCTCTATGGCTGTCCTGCATATGCCGCCAGAGCAAGTGGTGGTCTTCTCCGGCTCCTATGCGGCAGACGGTTTTTCGGCCTATGCCAAGCTGATCATTGCCTTGACCGCCAGTAGTGCGCTTTTGCTCTCCATCGACTTCTTGGCCGAGAAAAAGCTCGATAAGCCAGAGTTTCCGGTTTTGGCGCTGCTTGCAACTTTGGGCATGTTCATCATGGTATCCGCCCATGATTTGATCGCGCTTTATGTCGGCGTTGAGATGCAATCCTTGGCGCTTTATGTGCTTGCCGCTTATGCCCGGGATGACGCCAGAAGCTCAGAAGCTGGCCTCAAGTATTTCGTGCTCGGTGCTTTGTCGTCTGGCCTGTTGCTCTACGGCTGCTCGCTCGTCTACGGCTTTACCGGTTCGGTCAATTTCGACGTGATCGCTGCCCAAGTGGCTGGCGAGCGCTCCATCGGAGTCGTCTTTGGCCTCGTCTTCATCCTCTGCGGTCTGGCGTTTAAGATGTCGGCAGCCCCATTCCATATGTGGACGCCGGATGTGTATGAAGGCTCGCCCACGGTTTCTACCGCCTTCTTTGCTTCTGCGCCCAAGGTTGCGGCTTCGGTCCTGTTTGCCCGCGTGTGCTTTGAAGCCTTTGGCCCTCTCCAAAAGGATTGGCTGGGCATTGTCGTGATCATGGCGGTTCTGTCCATGGCGATTGGCGCTTTGTTCGCGCTGCAGCAGACCAATATCAAGCGCCTGCTTGCCTATTCTTCCATCGCGAACATGGGCTATGCGCTGGTCGCGATTGCTTGCGGGCCAGAGTTTGGGCCAAAGGCGCTTCTGGTCTTTGTTTCCATCTATGCCATCACTTCGGTTGGCCTGTTTGGCGTCGTGCTCTCCTTGCGTAACACTGAAGGCGAACGGGTGGAGACCATTTCCGCACTGTCGGGCCTCTCGCGGTCCAACCCGCTTTTGGCTTCGGCTTTGACCATGCTGTTATTCTCAGTCATGGGGATCCCGCCTTTGGCAGGCTTCTTCGGGAAGTGGGAAGTGATTTTGGCGACCAGCGCGTCGGGGCTTTTACCTCTCGCCATTGTCTTGATCTTAGCCTCGGTGGTTTCGGCCTTTTACTATCTGCGCATCATCAAGACCGTTTGGTTTGACGAGCCGCGCATTGCCATGGTGCCCGTTGGGGCTTCCACCACTTTGACGCTGACCGGGGCGACCTTTGTCTTGGCGGCTTTGACCTTGGTGATTGGCCTTGTCGGCTCTGCCGCCAGCATCGCTGGGGCTGGCTTCCATTGAGGCCAAGCCGAGGGGGCGGGCTGGGCGATGTCCGGCTTTATGACACGATAGATTCCACCAATGACGAAGCACGCCGTCTGAGCGAAGGCGGCGAGACTGGCCCCTTATGGGTGCGCAGCCTTGAACAGACCAAGGGCAGGGGCCGGCGTGGTCGGACGTGGTTGGGGCAGCCCGGCAATCTGTTCACAACTGGCCTTTTTACGTTGAGCTGTGGGCCAGCGGAGGCCGCCAATCTGTCCTTTGTCGCCGCTTTGGCCGTGGCTGAAGCCATCGACCCTTTTGTGGCCCAAGGTGCTGTCAGCCTCAAATGGCCGAATGACGTGTTGATCGGGGGCAAGAAGACCAGCGGCATTTTGCTGGAAAGCTGGCAGGGGCCTTATGGCTTTCACTTGGCAGTCGGCATTGGCGTGAATGTGCGTACCAGCCCCGATGGCATTGATCAGCCGATCACCTGTGTCGCCGATCACGTGCCGACGGGCTATTCGCCCATGAGCGCGGAAGTCCTGTTTGAGGGCTTGCGGGCGCGTTTTCACGACTGGTTCGACGTCTGGACGAAACTGGGCTTTGCCCCGATTGCAGGGGCTTGGCTGGCACGGGCTTCTGGCGTTGGCCAGCCTATCATTGTGCGCTTGCCGCACGAGACACTGGAAGGCCGCTTTCATGGCCTCGCACCCAGTGGTGCGCTGCAATTGGAACAGCCCGATGGCACGATCCACGAAGTGACGGCCGGGGATGTGTTCTTTGGCTAAGACGGCCTGCACCCTTAGCACTGGCGCAGCCCCTGTCGGACAGGCTAAAGAGAGCGCGAAAATGGTAACCCGCGTGGGCCTGGCCCCGTATCAGAGACAGACCTAGGGGGATACATGCTGCTGGCCATTGACGTTGGGAACACCAATTCGAAATTTGCTGTCCATGATGGCACCCATTGGCGCGGCACCTGGCGCGCGGCCAGTAACTCCTCGCGCACAGCGGATGAATATGCTGTTTGGCTGGATGCGGCGATGCGCTTTGCGGGCTTATCGATCAACGACCTCAATCATTGTGTGATCTCAACCGTAGTGCCGCAAGCCTTGTTTCACTTACGCAATCTGTCGCGCCGCTATGTGGGGGCAGAGCCATGGGTCGTGGGCGAGAATGCGGAACTGGGCATTGATGTGCGCATTCCAAAACCATCAGAAGCCGGGGCAGACCGCCTCGTCAACGCCATTGGCTCCTTCATCCAATATGGCGGTCCTTGCATTGTGATCGACAGCGGGACCGCGACCACATTTGACATTGTAGGGGCAGATGGCGCATTTGAGGGCGGTGTGATTTCGCCAGGGATCAATTTGTCTCTTCAGGCGCTACATACAGCCGCAGCACGTTTGCCGCGCATTGAAATTCGCAAGCCAGACAAAGTCATCGGTATCGACACTGTCGGTGCGATGCAATCTGGCGTATTTTGGGGCTATATTGAGCTGATTGATGGTCTGATCGACCGAATTAAAGCCGAGTATGGCAAGCCCATGAAAGTAATCGCAACCGGGGGTGTCGCCTCTTTGTTTGAAGGCGCATCGACCCATATTGATCATTATGATCAGGACCTGACGACTGTCGGGCTTTTAGAAATCTTTGAACGCAATGGCGGTAGGTCCGCCAATCGGAACCCAACGTGACAAAAACAAAAAATAAAACAGATGAACTCGTCTTTCTCCCCCTCGGTGGCTCTAATGAAATCGGCATGAACCTCAACGCTTACGGCTTCGGGCCGGAGGGCGATAAGAAGTGGATTGTGGTTGATGTCGGTGTCACCTTCGCTGGCGAGGAAGGCATACCGGGCGTGGACTTGATCCTGCCTGACCCAGAATTTCTCGAGACCAATAAGGACGATATTCTCGCCATCGTGCTGACCCATGCGCATGAGGACCATATCGGGGCCATGGGCTGGCTGTGGCCGCGCTTTCCGGCCCCCGTCTATGCGACGCCGTTCACCGCCCACCTGTTGCGCGACAAGCTGCGTGAGCGCGGGATCGAGCGTAAAGTCCCCCTGCATGAAGTGCCTTTGAAGCACCGCTTTCAAATCGGCCCCTTCGACATTGAATATGTCACGCTGACCCACTCCATCGCCGAGCCTAACGGTCTTGCGATCCATACGCCGCTGGGCACAGTGATGCATACCGGCGACTGGAAGATCGACATTGATCCTCTGATCGGCGAGCAAACCGACAGCGCCCGCATCCGCCAGATTGGCGATGATGGCGTCTTGGCGATGGTCTGCGACAGCACGAACGTCTTTTCCGAAGGCGAAGCAGGCTCTGAAGCCGGTGTGCGCGACGGTCTGTTTGAGGCCATAACGGAGCAAAAGGGCAAGGTGGCTGTGGCTTGCTTTGCTTCAAACGTGGCACGCATTTTATCGACGGTGGAAGCTGCAACAGCGGCTGGCCGCTCGGTCTCTCTGATCGGTCGCTCCATGTTGCGCATCACGGGGGCCGCCAAAGCGGTTGGCCTGTTGCAAGACGCAACCTTTATTGAGCCGGAAATGGCGCGCCATTTGCCCGACGACAAAGTGCTCTATCTGTGCACGGGTAGCCAAGGTGAGCCGCGCGCCGCTTTGGCCCGCATCGCCGAAGGCAGCCACCCCTTTGTCACCCTTGGACGCGGCGATACCTGCCTCTTCTCTAGCCGCGAAATTCCCGGCAATGAGCGGGCGATCTTAGAGCTTCAAAACAAGCTTGCCATGCGCGGCGTCAATATCATCACCGGCAAGGATCGCCACATCCACGTCTCGGGCCACCCGTGCCGGGATGAGTTGCGCGCCATGTATGAGATGGTGCGCCCGCAAATCGCCATTCCGACCCATGGCGAACAGCGCCATTTGATGGAACATGCGAAGTTTGCCTTGAGCCTTCAGGTTCCAGAGGCCTTGGCCGTCAAAAACGGTGACATGATCCGTCTGGCGCCAGGCCCTGCAGCGGTGATTGATGAAGTGCCCACCGGTCGATTGTTGGTGGACGGCGATGCCATCATCGCTTCGGACAGCGAGACCATCCGCGACCGCATTCGTTTGGGCGAGCATGGCTATGTGATGGTTTCCATCGCCATTGATGCGAAGGGCCGCATCAAAGCAGGACCTGACGTGCGGGCACGCGGCTTGTCTGAGCGCAATGGCAGCCCAGCCGAAGGTCGCCTGGAGCAATTGGCCGATGCCGCAGAAGAAGCCTTTAATCGCCTAAAGCCAGATCAACGCATGGAAGAAGAAACCGCCGAAGGCTTTGTTATGCGCGCCGTCCGCAAGGCCTGCGACCGCATCTTCGGCAAACGACCCATCGTCGATGTGGTGGTGATGACGATTTAGGGCGGGGCTCGTGTTATTCGACGATTTGTTGAAGCCACAAAAGACAAAGCCCCGCTTAGGCGGGGCTTTGCAGACACCTTGGAAAGTTTGCGATCTCCGACCAAAGCGGCCAACCGAAGTTGGACTTAATTGTCGGCACAACCGACGACCTAAGATAGATACAATTCTTTTTGCTAAAAGTCAACTTATAGGCCGAGGCCAGATCTGACGCAGCCACGTACTTTTTCAAATGTCTCCGCGTCTAAAACGAGTACGTCATATATGCGTTGCCCATCATCCCAACCTGAAAACAAAAGACGCAGTCGATGAAAGGCAACTGTTAAAACTACATCGCCCTTTAGCCACATAACAGGTGAATTGTACGGGGCAGGAAGTAATGGTTCAAAGCCGATTTGCATGTGATGCGCCAAGACAGGACGCGGCGGCGATGTACTTAGCGGTACGATCGTGCAAAGCATTTGCCGATTTCGAATTGGCGGACTCAATACGATTACTGGCCGCCTCTTTACCATTTCCGGTGGCCGGAAGCCCTCGGAAAGGTCAACCCTTACAACGGTTCCCGGCGCTGGATGAGAGGCAAGGGGCAAAAATAGGCTCCATTCAACCTAAAATATGCCATGGAGCGCTTTAAATCTCAATCATAGATTAAAAAAATAAACTTAAATATTTTAGAGGATGTTCGATTGGAGTGCCACTCGGAACTGTGCCGGTGACTTAGCCAATTGCTCACGTCGTGGGTGATTTAAAAAGCGAACTCTAGGCCCAAAACCTAAGGGCAATATCAAAATTTGAGGAGACTTGAATGCCGCACTCTGCCGGCATTCAAGTCTTCCAAGTTTTAGCCTCCGAAGGCCACTATTTCGAAATTCTAAGGCGTGCCCAAGAACGTCATGGCCGCAACCACATAGCCTTCGACACTCGACTTGACCGAGGCTTCGGGTTCAATCCGGAACAGAGGCGAGTGGTGGGGCGGGGCTTTGCTCATGTCATCGGTGATGCTGCCACCGACATTGAAAAACACGCTTTTGATGCCGCCCCACTCGGGCGCGCCATAATAGGCGAAGTCTTCCGCACCCATGCCAGCACGGGGGATTTTTGACATGCGGTCAGCACCAAAGGCCGCTTCAAGACTGGCGCGCAGCTTGGCGGCATTTTCAGGATCGTTCAGATTGGGTGGGGCTTTTTCGGCCAGATTGGTGACAATCGGCATCCGATCTTCGGGCACGCCATAGGTTCTGGCCACCCCGTCAGAAATGCGTTTGATCCCGTCAAGCAGCTTTGCCCGTACTTCCGGCGTATCGGCACGCACGGTCAGCTCCAAACGGGCTTCTTCGGGAATGATGTTGCGCTTAGAACCGGCGTGGACAACGCCCACAGTCACAATGCCGGGCTCTAACGGCGAGATGTTGCGGCTGACCAAGGTCTGCAAGGCCATGACGAGGTTAGAGGCGACAACAATGGGGTCCACCGTTTGTTGTGGCGAAGCCCCATGACCGCCCACACCGCGCACAATGATGTTGACGCCGTCAGAGCTGGAATTGGCAACGCGGCTTTCCACTTTGAACTTGCCGCGCTCAGTGCCGCTGCCAATGTGCAAGCCCAAGGCGATGTCTGGCTTGGGGAAGCGGGTATAAAGGCCGTCTTGCAACATGGCCAAGGCCCCGCCCAGACGCTCTTCAGCCGGCTGGAAGACTAGCACAATCGTGCCGCGCCACAGGCTCTTACGCGCCATCAATTGCTTTGCCGCACCGATCAAAGCAGCAACATGCACATCATGGCCACAGGCATGCATGACGGGCATCTCAACCCCGTCCGCGTCAATTTGGCGGACTTTCGATTCATAAGGCAGACCATTGCGCTCTAGGATGGGTAGGCCGTCCATATCGGCGCGCAACATCACAATTGGCCCCGCGCCATTGCGGATTACGCCAACAACACCCGTGCCGCCAACCTTCTCGGTGATTTCAATCCCGCCAATGGCCCGCAGCTCTCGCACCACAACGCCTGCTGTGCGGGTCTCGCGGAAGGACAATTCTGGATTGGCGTGCAAATCTTCCCACAAGGCTTTTAGCGAGCTTGAATAATCAGCCGCGACACTGGCGCTCAATTCTGGAATCTTCAACGTCTGCACTGGCGCAGTCGGCTTAGGCGCGGCGGCACCCAAAATCATAAGAGCAGCCAATGTGGCCAAGGTAGAAGTTCGTTTCATTCTGGTCTCCCCGATCATTTTTCTGATCACAGCCTTGTGAGGCTAAGGACCCCCGCCGCACTTGTCTATTCAAAAGTGAAGCCTACCTGTCGGCTAAGATTGACGTAGCCGCCTAAAGCCATGATGGAAGCAGGCAACTCATACAGGAGCAGCATCATGAAACTGGGTCGTCTCAATCACGTCGGCATTGCCGTGCCGTCCATCGCTGCAGCCTTGGAAAATTACAAAGCGCTTTATGGTGTCACCGACGCCGATATCACGCCGATGCGCGATATGCCCGAGCAAGGCGTGAAGGTGGCTTTTGTCGATATTCCCAATAGCCAGCTTGAGTTGATTGAACCCTTGGGTGAAGCCTCACCCATCCATAAATTCCTCGAAAAGAACCCCAATGGCGGCCAGCACCATGTGTGCTTTGAAGTGCCCGAGATTTATGCCGCGCGCGACGCCATGAAAGCCAATGGGGCCACTATTCTGGGCGAGCCCCGCATTGGGGCTCACGGCACTTTGATTATCTTCGTCCACCCAAAGAATTCTAATGGGGTGTTGATCGAATTGATGGAAACGCCGAAAGGGGCCCACTAAATGGATTGGTTCACCGGGATCGCAATCTTCCTCACCATGTGGTGGGTCATCCTGTTTTGCGTCCTGCCAATTGGCGTGCGCAGCCAAGAAGAAAGCGGTGAAGTCGTCGCTGGAACAGACCCCGGCGCACCGGTGATTGCCAATATCAAGCAGAAACTCATTTGGACGACGGCGATCACGTCCATTGTGTGGACAGCCTTTGCCCTGCTTTTGATGTCTGGCTGGGTCTCTTTGGAACATCCCTTGGGTCGGTTGATGGGGTGAGGTGGCCTTATCGTCCCTGAAATAGGGGTAATTTAGGCGTCGAGCCCAAAAAGAGAGCAGGGTTTGCACGACATTTAGCCGCCTCATGGGCAATGGCATCTTTTTGCGGCAATTGGGCAGCCATCATGTTGCACCTGCGAGCGGGAACGGCGATTGTGCACTTGCGAGACGGGCCTGTCGCCCCCTCGTAAATGCCTGATGGCGTTTCCTCCCAGAACCTTTGCGCCGCGCCTGACTTGTTCAAGCGCGGCCTTTTTTCGTTTGGGGGGTGGTCGAATGATGGAGCGCGCAGCATTAGCTGCGCACCTAGTGGTGCGCGGTCCTTTGGGCGCACCTTGGCGTAGCGGACAAGCTAGCCCAATGCCTTTCACCTAGAAGCGCTTTGGTGCCCATTTTGGTTCACCAAACCGTTACCTCAATTCTCTTTGCGACATGTGGGTCGTCAAGTGTCCGTTTTCTTTGAAAACGGATCGCTCGCGACGCAGCAAAGCTGCGCACTTGACTACCCAGATGTCGCTCTCATCCTCGATGATCTATTTTGGTGAAACATAGTTTCTACCAAAATGGGTCCAGACGAAAAGAACTTCTGCTTGCCCCCCCCCACCACACCACCCGCAGCGCTGACTAATTGCCTCAGCGCGCGGCACAGACTATGGCAGAGCGTCAAAGAGAAGGTGATCGCCATGCGCATGTCGCGCTATTTCCTGCCCGTTACAAAAGAAACCCCAGCCAATGCCGAAATCGTGTCGCACAAGCTGATGCTGCGCACCGGTATGATCAAGCAACATTCCGCCGGTATCTATTCCTGGCTGCCATTGGGCCTGAAAGTCTTGCAAAAGATCGAGGCGATTGTGCGCGAAGAACAAAACCGTTCTGGCGCACTGGAAGTCTTGATGCCGACCATGCAAGGCGCGGACCTGTGGCGGGAAAGCGGCCGCTATGACGCCTATGGTGCCGAAATGCTGCGCATCACCGATCGGCACGAGCGCGATTTGTTGTTTGGGCCGACGGCAGAAGAAGTCGTAACCGATATTTTCCGCAACCATGTGCGGTCTTACAAGGAATTGCCGCTGAACCTCTATAATATCCAATGGAAGTTCCGCGACGAAGTCCGCCCCCGTTTTGGCGTGATGCGCGGCCGCGAATTCTTGATGAAAGATGCCTATAGCTTTGATCTGGATGAAGCTGGCGCGCGCGATGCCTATAATAAGATGTTTCTGGCCTATCTGAAGACGTTCCAGCGCTTGGGCCTGCAGGCGGTGCCAATGCGCGCCGATACCGGGCCGATCGGTGGCGATCTAAGCCATGAGTTTTTGGTCTTGGCCCCCACGGGCGAAAGTGGCGTCTTCTATGATGCCATTTATGACGAAACCGATTGGGCCGGCATGGACATCAGTTTTGACAATAATGACGCGGCTCGCGCTAATCGCGCCGAAACCGTCTCACGCATCGTCAAAGCCTATGCGGCAACTGACGAAATCCATGACGAGGGCCGCTTTGAAACCGAAGTGCCGATGGATCGTCGTCGCACCGGCCGCGGTATTGAAGTGGGCCATATCTTCTTCTTTGGTACCAAATATTCCGCCCCCATGAACGCCAAAGTCTCTGGCCCTGATGGGAAAGACGTTTTGGTGCAAATGGGTTCCTACGGCATTGGCGTGTCGCGTCTGGTTGGGGCAATCATTGAAGCCAGCCATGATGACAATGGCATTATTTGGCCAGATGCGGTTGCCCCGTTTGATGTTGGCGTGATCAGCTTGCGTCCGGGCGATGAGGCCGTCGATGCAGCCTGTGAGCAAGCCTATCAAACGCTTTTGAAGGCAGGCATGGACCCGCTTTATGATGATAGCCAAGATCGTCCGGGCGCGAAGTTTGCCACCATGGATTTGATCGGGGTGCCCACTCAATTGATCGTTGGGCCGAAGGGCCTTGCCAATGGGCAGGTGGAAGTGAAGGACCGCAAGACGGGCACCAAGGAAGAAGTGTCCTTGGAAAGCGCGCTCTCGCGTCTGACTGCTAAGGCATCGGCATGAAAGCTGGCGGCGCGGGGCCCTTTGGCATGTGGGAGCGCACGCTAGCCGCACGCTATCTGCGGGCTCGGCGTGAAGATGGCGGGGTCGCTTTGATCTCGCTGATTAGCTTTATCGGCATCTTTCTGGCTGTCGCCGTGCTCATCATCGTGATGAGCGTGATGAATGGCTTTCGCGCTGAATTGTTAGGCCGGATTTTGGGCGTCAACGGCCATGTTTTTGTGGATGTGCGCAACATGCCCATCCCAGAAGCTCGCGCCATTGTGGCCAAAGCCAAAGCTTTGCCCGGCGTTGTGGACGTCATGCCCAAGATTGACGGCCAAGTGATGGCGGTCGGCCAAGGTGGCAATCTCGCACGCGGTGCGATGGTCACTGGGCTTTCAGCTTCTGACCTCGCTAAGCTCAAAATCGTCTCGGGCAATCTGGTTGGCGGCAACCTCAAGACCTGGGGCACGGGCGAATATGGCGGGGACGAGATCGCCATGGGGTCGAGGCTCGCGGAAGCTTTAGGCGTTCTGCCCGGGGATTCGGTGCAATTGATTTCGCCCCAAGGGGCCTCAACGCCCTTTGGCACGACCCCGCGCATCAAGGGCTACACCGTCTCGGCCATTTTCGACATTGGCATGAGCGAGTATGACGCCACCTTCATCTATATGCCGATCGAGCAAGCCCAACTCTTCTTCTCCAAAGAAACCTCTTGGGATACGATCGAACTGCGCATGCAGGACCCAGATAAAGCGGACGTTTTGGCGCTGGAAGTCGCGAAATTCAGCCAAAACCGTTACGTAACCGACTGGCGGCAGCAATCAGAAAGCCTCGTCTCGGCTTTGCAGATAGAGCGCAATGTGATGCGCTTGATCCTGATGCTGATTGTCGCAATTGCCGCTATGAACATCATCTCTGGCCTTGTGATGCTGGTGAAGAATAAAGGCCGTGATATCGCCATTCTGCGCACGATGGGGGCCTCGCGCGCCTCAATTATGCGGGTGTTCATGATGTCTGGGGCCAGTGTCGGTATCCTTGCCACGCTTGCAGGAGCTATTGGCGGGACTTTGTTCTGTCTCAATATCGGCACCATTCAAAAGGTCGTCGAGTTTGTGTTTGGCCCGGTCTTCAATGCCGACATCTATTTCTTGAGCCAAATCCCCGCGAAAGTGGAATGGCACGAGGTGATCACCACGGCTTTGTTCGCAGCCATCGCGAGTGTTGTGGCCACCTTGCCACCGTCTTGGCGTGCCTCCAAGCTCGATCCAGTGGAGGCGCTTCGCTATGAGTAGCCCTGTTCTCCGCCTGACCGACCTTCGCCGCGTCTATCAAACCCGCGCAGGCGAGCTCGAAGTCCTTAAAGGTGCCAATCTCACCATTATGCCCGGCGAAATTGTGGCCCTGATCGGCCCGTCGGGTTCTGGCAAGTCCTCGCTCCTCCATGCCGCGGGCCTGTTAGAGGCTGTTCAAGGCGGCACAGTAGAGCTGGCGGGCATTGACGCGACGAAACTGCCCGATGCCGCCCGCACGGCGCTGCGCCGCACCGCGCTAGGCTTTGTCTATCAATTCCACCATTTGCTGCCAGAATTTAGCGCCGTTGATAATGTCGCGTTGCCACAATGGATTGCCGGCGTTGGCCAAGCCGAAGCACGCGCACGGGCAGAGCAACTCCTCGACATGATGGGACTGGCAGACCGGAAACTCCACCAGCCGGGTCAGCTTTCAGGTGGCGAGCAGCAGCGCGTCGCCATTGCGCGCGCACTGGCCAATCAACCGGCGCTCTTGATTGCTGATGAGCCTACTGGCAACCTCGACCCTGCCACCTCGAGCTTTGTCTTCGACACCTTCCGCAAAGCCACGCGGGAGGAGGGGACCTCTGCCCTAGTTGCCACACACAACATTGATTTAGCTCGGCAAATGGACCGCGTTTTCCGCATCGATGGCGGACGCCTCGTCCAAGACTGAAGTGCCCAAAATCTTGTTCCACGTTTATGCAAAATACCTCTTGCCATGAGAACAAAACAAGAATAGAACGAAGGAAGAACAAACGAGGTGAAACATGGCCCAACTTCAAGACGCAGCCGCTTTCGCAGCTATTCTCGCATTCACCCTGATGGCTTGGGGCTGGGGTGCTGTGATCGGTTGAGGATGGCTTTGAATTTTCTGTCGGCGAGGGCTGACAGAGGCCTGAGAGTCCTGTCACACTGAGCCGCTCTTTGGTGATGATTCAGTCGACGGATTCAGGTGGCCCCATGGCAGATACTACTCTTTCAGGCGGCGCTTTCTCTGACGGTGATCAGGGCTCGGGTGATGTCGCATTGACGGGGCCAGGTGGGGCGTCAACTGGGGCAGGGCAAGTCGAAAGACCTGCTTTGGCAGGCCCGGGTTTTGTCCATCTGCGGGTAAGGTCGGCCTATTCGCTGCTCGATGGCGCGATGACCGTCAAAAAGCTCGCGGGCTTTGCCGCTAAGGCGAACTGTGTCGCGGTCGGCATCTCGGATCCAAACCTATTTGGCGCGCTGGAGTTTTCAGAAGCCTTGGCCGAAAAAGGCATTCAGCCCATTATGGGCTTAACGCTGCCGGTCTCTTTCCTCAGCCAAAAGCCCGGTGCGGCGGCGGGGCCAGATGGCAGTCTGGCGCTGATCGCCCAGAATGAAGTCGGCTGGGCCAATCTGATGGCGCTTTCCAGCCTTTCCTTCCTAGAAGTACCAGCTGGCAGTTTACCTCATGTCGGTTTGCAAAAAGTGCTGGACCATAGCGATGGCGTGATCTGCCTTAGCGGTGGGCGGGAAGGGCTGTTAAGCCGCGCACTTCTGGCCAATTTGAAGTCAGAGGCCGACATGCTGCTGCGCCAGTTGGCCAAGGCCTTCCCGGATCGCCTCTATATCGAGCTGCAGCGCCATGGCATGGCCGATGAGGCCCAGATTGAGCCGCTTCTGATTGATCTGGCCTATCAAAACAATCTGCCGCTGGTGGCGACCAATGATGTGCGCTTTGACAGCCCAGAGCGGCATCGCGCGCAAGATATCCTCATGTGTATCGGTCAGGCCACCCGCGTGGCCGATGATAAGCGCGAGCGGGTTTCGGCCAATCATTGCTTCCGCAGTGAGGCCGATATGGTGGCGCTATTTGCCGATTTGCCAGAGGCTTTGGCCAATAGTGTCGACATTGCACGGCGTTGCGCGATCCGGCCCTTGATGCGCGCACCCATCCTGCCGCGCTTTACCACGGCCGAGGGCCGCGATGAGCCGGAGGAATTGGCAAGCCAAGCCCGCCAGGGCCTAGAAGCGCGCCTTCTGAAGCGCCCCCCCGTTGTGGCGCGCGAAATCTATGACCAGCGGTTGGAACACGAAATCAATGTGATCAATCGGATGGGGTTTGCGGGCTACTTCTTGATCGTTGCGGACTTCATCAAATGGTCGAAGGAAAACAATATTCCAGTCGGTCCGGGCCGAGGCTCTGGCGCAGGCTCGCTGGTCGCTTATTCACTGACGATTACCGACCTTGATCCCTTGGCCTTTGGCCTATTGTTTGAGCGCTTCCTGAACCCAGAACGCGTCTCCATGCCCGACTTCGATATCGACTTCTGTCAGGAGAAGCGCGATCAAGTCATTGATTATGTGCAGAAAAAGTACGGTTCAGACCGTGTCGCACAGATCATCACCTTCGGAACGCTGCAGGCGCGCGCCGCCCTTCGCGACGTTGGCCGCGTTTTGGATATGTCTTATGGCCAAGTCGACCGACTGGCCAAAATGGTGCCGAATAACCCCGCTGCACCCGTGACTTTGGCCCAAGCCATTAAGGACGAACCGCGCCTCCAAGAGGAGCGGTCGCGTGACGCCGACGTGCGCACGCTGCTTGATGCTGCGATTGAGCTCGAAGGCCTTTACCGCAACGCCTCTACCCACGCCGCCGGTGTGGTGATTGGCGACCGTCCGCTGCATGAGTTGGTGCCGCTCTATAAGGACCCGCGCTCCAGCCTACCTGCCACCCAGTTCAATATGAAATGGGTCGAGCCGGCAGGTCTTGTGAAATTCGACTTCTTGGGTCTCAAAACCCTCACCGTGATCCAGCGCGCCTTGGACTTCTTGAAGGCGCGCGACATTGTGGTCGATCTCGACACGCTGCCGTTTGATGATCCCAAAACCTATGAGCTTTTGGCCTCGGGCAAGACCATGGGCGTGTTCCAGTTGGAAAGCCAAGGGATGCGCGACACGTTGCGCAAGATGCGGGCCGACACGTTGGACGACATCATCGCTCTGATCTCGCTCTATCGGCCGGGTCCGATGAAGAATATTGAGACCTATTGCGACGTGAAATTTGGTCGCAAAGATGCCGATTATCTGCACGAGAGCTTGGTCTCGGTTCTCAAAGAGACCCAAGGCGTGATCATCTATCAGGAACAGGTGATGCAGATCGCCCAGATCCTGTCGGGCTATTCATTGGGCGAAGCAGATCTGTTGCGCCGCGCCATGGGTAAGAAGAAGCCCGAAGAAATGGCCAAACAAAAGGACCGCTTCGTCAGCGGGGCCACCGAACGGGGCGTCGACGCCGAGCTTGCCGACCGTATCTTTGAATTGGTGAGCGAGTTTGCCGGCTATGGCTTTAACAAGTCCCACGCCGCCGCCTATGCCGTGATCGCCTATCAAACCGCCTATCTTAAGGCCAATCATCCCGTTGAGTTCATGGCGGCCTCTATGTCGCTCGATATTGATGATACCGATAAGCTGGGCGCCTTCATGCAAGAGGCAAAAAGCATGAAGATCAAGGTATTGTCGCCCGATCTTAATTATTCTGAGGCCGATTTCTCCGTCCAAGACAACGCCATTCGCTATGCGCTCGGCGGGATTAAGTCGGTTGGCGTGGCGGCTATGGCCCAAGTGGTGGAGATCCGCCAAGCAGGCGGTAAGTTCAAATCCCTGCATGATCTGGCCGAGCGGGTCGATCCGCGCGTGCTGGGTAGGCGGACTTGGGAGACTTTGTCCAAGGCCGGGGCCTTTGATTCCATTGAGCCCAATCGTGCTTTGGTGTTTGCTTCGTCCGATCAATTGGTGGCCCATGCCAATGCGGCTGCCTCGGATCGCCAAAGCGCCCAGACGAGCCTGTTTGGCGATTCCGCACCCCCGCCGCGCGCACCCTTGCCCAGCGTTAAACCTTGGTCCGCGCAAGAGCGCTTGGATAATGAGTTTGCCGCCCTTGGCCTGTTCCTGTCGGGCCATCCATTGGATGATTTGATTGAGGCCTTGCGGCGTAGGCAGACGGTCTTC
The DNA here is from genome assembly GCA_001602435.1 of Hyphomonadaceae bacterium UKL13-1. Classification (GTDB taxonomy): domain Bacteria; phylum Pseudomonadota; class Alphaproteobacteria; order Caulobacterales; family Aquidulcibacteraceae; genus Aquidulcibacter. The sequence goes on from CP012156.1 coordinate 1,213,416, forward strand.
TTCTCTGAAATTCACTCCAAAATGCAGGGATCAGACGCGATTTTCCGCATGGCCGGTGTCGTGCGGGCGCGCAAGGAACGCCCGGCGCGCGATGGCGGCAAGTTTGCCTGGGTGACGTTGAGCGATCCCACGGGCGAGTTTGAAGTCATGATTATGCCCGAAACCCTCAACGAGGCGCGCGATTATCTCGACCCCGGAACCTCGGTCAGCTTCCGGGCCAAGGCGCGCCTGCGCGATGGCGATTTGAAACTATCGGCTGAAAAGATTGAGTTGTTGGATCAAACCGATATGTCGGGCTGTGCGGGGATTAAAGTGTTCCTAGCGCGCGGTGCGCCAATCGAAGAATTAGCTCGTGTGACCGAGACCTTGCGCGGTGCCACCTCATCCAGCTTTGGCGAATTGCGCGTCGTCGTCGAACTGGCCGATGGCCGCGAAGTCGAAATCCAAGCCCCCGGCCGCTTCCCCATCGATGTCGCCGCACGCCGGGCTTTGAAAAGCGCATCCGGCGTGGATTTGGTGGCGGAGTTTTAGGGGACCTTAGCCAAGGAGCGCGCAGCAAGGGCTGCGCCTATCGACGCGGGGGCATGCGCAACTTTTGTTGCGCGGTCCAAGGTAGCGCTAAAATGGGCCTATTTGTTCACTGAAATAATTTTGAACGGCCTAAAGGCCACATTTCGCTCACCTTGAAGCCACCCGACAATTGTTATTCCGAAGTGGCGCGCCGATCGGACCGCGCAGCAAGGGCTGCGCCTGTCGACGCGGTGGCATGCGCAACTTTTGTTGCGCGGTCCAAGGTAGCGCTAAAATGGGCTTATATGTTCACTGAAATAATTTGGAACGGCCTCAAGGCCACATTTCGCTCACCTTGAAGCCACCCGACAATTGTTATTGCGAAATGGCGCGCCGAAAGGAGCGCGCAGCAAGCGCTGCGCCTGTCGACGCGGTGGCATGCGCAACTTTTGTTGCGCGGTCCATCACACCCACCCACCTTGCACACACAAACTCGAACTATGCCTTTGCAAAGGCAAAGCCTGCGGCCAGGGCTGGCTCGTGGAAAGAAGCTGCAGGGCCCTCAACACCAAGGAGGTGAGGCTTCCTTTCAGTCCGCCTTCAGGGCGGCAAGCTCGTTGCCGCTTGGATCGCGGAAGTGAAAGCGGCGACCACCTGGAAAGGCAAATAGCGGTTTGGTGATAACGCCACCCGCCTGTGTCACCGCCTCAAGGCAAGCCTCCAAATCATCGACGGCGATGACGGCCAGTGGTGCGGTACTGGCCTCGCTTAAGTCCCCCTGTAGGCCGAGGTCGACGTCACCATTTGTCGTGCAGGAATAGCTGGGGCCATAGTCGGTCAAGGCAAGGCCGAACGCATCGCCATAAAAGGCGCGCGTTGCGGGCAAGTCGGCTGCGGGTAATTCAACATAGCAGATACGAGACATCATTTGAGCTCCACAGTTTGGGTGCGTGTTTTTTTTGGTTGTCCGCCGCAGGCTGGTTGCCCGGTGCGCCGCCCAAAGCCAGCCCGGCAACAGCGCCTAGTACCGCCGATAAAGCCCCGCCAGCACGCCTTGAACCTTCACGCGATCTGGCCCGAAGATGCGGGTCTCATAACGGGGGTTGGCGGCTTCCAAAGCGATAGACTGGCCGCGGCGGCGCAAGCGCTTCAGGGTTGCTTCTTCATCATCAACCAAAGCGACCACGATATCGCCTGATTGGGCGTCATCGGTGCGGCGGATGATGACAAAGTCACCTTCGAGAATGCCAGCATCAATCATGGAATCGCCTTTGACTTCCAAGGCAAAGTGAAGGGCAGGGTCTAGTTGGTCAGGGGCTGCAATCCGGTCGATCTCATGCTGGATGGCCGCGATGGGCACACCCGCGGCAATCCGACCCAGAACCGCAATGTCATTGGCTGCCCGTGGTGGTGAAGGTGGTGCGGCACTTGCGGGCGTGGAGCCCACGACCAGTGGCGTAAAGGGCTGGCGGCCCTTGGGTGGGGCGGCAGTCGTTGCGCTATCGGGCAGTTTCAACACTTCTAAGGCCCGTGCCCGGTGCGCCAGACGCCGCAAAAAGCCACGCTCTTCCAGAGCGGTGATCAGGCGGTGAATGCCCGACTTCGATGCCAAGTCCAACGCATCCTTCATTTCGTCAAAGGACGGCGAGACACCTGTTTCCTTGAGACGCTCATGAATGAATAGCAAAAGCTCTCGTTGTTTGGACGTCAGCATCAATTCCCCCTATCTTGTGGCGCGCGTGCACGCTTGGCCCCTATAAATCCGATGGCACCGTGAACGATGCACGAACAAAGCAGCGATGTTCTAACTCTGTTCCGTTTTTACGTCTATAGTCCGCTGCAAATTTTTCCGCAGCCAAAGCACGGTTGACCTGCACATGCCCCTCTCGCCTGTCGGGGCCATGACTGCTAAGTCACCCCTGATAGGAAAGAAACATGAAAGTCAGATTTGCACCTTCGCCCACCGGCAAGCTCCACGTCGGCAATGTGATCACCGCATTGCGCAATTGGTTGTTTGTGCGCCAACATGGCGGCACCTTCTTGTTGCGCATTGACGACACCGATACGGCGCGCTCCACCCAAGCCTATGAAGACGGGATCCGGACGGACCTGACGTGGCTGGGCCTGACCTGGGATGAAGAGGCGCGCCAATCGGCCCGCTTTGACGTGTATGACAAGGCGCGGGATCGGCTGATCGCGGCAGGTCTCCTCTATCCCTGTTATGAGACGTCCGAAGAATTAGACCGCAAGCGTAAGATCGCTTTGTCGCGTAAATTGCCCCCGGTGTATGACCGCGCGGCCCTTGCCCTGACGGACGCTGAAAAGGCCGCCTTTGAAGCCGAAGGGCGCAAGCCCCATTGGCGTTTTAAGCTCTCGGGCAAGCGGGTTGCTTGGCAAGATTTGATCCGCGGCGAGCAAACGGTGGATACGGCCTCTATGTCTGACCCCGTGTTGATCCGCGAAGATGGCGCTTATCTCTATACGCTCCCATCGGTCGTGGATGACGTGGATTTGGGCGTGACGCATGTGATCCGGGGTGAAGACCATGTGACCAATACGGGCGCACAGGCAGAAATCTTTGAAGCGCTAACCGGCGGCAAGCGCCCTGAATTTGGCCACTTCCCGCTGTTGGTGGGCGCGGACGGTGAGACCTTGTCGAAGCGTATCGGTTCGCTGTCGGTCGAAAGCCTACGCGAGCAGGGGGTAGCACCCTTGGCGGTCCTGTCCTTGATGGCGCGGATCGGCACCTCTGACCCGGTTGAGGCGGTTGATAATTTGGACGCTCTGGTGGCGGGTTTTGACTTTGGCAAGATCGGCCGTGCACCAGCCCGCTTCGACCCTGAAGATGTCCGCCGTTTGGATGCGCAATTGCTGCAGCATGCGGACTATGCGGCGATCCAGCCGCGCCTTGCCGCGATTGAGTGCGATCTGGGAGAAGCCTTTTGGCTGGCGGTGCGCGGTAATCTCGCGAAGTTTGATGATGTGGCGCTCTGGGCACGTGTCGTCCAAGGCCCGATTGAGCCACAAATTGACGAGCCAGACTTTATCGCCACGGCGGCGGGCCTTTTGCCAGCTGGGCCCTATGATGAGACCTCTTGGTCAGGCTTTACCGAGGCGGTGAAGGCGGCAACTGGTGCCAAAGGCAAAGGCTTGTTCATGCCTTTGCGCAAGGCGCTGACGGGCCAAGAACATGGGCCAGAGATGAAGTTGATCTTTATGCTGATCGGCCCAGAGCGGGCGGCAAGCCGTTTGGCGGGCAAAGCTTCTTAAGGCGACTTGGCACGATGGGCTTCTAAAGCGTCATCCCACCTCATTTTCTTGCGCATCGCATGGAAATGAGGTGTGCCATAGATCTGGAAGAATTCGTCGGCCATTTGCCAAGCTTCTTCAAACCAAGAGCCGTTCGGGGTTTCTAAAACGCCATTTCTGAGGCAACGGCTGGTGATATCGACACTGGGGCCTCGAAACGCGTGCATCATGTCCACACTTGGCGGCTCGTTAATCAAGTTGTCCGTATGGAGCTTTTCTAGGCCCCTGTACCAATTCAGGAGGTTATATTGATTGACCTGATTGCCAACGCTTTTCGATTCTTGTTTGAAGGGTTGCATGTTTGACGATGCACGCATCGTATTCGCATTCACAATTTTCGGATCTATAAAGGTTTCTATAAAATTGGCAGAAAAGAAGGCCAAACGCTCGATGGGGTTTGTTGAATCTAACCTCCTTGACAGCCAAGCCAAGTAAAAGCTGGCATTTAGGCCATCGGCCAGTTGGTATATTTCCGCATCATCGCGGAAGATCCGATACAGCGTGGCAGTGGAGACACCGGCCTGTTTCGCAACGGCAGCCATGTTAAGGCGTCCATAGCCTTGCGTATAATTCTGATATGCAGCGGCAGCGACAATTCGGGTTCGGCGATTGGTCGCATCTAATCGATTAGGGCTTTTGCTCAAAAGTCTCTGAAATTCTTGCGTAATGAAAGCATCCGCGTTGGCTGGTATTGGCTTTGATCGCGCCGCTTCTTGAAGGCCACGCAAAAAAGGAAGCTCATCTTCTATAGCGGCTCGAAGCTTCTTTTCGTCCGATACTTGAAACGGGGTTCTCGCCAGAGCGCGTCCATCCAGCCACTGCACGTTACCCTGGTTTCGCAAGGTGTGAAACTTGGCCGTTCCATAAAGCGTGAAGAATTGCTCCGTAATCTTGACTGCCTCTTCATACCAGCCTGTAACGGGTTGAAAGGGTTCTGTATTTCCTCGCTGCCATTCAAGGGTCCGCACGTCAATTGAACCAAAGACCCGGGCCAACATAGCGGATGGATCGCGATCTTCAAGGAACCCGTCTCGGCGCAGGGTATCGAAGAGGGTCAAGGCGATCTGTTGGGTTTTAATGTTGAAATTTGCCGCGATTTTGCGCGCATCCGCTCCGATTTCGGTTTCTCGATGCAAAATGTAGCCTTGTGTATGGAAAAACAATTGCACGCTGGATTGCCGCCAGAGCGACAAGATATGATGGATAAACTCAACAAGATTGCGGAACGGATGGGGATGGGTTGGGGCTTCGCGAATCGCCTCCAAGATGATCTGGTTGGCCAGCTCCAAGACGCGTAAGTGAAGTTGGTTGCGTTCGGGGTAAAGTCGGTAGAGCGTGGCGGTCGATACGCCAGCGCGTTCTGCGATCCGGCTAATGTTGGCGTCGTTGAATCCGACTTCGGTCCACTCTTGCAACGTGCTGGCTTGGATACGCGTTTGGCGTACTTCATCATCCTGCCGTTTGGCTTGCTTCGCCAAAAGGGCACGAATTCTGGTTTCGAACAGTGGCCCGGCCACATCTGGCTGACTGCGTGTTTCCATGGGTAAGTCCAATGGGGATCGGAATTTCCATTAACGCTAGGAGCAAAACATTTCTCTGTCTACAGGTAGTCACCAGCGTCTAGGTCAGCCTGTTCGCCCTTTGAGTCATTGCTGGCCTACCGAGTTGTAAGCGCAAGAATGCCAAGCGGCTCTTCATCTTTTTTGGTCCCCATCCCAATCCATCTTTTCCCGCATCGCATGAAATTGCGGCGTGCCATAAATGACGAAGAAGTCTTCGGCGACTTGCCAGCAGGCCTCGGCCCAGCTGCCTTCGGGCTTAGGCGTAGCTCCGAGGTTGCTTTTGTGCCCCCAAGACAGGCTCTGGATGGGGCCATAAAGGGCGTGGATCATGGCCCAGTCAATCTCGCCTTGGAGGTAGCCTTCCGCCTTAAGGCGACTAAATCGACGAGACCAAAAGGCGAAAATATAGCTTTTGATGAAATTTGAGGTGTGAAGCCTTGTCTCGCGCCCTTGATCGGCCAGTAGGCCAAATTGGATTGAGCTGACCTGCAGGCTGCGGGTGTCCAAATAGGTGTCGACCGCGATTTTGAGATAGTCCGCCATGCGCTTTATCGGGTTTGCCGCTTCCACATCGCGCGACAGCCAAGCGCTAAAGAAGGCCAAACCCAGACTATGGGCCTCTCGATACAGGTTTAGATCGTCGGGAAAGGTCCGGTACAAGGTTTTGGTCGAGACGCCTGCGCGCTTGGCAATACCGGCCATGCTAATCTGTTCATAGCCGACGCGATAATTTTCAAACAAAGTCGCCGCGACGATCCGCAAATAACGGTCGCTCGTATCCAGGCGATTGCTCCCATGGGTCAGCATGTGCGTGAGCTGTCCCTCAACAAACGCGATAAAGTCAGCGGGCAAAGGCCCCTCAACGACCGCGCGCTCTAGGGACTCTAGCTGCAAAAGCCCTTTGCTCTCGAGCGTGGCTTCAGGCGCTTGGGCTGGTTCAGGTTGCGGTGAGGGGGTGGCAGCAGCAAAGCTGGGCCAGTCCCACCCGAGGGTCTGACACGCTGTTTCGTACTTCTTCGTGCCGTAAATCTCGAAGAAGGCTTCAACAATCGTCGCGATCTCGTGAGGCCACCCCTTGTCAGGAATATAGGTGCCGCGGCCGCTATGGTGCCAATGCAGGGTGCGGGCTTCGATCGGGCCGATTAATCGGAAAATCATGTGGTTGATTGAGGCAGGTTTCAGAAAACCTTCATCAACTAAGATTTGCAGCCGTTCCTGCCAATATTGAATAAGCCCAGCATAGCCCGCTACGGCAATGATGCTGGCCTGTTCTTTGACGCTAGAATCCATTCGGACCATAAAGGTTTGGCTGAGCGAGAATTGCTTGAAATAGGGCTCTCGTAGGACAGCGGCATAGTGCTGGGCCATTTCTAGCAAATCCCGCACTGGATTAGGATGCGGCGGGCATTCCTTCATCGCCTCGACCAGCAATTGCTGGCCAAGCGCTAGGGTTTCTAGATGCATCTCGTCGCGGTTCGGAAACAGGCGATAAAGCGTCGCGGTTGAAACCTTGGCGCGGGCTGCAATGGTTGTCATTTGGGCGCTTAAGAGGCCGACTTCCGCCCATTCCTGAAGGACAGCCGCAAGGATCAGATAAGAGCGCGTGCCATCATCCTGACGGCGCACCCGCACCGACAATTGGGTGCGAATCTGTTGCTCGAAACAGCGGTGCTGTTCTGCACGGGGAAAGGGAGCATTCATTCCTAGCCTCGTTTGAGCGCTTCCTCTGTCCGCCCGGCCAGATGGTTCAACAATCGATTGAGTTGAGTAGAAAGATAAAGGCTGATCATCGCAAGGTCCTTATACTGATTTTGCGGTTCGAAATGCCGCCAAATCGGCATCCCAGTTGAGCTTGTTACGATTTGTTTGAAAATGAGGCGTTCCATAGAGCGTCAGAAAGTCGTCTGTCGCCCGCCAGCAATCTTCAAATTTTGAGGTGTCTGAGACATAGGGTAAATCGGTTTGGACCGTCGGATAGAACAGAAGGCTTTCAATCGGGCCCCAGAAAATCTCGATCAGATTCCAATCTGGCTCAAGATGGAGATAGCCCTCTGCTTTCAGTTTTTTGAATTGGCCGAGCCAGAAGTCCGAGGAATATTTGAGATAGGGCGTCACACGGGCGCTCAAATTCGGGTCCCGATCACATATCATGTAATAGAGCGGCGAAAGTGCTTCCATAGCCTTTGGCCGCGTCCAGACCTGAACGCGGCGATCCAGCAAGGTTGCGAGGCGAAGAAGAGGATTTGGGTGAACGAAGTCATAGGTCAACCAATCGAGATATTGTTGCAGACCTAGATTGTAGCCCGCCTCATAGAGCGCATTATCATCCGGAAACAGGCGATAAAGCGTGGCCGTAGACACGCCCGCGCGTTTGGCCACGGCTGGCACGCTTAATTGAGTGTAATTCTTGGAGAGGGTTTCGAAATGAACAGCCGCCGCGATCCTTTGGCGGCGATTGGTCGAATCGAGGCGATTGCCCTTCTGGGACAGCATAAGTTCAAGCTGTTGCAGGATGAATGCATCAACATCCTTCGGCTCTTGCGAGGCGGTCACACCAGCCCCCAATCCCAATTATAGAGGCGGCGATTTTCTTCAAATTTCTCAGTGCCATAGAGCCTGAAGAAATCTTGCACGACTTGGTGTGCATCGTGCTCCCAGCTAATGGCCGGGCTACGCGGCGCATGGCCCATCATGAACCAGCCAAAGGTCCGCGCTTCTAACGCGCCAACCAAGCGACAGCGTTGCCATTCGATCTGGTCGAGTTTGATCCAGCCGCTATCGACCAGCGCTTGGATTTTTGCGTACCAGACCTGTTTGAGCTTTTCATGATTTTCGGCGGCAATTGCACTGACAGCGCTTTGCAAATCAGGCTCAAGCAGCATCAGGCGTTGAGCCAGTAACATTTGCTGGGGGGCGGGATGGGCGAGTGTCTCGGCGTGGTTACACAGCATGCCCGTCAGGTCCCGGATCGGGTTTGGGTGCTTGGGATAGGTCGAAACCGCTTCAATCAAGATTGCCTGCCCAAATTGGAGGGCCTGGCGGAACAGAAATGATTTGTCGGGGAAGTCTCGGTAGAGGGTTGCTGTCGACATACCGGCCCGATTGGCGATGCTGGAGACTTGCCCTTTCAGATAACCCACCTCGGTCCATTCTTGCAGGACGCTCGCAAGGGTTCGGTTATTGCGCGCCTTCGCATCGTTTCGACGCACAGCGGCCTTGAGGTAGCGTCGGATTTGGTTGTCGAAATACAGTCCACCTTCAGGGGTGGCAATTTGGGACGCCAAGGCGCTACCCTCAGGGCCGTCAGCCGCACTTAGCTTGAAGGTAAAATTTTCCATTTTCATCAACCCACAGCCTCATTCTCCAGCTGCTTTGCGGCTGGTGCTCATGCTCCCAAGTTCACACACCCCTTTCGACCTCAGGCGAGCCATTCATGGCCCTAGAACGATCGCTTGGCTTTGTTCCAGATCACCCTTTTCAATCACCCCGCAAAGGCGGGCATCTTAAGAGTTGACTTGGCCTTTATACCAAAAAGTAATGTGTTTACTTTGTTGCGATACAAAGAATAAAACGAATCAAATTCGAAATAAATATTCAATTACAGTTAACGATTAAAATAATAGTAAATTCAGTGGCTTAGACGTTAAAAATTCGCTAATTTCCCCTGTAAATTGTATAATATAAAATTTTAAATTTATTTGCTGCAAACTTTAATCGCAATGTAGGAAAAATATACTCAAATTTACTTTGGCGTATTTCTGATTTTCGCGGGATAGTTTGGCCGTGGCTGAGCACGCACGCGAAGGCCGGCGCGCCAAGTTCTGGCGACGTCCAAAAGCGGCGGATTTCGACTGCGGTAAGAGGGGCGTTAAGCCTTGCTTTGAGCGGCGGCTAAACCATCCAACGCTTCTTCTGGTGTGTCCACGCAAAAGAAGGAATTGCGGAACGCCTCGGGCGTGAATTTGGTGACAATGGTTGCCTCAATCAGATCGACAAAGGGCTGCCAGAATGTACGCCCAACGAACACCACGGGCTTGCGGTGCAGTTCGAGGCGTTGCCACGACAGGGTCTCAACCACTTCTTCCAGGGTGCCAATGCCGCCGGGCAGAACGATGAAAGCGTCGGATTCTGCAAACAGGCCCCATTTACGCTCGTGCATGGTCTCCACCATCCGCGTTTCAAAAGCTGGATTGGGCTTTTCCCACTTGGTCAAAAAGTGCGGCATGATCCCCAAGACTTCGCCACCGGCTTCATGGGCTGCCCGCGAGGAGGCCCCCATCAGGCCGACATTGCCGCCGCCATAGACGAGCCGAATGCCGCGCTTGGCGATTGCTTGGCCCATCTGGGTGGCAAGCTCAAGGTAAGCTGGGTCCACAAGGTTGGAAGAACCACAATAGACACAGACAGATTTCAGTTTGCTCATGCCCTGCTCCTTAAGCCGTTCTGACACATGCACGCGACTCGGTTGGTGCGACACATGATTTTGCGTGGGCTATATGCATGTTTCCTGACAATTGTGCATCAAGCCTTGCCAGCAAACGCATTTGGGCTGTTCAATCGGACGCAACATTGCCTATGTGCTCTTTATGAGAAAAGGCGAACGCACCGCTGCCGACGCAGCCAATGAGATTTCACCCATCGGTCGTGCGTTGTCGCGCTTGGTTCGATTGATCGGTGGACTTGATACAACCGAGCTACGCGTGCGGGTCGGGTTGGCATTGGGGCTGACCCTGATTTCTAAGGTTTTCATCGTCGGGGCGCCTCTGGTGCTCGCCGATGCCGTTAATGGCCTCACGAGCGGCAGCAATCCGTCTTGGGACAGCGTGTTTCTGATGGCGATTGGCGCTTGGGCCTTGATGCGCTTTTTGGGCTCTGGAGCGCCGCAATTGCGCGACACCATTTTCCAGCCCGTCAGCGAAGAGGCGCAAAGGCGGGCAGGGGTTGCCGTCTTTGGCCATGTACATGCCCTTGGGATCCGATTTCATCAGTCCAAGCGAACGGGGGCGGTGTGGCGCACGATTGAGCGCGGGGTTCGCGCCATCGATTTTCTAACCCGCTTTGTCGCCTTCAACATCGGACCAACCTTGATTGAGCTCGTCATGGCAGCCGTTGTTCTCGGGGTGCGCTATGGTTGGTTCTTTGCCTTGATCGCGGCATCGACCGTCGTGGTTTATACGATCATCACCTTGGCGATCACCGAATGGCGCCTGCAATATCGTCGCGACATGAATGATGCCGATAGCGAAGCAACAGGTCGGGCGGTCGATTCCTTGATGAATTTCGAGACCGTCAAAGCTTTTGCCGCCGAAGCGCGCGAGACGGAGCGATACAATCAAGCGGTGCGAACCTATGCCCGTGCTTCGGTTCAATCGAACGCCACCTTACAGGGCCTCAATGCCGCGCAAGGCTTCATCCAGAACTTAGGCCTTGCGGCGATGGTGGCGGCTGCCGGCTATGCGATCTCACGCGGGACGATGGGGGCGGGGGATATTGCCGCCGTCACATTGGTGATGCTGAACCTCTATGGGCCGCTGAATATCTTGGGCTTTGCTTGGCGCGAGATCAAACAAAGCTCCATCGATATGGAAGCCATGTATGCACTGCTCGATGAAGTGCCCGATATTGCTGACAAGCCAGCCGCGCCCGCCTTGAACGTCAGTAAAGGTGAGGTGCAATTTGATCGCGTCGCCTTTGTCCATGATGGCCGTCACGCGGGCCTGTCCGACGTGTCCTTCACCATCCCCACGGGCAAGACGGTGGCGATTGTCGGCCCGTCTGGTTCGGGTAAGTCTACCATTGTGCGCTTGCTGTTCCGCTTCTATGACCCCCAAGCTGGTGCCGTGCGCATTGATGGCCAAGACTTGCGCGATGTGACCCAAGAAAGTGTCCGTGCGGCCATCGGCCTCGTGCCGCAGGACGTTGTCCTGTTCAACGACACCTTGGCCTATAATATCGCCTACGGCCGCCCAGATGCCCCACAAGAAGAAATTGAACAGGCTGCCAAAATGGCCCGCCTAGAGGGCCTGATCGCGGCCGCACCCATGGGACTGGCAACCAAAGTGGGGGAGCGTGGCTTAAAGCTGTCAGGTGGCGAGCGTCAGCGCGTCGGCATTGCCAGAGCGCTGCTCAAAAACCCCCCGATCCTTGTTCTGGATGAAGCCACATCCAGCCTCGACTCGGTCACCGAAGCCGAAGTGCGCGAGGCCTTAGAAGATGCCGCCAAGGGCCGCACGACACTCGTGGTCGCCCATCGCCTGTCGACGGTTGCTGATGCGGACGAAATCATTGTGCTGGCCGACGGCAAGGTCGCCGAACGCGGCAGCCATGACGCGCTTTTGGCCAAGGGCGCGGTCTATGCCGAATTGTGGGAGATGCAGGCCCGCATGAATGCGGAACCAGCCTAGCGCGCAACTTGGCTTTGCTTCTTGGATTTTTTGGGTGGAGGAAAGTGGCTCCCCGAGTAGGGCTCGAACCTACGACAAAGCGATTAACAGTCGCTTGCTCTACCAACTGAGCTATCGGGGAACACTTGAAGGCGCGCCTTATACCGCCACCTTCGGATCGTGCAAGCCTTTGATGCGGTTTGATTGCAGCAAGCTGCAGATCAAGACATCCAAGGCATCCAAAAACCAAGGGCCCAAAAAAAGCGGGGAGCCGTTGCAGGCCCCCCGTTAAGATCGGGTATGGTGGGGTGTCTTCCGAAGAAGACAAGGCCAGTTAATATGATTCTAACCTTAATGTTCGGTTAATATCGTTGTTACTGATGGGTATGGCCTTGGGCTAGATTAACGGACTTCAGTCACAAAATCGGCCGTCGGACGGCGCACTTTCGTCAGATTTACCAGCCAATCGCCTTCTTCTTGGCGATAGCCAAGCGGGATGATAACCACGCTGCGCAGGCCGCGCTCAGCCAGACCCAAAATCTTGTCGACAGCTGTTGGGTCAAAGCCCTCCATGGGGGTGGCGTCCACTTCCGCTTCGGCCGCCGCAACCATGGCTACACCGACGCCAATATAGGCCTGACGGGCAGCATGCTGATAATTTGCCTCCGCATCGCGCTGTGGATAAGTCGCCAGCAGCATGTTGCGATAATTTTCCCAGCCATCGTTTTTAAAGCCGCGGATTTCATTGGTCAGGTCAAACATGTGGTTGATGCGGTCAGCCGTATAATTGTCCCAGGCTGCAAAAACCAACACGTGGGAGCCTTCGGTGATTTGGGCTTGGTTCCAAGCGGCAGCTTGGATCTGGGCGCGGACTTCTGGATTGGTGACGAGGATCACTTCGTAAGGCTGCAAACCGCTCGAAGTTGGCGTGAGACGAATGGCTTCAAGGATCGCCGCAATCTTGTCTTCAGCGACTTTTTTGCTCGGGTCCATTTTCTTGGTTGCATAGCGCCACTTGAGCTGATCGATTAGCATATGAGTTTCCTTCTGGTGATCAGCACGGTGCCGATTGGATCACATCTGGGGTGCGTACAGGCACGAGGGAATAGGGGGCACTGTAAGGCGGCCATGGGATGGCCGAGGTGTGGTTTTTGGATTGGTTGTTTCCGCTTTGGAAGGCCTTTGCCACAGGCTCTGCCTAGGCAAGGGCTTCGTTCGAGTTTGAGCGCGCAAGAGGGGGCGTAAAGGGGCGCGCTTCGCGCGACGGCGGAGCCGATTTCACCCCTTGACACCCCCTCTTGCGCAAAAAGAATGGCCGGGCGAGGTCACGGTCACCGTGGCGTACGATGGCCATGCCCGTCTGACGCGCTACCGCAATGGTGGGGCAAGCCAGACCATGCTCTATAATGGCATGGATGAGCGGATACAGGTGGTCACCACCCCGGCCATCGGGTCGGCAGATACCCGCCTCTATCTCTATGACCTTGATCACCGCATCGTGGGTGAATATGGGCCGACGGGTACCGCTGACATCAAGGCTGAATATATCTGGCTGATGCCAGAAGTGGGGGCGACAGGGCCAACAGGTGGGGATGATGGCTTGGGTGGTTATATGCCACTCGCCACCGCCGTCGGCCAAGCTGGAACGCTCAACTGGCTACACACCCACCATCACGGCGCACCCATCCTCACCACCAATGCTGCTGGCACCATCGTGCCCTATCCAGCACACGCGGTCCTGGGCTTCCCCGGCCAGTTCGCCAACTCCCAACAACTTGCAGGCGCACAGCACTATTACAACCGCTACCGCGATTATGACGTCAACACCGGGCGCTACATCCAGGCCGACCCCATTGGGCTCGCGGGGGATGATAATCCTTATGCTTATGCAAGGGGAAATCCGCTGCGGTATGCGGATCCCTTGGGGTTGAAATGTAATTCACGCGGATGTTGGTTAACGCCTCAAGAAAAGGCTCTTGCAGCTTCTGGCGACTATGAAGCATATTATTCAGAGGCTTGCGCCGGCGGTGACATCTACGCTTGTAGAGCTAGAGAAGTCGCGACAAACAAGGGATGGCAGGCACACTTTACGAATTGGAACCTAAAGATGGCTCTTGGCAAAGCGCATGCTGATGGCTCTGGCTGCGAAGCTGCAATGGTGGCTATCAGAAGAGCGTTAGCGATGGCTCATGCAGGCCTATTGAGCGAGGGAACTGAAGGGCGGCCTGTCGTGCTGACTGCTAGGCAAATCTCAGTGTTTCACAATGTCATCTTTAAACTTTACGGTGCAGATCGAAAGTATGTACCAGTGTTTGGCGGCGATTTTCCAATGAGCAATGACCTCTTTCAATGGTGCACTTTACCGAGTTGCAGGCCATGGTGAAGAATATTCTAAACATGAAGAAATTATTGGCGGCGGCTGTCCTAGCTCCTCTGATCTGTCTATTTCCTATACCTGTCCTGTCGGTCGGCTTCGGCCTGTTGCAAACAGGGCATCTCGATTACCCGATCCTTTTGGGCTTTTTGCTGTATGGTTATGTGCCAACCGGATTTGTCATGCTGACTATCGGCCTGCCACTTTCACTTTGGTCAATTTCTGTTCAGAAGTCCGAGCCGGAATACTTTATACTTGGTGGAATTGGGATAGGGATGTTATCTGCCGTAGTAATTTTCTTCCTAAGTGACCATGCGTCACTATTGGCATTAATGCTATTATGCATCCTTTCCGGCGGTTTATCCGCCTTCATATTCTGGTGGCTTGGAATAAAGGGTAATGTAGTGGCTCAGTCGATTGAGGATGAGATTCCTTGATCTCCACTTACGTTGCCTGCAAAAAAGCAACCATCACAAATCCAATTGACAATGCTGTCCTAGGCCAATCAATTTTAATTCCTAGTCTCTGCTTCTAGCGGGCACTCCGTTTACTGTCAGGTCTGAGAAATTGGCCGCCTGCGAAGAATCGCCACAAAAAGCGGCACGCGCCAGATCACCCATGATGGGCGTGGCAATCAAATCACCGAGCAGTTCCCGGGCGAGGTCACGGTCACCGTTGCTTACGATGGCCATGCCCGCCTGACGCGCTACCGCAATGGTGGGGCAAGCCAGACCATGCTCTATAATGGCATGGATGAGCGGATACAGGTGGTCACCACGCCTGCCATCGGCTTGGCAGATACCCGCGTCTATCTCTATGACCTCGATCACCGCATCGTGGGTGAATATGGGGCCACGGGTACCGCTGACATCAAGGCTGAATACATCTGGCTGATGCCTGAAGTGGGGGCGATAGGGCCAATTGGTGGCGATGATGGCTTGGGCGGTTATATGCCATTGGCCACCGCTGTCGGCCAAGCAGGGGCGCTCAACTGGCTCCACACCCACCATCACGGCGCGCCGATCCTGACCACCAATGCGGCAGGCACCATCGTGCCCTATCCAGCACACGCGGTCCTGGGCTTCCCCGGCCAGTTCGCCAACTCCCAACAACTTGCAGGCGCACAGCACTATTACAACCGCTACCGCGATTATGACGTCAACACCGGACGCTACATCCAAGCCGACCCCATTGGGCTCGCGGGGGATGATAATCCTTATGCTTATTCGGGTGGGAATCCGCTGCGGTATATGGATCCATTGGGGTTAGATGCTGTTGTACTCAACGATACTTTTGGAGGGCGTGGATATTATCGGGCCGATCACCAGGCAATCTTAATTGGGAACGATCGAGCCGGCTGGTCTTACTTCTCCAAAGATGGCGCAGTTGGAGACTTCTTTGGTAAGCCTCCACCTTTTGGGCTTACGCTGCCGAGTGGGCGGGAAACATTTCCAACGCTACGGGATGCAATGGCATCACCGACGTTATCTCGTTATGAGAGGGCCGTAAGGATCAGGGCCACACCCTTAGAGGATGCGAGAATGAAAAGGGCCGCGTGGTATGCTCTATCGCGCAAGTATAACTTTTTGTTCGATAATTGTGGTGACCTAGTACGTGAAGCGCTGACCGCAGGTGGGTTTCAAATTAACTTCGGAAACTTCCCAAACCCTGCTTGGCAGGGTCTCAACAGTGCCTTCGGAAGACCGATCACTGTGCTGCGGAATGAGCCCCCCGGAACAACACCAAATCCAAGATGAGATCGCTCGCTGTTAACGAAAAATGACCTCGGAGCGATTAATACTTAAATTCGATGAGAGGCTGACAAATCACTTTCAAGGAAAATCGGAAATGGAACGCCTAAAATTTGAACTTTGGTGGCTGATTGTGTCATACCTGATGATGATTATAGGGGTTTTGTCGTCTGTCATGCGCGGCTTGTTAAGTCCGGATTTTAGTTATGAAACTTTAATTATGGCGGTTGTTTTCTCAACAGCAGCTCCGCTGGCTCTTGCACATATGGTCCGATTGAAGTGGTGGGTTAGAGGATTACTTGCGGTTTTCACTGTCCCAGCGGCGATATTGTTGGCTTCAAATTGTGCCAGCTGGGGAAGTACAATTAGATGGCCAAATGGCAATCCAATGTACGACACTTCTGTTAACTCAACAGCGGCACAGGAAGGTGCTTTAAGTGGATTTTTAGGTATTTTGCTGTCAGTCCTAATAACAATAGTTTGGGTTACAGTCGATGCTTGGCTTTCGAAGCGCACGTCAGAGAAATTACGATTGAACCCTGAGGCAGACGTGCTCCCTACTTCTTGATCACCGCATCGTGGGTGAATATGGGGCTACAGGCACTTCTGACATCAAGGCTGAATATATCTGGCTGATGCCCGAAGTGGGGGCGACAGGGCCAACAGGTGGGGATGATGGCTTGGGTGGTTATATGCCACTCGCCACCGCCGTCGGCCAAGCTGGAACGCTCAACTGGCTACACACCCACCATCACGGCGCACCCATCCTCACCACCAATGCTGCTGGCACCATCGTGCCCTATCCAGCACACGCGGTCCTGGGCTTCCCCGGCCAGTTCGCCAACTCCCAACAACTTGCAGGCGCACAGCACTATTACAACCGCTACCGCGATTATGACGTCAACACCGGACGCTACATCCAAGCCGACCCCATTGGGCTCGCGGGGGATGATAATCCTTATGCTTATGCGGGCGGGAATCCGTTAAGGTTTATGGATCCCTTGGGGTTACAGAGCGCGCACGCAGCTGCTCTGCTACCCATCGTTGTTAACCGGCAGGAAAATGCGCCCACCGACCGCCTCGTCTATGTGGGCGGTGAAGCGGGGGCGTTTTTGGTTATGCGGCCGCTTGATGGGCAGAGTGCTAAGGCTGGCAATGGCGGCACGATTGGCTTTCGCGCTGCAACACCTTCCGCCGTGGATGCTTTCCATGCTGCAGGCCTGATGGCCGGTGGCTTAGATGAGGGCGCGCCCGGCCCCCGCCCTAGTGGGGATCGCATGACCTATGGGGCCTATTTGCGATCACCTGAGGGGCATAAGATTTGTGCGTTTGCGCGCCTCTCGACCACTTAGGTGCGCCGCCTCAGCGATAAGACACCACCTCAAACTCAATGCCATTGTCGTCGAAGAAATAGAAACGCCTGCCGAGTTCATAATCGCCATGGTTGAAGGGCGTCAGCCCTTGCGCGATCACTTTGGCTTCCACCGCGTTCAAATCATCCACGACGATGGCGAGGTGATTCAGCGGCGCGCCTTTGGGAAAATCGCGGCTCTGGCCTTTGCGGGGGCGATAGACCGCCAGATACTGCGCCTCCGTCCCGACATGGACCGTGTAGCCGCCATCGCGCGCTGGGCCGGACCAGCGAATGTGCCAGTCAAACAAGTCGACCAATAAGGCTGCAGTCTGATCGGCGTCGGCTACGGTGACATTGACGTGCTCGAGGAAGGATTGGGTCATCTGAAAAGCTCCTAAGTTTTTGTCTTGCGCGCGCTCGAGCTGGATGGGTCGGGACACGCTTCAGGGTTCGGGTCACTTGACAGATGGCTTTATGCAACCTCAACCTAGATTGAGGTCAATCTATGTTGGAAAGGAAAAGGCAGTGCAGGCAAAAGAAGCGCTCTCAATCGGCGAGATCGCCAATCGTGTTGGCCTTTCTGTGTCCGCGATCCGGTTTTATGAGGCGCGCGGCTTGGTCATGGCGCACCGCACGGCAGGCCAGCAAAGGCGCTATCATCGCGCCGATATCCGCCGGCTGTCTTTCATCAAAATCGCCCAACAACTCGGATTAAGCTTAGACGAGATCAAGGCAGAGTTGGACCGATTGCCATTGGGCCGTGCGCCGAATGCGCGCGATTGGCGCGGGATCAGCACCGCCATTGCAGCGACTCTAGATCAGAAGATCCAAGCCCTGACCCAAACACGCGACCGTTTGGACGGCTGTATCGGCTGTGGCTGTCTCTCTCTAGAGACCTGCGCCTTGTTCAATCCGGATGACCAAGCGGGAAAAAGCGGGGCGGGACCCCGGTATTTGTTGGGTGATGATATCCCACCTGCAAATAATCGTTAGGTGAAATTTGGCCAAAAGCAGGCAGAAGTTTGGGGAAGTATTTGGAGGCCTCGCCCGGAATCGAACCGGGGTACACGGATTTGCAATCCGCTGCGTCACCACTCCGCCACGAGGCCTTCTGGACGCAGAAGCAAGCGGGTGGAACGGCGATGTAACAGAGCAGGCCTTAAGCAGCAATGAATGTCTGCAGGTTGATGCTGCAACTAAAGCGCGATGTTGACGACTTTGGACAGTTATCCATTCTTGCCCGCGAGACCCAATTCCTTGTAATGAGTCCTGACACAGAATTGACTGGCTTCAAGCACAGGTACGGGGACCGACATGGATTTTGCGGCAGCGCGCGACACGATGATCGAAAGCCAAGTGCGTACCAATGATGTCAGCGATTTGGCACTGCAAGGTGCGATGCGGGTGGTTGAGCGTGAGACGTTCGTCGTGGCAGAAAAGCGCGCCTTTGCTTATGCCGAAGTCACCTCACCCACGCCGTCTGGCCGCTGGTTGTGGAAGCCGCGCGATTTTTCGAAATTGGCCCAAGCCGCGAACGTCATGGCAGGTGAGCGGGTTTTGGTGATCGGTGGCGCGGGTGGCTATAGCGCGGCTGTTTTCGCGGCTCTGGGCTGTTCTGTCACCATTTTGGATGAAGTGGCCGTTGATTTGCCGGGCGTAGACAGCTCGGTGGGTGCTCTGGCCAATCCCCCAGCCGGTCCGTTCGACGTGGTGTTCGTGGATGGCGGGGTTGAGACCTTCCCAGATGCTTGGACAAAAGTTTTGGCAGAGCAGGGCCGCTTGTGCGTCGTTGTGCTGAAAGGTCCAATGGGCACAGCCAATATATTCACCAAGAGCGGCACAAGTGTCGCTGGACGCGTTGTTTTCGACGCAACTGTTCCTCAATTGCCGGGCTTTTCAGTCGCACCAGCATTTGCCTTTTAACGAATTGTTGTCAGATTCGAGGCATCGCTAGACTTTGATTGGCAATCCACGTTAGCTTACTGAACTTCATGTGCGATTCGCACACCATGGGGATATTATGAGCGCCGCAGACGCACAAGCCGAACCGACTATGGAAGAAATCCTGGCTTCGATCCGCCGGATTATTTCTGAAGATGACAGTGGTGCTCCACCAGCTGATGCCGCGCCTGCGGCGACAGCTGAGCCAGATTTCGGTGACGAGATTCTGGAATTGAACGAGCCTGTCATGGAAATGCCGGAAACGGTTTCGCCAGATTTCGACTTTGACGCTTTGCCCGTCGATGATGAGCCTGAAGTGGCACTTGAGGAGATCATCGTCGAAGATCGCTGGGAAGAGCCAGAACCCGCACCAGCGCCAGCACCCGCACCCGCACCAGCCCCTGCGCCCGCCCCCGTGGCAGCCGCACCTGTCTATGCGCCAGAGCCTGCGCCCACGCCATTCCCATTTGATCAAGGTCTGGTCAGCGATCCAATCGCAGACCGGGCGTCGTCTGTGTTCCAAAAATTGGCGCCTAACACCACGCTGCCGGGCATGTTTATCTCGGGCAATACGGTAGAGGCCATGGTGGGCGAGTTGATCAAGCCGATGTTGAAAGACTGGCTTGACGCAAATCTGCCTCGCATTGTGGAAGAAAAAGTCGAAGCAGAAGTCGCACGGATCGCCCGTCGCTCCTTCTAAGACTGTGCTTTGCGCCCATAGGGCTGCTTCCAACAGCAGAAAGTCTTCAAAAGAACGGCGTTGGCATGGTATGCCAACGTCGCTTTTGTTTGGTGCCAATGGGGCTAACCCCCGTCGCCCACATCATAATCACTCGGGACACACATGTTAGAAAGTCATTTCTCCGCTCAAGCCGCAGAGCCTCGTCTATATGCGGCATGGGAACAATCGGGTGCGTTTAAGCCAAAGGCCGACCCAGATTCTGAAACTTTCTCCATCGTTATTCCGCCACCAAATGTGACGGGGTCGCTGCATATTGGCCATGCGCTCAATTGCACGCTGCAAGACATTCTCTGCCGGTTTGAGCGGATGCGCGGTAAGTCGGTGCTGTGGCAACCGGGCCTCGATCACGCGGGCATTGCCACGCAAATGGTAGTGGAGCGCCAGATGGCGCAATCGGGCACCAACGAAAACCGCCGCACTCTGGGTCGCGAAAAATTCCTAGAGCGCGTCTGGTCTTGGAAGTCCGAAAGCGGTGGGACGATCACCACTCAGCTCAAACGCTTGGGCGCGTCATGTGATTGGAGCCGCGAGCGCTTCACCATGGACGACGGCCTGTCGGCCGCTGTACGCAAAGTCTTTGTCCAACTCCACAAGGAAGGCCTGATCTACCGAGACAAGCGCCTGGTGAATTGGGATCCGCACTTTGAAACCGCCGTGTCGGATCTTGAAGTGATCAATGAAGAGCGGGCCGGCCATTTCTGGCACTTCAAATATCCGCTGGAAAATGGCGAGACGTATGAGTTCCCCATCGCCTTTGATGAGGATGGTGAGCCCACAGAATTTGAAACCCGCGACTATATCTCCATCGCCACCACACGTCCTGAAACCATGTTGGGCGATGGCGCGGTAGCGGTTCATCCAAACGACAAGCGCTATGCGGCGATCGTCGGCAAGCGCTGCCTTCTGCCGCTTGCGGATCGTCTGATCCCGATCATCGCTGATGAATATCCCGATCCAGACTTTGGTTCCGGTGCCGTGAAGATCACCGGCGCGCACGACTTCAACGATTATAAGGTCGCCCGTCGCCACAATATTGAGATGTTCGTGCTGCTCGATACCAAGGGCCGTATGCTGGACGCCGATTATATCCCCGAAGCCTATCGCGGCCTCGATCGGTTTGACGCGCGCAAGCAAGTGGTTGCCGATATTGATGCGCGCGGCTTGATGCTGAAGGTTGAAGACAAGCTGATCACCCAGCCCTTGGGTGAGCGGTCGGACGTTGTGATTGAGCCAATGTTGACCGACCAATGGTATGTCGATGCGGCCAAGCTGGCTGTCAATGCGCTCAAGGCGGTGGAAAGCGGCGAGACCAAGTTCGTCCCCGAAAGCTGGACGGCGACCTATTATCAATGGATGCGCAATATCGAGCCGTGGTGCGTGTCGCGCCAGCTCTGGTGGGGCCATCGGATCCCGGCTTGGTATGATGAAGAAGGCCAAATCTTCGTTGAAGAGACCGAAGCCGAAGCTTTGGCCGCAGCCAAGGCTAAGCACGGCCGGGATGTGACTTTGGTTCAGGACGAAGACGTCTTGGATACGTGGTTCTCATCCGGGCTTTGGCCATTTTCGACCTTGGGCTGGCCAGACGCCACGCCCGAGATGGCGCGCTTTTATCCGACCAGCACCTTGGTCACGATGTTTGACATCATCTTCTTCTGGGTTGCCCGGATGATGATGTTTGGCTGCCACTTCACCGGAAAAGCGCCATTCTCCACCGTGGTGATTCATTCCCGTGTGGTCGATGAGCACGGCAAGAAAATGTCGAAGTCCAAGGGCAATATCATCGACCCAACGGTCTTGATCGACACGTATGGGGCAGACGCGCTGCGCTTTACCTTGGCGATTGCCGCAGGCCCCGGTCGTGACATCCGCATGAGTGACAAGCGGGTTGAAGGGTACCGGAACTTCGGTACGAAATTGTGGAACGCTGCCCGCTTTGCCCAGATGAATGAGTGCACCTTGTGGGAGGCCTTTGACCCTAGCACGGTAAAGCACACGCTCAACCGCTGGATCGTGTCGGAATTGACCAAGACCGCCACAGGCGTTGAAGCCGCCCTCTCGACCCATCGGTTCGATGAAGCCGCCCAGACCTCTTATGCCTTTGTGTGGGGCGTGTTCTGCGACCTCTATCTTGAGCTCGTGAAACCGCTTCTGAACGGGGAAGATGAAGAAGCCAAGGCCGAGACGCGCCGGACGGTTGCGTGGGTCCTCGATCAGATTTTGAAAATCCTTCACCCATTCATGCCGTTCGTGACGGAAGAATTGTGGGACAAGACCGCCGAATTTGGCCCCAAGCGCACCAGCTTTTTGATCAATGAATCTTGGCCCAAGCTGGATTCCAGTCTGATTGATGAGGCTGCAGCCGCCGAAGTGGGTTGGGTAGTTGATCTGGTTACAGGCCTGCGGTCCTTGCGCAGCGAAACCAATGTGCCTGCAGGCGCTAAGATTCCAGCTTTGTTGATCGGGGCGTCGAAAGAGACCGCACAACGCCTTGAGCGCTATCAGGCCGAAATCGACCGGTTGGCGCGCTTGGAATATTCCGTGGTGGCCGAAGCCGCCCCTGCTGGCAGCGTGACCTTTGTACTGGGTGAAGCCATTGTTGCCATTCCTTTGGCGGGCGTGATGGATATTGGTGCGGAAAAGGCCCGTCTCACCAAAGAGATTGCGCGCTGCACCAAGGAAATCGAGACGGTGTCACGCAAGCTCGACAACCCAGGCTTTGTCGCCAAAGCACCGGCCGAAGTGATCGACGAACAGCGTGAGCGGCGCGCCACCTATGAAGCTGAGAAGCAGAAATATGAAGCAGCTTTGACCCGCCTGGGCTAAGCGCCTTTGTTCAGTCTAAAGAACAAGCCCGCCGAAACGCGGGCTTGTTTGCGTTTTGATGTGTAATCGCCTGAATTAAACGGCGTCTCCCCCCTAGCATCGTGCGCTAAACGCGCTATCAATTCATCGATAATGCAGAGCCTGAACAGGCACGAACTCAGGGAACGTCCACATGGATTTCAATTTTACCGACGAACAAAACATGCTGCGGGACTCGATCGCAAAGCTGGTCCAGCAAAAGTATGATTTCGACACACGTCGCAAGGCCATTCATTCGGAAGCTGGCTGGCGGCCTGAGATCTGGGCAGAAATGGCTGAGATGGGTCTGATGATGGCCCCCTTGCCAGAGTCCATGGGTGGCCTTGGCGGTGGTGCGATCGACACGCTCGTCATCATGGAAGAATTCGGCAAGGGCTTGGTTGTCGAGCCCTTCATCCCGTCAGTTGTCGCCAGCGGCAATTTGTTGCGCATTGCAGGCTCTGCCGCCCAGCAAGAAGAACATGGCGGCCGCATCACTACGGGTGAGGGGATTTATGCCCTCGCCACCAGCGAGCCTAAGAGCCGCTATGATCTGGCAGATGTGTCAACCACCGCGAAGAAAGATGGCTCGGGCTACATTTTGAACGGCCATAAGTCGGTCGTGATTGGTGGCCCACAAGCCGACACGCTGATTGTTATCGCCCGTACGGCAGGTGGCCAGCGCGAGCGTGCCGGCTTGACCGCCTTCTTGGTGTCCAAGACAGCAGCCGGGGTTTCGACCAAGGATTACCCAACCGTCGACGGCTTGCGCGCCAGCGACGTCTATCTGGAAAATGTTTCGGTTGGCGCAGATGCCGTCATCGGCGCAGTCGATGGCATCTTGCCAGCGCTGGAAGAAACCCAAGACAATGTCATCGCCGCTTTGTGCGCCGAGGCAGTCGGCGGCATGCGCGTCGCCCATGCGATGACGGTCGATTATGCCCGCCAGCGCAAGCAGTTTGGCGTCGCCATTGGCTCGTTCCAAGTGCTTCAGCACCGCATGGTCGACATGTTCATGTGGACCGAGCAATCAACCTCCATGGCCTATCTCGCGGCCATCCGTTGCGGCGAAGATGATGTGCTGGAGCGGGCTAAGGCTTGCGCTGGGGCCAAGACCCAAATTGGTCGCGGTGGACGCTTTGTCGGCCAGAACGCCATCCAAATCTTTGGCGGTATGGGCATGACAGACGAATTGGCCATCGGCCATTACTTCAAGCGCTTGACCATGATCGACACCCAAGCTGGCAGCGCCGATTGGCATTTGAAGCGCTATGCCGCTTTGAGCGCCGGGGAAAAGGCCGCAGCTTAAGCTGCGGCGGCTCAATAGGATTACAAACGGAAAGGCCAGCCCAAAAGGCTGGCCTTTTTGCTGGGTGATCGCGCGTGCAAACCCATCTCAGTCGACAGCTTGGCTCTGTCTCGACGCAAGTTCGCGGAGGTTGTTTTCATGATCTTCGCGCTTGAGGCGATAGGTCGACATGATTGCCAACATGGTCAACCACAGGAATAGGATGGTTGGCACATAGTAGAGCCCGAGGCGGGTTAGGGCTTCTTCGGGTATCTGGTCTGGCTTGACGCCCGCAGGGAATTGCGCGGCTGCCAAGACAAAGCCAGCCGTGATGACACCAAGTCCTTGCACCGACTTGCGAATGAAGGTCGATGCGGCAAAGAAAATGCCTTCGGACCGCCGCCCTGTCTTAATTTCTGCGTCTTCCACCAAATCTGCCAGCATGGATGCCGACAGGATTTGGAAGCAAATGATCAGCCCAGTATCAACCATATTGGCGAGCATGACGATCCAGAACAGGCTGGGGTCGCCATTTTCTGGCATGACTCCCAAAAGACGCAGCACGATGGGTAATGGTGCCCCCAAAAAGGCAACCAAGCCGATAATCATGGCACCCTGTTTCTTGCCGATGGACTTGGTCACAATCGGGGCCATGACAGCCCCGAGGATTGCGGAGACAAAGACACTGATGGTCAATAGTCCTGTCTGTTGGGGCGTAAACCCCCAAAAGAAGGAGGTGAAGTAAAAGGTCATGGACGCAGAGAGCCCCGACGCAATCGACCCGAAGATCGCCGCAAGAAACAAAGCAATGAACGATCGATTGGCCAAGGTTTCAAAAATCTCTTTGAACACCAAACCGATGGACAGACTGCGTTTGGGAGGCGGAGCCTTGAGATGAGCAATGCGTCGGTGAGTTCCCAGCGCGGAGACCATAATGGCTACAAAAATCAAACCAGAAGCGATCAAGCCATAGGTCGAATAGGCATCCTTATTGAACTGGCCATTTGGGATCGTGGGGGTCACAAACGCTGGAAACAGCACCACAAACATAATTACGGCCATCAAATTGCCGCCGGTCCAGCCAAAGAAATAACGCAGGCTGAGAAGCCCGCTGCGTTGATCGTAATTGTCGCTTAACTCGGGTGCCAAGGCGGAACTGGGTGTTTCATAGAAAGTGATGCACGTTCTGATCAAAACAGAAATCACCAGCACATACCAAAACAAGGCCATATCCGACCAGCCTTCCGGCGGGTTCCATAGAAGGAAGAAGGACGCCGCAACCGGAAGCGCTGATGCATACATGAAGGGATGGCGACGACCCCATTTGGATCTAAAATTATCCGACCAATAGCCAACAACTGGATCGCTGAGCGCATCCAGAAACAAGGCAATCGTCATGGCAAGGCCGATAAGCCGCGCATCTACGCCCAGAACCTGGCTATAAAAAATCAATAAAAAGAAGCCAAACCCATTGTCCTTCACACCATAGGCAATGGCCCCAAAGCCATAGGAAATCTTCGTCGCCAAACTGGGTGGTGGGACACTCCCCTTCGTGTTTGTGGTGTCTGATGGAGAAATAATCCCGTCTGTCATGTCCGCCCCCGCGATTTGCGCCTGCATCTGATCTGAAATCGTGGGCGCTTTGGATGGAATGTGGGCGCGTTTCTGGGCTTTGTAAATTCAGAAGCTTTAGATAGTTGGTTTTCGGCGGGTACGACATCAAACTCCCGTCATTGTATTTTGACCTTCCCGCCTGAGTCCCTGTAGGAGAGGGACAAGCTTGTTCTGCGTAGAATGACTAAGGAGTATCACATGGAATTCGATCAGGTTGTTCTGGGGCGTCGCAGTATTCGTGGGTATAAGCCGGATCCTGTGCCGAAAGCCTTGATTGAGGAAATTCTGGCGCTGGCCATGCGCGCGCCATCTTCGATGAACACCCAGCCTTGGAATTTCTATGTGCTAACCGGTGAGCCCTTGGACCGCATTCGCGCGGGCAATACAGAGCGTAATCTGGCAGGTGTGCCGCACTCGCGCGAGTTTCGTATTGGCCAAGCCTTTGCAGGCATACACCGCGACCGCCAAGTTGGCGTCGCCAAGCAATTGTTTGCCGCTATGGGTATCGCGCGCGAAGACCAAGTGATGCGGCAAGATTGGGTACTGCGCGGCTTCCGCCAGTTTGATGCGCCGGTTTGTATTATCATCACCTATGACAAGGTCCTCGACGGCAGTGACGACACCCCGTTTGACTGCGGGGCCGTGGCAACGGCCTTGGTCAACGCGGCTTGGTCGCGCGGGCTTGGCACCGTGATCAATAGCCAAGGCATCATGCAATCGCCCGTCGTGCGTGAGCATGCGGGCATCGCCGACGATCAGGTCATTATGAAGAGTATCGCGCTTGGCTGGCCCGACGAGAGCTTCCCTGCCAATGCGGTTGTCTCTGAGCGCAAGAGCGTGGCCGACGCCACCACCTTTGTTGGCTTCGACAGCTAAGCCTTTAAACTTGCTTAGTTTTCCTTCGTACACCGCGCGGGGCTTGGTGGATTGCCGCATTCTCTCGCAAGGTTCTTCCAGCCTACGCATTGGCCCGTCCGCTTTGACCGCCAGCCGGGGCCACCGCGACAGCCGCAACCGCTGCACCGCCCGACGCTAAAGTCTGAGGCATAGGTGATCCCGCCCTCAAAAGGCGTAGGCAGAAGGTGAATCGGCGAGGATTGGAGTTGCGCTGGGGCGCAAACCATGATGAGGGCGACAACAAGCGTTTTGTAGAGTGCGGCGTTCATGTTATTACCTAAAGTTAGTATGAGACATAATGCAACTAAAATAATATTATGTCTAGCCGCTTTGGGTGGCCTAGTCGCGCTTGCCATGGCGGCTGGTGCGACCGCCTCGACAGGCGTGGTGCAAGGCCGGGCCTCGGTCATTGATGGCGATACGTTGGAAGTTCGTGGCGAACGCATTCGCCTATTTGGCATCGATGCCCCCGAATCCGCACAAACCTGTTTGGATGAATCAGGCAGAACCTATCGCTGTGGCCAGCGCGCGGCCTTTGCCTTGTCAGATAAAGTGGGTGCGCGTCCGGTCTCCTGTCAGCCCACTGGCAAGGACCGCTATGGCCGCATCGTGGCGCGCTGCTCGCTGGCCGGTGAGGACTTGCAAGCCTGGATGGTGCGCAATGGCCACGCACTCGCCTTCCTGCGTTATTCGAAAGCCTATCGCTCTCAAGAAGCCGAAGCCAAGGCGACGGGCGCGGGCATGTGGACAGGTAGTTTCGAGGCCCCGTGGGACTGGCGGCGCAGGCCAAAATCCTAAAAGGCTGAGGGGCTTAAAGGGCTAAGACGTGCACAGGTCCCGCACGCCCGCTTCAATCATCGGCCCGCGCTCTTGATGCTTGGCAAAAGCACCAGCAGACGGCACTTCCTTGATCCGCTTGTTCGAACCCTCTGCGGCCAACGCCAAACCCGTGCGCGAGTAAGACCTGAAATCATAATCGGCCGCCATGGCGCGAATGGCGCGGCAATTGGGCGAGTTATATTGGGGGTCTTCCGGATTTGGTACCGAGCCCCACAGGCCAGAGGGTGACACACAGGCGCTGAGGAGGCACGCGCTGAGAAGTAAGGGCAAACAAATGATCGCTTTTTTCACGCGCTTAACCCTTCGCTCGGTGACAAGGCAGTTCCATCATAAGTATCTGTCGAGGATTGACAACCACATTTCTTGGCCTCTGTTACAGCTGGGCAAAAGTAAGATGAAAGCAGGAAGAAAGTGACTCTCAAACTGGCCGGTGCCATCAGCCTGATCTTGCTAGTCGGCCTCGCCTTTTGGCTATGGACGCCGGATCGGTCACGGGCAGAGCTTGAATCGCGCTATCTCAACAGCCCCAGCGACCTCGTCGATCTAGGCGGATTTCGCCTGCATGTGCGCGACACCGGCCCCAAAAATGCGCCAATCCTCATTCTCCTGCACGGCTTTGGCTCTAGCTTACAGACGTGGGACGGCTGGGCGGGACCGCTCGAGCGCGATTATCGCGTCGTCCGCTTAGACTTGCCCGGCGCAGGCCTATCCGACCCCGACCCGACGGGTGACTATACCGATGCCCGCACGCACACTTTGATATTGAAGCTGATGGATAGACTGGGCATTCAAAAGGCCGTCCTTATCGGTAATTCCCTAGGCGGTAGGCTTGCTTGGACTTTTGCCGCCAAGCATCCAGATCGTGTGACCAAGCTTGTCCTAATCTCGCCAGATGGCTTTGCCAGCCCCGGCTTCGCCTATGGCCAGAAGGCCGAGGTGCCCGCCTTCTTGTCCGTCATGACCTTTGTGCTGCCCAAGGCGCTCTATCGGCCCAATATTGAAGCTGCCTATGCCGACCCCACGCGTCTGACAAAGGCCGTCTTCGACCGCTATTATGACCTGACATTGGCTCCGGGCAGTCGGGAAGCCATGCTCGCCCGGATGCAACAAACCGTCTTGGTTGACCCTCGTCCAATCCTGCCCACAATCACCCAGCCCGTCTTACTGCTCTGGGGCCAGAAAGACGCTCTGATCCCGGTGGCCAATGCGCAAGATTATCGCAAAGCCTTGCCTAATGCGTCCTTGATCACGTTCGACAATCTGGGCCATGTGCCGCATGAAGAAGACGCGGCGGAGAGCCTTTTGCCATTGCTGGCGTTTTTGGCGGGGTAGGGGGTTGGGCCGCCCCCAACTTGTGCAGACAGACTTATCCAGCGGCTTTGAGGCAAGCGGCGTGTGGCCTTGAGGCGTTCTAAGTGGGAGTCGAAAATGGCCGGTCCGACTCTGGTTCAACCTGCCAGACCACCCCAACTACCTTGTTCTTGCACTAAAATATTTTGGACTGTCGCCATTTTTTGGCTTTACAGGCACGAGCGGGACGATTAGCAGAACTGGAAATTCCTTCCACCTTGGATGGCCAAACGTGTCTGACGAAGCAGAGAGTGTGTCGATGATTGAGGCTCCAGAAACGGCGCACAAAGCCCATTCCCATGGCACCGGGCACCGCTGGTTTGATATTGTGATGGCGGTTGCTATTTTGCTGGTTTCCGCAGGCTCGCTCTATGTCTCGCTCCACACCGGCCACACGATGGAGGCTTTGGTAAAGGAGAATGAGAGGTTGGTGCGCGCCCAATCCACGCCCATTCTGCAATTCAACCATGGCAATGTAACCGATGATGGGGAGAAGGCGCTGGAGTTCGGCATTTCGAATGTCGGCACAGGTCCTGCCCGTGTCATGTGGACTGAGTTGCACTCCGAGGGAAAAACCTATCGAGAAATGTCCGACTATGTGAAAGCCTCAGGCAGTGGCCAAGTTACCTACATCACGAGCCAAATTAATCAGAGTGTCCTGTCTCAAGGTGAAGAACGGCGCATTTTGAAGTGGAGTTATCCGAAAGACCCAGCCGCGCAGAAACGTTGGGAATTGATCAACAAAACCCGGTTCGAAGCCACCGCAAAGGCCTGTTATTGCTCGGTCTTCAACGAATGCTGGACCACCAACATGGCCGCAGACTTGCCTCAGCCAGTGAAGTCGTGTGACCGGTAAAGGGGGTATTTGGGTAAGGCGTACAGCGTCGTTACCGCACATAGCGCTCGTCAAGCTCACGGTGCTTTCGAGAATTCCGGCGGCAAATTGGTCCAAATAGCGGCCACCACGAACAGAATGACGACGACGACGCCTACCAGCGTCTGAACTTCGCTATCTGGACGCTGTTTTACCATCAGAGCATAGTCTCGGTCCCAAGATGTCTTGCCCTCGCTGGTCAAAGTTTCATACGCACCCGCGAGCGTGAAAAAGTTCGCGATCGGTATCATCAGGAAATACGCGCGCACATAAACAGCGAACTCGCGCTTGAGTGCGATCCACATGCCCATGGGCCGTCCGTCCAATTGGGTAATGCGAATGCCGAAAATCCATTTGCCCAATGTCGTTCCGCTATAGGCCATAAAAGGGATGTTGCCCAAGAAGCTAAACGCGGTTGTGAGAAGCGCCCTTGGAAAACTATAGGCTTGATCAACAAAGAATGGGGCCCAAAAGTCGGACTGATTTGGGGCCGTCGTGGTCATCAACAAGGTCCATGCGAAAACGAAGACAAATGCGTTTACATTCAGATCGATGGTGCGCGCGAAAAATCTGCGCCAAGGGTGGGGACTGGAATCCGTCCACCCGTCCCCTGGAGATGCTAACGGCGGAACTTCGATCAAGTGCGGGAAGGCCTCGACCATCTGCTTCCCTGTTTCCTGCCCCGCTTGTCGGACAAGGGTCTCACCAGACATGTGGCCATCACGATACAAGTCGATAAGCTCGGCTTCAGACACTGGCCCCAATTCTGCTTCGCCCATCTTATAGAACCACTGATCTGCTTCGCTCATCCCCGCCCTCTCGCTATGGTTGCATAACATGCAGCGATTTAATCCCAGATGGCAAGAGGTGTTGCGCTTGGCTGTGCCAAAGCTGAAGAAGCCCCATCATAAATTACCAATGCAGCGCTTGTGATCTCAATTCTTAGAAGACGAAGGAAGTGGTTTAGCGTCGCATCCCGGCGCCTTAGGCAGTGTTGCGGACTGGTTTGAACATTGGGCTGCGAAGGCCACAGACTGGATTGCGGCCATGCGTTGAAGATAGTCTGGCGGGAAGGACAAAATCCCGGTCGCTGGATCGCGCACAAGGCCTCTTTCTTCTGGTGGCAGACGATAGGCGAGCTTCATCAGGATATCGCCACTTACCCACGGACTGGAACGGAAATAACCGTGGCCGTTATCCAGCGCGATGTCCTCGGCGTTCGAGACATTGATGTAGGAAATCCGGTCTCTATTGTCGATCAGCAAGCGGCGAAAGGCGGGGGTCAGTTCGCTCGATGTCATCATGGACCCCAGCCTTTTGTGGCCGGTGACGGCGCTGGAAACCTGCAGCGCACGGTCACGCTGAGACCCGTAGATCACCAGATGCCGCTGAGACCCAAGGATGCCGTCTGCCAAATAGGCCGCAAAAACGTCCCGGTCGATATCGCTGCTGACCAGCATGACGTTTTCAAGCTTGTGACCCAGGCGCTTGGGATCTGTCTCGCGTCCGCGGTTAATGAGTGCGATTTGTTCCATCGCGCGAGCGACCATCCGGGTGCCGGCGCTATAGCCGAGAATATGAATCCGTTCGGCATTGGTAGAGGTTTCGACGAACTCGATAAGTTCGCGAAGATTGCGGGCCATCCCGGCAGCAGCGTCAATATCACCAAAATAGGCGGTGCTCCTCGGAGTCGAGGGCCAGGAAAACGCAATAAACGCACCCTCATAGCCCAAGAAATGCCAAAGCTCAGAACTCACCAGCACGGGGTTTTCAAAGACGACTTTATAGCCGTGCACATAGATGAACACGTCTTTCTGCGGTGATTGGTCTAAGCGGTCATTGATCGCCTTGGCAAAGCGGGCCCGCCCAGCGCCCGCCTCATCGTTCACCCCATCCTCGGTCAAAGGCGCGCGGCGGTCTAGGGCACCAAATTCTTCCACGCCCGTCACGCGCAGCGGATAATGGGCCGCTTTATTCTTGAGGATCGAAATCTCCCGCGCCTTTTCCCACGTCAGGTCGCTATCGCCCACTTCTAGCTTGGCCAGCCCTACCCGCAAGGCTTGGCTGCGACCGCCACCATAAAACCCGTTCTCATTAGCCACGACCGGGGCACGATCAGTCGCATAGAGCATGCCGCCGCCCGGCAGCTCTGAAATGGGTTGGGCGTCGATGCTGGCATTGAGCTTGCCGTGATTGAGCGCCTCTGGCGCGCCGACAATTTTGAGGGCCAATGGATCGCTCGCGCAACCGGTCACAACCAGCAGCATGGACAGCACCATACCAAGTGAAAGCACGTTTCGACTAGCAGTCATGGCACCCCGCAACCCTCAAACCCAATCATCTCAGGCATCTCTTCATCCCCGAGAAATCCCCCGTCAACTTAAGGGTTGAGACTAACATGGGATATTCAGATTGGACACGGGGGAATGGTGGTGGCGGTGCTGCGGCTTTGTCTAACGTTCAAATTCCGCATTGACGGGCCTTGCTGGCGGGCTGAGGAACCTCGCACATAATTGCCTTGGACGCGTTTGGGTGCAGGCTGAACCAGACCCAAACCGCGAGGTCGAGTGTGACGCTAGGTGTTTATGCCCTTCAAGGGTCAAAGTTCAGTTGATCTGAAAAATGGTGGGCGATACTGGGATTGAACCAGTGACCCCTGCAGTGTGAATGCAGTGCTCTTCCGCTGAGCTAATCGCCCGTCCGCAGGGCCATACGTGGCGCTGTGTGCGAGAGGCGGCGTCATGAAGGTTGAAGGCGGCAACGTCAAGAGGGCGATATGCCAATCATGATCTGGCGGCGCGCAAAAAAGATGTC
Source organism: Hyphomonadaceae bacterium UKL13-1 (assembly GCA_001602435.1). Taxonomy (GTDB): domain Bacteria; phylum Pseudomonadota; class Alphaproteobacteria; order Caulobacterales; family Aquidulcibacteraceae; genus Aquidulcibacter. Next base: position 1,245,860 of record CP012156.1, read on the forward strand.
AGAAATGGTGTTGAGGTTTAGCTGCGCTATCCCCAGATCCGTGCAGATGGGAATCAATTCTATGGGCAAGAGCTGACGCTAGGGCAGGTGATTTTTCGTTGATAACGTTCATTTCAACGATTTTTTGCCCTAAATCAACCTGCGCAATCGGTTCCATGCAAATTTGCAATGCACCTATGATGGGAGAAAATAAAGGTAACCGGCTTTAGTGATTCAGGGAAATTGTCCTGATTTAGCCAAAAAAATTCTGCATATATCGAGAAATGTGGAAGTTTCTACCGAGATTTTTCTCGTTTTTGGGACATGTTGAGAAATTCTGATGTCAAGCCCCGATTTGATGATTTTTTGGTGTTCGAAGTAAGCTTAAAATTCGTCGATTTTTGCCTTGAATGTGACAGGTTTGTGTAGTTAAAGCCGCCATCCAAAACAAACCGATGCTCTTTATGGGTTTGTCTCACCTAATCAATAACAGAAAAAATGAGGACCAAAATGGAAGGCGATTTTTGCACGAACGACGGCGCACGACGTTTGAAGCTGAAGATTCAAGAGTATTGGCGCGAGCGTGGCTATGACGTCAGCGTTGATCTGGTTGAAGAAGGTTTCGTGCCTGCGATGCGTTCGGGCCGTACCGATGTGCGTTCTGACATGGTGAATGGTTTGCCACGTCGTCGCGCCGCGACCGAAGCCGCATAAATCATTCTGTCAAAAGCTGCTCGATCAGATCGGGTAGCTCGTGATAATGATCGAATATAGCGTCCGCCCCCAAGGCGGACGCTTTTTCTATGGTGTACCCAAAAGTCGCCAATACCACGGGGATAGAGGCATTGCGCGCGGCCTGCAGGTCGGTGATGCTGTCGCCCACCATCAGCGCCCGATCGACGCTGCCGCCGCTGGCTTCAATCGTATAGGTCAGATGGCGGCCATCGGGTTTGTTGACCCCGGCCTGCCCATTGGCGACGATGGCCTTGAAATAGCGCACCATATCAAAGGCCTCCAGCACGGGTTGGGCCAGATGTGCGGGCTTATTGGTGCAAACGCTTAAGATCGCGCCCTTGGCCGAAAGCTCTTCCAGCACCTCAATCACGCCATCAAACGGCAGGCTTTCTTGCGTCAGGCCCGCTTGATAGACCTCGAGGAAATGGGCGACATGTTTGGCCAAAGTCTCATCATCAAAATCAACCCCGGCTGCAAGGCCCGCTTTAACTACCAAGGCCCGTGCGCCCTGGCCGATCATGCCGCGCACGCTGGTCAAAGAAATTTCGGGCAGGCCGGCGCGCACCATCACCGCATTGGTCGCGCGCACAAGGTCTGGCGCGGTATCGACCAAGGTACCGTCTAGATCAAAGGAGATCGCCAGCCCATCTATTCCGCGCATTTCCCATCATCCTTTGGTTCATCGACATGGCCACTCAGAAAGGATTTTTCTGCGGCGCCTCTGGCCTGTCTGCCCGTTCGACGGCTAGAAGGCTAGACGTTTGGGCACAAGCCGAATCAGCACTTGCATCCTGGAAGGAAATCCCATGTCTCGCGCGCGCGCTGCTATCATTCTTGCAGCTGGACACGGCACCCGCATGAAGTCGAGTCTGTCGAAAGTCCTCCACCCCGTGGGCGGTCGCCCGATGATGGCGTGGACGATTGCTTTGGCCAAAAGCCTAGGCTGCGAGAAGATCGTCGTGGTAGTCGGCAGCCATAATCCTGATGCCAAGCTGGTGGCAGAAGCCAGCCTCGGCGCCGGCACAACTGCCCTACAGGATCCCCCGCTCGGCACCGCCCACGGCGTGAATGCGGCTAAGGACGCGTTGAAAGGCTTTGAGGGCGATGCCATCGTGCTCTATGCCGACACGCCCCTGATCCGGACCGAGACCGCCGCCCAAGTATTTGACAGCCTTGAGCAAGGCTATGCCGTCTCTGTTCTGGGCTTTGAGGCCGCAGACCCCGGTGCCTATGGCCGCTTGATCCTGAATGCGGCTGGCGATCTTGATGCGATTGTCGAGGCTAAAGAGGCCAGCCCAGAACAACTCGCCGTGCGCTTGTGTAATTCCGGCGTGCTGGCCGCCCCCGCGCCATTGCTGTTGGAGCTGTTGTCTGAGGTCAAGAATGACAATGCCAAGGGCGAATATTATCTGACCGATGTGGTTGCCCTTGCCCGCGCCCGCGGCCTGCGCGCCACGGCTGTTCCCGGTACTGAAGATGAGGTCTTGGGCGTCAATAGCCGGGTGGAGCTGGCCCAAGCTGAAGCTCAATTCCAAGCGCGCAAACGCCATGAGGCAATGGTGGCAGGGGTGACCCTAACCGCGCCAGACACGGTCTATTTCGCCCACGACACCCAGATCGCCAATGATGTGACGATTGAGCCTCATGTCGTGTTTGGCCCGAAAGTGGTGGTGGAGACAGGGGCAATCATTCGCGCCTTCTCGCATTTGGAAGATTGTGTGATCCGCAAAGGTGCTTTCATCGGCCCCTATGCCCGGATCCGCCCGGGCAGCGACATTGGCGAGAATGCCCATATCGGCAATTTCGTTGAGACAAAAAAGGCCAAGATCGGGGCAGGGGCCAAGGCCAATCATCTGACCTATCTGGGCGATGTCACAGTAGGGGCCAAGACGAATATTGGGGCAGGCACCGTCACCTGTAATTATGATGGGTTTGACAAATATCACACCGAAATCGGCGCCAATGCCTTTATCGGGTCCGACACCATGTTGGTTGCCCCTGTCACCATTGGTGAGGGTGCGATGACGGGGTCAGGCTCTACCATCACCAAGGATGTGCCGCCGGGCGCTTTGGGGCTAGAGCGCGCCGATCAGCGTAATCTCGACGGCTGGGCAACCAAATTCCGCGCCCGCAAGGCTGCCGCTAAAGCGCTGAAATCCAAGGGGGAGGGCGCGTGACCGGCCCAGACTTTGCCAAGATGCAGGCCGCCGCCGCAGCCCTTGAATATGTCGAAGATGGCATGATCGTAGGTCTGGGCACAGGCTCTACCGCCAATCACTTCATCTCCATGCTAGGCGAGCGCGTGCGCGAGGGCCTGACCATTGGTGCCATCCCAACCTCTGAAGCCAGCCGCCGCCTCGCGGCCAGCCTCGGCATTCCCCTGATCGAAGTCGACCAAGCCGACCGGATTGACGTGACCGTCGATGGTGCCGATGAGGTCGATCAATATCTGAACTTGCTCAAGGGCGGGGGCGGGGCCTTATTGCGGGAAAAAATCATCGCGCATGCGACGGACCATCTGGTCGTGATTGCCGATAAGTCTAAGCTGGTCAATGATTTAGGCGCATTTCCTCTGCCCGTAGAGGTGACGAGCTTTGGCTTTACCATCACTGCGAAAAAGGTGTTTGATGCCCTGCGCGGCACTGGCTGTAGAACCGCCGATATCAAGCTGCGCGAAGCCGGTGCCCCCGGCCGACCCTTCATCACCGACAATGGCAATTACATCCTAGACTGCGCCTGCGGCCATATCCCCGACGCAGCCGCCACCTCTGCCGCCCTCAACGCCATTCCAGGCGTCGTCGAAAACGGCATCTTCCTCGCCTTCCCCCGAACCGTCCGCACCGTGCTGTTCGGGCATGATGATGGAGTGGATATGGTGGAGGTTTAGGGGGCTAATCCGAGTTTTGCATGGATTTTTGTTAGAAGTTCCACATCAAGTTTGTTCAACCCTTTTTCTTTTGTTCCCGCATGGGCCCAGTTGTTGCGCAAAGTGTTGAAAAGCGAAATCCATTTTATTTTTTCCGCCTTGCTATTGAAGCCATGTCCAACGTCAATCGCAAAGTGATCTTCGAAGGATTCCGAATTGGGAGAGTTGGCAGGCCGTTTTGTCCAATAATTTTCGATTATCGTTTTATAGTCAGTAATAAAGAACTGGTCTGTCCAAGGTATCTCTTTTCGGCCTAGACCGTCTTTGAAATTCTTCTCCATTTGTTCTTTTGCTCTGACTTCGCAATCGCGTTGGATCTTTCCAATTTCAATGTCCCAGTCTTCCCCAAATAATGCCTGTAGTTGATCGATTATGAAGGTCTTCATGTGTCGCTCAATCTGTGTGCCGATTTCCCGGCCTTTAGTCTGAAGCGCATGGTCTTGTCGTTCCCGCCAATCTTGCAACTCGGGTGGATTATATTCTGGATATAACTGATTGATATAGTTTTGAAAAAACCGAAGCCAGGTTACCTCCGCACCGCTGCCAAGTTTGCCAGTCAGAATTTCAGAATCCTCTGGACTTATCGTATCCATTCGGCGAGGGCCACATACCGGTGAGGTATGAACTGGGCTAGTTACTGTGCGTATGGAGACGTTACAGACGATAGCAGCGGGATATGGGGGTCGACTTGATGTTGTTGATCTGGGCCGTCGGCGTCGCTTTTCCGATGATTTCAAGCTGTCGGTTGTGGCGGAGAGTTATGCGGCTGGTGCAGTGATTACTCAGCTTGCGCGCCGCTATGGGGTCCATCCAAGTCAGATCTACGTTTGGCGTGCGCAGGCTCGTGGTGATGGTGGTGGGGTTGGCCGGATTTCGGAGCCACCGGCATTTGTTCCGGTAGTTGCGACTGGCGACCATGGGGGTTTATGTGAACCTTCGCCAGCACCGGTAAGTGCCCCACTGGTCATTGTGTTGTCAGGAGCTCGGCGAGTTGAGGTTCACCCGGGCTTTGATGCGGCCACGCTGGCAGCAGTGGTCACCACGCTGGAGGATTTACGATGATCCCGGTTCCGTCTGGTGTGCGGGTATGGCTGGCGTCAGGCGTCACCGATATGCGGAAGGGCATGAACAGCCTGACCACCATGGTGCAGGGTGGCTTAGGCCGTGATCCCCATGGCGGGGACCTGTTCGTGTTTCGGGGCAGAGCTGGCCACAGTGTGAAGGTGTTGTGGTACGATGGGCTGGGCTGCTCGCTCTATATCAAGCGACTGGAGCGGGGCCGGTTCATCTGGCCGAGCCCGGCTGATGGTGTGGTGTCGATCTCGCCTGGTCAACTTGGATATATGCTCGAAGGTATCGACTGGCGTCATCCGCAGAAGACGTGGAGACCAACAGCTGCGGGCTGATATTTCCTGCTCCATGTGCCCATTTTTGCTGGTGTTTGACACCGTTTCGTGATTCTCTTCTGAGGTGTTGGAACGCCCTGATGACATAGCAGCCCTGAGGGCTCAGATGGCTGCCATGAAGGCAGAACTGGTTGCCGAGCGACTGGCCCGGGCAGAAGTTCTGGCCCAGCTTGCAGAGGCTCTGGCGTTCAAGGAACTGGCCGCCCATCAAGCACTCGAGATCGCCAAGCTCAGGCATCAACTCTATGGCCGCAGCGCCGAACGCTCGCGCCAGATCATCGACCAGCTTGAGCTGGCCTTAGTCGAAGCGGTTGGCGATGCCACCCAGGCCGAGATCGTCGCCGAGGAAGCAGCTGCTGATGCCGGTATTGATGGTGGTGTGGTTAAGGTCGCAGGCTTTGAACGCAAGAAGCCAGCGCGTGCGCCTCTACCAGAGCATCTGCCGCGTGAACGCGTGGTCGAACCATCCCCCTGCGCCTGTGATCACTGCGGCTCACACAGACTGGTCAAGGTCGGCGAAGACGTCACAGAGACGCTCGAAGTGATCCCCCGCAGCTGGAAGGTAGTCCAGCATGTCCGCGAGCGCTTCTCCTGCAGGGCGTGCGAAGGCTTCTCCCAGGCATCAGCCCCGTTTCATGCGATTGCACGAGGGCGGGCTGGCCCATCACTTCTGGCCATGATCTTGTATGAGAAGTACGGCCAACATGTGCCGCTCAACCGGCAAGCCGAGCGCTATGCCCGCGAAGGGGTTCCCATCGCGCTATCGACGCTGGCCGATCAGGTCGGTGCCTGTGCCCACGCGCTTACCCCCATGGCTGAACTGATCGAAGCCCATGTCTTGGCTGCGGGTCGCATCCATGGTGATGACACGCCAGTCCCATTACTCGATAAGGGTAAGACAAAGACCGCACGATTGTGGACCTATGTGCGCGATGACCGACCGTTCGGGGGTGCTGACCCGCCAGCAGTTTTGTTCAAGTTCTCCGATACCAGGTCTGGCGATCACCCGAAGGCACATCTGAAGTGCCATGGTGGTGCCATCCTGCAAGCCGATGCCTTTGCTGGCTATAACCATCTGTTCGAGCAAGCCCGAAGCCCTGCCCCGTTCATCGAGGCGGCCTGTTGGGCCCATGCCCGGCGCAAGTTCTTCGAGATCGCCAGCCTGCCCAAGAAGGGTCCCCAGAAAGACAAGGCAGGGTCAGCTGTGCAGGCCGCTGCACCCCTTGCCCTACAAGCTGTCAAGAAGATCGACGAACTCTTCGCCATCGAACGCGAGATCAATGGTGCAACCGCCAACGAGCGCCTCGCCACCCGCACCAGCCAGTCCGCCCCACTGGTCGCCAACCTGTTCGACTGGATGAGCGAACAACGTCAAAAATTATCCCGCCACGCACCCGTTGCCGCTGCCATGGATTATATGCTCAAGCGACAGCCCGCGTTTAGCGTCTTTCTCACCGATGGCCGGGCCTGCCTTAGCAACAATGCCGCAGAGCGCTCCCTGCGACCAGCCGCCCTTGGCCGCAAAGCCTGGCTGTTCGCAGGCTCACAAGCCGGAGGCGAACGCGCCGCCCTGATCTATACCCTCATCAGCACTGCCAAGCTCAATAACATCGATCCCCAAGCTTGGCTCGCACACCTGCTCGCCCACATGCCCTCATGGCCAGCATCACGCCTACATGAACTCGCACCTTGGAACTGGAAACCAGCGCCCTAAGCCACGCCGTGGCCCTCGCCGGATGGATACGACTTATCGACGCTATTGCCGAGAAAAGTGCCTGAAGGTACTTAGCTATTGCTTCAATACGTTGCTCTGTAGTTGACTTAATTGAGATAGTGCCACGCGCAGCCTCAAACGAGTGCAGGTCTCCGATAAGTGATATAAAGGCAAAACTACCTCTGTTTGCCAGAATATAGGTACTTAAAGCTTCCGGATGCAGCGTTAAAGCTTCCTCCGCTAGCTCATAACTATTTTTAAGGAGACTAACAACTCGATTTCTAGTCTTTGTCATTTCATCGCTATGTTCAACGTTGTCCGCATCATATAAAGAATAAAGGTTGGAGCCTTCTGCATATTTGTTGCCCCTCGCCTCTGGCAGAAGCTTGGACTTTTGAAGAGCGTCAGCGAATGGCTTAGCTTGAAGTGTCGCCCTGTCTTCGCCAAGCGAAATCTTGCTGTAAAGCGGGCTGGACGTATCTCCGCCTAAAGCCCTGATTATTGAGGACCTTAATCCCCTTAGTCTCGAATCTAATCGAGGGGCATTCCAGTACAGATCCTCCTCAAGAGTAATTCGTAAAGTTGGGCTAACCGCTTTTTGATTCTCGTTAATTTGCATAAATAGTTCGAGTTGGTCACTCGGATCGAGATTTTTAAACGCGACTACAGGAATCGTATTGGTTCCCAAGTATTTCGAGTTTGCATAACCATAGATGCGATGTTGACCGTCGATAACATAAGCTATTGCGAATGCATTAGGAATTTTCAACACGCCTGTTCGTGACGATGTATCCGACGAGCGTGGCTGACCTTGGAATTCTAGTTTTGTTTCGCGCTCGTTGAAGTTCAAGATGGCCGAATTCGGAAAAAATCCTCCGCCGTCAATAAATTTAGTAATGCCATTTAGCCGCTTAGGCACGAGTAGCCTTTGATAGGTTGGCATCTCGGACTCATTCGCTCGAGTGCGGTGCAGCACGAATCCGATCTTAAGAAGTAACTGTGGTTCTATTGAAAACATATAATAGGTTTTGCCACCCATTGTACCTTCGATTGCCGGTACTTCTATCTTTTTTTTGTTTATGTTTTGGCCCTTCATTATCAATCCTTTGAATTGATAATGCGCTGCATCTCTATAAGATTTAAGAAGGCTATCAATATACTCAAAAGTATTGTCGCTTAAATGAAATCCCCCGCATTCTTTGAGTCTTGTTATGTCAATAGACTCTTGGGCAATCCGCAAATTTCTAGTGGCGAAAACATATTTTATGCGTCGGCCAGGACCAAACAATTGATCGACTGCTTTTCGGTATCCATCTAATCGAAGGCGGAGTGCCTCAAACTCTGTCTTATATGAAGGTGCCTTAGCAAAGGTCTCGCTGGATTTGCACTCAACAATCAAAACACTATCTTCGTCTACCGCAAAAACGTCGATTTGCTTTCTATCAGAAGGCTCAGGCCCGAAGGGCAAATAAAACTTTTCGTCGACGTTGAAAATTCGATAGCCGAGCCGATAAAGTTGACACCAAACATCATCTTCGAATTGAACATTGTGGCTCTTGAGCCTTCGCAATGGAGTTTTGGTTTTTAGCGCTGCCCCATACTCTTCCCAACCATCCGCAAGTAATTCTTCCACGAGGCTGTGTTCAACATTTCGGAAATGAAATTTCGAAGACTTCGCGACAAAGATCTTGCCAAGTTGCGACTTGTCACTGCTTATCTTGCGCTTAATGGCAGTCTCTTCAGCTGGATCAATAAAGGTCAATTCATCCTCCAAATGTTAATCGTTCTCCGTTGGTGACATTACAAAATGTACAATGCTTCGGTGGTGTCACGCCGAGAAGCCGCTGCGCCTGATATTACCGACGGACGAGAAACCACAATTGGTGCACCAAGTTCAATGTAGAGTTGATGTATGCTCTCGTGATCCGCATTCGTTAGAACGACCCGAGCACCACGCTTCTTTGCGGCACGGATAGCTTCCATTAGCCGCTTTTGGTCGTCCCATGTGAAGATCTTTTGATTGTACTTTACAAAACCATTTGAATTGTGGGCCGTGGTATAAGGTGGGTCCAAAAATATCAAATCGCCCTCTTCGGCTTCGGCCATTGTGATCTCAAAGTCTGCAACGCGTAACTCTGCCCGAGAGAGCATCATGCTCGTCAGCTCGAAGTTATCGTCCGGCAGAACTACTTGTGTTTTGGTGCCAATTGGAACGTTGAATTGGCCCTTAAGATTTTCACGGTATAGACCATTGAAACACGTGCGGTTCAGATACAGGAACTGCGCTGCTCGGAGATGAGACTGCGAATGATCCTTAGACCTTTCCTGATAATAAAAATCCTTGGAATGTCTTTGCTGTAAGTCCGCTAGGCTAGCTTGTACGAGGTGATATTCATCCCGGATTGAAATATAGGTTTCTATGAGTCGTTCATTCACATCAGCCAAAATAGCTGCATGTGGTGCCAAATGAAAAAACACGGCACCTCCACCAAGAAATGGTTCGATGTATCGACCCGTGAAGCATGGAAGCGTGAAGTTCGGGTCATTGAGTAGCCATCTCTTGCCGCCTGCCCATTTGATGAATGGCTTCAATACGATGCTCTCCAACGTCAGAAAATGAATCGTTGAACAGTGCTGGATATACTAGCAATTGGCAAGCCTGCCGCATGATAAATTCTACCACAAATAACTGTCTTGTAGTTTGTTGTACCCCCCCAACCACACCCACCCCAACCACACCCTCCACCTAGCAATCAGCCGCCCCGCGCCCTACATGCATGGCCACCACTTCCAACGAAAGCTGACCTGCCATGACCGACGCGACCGCCTATGATTTTGACCTGTTTGTCATTGGTGCGGGCTCGGGAGGAGTGCGGGCGGCGCGGATGAGTGCGGCTTATGGGGCCAAGGTGGCGGTGGCGGAAGAATATCGCATTGGCGGCACCTGCGTGATCCGCGGCTGTGTGCCCAAGAAGCTTTTGATCTATGCTTCAGAATTTGGTCATGAGATGGCCGATATTGCGCCTGGTTATGGCTGGACGTTTGAAGGCGCGAAGTTTGACTGGCCGACGCTGCGTGACAATGTGGGCGCAGAGGTTGACCGCTTGAGCGGCATTTATGCGCGCAATCTGCGTAATTCTGGCGTCACCATCTTTGAAGCGCGCGCCGAGATCACCGGCCCCAATAGCGTGAAGCTCTCTACCGGTGAGACCTTGACCGCGAAAGTCATTCTGATCGCGACGGGCGGCAAACCGTCTGTCCCCACCGATGTGCCGGGGATTGAGCATGCGATCACCTCGAATGAAATCTTCCTCTTAGAGGCGCTACCCAAGTCGATCCTGATCGCAGGGGGCGGCTATATCGCCGTTGAATTTGCCTTTTTGTTGAAGGGCTTGGGCGTCGATGTAACGCTTCTTTATCGTGGCGATACGGTGCTGCGCGGCTTTGATGACGATGTGCGCTTGCATGTGCATGGCGAGCTGAAGCGCAAGGGCATTCGGGTGGTGACCCATACGGTGCTCACCCAAGTCGACAAGACCGATGCAGGCCTTGCCGCCCATCTGGCTAATGGCCAGACCATCCACGCAGACGCCCTGATGCTGGCCGTGGGCCGCGACCCCTATAGCGAGGGTCTGGGCTGTGAGGCGGCGGGCGTGGAACGTCAGGCCAATGGTGCGATCAAGGTCGATGATTATTCACAAACCTCTGTGCCCTCGATCTATGCGGTGGGCGATGTCACCAATCGGATGAATTTGACGCCGGTGGCGATCCGGGAAGGGGCGTGCTTTGCCTCGACCGTGTTTGGCGGCATGCCGATGGCCTTTGACCATGATACGATTGCCACGGCGGTCTTCTCACAACCGCCTACAGGCACGGTCGGCCTGTCAGAGGCCGACGCGCGGGCAAAATATGGCCCAGTCGATATTTATAAGACCACCTTCCGGCCCATGCGCTATGTCATGCCCAATGACGAGACGCGCATGTTGATGAAGCTGATCGTGCGGCCATCGGATCAAGTCGTGATTGGCTGTCACATTGTCGGGCCAGATGCGGCGGAGATCATCCAAGCTGTCGGCATTGCGGTCAAACACGGCCTGACAAAGGCGCAGTTCGACGCCACCTGTGCCGTCCACCCCACGGTCGCTGAAGAGTTAGTGACGATGAAAGACAAGTGGGTCGCACCCATCCTGTAAGTTTGACAGAACTATCTGTCTATTTTTCGTGTGTGTTAGGCAAATTGTAACCCGTGGAAGTTACCCATGGGTAGTGTCTTTGTGCGTGCTCTATCCACACCGAGAATAAGGCAAGGTGGCGATGCGCCCAACTAATCAGAGCAGAACAGCCTCGATCCTTCTGGCTGAATCCAATCCCCAAATCCGTACGGCCATTCGGTCTATCCTTCTACACTACCAATTTAGCAATGTCACAGAAGCGTCTGATTCAAAGGCCTTTATCGATTCCATCCGATCAGCACCTTATGGGGTGATTTTGCTGGATTCGGGTATTCCCAATCTAGATGCAGTCGCCGTCACCCGTTTTATCCGGTCAGGCAAGCTGGGGATTAATCGCACGGCGATTATCATCCTCCTCGCCCATCGTAGTGACATGACCTTCGTGTACGAGGCGCGCGAAGCTGGTGTCACAGAGCTTGTGGTCAAGCCATTTTCAAGTTCTGTTCTGATGACGCGCCTCGTCGGTGCGTTGGAAAAGCCCCGACCCTTTATCACGTCTGATGGCTATAATGGCCCATGTCGACGCACGGGACGGGTGGAACCTGATATTGAACCGCCGAAACAGCGGATCGAAGATCAAGGGGTGACGCGAAACGAAGAGCTTGTCATCCTCTCGCGCGACGCGTCTTGACCATCCCTAGCCGAATAAAGCGACCGTTTGGCGGCAGGCTAAGAGGGGCTTGCCGTCGGAGGCCCAGAGGTAGGAATTTTGCGCCGAATAGCCGTCCGCAATCGCCTCGCTCTTGAGGTTGGCCGCATACCAGCCATCAGGGCTTGTGTGCTGGTCTGATAGGAAGTCGACCATCCAGGTCATGGTGCTAAGGGGCGTGAAGCTATCAAACAGACTAAGCGCGGCAGGTGGTGGGGCGTCTGCCAGGGCCAGAAGGGTGGCTTCGGCAAAATCCTCATGGCTATCGAGTGCCTTCAGCCACCAGCAGATATCGGCGTCTGTCGCGCCAGAGATAGGCAAAGCGCCTTTTGCGACGCGCATGTCGAAATGATCGGTAAAGTGGGGCAGTACCCGATCCTTGGGCTTGGGGCGAAAGACCTCTTCGGGCGTTGGCAGGCTGGGCATCTCCAGCAGCACTTGCCGCTTGGCCGAAACCCGACTGGCCCCAAAACAAAAGGTGGCATGCACGCCAAAGCCTGCTTCGCTCGTCAGATCAGCTGTCACAAAGGCGGCAGACTTGCCCTGCCGCAACATAGTGGGGCGAATATGCACGTCGCCCGCACTAGGGCCTGCAAAAGCAATCAAAGCGGAGCGCAGGGGTGGCAAGTCTGGAAACGCAAGTCGCACCGCACGCAGGCAGAGGGCGGCTGAAATCCCGCCATAAAGGGTGCGGCCTTGCATCCAATCTGGGCCAACATTGACGTGATACTGCCCGTCTGTTTCGGCCATTTGGCCCAGCAAGGCGTCAAAGCGGGTCGGGGCTGGCATTTCACTCATGCGGACAATGCCTCTTCCACTTGGCCCAAGCGGTCCTTGCCGAAATAAAGCTCGTTCGCAACAAAGAAGCTGGGGATGCCAAACACGCCACGGCCGACAGCGCCCTCGGTATTGGCGACGAGGGTCGCTTTGACGTCAGGTTCTGCGGTTGCCGCCATCAGGGCAGGGCCGTCTAGGCCTGCTTGGGTCAAAACTTCTGCAATCACGGCCTGATCATCCATTTTCAAGCCATCTTCCCAATAGCCCTTGAGAACTGCTTCCAGATAAGGCGTGCCGACGCCTGCAGCTTGGGCGGCGATCAGACCACGGATGGCGTGAATGGAATTCAGCGGGAAGTGTGGGTTCATTTTAAAGGCGGTCAACTTGTGCCGCGCGATAAAGCGGCGCATCTCCAGCATCTCATAATCCATCTTGCCCTTGATGCCGCCAAACGCCACCATCGGGGCTTGGTTGCTGGTGGCCTTGAAAATGCCCCCCAACAGGCAAGGCGTGATGACAAGCTCTGCGCCGGTTGCTGCCAGAATTGGCCCTAAAGCATGATAGGCCAAATAGGCATTTGGGCTTGCAAAGTCGAAAATAAATTCAAGCTGTTTCATCTTTTCCTCACCAGGTTTCGCTGCCAGGCCGCAGATCCAATTCATGGGTCCAAGCACATTTATTCTGGCTCCACAGCCAGACCCAATTCTTCGCGGCTTCATCGACTTGGATGATGTCGCCCTTTGCTAAGCGCGCCTCATAATCAGGGAGTAGACCTTTGATAAAGCCGCCTTCGACCATGCCATCTAAGATCACATGGGCAACATGCAGACCCTTTGGCCCAAGTTCGCGCGCCATACTCTGCGCCAAGGCGCGCAAGGCATGTTTGGCCCCAGCGAATGCCGAGAAGCCTTCCCGACCCCGAAAGCTCGCCGTAGCGCCGGTAAAAATAATGGTACCGCGACCGCGGGGGCTCATCACGCGCGCTGCCTCGCGCCCGGCCACAAAGCCAGCAAAGGCCGCCATCTCCCAGACCTTTTGATAAACGCGCGAGGTGGTCTCGGTGATGGAGAAGCGCACATTGGCCCCAATGTTGAACGCCACCACTTCCAGATCGCCAAGTTCGGCCTCGATCTTGTTGATCAAAGCCACCATCGGCTCTTCTTCGCGCGCATCAATACCAAAGGCGTGGGCTTGGCCGCCTTGATCGCGGATGGATTGAGCCAAGGCCTCCAAACTGTCGAGGTTACGCGGCCGGCGCGTCATGCATACAATCATGCCCTGGGCAGCAAAGGCGCGCGCGATGGCGCCGCCAAGACCATCGCCAGCTCCGACAACCAGACAAACTTTCGCGCGCTCTTCCGTCATGCTTGCTTTTTCCTTGGTCAGACGATTATAGTCAGTCCATAAACTAAACGCACTTAAAGGGTGGCGCTGGCCAGCGTCAATTGCCTCCGCAACGTCAACTGAGAGAGAATTTGCACATGCGTTGGAGCGAGCTTGAGTCTGCCGATTGTCCGATCGCCCGGGCCTTGAGCATTTTGGGGGACCGCTGGACCCTGATGATCCTGCGCGACTGCTTCTTTGGCGTCCATCGGTTTGAAGCGTTTCAAGCTAATCTCGGCATATCGCGCACGATTTTGCGCGACCGTCTGGCGCATTTGGTTCAGGCCGGCATTTTGGTGCAGCGCCCCTATCAGGATCGCCCGGTCCGTTATGATTATGTGCTGAGTGCCAAGGGCAAAGCCCTCAATGGTGTCATGCTGATGCTGGGCGAATGGGGGCGGACTGCCGTTGACGGCCAACCCGAAACCCAAATCCGCCATCGCCACCAAACCTGCGGCCACGTGCTGACGCCTTATGTCGCTTGTGCTGCGTGCGGGGAAGAAGTGGTGGCGAAGGATGTCCGCGCGGTGCGGGCAGCGTGAGGGCTGGCCCAAGCCGCTTCACCGTTTGCGAGGATGCTGCCGAAGGAAGGGAGGCCGACTATGCCTAGGTCGCGTTCTTACCAAGCACTCAGCTTAAGCGGCCTCAAATTCTTCTGAAGCAATTTGCCAGAGTAAATCTGCTTGGGTCCAGCGGTCATAGGCATCGCCACCTGTGCCATCACTCTGTGCTTGATGCGCATAATAGAGCCAATGGGTTTGACCGCCGAAGGGCACTTTGTAAGGCAAAAGCTCAATCGCAAAGATCAGAACATTCTTGTGGTCAGAAGCCGCTTTGAACGCGGTAAAACAGCGTCGCCACATCTCGCGAAAATGGACAACAAAGGGGCGCTGATCGCCTGGGGCGATGCTAACTTGGGCATGGCACGCGTCTGCGATCCTGCCGTGCAGGAAGCGAACACGCTCAAAAATTGGCATGAGGAAGTCAAACTTGGCTTCAATGTCCCCATAGGTCATCTCATGGCCGCAATAATAGTGCGACAAGTCCGCGTTGAACCTGACCTCTGGAAAGCGCCCAACCATATCGACCGTCCGACGGATGTCTTGGGTTATCGTCGCGCGATGGGTCTCAATATAGAGAGGATAATCATGCTGCGCCGAGGCCTCTAGAACGGCGCCAACCAAACGATCCATTTCTAAATCTGTCTCAAGGCCGGTGCCGACATGTAAGGTGGTCGCGTCTAGGCCTAATTCATGGTGCTGTCTGGCGATGGAAGCCGCGTTTTCGGGCGTCAAAACCCGCCCCATGCCGGTTGCCTTCAGCCCAGCGGCCAAAACGTGCTCTGGAAAATAGTGCTGCACCCCTGCATAGCCTGCCGTTTTGGCAGCCTCGATAATAGCACCAAAATCGCCCTTCGGCCCTGCAGACCAGTCGGGTAGACCCATCCCAGTGACACTGTTCAGATCGCGACGCAGAAACGGCTTTGGGTGCTTCATCAATTTCATCCGCTTTGTGATGCCGACGCTTACATTGGCGCTTTTTAGACAAAAACGACTTTGAGCGATCTTGCTACGCAAGGGCGCTTATCGTGCCTCATAAGCATTATTGACCCTTGGTAACAAAACAATTAATCTACGAAATGGGACACTTATCCTGTTTGTATCTCTGATAATTGAACCGTGACACCCTGCGCCAAACGCAGCATTTTTGGACTAATACATACCAAGCGGGAGAACTCGAAGTGGCCTCTATAACAAAAGCCGAACAGGAAGCGTGGGAAACCGATGGCTATTTCATTCGCCGGGGTTTTGACAGCGCGAAAAATGTTCAAGCCATGTGCGATGAACTGGTTGATCTGATCCGCGCTGATCCGCCCAGTGCACACTCTGGCCATCCCGGCTACCTCATTGATGGCGCTTTATATGTGCAGCCAGAAGCAAAAACCCCGCCCCATGCCGTCAACCCAGAAGACTTTGTAGCCAAGGTTTTTAACGCACATTTGGTCGGAAATACCCGCGATTTTGCCCATTCACCTGCCGTGGGTGAGCTTGTCGGTGACATATTGGGGCCTGATTTGGATGTGTTTCAAACACAGTTCATTCTGAAGAATCCGGGCGCTTGGGGCCAGCCGTGGCATCAAGATAGCCACTACTTCAACTTTGACCAGCAGCCTCAAGTTGGGCTGTGGTTGGCACTCACAGAAGCCACTTTAGAAAATGGTTGTCTCCATGTGATCCCGGGGTCCCATAAGCGGCCCCTGCAACGCCATGAGCCTGATCTGCGCCCCGGTGCCAATCAAGGTTACCTTGAAATCATGGGGCTGAATGAGGAGCGCTCGGTTCCCGTCACCATGAGTCCCGGCGATCTCCTCGTGTTTCACTCTTACTTAATCCACCGCTCGACCGACAATGTCGCGCCGTCACGTCGTGCGGCAATGGTCTATCATTTTGGTCGTGCAAACACCGTCAATCTTGCCGGGCCGGAAGTTCAGAAACTTCAAGCCATGGTCACAAGCTGGGCACCCGTGTTGCGGGATGGCCAGACTGTCGCGGCCTAGAAGAAATAGCTGGCCATCGCTCTAAAGGTCCCGGCTGTGTACCTGTGTCATAGCGGGGGCCTTTAGCGCTTAAAGATTTAAACGGCTGACCTGCACCCCAATGGCAAAGGCTGTCTTCCCGTTAGCGGCCACGCGAACCTTATTGACGGCAGGGCCCATGCTGGGGGCAGGGGTCCAACTCTTGCCACCATCTTGGGTCTCAAAGCCTTGTTGGCGGGTGCCGATAAAGCCGCGATTGGCATCGACAAAGCCAATGCCGAATTGGCGGGCAGCGGCATCTTGGGTCAAGGGCATTTCGGCCCAGCTTTTGCCACCATTAGTCGTCTTGATGAAAACCTGATTGGCATTTTTATCGTCATAGGTTTGCACGGTGGCATAGCCAATGTCCTTGGTTGGAAAGCACATCTTCCAGCAATTTTCGAAATTGCGCGTGCCCCGATAAGCCTCTTGCCACGTCTGGCCGCCATCCTCGGTACGCAAAATCAGGGCTTGGGCTTGCTCCAGATCGCCGGAACTTGCGGCGCAGACAAAGCCCGTGGTTGGGCTTAGGAATTTGACGTCTAAAATCATGCCGGCTTGGGCGGTCAGATCGATGACTTTCCAACTTTCGCCACTGTCTTGCGAACGCAAGATAAAAGCCGGGCCACCCACGCGGCCTGCGGCATGGATAAGGTGGCTCACCTTGGCTTCGCCCTGATAGATGCGGCGGGTCGGCAGAATATCAATACCACAAATGCCCTTCACCCGCTCAATGCCGTCAGCCATCACCTTCTGCCAGCTCTTGCCGCCATCTGTCGTGCGATAAAGGGGGTGGGGGTCGGTGACGCCCGGATAATAGTCCGTGCCGACATTGCCTAGAAAGCCAATTTGCGTATCGACAAAACCCAGCGCGCGAATGAAGGTGCCCGGCTGGTCCCAAATCTTGGCCCAGACATCGCCGCCATCAAGGCTTTGGTACAATTTGCCCGCCCCATTGCCATACCAAGCCGTTCGTCCATCGGCGAGCACCACCAAATCATCCTGCTTGCCGCGATAGGGCTCGGTGATCAGCTTTTGCCAAAGCGGTGCAGCGTTTTGGGCTTGGGTGGCTGTCGCCACGGTGCCCGTCATAAGGCCGGCCAGGCCAAAGGAAAGCTCGCGCTTTGTGAGTTCAAAGGTCATGTGGATTCAACCCCTCATCGTCATCCAACCCGCGACCCCTAACTCGTGGGTTTGTTCGGTCAAGTTAAAGCTTGGTAGGGTTTGTTGAAATCCTGCATCCAAACTGGTGCCCAAGTTCGACAAAAGGTCTCGCTAAGGCTATGACGGCACGAACCTTTCCACTGGAAATTAAACATGACTTGGACGCCCTCATCTTGGCGCGCATTGCCCGCCCGCCATATTCCTTCTGATTACCCCGATCCAGCCGCCGTGCTGGCGGTGGAACAGCGCTTGTCTAAGAAGCCGCCATTGGTGGTGGCTTCGGAGATTGAGAAGCTGAAAGCAGAACTGGCGCGCGTCTCTAAGGGCGAAGCCTTTTTGCTGCAGGGCGGCGATTGCGCCGAGAGCTTTGCGGAGTTTGAGGCTGACCGCATCACCCGCTATTTCCGCGTGTTCTTGCAAATGGCAGTCGCTTTGACCTTTGCCGGTGGCAAGCATGTGGTGAAGGTTGGCCGTGTGGCGGGCCAATTTGCCAAGCCCCGTTCGGAGCCTACCGAAGTGATTGATGGCGTCAGCCTGCCGTCCTATCGGGGTGACAATATCAATGGCTCGGCCTTTACCCCAGAAAGCCGGATCCCTGATCCAGAGCGTTTGGTCGAAGCCTATAACCAAAGCACGGCAAGCTTGAACCTGCTTCGCGCGCTGGCGACTGGGGGCTATGCCGACCTTGAAAACGTCAATCGCTGGAACCTGAAATTTGCCAAGAAGCAGGGCAAGGCATCGGCCGAATATGTGAAACTGTGCCATCGGATCGAGGAAAGCCTTGAGTTCATGGATGGTCTGGGTCTAACCGGACCAGCTGGTATTGCGACCGACACAGTCGACTTCTTTACGAGCCACGAGGCCTTGTTGCTGGGCTATGAAGAAGCCATGACCCGGCAAGACCAATTGTTTGGTTCCGGTGCTTATTACGACACCTCAGCCCATATGGTGTGGATCGGCGATCGCACCCGCCAGCTCGATCACGCCCATGTCGAATTCTGCCGTGGCATTGCCAATCCGATTGGTGTGAAGTGCGGACCGAGCTTGGACGCGGATGAGTTGTTGGCGCTGCTCGACAAGCTGAACCCCAAGAATGAGGCAGGCCGTATCGTGCTGATCGCGCGCTTTGGCTCTGACAAGATTGCCGCAGGCCTGCCGAAACTGGTCCGCAAAGTCACCGATGCAGGACGCAGCGTGGTTTGGTCGTCGGACCCCATGCATGGCAATACGCTGAAGACGGCTTCTGGCTATAAGACGCGGCCGTTTGAACGGGTGGCAAGCGAAGTCAATGACTTCATGGATATTGTCCGCGCCGAAGGGGCTTATCCCGGCGGCGTGCATCTGGAAATGACAGGTGATGACGTGACCGAATGCACGGGTGGCGCAACCCCTGTGACCGAAGATGCCTTGTCGAGCCGCTATCGCACCCATTGCGACCCGCGCCTGAATGCGGACCAGGCCATTGAGCTGGCTTTCACCATCGCCAATGGCCTGCGGGAAGGCCGCCAACAGCGGCGCTTGGCAGCAGCAGGGCTTTAATTCCTTACCCTGCTGCTTCAGGCTGTCTTAATGCGGATGGCCGCCATGGCCCATGTCGCCCTCGGTCTTTTGGCTAGGGTTCTCGACGACAGGCATGGCAAAGCCGACTTTGCGGTTGCCTGCAAAAGTCAATTCGACTGGGAAGCTGTCGCCCGGTTTCAGAGGGTCCTTAATCCCAAACACCATCAGATGGAGGCCACCCGGGGCCAGCACGGCTGTGCCCTTGGCGGGAATCTCAACCTGCTCGACTTGGCGCATTTGCGCCATGCCGTCTGCCCCTTTGAGGTGGGCGTGCAGCTCGACCCGTTCAGCCTTCGGGCTGCTCGCCCCCACCAGTTTCTGAGCCTTGTCGCTGCTATTGGTCAACGTCAGATAGCCAGCGGTGACGTCGCGGCCATTGGGCGGCAAGCGTAGGCGGGGCTCACTTATCTCCATCCCGTCAATCTTGGCGACCGCCAACATCGGGGCTGGGGGCGTCATGGCAGGCTCGCACGCCGCCAAGCCAGTAAAAGCGATGAAAAATAGTGGTAAAGCTCGAATGCTGAAAGTCATGACAAACTCCTAATGGGTGGCAGGTTGGGCGAGGCCCAGAAAGTGGCGAGTGCTGGGGATGCGGCTTAAAATCAGTCGCTCCATCACCGCGACAAGGATTAGGCAGGCTCCCAGAACCGGCAGGAACAGCCCAAAGACAAAGATCAACAGGCCTATGCCAACGCCAATCTTTTGGTCTGGAATAGGCGGTGGGGCACCCAACACCCCTTCAGGTGCCCGCTTGCGCCACATCATAAAGGCCGAGACCGACAAGGTGATCAAGCCCAGAGCCGTTAATACCCCTAAGGCCTGATTGAGTGGGCCAAACAATTGGCCTTCGTGGGCCGCGATGCCGACGCCTACAGCCTGATCAATCACATGCTTGTCGCCAAAGGCCTCCCGACTGACCTCACTGCCATCTTGCGCGCTAAAGGCGATCTCGACGCGGCTAATGCGATCTCCGGCCAACGATCGGGCCATCCAATTGGGGTTCTTGCCATTGGGCGGGGTGATGGTGACCGGTGGGGCCAAACGCGCCGCCCGCGCACTGGCAGCAATGTCGTCGACATTGGCGACATAATACGGCGCGTCATGACCTTGGTGCGAGAAGACCTGCTCGGTAGCTTCGCGTTCCGCCGTCCGGCTCTGGGTCCAGTCCTTGGAGACAGCCGCCGTCCCCGTGAGATCGCGCACCATGTCAAAGCCCTTGCCCCAGACATTGGTCCAAGGCAGGCCGGTGAGCAACAAGAAGAGCGCAAAAAACGAAACCCACATGCCGGTGACCGCATGAATATCGCGCCAAAAGACCTTGGACCCAGCATGGAGGCGTGGGATCAAGACCCCGTGCAAGCCTTGGGCGGTGCGGGGCCACCACAGATAAAGCCCTGTCACCACCATCACGATGGCCCAAGAGGCTGCCAGTTCAACAATCAGCGAGCCATTATCCCCCATCAGTAATTCGCCGTGAATCGTTCGGACCACCGCCATCAAGCGCTCCTCGCGGGGGATGGCTTTGAGGATTTCAAGGCTGGTTGGGTGCACATAGACGATGGTGTCTTCGCCGCCTTTGGTAACGAGGACTTGGGCGGCATCCTTGGGGCCATCGGGGAGGCGATAGGATTTAAAGCTGGAGCCCTCTATTTGTTTGAGGGCGATCTGCACCTGCTGGCTGACCGGGGCACTCGGCCCGGTCATCACAAGATTAGTATAGGGCCGGTCTAAAGCGGCCTCAATCTGGGGTTTGAACAGATAGAGGCTGCCAGTGATCGACAACAGGATGATGAAAGGAATGCAGAAAAGCCCGGCGTAAAAATGCCAGCGCCACAGCATGCGATAGAGGCGGGCTCGTCTTTCTGGGGCCGATGGAGCCGTTTGGATTGGGGCTGAAACATCTGTCATTTTGGGCTCCTAAAGTTTCAGCTTCACGTCGAACACGAAGGTCCGTTGTGGCAGGGGGTGAGAGACATAGGCTTGGTCATTATTGAGATTGTCCACACCTAGATTGAGCTGGACCTTCTCGGTCAGGTCATAAGTCAGACGTGTATCGACAAGAAAATACTCGGTCTGGAACCCATAGACACTGCCTTCGCGGCCAAACAAATCAGAGGTTGGGGTCGTGGCCTGCCGCCAACCTAATGAGGCGCGCAGTTTGGGGCTCAATTTGTAACGCAAATTGCCGCTCGACCGCCATTCGGGAATGCGTGGGAAGCGATTGCCGACCGTTTCAGGATTGGACAAATTGCGCACGGTCGTGGCGTCCATCTTGCTGACGCTCGCGTTCAGATCGAGACCAGTGACCCAAAGGTCCTTGGCTTCAAAGATAAGCTCCACACCTGATTGCGTTACCAGATCGACATTCTTGAAGCTAGAGACGACGGTCCCGAATTGATTGAGGCCACTGAAGGAGAAGATGGCGTCCTCTATATCTTGATAGAAAGCACTGGCTGTAATCTGCACAGGACCGACCTTGCCTCGACCCATCAAAGTGATGTCAGTCGAGCGTTCAGGGCGCAAATTGGGATCAAAGCTTTGTGGGTCGATTTCACGCGTGATGTCGTCGATCCGGCCTTGGAACAATTCCCCCACTGTCGGGAAGCGGGTCGCACTACCCAGCGAAAGTTGCATCACGACGCCCTCTGTGATTTCAGCTTGGATCGAAGCTTTTGGGCTGAAAGCACCGTCCGTCCGGGTTGGATAGGCGTCCGCCAGCAGCGCCGTTGCGGATTGACGCGCAATTGAGCCGTCAAAAGCGCGCCACCGGTCATAACGACCGCCAAGTGTGAGCGTGACTGTGTCGGTTAGATCAATAGCATCCTCGACCCACAGGCCCAGAGACTCCGTCTTGCCAGCGGTTGAGGACGCAAAGGTCCGCCCTTTAGCCGCGCTCCAAGTGGTGACGTTGAACGTGTTCTGCGCCGTCTCATAGCGATTGGCATTTAGGCCAAAGCCGACATTGTGATTGCCAAAGCTCTGGTCAAACGTGATGTCAGCAGCATACCAGCCGGGATTGTCCTGCACTTGATACGTGCCCGCACCATCTGACAGACCGGTCAAGTAGTCTCGCGAGGTCTTGGTATTCCAGACCGGCATCCAATAGCGGGAAAAATTGCTGAGGATATCCCACCCCGCCAAAGCACCTGTAAGCTTAAGGCCTGTAAGATATTCGGTGCGTTCAAATTCTGAAGAGGTAAGGCCGGTGGCATTCCAAATTTGGTTGTTAAAGCGCACGCGGCCTTGGCCGACAGGTGCCCCATTGGCATCTTTTAAGAAGGTGCGGGTATCGCGCAAGGTTTGGTCTGTCGTCCAGCCAAACAGCATGGCATCCGCCGTCCAGCCCGGTGCAAAGTCATAGGCAACTCGAAGGCGGGCTTGATTTTGAACGACGCCAACCGGGGAGGCCGCTCCAAAAACCGGCGTTGCAAGCTCTGGGTCCACAAAGGCCCCGGTAACTGTCGTTGCCGCAGCTGTGCCGGTTGCAGGGGTCAGGAGATTGTATGTCATGGACTGGCCGACATTGTCGAACCGGCGGAAGCCAGCGCGAAGCCGCAGCTTTCCGTCTTTCGTCACATAGGTACCACCGCCCTCAACGCTATAGCCTGTGAAGGTTTCATCAAAGCCATATTCCACAAATGGCATGATCATGGTTTGGGCGTTCAGATAAGCCCCGGTCTTCTTGGGCTCGTCGGTGGTGACTGAGACCACGCCCCCCATCGAATTGCCGCCATAGCGGGCAGAGTAAGGGCCATAGACGATGTCGAACTGGCGCACATCGGCTGGGCCAACCACATTCCATTTCGGTGGAAAGGAGAAAGAGTTCCCGAGAAAGTTGGAGACCAGAAAGCCATCCACCATCACAATGGTCCGCGCACTTTGAACGGTATTGGCCCCGCGCAGAGCCACCACTGCATTATCATCGCCCGCAAAGCGTTTGCGAACGAAGAAGTTCGGCGCATATTTCATCAAGTCTTCGACATTGATGGCATTTACGGCTTCAAAGTCCGCTTTACCGAGCGAGACAGACAGGCCCCTAGGTACAACTGTTATCGGGGTGTCTCGCTGGCCGACAACGATGATGGTTTCGGTTGGCTTTTCGGAATCTGAGGCTGGAGAATCCTGCGCCAAAAGTGCGCTAGGGGTGGACAGGCAAGTTGCCGCCAATAGGGCCTTTAAAAAGAATATATTGCGCCCACGCGGCGCTTTTTTGAGGGGGGGCATAATAGGGTTTCCAAGTCAAGAAATAGGCAAGCCGATGGAGGACCATCAGCACGGCTTAAGGGATCTCAAACTCGGATGGGTGGCCCTGTCTTGGGCGGGGGTGGCGCGGCGAGGCCTAGGCCTGGGGCGACGAAGTTCTTTGCCGTGCTCGCAACTTTGATAACATCCTCAAACAAAACCGCGATATTGGCAGGCTGTGGGGCCGCCACTGGGACGCCTTGGCCAGCAAAAGCGCATTTGGAACCATCATGTTCAGAGGGCAGGCCCTGATGGTCACTGGCGAGGGCCTCTTCACCATGGGCAAGGATTTGGCCATCGCCATCCATAAAGGCGGTGACATTGCCATCGGCAGTACAGAGCACGATGGGCGTGAGGCCGGCCGCTAAGGCTTGGGGCGCGACCATATAGCCCACGGGGATGGCGACCTTGATCGCAATCGCCAGCATCCCCACCCAGAGATGGAGTTTTTTCAGCCAAGAGTGCGTGGCGGAGGCGGGGCGCATCGGGTCTCGCTAGGCAGGCGCAACCAAAATGTCCAGCCTGATTGGCATTTACTTCGGCCTTACATGGGTCGGGGCTCAGGCGGATTGCACCCGCAAGCTGGGGTCCAGATTGCGGCCGCGCCAGCGCATCCGCCAGCATAAATGCGGCCCGGTGGCGCGACCCTTAGACCCGACATAGCCGATCAAAGTGCCCGGTGTGACACGTTGTCCCACCTCAACCGCCAAAGCGCTTTGATGCAGATAGGTGGTGATCAGGCCTTGGCCGTGATCAATCGCCACCATGCCCCCTTCAAAATGCATGTCGGGCTCTGCCAGCACCACAAAGCCGCTCGCAGGGGCATAAATGGGTGTTCCGCGCGCGGCACCCAGATCAATGCCGAAATGGGGTCGCTGGCTCTTGCCATTCAACATACGCGTCGCACCCCACGGGCTGGTGATGCGCACATCATCGAGTGGCCAGCGGAAAGCCTCTTCAAAACCGCGGGCGATGGGGTTGTTGCTGTCAAAGGCTTGACGCTTCAAGGCCGCGTCCGCCTCAATACGGGCAAGCGCCTCAGCCGGAGGGTCGATGGTGGCTTTGGGAAGGCCGCTGACACTGGTGACTTGATAGGCGCGCGGCGCGACATCAAGGCCGAACCGCGCGATGGTTGGCCCCATTGAGATGGAAATCAAGGCTTGAGAAGGGGCGTCGCGGTCAAAGCCCATGACAAACCGGCCGTCGCTATCGGCTTGGGTCGTGATGCCGCTGGCATCAATTTGAGCACCCGGCACCGTTGTGCAAATCACCACGCCTGACTGTTGCGGCGTGCCTGAAAAGCTGAAGGGCAGGGGTGAATGACGGGATTCAGGAGATTGGGCTAAGGCGCGGTCGCATCCGCTGGAAAGGCCCGTTAAGCCAAACAGCCCACCAAAAACAAGGGTGCGCCTAGCAAGATTGGTGTTGAGATTTAGGCGCGTGCGTTCACTTGCTTCCAGCGCGTCGTCGCTGCTGCTGCATCCACATAGGCTTCCTGCAGTTCGACCGACCAATAGCGTAAATCCTCTAGCGGGATGGGTTTCCCCGTCACGGCACAGCGCACAAATTTTCCAGGCCGCACAATGCTGAGTTCGGGCGTCCCGTAATGAACTTGGGCGGCACCATCGCCAAAAGATTTCAGATGATCAAGCATGCGTGTCACTTTAGGCGAACTTTGACGGCGGTGCTAGTGTTTGAAGCAACCATGGCGCGGGTTTGATGTGGGATGCCTCGAAACGCAGGGCTTTGCCAAGATCAGCCATAAAACTAGTCAAATATATCCAACCTACGGCCGCAGACCATTACATCAGTCAATCTGAAGCGTCGCGCGCAATCAAAAACGCGCGAGCTTTTGGCCCGCGCGTTCAATCAGATTGTTAGTATGCTTAGCGATTGATGATGGGCACGTAATCGCGTTGGGTAGCACCAGTATAGAGCTGACGGGGGCGACCGATTTTTTGGGCAGGATCGCTGTTCATTTCGTCCCACTGAGCGATCCAGCCCGTGGTGCGAGCCAGAGCGAACAGCACGGTGAACATTTCAACCGGGAAGCCCATCGCCTTCAACGTGATGCCCGAATAGAAGTCGATGTTTGGATAGAGCTTGCGGCTGACGAAATACTCATCATTCAGCGCAATCTTTTCAAGCTCCATCGCGACCTTCAACAGCGGATCGTCCTTCACGCCAACTTCGGCCAGCACTTCGTGGCAGGCTTGCTGCATCACTTTCGCGCGGGGATCGTAGTTTTTGTAAACGCGGTGGCCAAAGCCCATTAGACGCACGCTGGAATTCTTGTCTTTCACTTGCGCGACGAAGGCTGGGATATTGTCCACGTGGCCAATCTCTTTCAGCATGTTCAGGGCTGCCTCGTTGGCACCACCATGGGCAGGGCCCCACAAGCAGGCGATACCCGCGGCGATACAGGCAAATGGGTTTGCACCCGAAGAACCCGCCAAGCGGACGGTTGAGGTCGAGGCGTTTTGCTCGTGATCGGCGTGTAGGATGAAGATTTTTTCCATCGCTTTAGCGAGCACGGGGTTCACGACATAGTCTTCAGCCGGCACGGCAAAGCACATGCGCAGGAAGTTTGCCGCATAGCTCAATTCATTGCGCGGGGTCACAAATGGTTGGCCCAGCCAGTATTTGTAGGCGCGTGCAGCGATGGTTGGGATCTTGGCGATCAAGCGGTGCTGGGTGATCTTGCGTTGGATCGGATCATCAATGTTCAAGCTGTCGTGGTAGAAGGCCGACAAAGCCCCCACGGTGCCAACCATAACGGCCATCGGGTGCGCGTCACGGCGGAAGCCTTCAAAGAAGCGGTCGAACTGGGCGTGCAACATCGTGTGATAGGTGATGTCGTGCTTGAACTTATCAAACTCGCCTTGGTTCGGCAGATGCCCTTCCAACAACAAATAGGCCACTTCGAGGAAGTTGGACCGCTCTGCCAATTGATCGATCGGATAGCCGCGATGCAGCAAAATACCTTCGTCGCCATCGATGAAGGTGATCTGGCTTTCGCACGAAGCGGTCGAGGTGAAACCTGGGTCGTAAGTAAAAGCACCCGTCTCTGCATAGAGTTTACGGATATCGATCACATCAGGGCCGGTCGCGCCGCCATAAATTGGCAAGTCAATCATCTTGCCTTCGAAATCAAGTTTAGCGGTACCCTTTGGTTCTGCTTTGCTTTCCATATTCATGCCCTCTTGTGTTTTGCTCGTAACCACAGTTTCCACGACAGAAGTTTACATCACGTCTCCAAGACGCGCTAAGCTTTCATCTCTGCCTAATAGCTCTAAGGCGATTGCCAAATCTGGTGCCGGAAGGCCACCCGTCAGTGCAGCGCGCAAGGGTGGACCGATTTTGCCAAAGCCAATGCCTTCGGCTTCAGCAAACTTATCCAGTGCCGCTTTGATCTCTGTATGCTGCCAAGTCTCGACATTTGCCAAGATCGGCTGCAGGCGGCCAAGGCGTGCGACCGCTTCTTCAGACAGTGTCTTTTGTGTCTTTTCATCTCGCGGCAATGGCCGCTGCGCAAGGATAAAGCCAAACTGGTCGTAAAGCTCCGGCAAAGTCTTGGCCCGGTCTTTCAGATACGCCACAGCGGCAGCGAGTTCGGCGTCTGACTTGGCAATCTCTGGCTGGCCCGCACGCGCGGCGTGCTCCCGCATGAGTGTCACCAAGCGCTGGTCATCGGCCAAGCGCATGAAATGGGCGTTCACGCTGCCCATTTTGGCAAAGTCTAAGCGCGAGGGGCTTTTGCCGAGGCCTTCAAGGTCAAACAGTTCCAAGGCTTCTTCGGTGCTAACAATGTCCAAATCCCCCTTGGACCAGCCAAGGCGCAACAAATAAGCCCGCATGGCTTCGGGCAAATAGCCCATGTCGCGATATTCCTCGACGCCCAATGCGCCATGGCGCTTCGACAATTTCTTGCCATCATCACCATGGATCAAAGGGATGTGCGCATAGGTTGGGACTTGCCAGCCAAAGGCGTGGATCAGGGCAGTCTGGCGCGCGGCATTGGTCAGATGGTCATCGCCTCGGATCACATGGGTGACGCCCATATCATGATCATCCACCACCACGGCCAACATATAGGTTGGCGTCTGGTCGGAGCGGAGCAGGATGAAATCATCAATCTCGCGCCCGGCAGTGGTCACAACACCTTGCACCTTATCGTGCACGCGGATGAACTCATTTTCGCTCGGTGCGCGCAGACGGGTCACGAAGGGGGCACCCGCTGGCGGGGTTCCAGAATCGGCATTGCGCCAAGGCGAACGGAAGGCGAGGCCTTTGGCTCGCGCGGCTTCCTTGAGGGCGGTTTCTTCTTCGCTGTTCAAATAGCAACGGTACGCTTTGCCGGCTGCAACAAGGCTTTCAGCGGCTTCCTTGTGACGACCAGCGCGGGCGAATTGAAATAAGGGTGGGCCGTCGGCTTCCAAGCCCAACCAAGCTAGGCCATCGAGAATCGCTTGCACCGCCGCGTCGGTCGAGCGCTCGCGATCAGTATCCTCAATTCGCAAAAGATATTTGCCACCTGCTTTTCGTGCGTAAAGCCAGTTGAATAATGCCGTTCTTGCCCCTCCAATATGGAGGTAGCCCGTCGGCGAAGGCGCAAACCGCGTCACAACATCCCGGCCTGTGGCTTCGTGTGTGTGGACTGTCGTTTCGGTAGGAGCATGCATGATGGCTGGGGCTTCTGAAAAAGAGGCAAATCAAAGGACGGAACAGGCCAATGAACTTGGCCTCCGCCGCCTCATAACACGCCACCGTGAAGGTGAAAGTGATCTACGCACTTGGATGCAGGATCGGTTACAGGAAATCCGCGATCATGACCGCGATCGACTGGTTTTGTGGCTGCCGGTTGGCTTTGCCTTTGGGGCAGGGGCGACCTGTTCGGTGCGCGCATATGATCCCGCTTTTGTTTGGGTGATCCTGACATTTCTGGCACTCGGCCTGTGGCTTAGCTGTAGCTTGATGGCGCAGCGCAGCTCTGACCAGCGTCTCGCCAAAGCCATCTACACGCTAGGTCTTCTCAGTCTTTTCGCCGCCGCGTCTCTGGGTGGGGGTGCATCGGGCCTGTTGCGGGCAGAATCGGCGAAAGCGCCGCGAGTCTCCGATGTCAAAACGCCTTATCTTGTGACAGGCTATGTAGAGCAAATTGACCGCACCCAGCGCGGAACTTGGCGCGCCAAGATTGTGGTCGAAACGCTGTCGCACACGCGCTTGGAAGCACAGCCCAAATCGGTTCGCGTGGCACTCGCCCAAGACGAGCCGCCAAAGCCCGGCCAGAAAGTCAGGTGCCAAGCGATTTTGAGGCCACCTCCGGGACCTGTTGTGCCCGGTGCCTATGATCATGCGCGGCGGGCTTGGTTCCAAGGATTGGGCGGGGTTGGCTATGCGCTTCGGCCCTGCGCCGTGATTGAAGCATCCCCGCCTCTGACCCAATCCATTCAATTTCGTTTGGCGCTTTGGCGCGCCCAAGCCGCCCGATCGATTGTCGAGGCAACAGACAGTGATGGCGGTGGATTTCTCGCAGCAGTCACCACAGGCGACCGTGCTTGGTTGAGTGAAGCAGATGTGGAAGCCTTGCAGGCGTCTGGCCTGTCCCATGTCATCTCAGTCTCTGGCCTGCATGTCGGCTTACTGGGCGGGCTCATCTATTTTGTCATTTGGAAGCTTGCCGCTTTGGTGCCGACACTGGCGCTACGGTTTGATGCCCGCAAGATCGCAGCTGTCATCGCTCTATGTGGCACCGGGGCCTATTGTATCTTTACCGGGGCAGAAGCCCCCGCCGTGCGGGCCTTCATCATGTCGGCCATTGCCTTTGGCGCGATCTTGTTGAACCGCAAGGCCATCTCCATGCGCGGCCTGGCCATCGCCGCAATCTGTGTTCTGGTCGCTCTACCCGAGAGCGCAATAGACCCTGGCTTCCAAATGAGCTTCTTGGCTACAGCAGCTTTGGTCGCTCTATGGGAAATCTGGGAGCGGCGGCGCGCAGGTGCGCCAGAGCTTGGCCTGTTTCAGCGGGCTGCGATGTGGCTGGGCGGGGCAGCGGCAACCAGCGTGGTGGCAGGCCTTGCCACGGCCCCAATTTCAGCAGCCACCTTTGGACGCGTGTCCGTCTGGTCGCTACCCGCCAATCTAATGGCGGCCCCGATCTTGGATTTTTGGGTTGCACCCTTTTCAGCGATCGCGGCAAGCCTTGCGCCTTTTGGGCTGGACGATTGGGCGTGGCAGGCAGCCGCATCAGGCTTGAGTGTCACACTTAAGATCGCGCATTGGATTGCAGCCCTGCCCGGGGCGAGTGCGAGTGTCTCTTGGACCAGTTCGACAGCCCCCTTAATCCTGATCGTCGCAATCCTTTGGCTGACGCTCTGGCGATCTTGGTTACGGCTTTTGGCGATTGTCGCGATCACGGCTGGGTTGGCAATCTGGGCTTTCAGTCCCAAGCCGGTTGCGTGGATCGGCCCAGAAGGGCGGGCGATCTTGGCAACGCCACATGGGCAAGCCGCCAGCCTATGCCGCACATCAGGCGGGCGATTTGATGCGACGCGCCTTCTCGATAAAGCTGGCCTCAGCCAAGGGGACGTCGCGCGCCTGTTGCCCGAAGGCGAACATCGGCTTGCGCGAGGATGCACGCTGGGTGAAGGCGATTGGGAGGGCCGCTATGTTTATGCGGGTCGCGGGCGCGGCGTGCTGACGATCGGCTTTGATGGTCAGTCTCACGTCTTTGGGCGCGGCGACATTCCCACCGGTGCCCTATTGATGCGCAACGGGTGGCGGCTTTATTTTTACCCTGCCCCGCCGAGGCGCGGTCCTTGGGCCAAAGATGCGGCCGACCCCGGGGCAGCCGTACAAGCCAGCGAACCGCTGCTTCTGGACCATGAAGAATAAAGACCTAAGCGCAGGGCGCTCAGGTCTGTCATCGGTCAACAAGTCTGCGTTTAGCGGCGCGGCGGTGGCGCGATCTTGCGCGGCTCTGCCAAGCGGCGGTCGAGATAAACGGCGGCACGATCCCGCAAGACATCCAGTTCATTACGGTAGAAATGGTCTGCGCCTTCAATCTGCTCCCACTCAACCAATTCGCCCTTTTGTGTGCGGATTTTGGAAGCAGAGCGTTCAAGGTCAGCCGGTGGGGAGACTTGATCGTTGGACCCGTAGAACATCATGCCCGAGGATGGGCAGGGGGCCAAGAACGATAAATCATAATGATTGGCAGGCGTGGCGACCGTGATAAAGCCGTCGATCTCAGGGCGACGCATCAGAAGTTGCAGCGCGATGTAAGAGCCAAAGGAATAGCCAGCAACCCAAGTGACTGGGGCAACCGGGTTCTGGCCTTGCAGCCAATCCAGCGCGCTAGCGGCATCGGATAATTCGCCTTGGCCATTGTCAAAATTGCCTTGGCTGCGGCCGACGCCACGGAAATTGAAGCGCAACGTGGAGAAGCCACGCTCGACAAACAATTTGTGCAGCATGACGGTGACGCGGTCTTGCATCGACCCGCCAGCTTTGGGGTGATTGTGAAGGATCAAAGCGATCGGTGCATTTTCCGATTCAGCTTGATTGTATCGGGCTTCGAGACGCCCAGCGGCGCCAGTAAGGATAAGTTCGGCCATGATGCTCAGTTTAATTCTTGACCTACGGGGTCGGGAATACTAGGTCCAGTAAAGGACCGGAACGGGCTCGTATCATAGGCCCGTATCAAAAAGCCAAGTTTTTCCGCAATGGCGCTGCAAAGTGTCCAAAAAGCGCCGAAAGGACTGCCGCAATGGAATTGTCGACCAAGGGACGTTACGCCGTGATGGCGATGGTGGATTTGGCGCTCAACAGCCCTGAAACGGGTTCATCGGCGCGATCTGTCAATCTGGGCGAAATTGCTGAGCGGCAGGAAATCAGCCAATCCTATCTTGAACAATTATTCGCCCGGCTGCGTCGTCGCGGGCTTGTGGAAAGTGCACGCGGACCGGGTGGCGGCTATCGACTGTCTGCTTCACCAGAGGAAATCTCGATTGGGGCGATTATGCAGGCCGTTGAAGAGCCTTTGAAAGTGACCCGCTGCGATGCCCATACACGGGCTGGCTGTCTCAGCGGCAATCGTCGCTGCATGACGCATGATTTGTGGGATGAACTCTCGCGCCATATCAGCCAATTCTTGGGCGCGGTGACCTTGGCCGATGTTTTGGCCCGTCAATTGCCCGGCAAGGCCGACGAGATCGCGCGCTATAATCGGGCGGCGGCTGAATAATGGATCGGCTGTACGCAGATCATAATGCGACCTCGCCGCTTCGACCCGAAGCGCGGGAAGCCATGCTGCGTGTGATGGACCTTGGCGGCAATCCCTCTTCTGTGCATGGCGAGGGCAGGGCAGCGAAACGCGCCCTCGAGGATGCGCGCGAGAGCCTTGCCCGTGTCTTAGAATGTGGCGCAGATGCCGTGACCTTTACCAGTGGCGCGACCGAGGCGCTGCACCTTGCAATGGAAAGCGCCAAGGCCATGGGCTTTGGCCCAGTTTATGTTTCTTCGGTGGAGCATGATGCTGTGTGGTCTTATGCCGTCAAATTGTGGCCCGAGGCACAGCTAATCCCCGTCAATCAGGGTGCCCTTCTTGATGCGGCTTGGTTAGGCCAGGAACTGGATGGTCAAGGCGGTCAGCCGCTTGTGATTGCTCAAGGAGCCAATAATGAGACAGGAACAATCCAGCCGCTCAATTTGATTTCCACCCGTGTCCGCGCGGCCGGCGGGGCGCTTTTATGTGACGCCGTCCAGCTCTTAGGGAAAGTCTCGGTGGCGCAGTTTGCCGGCCTCGCAGACTGGCTGGTCGTGTCCTCCCACAAGATTGGCGGCCCCATGGGGGCAGGTGCCTTGGTCGCAGCACCAGGTATCGACGTTTTCAACGCCCGTGCCGGGGGTGGGCAGGAGCGCGGTGCACGCAGTGGGACAGAAAATGTTGCCGCCATTGCCGGCTTTGCAGCTGCCGCCGCCGTTGCCTATCAGGATGATGCCGTGCTGGCTTATCAGGATCTGACCTCCCAAACTCGCCACGCCTTTGAGTTGGCCTTGGCGGGCGCCCTGGCAGACGTCGACTTTGTCAGCCACAATGTCCGAAGGCTCACCAATACGTCTTGCGTGCTGGTGGATGGCTGGGAAGGTGCGCGCCAAGTGATGGCGATGGATTTGGCCGGCGCTGCGGTTTCTGCTGGCTCTGCTTGTTCGTCCGGCAAAGTCAAAATGTCCCGAATTCTGAAGGCTTGCGGCTATAGCGATAGCGCCGCAGCCTCGTCCATTCGCGCCAGCTTTGGCTGGTCTAGCCGTATCGAAGACGGCGCGCGCTTAGCTGAACTTTATCTACAAGCCGCAGCCCGCGCTGGCCGCACGCTTTCCAATCAAGCCGCCTGAAAGGCACCTTTATCCAATGCCCGCAGTAAAAGAAACCATCGACACCGTTGAAAGCATTGCCGATTACGAGCATGGCTTCATCACCGATATCGAAATGGAAATGGCCCCCAAGGGTCTAAACACCGATATTGTGCGCTATATCTCGGCCAAAAAGGGCGAGCCAGAATGGATGCTAGAGTGGCGTTTGGCGGCTTATGAGCGTTGGCTGACCATGCAAGAGCCAAGCTGGGCCATGGTCAATTATCCCACCATCGACTTCCAAGATTCCTATTATTACGCCGCGCCAAAAGCCAAGATCGAGCTTAACAGCCTCGACGACCTCGATCCCGAGATTTTGGAGACTTACAAGAAGCTCGGCATCCCGTTGCGGGAGCAAGAGGTTCTGGCCGGCGTTAAAGGGGCACCGCGTATCGCAGTCGACGCGGTTTTTGATAGCGTGTCGGTGGCCACGACTTTCCGCGAAGAATTGGCCAAATCGGGCGTGATTTTCTGTTCTATGTCCGAGGCCATCAAGGAGTATCCAGACCTTGTGCGGCAATATCTGGGCACCGTGGTGCCTGTGACCGATAATTTCTACGCGACGCTCAATAGCGCCGTGTTCTCGGATGGCACCTTTGTCTATATCCCGCCCGGCGTGCGCTGCCCGATGGAATTGTCGACCTATTTCCGGATCAATGCGGCCGACACGGGCCAGTTTGAGCGTACCTTAATCATCGCCGATAAGGGCGCTTATGTCTCGTACTTGGAGGGTTGTACCGCGCCGATGCGCGATGAGAACCAACTCCACGCTGCGGTGGTTGAATTGGTCGCGCTCGATGATGCCGAGATCAAATATTCCACGGTGCAGAACTGGTATCCCGGCGACAAAAACGGTGTGGGTGGGATCTATAATTTTGTGACCAAGCGCGCCGATTGCCGGGGCGTGCGCTCTAAGGTCAGTTGGACCCAAGTTGAGACGGGTTCGGCCGTGACTTGGAAATATCCGTCCTGCATCTTGCGCGGGGATGAAAGCCAAGGGGCGTTTTATTCCATCGCCATCACCAATGGGCATCAACAAGCCGATACCGGCACAAAGATGATCCATCTTGGCAAAAATACCCGCTCGCGCATTGTCTCAAAGGGCATTTCAGCGGGCAAAAGCAACAATACCTATCGCGGTCTGGTGAGTGCGCATGCAAAGGCCAAGGGTGCGCGCAATTTCACCCAGTGCGACAGTCTGTTGATCGGCGATCAATGCGGTGCCCACACGGTGCCTTACGTGGAAGCTAAAACGCCTTATGCGACCTTTGAACATGAAGCGACGACCACGCGTTTAAGCGAGGATCAGCTATTTTATTGCCGCCAACGTGGCCTGCCGACTGAAGATGCGGTCGCACTGCTGGTCAATGGCTTTGTGCGAGAAGTCCTGCAGGAACTGCCAATGGAGTTTGCGGTGGAAGCCCAAAAGCTGGTCGCAATCAGCCTTGAGGGGAGTGTGGGGTGACCACCATCGCCGCCATCGACCATGTTCAAATCGCCATCCCCGCGGGTGGTGAAGCGGTCGCGCGTGCGTTTTATGCGGACCTGTTGGGGCTGACCGAAGTGCCTAAGCCCGAATCCATGGCGGCCCGCGGTGGGGCTTGGTATCAATCGGGCGGCGTGAAAGTTCATTTGGGCGTGGAAAAAGACTTCCGCGCCAATGATAAGGCCCATGTTGCTTTCCGCGTGGCTGATGTCGCAGGCCTAGCCAGCAAAGCCGAGGCGTCAGGCTTTAGGGTCAAGCATGATGACGAGTTGCCCGGCCATGTGCGGGCGTTTCTCTATGACCCATTCGGCAATCGGATCGAAATTCTCAAGCCAATTGGGGAGGTATCGCCATGTTAGCGCCTTCACCAAAGGGTTTTGACGCCAAGGGCTTGGATCGCTTTGTCCGAGCTTATCAAGGTCAGTCGTTCATTGAGCGCTTGGGCGGCAATCAATCGATCCCAAGGATCGCGATTGATCAACGGCAAGCGACTCGCCGCAGCGGCATGAAATGGATTGATCGAGAGCAATTCTGTATCGGCTTGGACCAAATGGGCTGTGATGTCGAAATCAACAGGCAGCCAGAGCTTGCCGAGCGCCACTTTGAAGTTGATTTCGTAGATGCTGGCAACGCTCGCACAAACCCGGTTTGCCGGATCACGGATCAAAGCGCGGATGGAGGGCTTGATCTTGTCGGGCATAATCAGCCCAAACAAGATCGCATTGGTATCAAGCAGATAAGCCACGCTCAGCCTTTGGGATCGAACGGCTTGGAAGCTTCGGCCACGCCCATCTGTTTGGCAGGCTCAAAGCCTGTGATCGCTTGCTCGCTGGACCAAGCGTCAAATAGTTCGGGCTCTAAGGCGTCTTCCGGGATAGGCCCTAGATGGGCGAGCGTTCCGAAAAGATTGGCTCGACTTGGCTTGGTCAAGTCCGGCCCATTTGCGGCAAGCAGCCGGACCGCCTCTTTCCCTTTGCGCGCAATGAAAACGGCTTCACCGCGTTCGGCCCGCTCAATCAGTTCTGAGAGTTTGGCCTTTGCTTCAGCCACATTCATCACGGTTTTCATGAAGCTTATGTACCAAAATTCGACCACTTGGTCAATTAACTTGGTCCAACTTCGCCGAGCTGGAGCCATGCAATGATCCAGTCAATAAGCCAATCAAACCACGAAAATCCTCCCACTAGAAAGACCCTCTCATGTTGAACATCAACAATCTGCAAGTCGAAGTCGGCGGCACAACGATCATTAAGGGCCTGACGCTTGCCGTGCCTGCAGGTGAAGTGCACGCGATCATGGGCCCCAATGGGGCAGGTAAATCGACTTTGTCTTATGCGCTGACGGGCCGCGATGGCTATGAGGTCGTCGGTGGAACCGCAACCCTCAATGGCGAAGACTTGTTGGATCTTGCCCCGGAAGAGCGCGCCGCAAAGGGCCTGTTCTTGTCGTTTCAATATCCACTTGAGATTCCGGGTGTTCCGACCCTGACTTTCTTGCGCACGGCCTTGAACGCCCAGCGCAAAGCGCGCGGCGAAGGCGAAATCTCCGTGCCGGACTTTATGAAATTGTCGCGCGATGTCGCCAAGAAGCTGGGTGTCACACCTGAGATGATGAAGCGGCCTTTGAATGTCGGCTTTTCGGGTGGTGAAAAGAAGCGGATGGAAATCTACCAAATGGCGCTTTTCGACCCGCGCTTCATGATCTTGGACGAGACCGATTCCGGTCTTGATATCGATGCGCTCAAGGTTGTTTCTGAAGGGGTGAACGCGCTGCGCGGTCCCGATAAGGGCATGCTGGTCATCACCCATTACCAGCGCTTGCTGGACCATATTAAGCCTGACCGCGTGCATGTGTTGGCTGGCGGTCGCATCGTCGATAGCGGTGGGCCTGAATTGGCGCTCGCGCTCGAAGCAGACGGCTATGATCGCTATAAGGATGCCGCTTAATGGCCCTTGCCGAATTGACATTATCGGCAGGTGAGGCGGCGCTATTAAACGCTTTCCCGCCCACCGAAGCAGGCGATGCGGCCCGCGCGCAAATTGCCGCTGAAGGCTTACCCAATCGCCGGGTTGAAGCGTTTAAATGGACGGATCTGTGTGCCGCCCTTGCCGATGGAATCCCAGAATCCGATGGGTCGGCTGGCCTGATCCCGGCTTGCCTGCAAGATGCGTTGGTCTTGGACTTTGCACCCGATGGCTTTGGCCTTGAGGGAGAAAAGGACCTGGGCCTCATCATCGAGACTGAAGACAGCTTAGAACTTGAAGGCGCAGGGCCCTTGGCCACGCTGGCTGCGGGCTTTGCCCCGCGTGCGGTGGTTTTGCGGGTAACACAAAGCCAGAGCCGCCCTGTTGTCTTGCGCCGCCACCCCGGCGCGCCGATGCGGGTGCGTTTGGAATTGGATGCGGGCGCGCGGCTGACCTTGATCGATACTGGGCTGGCAACCGCTGGTCTTTCAACGGGGCTCTTAGAAATTGAGATTGGTGCCGGTGCAGAACTGGTGCGCTATAGCCTTCAAAATGGTGACACGCAGGCAATCGAGCTTACCCACACGGCGGTGGATGTTGCCGACACAGGTCGCTATCACGCGATTTCGCTGATGTTTGGCGGCAAGCTTGCGCGCGCTGAAACCCATGTGACCTTAGCGGGCGAGGGCGCGAGCTGTTTGATCCATGGGGCCTATTTGCTCTCCGGCCACACCCATGCCGACATGACCACAAAGGTCGTGCACGCCAGTCCGAATGGGCAGACGCGGGAATTGTTCAAAGGGGCGGTTCAGGACCGGGCGCGCGGTGTCTTCCAAGGTAAAATCCTGGTCGAGCGCGCCGCTCAAAAGACCGATGCCCGACAAAACCACCATGCCCTGATGCTCAGCGAAGGGGCAGAGATTGATGCCAAGCCAGAGCTTGAAATCTATGCCGATGACGTTCAATGCGCCCATGGCAACACGATTGGGGCGTTAGACGATCAAGCCCTATTCTACATGCGCCAGCGCGGCATCCCAGAGGCACAAGCCAAGTCCTTGTTGGTGGAAGCCTTTGTGACCGACGTCTTTGAGGCAATTGAGCACGAAGGTGTACGGGAGTGGTTTTCTGAGCTGGCACGTATGTGGTTGGAGGCGAGTTCATCATGAACGCCCAAACTCCAACCAATCCTGCCGCCTTTGATGTTGCCAAAGTGCGGGCGGATTTCCCGATCCTGACTCGGAAGATCCACGGCAAGCCCTTGGTCTATCTCGATAGTGCCGCGAGTGCGCAAAAGCCTGAAAGCGTGATTTCGGCCATGGCGGATTTCCAACGCACCTCTTACGCCAATGTCCATCGTGGGCTGCATACTCTAGCCAATGAAGCGACCCAAGCGTTTGAGGATGCACGCACTAAGGTCGCCCGCTTTATCCATGCTGGGAGTGCAGACGAGATTGTCTTCACCAAGAGTGCGACCGAGGCCATAAATCTGGTGGCCGCTGGCGTCAGCCAAAGCTTGAAGCCCGGCGATGAGATTGTCATCTCCGAGATGGAGCATCACGCCAATATCGTGCCTTGGCACATGGCAGCGCAACGATCCGGCGCGGTGCTGAAATGGGCAGCCATCACGCCGCAAGGCGCACTGGATATGGACTCGCTGGCCGCCCTCATCGGTCCGCGCACCAAAATGGTGGCGATCAGCCATATGTCCAACGTGTTGGGCAGCGTGCAAGATGTAGCGACCATTGTGTCGCTTGCCCATCAAGTTGGGGCGCAAGTTCTGATCGATGGCTGTCAGGGCGTGGTGCACCAAAGCGTCGACGTCCAAGCCATTGGTGCTGATTTCTATGCTTTCTCGGCGCACAAAATTTATGGGCCGACCGGTATTGGCGTCTTACACGGCACCCCAGAGGCCTTGAACCTGTTGCCACCGTGGCAAGGCGGCGGCGAGATGATTGAGATCGTTTCCAAAGAGCTGATCACCTATAATGTGCCGCCGTTCCGGTTTGAGGCAGGCACGCCTGCGATTACCGAAGCGGTGGGCTTAGGCGCTGCGGTCGACTGGATGATGGCGCAGGATCAAGCGGCGATGCATGCCCACGAACAGGCCTTGCTAGATCATGCGATGGCGTGCTTGCGCGGCATTAATGGCATCAGTCTCTATGGCACTGCACCTGGCAAGGGCGGCATCATTGCTTTCAACATTGATGGTGCCCATCCCCACGATGTCGCCCAAGTCTTGGACCGTTATGCTGTCGCCGTTCGGGCGGGCCATCATTGTGCCCAGCCGCTGATGAAGGCTTTGGGCGTCACTGCCACCGCACGGGCGAGCTTTGCCGCCTATACCAGTTTCGACGATGTCGACACGTTTGTTGAAGCGCTTGCAAAAGCGCGCGATTTTTTGCTGTAAGGTCCACCCATGAGCGATGAAACGACTGCCACACGAGATATGCTGGATGTATCCAGCCCGCCTATCGTGCAACCAGATCGGGAGCCTTCCGACCTGCCACCCGAAGAGATCGCCCGCTTGACGGACGATTTGATTGACGCGTTCAAGACCGTCTATGACCCGGAAATTCCGGTCGACGTCTATGAATTGGGCTTGATTTATAAAGTTGATCTGAAAGCTGGTGGCCATGTCGATATCGACATGACGCTCACCGCGCCTGCTTGCCCTGTGGCCGGCGAACTCCCAATTATGGTAGAAGATGCTGCCAAGACGGTGAATGGGATCAATTCGGCCAAGGCCATTGTGACCTTTGATCCACCTTGGACGCAAGCACGCATGAGCGATGAAGCCCGTTTGGCTTTGAATATGCTATAGGTGGCACACATGAATTCGCCCGACCTGATCCCAACCCGCACCCGCCGCCCGCGCCCGCAAGTCGTGAGCCTGACAGACGCCGCTGCTGAGCGCGTGCGCGATGTCATGGCCAAGTCTGAAAAGCCCTATCTGCGCGTCGGCATTAAAAATGGCGGTTGCGCGGGAATGGAATATGTCATGGCCTATGCCGAGGCCCCAGATCCTTTGGACGAAGTGGTAGAAGATAAGGGCGTGAAAATCCTCGTCGCCTCCAATGCCATTTTGTTCTTGGTCGGCTCTGTCGTCGATGTGGAGAACACCAAGCTGCACTCCAAGTTCGTCTTCAAAAACCCCAATGAAACCGATGCTTGTGGCTGTGGGGAGAGCGTGACCATCGTTCCTGCCACGTCTGAAGCCTGATTTTGGCCAAGAAGGCAAAGGCCAATCCCGAACTAGATGCGCTGATTGCGACCGCGCAGGATTTGTTCAGCGGCTTAGGCGATATTCGGGTCCGCAAAATGTTTGGCGGTGCTGGCGTCTATTATGACGGCCGCATGTTTGCGCTTCTGGCGGATAATGAAATCTATCTCAAAGCCGACCGGATCAATAACCCAAAATTTGACGCCCAGGATTGCCAACCCTTTCACTATGATAAGGGGACAGGCGAGATCATGACCCTATCCTATCGGGCGATGCCGGAATCGGCTTTTGATGATGCAGACGAAGCCTTGGTTTGGGCCAAGCTGGGCATTGAGGCCGCTGCCCGCGCGCAAAAATAGAGACTGGTAGCTTGGACCTATCCGCCATCCATCGTATCGAACAGGCAACCGCGCGCGGCTGGCCCGCTGCGCGCGAGGATCGGCTTGATGGGTGGCACGTCTTTTCAGGGCTGGGTTTTGTTGGTCGCACCAATTCATGCTGGCCGTTGACCTATGCGGGGAGTGATGTTGACGCCTCCATCGAGGCGGTGGAGGCGCATTATCGTGCCTTGGGCTTGGCACCTCAGTTCAAATTGGTGACCGGTGGCGCAGACCCGTTGGACTTGCCCGAAAGACTGGCGCGGCGCGGCTATGTGGCCGTCAGCCAAGTTGCCGTGATGACTTTTGAGGGCCAGTTAGGCGCGCCCAAGCATGAGGTAGATATCAGTCCCCACGTCACACAAGACTTCATTCAGATCGTCTCAGAAACCAGCCATTCAGGTGGAGATGGGCAAGAGCGGGTGGATATTCTAGGCCGCGTACCCAGCCCATCAGCCTTTGGGATTATCCGCCAAAATGGCGCCTTGGCAGCAGCGGGCCTTTGCACCTTTGCCGGCGATAGTGCCGGGATTGCTGCCATGCGAACACAAGCTGATTTTCGCAATCAAGGGCTTGGCCGTTCCGTCCTCCGCGCGATCATGGGGCGGGCTTTGCAGTCGGGCTATCGACAATTCTGGTTGCAAGTCGAAACCAATAATGCCCCGGCGCGACATCTTTATGAAAGTGAAGGCTTTGTAGCCGCCTACCAATATCAAACGGTGCGCCGAGAGCCCTAACGCGGGCATGGGTTCGATTT
Organism: Hyphomonadaceae bacterium UKL13-1; assembly: GCA_001602435.1. Taxonomy (GTDB): domain Bacteria; phylum Pseudomonadota; class Alphaproteobacteria; order Caulobacterales; family Aquidulcibacteraceae; genus Aquidulcibacter. The sequence continues at coordinate 1,286,420 of CP012156.1, forward strand.
TAACATGCGCCATCTTGCGCTACCCCTTGCCACCCCTAACATATGGGCGTCCTTTGGTGCGCGCATGTTGCGACACAAAGACGGTATGGAGGCTTAGATGGCTTTGAACACACGTTTTGCTGCTTTGGCATTGATTGGCGTTGCCGCAACATCGGTTTCAGGATGTGGCTATAACACAATTCCAACGCAGGAAGAGGCTGCCAAGGCGGCTTGGGCCGAAGTTCAAACCCAATATCAACGCCGTGCGGACTTGGTGCCAAACTTGGTCGCGACTGTCAAAGGCGCTGCAGCACAGGAAAAGGGTGTTCTGACGGCGGTAACGGAGGCGCGCGCTTCCGCGACCCAACCCAAGTTTGATGCCTCCACCATCACCGATCCGCAAAAATTCCAAGAGTTTCAAGCGGCGCAAGCGCAGCTTTCAACCGCACTCATCAACTTCCGCCAAACCGTTGAAGCCTATCCGGAGCTACGCTCCTTAGAGGGCTATGCAGCGCTGCAATCCCAACTTGAGGGCACGGAGAACCGGATCGCCATTGCGCGCCGCGACTATAATGCCGCCGTGCAGACCTTTAACACCACTTTGCGGACCTTCCCCAGTGTGGTCTGGGCCAAGACGGCATTTTCGTCCTCCCAGCCCATGCAGCTCTTCCAAGCGACCGCAGGCTCTGAAAAGCCGCCGGAAGTGAAGTTCTAAGCGCGTGACCAATCCCGCCTTGCTGCGGCCTTCACCAAGCCTTTCAAGTCGCTTCTGGCTTTTGGCTTTGCTGGCGCTCAGCTTGATCGCCACATGTTGGATAACAAGCCCTGCTCGGGCCGCCGATCCTAAATTCCCGGTCCTAACTGGCCGGGTTGTGGATGATGCCAATATCATTCCCGAGGAGACCGAGGGCGAACTCATTGCGCAATTGGAGGCATTAGAGGCTAAATCGTCGGACCAATTGGTGGTGGTGACGGTTCCAAGCTTACAGGGTTTTGAGCTCGAGGAATTTGGCTACAAGCTCGGTCGGGCGTGGCAAATCGGGCAGGGCGAACGCCTCAACAATGGTGTCATTCTCTTGGTGGCTCCGAATGAGCGCAAAGTGCGGATTGAGGTCGGCTATGGCCTCGAAGGCATTTTGACGGATTATTATACCAGCGAAATCATTCGCGACACCATTGTGCCGGCCTTTAAAGCGGGCGATATGCCGGGCGGCATTGTTGCAGGTACAGCCGCGATTGAGCAGATTTTAACGACCGATCCAGCTGAGCTGCAAGCCCGGGCCGCCCGTGGCCTGAAGGCGGAGGCCAAGGACACAGGTGGCGATCCGATTGCCGTGATCATTGTGATTGCCTTTTTGATTTTCTGGATTTGGCTCTCGATCGCCAACACACGGCGTACGCGGTTCCGCCGCCATTCCCCTTGGGGCAGTGGTCCTATCATCCTGCATGACTGGGATGATGATGATGATGACCGCCGCGGCGGCGGTGGCTTTGGTGGCGGCTTTGGCGGTGGTGGTGGATTTGGTGGTGGCGGCTTTGGCGGCGGCGGCGGTTTCTCCGGCGGTGGCGGCAGCTTTGGTGGGGGCGGGGCATCAGGCTCATGGTAAAACACGCGCATATGCATTTGTCCGCTGAGGATAAGGCGGCAATCACGGCAGCCATTGCGGCAGCCGAAACAAAGACCTCGGGCGAGATCTTTGTCGTCGTCTCAGGGCGCACCGCCGACTACCGTTGGATCATGCTGTTCTATGGCGCTTTGGTTGCTATTCTCGTGCCCTTGCTCCTGATGGCGATTGGTCTGAACCCTTTGACCATTGGCAGCGCCTTCACGCTCTGGCAGGCAGGGGGGTGGAATGTCGGTCTTGGTGCCACGCCCGCTGATGAGGCAGCAACCGGCATGATCTTCATCCTAGCCCTACAGGCGATCCTGTTTATGCTGGTTTCGGCTTTAGACCTGCAGCCGGGTATCGCCGCGAAGCTGACGCCTGCTTGGATCAAGCGCCAGCAAGTCCATCGCGCGGCACGCGATCAATTCTTGGCACACGGCCTGCATCAGACCACTGGGAAAACCGGGGTGTTGATCTTTGTGAGCTTGGCCGAACATCAAGCCGAAATCATTGCCGATACGGGCATTTATACCAAGGTGTCCCGTGATGTCTGGCGCGATGTCATTGGCAAGCTGGTCACAGCCGCGCGCGAGCAAGCCTTAGGCCGTGGCCTGATTGCGGCCATAGAAGACAGTGCCACCATATTGTCGGTTCACTTCCCACGCCGGGATGACGATGTGGACGAATTGCCCAACAAAGTCATCGTCATTTAGCGAGAAATCGCCTAAGCTTTGTCCGCTAAAGCTTTTAAATAAATTGAGTTTTTAGGCGCAGCGAACAAGCGTTGAACCATGGGCTCAAAGGCTTCCAGCGGCATGGCCTCATAGGCTGGATCAAAGGCGTTTTGGTCATGCCGGTGGCAGAAGCGCGCGGTATGCTCAAAATGGGGATGGTCGCGGTAAGCTTCGCGCATATCGCGGTCGAGCCCTAAATGATGGAAGAAATAATAGCCTTGGAAGATACCGTGATTGGCGACCATCCAATGATTGGCCTCGCTGACAAAGGGCTTCAAAATTGCGGCGGCAATATCGGGGTGATTATAGCTGCCCAAGGTGTCGCCAATATCATGCAAGAGCGCGCAGACGACATATTCTTCGTCCATTCCGTCGCGGTGGGCCAAGGTGGCCGATTGCAATGAATGGGTTAGCCGATCAATCGGAAAGCCACCATAATCGCCGTCCAACAGGCGCAAATGTGCCAAGACCCGGTCTGCCAAGCCTTTATTGAAAGCTTTAGAATGGCCCGCAATGATGGCCCAATCTTCCTGTGTGCCTTCCATCATGGACTTAAACTGCGCTTGGTCTGAATGAAGATCAGAATGATGGCCGTCTGCCATGTTGGTGCCTCCCTTTATGTTTGAGGTAGGTTCACCCTCTTTTGGCATTTAGGCAAGGGGGATCAGCCTGCCCGCCTTGCGAGCCAAACCCCCACCAGCACCAAAGCCCCGCCCATCATCTGCACCGGGGTGAGGCTTTCGTGCAGCCACGCCCAGCCGAGGAAGCCGACCAGCACAGGCTGTAACAAGATCAAGACCGACGCAATGTGGGTCGGCACCATGCCAAAACCCACCGCTAGGAGGCCTTGCCCGGCCACTTGCGCCATCACGCCTAAGACCAATAGTGGCCACCATTGCGCGATGAAGGATTGTCCGGTTGCTGGCGGCAATAGGGGCTCACCCGAAAGGACAGTCACGGCCAAGCAGCAGAGCATGGCAAAGGCTGAAGAGAAGAACATAATTGTGCCTGCGCCCCATTGATTGCGCATGCGGGCAATGGTGATGAGATAAAGCCCGTACCAGATGGAGGTTAGGGCTGATAATCCGTCGCCCGCCAAGCGGTCTGGGTTGGTGGCAGGGGCCCCACCAGAGAGCAAGAGCGAACCGACAAGGGCGATCACGACTGCGACCCAATAGGCCTTATTGGGCAAAGCCCGTGTCGTTAGCCAGGTGACGGCAACCACCACAATCGGCGTCAGGTTCGACAAAAAGGTGGCGTTGGCCGCACTCGTGCGCACGATCCCTGCGTGCCACGTTGCCAAATCGCCCGCAAATAACAGCCCTGCCAGTGCCAAGAGGCCAATGGGCAAAGCAGTAGGCTTACCATCATCTGCTTTGGGTTTGGCTTCCAAATAAGCCCAGAGGGCCAAAAGCGGCAGCGCGAAGGCGAGGCGCCAAAACGCACTGGCTTGTGGACCCAGTGGCGACAGCTTCACCATAATGGGGGCCAGCGCGATGCAGGAAGCACCCGCCGCCAAGGCGATTGTCCCGAGGAATAGCTTTTGTGCATCGGTTTGGGCCACGCGCGGGTTCCTAAAGGCCAAGACTGGTTCGAATCAAAGCCGGGCTTGTGCCGCTTTCGCGCAAGCTACGCAATGTGACGGACTGATTACGCTTGGCAAAGCGCTTGCCATCGGCGTCCAAGATCAGGCGATGGTGCCGGTAGATGGGCGTTGGCAGGCCGAGCAGTTTTTGCAGGACGACGTGAATATGGGCCGCTTCGGCCAAATCTTCGCCGCGGATAACATGGGTGATGCCTTGGCTGGCGTCGTCGAGCACGCTGGCGAGGTGATAGCTGGAGGGAAACTCCTTCCGCGCCAGCACAATATCGCCCAATTGGCCGGGATCGGCTTTGACCCATTGGCCGTTGGCCTCAAAGCCTAAACGATCCCAGTCAGCACCAATCACCGCCGCACTGCGTGCCAGCGACAGCCGCCACGCATAGGCCTTGCCTGTCGCCAGTTGGTCGGCCTCGTCGCTGGGCGGTAAAGGCGCAACAGGCTCTGGGCCTGAAAAGCTATGGGGGGCCGAAGCGATGGCCTCCATCAGCTCTTTGCGGGTCTTGAAACAGCGATAGAGCAGGCCAAGTGCTTTTAAGCGTTCCAGAGCCGCTTCATAGTCCGCCATATGGTCACTTTGGCGACGCACCGGGCTTTCCCATGTCAGGCCCAGCCACGCTAAATCCTCATAAATGGCCGCTTCAAATTCAGGCCGACACCGCGTCAGGTCGGTATCCTCGATCCGCAGAATAAAGCGCCCTTGTTCGGATTGGGCCGCGTCAAAGGCCGTCCAAGCCGAAAAGGCATGGCCCAAATGTAGATAGCCGGTAGGCGAGGGGGCAAAGCGGGTGGCAAACATGCCTGCTCTATGCCGTGGGGCGGCTGTCCTTGGCAATTGGCTTTTGCTAGCATGGGCTATGGCAACAACAATCCTTACCGGCCCGCGTCGCGCCCCCACTTCTGGTCAAAGCCCCAAAGGCCTTGTCGTAAGCTTGCACGGCTATGGCTCAAACGGGGATGATCTGATTTCGCTTGCGCCCTATTGGGATCGTCTTTTGCCAGATGTGCAATTCAGCTCGCCCAACGCGCCCACGCAGGTGCCAAGCTTTGGTGCGATGTATCAGTGGTTCGCGATTGAAAGCATGGACCCCGTCCATTTGGCCAAGGGCGCAAAGGAGGCAGCGCCCCTACTGGAAGCCTTCCTCGAAGCTGAAATGGCGCGCTTTAATGTCACCAAAGCCCAGACGGCCTTGGTGGGTTTCAGCCAAGGCACGATGATGGCGCTGCAAGTGGGCTTGGCCTCTAAGGAGGCCTATGCCGGCATTTTGGGGTTTTCGGGTGCCTTGGTTGGCAATCCTGATCTGGCGTCTAAGCCACCCGTCTTATTGGTGCATGGCGATCAAGATGACGTCGTACCGCTGGCGGCAAGTCAAATGGCCCAGCAGTTTTTAAGTCAGGCTGGCCTTGATGCACGCCTGCATGTCTCACCAAGGGCGGCCCATACGATTGCGATGGACGGTTTGCAGCTTGGCGGGGCCTTCTTGGCGCGGGTGCTTAAAGGGGCCTAGACTGCAGCCGCTTCAGGCCCTTGGCGAGGATGACGAACAAAAGCCCCATCACCAAAAAGCCGAGCCCCAAGCCTAATACATTCAGCCCAATCTGCCCGAGACCATATTTGCCGACATCGAGGAAGAAGTAAGGGTACCAATCTTCAAACCGGCCGCGCAGCAGGGCTGCACTGGTGTAAAGAAGCGGCCACGCCAGCCAGATAACAGCGTGGCCAAACTTCACCTCGTCCTTGTCCGCAAATAAGGCCCACCAAAGCAGCGTTAAGGCCGGGACAACATAATGAACCCCTAAATCACCGATCAGATTCAGGCCTGAAAGATTGCGCCCTCCGCTGAGAAGGAGGTGATAAATTACGCCCATGGTGGTGATATAAAAGGTCAGGGCCGCCAAGGCATGATTTGGGAAAATCTTGGGTCCTTTGGGCGAGGTTGCGATCAACCCCATGCTGATCGCGATCAAGCTATTGGTCAGGATGGTGAAATAGCCGGTCAGCCGCCATAGACTGTCCGCCAAGCCCATGCCATCGCGCATGGTCCATCCAACACTGATCCATGATTGCAGGATCAGAGCGGCACAGGTGAATAGGCACAAGAGGCCCGCAAAAAGTTTGGCGGCTGGTTTGGGCGGGTAGGTCGTCATAGCCCGTCACTGGCAGAGCAACTGCATCGACACAAATCGATATCGCATCTGTCATGTTTTCTTTGCAGTGAATCGGTTACTGATAAAGCGCAGAGCAGGAGGAAGCCGTTTTCAACAGGCCATACCATACCAGTCTCGCCGTCGGCCGTGCCGATCTCATGAAGATTGCTTCCCTGAAACACGGAGGCGACCATGAATATTGACCATCTGGAATTCGCCTCAAACCACCAGCCGATCAAGGCCCAATCGAGTTTAGCTGGCTTTCCGGCTTTGGTCTTAAACGCCGATTATCGCCCCTTGTCTTACTATCCTTTGTCGGTTTGGTCGTGGCAGGATGCGGTCAAGGCGGTTTACATGGACCGGGTCGAAGTGGTGGCGGAATATGATCAGGCCGTCCAGAGCCCCAGCTTTGAAATGCGGCTACCCAGCGTCATTTCGCTCAAAGAATATGTCCAGCAAGACCGCGCCCCAGCCTTTACCCGCTTTAATCTGTTCCTGCGTGACGGCTTTAAATGCGCCTATTGCCATGCCACCGATGATTTGACGTTTGACCACGTGGTGCCGCGCTCTAAAGGCGGCAAGACAACCTGGGAAAACATCGTCACTGCCTGCTCGCCCTGTAATTTGCGCAAGGGTGGGCGGAGTTTGCGCGAAGTGGGTATGACGCCCCGCAAGCCACCGCGTAGACCGACCATGCATGAGTTGCAGGCCATGGGCCGCAAGTTCCCGCCGCACCATTTGCACGAGAGCTGGGTTGATTGGCTCTATTGGGATGTGGTGCTGGAGGCATAAGTCAGCCCGCCTAACATCATTGTAATCTTCTGGTCGCCTTATTGCGCGCAATGCCCCCTTCCGAGGAGGCTGCTAAGCTCCTATGTCGGATGAATGGCCAATTTCGCATTGGCCAAAGGAATGTTTTGATGAAGCGCCCTTTTGGACCAACCAGTGCAATCGCCCGCGAAACCCTGCGTCGTGGCATGGGCCGCGTGCGCGAAGCAGCGCCTCTACTGCGTAAAGGCCGTCTCGCTGGCCTTGGCTTACTTGGCGTTTTAATCGGATTTATACAAAGTGTCATCGAACTGGCGATGCGCGAGGCCTATGAAGCCCTCGACCGGCGCCATGAGGCGCAGATAAAAAAGGGTAGTGACACGATGGGACGGCGACGCGAATGGCGTGAAGAGGATGACGAGGAAGACCGCAAGGTCTATAGACGCAAAATGGAAGATGCCCGCCGCCGCTTTGAGCTTGAGATTCGCGCCGCGCGGGATGTTCAGCGTGAACAACGCCGCGCCCAAGGTCGCATTAAGGCGACTTGGACCTTAGCCTCCATCGGTGCCGGCATCTTCTTGGCTGCCGTGATTGGTGATCTGTTGAACCCCGTTGCTGGTATTGGCTTTGGCATCATGGCCGGTGGTGCGATCTCATGGGTGGGCTCATTATTCCTCCATCGCATCGGGAAGCCTGCGGCTGGAACAGCCGCAACGCCTGTGCCTGCCCGCCCTGAAATTGAAGCCCCAACGGTCAGCGAAAACGCCATGCCGCAAGGCCGTACCGAATTGGTGCAGCAGGTCTTGGCCGATGCCGCAACGGCGTTGCGCGCACTCGACGGCACCTTGTCGCGACTACGCCACCCAGATTCTGTAGCTTCGGTCGCGCGCATCGTTGCGGTGGGTAATCGCTTGATGATGATGGTGGCGGCAAATCCGGAGAAGCTGTCCATCGCCCAGCGCGTCTTCACCTATTATTGCCCCGAGACGGTCAAAGTCGCGGAAGCCCTCGCCAAGCTTGAAACCGACCCTGCCCCAGATATGGAGCGGATTGGCGGCACACAGACGATCTTGAAGAAGTTGGAAGTACTGTTTGAGCGGACTGAGCTGGAGCTCAAGGCCGATGAAGGCAAGGAACTGGACATTGATCTGAAGCTTTTGGATCAATCGATCGAGTCTGACCTTCGCTATCAATAAGGCCGCCTTAGACCTTTTGGCAGACCGCAATCGCAACCCGGCATCCGGCCTTAATCACGGCTTCTAGGACGGGGTGGCCGAACGCCTCTTTCGCGCCTTCGGCAATGGCTTGATCCTTGTGCGCGATTTCTTCCTCGCGAAACTGGCGGATCATGGCCGATAGCTCTGGCTCTTGATCGCCTAATTCTTCGATCTGCTCGCGGTAGTGATCTTCGATCACTTCTTCGACGGCAGCCGTGCAGGCATGGGCGGCCTTCTCGCCCATCAGCGCCGTCACCACCCCCAGGCCAAAGCCAGCAGCGCCCCAGATCGGGCCTAATAGGGTTGGCCGGACTTTGCGTTCCAGCAGCAATTTATCAAAGGCAGCCTTATGCACCGCCTCATCGGCTTCTTGCTCAGCGAGTTGAGCCGCAATCTTGCGTGCGCCGGGCAGGCGCGAGAATACTGCACGCTGGCCTTCATAAATGCGGGTCGCACCAAACTCGCCCGCATGGTCAACACGCAACATCTCCGCCACGCGGTCTTGGACAAAGCGGCGACCGGGTGCCGCAGGACGGCTGGCGCGGGCAGTGGTGGCTTCAGACATCTGATTTCTCCGTCAAACCGCGAGGATAAAGCACGCTCAAGCCCGAATAGATGGCGAGTTTGAGCGAGATCAACATATTCCAGCCCGCCATCGACAGACCTAGGAAAACCCAAGCCGCCTCATCGCAGGCCACCACATGTATGGGTTGGTTGAGGGAGCCTAGCAAATCTGTAGGGACAGCCCCGCCGCCGGCAGCCGTGCAAGAGGGCAGGCCGGGCCACCACTTATACTCCACACCCATGTGAAAGCCCGCCACAATCGCGCCGCCGACAAAGGCGAAGGTCAATAGCAGGTTTAGGGCGCGGTTTGTCATCTCCGCCCCTTCCATCCGGCGGGCAATAAGGGCGAGGGCGGCAATGGCGGCCGCAATCCAATAGGCTTCGCGCTGGTGCAAACAAAGCGCGCAGGGCGCAAGCCCAGCGAAGCGCTCAAACCCATGGGCAATGGCCAACATGGACAGGCTGGATGCCAAGGCGATCCAAGGCCATTGGGCCAAGATAAAGCTGAAGAACGGGCGTAGACGCATCATGATGATATAGGCCGTTCCCTTGTCTTCGAACAGTTCAACCCGCACCCCACACGCATGCGACCTATTGTCCGATCATATTGCCCAACCAGGGCAGATGCTCTTGGACCAAATTTACCGCAAAGCCTGCGCCAGCAAACAGGCCCCAAATCATCACGACCAAAAAGGTCGACCAAGCAAGGCCCAATAGGCTGCCTGCCAGTGTGAACAGGCCGTCTGTCTGCAGTAAGCCAACGGCGATCAAAGTAATGGCAAGCGAGGGGATGGTGTTGGTGATGGGCAGCATGATGGTAACGGATGCTATCGCGCAAATCGCGCCAACCAGTCGCTCCGCCAAGCCGCTCGCCAGAAAGGTAAAGCGGGGTTTTGAAAATACGGTGGTCCAACGCAACCGCTTGTCGGCAAAGTCAGCAATCGACTCAATCCAAGCCGATTTTACCCGCGCTTCCAGCGCGCGTTTAGGCAACCAAACTTCTTGCGAACCCAGCGCCATTTGCATGGCTAATAAGAAGATCGGGATCGCGATCACCTGTGCGCCGGGTAATCCCGGCACCAAACAAGGAATGGCAAACAAGAGGATCAAGAGGCCAAAGGCACGCTCATCCAATTGATCAACAATATCCCCAATCAAGGCCCCGTCTGGTCCTGCAACCTTTTTCAGATTGACAATGGCATCGATAAAGCTGGTGGGTGGCGCTTGCGCGTCAGACGCGGGGGCAGGGGCAGATGTCATCGGCCGTCTATACGCCGCGGCTCAGGGATTGCCAATCAGGTTTGGCCACCGGTTGCATGGGGCGCTCTGAGTTTCGCGACCATCACCTGCAGGAAGTTGCAGAAAATCCGATTGCATTCACGGTCAAGCCCGTTTAGGAACTGCCCTCCCAACCGTGCCCCGGTGGTGGAATTGGTAGACGCGCTGGACTCAAAATCCAGTTCCGAGAGGAGTGTCGGTTCGAGTCCGACCCGGGGCACCAACGGTTTTTCAAGACAAATTGGCTTTTTGTCGCCCGCACTTGACCGTTGCGGACGCACTTCATTGCGGCATGTCAATTGTCATTGTTCTGGAGTGTAATGACCGCACACGGTACTTCAGGGTGCTTTTTTGATGTCCAGCGCCCCGAGGCGAATTTCATCGTCATCAAGATAGGCCCGCACCTTTAACCGCCCTTCTTCTAAAATCTGAAAGTGCGGCATTTGAAGTTGAAGGTTCATTTGCGCCATCTGAAACCCTTCAGTTTCAACGGGTGGGAGGCTGTTTGGATGTTCAATTTTCGCTTCTTGGAGTATTCGATCCTCTCCATTGACTTCTAAGAGCAGCCGCAAACTCAAGGGGCGGGTCTCGTTTGGGCTTTGTAGGAAATAGATTGATGCCCAAAGTTGGGGCAAGATTGTTGGGAATTCTTTGACAAACATGACCGCTGAATAGATGCCGATCAGCGAGATCTTGCCCGACATTTCAAACCGAATATCATCGCAAAAAAATGTGTATCCACTGGGAAGTCGCGGTTGAATGACGTTCATGCTGTCACGCGGGTCACTTTTTCAAGCGCAGATGTTGGCGGTTCCACACCAGTGCTGACATGCATAGAGCCATGGGTGGTCATGGTCATCGGGCTATTTTGAACGCCAAAGGCCGTAAAAATTCGGCCGGTTTTTTGATCCCGCGCTTCTATGACCAGTTCAACTTCTAACGCGTCAGCAAGGTCCGACAATTTGTCAATCTGCCAGTTGGGCGGGCTGGAAAAGGATCGTGTCATATAGGATTTATGGATGCCCAACTTGTCTGCCAAACCCTTTAGCGTCAGGCCTGCGTCTTGTTTGCGCTTCTGAAGTACGTTCCAGAACAGACTTTGAAAGGCCGCTCTCGTCATCTGGCGGCGATAATCTCGGGTGTAAGTGTCCAGCTCATTCATCGTCATCTCTCACAAGTTCTCCCAGATAGTCTTGAAACGCAGCCCCTTCGTGGGCAGGAACATTTGGAAACAGAACATCCCATTCCAAAGGAATTTTCGATGCTTCAATCGAATAATTGTCCAAATTGCCGAGATCCCCGCGGATGAAAACGCCAAGCGCGACAAATCGATTTTTCCCCGCAAATCTGCCGAAAATCCGCCAGCCGGGGCGCGGATTGCGCAGTGCCACGACCCAGACTTGATGATGGCCTTGTAGCCATTTGAAATCCGACTTCTTCTTTTTATTTCGGGTGGCACTGACAATGTATCCTTTGCAATACCGACCGACAAACAGATCAAACTCAAGGCATGGGAACCAAGCTCTGGCGTGATCTTTCCCGTTACCACATCACGAAGGGCTGATTTGGCCCAAATTGTCCGCCGCTGCTCTCCCGCGCGCAGAGGAACAATGGGCGTCAGCTCAACGAAGCCAGCAAGCTTTAACTGCGCGTCACTTAACATAGTTGCCTTTAAAGTCAACCCGTATTCCTCTCTTTAGAGGGTTTTTTTGGATATAAGTGACTTTAAGGAAGCACGGTTTGGAAGTATTTACCAGTGAGTAAGGCGTAGGATAGATCAAGCTCGCCCAGCATTTAATTTGACTCAAATTCCATCCATTTCCGCAAGCCAAGTCTAAGGCTTTGCTGAGACGATAGGGCGTCACAGGAGTGTGCTATGGATGTTTCGTCATTGATGAATGCTAAGATGCAGGCGCAAGCTGCTCATTTGCAGATGGCGGCTTTGCGCGCGGTTCAAGAAACGCCGGGCCAAGAGCGCGCGCTATCAACCCTGTCGCAAGCCATTGTGCAAAGCCAAGATGCTTTTGCGGTCAGTGCTGCAAAAGCCATCAGTGGGATTGATATTCTGGTTTAGCCCTTCTTGGGGCCACTTGCTGGAGGTGGGTTGGAGACATCCACACCAGCCGTCGCCAAAGCGTTTTCCAGCTCTTCCTGATTAAAGCCCGAAACCAATTTCCCATTGATCACAAAGCCGGGCGTGCCGCCAATATTGAGATTGGTGGCTTGATCGCGCATGCCTGTGATGGTCGCTTCCACTTGCGGCTTGTCCATATCGGCTTTGAGTTTTTCAACATTCAAGCCAACGGTGGCTGCGATTTGGAATATTTGTTCGGGGCTGAGATCGCCTTGGGCGGTCATCAGGGCATTGTGCATTTGCAGATATTTGCCTTGATTGTGCGCTGCAATTGCCGCCTTGGCCGCAGTGGTGGAGTTTTCAGACAGAATTGGCAGCTCTTTAAAGATCACGCGCACATCTTTGCGGGTTTGCATCAGGTTAGAGACCCAACCTTGGGCCGCATGGCAGAAGCCGCATTTGTAATCAAAGAACTCAATCACCGTGATCTTGGCATTGGCCGGGCCAAAGCTGAATTGGGCATGGTCACTCTTCAGGCTCTTGAAGGCAGCAGCCACTTTCTCATTCTGCACGCGCGCTTGTTTCGTTTCAAAGGCGCGCTGGGCTTCCAGCAGGATCTCAGGATTGGCAACCAATTCATCGCGTATCAGAGCGCGGACGGCAGTTTGTTGTTCCGCAGTCAACGACTTCAAAACGTCGGCATTAACTGGCGCTGGCGTTACTTGTGCGGCGGTCGCTTTAGCTTCGCCCGTTTCTGCGGCTTTCTCGCCCGGCTTAGAGCAGCTTGCGATGCTGAGTGCAGTGACTGACAGAGCGAGGAACGAGACAAAGTAATGAGGGCGCATCAGCGACTCCAAGAAATATGACTGAATTTCTATCAGATTTTATCGGATAACTCTTAATGTTTTGCGTGCGTCTCTGTATCGCCGTGATCATGAGCAGCGTCTTCCAAATTGACGACCCGCAGGAGGCCAACAGAAGTTTCTGGTGCCGTGATGCTGGACGCGATTGGTCTCTCGGGCATCAGGGTCAGAGGACGGGGGTCATTGCCCCGTCTCCCAGCCTTGGTGGCGATGGGGAGGGTAATGGTTGAGATGTCGAAGGCGCGACGCCATTCCGGCGTTGCCCGCACCAAATTGCGCATCGCAAGGTCCGAGAAACGGTGGGCGCGTAACAGGTCGCCCAAATTGTAAGCTTCTTCGGCAGTCGCAAGACGGGCGAGGCCAACTTGTCCATTGCGGTCTGCCACAACGGCCAATTGGTTCCATGCAAAGGCGTTTGATGGTTCCAGCCGCAAGGCAGCTCTCAAACTCGCTTCTGCTTCTACCCGTAGGTCCGCCCGCTCTGTTGCCAGAAGCGAACGGGCGAGGCCAATGAGGAGCAATGCCTCATTTGGGGCTAAGGCAACTGCGCGCCTGTTGGGCTCAATGGAGGCCTCGGCTTTGCCGTTTTCGTAATAGATTTGCCCCAACAACTCATAAAAGAATGGGTTTTCAGGCTGTTCTGCGATTAATTTTTGGGTTTCTCGGACCGCAGTGGTTAGGTCGGGTGCGCGAAAGGCTGCTACGGCACGGGCATAGCGCGCGTAAATCGATTGATCCGAGGCTGGATATTTCACAAAGGTGCGCGCTGGCGTGTAGAGGAAGGCTTGGATCTTCGCCTGCATCATTTTCAGGCGGTCAATATCGGCAGGGCTATCCATCGCATCGCGATTGGTCTGCTCATTCACCCGGTTTTGCAGCGCCTGAATGCGGTCTCCCGACAGTGGGTGGGACCGAAAATAGGGCTCCCGACGAGAGTCTGACAAAATTTCATTATAGCGAAACTTGGTGAAAAATTCGAGCAAGCCGCGCCCGGATTGTCCAGACTTTTCGAGGAAGGTCACAGCCGCCTGATCGGCGCTGCTTTCCTGCACGCGGGTGAAGGTGAAGAAACTCAACATCGCAAATTGTTGCGAACTGGCCAAAAGCGCGGCACCAGCATCGGGCGCGCCCGCCGCAATCGCCAACAGGCCAAGCGCGATGGTCACATAGGCTGGCCGCATGGCCTCACGGATGTTGGCATCTGAACGCGCCAAATGGCCGCCGGAAATATGCCCGGTCTCGTGTGCAATGACGCCCTTCAACTGGTTTGGTGTCTCGGTTTCGAGGATCAGGCCCGTGTGTAGAAAGACGTTTTGGCCATTGGTGACAAAGGCGTTCAACGTCTTGTCGCCGACAATGTAAATTTTCACATCATTGGGCGCGAGACCCGCAGCCTCGAAAATCGGGTTTGAGTAATCGCGCAACGTGCGTTCAATTTCGGCGTCGCGGACCAAGGATTGTGCCTGCGCTTGTGGCGCGAAAGCAATGGCCACTGCAAAGCCGATCACCCCAAGGTGGGGTAACAAGGAAGATTTGGTTCGAGCGGCCGGGGCATGCTTTTGGCTGGCTGTGTCTCTCATCATCTTGGACCATTCAACCTTTCCAAACGCGACCAATACGAGCGGCCATTCTACCACCAAACTGTTTTCATGGATAATAGGGCAATTTCGCGGCAGAGGTATGAACCTCAGCTGAAACCGTGACAAAGGATGGCACGATCGCGTGTGACGAGACATAAAAAGGGCCAGATTCCGCTTGGAACCTGGCCCAGTTTTCTTTTAAGTCGTCGAACTGACTTTAGTTGCCAAACAGCTTTTGGGCATTGCGCGACCACCAGCCACTCTTGCGTGGCGCAGTAGGTTCCGTGCTGGCCGGTTCTGCTGCGACGTCAGTCTCTGCAGCCGGGGCTTCAGGGGCTGCTTCAACTGCTGTTTCCACCGCAGGTGACGCAACTTCTTCGGCCGCTTTGGCAGCTGCTTTTGCGCCGCGTGCAGCCCGTTTGGCTGGGGCCTTTTTGGAAGGCGCTTCCGCTTCTTCCACAACCGGTTCCACGACAGTTTCCACAGCGGCAGGGGCTTCTTCAGTCTCAGCAACCGTAACCTCGTCGGCGGCCTCAGTGGCCTTCTTCCGGCTTGGCCGTTTGCGCTTGGCCGGTGCTTCTGAAACGGGCAGGGGCTCGACGGCAGGAGCTGCCGTCAATTCGCCAGCGGGCGCTTCTGCTTCGCCGCCGTCGACATGGATGGTTTCCATGCCAGCGATTTGAGGCTCTGTCTCACCATCTTCACTCTGGGGTTGACCTTCGGTCTGCCCCATACGCATGGCTTCGCCCTCACGTCTGCGGCGACCACCGCGACGCCCGCGACGACGACGACGACGGGCTTGGGCTTCTGCTGGGGTTTCCCCTTCAGGACCAGCCTCTTCCTCGCCATCTCCATCGTCACCGCTTGCACCTTCGACGGCCTCGCCGGCTTCACCTTCGGCTTGAGAAGCGCGCACGCTTTCGCCTTCGCCGGCTTCATCGCGGCGACCACCACGACGACGTCTCCGACGACGCTTACCGCCTTCGCGTGGACCTTCACCGTCTTGGCTTTCTTTGGCGCTGACTCGTTCTTCACCGTCGCCGTCGGCTTCGACTTGATCTTCGTCTTCATCGTCTTCGATGATTTCATCATCTTCGTCGATTGGATCGTCAATCTTCACATAGACGGGTACGAAATCATCTTCGAGCAATTCTTCGCCAAGCTCAACGATCTCAAAGCGGTATTGGCCTGGGGTCATGTCCGACTCGGCAAATACCCGCACCACGAGACCGCGCTCTTGAACCAGACGGGTGAGGTGGTCGCGCTTTTCGTTCAGCAGATACAGCGCGGTTGCGATATCGGCATGCAAAGCGACTTCGCAATCCTTGCGGTTCGCGACTGCAGCCTCAACCGAGCGCAAGGCTTGTAGGCTGGCAGATTCGGGCGAGCGGACACGACCCGTGCCATCACACGTTGGACAAATGTGGCTGGAACCTTCCAACACGCCCGTACGGCGACGTTGGCGGGAAATCTCCAGCAGGCCGAAGCCCGAGATTTTGCCCATTTGGACGCGCGCACGGTCAAAGCGCAGCGCATCTTTCATCTTCTTTTCAACCGCACGGTCGTTGCGGTTCTCTTCCATGTCGATGAAGTCGAGCACCACGAGACCGGCCAAGTCACGCAAACGCATTTGGCGCGCGGCTTCTTCGGCGGCTTCCAGATTGGTTTTCAGAGCCGTTGATTCAATCGAACGCTCCCGCGTGGAGCGGCCCGAGTTCACGTCAATCGCGACCAAGGCTTCGGTCTGGTTGATGACGATATAGCCACCCGAACGCAATTGAACGATTGGTGAGTGAATGCTTTCGAGCTGGCTTTCCACTTTCATGCGCGAGAACAAAGGCGTCGCCGCTTTATATTGCTGCACTTTCTTCGCGTGGCTAGGCATCAGCATTTTGATGAAGTCTTTGGCTTCGCGGTAAGCTTCTTCGCCTTCCACCAAGATCGCGTCGACATCCTTGTCATAAAGATCACGAACCGCGCGCTTCACCAGATTATCTTCTTCATGGATCAAGGACGGCGCGATGGATTTCATCGTGCGCTCGCGAATATCGTCCCACAAACGGAGCAGATATTCATAATCGCGCTTGATCTCGGTCTTGGTGCGCTTGGCCCCTGCGGTGCGGATGATCAGACCCATTCCTTTGGGTACTTCAAGTTCGGAGATAACCGACTTCAAGCGCTTGCGGTCACCCACAGCAGTGATCTTGCGCGAAATGCCGCCGCCGCGTGGGGTGTTGGGCATCAGGACGCAATAGCGACCCGCGAGCGACAAATAGGTCGTCAGCGCTGCGCCCTTATTGCCGCGCTCTTCCTTGACGGCTTGGACCAGCATGATCTGGCGGCGGCGAATGACTTCTTGGATTTTGTAGCGACGTTGGGCCGCGCGGCGGGCGCGAACTTGTTCGTCATCGCCATCACCTTCTTCATCAAGGGCGGCTTGCTCAGCTTCTTCCGCGAGTAAGGCTTCGCGGTCCGCTGCTGGGATCTGGTAATAGTCGGGATGAATTTCGCCAAACGCGAGGAAGCCATGGCGGTTGCCGCCATATTCCACAAAGCCTGCTTGTAGCGAAGGCTCTACCCGCGTGACTTTTGCGAGATAGATATTGCCGCGAATTTGCTTTTTAGAGGCGGATTCAAAGTCGAAGTCGTCGATTTGGTTTCCGGCGAGCACAACTACCCGGGTTTCCTCCGGATGCGCTGCGTCGATCAGCATTGTTTTGGACATAGATGTAAGCTCCAGCGCGCTGGCTCGGCCGCAGGGCAACGCAGTGGCGTCGTCTCCCGGCCAATGAGCGCGAATCGTAAAAGGTTGTTGGTGAAAGTCGGCGCTGAACGAAGCGCGATGGGAGAGCAGCACCCAGATCCCGGCCAAAAGGCCCCTGCGAATGGCGCAGGTGCGCCATAGCTTCGCTTAGGATCAATGTCTCTAGAAAGAGATTGGCGCGCACTGTCATCGCCGCGGAGCGTCCCGACTTATAATATGCCCTAAGGCATATCGAATGAACTGGTTGAGACTTGGCTTTCAAATGCGCAAGTCCGGTTCCAAAAAAGCAACACGGCGCAGATCAAAATTCGATCCATCCCGCATTGCCAATCACACTGCCTCACTTCGCACCGAAAGGGAAGCGCGACTTGCTTCCTGATTCCACATTGGACAGGTCCTGTGGGTTACAGGTATCAAGACTAGGCTTATTTCCGCACAGATTCGGCAGTCGGACCCTTTATGAAGCCATTGTCTTATCAAACAGTGATTGCAGCCGTCATCCGCCTGCTATTGGTGCAGCGGAAATTCGCTTGGCGTTGGGCGGGACTATTGGTCCTTGCGCTGGGTTTAGCCTCGATTTCTTTTGACTGGCGGGCACCCCTAACAAAGGGCAGCCCAGAATTTACGCAGGCCCAAGCCCAGACGCGTGGCTTGCCCCGTGTCAGCGCGATCACAACGAATCAAGCAGCCGAAGCGACCATCGTCACCATTCGTCTCGATCAATCGATTAAATATCGTTTCTTTGCCTTGGCAGCACCTTCGCCGCGCCTCGTTATCGATATGCCGCGTGTCAATTGGGGGCTCGGCAATGGTAAGGCAGGCACTTTGATCGGTGAAGGTGGTGTGTCGCAAATCCGCTTTGCCGATAAATCGCAAGCTGAATCCCGTATTGTGCTAGACCTTACCGGGCCAATGCGGGTGCGAAAGCACGAGATTGTGGGCGTTCTTGGTGGACGACAATTGCGCTTGGAATTGGTGCCAACCAATCCCAATACGTTTTCCACAGCCGCACCTTTGCCCAAGCCGCGAGCGGTTGAAAAGGTCAATAGTGTGCCAACACCGATCCGGCCCAATGCCTCCGGACGTCGATTTGTGATTGTGATTGACCCCGGTCATGGCGGCAAGGATCCCGGCGCTACCGGTGTGTCGGGTACTTTGTTCGAGAAGGAAGTGACCCTCGCCAGCGCCATTTTGCTGCGCGATTATTTGCGACGCGATCGCCGGTTTGAAGTGATCCTGACCCGTGACACCGATGTGTTTCTCACCCTTGAGCGCCGGATTTTGATTGCACGCGATAAGCGCGCGGATTTGTTTATTTCATTGCACGCAGACTCCGCCCCAACAGGCTCGCGCGCGGTGGGCGCAACTGTCTACACCTTGTCTGAAGCCGGTGGGCAACGGGCGCGTCAGCTTCTGAATAACGATAATTGGTCAATTGCCCAGCCCAACCAGACCCAAGATAAATCGGTGATGGAAATCCTGCGCGATTTGACCCAACGCGACACCAAGAACCAATCCGCTATTTTCGGTCAGTCTTTGATCGGCGAAATCCGCAATATTGGGCCAGTGACCCAGACCTCGCATCGGCGGGCCGGCTTCTTTGTTCTGTTATCACCGCGTGTGCCCGCCGTTTTGTTGGAAATGGGCTTTATGTCCCACCCCGAGGACGAGGCTCGCTTGGGTAATCCTCAGTTTCGCAGCCGTCAGATGGCCGCGACGGCCAAATCAATCAGCACCTATTTTGATCGGGTGCAGGTGATCAGCGGTGGGGCTACCAAATAGGAATGCCGCCTGCCTCGCTTCCGGCAGCGCAACTGGCAAAGGGCGCTTTAACTTGCGCGCCAAGCAGGCCATACTAGCCCTCTATATTGGAGGCTGCGTGTGACAGGGCAAAAGCCCAAAACGACGCAAACTCGACCGAGAAAGACCTAGCGACGATGCGTTTTTTGAAGATCATTGCTCTGACCGCTCTGGTCGCGATTGCCATGGGCGTGATCGGTGCTGTGATTTTGGTCAATATGGCGCTGCAAGGTTTGCCAGATCACCAGAAGCTCGCAAATTACCAACCCGCCGTATCGAGCGCTATTTATTCTTCAGATGGTCGTCAGATCGGGCTGTTCGCGCGCCAAAACCGCTCCTACATTCCCATTGAGCAAGTGCCAGATCATGTGATCGCCGCCTTTATGGCCGCCGAGGACAAGGACTTTTACTCGCACTCGGGCGTTGATTTGATGGGTGTTGCGCGCGCGGTCGTGTTCAATATCAGCAATCTGGGTGAGCGTCGCATGCAGGGCGCGTCGACCATTACTCAACAGGTTGCTGAAAACGTCTTGCTCCTTGAAGATGCGCGCGGTTCCACCTTGGACAAGATTTTGTCAAAGGTTCGCGAAGCTTTGGTCTCTATCCGGATTGAAGAAGTTCTGACCAAAGATCAGATCATGGAGATTTATGTCAATCAGATCTTCTTGGGCTTCCGGTCTTACGGCGTTCAAGCCGCCGCCCAAACCTATTTCGGCAAAGACGTGCGCGATCTAACCATTGCCCAAGCCGCTTATTTAGGCGCGCTGCCTAAGGGACCGAACAATTATAACCCATTGCGTCACATGGACCGTGCCGTTGGTCGCCGCAATTGGGTGATTGAGCGTATGAAGGAAAATGGCTTCATCACGGCTCAGCAAGCGAAAGCTGCCCAAGCAGAACCTTTGACAGTCAATCCCAACCCACGTGGTAGTTGGACAGACCCCGATGCGGGCGAGTTTGTGGAAGAAGTTCGCCGCGACTTGATCCGCCGCTTCGGGAAGGACGCACCCTATTCACGCGGATTTATCATTCGTTCGACCGTGGACTTGGATAAGCAGAAATATGCGCGGGAAGCCCTGACTGCCAGCCTCAACCGTTTAGATCCGCGCCGGACGCGGGGCTTTGCAGGCGCAGTCGGCATGATGAGTGTCAACGGCGACTGGGCGGCCCGTTTGTCCAAGGCGCGCTACTGGCGGCCAGACCCTCGCGCCGTCTTTGCCATCGTGCTGGATGATGCCCAATCCTTTGGCCTCACCAATGGCACCAAGGTTCCGATTCCTCAGGCTGATAAGGATTGGGCGCTGCGTTCGTCAAAGCCTTTAGCGGATGGGGCTTTGGTCTGGTTGGGTCGGCGCGATGACGGCACCCTCCAATTGCAACGCCATCAGGGTATTCAGGGCGCACTGGTCTCGATCGATGTTCAGACTGGCTCTGTGATCGCCATGGCGGGCGGCATGGACGTCGAGGATTCAGGCTTTAACCGCGCGACCCAAGCTAAACGTCAGCCCGGATCGTCCTTCAAGCCGATCATTTACGCGGCAGCCTTGGAACAGGGCCTTACGCCTGAAACCAAGATTTCGGATGAGAAAATCCGCGGTGGTGGCTGGAGTCCTGAAAATGCGGACCGCCGATTCTATGGCGTGATGACCTTGCGCCAAGCACTGGTGATGTCGCGCAATACGGTAACTGTGCGGATTGCCCGTCGGATTGGGATGCGTCGTGTGGCCGATTATGCCCGTCGCTTTGGCGTTTATGATGATCTGCCCAATGACTTGACCATGGCGCTGGGGGCAGGGGAAACCACCGTGCTGCGCTTGACCTCTGCTTTCGCCGTTTTCCCCAATGGTGGTCGCTATATTCCGCCTGTCTTCTACGACCGCTTGCAGGACCCGCGTGGCCGTACCGTCTGGCGCTCTGACCGGCGCTCGTGCCCGGCCTGCGATACCGCCTTGAACCCCGATGCCGGGCCTCCGCAAATTGACCCTTGGGGCGTGCAAGTGATTTCGCCACGCACCGCTTGGGAAATGACGGGCATTTTGCGGGATGTGGTCTTGAAAGGCACAGGTCGCGGCGTGGATTTTGGTCGTCCGGTTGCGGGCAAGACCGGCACCACCAGCGACTATAAGGATGCTTGGTTCGTCGGCTTCTCACCCTCTATCGCGACCGGGGTCTATGTCGGCTACGACTTGCCGCGCACGATTTATCAAGGCGCTTCCGGTGGTCCCGTCGCTGGGCCAATCTTCAAGCAATATATGATGAAGGCGCATGAAGGCCGTCCGGTTGAGGATTTCACCGCCTCGCCCGAAGTCACGCGCGAAATCGAAGCCGAAGAGCGGATGAATATTCTGGCTGAGCTTCAAACCAATCCAGCAGGCGCTGCGGCCACTTTGGCGCAAATGCGCAGTGGTCGCACCGATGGGCCCCGCGTGGACACGCGTCCCGGAAGCTCGATCGTGATCGATGACACACCCGCCGCGCGTGCGCCTGCGGCCAAGAAAGCTGCGCCCAAGGCTGCGCCTGCACCCGCGCCAACAGCCGCGCCGAAAGCTGAAAAAGAAGGCTGACGACGCAAACTGACACCACTTTATGGCCGGTCTGGACCTTCAGGCCGGCCTTGCTTATGTCCGCCCTCTGCGTGGATTGATTTTGGAGAGACCTTATGCGCGCCGAACTTGAAGCGCTCAGTCGTGATATTAGTAAATCCGTGGCGCTCTTGCGTCGCCGGCTCGACTGGGATGTTGCCCTGCGCCGCTTGGACGAACTTGACGCGCTGAGTGAGCGGCCAGATTTGTGGAATAATCCCCAAGAAGCCCAAGGCCTAATGCGCGAGCGCAACCGTATCCAGGCCTCGGTTGAGGCGGTCCGCCACCTTGAACGCGACCTTTCTGACCATGTTGAACTCGCTGAAATGGCCGAAGCCGAAGGCGATGAGGATATGATTGAGGAAGCGCGCAAAGGGCTGCTCGAAGCGAAGACCCGCGCGGACCGCGCTGAATTAGAAGCACTTTTATCCGGCGAAGCCGATGGCAATGATGCCTATCTTGAAATCAACGCCGGAGCAGGCGGCACCGAGAGCCAAGATTGGGCCAGTATCTTGCGCCGCATGTATGTGCGCTGGGCGCAATCGCGCGGCATGAGTGTTGAAGAAATTGAAGAGAGCGTCGGTGAAGAAGCCGGGATCAAATCGTCGACCCTCTTGATCAAGGGCGAGAACGCTTTTGGATGGCTCAAGACGGAATCAGGCGTCCACCGTTTGGTGCGGATTTCGCCATTTGACAGCGCGGCCAAGCGCCATACCAGCTTCTCCAGCGTCTGGGTCTATCCGGTGGTCGACGACACGATTGTGATTGATATCCAAGACAAGGATGTCCGCATCGATACGTACCGCGCATCTGGTGCCGGTGGTCAGCACATCAACAAAACCGATTCCGCCGTGCGGATCACCCACTTGCCCACCGGCATTGCCTGCGCCTCACAACAAGAGCGCAGCCAGCACAAGAACCGCGATATCGCGTGGAAGATGCTGCGCGCCCGCCTCTATGAAATGGAATTGCAAAAGCGCGAAGCCGCAGCCAATGCGCTTGAAGATCAAAAGACCGATATTGGTTGGGGCCATCAGATTCGATCCTATGTGCTCCAGCCTTATCAGATGGTGAAAGACCTTCGCACGGGGGCTGAGACCTCGGACACATCAGGTGTGCTGGATGGCGATTTGGATATGTTCATGGCAGCCTCGCTCGCCCAGCGCGTCGGGGTCGCCACCGACCCAGATCAAGAATAAGCGGCCATGTTGGCGGCCATTCCGCCAGATTTGCCAATTGTCGCCGTGCTGGACCGCTTGGTAGAGGTCCTGCAGACCCAAAATTCTGCCGTGCTTGTCGCCCCACCCGGGGCAGGCAAGACGACTTCGGTGCCTTTAGCTTTGCTGGATCAGTCGTGGGCGGCGGGTAAAAAAATCCTGATGCTGGCACCAAGGCGTTTGGCCGCTCGGGCCGCAGCCGCCCGTATGGCTGACTTGCTGCGCGAAGCCGTGGGCGAGACGGTCGGCTATCAAGTGCGGCTTGATAAGAAGATCAGTGGGCGCACCCGCATCGAAGTCATCACCGAAGGCATTCTCACACGGCGCATGCTGACGGACCCCGAACTCAGCGATGTTGCCGCCGTCATTTTCGATGAAGTCCACGAGCGCAATCTGGAGGGCGACTTAGGTCTGGCTTTGGCGCTCGATATTCAAGCGGGCCTGCGAGAGGATTTGCGCCTGATCGCCATGTCCGCAACCGTCGAAGGCGGACAATTGGCGGCTCAATTGGGCGGCGCAGAGCTCATCGAGAGCGCTGGCCGACTCTACCCGATTGAGACTTTCTATGTCGGTCGCACGCAAGATCAGCCGATAGAAGGTCAAGCTGCCAACATTGCCTTGAAGGCCTTATCGAAAGGGCCGGGCGATGTGTTGGTGTTCTTGCCCGGCACGGCCGAGATCAACCGCGCTTATGAAGCCATTCATGCCAAAGCCGCCACCATGTCCTGTGCGGTTATCCCCTTGCATGGGTCTTTGAGCCCCGCGGAGCAGGATCAAGCGCTTCGCCCTCAAGCCGGCGTGCAACGCAAAATCATCCTTTCAACCGCGATTGCCGAGACCAGTCTGACCATTGAAGGCGTGCAGATCGTGGTCGACGCGGGTCTATCGCGCAGGCCGGCCTTTGAGCCCGATAGCGGCCTGACCCGCTTGGTGACGGTGCGCGCTAGCCGGGCAGCGTGTGATCAACGTCGAGGGCGGGCGGGTCGAACCGCACCTGGGCAATGCTATCGTCTGTGGGAAGAGGCCGAAATGGGCGCGTTTCCAGCCTATGATCGCCCTGAAATTCTCGAAGCAGACCTTGCACCCTTGGTGCTGACTTTGTCGTCTTTTGGCGTGTCGGACCCCACCAGTTTAAAGTGGCTGGACCCGCCCCCGGCACCAGCTCTGTGGGAAGCAACCAAGCTTCTGATCGATCTGGAGGCCTTGGAAGCACCAGCCGGTCAAGCCCCCCGTCTGACCCCACATGGCAAGAAACTGGTCAGCTTTGGCCTGCCACCGCGCTTGGCCCATATGATCGTGCGGGCAGGAGAGCTGGGCTTTGGCGCAACGGCAGCGCATCTGGCAGCTTTGTTGAGCGAGCGTGGATTGGGTGGCACCTCGCCTGATCTGGAACACCGTCTGATCTCATTTGCCCGTGACCGTTCGCCTCGGGCCAACAAGGCGCGCGCCCAAGCCCATGGTTGGGCAAAGCAAGTTGGCGCAACAGAGGCCCCTGTTGCAGAATTGGCAGGGCGGGCGCTGGCGCTTGCCTTCCCCGAGCGTGTCGCCAAAGCGCGCGACCGCCGCGGCGGCTTCATTTTGGTCAATGGCAGTGGCGGCGAATTGCCTACCCATGAAGGGCTGGCGACTGCCGAATTTCTGGCCATTGGTGCCCTGCAGGGCAAAGCCGCCGATGCGCGGATTAATGAGGCGGCGCGCCTCGATAAGGCCGATTTGGAAGCGCTGTTCGCAAACCAGATTGAAACCCGTACCCAGACCCAATTTGATCGGGCGAAAGGGACCATGCAGGGCCGCCATCAACGCCGCCTCGGCGCGCTAATCTTGGAAGAGCGCCCGGTTTCCTTGACCGCCGATCAGATTGAAGCGGGCCTGTTTGATGCGGTCCGCAGCCTTGGCCTCGACAAGCTCAACTGGTCGGATCGGGCCAAGTCCTTTGTCGAGCGCTTGAAATGGCTTTACGCCCGCGATCCCGACCAGTGGCCGCAGGGAAAGCCTGGGGCTTTAGAAGAGGCTTTGCAAGTCTGGTTGCTGCCTGCCTTGGTGGGGGTAAAGAACCTATCCGATGTGGATGTGGCCCAAGCGCTGGAGAACTTCCTCACTTGGCCAGAACGCCAAGCCATGGCGCAAGCCGCCCCGACCCATTTTGTCACGCCCCTCGAAACGCGCCACACGATTGATTATGCGGCAGAGCAAGGTCCGACAATTGAGGTTCGTGTTCAGGAATTATTCGGCCTAGAGCGTCATCCCATGTTAGCAGGCGGGCAGGTGGCTTTGGTGTTCCAATTGCTCTCCCCTGCCCATCGCCCCATCGCAGTCACTTCTAATTTGCCGGAATTCTGGAAGGCTGGTTGGCACGATGTCCGCAAGGACATGAAAGCGCGTTACCCGCGTCATGTCTGGCCCGAAGATCCCGCAACTGCGCAACCGACGGCACGGGCTAAACCGCGCACTTGACCTAAAGCGCAGCGCGCGTGAGGAAGGGGCATGACCTTACCGACTTTCGAAGATGTGCTGGAAGCAGATCGCCGCATCCGCCCGCTTGCTCTCGTCACCCCTTTATTGCGCGCCGATGCGCTCGATCAGGCGACCGGCGGCCAAATCTTTGTCAAGGCGGACTGCTTGCAGCCGCGTGGCGCGTTCAAAATGCGCGGGGCTGCCAACGCCATGTTGAAGATCCCGGTGGAGGACCGCGCTAAAGGGGTTGTCGCATTTTCGTCTGGTAACCACGCCCAAGGCATCTCTTATGTCGCCAAGCATTTGGGCATGTCGGCTATTATTGTGGTGCCGTCGGATGCGCCTAAGGGCAAGCTTGAGTCGGTTGAGGCCGATGGTGGCAAGATCGTCACCTATGATCGCGTGCTGGAAAGCCGTGAGGCGATTGGGGCGGCGCTGGCAGCTGAGACAGGCGCGACCTTGATCCCCCCGTTTGACCACCCGGATGTGATTGCTGGCCAAGGCACGTGTGGGCTTGAAATCATTCATCAAGTGAGAGAGTTGGGGCTGGAGCTTGATACATTGGTCAGTTGTGCCAGTGGCGGTGGTTTGGCGGCGGGCATTGGCCTAGCCTTAGAGGCTCTTTCACCCAAGACCCAACTCATCGGGGCAGAGCCTGTCTCCCACGATGATTTGACCCGCTCGCTCGCCTTGGGCAAACGCGTCGCCAATGAACCGGGCACGCGCACCATCCAAGATGCGTTGATGACGCAAATTCCCGGCGAATTGACCTTTGAGATTCTCGCCCGCGTCGGAACCAAAGGCGTCGCGGTAAGCGATGACGAAGTCCTCCATGCGATGGCGTTTGCCTTCAAATATCTGCGGATCGTGTTGGAGCCGGGCGGGGCGGCGGCATTGGCGGCGGTCCTGTCCGGCAAAGTGCCGGCCAAAGGCCAAGTGATTGCCGTGACCGGAAGTGGCGGCAATGTTGATCCCGAGATCTTCATTCGGGCATTGGCGATCAAGGTTTAGGGTGAGGCTTCAGTTTTTCGCTGACGCTTGATCGGCGCGGAATTGGCGCGCACCCGTGGCGGCGATCCCTGTTGCTATCAGCAAGCAGAATGCCGCCAGACTTAAGGCTAAACCCGGCAGACTGGGGTCGCGCACGGGGGCAATAGACCAAGCAAAAATAGCGGTGAAAACAAGTGGGCCAACCATGTTGGTCGCCGCCTGCACCGCGCCGACTGCCCCTTGCAACCGACCTTGCTCCTCTGGACCGATCTGTCGGGTCAGGAGGGACTGAACAGCGGCACCATAAATGCCCGCCAAGGACGCAATCGGCACAGAAGCCCAAAGAATGTATTGATTGGGTGCCCACGCATAAAGCCCATAGCCAAGCGCGCCTAAGAACAGCCCCAAGATTAAAGTTGAAACCTCACCAATGCGGCGAATGATCGGTCCGACGAGGCCGGCCTGCACGATCATGGAACTCAGGCCCACCAAGCCTAAAGTGAGACCAGCCACATCAGACTCCCAGCCATAGCGATAAAAGCCGTAGAGGACGAAGGTGGAGGGATAAACCACTTGGGCGAAATCACACAAAGCGCGAATGAGCGTGAGCTTGAGGATTTTGGGGTTTGAACCAAGAAATTGGATAGAACCAATTGGATTGGCGCTGTTCCAGCGAAACGGCCTGCGATTTTCAGGTTTCAGAGATTCCTGCAGCATAATCAGCCCAAACAGACCATTTAGGGTGCAAAGTCCGGCTGCGACGAAAAACGGTAGGCGTAGGTTAATGCCGCCGAGATAGCCCCCGATTGCTGGACCCAGAATGAAGCCAAGGCCGAAGGCAGCACCCAGCATGCCAAACTTTTGCGCGCGCTTCTCTTTGGGTTCGGTGTCCGCCACATAGGCATTGGCGGTAGAACCCACGGCGCTGACGGCACCAGACAGAATGCGCGATAGAAGCAACAACCAAAAGCCAGGTGCAAAGGCAGTCAGCAAATTTGAAAGAGCTTGGCCGAAATTGGAGATCAGCAGGATGGGCTTGCGTCCGATTTGGTCCGAGAGCGCACCCATAATCGGCATACTGATGAACTGCATCAACGCCCAGAAAAACCCAAACACCCCAATCATGTGGGCCGCTTCACCGACATCGCCGCCTGTCATTTCTTTCAGGAAATTTGGCAGCACTGGAACAATTAGCCCTAGGGCCAACATGTCCAAGGTAATCGTAATAAAAACAAAGATAAAACCGGATGAGGCGCGCTTCTCAGGCACCTCAAGGTTGGGTGAAGGCATGGTCATAGCGCTGTGTGGCAGAAATTTCGTGCAACGACCATAGATGATGCATAAAAAAGCGTCATGCTCATGTTGTACGCAGCCACTGGTCATGACAGCGGAAATCGGTTCTGCTAACCTAAGGTCGGTTAGTTTTTATGTTGGAATCGCGTTTAGATCAATTTGAAGTGAAATATTCGAACCGAACAAGCATTCGTCGTCCATTTGGAAGTTGAGAGCGCTGGGTTGAATTTGTTTTACTGGAGCATCTTATGAAAGAAGTCGCACAGTCGCTGGCTTTATGGATCATTTTGGCCAGCCTAGTTATGTTCGTTTCGCGGACAGAAGCGCAAAGCACTTACACACAAGAAGCAAGAACTTGCTCTGAAGGTCGCAACCTAAGCGATATTAGCACGTATCTGTGCCGATAAGGCGGGAATACACGATCTGCCCTATTTCAAATATTTGGTAGTAGCTGATAAGCAAACGCGCCTTCCTTCTCGCCCTAAGGTTAGAGCTTTTCTGCCTCGACGGATTTGGCCATCACGAGAAACTGCGGTGTGGGAGACGGGGATAAGTAAATTGCGAACCTGCCCCGTTGCGCTGCAAGACTCTGCCTCAGAATGGCGGGCTTACTGGCCTCTATCCTTGCTCTTGGCGGCTTGAGCCGTTAGCGACAAGTCGACAATAAGGACCTTCAACCCATGGCAGTAGACGCAAACACCGTGCGGCGTGTCGCCCGATTGGCGCGCATCCACGAACCAGATTCCCGGCTTGAAAGCTTGGCTGGCGAATTGAACACCATCCTCGGCTGGATTGAGATGCTCAATGAAGTCGACGTCGAAGGTGTTGAGCCCATGACCAGTGCGGTGGAAACCACGCTGCCGCTGCGTGAAGATGTTGTGACCGATGGTGGTAACTCGCAAAAAATCGTCGCCAATGCGCCCCGCAGCGCGGATGGCTTCTTTGTGGTTCCAAAGGTGGTTGAATAATGACCCAATTGACTGAACTGACACTCGCCGCAGCCCGCGACGGTTTGGCGTCTAAGGCCTTTTCCGCGGTCGAACTGGCCACCGCCTTTAATAAAGCCATCGAAGCTGCCAATCCAAGCCTCAATGCCTATGTGGTGACCACGCCTGAGAAGGCGCTCGAAATGGCTGCCGCGTCGGACGCGCGTTTGAAGGCCGGCAATGCGGGTGCCTTGGAAGGCATACCGTTGGGCATCAAGGATTTGTTCTGCACCGAAGGCGTGCGCGCAACTGCCTGTTCCAACATATTGGGTGAGTTTAAGCCCACCTATGAAAGCACGGTCACCAGCCAGCTGTGGCGCGACGGTGCGGTGATGTTGGGCAAACTCAATATGGATGAGTTCGCGATGGGCTCGTCGAACGAAACCAGCCGCTTTGGCCCTGTGGTCAATCCATGGAAGCGCCAAGACGGGGCCAATGCGTCTTTGACGCCGGGCGGCTCGTCGGGTGGGTCGGCCGCAGCGGTTGCCGCCGATTTGTGCTTGGGCGCGACGGCGACCGACACGGGCGGCTCAATCCGTCAACCAGCGGCTTTCACCGGCACGGTCGGGATTAAGCCAACCTATGGCCGCGCCAGCCGCTTTGGCATTGTCGCCTTTGCCAGCTCGCTCGATCAAGCGGGCCCGATTGCCAAGACGGTTTTGGATAGCGCGATCCTGTTGGAATCTATGTGTGGTCACGACCCAAAGGATTCCACGAGCCTTCAAATCCCCGTGCCCGATTTCGCAGCCGCTGTCGCGCGTGGTGTGAAGGGTCTGAAGATCGGGGTTCCAAAGGAATATCGCGTCGACGGCATGCCAGAAGCCATTGAGAAGCTGTGGAGCGATGGCATTGCTTGGCTGAAAGATGCCGGCGCGGAAATCGTCGATGTCTCGCTGCCACACACCAAATACGCTTTGCCCTGCTACTACATCGTGGCCCCAGCGGAGGCTTCGTCCAACCTTGCCCGCTTTGATGGCATGCGCTTTGGCACCCGCGTTGAGGGTGAGACTTTGACCGAAGTCTATGAGCAAAGCCGGGCGCAAGGCTTTGGCAATGAGGTGAAGCGGCGGATTCTGATCGGCACCTATGTGCTGTCGGCTGGCTATTATGACGCCTATTATCTGCGCGCCCAACGCGTTCGCACCAAGATTGCCGAAGACTTCCGCTTGGCTTGGCAGAAGTGCGATGCGCTTTTGACCCCGACGGCGCCTTCGGCCGCCTTTGGTTTGGGCGAGAAGAGCGATGATCCCATCCAGATGTATCTCAATGACGTCTTCACCGTGACGGCGAACCTGGCTGGCCTGCCTGGTATTTCGGTACCCGCAGCCCTTGATTCGCAGGGGCTTCCGTTGGGCTTACAAGTCATTGGACGGGCTTTGGACGAAGAGACGGTGTTCGCTGTTGCGGGTGTGCTTGAAGCGCAGTCTGGTTTCAACGCTAAGGCGAAATCCTGGTGGTAAATCCTGACGCAAGCCTCTAAGCTTTCAAAAAGCTTTGAGGTTTGATTCAGGAAGGGCCGCTCATGGAAACCGATTATCTGATTGTTGGGGCAGGGGCCGTTGGTCTGGCTTTCGCCGATACTTTGTTGGATCAGACGAAGGCCCACATCACGATTGTGGATCGCCATGGCAAGCCCGGTGGCCATTGGAACGATGCCTATAGCTTTGTCTCCTTGCACCAGCCTTCGGCCTTTTATGGCGTGAACTCGCTGCCGCTGGGCCAAGACCGTATTGACGAGACCGGGATCAATCAAGGCCTGTATGAGTTGGCGTCAGGCCCAGAAGTCAGCGGCTATTTCGAGAAGGTCATGAACCAGCGGCTCTTGGCCAGTGGGCGCGTCAGCTATTTCCCGATGTCCAATTATCTCGGTGACGGGCGCTTTGTCTCCTTGCTCTCGGGCAAGGAAACCGAAGTGCACATCCGCAAGAAAACGGTCGAGGCCACCTATTTCGGGACAACGGTTCCTTCGACGCACAGACCTAAGTTTGCGATTGAGGAAGGCGTGGACTTTGTCCCCTTGAATGAGCTGCCGCATTTGTGGAAGCGCAGCCAAGGCATGCCCAAGCATTTTGTGATCGTCGGGGCCGGCAAGACCGGGATGGACGCAGCCTGTTGGCTGTTGGCCTCTGGGGCTGACCCTGACTCCATCAGTTGGATCATGCCGCGCGATTCTTGGCTGCTGAACCGCCGCAAGACCCAACCCGGCCTCGACTTCTTTGATGAAACTATCGCGGGCCAAGCCGATATGATGGAGGCCTGTGCAGAGGCAAAAGATGTCGACGATTTGTTTGACCGCTTGGAAGCCTGCGGGGTCATGCTACGGATTGATCCCAATGTGCGCCCAACCGTCCACCGCTATGCGACGGTCTCGACCGGGGAAGTCGCGCAATTAGCCCGCATAAAGCACGTTATCCGCAAGGGCCGCGTGACCTCAATCAGCCCGACCTTAGTTGTTCTGGAAGGTGGGCAGGAAAGTTTTGGCGAGAACACCCTCTTCATCGACTGCTCGGCGACGGCGGTCGAGGATCGCCCAGCGGTGCCGGTGTTCCAAGATGGCTTGATCGTGCCACAAATGATCCGCATCCCTCAGCCGGCTTTCAGCGCGGCTCTCGCAGCCTATGTTGAGGCTAATTATGAGGATGATTCCACCAAGAATGGCCTTTGCGGATCCATTCCCTTGCCGCGGACTTTGGACATGTATCCCCGCGCTGTTCTGGGCAATATGATGAACCAATTGGCGTGGAGCCAAGACCCCAAATTGCGCGATTGGATTCGCGAGTCGCGTCTCGATGGGTTTGGCAAAGTGATCGCCTCAGTTGATCCCAATGACCATGACAAAATGGCGGTGCTGAAGAAGTTTCGGAAGTTCGCCATGCCGGCGGCGGCCAACCTCACCAAATTGATCCCGCCATCTTGAAATGCGACCAGCCACGCGCCAGAGTGGATCAACACAAGAATGAATAACAAAGCTCTGGGAGATGGCGCGATGATTGGGATTACAGCCTTTGGGGCCTATGTGCCGCGCTTGCGTTTGCAGAAGAAGGCGATGGCGCAAACCAATGCGTGGCTCGCGCCCAATCTGATGGGCAAGGCCAAGGGCGAACGTGCCTTTGGCAATTGGGACGAGGATGCGATTACCTTCGCCGTCGAAGCTGCCCGCGATGCTTTGGGCCCAGAGGATGACCGCTCGCATATCAAGGCACTCTATTTTGCTTCTACCACCGCGCCCTTTGCCGACCGCTTGAACGCAGGCATTGTGCAAGCGGCTTTGACGCTCGAACCGACCATCCAAGCCGCCGATATCTCCGGGACGCAGAAAGCTGGCGTGACGGCGCTGGCGCAAGCCTTATGCGTTGCCAATGGCGCGCCCGAAGGTGCCGATCCGTCTATTCTGGTCGCAGCTGGAGACCGGCGCGTGCCAAAGGCTGTTTCCGCTCAAGAGTTTGACTATGGCGATGGCGGGGCGGCCATGGTGGTTGGGCGCAACAATGTTCTTGCCGAATGGATCGGTGGGGCCGCCAGCACGGTTGATTTCGTCGACCATTTTCGCGGTGCCGATGAGGCCTTTGACTATCAATGGGAAGAGCGTTGGATCCGCGACGAAGGCTATATGAAAATTGTACCGCCAGTTCTCACGCGCGCTTTGGCAAGCGCGGGACTAGAGGCCTCGGCCGTCGATCATTTCATCCTGCCCAGCACCTTCAAGGGCATCGCCGAAGGCATCGCCAAGCGCTTGGGCCTGAAGCCCGAAGCGGTCTCTGACAATTTAGGTACGATCGTGGGCGAGACGGGCTGTGCGCATGCACTCCTGATGCTGGCTGGCGTGTTGGAGAAGGCGAAAGCTGGGCAGACGATTTTGGTCGCCCAATTCGGTCAAGGCTGTGAGGCGCTTGTCTTTAAAGTCACCGACGCCATCACCCAATTCAAGCCGCGCTTGGGCCTGTCCGGCTGGCTCACCAATCGGAAGGAAGAGACCAGCTATATGAAATATCTGGTCTTTAATGGCTTGGTGGAGTGGGATAAGGGGATGCGGGCGGAAAAGGACAATAAAACCGCTTTGACCACGCTCTACCGCTATAATGACGGTATTTTAGGGCTTGTTGGGGGCCGCTGTCAGGTGACAGGCACGGTGCAATATCCCCGCACCCGCATTTCGGTTGCGCCCAATTCGCCCGAAGTCGACAGCCAAGAGCCCTATAAGTTCGCCGAACGCGCTGCCAAAGTGCTGACCTATTCGGCGGACTATCTGACTTATTCGATGAACCCACCCAATCATTATGGCCAGATCGACTTTGAAGGCGGTGGCCGGATCTTCATGGATATCGCCGATGTTGAGCCCGGTGAGATCGATAGCGGCACGCAAGTTCGTATGGCTTTCCGTGTGAAGGAGTGGGACGACCGCCGCGGCTTCACCCGCTATTTCTGGAAGGCTGTTCCCGTGCGGTGAGGGAATTTACTGCTTAGTTGGCGAGAAAGTTGGGATATCCTCGGTAAAGCCAAACACTTCGACGTCCAACGGCATAGAGCCATAATCGGCATTCTTGCAGCCTAGCTCTTTTGTCGCTTTGTCTCGAAGCGACCATTGCACTTGCCAGCTTGTTTTGCCGACAAGGGGAAAGATTTTATTGCCGCCAAGCCCGAGTAAAACCTCGGTCTTAATGGCGGCCTCTGAATTGTCGCTGGGTCGATAGGACAAGAGAATTTCTTTGTCACATTGGTTTGGATTGCGCCAAGACACCACGAGCCGACGGTCCGGGCTGACGAGGAATTGTTGCGGGGCTTCCTTGAGAATTTTGGTTTTGCGGCTAGTGTTAAAGGGCTCGGGCAGATAGATTTGTTCCGACTGTCCGTTGGATTTTTGACGGTCGAGCAGGAGGAGCGCCTTGGTCGTCAAATAAATGAATGCAATGACAAGCCCGAGTGCGATCCAACCGACAGTTTCACTAGGATTTGGCAGGCGTGACCTGTCAGAGTCAACGCGCGTGATTTTTATCTTAGCCCTGACGTCATAATCTGGCACTAATTACCCCTAAAGTAGGTGCATTATAGGATTGGTTGTAAGGGGTTACAAGGCCACTTCGACTTGCACGGTACTTTCACCCGACACAGACGAGGTCAGCCCCGATGACATCAGCCAATCGGTGAAAGGCTGGTTTTTACACGTGGAAGCGGTTTGGGGCAGTTGAAGCGGGATGAAGTGGCAAGCCCCTTCGCGAACCTTACCTTCAATTTAGTAGACCCAAAGCCTTTACCCCTGTAACCACCAGACAGGTCGCACCGTAGGCCAATTGAAACGGGCAGGAAGAGGGACAAACCTATGGGATTGCGTCGAAAACTTGTTTTGGGGGCTGTTCTGATCGTTACGGGGCTAGCCTTAAGCGCTGGGGGATGTGCCCTGCAACGCCTTCCCAATGTCCCCCAAGAGATCACGGGTCCGCCCGCCTCACCACCCGTTCTGGCAGCATTCAAGTCTGACCCAGCGGTCCAAACCCAAAAAGACTGGCAAGACCGCCGCGCGCCCTTATTGAAAGCCCGCTTCCAAAGTGAAATCTATGGCGCGATGCCCGGACCCGCAGCCTATGAGATCGTTAGTCGCGAACTTCTTCAAAAGCCCGAGAAGGGCGCGATCGGCACGATTGAGCGGATCACAATTGCCATTAAAACGGCGCAAGCGGGCCCTTGGCCAGGTGGTCACCCGAACGTTGATTTGATTTTGATGACCCCCAAGGGCAAGGGCCCATTCCCGGTTATCGCAGGCGGCACTTTTTGCGGCAATGACGCCCTTCTGCCGAAACAGCCGGGCGTGCGCACAACCAGCATGGCCTTGCCGCAAGAGTGCGGCGGCGGGGCACCAGGTTTTCTGGTCACCGCTATTTTCGGCAGGCATGCCAATGCACCGCCTTGGGAGACGTTGGCTGAGAAAGGTTATGCCTTGGCATCTTGGCATCCAGGCGATGTGGTGCCCGACGTGCCTGTGGTAGCTGAACCCTATCTACAAGCTTTGACGCCTGTTGGCACGCCGCCTGACCAGCGCACGGGGGCCATTGCGGCTTGGGCGTGGACCTCCTCGCGCGTGGTGGACGTTTTGAGCGCGGACCCGCGACTGGACCCTAAACGAGTGCTGCTATGGGGCCACTCGCGCCACGGCAAGGCCGCCTTATTATCCGCAGCCTTTGACCCAAGGCCAGCAGCCGTTTGGGCTTTACAGTCTGGTACCGCAGGGGCTGCATTGGGCCGCGATGATGTGGGAGAGCCGGTGGCCGACATCACAACGTCTTTCCCCCATTGGTTTGCCCCGGCCTACCGTGCCTTTGCGGGCAAACCCGCTGACCTGGACGTCGATCAGCATCAATTGATCGCGCTTCTGGCACCTCGCCCTGTCCTGATCGGTACGGGACGGCGGGACCAATGGGGTGACCCGCATGGCAGTTTCCGGGCGTTGAAGGGGGCCGACCCCGCCTATCAACTCTTTGGCGTGTCAGGCTTTAGCCAGACTAAACTGCGGCAACCCGATGGCACAGGCGTCTTGGCCTTTTACATGCGGCCAGGTCTGCACGGCATCCACACAGAGGATTGGGCAGAAGCACTTTCCTTTTTTGATCGCACCGTTCAAAAGCCCGCATCAAACTAGCCAAACAGCCGCTTGAAACCCGGATCAATCTGGGTCACAGTCTCCCAAAATAAAAAGTAATTCGGTTCAGGGAGGCATCAGCATGGCCGCAGGAATTCGTGACAAAGTCGCCGTCATTGGCATGGGTTGTTCCAAGTTCGGAGAGCGTTGGGATTGCGGTCCGGAAGAATTGATGGTCGAGGCTTATCTAGAGGCTATGGCAGATGCGGGGATTGAGCCGACCCAATTGGATGCGGCTTGGTTTTCCACTCATATTGATGAGATTGGCACCGGCAAGGGCGGCACACCTTTGTCTATCGCTTTGCGTCTGCCCAATATCGCCGTCACACGGGTTGAGAATTTCTGTGCGTCAGGCTCTGAGGCTTTTCGCGGCGCGGTCTATGCGGTCGCCGCTGGTGCTGCCGATATCGCGATTGCTGTAGGTGTCGAGAAGCTGAAAGACACTGGCTATGGCGGCCTGCCCACAGGCAATATGGGCACTTTTATCCCCCAGACGGCACCCAATGGCTCGGCCCCCGGTAATTTCGCGCAATTGGCCAGTGCCTATCGCGCCAAGCACACGGTTTCTCGCGAAGACCTTAAGCGCGCCATCGCCCATGTGTCCGTCAAGAGCCACGCCAATGGGTCGAAGAATCCGAAGGCGCATTTGCGCAATGTGGTGACCGAAGAACAAGTCATGGCTGCCCCAATGATCGCAGAGCCTTTGGGCCTGTTTGATTGCTGTGGCGTGTCGGATGGTGCTGCGGCTGCCATCGTCACGACGCCCGAAATTGCCCGCGCTTTGGGCAAGAAGGACTTGGTCTATGTGAAAGCCCTACAGCTTTCGGTCTCTAACGGGATGGAGAGCCAGCATAATTCGTGGGATGGCTCTTACTTCCATACTGCCCGCATCGCCGCGAAAAAGGCCTATCTTGAGGCCGGCATTGAGCGGCCGCGTGACCAGATTTCGATGATTGAGGTCCATGATTGCTTCTCTGTGACGGAGCTTGTGACCATGGAAGACTTGTTCATCTCGCCTGAAGGCCAAGGCTGGAAGGACGTCATGAACGGCTTTTATGATGCCGATGGCCAAGTGCCCTGCCAGATTGACGGCGGGCTGAAATGCTTTGGCCATCCGATTGGAGCCTCGGGTCTGCGGATGCTTTATGAAATGTATTTGCAATTGCAGGGTCGGGCGGGTGATCGCCAATTGTCGAACCCCAGTTTAGGGCTGACGCACAATCTGGGTGGAGCGCCTGCAAGTAATGTCTGTTCTGTCGCGATTATTGGCCTTTAAGGCGACTGCGCCTTTGAACTTGCTATTCATTGCGCGCAAAGACCGTCATCTGACAACAATGGCTAGTCAATTCTTGTGAATTGACTGCACAGATTGGGCTTTGGGCTGTCAAAGTTGTTGGCCAGACGCGCATGTGGCGCTACCTATCCTCTCAAGAATGGCGCGCTGCGCGAGTCGAAATTGATTGATAAGTATCTGTCCCATCGGCAGCCAAAGCACGCGATTTGTTATAAGAACTAGGGAGCTTGAGTGATGAAATTATATGGAAGTGACCTTTCCCCGTTTGTGCAGCGCGTGAAGATGCAGATTGCCGCTAAGGGTTTGGAAGTCGAGTATTTGCCACCCCCAGGCGGCGGTATGAAAAGCGAAGAGTTTCTGGCTATCAATCCAATCGGGAAAATCCCTTGCTTGGTAACGGACTCGGGCATGTCCTTGCCGGAGTCGGAAGTCATTCTCGAATATCTCGAAGATGCATTCCCGAAGCCAGCTTTGCGTCCTCGCAAGCCTGAAGAGCGTGCGCAAGTGCGCCTCATCTCGCGCGTGAATGACATCTATGTCGGCCCGGCGATGGGCAAGATTTTTGGTCTGATGGGCCCTGGCAAAGATCCTGAAGCCATCAAAGCCGCGATTGCGGACGTCAATACCGCTTTGGGTCATCTCGAACATGTGCTGACGAGCAAGAAGCATGCGGCTGGCAATAAGTTCAGCTTGGCAGATTGCACCATCACCCCAAGCCTGTTCTTCGTGGTCAAGATCCTGCCGGTTATGGGCGTGAAAGCACCTTTGAAGAATTTCAAGAAGATCGCCAAATATTGGAAGACCCGCGAGAAAGACGCAGTGACCGTGAAGGCAATCGAAGAGATGACGGCAGAAATGAAGGCCCGCTTCGGGATGTAATTTCTACCAAATCAAGTCGTCAAAAGGCCCGTCGGACTGAGAGGTTCGACGGGCTTTTTTGTATGGCCCTATTTCAGCGCATTAACCCGGGCTTGAACATCGGCGCTGAGCGCAGCGTAAAACAGATTATAGCCGGTTATCTTGTAAAACGTGCCCAGCTCAAACCGCGCCCGTGACAAGGCCGCCGGACGGTTCACCTCTACCCACAAGAGATCATCCCGACACATAGCCCCGGTCTCTCCGGGTAGCAGGGCCGGTTCTGTGCCGCGTTCCAGGCCGCTGGCGGCAGCAGAGCCCCGATTGGTGCTGGGGGCGGCATTGAGTAGCGGCGCGGCACCCGTCAGTGGGTTCACGCAGGCAAAACGCGCGCCACCGATAGCGCGATAGCCCTTGTCTGCTGTCCAGATGGTCGAGCGCTCCCTCAAGATGCGCGCGCCGCGTTGATCGCCGCCATCAAGGCTTGTGTAACTGACAAAACAGCGAGTCTGCTTGGCGCTCTGGCAGGGCTTGGGAAAGCTCGGCACTGCACTGGGGCCTTCAAACAGGGCCGTGGGCACAGGCTGATCGATCACATAAGTGGCGGCCAACATCGGCCCCAGGTCGCCCTTTTCTTGTAAAAGGCGCAGGACATGCAGGCCACCTTGACCGAGTCCTACGAGGACAAAGGGGCGCTTAGGATTGCGGGCTTGTTGAAACGTCTCAAAGGCGCGCGCCACATCTTCATAGGCGAGATTAAGCGCCTCGTGACTGTCATCGCGCTGCGACAACAGGGCAAACAAGACCGCTTGGCGATAGCGGGGAACCCAGAGCGGGCCACCGGCTGCAAAGGGCTCCGCATGATTGGGCAGCGCAATTGTTTCTAGCCGCGTGCGGGAAACATTGTCGGCAATATCCATGTTCCAACCCGTATTGCCGCTCCAAGCGGTCGTCGGGTGCACGATGAAGATATCGGCTTTGCCGAGGCTGGCATTGGCCCCTTGCGGGCGGAAAGCCCAAGCGGCGGCATCACTATAGTCGGGGACGGGTGGTGGCTCATCGACTTGAAATGGCACGGCAGGCTGGATCAATTCGCGAAACAAATTGTCGCGCATGAAATAGGCCGTTAGCCCCACCAAGAGGTTGAGGCTAATAATCCCGCCAATAATCCAGCGCTGCCAGTTCCGCTTCATGGCATCAGACCGCTATAATTGGGCTGATCAATCGCTAATTGTGCAGAAGCAATCTCGCGCAGGGCGGCCAAAAGGGCAGGGTTGTCGCACGAAAGTTCACCCGATCGGATGTGCGCGCAGACTTGTTTGGTCAGCGCTTCCAATAGGCTGGTTTGATCCTGCAATAAGTCCGCGTAAAGCGCTTGAGCTCGCGCGTCGGCTGCGGGTCTTTGGGCTATTTCTCGCTCGACCAAGGCCAAGGCATTGGCGGCGACCCGGGCATGAAAGGCGGCTTGGCCCGTGAGCTGAGGTGCCGCAACGTGGTTTAAAAATCCGATGACGGACCCCAACAATTCTTCAGACGAGGGGGCTTCATGCATGGGGGCGACCTTCGATCAGATTGAGCAAGTCGATTTCGGCTTCCGAAGCGCGCCTGCCAATCATGGCGCGTTCAATCGATGGGTCGGCTTTGGTGGCAAAGGCCTGATACATGATCAGGCACATAATGCCCCATTTGAAGCTGCCCAAGGCTTGAAACCACGTCAGGTCCTTGGGCTCAAATGAATGGCCCCCGGTGGACTGATACCCCGACAACAAGTCTTCCAGCGGGCCAAAGCCACCAACCCGGTTCTCCCGCACGCCAAAGCGCCAAGAGTTGACACAGATCCAGCCCAGATCCTCGCGCGGGTCGCCCTGATGGGCGAGTTCCCAATCGAGGACAGCAGCTAAGCCTTCGCCATTGACCATCAAATTGCCATTGCGAAAATCGCCATGCACGAGGGTTGTCGGCAAGGGTGCAGGGGCGTTCTGGCGCAACCAAGCCAGCGCCAATTCAAAGACAGGCCGATCCATCTCAAAGCCACGATAAATCGCCTCATAGCGGTCCAATTGATCCAAGCCATGGCTGACGGGCAAGTCAGCTGGCAAGCTTTCGGCCGCGACGGCGTGGATTTTCGCTAAAGCCTCACCGCATTGAAACGCCAGTCGTGGGCGGGCACGGCTATATTCCGCGTCACGGAGGATTTTTCGGGCAATCGTCTGACCGTCAACATGGGCCATGATGAAGGCGTCGCCTAAGTCGTCATCTGGACGGCAGACATGGATAATCTCGGGGACGGGCGTCCCAGTTTGCGCGGCAGCGGCAATGATTTTGGCTTCCTTGACAAGGCCGATGGCCTCGCCCTTTGCTGCACTTTGGAAGGGCGCACGGCGCAGGATCAGGGCGCGCGGTGCTTGGCCATGCACCTGCAAGCTGAACCCCCAAGTCTCTTGGCTAGCCCCCCCAGACAGCCGCGTCATGTCGGCTACCTCAGCGCTTGGTCCAAAGCGGGCCTGCATCAAGCTTGTGAGGGGGGCAATCAAAGCAGTCATCGGTCCACCTTGGGCAAGCTTGGCGGCTTTTTCAAGTGAGGTTCGTCGAAGGGGTTACGCCTTAAAGACAAACACATCTTCGCTCTGCAGGCTCAAAGCCACGCGTTGGCCTCTCTGCGGGGCGGTTTTAGCTTCAACCAAGGCGGTGACAAAGGCGCCTTCGCCCGTGATCGCCTGCAGTTTTAAGGTCAAAAAGCGACCTACACCGCGGCGATCCATCACCGCAAAATCCCCGGCTTCTGAAGCCGTCACGCGGGTTGTCTCAGGGCGGGAGCAGACCACGACTGGGCCATCAAAGGCGCTCGCAAAGGTGCCGAGGCGCGTTTTTACGTGGCCATTTTGGGCTTGGGCCTCCAAGCTCCATACCGCACCCAGCGCACGGGCCGCCTCTAGCGACTTAGGTGCGGAAAAGACATCACTGGGCAAGCCACTTTGCAGAATCCGGCCATGCTCGATAATGGCCACCTGATCGGCCACGGCGAGTGCTTCTTCGGTGTCATGGCTGACAATCAAAGCGGCAACGCCAGCCTCTGCCAAAGTCGCCAGCATGCTCGATTGCAGATCGGTGCGCAGATGTGGGTCAAGGCCGCTGAACGGCTCGTCCATCAGGATGGCGCGCGGGCTGGGTGCCAGCGCGCGGGCGAGGGCAACGCGCTGCTGTTCGCCACCGGAAAGCTCATGCGGGAAAGCGCCCCCTCGGTCGCCAAGGCCAACGCGCTCTAACCAAGACGCCGCCAAGACGCGCCGCTCTGGCTTGCCCATATGGCCAAGTCCAAACGCGACATTGCCCAGAGCGGTCAGATGCGGGAAGAGGGCATAGTCCTGAAACACCATGCCTAAAGGGCGCTTTTCAGGTGGCACCGTGGTGCGCTTGTCACTCACAAGCTTGCCGTCAGCATAGACTTCGCCCGCATCCAAGCTTTCAAGCCCTGCGAGGACGCGCAGAAGCGTGCTTTTGCCAGAGCCGGATTGGCCCAACAGTGCCAGCACTTTGCCAGCCTCCAAGCTCAGGCTCACATCATCCAGCGCCTTAACGGCACCAAAGGCGCGGCTCAAGTGGCGCGCTTCGAGGGCGAACTCACTCATGATTGGCCTGCCCGTGATTTAGAAAGACCGTGTGAAAACAATAAGGTCGGGATCAAAGCTACCAATACAATCGCAAGGGCGGGCCAAGCTGCTGCCCCTAAACGCTCATCGGCGGCATAGGCATGGGCGCGGACAGCCAAAGTATCGAGGCCGAAGGGGCGCAGAATGGTGGTTGCTGGCAATTCCTTGGCGATCTCGACCGCGACGATCAAGGCCGCCGCAAAGGCCGATGGAGCCGCCAAGGGCGCTTCTAGATTCAAAAAGCGCTTGATCCGGCTTGCCCCCAGTGTTTGTGCCGACTCCCGCATGGAACGGGTCGATTTTTCAAGGCCCGCACTTAAAGG
Organism: Hyphomonadaceae bacterium UKL13-1; assembly: GCA_001602435.1. Classification (GTDB taxonomy): domain Bacteria; phylum Pseudomonadota; class Alphaproteobacteria; order Caulobacterales; family Aquidulcibacteraceae; genus Aquidulcibacter. The sequence continues at coordinate 1,327,671 of CP012156.1, forward strand.
TTCAAGGCCTGCTGCGGTAAAGCGCGCGGCATAGGCATAGCAAAGCGCGATGATGGCTAATGGACCGCTCAAAGCAGCAACCATTTGTGAGCCACTCAAGGCTAAAGCTGCCAATATGCCTAAGGCCGTCACGGCACCGGGTGTGGCATATCCTGCGAGACTAACAGCGCGGACAAAAGCGCTGGCTTGCGCGCTGCGCTGGCCGACAAAGGCGCTGAGGCCAGCCAAGACCAAGGTGGCGCTGGCACCCAGTGCGCAGAGAAGCGCGGTGGCAGCCAGCGGCTTACTCAAGGCCCGCTCGGGCAACCCACTGGCGATGGCGAGGTTGGCAAGGTGCAGGACGGGAATGATCAAGCCCAAGGTCAAAATAGCAAAGCAAAAGCTTGTAATCTGCAGATGGACTAGGCCGGAAACCTTGGCCCGTTGTGGCGTGCGCCAACGGGTCGAGCCCCCTGATACCAAGCCCGCCCGTGACTTGCGCTCGAGCCAGACCAGAAACAGGACGCCAACCAAAAGCAGGCAGGCAATGCGCGCCGCAGCGGCCAAATCACCCATGGAAAACCACGCGCGAAGCACACCAATGGTCAGGGTCGAAACGCCTAAATGATCCGCGGCCCCATAATCGCCGGCAATCTCTAAGCCTGTCAGCGCGGCCCCTGCGGCAATCGCCGGTCGTGCCAGCGGGAGAGCGACGCTGAAAAAACGCTTCCAAGCCCCGGCCCCTAACAGGCGAGCGGCCTCTAGCGCACAGACCGATTGGGCCTCAAAGGCGCTGCGCGCGGCCAGATACACATAAGGATAGAGCGTGGTTACATAAACCAAGGTTGCGATCCAAAACCCGCGCGCGCCAGTTAAATCGCCCCACGCATAGGCCGATACATAGGCGGGCATGGCTAAGGGCAGCGCCAACGCCCAACTCAGCGCGGTCCGTCCCCAGAATTGATAGGCGGTCACAAACCAAGCCGCGATGACGCCGAAGATGGTCGCGCCAAGGGTGGAAATCACCAAGAGCGACAGCGACGTCAGCGCCATTTCGCCCAAAAGGACGCGGGCAATGTGATCAAAGCTTTCGCTCGGTCCAAAGGCCGCCAGCAGCGTGAACAGAACGGGGAGACCTGGAATCGCGACTAAAAGCGCGTAAAGCGCCCAAGCTTTAAGCGGCAGCCCAAGGGGTTTGGCAGAGCCAAGCCCTTCCCAGTCCCGCGTGGGGCTGGGTCTTGCGGCCGGATCCAATGTGGTCACTTCCAGCCCGCGCGATCAAAGACCTTCTGGGCCTCAGGTTGATTGGTGCCCAAAGCAGCCATGGGGGTTTGGGCTTCTTTGAAGCCGGCCAAGGCCTTCAACTCACTATTGTCGTCCATGGCGCTTGGCAGGATGGGGAATTCATCATTGGCCTTGGCAAAGATCTTTTGTGCTTCAGGGCTTGCCAAGAATTCCAGGAAAGCGACCGCATTGGCTTTGTTGGGGGCATGAGCCGCAAGCGCGCCGCCTGAGATATTCACATGCGTGCCTGCACCGGCTTGATCGGGGAAGGAGAGGGCGATCTTGGCCGCAATCGCCTTTTCCACCGGGTCTTCAGAGCGTTGCAAGCGGACTGCGTAATAGTGGTTCACAATGGCGACTGCGCATTTGCCCTCTGCGATGGCCTTCAATTGATCGGTGTCGGCGCCTTCGGGTGGGCGGGCAAAGTTTGCCACAACGCCTTTGGCCCAGGCTTCAGCCTTGGGAACGCCCCAATCCGCGATGAAAGAGGACATCAAGGAAAGATTATAGACATTGCTGGATGGGCGAACGCAGACTTTACCTTTCATGGCAGGCTCAGCCAATTGCGCATAAGTTGCTACTTGGTCGGCCTTCACCCGAACAGGGTCATAGGCGATGACACGCGCGCGCTTGGCAAAGCCAAACCAATCCTTCTTGGGTCCCTGCATATTGGCTGGGACGGTCGCGTCTAACTTGGCCGATTGGACCGATTGGAACAGGCCAGCTGTTTCGGCGCGCCAAAAATTGCCAGCATCGACCAGCAAGATGACATCTGCCGGGCTTTGTGTGCCCTCAGCCTTCAGACGCTCAAGCAGCAGGTCACCCTTCATCTCAATGCGATTGATCGCGATACCGGTGTTTTTCTCAAACAAGTCATAGAGTTGCTCGTCCGCATCATAATGGCGGGCCGAATAAATATTGACTTCGCCTTTCGAGCCAGCGGCAGGCTCTGGCGCACCACAACCCGCAAGGGTCAGCAAAATTGTGGATGCAACAGCAACCGAAACAAACAGGCGGGCACGGGAGTTTTTGAGAATGGTTCGCATCATCAACTGGTATTGTCACAGCCGCAGGCATCCTGCAAGCCAAACTCACACTCAAAACCCGTATGTATGCGCGGCACAAAGTCGCGGCTTGGCTTTGGGCGCAATGCCAAAGCCAAGTCTATGACTTCAAGTGTCTAGGCTTCGTCGTCGCTGATGGGGCCTAGATGGATGGGGATTTTCATGAAGGCTGGGATGTCATTGCCGAAAGCCAACACATCGGGGTCCTGTTCTTGCTGGCGATAGCGGCCGCCGCGATCATTCCGCTCACCCCGATCATTCCGATCATTGCGCTCGCGGCCACGTGGCCCACGGCTTTGATTGTCGCGTGGCCCACGGCTTTGACGTGGCGTGTCCGACGTGTCTTGGGGCGGAAGCAGTTCAAAGCTTTGGCTGGCCTCATCATCGCCGCCCAAATCAATGACAGCCATTGGGTCTGACACAGGCTCAGAAGGACGATTATCGGGCTTTGTGCGACGGCGGTTGCGGCCACCCCGACTGCGGCCGCCGGCGGCTTCCACAGTGGTTTCAACGGAGGTGGCTTCGCCTTGTTCAGCCGTCTCTGCTGGCGCGTCGACGACTTCGGCTGGTTCGATTTCAGCTTCAACTGGTGCGGCAGGTTTGCCGCGCCGTGGCCGACTGCCGCCCTTGCTCGAACCCGAACCCGAAGCCGCTGCGGGCTTGCGATCATCGAACACTTTTTCTTGTGGCATACCTTCGATGTCAGCAAACTCGATCGTCGTTTTAATCAAGCTCTGAACGGCATCGAGTGCTTTGGTATCGCCAGGTGTGACGACCATAAAGGCCTCACCCAAACGGCCCGCGCGCCCTGTCCGGCCGATACGGTGGACATAGTCTTCGGCATGACGCGGCACGTCGAAGTTAAACACGTGGCTGACATCGGGGATATCAAGACCACGGGCCGCCACATCAGATGCCACTAGGATTTGCAAGTCATTATTGCGGAAGCGCTCCAAAGTTGCGGTGCGCACGCTTTGCTGCAAATCGCCATGAATGGGGGCGGCATCAAAGCCATAAACCTTCAAGGACTTTGCCACGATATCGACGTCGGTTTTGCGGTTACAAAACACGATCCCATTCTTCATGGTTGCCATGGCCGACTGGATCGCAGCGCGCAGCACGGCGCGCTTGGTCTTTGGATCAGAAGAGGGGCTCTTCAGCAGACGTTGCGTGATGGTTGCCGCTGCTTGGGATTGGCGCGCCACTTCGACCTTGGCCGGGGCTTGCAAGAATTGCTCGGTCAAGCGCTTGATTTCTGGCGGCATGGTGGCCGAGAAGAATAAGGTTTGCCGGGTAAAGGGCGTCAGCTTCACGATGCGCTCAATGTCCGGGATGAAGCCCATGTCGAGCATGCGGTCGGCTTCGTCGATCACCAACATATTGACGCCAGTCAGCAAGAGCTTGCCGCGCTCAAAATGGTCGAGCAGGCGGCCCGGTGTTGCGATCAATACGTCAACGCCCTTGGTCAAAAGCGCGTCTTGGTCGCCAAAGGATACGCCACCAATCAACAGCGCCATCGTCAGCTTGTGGTTTTTGCCATATTTACGGAAGTTTTCCGCGACTTGGTCGGCCAATTCGCGTGTCGGCTCAAGGATCAATGTGCGTGGCATGCGGGCACGAGCCCGACCTTGCGACAAGCGCTCAATCATCGGCAGGACGAAAGCCGCCGTTTTGCCGGTACCTGTTTGAGCAATGCCTAAAACGTCGCGGCCAGCCAAGACTTCCGGAATGGCTTTCCATTGAATGGGGGTAGGTTTGGTATAGCCCGTATCGGCGATGGCGCTCAAAAGCGGGGGCGAGAAACCCAAATCGGCGAAGGTTACGCCATCTGGAGTCTCGCTAATCGGGCCGGTATCACCGGTCCCGTTGTTGTCGGTCATTTTATCGTCTCACAATGTTTTGCGGCGAGGCGCCGAACATGGCGCGACTTACCCTTCATCCCCCTGGATGGTGGGCTCCGTGATTACCTCGTGAGCGTAATTGCGCCTAAAGTCAATGAAGCCGCGGCGTCGTTGCTTTTTCGGGCACGCGTTGTGGCTATTCCGACACTTCCTTCTGCTAGAAAACCCAGACCTAAGGCTGACCGCTTAACGCAGCAGAAAGCCAATCGGACTGTAATTGATGGTTGGACAAGCTAAGCCTGAGGCCGCAAACCTTGGATCAAGGCTGAACCCACATGATAGAGAGCCCTGGAGGACGACGCGTGAGCACTACTAACGGCCACCAAATATTCGATCCAGCGACCCATAAGCCAGCGCCTTTTCGCGGCATTCTCCCTGAAATTTGGCGCTATATCTGCGCCTTGTATCTGAAGCTGAGTGGATGGCGATTGCAAGGCGATTGGCCCGACCTTCAGAAAGCGGTGATTCTCGCAGCCCCCCACACGTCGAATTGGGATGGTATCCTCATGCTGGCCACGGCTGGCCAATATCGCATCACATTGCGCTTCATGGGCAAGAAAAGCCTGACCGAAGGCCCCTTTGGCGGCATTGTGAAGTGGCTGGGCTGTGTGCCGGTTGACCGATCCACCAGCAACGGCCTCGTCACCAGCATGACCACCGCCTTCGCCAATGCGCGTGACTTGTTCCTCGCCATTCCCCCTGAAGCAACCCGTTCGCGGGCTGAGGAATGGAAGAAGGGCTATTATCTGATCGCCCAAGCAGCCGTTGTGCCCATCGTCTTTGCCGTGATGGACTTTGCCACCAAGACCGTTCGCATCAGTGGCTCGCTTAAGCCAACCGGCGATTATGAAGCCGACTGGGCGCTGATCCGCAGCCATTATGAGCGGGCTGTGGGCAAGCATCCGGCCAATTTCGCACTGCCCGCTTAAACCAGATCGATCCGCTCTAAGGCTTGCTCTTGTTGATAGAGGGCCTGCACGGCGCTGGCGCGACAGGCCCGACAGGCACCTTGGTTCAAATAGCCCTTATCTGTGATCTCGCCATCCTCGAGGCTCGGCGGGGAGGTCAGAAGAATGAGGCGGGTGACCCGTCTTGTTGCGGGTTGGCCAGCCCCGGCTTTTTCGAGCGCAGCTTTGGCTTGCGCGCGCACGTTTTCATGCCACACCAAAGCATCGAGATCTTCGTCGAGGCCCGCAAGCTGACGGGCTTTGGCGAGATTGATAAAGGCCAAAGCACCCAATTCTTCTTGACCCTCACCACAGATGACGGCGTCGCTGAACAGGCCGTCTGAGGCTTGAACAAGCGCGGGGCGGACGAGGCCAGCAGGCACGAAGCTGCCATTTGCGAGCTTGAATTCTTCCGATAGTCGACCATCAAAGGCGAGGCCGGCTTCGGGCTGGTCGGGGTCTACAAAGCGCAGCGCATCGCCCAACTTATAGAAGCCATCCTCATCATAGGCATCTGCGGTCTTTTCAGGCGCGTTGAGATAGCCCGGTGTAATACCTGGGCCTTTGACACGCGCCTCTAACTTACTGCCTTGCGGCACAAGTTTAAGCGTGAGGCCGGGCACGGGTAGGCCGACGAGCCCCATGACTTCATTGGGCCAATGGACGTTGCAAACCGTCGGCGCAGTCTCGGTTGCGCCATAGCCAGCCGCCAAGGTGATTTCCTCTCCAGCTTGCCGAACGGCGACTTGTTGTAAGCGGCGATAGACGTCTTGGGTCAAAGCCGCCCCGCCATATTGCATGATGCGCAAATTGGAGAAGAGTGCTTCGGCTAAGTCTTCATCCTGTTCCAGTGCACTGGCCAAAAGCGTCCAGCCTAAGGGCACCGTGATATGGTAATTGGGTTTGACGTGCTTGATCGTCGCAATCGTGGCCGCAAGGCCTTCCGCGGTTGGCGTGCCGGGGTCGATCCACAAACTACCGCCTGCGTGCAACAACATGTGCAGCACGGCATTGCCGCCCAAAGAATGGCTCCACGGCAAGTGATTGGCCATGATGATCCCGTCTGGCCAAATTTCTGCTTCGCGCGCGGCATCAAAGGTGGAACGAATTTGGGCGGCATTCACGGCCAAATTGGCGTGCGTTACCGTGACGGCCTTGGGCGAACCGGTTGAGCCGGAGGTCAGAAGATATTTGCAGGCATCGCGCGGGTCGATTGTTTGGAGATCTGGCGCGTCCTGCGGGTCGCCGAAAAGCTGGTCGAGCGAGATTTCCCCCGAGGTGCCAAACCCGTCACCCGGCGAAATGACCGGCACGCCAATTTCTTCTGCCCATAGCGCAGGTTTGGCAAAGGCTAGGCCTTCCATAAAGACCGCCGAAGCACCCAAAGTCTTGAGAGCCTCATGCAAGCGGCGCGGGTCGCGCGCTTTGGTCGAATAGGCTGGGGTAATTGCCGCGACGGCCAGCCCAGCCAAGGGGGCAGCATAGGTCAAAAGCGCATGGCTGATCGAATTGGACGAGGCGATGGCAATAATGCTGCCGCGCGCAAAGCGGCCATAGAGCCCTGCAGCAAGGGATTGCACCAATGTCCAGCCATCCTCATAGCTGAGGTGCCGCCAAGCCCCCGCCTCAAAGCCTGCAAGCCAAAGCCTGCGCGGCGCTTCATCAGCCCAATGCGCCAAGGGTGCCACAACATTGGCAAAAGCGGGGCGCAAGGGATGGGGGTTAGTTAGCAAGATGGTGCCGTCGGCTTGACGGGTCAGATCAATCTTGACGGGGGAGATATAAGGGGCAGCACGCATCAGCCACAAATAGCCGAGCCCGTTTCACTTTGCACCTAGCTCTTACTCTAATGGCTGTTGCCACGCCGGATTCGAATTCTTGGCGAGGCCTCGTTCATGGGCTCAACCCGGTAGCGCTTGCCCTTGCGCTCTGGTGCCACCCAGCCTCCGGGCGGTTCCAATCGCGGGTTCCCTTCTGTCTGCTCTTCAAACTGGCGGACGGGCGGTTGTGGGGTGACCACCATGAAACCGCGCGTGCTTGGACTTTTCTCAAAGCGCTTGTCGAAGAAATGTTTTGGCGCTCCACCAGTTGGGGGCGGGATCAGTTCTTGCTCAATAGCAATTTTTTCCCGAGGGGCCGAAACAAGCTCTTGGTCTTTGCTCTCGGTTTGAGCCGAGGATCCAAAGCCAGCCGCTAACAATGCAAAGACCCACATGCCGCAAATCCCCAATGCGCTTTTACAATTCGGGATAGCTTGCAGGCTGGATTGGGAATGTCGAGTGAAACTCTTGTAACGTTGGCCCGTTTCTACTGCCAAATGATCACAAGGTTGCCTTAGGCCACCTTGCGGACAAAGACGGACCCAGCCGAATAGCCTGCGCCAAACGAACAAATGAGGCCCGTGTCACCTGCGCCCAGATCATCGCTATTTTTATGGAAGGCAATGATTGAGCCCGCAGAGGAGGTGTTGGCATAAGTGTCCAGCACGGTTGGGCTTTCATCTTCGGTGGCTTCATGGCCCAAAACCTTGCCCGCAATCAGGCGGTTCATATTGGCATTGGCCTGATGCAACCACATGCGGCGTAGGCCTGAAGCTTCAAGGCCCAAGGTTTCCATGTGCTCGATGATCATGGCCGCGACCATGGGCACAACTTCTTTGAACACCTTCCGGCCTTCTTGGACAAACAGCTTATCCTTGGCACCAATGCCTTCAGGCGCGGTGTGGTTCAAAAAGCCAAAATTGTTGCGAATATTGTTGGAGAATTGGGTTTTGAGCTTGGTGCCCAAAATCTCCCAATGCGGCTTGTCGCCAACGACATCGGCGGCCTCAATCAGGATTGCCGTACCAACATCGCCAAAGATGAAGTGGCTGTCGCGATCTTTAAAGTTCAAATGGCCGGAACAAATCTCTGGATTGACCACCAATACGCTGCGCGCATGGCCCGCGCGCACAAAGTCAGCCGCCGTCTGAATGCCAAAGGTGGCCGACGAACAAGCCACATTCATGTCAAAGGCGAAGCCTTCGGGGTTACAGCCAAGCGCTGCTTGAATTTCAATCGCCATGGCGGGATAGGCGCGCTGCATATTGGACGCCGCACAGATAACCGCGTCTACCTCCATCGGGTCGCGGCCTGCGCGCTCAAGGGCTTGGCGGGCAGCCCGTGCGGCGAGCTCAGCGAGAATCGACAATTCGTCATTCGGCCGCTCTGGAATGCGCGGGGCCATAATGGTGGGGTCCAAAATGCCATCCTTATTGACGACAAAGCGGGCCTTAATGCCAGAGGCTTTCTCAATGAACTCGACCGAGGACGGCGTCAAAGCGGCCACTTCCCCGGCTTCAATCGCCGCTGCATGTTCGCCATTATAGAGCTCTACATAACGGTTAAAGCTATCGACCAATTCCTCATTGGTGATGGAATTTGGTGGCGTATAAAGGCCAGTCGCGGAGATAACAGGTTTGATTGCAGAGCTCACAGGCAGTCTTTCCATAGCTGTTAAAGTCGTGTGGGGCGCACTTCGGGGCACCGCGCAAGGGTGTAGGCATAAACCGTGTCACCTAACCCGTCGAGGCCCTCACGACAGAACCCGCCTCTAGCAGTCTTTAGGCGGACTCTTGAGACAATCTATTGTGAAGCTGTGCTAGGCGGTCAAAAATCTTGAGCCAATAGGGGTAAGTTATGCAGATTTATGGCGATGATCGCTCGGGCAATTGTTTGAAAGTGCGCTGGACGGCGGAGCATTTGAACTTACCCTATGTCTGGCACGAGGTGTTGGCCCTGACAGGCCAGACGGCAAGCCCGGAATTTCGCGCCCTCAATCCCTTTGGCCAAGTGCCCGTCGTTCGTTTTGATGATGGCCGAACGCTGGCCCAATCCAACGCCATCATCCTCTATCTCGCCGAAGGGTCGTCCCTGATCCCGGCAGATGCGTTTGACCGCGCGAAAATGTTCGAATGGCTGTTCTGGGAGCAATATAGCCACGAGGTGGTCATCGCGGTACGGCGCGCGAAAGTGCATTTACTCGGCCAAACCGATGCTGAGATTGACCCAAGCCTTCTGCCCCGTGGGCAAGTCATTCTCTCCCGCATGAATGAGCACTTGAGCGAACGGGATTGGTTTGTCGGCACCGCCTTTACTTTGGCCGATATGGCACTGTTGCCATACACCCGCTTTGCCGATCAGGGCGGGTTTGAACTGCATCGCTATCCAGCCATTCAGGCTTGGATCCGGCGGTGCGAAGGCTTTTTAGGCCTGCCTGCCTTATAGCACTTGCCGTTGCGAAAACTTGTCAGCGCGGCTTTGTCCCGCTAACCCAATTCAAACACCGCCTGCGCTGCCCGCAGCGTAACTCATTTCAGGGACAGACCCATGCAAGATATTCTTCAAGCGCTTGAAGCCAAACGTGCCAAAGCTCGTGCCGGGGGCGGCCAGAAACGGGTGGATGCGCAGCATGCTAAAGGCAAGCTGACCGCGCGTGAGCGGATTGAAATCTTGCTCGACGAAGGCAGCTTTGAAGAATTCGACATGTTCGTGGAGCATCGCTGCACCGAATTCGGCATGGATGCCCAGAAGTTTCCCGGCGACGGCGTTATTACCGGCCAAGGCACGATCAATGGCCGTCTGATCTATCTGTTCTCGAAAGACTTCACTGTCTTTGGCGGCTCCTTGTCGCTGACCCATGCGGCCAAGATCGTCAAAGTTCAGCAAATGGCGGCCCGCAATGGCGCACCTGTCATCGGCCTGTTTGATGCCGGTGGCGCACGCATTCAAGAAGGCGTTGATTCTCTGGCTGGCTATGCCGACATCTTCATGGAAAATGTGATGTCATCCGGTGTGATCCCCCAGATCAGTGTCATCATGGGCCCATGCGCCGGGGGCGACGTTTATTCGCCCGCATTGACCGACTTCATCTTCATGGTGAAGGATACCAGCTATATGTTTGTGACCGGCCCTGATGTGGTCAAAACCGTTACCAATGAAGTCGTCACGGCCGAAGAATTGGGCGGGGCGAGCGTGCATGGCGCTAAGTCTGGCGTGATTGACGGCAGCTTTGACAATGATTTCGATACCTTGTTCCAGATGCGCCGCTTGGTCGACTATCTGCCTTTGTCAAACCGCGAAAAGCCACCCACGCGGCCTACGCATGACGATCCAGAGCGGGTGGAAATGAGCTTGGATAGCTTGGTTCCAGCCAATCCCAACAAGCCCTATGACATGAAGGAATTGATCGAAAAGGTCGTTGATGACGGCGATTATTTCGAGATCGCCAAGGACTTTGGCAAGAATATCATCACCGCCTTTGCCCGCATCGAAGGCTCGACAGTCGGCGTCGTGGCTAACCAGCCTATGAGTTTGGCAGGGGTTTTGGATATCGACTCCAGCCGCAAGGCCGCGCGATTTGTGCGCTTCTGTGATTGCTTCAACATCCCCATCGTGACCTTTGTCGACGTGCCGGGCTTCATGCCGGGCACCAAGCAGGAATATGGCGGCTTGATCAAACATGGCGCGAAGCTGTTGTTTGCCTTTGCTGAAGCCACGGTGCCGAAAGTCACCGTCATCACCCGCAAGGCCTATGGCGGCGCCTATGACGTCATGAGTTCCAAGCATTTGCGCGGCGACGTCAATTATGCGTGGCCGACCGCTGAGATTGCGGTCATGGGGGCCAAAGGGGCGGTGGAGATTATCTTCCGTGCCGATATGGGCGACCCTGAAGCCATTGCGGCCCGCACGGCAGAATATCAAGACCGCTTCGCCAATCCGTTTGTAGCGGCTCAGCGCGGCTATATTGATGACGTCATCATGCCCCACTCCACCCGCCGCCGCGTCGCCAAGGCCCTGCGCGCCCTCAAGCACAAGAAGCTTGAGAACCCTTGGAAGAAGCACGACAATATTCCGCTTTAAAGCGCGATTTGATCCTTTAGGATCAAAGTTGCGCGTCTTTCCGCTTTAAAGCGAGAATTGAGTCCTAGGGCCTCTAAGCGGCCCTACATCACCGCTTCAATTAGCACCGGAACATTGGCCGCCAACGCGCGGGCAAGGGCGGTATCAAAGGCTTCGGCGGTGTCGCAGGAAACCGCCTCAACCCCTTGACCTTCGGCCAATTTTACCCAGTCGAGGGCGGGCTTGTCGAGTGAGAGCATGGAGCTTGCGGCAGGGCCTGGTTGGCCCGCCCCCGTGCGACCCATCTCAATATTCAAGATGCGGTAGGAGCGGTTGGCAAAAACCACCGTCACGATGGGCAAGCGTTCGCGCGCCATCGTCCACAAGGCTTGCAGCGTGTACATGCCTGCGCCGTCTCCAGTCAGCGCAATCACTTTCCGGTTTGGTGCTGCAACGGCGGCACCCACAGCCAAGGGCAGGCCTTGGCCAATCGCACCACCGGTCAGGAATAGCCAATCATGTTGGGCAGCCGTCTGGGTCGCCATGAAGTGCGGCAGGCCTGCAGTGACTGCATCATCGGAAATAATCGCTTGATCGGGCATATGGCGCGCTAAGGACGTGGCGCAGGTATAAGGCGTGATCTTGCCAGTCGGCAGGGGCTGTTCGGTGCGCGCAGGCGCTGGTGGGGCGTCTGGGGCGTCCAGGGCATCGGCCAAAGCAGCTAAGGCTTCGGCGGTATCTTCGCTGCGGGCCGACAGCTCGATGGTGGTGCAGCCTTCGGGCACCAAAATGCTGGGCTTGCCAGGATAGGCGAAAAAGGCACACGGCACGCCTGTGCCCGCCAAAATCATCAGATCAACGCCAGCCAAATCCTCCATCGCCATTTCGGCAAAATAGGCCATACGGTCTGGCCCAAAACGGCCTGCACCGCGCGCCAGACGGCCCACAAAGGTATCGCATAAAACCCGCACCCCAGCAGCCTTTAGACGCGACATGGTCTCTAAAGCGGCTTCATCATAGAGGGCAGGGCCATTGACCAGCACCACAGGCTTTTGCGCCAATTGAATGGCGTCAGCCACCGCTTCGACTTGGGCCGGGTCCACGAGCGATAGGCCCGGAACCGACACACGCGGCGCATCGGGGCCAGCTTGGCTCCATGCGCTGTCAGCGGGCAAGATCAGGGTCACAGGTCCAGCTGGCGGGCCCATGGTTTCAACAAAGGCTTTGGCCGCTTTTTCCCCTGCTTCGCTGGCCTTCTCCACCACACCAACCCAACGGGAATTAGGCTTTACCAAGGTTTCAATGTCTGAGGCCAAGGGCGCATCCAAGGTGCGGTGATAGGTGGCATGATCGCCCACAACATTGACCATGGGCGCATAGGCGCGGCGTGCATTATGGATATTGGCTGCGCCATTGGCATAGCCCGGGCCCAGATGCAGAAGCGTCATCGCAGGCTTTCCGGCAATCCGGGCAAAGCCATCGGCGGCACCCGTCGCCACGCCTTCAAACAAGCACAGGACCGAACGAATGCGCGGCTCTCGGTCAAGCGCTTGGACGAGATGCATTTCGCTGGTGCCGGGATTGGCAAAGCAGGCCGTGACCCCATGTTCAGCCAAAGTCGCCACCAATTGGTCTGCGCCGGTGCGGGTGTCGGTTTCTTGGGTCATGCTTTGCCTCATCTGTCTTTCGCCAATCCTTGCCCGAGCCATACACGACTGTCACGACAGCAAAACAGATCAGATGCACTTTAGGGCTGACAGGGCGGCCATTGCGGGCCAAGGTGTAGGTATGACCCAGATTCACCGTATCACCCTCGCCCGCCACATCACCGGAACCCCCTCTCTGGAGGACTTCAAGCTCGAGACGTTTGAGGCTCCGCCTTTGAAGGAAGGCCAGTTCCGTGTGGAAAACAAGTTCGTGTCAGCCGACCCCGGCACACGGTCGCGCCTGTCGGGTACCGATTCCTATGCGGGGGCCTTGAAGATTGGCGATCCGATTGATGGCTTTGCCGTTGGCCATGTGGTGGAAAGCCAAAACCCTGCCTTTGAAGTCGGCCAATTGGTGACCTTGGGGTCGGGCTGGGCCAGCCAATCTATTTCCAATGGCCGCGGCTATTGTGCGAAATTGCCAGACTTGGACGTGCCTTTATCGGCTTGGATCGGCGTCTTGGGCGTGCCCGGCATGACCGCTTGGTTCGGCCTCAAGCGCATTGGCCAGATTAAACCTGGTGACCGCGTGATTGTGACGTCCGCCGCTGGCCCTGTTGGCGCGACCGCTGGCCAGTTGGCCAAGGCTTGGGGTGCGTCGCGTGTTGTGGGTGTCGCGAGCGCAGGCGATAAGTCCGATTGGCTAAAGGCTGAGGCAGGCTTTGACGAAGTAATCGACTACCGCTCGCCCACGTTTGCGGCAGATCTTGCCGCAGCCATGCCCGAGGGGGCAGATGTGTTGTTTGATAATGTCGGCAATGCGATGATTGATACCATTCTGCCCTTGATGCGCCCCTTTGGCCGCATTGTGGTGTCGGGCCAAGTGGCGGACTATAATGTCGCGCTGCCTGACCGCGTTGGCATTCGCAATACTGACCGCTTCATCACCCATCGTCTGAAGATGGAGGGCCTAGTGGTGTTTGACGATTTGCGCGCCTTCCCGGAAGCCCAAGCCGAAGCCGCTGCCATGATCAAAAGCGGCCAACTCAAACTGAAAGAAGTGATCTCTGAGGGTGTGGGAAGCCTGCCTGCGGCCTTTTGCGCTTTGTTCCAGCCCGGTGCCACATTTGGTCGCCGGATTGCACGCATTTAAGCGGGGGTAGGGGCCATGGAGTTTCAGCACTATTCCCGCATCCAATTTGCCTATGACCAAGGCTATGGCGAACGCGTTCTGGTCGTCACCATTGCGGGCAATAATCCCGTCAATGGTGTTGATGAGGCCATGCATGAGGAATTGGCCCGCGTCTTTACCGACTGCCAACGCGATCCTGACAGCGATCTGATCGTCCTGACCGGGAAGGGCCGTGTGTTCTGTGCGGGGGGCGACTTGGATTGGTTTGACGAACAGATCAGCAATCCCGCCAGCTTCCGCGCCATTGCACCCGATGCCAAGCGGATCGTGCTATCTCTCTTAGAACTCGAAAAGCCCATCATTTGCCGTCTGAATGGCGCAGCGGCTGGCCTTGGGGCCACGATTGCCTTGATGTGCGATGTGATTATTGCCGAAGACACCGCCAAGATTGGCGACCCGCATGTGAAGGTCGGCCTCGTGGCTGGCGATGGCGGGGCGGTAATTTGGCCGGCCTTGATCGGTGTGGCGCGGGCTAAGGAAATGTTGTTGACAGGGGACTTAATCTCTGGCGCAGAAGCCGCCCGCATTGGCCTTGTGAATTATGCTGTTCCGTCTGACCAACTCGACAGCAAGGTCGCGGAAATGGCGGGCAAAATCCTGGGCAATCCGCGTTGGGCTGTGCGCTGGACCAAAGTCGTGATGAACCAGCAATTGCGTCAAGCGGCCAATCTCACCATGGATGCCGCTGTCGCCTATGAGACCTTGTCCAACATGGCCAAGGACCGGGCCGAAGCGGTCGCCGCCTTTAAAGAAAAGCGCAAAATGAACCTGACAGGGGAATAGATTTGCCACACGCTTTTGCCCCAGAACCCGACCACGTTACCGAATTACGCCACCAGTTGCGCCGCTTTGTGGAGGCCAAGGCCCCACGCGAAAAGCGCCAATTGTGGGACCGTACCCACACCTGGCCGCGCGACTTGTTTGCTGAGCTTGCCGCCATGGGCATTTGCGGGCTGACGGTCGAAGAAGAATTTGGCGGCCTTGGCCAAGACGTCTACGCCGCTGTGGCAGTGATTGAGGAATTGTGCCGGGCAGGGGCGTTTCTGGCTGGCCCCTTCATCCATTGCGCCTTTTATGGCGGAATGAATATCTCGGAAAATGGCAATGACGCGCAAAAGGCCGCTTTTTTGCCAGCCTTGGCCAAGGGCGAGCTGATGTTCTGCTATGGCCTGTCTGAACCCGATGTAGGTGGGGACTTATCCAGTGTCACCACGCGCGGCGTGATTGAGGGCGATCATGTCGTGATCAATGGGGCTAAGCGCTGGTGCACAGGGGCCGACTTTGCCGACTATATCTATTGCCTGATCCGGACCGAAAGCGACGAGAAGCGCAAAAACCTCGCCTTCGTTCTGATCCCGAAAGATACCCCGGGCGTGACCTTGCAGCCGATTGAGCACGTCAATCTGCGCTATACGCTGTCGAGCGACGTCTATTTTGACAATGCCCGAATCCCGGTTTCCCACATCGTGGGTGGCCTTGAGAAATGGGGCAAGGGCTGGGGCATGTTGGCGGGCCGCGCGCTGGACGTTGAAAAACTCGAAATCACCGCCGTCACTTTTGGGATTGCGCAAGCCGCTGTCGAAGAGGCCTGGGCCTATGCGCAAGAGCGCGTGCAATTTGGCAAAGTCATTTCTGGCCATCAGGCCATACGCCACGCGCTGGTTGAAGCCCGCACCAAGCTCGAAGCCTGTCGGCACATGCTCTATCACGCAGCATGGCTCGCCACCCAAAACCTGCCCTGTGGCATTGAGTCCAGCATGGCCAAGCTGTTCGTCGCCGATACGGCGGCCGAAATCGCGTTGATTTGCCAACGCGTGTTGGGCGCTTATGCTTTGTCAGACGCCTTCGACATGGAACGCCACGTCCGCGATCTCCTCGGCATGCGCATCGTCGGTGGGTCCAGCGACATGCAGAAGAATAACCTCGCGGGGCTTTGGGGCTTGAAGGCTTAATTTTTACAAGCGCTTCTTTGCAAACGCCCGGCCGGAAGCGGATTTGAGATATTTCTCAAAAGCCCAAGCTTGTGAGTCTTCGGAAAATCCTAGGTATGTTCTGACCCGCCATGGGCCGTATTTGGACGTGTGGGTCACTTCGCCCGCATTGTGCTTAGCCAACCGCGCCTTCAAATCACCGGTTGCGCCGACATAGAAATGCTGCCCGTCGAGACTTTCAAGAATATAGACGTATTTCATTTTTGAACTTCCTCATGTTTGGGAAGATCAGCCAAGGGAAACACATGTGTGAGTTGATCATTTCGTCCGGCTTCGCTCTGCGAGCTTCGCCGGGATAAACCCGGCTTCGCTCTTCGAGCTACGCCGTGGTATACCGAGGCAGCCTACGCGCTATGCGCTTCGGCTCGATATACAGGCAGCCTACGCGCTAAGCGCTTCGGCTCGATATACAGGCAGCCTACGCGCTATGCGCTTCGGCTCGCCGAGCCGTAGCACGTAGTGCGAAGGCTGGTGGGTCGTGTAGGACTCGAACCTACAACCAGACCGTTATGAGCGGCCGGCTCTAACCATTGAGCTAACGACCCGTGCCATGGCGAACCATCTGCGGGAGGCGGGGAGATAGCGGTTTTTGGCGCGGTGCAAAAGCCTCGTCCTCATTTGAACGCAGATCGGTCTCTTTTTTGCCTAAAGCAGTGCAGACTCTGTTCATGTTGGTTTAGGTAGAAACCAAAAGACCAATCTGGGAAGGGAATACATCATGCGTAACTTCAACCGCCACACCCTCTTATCGGCCATCGCACTGGGTGCCGCAGGCTTTGTGCCCCTTTCGGCTATGGCCCAGGCCGCCCCTGCTATGGGTGCGCCTTGCTGTTTGGCCCCTGCACCTATCACACCGACCACGCTGAACTTCACCGTCAGCGCCGATCAGAAGAAAGCCCCAGATATGGCAACGATGGGGGCAGGGGTGGTGACGACGGCGAAAACCGCCAAAGCCGCGATGGAAGAAAATGCGCGTAAAATGTCAGCCGCCTTTGTCGCGCTGAAAGCGGCCGGCATTGCCGACAAGGATATGCAAACCTCTGGCGTGCAATTGAGCCCGCAATATGACTATACCAATGGCACCCGTCCGCGCATTGTCGGCTATCAGGCTGCTAATCGCGTCACTTTGAAGCTGCGCAAGATCGATCAAATCGGTGCGGTAATGGACGCTCTTGTTGCCCAAGGCATCAACGAAATTGACGGGCCAAACTTCGGTATTGAAAACCCTGAAGCCATGCTGGATCAAGCGCGCGGTGAAGCCATGGCGACCGCTATGCGTCGGGCAGAGCTTTATGCCAAGGCCGCGGGCATGCGGGTTAAGCGTATCGTCTCGATCAATGAAAGTGGTGGCTATACGCCGCCGCAACCCATGCCGATGATGATGGCGCGTGCCGCGATGGCGGATTCAGCGGCGCCGACGCCAGTTGCCGCTGGTGAGGTGAGCTATTCGATCCAAATCTCGCTGCAGGTTGAGCTCGAGAAGTAACTCCCAGAAGTCAGGCTTTGATCCGACCCCGAGCTATCACATTTTTGTGGTCATAAACGTCGGGTCAAAGCTTGCAAACGGGTGGGTTTCGCGTTAGCGCCCCCAACCATGCTTAACTTTGACCTCGTCGCTGCTAACCTCCTCTCGCCCGCTGTTATCTGTTTCGCACTTGGAGCTTTTGCTGCCTATGTGAAGAGTGATTTGCGCGTGCCGCAGCAGGTACACGAGACCATCTCGATGTATCTCTTGTTCTCAATTGGCTTGAAGGGCGGGATTGCACTCGATAATTCAGCCGGCGCTTCGATGTTGCTGCCGTTTCTGGCGACCATCTTTATGGGGGTTTTGACGCCCTTAATCGCCTTTTATGTCGCTCGACAGATCGGCAAGCAGAGTATTGTCGATTCAGGCGCGATGGCGGCTCACTTCGGCTCGGTCAGTGCCGTGACCTTTATGGCCGCCCTCAACTTCGCGACTTTGAGCGGCTTTAAGATCGAGGGCTATCTGACCGCGCTTCTGATTGTGTTGGAGGTGCCCGGTATCATTATCGGTATCGTGCTAGCGCGCCTTATGTCGGAAAATCGCACCATCAGCGTCAATCATGTGCTGCGCGAAGCCATAACCAGCAAAAGCGTCATGCTGATGGGCGGTGGGTTGTTGGTTGGCCTGTTGACCGACGCCAAGGGGATTGAGGCTGTCTCCACCGTCTTTATCACGCCCTTCCAAGGCGTTTTGGCCTTCTTCTTGTTGGAACTGGGCGTGGTGGCCTTAAAGCGCCTGCGCGAATCAAAAGCGCCTTTGCCCTTCATGCTTGGGTTTGGGATCACCATGCCGATTGTGTTTGGGGCGATTGGCTTGGTTGTGGGCCATTTTGCGGGCTTCTCGGTTGGTGGTACGGCGGTATTTGCCACCATGGCTGCCAGTGCTTCTTATATCGCGGCTCCAGCTGCCGTGCGCATGGCGATGCCAGAGGCGAATGAAGGGCTCTATCTGACGACGTCGATCAGCATCACCTTGCCATTCAACATCATCATCGGCATCCCAGCCTATTTCGCGGTATCGGCGATGATTAGCGGCTGGCCGACGATGGCGAGCTTGACGGGGGGTTAGTCCGCCGCCCGCGGATCTGCCCGCACCCAGCCACGT
The DNA here is from genome assembly GCA_001602435.1 of Hyphomonadaceae bacterium UKL13-1. GTDB lineage: Bacteria > Pseudomonadota > Alphaproteobacteria > Caulobacterales > Aquidulcibacteraceae > Aquidulcibacter. The sequence goes on from CP012156.1 coordinate 1,346,183, forward strand.
TCATGGTTGAAGAGGTCGAGGCCACCCGTGGCAATGTCAAAGCGTGCGCCTTCCAGATTGAGGGTGCCAGCGGCGACTTTTTCGGCAACAAACGGGAAGCTCAACAGATTGGACATCGAAAGCTCGACACTGGCGCGCTCGCACGGTTCGATCTCTTGCGTGTTCAGCGCCACGACGACAGGGACCAAAACGTCGATCCATTGATTGACGAAGCGCAAGCTCTGGCCTTCTTGCCCGGCCTTGGTGCCCCAACGACCACGGTCGATTGCAGCCTTGACCCCACCACAACGGGCGTGGCCCATCACAAGGATGGTCTTCACACCAAGCGCTTGGACGGCAAACTCGATGGCGGCGGAGGTGCCATGCAGGCCTTCGCCTTGCTCAAACGGTGGCACAAGGGCGGCCACATTGCGCACCACAAACAACTCACCCGGCGATACGTCAAAGATCTGACCTGGATCGGCGCGCGAGTCCGAACAGGCAATCACTAAGAGGCGTGGGGTCTGGCCATCGGCCAATTGCTCATAGAGTTCGCGTTGGTGCGGCCAAGCATCCCGGCGAAAACGGCTATAGCCTTCCAATAATCGATCCATCAGAAGTCTATAGCCGCAGCTGTCCGGGCAAGGAAAGGCTTAATTGGCGCGCGTCACATGCAGGACCGCGCCTTCAACGCCGGTCACGACCAAAACGCTGCCACTATCGGGGTCGGCCTTGTCTTGGGTTTTGGCGGCCCATTCGGTATCGCCCAGACGGACCCGGCCAGCACCGCTCACAAAGCCATCCACCGCAATGGCCTGTTGGCCAATATGGCGTTGCAGGGGCGCGTTAAGCGTGGGGTCTTCCGACGGCGTGGTATCGGGCTTAAAGAAACGCCGTCCGCCTACCGTCGTTGCCAAAGCAAACAAGGCAAAAGCCACCAATTGTAAGGGCAGGCTGGCATCTGGGAATAGGAAAGCCAGTGCCGCGGTGAGAGCTGCAGCAGTGGCGATCCACAACAAATAGGCGGTACCCGTCAGCAGTTCAGCTGCCAACAAAGCCGCACCAATGCCAAGCCAGGTCAAAGCGCCAAAGCCCGCCCAAGAAGAAGTAAAAGCTTCCATTCGTTTAGTCCTTTGTGGTGGGAACAGCGGTACGGGAAGGGGCTTTGGCTTGGCCTTGGCTTTGTGTAGCCGTGCCCGACATGGTCAATTGACGCACCCCTTCAATGGCCGAGGCAATCGCACTCAATTCCGTCGGCACGATCACGGTGCGTTGTTGCGGCGAGGAGGCCAGCTTACCAAAGGCTTCCACATAGGATTGGCCCAAGAAGTAATTCAGCGCATTGACGTCACCGGAGGAAATTGCGTCGGACACCATGCGCGTCGCGTTGGCTTCAGCTTCGGCTGCGCGTTCACGGCCTTCGGCGTCGCGGAAGGCGGATTCCTTGCGGCCTTCTGCTTCGAGGATGACAGCCTGCTTATGGCCTTCGGCGCGCAGGATGGCGGCCGCTTTTTCGCCCTCGGCAGAGGTGATTTCGGCCCGGCGCTCGCGTTCGGCTTTCATTTGCTTGGCCATGGCTTCGTTGAGGTCCGATGGAGGCGACAAGTCCTTGATCTCAATGCGCACGACTTTGACGCCCCATGGATTGGTGGCCGCATCAATGGTCTGCAACAGTTTGGCATTGATGGTGTCGCGCTGGGACAAGACCTCGTCCAGCTCCATCGAGCCGATCACGGTACGCAAATTGGTCAAGGACAGATTGGTGATGGCCAGACGCAAATCTTCGACCTCATAGGCGGCCTTGGCGGCGTCAAATACTTGGGTGAAGACCACCGCATCGCAGCGCACCATGACGTTGTCGCGCGTGATCACCTCTTGGCGCGGCACGTCCAAGACGCTTTCCATCATCGATATCTTGCGGCCGATCTGATCCATAATGGGTGTAATGAAATGGATGCCGGGGTGGAGCGTGCGCAAATAGCGGCCAAAGCGCTCCAGCGTATATTGTCGGCCTTGTGGGACGATTTTGACAAAAGTGGTAACAAAAATGATCGCCATCACAACCAAGACGGCAGAGAACCAAAGGAATTCCATGAATAAACCTCCCCATTCAGAGCCAATGTGAGGCAGGCCATAACGCGGTACACACACGTGTCCGAAGCCTACCCTAAATCATTGCCCCGGCGAGATATGTGTATTGCCAAACCAGATTAAAAGATGCCGCTCGCTTTCCTGTGGATAAAATGGTGGATAAATTTGGGGATAATCCACATCCATCTGATTCTATGCGTGATTATGAGAATCGCGACACACAAAAAACTTCTTGTCAAAATAAAAATCAGGCGTACTCTTGGTTTCACGGAAGCAAGAGCGGGAGTAGAAAGTTAGCGAGGCGACAAAAGAAGAAAACGCCTTTCAATAGGTGGGGTCAACATAGTCTAATTCTAACGAATACTTCTGAAGGCGAAGCGAAAGCTATACCTAGCGCTTGGAGCCGTCGCACTCAACTTGTTGAGAGCAGGCCGCACGGGGAAACCGGTGCGGCCTTTGTGCGTTTTTAGTCCATTTGTGCGTTTATAATCCGATGGTATAGTCCGATGGACCTTGGTAGCCACGCATAATGCTGCACCCTCGTGGAGGCGAATGCGTCTTTGCGCACACGCTCAGATGCGCACGCCGTTCCAGTCTGTGTCTGGGCACGGATGGACATTCTTACGGGGGCCGAGCTTTTGCCTCAAATGGCGAGTGAAGTCGTGATCGCGCTGAGGAAAGCTTGCACGGTTTGTGACGGCGCTTGGGCTGCATGGGTTACGGCACTGATTGAAAAGGCGGCACCGCCGGGAAACGGAAGTGTACGGCAGGCCCCCTTCGCGACTAAGGGTGCCGCAGCCGAGGCTGGTAGCATCGTGACAATATCCGACCGCATGGCCAGTTCTAGGCATGCGCTTTGGTTCAAGATTCGGTACTTCGGAAACCCTCGCCGCCGCAAAAGTTCACGCTGCTCAAAGGGCAGGGCATTTTGAAACTTGCTGTCAAACCCTGCGATGGCCCAATCAAAGGCCAAGATGGCCGAAAGGGAGCCGTCGGTTTCCTCAATTGGATGGCCGGGCCGAAAGACGACTTGATAGGCCTCAGACACCAGCTTTTGCAGTTTCAATTCACTCCGGCTTTTTAGGCCTTCCACCGTGGTTGAATGGAACAGCAACAGGTGGGCCTGCCGACGTATCAGCCTGTCACTGGCCAGGTCTGGCGGCATGGTTTCAATTTGTACGGCCACTTGGGGATGGGTTTTGCGAAACTCTAACAAGGCTCCGTGCATCAGCGTGTCGATGACGGCAGGACCGCAAATTAGGTTGAGCTGCAGCTCTCCAGCAATCGCATCGGCGCGCACCTTTTCTGAATGGGCAAGTAGATCCGAAGCGGTCAGAGCTAATCTTCGCCCGGCCTCGGTCGGGATGATCGATCGGGTCGTGCGATCAAACAGCCGAACATCCCACTTGGCTTCAAGTGTTTGGATACTTTTGGTCAGCGCCGAATGCGTAATCAGCAATTCTTCGGCTGCGCGGGAAAAGCTGCCTAAGCGGTAGACGGCTTCGAACCGTTGGATCAGGACAAGATCAATCGACATGTTCCGTTATCTACATAATAATAGATTATTATTCAATTGTTGGCGCAGAAGACCTAGCCTAACCTCCCGTGCAAACGCGATAAAGCGGGCCAAAACGGCACCAAGGGGGAAGTGCATGACGACCACCGAGTTCATTCACGGTAATATCGGCCTTTATTCGGCGATCTTCTTTTTCACGCTCCTTGCCATTGAATTGATTGCCATCAAGCTGTTTCGGGCAAACGGAAAAATGCCGGCCAAGGATGCTTCCTTGGGCATCTTGACGGGGGTGTTGAGTGACCCTGTGAATGCGATGTCGGCCTTTATTACACTTGGTATTTTATCCTTGGCTCAGCCGTTCCAGTTTTTCACCCTGCCGGTAAATCCATGGACTTTTTTGGTTTGTTTCATCCTTGATGACTTGCGCTTTTATTGCCATCACCGGGTCGCCCATCGCTGCCGCTGGGTTTGGGCGATGCATGTTGTCCACCATTCCAGTCAGGAATATAATTTGGCGGTCGCGCTGAGGCAGGGTTGGACCAAGCATTTTACGGGCACGATGTTGTTCAAAGTGCCCTTGGTTCTGATCGGCTTTGACCCAATCATGGTGACCTTCTGCGGCGTGCTCAATGCCAGTTACCAGTTCATGCTACACACCGAGACCGTCAATAAGTTGCCGCGCTGGGTCGAGGCAATCTTCAACACCCCATCGCATCATCGGGTCCACCATGCGAGCAATCCGCGCTATTTAGACGCGAATTATGCTGGGACCTTGATTATTTGGGATCGGCTTTTTGGGACTTTTGTTGCTGAAGATGAGGCCGATCGGCCCGTTTATGGCTTGGTGAAAAACCTCAACACCTTCAACTTGTTCAAAGTCCTATCGCACGAATATATTGGCATTGCTAAGGATGTGAGCCAAAAGGGGCTGACCCTGTTTCAACGCTTTTGTTATGTTTTCGCACCGCCCGGCTGGAGCCATGATGGCTCTCGTCTTTCCAGCACCGATATCAAACGCGCCGCTGGCATTGGTGCCCCGTCTGTAGACCCTGTTGCCGCAAAGACCAGCCCGCCATGATGCCGCTTCATTATGCGCTGACCGATGGATTGGTCTGTGCCGTCGCTGTTTGGGGGGCGTGGCACCTCATGCGCGGCAATAAGCCTGTCGGCGCGCTCGGTGTGGCTTTGTTCGCGCTTGCTGCAGCGATCGGGACGGTCCGTGTTACCAGTGGATTGATCGAACCGCTTGGCATGGCGCATCGATTTGCCTCTCAAATTGGCGGTCTATTGGGCCTGCTCCTCATCCTCTGGCAGATTTTTGAAGCGACAATCGGCCGTATTCGCCCATTGTTTGGCATTGCCATTTGTGTCAGCGCCGTGGGGCTGGCGATTATTGTGCCCGTTGCGGGCGCACCCATTTATGTCCTCGCCTTGCTTGGCGGGATCGCCCTATTTGTGCTCGACCGCAAAGGCGGGAAGCCCAATATTGGCGCGGCAATGGGCTTTGGTGTGATGCTGCCCAACGTCTTGTTTTTGCGTCAATCAAGTCTTTTGGGTCCAGACCTGAGCTGGCATCTCTTCCATTGCGTCATTGCCATGTGGTTGATCCTGACCGTGTTGGCACTGACACCAAAGAGGGCTGAGAACGCGGCTGCCCTATCTTCTGTCGCCTAAGACTTCCACAGCAGGCGGCTGAAGTTTTGGCTGCCCAATAATCCGCCAAACTGCGCATATGCGCTGCAAAAGCCTGTCGATGAAAGCCCTGTTGGTTGCCAAACTAGTTGACGCGCCGCGCGTGCGCGGGCAGGAGGGCGTCTCTTGTGCCGCTCTCGGATGATACCGGCCCAAGCTCATGTGTGACTGCGGGAGAGACGATCCCCAAAGGACCGCGCCGAAGGAGCAACCGCCCCGGAAACTCTCAGGCAAAAGGACCGCAGCCACGTCAATACGCTGGAGAGTGTTGGGCAAAATGTCCAACCGCCGAAGGAGCAAGCGGTCCCTTGAAGTCTCAAGGCCGACCGCGAAAACTCTCAGGTTTTAGACAGCTGGGGCGCGCGCCGAAACGGGGGAACCCTGAGGCGTGTCGCGTACCTGTCGGAGCCTGCCCATGTCTGAAGATACTTCCTTAAAAACCACACCCCTAACAGGGCTCTGGCAAAGCATGGGCGGCCGCATGGTGCCCTTTGCTGGCTATCTGATGCCGGTTCAGTTTCCAGAAGGCGTGATGAAAGAACATGTGTGGACGCGCGAGAGCTGCGGTCTGTTTGATGTCTCGCACATGGGCCCGGCCTTTTTGGCGCTCAATGAAACAAGTCTGGCCGGCGATGCCGCCCATGCGGCAATTGCGGCCTTGGTGGAAACCATTCTGCCGTGCGACGTTGCGGGCCTTGCCCCCGGTCAGTTGCGCTATACCACTTTACCAAATGCCAGCGGTGGCGTGCTGGACGATTTGTTTGTTGGCCGCCCGAAGGCAGATGCCGATCAAGGCACGCTCTATTTTGTCGTCAATGCCGGCTGCAAAGAACAAGACTTTGCGATCATCGCAGAAGCCTGCGCTGGCAAAGCGACGCTAACGCGCGCCGATGACCGCGCCTTGATCGCGGTACAGGGGCCTAAGGCGGTGGATGCCATTGGCAATGTTGGCGACGGGCCAAAGCGCTTGAGCTTTATGGAATTTGCCACGGTGAAAGGCCCCTATGGCGAAGTCGTCGTTTCCCGCTCTGGCTATACGGGCGAAGACGGCTTTGAGGTGCTGATTGCCGCCGATAAGGCTGAAGCCTTTGTGCGCACCTTGTTGGCCACCGCGCATGTCAAAGCCATTGGCCTTGGCGCGCGCGATAGTCTGCGCCTAGAGGCGGGTCTTTGCCTCTACGGCCATGACTTGGATGAGACCACCAGCCCGATTGAAGCAGGCCTTGCTTGGACCATTCAGAAAGTGCGGCGCGAGCGTGGCGATTTTCCAGGCGCTGCGCGAATTCTGAAGGAGCTCGCCGAGAAGCCAAGCCGCAAACGCGTTGGCCTCTTGCCCAAGGATAAGGCACCCGCACGTGAAGGCGCTGAAATCCGCAATCTGGCTGGCGAAAAGGTCGGCATGGTCACATCTGGCGGCTATGGCCCCAGCGTCGGTGGGCCGATTGCCATGGGTTATGTTGACGCGGCCTTTGCCGCGGTCGGCACTGAATTGGATTTGATCGTTCGCGATCAACCCCGCCGCTGGGTCGTCGCGCCCTTACCTTTTGTTCCCCATAATTACCACCGGAAAGGCTGAACCATGACCACCAAATATACCAAAGACCATGAATGGGTTTCTGTTGCAGGCGACATCGCCACCTGTGGCATCACTGCCTATGCCGCTGAACAATTGGGCGATGTGGTGTTCGTGGAATTGCCAAACGTCGGCCGCATCGTGTCGCAAGGCGATGAAGTGGCCGTGGTTGAAAGCGTGAAGGCCGCCTCGGACGTCTATGCGCCTGTGTCGGGCGAAGTGGTCGACGTCAATGAAGCTTTGGCCGAAGCACCGGAAGGCGTGAACGAAGCGGCCGAAACCACGGGCTGGTTCACCAAGCTGAAACTGACCGACCCAGCAGAGCTTGATGCTTTGATGGATCGCGCCGCTTACGACACCTATTTGGCAGGCCTTTAAGCCTTATGTATGTGCCGGTTCACAATCGGGTGGACGACCCACAGGAAGCGTGGGCTTTTGTAAAAGCCCATCCTTTCGCGGTGTTGTGCGTCAATGGTCCCGACGGGCCGGTGATTGCGCATGTGCCTTTGGTGGTCCGTTACGATGAAGCAACCGGCACGCATGAGCTTATCGGCCATGTTGCGCGCGCCAATCCGTTTCATGCGGCGGTGCCGGTCGAAGGTGCGCCCTGCGTGGCTGTCTTCCGAGGGCCTGATGCCTATATCAGCCCTTCGCTTTATCCCTCCAAACAGATCCACGGCAAAGTCGTACCGACGTGGGCCTATTTGGCGGCAGAGGCGCGCGGGCATTTGGTCGTTGAACCCGATCCAAGCGCGATGCGGGCTTTTCTAGAGCCGGCCACCCAAGACATGGAAGCAGCAGCCCCCAAGCCTTGGAAGGTTGACGATGCGCCCGCGGATTATATCTCCAGCCTCGAACGCGCCATCGTCGGCCTAAAAATTCGGGTCTCGGCCTTGATCGCCAAACGCAAGATCAACCAAGGCAAGGCAGAGGCAGATTATCAATCCGTGCAGGAGGCTTTTGCGGCCTCCGCACACACCTCCCACCAGATTCTTTCCCACGAAATGCAAAAAGAAAGTCAGAAAACCTGATGCGATATTTGCCTCTTACCCCTTCAGACCGTGAGCAAATGCTCGCCAAAGTCGGCGTTGCCTCGATTGAAGATTTATTCCTTGATGTGCCCGAAATCGCCCGCTTGGATGGTCCGATCCATGACTTGCCATTCGCCCAAGGCGAGTTGGCAGTAGAGCGCCACATGCAGCGTCTGTCCAATGGCAGTGTCGCGGCTGGCAGTGTGCCATTTTTCTGTGGGGCAGGGGCTTATCGTCATGCCGTGCCTGCTAGTGTCGATCATTTGATCCAGCGCTCAGAGTTTTTGACCACCTACACGCCCTATCAGCCAGAAATGGCGCAAGGCACGGTGCAGACCTTGTTTGAATTCCAGAGCCAAGTGGCGGGCCTATTGGCTTGCGATGTGGCAAATGCCTCCATGTATGACGGCTCCACCGCCTGTGCTGAAGCGGTTGTGATGGCTGCACGTGTGACCAAGCGGACCAAAGTCGTGTTCTCCGGCGGCCTTCATCCCCATTACCGCCGCGCCGCGCGCACTTTGGCTAAGCACTCGGGTCTTGAGATTGCTGGTCTGCCGATTGCGATTAATGACGAGGCAGCCGTTCTGGCCGCGGTGGACCAAAACACGGCCTGTGTCGTGGTGCAGTGCCCGAACGTGTTCGGCACCCTGACCGACTTCACCGAGCTCGCTAAAGCGGTGCAAGCCAAGGGTGCCTTGTTAATCGCGGTCTTTACCGAAGCGGTCGCTTTTGGCCTGATCACGCCACCGGGCGAAATGGGCGCTGACATTGTAGCAGGCGAAGGCCAGTCGATTGGCAATAGCTTGAATTTCGGCGGTCCCTATGTCGGCCTCTTTGCGACGAAGGACAAATATGTCCGCCAAATGCCCGGCCGTTTGGCTGGTGAGACGGTGGATGCGGATGGCACACGCGGCTTTGTGTTGACGCTGTCAACGCGGGAGCAGCATATTCGCCGCGATAAGGCGACCAGCAATATCTGCACCAATTCAGGGCTTTGCGCCTTGGCCTTCACAATTCACATGACCCTGTTGGGCGATAAGGGCCTGAAACATCTAGCCCAATTGAACCATGAAGCGGCTTGTGAAGCGGCAGATGCTGTCTCGTCGATCCAAGGTGTTGAGCTCTTGAGCGACAGCTTCTTCAATGAATTCGCGGTGCGTCTACCCGGCGATGCTGCCAAAGCGGTCGAAGCCATGGCCGCGCACAATGTGTTGGGCGGCGTGCCCTATTCGCGCCTACGCCAAGAACCCGGCTTTGAAAATGTGCTGTTGATTGCAGCAACCGAGACCACAACGGCTGAGGATATTGCATCCCTCGCCGATACCCTGAAGAAGGTGATCTGATCATGGCGATGAATAATGTCGGCCGTCCAACCGCCTCTGTTGCCAATGATGCGGCAGCCCCAACCACTTTCTCTGGCGCTCGTGGCCTTTTGCAGCCAACGTCTCTGATTTTTGAGACGGGCTCTATCGACCGAACGGGCGTTGATTTGCCCCCGGTGAAGGGCGTCACAGCGCGTCTGGGCGGCCTTGCTCGCCAGACCTCTACCGGCAATCCCGGCCTGTCAGAGCCTGAAGCCGTGCGCCATTATGTGCGCTTAAGCCAACGCAATTATGCGATTGATCTGGGCATGTTCCCCTTGGGCTCCTGCACCATGAAGCACAATGCGCGCTTGAACGAGAAAATGGCGCGCTTGCCAGGCTTTGCTGACGTCCATCCGCTGCAGCCCGTCTCGACGGTTCAGGGTGCTTTGGGCGTAATGGATCAATTATCCCATTGGTTGATCACCTTGACCGGCATGAAGGCCGTCGCTCTGTCGCCTAAGGCGGGTGCGCATGGCGAATTGTGCGGCATGTTGGCAATCCGGGCAGCTTTGGACGCCCAAGGCCAAGCCCACCGTCGTCGCGTGCTGGTGCCTGAAAGCGCGCATGGCACCAACCCGGCCACTGCCGTGCAGTGCGGCTTTATCGTCGATGAAATCAAGGCAGCCCCCGATGGCCGCGTTGACCTCAGCGATCTCAAAACCAAGCTGGGTGACGATGTCGCTGGCATCATGCTGACTAACCCGAACACCTGCGGTCTGTTTGAGCGTGACATTCGCGAGATTGCAGACTTGATCCACGCTTCGGGTGGTTATTTCTATTGTGATGGCGCGAACTTCAACGCCATTGCAGGCAGGGTTCGTCCAGGCGATTTGGGCGTCGATGCCATGCACATCAATCTGCACAAGACCTTCTCGACGCCGCATGGCGGCGGTGGGCCGGGCTCTGGCCCAACGGTTTTGTCAGACGCTCTGGCACCGTTTGCGCCAGTCCCTTATGTCGTCACCCGCGCTGACGGTACATTGGACCTTGTTGAGCATGAAGCCGATAGCGACGGCGAGCCGTTTGGCCGCATGGTCGCCTTCCACGGGCAGATGGGCATGTATACACGCGCTTTGACCTATATGTTGAGCCATGGTGCCGACGGTATCAAGCAAGCTTCTGAAGACGCGGTGCTGAATGCCAATTACGTCCAAGCTTGCTTAAAAGAGCATATGAGCCCGGCCTTTGATGGCGTGTGCATGCATGAAGCCTTGTTTGACGATTCTTGGCTGGAAGGCACGGGCGTCACCACGCTTGATTTTGCCAAAGCCATGATCGACGAGGGCTATCACCCCATGACCATGTATTTCCCGCTAGTGGTGCATGGCGCGATGCTGATTGAGCCAACCGAAAGCGAAAGCAAGGCAAGCCTTGATGCGTTCATTGCCTCGATGACAGGCCTCGCGAAAGCCGCCAAGTCAGGCGACACGGCCCGTTTTACCGGTGCGCCCTATCATGCCCCCGTGAAGCGCTTGGATGAGACGCGCGCTGCCCGTAAGCCCGTCTTGAAATGGGCTCCTCCGGTGGAACCTGCCAAAATCGCTGCCGAATAAGGTCACGAGTTTAGGCTGACGGCTACTGGAAACAGGGGCCGTCAGCCGCCTGCTTGACGCTTGCCGCGCAGGCGGGCCGCCAGTCGTTGGATCGGCCTATCAAAGCCTACATGCAGGATCCACGCGGCGATAATGGCTGCGGCGAGTGCCGCTGTCAGCAAGATCAGATTGTCCAGTGGTCCCGGGCGCGACAAAGGTGCCCCCAAGCGGCCTAAAGCGGCAAATACTGGCACATGGATCAGATAAAGCGCATAGGACCAGTCTCCCAAGGACTTTGACCATTTGGGGCTCTCATAACCATCTTGCTCCAAGCCGACACAACCCCAAACCAATAAAGCCGCTGGAATGCCAAAGTAAAACAGCCGTGGCCATTCTTGGCCAAACATGGCTTGGGCATCTTCGCGCAGCGACAGCGCGCAGATCAGCATCCAAAACGCCCCAAACTGCGCCATGAGACGTGGAGATGGGAAAATCCGCCGCTGTGCCAAAAGACCGACGACGGCTCCGAGAATGAATTCGAGCGTGAGGGGGTGACGGATTAGTGCGACAAAAGGATTGTCCGGGCGCGGCAGGACGCTGGCTGCCGCAGCCGTAATAATCGCCCAAATCGCCAGCGCCGCGGGTAACCAGCGCGCTGGTAGAAGCAATAAGATCCCGAATACTAAATAGAACCAAAGTTCATGGATCAAGGTCCAGCCGACCGCATGTAGAGGTAGCTCTTTGTCTGGGACCAACAGATAGGACTTCCAGAGTTCTGGGCTTGAATCATGGCTGGCATAGACCCAGTCTGGCTTGAGCATCCAAACGGCGACCAGCGCGGACAGAACCAACCACCAAAGCGGATAAATGCGGGCGAGCCGGGCAAACCAAAAACCGGGCAGGGCGGCGGGCTTGCCTTGGTCGGCTCGTGTGACCCAGACCATGACAAAGCCGGAAATAACAAAGAACAGGTCGACGCCGCCAAACCCCGCCAACGCCCAATTGCCCAGCAAAGGCGTGCCGCCAAAGCGGTTTTCCACCGAATGCAAATGCGCAATCGCGACCATTAAGGCCGCGACACCACGCAAAGTCTGGATTGTCGTAAGTGAAGCGATCAAGGGCGGTTTAGCTGTCACCAGGTCCGCCCCTTGAAGCTTGATCAGCCGAACTTGCTTTCAACTGCGGCAATGCCATTGGCAACCAGCTTTTCGCCGGCCTTGCCTTTGACGCTGGCCAACAAGACTTGTTCTGCCACGGCCATAGCGGCATTGGAAGCCGCCGCCCGGACGTCTGAGATCGCAACTTCTTCAGCACGACGAATGCGCTCTTCAGCTTGCTTGCTGCGCGCGGCAATTGAACGCTCTAGCTGGGCTTCAGCCTCAGCTTTAACGCGAACCGCATCTTCTTCCGCTTTCGCGATGATGGCAGCTGCATCGGCCACGGCTTTGGCGTGCTGGGCTTCATAGGATGCCCACAACGCTTCAGCTTCCTGGCGCAAGCGCTTGGCTTCGTCCAATTCTTTTGAGATTTTGGCCGATTGATCATCCAAAGCCTTGGTCAACATGCCAGGCACTTTGAGATAAATCAGGCCACCAATGAAGGTGGTGAAGCCGAGGGCGGCGACGAGGGTCGCGTCAAATCCAAGTGCCATTATGCTGCCCCTGTGACGGATTTAACTGCCGTGTCGAGCGCCTTCGCGGTTGGCTTGATCCCGGAAACACGTTCCACAATCGCGCCCGCCAGTTCGCCGACAGTTTCGTTTACGCTAACCAATGCCGCATCGCGGGAAGCTGAAATTTTCTCTTCAGCCTTGGCAATCTTGGTATTGGCTTTTTTGGTGGCAGCAGCCTCAGCTTTCGCTGCGGCTGCTTCATGTGCATGGCGGGCTTCTTCAACCGTCTTCCGAGCTTTCGCTCGGGCTTCGGCTTGGGCCTTCTCAGCTTCTTGGCGCGCTGCTTGGGCAGCAGCAGTTTGTTCTGCAGCCGTCTTCAGATCACCTTCAATGGCGTTTTTACGATCAGCCAAAGTCTTGGCAAAGCGGGGGATAACCACCGCAGCCAACACGATATAGAGCGCGCCAAAGGCAAGCCAGAACCAAAAGATCTGCGAAGAAAACAGGCTAGGGTCAAACGGTGGGAAGCCACCGCCTGCATGCTCGCCTGCTTTACCCGCAGCTTCGACTGCGTGAGATTCGCCAGCCATATTCAAACCACTCCGGGTCTTTGATGAAAGACCAGATTAGAAATCTGGATCAGACCACGAACAACAACAAGATTGCGATCAGCAGCGAGAAGATGCCGAGCGCTTCGGTCACGGCGAACCCGAAGATCAGGTTACCGAACTGGCCTTGAGCGGCCGAAGGATTGCGCATTGCGCCTTCCAAGAAGCTGCCGAAGATGTTGCCCACGCCGATGGCGGCGCCCAACATGCCCAAGCAAGCAAGGCCTGCACCAATGTACTTTGCGGCTTCTGCGTCCATGATGAATTCTCCTGAGGGATTAAGGGACGATAAGAAAGGGTGACTTAGTGATCGGCTGCGTGCAGCGCGTCATTGAGGTAGATACAGGTCAACATGGTGAACACATAGGCCTGCAGGAATGCAACGAGGGTTTCCAGTGCATAGAGGGCAACCGTCATCACGAAGGGCAAGATAGCCCCGACGGCACCCACGGCTCCGGTCTCGGCCATCATGGGCACGAAACCAGCAAACACTTTAACCAGAATGTGACCGGCGAGGATGTTTGCCCAGAGACGAACGGCATGTGACAAAGGACGCGAGAAGAAGGAAATGATCTCGATCGGAGTCACAATAAGATAGAGTGGCCAAGGGATGCCCGATGGCACGAACAGCTTGAGGAAGCCCAAGCCATTCTTGGCAAAGCCCACGATGATCACGGTGAAGAACACCAGAAGCGCCATCATGGCCGTCACGATGATTTGGCTAGTTGGCGTGAAATTATACGCAAAAAGGCCAACCATATTCACCGTGAAGATGAACAGGAACAAGCTCAAAACCAGTGGGAAGAACTTCTTGACGCCGTCCGAACCTGCTGAGCTGTACAGCATGTTATAGACGAAGCCGTAAGCGGTTTCGCCCAAAGTCTGGATGCGCCCAGGAACCAAAGCCGCCTTGGCAGAGCTGGCCAACATAAAGGCTGCAGGCAGTGCTGCGCCTAGGACAAGGAACAAGCTCGCGTTCGTGAACGACACATCATACCCGGCCAACTCTAAGTCGAGCATTGGGGCGATATGGAACTGGTGCATCGGATCGCTGGCCACGCCGCTTGTCTCCTGCTTCACGCGTCTTCGTCTGAGTCGTCCTTCAAGCCGGATGCCTGAGGATCAACAGGGTGGGCCTGCGTCATCTGACGGGAGGCCCGAATTAAATTCACTGTGCCGGTCACAAAGCCGAGCGCCAAACCGACCAAAAGGCCCCATGGCTGCGTCGTCAGAACGACATCAACACCATATCCTAAAAGGCCACCGACCAGAATCGCCGAAGCAAATTCTGAAGCCAGACGCAGCCCCAAAGACATGCCCGACCGATCGACACTGACCTTTGGCCCGGCATTCTCTCGCTCTTGATGGAGCGCAGCCACGCGTTTGGCCAACTCATCAAGGGCATCAGAGCCATGTGGGTGTCTAGGATCAGCCATGAACCAGCCGTGCGAACAACAAAAGTGCGGACTTGCCCCCTTGTCGACGCGGGCGGAAACTAGAGGCGCCCTTATCTCAAGTCAACCCGAGCAGATGTGCATCTACGCTTCTGATTTTGATCACTTTTTCGGGATTTCTACAGTGCGATGGTGCAGTGCGTCAATTTTCAGCTGATTTCGGCGCAGAAAAACGGGATTTGGAGACGGGTTTTGGGTGCGGTCTATGGTGGGCAGAGAGCGTTTATCTCAAGGCAGTGAAGGGGAACGCGCAGCAAGAGCTGCGCATCGGTACGCGTTGACAGGCGCAGCTCGTGCTGCGCGGTCCTTTTGGTGATCCTTCTGTCCCGCTGACAACGATCCAGATGGAAACACCCCTTCAGTCTTCCAGCGTGACGCACAAGCGCTATCCCCTCTCCCAGTGGGAGAGGGGCGGGGGTGAGGGCTTACACTGGCAATAATTGAGGGCTGAGGGCTAATCTAAATCCCTAAATACAATAAGGTTTTGTGCCACTAAGCCCTCACCCCCGACCCGTCGACCTGCAGGTCGACCCCAAAGGGCGAGGGGAGCGCATAGATAAAAACTTATCCCCCACCCATCAAACCCCGCATAACTTAAGGCCATCTCCAACGAGAGGGCGTTGTTGCTGCAGCGGCGACACCGGTTGGGGATGGTAAGCGGGATTAATCGAGGTTGAAGTGGCGACCTCGTGTTTCATTGGGATTAGCTGTCCTGATGCCCGAGTGTGCTTGAGCCCGACTGCCGTGTGAAGCCCTTGGTCAAGAACTTAGGCGATGCCTTTGAGACGCCTTGGGGAAGCCTTATGTATTTTTAGGAGCACGCGTTTCTAGGATGAGGCCTTTACGAACTAGGCGGGGGAAATTTGAACCACCCGTGGCGTCATGAACCACCTAAGCACACAGAACTTTTCAGCCGGGGCGCACGGTTTGCGTCGTATTCCGGGCCAGTCCGTTAATCTGGCCCACCTCATTTGGCGCATACCACGCGCCCCGGCCCCTCACTCAGCCGCACCCCCGGTGGTTTTCCACGCGGGGCTATGGGTGCTGCTCCCCTCTCCCAAGGGGAGAGGGGAGTGCGCTTGCGCCGATGCCGGCGAAGCCGGTGAAGGGCTGGTTCAGCAATTGGCGGGAAATGACATGTGTGGATGAAAAGCAAAAAGGGCCCGGCAGAAACCTGCCGAGCCCCAATCGTTTTGAACTTAAGCTCGCACCTAGTGCTTGTAGCTGAGCTTCAGATAGTAGAAGCCGCCGCCGAAGCCGGCTGGCGCCGAGACGGAGTATTTCGCGCCGAGGATGGTCGCGTATGGGTTGCTGGTTGGGTAGCTGTCGAACAGATTGTCGGCACCCACCGAGATCTTCAACTTGTCGGTCAGGTCATAACCAACTTCGGTGTCGAAGGTGACTTGTGCGTCTGCATAGATTGGCAGCGTTGGGTCATCAGCATGAGGGTCGTAATATTCGCCATAATAGTTCAGGCGAGCCGAAACGCTCCACTTGTTTTGATAATGGTTGATCGAGATGTTGCCACGATACTTGGGCAAGCCTTGCTCAAGCTGCAACAGACCTGCCGAACCATCGGCTTCGATACCGGCCAGACGCTCACCACGGGTGATGTCGGTTTCGGTCCAGTTGGCCACCAAGTTCAAGCTGGTCTTGCCGCCGAACAAGTCGAGCGGATAGGACGCAACAAAGTCCACGCCTTGGGTCGTGCTGTCCACGCCGTTGACGAAATATTTGAAGTTGGTGAAGTCAGAGGTCAAACCACCGATCGCATTGACAGCGGCCAATTGGGCTGGGGTCAAAGCGGCGATTTGAGCTGGCGTCAAAGGCACGCCCGAACGCAGACGGATACGATCTTCCATCTTGATGTTGAAATAGTCGACAGTGACTTTCAGGCCACCGAGGTCCAAAGCACCACCCAAGGAGAAGTTCTTGGATTCTTCAGGCTTCAGTTCCTTACCGCCCAACAATTGACCCAAGACGCTGGTTGGCGACACCGTGCCGGTGTTAGCCAAAACGCCACCGATCAAGCTGGTCGTGGTGTTCACCACATTGGCTTGGCCCGGGGTTGGTGCGCGGAACCCGGTCGAATAGGTCGAACGCAAGGTCAGAACGTCGGTCGCCCGCAACAGGCCCGAGAGCTTGTAATTGGTGGTTTGGCCGAAGGTGTCGAAGTCCTCAGTACGGACAGCCGCACCCAGAACCAATTTCTCGGTCACGTCGGCTTCCAAGTCGACATAGAAGGCCGTGTTGGTGCGGTCCCAAACGCCAGCGTCAGAAGGACGGAAGCCGTTGAAGCCGTTCGAACCGATCGAGAAGCCTTGGTTCACAAAAGGACCAACCGTGTAAGAAGCCGCATCACCTGCGATCAACTCAAACTCTTCATTGCGCCATTCAAAGCCGCCAGCGATGTTCAAATCCGAAGCAAAGCCTTTAACTGGAACGGCATAGCTCAAGTCGATATTGAAGTTCTTCTCGGTTTGGATTTGCTGACCGGGGGTGAACTCGGTTGGCGAGTTCGGGCCCAAGGATGCGTTGATCGTATTGTTGATGTGGAAGGTCACATCGTTACGACCGGCGCTGAAGCTGACGTCATAGTTCAACTTGCCAACATTGCCTTTGGTGCCAACAGCACCGGCATAATCCACCAACTCACCGCCAAAGCGTGGGGTGAAGCCGCCGGGGAATTTCTCGATGAAGGCAAAGCAGGTTGGGTCAGCTTTGACCTGTGCGATCAGGGCTGCTTCATTTGCGGCACCGATCGTGATCACAGGGCAGGTGGTGCCTGTGCCTGGGGTGGTGTCGGCAACCAAACGGGTCACGCCGCCGTCGTTGGAGAACACGCCACCGCGGGTGTTTGGGTTACGATAATAGAAGCCACCATCGGTTTCGCGCGTGCCATAGTTCCCGAAAGCATAAATGCTACGACCATTGCCAAGGTCGAACCCGGCATTGACGAAGGCCTTATAGTCGCTCTTCAGCTCTGGCTGACCCCAGATTTGGGCTGGGTTTGGAATGGCAGTGTTGCCTGCGGCTGCCAAAGCAGCAGCATCGCCACGTTGAACCGAACGGCTGGTCGCGCCAGACTGACGATATTCAAGGCTGACGTTGGCAAAGCCATTCTCGCCAAGACCGAGGCCGAAATTGCCGGCGACTTGATAGGTCGTGCCGTCGCCTTCATAGAATTGGCCGTATTTGGCTTCCACTTCTGCGCCGCTCGAGTCGGTGCGCAGGATGAAGTTCATCACGCCGGCAATGGCGTCAGAGCCGTATTGAGCTGCTGCACCATCGCGCAGAACTTCAACTTGCTTCAGAGCAATGCTGGGGATCGAGGAAATATCTGGACCTTGTGCACCGTCAGATACACCACCGCCCAAGAAGTTGATGACGGCTGCGCGGTGACGGCGCTTACCATTGACCAGCACCAAGGTTTGGTCAGGTGCCAAGCCGCGCAAATTGACTGGACGGACGATCGAGGAAGCGTCGTTGATCGCTTGAGTGTTCACGTTGAAGGACGGAACCAAGTTGCGGATCAAGTTGGACGTGTCGGATTCACCTTGCTTGGCAATTTCGGCACCGCCGATGATGTCGACCGGGGCAGGGGTGTCAGCAGCAGAGCGCGACACGCGGCGTGTACCGGTAACAATGATCACTTCTGCGGAGGGCTCGTCAGCCGCAGCAGGTGCCGCTTGGGCAAAGGCGAACTGGGGAGCTGCTACGATCAGCGCGGATGCGACCGAAAGGGCCAGCAAGCTTGCGCCGCTCAGGTTAGTCGTTTTCTTCATGGATGTTTTATCCTTAATTGTGACTTCTCGAAGTCAGATTTGTAAAAACACTGACTTTCCGTCGATATCTCACAAAAGTGTTATGACAAGGCGGGGAACATCCAAATGTCCGAAATTTCGCACGAGATTCGGTTTAGGAACGACTTTGAGTCAAACTTGTTGCAGAACAGTCACAAATTTGTGAGGTGTGTGCACCAAAGTTGTGCAATCGATTGGGGCTGACACCCCTCGCCACTGGCTCACTCGGCGGAGATCAGGGCTTCTGCGCGACTCAAATCGACACTCACCAATTGCGAAACGCCGCGCTCAGCCATCGTGACGCCAAACAAGCGGTCCATACGGGCCATGGTGATGGGGTGGTGGGTAATGACAATAAAGCGGGTTTCGGTTCGCTGACGCATCTCATTCAACAAGCGGCAATAACGGTCGACGTTGGAATCATCCAAAGGCGCATCGACTTCGTCTAGGACGCAGATTGGCGCTGGGTTGGATAGGAAAACCGCAAAAATCAGGGCTGAAGCCGTCAGCGCCTGTTCACCGCCACTCATCAGAGTCAGACTTTGCAACTTCTTTCCAGGCGGGCAGGCATAGACCTCTAAGCCACCGCCTAGTGGATCATCGCTTTCGGTTAGGCGCAATTCAGCTGTGCCACCGTCAAACAAGGCTTCAAACAAGACCCGGAAATGGCCATGCACCGTGTCAAAAGCGGCAACAAGGCGCTCCTTGCCCTCTTCATTAATCTGGTCGACGCCACCGCGCAGCTTGGCAATCGCAGACGTCAGATCGTCCTTATCGGCCACGAGAGCCGTTAAGCGGGCTTCTTGTTCAGCCACTTCTTCGTCGGCCCGCAGGTTGACGCCGCCAATGGCCTCCCGGTCATAAAGCAGCTTCGCAAGCCGTTGCTCGGTCGCTTGGATCGTGGTTTGATCAAATGCTTCGCCCAAGGCGGCCCGCGCGCGACGTTCGCAATCGGCTGGGTCCATTTGTAGGGCGCGGCGGATCTCGTCACTCAGTTCAGCCAGACGTTCGGTAGCTGCCTCGGTCCGGATGGTAGCGGCGGCGCGGGCTTCTCGTGCGGCTGACAAAGCTTGGCTGGCCATCCTGTCTTGATCGCGCAGGCTACGGATATTGGACTCGGTTTGGCTCAGCGCGTCATCGGCTTTGGCTTTGCGGGCTTGGGCAGCGGGGACCTGGCTCAAGAGTTCGCGTTGGCGCTTTTCAATGTCAACTGGCGCGTCCGTGGCGGCCTGTTTGCGCGCCATCGCCTTGGCGCTTTCTTGATCCAGTTCCAGCAGGCGCGCTTCAGCGGCCTTCAAGCGGGTCTGCCAAGACCCCAAGTCGCGCTTTAGGTTAGCTTCTTGGCTGTCACGGGCCCCTGCGCGGGATAGAATTTGGTTCAAGCTGGCTTGGGCTTGGTTTGCCCCGGCGCGCGCGGCTTGTGCTTGGCCCTGCATCTCATTCAACTGGCTCGTGTCGGCTTCAGGGGGCAAAGCTGCCAGCAAGTCAGCGGCGACATCGACTAGCAAGCTCGCTTGATTCAATTCTTCTGCTGCAGCGGCGGCGCTAATCTCAGCTTGTTCAAAGCTCGCGCGTGCTCGGGCAAAGTCGGCTTCGAGACGGGCGATCCGGTCGCGTGCCCCAGCAACGGCTGCAAAGGCGCGGGGCGCTTCGGCGCGAGCGTGGCGGGCTTGAGCTCGTTTTTGATCAGCCTTAGCGCGTGCTTCAGCCGCCGCTTTGGCGAGGCCTTGCGCGGTATCTTGGGCTGCCGGTACTTGGCCTTGCAAGGATTCCAAGCGGTTTCGTTGCTCCAGCTCAACCGCCGCGGATGAAACCGCATCCTTGCGCCGCACAAACCCATCCCAGCGCCGCATGTCGCCTTCCATAGTCACAAGGCGGCCACCAGTCGGCAAGTCCGTCAGGCGATCAAACAAAGCGCTATCAACCAATCCAATCCCAGCAAGGCGAGCTTCCAACTGAACGGGAACTTGCGTGACGAAGTCCGTCAAGGCCGTGACCTCTTTGGGCCAATCAAAGCTGCGCACCTCTTGGCCCGTCCAAGCGGCTGGCGCCTTTGCGTCAAGGGCTGCCTGCAATTCATCGCCAAAGGCCGCTGCCACTGCGCGCTCATAGCCCGCCTGAGGACGAATGGTGTCGAGAACTTTGGCCCAAGACCCTGCGACAGGCTTTTTTGTCATGGCCTCGAGCGCTTTGAGTTCTGACATCAGGCGGTCGAGCTGGTTTTGCGCTTGACGGGCGGCCTCGCGGGCGTCTGTCTCTTGAGCGGCAGCCTCTTCGGCTTCTTTCTCGCTTTGGTCTGCACGCTCAGCGGCTGTATTGGCAGCGTCGCCGATGGCTTCTGCTTCCTTGCGCGCAATGGCGAGCACATCATCATTCGGCAGGGCCAGCTTGAGGCGGGCCACGTCGGCTTCAATGCGGGCAAGCGCTTCTTGCCGACGGCGCAATTGCGCTTTGGCATCCTCATAGGCGCGTGACTGCGCATTGCGTTCTGCGACTGCTGCGGCGCGCTGCGAAATAGCTGTGGTCAAAGCAGCTTCAGCCGCTTCGCGCAGCTCATTGGCTTGAGACGTGGCGGTCTTTGCCTGCTCGATCTCGCCATCCAAAGCGCTACGATCAGGCAGGTTTGCCAAAGCCTCCGATACCAGTTGCAGATTTTGGGTCGCGTCTTCAAACAGGGTTTGTTCGCGCGCCTTGTCATTCCGGATACGTATCATATCGGCTTCTGCGGCATTCAAGGCATCCCGCGCACTTTGAAGATCACGCTCGCAGGCGATCCGTTGCCCCTCCAGTCGACGAAGGATGGCTTCTGCGACCGCTTGTTCTTCGCGCAGACCGCCTAGGCTCTCGTCTGAGTTTTCTGCTGCCGCCGCAGCTTTATTGGCAGCCAAAGTTGCATCGGCCAGCTCTTGCTCCGCTTTGCGCTGATTTTCTTGCGCTTGGGCGAGGGCAGACTGGGCCTCATTATAGCGTTGCGCGAACAGGAATGTTTCCAACGTGCGGATTTCTTCGGCAACGGCGCGATATTTCGTAGCTTGGCGCGCTTGACGACGGAGACCATTCAATTGGTCCTGCATCGCTTGGATCACATCGTCGAGCCGCTCCAAATTCGTCTGCGCGCCGCGTAGTTTGAGTTCGGCTTCATGACGGCGCGTATAAAGGCCAGAAATGCCCGCAGCTTCTTCGAGAATGCGACGGCGATTTTCGGGCTTGGCATTGATCAATTCGCTGACTTGATTTTGCCGAACCAAAGCCGGTGAATTTGCCCCAGTCGAAGCGTCAGCAAACAGAAGCTGGACATCGCGTGCGCGCACCTCCTTGCCATTGATCTTGAAGTTTGAGCCGGCTGCGCGGCGGATTTTCCGCGAAACTTCCAGCACCGGGTCTTGATCAAATGGGGCAGGGGCGCGGCCTTCGCGATTATCCAGACTAATGACAACTTCGGCAATGTCGCGGGCTGGACGTTTATCGGTGCCCGCGAAAATGACATCGTCCATTTCGCCGCCGCGCAGCGCTCGGGCCGAGGTTGCGCCCATCACCCAACGAAGCGATTCAAGAATATTGGATTTGCCGCAGCCATTCGGTCCAACAATGCCGGTCAAGCCCGGTTCAATCTTCAAATGGACGGGGTCCACAAAGGACTTGAACCCGACCACGCGCAGATCGGTTACCCTCATGGCTTTTTAGCCTTGGATTTGGTCTTAGTCGGTGTCTTGGGTTTTGCTTTTGCAGGACCGGCAGCTTTTGGTGGTGGCAGAGTGGCAATGGCTTCATCTAAAGCGCGGCTCACGCTTTCCACGTCATAGGGCGCAGCCACGAGCGTGACGCCCTTAGCCGTTTGAATGAAGAGAGTTGGCGTGCCCTCAACCCCCATCTCTTCGCCCTTCAAGGATTGCTGATTGACGGCTTCGGCAAAAGATTGGGTGCGCAAACAGATATCTGCTTGGGCTGCATTCATGCCGCTTGCTTCTGTGAAGACCGCATAGACCGCCTCCTTCGCGCCGGTTCCCTGCTGGGCAGCATCAAAGATTTGGCGTTGCTTTTGGAAGAAGGCGTCCACTACGCGGTGATAGCCTTTAGGCCCCGCACATCGTGCCAGACTATGCATGGGATAGGACAGGCCCATTGGCGGGGTTGGGAAGGCACGAAACACATAGCGCACACGCCCTGTGTCCACATATTTTGCCTTTATGCTTGGCAAGACCTGATTGTTGAAGTCTGCGCAATGGGAACAGGTCAGGCTGCCATATTCAAGAAGGGTCACCCGCGCCCGTTCTGAACCCAAAGGCCAATCCGCAACTGGCGCCGAAACGGCAGGCGACTTGGTTGCAGTAACCGGCGCTTTTGGCTTTTCCTTGGCCGCAGCAAAACCGCCTGCTGCCGTCAGCGCAACAAGACCTGCCATCAGGCAAGCAGCCGCCCGTACATGCCAAGGGATAGCACGACGAAAATCTAGCAACGGGCGGCGTTGAAGCAACAGCGTATGACCTTATTTTGCTTTGGCCAAAGCCGCATCAAGGGCCTTGCTGACATCGTCAGCAGTCATTTCACGGCCGCCTGGCCCCTCGAACTTCTCGCCATTGATAAAGATGGATGGGGTCACCTGTACGCCTGCTTTGACGCCGCCTTCTTGCACTTCTACCAAGATCTTGAGTTGATCCTGATTAGCCATACAGGCATCAAATTGGGCTTCATTCATCCCGACAGAAACTGCGACGTTCAACAGGGCTTGCTTGGCACCTGAAGGGCCTTGGGCTTGCGTGACGAGTTCACTTTGCCCACGCATCAGGGCATCGATGACTTGGTCGCGCTTTTCACCACCCGCACAACGCGCCAACAAATGGCCAGCGGTTGCCAGTTCGACTGGCATGGTCGGGAATTCGCGGAACACATAACGCACCTTGCCGGGCGTGATGTATTTTTCTTTGATTGTGGGCAACACATTTGTGTGGAAATTCGCGCAATGTGGGCACGTGATCGACGCATATTCAATCATCACCACTTTGGCATCCTTGGAGCCCATCGGAAAATCGGTGGCATTCTCAAGCGCGCTGCTGGGTGCACCTCCAGACTTGCCGCCTGTCGAAGGGCCACAAGCGCTCACAGCCAAGGCAGTGGCAACGACGGCGAGTTTGGCTATAAAACCAAAATTGCGGAACTGAATAGACATCTGGTCACTCCTATTGCGCCTGCATCGCGTGGAGGCGAGGCCGCTTTGTCATCCTATGTGCCTTTATCGGGCAAGGTCATCCCTTAGTCGATAGATGCGGTGGCTTCGGCCAACCGAGTCAAGGCTGCTTTCAAGCTTGGTTGGGTCACCTGTTCAAGCTGTTCATCCAGTTTTCGCTGCTCAGTGGCGTTCAATTTTCGTTTTGTTGTCGAAGCCTGTGCTTTCACTGCTTGTTTGAGAGGCGCGCGAACCAACGACAACTTCTTGATCTTACTGGCCCCGGCGAGCCGAACAAGCCCGACTATCTCGTTGGATCGCATGGAAAGCAAAGGCGCTGCGGCAGCCACAACTTTTAAGACGAGTGTTTCGCCCTTGATTTGATCGGGCTGGCAAATGGTCGCAATCTTATCGCCCACAATCTCTGCCCAGCGGCCCTGCAGCTCACGGGCGGTCATGCCGGCTTTGCGTTGATCTTGCGGCACTAAATTAGCAATCAGGCGTGCCACAGGGGGAGGACCTGCCCAAACTGGCTTGCCGCGCCGTTGTGACAGCCAAGCTGTGGCCGCGACCTCTAACTGCGGGTCAAAGCCTAGCTCATCGCGATCAGGAGAGAATGGGTCAGCCATCACTGAAGCTTACCCTATTCAATGCCGATCTGCGAGGCCCTGATGTATTTGATCGGCGAAGCAGCTAGGGACTGAAAATGCGCGCATCTGCCCCAGAAACATTTGCAGACCTAAGGCACCAATTGTTGGCTTGGTATGATGTCCACGCACGTCGCCTCCCGTGGCGCGTGTCGCCAGCCGAAGGCAAAGCGGGCCGACGTCCTGACCCCTATCACGTATGGCTCTCGGAAATCATGTTGCAGCAGACCGGGGTTGTGACGGTAAAGCCTTATTTCGCGGCCTTTTTGGCCCGCCATCCACGCCTGGAAGATTTGGCCGCTGCGCCGTTGGACGATGTTTTAGGGCTGTGGGCTGGGTTGGGTTATTACGCTCGTGCGCGCAATCTGCACGCAGGCGCTCAAGAGGTCGCATCCTTGGGCGGGTTTCCAGCTTCTCTGGCTGGCTTGCTGATGGTCAAGGGCATTGGCCCTTATACAGCGGCGGCGGTCGCGGCCATTGCCTTTGACCTGCCCCATGTTCCCGTCGACGGGAATGTTGAGCGCGTGTTGTCTCGCCTTTGGCTGATTGACGCGGCTTTGCCCGCTGGCAAGCCTGTTTTTCGCGATGCTGCTTCAAAGCTAGAGGACACCCACAGACCCGGCGACTTCGCCCAAGCCATGATGGATTTAGGGGCCACAATTTGCACCCCGCGCAACCCTGCTTGCGGGCTTTGTCCTTGGGCCGGGCGCTGTGCCGGGTTCGCACAGGGTGTTGCGGCGGATTATCCCAAGAAGCAAGCGAAAAAGCCAAAGCCTGTGCGCTTCGGCGTGGCCTTTGTGCTTCAAGACCCCAAAGGCATTCTGGTTCGGCGCAGGCCAACTGAAGGTCTGTTGGGCGGCATGCTGGAAGTGCCAAACTTAGCTTGGCGCGATACGCCTTATGAAGCATCCGAAATCGCGATTGCCGACCTTCATCGAAATGCCAACTGGACTGAGTGCGCGCCTATTCGCCACGTCTTCACCCACTTTGACTTGCGGATGCAGGTCTTTGCGGTCCGCCACCGGCTTGTCCAAAGCTTGGAGGGTTATCACCATCTGGCATTAGATGAATTGGACGCAGCGGCCATACCCAGTTTGATGCAGAAGATCATCGCATCGGCCTTCGATAGCCTCAAATCGGCTTGACTGTTTAGGCCGCGAGGGAAGCGTTCTTTGGTTGGGTTTCTTGCTGAAAGATTGGTTCCGCCGCGCGATGGGCATCATCATAATGCAGGATTGTCAATTCAAACATCGAGCCGACGTCAGTCTCGCTGCTAACTGTCACATCGCCGCCCATCAAGCGCGCGAGTTTGCGGGTGATGGCCAAGCCAAGACCTGTACCGCCAAATTTGCGGGTGGTGGAATCATCGGCCTGCACAAACGGATCAAAAATGCGCGTCACCTGTTCGGCGGTCATCCCAATCCCATTGTCCTTCACTTGGAACAACAAATGATCCCCGCGCTGCTTGAGCTCGAGGGTGACAACGCCATTGGACGTGAACTTCGCTGCGTTGGATGCCAGATTAAACAGACATTGGCGCAACCGCATGGGGTCACCAAAGGCTTGGGTTATCGGGGCAGCTTGAATGGCCAACACATTGCCATTGTTTTCGAGGATTGGCCGAATGGTATCGGCGACCTCCTGTAAAATGGCCGCAGGTGAATAGGCGATTGCTTCGGTTTCCATAGAACCAGCTTCAATCTTTGACAGATCCAAGATCTGATTGATCACGCTCAACAAATGCTTCCCGGCACCTTTAATCCGCTCGGCATCAGCCCTACTTTGCGCCTGGTTTGCCCCTTGAAGGTCTTCTTCGAGGATTTCAGCATAGCCGATGACGGCATTGAGTGGCGTGCGCAACTCGTGGCTCATGATGGCCAAGAATGCCGACTTCGCCTTGTTTGCCGCAACAGCACTTGCCCGCTCGGCTTCGGCTTCAAGCCGTCCCGCAGCATCAATACGCAAACGCTCAAATGCACGGGCGAGGGCGCCCACCTCATCCGCACGCTCTTGTAACGGTGTTTTCTCGCTCAGATCGCCCGCGACAAAGCGTTCGGCGACTTGGGTGAGAAGGGTCAATGGTTTCGTCACGCGGAAGCGTAAGAAGGCGAACACAAAGACAAGTGCCACCGCAAATAGGATGGATGTCGCCAACAGAGATTGGTTGCGCGCCGTTTCCAGGCGGTCGATGCGTTCTTCCAAAAGATGGGTCAGCTCGTTCGCGACAA
Organism: Hyphomonadaceae bacterium UKL13-1; assembly: GCA_001602435.1. Lineage (GTDB taxonomy): Bacteria > Pseudomonadota > Alphaproteobacteria > Caulobacterales > Aquidulcibacteraceae > Aquidulcibacter. The sequence goes on from CP012156.1 coordinate 1,372,477, forward strand.
TGAGACTGACGTCATGAAACTGCTTGCGCGCTTGCCACTCCAGTGAGGCAGCGACTTTTGGCTCAAATATCTCGCTGCCACCCAAAAGTCGGCGGGTGTAGGTATCTAGACGGTCTAGCGAACGAATACCTTCGGCAAATTCATTTTGGAAAATGCCAAGGCGCTCTGCACGCTGCGAGTGGCGTAAGGCAGAGGAAGCAGAATCTTCCAGTTGGCTGATCGCCACACGGTAGCCACCGCTCAGTCGCAATAACTCGTTGCCGTCAGTTGTAACGTCGGATTTGTCTTCGCTGCGGAAATAGCCCATCGCAGCGGCTTTTGCATCAAGTATAGCTTGGGTCTCTGGAAAGCGAACGATCAGCAAATCCATTAGATAATAGGAATCAAGCTCTGGATCCAAGATCAGGTTTGACGCATCCCCAACTTGACTGGTCAGCGTCCGCAGTTTTGAGCGAATGGTGTTCACCGAACCAATCTCAGCTCGTCCGCTTGCTGCGATCTCGAGTAAATCGTCGGAGACTTGTTCTACCGTGGAATCCGTAGAAAAAGCTGTGCCATAGCGCCCTTGGGTTCGCTTGAGGTCAGATACCGACGTAAAAAGTTGCGAGGTTAGCGCACCGCTTGTTTCGGTCTGAAACATCGCTTGGCCAAGGCTGATATCGGCTTCGTTAATGGCTTTTGCCATTTCAACGCCGCGAATTTCCTTTTGAGCAAAGTCGATGGCCTTCTGCTGTTCTTGCAAAAACAAGACAAGCAGAAGCGCGATCGGTGCCAGAAAAGCAGCGACCGCAACCGTCAGGCTGGCTGTCAGATTGAATGCACGAGGGGTCACAGTACGAAGGTTCATTACCTGTCGTATACGACCCTGAGGTTATCATTGCGCTAAAACGGATTAAGCAATTGCGCGCAAACGGGCCGCTTTGACACGGCCCGTCACGGCTTTTTGGGGGCTTTGGCGGTTTTAAGCCGCCATGCGCGCGCGGACTTCACGGCGCAGGGTGTCAATTGGAACAAGGCCTGAATCGGTACGCAAGTGCCAATAGGTCCAGCCATTGCAAGCAGGAGCGTGTTGAACTTGTGCCCCAACGCGGTGGATGGAACCGACCATTTCACCTGCCATGATCGAGCCATCGGCGCGGACCCGTGCCGCCACATCGCCACGTGGGGAGTAAATGGCGTCACCAGCGCGCAACAAACCTTGCTCCACGATGGTACCAAAGGGCACGCGAACCTCGTCCTTCTTCGATTTCATAACGGCGAGATCGTCAAGGTGACCGGGCTCTACCCGCGAAATGCGCTGCTCTGCAGCCAAAGCATAGCCGGTATCACGCTCCAAGCCGATCCAACGGCGACCCAAAGCTTTGGCAACTGCTCCTGTGGTGCCGGAGCCGAAGAATGGGTCCAAGATCAGGTCGCCGGGCTTGCTGGCTGCCATCATGATGCGATGGAGTAGGGCCTCTGGCTTTTGAGTAGGATGTACTTTCTTGCCGGTTATGTCCTTCAAGCGCTCATGGCCTGAACAAATGGGGATGGACCAATCAGAGCGCATTTGCAGATCGTCATTAAGGACCTTAAGCGCGTCATAATTAAAGGTGTAACGCTTTTGGTTGGCGGATTTGGTTGCCCAAATCATCGTCTCATGTGCGTTCTGGAAGCGCGTGCCCTTGAAGTTTGGCATCGGGTTAGTCTTGCGCCAAATGACGTCATTCAAGATCCAGAAGCCTTGGTCTTGCAAAGTCGCACCAACGCGGAAAATATTGTGGTAGGAGCCAATTACCCAAATGGTGCCTGTGTCGGACAAGCAACGTCGTGCAGCCGCCAACCAAGCCTTCGTAAAGGCGTCATAAGTGGCGAAGTCAGCAAACTTATCCCACTCATCATCAACGCCAGCAACTTTCGAATTGTCAGGACGCGTAAGATCGCCACCCAATTGAAGATTGTAAGGTGGGTCGGCAAAAATCATATCAACAGAGCCTTCAGGCAGGCTGTTCATGAGCTCAATGCAATCGCCAATCAAAATGCGGTTTTCATAATCTGCTGACATGTTATGCCCCTTCTGTGTGCGGGGCCAATTGAATCTATTAGGGTTAAAAAAGGATTCACAAAGTGACTCAGTGATTCTTTTTTTCTGCAATACTGCAGTAAAAGTTTTTTCCGATTTGGCCGCCCTCTGAAGGGGGTGCTCAGAGGGCGGCGCTCGGGGGTCGCTTCAGGGCTTACGCGACCCCTTGTTAAGACGAGCCAATTTGATAGCCACGTCCTAAACTAGCGGCATTTGCCATAGCGGTCAGGCGAGGCACTTGGGCCACCACGGATACCTGGTGGGTTTTCCCAATTTGTACCGCGACCACCGACAGGGCCTGGCGGATTGTTGTCATTGTCGAGCCAGCAGCGGGACTTTTGGTTCCAGAACCCAAAAGTCGGGTGCCAATAGCCAAAATGGGCATTGTAATAATAGCCATGATTATGCGGCGCGAAGGCATAGCGTATGCCTTTGTGACGGTAGTAGCGATCCGGCGACGTGCCCGGGCCACCGCGCGGGCCTGGTGGGTTTTCCCAATTTGTGCCGGGACCGCCGGCGCGACCGGGGGGATTATTGTCGCGATCCTTGGCAAAGGCAGGGGCACTGGCACCGGCCAGTAGGACGAGGGCAGCGGCAGCCGTAAGCAAGCTTGGAATAGGTTTCATGTTACATCTCCATCGGTTGGGTCCCGTCGAGATGAGAAACGTAGCGATGGGCGCTATTCCGTCTGACGCTGTCGCCACATTGCAGAATTTTAATCCTGGAAGGACTGCAGCACTTTTGCGACGGGCTTGTAACTTAGCCGGTGGATCGGGGAGGGGCCTAAGCGCGCCAAAGCGTCTTGATGGGCTTTGGTGCCATAGCCCTTGTGCTGGGCAAAGCCATAGCCCGGATAGAGATCGTCCGCCTCGGCCATCAAGCGGTCGCGTGCGACCTTAGCCAGAATGGAGGCGGCTGCGATGGACAGCGAAAGATGATCGCCGCCGACCACGCAAAACGCAGGGCAGATAAGGTCTGGTGTCCGATTCCCATCCACAAGCGCGAGACTGGGTACTTGGTTTAGCCCTTGAGCTGCCATCGCCATCGCCTTCAAAGTAGCCTTTAGAATATTTGTAGAATCAATTTCTTGCGCAGAGATCATCGCAAGGGAACTGGCGAGGGCTTGGTCTTGAATCACATCGAACAGGGCTTCGCGCTGGGCGTGGGTTAAGCGCTTAGAATCATCAATGCCATTAGGCAGGTGTTTGGGGTTGAGGATGACCGCAGCCGCCGATACGGGGCCGGCCCACGGTCCGCGTCCGGCTTCATCAATGCCACAAACCGCTTCAAGCGGCACGCGCAGCTGTTTGGCATAGGCTGTTTCAAGGGTCAGGTCGGGCATCGCTGCAACACTATGGCGGATTCGCTCAAGAATTCGCATCTCTCCCACATCGGCCCCCTTTCTTATCTTGGGCGGCTTGCTATGGTCGCCCAACCACATAGGAAGCACCCATGAGCAGCAAGACCGAGCCAAGCCAGTTTGACGCCTATTCAAAGGCCGAAACCGACGAACCGTTTTTCACGCTTTTGGCACGTGATCCAATCGCGCCATCCTTGGTGGAGGCTTGGGCCTATTTGCGGTCTGGCCAGATTGGCGCGGCCGAGATTGCGTTTAAGCAAGCCGTAGATGCTGCAACCCATATTGATCCACAAATGCCAGGTGAAGCGCAAATTCGCTCTGCCTTCGAGGTCGCCGACGAGTGCCGTCAGTGGGCGCGCTCGAAAATGGTGTCAGGACGCCGGTAAACCATGACTTCTGCCCCCGACGCGGCAGTTCTGCCGCAAGGTGGGCTGTTGAAAAAACTCCTTTTATTAGCTGGACCCGTAGCGGGATCGAATGTGCTTGTCATGTTGATGGGCTTGGTCGATTCCATTCTGGTTGGCCGTCATTCTGCGACAGAGCTGGCAGAACTCGCTTTGGCGTGGAGCCTGAATGGCACGGCGCTGGTCGCGACCATCGGGCTGTTAGTGGGCGTACAAGTGTTGGCCGCGCGCCGCTATGGCGAGAATAACCCGCGCTCCATTGGCTTGATTTGGCGGCGCGGCATTGTCACCTCCATCGGGATGGGCTTCATCCTAGCCATTGTGTTGCACTTTGGCGCGCTGTGGGCACTTAACCATTTGGGTCAACAGCCGGATCTGGCTAGGGGGGCTGCCTCGTGCGCAGCGATCTTAGGCCTCAGCCTGCTTCCCAATGCGATCTATCTGACGTGCGCGAAAACCTTAGAAGCCTTGTCCCGGCCACGGGTTGCACTTGCTTTGATGGCGGGGGCCAATGTGGTCAATTTGGCCTTGGCCTCTTACCTCGTGCCGCTACAAGGCGCTGATGGTGCTGCTTGGAGTACATTGGGTGCGCGGCTGTTTTTGGCCGTAGGCGCAATGATCTGGCTGTTGAACATGCCGGACGCCAAGCAATTTGGCTTCTTGGACTTCACTACCCGCGCCGCACCAGGTGAAGCGAAAGAACAAGTCTCCATCGGCCTTTCTGCTGCTGGAAGCGGGATTTTGGAGGCAGGTTCCTTCAACATCCTCACCATTATTGCGGGCCTTGCCGGTGTCGTCCAAGTCGGGGCGTTCAACATTGTGATGAATATCATGTCGATTGGCTTTATGCCGGCCATGGGGATTGCCTCTGCAACCGCTGTGATCGCCTCTAACGCGCGTGGCGCAGGCGATCTGGTAGGTGCGCGCAAGATCGCTTGGATGGGCCTTGGCCTATCTGGAATTTATGCGGCTTTGTTCTCAGTGGTAACGTGGGTTGCCGCAAAACCAATTGCGAGCGCTTTTACAACCGACCCGAGCCTGATGGCCTATGGCGCGGTATTGGTTGGACTTGTCTGGTTGATGGCCGTACCCGACTTCCTGCAAGTCGTGGCAGCCCAAGCCCTGCGCGCCCTTGGCAAGCCCTGGTTTCCCACAATGAGCCATTTTGTCTCATATGTGCTGGTTATGTCGCCCTTAGGCTGGCTGTTTTGTATTCATTTCGAACGTGGCGCACGCGGTCTTGTTGAGGCCGTTGCCCTAGCCAGCATTGTTTCAGCGGGCATTTTGGTGCTTCGACTTTTGGTGTTAGGTCCGATCTCCTCGACTGAGGCCGCAAAAGCAGTCGATCCCCAAGCGGATGAGACCTTATCCCCATAAATAGCGATAGGGGCATTTGCGCTGGTCTCAATCTTGCGGTCTTTCACCCACCTGTACGGTTTCGGCACAGGATGGGAGGATTACGTGCGCACTTTTGGCAAGCGGCAATTACGTACGGCAGGGGCAACGGCCTTTTTAGGTCTGCTCGGCACGTCGGCTGCGCTTTTGCCAATCGCGATCTTTGCGTTGTTCAGCCAAGGCGAGCCCGCGCACTGGACCCTTTATGCCGGCGCATCCGTCGTCGGTGGTGCGGTTATTGGCTGGGTCCTGCGCCGCTAAAGCCGGTTGGGGGGGCTAAACGCCCAAGATCCAGCCTTCTTCTTGCTCAATCGTCTCAATTTGCGCGTCGGTCAGGCCTTTAGCGGGGCCAAAGGCTGCGGCCAGTTTTCCAGCCTCATCCAAGGCCGCGAAATGTTCGGCTATCGCGCGCACTTGTGCCAAGTCCTTCACCTCGCCAACGGCAGGTGTCGCCTTGACGATAGACGGATAGATTTCGGCCATCACGATTTTAACCCCGTCGAGGTCCTCACGCGATAAAGGCTTGTAGCCGGTTTCAAAAGGCCAAATCCGCGCATCGGCGCGCGCGTCACGCAGTTTTTTGACGACCGGGATCCCCATCAAAGCCTGCGAACCTACAGAGCCTGCCGTGTAAAGCTTCCATAGCGGGCTTGCGCCCTTTGCTGCTTGTTCGGCTAAACGATGCTCAGGCACATCGCCTGGGCCATGTGGGCGGGTCTTTTTGGATTGCAGCGTGGTCAGAACGTCGCGTGGTGGACACCCCCAGAATGGGAATGGCCCACCCGAAATCAGGCGGTTCATCATGGCCGCCACTTGGAAGCGATTATTCGCATTATCTGGCTTGTCCTTGATTTCCTTGGTCAAGAAAGCTTGCATTGTCAGCCAAGGGGCGCCCTCAAACTTCAGGGCAGCCGAAGTCCCTTGTGGATAGCCAAAGGGGAAGTCAAAGCCGATCAAGGTGCGGTCGCCGCGCTTATCAAACTCAGCCAGTAGGCCGGTAATCGCTTCGAAAGCCGCCTTGCGGGTGGGTGGGTTTTGCGCCTCAAAACGCAATTGGAGACGCACATCGCGCCGCAACGTCCCAATCCAGATGGAATCCGCACCGGTTGCAGGTTTCGCCGCAGCCGACCAGTCAACCATCACATAATTGTCGAAAAGGCGGCTCATGGGTGGTTTCCTATTCAGGGTCGAAAATTGAAGCGCGGCTTCTACAGGGCAAGACGACGTTCGTCACCCTTGAATTGCAATGCGCCAGGCCAGTCTGCGAACACATGCGAAACTGGCCTTGGCTTTTCGGGCGTTGGACGTCCGCTTAGGCGAGTTTGACCAACATTTTGCCAGCATTCGCACCACTGAATAGACCCATGAAGGCGGCTGGAGCTTTATCAATCCCATCCATCACGGTCTCTTCCCACTTGATCTGACCGTCTTTGATCCATCCGCCCATTTCAGCCAAGAATTGGCCTTGCATGCTGGCATAGTTGGACACGATGAAGCCTTGGATCTTTAGGCTCTTACCAACAATGTAAACCAAATTACTGGGCCCCGGGACAGGTTCCGTCGCATTATATTGGCTGATCATGCCGCATTCAGCAAAGCGGGCACCGGGGCGGGCCACTTCGAGGGCGACTTCGAGATGTTCACCGCCGACATTGTCGAAATAGATATCGATGCCTTGGGGGGCAGCCGCACGAACCGCCGCCAAGAGATCCGGCACCTTCTTATAATTGACGACTTCATCAACGCCGACAGATTTAAGCCACTCGCCTTTTTCATCCGAACCGCAAGAGGCCACGACCTTGCAGCCTTTGATCTTGGCGATCTGGCATACGAGCGAGCCAACAGCTCCTGCTGCGCCGGAGACGAAGACGGTGTCCCCGGGCTTTGGCGCGCCGATTTCAAGAAAGCCGCAATAAGCGGTCATGCCGGGCATGCCCATCACGCCCAAAAAGGCCTGCAAAGGGATGCCATGGGTGTCGATCTTGGTGAATAGGACTTTGGGGCCTGTTACAAATTCGCGCCAACCCAGCATGTGGCTGACAATGTCACCTACTTGAAAGTCAGGATCGCCGCTCTCAATCACTTCGCCAATCGCGTGGCCTTGCAGCGCTTCGCCCAATTGGAAGGGCGGCACATAGCTTGGGCGGTCGTACATGCGGCCGCGCATATAAGGGTCAACGCTCATCCAGTGGTTCTTCACTTGAACAAAGCCTGCAGCTGGGCTTGTGCTCTCGACGCTCGCGATCTCGAAGTTTTCAGCGACTGGCGAACCCTCTGGCCGCGACTTCAGGCGCACTTCTTTAGATGTAACTGCTGGCATGTGTTTCTCCCTGTTATGTGGTGGTACTCTTGTACGCTTCTAGGATGGGAATGACGGTCTTTTTGGGGGCGGGTCAAGTCATCCAGGCGAAGGCATTTGGAGCCTGCTGTAAATGTTTCCGGGAAATCGCTGGTTTGCTGAAGTTTTTTCTGGCGCACGATTGATGGACGCAAGCGTTTTATGCTTGAGCACCACGCGCTTGTGACAGATGCGTGAAGCCACTGTGACAAATAGGGACGACAGACCCGATGATGGGGGCCCAATCAAGGGTGCCCAATGAGGGTTAAAGGAGCCGGTAAGAGCTTGTTGAAGGTGGGACTCATTGGTGCTGGTGTCGCGGGGGAGCGGCATGCTGCTGCGCTACGCGTGACGCCGGGGGCGAATCTCCTCGGTCTCTATGAGCCAGATGTGCGGCGCTCTGAAGGCTTATGCGCACGGTTTGGAATTGAGCCCTTGTCACTCGAGACGTTGCTTGAGCAGGCTGACGCGGTGATCATCGCGGCTCCTGCAGGGACCCACGGTCGTTTAAGTCTTCAGGCCCTCGCTCAAGGATGCCATGTCCTAGTCGAGCGTCCAATTGCGACCTCGCGCGACGAAGCGCAACAGATGGTGGCCGAGGCGCGCGCCAAAAACTTGATTTTGCAAGTCGGCCACCGTGAAGGGCCGATGATTGGTGCGCTGGGCCTAACACCTAGCATGGTTGGATTACGCAGCTTTGAAGCGGTGCGCGAAGCCCCCCCGCGGGAGCATGTCAGCGATGTTTCCGTTATTCTCGATCTGATGATCCAAGATATTTATGTGGCAGCCGTCTTGTTTGGCTCGCGCGCTGTTTCGGTGCGGGCGACCAAGCTTGGTGGTCGCGGTGCGGCAATTGATTCTGCTGAAGCGCGGGTACGATTCAAAGGCGGCGGGGAAGCCCGCCTGCGCGCGACACGGACCGCGAGTGTTCGCACCACGCAATGGATGTTGGATACTGGACAAGCGCAAGCGCAAATGAGCGTCGATTTTGTGCGCGGCGTGGTCACGCATGGGGCTAATTGGCCAAATCCAAGGCCATTTTTGGCCCAAGATTCAGACCCAGTCGCCCAAATGTTGGCTCAGTTTGTAGCTGCTTGTTCTGCGCCTTATGCGGAAGTGTCCAACCAAGATGCACTCACCGCAATGGACTTGGCCCTTCAAATTGAAACCATTCTCAGCGCAAACCTTTGAACCAAACCGCGCATCGGGTTAGTTTAGGCACATGAGCCAGACCCAACAGAAGCTGCACATCCTCTCCGCCCAACTGAACCCGATTGTTGGGGATATTTGGGGTAATCTTGCCAAAGCCAAGACCTGCTTGGGGCATGCCCTAAGCGTTGGGGCGGACGTTCTTGTTTTTACTGAGTTGTTTTTGATTGGCTATCCGCCGGAAGACCTCGTGCTGAAGCCCGCTGCGGTGAAGGATTGCCGTGAAGCGACGGAAGAATTGGCCGCGCTGACAGCCGGTACCAAACTTGCGGTGATCATGGGCACGCCGTGGCGGAATGAGGATGGGCTCTATAATGCAGTCGCGATCCTGTCAGACGGGCGCGTCGCCGATCTGCGGTTCAAACACGAATTGCCCAATTATGCTGTGTTTGACGAAAAGCGCGTGTTCAATGCCGGGCCTTTGCCGGCTCCCGTGAAGATTGCAGGGGTCTTGGTCGGTATTCCGATTTGTGAGGACATCTGGTTTGACCGGGTGACCCAAAGCCTGAAGCAGCAGGGGGCTGAGCTTCTGATCGTGCCCAACGGTTCGCCCTATCGCCGCCCAGTCAAGCAAGAGCGTTTGGCCAGCGCGCGCGCAAGAGTTTCTGAAACCGCTTTGCCGCTTATCTATGTCAATCAAATTGGTGGACAGGATGAACTCTGTTTTGATGGCGGTAGCTTTGCGTTGGATGCGAGCGGGGCATGTGTGCAATCCCTCCCGAACTTTTCGGAAAGCCAGTCGAGTGCTCTTTGGGAAAAGGGCGGCGATAGCTGGGTTTGCAAGCAGGCAGAGCAACTCGACCAAGTTGAAGGTGAGGCGGCTGATTATGCCGCGATGGTGCTTTCGCTTCGAGATTACGTCAATAAAAATGGCTTTCCAGGTGTTCTGCTGGGGTTGTCCGGCGGGATCGATTCCGGCTTGAGTGCAGCGGTTGCAGCCGATGCTTTGGGGCCAGACCGCGTGCGCTGTGTGATGATGCCCTCGCGCTTCACCAGTCAAGAAAGCCTCGATGATGCGGCAGACAACGCGCGCCGCTTGGCCATCCCCTATGACGTTATTTCGATTGAACCGGCGGTGGAGGCATTCGCGCAAATGTTGAGCGGCCAGTTCGCCGGTACCCAAACTGGGGTTGCCGAAGAAAATATACAAAGCCGCAGCCGCGCTGTCTTGCTGATGGCTCTGTCCAATAAGTTTGGCCATATGGTTTTAACGACCGGGAATAAGAGCGAAATGGCGGTCGGCTATGCAACGCTTTATGGTGACATGTGTGGCGGCTATAATGCTTTGAAGGACCTCTATAAAATGGAGGTTTACGCCTTGTCGCGGTGGCGAAATGCGCATGTTTGTCACATCGGCCTTGGCGCTTCGGGCGAAGTCATTCCCCAACGCATTATCGACAAAGCGCCCTCGGCGGAATTGCGCGAGAACCAAACCGATCAGGACAGCCTGCCGCCTTATCCAGCACTCGACGACATGTTGCACGGCTTTGTCGAAGAAGAGGCCGAGATTGAGGATGTGATCGCACGCGGTCATGATCCGGTGGTGGTGCACCGCATCCAGAATCTGCTCTATGTTGCCGAATACAAACGCCGCCAAGCGCCGCCGGGTGTCAAGATTGGCACGCGCAACTTTGGCCGCGACAGGCGCTATCCCATCACCAATAAGTATCGGGATAAGCCGTAAACCGTCGGTATCTAAGCCTTACGCGCCTCAACCACCCAAATCGCGCCACCGAGCGAGAGATAGCCATCTTTGAGGCGGGGTTCGATCGCTGTTTCCATTTTTTCCCGCACCATGGCGACAGTCTCGCGCGGCAATTGGGCTATTGGCAGTGCGGCAGGACCAACTTCCATGACGTAATCGGCTGTCTCAATGGCCCCTTTGGCTGAGCCCATTGGCATGGCCGCGTCCACCGGGGTGAACTTAATGTCGGTTAAGCCTGCCGCTTCCAAAATGGCTGTCGTTCTTTCTGGATTGGCAAAGGCAAACGGACTGGGCGCATCTGGTGGTGGCGGGGCAGGAGGTTCGGTCACGCTGACCAAAACCTGCATGGGCATCGTCACCCATTCGTTCTCTGCAGGTGGCCGCCAACAGACAAACACGACCCGACCGCCGGGCTTCAGTTGCTGAACCATATGGGTAAAGGCTGCGTGCGGGTCATCAAAGAACATCACACCAAAGCGGGAGATCAATAGGTCAAACGGGCTGTCGAACACAGCGTCCGACGCATCAGCTTCCAGGAAATTGACGCCCGCGCGGTCGCCCGCGCGCTTTTGGGCCAGCGCCAGCAAGGAGGTTGAGATATCAACCCCCGTCACCGTGTGGCCCAGATCTGCGATCATCAAGGAGGTTTCACCAGAGCCACATCCGACGTCGAGAACATTTTGAGAGGCGCTGCCTTCAAGGCCAGAAGCCTGCATTAAGGCTTGCGTGAAGCCTGACAGCATGGCGTCAATATCGACCTGCCGTCTGGTCCAGCGTTCTCCCGCAAATGTGTTCCAGAGTTCTTTCTGCGCTTGGTTTTTACCTTCAGACAAGTTTGCTCTCCCGACCGGCCCAATAACGGTCGCGAAGCAACCGCTTGTAGAGTTTACCGGTGGGATAACGCGGCAATTCCACCATAAAGTCAATGGAGCGGGGTGCCTTTACGTGGCTGATGCTAGCTCGGCAAAACGCCAGCAGCTCAGCCTCTAATTCGGGGCCGGCATCAGCCATATCCATCGGCTGAATCACGGCTTTGACCTCTTCGCCAAATTCTTCATTCGGCACGCCAAAAACGGCAACATCGGCGACTTTGGGGTGGGTTACCAGCACATTTTCGCTTTCTTGCGGATAGATATTCACCCCGCCAGAAATGATCATGAAGGCCTTGCGGTCGGTCAGGAATAAGAAGCCTTCCTCATCGACATAGCCCACGTCGCCCAAAGTCGACCAGCCTAAAGCATTGCGGCTGTCAGCGGTTTTCTCGGGACTGTTGTGATATTCGAACTGCGGGCCATTGGCGAAAAAGACGGTGCCAGACTCCCCAGTAGGCACAACATCGCCATCTTCGCCAACGATCCGAAGCTCACCCAAAAGCGCTTTGCCGACGCTGCCTTTTTTGCGCAGCCAGTCGTGCGGCGAAATGGTGCAAAAGCCATTGCCCTCGGTGCCTGCGTAATACTCATGTATAATGGGTCCCCACCAGTCCATCATTTGCTGTTTGATTGCAACCGGGCAGGGGGCCGCTGCATGAACCGCCATTTTGAGCGACGAGAGGTCGTAGGCTTTGCGGATCGCTTCATCTAGCTTCAGCATGCGCACAAACATGGTCGGTACCAATTGGCTGTCCGTGATGCGGTGACGCTCTACCGTGGCCAAATAGGTTTCGGGCTCAAATTTCTCCATCACAACGACGGTCCCACCAATCTTGTGAACCGACATGCACCAGCGCAAAGGCGCTGCGTGATACAAAGGGGCGGGCGAGAGATACTGACTTTCTGCTGAGATGCCATAAATCGCTTGCGCCATCATTTGCAGCGCATTGGGCGTATCAATTGGCGCACCGGTTAGCGGAATTTTGATACCCTTCGGCCGGCCCGTGGTACCCGACGAATACAGCATGTCGGCCCCAGCGCTTTCGTCAGCAATTGGATCTTTTGGCTGGGCGTCACGCGCATCAGAAAAGGATGAGTGCCCTTTTGGATCGCCACCAATCACCAGAACAGGAATTTTCACCCCTGCATGGCCGAGCGCTTCTTCGGCTAATGCCAAAAGATTTGCCCCAACAAACAGCACTTTGGCGTGAGAATCCGTCAAGATGTAGGCGATCTCATCGACCTGCAGTTTTGTGGATAGACAGGTGAAATAAAGGCCCGCGCGCTGGGCACCCCACGCGATTTCAAAATAGTCTGGGCAATTGTCCAAGAGGACCGCGATGGCGTCGCCTGCCTTCAGCCCTTGTCCGCGCAACAATTGGGCAACTTGATTAGAGCGCGCATTAAGCTCCGCATAGCTTAATGCCTCGCCAGAACCGGCCATGATGACGGCGGGCTTATCCGGTGTTTGTGCTGCATGGTGAACTGGATGCATGGACGTCTCCCAAAGTGCGAGATTCTTCGTGATCTCGGCGCCGCGTTAGTCGTGGCACCCCAAGCGGAATGATGCAAGTCAGTTCCGCGTGAACCTGAAATTGTGACCATTGTGCAACATCTGTCCTGTTAAGGCGGCGATTCACCCCCTCAAAGTCACGATTGTGTCAGGCGCTGACTTGAAACCTCAAGGATCGGACGTCACATGCCCCCCCGAGAGTTTGTACCCACTCAAGAGGAAAAATCATGGAAATTTCAATTCGCGCGATGATCATCGCGATGGGCGCTGCCGCTTTGGCTGCGCCAGCGTTTGCGCAAGAAGCCCCTGCCACGAAGGAAGCCGAAGTCGTTGTTGTGACCGGTACCCGGGTTGCTGCGCGCTCTGCACTCAGCACCGCTGCACCTGTCGACGTCGTATCGTCTGCACAATTGAGCCAGCAAGGTTCGCCAGAATTGAACCAACAATTGGCAACCGCTTTGCCAAGCTTCAACTTCCCACGCCCTGCGATCGTGGACGGCACCGACTCTGTTCGTCCAGCTACCTTGCGCGGCTTGGCACCAGACCAAACCTTGGTGCTTGTGAATGGCAAGCGTCGCCACACGGCGTCTTTGGTCAACATCAATGGTTCGATCGGTCGTGGTTCTTCGGCAGTTGATTTGAACACCATCCCAAGCAGCATTCTAGAATCTGTTGAAGTGCTGCGCGATGGCGCATCGGCTCAATATGGTTCCGACGCGATCGCCGGCGTGATCAACTTGCGCCTGAAGCAGCGTCGCGAAGGCGGCAATGTCACTGTGTCCTATGGCCAACGCCAAACCACCGTGAACACCGATCCAGCACCTGCTTTGCCAAATGGCACCACGAACTTCACGGCTGCTAACATCGTCGCAAACCCAACGTGGCAATCGATCCGTTCGCGCGATGCCAATGACGGTGCAACCACCACGGTCAATGCTTGGGTCGGTTTGCCTTTGTTCGAAAATGGCTCTTTGACTATTGCTGCGGAAATTCAAAACCGTGAGTCGATCAACCGCCAAGGTTATGACACCCGCCGTCTTTATAACTTGCTGCCAGGGGGCGCGCTTGACCCTCGTGAAGCCACCATCAACCGCTGGAATCAGCAATATGGTGACGGTGAGCTGATCCAAGGCACCTTGTTTGCTAATGCCAGCATCGATTTGACCGACACCACCCGCCTGTATGGTTGGGCTAGCGTCCAAGGCCGCGATTCCACTTCGGCAGCCTTCTTCCGTTGGCCAGCCGATAGCCGCAACGTCGTTGAAATCTATCCAAACGGCTTCCTGCCCAAGATCAACTCACTGATCACGGATAACTCGTTCGCTCTGGGCATGGAAACCAAGTGGAATGGCTGGGATGTGGATCTGAGCTTAAACCGCGGTTTCAACGAGATGGAATTCGTGATCCGCAACACGCTGAACCGTTCATTGGGCGTTGCTAGCCCAACCTCGTTCACCGCTGGTGGCTTCAATAACACCCAAACCGTCGTAAACTTGTCGGCTGTAAAGGGCTATAATGTTGGCTTGGCGTCTGACTTAAACGTCGCTGTCGGCCTTGAAGCGCGCCGCGATCATTATGAAATCTTCGCCGGTGAGCCAGGCTCTTACTTCCAGCAAGGTTCGTTCGTTGCCGGTTCGCAAGGCTTTGGCGGCTTTAAGCCATCCAACGAAATCGGTGTGTCCCGTGACGCCATCGGCGGTTACATCGACCTCGAAGTCAACGTAACCGATGCTTTGTTGGTTTCGGGTGCCGTGCGCGTTGAAGACTACACCGACTTTGGCAACAATGTCAGCGGCAAGGTCTCGGGCCGCTATGACTTCAATGAAATGTTCGCGCTGCGTGGTTCGGTTTCCAATGGTTTCCGCGCACCAAGCTTGCAACAGCAATTCTTTACCGCCTCATCCACAAACGTGGTTGCAGGTGTACCTTTGGAAATCCTAACCGTGCCATCGACCTCGCGGATCGGTCGCGCGTTGGGCGGCACAGAGTTGAAGCCAGAAGAATCGGTAAACTACTCGCTGGGCGGCGTTCTGCGCTTTGGTGACTTCAACTTCACTTTGGACGCTTACCAAATCGAGTTGACCAACCGCATCGTATTGTCGGAAAACTTGAACCAGCCAGCCGTGACAACTTTGTTGGCAGCCAATGGCATCGTCGGCATCAACGCGGTTCGCTTCTTCTTGAACGGTGTGGACAGCACCACCAAGGGCGCGGATCTGGTTGCCAGCTACCGTTTGCGCACCGACTTTGGTCGGTTTGACTTTACGGGCAGCATGAGCGTCAACGAAACCAAGCTGGACAAGACCCCAGTCATCCCAGCTTTGACCGCCATTGGGTTGACCCCAACCCAATTGTTCAACCGGATCAACACGCTGACGCTGACCGAAGGCCAGCCAAAGCAAAAGGCCTCGTTCAATACCAATTGGACGCTCGGCAAGTTTGGTACGACGTTCAAGGCCACCTATTATGGTGAAGTGACTGAGCCCGGCACCGATGCCGCGCGCGATATCGTCCTGTCCCCTGAGGTCTTGTTCGACATCGAAGGCCGCTACAAGCTGACCGACAAGATCAGCCTGACCTTGGGCGTTGAAAACGCAACCGATGTCTATCCACGCAAGACGCCAGGCACCACGGTCCTGACGCCATCGACCTTCACAACCTTGAACAACTCGGGCGCATCTGCGTTCTCGCGTTATTCGCCATTCGGCTTCTCGGGCCGTTATGTGTACGGTCGCGTCTCGCTCGACTTCTAATCGGCGAGAGACTCGCTAAAAAGAGAGGCCGCGGTGTGAACACCGCGGCCTTTTTGTTTTCGGTTTAGGTCAGACTAACGGCGGCAGAGAACGTCTTCCAAATTGCCATTGCGATCTTGGCCGGAATAGACTGCGTCGCGGAGACCTTGGTCGCGGCAGAATTGGTTTGCGTCATTGCGGCCACCAAACTGGCCTTGGGAGACCGAGCCGGGGAAGAAAACGGTGGCACGGCCCGATGTGGTTTGACCAGTGTAACGGGGTGGTGTTCCACCTCCATAGCCTGGGCCGTACCCGCCGCCCTGGCCAAAGCCACCACCTGGAGGGCCGTAACCGCCGCCGGGGCCATACCCACCGCCTAGGCCGGGGTTTATGACACTGCCTCGACCAACATAACGCACCGAGGAAATGCGACCCCTGAAGGATTCCAGATTGGGGATGGAGTCGCTGTAGGTCCGGCAACGGCTGCCATAATTGGCATCCAAACAGACTTGCCAATCGCCGCGTGCCACCAAACTGCCGGCAGCTTCGTCGAAATTGAGCTGGCGCAGGTCAGGCGCGTCGCCGGTTATGGTCACAGCCTGTCCGCGGAAATCGGTTCCGGCGTACAAAGTGATGGAAGGGCGGCCACGGTCAAAGCGCTGGGCTTCCGCAGCAGGGGCACTGGCCAGAGTGGCAAGGCCAGTTAAGGCAAGTATCAGAGCTTTTTTCATCTTCAGTCTCCAGACGCAGGCACCAAGACCGAGTGCTTGGGGCGATGACCCTCTTTTTAAAGCGCGCCATCTGAACGACCTGTGAGGTCGCCATTTCATTTGCGTTCATCTTTGGCTCAACGCACGAAACGAAAAAAGGGGCCATGTGAACACGGCCCCTTGGATATTTACGAAGTTGCACCAAGCCTCAATAGGCCAAGGCTGTGCCATCCTTGCGGCTTTCAGTGGCGGCTTCATAGGCCCCTGTTTTGGGGTCGCGCTTAATAGCCTGATAGCCGCCAAAATCACCGTCAGCGCCACTCAAGGTCCAGCCCTTCTGGGTAAGGCCTGCGCGCGTAGCATCGGGATAGCCAGATTCAAGGGCAACCCGGCCCAGTCCCGGCTTACAGCCGCCTTCAGGTTCGCAACCGCCCTCATGTCGCCAACGAGGCGCATCGCCTGCCGATTGGGCGTCCAAGCCATAATCGATCATATTGACGACAATCTGGGTTTGGCCTTGTGGCTGCATCGCGCCACCCATGACGCCAAAGGCCATAAAGGCTTGATTATCCTTGGTCACAAAGCCCGGAATGATCGTATGGAAGGGCCGCTTGCCGGGTGCATAGACGTTGGGCAGCGCTGGATCGAGCGCGAAGGCTTCCCCCCGGTTCTGGAACATAAAGCCCAAGCCATCGGCGACTAGGCCAGAACCCATGCCGCGATAATTGGACTGGATCAACGCGACCATCATGCCGCTGGAATCTGAGGTGACCAGAAATGTGGTGTCGCCCTTCTCAAATTGGCTGGGGTCGCCGGCACTTACTTCGACTGTTGCCTTGTTTGGATCGATCAGCCCGGCACGGCCTTTTAAATAGGCCGGGTTGATCAGGCCCGAAGTCGGAACTTTTGCAAAGGCAGGGTCAGCCAAAAACTTCGCGCGATCTTCAAACGCTAAGCGCTTGGCTTCTATTTGAAGGTGCAAGCTTTCTGCTGTGCCAAATCCTGCGCCTGCTAAGTCAAACTGATTGAGGATGCCCAGCATTTGTAGTGTGGTGACGCCTTGGCTATTGGGCGGCAATTGCCAGACATCATAGCCACGATATTTCACCGAGATCGGCTCGACCCATTCACTCTTATGGGCTGCGAGGTCGCTCGCCCGCAGGGGCCCGCCGATCCGGCGCATATAGGCGTCAATTGTCTGGGCGATAGGACCTTTGTAATAAGCGTCCCGTCCGCCACGGGCGATCAAGCTAAGGGTCTTGGCCAGATCGGGGTTTTTGAAAACTTTGCCTGCTTTAACGGGGCCATTGGCGAAATAGGTTTTGCGGGCATTGTCAAACTCTTCCACTTCCCCCGCTTTGGCACGCTCTTCGAGGCGTTTGAGATTTCCCGCCATATAATAAGCAATCACAGGCGGGACGGGAGTGCCGGCTTCGGCATAAGCGATCGTTGGAGCCAATACTTTGGCCATGGGCAATTTCCCGAAGCGGCTGTGCATCGTGTACCAAGCATCGACGGCCCCGGGTACGGTGACGGTCAAGCTGCCAAACGACGGTCTGCTCCCGGGGATTCTGGTCTTGATCTTGGCCTCGCGTGCTGCGCGATCGGCGAGGCTCATGCCCATGGGCGCCCGGCCAGAGCCATTGATGCCGTAAAGCTTTTGCGTCTTGGGGTCCCAGATCAGGGCGAACAGGTCGCCACCAATGCCGTTGCCAGTAGGTTCCAACAGGCCCAAGGCCGCATTGGCGGCGATTGCAGCATCTACGGCCGTTCCGCCTTGTTTAAGTGTGTCTATGGCAATCTGGGTCGCAATAGGGTGGGCAGTGGCCGCGGCCCCATTCATGCCATAGGCAGGGCTGCGGGTCGCAAAGTCTGGTCCGGCGATACGGTCGCCTGGACGAACGATCCCTTCGGTTGGATTTGTTTGAGCTTGCACGCTTTGGAGGGGCGCGAGTGCAAGACTGCCAGCCAGCGCACAAGAGCCGATTTTCCGCCAGAAATGAGTTGAGATTCGCATGCGCCTAGCCCCCTGAGCTGCCGTTTTGAGCTACTGTAAACAACATTGTCATCTCCGTCATCTAGCGTATCTGCCACCTTGGCAAAGGGTTTAACCTGTGGTTGGATCGTTCCATGATTAAACATTGCATTGTTCGCACCGCTTCGCTTTTTTGTATTTCAGTTTTGCTTGCCTTGCCCGCTCTACCTCAACAGGTTGCAGCCCAAGCCATTAGCCAGACGCGCCCAGTCGCGGCCACGCCGCCCGGTGCAGTTTGGCCGTGGAAAGGATCGGATCTTAAGCCCAGTAAAGATGTGGTCTATGGCGTTTTGCCGAACGGCCTGCGCTATGCGATCCGCCCTAACAAATTACCGGAAAAACAAGTGTCGCTGCGCTTTCGGATTGAGGCGGGCTCGAAGTACGAGCGTGACGATCAGCGTGGCTTTGCCCATTTCATCGAGCATATGGCGTTTAACGGCTCTACTAATATTCCCGAAGGTGAACTCACCAAGACGATGGAGCGTTTGGGCGCAAGTTTTGGTAGCCACGTCAATGCGCATGTGAATCTTGAAGAGACAATGTATAAGCTCGACATCCCCAGCGCCGATGGTGGCAGGTTGGATACGGCTCTATCGATTTTTCGCGAGACGGCCGATCGTCTGTTGTTGAAAGACGATGCGATTAAGCGCGAGATCGGCGTGGTCATTTCCGAGATGAATGACGGTGATGGGCCGGGGCGGCGGATATCGCGGCAAATCACTGAATTCTTGTACCCCAAAGACATCAGCACGCTGCGCGATCCTATTGGTGTGAAGGAAATCTTGGAGACTGCGACTGCCGCCAAAGTGCGCGAATTCTACGAAACGTGGTATCGGCCAGAGCGCGCTGTTCTAGTGGTTACAGGCGACGTGGATGTGGAAGCCACAAAGGCCCTCATCACTGCAAAGTTCTCAGATTGGAAGCCGAAAGCGGCCAAAGCACCATCTGATCCGAACAATGGCACGTGGGACGTGAGCCCACTTCGGGCCAAAATCATTGTTGAACCTGAGCAGCCCATTGTTGTTATGGTGGCGCAGAGCCGTCCCGATGAGACCGATTACGGCGATCTCGACACACAGGCGAAACGCAAATGGTCGGGCTTACAGTCCCTGGCTCAAGGCGTCTTCCAACGACGGCTCGCCCGCCTTCAATTGGTTGATAATCCGCCTACCTTGGGGGTCTTTTATCAAAAGGTGACAGATGAGAATGGACTAACGGCCACTTTTGCCGTTCTGCCGAGAGAGGACGCGTGGCAAGAGGCCTTGAAGACTGTTGTGATAGAATTGCGTCAGGCTTTAGCCACCGGCTTCACAGCGGCAGAAATTGAAGAAGAGATCAAAGAGAACAGGCTTGGACTTGAGCGCGCAATTAAGGAAGAGCCTACGCGCCGGACGACAGGGATATCCGGCTCATTGATCGTTGCGCTTGGTGCTGATGGCGTGACAACCAGTCCGCAAGATAATTTGGCCATTTTTGACCAATTGGCTGCAGCTGCAACGCCAGAGGCGGTCAATCGTGCTTTCGTCTCTTGGTGGCAGGGTGGGGATCCAGCGCTAATTCTGATTGCTAAAGCACCAGTCAACGGCGGCGAAAAGACGGTTCTTGATGCTTGGAAAACCGCCATGGCCGCTCCGCTGCCCAAACGCGAGGAGGTCAAAAAGGCTGAGTTTACACCCCTCAATCTTGGGCCTCTGGGCAAGGTCAAAAAAGTCGAAGAACTCGCTCATCCTAAAGCCAAAGTGGTGATTTTTGAGAACGGTGTGCGCCTGTCCTTCATGCATACCGATTATACAAAAGACCGCGCCAATATCCGCATCGGGATTAATGCGGGCCATTTGGCCTTCCCACAAGATAATCCTTTCTGGTCTACATTTGCCGATGCTGCATGGGGTGGTGACGGTGTTGGAGATTTGACATTGGATCAATCGATCAGCGCCTTTGCAGGTCGGTCAACTTCATTAGCCTCGGTCCGGATCGATCCGGACACGCTGGAAATGTATGCAAGCCCAGCGATCGCGGATTTGCCTGAGCAATTGCAAGTCATGTTGAGCCAAGTGGTTGAACCACGGATGGGTCCACGCCCGGCTCTGATGATGCGCGATGCACTCAAAACAAGTTGGGACTCCTATAATCAGACGGCTTCAGGCGTTTTTGGATTTTACAGTTCGACCTATTTTGAGACTGGCAATCCGGCCTACGAAGAACCAAGCTTGCAGAAGTATCTCGCCAATGATGACGAGAAGGGTAAGGCCTATCTGAAGCGGTTGCGGGAAGAAGGCACCATCCATGTCGTCGTTGTCGGCGATGCAGAGTTTGATTCTGTCATAGCTGCGGTGGCAAAGACCTTTGGAACCTTACCCAAACGTGCGGGGCTGGCCTTAAACACAGCTCAACTGGCAACGATCCGTTCTAAGCCAACTGGCCAGCCAGCGCGCGTCCTGACGCATAAGGGGCCACCCGAACAGGCGATTGTCCATGTATCCTGGCGTACCAAAGGCGGCATTGATCCGTTCGAGGCTGAGCGCTTTTACATTTTGGCGGAAATCCTCCAATTGCGCCTGACCGATAAGGTCCGTGAAGCTGCAGGCCAGTCCTACTCGCCAAATGGCGGTTGGACGTCGACGTCCTATGCCGATCTTGGACGCTTCTATGCGCATGCTTCGGTGACGCCAGATCAAGTCAAGCCGGTCGAAGCCATTATCGACGGTATCGCGGCTGATCTGGTGCGAGACGGGGTGACCTTGGACGAGCTGAAGCGTGTGGTCGAACCTGCTGTGAAGGGTCAAGAGCGGTCACGCCAGAACAATGGCTATTGGTCCTCAATTCTTTCTGAATTGGACACACCTAAGCTGCCTGGCTCGAACTCTGGCTTCCGAAAAGATCGCGAAGCGCAAGCAGAAGCGCGTCTATTGGCCATTACGCCCGCGCAATTGCACGAGATCGCTAAGCGTTATCTTTTGCCGCAAAACGCCATTCGCATTCAGGTCTTGCCAGAGAAGGCCGCTTCGTCGGACTCTCAGGCTGCCCCGACCAAACCCTGAAGCGACGGGCGGGCTTGATTTGCTCATCCGAGCGGCGTAGCGGCCTTTGTTAAGCAAAGGCGAGGGCGGTGCGGCGTGAGCGAGAGCGTGCAGGAAATGGAGGGCTGCAAGCGCCGTGAGGGGAATGTGCTGAAGCGGCGCACGCTCCTAAGCTTTTTGTCGCTGTCGCTGACAGGTTTTGCAGGTCAAGTTCATGCGCGCTCAAAGGGCACCCAAGATTGGATAGCCCTGAAGTCGCTTTCAAATTTTCGCCAATCTGGCCGTGAATACGCCCGGCTTTTGAATGTGACGGATCGGATCTGGCGCACTTTAGGTCAGCCCAATGCGGGTTTGGAAGTCGGCGTTGTGGAAACCGGAGCTGTTCGCGCGGAGGTTTTGTCTGGTGGCAAGGTTTGGGCCACGTCCGGCTTTATTGCGGCCTGCCAGTCAGAGGCAGAATTAGCCGCTTGGTTCTGCCAGCGCACACTGGCTGCTCGACCTGCTGTTCGCGGCGAGGCTTTAGACCGCGGTGCTTTGGAAACGCTTCTTGCCTCAGGCTATGACCCCCGCGCTGTTGTGACCCTTTGGAGTCGCTGGGCCACCATAGAAAAATTGCGCAATTTTAGCCGGTTCACAGACATCCCGCGAACGAGCGTCCGGCTCGGCAAATTGCGCGTCCAAATCGAAAAATTAGGCTATTTGTTCTAGCGCAAGCTGAAGCAAAACATGGATTTGAACACTAGGGGACTTGAAGAAAAAGGGCGGACAGTATATCTCCCGCCCCCTCGCATGTGTGCCGTGGTAGCTCAGTTGGTTAGAGCGCCAGATTGTGGCTCTGGAGGTCAGCGGTTCAATTCCACTTCACGGTACCATGCGAGTTTTGCCCTTTGGCCATTTATGGCCCCAGATGGCTCTTTCGACATTTCATTCTTTTGGCTGAGGGTTGAGCCTTCCCCATGACACAGCCGATCCAATGACAATGCCGAGTCAATCATCCATTGTGATCGTCGGGGCAGGACCTGTCGGCCTTTGTACTGGCATCGCGCTTCTCCGGGATGGCTATCGCGTTGCGATTGTTGATTCAGGCGTGCGTGGCGCTGGTTGGGCCTCTGGCGGCATGCTGGCACCGCTTTATGAGATGGCAGCTGATCCAGCCTGTCCGGACTCTTATGTCCAATTCGCCTTGAAGAGCGCTGAACAATGGCAACAATTGGCGCAGACTTGCGCGATCGATTTGCAAGCACCCAGCCTTTTCCTAGCTCGCACACAAGATGAAGAGGGGGCGCTTTCAGCCTTACAGCGCCGGGCCGCTACACTCGGCTTGGACCTCGAACCTGTTTCTGTGCCAAACGGCCTAACCGCACAGGCGGCCTTTAGAGCGCTAGGCGAGCGCGCGTTGGACCCCCGTGCGGCCCTCAAGAGCCTGCTGAACCAGTTTCAAGTGCTCGGTGGCGACCTTGTCATCGGCCAAGCCGAGACACTCGCCCCGCATCGTGTTCACCTTTTGGATGGACGTACCCTTGAAGCGGAAGCAATTGTGCTTGCCCATGGCTATGGCGCGGCAAGTATGGGTCAATCTATCTCGACCTTAAAAGCCCTAAGCCCAGTCAAGGGCCAGATGGTGCGCGTGGCGCATCCAGGAATGGCTAGCCCTATAGTGCGTGCTGGCCGGATTTATCTGTTGTCGCGGGGTGGGAGCCTCATCATTGGCGCGTCCTCTGACCCGCTGGCAGCCCCCACAATTAGCGTCGACATCGATCCAGTGTTGGCACTGCTGGCCGAAGCCAAAGCCATCCTCCCATCATTGGATGCGTCTCCTGTCGTCGAGGCGTGGGCAGGGCTGCGCCCCAATACGCCGGACCATCTGCCCCTGGTCGGGGCAAGTGGAGCAGCTGGTATCTATCTCGCTACAGGGACCTATCGGAATGGCTGGCTGCTGGCACCCGCTATTGGCACCTATTTAAGCCAGCTTATATCTGGCAAAACACTGGATGGGGTTTTGATGAACCTCTTTGCACCCGAGCGCTTTTCCAGCTAAAAGGCGGGTCATAAATGTCCGGACAAATGCACGGGAGACGAGTAGAATGAGCGGCTTTGAAATGAGTGAAGAGCACCGTGCGATTGAAGAAGCCGTGGGCCGCATCTGCGCCAAATATGATGATGCCTTTTGGTCTGAAACCGACGAGACGGGCCGTTTCCCAGAGCCTTTTGTCGCCGATATGGCAGATGGCGGTTGGTTAGGCTGTGCCTTCCCAGAGGCCTATGGCGGGGCAGGACTTGGCTTGGTTGAAGCAGCACTTGTGATGAAGACGGTGGCACAGTCCGGTGCTGGTTTTTCAGGCGCTTCGGCAATCCATCTAAACATCTTTGGTCCAAAGCCGATTGAGAAATTCGGGACCGAGGCCCAAAAACAGGCCTTTTTGCCTAAACTTATTACCGGTGAACATAAGATGTGCTTTGCCGTGACCGAGCCGAATGCAGGCCTTGAGACCGCTGCAATCACCACGCGCGCTGTGCGCACCAATGAGGGCTATACGATTACGGGCCGAAAGATTTGGACCACGTCTGCCCAGCGCGCTGACAAGATCCTGATTTTGGCGCGCACCACGCCGCGCGAAGAGGCCGCTCGCCCAACCGATGGCCTCAGCCTGTTTTATTGCGACTTCGACCGCACCGCGATTGATGCCAAGCCCATCCCAAAAATGGGTCGTAAGGCGGTTGAATGTAATATGCTGTTTATCGAGGATCTGAAAGTTCCGCACGACGCTCTGATTGGCGAAGAAGGCAAGGGCTTCAAATATATTCTCTCGGGCCTGAACCCAGAGCGGGTGTTGTTCGCCGTTGAAGCCATTGGCTTGGGCCGCGCTGCACTTGGGCGCGCCGCCCAATATGCCAAGGAGCGTGTGGTGTTTGGCCGCCCCATCGGCATGAATCAAGGCGTCGCACATCCTCTGGCGAAGTCCTGGTGCGAGTTGGAAGCCGCAGAACTTTTGGCCATGAAGGCAGCCGCCTTGTTTGATGCTGGCCTTGATTGTGGCGCAGAAGCCAATGCCGCCAAATATCTTGGGGCAGAAGCTGGTTACCATGCCTGCGAGGCAGCCGTGCTGGCGCATGGCGGGATGGGTTATGCCAAGGAATATCAGGTCGAACGCATGTTCCGCGAATCAATGATTGCTCGGATCGCACCGGTTTCGCGCGAAATGATTCTCAATTTCGTGGCGGAGAAGGTTTTGGGTCTACCAAAATCTTATTGATTTCTGCATGTTAGAATTACGCTAACAGAGTCTTAACCATGTTTGGTTGATCCTGCACCTGTGGAACCGGTCGCCCGAAGTGCGGCCAAAGCGCTGTAGGAGACAAGCAAGTGACACCTGAAGCCATTGGCGGCTCACCCGTACGCCAAGCTATTGCCCACGCCTCGCGCACCACGGGCATGAGTTTCCAGTTTCTGTTGTCGACCGCTGTCCGTGAGAGCTCGCTCAATCCTAAGGCTGAAGCCAAAACGTCTAGCGCCACCGGCCTGTTTCAGTTTCTTGACGCAACATGGCTCACAACGGTCAAGCGGCACGGGGCCAAGCACGGCTTGGGCGCGGAAGCGTCGATGATTGAAATGGCGGCCAATGGCCGCCCAAATGTGTCGGACCCTGGGCTGCGTCGAGCAATCTTGGATCTGCGCTATGACCCC
Organism: Hyphomonadaceae bacterium UKL13-1; assembly: GCA_001602435.1. Classification (GTDB taxonomy): domain Bacteria; phylum Pseudomonadota; class Alphaproteobacteria; order Caulobacterales; family Aquidulcibacteraceae; genus Aquidulcibacter. Next base: position 1,397,517 of record CP012156.1, read on the forward strand.
AAAATTTCATCCCTGATGGCGGCAGAATTTGCCAGCGACAATGCAGATTATTTGCGCGGTCGCACCGGTCAAGAGCCTGAAGCCGGCGACCTTTATGCTGCGCACTTTCTCGGGGCAGGCGGGGCTGCTGAATTGGTCAATGCCGCGCGCGACCGGCCATGGGCCAGCGCTGCCGACTTGTTTCCGAGTGCAGCAGCTGCGAACCGTCCGATCTTTTATAAAAATGGGGGGGCCGAGCGCACGGTTGCAGAAGTCTTGGACAATCTGCGCGCGACTGCTAACCGGCAAGCACCCGCTGTTAGCCAGCATGAATTAGGCGACGAGCCTGCGCATTTGTTTGGCCCAAAAACCTATGCCGCTGGGACGATTGATCGGGCGCTCGCAAGCCGCTTGATGGCGAACCTACTTGAAAATGACTATTTCAACGGCCAACCCAATGACTTCATGCGCATGCTAGGCCAAGTTGCCGATGGGGAGGACAAGTCCTTGGCAGGGCTAAATCCGACCATGCTGGCTCAACTTTACGGGGCAGGGGATCGGAAGCAGGAAGAGGCAGGCCTAGATGTCATCCAGTCGATTCTGAGCATGAAGTCTATCGCACAAATTCTGTCGCCAGATGGCGCATCTAGTGGTGGCTCTGGCGATGATTCTGCACTTGGCTTTGGACTAAAAGCGCCGATCTAGGCCCTTGCCTTTTGACAGGGCACTAGAAGCCGCGTCGCACGCCAGTGGCGATGCCCGTGCCGATCATCATTGCGCCTACATAACAATAGCCACAGTGCTCGCTGGCGATCCAAATAAGCTCTCGCAGAAGGCTTTGCGCACTTATGCCAACGGCATGATGGCACCAGCTGCCTAAAGTCTGGGACGTACCGGCTAACCAAGGTCCTAAAGCGATTAAGAGAGCGCCGACACTTATCAACGCGAGCGCTATAATGCGATTATCGTGCAAAATAGGCGATTCTTCAGTGGCTTGATCGGTAATAGCCTTAAAAGTGCGCATGGAACCAAAAGCCTCTTCACGTGTTTGTGAGACTGTCACCATGCCTGAAAGGCCTGATAATATCCAGCAAAAATGGCGCGCAGACCCTGCGACAAAATAACCCTTTTATTTGTGTGGAAATAGGGCGTATCACGGATCTGTGACCGGGGCACGGATGAACCGTGCTGGCTTCTGGGGGGCCTGTCTTACGATGGAACCAAACCTACTCAAATCGAAAGCGTTGCCTCGCTTCGATATTATTTTTACCTGTGGCGTCGCATTCCTAGTCGCTCTCTGGGCTATCTTCGCCACGTCGCATGCCGAAGATGTGGGCATGACTGTCCATGGCTGGATTTTCCTCGGCGCTGCCATAACGGCCGCGCTGGGCTTAGTTTTTACGGCCCATGGCACCGCACTTCAAAACGATCAGTCCACCTATAGCGATGGGGTGATCCGGTTCGGAGTGATAGCCTCCACCTTTTGGGGCATCGTTGGGATGCTGGTTGGGGTGGTAATCGCCTCGCAATTGGCCTTTCCGGAATTGCTGTACTTCAAAGACTTTGGGTTTTTGAACTTCGGGCGCTTACGGCCCTTGCATACGTCGGCAGTCATCTTCGCCTTTGGAGGCAATGTGCTGCTCGCAACTAGCTTTTATGTGGTTCAGCGCACCTGTCGCGCCAGATTGTTCGGCGGTATGCTGCCTTGGTTTGTGTTCTGGGGCTATCAGCTCTTCATCGTTCTGGCCGCAACCGGCTATTTGATGGGCGTTACTTCCGGCCAAGAATATGCCGAACCCACCTGGCACGTGGACTTGTGGTTGACGGTCGTTTGGGTCGCCTATCTTCTGGTGTTCCTAGGCACGCTGTGGAAGCGGAAAGAGCCACATATCTACGTGGCTAATTGGTTCTATCTGGCCTTCATCGTCACCATTGCCATGCTGCATGTGGTGAATAATTTGGCTGTGCCAACCTCACCCTTTGCCACCACGTCTTATCCTTTGTTCGGTGGCGTGCAAAACGCGCTGACCCAATGGTGGTATGGCCATAATGCCGTGGGCTTCTTCCTGACGGCGGGCTTCCTCGCCATCATGTATTATTTCATTCCCAAGCAAGTGAATCGGCCGGTTTATTCCTATCAATTGTCGATCGTGCACTTCTGGGCCCTGATCTTTATCTATATCTGGGCTGGCCCGCACCACTTGCACTATACGGCTTTGCCACAATGGGCACAGACCTTGGGGATGACCTTCTCGATCATCCTCTGGATGCCCAGCTGGGGTGGCATGATTAACGGCTTGATGACCTTGTCTGGCGCTTGGGACAAGTTGCGGACAGACCCCGTGCTGCGGATGTTTGTGGCCTCGCTGGCTTTCTACGGCATGAGTACGTTTGAAGGCCCAGTGATGTCGGTGCGGGCGGTCAACTCGCTCTCCCACTACACCGATTGGACCATCGGCCATGTGCATTCAGGTGCTTTGGGTTGGGTCGGCATGGTATCGTTTGGTGCCCTTTATGCCCTGACGCCTTGGCTGTGGAAGCGCGAGCGACTTTATTCCTTGAAGCTCGTTGAGATGCACTTCTGGCTCTCCACCATTGGTATCTTGTTCTACATCTCCTCCATGTGGGTGTCGGGTATTCAACAGGGTCTCATGTGGCGCTCCTATAATGAGTTTGGCTTCTTGACCTATTCCTTTGTGGAAACCGTCAAAGCCATGCACCTGCCCTATATTGTCCGGGCAATTGGCGGCCTCCTCTACCTCATTGGCACCTGCATCATGGCCTATAATCTATGGCGGACGATCGATGGGGCCGTCGCCAAGAAAGAACCGCTTGTCCTCACCAATCCTAACCTTGTCCCCGCTGAGTAGGAGCAACGATCATGCTTTTCAAAAATCACGGCATTATCGAGCGTAACTCAATGATCCTTCTGGTCGGGATTTTATTGGTGGTCTCGATTGGTGGGATCGTCCAGATCGCGCCTTTGTTCCGCATCGAACAAACCATTGAGAAAGTCGACGGAGTGCGCCCCTATACACCGCTCGAGTTAGCGGGGCGCGGGGTCTATATCCGCGAAGGCTGCTATACATGTCATAGCCAAATGATCCGGCCTTTGCGCGACGAGATTGAGCGCTATGGCCATTATAGTCTCGCCGCTGAGAGCATGTATGATCACCCCTTCCAATGGGGTTCCAAGCGGACGGGGCCGGACCTCGCTCGGGTGGGCGCAAAATATTCCGATGCGTGGCATGTCCAGCATCTGATCAATCCTCGCTCTGTCGTGCCTGAATCCATCATGCCGCCTTACGCCTTCTTGGAAGGCCGCGAAATCGGCATCAAGGATGTGGTCGACAAACATATCGTCGCCCAAACCCGGGTCGGTGTGCCTTATACGCAAGCCGATATCGACAATGCCAAGACGGACTTGATGGCTCAGGCCGATCCCAATGCGGATAGCGAGGGCTTGCAGGCCCGCTATGGCGGCAAGGTCACGGTTCGCGACTTTGACGGTGATCCATCCAAAGTGACCGAAATGGACGCCTTGGTGGCCTATCTTCAGGTCCTTGGCACTATGGTCGATTTCAAAACCTATGAGCCCATGAAGGCTGAAAACCTACGCTAGGGAGGCGTCCATGTCATACGAACAATTGTCTGCCTTCGCACAAACCTCGGGCATGATTTACTTCATGGCCATCTTCGCTGCCGTTTGCCTGTACGTCTTCTGGCCTAGTAATCGCGCCAAATTCGATAAGGCTGCCCGTATGCCACTTGAGAATGAGGATATTGACCATGTCCGATAAGAAACCAAAGGACGACATCACTGGCGTGGAGACCACCGGCCACTCCTGGGATGGCATCACGGAATTGAATAATCCTCTGCCGCGTTGGTGGGTGCTGACCTTCTATGCCTGTATCGCCTGGGCCGTGGTCTATTGGATTGCCATGCCCGCTTGGCCAACCATCTCAGGCAATACAAAAGGCCTATTGGGTATGTCGGACCGGCGCCAAGTCGATCAAGAAGTGGCAAAGCTCGTCAGCTCTCGTGCACCCCAATTTGCCCAACTCCATGCAACCCCGATTGAATTAGTTAGCAAGAACAAGGAATTGTTCCAGTTTGCCCAAGAATCGGGGCGCGTTGCCTTTGCCCAAAATTGTTCAACCTGCCATGGGGCGGGTGGCCAAGGCGCCAAAGGCTATCCAAGCCTCGTCGATGACGTCTGGCTGTGGGACGGGTCGATCCAAGGCATTCGTTCGACCTTGCAAACCGGGATCCGGACAGATCATCCAGATGCACGTTTCAGCCAAATGCCTTCCTTTGGTCGCGACAAATTGTTGGAACCCCAACAGATTGCTGATGTTACCCAATTTGTGTTGACGCTGTCGCGCCAGCCCGCTGACGCTAATGCCGCCGCACGGGGGGCACAGGTATTTGCGACGAATTGTGTGGCTTGCCACGGTGCCGAAGGGAAGGGAGATCCACTCCAAGGTGCCCCTAACCTGACCGACAAAGAATGGCTCTATGGTGGAACGGCCCAAGAGATCACCACCCAGATCAATCTCGGACGCGGTGGGGTCATGCCCACGATGTCGCAACGCCTTGATCCAGCGACTTTGGATGCCCTGGCGGTCTATGTCCATTCACTCGGCGGTGGCACCTAAACGTGTCATTTCCCCCTGAGGTCCAATGAAGATCATTGACACTCTAGACGTTGCAGGCCCTGCCGCTCTTGCGAGTGGTGAGGCCGCGCACGGTGTGGCGCGCTCTGATGCTGTTGCGGTGAACAACGCGCAGCAACGGGAGCTGTATGAGAAGCGCCAGCAGATCTATCCCAAGGCAGTGCAAGGGTTTTGGCGGCGAACCAAATGGCTGATCGTGGGCCTGTTGCTAGGAATCTATTATTTAGTGCCATTCCTGCGTTGGGACCGACCCGGGGCCGCGCCAGACCAATTCCTGCTGTTTGATTTCACGGGGCGGCGATTTTACTTCGGCCCAATCGAGATTTGGCCTCAAGAACTTTACTACGTAACCGGGCTCTTGATTTTGGGCGCGATTGGTCTGTTTCTGGCCTCAGCCCTATTTGGTCGCATCTGGTGTGGCTATGCCTGCCCGCAGACGGTCTGGACGGACCTCTTCATCGCAGTCGAACATTGGTTTGAGGGCGATCGCAACCAGCGCATTCGGCTCGACAAACAGCCTTGGGACTTCAACAAGGCCTGGCGGAAAGTCGGCAAGCATATGGTATGGCTGATGATCTCGCTTGCGACGGGCGGCTGGTTTGTGGCCTATTTCCATGACGCGCCAACTTTGTTTGCTGGCTTTTTTACTTTAAAGGCCCCGATGTCGGCCTATGTGTTTGCTGGCCTTCTGTCGGCAACGACTTATGTTTTTGCCGGTACCCTGCGGGAGCAGGTCTGCACCTATATGTGCCCTTGGCCGCGCATTCAGGCCGCCATGCTCGATCAGGAAGCCCTATCGGTTACCTATCGCTATGACCGCGGCGACCCACGTGGCCCCCATAAGAAGAATGATAGTTGGGAAGGCCGCGGCGATTGTATCGATTGTCGCCAATGCGTTGCCGCTTGCCCTGCCGGGATTGATATCCGCGATGGCTTACAAATTGAGTGTATCAATTGCGCGCTGTGCATCGACGCGTGCGACGAGATCATGGTGAAAATTGATCGGCCCAAGGGCCTGATCGCTTACGACACCATCCAGAATATTGAACGTCGACAGGCCGGGGAAAAGTCCGGCTATCGTTTTATTCGTGGGCGCACGCTGTTTTATGGGGTTTTGTTTGTCGGCATCAGCGGCCTGATGCTCGGCAGCCTGTTTTTGCGCACGACCTTAGACGTCAATGTTCAGCGGGACCGCGCACCCTTGTTTGTGCCGCTCTCAACCGGCCAAGTGCGCAATGCTTATACCGTCAAAGTTCTCAACAAGGCTGACCATACACGCGAGGTCAGAATTCGCATCCAAGGCGTGGAAGGCGGGCAATTACAGGCCAATGAGATGCCTGTCGTCGACAATAGCGTTGTTTTGACTGCCGGACCTGATCGCGTCGCCCAAGTCCGTTTGTTTATTGTCGCTGACCCAGAGCGCCTTGAACATCGTTCGGTGCCCGTGATGATCGAAGTGACATCTCCCAAGGATGGCGAGATCGCGAAATCCAAATCTGTCTTCATTCGTGGAGATCAATCTGAGGAGAGAGACGACGATGACTGACCTTACCGTTCCGTCTAAGCCCTTTCGTCTAACCGGCTGGCATGTTTTGGCGATGTTTGGCGGTCTGTTCGCTGTGATGTTGGCTGTCAATATTCTGTTCGTCGTTTTGGCGCTTAAGACTTTCTCGGGTGAAACCGATCACGCCTATATCAGTGGTTTGAAATTCAACGAGACTTTGGCCGCCAATGCGCGCCAAGCCGAGCTTGGCTGGACTATGACTTTGGGCTTGGAGCGGCCAACGGGTGGAGGCGCGGTTCTTGAAGCGCGCTTAACTGACCGTTCTCAGCAGCCGCTCACTGGCGCACGCTTGCAGGGCACGATCGGTCGCACGACAGATGCGAACGAGGACCAAGTATTAAGCTTCACAGAGACAGCACCTGGCATTTATCGTGCAGTGATCCACCAAATTCGACCCGGGCGCTGGAAGTTTAGCGCCTCTGCCAAGCTTGACGGCGCGCCCCAATTTTCGACGGAGACAACGCTATCACTACGCTAAACCCCACCACCGAGTCCGCTCTTGGTTGTCCTTCGGGGCTAGAGCCACCGGCATCGGCCGTTGCGGCGGCGGACCCGCGTGCCTTTGTCCAGCAAGACCGTGCCAGCGGGCTGTCGCTTGAATTGCTTGTTCGCGGTGCACGTTGCGCAGGGTGCTTGCGCAAGATTGAAATCGGTGTGACGGCACTTCCCGGCGTTTCTAACGCGCGCCTCAATCTAACCACCGGGCGCTTAAGTGTCACGTGGCAGGATGACCGCATCGATCCGCGCGCCATTGTTCAACGGGTGATTGATCTCGGCTATCAAGCCCAGCCCTTTGATCCCAGCAAAGCCCAAGCGGTGATCGATCAAGAAGGCCGTCACCTCTTGATCTGTATGGCCGTAGCGGCCTTTGCCGCCATGAACATCATGATGTTTTCGGTGCCCATTTGGTCGGCCCATTTCAATGGGGAAATGGAAGAGGGTACAAGGACCATGTTCCATTGGATTTCGGCCTGTATCGCGCTGCCGACGGCTGCTTATGCGGGCATGCCTTTTTTCAAAAGCGCGTGGAACGCTTTGAAAAAGGGGCGCGCCAATATGGACGTGCCTATCTCCCTAGGCGTTTTGTTAGCGTCGAGCCTGTCCGTCGTAGAGACTGTACGCGGTGGCGAGCACGCCTATTTTGATGCCGTTGCCATGTTGCTCTTCTTCTTGTTGATCGGCCGCTATCTTGACCATGCCTTACGCCAGAAGGCCCGCCAAGCCGCACGCGATCTTTTGGCGCTGCAGGCTGTTACCGCTTCGCGGCTTGAACCGGACGGTACAGCCATCAGTGTCGCAGTCAGCGAAATCCGTCCAGGCGATCATGTCATTATCCTGCCGGGTGACCGCATCCCCGTTGACGGCACCATCCTTGAAGGCGTGTCGGAAGCTGACTTCTCATTGTTGACAGGTGAAACAGCTCCTGTGGCATTGGGACAAGGCCAAAAGGTGCGGGCCGGGGCATTGAATCTATCGGGGCGCTTGGTTCTGGGAGCCAGTGCGCGCAGCGACGACAGCTTTCTTGCCGAGATTGCCCGCCTTGTTGAAATGGGGGAGCAAAGCAAAAGTATTTATGTGCGCTGGGCTGATAAAGCTGCGAAACTCTATGTGCCTGTTGTTCACGCGGCTGCTTTCTTGACCGCCGTGACGTGGCTGCTTTTAGGGGCCGAGCCGCGCATAGCCATTCTCAATGCCTGTGCTGTCCTGATTATAACCTGTCCCTGCGCGCTCGGCCTTGCGGTCCCCGCTGTGCAAGTGGTGGCATCTGGGCGTTTGTTTAAGCGGGGGATTTTGCTGAAGTCTGGTGATGCCTTAGAGCGCTTTGCCGAGATTGACTTCATCGCCTTTGACAAAACAGGTGTTTTGACATTGGGTCAGCCACGCCTGAGCGGGCAAGAGGCTATCTCCGAAACCGCACTCGCTCAAGCTGCCCTTTTGGCGCGCGCGTCTCGCCATCCTTTGGCCCGCGCCATGACGCGCGCTGCAGGACCCGGGTCCGCAATCGAAAATGCCCGCGAAGTGCCCGGTTGTGGCGTGGAAGGCCAGATCGACGGGCTACGGGCGCGCTTGGGCCGTGCGTCCTGGGTTGGCGTCGAGGACGCCCAGTCAGAAGAGACGGAACTCTATTTTGCCATTCAAGGCCAAGCCCCTGTGCGCTTCTGCTTTGAAGACACCTTGCGACCTGATGCGACACAAACCATCCAAGCCTTAAAGGCACGCGGGTTCCAGCCAATCATACTCTCGGGTGACCGGAACGGGGCCGTCGCACGTGCCGCTTTGGCAACAGGCATTGAAACCTATTGGGGTGAGCTAACCCCCTTTGAGAAGGCCGCCCATCTGGATGGTTTGAAAGCGCAGGGACACCGCGTGCTGATGGTGGGAGACGGCTTGAACGATGCGCCTGCTTTGGCCAAGGCCTTTGTGTCGATTGCGCCCGGTACTGCAGCCGATGCCAGTCAATCGGCGGCAGACCTCGTGTTCCAAGGCGAGCAACTAGGCTCTGTGCTGGAGGCAATTGAAGTGGCGCGCGCAGCGAAAAAGCGCGTCATGGAGAATTTCTGGTTTGCAGCCCTTTACAACTTTATCGCTGCCCCGATTGCCATGCTGGGTCTAGTAACCCCCTTTATTGCCGCCATTGCCATGTCTTCGTCTTCCATTATCGTGACCTTGAATGCGCTTCGCCTCGCATCAGATCGCAGAAAGGGGGGCTAAGATTATGGATGGTATGATGTTTTTGATCCCCATTGCCTTGCTCATGGGCTTTATCGGCCTTCTCGCTTTCCTGTGGAACCTCAAGAACCGGCAATATGACGACCCTAAGGGGGCAGCAATGCGCATCCTGAATGACGATGATTTTCCTTTACCCTAGAGCCAAGACCGGAGGCCGACATGAGCCAGTTTGAGATCACGCTTGGGGAAGACGAACGGGTGCAAATTGTCCGTCTGATGCCCGACGCGCATTGGTTATGGCTTGCCAAAGGTTGGGTCGACTTTAAAGCGACGTGGCGCTATGGCATGTTGATTGGCCTCGTCCCCGTTGTGGTGGCGTGGGTGATGACTCTGGTACTTTGGCAGGCGGATATGCTGGGGTTCTTGCCCGCTGTTTGCGGTGGCTTTGCGTTGGTAGGGCCGATTCTAGCCATTGGCTGCTATGAGATTTCGCGGTTGCGGGTACTAGGTCAGCCGATCACGCTGAGGGCAATCTTTAGACCGCGCATCGTCTCGCCGGGCCAAGTGGCAATTGTCGCCTTTGTCCTTATGTTGATCTTGATGGTCTGGGCGCGACTGGCCAGCTTCCTCTACGCCTTTGCGTCGAGCGCGCGAGAGCCCGCGATGCATTTGGACTTTTTGGATTTTGCCTTGCAGACACCAGAAGGCCTAATCATGGTCACGATCGGTACTGTCGTTGGCGGTGCCCTTGCCACCATCGGCTATGTGGTCTCCGTGGTCTCGATTCCGCTCGCAGCCAACCGCCCTGTTGACGCCATGACGGCCATGCTGGTTTCCGTGATTGCGGTGTCCCGCAACAAAGGCGCTATGGCCTCTTTCGCGTTTAATATCGCAATGTTGGTTGCTCTATCGCTCGCCACAGGCTTTGTCGGTCTCATCATTGTGTTTCCGTGGCTCGGACATGCAACCTACCATTGCTATCAAGCGATAACCGGAGAAACTGTCCAAAAAGCGGCCTGAAACGGTCGCGCCTAAACAAACACAAAGTCCAAAGAACTGTGGATCTGGGGGGATCATGGAAGGCTCACTGCCGCTAATCATCATCCTAAGCTATGCAGCGCTTCTATTTGCCTGTGCGGCTTGGGCTGAAGGGCGGGGCGGGCAACGCTTGAAGGCGCACTTGCGCCGACCGACCTACGTCCTCGCTTTGGGTGTCTATTGCACCAGCTGGACCTTTTACGGTGCGGTTGGCAGTGCCGTTGCCGACGGATGGGCCTATGTGCCCATATATCTTGGTCCGATCCTCGTTTTCATCCTTGGCCGCAAGTTTCTGGTGCGCATGGTTGAGGCCGTGAAAGCAGATGGCGCAAACTCCATTTCTGAATTCATTGGTGGGCGGTTTGGCTCCAGCCGGAGCGTGGCTGCGTTAGTCACGCTTTTGGCCCTATTGGGAGCGGTCCCTTATATCGCGCTCCAGTTGAAGTCTTTGAGCAGTACTTATGCCTTGGTGTCGGGCGCGCAGAATTCGCCCTTGATCCTCATTTGCGCGGCAATTTTGTTGGCAGGCTGGGCGATGCTCTATGGCACTCGCCGCTATGAAGCCTCGGCCCGCAACGATGCCGTCCTATTTGCTGCAGGGTTTGAATCCTTCTTTAAGCTGGCCGCACTGCTGGCAGTTGCGGGATTTGCATTGGCATTACTGCTGCAAGCGCCGCCCGACGTGCTTGCCCGAACGCAACACACCCTCGCGACAACATTTAGCCCGCGAGCCATTAATGCGGACTTTTTGATCATCACCCTCTTGTCGATGGCGGCAATCATCGCCTTGCCGCGCCAATTCTATTTCATGGTGATTGCCGCCCAATCGAGCCGTGACGTGGATCAAGCGCGTTGGCCATTTGTGTTTTACATGGTGGCGACGCTGGTGGTGGTCGTACCATTGGCGACCGCCGGCATTGCGCTTTTGCCCAATACAGCGCGGCCCGATCTCTATGTTTTGCAATTACCTATGAGCGAAGGCGCGCATGTGCTTGCAATGATTGTTTTTTTGGGCGGTTTTTCGGCGGCGACTGCCATGGTTTTAGTCGAGACGATTGCTTTATCCACGATGGTATCCAACGACTTGGTGGCACCCGCTTTGTTGGGGCGCGATGGCCGCGATGGGCCGCGCAATTTCGGCAAATTGATGCTGCTGGTTCGGCGCGCGGCCATCGCCGCCATCATGGTGTTTGCGCTCCTGTGGGCGCTCGCCATACCCGATAATCAAAGACTGGCATCGATTGGTTTGGTGGCCTTTGCCGCGATGGCGCAGTTTGTGCCGGTCCTAATACTGGCGGTGTACCGCGGTAACCGGGACGCCATTGCCGCACGATATAGTTTGATCGCAGGCCTAATTGTCTGGTTTTACACCTTGGCCCTGCCACAGCTTCTGGGTCCCCAAATTCTGGCCCAAATATCGACCAGTCCTTTCAATCCCTATCATTTATTTGGCATCGGTAATTTGAGCCCCATCAGCCATGGAGCGATGTGGAGCTTGGGCCTTAACCTAGCCGTCTATCTGTTGGTGACTGCACGCCGGGTCCAGACCAGTGCGCTTCCCGGTCTTCTGCGCTCGCCGACACCGGATTCTTCCCTGCAATCAGCACGCATTGAGGATCTGAAGGCCTTAGTGGCAAGATTTGTTGGTCCGAATCTGGCCCAAGAAGCTTTTGCCAATCTTAAAGATGGGGCAGGGGTCAGCCAAGCCAGTGCACGCAAGGCCGAACGCTTGATTGCTGGCGTAGTGGGCTTGCCCTCGGCGCGCGCGCTTATTGGCTCGCGGCTTTTTGGCGCGCGCTTGTCTGCCGATGAAGTTTCTCGGCTATTGGATGAAACGGGCCAGAGTCTGCGTTTCTCAAAAGACCTATTGGCCGCCACGCTAGAACATATCGATCCCGGCGTCAGCGTGGTCGACCGCGACCTTAATATCGTCGCATGGAACAGCCGCTATCTGTCTCTCTTCAATTATCCTGATGGGATGGTCTTTGTTGGTGCCCCGGTTGCCAGACTCATTCGATTCAATGCTGAACGCGGGGAATGTGGTCCCGGAGAAATTGAAAGTCACGTCGAGCGCCGTCTTACCCATATGCGCCGTGGGCAAGCGCATAGCTTTGAGCGCGTACGCCCCGATGGCCGGGTGATAAAGACCGTCGGTGGCCCGATGCCCAGCGGCGGCTATGTCATGTGCTTTTCCGATATCACTGCCGAAGCGGAGGCATTGGCAGGCTTAAGGCGTGCGCGCGCTGAATTGGAAGCCCGTGTGGAAGAGCGCACGCAAGATTTGCGCGAAGCTAATCAGGCGCTTGCAACGGCAGATGCCGAAAAAACGCGTTTCCTTGCAGCAGCCAGTCATGACCTCTTGCAACCTATTCACGCCGCACGGCTTTTTTCATCGGCGTTGGCGCGACAAATTGGCGGTGGCGATCAAGATTTGTTGCGTAAACTGGATCTATCGATCCAGTCAGCGGATACATTGCTGCGGTCCTTGCTGGATATCTCCAAACTAGATGCAGGTGGGGTGGTCGCTTCGATTGAGCGCATCAATTTGAAGCCGCTTTTGCGTGATCTTGTCGATACGATGATGCCTTTGGCGCAGGAGAAAGGGCTGCAACTCAGGCTTTTTGGGCGCGATCGCCAAGTCGAAACCGACCCGATTTTGTTGCGCTCTATCCTGCAAAATTTCTTATCCAATGCCATTCGTTATACCCGCGAAGGCGGCATTGTGGTGGCGATGCGGTCGCGCGGGCAGTCCATTCGCATCGATGTCATTGATACCGGCCCCGGTATTGCGCAGGCCTATCATGGCCGTATTTTCCGTGAGTTTGAGCGTTTACCCCACGCCGATGGTGGCGGGATTGGCCTTGGCCTCGCCATTGTTGAGCGCACGGCGCGCGTGCTGAATGCACAAATCTCGCTCTCCTCAAATTTAGGCCAAGGCAGCCGGTTCAGCGTGACTTTGGATGCGGCGACCCAAACCCAAACTGAGGTACCCCTTGCTAGCCCGCGATCTGCGCCCCAGCCGCATAAGGTCAGTCCGTCTTTGAAAATTCTGGTGGTGGAAGATGATCCAGTCAATCAGGAAGCGATGTGCGCTTTTCTGGACAGTCGGGGTTATGCCTATCAATGCGCTGGTGATGCAACTTCAGCCATGCAATTCAGAGCGGCATTTGATTGTGCATTGGTGGATTTTCATTTGGGCAGCGATCAGACTGGGCTCGATGTCATTGAGGCCCTGCGTCCGCACCATCCCCAAGCCCGCTTTGCGCTCACGACAGCAGCCTCGCCTCAGGATTTTCTGGAGCGTGCGCAGGCGATGCAGGTGGAGGTTTTCCGTAAGCCGGTTGATCCAGCAGCACTCGATCTCTGGCTGGCACAGGTTTCGCCCGATCTAGGCGGGCGCGAGTCCGAGAGCCTTGGCAACCAAGACCGCTTGGGTCCGGTTCTGCACGTCTAGTTTCTTTAAGATTGAGGTCATATGGGCTTTGATCGTCGCTTCACTCAATCCAAGGTCAAATGCGATTTGTTTGTTGAGACGGCCTTGCATGACGCCTAGCATCACTTTCAATTGCGTCGGGGTCAGGCTCGCAATCTGAGCCGCAACGGGGTCGAGCAGCGGATCGACCGGAGCAGCCAAACGTTTGCCAATCAAAGCGTCGGCAATGGCCGCCTCTATCACGGATAAGTCCGAATCCTTGCCGATGAAGCCTACTGCCCCAAAGCGAAGCGCATTTTGTGCCGTTCCTGCCGCTGCTTCGCTTGAAACCACAAGGATCGGCACCTCCGGCTTTTCAGCATGGAGAAGCGCCACCCCTGAAAAGCCCTCTGCCCCCGGCATTTTAAGGTCCAAAAGGATGAGCGCCAAGTCGTCGGCAGCTTGGGCCTCTCGCAAAGCGGAAGCCAAAGTGGCGCCCTCAACCAGACGCGCATCCTTGGCGACATTGCCTGCCGCCATAGCTAGCGCTTGGCGGAATAGGGGGTGGTCGTCGGCGATCAAGATAGTGCGTGTCATGATCGCTACCGCGAGGCGATCAGCGCATCAACGACTGAAGGATCAGCTAAGGTGGAGGTATCGCCCAAGCTGGACACATCGCCTTCGGCAATCTTACGCAAGATCCGTCGCATGATTTTTCCGCTACGGGTTTTGGGCAGCCCCGGCGCGAAGTGGATCACATCAGGCGTTGCAATGGGACCGATCTCCTTGCGTACCCATTGGATCAAGGCTTTGCGCACCTCGTCACTCTCGGTCGCATCGGCATTTAAGGTCACATAGGCATAGATGCCCTGACCCTTGATATCATGCGGGAAGCCGACCACAGCGGCTTCTGCCACATTGGCATGGGCGACAAGAGCGCTTTCCACCTCTGCGGTGCCCATGCGGTGGCCCGAAACATTGATAACGTCGTCGACCCGACCTGTAATCCAGTGATAGCCATCCTCATCGCGGCGGCAGCCGTCGCCCGTGAAATAATAGCCCGGATAGGCTGAGAAATACGTTTGGAAGAAACGGTCATGATCACCCCAAACGGTCCGCATTTGGCCGGGCCAGCTGTCGGTGATGCACAGATTGCCTTCGGTTGCCCCCTCGAGGACTTTGCCCTCGCTATCGAGCAATACCGTTTTCACGCCAAACATGGGCAAAGTGGCGGAGCCAGGTTTAAGGGCAATCGCGCCGGGCAAGGGCGAAATCATCGCGCCGCCTGTTTCGGTCTGCCACCAAGTATCGACAATCGGGCAGCGGCCTTCGCCGACGACGTGATAATACCATTCCCAAGCTTCAGGATTGATCGGCTCACCCACACTGCCCAAAAGGCGCAAGGATTTGCGCGAGGTGGCGGTGACATAGCTATTGCCCTCGCGCATCAGCGAGCGCAGCGCTGTCGGGGCACCATAGAAGATGTTGACCTCATATTTGTCGACAATCTTCCAAAAGCGGCTGAAGTCTGGATAATTTGGCACGCCCTCAAACATCAACGTTGTCGCGCCGTTCGCCAGTGGACCGTAGACGACATAGGAATGGCCCGTCACCCAACCGATATCGGCAGCGCACCAGAAGACTTCCCCATCTTGATAGTTGAAGATGTAGGAGAAAGTCATGGCTACCCAGACGAGGTAGCCGCCTGTTGTATGCAAAACGCCCTTCGGCTTGCCCGTGCTGCCAGAGGTATAGAGGATGAACATAGGATCCTCGGCGCTCATGGGCTCAGGTGCGCAGACATCTGAAACGCCTGCAATTGCCTCATGATACCAATGGTCGCGATCACCTTGCATCGTAATCTCATTGCCGACGTGCTGAATAACCAGCACATGCTTAACCGATGTACAATGGGTGAGGGCTGCGTCGACATTGGCTTTGAGAGGCACCGTCTTGCCGCCGCGCATTCCGGCGTCGGCCGTAATCACAATGCTGGAATCGCAATCTTGAATGCGTCCTGCCAATGCTTCAGGAGAGAAGCCACCAAAGACGATGGTGTGAATCGCGCCCAACCGCGTACAGGCCAGCATGGCCATTGCAGCCTCGGGAATCATGGGCAGATAAAGCGTGATGCGATCGCCCTTTTTTACGCCGAGATTTTTCATTGCATTGGCCAGCCGGCATACACCGCTATGCAACTCGCGATAGGTGATCTTGCGTGATTGGCTCGGTTCGTCACCTTCCCAGATGATCGCCACCTGGTCTGCGCGATCCTTTAGATGGCGATCGAGACAATTCTCGGAAACATTGAGCACACCATCTTCAAACCATTTGATGCCGAAGTCGGCTTCGTTGAAGCTGGTATTTTTGACTTTGGTAAAGGGCTTTATCCACGTGAGGCGTTGGGCTTCCGTGGTCCAGAACGCATCGGGATTATCGATAGATGCAGCATAGGCCTCACGATAACCTTGTTCCGTAATGCGTGCTTTTTCAGCCCATTCGGCTGGAACTGGATAAACAGCTACCATGGTCGTCTCCCTCGTCGGCCCATCTGACTGGGCGATGTTTCGGTCTTTTTTAAAGTCTTTTCGCGCGCACCGCACCCTAGACCAAAGTCTATCGGGACTACGACTAAAGTCTAGCTATCGCCTGGAGCTGTGACCTGAGAGGTTAGACCCAAGGGCCCGCTTTGTAACGGTTGCGGCCTGTCAAAACAACGACCGAGGGAACCACCATGCTTACGATCAAACGGCGTCATCACTTGCTGTCAGGCATTGCCCTTTTTGCCCTTGCAGCCACTTCCGCGCAAGCGGATACACCAAAGGAACAAGAGCTTGAGGCGCGAATTGCAGCTTTAGAGCGGATGTTTGGCACCGTCCAAACAGAGCTTGCCAGTGCGCAGGCAGAGAATCAGAAACTGCGCGCAGATGCGGCACTCGCCCAGGCCAAAACGGCAGAGTTGGCAAGTAGCGTTGCCGCAATTCATGTCACGCCAGCGGCTGCTCCTGTCGGACCAACTGCTACGGCTGACGGTTTTAAAGTTGGCGCAACGACGGTGAAATTGGGCGGGTTCTTTAAGACGACCGTGGATTTCACGCGTTGGAATGATGGCGATGTGGCGACCGGCAATTTGGGGCGAGACTTCTATTTGCCCCAGTCCACGCCTATTGGCGGCCAGCGAGAAAGCCTAGACAATGACTTTAATGCCAAGCAGACCCGCCTATGGTTGACCACCGAAACTGCGATCAGTGGTCACACGTTAAAGGGCTATGTCGAAGGCGACTTCCAAACCTCGCCAGGCACCCAAGGCAATGAGCGTACGACAAATGGCTATAATTTCGCGCTGCGGCGCGCCTATATCCAATATGACCGCTTCACTTTTGGCGAGGATTGGACGACCTTCCAGAATGTGGCGACCTTGCCGGAATCCACCGACTATATTGGCCCGACAGAAGGCATTGTCTTCGCCCGGCAGGCATTGGTGCGTTATTCTTATCCGTTGAGCAAAACCACTACGTTGCATGTCGCGGTGGAAAACCCTGAAACCGCAAGTGCTAATCTTGGTTCGCCCGCCCTGATTGAGAATGACGATGACTCGGTGCCAGACTTCATCGTTCGATTGAACCATAGCTTTGCTGCTGGTGAGATCTCGGTCGCAGGGATCGCGCGGCGTTTGTCAGTCGATAATGGTGCAATTGGCGACACGTCTTCAGGCTATGGGGTTAGCGTCACCGGTAAGGTCAATTTGGATGCTGCGAAGCGCTATGAGTGGAAGTTCATGGCCACCTATGGCACCGGCATTGGTCGCTATGTCGGCCTAAATTTTGCCCCGGATGCCGTCTTTGTGCCTGCGACTGGCCAGCTCAAAAATGTCGATATTCTGGGTGGGTACTCGGCCCTTAAGGTCAATTGGACACCCAAACTACGCTCCACGCTGACCGGCAGTATCCAAACGGTCGATTATGACAGTGGACTGGCTTTGGCCAGCCTAGCCAATTTCAACAAGCAGGCTTGGAGCGTCTCGGCCAATCTATTCTACTCCCCCGTCAAAGGCGTGGATTTGGGAGCAGAGTATCGCCACGGCGTTCGAGAAGTCGTTAGCGGCGCGGACGGCTCACTCGACAGGCTCGAGTTATTGGCGAAGTATAGTTTCTAACAGGAAAAAATGGAGGGAGAGAGACATGGCTAACATAGAACCCATGCCTAAAACTGCTGGAGGCCAAGCGGCTATTCCGGCGAAGGGGCAGAATGAAAAGCTGGTGATTGCGGCATCCTCGCTCGGCACCGTATTCGAGTGGTATGATTTTTACCTGTATGGCCTGCTGGCTACCTATATTTCCGCCCAATTCTTTTCGGGCGTGAATGAAACAACGGGCTTCATCTTCGCTCTTGGTGCTTTCGCGGCTGGTTTTGCTGTCCGCCCATTTGGGGCGCTTGTGTTTGGCCGAATTGGCGACATGGTTGGCCGGAAAAACACTTTCTTGGTGACCATGGGCTTGATGGGCCTGGCAACCTTTTCGGTCGGTCTTTTGCCTTCCTATGCCACCATCGGCGTCGCAGCTCCCATCATCTTGATCGGCCTGCGCCTTTTGCAGGGCCTCGCAATGGGCGGCGAATATGGTGGTGCAGCTACCTATGTCGCCGAACATGCGCCAGAAGGAAAACGTGGCCTCTATACCAGCTGGATCCAGACCACAGCGACCTTGGGCCTATTTGCTGCCCTTTTGATCGTGATTGGCACCCGCACATTGCTGGGTGAGGAAGTCTTCAAGGCTTGGGGCTGGCGTGTGCCTTTCCTCGTCTCGATGATCCTGTTGGCTGTATCCATGTGGATCCGCATGCAACTGAACGAGAGCCCTGTCTATCAAAAGATGAAGGACGAAGGCAAAACCTCGAAAGCACCTTTGACCGAAGCGTTTGCCAAATGGGGCAATCTGAAGTGGGTGATCATCGTCCTTTTTGGCGCGGTCGCAGGTCAAGCAGTCGTCTGGTACACAGGCCAATTCTACGCACTATTCTTCTTGGAAAAGATGCTGAAAGTCGATGGGGCTAGCACCAATATCCTGATCGCCATCGCTTTGATGATTGGGACCCCGGGCTTTGTGTTCTTTGGCTGGTTGTCTGATAAGATTGGTCGCAAGCCTATCGTCTTGGTTGGTTGTGCGTTGGCAGCGCTGACCTATTTCCCAACCTTCCATGCCTTGACCAAAGCCGCCAACCCAGCTTTGGCACAGGCACAGGCGAGTGCGCCAGTAACCGTGGTCGTCAATAATGCCGATTGCTCGGTTCAGTTCGACCCTGTGGGCAAGAATAAGTTCGACACCAAGAGCTGCGACATTGCCAAATCCTACTTGGCCAAAAGCGGTGTCAGCTATTCGAAGGTCGATGCACCTGCAGGCACAATTGCCTCGATCAAGATCGGCAGTGAAACCTTCACGGCACCTGATCCAGCTTTAGTGACAGGGGCCGATAAGAAGGCGGCTATTGCAGCCTATCAGGATAGTGTGAAAGCTGCTTTGGCCAAAGCAGGCTATCCCGCCAAAGCCGATCCAGCTGCCATGAATAAGCCAATGGTGATCGCCATCTTGGTTTATCTGGTGCTGTTGGTAACCGCCGTCTATGGACCAATCGCGGCCCTCTTGGTGGAGATTTTCCCAAGCCGGATCCGTTACACCTCCATGTCTTTGCCTTATCACATCGGCAATGGTTGGTTCGGCGGCTTCCTTCCCACCACGGCCTTCGCCATGGTTGCGGCAACAGGGGACATTTATTACGGCCTTTGGTACCCCGTTCTGATTGCCGGATTGACAGCAATCCTTGGGCTATTCTTCTTGCCGGAGACGTTTAAGCGCCGCTTGGACGAGTAGAGTTAGAGATCATTCCTAATTTGGAAGACCGGCTGCCGAGGGTGGCCGGTCTTCCGACTTTATAGGCCTCTTGCCTTCTGGATTGGTCTGCGCTTTGAACGTTGTATGCGCGATACAATTGCCGATTATGACCGTCAGGCCCAAGCCTACAGCCAAATTCGAAAGTCTGATCCACGGATCGAGGCTTTAGTCCATCAAGCGTTGGGCGATGCGCGCACGGTGCTAAACCTAGGAGCTGGCACGGGATCGTATGAGCCAGTGGATCGCTATGTGGTTGCGATTGAGCCTTCGGCGACAATGCGCAGCCAACGTTCGCTAAATTTAGCCCCAGCGCTCATAGGGACAGCCGACTCCATCCCATTTGATGACCTATCATTTGAAGCAAGTATGGCGATGTTGACTGTCCATCATTGGCCTGATCTCGCGAAAGGCTTGGTCGAAATGCGCCGCGTGACGCGGGGGCCCTGCTTGGTGATGAGTTTTGATCCCGAGGCCCATACTGACTTCTGGATGTTTGATTATGTGCCGGAAATGCGCGTCGTTGAACAAAGGCGCTATCCCAGCCTTGAGCGGATCGAAGCGGGTTTTGGAGGGGCGTGCCAAGTCATCCACTTGCCCGTGGCGCTTGATTGCACCGATCGTTTTCAGGTTGCGCTTTATGGGCGACCCGAGGCTTTCCTGGTGGAGGCTGTGCGGCGCTCTCAAAGTGCTTGGAACTTCTTAGCCGACGGTGTTGAAGACCGTTTTGTTGCCCAGCTTTCTGCCGACCTTGAAGATGGCACATGGGATACAAAATATGGCCACTTGCGTGACCAAGCCTTTATCACCTGTCAATTGCGGCTGATTGTATCGCGTCCTTAGCCAGCCCGACCAAGGCCAGCGTCAAAGCTCCTCAGCGCTGCTTCAGCTATCTCCTGACCCCATTCTTGCAAAAAATGACCGCCGTCGCGAATGATCATTGGGGTCGGGCAGGCCCGGATCAGTTGCTGCATGTCGTTCATGATGTCGAGCCCAAAGACGGGGTCCGCCGCGCCCCAAGCCATGAAACTTTGGCCTTGCCAGTGTTCGGCCCAGAATGTCCTAGCGGCCAGCGAAATGTCAACGCCAGCCATATCTGGGTCGGTCATGACGCGCTTGGGAAACGCTCTCACCCCCGCTTTGAAGCTGGCATCAGGGAAGGGTGCGTCATAGGCAGCCGCTTCATCTGTGCTCAATTGCGGGGTCGAACGCTGCATGAGCGCACCGACCGCCAAATCTGGACGGGAACCGGAATAGGCGCGCCAAGCCATAAACCCGTCGCTGGGCGGATGGCCTGTTGCTAACGTCGTGTTCATGATGATGAGGCGTGAAATGCGCGCGGCC
Organism: Hyphomonadaceae bacterium UKL13-1; assembly: GCA_001602435.1. GTDB lineage: Bacteria > Pseudomonadota > Alphaproteobacteria > Caulobacterales > Aquidulcibacteraceae > Aquidulcibacter. Next base: position 1,418,086 of record CP012156.1, read on the forward strand.
ACACGTGGCACTACCGGCAGCGTCAAGCCCAGCAGCCCGCCCCAGTCTTGGACGACCAAGGTAATATTGCGCAAATCAAGCCGTTCGATCAATGCGATCAGGAAGTTACGATGGAAATCAAAGCCGTAGATTTCTTCGTCTTCAGGCTTATCGGATCGTCCAAAGCCTAAAAGGTCAGGCGCAACCACACGGCCACCCGAGGCCACAAACACCGGGATCATTTTCCGGTAGAGATAACTCCAAGTCGGTTGGCCATGGAGGCATAAGAAGACTTGATTTGCCTCAACTGAGCCTTCGTCCACATAAGCCGCGCGCAAGCCCCCATAGCCTGCAAGGTCAGTCACATACTGTGGCCTGTAGGGAAAATCGACCAGGGACTCGAAGCGGTCTTCGGGGGTTCTGAGCGCGTTCATTGGATGTCCTATGTTGTGACTGAAGCAGAAGAGCCATTCAGCGCTTCAGTGCCCCACTTTGGGTAAGGCCGACCAGATACATGGCTGCCAGAGCGGTATTGGGGATGATGTTGAGGGCAAAGCCTGTCGCGATCGAGCAGATTCCGTCTATGACATACCAACTGATCAGGCCAGCGGTAATCGCGTCCCATAGCGGTCGGCCCTGCGGGCCCAATGTGAAGGCCACCCGCATCACGCCATAAATCATAACTGCCCAGCCAATCGTCAGCGCGCCCATAAGCCCCAAGCTAAAGCGCAGGGCAGGCTCAAAGTTTGCTGCATTGCCTCCAGAAAGAGTTTTGATGAGCAGGGAGACCGGCCCGCTTGTCGGCGCAAATGCACCGGCACACAAGACTGCGCCGAACAACACTAAGGATGCACAAAATGCGCCGAAATAGGCGCGCCAGAAAGCAGACATGAAAAACCTCCCCAAACAGATGGGCGGCAGATTGATCCCGTTTCTGCTAGCGGGCAATTACCTCTCACGTCATTGAATTGCGTGCACGGTCATGTCAGTTTCAGCGGGCAGGCGGGAGATATTCGATGACAATCACGGTTCAAACCCGACAGGCCGAGGCCGATGGCAACTTCGCCAAGCTTTTACGCGACTGGCGACAAAAGCGCCGCTTATCCCAATTAGATCTGGCACTTATGTCTGGTGTTTCGCAACGACACGTCAGTTTTCTAGAATCACGCCGGGCCAATCCCAGCCGCAATATGATCCTACAATTGAGCGAGACATTGGAAGTCCCGCTACGCGATCGAAATGCTTGGCTGACCGCCGCCGGTTTTGCGCCCATCTTTAAAACCCGTGATTTGGATGACCCGCAAATGGGGCAAGTCATGGCCGCTATCCGGATGATGCTGAAAGCGCATGAGCCTTTTCCCGCGATTGCGCTGGACCGGGCTTGGAATGTCCGATTGTCCAACCAATCTTTCGATCAGTTAAATGCCATGTTGGGCGATGACATCTGGTCACGGGTCGGTGGTGAGGGCCGCAATTTGTTGCGCTTGTTTTTTCATCCAGACGGCATTCGGCCCTTCGTCACCAATTGGGCGGCAGTTGGCCCATTGATGTGGCAACGTGCACAGCGCGAGGCAGAAGCCTTGGCAGGGACAGACATGAATGCAGTCTTGGAGGAGCTTGCGCCCTATCAGGATCCACATATTCTATGGTCTGCGGCAGAGGCCTCACTGGTGCCCGTTATCCCGTTCAATATGGACATTCACGGTCTCAAGGTCTCGATGTTTGCTGTTGTAGCCACCTTTGGGACAGCGCAGGACATTACGGCCGATGAATTGCGACTCGAGACTTTGTTTCCAGCAGACTCAGAAACCGAGGCCATGTTCCGCGCCGCGGCGCAAGCTCGCTCGCAATAACCCCCGACGTAATTGCACGCGCTGCCGATCTCGTTGAAGTTGTGGTTTGCACCCGAGAGGAGAACATTATGACAGATACAAGCACCCAAGCGCTCGATATTGTCCGCCGCTTCTTAAAGACGATGGAGCCTTTGGACTATAACACTGCCTTAGCTCTCGTCTCGCCAACTTGTGTCTATATCAATCCCCCGCCCATTGGCGAAGTCACGGGGCCTGAGGGCATTCGCGCCGTGCTGGAGCCCTTCTTTTCGCCAACTCTGGAGAATGAATTCAGAATTCTGCGGGAGTCTGCCAGCGGCGGGATTGTGTTTTTAGAGCGGCTGGATCGCCATCGTCTGAAAGACAAATGGGTCGAGTTGCCGGTGACTGGGGTCTTTGAAGTCAAGGATGGCTTGATCACCTATTGGCGGGACTATTTCGATGCAGCAACTATCCTCGCGCAATGGCCAACCGGGTGAGGGCGATGAGCCACGCCTTCCATAAATTCTGGCTGAAAGTCACGGCTGTGGTCGTGGGCTCATTTGGTCCGGTGTTCTTTTTGGGAACCATGGCGGCGACGCTTGAGCCTGCCAGATGGACCTTGGATCTGCTCAGTTGGCCATTGGATGGCGGGACAACCTACACCTCTCCCGATACCCGCTTTCTTTCAGCGCTCACGGGGGGATTTTTGGCAGGCTGGGGCGTGATGATCTGGTGCTTATCAGTTTGGGTCTATGATCGTGCGCCAGAGGCCGTCCGACGTACCGCACTGGCGGGCATTCTGACGTGGTTTTGTTTAGACAGTGCTGGGTCGATTGCCTCGGGCAATCCGTCCAATGCTCTGTTCAATATTCTGGTGCTGCTAGTCGCCGTTGGCCCCTTATGGTGGCCTGTCCGTGAACAGGCGACCACAGGGGGCTAGAGCTTCTCAGCGACTGTATTCTTCGCCAGAAGGGCTTCGATTTCGTTCTCGCTAAAGCCTGCCTCGGCCAAAACCGCGCGTGCATCCTTGCCGGGTGTGGGCACCGGCCGCTTGGTCGCCTCTGGGATGCCAGGGAAGCGAATTGGCCCTGAGGGAGAAGCCTTAGAACCGCCTTGCCCATCCTCAATCTGGGTCATGCCACCGGCGGCCAAGAATTGCGGGTCGGCGACGGTTTCAGCGGGGCTTTGCACAGGAGCCCAGACGAGATCGTGCGCGTCTAACCGGGTCGCGATATCGGCGAAGTCGCGGGACGCGAAAACCTCATCCATCAAGGCAACCAAGGTTGGCCCATTCTCTCGTCGTGCTTTCGAAGTGGCAAAACGGGGATCATTTTGCAGGTCTTCAAGGCTAAGGGCTTGGCAGAAGCCCGGCCAATCGGCGGTTCCTTGCCGGGGCAGGAGGGTCAGCCAGCGACCATCGCGGCATTGAAAGAAGTTGGCCAGTGGATTGACGGCCTCAGGGCGAGGGCGAGTCGACGCCAGCCGGCCAAAACGCATCTGGATCGACATATCCGAGCCCAATGTATATGTGCCGGCGCGCAGGAGGGATGCGTCAACATGCTGCCCCTTACCCGTGCTGTGACGGCTATGTACTGCCGCCAAAATGCCGGCAACGGTTGAAAGCGAGCAGATGTGATCACCGACACCGGTGCGGATCGGAAAGGGCTCAACGCCTTTCGGCGCCGTCAGCCGAGCCCAGCCAGAGCGCGACCAGAACGCAGCCACATCAAAGCCAGCGCGGTCCACATCGGGGCCCTCTAGTCCGTATCCAGTGACATTGGCGTAGATCAAACGGGGGTTTACGGCTGATAAAGCGGCATAGTCGAGACCAGCGCGTGTCAGGCCGCCCGGACGCACATTGGTGATAAAGACATCGGCGTCTGCTACCAATTTCCTCACCAAATCGCGGCCTTCGTCCTGTGCAGTATCAATGATGATGGAGCGCTTGCCGCGATTATCGAGGTCAAAAACCGGGTTCTCCGCGATATCAGAGCCGATGGTATCAAAGAAGCGACGGATCGGATCGCCACCGGGCGGCTCTATCTTAATTACGTCCGCTCCCCAATCGGCCATCAAGCCACCGGCACCTGGTGCTGCGATGTATGTGGCATATTCGATGACTTTGAGACCTGTGAGCAGCATGATGTGTTTCCCCGAAGATTTTGATTTTTAGATTCTGATTTTTATACTCGACCTGCATCACAACAGCCCAAGTGTTTACCTGTGTAAAGACGCCATTAACCCTAACAGAGCACCTTAGCTGTGTTGCGAATCACGGCAAATGTGGTTCTGGGAGCGATGTGTCATGGGCGTTTCAACGCTACGCGTAAATCTGAGTGAAGCAGACATTCGGGCCTTAATCAAAGGCGATACCGATGAGGATCGCGCTTTGGCCTGTTATCGGCTGTGTCGACGTATCGATACGGTGACCTTGACCGATGAAGAACGCGCATATGCTGAGCAAATCTTGCAGATTGTCGTCACAGGCGCCGCTGAGCGCGTGCGCCGTGCATTGGCCGTGACCTTGAAGGCTTCGCCAAACCTTCCTCCAGAAATTGCATCAAAGCTTGCGCGCGATATTGAATCGATTGCAGTGCCACTGCTGGAAAGTTCACCAGTACTCAGTGATGAGGATCTGGTTGAAATTCTTGAATCGGCAGAGCCTGCTCGCCAATATGCAATCGCCCGTCGTGAGACTTTGTCGGAGGCGGTCACCACGGCTTTATGCACCTTTGGTGTGGATGGCGCTATCATTGAAGCGCTTCATAATGAAGCTGCCGAATTCAATGATGTAGGCATGACCCGTGCCCTGGACCGTTTCCCAACTGGGCGAGCCTTGCAAGAGGCAATGCTTGAGCGGCCGATCTTGCCTGTGCTGGTTTCTGAAAAGTTAGCAGCGCGCTTGACGGGTGAATTGTTTGATCGTTTGGTCGAAAAGCATGCCATGCCGCCGCAAATGGCAATCGATCTAGCCACCAACACGCGTGAGCGCGCGGGCATTGATTTGATCGCGCAGGCGGGCTTGCAAGCCGACATGAAGCGATATGTCCAGCAATTGCATCTCAATGGCCGCTTGACCCCCAGCTTTGTGCTACGCGCGCTTTGCCAGGGTGAAGTGCGTTTGGTTGAATATGCCTTTGCTGAACTGGCAGGCATTCCGCACAACAAAGCTTGGCTGTTGGTTCATGATGGCGGCACCATGGGGCTTCGAGCGATCTTCGAGCGAGCCAACATGCCGCCAAGCCTTTATCCGGCTTTCCGGGCAGCGATCGAAGTCTTGCATGAGACCGAGTTTGACGGCACGGCTGACGATCGTATCCGCTTCCGCAAGCGCATGATTGAGCGCGTCCTGACACGGTTCCAGTCTATCCCGGACGAGGATTTGAACTACCTCCTCGAAAAGCTCGACTATGTGCGGGAAGAGGCTGAAGAAAAGCGCGTCGCTGTCGGTTAAGCCGCTTCGGAGCTGGTTTGATCCAAATCCGTCAACTCTTCTAGGCTGAAAAGCTGGAGAGGGGCGTGTGTGTCGCTTGGAACCAAATCAGTTTGGTCTTGCGCTTGCACGGTTTCTAATGACGTGTCCAAAGCTCGTAATTCAGCTCTTGGGTTTGGTATGGATTCAACATCGCGTTCCAGCCCAGAAGGTTGTTCGCGCAGCATTTCTGAGGCTGCCTGAAAACTTAAAGGCGGCGAAACAAAATGTCCTTGTAGCCGGGTGAAGCCAATCTGATTGCATTGCCGGATCGCCTTGGCGGTTTCTGCCCCGACCGCGACAACCGGAATGTCGGCGGCTTGAGCCGCTTGAATTCGGCGCATAAAGGCGCTGGCACCGACAGAATGAAGGCGGCTAGCAACCGTTAGCATCGTTGAGCCACCACACTTAAGCTGGCAGAAGAGGGCGCGCGCCCGTTTGTCGAGCGCAAGACTTGGTGGTCCCTTGGCGTCTAGAGCGATTTTGAAGCCAAAGCCGGCCAATATCTCCAAACAGGCGAAGCCTTGACTGCCGATGCAGGTCAATTCCTCTTCGTCAATCTCGAGGATGATCCACTCCGGTCGCGCACCTTCACTCAGTACACAAGCGGTTAGATCTCGACCAAAGCTAGGGTCCAGAACGTCCGTCATGGAGATGTTGATAGCGACATCAATGGCATGGCCATGATTGCGCCAAGTATAGACGGCGCGTGCAGCTTGGGCGGCAAGCGTTCGGCTCATCACGCCAATGAGGCCTTCCTTGGCTGCGAGGCTGAAGAACAGGCCGGGGGATAATATGCCAAGCTTTGGGTGGTGCCAGCGGGCGACACCTTCAAAGGCGACAATTTCTTTGGTGGATAGATCGACTTGTGGCTGAAAAGCGAGTTGGATTTCGCCCGCAGCGAGGCTTGAAAGCAATTCAACGCGTGCCAAGGAAACCACTTGCGATACCATCGTCTCGACCCTGATCCACATCCTGGCAAGTTAGAACCAGTACTGTGCTAGCAGTCAGGCCTTAAGCGGCAGTCAGATCGGTCGGGACAATTTTACGCGTATTGCCAAAGAAAAAACCCGACCAAATGGCCGGGTTTTTTCTTGGAAAAGATTGGTGTTGTTTACTGGCCAGCTGCGTAGCGGTTCACCTGCGTCTGCAACTCGATCAACAACGCTTTGCCGATCGGATGATCGCTATCTTTAATGTTTTGCTTCACCGCTGCAATGATCGCGCCGACATGGGCGCCCAGAATTTGACGCGGGGCTTGGGCGCGACCTTCAGGACTATCGATCAACTTGCACAAGGATGCAGCAAATTGCGAGACAATCGGGAAGCCATAGGTAGAACCCAAGCCCTTCAAGTCATGCGCACGGCGGTAAAATTCTTCGAGTTCATGTTCACCCGACCCTTGCTTGTTGACAACGGCATAAGCCGCTTCAAGCTTGACCAGCTCATCATTCAGCCAACCGCCAAATTGGTCAGACATGGATGCCAGAGCCGCTTCTGCTCGAGCAATCGCTGCGGCGTCGAACCCGCCAAGACGATTACCCAATTTCGCTTTCAAGCGGTTAGGTGGGGAGATAAATTCAACTTGGTCGTCTTGGCTGGACATCTTAAACTCCACTCTAAATGAATACGTATCAAATTGCGTTTAATAGATTATGAAAGAGCGAAACTTGGTCTGTTTGTTGTGCGCAGATACCTAAGGGTACTTAGAGCCGTATGAGCAAACAGATTGAATTACTGCGCAAATTGTTCGGCCAACATCCTCTCATCCAAGGATCGATCCGGGTCGAACAGCATGACCATGCTGCGCGAACGATCTTCTCGAATGCTAACGCTAGCAACATTGCGGACTTCTTGGCTGTCAGCAGAGGCTGCTACTGGGCGTAAGTCTGCATCCAAGACTTCAAACCGCACATGTGATTCTCGTCGAAGTAACGCACCCCGCCACCGGCGAGGACGAAACACGCTGATCGGTGTCAGTGCGAGTAATCCACATCCTAACGGCAAAATCGGGCCATGGGCCGAGAGATTGTAGGCCGTACTGCCAGCAGGTGTTGCAACCAGCACCCCGTCACAAATGATCTCATTCAGTCGCTCTGCTTCATCCACTACGATCCGCAATCTTGCGGTCTGATGGGTTTGACGTAGGAGAGATACTTCATTGATGGCAACATGATCGTGAATTTGGCCATCAACTTGAACGGTGGACATACGCAATGGATGGATGACCGATGCTTTGGCTGCAGCGATTCGGTCGGGTAGATCGCCCTCGCGGTAATCATTCATCAGAAAGCCAATTGTGCCTTGGTTCAAACCAAACACGGGTATGCCGTCATCCATATGCCGTCTGAGGGTCTCCAGCATCAAGCCATCGCCTCCGAGGGCTACAATTACATCGGCATCGCTTTCTTTAACCGAGCCATAAAGATGACGCATGCGCAACATGGCTTCGCGCGCCTCCGGTCGCGCGCTAGCAACAAAAGCAATGCGTTCAAGGCGTCTACGCGAAGTCGTCATGGACTCTATCCAACCAAAGGCAAACTATCCCTCTAGAACGAGAAGAGAGCGGCTTCTACTCTTTATTAGTTGGTCATGCCTTTTGCAAAGGCAGTGCGCGCTGCGCCGGGCGAACAACGCATCCAGACGAGAGCGACAGTGCGATCGTCCCCGATGGTCCACGGGATCGAACGCACCTCTAGAGTCTCGTAAATAGTTCTGACAATTGAGGAATCAAAATTAGCCGCCCGAGCTGCAAGCGCGATGCTCTCAGTTTCAGCGCTCACGAGTTTCCGGCTGACACCCGCTACGGGCAATTCCAAGATACGGGCGATGCCGCGCACAAAATGCTCACGCTCTCCGCGCATCAAAGCTGCGACCAAGAAACCGGGGGTTGGCTTCACATCTAAATTGCGCGTGGTCTTGCGAACGGTCTCGACGACACGCTCAGGCATGGGATGATGGAAGAGACTCTTCGTGGCCTGTGAAGCGGCTTCCGCTGTCGAGTCAGCAACAACATTTACCAAACGGCTGGCAATACGTGGTGATACGCGAGCGGTGATGACGTCACGGGCTTCTGCGCCGGCGATCGCAAAAGCAGCAGCAACCAGGCTAGGGGGCAAGTCGTGACGGGTAATGAGGGAATTAAGTGAGTCTGGGGTATCAGACAGCACATTCATGGCGCGCTCAAAATCACTTGCGGCGATCCGAGCCGTCACATTTGATGCCAAATTGCTGAGGATTTTCTTGTCTTCCGTCTCAATCAGGCTGTGAGAGACCATCTCGCCAATGCACGAACGCTCGGCAATCGTCATGCGATGTTCAAAGCCGCAGGCTTTGACTACCTCAACAAGAATATCGTCATTGAGAATGGGACAGAAGGCTAGGATTGGTTGCGCGATATCGAAGGAATCCAAGGCCAGTTCCCGAACCAACTCGATCGGGGCCCAATCCGCCATTGCCAAAGTTGCCGACAGCTTCAAACGAACTTCTTGCCGCGCAAAATTATATAGTTTGACGAGGATATCAGAGAACAATGTCCGCTCCATCAAACTGGCTTCTTCGCCCGTATCGAGGAACTGAGCGGCAGTAGCAGCTACCAATGCCTCTCTGGCCTCGCGCGAACTGTTTTCTGCGAGCGAAATTAGGGGATGATTGGTGCTATTGTTTCCCATTGCGTTATGATGGGTAGTGTCGGTGTGGTTACCAGAATGTAAACGGCATTCATAAGAATGCAGAGTTTCTGCAGGTAACTTGACCCAAAATCAAAGTGGGGCAAGAGTGCTGTCCCGGTCGTGGAGGTAACGTTTAATGAATGCTCATACCCAGAATTCAAGCTCGCAGGGTGGTACCGCTTTGCCCGCAGGCGCAGCGCCTGCTTTAACTGGTATGATGGCCAGCGCTGCCCCAATCTACGGTGAAAAAGTTGACGATGCAGAGTGGCGCGCGCGCGTCGATTGCGCGGCTCTTTACCGTTTGATCGCGCTTTACGGCTGGGATGATATGATTTTCACGCACATCTCTTTGCGCCTGCCAGGACCGGATCATCACTTCTTGATTAATCCCTACGGCTTCATGTTTGACGAGATTACAGCTTCTTCGCTGGTGAAGGTCGACTTAAATGGCAATGTCATTGAGCCGACGCCATATTTCATCAATCCAGCTGGCTTTACCATTCACTCGGCGATTCACGCTGCCCGCGAGGATGCGATGTGCGTCATTCATTGCCACAGCGACGCTGGGGTTGCCGTAAGCGCGCAAAAGGGCGGTCTTTTGCCAATTTCGCAAACGGCGATGGCTTGTACGGCAGACCTTGCATATCATGATTACGAAGGCGTTGCTCTCGACCTTGATGAGCGCGAGCGTTTGGTGAAAGATATTGGCACCAAGAACTTTATGTTACTGCGTAACCACGGGACGCTGACGGTTGGTGAGTCTGCCGCGTCGGCCTTCATGCGGATGTTTTACCTAGAACGCGCTTGCAAGATGCAGGTCCTCGCCCAAGCGGGTGGAGAGCTTTTGACCTGTGATGAGGCGATGGAGGAGCGGGTAGGCCAGCAAGTCAAACCTGCATTTACTCAGGCACTTGGCGGAATGTTGGCGTGGCCGGGCCTCTTGCGCAAGGTGGCACGCCAATCTCCAGGGTTCAACTCTTAAGTCGCTCCAAGCTTTCAGCTTGGCTTTGTTGTGCGTGGGTCGGGCTTACACCCGCGGCTACGGCTGCTGGTGCATGGCTGCCGGCCCAGCATCATGGCGTGCTGATTGCCAATTTGGTCGAAATCAAAACCGACCAAGCGCAACCTGGTACGTCATTTGAGCTGTATGGAGAATATGGCCTGAAGCGCGGTTGGGCCTTTGTGGCCGCCCCTTCGCTCAGCCAAGCTGTGCAATCGCCATCTGAGGAATGGGTGGTGGATGAAGTGATGGTGGCGGCGCGACGCAAGCTCTACGTCAGCGAAAGTGTTGCTATTTCAACCCAAATTGGTGGCTTTTCCATCCCGAACTCTGGGGAACAACGTGATCGCGCCTACGGGGTAGAGACGCGGATTGCGATCGGTAAGAGCTTTGGGGATAAGGGCTGGCTCAATGTGGAAGCAGCCTCGCGCTCGTGCGGGGAGGCTGGCGTCGGCGGCCGATTTGACGCCACATTGGGGCTCAACATGGCCAGAAATCAAAAGTTTATCGTGAAGGCTTTTGGCGATGGCAATGGCTGCACGAAAGCGATTGTCCGGACGCAAATCAGCTATGTTCGGCCTTTGTCTGACAGGCTAGCCCTTGAGCTTGGCTGGCGACAGACCTTGTCCCAAGATTCTACGCGCGCGGATCGTGGCTTTGTGGTCGGGTTGTGGCAGAAATTCTGACCGGAAAGGCAAGTATTCTGCCCTATTTGCCCCATTGGGAGTTGCTGCGGCCATCAATCTGATCACGCGGCGTTCAGATTGCGTCAAAAGCGATAAAAGTGCAGGGGATCATAATGACAAGGCGTTCACCCGCACGCTAAACTTCCGCTACTAAAGTCACGAAGGCAAAGAGAAGCCTGTCTCGGAGATATTTGTTTTGCCTGAGTTTCTAAGACGACACTTTTTCTTTGCATTGGCGGGGGCGGCTTTTGTCGCCATGTTTGCCTTCGTGTTGCTGAAGGAAGTTGGTCTTTTCGGCAAGCCAAAGATGGGTGGCACAGCAGGTGCTTCTGCGAGCCAAGGTAAGGGCGGGTCAGGTAAAGCAGGGTCTCGGCCGACTAATGTTACGTTGACCAAAGCCGAAGTGCGTGTTTTTTCAGATCGTGTGGAAATCCCCGGAACCGCTTTGGCCAACGAATCCATCACAGTCACCTCCAAAGTTCAGGACGTTGTTGATGAAGTCCGTTTTGAGAGTGGCCAAAATGTGCAACGTGGGGCGATCTTGATCGTTTTGGCGCGGACTGAACAATCAGCCGACCTTGGTGGCGCACGCAATGATGTTGCAGCCGCTTTTGATGATGCCGATGGCGTCTATCAGGAAGCCGCTGCGGCAAGGGCAGAAGCCGATGCAGCCTATAATGAAATCAATGCGGTTAGCCGTGACCTTGAAGCAGCGCGTGCCGGGATTGCTGAAGCTGAGGCGGTGCGAAGTGAAGCCAAGCTGAATTTTGATCGTGTGACGGCATTGGCCGATCGCGGCTTTGCCTCCAAAGCCCGCCTGGATTCAGCGCGGGCACAATTGCAATCCGCTGAGTCCCGGTTTCAAGTAGCTAAAGAGCGGGCGGAGGGGGCCTCTCAGCGGATTGAAACGCAAAAGGCGCGGGCTAATGCGCTGACTCGTCGCGCTCAAAGCGTTGATCAGCGCGCGCAATCTTCCCGCGCACGGGCTCAAAGTGTGGCGAGTCGCACCAATTCGGTGCAGTCGCGCTTGTCAGACCGCATCATTCGCGCACCCTTTTCGGGACGTATTGGTCTGCGCACCGTAAGCCCCGGCCAATTGGCTCGACCTGGCGACGTGTTGGCGACTTTGGATGACATCTCGCAGATCAAAGTTGATTTTGATGTGCCAGAAACCCGGATAAACTCGCTACAAGTCGGCACGGAAGTGGCGATCCGCTCTACCGCGATCCCAGACCAGTTATACAAAGCCACCGTGCGGTTTGTCGATACGCGCATTGACCCGCGGTCGCGCTCCATCCGGGCGCGCGCTTATATTCCAAATACCGACGGTCGACTGCGTCCAGGCATGTTGATGAGTGTGGATCTGATCACACCAGATCGGCGCATGCCGGCAGTGCCTGAAGTTGCGCTGCTCGAAGAGGGTAATGCCAGCTTTGTTTTCATCGCCCAAAGCGATGGCAAGGATGGACAGAAGGCCAAACGCATTCCGGTTAGCATCGGGATGCGCCGCGATGGTTTTGCCGAAATTGTCAGCGGACTTCCCGCCAATGCGATGGTGATCACCGAGGGCCTTGTCGGCCTGCGGGACGGTCAAGCCATTAAGCCGGTTGGCGGCGGTGGTACACCGGGGGCGAAGTCGGCGGATACCAAAGCAGCAGCGCCTGCGGCTAAATCAGATGGGCGTGGCGGCTGATGTTTCTCGCGGACGTCTCGGTCAAACGCCCAGTTCTGGCCACAGTCGCCAGTCTCCTCTTGATTGCGTTTGGCTTGATCGCCTTTCGCAGTCTGCCTTTGCGCGAGCTGCCCGCCGTTGATCCCCCAATTGTTTCGATCACTACCCAATATCGTGGGGCGTCGTCTGATATTGTTGAGACGCGCATAACCCAGATTATCGAAGACCAGTTGACAGGGATCGAAGGCCTCGCCTCCATTCAGGCATCGAGCCGCGATGGCCGTTCGTCCATACGGGTTGAGTTTAAGTTGTCTCGGAATCTAGACGAGGCAGCCAATGACGTGCGCGCCGCGGTTAGCCGGATTCAAAACCGTCTGCCTCAGGGTGTAGATCCGCCACAGGTGGAAAAATCCGACGCCGATTCTGATCCAATCATGTTCCTCAATTTGGCGTCGAGCAATTTGACGACCGCCCAACTGACAAGTTTTGCCGAGCGGACCTTGGTGGACCGATTGAGCGCGATTGACGGGGTGGCGACGGTTCGCGTGTTTGGCGGCCTGCGCCAATCCATGCGGGTGTGGCTGGATACCGAAGCGCTCGCCGCGCGCGGGCTTACCCCCGATGATGTCGATGCCGCCCTACGGACGCAGAATGTCGAATTGCCAGCAGGTACAATCGAGGGCCAAGAACGCGACTATACAATGCGCATCGCGCGCGGCTATCGCACGGCGGAAGAGTTTCGGCGCATGCCGATTGGCCGTAGCGGTGATGGACGGGTAACGCGCCTTGAGGATGTCGCCCGCGTGGCCGTGGAACCTGAAGATGACCGGCGGATTTTCCGGGGTAATGGCGTCAATCAAGTCGGGCTTGGCATCGTGCGACAATCCAATGCCAATGCGCTGGAGGTTGCGAAGGCAATTCGAGCGCAAAACGATGTCATTGCTAAAACTCTGCCCAAAGGCACAACAATTGTAGTCGCTTTTGACTCAACGGTCTTTATTGAGCGCGCGATTTCTGGCGTCTGGACCACGATGGCCGAAGCCATTGTTTTGGTGATCCTCGTCATTTTCTTGTTTCTGGGCTCGTTCCGCGCGGCCCTTTTGCCGGCTGCGACCATCCCAGTGTGTTTGATTGCGACTTTCGGCGTATTGGGCGTTTTTGGCTTTTCAATTAATCTCATTACGCTCTTGGCATTGGTTCTTGCTATTGGCTTGGTTGTTGATGATTCTATTGTAGTTTTGGAAAACATCCAGCGCCGGATAGATCAGGGTGAGCCTGCGCTCATCGCGGCTCAGCGCGGTACCAATCAAGTAGCGTTTGCGGTGATCGCTACGACAGCCGTTTTGGTCTCGGTCTTTACGCCGCTCTTGTTCACCGGCGGTTTCGTCGGCCGCCTGTTCGTCGAGTTAGCGGTGACTATTGCGTCTGCCGTAACAATTTCAGCCTTCGTAGCCTTGACCCTGACCCCTATGATGGGCTCGCTCCTCTTGCGTCCGGCAGACAAGACCAACAAGCTTTCCGCTTTTATCGATAAGTCTTTTGACGCCGTTCGTGCATCCTATGCTACGTCGGTCAAGGCGAGTTTGAAGGCCCCGAAGACCGCGTTTGCTGTCATGGGCGTCGCGATTCTGGCGGCAGGATTTTTTGCTGCCAAACTACCCAGCGAGCTTATCCCACTGGAAGATCGCGGCAATATCACGGTGCAATTCAGCGGGCCTGAAGGCGCGGGCTTTGCCTATACCCGCCAGATTGTCGCCAAGATCGAGCCCGTGCTCGCCGAATATGTCAAAAGCGGTGAAGCGTCTCGAACTCTCGTCATCGCACCGAACTTCCAAGATCAAGGCACCAACCGGATGAACCGCGGGCTCAGTCGGGTGTTCTTGGCCGAATGGGGCACGCGTCGCGATGGTAACGAGATTGTAGATGAGCTTAACCGTAAGCTGGCGGGCATTCCAGGCGCGCAGTTCCGGGCTTCTATGCAAAACGCGTTTTCCGGCGGGCGTGGCGGCGGCGGAAATGATGGGGTTTCTATCGTTCTGGGCGGCAGTAATTACCTAGAACTGGCAGCTGTTGCTGAAAAAATCGTCGCAAGCGGTCGTGCCAATGAAGGGTTTGCCCGTATACGGATGAATTATGAGCCGATTTCGCCCAAGATTGAAATTGCCATCAATCGGGAGCGGGCTGCAGCGCTAGGGGTCTCTGTCCAATCCATTGGTCGCACCTTGGAAGCCACCACGGGCTTGCGTCGGGTTGGTACATATCCAGCTGACGGTGAAGAATATGACGTCATTCTCCAAGTTGATCGCCGCGAGCGGCAAAGCGTTGAGGCACTTGGCCGGATATATGTACGGTCTGATCGCACGGGAGAGCTTGTCCCACTTTCCAATCTTGTCACTACCAAGAATTTGGGTGGAACAGATGATCTGCCGCGCGTGAATAAATTGCGCGCCGTCACAATCACTGCCAATCTCAACAAAGGCTATTCCATTGGCGAGGCCGTGAAGTGGTTAGAAGAGACAGCAGCGGAAGATATGAAGCCCGATATGAAAATCGACTACACGGGCCAGTCGCAACAATTTAAAGAGGCAGGCTCTGCCATCGGCTTTGCCTTCGCTTTGGCGATCCTGATCGTATTTTTGACCTTGGCCGCGCAATTTGAAAGTTTCGTCCACCCATTGACGATTATGATCACCGTGCCGCTAGCCATCGCTGGGGGATTGTTCGGGCTCTATGCGGCTGGCTTTAGTCTCAACATTTATTCCCAGATTGGCTTGATCATTCTAGTAGCTTTGGCGGCTAAGAACGGCATTTTGATCGTGGAGTTCGCCAACCAATTGCGCGATGAGGGCCGCTCTGTTCGCGATGCGATTGCTGAGGCTGCCGACCTTCGCTTGCGCCCGATCCTGATGACCTCGGTTGCTACGGTTGCTGGGGCGTTGCCGCTGGCCTTGTCACACGGGGCTGGCAGTGAAGCGCGCGCCAATATTGGCGTGGTCGTGGTTTTCGGCGTGCTGTGCGCGACGGCATTGACGCTTTATGTCGTTCCCGTGGTGTACATGCTGTTGGCACGTTTCACTGGCAGTCCTGAGGCCCGTGCCAAGGCGATTGAGGACTTTGAGCGCAGCGAGACACAAGCACAGGCCGCTGCGGCTGAGTAAGTTGCCGGAAACCAGCACTGGCGGGATTTGGCGGGTAAGGCTAAAGTGTAGCTATGAATGCTATTGCTCCAGTCCCCAAGCCATCACTCTCGCCAGACGAGCTAGCCGCCCTCTCAACTGTGGAAGAACGCCTGTTATGGCTAGCGTCTTGGACCATCCATAACGCCAATCATCTGCGCCCGAATCGCGATGGGCTGAAGGTCGGCGGGCATCAGGCATCATGTGCATCTATGACAAGCTTGATGACGGCGCTCTATTTTAAAGCGCTGCGTCCGCAAGACCGGGTTGCGGTAAAGCCCCATGCCAGCCCTGTGTTTCATGGCGCGCAATATTTGTTTGGTCGCCAGACACGCGAGCAATTGGAGCGGTTTCGCGGCCTTGGCGGCGCGCAATCCTATCCAAGCCGGACCAAAGATAAGGACGACGTCGATTTCTCGACCGGCTCAGTCGGTCTGGGGGTTGCTGTAACGGCCTTTGCCGCTTTGGTGCAGGATTATCTGGCCGCCCGTGGCCGTGTGCCAGCTGAATCCATGGGCCGCATGATCGCGCTTTTGGGTGATGCAGAGCTGGATGAGGGCAATATTTATGAGGCCTTGATTGAGGCCTATAAGCACGATCTGCGCAACATCTGGTGGATTGTCGACTATAATCGGCAAAGCTTGGATGCCACGACGTCTGAACGGATGTGGGACCGGTTTGACGACATCTTTGAAACCGTCGGTTGGGACGTTCTGACCCTCAAATATGGCAAACGCCAACTCGAAGCTTTTGCAAAGCCCGGCGGCCAATCACTGCAGGCGTGGATCGAGTCTTGCCCAAACGATCTTTATGCGGCGCTGAGCTATCAGGGCGGTACCGCTTGGCGGGAACGTTTACTGCAAGATCTGCCAACAGAAGGGCAGAGCCTCATCGGCACGTATGATGACGCAGCGCTCTCAAACCTCATGACGCAATTGGGCGGTCATTGCCTTGAAACCTTGGTGGAAGCTTTTGATCAAGCGGCCCAAAATGATCGACCAAAGCTATTCATCGCCTATACGGTCAAAGGCTGGCGGCTGCCGTTTCAGGGCCATAAGGACAATCATTCAGGCCTGATGACCCCGACACAGATTGACACCTTACGGCAGTCCCTGGGTGTCCCTGAAGGACAGGAATGGGATGCGCTGGCAGGTCTGAACCAAGCAGATGAAGCAGCGGTGCGCGCCTTGATCGCCCAAGCGCCGTTTCAAGCCGACGTGAAACGACGGTATAATCCTGAGCCCGTCGCTATTCCTGACACGTTTGAGGTGCCCAGCGGGGAACAGCAAGCCACGCAGGCGGCATTTGGCAAAATCCTCGCCGATATTGCAAAGACCGAAAGCGACTTTGCCGCTAGGATCGTGACCACCTCGCCAGATGTGACGGTCTCCACCAATTTGGGTGGCTTTGTGAATCGGCGGGGCTTGTTCTCGCGCACCACGACCAAGGACGTGTTTAAGGACCGCAAGATCGCTAGCCCGCAAATCTGGACAGGTTCAGGGGCAGGCCAGCATATTGAATTGGGCATTGCTGAGAACAACCTCTTCCTCAATCTAGCTGCTTTTGGTTTGGCTGGCGAACATTTTGGCGAGCGCTTGTTTCCCATCGGCACGCTCTATGACCCGTTTATTGCCCGTGGTCTCGACGCGCTGAATTACGCAATTTACCAGAATGCCCGCTTCCTTGTGGTCTCGACGCCGTCGGGCTTAACGCTTGGACCTGAAGGCGGCGCGCACCAGTCGATCAACACGCCTTTGATCGGGATGGGCCAGCCTGGCTTGACCCATTGGGAACCAGCCTTTGCTGACGAATTGGCCCTCCTGATGCGCCATAGTTTTGTTGATCTGCAAGAACAGACAGGCGGGTGCCATTATTTCCGCCTCTCGACACGCATGCTGACCCAGCCCATCCGGCCTGATGCCAGTTGGCAAGCTGGAGCTCTGCAAGGTGCTTATTGGTTGATCCCGCCAAGCCCAGGAGCAGAGCTGGCCTTGATCTATTGTGGGGCGTTGGCACCAGAAGCATTGGCCGGGTTTGACGCGCTGAAAGAGGATTATCCGGGTATGGGCGTACTGGCAGTAACCTCGCCAGATCTCTTGCACCGGGGCTGGACCGCGGCAGGGCGTGCGCGCTGGACAGGTGGGCCCCGCTTGGCCAGTCACATTGAACAGCTCTTAAGCCTGCTGCATGCGCGGGCAGGGCTGATCACCTTACTCGATGGATCACCCGCAGCCCTTTCGTGGGTTGGCTCTGTTCTTGGCCACCGGGTGCGTGCCCTAGGTGTGGAGCAATTTGGTCAGACCGGCGATTTGCCGGACCTTTACCGGACCTATCGCCTCGATTGCGAGGCCATTTTGGATGCGGCGGCTGATCTCCATTTTTGAGCTCTTACTCCTAGGTAATTACTCAAAAAGGGTGAAAGTTCGAGGTGAAAAGCCATTTCTAGGGCGTCCCAGTTTTGGGGCTATCAGTTTGGTCCAATAGACCAATCAGCTTACCGTCATTCAAGCGATTGAGGTCGTCAAACCACTGGGACTGTCGAAGCAGTATGGCATAGGTCACGAGAGCGGGGCGCAAGGATTCAGGCGTCTCCTCATGGGCCTTTCTGACTGCGGCAAACCCTGTCTCGGCTTGGCCCTTATACACATACTCATTCAAGAAACCGATGAGTGGCGCAAAGCTCGGCGGATCTTGTGGATCAAGGACGGCGGCTTGCATGTCAGCCAAACGGGTTTGGGCAGCTAGATCGAGCGCTTGGGCTATCTCGCCTCTGGTTCCTGCAGGCTCTGCGCTGACCGCGGTTGCAAGCTCTAGCTGAGCTTCTTGGAAATCACTACTCAAAAGATAGGGCGCTGGAGTTTCCGGCGTTGTGGCTTTCATCGCCTCTCGATAAAGGCCAAATCTCTGGCCCTGCCACACCACTAGAATTGGGGCCAATGGCGCACCAGATAACTCGCTTTGGCCATCGAGGGTCATGTCGTCAAAGGCCAAAAAGGCTGCGGGATACTGTTCTGTGCGCTTTAAGGGAACAAATCGCGACACACCACTGCTGCCCAGAGACAGCTTACCGATGAGCTTGCCAGTTGGCCCATCGAACACAAAGCGGGTGAGACAACAATGCATACCGCCTGACCAACCATCCACCACGAGGTCGGGATGGCGAGTTCCTGCCGCCTGACGGTCAGCCGAGGAGAGGTCAAATTGCTGGATCGGATTGTTTGGATCGGCGGGTAGAGCATCCAATTTTCGTCCACCATGCCAAACGACTAAGCTTTCCTGATCGGCGTTTGTGGGGACAGCGTAGATATGCACGTCACCGATTTGCCCCACCAGACGGCCTTCATAAACGGGTTTCGGTAAGAGGAGGGTCACAACCACCGCCACACAGCCCAATATAAAGCCTGTCACGGCCAGTTTCGTCAAAATTGCGCGAAAATGATCTGTGTGCCGAGGGCTGCTTGGCCCTTGTTGCTGGTTGCTTGGGGGATGATCATCCATTCCGTTCATTGCCCACATCTTCTATCACCAAAAGGCGGCAAATGCATGCACGAAGTTTGGACCTGCGCGCAGGCGAATGCTAGAGTGCGAGTGCAAGGTTGCGTCCGAATCGCAACCATCCTGATCAGCAACAGACGGCTTACCCCTTGACCGATACCCCAGAAACAGACGGCGCAGATCCGATTGAACCCAACCGCCCAGAGACAGTCATTGTCGACGTAAAGGGCATCACGCCAATCTCTATCGAGAATGAGCTCAAGTCCTCTTATTTGGACTATGCGATGAGTGTGATCGTGGCACGGGCTCTCCCGGACGCGCGCGATGGTCTAAAGCCTGTGCACCGGCGGATTTTGTATGCCATGGGCGAGGGCGGCTATACGCCCGACAAGAAGCATGTGAAGTCTTCGCGCATCGTCGGGGACGTAATGGGTAAGTATCACCCCCATGGCGACAGTGCGATCTATGACGCGATGGTGCGCATGGCGCAGGACTTTTCCATGAGCTTGCCTTTGATCGATGGGCAGGGGAATTTCGGCTCAGTCGACGGCGATCCTCCTGCTGCGATGCGTTACACCGAAAGCAAGCTGGCCAAAGTAGCTATGGCGCTACTGGACGATATCGATGAATCCACGGTCAATTTCCAAGATAATTATGATGGCTCTGAAAGCGAGCCAGTTGTTCTGCCAGCCAAATATCCAAACCTCTTGGTCAATGGCGCAGGCGGTATCGCCGTTGGTATGGCGACCAATATCCCGCCGCATAATCTGGGTGAGATTTGTGACGCGACTTTGGCAATCTTGGATAATCCAAGCCTGTCGGATCAGGATTTGCTCGACATTGTGCCAGGTCCTGACTTTCCGACAGGTGGGGAAATCGTCGGCCGAACGGGCGCTCGTAATGGCCTCTTGACCGGGCGCGGCTCTGTCATCATGCGTGGTAAGACGTCAGTTGAAAACATGCGCGGCGACCGCGAAGCCATCATCATCTCGGAAATTCCCTATCAGGTGAACAAGTCCTCGATGATCGAGCGGATCGCTGAATTGGTACGCGAAAAGCGGGTTGAAGGCATTTCGGGTCTCCGCGACGAAAGCGACCGACGCGGTATGCGGGTTGTGATCGAACTTAAGCGCGATGCTTCGGCAGAAGTCGTATTGAACCAACTTTACCGCTATTCGCAGCTGCAGACCTCGTTTGGCGTCAATATGTTGGCGCTGGTCGGTGGCCGTCCAATTCAATTGTCGATGCGTGGCCTGATTGAGACCTTCCTGACCTTCCGGGAAGAAGTGATTGCCCGTCGCACCCGCCATCGTCTTAACAAAGCGCGCGACCGCGGCCATGACTTAGTTGGTCTGGCGATCGCGGTTGCCAACATCGACGAAGTGGTGCGCTTGATCCGGGAATCGCCCGATCCTGCCTCTGCCCGCTTAGCGTTGACCAGCCGCGATTGGCCGGCACACGATTTGGCACCCATCATTCAATTGATTGCTGACCCACGCTCTGTCCTGACAGAAGCGGGCACAATCCGCATGAGTGACGACCAAGCGCGCGCTATTTTGGACTTGCGTTTGCAACGATTGACCGGCTTGGGCCGCGATGAATTGTCCAACGAAGTCCGTTCTTTGGCTGCCAAGATCGCTGATTTGCTGGATATTTTGCGTTCACGAGCTCGCGTGATTGAGATTATCCGCACCGAATTGACTCATGTGCGTGACACCTATGCCGTCCCGCGTCGCACCATCTTTATCGAAGCCGATCTCGATCTCGAAGATGAAGACTTCATCGAGCGCGAAGACATGGTCGTCACGGTTTCGCACGCTGGCTATGTGAAGCGGACTTTGTTGTCGACCTATCGCACGCAAAACCGGGGTGGACGCGGCCGTTCGGGCATGGAAACCAAGGACGAAGATTTCGTGGTCCGCCTGTTCGCAGCCTCGACCCACGCACCGATCTTATTTTTCTCGTCCAAAGGGATTGTCTATCGCGAGAAGGTCTGGCGTCTGCCGCAGGGCGATCCACGTACCAAGGGCCGCTCGATTGCCAATATATTGCCGATCGAGAAAGACGAGAAGATTACCACCGTCATGCCTCTGCCAGAGGATGAGGATAGCTGGGGTGCTTTGGAACTGATGTTTGCCACCCGCAAGGGCAATGTGCGGCGTAATTCTTTGTCTGACTTCCAGCGCGTGGCGCGTGGCGGCAAGATTGCCATGAAGTTCGATGATGAAGATGACCAAATCGTCGATGTCGCCATTTGCTCCGATCAAGACGACGTCCTGCTGACCACGCGCTTGGGTCAGTGCATTCGCTTTCAAGCGACCGATGTTCGTGTCTTTAAGGGCCGGGACTCAACCGGTGTGCGCGGCATCACCTTGGCTGAAGGCGATGAAGTGATCGCGATGTCGATCCTCCGCCATGTCGATGTGACGGCCGAAGAGCGCGCAACTTATATTAAGCAGAGCCGCTCTGTTCAGGGCGAAGAGGTTGATCCCGCGGCAACAGAGGTCGCGGATGAAGTCGCTGAAAGCGAAGCTGGGCCTGCCCAATTGTCGCCCGAGCGCTATGCGGAACTGTCGGCACGTGAACAATATGTGCTGGCAGTAGCCGAAGAAGGCTTGGGCAAGCGAGCTTCATCTTATGAATATCGCGTCACAAATCGAGGCGGGAAGGGCATTGTGGCCCATGATTTGTCACGTCGTGGCGGTCAATTGGTGGCGGCTTTCCCAGTCGAAGAGACCGATGAAGTCATGATGGTGACAGACGGTGGTCAATTGATTCGGACGCGTGTAGATCAAATTCGGCGGGCCGGTCGTTCCACTCAAGGTGTGATGATCATCCGCGTTTCAGAAGGCGAGCGTGTGGTCTCGGTAGAGCGTCTGGCCGATATGGGGTCAGATGATGCCGAAGGTCCCGCAGAGGGGACGGATGCCTCACCAGATGCACCTAGCAGCTGATGAGGCTACCCCATGCCATGCGTAGGAGACGTTGATGCGTGTTGGTCTTTATCCGGGAACTTTTGACCCAATCACCTTAGGCCACTTAGATGTGGTAGGTCGGGCGATCAAATTGTTCGACAAATTGGTGATTGGTGTCGCTATCAATCGCGACAAAGGACCCATGTTCACGCTAGAAGAACGGGTTGCTATGGTGGTCAAGGACACAGAGCAATTCTTGCAATATGGCGAGATTGAAGTGCGACCGATGGAAGGTCTGCTGATCAGTTTTGCCGAACAAGTGGGCGCGTCCTGCATCGTCCGAGGTCTGCGTGCGGTGTCAGACTTTGAGTATGAGTTCCAAATGGTTGGGATGAACCAGAAGCTCAATCCTCAAATCGAAACCGTGTTTTACATGGCCGATGTCCAGCATCAGGCGATTGCCTCGCGGCTTGTTAAAGAGATCGCGCGCTTAGGCGGCGACGTTAGGCCCTTTGTGAGCTCGAATGTGGTTCATGCCCTGAAGGAGAAATTCAAGTGAGACAGCAAATTCTTGCCTTGGGCTGTTTTGGATTTGCCCTGCTTGGGGGCTCTGTTGTCTATGCCCAGTCTAGCGGGCCTGCCTTGCGGGTTGTGCCGATGGGCGAAGCGCCACCACCTAAGAAAGCGCCTTCGAAGAAGGCACCTGTCGCAGCCCCAGCAACCAAAGCCGCGCCTACCAAGGCACCTGTGACGAAAGCTGCAGCACCTGTTGCCGCGCGTCCTGCCGCTACACCAGCTGCGGCGAGTGCTGCCAAGCCCGCCGCCAAACCCGCTACCGCGGCCGTTGCGCAATGGTCCACACCACCAGCAGCTGCGCCGGCTGCAGTTAAACCTGCCGCGCCTGCATCATCTGCAACCGCGCCAGTTGCTACCAGTAAAGTAGCCTTTCCTGCAGAAGATTGGCGCGTTCTAAACCCCGAAAATGCGCTGATTTATGAAACGACTAAGGGTCGCATCATCGTCGAGTTAGCCCCGGAATTGGCACCAGGTCATGTCGCGCGAGTTAAGATGTTGGCGCGCGAAGGGTTTTATAATGGTCTTTCCTTCCACCGTGTTGTCTCTGACTTTATGGCGCAAGGGGGCGACCCGAAGGGCGATGGCACGGGCGGCTCTGACCAACCTGATTTGCGGGCCGAGTTTAACTTCCGCCGCGGCGCGACGTCTAACTTTGTTCGCGCGGTGGATCGCGGCGGCGCCACCATTGGCTGGATCGGTACCATTCCTGTCACGTCGCAAACTGATTTGTTGATGGAACGGACGTCGGACAAAAAGGTCGCGGCTTGGGGCAATCATTGCCTTGGCGTAGCCAGCATGGCGCGCGGCAGTGATGAAAACTCTGCCAATAGCCAATTCTTCTTGATGCGAGCTGCTTATCCAACCTTGGATCGTCGCTATACGATCTGGGGGCGAGCCGTTGTCGGGGCCGATGTTATCCGCGCCTTCAAAGTGGGGGAACCTGTTGTCGATCCAGACAAGATGATCTCCGTGCGTGTCTTGGCGGACGTTGCAGAAGCGGATCGTCCGACGGTAATGGTGCAACGGACAGATGGGCCAAGCTTCCAAGCCAAGCTCAAAGCGACTTTGGAACAGCGTGGTGCCGCTTTTTCCAATTGTGATTTGGCTCCAGAAGGCCGGATCGTCCGCTAGGCTAAAACGTAATTGCTGACATCAATTGCCGGCTAGGGCTTTGCCCCGGGCGCTTCTGCGTTTAGGAGGCCTTGCGACATGGAGATCATTATGAGCCAAGACCTCGAGAACACCCTTATTGTAGAACTTAGCACCGGCACCGTCACGATTGACCTGCGTCCAGATTTGGCCCCCGGCCATGTAGAGCGCATCAAGGAATTAGCACGTGAAGGCTTTTATGATGGGATCGTGTTCCATCGTGTAATCGACGGCTTCATGGCCCAAGGCGGCTGCCCCAATGGCAGCGGCATGGGTGGCTCGAAGAAGCCAGACCTCAAAGCTGAATTCAATGCTGAACCACACGTGGAAGGTGTTTGCTCGATGGCGCGCACAAACGCGCCTCATTCGGCCAACAGCCAATTCTTTATCTGCTTGGATGACGCCACTTTCCTAGACCGCCAATATACGGTTTGGGGCAAAGTTGCTTCGGGCATGGAAGCTGTCCACGCTTTGCCAAAGGGTGAGCCACCACGTGCGCCTGGCAAGATCATCTCGATGAAAGTCGCAGCAGACGTCGCATGACCGACCCCACGATTGGCCCAGCGGTCCAGCGATTGTTGGACCGTTTGGATGCCATCGCTGCAAGCCTCGCACAGCAAGACGGAGCCTTGGCGCTCTTGGGCTTAGGTTCCGTCGGCTTGGATATCGCGCGGGCCGATCGTTTTTCTGACCTCGACTTCTTTGCGATTGCGGAGCCAAAATCCGCGATTGCCCTGCGGGAAGATTTGAACTGGCTATCATCGGTCAAGCCTTTGAGCTTTGCGCATCGAAATTCGCCTGATGGTTGGAAAGTCCTGTTTGAGGACGGAATTTTTGCCGAGTTTGCCGTCTTCTCGCCTAAGCAATTACCGCAGATTCCGTTTCAGGCTGGGCGACTGGTTTGGGCGCACCCAGGCTTTGACGTGAATCTTGTGGCACCAATGCGTTATGCAGAGCCGATGGATAGGGCTTGGGGCATTTCAGAGGCTTTGACCTGCATCTTGGTCGGTCTTGGACGCTTTCATCGGGGTGAGGTGCTCGCCGCTCAACGACTTATCCAAGGCAATGCGCTCGACTTAGTGCTCGCTATGTTGCATGCGCAACTTGCGGCAGAGCAGGGTGGGGACCCCTTCAATCCCAGCCGGCGGGTTGAGCGGATTTGGCCGGATCGGCGCGAATGGTTGAAGCAAGCTTGTGCAGGATATGGTCATTCACTTGAAGCGGCTCAAATTGTTTTGACCGAGCTGACTCGACTTGGACCCTTGCCCTCAGCTCTTGTCGCCGCGATTGAGGCGCTCCTCCAAGTACCGGACTTGAAAGACAACCATGCAACTGTCTGAATTTGATTTTGACCTGCCCGAAGATTTGATCGCGCTGCGGCCAGCGGTGCCGCGCGATTCGGCTCGTCTCTTGGTCTCTAAACCTAATCAAGCGATTGAGGACGCCATCGTCTCGGCTTTACCTGGATTTTTGCGCGCCGGCGATGTACTAATTTTCAACGACACGCGGACTTTGGCTGCGTCCCTTAAGGCTAGCCGAGCGCAACGCGGTCCAGTTGGTGGGCCAGTTTCCCTCGACATCAATCTGCATCAGCGCTTGGATCGGGCAATCTGGAAAGCCTTTGCGCGCCCTGCAAAACGGGTTGCCTTAGAAGATGTGTTGACGATCCATCCTGAGTTGAAGGCGCAAGTGGTGGAACTCGGTGAGGCCGGAGAGGTGACATTAGCCTTCTCGAAGTCTGGGGCCGATCTCGATCAAGCAATTGCTCAATTCGGTTCGATGCCTTTACCGCCCTATATCGCACGCAAACGGGCGGTGGATGCTCAGGATGCTCAGGACTATCAAACCGTTTATGCCCGCGCGGAAGGTTCGGTTGCCACGCCAACAGCTGGGCTTCACTTTACACCCGCGTTACTGAAAGCCTTGGATGACGCCGGTATTGAGCGGCATTGGGTCACGCTACATGTGGGCGCGGGCACTTTCTTGCCGGTCAAAGTCGACAATATCCAAGACCATGTGATGCATGCTGAAACCTATGAAGTCAGCGCGCAGACGGCAGCAGCGGTGGCGCGCGCCAAAGCGGAAGGGCGGCGCGTGATTGCGGTTGGCACAACCAGCCTGCGGACATTGGAATCGATCGTTGATCCTGATGGTCAGATTACCTATGGCGGTGGCGATACGTCTATTTTCATCACGCCAGGCTATCAGTTTAAAGTGGTTGACGGCCTGATCACCAATTTTCATTTGCCTAAATCAACGCTTTTGATGTTGGTCGGGGCTTTGATTGGGATGGAGGCTTTGCGCGAAGTCTATCGCCATGCCATTGACGGGCGCTATCGCTTCTATTCTTACGGCGACGCGAGTTTGCTTTGGAAGGCCTCCAATTCATGAGCTTCAACTTCACCCGCCATGCAACGGATGGTCTGGCGCGCACAGGCGTGTTGGACACGCCGCGTGGTCAGATCCGAACCCCGGCTTTTATGCCGGTCGGTACCGCCGCAACGGTGAAAGCCATGAGCGTGGATCAAGTGAAGTCCACGGGTGCCGACATTTTGCTGGGTAATACCTATCATTTGATGCTGCGCCCCGGCGGCGAACGCCTGGCGCGGTTGGGCGGCCTTCATCACTTTATGGGCTGGGATAAGCCGATTCTGACTGATTCTGGCGGATTTCAAGTCTGGTCCCTGGCTGGTTTGCGCAAAATGAGCGAGGCAGGCGTAGAGTTCAGAAGTCATATCGACGGTTCGAAACATATGTTGACGCCAGAACGCTCCATCGAATTGCAAGCCGACCTGATCGGGTCTGACATCATCATGCAGTTAGATGAATGCACGACTTTTGGCTCTTCCCATGAAGAAGCTCTCGTTTCGTTGGAATTGTCTGCGCGATGGGGGGCAAGGTCCAAGGAGGCCTTTGGTGGAAGCCGTGCAACCCAAGCCTTGTTCGGGATCGTCCAAGGCTCTGTCTTTCCCGATTTGCGCGCGCGTTCAGCTGAAGCCCTTAAATCGATTGGCTTTGATGGCTATGCCATTGGTGGGTTGGCGGTAGGCGAGGGGCATGACCTGATGTGTCGGACGCTCGATGTTACTTTGCCGGAATTGCCGCAAGACAAGCCACGCTATTTGATGGGGGTTGGCAAACCGATTGATCTTCTCGAAGCCGTGGCGCGCGGGGTTGATATGTTCGACTGTGTTCTACCAACGCGGGCCGGGCGACATGGCCAAGCTTGGACGTGGGATGGGCCCATCAATATCAAGAATGCTCGATTCGCTGAGGATGCAGGCCCTATAGATCCAGAAAGCACATGCCCGGCTAGCAGCCAGTGGTCGAAAGCCTATTTGCACCATTTGTTCAAGGCCGAAGAAATTCTGGGCCAAACCCTATTGTCCTGGCACAATCTGGGCTTCTATCAGGATTTGATGGCGCATTTACGGGCCGCAATTGCAGCCGGCCAATTTAGTGAGGTGCGTCAGGCATTGCGGGCGCGGTGGGGCTTCGATCCCGCTTAGTTTTTTGTCTTGGCGACTGCCGCCGGAAGACTCGGATCAGCATTTCTTCGAATCAGCCAGACCGCGCAAATACCCGCGACGCACCATGCCGCGCTGTTCAGCTTCGGCGTACAAACGGTCGGCTTTTGAAGCCCCCGTCAGCATCCGCACCAAGCTGCGCTGTGGAACTAGCATTGAGCCCACGCCGCGAACCGCCTCGGTGGCACCTTCTTTGGCCATATTGCCACCCTTTGAAGCCATGGACCGATCGTCGTGGCCAGCGGCAGCCTCAACATCGCCTTGTAGGGCTGCATCCAATTGCTGGATTTCATATTGAATCCACTCACAGGTCTGGCCGGTCGGTGGCGCATAGGGATCGCCGATTCGAGCTAGAGCTGCCGGAATCTTGCGTCGCACCATGCCAAAGTCGCGAAACGGCTGGACGGCCGCATCTGAAGCGGCAGCGCGAATCGCCTCGCCACTATTGCCATCTCCGCTGGTAGCCGTGGTGGTAGACGCGGACGACTTTGGCGCGCCTGTGCTGGCGCAACCTGTGACAGCAATTGTGCTGAGCGTTGCCATCACCAAAGACAACAGCCGGACCTGAAGCGATTTAGCGCGTTTAAGATCAAGAGGATGATAGTTGAACATGGTGTTAGATCCACTTTCGTGCGGTGTGTTCCAAATCGTCCCCGTAATGACTTGCCTTGCCGTGACTAGGTTGGTCAAGCCCAACTTGCACGCGCATCGCTTTGATCTTGGACAATTCGAATTGCAAAGCGAATGGCCTTTCTCTGTTAAGTGAAATACACAAGTTTCTGACAACTATCCGAATGCGCGGTACATGCGCCTTTAACTGCTGCGCCTTGACGCCTTGACGCCATCGGTCATCCAATTCGGCTCGTTCAACTATCTGAGTGTCAAAAGAAGCAGAAAAACAGTGTTGCTAGCTTGCTTATTCGCCTATGAACTTCACCTCTAGGCATTGACTGACGGCAGGCCTGTGCTTATCAGCGCCGCTCACACCCGGACCGCGGAATCGCGAAGCCCATTTTTGGGAGCCTGTAGCTCAGCCGGTAGAGCAACTGACTTTTAATCAGTAGGTCCCGGGTTCGAACCCCGGCGGGCTCACCATCTTTGTTCTGAACAGTTTCATGTGTAGATTCGGTGTTATTATCATGGAACCAAACGGCTGCTTGCGCGCGTGAGGCTCGATTGCAACACTGTTGCAGTTAACACGCAAATTTGCGGTTTCGAACATGACTAACCCTTAAGCAAGTGGTTGACCTCTCAATTTCATCGTTTATTAGGTTTGTGGAGCGCCCAACCGGGCGTTATCGATTTATGAGGGAAATAGACCCATGAAGAGAATTTGGCTTTGCGCCTCTGCGGTTATCGCATTGGCAGCCGCGCCAGGCATCGTATCCGCTGACGGTTGGTATGGTAGCGCAGGCACTGGCTACAGCATCGGTGGCAGCGTTGACATTGATGCCCCTGTGAACCCATCGGGCGTCGGTCAGTCGCCTTACATCATCGGCAAAGGTGCCAAGGGTGACGGCGGTTGGGGCGGAAACATTGCATTAGGCTATGGTTTCGAAAACGGTTTCCGCGTTGAAGCTCAATTGGCTAAGGGCAATGCTGGTTTCAAAGACAGCGGCGTCTCTTCAACGGTCGGTAACATTGGCGTTTGGACCGCAATGGTCAACGGCTTGTACGACTTCAACCGCGACGGCAACATCAATCCATTCATCGGTGCCGGTGTTGGTTTGGCTCGCGTCGATTTGCTGGCCGGCTCGTTTGACAAAGCAAACGCTTCCAGCCCATTGTTGGCTTTGAGCCGCGCTTCGGCAGTTTCTATCAATGACAGCGACACAGGCTTTGCTTGGCAATTGATGGCTGGTCTTGGCTTGAAGTTGTCTGAGCGTTTGAACGCTGACATCACCTACACCTATGTCAACGTTGCTGACTTGTCGTTTGCGGGTACCGGCCGCGTTCGTTCGAACGCAATCGGTGGCTCGACCACGGCTCCTCTGACTTTGGGTGCTGGTTCGGGTACCAGCGGTTTGCCAGGCATTGGTGGCTTGGGCTTGGGTCTGCGTTATTCCTTCGCAGCTCCACCACCACCACCAGCTCCACCAGCTCCACCGCCACCACCACCACCGCCGCCACCTCCACCACCACCACCACCACCTCCTCCGCCACCTCCACCACCGCCTCCTCCGCCACCACCACCACCTGTGTGTGACGGTCGCTCGCTCGTGGTGTACTTCGAGCACAACAAGTCCTTCCTGACTGCGGAAGCGACCAGCGTGCTGGATAACGCGGTGCAAGAGTTGTCGGCGCAGGCCTGCAACTATCAGACAGCCTTGATCCAAGGTCACGCTGACTTGTCCGGTAAGCCACAATACAACATTGAGCTGTCTCAGAAGCGTGTTGTTGCTGTCCGTGAAGCTTTGGTCGCCCGCGGCGTCCCAGGTGATCTGATGACCGGTGAAGCGTTTGGTGAATCCAAGCCAGCTAAGCCAACTGCTGATGGCGTCAAGGAACCCTTG
Organism: Hyphomonadaceae bacterium UKL13-1; assembly: GCA_001602435.1. Lineage (GTDB taxonomy): Bacteria > Pseudomonadota > Alphaproteobacteria > Caulobacterales > Aquidulcibacteraceae > Aquidulcibacter. The sequence goes on from CP012156.1 coordinate 1,447,731, forward strand.
AACCGTCGCGCAGAAGTGACTTTCACCTTCCAGTGATTTTAGTCACAATCTAAACAGAGGGCCCGGCGGTTTCGCCGGGCCTTTTTGTTTTGGGGCTGGTGTCGGTAGCGATCCAATTGAGCCGGTCTTTAGACCGCTGGCAGCGAGCGATAAGTCCCCCGTGCGTCAAAGAATTGTGCGAAATTAGCGAGTTGCTTTGAGGTGGCTATGTTGGGTGTAGCTATGGTCACCCATCTGGATCACCGCATCACTGGCAAGTATCTCGCCCGGCGCATAGTTTGGGGCTGCTTCGAGCGCTCTATATAGCGGTGCAAAGTCTTGCGATGTTGCGTGGAACAAATCGTTGAAGTCACTAATTTCAAAATAGGTTTCTTGAAAATCATCAATGCGATAACGCGTTTGCATGACGCGCAGGAGATCAAAGCCGACACGGTTGGGTGAGGGGGACTCTAGGCAGAAACAACTTTCAGCCGGAGACGACAAAATGCCCGCGCCATAAATCCGCGGCCCCGTCGCTGAATCGATCAGGCCAAATTCGACCGTATACCAATAGAGGCGCGCCAAAGCGTCTAGGCTGTTCAAGTTCATAGCGCGCAGTCCGCCTTGGCCATAGGCCTGCATGTAATCCGCAAAGACTTGATTGGTTAGCATCGGCACATGGCCGAAAATGTCGTGAAACACATCAGGTGCTTCGATATATTCAAACTCGGCCTCTGAGCGGATGAAATTGCCCGCGGGGAATCGTCGGTTTGCGAGATGTTCGAAGAAGACACCATCGGGAATAAGGCCAGGTACCGCGACAATCGTCCAGCCTGAAATGGCCTGTAATTGCTTATTCAAAGCTTCAAACTCAGGAATGCCTTCGCCATGAAGATCGAGCACTGATAGCCCGTCCATAAAGGCATCGCAGGCGCGCCCGGGCAAGATTTGCATCTGCCGCTCGTGGAGACGGGTCCAGCGTTGGTGTTCTTCGGCGGAATAGCTCGACCAGTTTTGATCGATTGTCCAGTCAGCGGCAGCGTGAGGAGGCAGTGTGCTATCCATGTCTTTGGTATTCACAACACACCCCCTTTTTTAAACAGCTCGGGCTCTAGTTCAGCTTCAAATCTGGCTTTCGCGCATAGGACTTCCCGTCGAAGTCCGCGAAGAGTTCTGCCACTGTTGGGTGCTCGACTGGCTCACCAGAGGTGTCAGGTAGCAAATTCTGCTCTGACACATAGGCAACATAATGGGTTTCGTCATTTTCAGCCAGAAGATGATAAAAGGGCTGGTCTTTGCGTGGACGCAGATTTTCCGGGATCGCCTCCCACCATTCTTCAGTATTGGCGAACTCGGGATCAACATCATAAATGACACCCCGGAATGGAAAGAGCCGGTGGCGAACGATCTCTCCAATCCGAAACTTAGCTGTTTGATTTAACATGAGAGGGCGCTCCTTTCCCGAGTACCAGAGTTATGCACGATTGTTTCGCCGTGCAAGCACCTCGTGTGAAACATGCACAGAGATTGCCCTTCGCCAATAGGATGTTACGATAGAGGCAACGAAGCGCTAAACATCGGCGCATACAGAGGTTTGACATGGCCGGCGGCCTTTCAACGCCTGCGACGGGACCTGTTCGTGGCCCGACACAGAGCGTCCACGCGTCGCACGATCCTGCGCAGTGTTTCGCTGCCTTGGATCTTGGGACCAATAATTGTCGTCTGCTGGTGGCGCAACGTGCCCCCGGGGGCTTCCGAGTGGTTGATTCCTTTTCACGGATTGTCAGATTAGGCGAAGGGCTATCCGCGACGGGTTTGTTGTCCGAGCGGGCCATGCAGCGCACCTATGCCGCTATTCAAGCCTGCTCAGAAAAGATCGCACGCCATAAGCCTGCTCGATTGCGCTGTGTGGCTACCCAAGCTTGTCGTGCGGCGCGCAATGGTGCCTCCTTCCTGAAGGAAATTACGCGCAAGACCGGCATTCGGTTTGAAGTCATCAGCCCGAATGAAGAAGCGCGCCTAGCCGTCATTGGCTGTGCGGACTTGTTTGATCCGGCAGGAGTCGGCGCATTGGTTGTCGACATTGGGGGTGGCTCAACCGAGCTTTCTTGGGCCATAAACCGCGGGATTGAACGACGGCCGAAGCTAGAACATTGGTTTTCCGCGCCCATTGGCGTAGTTACACTTGCTGACCAGTTTCCAGAGCATGGCGATACGCTGGCGTGGTATGCGGCAATGAAACAATGCGCGGCCGATCATGTGGCCGGCTTTAGTGCCCCTGATGAGGTTCGCGACCATTTGATTTCTGGCAAAGCCCATATTGTCGGCACATCTGGCGCTGTCACAAGCCTTGCAGGGGTACATTTAGGTCTAGCCCGCTATTCCCGTCGTCTCGTTGATGGCTTGTGGATTTCTGAAGGCGACACGCGCGCTGCTATCGCGAATTTGACGGCGCGAGATAAAGCCGGACGGGCAGCCGAACCCTGCATCGGGCCGGACCGCGCTGATTTAGTATTGGCAGGTGCTGCAATTTTGGAAGCCATTTTGGACCGTTGGCCCAGTCTTCGCCTTCGTGTCGCAGATCGCGGTCTACGCGAGGGGCTAATCCTTACGATGTTAGAACCACCGCGCCGCCGGCGCAGGCGGAGGCGGGCAAAATCATGAGTGACGAAAAAGATAAAGGAAAATGGGCCAAAAAGGGTCCGCCACCTGCATTGCCAGAGCGTAGGCGTCGGGTCGTCTTTGATGTCGGTGAAACAGATACGCGTGCTACGCCAACACGGGTCAAAACGGGCAAGAATCGTACCGCGCAGTCTGCCCGCTGGCTCGAACGGCAATTGAATGACCCTTATGTCCATAAGGCCCGCGCCGATGGCTGGCGGGCGCGTTCTGCTTACAAACTCATTGAATTAGATGAGAAGTTCAACCTTATCCCAAATCATGGACGGGTGATTGATCTTGGGGCGGCACCAGGCGGCTGGACGCAAGTTGTCGCCCGCCGTGGCGCAGCAGCTTTGGTCGGCATTGATCTCTTGCCGATGGACCCAATTGAGGGCGCAACGATCATTCAAGGCGATTTCTTAGCCGAGGGGATGGAAGACCACCTCATCGAGCTGCTTGGTGGAGCGCCAAATTTGGTAATGAGTGACATGGCCGCCAATACGGTTGGGCATAAGCAGACAGACCATTTGCGCACAGCTGCTTTGTCCGAGGCCGCAGCCCACTTTGCGATGCGGGTTCTCGCGCCGGGGGGTGCGTTTGTGACGAAGATGTTCCAAGGGGGCACCGAAAACGACATCCTGACGCTCTTGAAGCAATCCTTCAAAGACGTGCGTCACGCCAAACCGCCCTCTAGCCGCGCTGAGAGTGTGGAACTGTTCATGGTGGCGACTGGGTTTAAGGGCTAGGCCTAACCGGTCAGCGGCCATCGGGACCCAAACAGCCTGCAACAAATGGTCACAAATCCGTTCCTGCGCTTTTAAAAAAACTGATCCCGCGCCATAAGGCGGGAGACTAATGAGGAATAGCCATGACCACTCGCATCTGGGATAAATCAAGACTGCCAAGTCGCCACGTCACTTTAGGCGCAGCACGCGCGCCACACCGCTCCTATTATTACGCGATGGGGCTTGGCACGCGCGAGATTGAGGCCCCATTTGTCGGTGTCGCCACGTGCTGGAATGAAAGTGCGCCCTGCAACACGGCTTTGATGCGTCAGGGTCATGCAGTCGCAGCTGGCGTGAAGGAAGCCGGTGCGACCCCTCGCGAGTTTTGTACGATCACCGTCACCGATGGGATCGCTATGGGCCATGAAGGGATGCGTTCTTCGCTGGTCTCGCGCGAAGTAATTGCCGACTCCGTTGAGCTCTCGATCCGTGGTCATTCCTATGACGCGTTGGTCGGGGTCGCTGGCTGCGACAAGAGCTTACCGGGCATGATGATGGCGATGTTGCGTCTCAATGTGCCCAGCGTCTTTCTTTATGGCGGCTCGATCCTGCCCGGCAGACATAAGGGTAAGGATATCACCGTTCAGGAAGTGTTTGAGGCCGTTGGTGCCCATGCAGCTGGCCGAATGGATTTTGAAGAATTGTGTGAGATTGAACGTCATGCTTGCCCAAGTGATGGGGCGTGCGGTGGCCAATTCACCGCCAACACCATGGCCTGTGTGGCCGAAGCCATTGGCCTTAGCTTGCCCTTGTCTTCCTCCATGCCCGCCCCCTATCTGGACCGCGACGCCTATGGCGTTGCCTCTGGTCATGCGGTTGTAGACCTGATCGTGCGCAATCTGCGCCCGCGTGACATTTGTACCCGAGCAGCCTTTGTGAATGCCGCAATCGTCGTGGCTGCCACGGGTGGCTCGACCAATGCCGCGCTTCATTTGCCCGCCATGGCGCACGAAGCCGGCATTGAGTTCACCATGAAGGACGTCGCCGACGCCTTCATGTTGACGCCTTGGATCGCAGACTTAAAGCCCGGCGGCCAATATGTCGCCAAGGATATGGGCGAGGCCGGTGGCATGCCGATGTTGTTGCGCGCCCTGCTCGACGAAAATCTCATCGACGGCAATTGCATTACCGTAACCGGCAAGACCTTGGGCGAGAATATCGAAGAGGTAACATGGAACCCCGATCAAAAGGTCATCCACTCGGTGAAAGCGCCTTTGACGGAAAATGGCGGCGTGGTTGGCTTGTGGGGGTCCATGGCACCAGAAGGGGCCATGCTGAAAATCGCAGGTCTTGCCAATTTGACCTTCCGTGGTCCTGCCCGGGTGTTTGATGGTGAAGAAGCATGCTTTGAAGCCGTATCTAACGAAGCATTTGAAGCCGGTGAAGTCTTGGTCATCCGCTATGAAGGCCCTCGTGGTGGCCCAGGTATGCGCGAAATGTTGTCCACCACCGCTGCGCTCTATGGTCTAGGTCGGGGCGGGGACGTTGCGTTGATTACCGATGGACGGTTCTCGGGGGCAACGCGTGGTATGTGTATTGGCCATGTCGGGCCAGAAGCAGCCGTAGGCGGACCGATTGCTTTGGTGGAAAATGGCGACATCATTGCCATTGATGCCCAAGCTGGCACGATTGACTTGGAAGTGTCCGAGGATGTTCTCGCAGCCCGCCGTGCTGCTTGGAAGCCACGCAAGACCAATTACAACTCCGGTGCGATTGCCAAGTTTGCGAAACTGGTTGGCCCTGCCTATTTGGGTGCTGTCACCCATGAAGGGGCAGCCGCCGAAACCCATGTATATGCCGATATCTAAACCTATTTTGAGCGGGCAAGCTCTGTGCCTTGACGGGCCAGGCCGTCTGCCCGCTCATTCATTGGGTCACCGGCATGACCTCTAACCCAGCGCCAGTCCACCTTATGGGCTTTGTTGGCGGTTTCTAGGCGCTGCCACAAATCTGCGTTGACTACGGGTTTACCATCCGCCTTGCGCCAATGCCGCTTCTTCCAACCATGGATCCACTCAGTGATGCCTTGGCGCACATATTGGCTATCCGTATAGAGAACCACCGGGCAGGGGCGTTTCAGGCTCTCCAGTGCCATAATCGCGGCCATGAGTTCCATCCGATTATTGGTGGTCAAAGGTTCACCACCAAAAATCTCTTTCTCATTGCCGTTGAACTGTAGAATTGCACCCCAACCGCCAGGGCCGGGGTTTCCCGAACAGGCACCATCCGTATGAATTGTCACGGTTGAGGGCTTAGGCATAGCTTCTGTCATGAGAACTCTGTATGGAGGTTTTCAGCGACTTCAAACCCCTTTGTCTGCGATGTCGCATAAAGTCCTTGCCAGATCATATAAAGATATGTTTATATCTTCATGTTAGGATTTTGTATGGACACGATCGTCGACATTGTGAGGGCTATTGGGGAACCGACGCGTTTGCGGATTCTGGTTCTGTTGGCGCGCGGCGAATTGGCGGCTGGTGAAATGTCTACCGTGCTTAATCAAAGTCAGCCGCGGGTTTCGCGCCACTTAAAGCTATTGGCTGAAGCCGGCTTGCTGGAACGTCGACCGGAAGGTGCATGGGTATTCTTTCGCTTAAAAACCGATGGATCTGCAGGGCGCATTATCCGCGCCATCTTGGATGAGGTGGATAAGGATGATTCTATTCTTCATCGGGATCTCGAGCGTTTGGCACAGGTCCAAGCGCAACGTGAAGAAGTGGCGCGTGCCTACTTTGAAACGGCAGCCGACGAATGGCACGCTTTGCGCCGCTTGCACCAACCAGAAGCTCTGGTTGAGGCGGGCTTAGTTGACGCGGTCGCGGGGCAGCACTTTGGCCTCCATATTGATTTGGGCTCGGGCACTGGGCGCATGATCGAATTATTCGCCCCGCAAGCGCGCCGCGCCGAAGGGGTTGATTCCAGTCGCAAGATGTTGGCCCTTGCCCGTGCGCGCTTGGATGATACTGGCAGTGGTCAGGCTTCGGTCCGTCAGGCCGATATTTTGGGCCTGCCCTATGAAGATGATTGCGCGGATCTGGTGACCATTCATCAGGTTCTGCACTATTTGCCCGAGCCTCAAGCGGCGATCAAAGAAGCAGCCCGCATCCTGAAACCCGGTGGAACCTTGCTGATTGCAGACTTTGCGCCACATGCTTTTGAGGAATTGCGCGAAGTTCATGCCCATCGCCGCCTTGGCTTTCCAGATCAGGAAGTTACGCAATGGTGCGAGCAGTTTGGCTTGGTCGTGGGCGCGGTTGAGCACATTGCCCCAGAAGCTGGCCAGTCAGGGCTGGCAGTCACATTGTGGAAGGCGGTACTGCCTGCTTCCGTTGCTCCAACTGTCATAAAAGAACGTTTAGAATCTAGGATTACATCATGAGCCAGCCCACGATTTCTTTTGAGTTTTTCCCGCCTAAATCTGAGGCGATGGAAGCCAAATTGTGGGATGCGGTTTCCCGCTTAGCACCCCTTTCGCCTGATTTTGTTTCGGTAACCTATGGTGCTGGCGGCTCGACCCGTGAACGTACGCACCGCACCGTAAAGCGCATCTTGGACGAGACCAGCCTGCAACCTGCAGCCCATTTGACTTGTGTTGCTGCGTCTAAGGCGGAAGTCGATGAGGTGCTGCGGGAATATTGGGCGGCAGGCGTGCGTCATATTGTGGCCCTGCGTGGGGACCCCCCAACCGGTGTCGGCACCGCGTTTGAGCCCCATCCCGATGGTTATGTGAATGCTACCGAAGTGACTGCAGCAGCCCGCCGGATTGCCGACTTTGACGTATCGGTCAGCTTTTATCCTGAGAAGCATCCTGAAAGCCCGAGCCTCCAGCATGATATCGACGTGTTGAAGGCCAAGATCGATTCGGGTGCCACGCGTGCGATCAGCCAGTTCTTTTGTGAAGCAGATGTCTATTTGCGCTTCCGCGATGCGGCGGCCAAAGCTGGCATCACCATTCCTTTGCTGCCTGGCATTATGCCCGTCGGCAATGTCGCTGGTTATACACGTATGGCGACATCGACCGGCACCAGCATTCCTGCTTGGTTTGCGGAAGCCTTTGACGGCCTCGATCAAAGCCCAGAGGTTCGCGACATGGTGGCCGCTTCTGTCGCGGCTGACCTGTGCTTGAAGCTGCAAGCCGAAGGCGTGGACCGCTTCCATTTCTACACCCTCAACCGAGCAGAGCTCTCGCTGGCTACCTGCCGTCGGTTAGGCCTTAAAACACCTGTCACCGAGAAGGATGCGGCATGACCCATTTCCCGAGCCGTCAAGACCGTTTGGCCAAGATCGAAGCCATCGCCCAGGACCGTATCCTCATTTTGGACGGGGCGATGGGCACGATGATCCAGACGTTCAAGCTGGAAGAAGATGATTATCGCGGTGACCGCTTTGCCGATCATGGTCATCCGTTGAAGGGTAATAATGATCTTTTGGTCATCACCAAGCCAGACATCATCTTGGGCATTCATGAGGCATTCTTGAAGGCTGGTGCTGATCTCATCTCCACCAATAGCTTCAATGCGACTACGATCAGCCAAGCTGATTATGCGCTTGAACCCCTTGCTTATGAGCTGAATTTCGAAGCCGCCAAATTGGCCCGTCAGGCGTGTTTGGCGTTTGAAACGGCCGATGCGCCCAAGGCCGTTGTTGGCTCCATCGGACCCACAAACAAGACTTTGTCCTTGTCTCCTGATGTGAATGATCCAAGCTATCGTGCTGCATCCTTTGATGAAATGGTTGTTGCTTATCGGGAGCAAACCTTGGGCCTGTTGGATGGCGGTGTTGATTTCCTGATGGTTGAGACCATTTTCGACACCTTGGTGGCCAAGGCTGCGCTCTATGCGCTTTCTGAGGTGTTGGAAGAGCGTGGCGAGGCTGTGCCCATTATGATTTCCGGCACGATCACCGACCGTTCGGGGCGGACTTTGTCTGGCCAGACCGTCGAAGCCTTCTGGAACGCCGTTCGCCATGTGAACCCTTGGTCCATCGGCCTCAATTGCGCCTTGGGCCCTAATGAGATGCGCCCCTTCTTGGCAGAATTGTCGCGCGTCGCAACCTGTCGGGTCTCGGTCTATCCTAATGCCGGTCTGCCAAACGCCTTTGGTGGCTATGACGAGACACCTGATGACATGTGCCACACCATGACGCCTTGGGCGCAAGAGGGACTGGTCAATGTGATGGGGGGATGCTGCGGCACGACGCCGGACCATATTCATCACATCGCCCACGCCGCCAGCCATGGTAAGCCGCGCGTCGCCCCTGCGATCCAAACCGCCTTGAGGCTTTCTGGCCTTGAACCCTTTACTGCTGCAGCGTGATCGAGAACAATTTGACCAATCCTTTTTCTAACTTTGTCATCGTCGGCGAGCGGACCAATGTGACCGGTTCTGCCAAGTTCCGTAAGCTCATTGAAAATGACGATTATACCGCTGCTTTGGCCGTCGCGCTGCAACAAGTTGAGAGTGGGGCCAATGTGCTCGACATCAATATGGATGCGGCGCTGATCGATGGCGTGAAGGCGATGACGACCTTCTTGAACCTGATCTCGGTCGAACCTGACATCGCTAAAGTGCCTCTGATGATCGACAGCTCTAAGTGGGAGATCATTGAGGCGGGCCTGAAATGCACCCAAGGCAAGCCCATCGTAAACTCTATCTCGATGAAGGAAGGTGAGGCGCAATTCTTGGCTCAAGCTAAGAAGGTACGCCGCTATGGGGCTGCCGCCGTCGTCATGGCGTTCGATGAATTGGGCCAAGCCGATACGGTTGATCGCAAGGTCGAGATTTGCACCCGCGCCTATAATCTCTTGCGCGACAAGCTGGACTTTCCGCCCGAAGATATCATTTTCGACCCCAATATCTTTGCGGTCGCGACCGGCATTGAAGAGCATAATGATTATGGTGTCGCCTTTATCGAAGCGACGCGCATCATTCGCGAAACCTTGCCCCATGCCCATGTTTCGGGAGGGGTCTCCAACGTGTCCTTCTCGTTCCGGGGTAATGAGCCGGTGCGCGAGGCCATGCACGCGGTCTTCCTCTATCACGCGATCAAAGCGGGCATGGATATGGGGATCGTCAATGCTGGCCAATTGGCGGTCTATGATTCCATCGATTTGGAACTGCGCGAGCGGTGCGAAGATGTGATCTTGAACCGTCGCGCTGATTCGACAGAGCGCTTGCTGGAGACCGCCGAAAACTATCGCGGCAAAGAAGGTCAGAAGGCAGCCGTCAAGGATATGACTTGGCGCGAAGCACCGGTTCGTGAGCGTCTGGCGCACTCCTTGGTGCACGGCATCACAGAATTCATCGTTGAAGATACCGAAGCCGCGCGCCTCGAAGCCGATAGGCCCCTGCACGTGATCGAAGGCCCGTTGATGGACGGGATGAATGTGGTTGGCGACCTGTTTGGCTCGGGCAAAATGTTCTTGCCGCAAGTGGTCAAGTCCGCCCGCGTGATGAAGCAAGCTGTGGCCCATCTTCTGCCTTACATGGAAGAAGAAAAGTTGCGCCTTGGCACGCAAGATCAGGCAGCAGGTAAAGTCCTTATGGCGACCGTGAAGGGCGATGTGCACGATATTGGCAAGAATATCGTCGGCGTCGTGCTGCAATGTAATGGCTTTGACGTCGTTGACCTTGGCGTCATGGTCAGTTGCGAGAAGATCCTTGAAGCCGCGCGCGAGCATAAGGTTGATATCATCGGCCTGTCTGGCCTGATCACCCCCAGTTTGGACGAAATGAGCTGGGTTGCGAGCGAGATGGAGCGTCAGGGCTTCGGCGACATGCCCTTGTTGATCGGCGGAGCGACCACCTCGCGCACCCATACCGCCGTCAAGATTGCGCCCAATTATAAGGGCCCTGTGCTCTATGTAACCGACGCCAGCCGTGCGGTCCCTGTTGTGCAAAAGCTGTTGGGCGATGATCGTCAGGATTTGATCCAAGAGACGCGCGAAGATCAAGAGCGCGCCCGTCTTGCCCACTTTGCCGGCCAAGATAAGCGCCCGCGTGCGACTTTAGCTGCGGCACGCGCCAATGCGGCTAAATTGGACTTTTCCGACTATCAGCCGCCCAAGCCGAGCTTTATCGGCACCCAAGTGTTTGACGATTATCCACTGGCCGATTTGGTGCCCGTCATCGACTGGACGCCTTTCTTTGCCACTTGGGAATTGCACGGCAAATTCCCAGCCATCCTCGAAGACGAGATTGTCGGCGAGGCGGCCAAGCCGCTCTATGCCGATGCGCGTGCCATGTTGGACAAGATGGTCGCTGAAAAATGGGTCACGGCTAAGGGCGTGATCGGTTTCTGGCCTGCCAATCGGGTTGGGGATGATATTTCAGTCTGGCAAGACGAAGCCCGCACAAAGCGGGAGGCGACCTTCCACACCTTGCGCCAGCAAATGATCAAGAGCGCGGGCAGCGCCAATTTGGCCCTGGCAGATTTTGTCGCGCCAGAAGGCGTGGATGACTGGATTGGTGGCTTTGCGGTTACCGCTGGCCACGGCGAGCGCGAACGTACCCAAGCCTTTAAAGACGCCAATGATGACTATTCCGCCATTTTGTTCCAAGCTTTGTGCGACCGCTTGGCCGAAGCCTTTGCGGAGCGCATGCATGAATTGGTGCGCAAGAACCATTGGGGCTATGAACCCAATGAGCAATTGGCCGTGGAAGATCTGATTGGCGAAAAATATCGCGGCATCCGCCCAGCCCCCGGCTATCCTGCCCAGCCAGATCATACTGAAAAACAGCAATTATTCAGAATATTGGACGCTGAAGCTAAGGTTGGCATGAAACTTACTGAAAGCCTTGCCATGTTGCCAGGTTCGTCTGTTTCCGGCCTGTATTTCAGCCATCCACAGTCGGAATATTTCGGTGTTGGCCGGATCGACCGGGATCAGGTCAGCGAATATGCGATCCGCAAGGGCATGGAAATGCGCGAAGCCGAACGTTGGTTGGCCCCCATTCTGGCCTATGATCCAACCCAACCCGCCAAAGTAACCCAAGAGGCTTAGGGCTGATTCCAACGATGTCATCCCCGCCGCAGCGAAGCGGAGAGCGGGGACCCCGGTGGAATTTGCTCTCCCCCTCTCCCACTGGGAGAGGGGAGCAGCACCCATAGCCCCGCCAAGGAAAACCTTGCGAGGGTGCACCATAAAGAGGGGCCGGGGCGCGTGGTATGCGCCAAATGAGGTGGGCCAGATTAACGGACTGGCCCGGAATACGACGCAAACCGTGCGCCCCGGCTGAATAAGTGTGTGTGCTCGGGGTGGGTAACGAGGCCACCTTGTGGTTTGGTTCTTCCCCCGCCTAGTACGTAAAGGCCTCATTTTAGAAGCGCGTGCTTCTAAAAATACATAAGGCTTCCCCAAGGCGTCTCAAAGGCATCGCCTAAGTTCTTGACCAAGGGCTTCACACGGCAGTCGGGCTCAAGCACACCGGGCATCAGGACAGCTAATCCCAATGAAACACAAGGTCGCCACTTCAACCTCGATTAATCCCGCTTACCATCCCCAACCGGTGTCGCCGCTGCAGCAACAACGCCCTCTCGTTGGAGATGGCCTTAAGTTATGCGGGGTTTGATGGGTGGGGGATAAGTTTTTATTTGTCCCTGCAAAGGACCGCGCAGCACGAGCTGCGCCTGTCAACGCGATGACAAGCGCAACTTTTGTTGCGCGTTCCCCTTCACCGCCTTCGGCGGACACCGGCGCATGCGCCGATACCCCGTAAACGGGGAAGCTGGCCGCGAAGCGGACTGAAGGGGTGTTTCCATCTGGACCGATTTTGGTGCAACCTACGTTCCACCAAAATGGATGATCAAGGATGGGCGCGACATCTGGGTCGTCAAGTGCGCAGCTTCGCTGCGTCGCAAGCGATCCGTTTTCGAAGAAAACGGACACTTGACTACTCAGATGTCGCAAGAACAATTGAGACAGCGGTTTGGTGGACCGGAACGGGCACCAAACCGCTTCTAGATAGAAACCCCAGCAAAAGGACCGCGCAGCACGAGTTGCGCCTGTCAACGCGTACCGATGCGCAGCTCTTGCTGCGCGTTCCTCTCCCCCATCCTGTCATCCCCGTCGGAACAAAGTGGAGAGCGGGGACCCCATGGGACGTTGCGGCACAAGATCCCGGATCGGCTTCGCCGTCCGGGATGACAAAGTGCTCAAATGATTGCCTTCCAACTAGCCCTGTGCCCGCCACGCCTTGGCTAAAGCAAAGAAGCCCTCAGGCTCAATGGTTTCGGGCCGCGCGGTCGGATCAATGCCTGCTGCGTTCAAAATCGCTTCACAATTGCCAAGACCTTTGAGGCTAGCGCGCAGCATTTTCCGCCGCTGGCCGAAGGCATGGGCTGTGACATGCTCCAGCCCCGCTAAATCGTCAAAAGGCTTCTTATGATCTTCCAAAATTACAATCGCGCTTTCGACCTTGGGCGGCGGCACAAAAGCCAAGCGCGGCACATGGAGTGCCAGTCGGGCGTCACATCTGGCGGCAGCCAAGACGGCGAGGCGGCCATAATGAGGGCTACCCGGGCGGGCGCAAATGCGTTCTGCCACTTCGGTTTGAAACATCAAACACATCGGCCCACGCCAAGGTCCTGCCTTTAGCCACTTCACCAATAGGGGCGTGCCGACATTATAGGGCAGGTTTGAAATGATGCGGGCAGGGCCAGATGCGCCGTGGCTCGTCAAGAGTGCTTCTTCGTCGACCGCCAGCGCATCGGCCTCCATCACCACCAAACGATCAAGCTGGTCGGCAAAAAAGCTTTTGAGGTGGGCAACAAAGCGGGGGTCTTTTTCCACCACAATGACTTTCGCGGCAGGACTGGCCAGAAGGGCATGGGTCAGCCCACCCGGACCCGGACCTATCTCCAGCACTGTTTCACCTGCTTGGATGCCCGCCAAGCGCGCAATCTTTCCAGTGAGATTAAGGTCTAACAGAAAGTGTTGGCCCAAGCTTTTTCGGGCAAACAAATCTGATTCTTCCAGCGCTTGGCGCAAGTCGCCGCTCATGACGTCATCCGCCCATGTGCCATAGCGGCCGCCATTTGAATGGCGGCGATCATGGATTCAGCACGCGCAATGCCGCGCCCGGCAATATCAAACCCGGTGCCATGGTCGGGACTGGTCCGGATGATGGGCAGGCCCAAGGTGGCATTGACGCCGCCCCAAAAATCGAGCGCCTTGAGTGGGATCAGGGCTTGATCGTGATACATGCAGATGGCGGCATCAAAGGTCGCGCGCGCTTCGCTGTGAAAAAGGCTGTCTGCGGGCAGGGGGCCGCGAACCTGGAGGCCCATCGCCTGAAGCGCGGCAACAGCGGGAGCAATCACGCGGGCCTCTTCATCGCCAAAGGCCCCATCCTCGCCCGCATGCGGGTTCAAAGCGGCAACAACCAAGCGCGGTGCCTTCAGGCCCAAATCGCGCTGCAGCGCCTCGGCGGTCACCAGGGCCGCGTGGACGATAGCTTCTTGTGTCAACCGGCTGGGCACTTCTGACAGCGCGCAATGAATGGTGACAGGCACAACGCGCAAACCCTCTACTGCCAGCATCATGACCGGCCCGCGGGTCTGCTCAAAAGGGGTGGTGGCTAACAAAGCGCCTAAGAATTCGGTATGGCCCGGATGGCTAAACCCTGCCGCCATCAACACGGACTTCGCTATCGGGGCGGTAACGAGCGCTAATGCTTGGCCGGAGAGAACCAAATCGACCCCGTGCTCAATGGCACCCAAAATCACGCCAGCATGGGCAGGATTGGGCTGGCCAACCACGACGCCCGGCGCTTTAAAACCCTTCAAAACCGGCAGGGCATCGCAAAAGACTTGGGGTGCCTCAGAAACCTCGGAGATGGGTTGCGTTGGAACCGAGCTATAGAGGGCAGGGTCGCCCAAAACGCAAAAGGGCGTTGGGCCATGACACAAGGCTTGCCAAGCTTTGGCTGTGACCTCTGGCCCAATACCAGTTGGATCGCCCATCGAAATGACCAGCGGCCGTGTGGGGGCGGATAAGTCTATAGCCACGCGATCAAGGCTGGATGATCGCCGCTTCGCGGCGGATATCGCGCAGATAGCGGCGGGCAATCAGGGCCAATTCCTGATCGTACAGGCGGTCTTCCAATTGCTCGAGCGTTGGGATGTCAGATCCTGTATTCTCACGGTCGCACAACACCATGACATGCACGCCTGAATCGGAACGGAATACCGCGCTGGCTTGGCCATTCGAGAGACCCAATGCTTGGGTGCGGAAAGGCTCGCCCAAATCTTCGTCTTGCACTTCGCCATAATCAATGACTTCAAGCGAACTGCGTTGCGCGGCGCGGGTTACGCCATCGCAGCCGTTGCGTAGGGCGTCGCGGCTGAGGCGCGCGGCCTGCTCTGCTCGCTTCCACGTGGCTTCGTCCGAACCTGCTGCGACTTTGCGCGTCATTTCTTTGAGCTTCAACTTGGCCTTGGGTGGGCTAGGCTCACGTTTCTCGCGGACAGAGACGATCATGACGCCGCCTGGCACAACAATCGGGTCACTGACGGTGCCAGGGCCCATCTGCTCGACTGCTGCGGCGACCTCGGTCTTCAACTCGCCCAATGTGATCCAGCCCATATCGCCGCCAGTCGAGGCCGATGGCGCGAAGGAGAATTGCTGAGCGACCAATTGGAACGGGGTGCCGGCGCGCAATTGCTGCACCAAGGTCTTTGCGCCTTCGAGCGTTTGGGGTGCGCTTTGGGCGTTTTCGTCTTCCAAGAAGATCTCAGAAATCAGAAATTGTGGCTTGTTTGTATTGGCCAAAATACGATCAAGCGCAGCCTTTACTTGGTCGCGATTGACCCGCACCCGAGATCCAAACCGTCCACTGACGATGCGCTGCCATACCACTTCGGCGCGCGTCTTGTCGCGATAGCTCTGCGCCGAGACACCAATATCGGCCAGATCGCGGAAGAAGGTCTCCAGCGTTGCGCCATTTTGACGGGCTTGGTTGGTCAAAATGCGGTCTATTTCCCGGTCGGACGCATCCACCTTGAACTTAGACGCCTCCTGCAATTGAAGCCGCTCGTCGATCAGTCCGTTCAAAGCAGCAGATGTCGCGCGCTGCACAAGTTCGGGCGTGACTTGCTGTGCCCCAGACGTCGCAATCAGAAACTGAACCCGTTGACGGACATCCAGCCGCGTAATTGGCTGATCATTAACAATGGCGGCAACGCCTTCGCTCAAAGGACGCTGCTGCGCCAAGCTGGGCTGAGGTTTTAGCCAGACCGCGCAAGAGAGCGCCAGCATCGCACCCAGTGCAACCCTGCCTGCACATGCGCTGATTGTCCCCTTGCTCATCCATTCACTCCGTGCGCCTGCGCGCGATTGTTTAGGTCTTACCATAGTCTTCTAGCCGAAAATCCGTTCATGACCAACGGACTCATCAGGCGCAAGTCAATGCACAGCAAATTTGTCGATCTTTAGGCAGACACGCCTCAATCAAACGGGGCGTCGGACAGCTCGCCCAAAGTGCGGAATGCGATTTGGAAGCGGATCGACTGCGATGGTTCGATGAAGCGGTTTCGTGTGCCGATTTCTTCATAGAAAATCCGGAAGTCGGTGCATTCATCGCCATAAATCAAGCCGTAAGCAGAGCGCAGATTGGTGTCGGTGTTGAAGTCGCGATAGAGCGCGCCAAACAGTTTGAAATTTTTATTGAGTGTTAGGATGACATTGCCCTGCAATTCCTTATTGGCGCGGCTTGGACCCGCCGTCTTGGAATCGAATTCATGATAGCGAAGGCTTGTTTCTGTGCGCCACAGCTTCAGCCGTGCAATGGCTTCGGTGTGTACCAGTTTCCCAGTATCAGCATCGATACGCAGACGACCGCTTATGCTGCCATAATCGCCGTGACGCACTTCAAAATCGCCAACCCAGTCAGATTCTTTTCTGTCGAGGTTGGAGGCACGACTAAAGGCACTCGCATCGTCGGTCCGAATACGGCGGCCCAGAAACGCGTTTGCGCGCAGCGGCAGCGGATTAGAGGTCGTGGTCGGCAGGACGTCGATCCCTGCACGAACGCCGAGACTGACGCGGCTGCCGGGTTCCCACAGGTCCATGCCCGCAGCGCCCACAGGGCGGAAGAGGCTGGTGGAATCCATTTCAAAGCCCAAGGCGTCTTCGACACGGACGCGACTTTGCTGATCATCTTTGCTGGCGACCGTCAGCGACATCCGCGGTTCTAACGTCAAGTTAAAGCGGTTGCCTGGACGGATCAGGGGCCAACGTAAATCAACCGACGCCAAGCCTAGACCCCGGCCAAACGAATCCGCCTTGAGGGGTGTGGTCAAGACAGCCCCGGTGTTGGAACCCTCGCTGTAGTCAAAATAATCACCACGCACCATGGCCATAGGCTCAAGGACTAAGCCTCCCGGGAGAAGTTGCGTGCCCCGCCAGGTCGCGCCGATATTGCCGCGGATGGAGTCGAGACGTCCTTCGGTCCGCATCAGCGAAACGGCGGAGCCCGAGACATCCAGCCGGCCATTCATCGGACCAATCAGCCAGCGATAGGTGCCGTCTACCAGCGGGGCGACGCGCGGGAGATTCTTTCGCCGTTCACCGGGCACAAGGTCTTGAAACACCGCGCTCAATGACCGCACGTAAAAACGATCTGATTGGCCCTGCACATAGAGTTGGGACATCAGCCGCGACGTCTGTGGCCGGACTAAGCCAGCCTGCAGGTTTTCCTGGCCAATGCGATAGCGAAAAAGATAAAGGTCATCACTGGCGCTTTCGGCTGTGAAGCCCCAGTTCCACGTGTCGTTGATTTTGAACTCGCCATTGCCGAAAATATGGCCGCGCCAGTCGGATTCACCAAATTTTTCACCGCGCTTGCCAAAGAACTTTTCCTTGGTGACCGACCCATTGAGGAAGAGCCCACCGGAATAGAATTTCCGGCGGTAATCCAGTTGCAGAACCGGATTGATATATTGGCTGATAATCGGCGTGATGGTGATGTCTGACGACGCATCAATCACTTGCAAATAGGGCTGTTCAATGAAGTAGCCATTACGTGAAGATTCACCGGGTTTAGGTTGCAGCAAGCCTGAACGCCGCCCGGCAGAGGGGTCACCATGGGCAAAATAAGGGACGTAAAGAACCGGAACGCCCTTCACCTCGAACACGACGTCATTATAGACAATCGACTCGGCCCGCTCGTTCTGCATGGCCCGACGTGCGCGAATGATCCAAGAAGGTTTGGTCTTGCCATCCTTACAGATCGGGCAGGCGGTAAAGACCGCTTGCGACATGAGTTTGCGGTCGCCTTCGCGGGTCACTACCGCATTGGCGGCTAAGGTTGAACCGTCGGCAAATCGCGAGGCAAAATTGCCCGCAACGCCACTCGATAACTCGTCGTCCAAGGTCAGTTCGTCGGCAAACGTGGTCGAGCCATCGGCATTAACGACCGTGACATGGCCGAAGGCTTTCACGATGCCTGTATTCTGATTGTAGTTGATCTGATCGGCCCGAACCGTCCGGCCGTTGTTGCGTGCGGTGACATTGCCTTTGGCGATCAAGACGCCGGCTTCATCACCTTGTTCAATCGCGTCGGCTTCCAGCAATACAGGGTCTTCTGCCTTGGCTCGCGCGGGCGCGCTAATCGGGCTGATCGTCTTGGTTGTCGCTTTAGCAGCTGGAGCCTCTTGAAGATTCCAGTCAGGTTTTTCGCGCGCAACAGCAAGCGCAGGAACCATAAGGGCTCCGAGCGAAACGGCCAGTAACTGACGTTGCAGTGCGCGGGACATAAGCGATCCTTAATGAGTCGCCAGAGCGGAAATACTCGTTTGGGTGTAATGAGCGACTCACCCCGCGTCTAGCGGTTAAGCTCACCCATCTTCGCGATAAGAGACTGTTGCAAGGGCAATAAAGAGCGCTGCAAGCGGCGGGCACCAAGCTGCGATCCAGCTCGGCGCATAGCCCGCTGTAGCCAGAGCACCGGAAATATCATTGACGAAATAAACGAGCAGACCGGCTGCAATGGCCGCTGCAGCCATAATGGCACGTTGGCCGAACCGGTCACCGCTCAAGGACAACACCGCTGCAATCATCGCCATCGATAAAAGTGCGATCGGTAGCGCTAGTTTCCGATGGAATTGCAGCCAATAGCGTTGGGGTGAGCCACCCGCAGCTTCAGCATCGCGTGCGGCGCGCGGCAGATCCCAGATCGACATCGCACGTGCCGTTGCATCCTTATTTTTCTGGCTGTCGTCCAAGCGATCCTTGAGAATCGGGAAACTCAGAGTCTCAAATGGGGTGGCTTGGGTGCCAATCGAGGACTTGACCCCATTGAAGAGGGTCCAGGATTGGTCGGTTCGCCGCGCGGTCTTTGCGTCATAGCGTGCGACAAAGCGTGAATCGGTCTTACTGAAGGCTAAGAGTGTCACATTGCTGTATTGTCCAGCAGAACCAGCCTCTGCAGAGACGGTGATCTGGAGGTCGGGTCCTCGATCCTTGATCCACATCATGGTGCGTCCACCTTCACCCGTTTTTGTGGTGGCGACGGCAGTGAGGGCTTGCAATTGGGTCTCATAGGCGAGGTTTAGACGCGCTGCAGAGGGGCCCAAGATAAAGATCGCAAATAGCCCGACCAAAGCTGCCAAGACTGCGACAGGGCTTAAAAAGCGCCATGTCGAAACGCCAGAGGCGCGCATGGCAACAATCTCTGAGCTCCGCGCCAAGCGCATAAAGGTGACGATGGAGCCAACCAGCACAGCAAACGGCAAAGCAAGTTCCAAAATCCCCGGCGTACGCATTAGGGTAAAGCGCAGGGCGGTGAACGTGTTGGCATTGGCCACCCCAGAGACATTCCGCAATTGCTCAACGATATCGACCAGAATGATTGAGAGGCACACCCCGCCAGCCGCTACCAAAATCCCAAATAGCGTCTGCCTAAAAATGTAGAGATCGAGCTGACTAATGTGCATAGCCGCCTCGCAGGTTGGACTTGGACTTGGACTTTGGCTCAATCCTGTCGGATAGACTCACAAAGCCAGGCAACCGCATCCGCATGGAGCGTGTGGCAAAGAAGAGTACGGCCAGCGGAATCAGATACAGAACAAGCCCAAGGCCAGGCTGATCGGCAACAGTAGGAATGAGGCCAGTAAAGCTCAACAGCATGAAGATCAGACCGCCAAAGGCCCAACCAATCCGGGCCGCATAGCCTTGGCGTGAGAATGAGCCACCCAAAACTGCCAACATCGCCAAGGCGACAGAAGACAGGCAGATTATCGGAGCAGCTAAGCGTCGATGCGCCTCGGCCAATAAGTCACCGACATGGTCACGGTCCCAATAATCGGTAAGGTCCGGCTTTAGCAATTGCGGAAGGAAGCGGTCTGAAGGTTTGTAGAAAAGTTCGAGGTTTTTGTCGGCAAAGCCGCGCAACTCCACGACATAATTGGAAAAACCAATCATGTCGATTTGACCGTTTTCCAGTTTGCGCTGGACCGATCCATCTTGAAGGACAATTACTGGACCAGTTTCAAGTTTCGCAATCGTCCCGCGCTCTGCGGCATAGATAACCGGGCTCGAAGCCGACTTGGTGTCAGAAATGATGAGGCCGTTCAGGGTCCCGTCGCGGTCAATACGGCGCGCAAAAACCATGAGCCCATCGACGGTCGAGCGGAACTCGCCCTCGCGGACCATGGAGCTGGCGAAATCTGCCCGGATTTCAAACAGGCGCTCGCGCATTTCTCTTAGCGCCAAGGGTTGGACAAACAAATTGACGGCGAGCGCCGCGACCGCGCCCATGGCTGCCAAGCGGAAGGCAGGCTCCGCCACGCGCCACAAAGTCCAGCCTGCGCCATAGGCCACGATAATCTCATTATCCTGATGCAAGCGGCCATAGGTCCAACTGACGGCGGCAAACAGGCCAACCGGCATAACAATCGCCATGATCTGGGGTGTCGCCAACAAGGAAATGCCTAAGAAGGTTGCCGCACTTTGGCCACGCTCAAAGAGCAAATCGAGCTGGGAAAGACTTTGGGTCAATAAGGCAATCAGCGTCAGCCCGACCATAATCAGGAGAAACACGGGGACCAATTGGCCAAAATAATAGCGTTGGAGCTTGTTCATGGTTCCGTTAGCTGCGCTGGGGAGGCAACGATTGACAGCTTGCCAGTTGCACCTAACACCGCGCCGCGCAATTTAGAAGTCACCATCTTACCATCCAGCTCGGCTGGATCCGTTTTTTGTCGGCGCGCCGCGGTGGGCTGACCCAGCATTTGGGAGCGTGAAAGCTATGAAAGTTGAATTTACTGCAGCGACACAAGCCAAAGCGATGATTGCTTTCGTTGGTCAGACCGACGGGCAGGCCGCTTTTTCCCCGCCGGCGCAAAAGCTCGATCGCGCCTGTAAATCAAGGCTCTCTAAGGCCGTCGCAGCGGCCAAATTCAACGGTGCCGCTGGCAAATTGTTGACCGTCCATGCCCCCAGCGATGCCCTTGATGTCGTGGTTCTGGTGGGCGTCGGCGATCTCGCGAAAGTAGATGGCGCGGTGCTGGAACGTGCGGCTGCCGCTGGTGCAAAGACCCTCCTGACTTCCGGTGTTGAAACCGCCGGTGTGGCGCTGGCAGGCTGGAAGAAGGTCGCGACTGGCACCCATGCCGCGCGAATCGGCTTTGGAGCCGCATTGGCCGCTTATCGGTTCGACACCTATCGCACCCAATTGAAAGCCGAACAAAAGCCAAGCTTGAAGACGCTCGAAATCGATGTGGCCGACGGGGCCGATGTTTGGGCAGCGCATCAAGCCGTGGTCGATGGCGTCAGCTTTGCGCGTGACCTCGTCAACGAGCCCGCCAATGTGTTGCACCCCGAGGAATTCGCAAAGCGCTTGAAGGAACTCAAGAGCTTGGGCGTTGAGGTAGAAGTTCTGGGCGAAGCACAAATGGCGGCTTTGGGTATGCATTCGCTTCTGGGCGTGGGCCTCGGTTCGGCACGCGAAAGCCAATTGGTTGTGATGAAGTGGCAGGGTGGTGGCGATGAAGCGCCTTTGGCCTTGGTCGGTAAAGGTGTCTGCTTTGATACCGGCGGCATTTCGATCAAGCCATCTGGCGGCATGGAAGACATGAAGGGCGATATGGGTGGTGCGGCCGCCGTTGCCGGGGCCATGCGCGCCCTTGCGGGCCGGAAAGCCAAGGCCAATGTCGTGGGCCTCGTGGGTCTTGTTGAAAATATGCCAGACGGTCTTGCCCAGCGCCCAGGTGACATCGTCACCTCCATGAGTGGTCAAACCATCGAAGTGTTGAATACCGATGCCGAAGGCCGCTTGGTCCTTTGCGATGTCATGACTTATGCGCAGGAAAAACATGCACCTAAGGCCATGATTGATCTGGCAACCTTGACCGGCGCGATCATCATCTCACTCGGCCATGAGTTTGCCGGTCTGTTCTCAAACTCAGACGACCTGTCGACTAAAATCACCAAGGCAGGGATTGTGGCCGAAGAGCCTGTGTGGCGCTTTCCGCTAACTCCGGCCTATAACAAGTTGATGGATAGCCCCATTGCCGACATGAAGAACGTTCAGCGTTCAGGGGGCGGGGCAGGTGCGGGTTCCATTACTGCGGCGCAATTCCTCCAACGCTTTGTGAAAGAGGGTGTCGAATGGGCGCATATCGACATTGCTGGAACGGCTTGGAAGCCCGGCAATGATGATCCGCGTGAACCGTCGTGGGGCACAGGCTATGGCGTACGTTTGCTCAACCGCTTGGTTGCGGATTCGTTTGAAGGCTAAGCCACATGACCGAAGCGGCGGCGGAAATCTGGTTCTATCATCTGGAATCGGCCAGCGTCGAAGAGACTTTGCCGCCGCTGATTGAAAAATGCTTGGACCGGGGGTGGCGTGCGCATGTGCTCTCACCCTCGGCAGAGCGCTTACAGGCGCTGGATGGCCATTTGTGGACGTGGAAGCCCAATTCTTGGCTGCCACATCACAGTCCCGGCTCGCAAGAGGGGCATGTGGCACCCATTCAACTCGGCGATTCCCAGGGTGAAGCACGGGCCGCTGAGGCGGTGTTTCTGCTCGATGGGGCAAGCTGGGGACCTTTAGATGGGGTTTCCCGGATCTTTGTTTTGTTTGATGGCCGAGACCCCGACAATGTGACCCATGCCCGTCAGCAATGGCGGGTGGCCAAAGAGGCAGGCCTTTCGCCGACCTACTGGCGTCAAGGAGAGGATGGACGATGGGCAAAGAATGGCTGATGATCCTCATGTTGGCCTTTGCCAACGATCCGGTTGCGAAGACCGAACCGCCCAAGGCTGCGCCACCGCCCGTTGCCGGCAGTGAGGCTAAGGCAATGCCCGCGACTTCCCCGTCAAACACCCATGCTTCGGTGCCAAAGGCAGCAACGCCAGCGCCTCAGCCCAAATGTGATACCGGGCCTTATCGCTCCTTGGTGGGGCGCACTATCAGCGATGTATTAACGATGCGCTTGCCACCGGGCACCCGCATTTACCGCTTGGGCGACCCAGTGAATGAACCCATTCCGCCTGGTCGTTTGAATATCGAAATCAACCGCGGCACAAGAGTTGGCAGAATCTATTGCTCTTAAAGCTTTCAACTCGCCGCTGGTGCTGCTAGACGCCCGCCATCCGACATCAAGATTGCGCGCTCACCCGAGGGCGCGCTTGCTAAACTTCTTAAGGAGGCCAGTGTGGCACTCGAACGTACCTTCTCGATTCTAAAACCAGATGCGACCCGCCGGAACCTGACCGGTGCCGTCAATGCGATGATTGAGGCTGCTGGCCTGCGCATCGTGGCACAAAAGCGCATCCACATGACCCGCGCCCAAGCCGAGACCTTCTATGGCGTCCACAGCGAGCGTCCATTCTTTGGCGAATTGGTGGACTTCATGACGTCTGCGCCAGTCGTGGTGCAAGTTCTCGAAGGCGAAAACGCCATTGCCGCTTATCGCGACGTGATGGGCGCAACCAACCCAGCCAACGCCGCTGAAGGCACCATCCGCAAAGCGCACGCTGTGTCGGTTGGCGAAAACACCGTCCACGGTTCGGACGCTGCTGAAACGGCTGCTCAAGAAATTGCGCAATTCTTCGCAGGCAATGAAATCGTCGGCTAAGCCGAGGATTGATCCGCTTAGATTTTGAAAGTGGCGGTCGCGCGTGCGGCCGCCATTTTTGTTTGTCGGCGCTAGCCTAAAAGCGCGAGGCCACCTGGCTTGCCGTCCAGCATTGTGCGACCTTCGACCAGTTTGGCGCGACCTGAAGCAACTGCCTGGACGCAAGCTGGATAAAGTCGATGCTCTTGTACCAGAACACGGGCGGCCAAATCATCAGGCGTATCGCCGGGCACAATTGGCACGGCCGCTTGGCCAATAATCGCGCCTTCATCGACACCTGCCGTCACCCAATGGACAGAGCAGCCGTGAATGGTAAGACCGGCCTCTAACGCGCGGGCATGGGTGTGTAGGCCCGGAAAATTGGGTAGCAGCGAGGGGTGGATATTGATCATCCGCCCTTCATAGCGCGACACAAAATCCGCCCCCATAATCCGCATAAAGCCCGCATAGACAATTAAGTCTGGGCTAATCTCATCAATCATCTGCGCCAAGGCTGCATCAAACAGGCTGCGGTCTTTAAAACCCTTATGGTCGAGGCAGCGGGCAGCAATGCCAGCTTGTTCCGCGCGGGTCAGGCCATAGGCGTCTGGCCGATTGGAAATCACATGCACGATCTCATAGGCACAATCATCAGAGCGGCTAGCATCGATCAGGGTCTGCAGATTACTGCCGCCGCCTGAAATCAGCACCAAGACGCGCGCCTTGCTCATGCGGCGCGGACTTCGCCAAGCACGATGGGGTCTTGCCCAAGCTCTAGCCACAGGTCGAGAAGCGCAGGAACATTTTCAGGCGCGACGCTGGCGACCAAGCCGATCCCGCAATTAAAGGTGCGCGCCATTTCGCCAGCAGCAATGCCGCCGGTTTCCTGCAGCCATTGGAAGACAGGCGGCAGGGTCCAAGCGTGCTCGTCCAAGGCTGGGACAAGATGCTTAGGCAGCATGCGGGGGATATTGTCGGTCAATCCGCCGCCAGTGATATGGGCTAGGCCCTTCACGAGATCGGCGCGGATCGCAGGCAAAGCGGCTGCAGGGTAAAGCGTGGTTGGCGTCAACAAGGCCTGACCCAAGGTCTGCCCCTCGCAAAAGGGGCTCGCCGCTTCCCATGACAGGCCACTGATGGCCACCACTTTGCGGATCAAACTATAGCCATTGGAGTGGGGCCCAGACGAGGGCAATGCGACCAATACGTCGCCTGGTCGCATGGTCTCAAGCTTTGGCAAAACCTTGTCGCGCTCCACGGCGCCGACCGTAAAGCCCGCGAGATCATATTTGCCATCACTATACATGCCGGGCATTTCAGCGGTTTCCCCGCCGATCAGCGCGCAGCCGGCTTCTTTACAGGCGCGTGCAATCCCGCTGATCACGGCGGTGGCGACGTCTAGGTCTAGTTTCCCGCAGGCGAAATAATCGAGGAAGAAGAGCGGCTCTGCGCCTTGGGCCAAAACGTCATTGACGCACATGGCGACCAAGTCTTGGCCAATGCCATCATGAATGCCAGCCGCCAGAGCGATTTCAAGCTTGGTGCCAACACCATCTGTGCCGGAGACGAGAATGGGGTCCGTCATCCCCAGCGCTTTGAGATCAAACAGACCACCAAAGCCGCCAAGGGCTGCATCGGCACCACGACGCGCCGTCGCCTTCGCCAAGGGCGCAATCCGCTTCACCAAAGCATCGCCAGCATCAATATCCACGCCTGCGTCCTTATAGGTCAGGCCATTGGCAGGCAGTGTGCCATGAGCGGCATCAGAACGGGGCGGCGTGGGTGAGTCAGAGGTCATGCAAGCCCTATGATCGGCTACAGCGCAGACCGCAAGAGTGTGTTTCACGTTGGCCTGCATTCGCGCTATAGAGAAGTCATGACCCAGACACGCTTTATTGGCTTTATGCCCCGATGGATTGGTCCCTGTCTTGGACTGGGCCTAATCGTCTTCGCCCCTGCCGCATTTGCCCAATCGGCAAATAGTCCTGCTGCACCTGCTGCCGCCGTCGCGCAGTCAAGCCTCAATGCCTCGGCCGTTTATTCCGGCATTGAGGAATGGGGGAAGTTGCGTGGCGCGTTGAGTCGGCTGCAGGGCGTCTCGGTTTCGATCAGCGCCATCTCGATTGACGGTGCGCTGATCCTATTCCGCTATGATGGCACGCCTGCAGACCTTCAAGCTATTCTGGCGCGCGCGGGGCTAGAGTTGACGCTCAACGCGGCTGGTGCGGTCGTTAAAGTCGCGACCCCGTAAAGGGTGTTGATGTGCCCCCCCAAACCATGAGCCAAACCCATCTGGATTTTGGAACGCCCAATTATGCCGCTGAGGCCTTTGTGGTTTCAGAGGAAACCGCGTCTGCGCGTGCGGCCCTAGATCAATGGCGCACGTGGCCAGGCGGGGTGTTTTGTTTGTTTGGCGAAGCAGGGTCTGGCAAGTCGCATTTGGGCGCGATTTGGGCCGAGCAGGCCTCTGCAACCGCCCTCAAGGGCTCTGAACTCACCCTGCAATTCGCCGAAGCCCCCGCCGCTTCGGGTCAGCTGATTGCTTTGATTGATGATGCCGATCAGGCCGATGAAACAGCTTTATTCGCACTGTTATCGCGATTGGAACGCGAAGGCGGGGCGGTGCTTTTATTGGCCCAAAGGCCCCCGGCGCTGTGGGACTATGGCTTGGCAGACCTGCGATCAAGGCTGAAGGCCATTGCAACCGAATCGCTCAAGGAGCCTGAGCAGAAGTTGCTGGCGCAGTTGATCGTCCGCTATGCGGCGGCAAAGGGCTTCAAGCTTGACGAACCTTCGGCCACCTATTTGGCGGCCCGCATACCGCGTACTTTTGAAGCTGCAAAAGCTGTGACAGCTTGTCTCGAAACAGTCGCGACTTATTCACTAAAAACGCCTATGGCTTTGGCGCAACGTGCGCTGCGCGCCCTCTATCCGAGTGATTGGACCGATGAGGAAGCGCAAAGCGGTGACTTATTTGAGGCTTAGGCAAGGATTTCGATGACCCAACCCACAGATTCCGATCCGGCACTGGGTTTTGAACCCTCGGTCCAAGGTCTGCCGATTACGACGGATCAACTGGTGACCCGCAAAGCGCCTGTGCGTAAAGCCAAGCCAAAGGCCCCCATCGTGCGCGGTCCAGACCCGCAGCGCTACCTCAACCGTGAATTGTCGTGGTTGGCCTTTAATGCGCGCGTGCTCGACGAATCGGAGAATCATACGCACCCGATCATGGAGCGGCTGCGCTTTTTGTCGATCTGCGGCAGCAATCTCGATGAATTCTACATGGTGCGCGTCTCAGGTCTGCGCGAACAAGTGCGCGACGGGATTAAGACCCCCAGCCAAGACGGCCTGACGCCTACCCAGCAATTGGCGCGCATTGATAAGGTTGCCAGCGCCTTGATGGAGCGTCAGCAGACCTGTTGGCGCGCGATCCATGCCGAATTGCGCGAAGTCGGCTTTGCCGTCGTTTCGGCTGAAGAAGCCGGTGAAATTGACCGCGAAACCCTGCGCGATGACTTCTTGACGCAACTCTTCCCGGTCTTGACGCCCTTGGCGATTGATCCGGCCCATCCATTCCCCTTCATCCCAAACTTAGGCTTCACGGTGGCGTTTCGCTTGCGGCGAGAGCATGATGCGCGCGTGATGACGGCATTGGTACCCGTACCGATGCAGGCGGCCCGCTTTATGCCACTGCCTGTATTGGACGGCGTGCGGCGCTTTGTGGCGGTGGAAACGGCTATCCGCTTGTTCGCCGATACGTTGTTCCCTGGCTATGAAGTCATTGGGTCGGGCGCTTTCCGGGTAATCCGCGACAGTGACGTCGAGCTACAAGAAGAAGCCGAAGACCTTGTTCGCCAAGCAGAAGCCGCGCTGCGCGAACGGCGGAAAGGCGATGTGGTTCGCCTCAAAATCGAAGCCAGCATGCCGGTGGACCTGCAGGCCTTCATTATTGAGCAATTGCGCGCCGCCCCCAATGAAGTGGTGCGCGTCAACGGGATTTTGGGCATCGCGCAACTTAGCCAAATCATCCCCGATGACCGGGCGGAGTTGAAGTTCAAGCCCTATGTCGCGCGCTTCCCCGAGCGGATTCGCGATTTTGGTGGCGATTGCTTTGCCGCTATTCGGGCCAAGGACATCCTTGTCCATCATCCGTTTGAGAGCTTTGACGTGGTGGTGCAATTCCTGCGTCAAGCGGCGAGCGACCCCAATGTGTTGGCGATCAAGCAGACGCTCTATCGCACCTCGACCGACTCTCCCATCGTCGCGGCTTTGATCGCGGCGGCAGAGCAAGGCAAGTCCGTTACGGCACTGGTCGAAATCAAAGCCCGCTTTGACGAGGAAGCCAATCTGAAATGGGCGCGCGATTTGGAACGGGCAGGCGTCCATGTCGTTTATGGCTTTGTGCATTTAAAGACCCACGCCAAAGTCAGTCTCGTGGTGCGTCGTGAAGGAACGGCGCTGCGCACCTATGCGCACTTTGGGACTGGCAATTATCATCCGGTCACCGCGCGGGTTTATACCGACCTGTCGCTCTTTACCGCAGACCCAGCCTTTGGCCGCGACGCAGGGCGCTTGTTCAATTTTGTGACCGGCTATGCCACGCCGGCGCAGATGGAAAAGCTGTCGGTCTCGCCCGTCAATATGAAGACCGTTCTCTTAGGCCTCATTGATAAAGAGATTGCCGCAGCTAAGGCTGGTAAGCCTTGTGGCGTTTGGGCCAAGATGAATTCTCTCGTCGACCCTGTTGTCATCGAAAAGCTCTATGAGGCCAGCCAAGCTGGGGTGCCGATTGATTTGATCATCCGCGGGATTTGCTGTCTGCGTCCGGGCTTCCCCGGCATGTCGGAGAATATTCGCGTCAAGTCGATTGTCGGCCGCTTTTTGGAGCATTCCCGGATTGTCTGCTTTGCCAATGGCGCAGCACTACCCAGCCCATCAGCTCGGGTTTATTTCTCATCAGCTGACTGGATGCCGCGTAACCTTGATCGGCGGGTTGAGACTTTGGTGCCGATCGAGAACCCGACCGTGCATCAGCAAATCCTCGATCAGATCATGGTCGCTAATCTGGCCGATGAGGCGCAAAGCTGGTCGATGCAGCCAGACGGGACCTATCAGCGGGTTGTGCCGGTCAATGAGGCAGAGCCCTTCAATGTGCATACTTGGTTCATGGAGAACCCAAGCCTGTCCGGTCGTGGCCGCGCGGCCAGTCTAACTCGCCCTAATGCCCCGCGCGCCAAAGCGCGCCGGAAGTCATCGCGCAGCAGCACCAAGGCCTGATATGCCCAATCGTTTTGTCTTTAACCCGCTGCGCGACCAAGCGGTGATTGATATTGGCTCCAACTCCGTCCGTCTGGTGATTTACCGGGTGGAAGGCCGCGCCAATGCCCCCATTTTAAACGAGAAGGTCTTGGCAGGTCTGGGCCGGGGTGTGCCCGAGACCGGCAAGTTAAACCCGATTGGCGTTCGCCGGGCGTTGGAAGCGTTGCGCCGCTTTCGTCTGTTGGTCGACGCGATTGGCGTGCAGACCATCCATGCCGTGGCAACCGCTGCCGTGCGCGATGCCAGTGACGGGCCAGAATTTGTCGATCAGATCCGCGCCGAGACAGGTTTTGACGTCAAGATTATTTCAGGTCCCGAAGAAGGCCGCCTGTCCGCCTTGGGTGTTTTGGCTGGGGCACCTGGTGCTGGGGGCATCGCGGGCGATTTGGGTGGTTCCAGCCTTGAATTGGTCTCCTTGAGCCCTGACGGACCGGGCAAAGCCGAGAGCTGGCCTTTGGGGCCCTTAGCCATGGGCGTGACCGACGGCTTTGATGTGGCCGATATGCGACAGCGCATCGACACGGTGCTGGCGAAATCCGATGTACTGCCACTGGGTCGGGGAACTGAATTGCATGCGGTTGGCGGCGCTTGGCGGGCGATTGCCAAGATCGACATGATCACCCGCAATTACCCCCTGCAGGTCCTGCATAATTATGCCATGACGCGGGCCGAGGCGATCACCATTTGCGACTTTGTCTCGGGCCAGAGTAAGCGCTCGCTGGAGCGCATTGATGGCTCAACCGGTAAGCGCGCCGAGACCTTGCCCTATGCCGCCACTTTGCTGCGTGCCCTCTTAGACCATGGCGCCTTTGACAGCGTCATCATCTCATCCCACGGGCTACGCGAAGGCATTTTGCTGGAGGAATTAAGCCCCGAAGAGCGCGCGCAAGACCCGCTGGTGGCTGGCGCTATTGCCATGATCGGTTCTGACCCCCGCATGCGGGAGTTTGGCGAAGCCCTATTCTGGTGGGTGATGCCTGTCTTCGAAGATTTGCCACGCCTGTTCCCCGATCGACGCGGCGAGATTTTGCGGGCTGCCGCCTGTATGTTGGCCGACGTTGGCGCTACTCTTCACCCTGACGACCGTGCCCGCATTGCATTTGAAATTGTCTTGCGCGCGCCCTATCCAGCCGCCTCCCATATTGAACGTGTCTTCCTCGCCCGCGTCTCGGCCCGCCGCTATGGTGCGAAGCTGGATGAGATTGAGCCTAATTTGGTCAAGCGTTTGTTGGATGAAGAGCGCCTTGTGCGCGCGGATGCTTTGGGGGCCGCAATTCGTTTGGGCGCAGAGCTTTCGGGCAGGTCCGCCCATCTTTTGACCCAAACCAAATTGAGCCATCGCGACGGCAAACTAACACTGTCGACAAGCCCAGAGTTCAAGGGCCTCTTTGCCGAGCAAGCCCTCAAGCGCCTTGATCAACTCGGCCAAACTCTCAAGACTCCGGTTGCGACTTTGGTGGAGTAGGATTGAAGCGAATTTATGCCGGAGCCGCTTGAGCGGCAGCACGACTTCCTGCCGCAATAATCATCGCAATGACGCTGCACAGGCTCTGCCAACTCATATGATTTGTCCAAACAATCTCCGGCACACTAAAGCTCCATAAATATCCCAATAGTGCGCCCATACCCAACACTGGCAAGAGACCATTCAAATTACGCTTATTGAGGCCGTAGAGGACCAAACTGCCTAACACGATGAAGGGCAGGGCCGACAAAGAGCCCATAGCAGCATGGGCAAAGGCAGAAGAGTCAAACTGCCTTGGGATCGATATTAGGTGGCTGACGAGGCAGGATGGCGCAAATTCGCAGTCTGAAGGCGTGGGCCAGATGATCGAACCTCGGAAAATGGCCGTATTCTGTGCGGTGACGAGGCCAACCAGAAACAATGCGGTTATTGCACCGACAAAAATTTGATTCTGAGTCAAAGCCTTACCAGACAACAAGGAATGGGGCGACACGCCGATTATTTGGGAAAGGCTTATCCGCGTCGGCGGCTTTATGACGCCAAGTGCATGAACCCAGCCAATGAAGAAGCCGATAAAGCCAAGTTCCAGGATTAGTTTGATGAAGCGGAGGGGTGCAGTTAGTAAAATGATATCATAGGGGGACAGCTGCCCCTGGACCTCCGAATGCCGTTCAGGCTGAATGCTTATCCAGACATTTTTGGCTTCTACCTCCGCCATAAAGGATAACGCTAAAAAGGCTAAACCCGACAAAACAACAAGTCGAAGAAGCGTAGCTGGACGAGGGTCATACGCTGCCCAAAGCCCGGCAAATAAGGCGCTCAACACAAAGGGAAGGCCATAGGTTCCGGGAAATTCGGGCCAATAGACATTGGCCGCGGGGCCATTGATCAATGTGAAGAGGATCAAAAATTTAAGCGCGATGCTGGCCCCAAGATATGGCCAATGTTCCGCCTTGAAGTTGAATTTTGAAATCGCTGAATTCGCCCATGACACTAGAACGAGCGAAGTGCCCCATACGCCCAAAAGGATGAGGAGGATGCTAAGCAAATCGAAGCCATTACTCGACACATATTTGGTTGCCTCCACTGTCTCAATGTAGAAGGCGTCATGAATTATCTCGAAAATACTTTGGCCAGTGTCAGGTAAATAGCTGCGATAGAGTTCGTTCTCGTAAAGTGGAAATGCGTAAATGAGGGTCAGGCCTGTCAGCCAAAATGCGCTCTTTGCACGATTAGGGATTGAGCGGCTTTTCAAGTGGCCATTTTCAGATTGGACACGCACCAACCCCACCTCCCATGCCTCGGCAAGTCATAATGCCCGCAGCTTATGTGAGGTTGAATTGATTGGTCAACTTACTCGTCTAAAGCGCTGTCTTCTTCATCATCCACAATCGCGTCCGCCGCCACGTCAAACACGCGGACGCGTTTGCCTTTCATGACAAGACCGATTTCGCCGCGTTTGAGGCGTAGGGCTTTTTCGCCAAAGGCTTCGCGGCGCCAGCCTTTCATGGCCGCGACATCGGCGGCATCACTGGCTGCGATTTCTTCTAAGTCAGAGACGGTTGCAAGCAGCTTGGAGGCCACGCCCAAACGCTCTGCCTCACAGCGCAACAGCACTTTCAACAATTCCACCACAGGGCCAAGGCCGGGCGGGGACGAGGGCGGGCGTTCGGTTTTGGGAGCGAATTCTGCCGGATTGTCCAAGGCCTCGTTCAACGCTTCCAGCAATTGTACGCCCCCTTTTGAACGGCCAAAGCCCTTCGGCAAAGCGCGCATACGGTCCATGGCATCAGCATCGCGCGGGCGCTGTTCAGCGATTTCAAAAATGGCATCGTCCTTTAAGATCCGGCCGCGCGGCACATCACGCTCTTGCGCAAACCATTCCCGCCACGTCGCGGCCGTAAAGAAGGCAGCCAGATAATCTTGGGCAAAGCGCTTGGGCTTCAGCCGCTTCCACGCATTGGCGGGCGTCGTGTCATAGGCAGCAGGATCGACAAAAGCCTTCATCTCTTCGCTGACCCAATCGGCGCGACCCTTACGTTCGAGCTGAGCAGCCATTTTTGGATAGAGGTCGCGTAAATGGGTGACGTCTGCCAAGGCATAGGCCAATTGGTTTTCTGACAAGGGCCTACGGCTCCAATCGGTGAAGCGGTGGGACTTATCAACTGGCCGTTTGAGTAGGGCCATGACGAGGCCATCATAAGCAATCTGCTCGCCCAAGCCCAAAGCCATGGCGGCGGTTTGGGTGTCAAAGACGGGCGAGGGCAGTCTGCCTGCCATCAAGCGATAGAAGATTTCCAAGTCCTGACGGGGCGCATGAAAGACTTTCAGCACCTTTTCGTCGGCCATCAGGTTCAAGAACGGCTCAAGTGAAAGGCCTTCTAGCAGTGGGTCGATCAATATCTCAACGTCACCCGCGGCCGCCTGAATCAAGCATAGCATCGGCCAATAGGTGGTTTCGCGGAGAAACTCTGTATCGACGGCCACAAATTCATGTTGGGCGATGGCGGCGCAGGCTTCGGCTAGTTCTTGTGTCGTTTTGATCACTTTCATGCGATCTCGTATGGAGTGGATTGAGTTAAAGTGCGAGTGCTTCCACCGATCTGGCAGCTAAAATAATGCAGAACGGGCCGGATTGGCACTTTGTTGCAACACGTCCTATGTCAAAATGTACCCGCTTTTGCCACAAGGCCTCTATAGAGCGGTCGAAAGCGGCGCTATATGCCCTCCTTTCTTGACCTTTTGGTCGCCACGCGGTCTATCGCGCACTCATACAAACTCATTGAATCGGCACTCACCCATGTCAGCCTTTCGTACACACACTTGCGGCGCCCTTCGCGCCGAACATGTTGGCCAAACCGTCAAGATCGCCGGCTGGATTCACCGCCGCCGCGACCATGGGGGCGTGGCCTTCATCGATCTGCGCGACCATTATGGCATCACCCAGATTGTGTGCGGGCCAACCAATCCAAGCTTTGAGAAGCTGACCCGCCTGCGCGCGGAAAGCGTGATTGGCGTCGAAGGCGAAGTGATTGCGCGTGATCCTGCGACGGTGAACCCTGAACTGGCAACCGGTGCGATTGAATTGCGCGTCTTGAACGTGGAAGTGCATTCGGAAGTTACCAGCGAATTGCCTGTACCTGTGTTTGGTGAGCCGGATTATCCAGAAGACATTCGCATGCGTTATCGCTTCATCGACTTGCGCCGCGAGACCTTGCACAACACGATCATGTTGCGCTCCAAAATGGTCAATAGCTTCCGCAAGCGCATGATGGACCAAGGCTTTACCGAATTCACCACGCCCATTCTGACCGCGTCTAGCCCAGAAGGCGCGCGGGACTTCTTGGTGCCTAGTCGCTTGAACCCCGGTAAATTCTATGCGCTGCCCCAAGCCCCCCAACAGTTCAAGCAGCTGATCATGGTTGCGGGCTTTGACAAATATTTCCAGATCGCGCCGTGCTTCCGCGATGAAGACCCCCGCGCCGACCGTTCGCCAACGGACTTCTATCAGCTCGACGTGGAAATGAGCTTTGTGACGCAAGACGATGTATTTGCGACCATGGAGCCTGTGATCGCAGGCGTGTTTGAAGAATTTGGCCAAGGCAAGAAGGTCGACCGCGATTGGGTGCAGATTTCTTATAAGGATTCAGCTCTCTGGTATGGCACCGATAAGCCAGACTTGCGCAACCCGATCAAGATGCAATTGGTGAGCGAGCATTTCAAAGGCTCGGGTTTTGCTATCTTCGCCAATTTATTGGAACAGCCCGGCACGCAAATTCGCGCCATTCCGGCGCCAGGTGGCGGTAGCCGCAAATTCTGTGACCGCATGAATGCCTTTGCCCAGAAGGAAGGCCTTCCCGGCATGGGCTATATCTTCTGGCGCCAAGCCGAAGATGGCTCGGGCCTCGAAGCGGCAGGTCCTTTGGCGAAGAATATCGGGCCAGAGCGCACCGAAGCGATCCGTCAACAATTGGGCCTCGATTCAGGCGATGCGGCCTTCTTCTTGGGCGGCAAGCCACAAGCGTTTGAGCGTATTGCTGGCAAAGCGCGTATGGTGATTGGCGATGAGCTTGGCTTGACCGAGACCGACCGCTTTGCCTTTGCCTGGATCGTCGACTTCCCGATGTATGAAGCCGATGAAGTGACTGGCAAGATCGACTTCTCGCACAACCCCTTCTCCATGCCCCAAGGTGGTCTGGAAGCCCTGCAAGGCGATCCGTTGAGTGTCTATGCCTATCAATATGATTTGGCATGCAATGGCTATGAATTGGTGTCGGGCGGGATCCGTAACCATAAGCCAGAGATCATGTTCAAAGCATTCGAGCTAGCTGGCTATCCGAATTCGGAAGTTGAGGCCCGTTTCGGCGGTATGGTCAACGCTTTCCGCTATGGCGCGCCACCACACGGCGGCTGTGCGGCTGGGATTGAGCGGATGGTGATGCTGTTGGCTGGCACGGCCAATATCCGCGACGTCATCATGTTCCCAATGAACCAGAATGCCCAAGACTTGATGATGGGTGCCCCAACGCTACCCACCCCGCAACAATTGCGCGATCTGGGCTTGCGGGTCGTAGCCGATGATAAGAAGGCGAATAACTAAGCCCTAATTTCACGCAAGCTTCGCACACCCATCACACGCCCGACAACAAATCGGGCGAGCCTCCCTTTCGTCAACCAAAGGGAGACATGTGATGAGCATTCAGGACGAAGATATCGTAGCCGAATATGAAGAGCTGGCCGCCGCGCATGGCGACGAGCCTGTCATGCTGGAAGACGCGCCAGACGCTGAAGACGAAGACGACCTCGATGACGAGGAAGATGAAGAAGACGAAGAAGATTGAGCTTCACTCTCCCCCCGCCCCCAAGAGAGCCGGGGGGAGAGCCATTCCTCAACTAACCGTCAAATCACGATCTTGCAGCAGGGCTTCGACGCCTGGAGCGCGGCCCCGGAAGGCAACATAATTGTCCATCGGATCGGCTTGGCCGCCGCTGGCAAAGATGAAGTCTTTCAGCTTCTTGGACGTCGCCGGATCATAGACATTGCCCGCTTCGACAAAGGCTTGGAAGGCATCGCATTCCAGCACTGCAGCCCAGATATAGCTGTAATAGCCAGCCGCATAGCCACCTTCAAACGTATGTTTGAAATAGCCGGGGCGATAGCGCACGACGATTTCAGGGATGGAGCCAATGCTCGACAATATCTCTTCTTCCCACGCATCCACATCCTTAGGAGCAGGGCCTTCAATCAGGTGCATCTTCATATCCATAATTGCAGCCATCATGAATTCGCTGGTAGCCCAGCCTTGGTTGAAGTTTTTCGCCGCAATGATTTTATCGACCAAAGCGCGCGGGATGACTTCCCCCGTGGCATGGTGCTTGGCAAAGCGGGTGAGGATCTCTGGCGTTGTGACCCAATGTTCCATCAATTGGCTGGGGAATTCGACAAAGTCCCGCTTCACATTGGTGCCCGACTGACTGGGATAGGTCACGTCTGACAACATGCCGTGTAGCGCATGGCCAAACTCGTGGAACAAGGTGGTGACGTCATCAAGGCTGAGCAGATTTGGCTGACCAGCGGGGGCCTTGGTGTAGTTACAGACATTGAATACCACAGGCTTGATATCGCCGATCAGACGTTGCTGATCGCGGAAACTGCTCATCCAAGCGCCCGATTGCTTGGTTTGGCGGGCAAAGAAATCGCCATACCAAAGGGCCATGGGATTACCCTTGGCGTCGGACACTTCATAGACGACGACATCTGGATGCCACGTCGGAACGCCACTGATCTTCTTGAAGGAAATGCCAAACAAATGATTGGCGTGCCAATGGATGGCTTCGATCATATTGCCCAGTTCGAAATAGGGCTTGGTTTCGGACTCATCGACGTCAAACTTGGCCTTGCGAACTTTTTCGGCATAATGCCACCAATCCCAAGACTTGAGCGGCCCTTCAAGGCCATCGGCAGCCGCTAATTCTTGCAGCATCGCCCGCTCGCGCTTGGCGGTTGCTAAGGAAGCCTTCCAGACGCCCATCATCATGTCCATCGCCGCTTCAGGCGTTTTGGCCATTTTGTTGTCGAGTTGGAAATGCGCGAACGACTTAAAGCCCAAAAGCTTGGCCTTTTCGTTGCGCAGATTGACGATCTCGGGGATCAGCGGACGATTATCGCTCTTGCCCGGTGTACCACTCACGGCCATCCAGCCCTTTTGCACCGCTTCGCGCAAATCACGCCGGGTCGACATGGTGAGGAAAGGCTCAAAGCTGGAGCGCGACAACGTCACTACGGCCAAGGCATCAATCTTGCGTTCTTTGGCTTCCGCGGCAGCGGCGGCAATGAAGCTATCCGACAATCCCGCCAAATCCTCTTTGGTCTTTAAGGGCAGGGCAAAGCTTGATTGGCCGGCCAGCACATTCTGGCCGAACTCGACCTGTAGCGTGGAAAGCCGCGCATCAATGTCTGCTACGCGTTTTTTCTGGGCAGCATTTAAAAGGGCACCACTGCGGACAAATCCGGCATAGGTCTCTTCCAACAGCTTCGTCTGAGGCCCGGTCAGATTTTGCGTCGCGCGACTGTCATAGGCCGCTTTGACGCGGGCAAAAATTTTCGGGTCCTGATTGATTGCATTGGCATGGGCCGACAGCTTGGATGAAAGGCCACCCTCGATCTTTTGCAGCGCAGGCGTGCTCAGCATACCTGTCAAACTGTAGAAGACATTTGTGGCGCGGTTGAGGTCTTGCCCGGCTTTTTCCATTGGTACGATCACCGATTGGAAGGTTGCAGGGCCTTTGGCTGCCGAGATCACATCAATTTCGGCTCGGCCGCGTGCCATGCCGACTTCGATCGCGGGTTCAAAATCACTGGTTTTGATTTGGGCAAAGGGCGGCACGCCCCAAGGCGTATTCCATTTTGCCAAGAGCGGGTTTACCCGCGTTGGAGCTTTTGATTTTGCTTTTGCAGCCAAAGCCGCCGAGCCTGTGGTCAAAGTCAAAGTTGCGACACTCCCCGCCAAGAAATCCCTACGTTCCATTGTCTATATACCCCTCACGAAACAAGAAACCACATCTTTCGTCGGGCATATGGATGGGCCAAATTGTTCGTTGATGCACCCCCAGAACGCAATTATGACTGCAATTTAATCACGGAAACGTGATCCGGCGTCAGCCCCGGGCGAACACGCGCAATTGGCCTGACTTCGGGTCTTGCGCGACGCAGCGTTGCGCCGACGTGGGCAGTTTCAGGCAGACCACGGGCGCATCGGCTTGGCGAATGGCTTCATAAGTTTCGCGCGTAAACTCACTGCGGGTTGGACTTTCAATGCCCTCCGTCCACGCGGGATAGGCCGATGATTTGACCGCATTGGCGGGCAGCAAAGTCGTCAAGCGGTCGCGAATCTGGTCGGGGCTGGCCGTCGCGGGGATGCCAAAGTCGCGGGCAGGGGCTTGCAGCGTATAGAGGGCCCGCCCTTCATTGGTCTCTAAAGTCACCCGAATACTGCCAGAGGCACAATCATTGCCAGTGGCCATAATGGTCACCCGGTCGGCAGCTTTCCAAGAACGGATGGCGGTTGCTTGGCTGACTTTGACATCACATTGGGCAACCGGGCTACCAGCAGCCATGGCGGCATCTGATTCGGCGCGCGGCCCGATACCATTGACGAGCTCCCCTGGTGTCGGGATGACCACCTCATTCGGCCCGGTTGCTGGTGGCGCAGGGATTGCGGGTGGGGCAGCAGCAATGACACTGGGGTCTGTCGACAACACCGCATCGGGATCGGCCAAAGGATTATCCAGGCCGACAGGGCCCATGATGGCATTGGTTGGGGCACTGGCCAGAGGTTGGTTTGGTGACAAGACAAATTTGCCCACCACGACGCCTAATCCAAAAGATACGACTAAAGCCAGCGTTGCACCAGAAGCCACAATCAATCGCACGTTAAATCCCTTGTCTTCGAACCATGGTTAAGCGCTTTAGCGACCGGTTGCGGCAGAAAATAGGCAAGATCGGCATTAAAACAGGCCTGTTTTAACCCTAATTGCCCTGCCATCGCCCCAGTTCTTAACTCAGAAGCGGTTTCAGAACATTGGGCGCATTCTGAATGGCTCGGGTTGCCGCGCGATAGCCGGTCTCCACGGCGGCATCAAAAGCCTTCCAATCTCGCAATTGGATGCCCGCCATATCGGGTACGATCAAGAGATCGGTTTTGTCTCGGGATTTGGTGGGGTCGAGTGTAGCGGTCGCTGACCGCATGAGAAGTTCGGCGATGGGCGGGGCTGCGTGCAGGCCATGGCGGGTAATCCAACTGAAGAAGCCCTCGGGCTTGCGGAATTCGTCTGGATTAAGGGCGCGCTGACGGGTGACATCAACGCCAATATTAGGGCCACGATGCAGGTCAATCATCGAATTGATCGGGAAATTATCCAACACCGCACCATCGACCAAAATGTCGTCACCTGAAACGACCGGAGGCAAGATGCCGGGCAGCGCGATCGACGCCCGCAGGGCGTCCCGCAAAACACCACTCCGGTGCAGCTTTGGCATGCCCAAGGTCAAATTGGTCGACAGGCAGAAAAAGGAGCGGGGCATATCCTCGATGAGAATATCGCCAAAATTCTTGAGAAGCCTTTGGTCGACCTTGGCCCCAGACGTCATGGCGACAACCGGCAGCACATAGTCATTCAAGGGATTGTCGCGGACAAAGCTGTCCCAAATACGCCGTTCAATCTCGCCATCATCCCAGCCAAGCGCAACACAGGCCGCAATCACCCCCCCCATGGAGGTTCCGCCGATAAAGTCAAACGAGATGCCCGTCTCCCGCAAAGCCCGCACGACGCCAATATGGGCATAGGCGCGAGCGCCACCTCCACCCAGGACCAAGCCAATCGAGTTACCCGACAGGATGCGGGCCAACATCATCACGTCTTGGGCTTGATCCTGTCGCCAGTGAAACAGCCTTTGACTTTGAGTGGCAGCACTCCAAGCTTTGGAATAAGAGCCCTTAACCTCAACGACCGAGCGATCTTGTGGGGCAATCAAGATGGTGTCGACCAATTGGAACTGGCGCGCGGGGGACGAGCCCGCAGGCAGAATCATTTCGGGCGGCGGCGTATCGGCGCGACCAAACACCCAGAGCCTATCTGCCTGTCGCAGACATAGTTTGGTCCAACCGCCATCTCCAAGGTCTGCGGCCAAGAGGACAATATCGTTCCAGCTTTCGATTTCATCAAACCAAGTCGCGGACTGCGTAACCGCCTCAGGGCCAACCACGATGGCACGCTTACCCAATTTGGCGAGCGCATCCTTTAAGGCGTGGGCGCGCTTTAGAATGTCGATGGAGGGAGAGGCTGCCAGAAGACCGAACACACGGGGATCAGAGCGGGGGTTGCGCCGACGGTTCTGCCGCGAACGAAACAACATGGTTCGCGCCAGATTTTGCATCAATTGTGGATGACGGCGGATCAAGCGGTTAAAGGCTGCGCGGTCTAAAGCTAGAAGTTCGGTGTCGCGCAGTGCAAAGACCGATGCACTATGGGGTTCGCCCGCCACCAGCGCCATTTCGCCGACCGGCTCGCCTTGGCGAATATGGCCGATAAACTCGTTTGAACCATCGGTACCGCGCCGAAACGCGCCCAAAGAGCCCGAGCGGACAAACCATAAGGTATCGGCAGGCTCACTCTCAAGGAAAAGGGGCCAGCCGCCAGGCAATGAATACCAAATTGCCGATTTTTCAACGTCTTTAATCGCTGCCGGACCAGCATCTCTCAAAAAAGGGATCGCGCTAAAATCAAAAGGTGTCATCGGAAACAACCGCCATGAAACAACTTCCAACTGTGCTTCATGGCGGCTCTCCTCCGTGATTTAGAATTTATAGCGGCCCATCAGGGTTACCATGGGCCAATAACGTGCTGCGTCTAATTCATCTACGATTTTTGCGGTTTCAAGTGCCAAATCTGTCTGGAACGACGGATTGGAGGCCAACAAGCCAGTAGAGGTGTACACCACTTTTGGATCGCCCTGATAATAGACACCAGCTTCCAAGGCGGTTTCAATCGGACCCAATTCCAATTTGACACCTGCACCGACAAAATAAGCGATGTCGTTAAACGTCGCCTTGGTGTTGAGTGTGCCGACTTGAGCGGGGGTGTAGGACGTGTTGCCAATCACGACGTTTGTCGCGGGTGTCGCGACCAAGTCAAACTGATTGTCATTGGCAAAGATGCCAGCTGTCACATAAAAGGGCACAATCGGCGGACGGAAGTCCGCCTGCAGCCCATAAGAACCAAGTTTCAGGTTACCGTCATAGGCGATGCCATCAATCGTCTGATCGTAGCCATAATCATAGCCCTGGCCAACACCGCGCAAAACCACGGTTGGCAAGATACGCACCCCGACTTCGCCGCCAACACCATTGGTGCCCCCACGCACGCCAACCCAAGCAGGCTCGATTGCGAAAGCGCAAACTGGGGTAAGTGCACTCAACAACGCAATGGCAGAAACGGCTGTGGTGATGGTCTTCATAGAGCTGTCCTCATTTATACTAAGCGCCGGCATTTTAAACTCGGGCGATCCAAGCCACACGCAAGGCACAAACGACCCCACCTGCGGCAATCTGCAACGGCCCGATGTGAGCCTATGTCTATGACATTGTGACAGAAGCCTGTTAAACGAGTGTCAACGCCCGCTAAGCGCGACAAAACCAATCTGTGGAGAGCCATTTGAGCCGTTTGACCAGTCGAATCGATCCTTCCTCGCCGGCCTTCGCGCGCAATCAAGAAAAGATGGCGGGCCTAGTTGAGCACTTGGTCCAACAGACCAGTCGCGCGGCTTTGGGCGGCTCAGCGGAGTCCCGCCAGCGCCATGAAAGCCGCGGTAAACTTTTGCCACGCGCACGGGTTGAAGCGCTACTCGATCCGGGCAGCCCGTTTTTGGAATTATCGGCTTTGGCGGCCAATGGCCTTTATGGCGAGGATATTCCAGGCGCAGGCTTGATCACCGGGATTGGCCACGTCTGCGGGCGTCCGGCGATGATTGTCTGTAACGACCCGACCGTCAAAGGCGGCACTTATTATCCGATGACCGTCAAAAAGCACGTGCGGGCACAAGAAGTGGCGATGGAAAACCGCCTGCCGTGTATTTACCTCGTCGATTCCGGCGGCGCCAATTTGCCCCATCAGGCCGAAGTCTTTCCAGACCGCGACAATTTCGGCCGCATCTTCTTCAATCAAGCCAATATGAGCGCGATGGGCTTGGCCCAAATTGCGGTCGTCATGGGCTCGTGTACGGCCGGTGGCGCTTATGTTCCCGCGATGAGCGATGAGACAATTATCGTGCGCAAACAAGGCACGATCTTTCTGGGTGGCCCGCCCTTGGTGAAAGCCGCGACGGGTGAAACCGTGACGGCGGAAGAGCTGGGCGGGGCAGATGTTCATGCCCGCAAATCCGGTGTGGCAGACCATTATGCGGTGTCCGATGCCCATGCTTTAGAGCTTGCGCGCAATTGTGTGGCAACCTTGGACGATCCCGAAAGCCATATTCGCCGGCTTGCGCCGCGTCCGCCCGTGGAGGATGAAAGCGAACTTTACGGCATCATTCCAGATGATGTCCGCACCCCTTATGATGTGCGTGAAATCATCGCACGCTTGGTTGACGGCTCAGAGTTCCACGAATTTAAGAAGCTTTATGGTGAAACCCTAGTTACAGGCTTTGCCCATATAGATGGCTGGCCCGTTGCGATCATCGCCAATAATGGCGTTTTGTTCTCAGAGAGTGCGCAAAAAGGCGCACACTTCATTGAACTCGCCTGTCAGCGCAAAATCCCCTTGTTATTCCTACAAAACATCTCGGGCTTCATGGTTGGCAAGGATTATGAGGCAGGGGGTATCGCCAAGGATGGCGCAAAAATGGTGACGGCTGTTGCCTGCGCCAATGTGCCCAAGTTCACGGTCGTGATTGGCGGCTCCTATGGTGCGGGCAATTATGCCATGTGTGGCCGTTCCTATTCGCCACGCTTCCTCTGGATGTGGCCGAATGCGCGGACCAGTGTGATGGGCGGAGAGCAGGCCGCCAGCGTACTGGCGACGCTGCGCCGCGACGGCATTGAATCCAAAGGCGGCGCGTGGTCTGCCGAGGAAGAAGAAGCCTTCAAGAGCCCCATTCGTCAGAAATATGAGGAAGAAGGCGATCCATATTATTCCACAGCGCGTTTGTGGGATGATGGCATTATTGACCCCGCCCAAACTCGGCGCGTGGTTTCCATGTCGTTAGCCAGCGTCGCCGGGGCCCCGATTGGACCACCCCGCTTCGGTGTATTCCGGATGTAAGAGGAGAGAGACTCAGATGGCAGATATTGACCCAAGCGCCGACCCCGTTCTCTTGCAGGTTTCCCCCGATGGTGCCGCGATGGTGACGTTGAACCGTCCGGACAAGAAGAATGCTTTTGACGAGGAAACTATCTCTTCGCTGATCGACATATTTGAGACCTTGCGCGTGTCTGACGGCGTCAGACTCGTGATGATCAAGGGCGCAGGGACGACCTTTTGCGCCGGCGCCGACCTTGAGTGGATGCAACGCCAAGCCCGTCATGATGAAGAAGATAATGAGGCCGATGCCGTCGCCTTGGCCAAGATGCTGCTGGCATTGCATAGTCTGCCCCAACTCACGGTTGCTTTGGTGCAAGGTGGGGCTTTTGGCGGCGGAGCGGGCCTTGTGGCCGCGTGCGATTATGCCATCGCCTTGGCGGGAACACGCTTTTGCTTCACCGAAGTCCGCCTTGGGCTGACGCCTGCTACCATCTCGCCCTATGTGGTCGAAGCCATTGGGGCGCGCCAAGCGCGCGCCTTGTTTGCCACCGCCATGCCTTTTGATGCCGAGCGCGCCTTGGCACTGGGATTGATACAGGAAGTGGCAGCCGACCTCGATGATTTGGCCAAGCGGGAAGAAAAGCTGGCTGACTTGGCCTTTACTGCGGCACCTGAAGCCGTGCGTGAGGCCAAGGAATTGGTCCGCGATGTGGCGGACAGGCCAATCGACATCCACCTTGCCCATGACACGGCCAAACGGATCGCCAAGCGCCGCGCGAGTGCCGAGGGGCAAGAAGGCCTCGCGGCTTTTCTTGAAAAAAGGCCGCCAGCTTGGACCAATCGGTCATGAAAGGGTCTTGACCGCATTGTCTCGCCCAGCCAAAGCTAGACCGGCGGACGAGGGGCGGTCATGGACGGTGCGGCAGAACTTAATCTTGAAAATTCAGGCCCTTTAGCGGTCGATGCGCCTTCGGGTAGCGCGGGCAAACACCACAATGAGCTGATCGGAACCGCGTGTAAGAATTGCGGGGCGATCCTGACGGGCGATTATTG
Source organism: Hyphomonadaceae bacterium UKL13-1 (assembly GCA_001602435.1). GTDB lineage: Bacteria > Pseudomonadota > Alphaproteobacteria > Caulobacterales > Aquidulcibacteraceae > Aquidulcibacter. The sequence continues at coordinate 1,491,348 of CP012156.1, forward strand.
CCACGCCTGTGGTCAGTCCGCCCATGTGCATCGCTCGTTCCTGCATGTGTTGGAAGAGGTGGTGCATGGCATCACGCATTTCGATTCCAAGACCTGGCGCTCGCTGCCGATGTTGATCTTTAGGCCCGGCACGATGACGCGCAACTATGTCATGGGCCATCGCAGCCGCTATGTGCCGCCATTTTCGATGTTTCTGGCCTCTGTTTTTGCCATGTTTTTGGCCTTTGCCTTTGCAGGTGGGCCGGGCTTTGTGAAGCAGAATGTCGACACACCGGTCGATCAAGCCAGCGCCTCGCGCGAGCGAATGGCGGATACTTTGGTTGATTTGAAGGAAGCCCGTGGCGACCTCAAACTGGCTCGCGAACAGCTGGCGGCGGAAAAAGCCAAACCTCTTGTCGACCAAGACCCCATTGAGATCAAGGCCAGCCAACAAGAAGTGCTGGGTGCAGCCAAAGAGATCGAAGCTGTCATTGTCCGCTATCGCACGGCGGAACGCGATCTTGCCAAGGCCTTAGCGGCACCAAAGCCAAACCCTGAAGCCGCCCCGGCAAAGGCCGACCCAAAAGTGACCGGCAATATCACCGTCCAAAAGGGCGATGATAAAGCCACGCAACTTTCTGAACTTGAAGCCGAACGCAAGGCTGCGATTGCCTCAGGCGATAAAGTTTCTGTCGCCGCGCTTGATACCGCCATCGCCTTGGTGAAGGCCACACCGGAAGAGGTCATTAAGGGTGAAACCAAAAGCACGACAATCGAGGGAGATGACTTTCAGTCTTCATTGGCTAAGTTTTTGAAAGAAGAGGTCCAAATTAATACGCCTTGGCCATCCGTGAATAAAAAGCTCAAACATAAACTCGAAAATCCGGACCTGTTTTTGTACAAGTTACAGAACACCGTTTATAAATTCTCCTTCCTTCTCATCCCAATCAGCCTGCCTTTCATTTGGCTATTGTTGTTCTGGAAGCGCGGGGTAACCTTGTATGATCACGCGGTCTTTGCGCTTTACTCCCTGTCTTTCATGTCATTTTTGTTTCTTGCGCTTGCTCTAAGTTCGCATTGGATCACGTGGACTGACCATAGTGGATGGATATTTTTGGCCGTGGCGGGTCATATTTATTTCCAGTTCAAAGGGGCTTATGCGTTGGGTTGGGTTGGTGCTGGTTGGCGCACTGCGGTCTTTGTCTCCATATTTGCGCCCATCGCTTTGTCACTCTTTTTTACCGCCATCATCATCCTGGGCGCTGTAGGCTGACCACAAGGCTTGACCAAGACAAAGGCGTAGCCGAAGGATGCTTCCCAAAGAGTCTGAGGGCGAGTTTTTAAGCTTGTTTCATCGACCAACAAAAAGTCTGGGGACGCCTCGTGTTTAAAAGCTTGTTGATTGCCAATCGGGGCGAGATCGCTTGCCGTGTGATCCGCACGGCGCGGCGTTTGGGCCTGAGGACAATTGCCGTTTATTCCGACGCCGATAGGGACGCAAAACACGTCCGCGAGGCCGATCATGCGGTGCGTCTGGGCCCTGCCGCTGCCAAGGATTCCTATCTACGGGGTGATTTGATCCTCAAGGCCGCTGTGGAGTTGGGCGCTGAAGCGATACACCCAGGCTACGGTTTTTTATCGGAAAATGCAGAGTTCGCTGAAAGCTGTGCGGCAGCAGGCATTGCGTTTGTCGGACCGCGCCCCGATGCCATTCGAGACATGGGTCTAAAGGATCGCGCCAAAGCGATTGCGGTTGAAGTCGGCGCGCCGGTTCTGCCTGGCTATTGGGACCTCGATCAAGACCCCGCGCGTCTGCAGGCAGAGGCGGAGAAGATCGGCTTTCCCCTGTTGATCAAGGCCGTGGCTGGCGGCGGCGGGCGCGGCATTCGGGTCGTTGAAGATGTCGCCGCCTTTGGCCCAGCGCTTGAGTCTGCGCGGCGTGAAGCAGCAGCAGCGTTTGGCGATGACCGCGTCATGCTCGAGCGCTTGGTACTGCGACCCCGACATATTGAGGTGCAGGTTTTTGGCGATCAACATGGCAATCTCGTCCATCTGTTTGAGCGCGATTGTTCCATCCAGCGTCGCAGACAAAAGCTGATTGAAGAAGCCCCGGCACCCGGCATGACCGAAGCCGTGCGCGCAAGCCTGACAGCTGCCGCGCTCAAGATCGCTAAGGCGGTGAATTATTCCAACGCCGGTACGGTCGAATTTGTCGCCGATGGGACGGGACCACTGCGCCCTGACGGCTTTTGGTTCCTTGAAATGAATACGCGCCTGCAAGTTGAGCATCCGGTGACAGAGGCCGTGCTCGGCTTGGATTTGGTTGAGTGGCAATTGCGCGTGGCGGCTGGCGAGATCCTGCCGCTCACCCAAGACAAGATCATCTTGAACGGTGCGGCCATTGAAGCGCGGATCGTGGCAGAAGACCCAGCCAAAGGGTTCTTGCCGTCATCTGGTGTGATTGCGGGCCTGCCAGACGATGGGACTATTCGGGTCGATTCTGGGTTTGAAGTGGGTGACACGTTTCCCGACACCTATGATTCCTTGGTTGAAAAGGCCATCGCGCATGGGGCGGATCGACGCGAAGCCTTGGCGCGCCTACAAGCCCATCTCGAAAGCCGCGTGATCACCGGGATCACGACCAATAACGGCTATTTGGCCCGTTTGTGCCTGCTGCCAAGCTTTGCGCAAGGCGGCGTCCATACCGGACTGCTAGAGGATGAAGCGGCTGAACTGGCGAAACCCGATGCGCTCGCCGCCCGCCGATTGGGATTGGCAGCTATTGGCGTGCAGGTCGCCCGCGAACTCGAAGTACCCGACGGCGCTTCGCCCTTCGATATTCCGGATGGCTGGCGCCTGAATGCCCCGGCGCATCTGTCGGTCGGCTTTACCCACGATGATCGGCGCTTGGTGGTCGAGCTTCATAGTGATGAAGTACAAGTCAGTGCAGGCTTTGGCGGGGATCATGCTGTGGTGCCGCGCCGCTTGATCCATGCCTATGGCAAGCCCCAGGACTGGACAATTTTGGTTGCTGAAAGCGCTGGCCCGAGAGCAGAAGCGCGCGGCGACATTGCGGCCACCCTGTTTGTCGATGGCGCTGGTGCCAGTTTGGTCGAGCGCGGCGAGGTCTGGCGCTATCCATTCCCGGCAGCAGATGCCAGCGCCGACAGTCTAGAGGCCACGGACGAGATCAAGGCCCCTTTGCCCGGAAAAATCGCGATGTGTCACGCGCAAGCGGGTCAGAAAGTTACGAAAGGTCAGGTGCTGATTGTGTTGGAAGCCATGAAGATGGAGCATGCCCTGACCGCGAGCCGCGACGGTGTGATCGCTGAAACCTTTGTCCAGGAAGGCCGTCAAGTTAAGGCTGCCGACGTTTTAATCCGCCTCGTCGCACAAGAGTCTGTGCCTTGAACGGCGCTCTGCTGACGGTTTTGATGGCTGCTGCGGGTACCGCTTTGTTGGCCTTTGTTGGATTTCGACTTGGCCTTAGCGTCGATCGCAGGTTCAAAAGTGTGGATGAGGTCGTGCAAGCGGTTCGGTCCCACTATGGCTTATCGACCAATCTGTCGGTCTTGATGTCACGCAATCAGCGCGCCGCGATCGCCTATGGAGCCGACCAGACAGGCTATGTTGCACTTGTTTTGGGCGATAAATTATTGTTCCGCAGCCTCGATCAGGCGAAGATCATGGTGATTGCCGAGGATCGGCTCTACCTCTCCTTTCCTGATTTTGGCTTTGAACCCGTCTATATTCAGGCCGATGCCATCGACATTCAGCACGCGCTCACAATCCTAGGGAGGGGTCCTACCACATGAACTTACCCGATCCAGTTACGTGGGCGATCCCCTTGTTTGGCGTCTTGGTTGTCGCAGAAATGCTGCGCGCTCGACGGGCTGGCGATGTGACCTACGAAGCCAAGGATGCTGCGGCCAGCATGACCATGGGCTTTGGTAATACGGTCGCCAAATTGCTGACGGGCGGCATTGCGGTCGCTTTGATTGCCTATGTGCATCAGTTCCGCCTGTTCGATATTGGCTATGCCGCTTGGGCCTTTGTGGTGTGCTTCTTCCTTGAGGACCTGTCTTATTATTGGTTCCATCGGATCAGCCACGAGCGGCGGTGGTTTTGGGCGAGCCATGTGGTGCACCACACCTCGCAGCATTATAATTTATCCACTGCTTTACGGCAGACTTGGACGGGGTCGATCGGTGCCACCTTCATTTTTTGGCTGCCGATGGCGTGGATCGGTTTCCCACCAGCGATGATCGCCTTTTTCTCTGGCATAAGTCTGGTTTATCAATTTTGGATCCATACCGAAGCGGTCGATCGCATGGGGCCTTTGGAATGGGTGCTGAATACACCGAGCCACCACCGCGTCCATCACGCGACCAATCCGCGCTATCTCGATTCCAATTATGCCGGGGTCTTGATCATTTGGGACCGCATGTTTGGCACCTTTGTGGAAGAAACCAAGGCGGATAAGCCAATCTATGGCGTGGTTTCCAACATTCACACCTTCAACCCATTTCGGATCGCGTTTCATGAGTGGGTCGGCATGGCGCGTGACATTGGCCAAGCAAAAACCTGGCGTGAAAAGCTCCACTTCGCGTTTGGACCACCGGGCTGGAGCCCGGATGGGTCTCGGCCAACAAGTGCGAGTCTGAAGGCTGCTTGGCGGGCAAAACAAGTCGAGGATAGCCACTGATGCGAGGCCCTGTTCGAAGGGGCAAATTGGCATAAATCGTCAGCTATGGCTCTGCACATCATCAAACTCTGCGTTGGCGCACAAAGCATTCAGGACTTGCTAGATTGGCATGATCATCAGGCCTTTACGCGCCTAAGTCTCGGCCTTGATCCTCGACCGGTTTGCGACACGCGCATGTCGCCCAAACGGCGTGATGAAGTCCTCAACGGCGGATCGCTCTTTTGGGTGATTAAGGGGCAAATCCTTGTCCGGCAGGAAATTGAGGACATTGTCACTTTAGACGATGTCGATGGCCGTTCCCGCTGCGAAATTGTCCTCAAGCATTTTCACGTCCAAACCGCGCCGCAGCGCCGTGCTGCCTTTCAGGGCTGGCGCTATCTCTTGCCAAAGGACGCACCAGCCGACCTGACACAAATATCCGGCGGTGATGAGTTACCCGAGCCCTTACGCAAGGAATTGCTCGACCTCGGCGCTTGGTGAGGTCAGTCTAGTCCGCGATTATCAATCAGCCGAGTCTTACCCAGCCAAGCGGCCACCAAGATACGGGCAGGGTCTCCCGCCTGCCACGGCTCTAAAGTCTGACTATGGCAGGCTTCGAGATAATCGATGGACTGAAAGCCTGAGGCTAGAAGCTGTGCTTTCGCTTGTTCAAGCACCTCGCCTAAAGTCTGCGGTGCCTGTTGGATCGCGTCTGCGACCCGATCAAGAGCCTGCTTCAAAGTGGGCGCTATCGCGCGCTCTGCCTCTGAGAGATAGGCATTGCGAGACGAAAGTGCGAGGCCATCGGCTTCGCGATGGGTTGGGGCAGGGGTGATTTCGACCTGCAAGTCCAAGTCCCGCACCATGGTGGCGATCACTTGCAATTGCTGCCAGTCCTTTTCGCCAAAGATGGCCACATCGGGATCAACTTGCATAAAAAGTTTGGCCACCACGGTTGCCACGCCGCCGAAGAAGTGCGGGCGAAATGCGCCTTCCAGACGGGCTGCTACGGCACCTGGTACAATGCGGGTTTGAAAGCCCTCTGGATAAAGCTCTGACACATGCGGGGCATAGAGGCCGTCACAGCCAATAGCTTGGAGCTGTTCAATATCGGCCGCTTCTTGCCTAGGATAACGCGCTAAATCTTCATGCGGCGCAAATTGGGTTGGATTGACGAAGATCGACGCAATCACAACATCGGCGGCGGCTTTGGCCTGCTCGATTAAGGCCAAGTGGCCCGCATGCAGCGCACCCATGGTGGGCACCAAGGCAATCTTTTTGCCGTCTCGCCGCCAGTTGGAGACCAATGCGCGCAAGTCCGCTCTGGTGCGCACAATCGATAAGGACGACATGACTCTCTCCAAAACAATGACTTAACGACGATTTCTGGTCTGTGGCTTACAAGAGCTGTGTGACGCCGCCTTAAACCCCTCTTTACCACGTCGCGCTAGGGTTTTTCACATGAACCAGTCCTATCGCGCTTCTTATTTGTCTTCTGTTGTCCGACTTTGTGGGACGCTGGGTATTTTGTGCTTGAGCTCAGGTGCCATGGCGCAATCTGCCGGTGCTTTTGCGACCAGCCCCTATGTGCCCCTCATGCCAGCCGCAAAACCTAGCCCAGCGGCTTGCGTGTGCGCGGAGCCAAAGCAAGCGGTCGCACCCTCTGTGGCACCAAAGCCTATGAAGCCAGAGCCGCAACTGGTGGGCGCGGGTGGCCAAATTCTGCCAATCGTTATGTTCCGCGGCACCCCAGCTGCACCGCTGCCAAAGCCGGCTGTTGTTTCGATGGTGCCTGTCGCAATCGCCTTGCCAACTGAACCACAAAAGCCTGCTGCGCCGGTGATCCTTGCGCCACCCCCAGTCGCGGCACCTGCCCAGCAAATTGCCGCCAAGCCAGCACCAGCGCCAGCAGCTAAACGCGAGAAGCCTGCTGGCCCGTTCAAGCGGATTTGGCGCGATACCAAGAAATCCGTCGTTCAGGACATCCCAGAGGCCTTGGCTGATGCCTTGCCCTGGGTGGATCGCGGCGCCAAGGATGAGCCGATTGAGCAGGTGTTGGCGCGCGTGTCGTCAGACCTCAGTCGCGCTTCGGCTCAAGATCCTGAATGGGTCAATCCCGCTGAGAGCGAATTACGCGAATTATCAAAGCGCTTGGCTACTTTGGCTGAGCCGCCAGCCGATACCGAGTCAGCGCCGACTCGCGTGTCTATGCCAGAGCAAGATAGTGCCAATCGGCCGTTCCGCGCCAGACCCATTTGGCCCGGTGCCTCTGGCCGTCCCGAAATGCAATCGAGACCGACAGCTTTGGTGACCGGCAGCACCATCCAGCAGGGGCCAGAGGCCGTCGGGCAGCGCTTGCCGCCGCCGACGGACTGGGTTGAAGACGAAGAAAAGGCGCCAAAGCCACCAGCCCAACAAGTTGTGGCCAAGCGCGCGAAGCGCCCCTCAAAATAGTCCACTACCAATCGTCGCTCGACCGCTGCGCTTGCCAATTGGCAAGACCTGCGAAACTGGCGAAAACAACTCATAAGTCTTAGCCCTACAGAAGGGGGCGAAAAGGCACGGGGGTTGCGGTTTTGGGTCACGTCATTGTCGTTGGAAATGAAAAAGGCGGCGCAGGCAAATCGACCTTGTCGGTTCATATTGCCGTAGCTTGCGCGATTTCGGGCCTGAAAGTTGCTGCCCTCGACTTGGATCGCCGTCAGCGCACCTTTGAACGCTATTTCGAAAACCGGTCGCGTTGGTCTAAGTCCAATGAGGCAGACCTAGCTACGCCTGACTTCTTCTTCTTGACCAAAGCCGCCGCCGAACGTCGCGATCAGGCAGAGGCAGAAGAAACAGCCGCTACCCAAGCCTTGATCGCCGAGATGCGCGCGAGCCATGACATTGTAATCGTGGATGCGCCGGGTGCGGATACGCCCGCTTCGCGCGCTGCCCACGCGTGCGCGGACACCCTCGTGACGCCCTTGAACGACAGCTTTATCGATTTCGACCTTCTGGCCGAGATTGACCCCGTTACAGGCGATGTCGGCAAGCCGAGTGTCTACGCCGAAATGGTTTGGGAGGCGCGCAAGCTCAAGGCCGCCTCAAAAGGTAAGCCGATTGATTGGGTCTTGATGCGCAACCGTCTTTCGCCGCTCGACGCCAAGAATAAGCGCCGGGTCGGGGACGCCTTGGCCGCACTTGCCCAACGCATTGGCTTTCGCGTGGCACCGGGCCTGTCAGAGCGGGTAATTTATCGCGAGATGTTTACCGCAGGACTGACGCTGTTGGACCTCACCGATGAAGGGGCGTCGGCCTCCTTCACGATGAGCCATGTGGCCGCGCGCCAAGAATTGCGTGATCTAATGCTGGCCCTCAAGCTGCCAAAGATTGAGGGCTCAGCCGCAATCGGTTTTTAGTCGGTCGCAAGCCTTATGGCATTGGTGCGCCGCGTGAGGCGACCAAAATTTGATACCATTCGTCTGGGCTCAAATGGATTTTGGCAACTTCGCGGGTTTCCAAAATGCGCTCTGGATTTTGTGTGCCCACCAAGGCGATAGGTTGGCTTGGATGGGCTGCCACCCACGCATAAGCTACCGAGGTGCGTGACACACCATGAGCCTTGGCGACCGTATCGAGGGCCGCAATCACCGCCTTGGTGCGGGCATCATCGCCATCTTTTGCCAAGCGACCACCACCCAAAGGCGACCACGCCAGCACCGACGCGCCAATCTCCGTCGCGAGGTCCAAAGTCCCGTCTGTCATAGCGTCGAGCGCAAGTGGCGAGAATTCAGGCTGGAACGAGACAATGTCGGTATGGAGGTGGGCGGCCAAAGCGCGGGCTTGTGCCACGGTGTAATTGGAAATGCCGAAGGTGCGAATCTTGCCAGCTTGCATCAAATGATCCACGGCGCGTGCGATCTCTGAAGGATGGGTCAACAGGTCTGGGCGATGGATTTGCCACAGGTCCAACACATCGGTGTTGAGGCGGCGCAGCGAGGCTTCGCACGCCTTGACCAGATAGTCATAACTGGAATTATAGGGCGTTGGTGGAATGATCCCGCCTTTGCTGGCCAGAACCATTTTAGACCGCAAGCCTGGTGCTTGCTTGAACACCTCACCCAACAAAGCTTCGGCGTCGCCAAAGCCAACTTGTGGGTTCTTAAAGCCATAAATGTCGGCGGTGTCGAAGAAATTGATCCCGGCCGCAAAAACCGATTCGACTAGCTCTTGCGCGGCCTTCACCTCAATGCCGGCAAAACGCCACATGCCCCAGCCGAGGCTCGTAATCATCAAGTCGCTTTTGCCAAGACGGCGCAGGTTTGTCGGTTCCATGGAAGACATTGGCACTTTTTCTTTCTGGGGTGGCAGAGATCACTAAGGCCTGTCTTCTAGCCCAACTTGCAACAGCCTCGCTAGCCATGGCATGTCACAGGCTGCATAAGGGCTAAACTTGCCATGGGGCGGGGTCGTTGAGGGGTGGAGTGATGCGGCGTCGTTGGGTCGTTTTGGTTTTGGTGGGGATTGCATTATCGGTTGTGGCGGCTTGGCCGGCACCGGCCCCAGTGCAGCATCCGTATTTTGCCGGGCTGAAACCCGGCACGATTGAGAACATCGCCCATGGTGGCGGGCAGGGCCATGCACCCCCGGATACGCTGGAAGCCCTGCAACTGGCAGACGCGATGGGCGCAGATGTGTTGGAGATTGATCTGCAGTTGACCAAGGACGGCGTTTTGGTCCTGCACCATGACGACACCTTGGACCGCATCACCGACATGAAGGGCCCGATTGCTGCCAAGACGTGGGCGGAGCTGCAACAGGCTGATTCTGGCTATCATACCGTGATTGATGGCCAATCCTTTCGCGGCAAGGGGATTAAGATCGCGCGGCTGGAGCAAGCCTTCACGCGCTTCCCAGCCAAGCGTTGGGTGATCGAAATCAAGAATGACAATGAAGCGGCCAGCACACGTCTGTGCCAGTTGATCAGCCAGTTTGACGAAACCAATCGGGTGATTGTGGCGTCCTTTCATGATGGGGCGATGAAGACGTTTCGTAAGGCGTGTCCCAAGGTTGCCACGGCCTATTCCGGTGATGAGGCGCGCCTATTTTTGATCGCGTCTCATTTACGCCTTTCGCGCTTTATCCAATCCCCCGGCGTCGCGCTTCAGATTCCTACCTATGCCGCGGGCTTTGATCTGACCGATCCGCATTTTATCGCAACCGCCAAATCCCGCGGTCTCAAAGTCCAATATTGGACGATCAATGAGCGTAAAGAAATGCGCGACCTGATTGCGCGCGGGGCAGATGGCATCATGACAGATTATGTGGATCGGTTTGCGCAGGTCCGGTAGACGGACTAGCCTAAAGTAGGATAGCGACGCTTCTAAGCCAACGATCAAAGGTACAGCTAAAGGATCGGCAAACTCATGGGAAAAACTGCTCTCATCACCCATGCGGCCTGCTTTGAGCACCGCCCCCCAGCCGGCCATCCAGAATCGCCAGAGCGCTTGCGGGTGGTCTTGGAGGCCTTAAGCGAAGCGGCCTGTCCGGATTTGATCCGTCTCCAAGCACCGCTGGGCCAGGTTGACGATATTGCGCGGGTGCACCCCAAGGCCTTGATTGAGGAAATCATCCGCCTGGAGCCAGCGGCAGGGGCGCGCAGCCGCCAGCTTGATCCAGATACTTACTTGTCCGCTGGTTCAATTGAAGCAGCACAGCGGGGCGTGGGCGCTGTAATCGCCGGGGTCGACGGCTTGATGAAAGGCGCATTTGATCGGGCATTTTGTGCGACACGGCCACCGGGCCATCATGCCGAAGCCAAAACGCCCATGGGCTTTTGCATTTGGAATTCTGCCGCCATTGCGGCCCTATATGCGCGGGAAACCTATGGTCTAAAGCGCGTGGCCGTCGTGGATTTTGACGTGCATCACGGAAATGGCAGCCAAGAATTGGCCGAACGCGATCCAGACTTCTTCTATGCCTCTATCCATCAAGGCGGCATTTATCCAGGCTCTGGCATGGCAGAAGAAACGGCAACCGGCAATCTGGTCAATGTGCCCGTGCCTGCCGCCACTGCTGGCCCCGCTTGGAGAGCCGCGGTTGAAACCAAGATCCTGCCTGCTTTGTTGGCATTTCAGCCAGAAATTCTAATCGTATCTGCGGGATTTGACGGCCATCGGCAAGACCCACTCGCGGGGCTCAACCTCGAAATCGAGGATTATCGCTGGATCACTGAACGATTACTGGACGTCTCGCAGGGAAAACTTGTATCGACTCTTGAGGGCGGCTACCACTTGCAGGCATTAGCGGCATGTGTTTTGGCGCATGTACAGACATTACAAAACTACAAACCACGCTCTGGGGGCGAAATAGCGGGTGTTTGAAACCAAATTGGATGATCTAGGATCACAGGCAGACTCCCGTGTTGCGCCACGGCCAGCACCGCCTGTTGCGTCAAGCGATACGCCAATGATCGTGATTGCGCGTCACGGCAGACCGGCCTTGAATCGGCATATCTGGATTAATGCAACTCAATATCTGGATTGGTGGGCCCAGTATGATGCGGGTGGCCTCGCCGCAGATCAAGTGGTGCCTAATGGGCTGATCCAAGCCTTGCAGGCCTGCAAAACCATTGTCTCATCCAGTTTGCGCCGCGCGCTTGAAACTGCAGCGATGGCGGCACCCGGTCGCGAACTCATTGTCGATCCGCAGTTCGTCGAAGCCCCTTTGCCACCGCCTGCCTTGCCAGATTTCATCCTGTTCAGACCGCGCTTTTGGGGCGTGATTTCACGTATCACATGGTTCTTTGGGAATCATCGTGGTCAAGAGAGCCGAGAAGAAGCTGAAATACGGGCGAAAAAGGCCGCGGAGTGGCTGATCGAGGAGGCGCAAAAGTCTGGAAGTGTCGGGCTTTTGGCGCATGGTTGGTTCAATCGCATGATGCGGCCGCATTTGTTGGCGAACGGCTGGGTCTGCGTCTATGACGGGCGGGACTCGCACTGGTCGCACCGGGTCTATCGGCCTAAGCCGCATTAAATCTGATTGCCTCGTTGCCCATGGGCGTTGCACAGTCTAGGAAGAAATCGATAGAGGGATGTCGTAATGTCGGTTGAACCAGAAACCATGCAGGCCGCAATCGCAGAGTTGAGTTTCGAGGCTGCCCTAGAAGAACTGGAGGCCTTGGTCGCCAAGTTGGAATCTGGTCAGGCCAGCTTGGAAGACTCCATCAGCCTCTATGAGCGTGGTGCCCTTCTGAAAGCACATTGCGAAGATCGCCTCAAACGCGCCCAAATGCGTGTCGATCAAATTGTTGAGAGCCCACAAGGTGTTAGCCTTGAAGCTGCGCGCATTGGATAAGGTCTAAGGGCATGGACCTAGCGGTCGATCTCGAAAAACGACTCGAAGAAACAGCTGACCGGATCACGGTTGCTCTCGACACGTTGATTCCCCGTGTGCAGGGCCCTGAAGCCCGATTGATGAGTGCGATGCGCTATGCCGCTCTGGGTGGCGGCAAGCGCTTGCGCCCGTTTCTGGTACTCGAAACCGGCCGCCTATTTGGCGTGGATGAGCGGTGCTTGTTACGCGTTGCAGCAGCGCTGGAATGCATCCACACCTATTCGCTGATCCATGACGATTTGCCGTGCATGGACGACGACGACTTACGCCGTGGCAGACCAACAGTTCATATCGCTTATGATGAAGCGACGGCTGTTTTGGCCGGCGATGCGCTCTTGACCATTGCCTTTGAGATTCTGGCCGATCCCCAAACCCATACAGACCCGAATATCCGCATTGCCTTGGTTGGACGTTTGGCCGAGGCGTCTGGCGCGCGCGGCATGGTCGGCGGGCAGATGATGGATATGATTGCTGAGGAATTGGGCGATGATATTGCCGCTGTCACCCGGATGCAGCGCCTCAAAACCGGCATGCTGATCACTTATGCGGTTGAAGTGGGGGCTTTGATGGGTCGCGCCAGCGATGAAGCCAGACACGCTTTGTCGGCCTATGCCCACGATTTAGGGCTGGCGTTCCAAATCACAGATGACATTTTGGACGCTGAAGGCAGCACCGAAGAAGTCGGCAAAGCGGTAGGCAAGGATGCAGGCAGAGGAAAAGCCACATTTGTGAGCCTTTTAGGCCTTGATGGTGCCAAACAGCGGGTTACGTTACTGGCAGACCAAGCGCGTGCGCATCTATCCATGTTTGGCGCGCGGGCCCATTATCTGAACGAAATCATCGACACGATTACGCAACGTCGTGCATAAGCCCGCTAACACAGACTAGAATAGAGCAAAGCCGCTCTGTTTGACTCACTAAGAATAGAAACAGATGCCGCCTTTTACGCCTGCACTCGATAAGATTAAGTCTCCCAAAGACCTCAAGGGTCTCAATATTGGCGAATTGCGCGAAGTTGCCGATGATTTGCGCAATGAGACCATTGATGCGGTTTCGGTAACGGGCGGTCACCTCGGTGCGGGTCTTGGCGTGGTTGAACTCACCGTCGCTTTGCATCATGTCTTAGACACGCCCAAGGATATTCTCATCTGGGACGTTGGCCATCAGGCCTATCCGCATAAGATTTTGACAGGTCGGCGCGACCGTATTCGCACCCTGCGTCAAGGTGGCGGCCTTTCTGGCTTCACCAAGCGGACTGAGAGCGAATATGACCCGTTTGGGGCAGCCCATGCTGCAACCTCCATCTCGGCGGCTCTAGGCTTCTGTGCGAGCCGGGATTTGCAGGGTGGCGACAATGTTGTGGTCGCCGTGATTGGCGACGGATCTATCACGGCCGGCATGGCCTATGAGGCCATGAACAAAGCCGCCGAGACCAGTAAGCGCTTAATCGTCATCCTGAACGATAATGATATGTCGATTGCGCCCCCAGTTGGCGGCATGAGCCATTATCTGGCGCGCCTTGTCTCTGGCACCGGTTATCGCACCTTGCGCAAAGTCGGCAAGCAAGCCGCGTCGGTCTTCCCAAAGCCTTTGCAAGAAGCCGCCCGAAAGGCTGAAGAATTTGCCCGTGGCATGGCAACGGGCGGCACTTTCTTTGAAGAGCTTGGCTTCTATTACGTCGGCCCAATCGATGGCCACGATCTTGAAGCCTTGGTGCATGTGCTAGAAAACGCCAAGAAGATCGAAGACCGCCCCGTGCTCGTCCATGTCGTAACGCAAAAAGGCAAAGGCTATTTGCCAGCTGAAGCGGCCGACGACAAATATCACGGCGTCGTCAAATTCAATGTCGTCACGGGCGAACAGGCCAAAGCAAAACCCAACGCGCCAAGCTATACGCGCGTGTTTGCCGATGCTTTGGTGAAACTGGCCGAAGCAGATGACAAGATTGTCGCCATCACCGCCGCCATGCCTTCTGGCACGGGTCTGGATGTATTTGGCAAAGCGTTTCCAGGCCGGACTTATGATGTCGGCATTGCCGAGCAACATGCGGTGACGTTTGCGGCGGGCCTCGCTGCCGATGGCATGAAGCCCTTTGCCGCGATCTATTCCACCTTCCTTCAGCGCGGTTATGACCAAGTTGTCCATGATGTGGCGATCCAGTCCTTGCCGGTACGCTTTGCGATGGACCGCGCAGGCCTTGTCGGCGCGGATGGTCAGACCCATGCCGGTACTTTTGATATCGGCTTTATGGGGGCTTTGCCCGGCATGGTCCTAATGGCTGCTGCCGATGAGGCCGAGCTGGCCTTGATGACGGCAACCGCTGCCGCAATCGACGATCGACCCAGTGCTTTCCGTTATCCACGCGGTGAGGGCGTTGGCGTTGAAATCCCGCAGATCCTGACGCCGCTAGAGATCGGTAAAGGCCGTATCGTGCGCGAGGGCGGTAAAGTCGCCATCCTGTCCTTTGGCACCCGCTTGACCGAAAGCCTGATGGCTGCAGACCAGCTTGCCGCCATGGGCCTGCCAACGACCGTTGCCGATGCGCGCTTTGCCAAGCCGTTGGACCATGATTTGATCCGCCAATTGGCGCGCCATCATGAGGTGTTGATCACGATTGAAGAGGGCTCAGTCGGGGGCTTTGGGGCCTTTGTGCTGCATTTCCTCGCCGCGGACGGTCTGTTAGATCGTGGCCTGAAAGTACGCACCCTGACTTTGCCGGACGTGTTCCAAGAGCATGACAAGCCAGAGCTGCAATATCGCCTGGCCGGCCTCGATGCTGAAGGGATCGTGCAGACGGTGCTGCAGGCTTTGGGCCGTGACGCCAAAGTCAGCGATGGCGGCTTGCGGGCTTAACGCCCGCTCGACGTTGTAGCCTAGACCTTGATGAAAATGTTCTTCCGGTAAAGCAGCCACATCAAGAACAGCCACAAGCCAATGAAGCAAATGGCAAAGAGAAGCGAGGCGTTCATTGGGCTGGCCAAGGGCGCAAACACGCCTTCATAAATTGTGACTTTAAGCGAGATGAGCTTGCCGTCGGGGCCTGTGCTGCCCGGTACCATATTGAGGACACGCCCTAACATGCCAGAGCCGACGAACAGCGCCAGCGCATTGACGCCAAAGATCACAAATGGCTTGGTCCACCAGTTGCTGCCCTTGATGTCGATCAGCCAATAGCACACGCCCAGAACGCACATCGCCATCCCGGACATGAAGAGGGCGTAAGAAGAGGTCCAAATCCCCTTATTGATGGGGAAAACACCGCCCCACATCCAGCCCAGCGTCAACAGCACAAAGCCCCACACCAACATTTCTGCCACTTTGGCATCGTTGGATTTTGGCGACTGGATCAATTGCCCGGTCAACACCCCAAACAAGCACGTCGCAATCGAGGGCAGGGTTGAGAGCAGGCCCTCTGGATCATAATAAGGGGAGCCCTTCCACATATGTGGCCCCAAAGCCAAACGATCAATCAAGCCAGAGAAATTGCCTTCCGGGCTAAGGTCGCCCCGCCCACCCCACATCATCAGCCCCCAATAGCCGAACAAGAGCGCAAAGGCAGCGATCAGGAGCCCCCGTGGGCGGAGCCACAAAAAGAGGACAGAGGCAAAGAAGAAGCAAAGTGCCAAGCGTTGCAACACGCCCATGATCCGCATGTCGCTCAGATGGATCCAATCGCCCTTCATCCAATTGTAAAACGGGAATAGCGCCAGAAAGAGTCCCAATCCGAATAGCGCTGCGGTGCGGCGTGCCAGTTGCAAGTAAAGGTCAAAGCCCGCTTGGCCCGCGGCACGGCGACGTTCGAGCGCAATCGGGATGGCAATGCCCATAATGAAGATGAAAAATGGGAAGATGGTGTCAGTAAAGGTCCAGCCGTGCCACGCTGCATGTTCCAAAGGTGGATAGATCGCGCTCCACGTCCCCGGATTATTGACCAGTACCATCGCGCCAATTGTGGCCCCGCGAAAAACATCCAGTGAAATGAGGCGGTTGGCTGGTAAAGACATTGGCAACAAGTCTCAAAAAGTCAGGTTAAGCGACGCCGAAGGGTCACGGGCAGGCTGCCTTGGTCGCATAGATTGCTGGACGCAGAAAGGTGGCACAGGAGGCCTTGACCTGTCGATGGGGTCACGTTTCCGCGATGCAGTCAGCCTAACTCACAAATTCTAGCTGACGTTTGCGTTAAGGTCATGCGGATGATGGCGAAATCTGCTTGATCCCACCGCGCTTCGCACTATGATCTGTTGCAAGTGGCAGCATCCGGCGAGAAGGATGCGCTGAACGGGAGCGTCTAATGAACCTTGCTTATACCGATGAAGATATTGCCTTTCGCAACGAGATCCGCACCTTCATCGAAGAAAACTACCCAGCGCGTCTGCGGGCCTTTGCGGACCGTGATGACATGGGCAAAGAAGACTTCTTAGAATGGCACCGGATTTTGGGCGCGCGCGGCTGGTCTGCACCAGCTTGGCCAACCCAATATGGCGGTCCAGGTTGGGGCCCAACCCAGCGCTATATCTTCGGCGAAGAGCTGGCCCGCGCGCAAACCATCCCCATTCTGCCATTCGGCATCAACATGGTTGCGCCTGTGATCTACACCTTCGGCACGCAAGAGCAAAAAGACCGCTTCTTGCCGCCCATCCTGAAGGGTGAAGAGTGGTGGTGCCAAGGCTATTCAGAGCCCGGCTCTGGTTCGGACTTGGCCAGCTTGAAAACCAAGGCAGAGCGCGATGGCGACTTCTATGTCGTCAATGGCCAAAAGACTTGGACAACCTTGGCCCAGCATGCCGATTGGGGCTTCTTCTTGGTTCGGACCAAGTCAGATGGCAAGCCTCAGGAAGGCATCTCCTTCTTGCTGATCGACATGAAGACGCCCGGCATCACCGTGCGCCCAATCATCACGATTGATGGCGGCCATGAAGTCAATGAAGTCTGGCTGGAAAATGTCCGTGTGCCTGTCGCCAATCTGGTTGGCCAAGAAAACATGGGCTGGACCTGCGCGAAATTCCTGTTGGCGCATGAGCGTTCGGGCATCGCCGGCGTCGCGCGTTCCAAAGTTGGCGTCAAGCGCTTGAAGGAATTGGCTCGTGCCGAGACCATGGACGGCGCAAGCCTGATCGAGGATCCAGAATTCTCGCGCAAGATCGCTGAGCTCGAAATTGATCTGACGACGTTGGAAATCACCGAACTGCGTACCTTGGCCCGCGAACAAGCTGGCAAAGGTCCTGGCCCTGAATCCTCAATCCTAAAGATCAAGGGCACCGAAATCCAACAGCGCTTGACCGAACTCGCCATGGAAGCGGTTGGCAATTATGCCGCCCCTTACGTGCGTGGCTTCCGCGACGAAAGCGACAACATGGGCGTTGGCCCAGATTATGCGCATTGGACCTCGCCGAACTATTTCAACATGCGCAAAACCTCCATCTATGGCGGGTCCAACGAAATCCAGCGCAATATCATCGCCAAGATGGTGTTGGGTCTGTAATCTCTTCCCGACTTTATCGGACAAAGGCCAGAACTTCGGTTCTGGCCTTTTTGTTTGGTGGGACACCCGTAGGGTGCGTTCCGTCAGGAATGCACCAATTACGTTCGCTGCGGTCTTGTGTTTTGCATCTTCTACATAGAAGGCCTTTGCCGCAGGCTATGCCTACGCAAAGGCTTCGTTCGAGTGTGTGCGCGCAAGATGAGGTGTCAATGGGCGCGCTTCGCGCGTCGACGAAGTCGATTTTACCAATTGACACCTCAGCTTGCGCTGAAACAATTATCGGGCGGCTTCAAGGCAAGCGGCGTGCGGCCTTGAAGGCGTTCCAAAGCGATTGGCGAGGGGTCCAACAATGGCGATCTCAATTTTTGCTAGACGATGGTGCATCCCTGCTGAAAAGCACCCCACGGCGCGAAGTGCATCCACCAAAGTTTCACACGCGTTGGAAAGGCTTCTGTTGACAAGCAGCATTTCGTCATTTAGCTAAATAGCTATGAACGATGTATTTGACGCCCTTTCTCATCCAATTCGCCGCCAAGTCCTTGAAATGCTCAAGCGTGGTGGAATGACTGCGGGCGAAATCGCGGATAGGTTCCCAGTTTCAAAACCAACGATGTCAGGGCACTTCGCCAAACTCAAGGCTGCCGGCCTGATCCAAGGAGAAAATCAGGGTGGGTCGATCATGTACACTTTGAACCTCTCAACTCTGGAGGAGGCCTTGTTGGGATTTATGGGACGGGTGGGAATTGCTGGCGGGAAGCCAAATGAGCAGCCCAAAGATGGGGTAACCGCATGAATGCTGGCCGTCTGCTTTTTAGAAACTTCTTGATTGCAGGCTCCATGATCTGTTTTGGATTCTGGGTGGCTTCAGGCCTTGAACCGAATGCAAGATTGCCGATCCATTGGAATGCGAGGGGCGATGCTGATAGGTTCGCCCCAGCAGCCGCGGCGTTGCTTTGGCCTGCAGGAGCCTCAGCTCTATTCGGTTTACTTTTTGCTTCTCTACCCAGTGTTGAGCCCTTCCGGCGGCGATTAGAATCTTCAACCCATCTGTGGCGATCCATATGGATCGGGACCATGTTTCTGATGGCCTGCCTTCAGCTCATGATCGCCGCACTGGGTCTTGGTTGGCAGCGTACTCCTGACTTTTTATTGATTGGGCTTGGCGTGCTTATGGTTCTGATTGGAGATACTCTACCCAAATCTAGGCCAAACTTTTTCGTCGGCATTCGGACGCCTTGGACACTGGGCAATACTGATATCTGGATTGCTACCCATCGTTTTGGCGGGAAGATTATGTTGGGCGCTGGTTGCGCGACCTTGCTCATGGCGTTCTTGCCAATTTCACCAGAGGCTCGTGCTGCCGCTATAATCTTCTTGCTTGTAATCCCTGTGATGGTCCCGATGCTTTATAGCTGGCTGCTTTGGCAAAAGAGAGCGCTGTAGCGCGACGGAGCAGAATATGTTGAAACCTCTCTGGGCTTTGATGTTAGCCGCAGCACTTAGCGTTCCCGCGTTGGCCGCCCCGCTCGGCTTGGATGGCCAGATTCAAGCGGCTGGACCACAGGGCCCATTGACCGGAACGATTGTGCACTCCAGCAATCGGCAAAGTCCTGTTGCGTTGATAATTCCCGGTTCTGGTCCGACGGATCGAGATGGAAACAGTCCACTTGGTGTCCAAGCGTCCACCTATCGCCTTCTAGCTGAAGGGCTTGCGGCACATGGCATATCAAGCGTGCGAATTGATAAACGCGGCTTGTTCCGAAGCAGCACGGCGGTTTCAGATCCCAATACTGTGGTCATCGATGACTATGTGACCGATACTGCTGCATGGGTAAGTGTCATTCGCGAGCGAACGGGTGCCCCGTGCGTTTGGCTGATTGGCCATAGCGAGGGCGGGTTGGTAGCGCTGGCCGCAGCACAAAAGGTCGGAAACCTTTGTGGATTAATACTGATTGCCTCTTCAGGCAGGCCAATGGGCGAAGTTATTAGGTCTCAACTTCGCGCAAACCCAGCCAATGCTCCACTAATTGCAGCTGCCGATCGTGCGATTGATGCCCTGGCTGCGGGCCAAAGAGTTGATGCCACGGATCTGCCACAGCCACTTTTGCCGCTGTTTCATCCAGCAATACAGGGCTTCCTTATCAGTACATTTGCTCTCGATCCGTCAAAACTTGCTGCCCAAGTTCAATTGCCGATCCTCATCGTGCAAGGTGGCAAAGATCTGCAAGTATCGACTTTAGATGCTGAACTGCTGAAGGCGGCAAACCCCAAAGCGACATTAGAGATCCTGCCAAGCGCAAACCATGTACTCAAAGACATCAAGGGCGATAGTCCGGCTGAAAATATTGCGGCCTACGGCGCAGCAGACTTGCCGCTCGCAAAGGGCACCATTGCAACGATTTCTAACTTCATCGGCAGATAGAAACTCTGCCCCCTAAATTCATTTATGCTGAAACTAAAGCTGCTGCCGTAGATGATCCCTGTTTAAGTGCTCCCTAATCGTTAGCCCGCTGGGTGTTTCTGCTAGCTCTCAAACGTCCGCTTTCGTCGCCCACACACCCAAACCAGACCAGCCGCTTTCGGCCAGCAAAAGACAAGCCAGACAAGCCGATGCCGCGCTCACCCCTTTGAGACGCGCTCAAGATTTCAAAAGCGAGCGACTTAAAGGCCCAGCATACGAAGGCAAAATGTCAGACGGTCTATAAGCCGGGTTTTGTCCAAGGGGTTGCCCCCTCTGTGCGACCATTCATCTGGGACCTTGCTCGCGCAAGGCCTCTTGCGACCTACCCGGACACGCCAACCCACAAACGAGCCGTGACAAGCTAAGCTTGCCACATGGTGTCCCTATTCGGTCTTGCTCCTGGTGGGGCTTGCCATGCCTCCTTCCTTACGGTCGGAGCGGTGGGCTCTTACCCCACCGTTTCACCCTTACCTCTGTGGTCCAAGGACCAAGGAGGCGGTCTATTCTCTGTGGCGCTATCCCTGAAACCCTGCCCGAAAGCAGCGCCCCGGCGGGCCTTACCCGCCACCATGTTTGCGTGGAGCCCGGACTTTCCTCCCTTGCGCCTTTTCAAGCCTTGCAAGAGCGGCCGCCCGACCGTCTGACGCCGCACTCATGCGGCAAAGCTAGGCAGGGCGCAAGATGGCAGCCACACGCCCGACGAGAGAGACGGTTTCCACATCGATGAAACCATCAACTTTGCTGGGCCGGAAGCGGCGCTGGAAGGCGCGCAAGGTGGCGCGGGTTTCGGTGTCCAAAATGCCATTGACGGTAACGCCATAGCCAATCGTGCCAAGCCCGGTTTGAACAGCCGCAATGCCCCGGTCCATCATGCCGTCGACATCAAACAAATTGCGCTGATCGCCATCTTCCAAGGCAGGCTCTGGCCAGATGGACAGGCCTGCTTCGGCAAAGCGCTTCCAAGGAAACTTCTCGCCAGGGTCAGACTTGCGCATCGGGGCAAGGTCGGAATGGCCGATGACATGTTGGCGGTCCAACCCGTGGCGGCTGACAATATCGGCGACCAGAGCCATGACGCGTTCAATCTGGACCTCTGGATAGTCGGGTAGACCGAAATCATCACCGCCATTGGCGATCTCAATCCCGATCGAGGCTGAGTTCATATCGGTCTCGCCATCCCAAAAGCCACGGCCTGCGTGCCAAGCCCGTTTGGACTCATCGACAAGCTGGAAAATGCGGCCATCCTCATAAACCAGATAATGGCTCGACACCCGGCTCATGGGCGAGGGGACCAGGGTCTTTGGTGCGGGTGTGCCGTCCGGCAGAAGTGGGTTGGTCGGGATGTCGTTCAAATAAGCGGTGCGCATCGGCGCGGGATCTGACAGCACCCGCAAAGCCGCATCGGCACTTTGCATGCCGGTATAATGCAGCACCACAAAGCGGATAGGCCGCTTGCGCTCATCGAAGTTTGGCGACGGGGATTGGATGATTTCAAGCGGCATCATTTTTCGGGTCCGGCTTTGGCGCGGCTGGCGGGTAGAAATAGGATTACCAAACATCGGACAGTCTCAGCCTGTTTTGGCCTGCGCCACCGCGTCGCTGGGCAAGCTTTTGTTTTCTCGAGCTGCTACTAAGAACACACCCGCCAATGTGAGGCCACCCCCAATAATCAGCTTCAGCGTGATCGGCTCATGTAAGACCAGCACTCCGGTTGCAACGGCGATCACAGGTGTCATTAGGGTCAGAGGGGCCAGCAAGGTAATGTCGTATTTTTTGACGAGTTGATAATAGGCCGAATGTCCAAAGATGGACACGACGACAATCGAAAACACGATCCCGGCCCAAACATGCCATTCGGACTTTAGAAGCGATGGAATTTGATTGGTCTCTAACACAAAGGAGAGGCCGAACAGCGGTATGATCGACAAAAGGCCGACCCAGGCTTGCAAATTGAGGGCAGGAATGGGGTCCAAGCGCTTCATCAGGATTGAGCCAGTGGCCCCGACAAAGGCGGAGGCAGCGACATAGACCAGACCGATCTCAAAGCTGAATTTGCCAGGTTGATAGAGAATTGCGATCACGCCAGCAAAAGCCAAAGTCATGCCGAGCGTTCGCCGCCAGCGCACTTTTTCATTCAAGAACAGGATCGACAAGATGGTGACGATGGGAAGCCCAAGCTGGCCTACGATGGCGACCGCGCTGGCAGGTGCTGCTTGCAGGCCTAAGAAGAGCAGGGCGAAATGAACGCCGCCGATACACATGGCAATGGCAAAGACGAGGCCGAATTGTTTCGGGAAGGGTCGCAAGAATGGCGACAAGAGAATGGCTAGCCCCAAGAAGCGAATGCCTGCCAGAAAAATCGGCGGAATATCGGCCACCAGCCAGCGCGTCAGCGGCAGGTTTAAGCCCCACGCGACACAGCAAGCAAACAATAAAAGGAAATCGGCTGGACGCATGCATGTCTCGTTTCACAGTCAGCAATTTGAGGTCAATGGTTTGCTACACAGGCGTGTGTCAAAACACCCGCGCACGGCAGGTTTGCGCGCGTGCTGGACACGCGACTCAAAGTGATGATGAAAAATTGCGTATTAGCGGCCCGAAGGATCCACGCTCCAGCCCCGACCCGTCCGGCGCGCTTCCAAGGTCACAACGGCACGTGTCTCGGGTGGGCGGAAGTTTGCGAGCACGGCACCTGCAAAGCCAATCACAAGACCAGCAATTGCCATAGCCATCACGCCAAAGAACAACGCTGAAACGATCAGTAAGCCGGAAACCAAAGCGATGGTGCTTTGAAACATAGCCAGGGCGGTGTGAGAGAATGAACGCATGTGTGAGAGATTGGCACTGAAAAGCTTAACGTCAAGTGTTTGTACCCAGTTTTATGATCCCACTGGTGCGTTTTGATACGCTCTTGTGGATTCGGAGTGCGCACGGCCGGACTCTCGGGCGTTTGCGGTGCCAACTTTCTGCTTTCTGCTCAACTTAATCTGGGCATAAGCGGCATTAATCGCCGCCGTCTTTTCATGTGCGGCCCGGATAAACTCCACAGGCGCGCCGCGCGCGATGAACTTATCGGGATGATTCTCTGCGACACAGCGTGTCCAAGCTTTGCGAATATCCTCATCGCTAGCCTGAATAGACACCGACAACATGGTATAAGGGTCTGGCGCGCGATCTGGAAAATAGGGGGCTGAGAGCCGAGCAAACTCCGTCTCTGTAAAGCCAAACAGCTCTGCCACGCGCGTTAGATAGGTCAATTCGCCGTCGGTGATCGCGCCATCGGCTGCGGCGACCGAAAACAAGACGTCCAATACATCCTCAAGCAGGCACGGCTTGGCGACATAGCGTTTGCCAATTCGCCGTGCATAGCCCTCATAGCCATGCACCGTCTCCTGCGCCAAAGCGAACAGCTTATCGAACATCGGACGCTCGTCCGGTGATATTGGAAAGGCTGCCCGAAAGGCTGCCGCTTCATCTAAAGTCGACTTGCCATCGGCGCGCGCCATTTTCGCCGCCAAGGCAACGACCGCAGCCGCAAACTCCATATCACCGGGGTCGGGTGAACACGGATCGGCAGGCCCCACGTCTGGCGCAGCGTGGTGGAAGGCGTTGCCTGCGAGATCTAAGAGTCGTTTCCAAAGTGACATGACGTATCCTTAGCACGCCGTTGGACTTTCGCACGACCCCTCGACTAAAATTTTTCCTCCGCGATTAACCATATGGGGCTAGAAATGCCTGTTTTTCGGTATTACTATATAGTTCTGGGAAGGAGGAAAAACCGTATGAACAAATACTTGGATATTGAATGGATCGCTGTACAAGCCGGTGTACCCGTCAGTTTCTTGCTCACTATTCCAGTATTTTTTGTGATTGTTTTGACTCTGGCGTCCAAGATGGGAACAAAAGAGCCAGAAAACTATCGAGTAGGACGCCGTTTAGAGGCTAAAAGCAGCAACAATTGGATGGCCCCTGTCGGTCTTTGTGTCTTGGTTGTGGTGGCAATTTCTAGCTATGGGCGTTATTTTCTTCCGCACTAATGCAGTCGTTCGCGTCAATGATTTGTTCAGCTTAAATACTAACCTTATATTCGCGCATCTTAGCTAAAATGGTCCATCCTCGAGGAGGTGACCATGTTTTACGACCTGATCTATACGTTTAAACAAATGGTTTCCATGGTTCACGTGGCGGCCCTCAGCTGTCCTGCCGGCCTCATTATTGCGCTTCACTATATGTCGGAGCGTAAGCCCAAATTGTACAAAATCGACTATGATCCTGTGATGCGCAGGAAGTACCAAACAGAAGAGCAACCCTCCAGCGGGTTTGCTAGTTTCATGACCTGTGTGGGGCTAGCCATTGCCGCGATTAGCTTTGCCTATCTTGGTTGGCCCAGCGAAACCCGCCAACAGGCTCAAGCGGGTTGGCAAATCATCCAAAGCATGACTGGCAAGCTTTAGGTCGTCACCGAGGCATCGCGCAGGCGTCCAGCGCTGGAGCCCAAACTGCTAACATCACTAGACGTGTGTGAATTTCGCACGATATAGCCAGCAGGCATCAAATTTGTGCGATTTTTGCGCAATGCTGGAGGTGAGCTGATGGACGTCGTCTGGTTTCGCAATCGCATGAAGGAAGTTGGGGCCACCCAAGAAGATATTGGTGCGGCCATTGGGCGTGATCGCTCGGCAGCCAGCCGCTTGTTATCAGGTGCCCTTGAATTCAAGGCGGCCCATGCTGGCCCTTTGGCTTTAGTGCTCAAGACAACACCGAGCGAGATTTTGATGCGGGCAGGGGTCGACATTGGTGTGGCCTCGGCAGGCCGCACGCCCCCGCCGCATGCGCGCGTCGAAGCCGCCATTGAGGCCTTTGCCGCAGGCGAGATCATTGTGGTGACCGATGATGATGATCGAGAGAATGAGGGTGATCTCATTGTTGCGGCAAGCCTTTGCACGCCCGAGAAGATGGCGTTCATTGTGCGCCATACGTCCGGCATTGTCTGCGCACCTCTGACGCGTGAGATCGCACGGAAGCTGCGCTTGGACCCCATGGTCGCTAATAATGATGCGCCTCTGTCGACGGCTTTTACCGTCTCGGTCGATGTCCGCCATGGCACCACGACGGGTATCTCGGCAGAAGATCGCACCAATACGTGTCGGGCACTCGCCAATCCCAATATTGGTGCGGCCGACTTTGTCCGCCCCGGTCACGTGTTCCCGCTCGTTGCCCGCGATGGTGGCGTCCTTGTGCGGACTGGCCACACAGAAGCGACTGTTGACCTTTGCCGTATGGCGGGCTTGCCAGAAGTTGGTGTCATTTGCGAGATGATGAATGACGACGGGACCGTGATGCGCGGTCCCCAAGTAGCAGCCTTTGCCGCGACCCATAATCTGAAGCACGTCTCGATTGCCGAAATGATCGCCTATCGCCAGTCGCGTGAGAAGCTGGTTGAGCGGGTGTCGAGCTTTACGGTCGAAACCGAAAATGGGCCGGTGCAAGGCTTTGCTTATTCAACGCCGTTTGATCCGGTGCATCACCTTGCTTTCGTTGTCGGCAAGATTGGCGCTGGCGAAGACGTTCCCACGCGCTTGCACCGCGCCGATGTGGTCAAGGATGTGTTCGGAGGGGCGCCAGCGATCAAAGCGGCTATGGAAACCTTCCGTAACGAGGGCCGAGGTGTGCTGGTTTATCTGCGCGATGGTACGGTCGGTGTGCCGTTCCAACAGCACCAGGAAACCGAATCTGAAACCCGTCGTCTGCAGACTTGGCGCGAAGTCGGGGTCGGTGCACAAATCCTGCGCGACTTGGGCGTCCACTCGATCAAATTGCTGACCCGCTCGACCCACAAATTTGCGGGCCTTAGCGGCTTCGGCATTGAGATTTCAGACGTCGATAGCCGGTAGAAAAAGCGTGGGCGCGGCTTAGGCGCCCACAGCTTCAGGCTTTTCCTGTGCGATGCGCTGGGCGTTGACATAGTCAATCTTGCCTGTGCCCAATAGTGGCACTTCTTTGATCTTCATGATCTTTTTGGGCAGTGCCAATTCCGCCGCGCCATTGGCCTTGTACCAGGCCAAGAGGTCAGAACGCTCCGCAATGTCGCAGTCGGTCAGCAGGATAATCTGCTCACCCTTTTTCGGGTCATTGACCGCAACCGCGACGTGGAGATTGTCCGGCCAGCAACTGGTGGCGTAATTCTCCACTGCCGTCAGCGACACCATTTCGCCGCCAATTTTGGCAAAGCGCTTCACGCGGCCCTTAATCGTCAAGAAGCCATCCTTGTCGATGGCAACCACATCGCCTGTGTCATGCCAACCGCCGGGCAAAGGCTGGATTTCGCCCGGTGCATCGACGCGCACATAGCCACGCATCAGATTGGGGCCACGGACATAGAGCCTTCCGCCGCCATCAATGCCGGGGATGCTTTCTAGCTTCCACTCAATACCGGGAACGAGGCGCCCACAGGTGCCGGGGCGATTATTATGGTCTGGCGTATTGACCGCAATAATTGGCGAAGCCTCGGTCGCGCCATAGCCTTCCACGATGGGCACATTGAAGCGCGACAACATCATTTGGCGAGTCTCTTCTTTCACCCGCTCCGCGCCGCAGACGATAAAGCGCAGGCTGTTCAGATCACCTTCGTCAGCCTGGCGGGCATATTGGTTCACAAAGGTGTCGGTACCAAACAGGATGGTCGCTTGGGTCTCGCGCACCATTTTGACGATATTCTTGGCTTGAAGCGGTGAGGGGAACAACACGCACTTCATGCCCTGCAGAAGTGGCAAGAAGGTCCCGCCCGTCAGACCAAAGCAATGGAAGATGGGCAGAGGGTTGAAGACGATGTCTTCTGGGTTCAAATCGACATGGCCAGCCACTTGTTCGACATTGGCAACCAGATTGGCATGGCTCAGCGCGACGCCCTTGGGAATACCTTCGGTACCTGAGGTAAACAGCATCACGGCAGTCGAATCAGGATCGGTTTTGACCCGCGCCAAGAAAGGTGCCGTCGCATCGAGCAAGCCGCGCGCCTTGTCGAGACCTGTCAGGCTTTCGCGCACGTCTTCCAGATAGACAATCTTATAATCTTTCTGAAGATCTTCGACGAGGCCGTTCAAATTGGCCTGCTCCACGAAGCGCTTCGCGGTCAGAATAGTGCGGACTTGGCCGGCACTACAGGCGGCGCGGATGTTTTTCACCCCCGCCGTAAAGTTCAACATCGCCGGGGTGCGGCCAAAGGCCATCAAACCAAACAAAGCGACCATACCGCCAGCCGAATTGGCGATCAAAACGCCGACATTCTCGCCGGGCTCGGTCAAACCGGCTAGTTTTCGGCCTAAAACGAACGAGCCCAAAACCAGTCGATCATAGGTTAAAGGCGCACGGTCGGCATCTTCTAGG
Source organism: Hyphomonadaceae bacterium UKL13-1 (assembly GCA_001602435.1). Taxonomy (GTDB): domain Bacteria; phylum Pseudomonadota; class Alphaproteobacteria; order Caulobacterales; family Aquidulcibacteraceae; genus Aquidulcibacter. Next base: position 1,518,717 of record CP012156.1, read on the forward strand.
ATTTCTTTTTTGCCACCAAAGCGACCCCGGGCTTCTACCAAGGCATCAAAAACAGTGCGCCGCGTACGGGCAACATCATAAGGGCGAACAGGCATGATGGGGTCCTAGAATGCGTTTCCAAGTTTACCGGCTTGGGGCGTTTCATCGCCCTGTTTTTGACCGCCGGCTTCCGCGCGAAGCTAACGAGATCACACGAGATTGCAATTTGTTTCAGCAATAGCGCTCATTTTGGCGCTCAATTTGCCGTGTTCGCCGAGTGAACGGCCAAAGCCATACCACCAATAGTCAGTCGCCCACTTGAGATTCGGGTTACTCCCGTGTCAGAAGTGACGGATGACAAATCTTCGCATCTTTTGGGCCTCTTTGATCGCTGTTTCCTGTGCGATTGTGGCCACTCAACCCCTCTTGGCGCAAGCTGTTCAACAGACCAAAGGCGACTTCCAAGATAAGTTTCGCCAGCTTGACCCAGAAGATGCGCCAACGCCTAATGATTATCGCGCCGCGTCGGGTGCGCCCGGCCACAAATATTGGCAGCAAAAGGTCGATTATAAGATCAATGTCAGCCTGAATGAGGCCACCAAGACCCTCAGCGGCACCGCCGATATCACCTATACCAACAATGCGCCCGACACCTTGACCTATCTCTGGCTGATGTTGGATCAGAATGACGTCAAGAAGAATTCGATCGCCGAAATGACGCAGACGACCGACGAAGCCGGTCGGATTAGCTTCAATCAAGTCCGCCGCGCCCAAGCGATCCGCGACAATGAAGGTGGCTTTACCATCACCAAAGTGACCAATCCTTCCGGTGCGGGCCTCGTCTTTGATGTGGTTGACACGCTGTTGCGCGTTGATTTGGCAGAACCCTTAAAGCCCGGCCAAAGTGTCGCCTTTAAAGTGGACTGGACCCTGCCCATGCGCGATTCCCGCCTCATCGGCGGTCGTAATGGCTATGAGTGCTTCACCAAGTCCGATCAGGACGGCAATTGCATCTTCCTCGCCGCCCAATGGTTCCCACGTGCGGCCGTCTATTCTGATTATGAAGGCTGGCATAACAAGAGCTTCCTGGGTCGGGGTGAATTCACCCTCGAATTTGGCGATTATGAAGTCGCCATCACAGTGCCCGCCGACTTTGCCATTTCTTCGACAGGCGACTTGGTCAATCCAAGTGAAATCCTCACGCCTGCCCAGCAAGAGCGTATGGCCAAAGCGCGCGCCAGCTATCGCGACCCCGTCTATATCGTAACGCCGCAAGAAGCAGCAGCAGCGGAAAAAGCCAAAGCAACCACCACCAAGACGTGGCGCTTTAAGGCGCAAAATGTGCGTGACTTTGCGTGGGCAGGCTCGCGCAAATTCATCTGGGACGCGATGGCCGTAAAACAGCCAGGTGCCAGTGATGTCATGGCCATGAGCTTCTTCCCGAAGGAAGGCGATCCCTTATGGTCGGCCTATTCGACCAAGAGCATTGCGCACACGATCAATGTTTATGGCCGCATGACCTTTGCTTATCCCTATCCTGTGGCGCAGTCGGTCAATGGACCTGTTGGCGGCATGGAATATCCCATGATCACCTTCAATGGCCCCCGCCCAGAGAAGGATAGCGCCGGCAATCTGACCTATTCGGATCGTTCCAAATATGGCCTGATCAGCGTGATCATTCACGAAGTTGGCCACATCTGGTTCCCCATGGTCGTCAATTCCGACGAACGGCAGTGGACTTGGATGGATGAAGGTCTCAACACCTTCCTGCAATATGTCGCCGAACAGGAATGGTCAGAAGCTTATCCGTCGCGTCGTGGCGATCCGCGCGACATCACCGAATATATGCGCTCCAGCAACCAAGTGCCCATCATGACGCAGTCGGATTCGGTTCAGCGTTTGGGCGACAATGCTTATGGTAAGCCTGCAACCGCTTTGGTGGTCTTGCGGGAGACAATCATTGGTCGGGCGCGCTTCGACCGGGCGTTCAAAGAATATTCGACACGCTGGCGCTTTAAGCGCCCAACGCCTTATGACTTCTTCCGCACGATGGAAGAAAGCTCTGGCGTGGATCTCGACTGGTTCTGGCGGGCTTGGTTCTATTCCACCGACCATGTTGATGTAAGTCTGACCAACGTGCGCGAAGGCACCATAGACACCCAGAACCCCGATATTGAATCGGCCCGCCGCATCGCAGAGCGCGACGCCAAGCCGATTGAGCTGGGTCAAGTCAATAATAAGGGCATGAAAACCTATGCCGACAACGACCCGTCCGTGCTCGACTATTATGACCGCACCGATCCACTTTCGGCCACCAAGGGCCAAAAAGCCCGTGCGGCAACTGCCCGCGCGGCGTTGAGCCCGGAAGAGCGCGCCGTCTTGGATGTGAAAGACCGGTTCTATATCTTGAGCCTTGAAAACAAGGGCGGTGTCGTGTCGCCAGTGATTTTGAAATTCACCTTCAAGGATGGAACCAGTGACACCGTCGCTATCCCAGCTGAAATCTGGCGCTATGATGCTCGCAAGGTGAATTGGACCTATATGACGGCCAAGGAAGTGGCCCAAGTCGAACTCGACCCACGTCAGGAAACCGCAGACGTCGATCGGTCCAACAATTATTTCCCAACCCGGATCGAACCGACCCGCTTGGAAGTATTTAAGGCCGCCCAAGGTCCTCGTAACCTGATGCAGGACAATGATTTGGCGGTTAGCCAAGACTCCATCCAGACCAAGCCTGCGGTATCGCCAAAAGCAGGCTCGGGCTCAGCCACTGGGGCAGGGGCAGCGACAGGCGCTCGTCCCAATCGCTAAGATGAAGCGTTTTACCCTCGCAGGACTGGGGTTGCTGGCACTTGCTTTGGCCAGCAACCCCGTTGCAGCGCATCGGCTGGAAGCAGCCCTCAGCGTGGTGGAGGTCAATCCCTCCAATGGTATCTTAGAGATCACCCACAGGCTCTACGCCCACGATCTCGAGCATGCGCTTGACCTTGGTGCCGTCGGCGCTGGTTACTTTGAAACACCCGAAGGCCAAGCGGTGATCAAAGCCTATTGCGAGCGGCAATTCTTCATTGGCGATGGGCAAGGCAAAGCGATCCCGATTCAATTTGTCGGTGCGGAATTGTCGGGCGATTTGCTCTATGTCTATTTTGAAGCTGGGCGCTACCGCGGCCGTGACCTCACCCTCGATTCCAACTTGCTGCAGGACTTTACCCAAGCACAGGTCAATCAAATCAATCTACGTCGCGCTGGCAAGACCGTTTCGGCGCGATTTCAGACGGGTACACCGGCGAAGCGCATGAGCTTGCCGTAAGAACCCATATCAGCTCTGCGCAATGGGATGGAGTTGGACCTTTCCTTTTGAAGCGAAAGGTCTCATTTAAGGCCTATGGTTACGCTCATCGATACCCAAGCCCAACGCGCCGCGCGCCACCCTGAAAAGCAAAAACGGCCCGACAGCGTCGTGATGCGCAAACCCGAGTGGATTCGCGTCCGGGCACCCGGCGGGGAGGTCTATGAGCAGACCCGTGCGATTGTGAAAGAAAACCGCCTTGTCACCGTGTGTGAAGAGGCTGGCTGCCCCAATATTGGCGAATGTTGGAGCAAGAAGCACGCAACCATGATGATCATGGGCGACACTTGTACGCGTGCCTGTTCCTTCTGCAATGTCAAAACAGGCAAGCCCAACGCCCTCGACCGCGAAGAGCCTACCAATGTCGCCAAAGCCGTTGCCACCATGGGTCTGGAACATGTGGTGATTACCTCGGTTGACCGCGATGATTTGGACGATGGCGGTGCTTCCCATTTTGTCGAGACGATCCAAGCCATTCGGGCGGCAACGCCGAACACGACGATTGAAATCCTGACACCGGACTTTTTGCGCAAAGCCGGGGCTGCTGAAGCCGTGATTGATGCCAAGCCAGACGTGTTCAACCACAATCTGGAAACCGTGCCCCGGCTCTATCTCTCCATCCGCCCCGGTGCCCGCTATTATGCGTCGCTGCGCTTGTTGGAACGGGTCAAAGAACGTGACCCCAACCAATTCACCAAATCCGGCCTGATGGTCGGCTTAGGCGAGAGCAAAGAAGAAGTCATGCAAGTGATGGATGACATGCGTTCGGCTGGCGTCGATTTCCTGACAATTGGCCAATATCTCCAACCGACCCGCAAGCATGCACCGGTCGACCGCTTCGTCACTCCGCAAGAATTTGAAGCCTATGAGACCATCGCCTTGTCGAAGGGCTTTTTGATCGTTTCGGCGTCGCCACTCACCCGCTCAAGCCACCATGCGGGGGAAGATTTTGCGCGTCTTAAAGCTGCACGTGAGAGCCGTCAGGACCACATTGGATCGTGAGCCAGTTTGAGACCATCGAATTAATGCCCTTTGCGCCAGATGATCTTCTGTCGCTGGTCAGCGATGTTCCCGCCTATTCGCGCTTTCTGCCTTGGGTGAAGGCATCCCGCATTTCCCAACTCAAGCAGACGCCAGAGGGTCGTTATTTTGTCGGTGAAGCGGTGGTAGGTTATAAGGCGTTTCGCGCGCAATTCTCGACCCATGTTGATGTGGATGAGAAAGCCCGGACCGTCATAACCCGTTTGATCCAAGGGCCATTCCGCTCACTGAAATGTGTCTGGGGTTTTCGGCCCAGTGAGTCTGGTACTTTGGTTGATTTGAGCTTGAATTTTGAGTTTTCCGAGCCATTTTTGGCAGAATTACTCCGCGCCAACATGGATAAAGCTGTTTCCAAGCTGATTATGGCCTTCACAGAAGAGGCCAAAAGGCGCTACTCCCTGACAGAATAGAGGTTCACTAGATTGGAGAGCGCTGCGTGACAGATGCGGTTTTGAATGACCAAGTTCCAGCGCCGCAACCTGCGCCTTCACCTCTGTTGAAGTCTGTCTCTTGGCTCTATCCTGCCACGACATTTCTATCCGCAGCGCTTCTTTTTACCCTACAGCCGCTGTTTGCGAAAATGTTGACCCCAATGATGGGGGGCACGCCCGCTGTCTGGAATACCGCGCTTGTTTTTTATCAAGGCGCACTTTTGATCGGCTATCTCTACGCCCATTTGATCGCGACCCATTTGCGCCCACGCCAACAATTGATCGTGCATGCCAGCGTGCTGGTGGTCGGGCTGTTGTTTCTGCCGATCCATGTTTCGGGCTTGGTCGGCACCCCCAATGTGGCAAGCCCGGTAGGTTGGACTTTAGGCGCGCTCCTGCTCTCGCTGGGTGGGCCGATTATCGCGATTTCAGCGACCGCACCTTTGATCCAAGCTTGGCGCGCGCGCCTTGGCGATGCGGTAGACCCTTATCGGCTCTATGCCGCCTCCAATCTTGGCAGTTTCGCCGCATTGGCTGCTTTCCCGTTTCTGATTGAGCCGATGATTGGTGCAAAGCTGCAGTCGGTTATTTGGGCCGTCGGCTATGTGATCCTGATGCTCGCGTTAATCGTCTCGATCTATGCCGTGCCCGCTGACAGCCAAGCACCAAAAGAAACGGCACTTCGCAAAACGACGTGGTTAGAGCGCTTTACCTGGGTCGCTTTCGCAGCCCCACCATCCGCCCTTTTGGTGGCCGTCACCACCCATTTGACGACCGATGTGGCCTCTGTGCCGCTTTTGTGGATTCCGCCCCTCGCGCTCTTTCTCTTGACCTTTGTCATTGCCTTTTCGGCGATTGGCGACCGAATTGCAGAAGGTGCCGCACCGCTGAAGTTCATGGTGGTGTTTCTACTGGCCGCCGTAATGGCGTCCGATAGTGACGGCGGACTCAAAGGCCTTTTCATCCATTTGGGGGCCTTCTTCCTAATCGTTTTGTGTTGTCACCTAGAGCTTGCGGTGCGTCGGCCAGAGCCTGCGCGCTTGACCGAATTTTACCTCTGGATGTCGCTGGGTGGCGTTTTGGGCGGGGCAGCAACGGCGCTTTTGGCCCCCATCCTCCTCAATACCACGATTGAATATCATTTGGCACTGGTGGCGGCCTTAGCTGTTGCACCTTGGCATAGGGCCGATTTGAAATGGGCATTGCCAGCGGTTGTTATCGCCCTTGGCGTAGCTGCCCTGTATCAGAACTCGTTTGATGCCTATTTGTGGCTGGAAGAATATGTGCCCATCAAGGCCGCAGCAGCCGGCACAGATTCTATGTTCTGGCGCGAGGCGCTTCTAATTGATCGGCCTGAATTTGCCGGCGCTATCCTGTGCTCCATCCTTGCCTTGGCTGCTTTGATGGCGTCGCGCTCAGCACCGCTTGTCGCGGCCATCGGCGGACTGGCGCTTTTGTTGCCCGTGCTGACCGAAGACGGTGAGGGGGTGCAATTCCGTGAACGCAGTTTCTTTGGCGTCCTCGAAATCGAGGATAGTGGCGAAGCCCCAACGGGCTGGCGCTATCTGTCCCACGGCACCACCTTGCATGGTGTCATGAGTTTGGACCCCAATCGCAACCGCGAGCCTATGTCCTATTATTACCGCGAGACGCCCATCGGCTCCTTGTTTGAAGAAGTCACCAATGCCAAGCCAACAACGTTGCACGCGGGCGTGATTGGCCTCGGCATGGGCTCGTCGACCTGTTACGCCAAGCCCGGCCAAGATTGGAAAGTGTTTGAGATCGACCAAGATGTGGTCCGTGCCGCCACCGATCCTAAGCTTGTTGGCTTCCTCAACCGCTGTGCGCCCGACGCCAAAATCATCATGGGCGATGCCCGCCTTCAGATGCAGAGCCAGCCGGATAATTGGTTTGATATTCTGTTGGTTGACGCCTTCTCCTCGGACGCCATTCCAACCCATATGATCACCCAAGAGGCCATCGCCTCTTTCATGCGGAAGATGGCCCCCGACGGGATCATGATCGTGCACATCTCCAATCGCTATTTGGATCTGGGTCGAATTGTCGCCGATGCCGCGCATAAACTGGGCTATGTGGCGATGGAGGGAAATCGCGACGGGGCAGACGATAATCCCAATGCTGACACCAGCGTCCGCGTTGTCGTTATCGCCAAAACGCCCGACCGCTTGAAGGGCTATTCCTTGCCCATGTGGCAATTGATGATGCCCCGCAAAGAGCTGAAACCCTGGACCGATGATCACACGGATATTCTCCGCGCGCTGATGCCGGAGGAGTAAGGGGGCTTTCTTGAGTTTTTGGGGCGCAAGACGGGGTGTTTAGGACCGCGCAGCACGTGCTGCGCTCGTCACCGCGGACACATGCGCAGCCCTTGCTGCGCGGTCCTTTTGGAGTGGCATTTCGCGGCCCCGAAGCGCCCTAAGCCTCCAGCCCGTCCTGCAGCATGCGCAGCGCGACGCGGACCGCTTCCAGCCGTACTTTTTCGCGGCCAATATCGCCAAACAAATGCTCCTCATGCCGGATGGAGCGGTTTTCCCGCGCGCTGGCGAAGTGGACGAGGCCGACGGGTTTCATGCCCGTACCACCACCTGGGCCAGCAATGCCAGTGATGGCGACGCTGAGGTTCGCCCGGCTTTCATGCAAGGCGCCTTCGGCCAGAGCGCGCGCGACGGGTTCAGATACCGCGCCAAAGTCGGCCAAGAGGTCGCCCGGCACATGCAACATCTCTTCCTTGGCGCGATTGGAATAGACGACAAAGCCGCGCTCAAACACGGCAGAAGAGCCTGCAATCTCGGTCAGAAGGGCGGCGACCAAGCCACCCGTGCAACTTTCCGCGGTCGTAATCTTGATGTCACGGGCCTCTGCATCCCCGATCAGCAGGCGGGCTGCCATCACGAGGTCTTGGGGGAAAATCGACATGGTCGCGATCCTAAATTAGAGCAGTGCCAAAATCGGCGGGCAGTAGGATGGTAGCAGTAGCTAGGGCGGCAATGCCTTCGGCGCGACCGGTAAAGCCCATGCCTTCGGTTGTAGTGGCTTTGACGGAAACTTGGGTCTCGCGCAGGCCCAAAAGTTCAGCGGTTTTTCGAACCATCGCTTCGCGATGTGGCCCGATCTTGGGCCGCTCACAAATAATGGTCAGGTCGACATGGTTGATGCTGCCACCGGCGGCCCGCACCATCTCACCTGCATGGGCTAAAAAGATGCTAGAGGCCGCACCGCGCCATTGTGGGTCGGTTGGCGGAAAATGCTTGCCAATATCGCCAGCCGATAAAGCACCATAAATGGCGTCTGCCAGACTGTGCCAAGCCACATCGGCATCGGAGTGCCCTGCAAGCCCGTGACTATGGGGCACTTCGACCCCGCATAAGGTCACAAAAGTCCCCGGCGCGAACTTGTGCGCATCAAAGCCAGAGCCAATGCGGGGCAGAAGCTGCGGGGCAAGTAGGCGCGTCATGCGGTCAAAATCCTCTGGCCAAGTTATCTTTTCAAGCTCTGGGCTACCCCTTACGACTTCAATTCTCGCGCCAAAGGCCTTGGCGACCGCCACATCGTCCAGAGGCACTTGGTCGGCGGGCAGGGCGGCATAGGCGGCATGGATCAGGCGAGACTTGAAGGCTTGCGGGGTCTGGATCCGCACCAGCCCGTCGCGGGCTTGGGCCTGTTGAACCTGACCATTCGGGGCAAGCCACAAAGCGTCGGCGATGGGAAGGCCGGGGGCCGTCCCATCAGCCCCGGATTCTAAGGCGGCAAACAAATTATCCAGCACCACCTGACCGAGGCCCGGCCGCGCCGCGTCATGAATGAAACTAAAGTGCGCGCCAAGGCCTGCGGCCGCGCGCAAGCCATTGGCGACCGATTGGGTACGCGTTTCGCCAGCGTCGGCCAACAGAAGCGGTATCGAACCCGCGCAGGCCAAAACGCGCTCGCGCATCTCTGGCGCACAGACAACGACAATCGCACCAAAGCGAGGGTCACGGCTAAAGGCTTCAAGGCTCCAGCGCAGAATCGCTTTGCCGCCGAGGGTCTGGAATTGCTTGGGCAGGCCTTGCTCGCCACGCCCAGAATCGGACGGAGAGGCCTGTTTTGCGCGAGTCCCTGTTCCGCCAGCGACAAGGATCGCGACCGCCACGGGAGGGGAAGATTGGAGAGGGTCCATGCAGCAACCTTAGCCAGTTTGAGCCCGACACTCCAGCAACTTTGCCCGCTGTAGCGCGAACTTGACCATCCTCTCGGATTTGACCGCGGAGCGGATGAGGGGCGGCCAAAATTTCAAATAGAACAAAAAATAGGCGTATCGTGATTAAATATCTTGCAATCAGCTTTATGTGACCTGCGGTTTTGACGTAGTCTGCCATTTATGTAAGCATCATGCTCTAACCAATTGGAAATGCCTGTTTTGGACCGCCTGAAAAACTCCTCGCTCTCGGTTGATTTCGTCCCCGGTCTCCCAACCGACCGAGAAGGCCAGATTGCCGCTGCCTTTTTGGAAGCGCTGCCCTTGCCTGCCTTGGGCGTTGAGGGTGGTGGCCAAATCATTCTGGCCAATGGAGCCGCGCAGGACATTTTTCTAAAGTCCGTTCGCAGCATTAAGGCGAATGGCATCTTGGGTTTATTCAGTGAAGATAGCCCCATTCATGATCTGATCGAGCGGGCGCGCACCTCAGGCTCGCCCGTGAGTGGCCGCGACATGACCTTGCGTGGTCCAAGCTTTGGCGATTTTTCCTGCGACATTACCGCCTCACCCAGCGAGGATGGCGGCTTCATTGCTTTGGTGGTCCGTCCCAAAGGTCGGGGTCGTGATTTGTCAGAGCGGATGCAGGATATGGCCGGTGCCCGCTCTATGGCAGCCTTGGGCCGGACCTTGGCCCATGAGGTGAAGAATCCTTTGGCGGGGATACGCGGCGCCGCACAACTTTTGTTGCGCGACGCAGACCCCGGCGAGTTAGAACTGGTCAATCTGATCGTCGAAGAGACAGACCGTGTGCGTCGCCTGATCGACCGCATGGAAAGCTTTGGCGCAGACCCCCCGATTGAGTTTGCGCCCGTCAATGTGCACGCCTCGCTGGAGCGCGTCGCCACTCTGGCGGAAAACGGCTTTGCCCGCGAGATCAGCGTGAAGCGGCGCTTTGACCCGTCTTTGCCAGATGCCTTGGGTGATGAGGATCAATTGATCCAAGTGTTCCTGAACCTCGCCAAGAATGCAGCCGAAGCGGCGCAAAGTCGGCCAGAGGGTGCAGAAATCATTCTGGCGACCGCTTATCGTCACGGTGTTCGCATGCGCACACCTTCGGGGGAAGCGCGCGACCTGCCTTTGGAAATCGCCTTTTACGACAATGGACGCGGCGTCGCGGAAGATGTGAAAGATTGTTTGTTTGAGCCCTTTGTCTCAACCAAACCGGCCAGTGGCGGCCTCGGTCTGCCCTTGGTGCAAAAGATTGTAAACGCACATGGCGGTGTCGTCGACTTTGAGTCCGAGCCGGGACGGACGGTATTTCGGGTGCGTTTGCCGCTCTCCCATCAACGAACTGGCCTGCAATCCAGTCGAAATAAATAGGACCGAAGAATGAGTGTTGCTGGGCGTAATGTTTTGATTGCCGACGATGATGCGTCCATCCGCTTGGTCTTGTCGCAGGCTTTGGCGCGCGAGGGTTATCAGGTCCGCGCGACAGGCAATGCCGCAACCTTGTGGAAGTGGATCAAAGAAGGTGAGGGGGATCTGGTCCTTACCGATGTGATGATGCCCGACGGCAATTTGTTCGACTATCTGCCCCGGATGCGCATGGAACGGCCCAAGCTACCCATTATCGTCATGAGTGCGCAAAACACGCTTTTGACGGCGGTGTCTGCTGCTGAACATGGGGCTTATGAATATCTACCCAAGCCGTTTGACCTCGATGTCATGGTGGGCTTGGTGCGTCGGGCTTTGGAAGGCAAAAAGGATTTCAACGCCTCGAACCAACAGCGAAAGGCGGAAAAGGAAGAGCGTCTGCCCTTGATTGGTCGGTCTTTGCCGATGCAGGAAGTTTACAGGACTTTGTCGCGCGCCGCAGGCTTTGATCTGACCGTCTTGATTGAGGGCGAGTCTGGGGTTGGGAAAAAACTGGTCGCGAGGGTGTTGCACGAATATGGCCGGCGAAAGTCCGGCCCATTCGTGACCTTGAGTTTAGCGGCCCTAGACCCCCGCAGCCTCGACCAAGCGATTGAGGGCCATAATGGCATTGGCTTGTTTGCCCAAGCCGCGGGCGGGACCTTGTTCTTGGATGGTCTGGCTGATGCACCCATGCCGACCCAAGCCCGCTTAGCCCGTATTTTGGCAGACACCAGTGGCCCAAAGTCTTCTATGGGCGATGTGCGCTTGGTGGCAGCCAGTGACCGCGAACTAAAGGGCCTTGTAATGAACGGGGCTTTCCGAGAAGACCTTTATTATCGCTTGAACGTCGTGACCATCACCGTGCCGCCTTTGCGCGAACGCATGAGCGATGTACCCGACCTCGCCCGCGCCTTTTTGGCGAGGGCTACTAAGGACGGTTTAGGTGAAAAGGCACTCGATAAATCCGGCGCGGACGAACTCGAAACGTGGTCTTGGCCCGGCAATGTGCGCGAGCTTGAAAATGTCATGCGGCGCATCGCAGCACTCAGCCCAGACCCCGTCATTGGGGCCGATACGATCCGGCGTGAACTCTTCAGAGAGCGCAGCCAACCCATCGTCACGGGCCATATTGGCCAAGATGATGATTTGGAAACCGTAGCACGGACAGCCATTTCAAAGCTCATCGCGCAGGCTTCAGCATCGGGTAAGTCCATGACGGATCTGCATGAAAGCGTGATCGCAGCCGTCGAACGGCCCCTATTCGAACTCACCTTGCGGGAGACCCGGGGTAACCAGATCAAGGCTGCGGATATATTGGGTCTTAATCGCAACACCTTGCGCAAGCGCTTGGCATTGTTGGACATTGATGTCGGGCGCGGCAAGGCCTAACACAGGTTAGACTGTTGCGTTTTAGACACAATTGTGCTTTTCAGGGCACATGAGTTCACAGCAGCCGGTCTCACGTTCCAGTCCAGTTAGCGCCCGTGGCCCGGCCTTGTCCGATGCGGCTCATATCTCTGTCACCGATATGGGCGCCTATGTCGCCGCCATCGTCCTGACCTTTATCGGACTATTGTTTGCTGTTTCCGGCGGCGACATTGTTGGTCCTGCTAGTTCCTGGATCCTTGCCCTCCTGGTCATCAGTGGTCTCTTGATCGCCTATTTGTCGCTGCGAGTAGGTAGCCGCGTCTTAGCCTTGCGCAATGCTGGTAAGAAGGCACAGACTGGCGCGCGCCTTCACCTGCGCTTTGTCATGTTGTTTGCCGCCAATGGCGTGATCCCCGTGATCCTGATTGCCTTGTTTTCCGCGCTGACCATCGGGCAGGGGGTCCAAGCTTGGTTCTCAGAACAAGTTCGCGAGGCGGTGCAGGCAACCCGCATCTTAGGCAATCAATCGGTCGATAAGACGGCTGAGACCACGAAGATCGACATTGCCGCCATGGCGGTGGACCTGAATGCGTCAGCCATCCAACTCAAGGCTGACCCGCAGGCTTACCGGGATTATTTGGCTTTACAGGCTGACCGTCGCGGCTTTGTGGCCGCTTATGTGTTAAACGCCCAAGGCACTAAACTGGCCCAAGCACAGCGCCCACAAGGTGTACCAAACTTCATCATGCCCGATGCGGGTGACTTTGCCACAGCGCAGGCTGGTGATGTCTCAATCAATATTGACCCATCGGCCGTCGTGCGTGCGCTTTATCGGCTCGACGCTTTCTCAAACTCCTATTTGGCCGTCGTCAGATTGCCAGAACCTGGCCAATTGGCCTTGTTTGAGAAGGCAAAAGCGGCTGTCTACGCCTATCAAGTGATTGAAGAGCGTCAGGGTTTGCTACGCCTGTTATTTGCGCTCGCTTATCTCGAAATCGTGCTTTTGGTGTTGATCGGCTCTGTCTGGCTGGGGTTGGTGTCGGCTGGCCGGATCAGCGCGCCAATTGGCCTCTTGGCCGATGCGGCAGAGCGGGTGCGTGCCGGGGACATGAGTGCGCGGGTCGCCCAAGTTGGCGGCGGCGATGAAATCTCTGCCTTGGCGACGACCTTCAACAAAATGACGGGCGAATTGCAGTTTCAGCGCCGGGCTTTGGAAGAGGCTGCCGAATATGCCGAAACGCGATCTGTCTTTATTGGCGCGGTTTTGGAAGGTGTGTCGGCTGGCGTGGTCAGTTTGGACAGCACCAATAGTGTCCGCGCAGCCAATGGGTCAGCTGGCCGACTTTTACAGGCACAAGATGATCGCCTTGAGGGCCGCGACTTCTCCGTGATTGCACCAGAATTCATGGCGATTGTTTCGAGCGCCCGCCCGCTGCATCCTGCGCAAGGCCAAGCAGAGCGCCTGGTGGGCGCGGAGACGCTGCTGTTTGACGTGCGTGCCGCTTATGCCGGCGATGATTTGGTCGTGACGTTTGACGACGTGTCTGGCCTGTTGGCAGCCCAGCGCCAAGCCGCTTGGAAAGATGTGGCGCGCCGCATTGCCCATGAGATCAAGAACCCGCTGACTCCGATCCAATTGTCAGCCGAGCGCCTCAAACGCAAATATGCCGATGTGATCACCACGGACCGCGACGTCTTCATTCGCATGACCGACACGATCGTGCGCCAAGTCACTGACATTGGGCGCATGGTAGATGAATTCTCCAGCTATGCGCGGATGCCATCACCCAAATTTGCCGTCGATGATTTGAGCGAAGCGCTGCGCCAAGCCGTCTTTGCCCAGCGGATTGCTAGCCCCGATATTGAAGTCACCAGCACTTTGCCACCGGAACCTGTCCTGGTGTCGATGGACACACGCCTGTTGATCCAAGCCTTTGCCAATATCTTGAAAAATGCGGGTGAGGGGATTGCGACCCGTCGAGCTCGAGATGAAGTTGATGTCACAGGTCAAATTGAGGTCAGCCTCCACCTGAATGGAAAAATGGCTTGGATCGAAGTGGTCGACAATGGCATTGGTTTCCCCGTGCATGATCGGCGTCGGCTGTTAGAGCCCTATATGACCACCCGCGCCAAGGGGACGGGGCTTGGCCTCGCGATTGTGGCACGTGTGATGGAAGAACATGGTGGCAAGCTGGAACTTGCTGACCGAACAGACGGCCAGAATGGCGCGCGGGTTTTGATGAACCTGCCGATCTGTGTCGCCGAAAACACCTCAAACCCTCCCGATACAAACTCATCCCAACAAGAGCGCATAAGCTCGGAGTCTCCCCATGGCAGCTGAAATTCTCATCGTCGATGATGAAGCCGATATTCGCGATCTCGTTGGCGGTATCTTAGAAGACGAAGGTTATGTCGTCCGCTATGCCGCCGACTCAGATGGCGCGTTAGACGCTTTCCGCACGCGGCGCCCTGACTTGGTTGTCTTGGATGTTTGGTTGCAGGGCAGCCGTCTGGACGGACTGGAAATTCTGTCGGTCGTGCAAGGCATTGATCCGACGATTCCCATTGTTCTGATCTCTGGCCATGGCACGATTGAAACCGCCGTGAGTGCCTTAAAGCGCGGTGCATTTGACTTCATCGAAAAGCCCTTCAAGTCAGACCGCTTGATTTTGATTATCAGCCGCGCGCTCGAAAGTGCGCGTTTACGGCGCGAGAACATGGCGCTGCGGGCGCGTGCTGTGGCCGGCGACGAGCTGATCGGCGAAAGCACCGTGATGCTGCAGTTGCGTGCTGCCATTGAGAAGATCGCGCCTATGAACAGCCGGGTACTGATTACCGGCCCATCTGGCTCTGGTAAGGAAGTGATTGCGCGGGCCCTGCACGCTGGCTCACAGCGTGCCGATGGTCCGTTCGTGGTTATTTCGGCAGCCGCGATTGCGCCAGAGCGCATGGAATCTGAACTTTTCGGCGAAGAAACCAGCGAAGGCCGCCCAACTAAGATTGGCGTGTTTGAGCATGCGCATAATGGTACGCTTCTGCTCGACGAAATCGCCGAAATGCCGATGGAAACCCAGTCCAAAATTTTGCGGGTTTTGGTGGAACAACGCTTTCGTCGCTTAGGTGGCAGCAGTGATGTCTCGGTGAATGTGCGCGTGATTTCTTCGACCGCGCGGGACCTTCGTGAAGCCATCAGCATTGGCCGATTCCGCGAAGACTTATTCCACCGCCTCAATGTGGTACCGATCCGTTCGCCAGCCTTGGCGGAACGTCGCGATGATGTACCCCGCTTGGTTGAGCATTTTTCCAAACGCGTGGCCGAAGCCAATGGTGTGGCCCAGCGCCATTTTGGACCCGAAGCGCTGGCAGCGATGCAAGCGGCCAGTTGGCCCGGCAATGTGCGCGAATTGCGCAATCTGGTGGAACGCATGTTGATCCTAGCCTCTGGCGATGCAAGCGAACCCATTGATGCAGCAGCCCTCGCGCTAGATGGAGTTGGCGTTGGCGAATTGGCAGACCGGACGGGCTTGCATCAATTGGTGTCCTTGCCATTGCGCGAAGCCCGCGAACTGTTCGAGCGCGAATATCTGGCAGCGCAAATCACGCGCTTTGGTGGCAATATCTCACGAACCGCGTCATTCATTGGGATGGAGCGGTCGGCTTTGCACCGCAAACTGAAAAGTCTCGGTGTTGAAGGCACGCGCGGCTTCGATTTGGAGGGTTAAGCGTGCCGAGGATTGCTTATGTCGATGGCCAATTTGTACGCCATGGAGAAGCCTCGATCCATGTCGAAGATCGCGGTCTACAATTTGGCGATGCCGTTTATGAAGTTTGGGCGGTGCGCGGCGGGATCTTGTTCGACTCAGAAGGCCATTTAGCCCGTCTCGCGCGTTCTCTTGCGGCCCTTCAAATCAAGGCACCCATGGGCAATGCCAGCTTGATGGTCATTGTGCGGGAATTGATGGCGCGCAATAAGCTGAAGGACGGTCTTGTTTATCTGCAGGTCTCTCGCGGGGTGGCACGTCGGGACCATCCGTTTCCAGCCCATTCTCGTCCCAGCATCATTCTAACGGCGCGCGCCATGAATATGGTCCAAGCCGATGCGCGCGCGGCCAAAGGTATTCGGGTGCAGACCTGCCCAGACATTCGCTGGGGCAGGGTGGATATCAAAACCGTCAATCTATTGCCCAACGTTCTGGCAAAACAGGCGGCCCTAGAGGCAGGTTTCGCCGATGCTTGGTTTATAGATCGTGACGGCATGGTTACTGAAGGTACAGCACAAAATGCTTGGATCGTTGATTCTCAAGGAGTCTTAAGGACGCGTCCGGCAACGCACGCGATTCTGCGCGGTATTACACGTGATACGATTATCCAGACCGCGCAGGCATTGGGCTTTGGCTTTGAAGAAAAAGCCTTTTCCAGAGACGAAGCTTTGTCTGCGCAAGAAGCCTTCATTACCTCAGCCACCAGTTTTGTAACCCCGGTGATCGGCCTCGATGTGCACGAAATTGGTGGCGGAAAACCTGGTCCAATCGCGCAAAAACTTCGGGAAACCTATCTTTCTCAACAAACATCAGTAAAAAAGCCTTAGACAGCATCCTTCTGGATTGAAATTTCCAAGAAGGGCTGCCTAATGAGGGACTCAGGTGTCGAGGTGCGACACCCAAGAAAAGACAGGGCTTACAATGTCTGCCGACAAAAAACAGAATCTTCAGGATACATTTTTAAACGCGGTCCGGAAGTCGCGCACGCCGTTGACCATTTTTCTGGTAAATGGCGTAAAGCTTCAGGGCGTCGTAACTTGGTTTGACAATTTTTGTGTGTTGTTGCGCCGCGACGGCCAGGTCCAATTGGTTTATAAGCATGCCATCTCCACCATCATGCCCGGCGCGCCGGTCCAGATGTTTGAGGGCGATCCTGCAGACCTCGACTAAGTCTTTCTTGTCTTCGACCGTCTTCAGGCTCATGCTAATGCGGCTACAGGTGGTCTGTATGCGCGCAACAGAGCTAGGATAATTGCATTTGATCGATCGTCAGGCGCCCGTGCAGCGGGCCTTGGTCATCCACCCCCTACGAAGCGACGCTTCTGCCAGTCGTGACCCAGATCTGCGGCTGATTGAAGCCTGTGGCCTCGCCGAAGCCCTCGACCTTGAAGTTGCCGATGCGCGACTAGCACCTCTGCGTCAGGTACGCCCCGGTGCTTATTTCGGCACGGGCAAGATCGAAGAACTTAAAGCCTATTGTGAAGAGCTGAAGGTCGATGTTCTGATTCTAGATCATCAGATGTCGCCCGTGCAGCAGCGCAATTTGGAAAAAGAGCTTCAGGTTAAAGTGGTTGACCGGACCGGTCTGATCCTTGAAATTTTTGCTCGCCGTGCGCGGACGCGGGAAGGGCGGCTACAGGTCGAACTTGCCCGCCTCAGCTACGAAAAGTCCCGCTTGGTCAAAACCTGGACCCACTTGGAGCGTCAGCGCGGCGGCACAGGAAAAACCGGCGGTCCGGGTGAGCGGCAAATCGAACTTGATCGCCGAATGATTGCCGATAAGATCCTGAAACTTAAAAAAGAATTGGAAGAGGTCAAGCGCACCCGTGCCCTGCAACGGGCCAGTCGCAAGCGCGTGCCCTATCCGGTCATCGCTCTTGTTGGCTATACCAATGCCGGTAAGTCCACCCTGTTTAACCGGGCGGCCTCGGCAGACGTGTTTGCCAAGGATATGCCCTTTGCCACTTTGGATACGACCTTGCGGGCGGTGCGCACACCAACCGGCCGCGATGTCATCTTGTCCGACACCGTGGGTTTCATCACCGATCTACCGACCGAATTGGTCGCGGCATTTCGGGCGACCTTGGAAGAAGTGGCCCAAGCTGACCTTCTCGTCCATGTCCGCGATATTGCGCACGCAGAAAGCGACAACCAGCGCCGCGATGTAGAATTGGTGCTGGACCGGGTCCTCACCGATCATGAAAGTCGTCCGCCTTTGATCGAGGCGTGGAATAAGATTGACTGCTTGGATGAGGCAGGCGCGGCCTATGTGCGCGCGCGCGCGGCAGCCTCTGGCCTTGATGGCACGGCGCAAGGCATTTGTGTGTCGGCTTTGACAGGGGAAGGGGTCAAGGAGCTTTTTGCCTTGATCGATTCTGAATTGGCGCTCGATGCGCGACCTGTGGATTTGGTGATTGGGCCAGATCAAGGTGCGGCGCGGGCTTGGTTGTTCCGCAAGGGGGCGGTGCGTCAGGAAGAAACTGACGAGCAGGGCTTTACCCATCTGAAAGTGCGCCTCACGGCCGATGATGCAGCCCGCTTTGTTGCCCAATGGCCGCAGATCTTGTCAGAGGTTCCGTTCGTGGCGCTTGGCGAGGTTCCAGAGCCCGTCCATTTCCTCGAGGCTTGAGGTTTCCGGGCTCTTCCCATCCTTTTGAAGGGCTTCTTCAATCCAGCGGAAACGGCGCTCAAACTTGGCATTGGCCGAGCGCAGGGCGACTTCAGGGTCCACTTTGGCTTTGCGGGCAAGATTGGCCAACACAAAGAGGACATCGCCAATTTCTTCTTCAATATGGGCTGGATCGGCTTCAGCAATCGCTTCGCGGGTTTCGTCGATTTCTTCGGTCAACTTGGCAAAAACCTCCTCCAAGCTTGGCCAATCAAAGCCAACGCGGGCAGCGCGCTTGGTTAGCTTTTCCGCACGCATCAAAGCGGGCAGAGCCAAGGGAATATCGGCCAAAAGACTTGGGTCATCGGCAAGCTTAGCCGCACGCTCCTTGGCTTTCATGACCTCCCAATTCTGGGTTTGTTGTTCGGCGGTCTCGATTTGGCGCGTGCCAAAGACGTGCGGGTGCCGCGCTTCCATCTTGTCAGATAGCCCTTGGACGACGTCGTTAAAGGCAAAGGCACCTTGTTCTTCAGCCATGCGGGCATGAAAAACCACTTGAAACAAAAGGTCGCCCAATTCTTCTTTCAACGAGACCAGATTACCCTGCGCAATCGCGTCGGCCACTTCATAGGCTTCTTCAATCGTAAAAGGCGCAATGGTTTCAAAGCTCTGCTCAAGGTCCCACGGGCAACCCGTCTCTGGAGTGCGTAGGGCGGCCATAATGTCGAGCAGGCGATCAATGGGGGCAGGTGTGGTCATGACCCCTCTATGGTGCGATTCTATGCCTGCTGAGATGCTTCTTCGGCTAGGTCACGCTTAGCTGCAATGGCGGCTTGAAGCTCGGCCGTGCGCTTGGCGTCGATTGGATATTTGACCAACAACAAAGCGCCCAGAATATTGACCACAACTGGCAGCCCGATGAACAGGAATGTCAGGCCCGTCAGCGCCTCTGGCGTATTGCCAGCGCCAAGCTTTGAATTGAAGCCAAACAGACCAAGCCCGACATAGGTGACACCAACCGCGAGCGCATAGCCTGCCTTACCTGTCAGCGTCACAAAGGCATAGAGAAGGCCCGTCCGATCTTGCCCAGTCTGTAAGAGATCCTCATCGCCAATATCGGCCATCATGGCGCGCAAGAGATAGGCACCAGACGTATAGACAATCCCAGCCGCCGACATGCCAATCGCCGCGGCGACGAAATTATTCTCGGGCAGATACATGATCAAAGGCTGACTGACGGCTGCATAGATGCAGGCACAAATAAGCGAGACATGCTTGCCCCAGCGGCGCGCAATCATGGTCCAGATCGGTGCCCCAATCAGGCCTGCGATGAAGTAAATCAACAAGAGGGCCGCTGCCAAACCGCCATAGCCCTTGACCGCATCGAAATAGAAAAGGAACAGCCCGCCAGTTACCCCAGAGCCAAACATCAAGAGAAGATCGCATAGCAATAGTCGCCGACAGGCATCTGATTTAAATAGAGAAACTACGTCCTTCAAGTTGGTTTTCTTGGCCGAAGCTTTGGGTGATTCCTCTTTCGCAAAGCCGGCTGCAAGCAAAGCGGTGAGGGGCATGAGAACGACGATGAACCAGCCCATGCCTTGTACACCACTGGCGGCCGTCCCGCCCTGCGAATGGATCAAGACAGGGATCAACAGCACCAACAGCATGCCGAGCACATTGCCTGCCTGCCAAAATACAAACACGCGCGAACGCTCATGATAACTATCGCTCAAAGTCGCGCCGAGCGACATTTGCGACAACGACCCCATGGAAAAGCCGACATAGGTGAAGAATAGCCAGAAAGCCAAATAAGCCGCGTCGGCTCCGGGCTTCGCCATGAAGAGGAAGTAGGACCCGACCATGATGACGGGAATGGACATCACCAGCCAAGGCGAGAACCTGCCAATCCGTGTACGCGTCTGGTCCATAGCTAGGCCAATGCCAATATCGACGCCAATGTCGAGGATACGGGCCAACATAAACAGAAGACCTACAACCCCAATCTCAAGTCCGACATAACCTGCATAATGGGGTGGCAGTTGGACAACTAAGGGCAGGCCGAGGGCCGCAAGGGGTAGGCTGGGCGCAGAAAAAGCAAGGATACGGGACAAAGCGACTTTTGAGCCCGTTTGACCGGACTTTACGGGATCGATCGCCATGTTTCCTCCACTGGCCCTTGTTAGTTCAGGCTCATCTTTCTGACCTTGTCATCCTTTATCCCAAACGCCAAGCAGTTTTGCCAAGCGACTGGAATTCAAGCGCTTACCTTTTGGGCACGGCGAGGGCATTTGTGATTGCTTGACCAAGCTCTTCGGATTGAGGTGTCACGGCGGATGCAAAGGCCGCAACGGGGCGACCATCCTTGCCAATCAAAATCTTATGGAAGTTCCATTTAGGCTCAGCTTTCGGCCCTAAGATACTCAAAGCATTACGATAAAACGGATGTGCGCTCGGTCCACGAACCACATATTTGGCCGCCATGGGGAAGGTGACACCGTAATTGAGTTCGCAGAATTTTTTGATTTCGGTGGCACTGCCAGGCTCTTGTCCACCAAAATCATTAGAGGGCACCCCAACAATGACGAGCCCTTCACGTTGCCGTGACTTCCAGAGTGCCTCAAGTCCAGCATATTGTCCGGTATAGCCGCATTGCGAGGCGGTATTGACCACCAAAACGACTTTCCCGCGATAATCCGCGAGATTGACATTGCCACCCATCAGGCCATCAAACATCTCAGGTGACGACATCGCAGTTGCTTTCGTGGCGGTAGGAACAGCTTTTGGCTTTTGAGGTGCGGATTGACCCGTAGCCGCCACAGCAATCACAAGCGCTGCGCCGAAGGCAGCAGAAACGTCCAAGATCAATTTCTTCATAAATTACCTCCAGATGATTGCTCAACATGTTGTTTTAACGTACCTTAAAGCATCGAACGGCCGACGTGGAAAAGCGTCAATAGGATCAAAGCGAGCGTCGCCAACATCTGGATCACAAAGCCCAGCGAACGGGTTTTTGGATCGGCAACATAAGCTAACATGTAAATGATCCGACCAATGATCCAGACAAGGCCAAAACCTGCAGCAACCATGTCTGATTGCCAAATTGCCGCCAGCCACAGCGCCGGCAGGAACATAGGTAGCCATTCCAGCGTATTCATCTGAACCCGAAAATGCCGCTCAAAGATCGGATCGCCCGATGTGGCAGGGGCCGGGATATTGTAGGTGCCGCGTGCTTTGGCGACCCTCAAGCCCATGAAGAAGAATAGGATGATCGTAACCAGAGTGACCAGACTGGTAAGGGGTAGGGTGCTCATGGCGGATCCAATTCTGATGTTGACGAAACTGTGATCAAACCTAGGGCGATAGGGTGGCTAGGTCTAGGGCTTGAATAGGCTTGGTAGACTAAATCACCTCAATCCGTAATTCGCATAATATATGTTATGGGACAAAAATGATCCGATGGAGGCCTATCGATTGGGCGAATTCAAAGCCTAGAGGCACATGACTAAGGGCCACTGTCGACGTGAAGCGGTACATCAAACCTAATCGGGACATTTTATCAGGTGATGATGAAATCGGCAGTGAATTTAGCCATCTTCGGCTGTTAAGACTTCGCCTGCGGCTTAACTCTCGTCAAACCTTAACGCATTAAGGATTGCCGCTGTGCTTCGGGCTGCCATTAAACCGCCAATCGCCAGAGTTGCGGCAAGATTTCCCACGATGATTCACGGGTTTGAAACACCCATTCAACTAAAAGACATTGCCTGTCTTCGAACCTTGCGCGTTGAACCAGGTGTTTGAAGAACAGGACCGACGATGAGCACCCATCCCCTACCCGCCCTCGAGATCAAATCGTTAACGAAACGGTTTGGAGCCAAGACCGCTGTGTCAGACTTCAACCTGACGTTGGCTCCAGGGTCATTCTATGGGCTTTTGGGGGCAAACGGGGCTGGGAAGACCACGACTATGCGGATGATTGCCGGTCTGTTGCAGGCCGACGAGGGCAGCATTTGTGTGTTTGGCCACGATGTGGGGAAAGACCCACGGGCGGTTAAATCCATCACCGCTTGGTTGCCAGATGAGCCCTTGCTTTATGACAAGCTAACGCCGCTGGAATATCTGGAATTTATCGCGGGGCTTTGGTCGGTCGAAGGCAGCGTAGCGGAAAAGCGCGCGGAAGAATTGCTGCGCTGGATGGATTTGTGGGAAGAGCGTGACAAACGTTGTGAGACTTTTTCACGCGGGATGAAGCAAAAGACTGCTTTGGCTGGCGCGCTGTTACACGATCCCAAATTGCTTTTGCTCGACGAACCATTTTCGGGCCTCGATGCAGCCGTCGCGCGACAGGTCAAAGAGCTGTTGGTGGAAAAGACCAAAGAAGGTGCGACCATTGTTCTCACGACCCATGTGATGGAGATCGCCGAGCGCTTGGCCGAACGGGTTGGTATTTTCCACCGTGGCCGCTTGTTGGCTGATGGATCGCTAGCAGACTTGCGCGCCCAAGCTGGCCAAGCCGAAGGCAGTTTGGAAGACATCTTCATTCAACTGGTTGATGATGCTTCGGTAGGAAGTCCAGCATGATGCTCGACAGCTTATTCGTGCCCGGCAGCATTTTGTGGCTGGCGCGCCATCAGATCCGGTTAAGTTGGCGTCTTGGTCGGCTTGGGAAAAAGATTCCAAGCTGGATCAAGCCCGTTTTCACCATTTTGTTTGTCGGCTTGCTGAGTTTCAGCATGGGCTATGGCGTGGCCAAAATCTTTGAAGCGGCGGCGGGCGATTACAAGCAGCTGAGCTCGCTGGCAGGGGCAGTGATCCTCACGTTGATGATTTCAGGTATTTCGATGAATCTGATGGGGTCGTTCATGACGATAACGGAGAAGGGGGATTTAGACCTCCTCCTCTCCTCCCCTATTCCGCCGCATCGATTTGTCGCCGCCCGCCTGATCTCTTCGGCGTGGCGCGGCTTTTGTATTTATGCTGGCTTTGCCACCATCTTCTTTGGGGCGAGCATTGTGATGATCTCGCCGATGTTTGCTTCCATCTATGTCGTGGTGGCCGGATTTGCGATTTTAGATGCGGCCATCACCTATATGATCGCTCGCCAAGCTCTTTTGTGGTTTGGCCTACGAAATGGTCGCCGCGCAACCATCGCTTTGGGCGCGATTGGCGTGATGATCGGTCTGGTCGGCTATCAAATGGTGTCCAGTACGGGCAGTCTTGGCCGTCTCGCTGCCGATACTGAGCATCCAAATGCCAGCCTTATTCAGGTTCATGACGTGATCGTCTCGTTGACGTCAAACTTCAGCTGGCTCGGCGGCACGATTTTAGGCGACTGGCTGGGTGCCTTAGCCTTTTTGGTCGCAGGCGGCGTGGTATCTGCTTTGGTTCTAAACTTTGCTGGCAAGCGCTACGACCAAGATGTCGCCTTCCTCAATGGTCAAAACGACCATGCGCCCCACAAGATTCGCAAAGCCCACCCGCAACAATTCCGTAGACCAGCTCTCGTTATGGTGTTCCATAAGGAATGGTTGAGCATGACGCGTGACCCCTTATTTGTCAGCCAATTGATTGTGCCACTTTTCACCATGGTGCCGTTTTTAGGCTTTGTGTGGAATGCGGTTTCCAATCCAAACGAGCAAAGTGAGATGGCACCCATCATGGGGGCGATGTTTGCCGCCATTACTGTGTTCAATGTAACCATGCTGACCTCCAGTCTCGCTTGGCTCACTGCCTCGGTCGAGGAGGCCCGCGACCTCTTACAAGCCAGCCCCTTGGACCCGAAAATCATCCTGCAAGGCAAAGTCTTAGCTGCCAGCGGCCCGGCTATCTTAGAGCTTGTGCTGGTCGCTGCGCTGGTGGCTTGGGCGTGGCCCTTAGCCGCACTGACCCTTCTGATCATGGGCATGGCCACCTGCGCGGGTGCCTGCGTGATTGAGTTTTCGCGCCCGAGACCAACCAAACGGCCAAAAATGACGCAAAGACCGGATCGGTCATTGGTTACCGTGCTGTTCGGCTTAGGGCTTGGCATTCTATGGGCTTGTGCAGCAGGGCTTGCTGCCGCTAAAATCCTCTGGTGGTTATTGCCCGCCGCTTTGGCAATCACCATCTCTTACATAGCTTGGGCAACCCGTCCTCGCGACTTGAGTAGCATACCGGTATCGCAGCCCTTGGTTGCCGTCTCTGTTGGCAGTCCTGGTGGCCCTTGGCAAAGAGTGGATCAGACTTAACCTCTATGGCAGATAAACCGCCTGTGACGACCCTCATGCAAGAAGATCCGGCCATTGCGTATCGCCGCATGAAGCGCGTCGCGACGGGGCTCTTCCTCGCGATGACTTTGTTGTTTGTTGTCACCAAGTTTTTTGAAGCTTCTAGCCCCATCCTGCCCTTTGTGCGCGCCTTTGCCGAAGCGGCGATGGTTGGGGCACTGGCGGACTGGTTTGCCGTTACCGCCCTCTTCCGCAGGCCTTTGGGCTTACCCATTCCCCATACGGCGATTGTCCCGCGATCGAAGGACCGGATTGGCGCGGGACTCGGCCGCTTTATCTCGCGCAACTTCCTGCAGCCTGAGCAGGTTCAGCGCCGCTTGAAGGATATGGACCTTGCGGGCAACACCGCCGCTTGGCTGACTGAAGGTGACCGCGCCCGCCGGGTCGCACAAGGCATTGCAGGTGCTGTCCCCCGTATCCTGGGCCTCTTAAACGAAGGCAAGATTGCGACGTGGCTGCAAACCACTTTGACCGAGCGGTTGCGCCATGCCGATATCGCCCACCTCTTGGCGGAAGGCTTGGACATTTTGATCAAAGGCGGCCGGCATAAGGCCATCGTCGACCTCATCATCTTCCATGCCGACCTTGCGATCCATTCAGAAGAAAACATGTTCCGCACGCGCGTGTCAGACAAGATGGACTGGCTGCCCAAGCTATTCTCAGTCGATGCTGCAGCTTCTGACGCGTTGTTGACCGCGATCAAGGACACGCTGAAAGACGCCGCCAAGGACCCCAATCACTCTATTCGTACCCGTATTGATGAAGCGCTTTCCCATTTGGCGCGCGACCTCCGGCACGACCCAAATCTGCGCGATCAACTCCAACGCTGGGTGCGCGAAGTCTCCGATCACCAAGTGGTCCGAACCTATGTGACCAATGTCTGGAGTGACCTTAAAAAGAGCTTGCGCGAACAATCACCCGAAGAGACCGACCGCCTTAGCAATGCCATTGCGGCAGGCCTTGAAGATTTGGCACGCGCCATTGAGCGCGATGACGAGCTTCGCGAAAGCCTCAATCAGCGCTTAAAGGCTTGGGCAGTCGAACTCGCCGATGCGCAAGGCGCTGGCGTTGGCACGATGGTGGCTGAAACCATTCAAGGCTGGGATGCACGCACCGTTGTCGACCAGATTGAAGCCGCCGTCGGCCGCGACCTGCAATATATCCGCATCAGCGGCACCGTCATCGGCGGTCTGGCAGGTCTGACGATCCACACGCTGTCGATCTGGCTGTTTCCGGTGAAGTAGGGTGGTGGGCGCTCAAACTCGAGCAAAGCCCTCAAACCGTCACCTCAACCACCATCCCATCCACTGCCGGCACAATGTGTTCAGGCAGGCTGGCAGCCAAAGTCGCGTAATCTAGGTCGATGTGCATATTGGTCAGGATCGCGTGTTTGGGTTGGATTTCTGCGATCCATTCTAGGCTAAGTTCCAGATGGGCGTGGCTTGGGTGGGGGATGTGGCGAAGCGCGTCGACGATAAAAAGGTCGACCCCCTTGCAGGCATCTAAGCTTTCCTGCGGCAGGATTTTGCAATCATTACAATAAGCGACGGGTCCGAAGCGAAAGCCTAAGCTATCGATGTCGCCATGATTTTGCGCCAAAACCTGAAAACCTATCGCCCCGCCCTGTCCATGGATTGTGAGCACCTGCCCCGGCAAGGGCATCTCATGGGCATCCAGCAAAGCTGGATAATGGCTGCCGGGCGGGGTTTCAAAAATATAGCTAAAGCGGCGAACCAGATTTTCCCGTGTCACGGCGTCCATAAAAGTCGGGATACGCTTGCGCTGATGATAGACAATGGCGCGCAGATCATCGATGCCATGGCTTTGGTCGGCATGATCATGGGTGTAGAGGATCGCATCCACATGGCTGACTTTTGCGGCCAGTAACTGGGTGCGCAAATCTGGCGAGGTGTCGATCAACACAACGGTCGAGGTCTCGTGGCTATAGGTGCCTTGATAGGCCTCAACCAGCAGGCTGCAGCGGGTGCGGTAATTGCGCGGATCGTATGGGTCACAGGCCCCCCACTCCCCGCCCACACGTGGGACGCCACCAGAGGAGCCGCAGCCAAGAATTGTGACCCGAACATGGGTGGCATCAGACTGGCTCATCAGGCGGCCTTATCAAATAGGGCGAAGAAATTTCGGTCGGCAAGGTCGGCAAAGGCGCTTGCCTCCAGCCCATAAAAATCGGCCAAAAACTGGCTGACATGGGGCAGGAACGCAGGCTCATTCCGTCTACCCCGCATCGGGATAGGGGCCAAATACGGGCAATCGGTTTCGATCAACACCCGGTCCAACGGCACTTGGCGGGCGGCCTCGCGCACGTCAGTTGCATTCTTAAACGTCGCAATGCCGGAAAAGGACACATAGGCCCCAAGGTCCAGCCCACGACGGAGCAGATCTAGGCCACTGGTGTAGCAATGCAGCAGGATTTTAAACGCGCCCTTGCCCATTTCCTCTTCGAGGATTGTCGCCGTCAGCTCATCGGCTTGGCGGGTATGGACGATCAGCGGCAGACCTGTTTCACGCGCTGCTTCTATATGGGTGCGGAACACCGCAATTTGTGCGGCCTCTGAGCTATAGCCATAATGAAAATCTAGGCCTGTTTCGCCAATACCAATCGCCTTGGGATTCGTGCTAGCCGTGATGAGCTGTGCGACCGTCAAATCTGGATGATCGTCGGCATAATGGGGATGCACGCCAACACTGTGCCAGACGTTTGCACGCGGGGCTGAGATGGCTTCAATCGCGGGCAAGGACGCCATCTTATCGCAAATGGTCAGCATGGCATGCACGCCTGCCTCTGCCGCCCGGCTTAAGACCTCATCAAAGTCCGGCGCAAAGGATTCGTGGTGTAAATTAACGTGGCTATCGATCATGGCGCTTATCTAGTGCATCGGACTGAGGTCTGCACGAATGGCACGCAGCGCCTCAAGCGTAGCTAAACTCCGGTCGAGATTGAGGGCCTCCACCTTCGTACGAACCTCGCGCACATGGCTCCAGGCCTTGGCCGCAGCATCGGTGCCAGCACCCGCCGCAAGCCGCGCCAACAACACGCTTTCACCCGGCTCAATCTCTGAAATCTCAAGGCCAAGCCCTGCCCTTCCCGCACGCGCCAACCAATCTTCCATCATATCAAACACGGCATGAAAGCGGTCTGCGTCGCTGCACGCGTCGGCTAGCGAGAGCGCTTCATCCAAGGGCGCGCGGGGTAAACCGGACAAATGGCGCGACAAAGAGCCATAAAGTTTAGAGGCATTCAAAGCCGCCAAGGCGCGTGCGCGACCGGGCCTGCCTGCCCCTAAAGCCCGCGTCGTCGCATCAATATCCGGCAAGGCCTTTGCCATCGCTTCTTCCGATAGGCACGTCAAATCCAGCCGGCGACAGCGCGACCGCAAAGTTGGCAATAATCGACCGGGCGCATGGGCGAGCAGAATGAGGGTTCCACCCGCCGGCGGTTCTTCCAAGGTTTTCAAAAGCGCATTGGCGGCGTTAGAGCTCATATCGTCGGCACAATCGACAATGCCAACCCGCGCGCCCCCTGCCCCATCAGATGTCATGGTGAAAAAATGGGTGAGGTCGCGAATGGCGGCAACGGTTACATCGCGCTTAATCTCGCCCTTTTCAGGGTCAAGCCGCGTGGCCGTGCGCAAGTCTGCGTGCGAGCCTTGGGCGATCTTGCGGCTGACCAAATCGTCTGGTGCACTGGCAAGCGGGCTGGACGGGTCCCGGGCCGCCCCCAATAATCTGCGCGCGAACCGATAAGCCAAGGTAGCCTTGCCCACGCCTTTAGGCCCCGTGATCAGCCAAGCGTGGTGCGAGCGCCCGCCTGAAAGGCTGTCAGCTAATTCCGCTTCTGCTGCTTCATGACCAAACAGCTCAAACACCGCGCGGGGGTGGGGTGAACCGGGCTCTTGATCTGGGGTGGGGGCTTCGTCACTCATGACAGCTTCAAACGTGCAACCAAGAGGGCCCAAGCAGAATCGGCCAATTCCTCTGGCGCAACCGATGCATCCACAACGCCACAGCGATGCTTAAAGGTCTCGGCGATTTCCAGATAGGCAGCCCGCAAGGCCGTGTGGAACGCAAACGCCTTGCCTTCAAACCGATCTTCGGTGCCCCGGCGCGCGGCAGCCCGCTTTAAGCCAATGGCAGGGTCAATATCGAGAATAAGGGTCAAGTCCGGCTGGGTATGTCCGACGATCAGGCCATCTAGGGCCTCAACCGCCGCCCGCCCTGCCCCGCCGGCTTGACCTTGATAGGCCCGAGTGGAATCCGAAAACCGGTCGCATAAGACAATCGCACCGCGCGCGAGGGCCGGACGGATCAGGCGCTCTAAATGGTCTTCACGTGCCGCAAAAAAGAGACATAGCTCGGATAAGGCCATCCAGCGATCGGCAGCGCCTGTCACCAAGAGCGCGCGAATGGCCTCGGCACCCGGTGTTCCACCAGGTTCACGCGTCAGCACGACTTCATGACCCAAGGCTTCCAGTCGCGCCTTTAGCGTCGACAACAAGGTGGTCTTTCCGGCCCCCTCGCCGCCTTCCAAGGTGATGAAATGGCCGCCCGTCATGCTTCAAGACCTGTCTGCTGTCATGGTGCAGACAGAAGTGACCCGCCCGCCTGTTCTAGGCAAGGGCTATGATGCAGTCTGGGCTGGGCTTTAGTTGCGCGAGGCCATGATATGGGCACCGCTGACGCCCTGTCCGGATACGGCTTCTGCGAGGGCCGCCGCTTCGCTTTGGCTTTGAACGGGTCCAATCAGGATCCGGTAAAGGCTTGCACCCGAGGCGGTCTCGGTTTCCACAATCTTTGCTTGGCCAATCTCAGCCGCTTGGGCTAGCGCACGCTCTGCATTGGCTCGGCGCGAGAAAGCTCCGGCCTGAACATAGAGGCCTGAAGCCACGTCGTCTGTATTCACAGTGGTTGGCTTCATTGGCCGAGCGGGCTTTTGTTCTGCGACGCGAGTCGTTGTTGCGGTCTGTACTGGCGACGGTGTGGGTTTAGTCCACTTCTTTTCTTCGCCCGGTGCGGTCAGATTGGCGTTGGTGACCACAGGCTCAGGGTCGGCTGGGCCGATATAGCGCACGCGCACTTGGGTAGACCCCTGCTCACGATAGCCCAAAAGCTCTGCGCCACGCGCGGAAAGGTCAATCAAACGATCGGCCACAAAGGGGCCGCGATCATTCACCCGCACCACCATGGAGCGGCCATTGGTCAGATTAGTCACTTCGACAAGGCTCGGGATCGGCAAAGTTGGGTGGGCCGCGCTGACAATATTCATGTCAAACAGCTCGCCATTAGCGGTCGACTTGCCGTGGAAGTCGCGACCATACCACGATGCGGTGCCCACTTCATTATAGTCAGGCTCGTGGGTTGGAATATACCACGTGCCATTCACCTGATAAGGCGCGCCAATCTTTTGAAAGCCCTGCACGTCAGATGGGCGCACAGAGGGCGCAGATTCTGGCTCTGACGCACGAATGGCAATCGTGGCCGCGTGAGCAGGTCGCTCAACAGAGGTTGCCTCTTTTGGTGCCCGCGTTGTTGCAGGTGTCAGCGAGGCCATTTGCACCCGCTCAATCGGCGCCCCTTGCGAGCTTGTCGCAGTGCTTGGCTTGGCCGTCGCAGGCGCGGGTTTTGCCGTCTGAGTGTCGACCTTACGCACTGGTTTACTTGCGGGCTTACTGATAGAAACCGCTTCGGTAGAGGCCGCCTCGCTATTGATGGTCGCAACCATCGGACGGGCATTGGGCGCTGCCGCTGCAGGGAAAGCTGCAAAACCAACTGCCAAGAACAGCGCGCTGGCCCACACAGGACTAGCGACACGCAAATCAGTAATTTTATTTTTAAAACAATGCGTAACTACAAGCTTCTTCAGTGCCGAATCCCGGACCATTGTGTGTCCCACCATATTGGTCTGCAGTAGTTTCTGCAGACATTCTTATCGCGCCGGTTGATCCGACTGCGGGTTGCACTCTACAAGAGAGGTTTGAAATCAACGCTTGAAAATTAGGTCGAATTTTATCGATCTAACATTTTCTTTCAGGTGTTGCGTCAAAACGCGGACAGGTGGCCGAGTGGTTTAAGGCAGCGGTCTTGAAAACCGCCGTAGGTGGAAGCCTACCGTGGGTTCGAATCCCACCCTGTCCGCCAGTTTGAATTCCCAAAAATATGATGCCAAGTTGTGATGATTGTGTAAGATTATTCTCTGGAGGACCAGATGGGACTTACGATTGGCGTGGGCTTTCTTGCGCGTGAAGCCCGAGACAATGCTGAGGAAGTCGCGATTTTCAAGGAATCCTTTGACTTGTTAAATGAGGTTCTCGCGGAGGCGGGCATGCCTCCGCATCATGAACCGCTGGACATTCCTGACAGCGAAGTTTTTGACGCTCAGATGTTGGGATATGGAGGCTTACACGCGGTTAGGCGACTTGCTGCCTATTATGTTTGTGAAGGCCGCCTTCCGGCACAAGTCCGATATGACCAATATGCTGAAGACCCGGTCACCGCGACGCTCTACCAAGAAATCCAAAAGAACTTAGAATTTGATCATCCTCAGCCAGCGGAGCGCTTGTCAGCGCCTAAGGCGACACCATCGCTTTTCCAACATCTGATGTTGCACTCTGACGCTGAGGGTTTTTATCTCCCCACGGACTTCGAGCATGTGATTTTTGACGGCGCCCAACCACAGCGCGAAGGCATCGGTGGCATGGTTGGATCTGCCCCTCGCTTACTCAAAGAATGTTTAACTCTCGCTCGGTTTATCAATCTACCGTTGGATATAGACATTGAAAGCGAGGAAATGTGGGATGTCGTCGACGACCCACCTTCACAGGGAGAATTGTGGAAAATCTGCGGTGTTGAGGCGTTCGGCATTGCGAGACTAATTCGCGGCTGTGAAGCCGCGATCCAACATAAGGCAGTCCTTGGGTTCTTTTAGACGGTTAGAGGCCGCCGCCGCCCACTTGACCCTCTCGCCACAACACCGGATACATTCAGATAACAAAAGCGCGCATCCAAAAAGCGCGTGCAAACAATTCTGGGGGGTGAGATGCACTATAAGGAACTCAAGCAGGCTTGGACGGAACTGACTTCAGTTGGGCAACCCTTCGAGATTGAAGAGATCAATGTGCGCGGCAGCCTGATCCGCAGCTATAAGCACGCCCCGCCCAATATACGTGCTGTCTGGTTGTCGACGGTGGCGTTCAGCGACCGAGACTATCTGGTCTATCAGGATGAGCGCATCACCTATGGCCAAGCCCATGAACAGGTAAATGCCATAACCGCTTGGCTGTGGGCCCAAGGCGTGCGGCGGGGTGACCGGGTCGCGGTGGCCATGCGCAATTATCCCGAATGGATGTTGCTTTATTGGGCATGTGTCTCGATTGGCGTGGCTTGTGTTGGCATGAATGCCTGGTGGATCACAGATGAGCTGGAATATGGCTTGAAGGATTCCGGCCCCAAAGTGTTGTTTTGCGATGCTGAACGTTTGGCGCGCGTGATGGAACGCCCGCAGATGGCCGAGGGCATCCTGATTGTGGGCGTGCGCTGTGACGCTTTGCCGGCTGGAATTGTGCCCTATGAAACGGTGATCGCTGGCGGTGGTGCCATGCCAGAGGTGGATATTGATCCAGATGACGATGCCTGTATCTTTTATACCTCAGGGACCACGGGCTTCCCCAAAGGCGCACAGCTGACCCATCGCGGCTGTGTCGCCAATCTGATGAATATGAGCTTCTCTGGCCAAGTCCAAGGCCTTGCCACGATGCGGGCCAATGGCATTGACCCCGCCAGCGTGCCGGCACCAAACCCGCCTGTCGGCCTGATCACCACGCCCCTCTTCCACGTCACCGCCAATAATTGCGCCGCCTATGTCGCCACGGCCAGCGGCGGGAAAATGGTTCTCATGTATAAGTGGGATGCGGGCGAAGCCCTGCGCCTGATTGAGACCGAAAAGGTCACAGCGATGAGTGGCGTGCCCACCATGGCGCGCGAAGTCATCACCCATCCCAATTTTGCTACGACCGACACCTCCAGCCTTTTGACGCTGGGCGGTGGTGGCGCGCAAGTGCAGCCTGATCTTGTCGCCAAGATTGACGCTTCTGTGCCGACAGCACGCCCCAATACGGGCTATGGCATGACCGAGACCTGCGGCATTATCACCGCCGTCAGCGCCGACTTCTTCGTTGATAAGCCCGCCAGCTGTGGCCCCGCCATGCCGACCTTTGAAGCCCGTTGTGTAGATGATAACGGCAATTTCCTGCCCGTCGGCGAGATGGGGGAGCTGTGGGTCAAAGGCGCGCCGGTCATCAAGGGCTATCTCAACCGACCAGACGCCACCAAGGAAAGCATCACGGACGGCTGGCTGCACACAGGCGATGTCGCGCGCATTGATGAGGACGGCTTTATCTTCCTCGTCGACCGCAAGAAGGACATGGTTCTGCGCGGTGGCGAAAATGTCTATTGCGTCGAGGTCGAAGCCGTCGCCTATCGCCATCCTTCCGTGGCTGAATGCTGCGTGTTCGGCGTGCCCGACGACCGCTTGGGCGAGGAAGTCGGTGCCGCTATTCTTGTCCGCCCGGACATGAGCCTGACGGCCCAAGAATTGCGCGAGCATTGTTTGGCCCTGATGGCGAAGCACAAAGTCCCCCGCTATGTCTGGTTCCTCAACGAGGCCATTCCGCGCAATGCGTCCGGCAAATTCCTAAAGCGCGCGCTGAAGGAAAGCTTGAAGGTGGCAGACGCGCATTAGGGGGTGGGCTTTTGCCTAACCCCCAAGGATCCGCACGGCCAAGCTTGGCCACCAAGACGCAAAGAACAAGAAGGCAGCGCCGACTTGGGTGAATAAGGTGAAACCGACCGCGGGCAGAAAAGCCGGGTGGAGCCGACCGCGCGTGATCTGGTCGTACATGCCCATGGCCATCATCAGCGCCCAAGATAACGGATAGCGGCCGAGCAATTGACCGGCATAGCCTTGGCCAATCAATTCCCGGATATCGAGTCCGATCCAACGCGACCATCCAGCATCCACAATTCCGACAATGCCCAGCAAGATCATCCGCTTATGCAAGTCGGGTTGATCTGTGTTTGCCAAACCGATTGCCGTCAACACCGCAAAGGGAAACACATGACCCAATTGGAAAGCCATCACGGCGGGGTTGAAATCAGGATTACTTAGACGGGCATGATCGGCGAACCAGACCGTGGCTACAGCACTCACCGCGACGATAATCCCTAGAATGGGTCCAAACCGCTTGCCATTGGCGCGGTGAGCAGCTGGCTTGGCTTCGCGGATCAGCAAGGCTTGCCACGTCAAAAGTGCCATCCAGCCAACTGAAGAGGCTGCATGGAGGTGCGTAACTAATTGATACTCCCGCCCCTTAATCATATTTCTGAGCATGTCGGGAATGAAACCGGCCAATAAACCGAACCACAAAAGGGCAATCATAATCAGCACCGCATCCCGGTCGCGTGGATGGGTCTTTCTAAATTCATTGATCACAAAGGCCTGGGCCGCTTCAATTTTGTCCAGCATTGTCACCCCCGAGCAATTGGACTGCAATCACATTTTTGTTACCTATCGGTAGGAGAATTGCAATCCCAGATACGCCCGGTTTTGTGATAATTTCAGCTCGAGATTGAACCGCCGCCGCATCCGCCCTAGGCTTGGGTCATGATTTTGTTCGGCATTCTCAGCATCAGCCTGCTGCTTCTTGCGGGGCAGCGTGTGGCATCATCACAGGCACATAGCGATCCGTTTGCACTGCCTAGAGCGTGAAGTCAGTTTGCCACACCTATCGCTTCACACGCGACACGGCACCTTAAACTTCAGCGCTTCTTCTTCGCTTTAGGCGCAGCCTTTGCAGGTGGCTTTGGCTTAGGTGGCGGCGGGTCAGTGCGGATGGCGGTCACCACAATGGGCACCACCGGGGCCTTGCCGGGGAATGGGCCACCTATGGGCGCGCGCTCCACTTTCGCCATCGCCTCCACAACTTCCCAGCCAGCAGTTACCCGCCCGAAGACGGCATAGCCAGTCGTATTGGGTGGGGCCTTGGGGTCGGCGTTGAGGGAGGGATTGTCTGCCAAGTCAAAATAGAAGCTCGAATGCCCTGAATTCGTCGCATCGCCACGCGCGAGGGCAACGGCACCCTTAAAATGCTGGTTGGTCGCGGTCTCTAACTCAACGGGGCTAAGGGGTGGATAGCGGCCTTTGAATTGTGCATCCAAATCGCCGATTTGAATGATAAAGCCCGGTTCAATGCGAAAGAAAGATGCGCCGATAAAGTGCTTTGTCTGAAACATCTTCAGCATATGGGCGCTCGTCTTAGGCGCACCCACGGGGTCGAGCGTGATTTCAATCTCGCCCATGGAGGTAGTTAGGAATACTTTCGGCGCGGGTGCCACGACCGGTGTTGCAGGCACAGGTTCGACGGTGGGTACAGGCGTTTGGGCAAAGGCCGTGCCTGCGACCAAGAGAGCTGCAAAGCTTGCGAAAAAAGTACGACGTTTCACCAAAAGGCCCCCTCGTCTCGATCGACACAAATCCTAGCTCGCCGTCTCGCCAAACAGCTCCCGTCCGATAAGCCAGCGGCGGATTTCGCTGGTGCCAGCACCAATTTCGTAAAGCTTGGCATCGCGTAGCAGGCGGCCGGTCGGATAATCATTGATATAGCCATTGCCACCCAAGCACTGAATAGCCTCCAAAGCCATCCAGGTCGCTTTCTCCGCCGCATAGAGGATTGCGCCAGCGGCATCCTTGCGGGTGGTCAAGCCACGGTCACAGGCCTTTGCTACGGCATAGACATAAGCGCGCGTGGTCGACAAAGTCACATACATGTCGGCGATTTTGCCCTGCATCAGTTGGAACTCGCCAATGGCTTGGCCAAATTGTTTGCGCTCGTGGATATAGGGCAAAACCACATCCAAGCAGGCCTGCATAATGCCAATCGGGCCAGAGGCCAGAACCGCGCGCTCATAATCAAGGCCAGACATCAAAACCTGCGCGCCCTTATTGAGCGGACCCATGAGATTTTCTTCCGGCACTTCGCAATCTTCAAACACCAATTCGCCCGTTGGCGAGCCACGCATCCCAAGCTTGTCAAGACTTTGGGCGACCGAGAAGCCTTTGAAGTCCTTTTCAATCAAGAAAGCGCTAATGCCGCGCGAAGCGGCTTCGGGTTCGGTCTTGGCATAGACGATCAAAGTGTCGGCATGCTTGGCATTGGTGATCCAGAATTTACCGCCATTGAGCACATAGCGGTCGCCCTTTTTGTCCGCCCGCAAGCGCATGGAGACGACGTCTGAGCCGGAGCCACTTTCGGACATAGCCAAGGCACCAACATGCTGACCAGAAATCAGTTTCGGCAGATAGCGTGTTTTTTGCTCCGCCGTTCCCCAACGCCGCAACTGGTTCACACACAGATTGGAGTGCGCGCCATAAGACAAGCCGACCGAGGCAGAGGCGCGGCTGATCTCTTCCATCGCGACCACATGTTCAAGATAGCCTAGGCCAGAGCCGCCATCTTCTTCACCGACCGTGATACCCAACAGGCCAAGCTCACCGAGCTTTGGCCAGAGGTCGCGCGGGAACTCGTCGCTGCGATCAATCTCGGCCGCGCGCGGGGCAATTTCTGCGGCCGCAAAGCGTTCGACAGTTTCACGGATGGCATCGGCAGTTTCGCCGAGGTCGAAATCGAGGCTGGGATAGGAATTTCTAAGCATGGCTTACCATGCGCGAGCCCGCTTTCGAGTGCAAGTAAAAGGGTAAGCCCAGACGGCAGTATTTTGGGCAGTATTTAGGGCAGTAAGGCCGTCTCGTCGCCGCTCTCTTGGCCACGGGCCAGGGATACGGCAGAGGTCACCACGGCAACAAAGCCGAAACACGCCGAGAGGATTGCCATAAGCGCTTGCAGGCTAATGACCTTGGCCTCTGGGTCGGGCGTCAGCGCCCCCATGAGATGCGCAAACCAAAGGCCGCCAGCCAAGAAAACAGCGCCGAGCGCTAACACAACCCACGTCAGCACACGTGTCGGTGCGGCTGGCTCAAGGATTTGCGGCCGCGGAACCGAGACACTCCCGGGGATTGAAGGTTCTGATGCCAAATCCATTTCAGGCGCAAAAGGCGCTAATGTGCGCAGGCCATCATTGGCTGGCACGGGCTGGCTTTGATCGGATTGATTGGCTGCCACGGCCTCTTCTTTTGGAAAGGGCGCTAAGACTGGATCAAGGGTTTCCGCCACCACTTCATCCGCCGCTTTGTTTTCCTCAGCAGGCTCATTTTCAACCAAGACCAGTCGCGGTTCGTCGTTGATTTCAGAACTGAAGTCCAAAACCGGAGCCGTCTTCATTTCTGCGACTGACGCAGTCTCAGCGACCGTTTTGATTGGAAATGGCTCGCCCTTGGGCTTCTCAGGCAGCATGCTCTCTGAAGGCTCAGTTGCGATCGTGGCACCGTCTGCCTCGACGCCCAACGTGACGTCACGTGGATCCGATGCATGGGTCAAAAGCGCTGCCGTATAATCAATCTCTGGGCTTAAAACCGAGCTGGGCGCAGCAGGGCGCGGACCCAAAGGCTCTAAGAAGAGCGCGGCCTCAGCTGCTCGACGCCGGACCAACGCATCAATAACCAAAACCCGACCATTCACGCGCGCACGCCGCCATGCATGCATGGCGAGGGCTGCTGCGATTGGTTGACCTTGGTTCAAATAGCGCAGTACGTCGCTGGTGGCGAAGTTTGTC
This sequence comes from Hyphomonadaceae bacterium UKL13-1, assembly GCA_001602435.1. GTDB lineage: Bacteria > Pseudomonadota > Alphaproteobacteria > Caulobacterales > Aquidulcibacteraceae > Aquidulcibacter. The sequence continues at coordinate 1,555,872 of CP012156.1, forward strand.
ACGCCAATATTGAAGGCAAAGGACACCAAAGCGTCAAATTGGTTCTGGTTTAAGGGCGTCAAGGCGGACTGGCGCACCATGTCTTCGACAGGGCGAAGGTCCCAACGCAGCAAGTCTTCAGCTTCAGCACGCGACACCGACAGGCCCTCGCGTGCGGTAGCAACATGGCCAAAGCCCAGCGTCCACCGCCCGTCGGGGGTTTTAGCCGCACGTGCACGGAAGCCTTCAAAGCTGGCTATCAGGTCCAATGCAGCGCGAGACGCAGTGAGTCTGGACATTTTTCGTTCCAAAAAGAGACGGATTCCGCCCGATGAGACTGGCTGTGCAGGATTGATGCCGTTTTTGTCCACAATGGCTGCTCGACAAGTGGTGGGCATTCCTGCACCTTCCAGCTCTCGCGACACACCGGATTAAGCAAGGATCAGACCATGTTGGGCAAGCAATCAAGCCTTCTACAGCGCGCTTTTTGGATTGGGGCGCTGGCGTTAGTCGCTTATTCGGGTCCGGCTTTGGCGCAGTCCACCCCGACTGCCCCGACAAAACCTTGGCATGCCTTGACGAGTTCTGAGTTGATCGCCGCTGCCCCCAAAGATGCTTGGGCGAAGTTGGATCAAAGCCGCCTGCTCTATCTTTATTTCGAGCCGACCCAAGCGGGGGCATCAACACCGGCGCGTGTGATCATCCTATTGGCACCAGACTTTGCGCCCAATCATGTGCAGGCTTTGAATGAATTATTGGCCAAAGCTTTTTTCAGTGGGCGCGAGATCGTGCGCAGCCAGGATAATTACGTTGTTCAATGGGGCGATGGTGCCGCAGCAACTGCCCAAGGCTTTAGGGCTGGTCGCATGGCGGCAGAGTTTGACCGTGCCTATGGCGCGGAGTTCAAGCCGTTGGAATTAAAGGATGGCGATGTCTATGCCCCAAAGGTCGGCTTCTGGCGCAATTGGCCCGTGGCTTGGGATCCGAAGGCGAAACGTTCTTGGCTGCCCCATTGCTATGGCATGGTAGGCGCTGGTCGCGATGAAGGAGCCGATTCTGGTGGTCCCGCTGAACTCTATGCCGTCAATGGCCACAGCCCCCGCGCGCTCGACCGCAATGTCACGCTTCTGGGTCGTGTTGTGGACGGGATGGATCAATTTGCGACTTTGCCGCGCGGTAGCGAGGCGATGGGCTTTTACGCCTCTGGCCAAACTAAGCCTAAAATCATTAAAGCGGAATTGGGCTCCAGACTGCCTGTCTCAGAGCAAATCAGCCTAGAAGCTCTGCGGACAGATCATGCGATCTATGCCGAGATACTTGAAAGCCGAAGAAACCGGCGCGACAGCTGGACCAAGTTTAAGGCCGGCAAGCTCGAGCTTTGTAATGCCCCCTTGCCTGTTCGTATCAGCCCTAAAGAATAATCAGGGTCGCAAGACCCAAGAAGGCCACAAAGCCTACCATATCCGTGACAAAGGTGACGAGCACGCCGGAAGACACAGCCGGGTCTTGCCCCAGCCGTTTGAGTGTCAGCGGGATCAAAATGCCGGCAAGGCCTGCAACCGACAAATTGAGCAAGATTGCCAAAGCGATGGTGACGGACAACAGCACGCTTTGGAACCAGAACAACGCCACACTCGACAAAAGCACGGCAAAGACGGCCCCATTGACCAAGCCGGTAATCACCTCACGCAGGATGATCCGGCCCGAATTGCCAGGCGTTAGTTCCCGCGCCGCCAAAGCCCGCACGGCGACCGCTACGGTTTGGGTGCCGGCATTACCACCCATCGAGGCTACCATGGGCATCATGACGGCAAGGGCGACGATCTTCTCAATCGAGGCTTGAAACTTGCTGATCAGGACGGACGCGATCAAGGCTGTGACCAGATTGATCACCAGCCACGGCAGGCGCGACTTAACCGATGACCAGACCGAGTCCGCCGTTGACGCATCGCGCACACCAGCGAGCGCCAACAAGTCTTCTTCGTTCTCGTCTTGAATAACCCGTACGATATCGTCGACCGTGATCATCCCCGTCAAACGACCGCTGCGATCGACCACGGGGGCGGAGATCAAATGGTATTTTTGGAAGGCGTGGGCGACGACTTCTTGGTCAGTCTCGGGGTCGACAATGATTTCCGGCGTTTCCATCAAGTCTTGCAGCAGCATGGTGCGCTTGGCCCGCATGAGCTTAGAGACAGGGATCGCGCCGATGGGCTGCATCGCTGGACTGACGACATAAATGTCAAAGAAAAGATCGGGGAGGTCTTCGCCGGTCTTGCGCATGAAGTCGATGGTTTGCCCGACGTCCCAATGTTGGGGCGCGGCGACAAACTCGCGCTGCATCAAGCGACCAGCGGTTTCCTCTTCAAACGACAGCGCGCCTTCAACGGCAACCCGCACGTCATCGGAGGCAGCTGCCAACACTTCGGCGCGATCTTCATCGTCCAATTCGGCGACAATAGCGGCAGCGTCATCGGTATCGAGATCATCAAGCTTTTGCGCGAGCTTGCTGGCGGGGATGAATTCCAGCGCGAATTCGCGCAATTCATCTTCCAATTCCGCATAGACTTCCGCATCAAGGTCTTCGCCGATCAAGGTAAAGATGGTGCGCGCAGTCTCTTTGGGGGCGTTTTGGAGAAGCTCTGCCACATCGGCAGGGTGCATCGGCAACAACAGGCGACGCAACAAAGGCCCGTCATGATCGCCAGCAGCCCCAATCACCTTAACGGTAATCAGGCGGTCTGGCCCATGATCTGCTTTAGTGGGGTCGACCCCCAGGGCTTGTAGATCGTCCATGACTGTCACTTTCCGTCATGTCGTAAGCCCCTAAGTTTGTTTGCCTGTATCATCATGCTGGTAGCAGATACAGGCATAAAAGCCATCTTTCCGTTGGTGTGCCCAAGAGGACTCGAACCTCCACGGGTCTCCCCACTAGCACCTCAAGCTAGCGCGTCTACCAGTTCCGCCATGAGCACGTTCCGGAAAGAGCGGCGCTTTTAGTAGAACACGCCGCCATTGTGAAGCCCTATCGCCTGCATCTTGCCAGTTCCAAACAGTGAAGGACTGTTATGGACCTGCCATATAGTCATAAACATCGGCTTCGCCGGTGATTTCAACTGAAATCTTGTCATCATCCAGTTGGATATCGCCACGGGCCACAGGGTGGTTATTGACCAAGACCCAAACGGGGTCATTCGGCGAGGCCGTGAGCGGAATAACCGCGCCGCGACCCATCCGGAGCAATTGGTGCATGGGCAAGGAAGATCGTCCGACCAAGACCGAAATTTCGACCATGACCTTCTCAATCTGCGAGGGGGGGTGTTCACTATCATCTGTCACGAGACTAGATAGAGCCCAGGAGTGTTGGAACTTGGTTAACGCGCGTAAAGATACTGCAAATTCTGGAGAAAAAACGTGATTGAATGGGCCGTATCGGAAAAGCCGGTCGAATATGAGGCTGCGGTGGCCTTTATGGAGGGCCGCGCGGCTGAAATTGCGGCTGGAGCGGCGAATCAATTGGTTTGGTTGCTGGAGCATCCGCCCCTTTATAGCGCGGGTACCAGTGCGAAACCGTCAGACCTCCTGCCCGGCGCAAGCTTTCCGGTGTTCAAGAGCGGACGTGGCGGGCAATATACCTATCATGGCCCCGGCCAACGTATTGCCTATCTCATGCTCGACCTGCGGCATCATAAGCGCGACGTACGCGCCTTTGTTCAATCCGTCGAAAACTGGGTAATCGACGCGCTGGCCCAATTTGCAATCAAGGGCGAACTGCGTTGTGGCCGCGTCGGCGTTTGGGTTGACCGCACCCATCCAGGCTATGCCCGTCACGAAGACAAAATCGCCGCTGTGGGCTTAAGGGTCAAAAAATGGGTCAGCTTTCACGGCATCAGCCTGAATGTGGAGCCAGATCTCACCCACTTTGATGGAATCATCCCGTGCGGCATTTCTGAAAGCGGTCTGGGCGTGACCAGCCTTGTCGATCTGGGCCATCCGGTTACCTATGGAGAAGTCGACGAAGCGTTACGGCAAACTTTTGTGGCTCGCTTTGGACCGGTGACATCGGTTGCTGCGCCCCTTTAATGGCCAAGCTTCTGCCTTCGCGTAGAAGGCCATTGACGCAAAGCCAATGGCTGATATGCCCCTGCATATGAACCTGTCTGTCGCCAAACCGCTTCTCCTGCCTCTCGCGCTCGCAGGCTTATTCATCACCCCGGCACAAGCGCAAAGCGTGCCTAAGGATTATCGCGATTGGAGTGTGAGCTGCAGCAATATCAAGACCTGCACCGCGATTTCGATCTCTGGCCTCAATGAAATGGGCATCGGCACACGCCCGCGCGGCGTTGCAGTCGACACGGAAATGGGCTGGCTTTGGGTAGAGCTTGAAGCGGGGCCAAGCGCCAAGCCAAAGATCATTTATTCAGGCCTCTATGATGCAAGCCAGACCAGCAACAAGGAAGGCAGCTTGCGCATCGTGGGTCGGGACGGGCGGCCTTTAGCAAACGGTGTCTTTGTGCTGACAGCCCATGAGAGCGGCGCAAGCCAATTGCGTGGTGCAGATGTGGATCGGTTCATCGCTGTAGCCAAATCGGGCCAAGCAATTGTTTATTCAAGCGGAACCAGTCGGACCGTTCAATCCTTTGCCAGCCTATCGGGGTTTGTTGCCGCCCTTCGCGCCATAGAAGCGCTTCAAGGACGCACAGGCACTGTCGCCGCTTGGGTGGATGTGGGCAAGCTGGCGCGCGAGCGCGTGCCCCCTGCCCCGGCAGCCCCACGCGTGAATGCGCTTGGTTTTACCAAGCTATCGAGCCGAACCACGGTACCGAAACTGGTGAGCGACCGCCGTAAGGCTGAATGCGACGATAGCGACCGATTAGATCCCGGCGGTCAGGGCATTGAGGGCTTCAATCTCGGCAAGGGCCGCACCTTATGGGCAATCCCCTGTGGCGCTGGGGCCTATAATATGTGGTCAAAATTCTATCTGCAGACCAATTCAACCAAGCTGGAACCTTATCGATTCTCGACGCCAGAGCCTGCCGCTGACGAGGAAGATGCCAATAGCCTTGTGAATGTCAGCATTGAGCCTGAAACCGGCCAAATCAGTGCCTTTTCAAAAGGCCGCGGCATTGGCGATTGCGGATCGGCGCAAACCTACACTTGGGACGGCACAAACTTTGTGTTGACGAGCTTAATCGAGATGAACGCTTGCAGCGGGCTGATGCCCGATTTCTGGCCCGTGCGGATCAAAACCGAAGTGGTGGCGCCCATCAAATCCAAGCGCTAGAAGCGCTGGGGCAATTACAGCCCCAGCTTCGCCTTGATCACTTCATTGATGACCGCAGGGCTGGCTTTGCCGCCGGTTGCCTTCATCAATTGGCCAACCCACCAACCAAGCGCTTTAGGCTTGGTCCGGGCTTCCTCAACCTTGTCAGGGTTAGCGGCGATCAACGCGTCGACCGTCTCTTCGATCAGGCCCGTATCGGTTTCTTGCTTCAGACCTTCACGCTCCACGATGACCAAGGGCGCGTCGCCAGTTTCAATCATGCGCGGGAAGACGTCCTTGGCAATCTTACCATTGATTGTGCCATTGCCGATCAGATCGACCAATTCACCCAAACGCTCAGCCGAAACAGGGGTCTCGGCCAAGGTCTTGTCATGCTTATTCAGCCAGCCGAACAATTCAACCGTCATCCAGCTATTCACCAGCTTAGCATCACGGCCTTTGGCTGCGGTCTCAAAGAAGTCTGCCGCATCCTTGTCTGATACCAGCACGGCCGCGTCATAGGGCGAGAGGCCATAATCGGCTTTGAAGCGCTGCTTCTTGGCGTCGGGCAGCTCTGGTAGGCTGGCTTTGATCGCATCCACCCAAGCTTGATCCAGCTCTAGAGGCAATAGATCCGGGTCTGGGAAATAGCGATAATCATGCGCATCTTCTTTCGAACGCATGGAACGTGTTTTGCCTGTCTTCACATCGAACAAGCGGGTTTGTTGCGTGATGGTACCGCCATCTTCGAGAATCTCAATTTGGCGGCGCGCTTCATAATCAACAGCCAAGGCGACATAACGCGTCGAATTCACATTCTTGATTTCACAGCGCGTGCCGAAAGGCGTACCGGGCTTGCGCACCGACACATTGACGTCTGCCCGCATCGAGCCTTCATCCATATTGCCGTCGCAGGTGCCAAGGTAGCGGACCAAAGCGCGCAATGTTTTGAAGTAATTGGCCGCTTCCTCACTCGACCGGATGTCGGGCTTGGAGACGATTTCCATCAAGGCACAGCCCGAACGGTTCAAATCGACATAGGTGGCGCGCGGGTCGAGATCATGGATCGACTTGCCGGCATCTTGTTCCAAGTGAATGCGCTCAATACGAATGGGAACCGTTTCGCCATTATCGCAATCAACGTTCAACGTGCCCTCACCCACAATTGGGTGGGCGAACTGGCTGATTTGATAGCCTTGTGGCAAATCGGGATAGAAGTAATTCTTCCGATCAAACCGGCTCCACAAATTGATCTTAGCCCCAAGGCCAAGGCCAGTCCGCACCGCTTGCTCAACGCAATAGCGGTTCAAGACAGGCAACATGCCGGGCATGCCCGCGTCCACTAGGCTGACATGGGCGTTTGGTGCGCCGCCATAAGAGGCGCTAGCACCGGAAAACAGCTTAGACTGCGCACTCACCTGCGCGTGGACTTCAAGGCCCACTATGATTTCCCAATCACCCGTGGCCCCAGCCACAAGTTGGTCGGGACGGGCGGAGCGGATATCAAGATCATTAGCGAGTGTGGTCATAATGCCTTCATAACGGGGCAGAGCGGTTTGGCAAAGAACGCAAAACACAAAGAACTGGCGAGGCTTGTCGGGCACGCCGTTACGCCCAGCGTCAGGATAAGACCGCTTATAGAGGTCGAAACACAACCATCAAGGTGGAAATGATATAAGAACGTGCCGAAAAACACGCATATCCTACGTACTTTCACCTTGCAACATTCCCGAAAATACATATAATAAACGTATTACAGGAATGAATTTGATGGCGAAGACCAAGGTAATCGGCACCCGTGAGATTCAAAAAATTCTGAAGGAAAACGGATTTTGGGTTGAACGAACAAAAGGAAGTCACGAACGCTGGACCAATGGCCCTCTGAGCGTAACCATCATTACCAATACCGACGCTTTTAAATTGAAGACATTACGCAGCATATACCGACAGGCTGGTCTTCCTTGGCCGCCAAGTTAAAGGGGCAGACTAGGATAGAAACGAGCAGGAAGAATACCTGTCAAATTGAGATGAAGAAACAAGACGTCAAGATCGTGACCAAGTGTGCAGTAAAGGCACGACAGGAGTTGAGACATGCGAACTGATTTCTATACCTGCGCCTTTACGCGGGACCCAGACGGCGGTTGGACTGCCGTCGTCCTCGACCTGCCAGGCGTTGTGAGCGAGGGCGAAACCTTCGCAGAAGCCCAATCCAATATCAGCGAAGCCCTAGAACTGGATGTTGAAGCCCGTCGCGCCCGGCCAGAGGCAGTGCCTACGCCACGACCAATTGCAGATCTTATGGATGATCCGGACTTGGCCGGGGAGCTGGACGGAGCAACCTTGGTTCAGATTGCTGCACCCTTACCGCCGCCAAAGTCTGTTCCCATCACGATGACGATTGATGACCACTTGCTGGCCAATGTAGATCAACTCGCTAAGTTTCTGCGGGTCAGCAGAAGCAGCTTCTTTGCGGATGCTGTTCGAGACAAAATGGAGAGCCTAACCGGCAAGCTGTCGCCCTATGATATTCGTGTCGATTCATCTGCGGGTGAGGCAATCGAGGCTCGCCCTATCTCCAAACGGCGGACGACCAAGCGGCGCGTGGTAGCCTGATCCTAGGCCGAAGCTTGAAACAGGCGACCAGCATTGGTCATCCATTCTTTCATTCGAAACGCGACACCTTGAAAGGGGGGTGGCGACCCAAGCAGGGCTCGAACCTGCGACCGTCCGCTTAGAAGGCGGATGCTCTATCCTGCTGAGCTATTGGGCCTAGTGAGACCAGGGTTCACGGCGGTAAAAGGTGAAATTATCAGAGTACGCACGCGGAATGCGCTTAGGCTCTTGCCGATCAATAACCTGAAACGCCAGATTATATTTCTGCGCATAGGCAATTGCCTCGTCGCGCGTATCAAAGGTCAGACGCACTTGGCCTTGGGTATCGGATGATGAGGTCCAGCCCATCAAGGGGTCAGACGAGCGGACAGCGTTTGATTCAAACTCCAACATCCAAACATTGCTCTTGGCCCGGCCCGACTGCATGGCGGTTTTGGCTGGACGGTAAATTTTTGCAAATGTCATGAAGGCCTCGAAACTAGATGTCTCATCATGAGCGCGTTCGGCAGAAATGTAAAAGCGGGCAATGCATTAAAACAGCATGTCCCGCTTGTAACATCGACCAAAAATGGTCGGGGAGACAGGATTCGAACCTGCGACCCTCTGGTCCCAAACCAGATGCGCTACCAAACTGCGCTACTCCCCGAGAGGCGGGCGTATAGCGCGACCAGACCGATGAGGGCAAGCGCTCTAAACAGATTTTACTGAAGTCTCATTTTTTTGCGCGAGCGGGCGCGAAAATTCGATGGGTTACGCGCTGGCCTGCAGCCAATCCCAACCGGCGAGATTCACCAGCGCCAATCTCAAGAACCGCCAGCACTGGGCCGTCTGACGGGATCAGCGCCCGCGACAAGGGCTGTGCATTGGCCGCAATATTGGCGATGCGCCCATCGGCACGAATGAAAATCAGGTCGAGCGAAACGAGCGTGTTTTCCATCCAAAAGGTTGCCGCTTCTGGCGTTTTAAAATCAAACAACATGCCCGTGCCGCGGGGCACGTTGGTCCGCCACATCATCCCTATCTCACGCGAACGTGGGGTATCTGCCATTTCCACATTGAAAGACCGAACACCCGACGGCGTCGCGATGGACAATTTTTCAACCCTTAGGCCGCGCTGCGGCCCTTCAATCGCTACCGCTTGGGCAAACGATGTGGACGGAAGGGCGACACAAGCCATGAAGGCGAGGAGAATGAAGTGCAGAAGCTTTGTCATGCCCTTCCCTATCACGACCTGTTGAGGTCCGCCAAGATGGCAGACACGCGCCAAACCGGTAGAGACTTAGCCCACGTTAAGCTGTCAGGCACGCACGACCGCAGTCGCCACTGCACCTTTGGCGCTGCGCTCCACCCGAGCGCGCAACACTTCCCCGCCGTCGACCATATCAATCCCGCCGCGGCGCAGTGTGGCCACGTGGACGAAGATATCTTCAGACTCTGCGCCATCGCTGGTCAGGCCCGCAAAACCATAGCCTTTGGATCGATTGAACCATTTGACGGTGACCGGAACAAATTGATCCACATCTTCCGGCGGTGGCCGGAACACGGGTCGCAGGCTCAAAATACCGACAACCTGCAGGCCGCGATCGCCCTCCGCGGTCAAAACGGTGACCTCATCGCCTTCCTTGGGGATTGCGGTGGCGTGCTTCCGCAGCACGCTGACGTGCAGTAAAGCGTCGATTTCACGAGGATTCTCGCTGTCACCGACCTTTAGCTGGACAAAGCCAAAGCCTTTGACAGGGTCAAACCATTTTACAATGCCTTCAGCCAAGGAGCCTAATGGTTCTTTACCCATGGCTAGGACGGTTTCTAATAATTGATGTGTCACAACTCTTGATCCCTTCGCTCAAATTGGTACAGCGCGAGGCTTGTCACGCGGGACTTCTAGATCGAGCTCTAGGAGAGCCCCCCGCACCCGAGCCCTAACGTTACTATACGGTAAGTAAACACAGGGTTTACAAGAGCGCAAGATGTTTATGGAGAGAGCGAAAGCCGCTGTTAGCTACCACAAAGGCTTGACCCACAGCCCAAACAAGAGCCCATATCAGGCCGCTTTCATCCGCATTAGAATTCAAGGAATCCCGCCGAATGGCTGCCAATGCCGCTCCGAAATCTGGTTTGTTTGATGACCTAGAGCCCGCAGGTGTCTCTGCAGCCACCGCAGGTTATTCCGCGAAGGATATTGAGGTTCTCGAAGGCCTAGAGCCCGTTCGCAAGCGGCCTGGCATGTATATTGGCGGCACCGATGCGCGCGCCATGCACCATTTGTTTGCCGAAGTGCTCGACAATTCAATGGATGAAGCAGTTGCAGGTCACGCCACCCGGATTGAAGTAACCTTAGAGGCCGATGGCGCGCTTGCCGTTTCCGATAATGGGCGCGGCATTCCCATCGACCCGCATCCCAAATATGTCGACAAATCTGCCCTTGAAGTCGTCATGACCGTTTTGCATGCGGGCGGTAAATTCTCAGACAAAGCCTATCAGACTTCGGGTGGCTTGCACGGCGTGGGTGTGTCGGTGGTCAATGCGCTGTCCGATCGCCTCGAAGTCGAAGTGGCGCGCGACAAGCGGCTTTATCGCATGGCGTTCTCACGCGGCATCCCACAAGGCCCGATTGAACATTTGGGTCCCGTCCATAATCGTCGCGGCACAGTTGTGCGGTTTCACCCCGATCCAGACATCTTCGGCGAAGGCGCAAGTTTGGACCCGGCGCGCTTATTCCGCATGGCGCGGTCCAAGGCCTATTTGTTCCGCGGCGTTGAAATTCGCTGGAAGTGCGCGCCAGAACGTATCCGGCCCGGCGATTCCACACCTTTGGAAGAAGTCTTGTGCTTCCCGAACGGTCTGGCCGATTACCTCCAAGGCAGTATTGGTGAAGCCCCCACTGTCACCACCACCATGTTTGCTGGCCGCACGGCCCAATCTGGCGGTCATGGCGCGGTTGAATGGGCTTTGACGTGGGGTGTACGTGGTTTTGGCGACCGCGACGGGTTCTTGCTGTCCTATTGCAATACCATCCCGACGCCAGAAGGCGGCACGCATGAACAGGGCCTGCGGACCGTCATCTCCAAGGGCTTGCGCAATTATGGGGAGTTGGTGGGCGATAAAAAGGCTGCCCAAATCACCTCTGAAGACGTGTTTGGCACCGCAGCAGCGCTGATCAGCGTGTTCGTGCGCGAACCTGAATTTGTCGGCCAAACCAAGGACCGGCTGGCAACCGCAGAAGCAGCCCGCATTGTTGAAAATGCCATCCGCGATCCGTTTGACCAATGGCTTGGCGCAAGCCCGCGTGAAGCCCGCGCCTTGCTGGATTGGGCGATTGCCCAAGCCGATGACCGTCTGAAGCGGCGGAAGGAAAAAGAAGTCCAGCGCCAAAGCGCCACGCGCAAATTGCGCTTACCGGGCAAGCTGGCCGATTGCGCGCGCCAAGATGCGATTGGGACCGAAATCTTCATCGTCGAAGGCGATTCGGCAGGTGGCAGTGCCAAACAGGCGCGCGACCGAAATACCCAAGCCATTTTACCCCTGCGTGGTAAAATCTTGAACGTCGCCAGCGCAGGTGGGGATAAGCTTGCGGGCAATCAGGAACTCTCCGACCTCGCCCTTGCACTGGGTGTTGCACCTGGCAGCAAGTTCCGGGTGCAGGATTTACGCTATGAACGCGTCATCATCATGACGGACGCTGACGTCGACGGGGCGCATATCGCCGCTTTGCTGGCCACCTATTTCTTCCGCGCCATGCCGCAATTGGTCCATTCAGGCCGCTTGTTTGTGGCTTTGCCGCCGCTCTATCGCCTGACACATGGCGGCAAGACGGTTTATGCCAAGAATGATGCGCATAAGGATGAGTTGTTGAAGACCGCCTTCAACCCGCGCGCCAAAGTCGAAATCGGTCGCTTCAAAGGCTTGGGCGAAATGATGCCGGCGCAATTGAAAGTCACGACCATGAACCCGGCCACCCGCACACTTGCGCGCTTGGTTATCCCCGAGGGTGATTTGCCAAGTGTGGGCGAGCTCGTTGAGACATTGATGGGGCGCAAGCCTGAGCTGCGCTTTAAATGGCTTCAGGAAAATGCCCGCTACGCGGAAGAGCTGGACGTCTAGGGCGATGCTGGCACTCAAGCCAAATTGCGAATGCTGTGATCGCGATTTGCCCGCAAATAGTGCCGAGGCCTTTATCTGCACCTTTGAGTGTACCTATTGCGAGGCTTGCGCCATGGGCAGGCTCTCTGGAACTTGCCCGGCCTGCCAAGGAAATTTGGTCCCGCGCCCGATCCGGCCAGCCGCCGCTTTGGCCCGCTTTCCCGGACAAATAGAGCGGGCACCGCTTAAGGCCGCGTGCCAAGCAAAATAGGTCTGGCCCTCTTGCCCTAGCGCCCTTTCCGCGCCACACACCGCTAAAGAATGAGGGAGAAACGGCATGAGCCAAGAATTTGATATTATCGTATTTGGCGCGTCGGGCTTTACTGGCCGATTGGTCGCGGAATATCTCGCGGCCACCTATCCAACCGGCGTGCGCTGGGCCATGGGTGGCCGCAGCCTTGAGAAATTGGCGCAAGTCCGCGATGAAATTGGTGCGCCCAAGGATACGCCGCTGGTGGTCTGCGACAGCGATGATGCAGCCTCTCTGAAAGACATGGTCACTTCCACCAAAGTCGTTCTGACCACAGTTGGACCCTATCAGCTGTACGGCAATGGCTTGGTTGCCGCTTGTGCCGAGCATGGCACGGATTATGTCGATTTGTGCGGCGAGCCTGCGTGGATGCGCAAAATGATCGACGCGCATGAGGCCGCGGCCAAAGCCTCTGGTGCGCGGATCGTGTTCTCTTGCGGCTTTGACTCCATCCCCTTCGATCTTGGCGTGCAAATGGCGCAAGAGGCGATGATCGAAAAGACTGGCAGCCCAGCAACCAAGGTCAAAGGCCGCGTCCGCAAAATGAAGGGCACCTTCTCAGGCGGCACAGCTGCGAGTTTGAAGGCCACCATGGCTGCCGCCATGAGCGAACCCGGTGTACTCGATCTTTTGCGCAACCCGTTTGCCCTGACACCTGGCTTTGACGGCCCAACCCAGCCCCATGGCATGAAGCCCTATCTGGACGAAGAAATGGGCGTCTGGGTCGCGCCATTCGTGATGGCCCCCATCAATACCCGCAATGTGCACCGCACCAATGCGCTGCTCGGCCATAAATATGGCGCAGGTCTTGTCTATGAAGAGATGATGGTCACGGGCCCTGGCGAAAAAGGCCAAGCCATGGCCAACGCCATTGCAGGCGATAAGAGCCTTGGCGGTGAAGGTGGGCCAAAGCCCGGTGAAGGCCCTTCCAAGGAAGAGCGCGAGACAGGCTTTTATGACGTGCTGTTTATTGCCCAATCCGATTCAGGTGCCGAAGTCCAAGTCGCGGTCACGGGCGACCGCGATCCAGGCTATGGGTCCACATCGAAAATGATCGCGGAATCGGCTTTGTGCCTCATCAACGAGGCCAAGGATGCTGCCGGCGGGATTTGGACGCCCGGTGCCGTCATGGGCCCTGCCCTGCGTGCCCGCCTTGTGAAAAGCGCTGGCCTCACCTTCGACGTGGTGGCCGGCTAAAGCCAAGAGACATCAGACGCTGCGGCGCGCTTTTAGGGCCGCCAGCAGCGTCCCGTCGTCCAAATGATCCAACTCTCCACCCACGGGCACGCCATGGGCCAGTTTGGTGGTGGCCACCCCGCTGTCGGCCAAAACATCGGCGAGATAATGAGCGGTGGTTTGGCCTTCAACCGTGGCTGCCAAGGCCAGGACGACTTCGGTAATGCCGCCTTGTTGGATGCGCGACATCAGGCTGCCAATCCGCAAGTCTTCCGGGCGCACGCCGTCTAAAGCCGACAAGACGCCACCCAGCACATGATACTGGCCATAATAGGCACCAGAGCGCTCCAGTGCCCATAAATCACTGACTTCAACAACCACGCATAAGGTGCTCTGATCGCGGGCCGGGTCACTACAGACCGAACAGGGGTCTTGGGTATCGAGATTGCCACATCTCTGACAGACTTTCACTTTTTCGGCTGCCTCGGCCAAAGCTTGGCCGAGCGGTTGCATCAGGCCTTCGCGTTTCTTCAAGAGATGGAGCGCAGCCCGACGGGCTGAGCGCGGCCCAAGGCCCGGCAATTTAGCCAAGAGCGAGACGAGGCGCTCGATCTCCGGGCTTGCTGTGGCGCGCTTGGTCCGCGCATTCCGGTCCGTCATGATCAGAAAGGCATCTTGAAGCCGGGGGGCAGAGGCAAGCCACCCATCAAGTCCTTTTCCATCGCCGCACGGCTGGCTTCGACCTTTTTGCGGGCATCTTCAAAAGCGGCCTTGATCAAATCCTCAAGGATTTCGACATCTTCAGCCACGCACAGGCTGGGATCGATCGAGATCGCCAACAGCTTACCTTCACCATTGCTGGTGATTTTCACCATGCCGGCACCTGCACTGCCCTCGGCTTCGATTTTCTCCATTTTCTTATGCGCATCAGCCACTTTCGACTGCATCTGCTGCATGGTCTTCATCAATCCGCCAAGGTCTTTCATCGCACTCGTCCTGTCAAAAAGGGATACGCCATGATCCCGAATTAAGTTCTAGTCGCCGACGCGGCGGCGGTTAAAGTCCACCGATAGGACATTGCTGACCTCAGCGTCACCGTCTTCATCGCCGTCCTCAACGACAGCTTCCAAGGCCACTTCTGGAACCGGTGCGGCGCGGACGTCGAGAATGCGGGCACCGGGAAAAGCTCTCAGTGCCGCAACGACTTCGGGGGCCTGTTTAGCGGCATCGACCCGCTCAACCTCCAAACGCTTGTTCCGCTCGGCAATACTCTCTTGCCCGCCAGAGCCCGCTTCTACCAGCCAGTCGTCGCCTGTAAGGGCAGACAGCGCTTCCACGGCGCGCTTTTGAAGGTCTACCGGCGCATTGGGCAAAAGCTCGATCACCAAGCGGCCGGGCTCGAGGCTCACTGGGCGGACAAAGCGTTCCAATTCTGTCACGAGCACAATTTCACGGGCGTCTTCAAGCGCTTCGAGCAAGCCTTCAAAGCTTAAACTCGGCTGCGCGGCTGATGTAGGTGTAGGCTCCGCGGCTTGGGGTACCAAGGCGGCCGTTGGGCCAGCACTGTGGCCTTGGGACGATGCTGGGCCCGGCGAGCCAGAGCTCGCCATGGGCTGGCCAATCAAGAGACGGGCTAAATCTTCAGGCGGCGGCAATTGCTGGGCAGCGCACGCGCGCAACAAACACATTTCAGCGGCTTGGACCGGATCAGGTGCCCGGCCCGATTCTTCAAAGCCCCGCAAGATCAATTGCCACAGGCGGCCAAGCGCGGCAGGTGTGGTACTGTGCGCAAAGGCCTTCATTTGCTGGATATGGTCGCTTGCGCCTGCGGGATGCCAATCAGCACCCAGAACATCCCCGCGCGAGATCTCGTGGGTTAAGTCCATCAAGTCGCGCAGCACAAGGCCCGGATCAGCCCCCAAATCATATTGTTCGCGGAAAGCTTGTAGCGCCGTCTTGGCATCGCCCTTGAGGATCGCGCCCAGCAAATCCATGGTGCGGGTCCGGTCAGCCAGACCCAACATGTCGCGGATCTCGGTGCCGGTGACCCCATTGCCCTGATCCTGCACTATGGCTTGATCCAAGAGCGAAAGGCCGTCGCGAGCAGAGCCTTCGGCCGCGCGTGCAATCAATTCCACGCCGTCGCGCGCAATCTGCGTGCCTTCACGACTTGCGATCTTTTCCAAATAATCGGCCAGCACCACGGGCTCAATCCGGCGCAAATCAAAGCGTTGGCAGCGCGACAAAATGGTGACGGGGACCGAGCGAATTTCGGTGGTTGCAAAGATAAATTTCACATGCGGAGGCGGCTCCTCCAACGTCTTCAACAGCGCGTTGAACGCGCTCTTTGACAGCATGTGCACTTCGTCGATGATATAGACCTTGTAGCGCGCCGCGATTGGGCCATAGCGCACCCCATCGAGCAATTCGCGCATATCACCCACCCCGGTGCGCGAGGCAGCATCGAGTTCAAAGACATCGGGATGATTGCCCCGCGTGATGGCTTCACACTGGCTGCCGAGCGGATCAAGCTGGATCGAAGGCCGATCTATCGTCTCCGTTTGATAATTGAGCGCGCGCGCAATCAGGCGGGCTGTCGTGGTTTTGCCGACCCCGCGCACCCCGGTCAGCATGAATGCATGGGCGATGCGGTTAGAGGCAAACGCATTGGTCAAGGTGCGAACCATCGCCTCTTGCCCAATCAAATCTTCAAAGCGTTGGGGCCGATATTTGCGGGCCAGCACCAAATAAGGTTGGGCACCTTGCCCAGCTGCGGTCTTTTGTGGCACCTCTGCAGGCTCACCAAACATCGACAAGGTCAGATCGTCCGGCTCAGCATCGGCTTGGTCGTACCCAGAAAATCCTCCTGACTGTGGAAGATCACCTTCACCGCCAAGATCCGTTTCGTCCATGCTGGGGTTCCAAACTGTGGGTGCGCACAGGTAAAAGGGTGGAGACCGAACGGCGACCCATAGCGAAACTCGTTGCGGCTGCTTCCTTCCGGACCTGACCGAATTGGCGAGGACTACGTCCACCGCCGATCTCCACCCCCCATATCGCAAGTCAGGCCGCTAGTTTCAAGCGCTAATGGCGGCAATCCTGTGGATGCAGCAGGTGCCAGCCAGCAACAAATCGTGCTTGACCAAGACGGGCGGGCCAGTTCAGGTGCAGTCTATGGCACAAACTTCTGATTTCATCCCCTTCACCGCCTTCCCTCTCGACCGCGCCAGCGCGCTGCGCCGCGACGCCGACAAAATGGAAAGCCTGCTCAATCATCCCGACACCGATCTGATCTTGATCCAAGACGGCAAGCCTGTTTTGAGCCAAGACCCGCAATCGACCGGCGCCCGGAAGCTATTACGATTGGCCAGCAGCAGCCGATCCGCCTTTCTGCCAAAATCGAGCCCAGAACCCATTTTGATGGGCTTAGACGACAAGGGCCGGGCAACCTTTGCAACCACCTTGCCCGCCCGGTTTGATTGGAATGACGGCCCGATTCAAGGCTTGGGCGAACCCGAAGATTTGCGCATGGCCGCAGGCATCATGGACATGGCCGACCTCGCCATTGCCGGCACGGCGAAAGCGATTTTGGACTGGCATAGCCGCCACGGCTTTTGCGCCAATTGCGGTGAAACAACCCATATGGCCGAAGCTGGTTGGAAACGGGCCTGCCCATCGTGCAAAACGGAACATTTCCCGCGTACAGACCCGGTCGCCATCATGCTCGCAGTTAAAGGCGATCAATGTTTGCTAGGTCGCGGTATTGGCTTTCGGGCGGGCTTTATCTCAGCCCTGGCTGGCTTCATCGAACCCGGCGAAACAGTAGAAGAAGGCTGCGCGCGCGAGTTGTTTGAAGAAGCTGGCGTCAAGATGACCAGCGCGCGCATTGTCGCCAACCAACCTTGGCCCTTCCCATCGCAATTGATGATTGGCCTAATTGCCGAGGTCGAGAGCTATGACCTCAACATTGATACGCACGAAATATCCCAAGCCATCTGGTTTAGCCGGGATGAGGCGCGGCAACTTTTGTCTGAAGCCGGTTGTACACGCGATGGCGTGACCTTACACGCCCCGCCTCCACTTGCGATTGCCCATCATCTGATCCGCATCTGGGTCAGCGAGAAGGTTTAGGCAAAATCCCGTGCCAACTCGGCCCGTGTAGCTGGGCTCAAGATCGTCAGATGGGCATAGCTCTCATGATCGCTGCCGACCATGATTTGGGTTGTCGGCTCCCGAAACACGGCGATATGGGCGGGTTCCAGCGGAAAATGCATGAAGTGAACCGAAGACGCCTTGCCATCCGAGCGCGTGCGCTCGACGTCACCTTCCGGCACCGCGCGGACTTTCTCGGTTCCGATTTGTAAGAAGAAATGTTCTTCAATGCCGCCCAAACGCGCGAGAATATTGGCCCGACGCACAGGCTCATCAATTTCAAACATAATGGTTGCGACTAATTCAGACCCCTTAGGGATCAGAGGGTTATAGGCGGCCAATTCGTCCTGAATTTGTTCCTCCCCGCCCTTTTCAATCAGAAGCATCTCTTGAATCTGGAACAACATCGTCTCGAACGTTTCGAAATAGACGGTGCAGACAGGCCCCAGATCAATCCGGCGCAGTTTCTTGATCGGCAATAATTCGGCCCGACGCGCCTTGCGAACGAGGGAGAATTCCGCATCCGGTATCAAGTCAGAACGGGTGATGGTGCGAGAAGAAGCAGGCATGTCTTTTTTCCTAGCTAAGGCCGTAGGCGCGGGCCAAAATCTCAATGGGGTGGGCTTGTAGAGGTTGTTTTGCAGGGCCCTTGTCTGGCCCAGTCTCCGCAATCAACATCTGCCCCAAATGCTTGCACGCCAACGGGCAGTCGGAGCACAAAGTCTCATTATCTTTGGCAGCGACCTGTTTGGCGGCCGGCTTACCAACTTTAAAGGCCATTGGCTTGGTTTCTTTCAGGACCCCAAACGTGCCGCCATGGCCAGAGCAACGTTCCACCACATCCACTTTGGTGTCTGGAATGAGCTTGAGCATCTCGGCCGACTTCTGGCCCATATTCTGCGCCCGCGCGTGGCAGGCGTGATGCACGGTCACGCCACCTTCGATGGGGTTTAGACCCGCAGCCAATCCAAATGTCTTGGATAGCTCGACCATGTATTCGCTGATGTCTTTGGTAGCGGCAGCCAACTTCTTCACTTGCGGATTATCCGGCAAGATCAATGGCCACTCAAACTTCATCATCAAGCCACAAGAGGCCGTCAAGGCGATGACATCATGGCCCGTATCGATCCAATGTTCAAAATGGGCCGCAACACGGGCAGCCCGCCCGGCCACTTCGGCAATATCGCCCGCCTCCAATTGCGGCATCCCACAGCATTCGGGATAAACCAAGGTGCTGGCAATGCCTTGCTTCGCCAAAACCTCAGCGGCAGCAACGGCGGTATCTGGGGCGTTATAATCGACAAAGCAGGTCGCATAGAGGGCGGCTTTGCGCTGATTATAGGCGGGACCTGCTGCATCGCCCGGCGTCGTCATCGCCAATCTGTCGGAGGCCGTGGTTGTGTGGAATTTCGGCAGCTCAACATCGGCATCAATGCCGGTCAACGCCTCAATTACTTGGCGGACAGGCTTATTTTTAACGTCGCTCGCCCAATTCGCGATGCCTGCAACCGGACGGGCCAAACGGCCATTGCGGTCGGTTTCGCCTAAGGCCTCTCGGACCGGGTTCTCGATCCCATCCGCCCGACGCTTCGCAGCGCGATGGCGTAAAATTAGATGCGGGAAGTCCAAGTCAAATTCGTGCGGCGGCACGTAGGGGCATTTGGTCAAGAAGCACATATCGCACAAGGTGCACGCGTCGGCGACATCCTGATAGGCAGCCTTGGGCACGCTATCGAGTTCACCGGTCGGACTTTCATCAACCATATCAAACAGTTTAGGGAAAGACTCACACAGATTGAAGCAGCGCCGACAGCCGTGGCAGATATCGAACACGCGCTCCATCTCATGCTCGATGAGAGACAGATCGTAATAGCTCTCTTCCTGCCAAGCGATTGGATGACGAAATGGGGCATCAAGACTGCCCTCACGCGGTGCCCGCTTTGTCTCTTCTGCCACGAAGTGCCCTTTCCCTAGTAACATCCGAAATAAGCAAGAGGGCTGAGCTTAGCCCAGCCCCCTGCCAGAATCGGAAAACGCGAATTATGCGTCCATGCTGTCCAAAGCGCGCTGGAAACGACCAGCGTGGGACTTTTCAGCTTTTGCCAAGGTCTCAAACCAATCCGCAATTTCGTCGAAGCCTTCTTCACGCGCAGTGCGCGCCATACCGGGATACATGTCGGTATATTCATGAGTTTCGCCAGCGATCGCAGCTTTCAGATTGTCAGCAGTGGCACCGATTGGCAGGCCGGTGGCTGGATCGCCAACCGATTCCATGAATTCCAAATGGCCATGGGCGTGGCCGGTTTCACCTTCGGCGGTCGAACGGAAGACACTGGCGACATCGTTATAGCCTTCCACATCTGCCTTTTGCGCGAAGTAAAGATAGCGGCGATTGGCTTGGCTTTCACCGGCGAAGGCTTCTTTAAGATTGTCGAGTGTTTTGCTGGTTGCGAGGCTCATCATGTCTCTCCTGAAAATCGAAGCTAACCCTTGCCTGACATCGCAGACAGGTTGCCGGGGCCTGAGTACAGAAAGTTGGCGCAAATACCAATTGAATTTAACTATCGTACCCATAGATTTGATCAATGTTACGTGAGCGGTCCATAACTCGCTCGTGCAACCAAGGGCAGGTAGGTTATGGCTGGGGACCCGCAGCAGCGGGCTGGGCTACAGGTGCCGTCGGTGTGACGGGCAAGACGCCGTCGGCGGCCTCTGCCGGCGTGGTGTTGGCCCCGGTAGCTTCCCCACCCGCCCCATCGGCACCGGTGCTGGCACCGTTCATTTGTAGAAGGCTTGCCGGATCAATCGGCTGGGTTTGGCCTTGGGGCACATTTGGGCCCGGTGCTTCGGTGCCGTCTGGATAAACCCAGCGTGAAGCCCCTTCATCGATACTGATGGCCGCCTTTGGCGCAAAGCCCTGGCTGCCATCATTGAGCCGCAAGACGTACCAAGCAATACCCGAATTGGTTTGGCCAATCACACGGACCACTTCGCCGGGTTGGAGCGCACGGACAATTCGGGAATTGGGCAGCGGTGTTGCTTGCACGTTGGCGATCTGGATGGCGCGGCCCACAGCACCGACGGTGGCATTGTCCGCGCCGATCCCATCATTTCCGTTGGCGTCATCATCGGCCGTTGTAAAGCGCTGCAAAATATAAACAATCGTGTTGCCATCCAATGGGACACGCATCCACAACTCACCCTCCGCCTCTACCGATCCGTCAGACACGAGGCGGGTGCCACCGTCGACGGTGCCAACAATTTTGCCAGACATCGAAGGGGTTTCACGCAGGTTCAAAAGGGCGGACGTGACGATATTGCGAACGCCGCCGCTAATTTTATTACTCCCGCTTGTTGGCACAATCTCGCGAAACAAGGCCTTTGGGGCGAAGCCCTTCGCACCATCCACAGCGGTCAATGAAATCCACTCAACCCCGGCTTTCTCACCGACGCTTTGAGCCGATACAATGGTGCCTTCCTTGAGTACCAAAGCGATAGGTGCCGTCAGAGACGCCTCTTTCCGGACTTCTGTACGCCCCAAGGCACTATAGGATTTTGGCCCATCCAAGGTCGGCACCGCTGCTTGTTGGCCCGAGAACATTGCCCTAAACCCGAAAAAGGCACCCAAGATCACCAGCGCCGAAACGCCAATTGCGCCCATGATCAGTAAGACCCGGCTTGCACCGCTCGATCCCCGAGGCCGCATAGCTTGCGATGTCTGGGTTTCCTCTGAAAACATGCACTTGGCTTTCGCGAAAGACGGGTTGGGACCTACGGATTAATCAGCGTTTCGGCTGGTGCTTTATCAGGACTTGCGCCAGCGCAACAGGGGTTAGGCCGTGAGAGCAACAGCGCCAACCTTATTGATTGGCAACAAGGGCCCGACCAGACAACCATCCCTGATTCCCCTTAGGCGAGGTGACTTGGTACCACGGCATACCGGCAACAATGCGAACATCTTCAACCGACATCAAGGTATCGGTTGGCAAAACCTCCAGCACCGGATCGCTCGCAACCCCGGGGCGTGCCCGCAAGCTCGCTGTCGGGGTATCCACACGCATCAGTGTGCCCACGCTAACAGCCATGGGCCCAGCTGGAACTTCGGGCTCAGCTTTCGGCGCTGGCGGCGTGCTGGCTTCCGCTGGCGGTGCCGCGGCGACAGCGGTCGCAGCTATGCTGGGGTTTTGCGAGGCCAGCATGGCTGAATTGCCCGATATCCAGCCCGTTCTGCCATTGGTCAATTGAACTTGGTACCAAGCTTGCCCATTCGACATGTGCTGGGCGACAACCATGACCATCACGCCACTGGCCACTTGTCCCATCTGTGGGCTTTCAAGTGCGGGGCTTTGATAGATGGACGCTGGCGGTCCGATAATCTGGTAGGTCAGGGGTTGCGCCATCGGCACGGCTCCCACTTGGACCGGGGCAATCGGCATAATGGAGCCGTTAATTGTATTGCCGGCCAGCGGATCCAGGCTTGAATAATCGCCGTCGCCCTCGCCCAGCGGAGCCAACATATCTTCGCGGATAAATCCCGACCGAGAGCGATCCGTCGGCAATGTGATACGCAGCCAATTCAGGCCGCCAACTTCGATACGCCCCGTCACATCCAAGATCGTGTCGGGGGCCAGCAACATAATCACCGCGCTGGTCGGATCAGGCGAGACGCGTGCCTCGGTGGAGACATCCACGCGGCGCATTTCCGGTGGTGAGATTTGCTGGATATCCAGCCCCTCGGTTAAAGCCGACAGACCGGCTGGGTCGAGTCCTGTCTCGGTGTCTTGCGCCGGGCCAAACAGTCGCCAAGCAATAAAGCCAACCAACACAAGAAGGGCCGCAATCGCCACCCATCGGGTCAATCGCAGGATCGTAAAGCCAGTGGATACTTCCGATGCCAGATCCGCGCGGGGTACGTAGCGTGACGCCGATTCCCGTTCAAAATTTGGCTCTGGCTGAGCTGGCATTGTATCGTGCGCGCTTTGGGAAAAATTCCCAGTGCTGGGCTCGCTAGGCTCGATAATGGCGGCTAAGGGGCTACCGCAGCGCGAACAAACACTTCCCGGCCCGGCATAGGGCAGCTCAAGTTGAGCGCGGGCAAACTCGCATGCGCTCGGCTCATTCGAACACCGACCTTTCCGCACTACCACTCTCCTCACCTGCCTCGTTCGGATCAGCCTAACCAACCATTGTGACTTGGCCAAGCGCCCCGCTGCGCTTTAGACGGTTAAATTCTCGCCATCCGCCGTGACATTGAGCCCCAAACAAAAAAGCCCCGGTCTCTCGACCGGGACTTTAATATTTTGATGGTCTGGTGGTTTAGCCTTGGTGGGCCAAGACAGCCAACAAGAGCAGAGCCACAATATTGGTGATCTTGATCATGGGGTTCACCGCAGGACCAGATGTGTCCTTGTATGGGTCGCCAACCGTGTCACCGGTCACAGAAGCCTTATGCGCCTCTGAACCCTTCATGTGCTTGACGCCATCGCGGTCCACAAAGCCGTCTTCAAACGACTTCTTGGCATTGTCCCAAGCGCCGCCGCCGGAGGTCATGGAGATGGCGACGAACAGACCCGTCACAATCACGCCCAACAGCATCGCACCGACTGCTGCCAAAGCCTGCGCTTTGCCGGCAATCATGTTGATCGCGAAGAAGAGAACGATGGGCGACAAGACTGGCAGCAAGCTTGGTACGATCATTTCACGGATCGCAGCCTTGGTCAGAATATCGACAGCCCGACCATAGTCTGGCTTGCCCGTGCCTTCCATAATGCCTGGAATTTCACGGAACTGACGACGTACTTCCTGCACAACCGCTTCAGCTGCACGGCCTACGGCGGTCATCGACCAGCCACCGAACAGATAAGGCAAGAGACCACCAATCAACAGACCAACCACAACATAAGGGTTGGACAAGTCGAAGCTGACGTTCACGCCGGCAAAATAAGGATATTCTGCTGGATTGCTCGAAAAGTATTTCAAGTCTTCGGTATAGGCCGCGAACAACACCAAGGCACCCAAACCGGCCGAACCAATGGCATAGCCCTTGGTCACAGCTTTGGTGGTGTTACCCACAGCGTCGAGCGCATCGGTCGTCTTGCGGACTTCTGGTGGCAGATTGGCCATTTCGGCAATACCGCCAGCATTGTCTGTCACAGGGCCAAAGGCGTCGAGCGCCACAATGATCCCGGCAACCGACAACATGGTCGTGGTTGCAATGGCGATGCCGAACAGGCCTGCCAAGTTGAAGGTCGCCAAAATACCGCCGACGATGATCAAAGCTGGCAGTGCGGTGGATTCCATCGACACGGCCAAGCCTTGAATGACGTTGGTACCATGGCCAGAAACCGAAGCTTGAGCCACCGATTTCACCGGGCGATAGTCCGTGCCGGTGTAATATTCGGTCACCCACACAATGGCGGCTGTCACGACAAGACCAATCACGCCTGACCAGAACAGGTTCATGGCCGTAATGGTCACGCCACCGCTGGTCGTATAGGTCTGGGTTACGGTGTATTGAACCACAGCATAAAGGCCCGCAACAGAGAGCACGCCAGCCGCGATCAGGCCCTTATACAAGGCATTCATGATGTTGTTGTCTTTGCCCAGACGGACAAAATAAGTGCCAACAATCGAGGTCACGATCGCCATGGCGCCAATGGCCAGTGGCAAAGACATCATAACAGCCGCACCTGCTTCTTTGAAGAAGATCGACGCCAACACCATGGTGGCAACCAAAGTCACCGCGTAGGTCTCAAACAAGTCTGCCGCCATACCAGCGCAGTCGCCGACATTGTCGCCGACATTGTCTGCGATGGTTGCAGGGTTGCGTGGATCATCTTCTGGGATGCCAGCTTCGACCTTGCCAACCATGTCGCCACCAACGTCTGCACCCTTGGTGAAGATACCGCCACCGAGACGGGCGAAGATGGAAATCAAAGAAGCGCCAAAGCCCAAAGCAACCAATGGATCGATGACTTCACGGCTGGTTGGCTCAAGACCCATGACTTGCGTCAGGATATAATAATAGCCAGCCACGCCGATCAAAGCCAAACCAGCCACCAGCATACCGGTCACGGCACCGGCACGGAAGGCCATGGAGAGACCTGCTGCCAAGCTGTTGCGCGACGCTTCAGTGGTACGCACATTGGCGCGAACCGACACCAGCATCCCGACATAACCTGCGAGGCCAGAAAGAACGGCACCAACCACAAAGCCAAGCGACGTGGTGATGGTGAATAAGAATGTGAGGAGAACCGCAATCGCGACGCCGACAATGGCGATCGTGGTGTATTGACGGTTGAGATAGGCATTTGCCCCTTCTTGAATAGCCGCAGCAATTTCTTGCATACGGGCATTTCCTGGGCTTGCTTTTAGAACTTGTTGAACGGTGATGAACCCGTAGATCAACGCAACGACCCCGGCACCAATTGCCGCGACCACACTCATGACGCTAACGTCCATGTGTTACCTCTTTTCGTTTCCTGGCTCATCCGTGGCGGCAGTTTATCTCCCGCTCTCCGAATGACCCCCCTTTATTGGTCTGTCTTCTTTAGGGGGCGATTGCGCCGCTTGCAACGTGCCGCGTCGGTTTCGGGAAATCCTTATCAGTAAACCCCAAAACTGCCTGCGCATTAACCAATCATCGACATTCGTGTGGCAGGAAATTGCAATGACCAACTCAACGCGCCGCTCCACCCTTGTTTTGAGCGCAGCCACCATCGGTGCTGCAGCCCTGTCACCGCTTTTAGCGCCGCAGCGCGCGCAAGCTGCTGAAGGCAAGGGCGAAGGCAAGGGCGAGGCAGCGGGCGAGCCCTTGGTGGCAGAACTGACCAATGTGGTGCTGCCAATCGCCCGCAATGGTGCCTTGGTGAATTATGTGTTTGTCACACTCAAGATTCGCATGACCGATCTTAACGCCGCGACCTATGTGCGGGAGCAGCATTTTTTTGTGCGCGATGGCATCACACGGGCAACCGGGCGCAATCCGATTCCTGAGGGCAAAGGCCCGAATACATATGATTCTGCGGCGATCGTCAGAGTCGTGACCCAAGCAGTAACGGCGATGAAACCGGGTCTGCGTGTCGCGCGTGTTTCGCTTGAGCAAGTGGCCTTTATGCGCCGCTAAACTGCCAGCCGGTGCGGGCAGGCAAATCAAGCCTTTCGCCCTGAAAGAATAGATTCAGCCCCTGCCCGTCGCGGCAGACACCAATTTGGGTGATCTGAACCCCTAAAGCCTTCATTTTTGAAGCGAAGGCTTCCGCTTCTGCTGGCGCAACACAGGTCAGAGCTTGATAGTCATCGCCACCTGTGACGAGACTGAAGAGAGCTTCAACGGGGGGCTGCGCGCGATCTAAAAAAACCCTAGCCTCTGCCGACAAGGGCACGCGCTCAAGATCAAGCTCGAGCGCCCGTCCCGAGGCCGCTGCGACATGGCCCGCATCGGCCAGCAGACCATCTGAAATATCAATGCTGGCCTTGGCGTGGGTTGCGATGATCGCAGCCACGGCCAAAGGTGGTGGCGAAGGGGCCAAGGCAATTGAGACCGCACCTTCCAGCCCCTGCCCGTCCATCAAGCCCAAACGCACTTGCAATCCCAAAAACGGGTCGCCAATCGTGCCCGTCAGAAAGATCAGATCGCCAGCCTGTGCGCCGCTGCGCAAGATCGGCTGACCCGCGGCCGAAAGCGGCACGCCCACCAGCGTGAGGCTAGCTACCAATGGCCCATGAGTGGTGCTGGTATCGCCCCCCAGCAGCGGGCACGCGCCGCACAGTTCTGCCAAGTCCTGCCCCAGTCCCGCAGCAAAATCGGCCAAGTGTGCGTAAGGACGGCTTTTTGGCCAAGCCACTGACAAAAAAGCGCCGATGGGCTTGCAGCCTTTGGCAATCAAATCCGACAGATTGCGCCGTACCAGACGTTTGGCGACCCAGTCCAATGGGTCACTTGGCAGGAAATGGGTGTTTTCAATGATCTGATCACAGGTGACGACGTGGCCAAACGGCGCGCTGGATAGCTGGGCAACATCGTCTTTCAGCCCAAACGCGCCCGGCGCGCCAAGGGTAAGTGGTGCCCAGAGCTGCGCAATTAGGTCAAACTCTGGAGGTGCCGGTTCCACAAAGGCTACCGCGTGTTCAGGAGGTCACTTGGCGGAGGTCATTGGCATTTAGCTCGCGCGCCAAACGGTCGAGAAGCCCATTGGTGAACCCACCTTCTGGTCCATCAAAGAACGCGTTTACGATGCCAACATATTCATCGATCACAACCGCAACTGGCACATCGGCGCGGCGCAATAATTCAAAAGTCGCCGCGCGGACCGTGGCGCGTACAATCGAATCAATCCGCTCCAGCCGCCAGCCCTTGGCTAGACGTGACTTAATCGACGCATCGATCAAGGCTTGCTCGGCCACTACACCTTCAACCAAGGCGCGGAAGAAATCCACGTCGGCTGTTTCTAGTGGCCCCGTCTCACTATCTTCTCCCAAACGGTGATCGACATATTCACGCACCGTCGATGTCACACCGCCGCCGGACATTTCCATCTGATAGAGCGCTTGCACGGCAGCCAGACGCGCACCGCGGCGCGCATCGGTGATCGACGAAGGTTTGATGCGGGTCATACGCCGCCCATGTTCAAGCGCCGCTTGACCGACAGCATGGTGAGGCAGGCTACAACGGCATCCTTGCCCTTGTTCTTTTGATCGCGCTTGGCGCGAACGAGGGCTTGGGCTTCGTTTTCCACCGTCAAAATGCCATAGCCAATGGGCAGACCTTCAACAGACAGCTCCATCAAGGCCCGGGCGCTCTCGCCACAGACATAGTCATAATGCGAAGTCTCACCGCGAATAACGCAGCCCAAAGCCACATAGCCATCATAGTGACGGCCTGCTGGGCGATGGGTAGCGCGATCAGCATGGGCGATCACGGCCGGGATTTCAAAGGCACCTGGCACCTTGATCAAATCATAGGTGCCATTGACGGCCTTGATGGATTCAGTGGCACCGGCCACCAATTCTTCCGCGATATGGGCATAATAGTCGCCGACGACAATCAACAAGTGGGGCGGATCGAAAGAAAGTGTCATAGCCTAGTCCAAGGTTGAAGCTGGTGAAATGGTCGTCAGGTCTTACGAGATAGGATGCGTTCCACGTAACGTGCAACTTGATCGGCTTCAAGATTAACACGTGTACCTAGCTTTAGGCGACCCAATGTTGTCACCTGCCATGTGTGGGGAATGATATTGATCCCGAACGTCACATCATCCACCTCATTGATGGTCAACGACACGCCATCGACCGCGATGGATCCTTTAGGCGATACATATTTGGCCAAGGGCTCCGGCACTTGAATGGTGACCCGGTGGCTCTCGTTTTCTGGTATCATCGCGATGACTTCGCCAATACCATCGACATGGCCTGAAACCATATGGCCACCCAATTCGTCGCCCAATTTCAGGGCTCGCTCGAGATTAAGCTGTGTCCCAACTTGCCAGTCCTTGGCACATGTTACATCCAAAGTCTCTTGGCTGACTTGCACCCACCAGCGCGACCCTGTCGTGATCGATTCAAACGAAATAAGGGTGAGGCAGACCCCTTGGTGGCTGACTGAAGCGCCCAAGGCCAAACTCGCCGCATCATAGCCGCTATCGACTGTGAAAACAGCATCGGTCCCCGGCCTATGATCCATCGCGACGATAGTGCCAATATCGGTGATTATCCCTGTAAACATCTGTGTGCCTTCTAAGTTGGGCTTAAGTCGAAGCGGTCGAGGACGTCTCGACCAAACCTAATATGGTCCGTCTGGTGGAGGACCCAAGCTTGCGACAATTCCTCAACATCTAGGCTGTCAAACACGGGTCGTCCATCGCCGCCGAGTAGCAAGGGCGCTCGAAACCAAGCGATATGGTCGACAAGGCCTGCTCGCAAGAAAGCGGTGGCTAAGATCGGGCCTGTCTCAACCATCAAAGTTTTGATGTCGTACGTGTCGGTGAGAAGGCGCAATACCTCATGGAGGTCTAATCCCATAGGACCAGTTTTGCTCACACCCACGCCATGATGATGAACCTGGCAACCGCCACTTGGTGATTCAGCCGCGACATCTAAGCCCGTACACCAAATCAGGCCAGCCCTATCGGTGGTTTGGATCAGCTTACTATCCAGAGGCAATCGGCCATTGCGGTCGAGCACAATACGCCAAGGTTGACGGGCTGGCATGGGATCAAGCCGCGCGGTCAGTTCGGGATCATCGGCCAAAACGGTGCCAATGCCTGTCAGCACACCGTCATGGGTCGCCCGCATGCGATGTACTTCGGCACGAGATTCTGGTCCTGTGATCCACTGGCTCGCCCCAGTCACCGTCGCAATTCGGGCATCGAGACTGGTCGCCAGCTTGAGGGTGATGGTGGGGCGATGCTTAGCCACCTCAGTCTTCACGCACCGTGCCCCGACGTTTCAGGCTTTCCTTTAATGCGCCAAGCTCATCATCGACAAAACGATTGAAATCTTCTGCCTCACGGAAATCGCGATAGACTGAAGCATAGCGGACGAAGGCAACCGGATCGGTCTCCCCCAAAGCATCCAGGACAAATTGGCCAACCGTGCTAGTGGCAATTTCCGTCTCGCCTGAAGTCTCCAAGCGCCGCACGATGCCAGAGATCAAATGCTCAATTCGCTCCTCGGGCACTTCGCGCTTGCGCAAAGCAATGGCTACCGACCGATGCAGCTTGTCGCGATCAAACAATTCCCGCGCACCGTCGCGTTTGATCACTTTCAATTCGCGCAATTGCACGCGTTCAAAGGTCGTGAAACGACCGCCGCAGGCGGGGCATTGACGGCGACGCCGGATGGACACCCCATCTTCAGCTGGACGGGAGTCCTTGACCTGCGTGTCAGCGAATCCGCAGAATGGGCAACGCATGGACGATCCTTTCGAAAGCAGTATTGGCGAGACGTGTACCTCGCCGATATTGCCCTAATAGATTGGGAAACGGGCACACATGGCTTCAACTTCACCACGCACGCGCTTTTCCACTTCTGGATTGCCATCGGGGGTCCCGGCAAGCGAGTCCAAGACTTCCACAATCTTGTTGCCAATCCAAGTAAATTCCTCGGTGCCAAAACCCCGTGTCGTGCCAGCTGGAGAGCCCAAACGAACGCCAGACGTGGTTGCAGGTGGCTTTGGATCAAATGGCACGCCGTTCTTGTTACAGGTAAAGCCAGCCCGCTCCAAAGCGGCTTCGCTGGCCTTGCCGGTCAGATCCTTGGGCCGCAAGTCGACCAGCACCACATGGGTGTCTGTGCCGCCAGAAACCAGATCGAAACCGCCAGCCTTTACCGCCGTTGCCATGGCCTGCGCATTGGCGACAACCTGACGCGCATAGGCTTGGAACTCTGGCGTCAAAGCTTCACCAAAGGCCACGGCCTTAGCCGCGATGACATGCATCAAAGGCCCGCCTTGGAGGCCCGGGAAAACCGCCGAATTGAATTTTTTGCCCAAAGCCTCGTCATTCGACAAAATCATGCCCCCGCGAGGCCCACGCAACGTCTTGTGCGTCGTGGTTGTGACCACATGAGCGTGATCCAGCGGATTTGGGTGCGCTTTACCAGCGACCAGACCTGCAAAGTGGGCCATATCGACCATGAAATAGGCACCAACTGAATCAGCAATCGCGCGGAAGCGGGCAAAGTCGATCTGACGCGGATAGGCCGAACCACCCGCAATAATCACCTTGGGCTGATGCTCTTTGGCCAATGCCTCCACAGCATCATAGTCAATCAAATGGGTATCAGGACGAACGCCGTAGGAAATCGCATTAAACCACTTGCCAGACTGGTTGGCGGGCGAGCCATGTGTGAGGTGCCCCCCACTTGCCAAGTCAAGACCGAGGAAAGTGTCACCCGGTTTCAAAAGCGCCATAAAGACCGCTTGGTTTGCTTGCGCACCGGAATGTGGTTGAACATTAGCATAGCTGCAGTCAAACAATGCCTTCGCACGGTCCAGAGCCAAATTTTCAGCTACGTCGACGAATTCACAGCCACCATAATAGCGGCGACCGGGATATCCCTCGGCATATTTATTGGTCAGGACCGACCCTTGAGCTTCAAGAACCGCCCGAGATACGATGTTCTCCGACGCGATCAGCTCAATCTGAGTCTGTTGCCGATGAAGTTCCTCCTGAATGGCAGCTGCCAATTCAGAATCTTTCGCCCCAAGCGAGGATGAGAAAAAATCTTTGCTTACAAAAGTTTGGCTATCAGCGAGGGATGTCATGGCAGAATTGTCTCCGTTTGGCTCGTTCTACATGAACCTAGGCGCAGCTTGCAACAGGGCAAGGGCCAATGCGTACCAAAAGGTAACAGTTAGGCCGGTATTATATCCCAAGGTTAATACTAATGAAAATTCCAGTTTTCGAGATAATCATAGAAAATCAAGCTTTTTCTTGCGAAATTTATAATTTGAATTCAATCACGTAGAAACGATATTTCGCAGCCGCAAGGCGTTTTTGGAAAGTTGAAACATCGAAAAAAGCTATTTATTGAATTGGGCAATCTTAATTCACGACCAAATCAGTTCTATTTAATCATCGACACCCAACGTAGATAGGAATGTTTTAACATGAGAAATCAAAGAGAGCACGCAAGTTCCGATATCTTGGAAATGACAACAGAGATCGTCTCCTCTTATGTAAACGGCAATGAAATTCGGGCGGAAAATCTTAGTGATCTTATCCGCAGCATCCACAAAAGCCTCGTAACACTGTCTAACGATGACTTTGAGAAGCCAACCGAGAAGCCCAAAGCTGCGGTAAGCTTGGGTAAATCTATCACTGACGACTACATTGTCTGCCTAGAGGACGGAAAAAAGCTTAAAATGCTGAAACGTTATTTGCGATCGAAGTATAATTTGTCGCCAGAAGAATATCGTCGCCGGTGGAATCTGCCTGCAGATTATCCAATGGTCGCACCAAATTATGCAAAACGTCGCAGCGAATTTGCCCGCCAAATCGGTCTGGGCCGCGGGGTACGTGGGCGATAAGCCAAAGGGGGTCGAGGATTTGGTTTTATACTTAACACAGCCAAATATTAATTGGATTGATTAAGTATAAAACCCACCTTTTGGTAAGGAGGTGGATGTGTTTTTGGACAGATCTGCCGCTTTGTTTGACGCGTCAGCTTCTCTCGGGTCTCGATCATCCAACACCATATGACCCTGCGCGATCAGGCACTGCCCCAGTTTACGCAAAGCCAAGCGGTTTTGGTCAAATTGCGCGGCATTTGACGGTGTGGTGACAGCCACTTCTAGACCAGTAAGGGCGTCGATTGCGCGGATCTGCGCGTATGGCCCTCGGATTTGCCGTTCGATATAGATTTCCCGCGCTGCCAGTTGCCTCAAGAGCGGGTCTGGCTGCACCTCCGGTGGCATATCTAGGCGACCTGGCTCCGCGCCTTGGCGTGCCACACATCCAAAACAGACTGCACCAAGGCTTCACACAAAGCATCATCATGCAGTGGGCTCGGCGTAAATCGCAGACGTTCCGCCCCACGCGCCACGGTTGGGAAGTTGATCGGCTGGACATAAACCCCGTGATCCTGCAGCAAGCGATCCGAGATCGCCTTGCATTGCACCGCATCACCGACCAGAAGCGGCACGATATGGGTGGTGGAGCTATCCATCACCGGAAGACCGGCTTCGAGGAACAAGCGCTTCAACAGATTGGCTTGGCGCTGGTGGCGGACCCTAAGCTCTGCGCCCTCAGAACTCTTTAAGATGCGCACACTTTCCAACGCGCCAGCCGCTAAAACGGGCGCTAAGGAGGTGGTGAAGATAAAGCCCGGTGCAAAAGAGCGAATGGCATCGACCATGGCATGGCTGCCTGCAATATAGCCGCCCATCAGGCCAAAGGCTTTGCCCAAGGTGCCTTCGATAACATCGATCCGGTCCAAGGCCCCGTCCCGCTCTGCAATACCTGCCCCGCG
This sequence comes from Hyphomonadaceae bacterium UKL13-1, assembly GCA_001602435.1. Lineage (GTDB taxonomy): Bacteria > Pseudomonadota > Alphaproteobacteria > Caulobacterales > Aquidulcibacteraceae > Aquidulcibacter. The sequence goes on from CP012156.1 coordinate 1,588,415, forward strand.
CGCGCCATACAGGCCAACCGCATGGACTTCATCGAGATAGGTCATGGCATTATAGCGCTCGGCCAAATCACAAATCGCATGGATCGGCGAAACATCGCCATCCATGGAATAAACGCTCTCAAACGCGATCAGCTTTGGCGCGTCAGCCGGCGCCCGCGCCAAGAGGCTTTCAAGGTGCGCAACATCATTATGACGGAATACGCGCTTCTCACAGCCGGAGCGGCGAATGCCCTCAATCATGGAGGCGTGGTTCTTTTCGTCGGAGAAAATGATGCAGCCCGGCAAGATGCGGGACATAGTCGCCAAAGTGGCATCATTGGCGACATAGCCAGATGTAAACAGAAGGGCTGCTTCCTTCTGGTGAAGATCGGCCAGCTCATATTCCAAGTCGACGTGGAAGCTGGTGGTACCAGAAATATTGCGCGTGCCACCAGAACCCGCACCGACATCGTCGATCGCCCCAGTCATGGCGGCGAGGACGCGGGGATGCTGCCCCTGCCCCAGATAATCGTTGGAACACCAGATCACGATGTCCTGCTCGCCCGTCTCGGTCCGGCGGCGCGCGCGCGGAAACTGGCCTTGGACGCGTTTCACATCGGCAAATACCCGATAACGCCCTTCATTGCGGACTTCCGTGACGGCCTTTTTGAAGGCACCTTCATAATCCATAGTAAGCTGGGCCCTGCGGCCCCCTCATGGTGAGCGTTATTCCGATCGGTCGTTGAGGGATAAGTAGACGAAATTGGTCACAAAGCCATAGGCAATATGTCGCAGCCAACAGAAGCCATAGGCGATTTCACACAAAAAAGCCGCTATCGAGCGTTCGATAGCGGCTTTTTGATTGAGGTATTGTGCGCCTGATTACAGGCGGAAGCGGATTTGGTCGGCCCAGAAGCGCTCTAACCGGGTCAGCGTCTTATTCGATGCGACCAAATCAGGGCTCTCAACACCACCGACAGGGCTTAAGGTAGCGGCGTGGCGTTGGAACATCACGTCCAATTGTTTACGCAGGTCGCCACCTTCTTTGGTCAGGCGCAAGCGGATCTGACGCTTGTCGTGCAAGGACTTGCCGCTCTCGACATAGCCGAGCTCATGCAATTTCTTCAAATTGTAGGAAACATTAGAGCCCAGATAGAAGCCGCGGGACTTCAATTCACCCGCAGACCATTCCGCATCGCCAATGTTGAAAATCAAAAGCGCTTGAACGGGGGTCAGATCATCATGACCCGCACGATCCAAATCGTCCTTCACCACATCCAGCAATTGCCGGTGCAGGCGCTCTACCAAGGACAGCGCACGACGATATTCGCTTAAGCTCGATTCTTCGACCAGTTCGCCGACAGAATTCTGTTGTGTTTGACCCGCCATATTTTTATCTCCCGCCGTATTCTTCGACGTTTCGAGATAACTTAAGGCAAAGTCTCTAATATCTTGTTAAAATGAACTTTACTGGTTCCTAAGCATATCAATGACACCCGAGAAGTCACGATTTGGCGGGTATTTAACACTATATTCACTATAAATTTCTTCTGATTTTAAGGCTAAGGACGCGGTCATGCCAACGGCGTGGGTTGCCTCCAATGCCAGCCTTAAATCCTTCAACATCAGTGCGCCGGCAAATCCGTTGGTAAAATCTCGGTTGGATGGCGCTGTTGGCACCAATCCTGGCACGGGCGCATAACTTGTCATCGACCAGCTTTGACCTGACGATTGAGACGCGATTTCAAAGAAGGCCTTGGCATCTAAGCCGAGCTTTTCCGCCAGGACAAAAGCCTCACACGTGCCGATCATCGAGATGGCCAGCAGCATATTGTTGCAAATTTTGGCTGCCTGCCCTGCCCCAGATTGCCCCGCATGGATGACGGCTTTACCCATAGCCGCAAGGATAGGCTTTGCCTTTTCAAATTCCTCTGCTGTCCCGCCAACCATGAAGGTCAGTGTACCAGCAGCAGCAGCAGCTACGCCACCCGATACGGGCGCATCACACATCAAAAAGTCGCGCGCACGGGCAAATTCACCAGCGGCTCGCGCATCTTCAACTGAAATGGTCGAGCAATCGATGAAGACCGCATCGGGGTGCGCATGGGCCAAGACGCCCTCGCCATTCTGATAGACGTCCAACACATGCGCCCCGGTTGGCAACATGGTCACCACAAAGGCTGCACCAGCCACAGCGTCGCCAACAGAAGCAGCGGCCACACATCCAGCGGCAACTGCTGTTTCGATGGAGGCTGGCATAAGGTCATAGGCGCGCACGCGATGACCTGCTTTGGCCAAATTGGCTGCCATACCAGAGCCCATGGCCCCCAGACCGATAAAGGCGATATCTACCATGTGATGGGCTCCCATTCTGGGCCTTCCCCTGCTGCTAGGGGCGCAAAAATCGTATCGAGCAAGGCGTCATCAACCTCTGCCAAAGTCGCAGGCTGCCATTTTGGCGCTTGGTCTTTATCAATAATGACAGCCCGAACCCCTTCGAGGAAGTCATGACGCCGCACGACACGCGCGCCAATGCGATATTCCATCGCCATATGGGTTGCAAAGTCGGTGGCAGCGCGGCCTTGGCGCAATTGGCGGAACGCGACCTTTAAGGTCTGAGGCGATTTTTGGTTCAGCACGCGGGCTTGTTCCTTAGCCCAATCGCTATCGTCAGCCGACAATGCGTCCATGATCGCCTCGACACTGTCGCCATTAAAGCAATGATTGATGCGCGCGATCGTGTCAGGCGTGAGATGCTGCAGCCTGCCCGCCTCTTCTTCCAAGGCCCCAAGCCCTGACTTAAGCGCCGACAGCGGCGTATGGGTCGACATCGCCCCCGCCACTTGCGCCTTAGCGGCATCGAGAAGTTCACTGGGCACAAAATGGGTCAAGATACCTGCTGCGACGCAATCAGCGGCCTTCAAGCGCGTGCCCGTCAGTGCCAGCCACATGCCGATCTCGCCCGCCAAGCGCGGTAAGAACCAGCCACCGCCCACGTCCGGGAATAAGCCGATGCCCGTCTCTGGCATGGCAAACAAGGTGCGCTCGGTCCCGATCCGGAAAGGTCCATGCACCGAAATACCAACGCCGCCGCCCATCGTGACCCCGTCAAGGATTGCAACATAGGGCTTTGGATAATGGGCAATCAGATGGTTCAGGCGATATTCGTGGTAAAAGAAATCACGCGCATCTTGCCCATCCTTGGCCCCGCTTTCGGCTAACATGCGGATGTCGCCACCCGCACAAAAGCCGCGCGGCCCTGCATGATCAACCATAACGCCTGCGATGGCAGGATCATTCGCCCAAGCCAACAGGGCCTCGGTCATGATCTTGACCATCTCCCCATCCAACGCATGCAGCGCTTCGGGGCGGTTTAAGGTCAAAACGCCCAAATGACCTTGCGTTGAAACCAATACAGGCGGGGCGGCAGCTTCACTCATCGGGTTGCCCGTGCAGCAAAGGCAATGCCCGGGAAGTCAGAAAAGACCCCATCGACACCCGCCGCCATAAAGGCCTGAATCTCGGCAATCAGCTCGCCATGCTGGGCCAAATAGGTCGGGTCGGCACTTTGGCCCTTCCGGTAGTCCTCTGGCAAAAAGTAATTTTCGGCCCGGAACGTCCAAGGGTGGACAACAAGGCCTGCGGCATGGGCATCGGTCACAAAGCTGGTTGGGCCCAAATTCTTATTGGCCCCATCGCGCGGCAAGATCAGGATTTTTTCAGGGCCCACACCATTGGCATAAGCGGATATCTCTTTCAGGCCAGCGACTGTCGCCATGCTGGCATAGGTGACACCAGCCTTATCCAGATCAAACGGGCCGCCATCCTTGGCCATGAGTTGCACCAAGGGTGCTTTGGTTTTGCCACGCAAGCGCTTGAGATTGGTAACTTCAAAGCTTTGGATGAAGATGGGTGCATCGGCAGCATCCAATCCATAGCGCCGGATGAGCGTAAGCAGAGGCGCGTCAAACGACAGGTTCAAGCCTTCAAACCACGAAGGGTGCTTGGTTTCGGGATAAACGCCAATGGTACGGCCCGTCCTCGTGCTTTGCTGTTTGGCCAGTTCCAACACTTCTTCAAAGGTCGGCACCTCGAACTGGCCATCATAGGCCATATTGCCCGGCCGCAATTGCGGCAGCCGCTCTTTACATCGCAGGGTCTTGATCTCGGCTAAAGTGAAATCCTCGGTGAACCAGCCTTCGTGGCGCTCGCCGTCAATCACATGCACCTTCTTGCGGTTCGCAAATTCAGGGCGCGCGCTGACATCGGTGGTGCCGCCAATTTCATTCTCGTGCCGACAGATTAGATGCCCGTCTTTGGTCAAAACCAAATCTGGCTCAATAAAGTCCGCACCTTGGTCAATCGCGAGTTGGTAGGCGGCCAAGGTGTGCTCTGGCCGCAAGCCTGAGGCACCACGATGGGCGATGATGATAGGCTTGGTTATGGCACGACCTCCTTTTACTTGCGGGCTAGCGGCTGGGTCCACATGCCCCGAAGCGCAAGCTGAAACCAAGCCTGTACCCAAGGCAGAACCCATACCGATTAACAGGGCGCGACGACCAAACTGAGCGTTAAAAACCACGATCTAATTCCCTTGCGATGATCACGCGCATGACCTCATTGGTGCCTTCAAGGATTTGATGCACCCGCAAGTCCCGAACAATACGCTCTACTTCATAGTCTTTGAGATAGCCGTACCCGCCATGGATCTGCAGCGCCTGATTGGCGACATGAAAGCCCACATCTGTGACAAAACGTTTCGCCATGGCGCATAATTTTGTTGCTTCCGGGCTTTTCGCATCTAATGCGGCGGCGGCATGGCGCAGGAATACACGTGCCGCCTCTAATTCCGTTGCCATATCGGCGAGCTTGAATTGCGTGGTTTGGAAGTTCCACAAGGCTTGGCCAAATTGTTTGCGGTCGTGGGCATAGGCAAAGGCACGTTCCAAAGCATCGCTGGCTCCGCCCAAGGAACAGGCGGCAATATTCAGCCGTCCGCCATCCAAGCCTTTCATGGCAAAGGTGAAGCCTTGGCCTTCTTCGCCCAAGCGATTGGCAACGGGGATACGACAATCTTCAAAAATGACTTGGGCCGTGGGTTGGGCTTGCCAGCCCATCTTCTTCTCATTTTTGCCAAACGACAGCCCGGGTGCATCCTTGGGTATCAATAGAGTGGAAATCCCGCGTGGACCTGCCTCTCCCGTCCGCACCATCACGACATAAAGATCAGAAAAGCCCGCGCCTGAGATAAAAGCCTTGGTACCATTGACGATATACTCATCCCCGTCACGCCGTGCAGTGGTCGATAAGGATGCAGCGTCGGAGCCAGCGCCCGGCTCCGTCAAACAATAGCTGGCGATCATCTCCATATTGGTCAGAGCGGGCAGAAAGCGTTGGCGCTGATCTTCTGAGCCGAACGTATCAATCATCCAACTGGCCATATTATGGATGGATAGGAAGGCCGCGTGGGAAACATCCCCGCGCGACAATTCCTCAAAAATAATCGCTGCGTCCAAGCGCGTCAGGCCTGAGCCGCCAACATCATCGCGCACATAAATGCCCGCAAAACCCAATTCTGCCAGCGCCCTTAAAGTCGCGCGGTCAAGGGTTCCTGCCTCCTCCCACGCCATCGCATGGGGGGCGAGTGAGTCTTTTGCAAATCGGCGGGCGGTTGCGATAATCAGATTTTGGTCTTCGGTCGTGTCGTAGGCCATGTCGGGAATCCTGTGATGCGGGGCAGCGTAGCCGTTTCGCAATTATGGCGCTACACATACTTCCATGACGACACATCTGCCCCCCGCCGCCTTCCCCGCCACCCGTATGCGCCGCAATCGTTTAACCGATTGGCGACGTCGGCTGACCCGTGAAACCCAGTTAAGCGTCAATGACTTAATCTTGGCGATGGTGGTTCACGACGGCACCGAAAGCCGCATTCCGGTGACTTCTATGCCCGGCACCTTCCGCTATAGCCGCACCGAGGCTGTCGCGGTGGCGCAAGAGGCGCAAAGCCTTGGCATCCCGATGATCGCGGTGTTTCCCTTCATCGACCCAGCCCTCAAAAATGGCGAGGGCACAGAGGCCTTTAATCCGAAAGGTCTTGTGCCAGACGTGATTGCCGCCATGAAGAAAGCCGCGCCCAATGTTGGCCTAATGACAGACGTCGCCCTCGACCCTTTCACCGATCATGGCCATGACGGCTTGATTGATGATGCCGGCACCATGCTGAACGATCCAACCATTGAAGCCTTAGTGCGCCAAGCGGTGTTAGAGGCCCAATCCGGGGCCGATGTGGTCGCCCCATCTGACATGACAGACGGTCGCATCGGGGCCATTCGGGCAGGCCTTGATGCTTCAGGTTTCCATGATGTGGCCATCATGTCCTATGCCGCCAAATATGCCTCCGCCTTTTATGGTCCGTACCGCGATGCGATTGGGTCTAAAGGCGCGCTGAAAGGCGACAAAAAGACCTATCAGATGGATCCGGGCAATAGCGATGAGGCCCTTCGCGAAGTCGCGCTCGATATTGCTGAAGGTGCCGACATGGTGATGGTGAAGCCCGGTATGCCCTATTTGGATATTGTTCGCCGCGTCAAAGAAAGCTTTGGCGTGCCGACCTATGCGTTCCAAGTTTCTGGTGAATACGCCATGATGGAAGCCGCCATCGCCAATGGCTGGCTGGACGGTGAACGCGTGCGGCTAGAGGCATTGTCGTGCTTCAAACGTGCGGGTGCCGACGGCATTATCACTTATTGGGCGATGGAAGCGGCTAAGCGCTTAGGCAAGGCCTAAGAATTAGCGGCGCTTTGCTTTTGGCGCGGCCTTCTTAGGCACTGCGGGGCGTGCCTTCGCAGCGGGTGCCGGTGGCAATTCAGCTGGACCTAGAACCAAGAGTTCCGGCCGACGCTTATCGGAGACATCGGGCAAAACCACCATCGAGATCTGATAAAATGGCTCTTTCGCTCCGCCAGCAAAGGCAATCGATGGGCTTGCTCCAAAATCATCATTGCGACGCGTTAGCTTTTCATTTTTAAGGCATTTTGCCACTTCATCGGAGAAATCGCCCAAGGCTTTCGCCAAGGCGGCTTCATCGGTCTCATCCACCACAGGCGCGGCATAGCACGCCAATGAGATCGACGCATTATAAACGAACCGACAATCAACCAAACCTTCCAGCGGCTTCACGACCGTCACGGGTCGGTTTTCGACGGTCAGCACGCCTTGCGCGTTGCGCACACGCGTCGGGCGGGATTCGGTTGCCACCAGAGACTTAAACGCAAGCGGCCGGTCCAAGGTCGCCTGTTCGATTTTGGCAATGCCATCACACAAATTGGTCGGTTTATAGGGGGTCGGAGTCTCAGCAATCGCTGCCATCATCAAAAGGGAGAACATCAATCAGGCTTTCTCAAAGAAGTGAAACGTTTCGCCAAACTGGAAGTATCAAGGCGGCCACCACCATCGGCTTGGATTTCGGCATAATATCCATCAACCATCTGGGTCAAGGCAAGATCGAGTCCCTTAGCTTGGGCTGCTTCGAGAACAATTCGCAAATCCTTGCGCATCCAGTCAACCGCAAAGCCGAAGTCATAGCGATCTTCCACCATCGTGCCCCAGCGGTTTTCCATTTGCCAGGAGCCTGCCGCCCCTTTGGAAATGGCGGCGAGCACGGCATCAGTATCGAGGTTTTGCGCTTTGGCAAACGTAACCGCTTCAGCCAGGCCTTGAACGACCCCGGCAATGGCGATCTGATTGACCATCTTGGCCAATTGGCCTGCCCCGGCCTCGCCAATCCGGATAATGTTGCCGCAATAAGCAGACAGAACAGGCTTGGCGCGCTCAAACACCGCCTCGCGTGCGCCGCACATGGCTGTCAGTCGGCCATTGATCGCACCGGCTTGACCACCCGAAACCGGTGCATCCAGCCAATCTAAGCCCGCTCCAGCTGCCGCTAGGGCCAATTCTTTCGATAAAGCCGCAGACGTCGTGGTATGATCGACATAAACAGCACCGGGCTTCATGGCGGCAAAGGCCTCCAGCGCGACGGACCGCGCGTCTGGATCGTCGCCCACACAGGCCATCACAAAGTCAGCGCCTGCCACAGCCTGCGCGATTGATGCGGCGACTTCGCCCGGATTAGATTGCGCCCAAGTTTCTGCTTTGGCTTGGGTACGATTCCAAACCTTCACCGGATGGCCATTTTTGACAAGCCAGCCCGCCATCGGGCCACCCATGACCCCCAGTCCCAAGAAGGCCAGTGTCGGCTGGGTCATGACTTCGCCAAAGCCGACGTTGAACCAAATTGCCCCCGGAAATAGGCCAAGCCTTGGCCATCATGGCGTTGGTAAGCCAAGGTTTGGCCAATCAGGATCAAGTGATCACCCGCCTCAATCCGCTGCACCACTTTGGTGTCAAAAGCAGCAATTGTGCCGGGCAGAACGGGGCTACCAGTTTCCAGTGCAGCATAATCGCCTGCGGCCAGCTTTTGATCGCCCTTACCCGCAAAGCGCATAGCCAAGTCGCCTTGGTTATCGGCCAGAATATTGATCGCATAGGCGTCGCATTTGGAAAACAAGTCGTAGGAATCGGACTTGTTGCCCAAGCACCACAGCACCAGGGGCGGATCAAGGGACACAGACGCAAAGCTATTGACCGTCAAGCCATGGCCGTTTCCGTTTGAATCCAAGGTGGTCACGATCGTGACGCCCGTGGCAAAGCTGCCCAAGGCAGATCGATAGTCTTTTAAGTCAAATGTCATTTGTTCATTCCTGCAAACCTGCTCTTAACCGACATCGTGCATACTTCTCAACACTATCACTGTGAGAAGCACATCATGTCGTCCAATCGGCCAATAATTATCAAAAAAGTCAAAAAGGTAGCCGGTGGGCACCATGGTGGTGCGTGGAAAGTGGCCTATGCTGACTTTGTGACGGCTATGATGGCGTTCTTCCTTCTGATGTGGCTGATCAACACCTCCTCACCCGAGCAAAAGCGCGGGATCGCTGATTATTTCGCGCCTGCCAGTGTGTCAGCCTCAACCTCAGGCTCTGGTGGGATATTGGGCGGGACCGCTCTGGGCGAAGTAGGTGCGATGCAGAAAGGGGCAACCCCCATTTTTGAATCCGCTGCACCTGCCAGCCAACCTTCCAGCCAAGCCGGCGAAAGCAGTGGGCAAGGTGCAGCTGATGCTGCCGATAAAGCAGCTGAGGACGCCATCGCCAAACGCGAAGCGGCAGAATTCCAGCAAGCAGAGATGAGCTTGCGTCAAGCGTTGCAAGATATGCCAGAACTGGCCGAAATGTCGCGCAATATCATTGTGGACCAAACCCCAGAAGGTCTGCGCATCCAGTTGGTCGATCAAGAAGGCCGCCCGATGTTTGAACCGGGCTCGACAGTGCCGAATGACCGCGCGCGCCTGATCCTGCAGGCTGCTGCCCGCATCATCGAGACCTTGCCTAATCGTGTCAGCATTTCGGGTCATACCGATGCCGCGCCCAACCCAGATCCACGCAACTCGAACTGGGACCTGTCGTCGGCCCGGGCAAATTCGGCCCGTCGCGTGCTGACAGCTGCGGGCTTGAGTGAAGACCGCATTGCGCAAGTCTCGGGAAAAGCGGGCTCGGACCCCCTCTTCCCAGACGATCCTTATCAAGCCGCCAACCGCCGGATTGCCATTGTGCTGCAGCGCGCCTCATCACCGCTACCAGCAGATGGTGGTCTGTAGAATTTTCCACAGACTTTCGGGAATTTTGCCCTTTCGGGTGTTGGCCAAAGACTGGGAAGGTTGTTACACTCACCCGACATGAGCACGGACCCGACTTCACCTGCTGGGCGGATTTCCGCTTCCAAAAATATCAGGTTTTACCTGACAGCGGCCCAGCCTTGCCCCTATTTGGACGGGCGGCGGGAGCGTAAGGTTTTTGCTGCCCTTGATGGGCATGACGCGGTTGAGCTCAATGACAGCCTGACTCATGCTGGCTTTCGTCGCTCGCAAAACATCGCCTACCGGCCAGCTTGTGATATGTGCGCGGCCTGCGTCTCTGTTCGGGTTCCCGCGGCTCAATTTGTTTTTTCGAAGCGGTGGCGGCGTGTTTTGGCGCGCAATCAAGACGTCGTCTCAAAGCTCGTTCCGGCCCACGCGACTTATGAACAATATGCCCTGCTCCAGACCTATTTAAAGGATCGCCATTTCGGGGCGGGCATGTCGGACATGTCTGTGTTTGATTATTCGTCGATGGTCGAAGAAACCTCGGTGCGGACTCATATCATTGAGTATCGCTTGGATAACGAAGAAGGCCGCCTGATTGGCTGTGCCTTGGTCGATGCCTTAGCAGACGGACTATCGATGGTTTACGCGTTCTTTGACCCACGCGAATCAAGCCGAAGCTTGGGCAGCTATATGATTCTCGATCATTTACGCCAAGCTCAAGAGGTCACCTACCCTTATGTCTATTTGGGCTATTGGGTTCGGGGATCTCGCAAAATGGCCTATAAAACCAACTTCCGACCCATTGAAGCATTGGGATCTTCTGGATGGACCGATCTAAGTCCATTACTTAATAAAGACTAGAAATTTTCGAGTTTGTTGCCGGCAATTAAGGCAAAACCCCTATCGAGTCAGGAAACGTTAAACATTACGCCCCACAAGCAAACTAGCGATGTTTTGTGAGTGGAGTAATCTGTTATGCGCTTATCCTATCTTGTTTCTGCACTTGCTTTATTGAGCAGCCCGGCACTGGCAGATTCGCCGTTCTCTTTTGGTGGTTCGGTTGGGTATGAGTTTCCGGTAAGCGGCAAAATCATCGACCAAACTTCAAGTGCCAGCGTCAATCTGACGACCTTGAACGCCAGTCTCGCGGGCACTGGTATCTTGCGGCTGCGCGGTACGGATTTCAAAGACAGTTCCGACGCCCCACTCAAAGCGACCATCGAAGTGCGCTATGCCTTGACGCAGACTTCTGAAATGTTTGGTGCGATCACTTACAGCCAATCCAATGGCAAAAGCGCCAATATCGGCTGCGTCGAGATCGTCGTGTCAGGTGCCCCAGATTGTTCGACACCACTGACCGCGACCTTTAGCGACTTCAAGCAAATGGGCGTTGAATTGGGTTATCGCCAATGGCTCGAAAGCCCTTTCATGAGCGACCGCTTGTTCCCCTATTACACCCTGCGTGCCGGCGTGACCCAGACCGATGCGCTGTCGGCGACCGTTGCGGCTTCCACCTCGCTGGTCCCCAATGCGCCGATTGGCACCTGGAATCTGTATGACGACAAGGTCACTTATGTGATCGGCGGCGATGTGGGCGCGACCTATCTGATCGCCCCATTTGCCGAAATCGGCGCCGAAGTCGGTGTGCGTTACAATTCCAAACTGTCTGAAGTGGATACAAACCTGACCGCACTGGGCTTGGGTACCGCCAACGACAAGTCAGACCGCATCACGATCCCGGTTTCAGTCCGCCTGAACGCGGCATTCTAAGCTTTACGGCACATTGCTTGATTTAAAGGGCGTTTGGGCAACCAAGCGCCCTTTTTGCCGAGTCTAAGTTTAGCGGTAGTTTTATCTAAACTTAAGGCTCCCTCGACCCCGGCCCGTAAACAACTTGGCCTTCCGGAACGGTCGCGGGATTAATGCTTTCAACAATCTTTGGTCGAGGCCCTGCATTCTCATAGACAATGCGGCCAGGCACCAGATTCGAAACCACCAGAGCTAAATTATCGCACGTTTCAGCGGCCTCAACATCTAGCATAACGGATCCCTGCTGTGGCCATGCAGCGCCAGTGACAAAGGCCAGCCGAAGGCCTGCCTCATTCAGGATGTTTCCATAAGTTTCCTGATCTTCCATCTTATGGCCACGTGTGAGTTCAATTTGGAACTGACACAGCTGTTTCTGGTCCCCAGTCCCAGCTTTGGCTGCAGCAATTTGGCGCTCATAATATGCCCGCGCCTCCAGAACTGGGATCATCTTGCCGCTGCAGGCGGTGTCGGCTTTCCGAGCTAGCTTTAGGTGCCCAGTGCCTTTTTCGTCTCGGATCAAGGCCAACTTGCCTTCCCTAATTTGGTCCCAAAAGGTTTGGTCTGCTGCTTGCCAAACCCGCTCTATCGGCTGTGGGTGTTCTTCGACACAAAAGGACTGCTCGCATGCTGAAAGTGCGGGTAGTAAAAGCGCTACAATAGGCAGGGAAATTTTACGCATCAAAGTCTCAAAGCAAAGCCGCGGATAAGCGCATTCCAACCGTGGAATGCGCCAAGGTCAAGACGCACTTAGTGAATTGCCACTGTTCGATGCCATAAATTGGAACGACGGTTTGTTTGGAGCGGTTAACGGCAGAGGCGACAGGTTTAGCCATAGCCTGAAAGGCGGCGGTTAAAGCGACTCTTGAGGGCCACAAACAGTCATGCTCACAATCGCTCCTTATCGGAGGCCCTGCATCGGGTTATAGAGAACGGTTCAACTTGCTAGGCTTTCATCGGCAAAAGTAGCTGTTGAGAAGAGGCTTCGGCAATCAGCTCGTCGTTCTCGCGCTTCAGCTCTACGCGGCATGTGATCATTTGGCGCGTCTGAGCGACTACCCTCGCTTCTATCAAAAGCGCTTCAACGCGCCCGACACGAACAAAGTTCATCGTAAGGCTCGTGGTTCGAAATACCATGTCATCTGGGACCACCGTCATCGCCGCGAATGCGGCTGCTTGGTCCGCAAGCGCGGTGAGGTAGCCTCCGAACAATGATCCATCCACGTTCAGTAATTCCGGATTTGGCACCCAACGTTTGCGCACCCAACCAGAGCCCCAGTCGTCTAACCCACCAAGTTGCAGCGTTTGCACGACCGGGGGCAAAACTGCTGACCCTGCCTTCAACAAATCCAATCTTTCAGTCGCCCAAGTCATCTGCAAACTCCGCCCCTTATTGAGCGCAATCATACAGGGAATGGTCGGTAGGGCTATGCAATTTCGGGTGTGCATGCTCGTAAGCAATGCGACTCGCGCCGCAGCGTGCGGTCCATCAATAAACTGCACCATGGTCATGAAATTTCTGAAATCGGTTTAGTCGTGCCCAAGCCCGAACATTAGGCAGCACTTCACTTGCCTTGAAGCCGCCCATCTATTCTTTCTGAGTTAGCTGGGGGCAAGGTCACTCCCCTCGCCCCCTTAGGGGGGAGACGGGCTTGACCCCCTACCCCACAAACTTGCCCGACCGCGAGAAGCCGCGGGGGACCATGCGGCCGGCGGCGGCGCGTTTGGCGACATAGTCTTTCCAGTCGGGCACATCGCGGCGGCGGCCGGAGGTGTCGTACCAAGCAAGGCCTTCGTCTGCTTTGAAGGTCAGCGCGTCTAACAGACCGCCATCCTTATAGGCTTGCAGCTTGACGCCTTTGCCCCGGCCCATGCGTGGTAATTCTTCGGTCTTGAAGACGACGAGTTTCCGGTTCTCGCCGACCACAGCCACCATGTCGCCTTGGATGGGTGCTACGACGGCAGTCTTGGCTCCGTCATCCAAGTTCAAGACTTGCTTGCCCGAGCGCCGCATCGCCGCGCACTCCTCATCGCTGACCACAAAGCCATAGCCAGAGCTTGCGGCAATTAAGCGCTCGCCATCGGGCTTGGGCAGGAACATGGCCAGGATGTCGTGCTCTTCACCCAGATCAATCGAGAGGCGCACAGGTTCCCCTAAGCCTCGCCCACCGGGCAATTTATCGCCCGCCAAAGCAAAGGCGCGGCCATCGGTGGCAAACAGAACAATGCGGTCGGTCGTCTCAGCATGGAGTGAGAGATAATAGCCGTCGCCATCCTTATATTTCACGGTCGATAGATCATCGATCTTGCCCTTCAGCGCCCGGATCCAGCCCTTTTGCGACAGGACGACCGTGATCGGCTCGCGCGTTACAAAAGCCTCTGCACTTAAGGACAAGGCAATTGGGGCGTCTGCAAAGGTCGTGCGGCGTGCGCCGAGGGCAGTGTCTTTTGAGAAAGCCGATTGGATTTCGCGCAGCTCTTCTGCCGCTTGCGCCCATTGCAATTTGGGCGAAGCAATCATCGCCATCAGGCCTTCACGTTCGGCCTTGAGGTCTTCATTTTCTTGACGAATTTCCATTTCTTCCAGCTTACGCAAATTGCGCAAACGCGTGTCGAGAATGGCATTGGCTTGGACGTCAGTTAGCTCGAACGTTTTGATCAAGACTTGCTTAGGCTCATCCTCATAGCGGATGATGCGAATGACTTCGTCGAGATTGAGGTAGGCGACGAGCAAGCCCGCCAAAATCTCCAAGCGCGCTTCAATCTTGCGCAGCCGCCAATTGGCGCGTGCAACAATCACGTCGCGCTTATGGTCGAGGAAGGCCTTCAAGCACTCAATCAAGCTCATCACGCGCGGCGCACCCTTGGCGTCGAGCACATTGAGGTTCATCGAGAAGCGGTTTTCCAGATCGGTGAGCTTGAACAAGCTCTCCATCAATTGTTCGGGCTCTACCGTGCGGGCGCGTGGCTCAAGGACGAGGCGAATATCTTCAGCACTTTCGTCGCGCACATCGCCCAGAAGCGGTGCCTTCTTGTTTTCGATCAGCTCTGCCAAGCGCTCCACAATTTTGGACTTCTGCACCTGATAGGGTGTCTCGGTCACAATGATGCGCCAGGTGCCGCGGCCGGTATCTTCCACGTGCCAGCGGGCGCGGGTGCGGAAACCGCCTTTACCGGTCGCATAGGCCTCGCGGATGGCGGCACGCGATTCAATGCAAATCCCACCGGTGGGAAAGTCTGGCCCCGGAACAAGGGTCAAAATTTCATCGAGATCAGCTTCGGGCTTGTCGATCAGAAGCAGGCAGGCATCAATCAGCTCTGCCGCATTGTGGGGCGGGATGGAGGTGGCCATCCCCACCGCAATCCCCATCGAGCCATTGGCCAAAAGGTTTGGATAGCCAGCAGGTAGAACCGATGGCTCTTCATCCTCTTGGCTATAGGTCTCGCGGAAAAGGACCGAATCCTCATCCACACCTTCCATCAAAAGGGCACCAATGGCGGTTAGGCGGGCCTCGGTATAGCGGTAGGCAGCGGCTGAATCGCCGTCGATATTGCCGAAATTGCCTTGGCCATCGACGAGAGGATAGCGAACGGAGAAGTCTTGCGCCAAGCGCACCAAAGCATCGTAAATCGCACTGTCGCCATGGGGGTGATATTTACCCATCACGTCGCCGACGATCTTCGCACACTTCTTGAAATTGCTAGAGGGGTCGAGGCCCAGTTCGCCCATGGCATGAATGATACGGCGCTGAACGGGCTTTAGGCCGTCGCGCACATCGGGCAACGCGCGACTGGTAATGGTCGACAAGGCATAGACGAGGTAGCGGCTCTCCAACGCCCGATCAAACGGCTCGTTGATGATATTGCCGCTGTCGCCGCCGCTGCCATCTAATTCCACTAAATCGCCCATGGGCTCACTATCCTTCGAATCAGGTCGCTATCATGGCAGCGTGCGGGGCCAAGCGCGACGACAAGCGGCAGCGACTTGTGGACAAGTACTGCAATGAAGTGCCGATTTATGGGGATTTTTAAGGGGTGGGAGTGGCAGCTCCTACGGGAGTCGAACCCGTCTTTCCTGATTGAAAATCAGGCGTCCTAACCGATAGACGAAGGAGCCACGTCACGCGTTGTTCACACGAGAGGCGGCTCTATACAAAGGCCGATGCGAACACGCAAGCGGCCTTTGCTGCTAAGATGCAGGACTTGCATCGATAATCTCACAATCAACCGCGTTTTCGCCTCGCCAATCGTCTTTTTTCAGCCGGACCACGACATGCAAGGGCCGTCGTCCCATCAGGGCATCGCCTAAAGGCGTATTCAGGGAGCGAAATGAGATCGCCTTGATTCTCTGCCCGGATTGATCTTCCAGCATGAGGCGCACATGGCCCGTCCCCACAGGGGCAGCGGCATAGGGGCGCACATCGGCAAAGGCAAACACAGGATCTGGCCAGCCCGCGCCATAGGGGCCAACTTCGGTCATGGCGTCGAGAAGTTCGGGCGTCGCAGCACCAAGCCCGACCAAGGCATCAATGGCGAGGTCGCGGCTATTGCCCGCAGCATCTGACTCCGAACGCAAGCGGTGGGTCAGGTCGTGATGGACGGACTTTAGCTCACTAAAATTCATGGTCAGGCCTGCGGCCATGGCGTGCCCACCGCCGGCTAAGATCACGCCATCACTGGCAGCACCAGAAACCGCAGCGCCCAAGTTGACGCCCGGCACCGACCTGCCAGAGCCTTTGGCCTGTGGGTCTTCGGGATCAGCTGAGCCGATCACGATCACGGGGCGATGGAAGCGGTCTTTGAGGCGACCCGCGACAATGCCGATGATGCCTGGATGCCAGCCGGGCGCGCCCAACATCAAGAGCGGACCATCAAGAGGCCCTGCCTCGCCGCGCTCGACCCGCGCAATGGCTTCTTCCAACACATTGGCCTCTATCGCCCGACGCTCGGCATTGAGGACTTCAAGCTCTTCCGCAATCTGAGTAGCTTCCGACGCATCCTCGGTCGACAAGAGCCGCACGGCGAGGGAGGAATCCCCTACCCTGCCGCCGGCATTTAGGCGCGGACCAAACACCCAGCCAGAGGCATAGACACTGCCGGGGTCTTTCAGTTTTGATGTCACCGCCAGAGCGGCAAGGCCAGGATTGGCGAGTTTTTCTTGCACTTTGAGGCCTTGCGCCACTAAAGCGCGATTCAGGCCCGTCAGCGGCGCAACGTCGCAAATGGTTCCCAGTGCGGCAAGGTCGAGCCGACTGAGCAGATCATATTCAGCCCCCGTCCACAGACCCTGCTGCCGTGCCGCGCGATTGAGGGCAACCAGGGCAACAAAGACCACGCCGGCAGCCGTCAAATTGCCCAGTCCCGAGACATCGTCTTGTCGATTGGGATTGACCACAGCCAAGGCGGGGGGCGGCGCGCCATGCATCAAATGGTGGTCAAACACCACAACATCCAAGCCAATGCGGGCGGCTTCTTCCAGCGCGGCATAGGCTGCGGCCCCACAATCGACCGTGATTAGAAGATCGGTTCCGCTATCCTTGATCTTATTGACGATTTTAGGGCTGGGACCATAGCCATCGAGAATGCGGTCAGGCACAAACACATTGGCCCGTGCTCCGACCGACTTAAACCAGCTGAGCAGCAACGCCCCGGAAGTCCCGCCATCCACATCATAATCGGCCAAGATCGTGATGGCGCGCTGTCCCCGCACGGCAGCGAGGATCGCCACCACCGCCTTTTCCATGTCTTGCAAGGTGAAGGGCTCTGGCAGTTCGTTTTTGAGCTTAGGGGATAGAATACGATGGGCCGTGTTTGGCACCGCCCCCCGTGCAACCAACAGCTTGGCCTGCATCGCCCCAATGCCGAGACGACGCACACCTTCTTCTAAGACGCCAAGGGTGGCTTCAGATTGCCCATCGGGCACACGTTGAAGCCATCTGCGACCGGTCAGGCTCGACTCTATTCCGAGGAAAGAGCCGGCCATCCATCTAGCCTAAGTGCTGGGTGCGAACGACGCGGGCGGTCTTGGCAGCGGAATCCAGAACCAATGTCTCGGTCACAAAGCCCTTGGACGTCGCCTTCACGCCAGCCACCAAGGCACCATTGGTCACGCCTGTGGCAGAGAAGACCACGTCGGTGGAGACCAATTCGTCCAATTGATAGGTACGGCTAAAGTCGGTGATGCCGATCCGGCGGGCGCGGCCCTTTTCGTCCTCATTGCGGAAAACCAGACGACCTTGGAATTGCCCACCAACGCATTTGAGGGCTGCTGCTGCCAACACGCCTTCGGGTGCGCCGCCTTGGCCCAAATAGAGGTCGATCCCGGTTTCGGGGTCTGTCGTATAGATAACGCCAGCAACATCGCCATCAGTGATCAAATGGACCCGCGCGCCAACCGAACGCAAGCTTTCGATAATGCCGCTATGGCGCGGACGGTCGAGGACGCAAACGCCAATCTCTTGCGGCTCAACGCCTTTGGCCTTGGCCAAAGCGATGACGTTTTCCGCTGGCGTACGGTCAATATCCACAACACCCAAGGGCAGACCGGGGCCAACCGCGATTTTGTCCATATAGGTGTCTGGTGCATATAAGAGCCCGCCCTTCGGCGCGATGGCCAAAACGGCCAAGGCATTGGGCATGGCTTTTGCCGTCAAAGTTGTGCCTTCCAACGGATCGAGCGCAATATCAAACTCCGCGCCTTCACCAGTCCCGACTTCCTCGCCGATATAGAGCATGGGCGCTTCATCGCGCTCGCCCTCACCGATCACAACGCGACCTTTCATGGCGATGGCGTTGAGGCCCGTCCGCATGGCGTCCACAGCCAATTGATCGGCGGCTTTTTCGTCACCCCGACCAATGCCACGATAGGAAGCAATGGCGGCGGCCTCCGTAGCTGCCAAAGCACCTGCGGCGATATCAGGAGGAAGGTTTACGGTCATACAGGGTCCAACTTTACTAAAGATCAGGAATAGGCCGAATGGCCTCAATTAGTCTTCCAGAGGCATCAAGACAGGTGCCTCAACGAGGACATCCAGTCGAGAAAGCTCAGCCAAGGCGTCCAACAAATCCTGTTCGGCCATGGGCTGGGTGGTCAGCACGATGGGTACACGCGCTGCATCTTCGGGGGGCTTTTGCAGGAAGCTTTCGATGGAAACAAGGTGTTTTGCCAGCGTATCGGTGATTTTCGCGATGGTTCCAGCCCGATCAGGGACGCGCAGACGAACATAAAATTTCGAGTTCGCCAAAAGCCCACCCGTGGCTGCGGTCAATTGATTGGCTTGACCTGGGCCAGAGAACACGGGGCGGGAATCTTCATGCGACAAGTCGATCAAATCGCCAGCCACGGCCGAAGCGGTCGGACCCGCACCAGCGCCTGCCCCGACAAGTGACAGGCGCCCCACTGGGTCTGCATCAATCACCACAGCATTCAACGGGCCATTGACGCGGGCAATCGGATGATCTTGCGCCAGCAAAGTTGGACGCACCGATTGAATGACACTGTCTCCCACGCGGGCAGCTTTGGCCAACAATTTCACACGGCGGCCCAAGAATTTGGCGCTTTCCAAATCAATCGGCTCAATCGCTTGAATGCCTTCCAGACGCAGCGCTTTAAAGTTCGGCGCGCCACCAAAAGCAATGGCGGACAGAATGGCGAGCTTATGACCCGCGTCGGCCCCAGAGACATCAAGCGTTGGATCGGCTTCGGCATAGCCCAAGCGCTGCGCATCTGCCAGAACGTCGCCAAAGCTGCGCCCGGTCAGGTCCATCTCCGTCAGGATGTAGTTGCAGGTGCCATTCAAAACGCCACTGACTGCCGAAATGTGATTGGCGGCCAAGCCTTCACGCAAGGCCTTGATGACGGGGATGCCACCCGCAACGGCCGCTTCATAGCGAATTTCTGCGCCATTTTTGGCTGCGAGGGCGGCCAGCGCTGCCCCATGTTCTGCCAACAGCGCCTTATTGGCGGTGACAACATGCTTGCCAGCCGAAAGCGCAGCTTCCACGGCAGCCTTGGCACTGCCTTCAGAACCGCCCATCAGTTCGACAAACACATCAATGTCTGGGCTTTTCGCCAGCGCCACCGGATCATCAAACCAAGCAATGTCGGAAATATCGACCTCGCGCGTCCGCCCTCTGGTACGGGCCGAAACGCCTGTGACTTTCACGGTCGACGCCAAGGGCCCCTGCCCGTATGCCAGCTTCAAAAGCCCGCCACCAACTGTGCCGAGGCCGGCGATCCCAATTCTCAAGACACCCATGTAAAACTCTCTATCAGGCCCAATGGCCCGTTGATGACGACACTTGAGCAGTGCAAGCCTAAAGCGACCCGCTCTCCTCGGTCAAAAACTTCCGAACCGCGCGCGCGGCTTGGCGAATTCGTTGCTCATTCTCTACCAGAGCAATGCGGACATATTCGTCGCCATATTCACCAAAGCCTGCCCCCGGGGCGACCGCGACGCCAGCCTTTTCCACCAATCTTTTGGAGAATTCAACTGAACCGAGGCCGCGGAATTTTTCTGGGATCAAAGACCAAGCAAACATAGACGCCTGGGGTTCCGGCACGTTCCAGCCTGCGCGCGAAAATGAGTCGATCAGCGCATCGCGGCGCGCCTTATAAATGCCCCGCATCTCAGCCACACAATCTTGCGGCCCATTCAGGGCTTCCACCGCTGCAACCTGCACCGGGGTGTAAGCCCCATAGTCCAGATAGGATTTGACCCGCGCCAAGGCTGCAATCACGCGTTCATTGCCTAAGGCAAAGCCAACGCGGAAACCGGCCATGGAATAGGTCTTCGACAATGTATTGACCTCCACCACCACATCCTTGGCACCTTCAACTTGCAGGATGCTGGGGGGCGGCTTGGATTCGTCAAAATAGATTTCCGAATAGGCCATGTCGGAGATCACCAGCATATTGTGCTTTTTAGCGAGCGCGACGACTTCTTTATAATAGTCGAGCTCAACCACTTGAGCAGTTGGGTTGGCTGGATAGCAGACGATCATCGCAATGGGCGGCGGCACGGAGTGGCGAACTGCCCGGCTAATGCCAGCCAAATATTGTTCGGGACTATGGGCCTCAATCGAGCGAATAACGCCACCGGCCATGATGAACCCAAACGCATGGATCGGATAAGACGGATTGGGCGCAATGACCACATCGCCGGGCGCACAAATGGCTTGCGCCAAATTGGCAAAGCCTTCCTTCGAGCCCAATGTGGCGACAATCTCGGTGTCTGGATTGAGCTTGACGCCAAATCGGCGGTCATAATAGCCCGCCATCGCACGACGCAGGCCCGGAATACCGCGCGACGCCGAGTAGCGGTTGCTGCGGGGCTTACGCGCCGTTTCAACCAATTTTTCAACAATATGTTCTGGCACGGGCAAATCAGGATTGCCCATACCAAAGTCGATTATATCGGTGCCTGTTGCCCGCAGGCGGGCTTTGAGTTTGTTGACTTCCTCAAACACATATGGCGGGAGGCGCTTAATCTTATAAAAATCGCCGATCATGGCGGAAAACCTTTTTATCACTTGGGACCTTATGGCCCCTTTTATCAGGGTAGATGCTCTATCGCGCGAAACTAGGTTGGAGGCAGACGCGCGATGTCCGCCTCCATTTTAGCTCGTGCGGCTGCCGCCCAAGCGTCGGACTCCGCGTTGGTTTGGGTGGTCTGAGCTGAGGCAGTATTTGTCTCAATCGCTTGCTTTTCAGCCTTTGCCCAAGTCTGATCGATCTCACCGGCAGCAACTGGCTTGGAACCGGGATTGGCTTGCATAATCTTAGCATCAGCCTGCAAACCTGCCTGCAAATCGGCCCAAGACTTTTGGCTTGGCAAATTTGTTGGGGCGTCTGGGATCTTACTTAAATCTGGATAGTCACCGGGCTTCAGGACGGCACTGGCGGAGCGGATCGTGTCGGGCAAAAAACCTTCCTCTTGGCCGAGCGTCTGACACGCACCGAGCGGCAGGACAATGAGCCCCAGCGCGAGCATCATCGGCACGCGCCCGATCAGGCGTAGGCGTTGGACGTTGGCTGGTGTCGCTTTCATCGGCATCGCCGCAGCACTTTCCTGTGTCACATCAAGGGGAGCGGCAGTGCATCCCGATCTAAACGCGTCATGTTGCCGCTCAAGGTTTAGAGCCATAAGCAGTGGAAGTTCCAACCGCAAATCGCTACAGTGTTTTATTGCGCCGCTGCGGTGTTTGCTGCAAGGCAAAGAGTGCATAATTTCATGATAATCGCGGCGAATTGGCAGAAATGATGGGGCACTGATAATGGCTAAACACAAAACGGATGGCCAAGATGCGGAGAAGGCCCGTCAAAGCTCTGCTGCAGAGGCTCCGCCGCCCAAGGCCAACGAGGCCGCGAGCTTAATGGATGCCTTGCAGGCCCAGAATCTTGAGAGCCTCGAAACCCTCACGCGGAACCTCGGCGATGCGGTTAGCCGCATGGGCGCACTGGGTGCAACCGCTGTGGATGGCGTCATGGCTGAGGATGCGCGGCCCTTGCGTGCAGACCCGTACGGCCTTGCCCCTTATGCCGCCGATGTGGCGACACGCCTTGCCGGCAATCCCGAAAAGCTCATGGCTGCCCATCAACAATTGTGGCAGGGCTTTGCGGAAATCTGGGCGGACTCGATCAAGTCCAGTCTCGGAGATGGCACGACGGAGGCTAAGCCAGACCCAAAATATACCGATAAGCGCTTTGCCGATCCCGATTGGCACAATCTGCCCATGTTTAATCTTATCCAGAAAACCTATTTGCACACCGCCAATTGGTTCACGGGTCTGATCGATCAAGTCGATGGCATTGACGATATGACGCGCCGCAAGGCGACTTTCTTCAACAAGCAATTTGCCGATGCCTTTGCGCCCTCCAATTTTCTGATGACCAACCCGGTCGCGCTGCGCGAAGCACTGCGCACGGGCGGGCAAAGCGTCGTGCGCGGTCTGGCCAATCTCGAACAAGACCTCAAGCGCGGCCAAGGCCGGTTGACCCCGGCGCAAGTGGATGAGCGGCCGTTTAAGATTGGCGAGAATATCGCCATCACGCCGGGCAAAGTCATTCATCGCGGTGAGATCCTCGAGATCATTCAATATGATCCCGTGACTCCAACCGTTTTTGCGACGCCCATCCTCTTCTTCCCGCCTTGGATCAATAAATTCTACATTCTGGACATGCGCCAGGATAATTCCATGGTGAAATGGCTGACCGAGCAAGGCCACAGCGTGTTTGTCGTCTCTTGGCTCAATCCCGGTGTCGAGCATGCCGAAAAGACGTTTGAGGATTATTCCCGTCTGGGCATTTATGAAGCGCTCGACGTCGTCACCAAGGCCACGGGACAGGATAAGGTCAATACGGTCGGCTATTGTATTGGCGGCACGCTTCTGGCCTCGACGATGGCCGTGATGGCCCAGACTGGCGACAAACGGATCAATTCGGCCACGTTCTTTGCTTCTCAGTCTGACTTTGAAGAAGCTGGCGATTTGAAGGTCTTCACCGATGATGCCGCCATCCAATATATCAAGGATGAGATTGAACATGCGGGCGGGGTCTTGGATGCCACGGTCATGGGCGAGACGTTCAATTTCTTGCGCGCCAATGACCTCGTCTGGTCGTTTGTGGTCAATAATTATCTGATGGGCAAAGACCCCAAGCCCTTTGATCTTCTGTTCTGGAATGCAGACCAGACACGCATGCCAAAAGCCCTGCACCTCTACTATCTGGACAATTTCTACCGGCAGAACCGGTTAGGACGCGGCGAGATGACCCTTTCGGGCTATCGCCTCAACCTCAAAGACGTGGAGACGCCGATTTATATGCAGTCCTCGAAAGAGGATCATATCGCGCCTTGGCGGTCGATTTATCGCGGCGCGAAGCTGTTTGGCGGCCCAGTACGGATGATCCTTGCAGGATCTGGCCATATTGCAGGCGTGATCAATCACCCTGAAGCTAAGAAATATCAGCATTGGTTACCGCCCGAAACCATGACCGACCTGCCAGATACGTCTGATCAATGGCAGGCGAAACTGGTGGAATTTAAAGGCTCGTGGTGGCCCGATTGGGCCAAGTGGTTGGGCGAACGCTCTGGCGCACAAGTGCCTGCCCGCGTGCCCGGTGACGGGGGTGTAAAAGTAATCGGCGATGCGCCCGGGACCTATGTGCTGGTAAAATCGTCGGACTAAGGTGCGGCGCTGGCCTGATCTCGCCTTAAACAGCCAATAGCAATCCGGCCCGAAGCTTCAGACGTAGATAGTCACATGCAACTTGCCCAATCTGGCCCTAACCCGCCTGTGCGCCCGTCCCTTGTCTGGTTTCGCGAAGACTTGCGGATAGATGATCACCCGGCTTTAGCGGCAGCTGCTCAAGCTGGCCCAGTCTGCGCTGTCTATATTCTCGAAGAGGGTGCGGATTTAGGTCGGCCCTTAGGTGGCGCGTTGAAGTGGTGGCTGCATCACAGCCTCACAAGCCTACTGGCAAGCCTTGCTGAGCACGGCATCGAACTGATCCTGTTACGGGGCGATCCGCGCCAATTGATACCCGCCCTCGCTAAATCCTTGGATGCCGAGTCCGTCCATTGGAACCGGCGCTATTATGCTTGGTCGCGGCCTGTCGATGCCGCCATCAAAGCCGACTTGACAGGCTTAGGCGTCCAAGTCGGCACGCATAAAGCCTATGTTCTGACCGAACCTTGGGAGATCAAGACCGGTTCTGGCGGCAATTTCAAAGTCTTCACGCCGTTTTTTAGAGCAGCCCAATCCAGTTGTGACGCGTGGGCCGAGCATGCGGCCCCTGCCCCAAAGCTCACGGGTTGCACATCCTCCCAGATAAATTCAGCAGCCTTGGACGACTGGGACCTGTTGCCGATAGCACCCGATTGGTCTGGTGGCCTATCTCAGACTTGGCGGCCTGGAGAGGTTGGCGCGCACAAGCGGCTCAAGCACTTTATCGACAAGGCGCTACTCGGCTATGGCGATGGACGGAATATCCCAAGTAAACCAGCGACTTCGTTTCTCTCGCCACATTTGCACTTTGGTGAAATCTCCATCCGTCGCGTTTGGAATGCAGCCCGTACAGCCATGCGCGCCAATCCGGCCCTACAAGCAGATGGCCAAGTCTTTTTGTCTGAACTTGGATGGCGAGAGTTTTCGACCCAATTGATTTATCATTATGAAGACTTCCCGCAGGAAAGCTGGAAAGAGGCCTTCCGCAGCTTCCCATGGAAAAATGATTCATCCGCTCTGCGGGCTTGGCAAAGCGGACAAACAGGTTACCCCATTGTGGACGCAGGTATGCGTCAATTATGGAAGACAGGTTGGATGCATAATCGGGTTCGCATGATTGTCGCCTCCTTCTTGGTGAAGCATTTGTTGCAAGATTGGCGCGCGGGTGAAGCTTGGTTCTGGGATACGTTGGTGGATGCCGATGTCGCCAATAATGCGGCTGGTTGGCAATGGGTTGCGGGCTGTGGCGCAGATGCTGCGCCCTATTTCCGTATCTTCAACCCAATGTCGCAAGGCGAGAAGTTTGACCCAGATGGCCACTATGTTCGCACATGGGTGCCAGAACTGGCAAAACTACCCAACAAATATCTACACCGCCCGTTTGAAGCGCCAACTGAAATCTTGCGGCTTTCTGGCGTTCATCTCGGGCGCACCTATCCGCTTCCCATCGTCAATCATGAAAAAGGCCGCAAGCAGGCACTCGATGCCCTCGCCAGCCTCAAGCAGACCCATTCTGGAGACCTAGTATGAAGATCGCAATCATTGGCACAGGGATTACAGGACTGTCTGCCGCTTGGGCCCTGAAGGACCAGCATGACGTGACGTTGTTTGAGAAAGAAGGCCGCCTTGGCGGGCATTCCAACACCGTGACGGTTGATTATGACGGCAAGAAACTCGACGTGGATACCGGATTCATTGTCTATAATGCGCTGAATTACCCCAATCTGATCGCCTTGTTTGAAGCCTTAAAGGTGCCGACACAGCAGTCGGACATGAGCTTTTCCGTGCGCGATGGCCGCCCGGGCAGCGAATGGGGTTCTGACGGTGCGCCGGGCTATTTTGCGTGGAAGCGGAACGCGTTCGACCTCAATCATTGGGCCCTTTTGGCCGATATGTTGCGCTTTAATTCCCAAGCCCAAAAAGATGTGCAGGACCCCATTTTGCATACCCTCTCGTTGGGCGACTATAGTGCGCGGCTGGGCCTGTCGCAGCGCTTTTTAGAGCGCTATCTGGTGCCAATGGGTGCCGCCATCTGGTCAACGCCTGAAACGGGCATGTTGGATTATCCCGCTGCAAGCTTTGTCCGCTTCTTCAACAATCACCGCCTCGTCCATTTTGAGCGACCCAATTGGCGCACGGTCACGGGTGGCTCACGCCGCTATGTCGAGAAGTTTTCAGAAAGCTTGGGCGACCGCGTTCATCTCAACGCGGCTGTTACCCAAGTTCGCCGCGATGCAAACGGTGTCGACGTGGTGGTTGGCGGGACCACGCATCGCTTTGATGAAGTTGTTCTTGCTTGCCATTCCGACGAGGCGCTTGCCCTTTTGGCTGACGCTTCAGTGCAAGAGCGCGACATTTTAGGTGCGGTCCGCTATGCGCCCAATGAAGCGATCTTGCACCGCGATGCCAGCTATATGCCGACCCGCAAAGCGGCTTGGGCGAGCTGGAATGTCTCGCGCGGCGATCCCGATGCGCCCATCGAGCTGACCTATTGGATGAACCGCCTGCAAGGCCAAGACGCCAATTGCCCGTTGTTTGTAACTTTGAACCCCGCCAAGCCAATTGATCCTGCGAACGTATTTGCCCGCTTCAATTATGCGCACCCGCAATTTGACGCACCAGCGGCAAAGGCCCAACGGCAAATCCTGTCGATTCAAGGCGTCAATAAAACGTGGTTTGCAGGTGCTTGGCAGGGTTATGGTTTCCACGAAGATGGCTTGCGGGCCGGACTGCGGGTGGCTCTGAAACTGGGTGGGCAGATCCCTTGGACATTTGTGGATGACGATATTGTGCGCGATGCACCCCAATCGTCCACAAAAACGGATACACAAGGTGCCTCTGTCTTAGAAGCAGAACCCGCCCTGTGACAGACATGACCCATCCTGGCTTGATGCGCGGTCGGACCATTCACGTCCGATTTCAGCCGTTTGAGCATCGCTTGGCTTATGACCTCTATCAGGTCTTAATCAACGTCGATGACCCCGGCAGCCAAGTTCGTGGCCTTAAATGGATGGCGCATAATCGGTTTGCGCCCTTGGCCTTTTACGACAAGGATCATGGCGACCGAACCGGTGCGCCCTTGCGGGGCTGGGTCGAGGCGCAATTGGCCGCGGCCAAGATCGCCTATGACGGTGGCCCCATCCATTTATTGACCTTCCCGCGTGTGCTGGGCTTTGTATTCAATCCAATCTCCGTTTTCTTGGCCTATCACCGCGACCTGAGTTTGGCAGCGGTGATTTATGAGGTGAACAACACCTTTGGCGAGACCCACAGCTATGTCGCCCCGGCCAGCGGCCAGATGGTTCAGCACCAAGAAGCCGACAAAATCTTCCACGTCTCGCCCTTCTTTGATGTATCTGGCCGCTATGCGTTTACCCTGCGGACAAGTGGCGAGACCCTCTCCTTGACCATCGACAAGTTTTCAGATGCAGTTCGCGATCATCTGGCCACGCTGAAATTGCGTAGAGAGGCAATGAACGACAAAAATCTGGCGCGAGCTTTTTTTGCCATCCCGTTCTTGACGTTCAAAGTTGTCTTAGGCATTCACTGGGAGGCCTTGAAATTATTAGTAAAAGGTGCACGCTACCACCACAAACCAAAACCTCCCATTGCCGCCAGTGTTGCCAGATTAAGCAGGATTCCATCGCCCCATGAGTGACGATCAAAACGCAAATACCTTGTTGATGACGCCAAAGCTGGCGCGTCAACTTCGCCAAGTCCCGATGGCCTTCAAGATGGCGGCGGTCGCGATGAGCAATATTGTGGAAGGGGAAATTCGGGTTTGGCTGCCAGATGGGCGCGAACTGATTTTCCAAGGCCACAAGCCCGGCAAAAGCGCTGTCCTTCAGATCAAGAATTTCAGCTTCATCAAGCGCGTGGCCGCCCAAGGTGATATTGGCTTTGCAGAAGGCTTGATGGCTGGTGAATGGGACACGCCAGACCTCGCCGTTTTACTAGAGGTCTTCTCGTCCAACTTGGATCTGATGCCAAAGCTTTTGATCGGCGGTCCCCTGTGGGCGGTGATCAATAATTTCCGCCACAAATTCCTCAAGCGGAACACCAAGACCGGATCGAAGAAGAATATTCTGGCCCATTATGATCTGGGCAATAATTTCTATTCGCGCTGGCTTGATCCCAGCATGACTTATTCTTCGGCCGTCTATGAAAAGGACGGCCAAGATTTGACCAGCGCGCAAATGAACAAATATCGCGCCTTGGCAGAGCAAGTTAGCCTGAAGGCCGGACAGCATGTGCTGGAGATTGGCTGTGGCTGGGGCGGCTTCGCCGAATTTGCCGCCCGCGAATATGGCGCGCGCGTGACGGGTGTAACGATCTCCGAAGAGCAATTTAAGTATGCGACCGAGCGTTTGGCCAAAGCAGGCCTAAGCCACTTGGCCGAAATCCAGCTAATGGATTATCGCGACATCCAAGGCCAGTTTGATGCCGTGGTTTCGATCGAAATGTTTGAAGCGGTCGGTGAACAATATTGGTCGACCTATTTTGATAAGGTCAATTCGGTTCTGAAGCCCGGCGGTAAAGCAGGCCTGCAAATCATTACGATTGATGAGCGCTTGTTTGAAGACTATCGCAGCCGAGCAGACTTCATTCAAAGCTATGTTTTCCCTGGCGGCATGTTGCCCAGCGTCCCCCGTTTGAAACTGGAAGTGGCACGCGCTGGCTTAGTCTGGCAGAGCACGGCGGCTTTTGGTCTCTCCTATGCCGACACGTTGGCGGCTTGGGCAAAGACCTTTTTGGCAGAATGGATCCACATCAAAGACATGGGTTTTGACGAGCGGTTCAAGCAACTGTGGCGCTTCTATTTGGCCTATTGCGAAGCAGGCTTCCGGACTGGCCGCATCGATGTCGGTCATTTCTCGATGGTCAAGCCATAAGGCGTTCAACCAAACATAAAAAAGGGCGCGAGACCAATGGTCCCGCGCCTTTTTCATTTTGAAACAAACGTTTCTTAGCGCTTGATTTGACCAGCAATATAGTCGCGCACGCCCTTACCATAGGGTGGACGCAACGCCTTCATCGGCCCCAAATCCTTTTTCAACTGGCTATAAACCGAGCGCGCATGGCTGAATTCCTTAAAGCCATCATGGCCATGGTAGGAGCCCATGCCGGACGGGCCAATACCGCCGAATGGCAAATCTTCCATGGCGATATGGAAGATCACATCATTGACCGTCACCCCGCCCGAGGTCGTGTTGGTCAGAACATATTCTTGTTCACTTGGGTCAGCCCCAAAGTAATAAAGGCCAAGCGGGCGATCATTGGCATTCACATAGCCGACCGCTTCTTTGACATCCGAATAGGTCTTAATCGGAAGCACGGGGCCAAAGATTTCTTCTTGCATGATGCTCATGTCTTCGGTGGTATCGAGCACCAGGGTTGGCGGAATCTTGCGGCCATTCTGGGTGGAGAAGTCTTCGCCCGCCGGATTAATCTCGACAATCGTCGCGCCCTTTTCTTTCGCATCGGTCAGCAAAGCTTGGATACGATCAAAATGGCGTGGTGAGATGATGGCGGTATAGTCTGGATTATCGCGCAGCTTTGGATACATAGACGTAACCGACTTGGTCAAAGCGCCAACCAATTCGTCGCGCTTTTCAGTTGGCACCAACAAATAGTCTGGAGCCAAGCAGATTTGGCCAGCGTTCAAGGTCTTGCCTGCCATGATCCGGTCTGCGGTGGTTGCAACGTCAGCTGAGCGGGAGACGATCACTGGGCTCTTGCCACCCAATTCGAGCGTCACAGGCACAAGGTTTTCAGAAGCGGCGCGCATGATGTGGCGGCCAATGGACGTGCCGCCGGTAAAGATCATGTGGTCGAACGCCAAACGCGAGAAAGCTTGGCCAACATCAGGCCCACCGGTGATCACGGCGATTTCTTCTTCCGAAAAGGCCTTGGCAAACATCTGACGCAAGAGTTCAGAAGTTACAGGCGTCAATTCCGATGGTTTGATCATAGCACGATTGCCAGCGGCCAAAATCTGGGCGAGCGGGGCAAAGGTCAGATTTACCGGGAAATTCCAAGGCGCAATAATGCCCACGACGCCCTTAGGCTGATAGCGGACCTCAGCCTTCGCACCGAGCAAGCCCAAAAGAGAGGGTGAGGTTTTGCGCTTTTCTGGGCGCATCCATTTGGCCAGATTCGCCTTGGCATCTTTAAGAGGGCCAAGCGAGCTTGCCACGTCTGTGATCAAGCTGGTTTCACGCGCACGGCACGAGAAATCCTCTGACAAGGCATCGGCGATTTGCTCGGCATGATCTACCAGCAGGCCAATACAACGATCGATACGATTGATCCGGACTTCGGCGGAGGGAATGCCATCGCGCAATTGGGCAGCCTTTTGCATGGCCAAAATCTGATTCAATCTCGCAATAGTCTCGCCGTCTCCGCGTACTGAGAAGGTCATGTCGTTCATGATGCTGGCTCCCTAAGTCTTTTATTTGCGCCGCATGGCACTTTTTCAGCGGTAACTATGCGCATGAATTGCAGTTTTTTCCAAGCCTGCAAGTAAAATTAGTCTTCGCGTTTACGCAATCTCCATACTGCCACTCCTATAAAGTAATCAAAGCAATAGGTCGCGTGGTGAAAAAAGTGGTTGAAAGCCTAGTCGGTGAACAAGGAATGGCGGTGGCGGATGCCGCGTTGAAATCGCTTAAAGAGCGAAAAATCACGCCTTCGCCTGAGAATTACGCCATTTGGCTGGCCTATCACTCTTCCGTTCAAGCAGCCCTACGTGCCGAACTCGACATGATGATCGCTGGCAAGCGCGCAATTGACGACCATGTTTGCGATCAGCTCTATATTAAATATTTTGAAGATGTCGCCATCGGGTCGCGCATGATGAAAGCCGGCGGCAAAATCGCTGCCGAGATGGAAGATGTCCGCAAAGGCTTGTTGAAGGCTGGCGTCAAAACCAAAGCTTATGGCGAACAATTGGAAGTGGCCAAGCGCGAGCTCGCGAAAACAGACAGCCCGCTGATCACGCGCGAATTGGTCGATAGCCTGGTTGGCGCAACCGGTGAAATGGCGGCTCAGTCGAAGCATCTTGAAACCAAGCTCGCCGAATCAAGCGTTGAGATTGAAGCCTTGCGCGTGCAGTTGGAACAAGTTCGGATCGAAGCGGCGACAGATTCATTGACGGGTCTCGCAAATCGCAAGGAATTTGACACACGTCTCTTGGACATGTGCAACGCGTCTGATCGTGGCTCCGGCCCGGTGACCGTCATTATGGCCGATATCGACTTCTTTAAGCGCATCAATGATACATTCGGTCACCAGACTGGCGACCAAGTCATTCGCTTTGTTGCCACCGTTATGGACCGCGCCAAGCCCAAAGGCGGCATTGTCGCGCGCTTAGGCGGCGAAGAATTTGCGATGATCGCGCCAATGACGGACCGGAAAACCGCGATGGCGATTGCAGAGAAAATCCGCCAAGCTGTCGAAAGCAAACGTCTGGTGCGTCGCGCTTCAAATGAGGACTTGGGTAAAATCACGGTGTCCCTAGGTGTTTCCCAACGTCGCCCCGGCGAGAAACCAACCGACATGGTCGAGCGCGCTGACGCGGCCCTCTATGCTTCCAAGCGCAATGGCCGCAACCGGGTCAGCCAAGAAGAACTCACAAAAGCCAAAGCGGCTTAGTTTCGCTAAAGCCTACCTGTTTTGCCTAAGGCAAAGATTAGGCGTGCGCGTGCTTCTGGCATGGTCTTGCGCACAGGGTTGAGCAATTCACGTTCAATGAAATGGCCCATCAGGGCAAATCCGTCCGCGACATCACCGCTGACAGGTCTGTTCTGCCCACCCAGCAGGAAAGGCGGCAGGACCAATAATTTGTCGGCAAATGGCTCGCCCGCAGCGCGAGACGCGGCGCGGCCCGTCTTGGGGCTCACCCAAGCAAGGTCATCGTGCGATCCTGTCAAAGCACATTGAGACAGATCCAACCCATAGCCCATTTCCGCCAATAGCCCCATCTCCCAGCGAATATAGAGCGCGGGCCAGGCTTGGGTATCGCTGAGGGCTTGCAGGAGAATTTCGCTGGCTTCAAACAGGCCCACACAAGGCTGACGTTCGGGGGCAACTTCTAAGAGTAAGGTCGCCACGCAAGACAAGGCCGCCAGCGCGGCAGCATCCTCCATGACATCAGCAGGCCCACCGCCCCTACCCTCCATCTCATCAAAGAAACCAAGCTGGTCTTCAAGACGAGACTTCCAGGCGACATGCAGGCGGGTGCCAGGTTCAATCAAGGCACGCTTGCGCTTGCCTGCTCCGCCATAGACAAGCCCTGAGGCCCGACCAACTTGATCGCTGAGGACATCTAAAATGACGTCATTCTCGCCAAAGCGGCGCGCCGACAAGGCGATGGCGTTACCCGTCCACGCGCTCATCTCCGACCTCTAGGCATCAAAGTCGAGGCCCAAAGCCGTGTAGCGGGCCCGTTCTTCGATCCAGTTTTCACGTACCTTCACATGCAAGAACAGATGGACCGGCCGTTCAATGGCTTCGGCAATGTCTTTGCGAGCGTTTTGAGAAATCCATTTCAGGGTTTCACCACCCTTGCCAATGGCAATCCCTTTGTGGCCGTCGCGCATGACATAGAGGGTCTGGTCGATCCGCACCGAACCATCCTTTTTCTCGGTCCAAGCATCGGTCTCAACGGTCGCATGATAGGGCAATTCCTCATGCAAACGCAGGAATACCTTCTCACGCGTGATTTCAGACGCCATCACGCGCATCGGCGTGTCGGCCACTTGTTCTTCCGGATAAAGCCACGGCCCCAATGGCATACGCTCGGCCAACAAATCATTGAGGCGCTTCAGGCCCGACGACTTCAAAGCGGAGATCATCACGACCTCATCATAGACACCCCTCTCATAAAAGGCCTGCGACAGGTCGAGCAATTTGGCGCGATCCAGCACGTCGACCTTATTCAAGGCTAGGATTGCCTTACGTCCTTGTTTCTGCAGACCTTCGATAACTTGTTGGACGTCCTCATGCGTGCGCTTGTCGCTGCCATCACCGCGGCCTTCGCTGGTCCGGCTAGCCGCCGGCGCATCGACGACATGGACCAATGCATCGGCATCGGCCGCCCCGCCCCAAGCCGAGGCTACCATCGCACGATCTAAGCGGCGCTTTGGCGTAAACACGCCTGGCGTGTCGACTAAGACAATTTGCGCGTCGCCATGAATAGCGACCCCACGCACGGGAAAGCGCGTGGTTTGGACTTTCTGGGTCACAATCGAAATCTTCTGCCCAACAAGCGCATTGACCAAGGTTGATTTGCCAGCATTTGGCGCACCCAATATGGCGGCAAAGCCGCAGCGGGCTTGTACCGTCGCCGCTGGTGTGGGTGTAGTTTCACTATTCTCAGACACGTAATCCGCCTTGCTTCAGAAGCGCTTGGGCCGCAGCCCGCTCTGCATTTTGTTTCGAAGAACCCTCTGCCGTCGCAACATGGGCCCCAGCCGTGACCTCTATCACAAAACGAGGCGCATGGTCAGGGCCATCGCGTTCAAGGACCTGATAAACTGGGGGCGGAAACCCGCGCTTCTGCGCCCATTCCTGAAGCGCGCTTTTGGGATTGCGATGAAGCCCAGATTGTTCTTGCTGACCGGCCTGCCAAGCCAGCTCAAACAGGCCCTGAACGGCTGGGCGGCCACCATCAAGCCAAAGCGCAGCCATCAAAGCCTCGAATGCGTCGCCTAGAATCGAGTCATTTTCGGCGACTGCATCCGCGCTAAAGCCGCGCGAAACCACCATGAGCTCAGCCATACCAATGCTGCGCGCTGCTTCCGCACAATTTTTGCCCGAGACAATGGCGTTGAATTGACGCGTCAACTCACCCTCTTCGGCCCGACCATGGCGCTCAAACAAACGCTCCGCCGCCATCAGACCCAAAACCCGGTCGCCTAGCCATTCTAGCCGCTCATTATGGGCAAAGCCCTTTTGGCCGTCGCCACGCGACTTATGCGTCAGCGCGCGCTCCAACAAGGATCGGTCCGAAAACTGATACCCGATCTTCTCTTGCAGCGCGTGAAGCTTTGCGTCTCGGCTCATCGAATAGGGACGGCGAGCCGATCCCACCGCAGGCCCGTGAACCAGGTCCATGGCAGATAGAAACGGGTGGTCTCATCAAAGGAAAGCAACACAATCCGCCCACGACCGACTAGATTTTCCGCAGGCACAAAGCCAACACCCGATTGCAGGATCGGATCGGCGCGGCTGTCGGTTGAATTGTCGCGATTGTCGCCCATCATGAAATAATGGCCTTCGGGCACCACAAAGACTTGGGTATCATCGAACATGCCGTTGGTCTCAAAATCATAGGTCACATAGGACCGGCCGTTCGGCAGGGTTTCGCGAAAACGTGTCGTTGTACGCACATTGCCATTCTGTTCGGTGATGGTCTCAGGCTCCAGCATCTCTTGTTTGACGGGGGTGCCATTCAAAATCACTTGCCCGCCGACAACCTGAATCCGGTCACCGGGCATACCAATCAAGCGCTTGATATAGTCCTGCCGAGGGTCTGAGGGCAGCTTGAATACGACGACGTCGCCACGTTCCGGCTTAGACCCTAGGACGCGACCATTGAGGATTTTCGGCGAAAACGGAATGGAAGCATTGCTATAGCCATAGTCCCACTTCGAGGTCCAAAGGTAATCGCCAACCAAGAGGCCGGGACGCATCGATTCAGAGGGAATGTTGAACGGCTGAAACAAGAAAATCCGCAGGAAAAGCGCAATGCTCAAGGCCATCACGATGGTCTTGATGCTCTCAATCAGGCTGTCACCCTTTGGCGCTGGTTTCACCACCTTGCTTGAGGCGGCCTTAGAGTTTGTTGTGTCAACCATAGGATTCGTTTTCTTTTCAATTTGGTTCAAGGGGCCGCAGCCCGATCACCACAAAAGCCATAGCCAAAGGGTGGTCATCGGTCAGACTAAGATGAATGTCCGCAGCAAAGCCAGGTGGTATCAGTTCTTGCAACCGCTTTAGCGCGCCGCCCGTCAAACTCAAAGTCGGTCTGCCAGTTGGCAGATTGACGACTTCCATGTCGCGCCAAGCCACACCGCGCCGCATGCCTGTTCCCAGTGCTTTAGAACAGGCTTCTTTCGCGGCAAAGCGCTTGGCATAGGTATCTGCCCGTTTGGCTGGCCGACGATTGGCACGGGCTTGCTCACCCGCTGTAAAGCAGCGCGCTTCAAAGCGGCTCCCAAAGCGCGCCAGGGTCGCCTCGATCCGGTCAATCCGACACAGGTCTGAGCCAATTCCGACAATCATGCGCGCGCTTCATCCATGAGGCGACGCATACGGCCAATCGCATCTTCAAGGCCAATGAAAATTGCTTCACCTATGATGAAATGACCAATATTTAATTCAACTAGCTCGCGAATAGCCGCAATTGGCTTCACATTGTCAAAGGTCAGCCCGTGGCCGGCATGGACTTCAAGACCGCGCGCAGTGCCAATTCTTGCGGCCTCTGCCAACTTTTCAACGATCTGTTGGGCTTCCTCAACATGTCCCTCAAGCGCAGCTTCTGCATACGCGCCAGTATGCAATTCCACGACTTGCGCGCCCATGGCCTCTGCGACAGCTAATTGGATGGGGTCAGGTTCAATGAACAGCGAAACACGGCGACCAGCCGCTGCAAGCTTGCGTACCATGGGCGCAATCGAATTGTGCAAGCGCGCTACATCGAGACCGCCCTCGGTCGTCCGCTCCTCGCGCTTTTCCGGCACAATGCAGACCGCATGTGTTGGGTGACGAAGCGCGATGTCGAGCATTTCTTCGGTGGCGGCCAGTTCAAGATTGATCGGCAATTCCACTTGCGCGATGAATTTCTCAAGGTCCTCATCGCGAATATGACGACGGTCTTCACGCAGGTGAAGCGTGATGCCATCGGCACCGGCTTTGGCTGCTATATGGGCAGCGCGCAGCGGATCGGGATGAGGGCCACCCCGCGCATTTCGGATCGTTGCCACGTGATCAATATTGATCCCAAGCCGCAAGCGATGGTCAAAGCTCATGAGGATGTACTTTGCGACAAGGCCCGGCTGCCGGGCTTAATGGCCGGAATGCCCTTGAGGTCATCTGGTATTTCATCGGGCGCAAAGCTTTCGACTTCAATCGAAGCCAAGGCGACCAGCTCACAGCCGACATCGGCCCGGCCTGCACTGCGATCCACAATCACAGCCGCCCCTAAGATCACGCAAGGTGCATCCTTGATCGCTTCGAGTGTTTCGCGCACCGAGATGCCCGTCGAAACGATGTCTTCAACGATCACGACGCGCGCCTCAGCTGGCAAGGTAAAGCCGCGACGCAGGCGGAACTTACCGTCTTCGCGCTCCACATAGACGGCTTTGGCACCTAAATGCCGCGCCGTTTCATAGCCTGGAATGACCGCACCCACAGCAGGCGACACCACATAATCCACGTGGCCCCAACGCTCTTTGATCTTGTCTGCCAAGCCCCGGCAGAGTTTTTCGGTTGCAGGTGGGTCCATAAACACAAAGGCCTTCTGCAAGAAGGTGCGGCTATGGCGGCCCGAAGTTAGAATGAAATGGCCCTCAAGCAGGCCACCGGCCGACTTAAAGGTGGAAAGAACGTCGTCATTGGTCATAAGGCTTATGTATCACTTTCTAAGCTGGTTTCACCAGTCCTGCGTGTTTCCGGTCCAGTCCATGAAGCGGCCGGTGCCCGACAGTTGCAAATTTTCGGCGAGTTGAATGAGGCCATCAGCGCTGGCCTTGGCGTCGATCTCGGCCCCTGCCCCGCCCATATCGGTGCGAACCCAGCCCGGGTGACACGCTACAATCGCAATGCCATCGCGCTTAAGGTCATGCGCAAAAGTCTGCACCAGTTTGTTCAAGGCCGCTTTAGACGCCCGGTAAGCCGGTGCCCCTTCCGATGAGCCTGAAAAGCGGCCCATGCCGGACGAAATCATCAAAACCCGACCTTGGCCGGACCGCTTCAGATGCGGCAAAAAGGCTTGCAACACGCGCCACGGGCCAACCACATTGGCATTGAGGACGTCCAGAAAATCATCGGGTTCAAGATCGGCCAATTCCTGTGGACGCGGGCCAAATACCCCTGCATTTTGAATCAGGACATCGATGTTCTCGGCTACACTATGTGCTGCCGCGCGAACCGACGCCGTGTCGTTCATATCACACGCGACGACCCGAAAATTAGGATTTTCCAAAGGTGCCTGTCCGTCGCGGGTCGTACCGATTACCGTGTGGCCCCGCGCCAACAAGCCTTCTACCAACGCACGGCCAATGCCGCGGTTCACCCCAGTCACCAAATAGGTTGCCATCTTTACGTTCCTTGCCGTCCGCTCAGCCCCGTAACCGCTTCACATCAACAACAACAGGCAAGGCCCGCAAGGATGCTGCAATCACGTTCAAATGCTTGGAATCTGCGACTTCAACGTCGACTAAGAGATCGATGAAGTCTTCGCGCCGATTTTGTGCGCGCACATTGGTAATGTTGCCATCACACTCGGAAATGATTTTGCCCACTTGGGCAAACACGCCCTTAGTGTTTTCACAACTCATAACCAAGCGGCCCAGAGCCAAACCATTGCGTTTGGCCTCATCGGTCCACGCCAGATCAATCCATTGATCTTCATTGGCATCATGCTCGGCCAAATGGTCACAATCGATCGTGTGCACTTCCACCCCACGGTCTGGCACATGAACCCCGACAATCCGGTCACCCGGCAAGGGCGAGCAACACGGCATGAAATGGAGTGCGACGCCGGACATCAGGTCTGACCCCCGGACAAAATCTCCAGCATGGTCATTATCGATCATTAAACGCGGTTCACCCAGGACACTCTTGCGCACAAAACCAGGGACGGCCGCTTCTGCAAGGCTCGCCCCCGTTAAGCGACCGCGCCCAATGGCGGCATAAAGCTCATCCATCGTATCGTAATTCAGGCGCTGGCGCGCATCTTCGAGATTGATGTCCTCAGGATTGAGACCAACGCGGCGCAGCGCATGGCCTGCCAACCGGCGGCCCAAGGTCGCAAACTCCTCGCGCTCACTTTCACGCACCAAGCGACGGATGGCAGAACGTGCCTTACCGGTCACCGCGACAGACTCCCAATCCGCCACTGGCTTTCGCATCTCTGACCGTAAGATTTCCACGACGTCGCCATTGGAAAGCGCGGTCCGCAAAGGACGCTCCTCCCCATTGATCCGAGCACCGACTGTTGTATCGCCAATGCGGGTATGAACGGCATAGGCAAAATCCAGCGGCGTCGCGCCATACGGCAGAACAATCAAATCGCCTTTGGGCGTAAAGGCAAAAACCTGATCCTGGAACATTTCCAGCTTGGCATTTTCCAGAAACTCTTCCGGATCTCCGCCATGCTCGAGAATTTCAACCAGATTGCGCAAGGGTGCCAAGGGATCGGATTGCTTGCCGTCCATCGGGTGGTAGCCATAGGTGCTATTCTTATAGCGCCAATGCGCGGCAACCCCGTCTTCAGCGATCCGGTCCATTTCGTCGGACCGAATTTGAATATCAACCGACGTCGAGCTCGGTCCCACAACGCCGGTATGGATGGAGCGATAGCCATTGGGCTTGGGGACAGAGATAAAGTCTTTAAATCGGCCCGGCACGCACGACCAAGCTTCGTGGATCACGCCGAGGGCCGCATAGCATTGGGCGGTATCATTCACCACGACGCGGAAACCATAGAGGTCCGAGACGTCGGAAAAGGAAATCGACTTACGCTCCAGCTTCTTCCAGACCGAATAAGCGCGCTTTTCACGGCCCATCACGCGCGCTTCAATGCCGGCAGCTTCTAAAGCCGCGCCGATCTTTTGGGTAACTGCTGCCACGGCACCCGCGCGCTCTGCCCGCAGATTGGCCAATTGCTCATTTATAGTCTTACAAGCTTCGGGGTGAAGGTGCTGGAAGGCCAGCTCTTCAAGCTCCCCCGAAAAGCGCTGGATGCCCATGCGCCGCGCCAAGGGGGCGTAAATATCGGCCGTCTCGCGGGCAATCCGCTCTCGCTTTTCGCGCTTCTTAATGAAGTGAAGCGTGCGCATATTGTGCAGACGGTCCGCCAGCTTCACCAACAGAACGCGCACATCTTTCGACAAAGCGAGGATGAATTTCTGCAGGTTTTCAGCTTGCTTGGTACGGTTTGAGTTGAGCTCTAGCTGGGAAAGCTTTGTCACCCCATCAACCAATTGCGCCACTTCATCGCCGAATAACTTGCCAATCTCAGCGGTCGTGGCGGTGGTGTCTTCAACCGTGTCGTGCAACAGGCCCGTGATGATGGAAGCCGCATCGAGCCGAAGCTCTGTCAGAATACCGGCAACTTCGATTGGATGGGCAAAGTAAGGATCGCCGGAAGCCCGCAACTGGCTGCCATGGCGCTGCATCGCAAATACATAAGCGCGATTAATGGCATCCTCATTGACTTGAGGATCATAGGCCCGAATGCGATCAATCAGCTCATACTGACGCAAAATGCGGCCCCGACTAGGAGGCCGCACGATTTGCGCCGGGAACGGCAATTCCCCAGATTCTTCTATTGTCTCATTGGCCCTGCCATCGTCCATTGTGAACCCTTATGATCAATAAGGGTCTTCGCGGACTGCTTCTTGCTCTTGCTGCAAAGCGCGCAGCACATCGTCTTCAGTTGCAAGTACAGGGGCTTCCAGAGCCAAGAGATCGCTCTCTTCTTCTTCACGCACAGCATGTGGGCGAACTTCGCGCAGCGAAGCAACCAAGCCATCGCGCAATTCTTCGGTTTCTACCGTGGCGTCGGCGATCTCGCGCAAGGCCACGACAGGATCTTTATCGCGATCGCGGTCGAGCGTGAGCGCTGCACCACCAGAAATCTGGCGGGCGCGATGCGCTGCAAACAATACCAGAGAGAATCTATTTGGGACGCGTTCAACGCAATCCTCTACCGTCACGCGGGCCATATATCTAATCCTGTCGGAAAGTGAGTGATCTCTTTACGGGAAGTCGTGTCGTTTCTCAACCATTGCACGCAGATAAAGGCGCAAGGCCCAAAAGCAAGCAAGCGCAGCTTGCCTGCCCTCAATCCAGTCGCACGCAATCGTTGAGATTTCCTGACTCTCGCAACTGATTCAGCAAAACCCGTCCAAGCGTGCCCGACACGGGATGTCGCCAATCTGGCGCAATTTCTAACAGCGGTAGTAATACAAAGTCACGCTCTGCTATTCGAGGATGCGGCAATGTTATAACGCTGCAATTGACACTAACAATGCCATTGTAATCGACTATATCTAAATCCAATGTTCTGTTTGCCCAACGATCATTGAGGGAACGAATGCGGTTCATCCGCGCTTCTATTACCTGACACCTTTGAAGAAGAGCCAAGGGGTCTTCGTCAGCGGTTTCAATGCGACAAATCGCATTCAAATAGTCGGGTTTTCCGCGATTTGGCGGCCAAGCTTTGGTTGACCAAAATGATGACAGAGTGGTGACACGGTCACCATTTTGTAGTAACAGATCCAAGGCGTCGAGGAGAATATCCCGCGGCGCTTTAGAGCCCAAGCCTAGGTTCGATCCTAGGCCAATAAATATTCCGGAAGGCTCTAGAGGCATTTTTGGATGGAATTGTTCAGAGGAAGGCCGCGTCACAATGACTTTTTATCCCAATGAGCGAATCGCTCTGTTTATCGATGGTGCAAACTTCTACGCAGCAGCGCGCACTTTGGGCTTCGACGTTGATTATCGCAAGCTTCTAGAAGAGTTCAAGAAGCGCGGCCGTCTCGTTCGCGCCAGCTATTACACCGCCATTCTCGAAGATGTTGAATATAGCCCAGTTCGCCCACTCGCCGATTG
This sequence comes from Hyphomonadaceae bacterium UKL13-1, assembly GCA_001602435.1. GTDB lineage: Bacteria > Pseudomonadota > Alphaproteobacteria > Caulobacterales > Aquidulcibacteraceae > Aquidulcibacter. The sequence continues at coordinate 1,628,970 of CP012156.1, forward strand.
GCTGGACTATAATGGCTTCAACGTCATCACCAAGCCTGCCAAGGAATTCACCGACACCTTGGGCCGTCGTCGCGTCAAAGGCGACATGGATATTGAAATTGCCGTCGACATGATGGAGCTAGCCTCTCATGTTGACCATATCGTGCTGTTCTCCGGCGATGGAGACTTCCGCGTCCTGATCGAAGCGGTTCAGCGTCGGGGTCCTCGTGTCTCGGTGGTTTCCTCCATCAAGACCCAACCACCCATGATTGCCGATGAACTTCGCCGCCAGGCGGACACCTTCATTGATCTGGCGGATCTGTCGGCCCTGATTGGTCGCCCACCGCGTCCAGATGGCTTTGAGAACCCACGCGCCAACATGCGCCCAGCACGCCCAGCAGAGGGCGATGAGTTTGTCGACGAGTTTGACGACGAGCTGGAAGGCATGGAAGACGAGCTTGAGGGCGAGACGGAAGCCTAGTTCAAAGCGGGCAGATCAGCTGTGCAACAACCCACACGCGATTGCCCGCTGTGCCCCCGATTGGTTGCTTACCGTGCAACCAATCGGCTAGAAAATCCAGACTGGTATAATGGCCCTGCCCCCTCGTTTGGGGATGACGACGCTTGGCTGTTGATCGTGGGCCTCGCCCCTGGCCGGACCGGAGCCAATCGTACGGGTCGGCCCTTTACCGGCGATTGGGCGGGCGACCTGCTCTATCAGACCTTAGCTCGCTTTGACTTGTCGGACGGCACCTATGCGGCGCACGTGGGCGATGGTCTGTCGCTAAAAGGCGTGATGATCACCAATGCTGTGCAGTGCGCGCCGCCAGCCAACAAGCCTGAACCGTCCGAAATCGCCCAATGCGCACCGTTTTTGAAGGCGCAGATTGCAGCACTGCCAAGCCTCACAAGCCTCATCTGCCTTGGCAAGATTAGCCATGATGCAACCGTTCGCGCGCTCGGAGCCAAGCCCTCTGCCTATAAGTTCGCTCATGGCGCGGTCCACCAGATTGGCGACAAGACCCTTTATGACAGCTATCATTGCAGCCGCTACAACACCAATACGGGGCGGTTGACCACGCAGATGTTTGAGGATGTGTTTGCTAAGGCCTGCCTCGACGCCGGCTAGTTTTCTTTAGCCGGTGGAAATTCCCTGTATTTTCCAAGCAACAGCAAGAGCGCCGATCCAATGATCAGGATGATCGCTGCATTGTGGAAGACTGAAAACGTCTCCAACTCGCCCTTGCGAATTGCGGCCGCAAACACTGCCGGGCCAAAACCAGCGCCACAGGCAAAGAAGCCGTACAACATACCATAAATGGCACCATAGGCCTTGGTCCCAAAATATCGCGCGACCAAATAAGCCATGAAGTCATACTCGACCCCTGCGCCAAACCCGACCATGAAAATGGCGAGCATGGCCTGATTTCGCGAGATATCGGGCGCGCCAAGCATCCATAAGGCTAATGCCGGGAGAGCGAGGAACACAAATGCAATGCCCGGTGCCCAAAATCTGTCAATCAAATAGCCGCCGACCAATCGACCAGCGATCACCGCAACCCCCATTAAAGAGGCAAGACCGACAGCATCGGCTTTTGAAAAATCCTTAGCCTGTAAGGCAAGTTCTATATTTGGAATTGGCCCACCAATCGCATAGGAAATTGGGATAAATGCAATTGCCAAAAGCCAAAACCGCCAATCCATGATGGCTTGCTTTGCCGTCAAACCCGTCCCTTCTGCTGCCTTTGAAGCAATTGAGCCCCCCTGATAGCTCGTGTCACGAACATTGCCGAAAAGCACCATAAGGGCCGGAACCGGACCAAACAGAGCAAATGCGAAGGCTGCCAGAAGCTCAGGCCGCAGACCTTTTTGCGTCAGTTCAGGCACAACAAAGGCAAGCGCAGCAGCCGACATCCCGATCGAGGCAAGAACGGCAACCAGACTGAGCAGGACTTTCAATCCAGCGACCTTAGACTTTGCAGCTGGTCGATCCGACACGTCCCTAAAGCCGATGAGCGCAATTGGAAATGCAATGAGAAGCGGCAACAAGGCAACCGCCGCATAGCCAACGCGCCAATTGTAAACAGTGGTGACTTCTTGCGCGAGAAGCTTGGCCAAGGTCCCAAACAATCCCGTGGCGATAAGAGCGATGCCCAAAGCAAGGCCACGCCTCTCAAAGAACCAGTTGTTGACCGCTCGCGTGAAGGTGATTGGAAGCGTGCCAGCCCCGGCAACCGCCATCAACGCCCAAGTCGCAGCATAAAGAGGAAACGAGCCGTTGTTTAAGCCAAGCGCCACCAGTGAAATGGCAAACAAAACGATGGAGCTTAACGCAACTTTTCTGACCCCGACCCTATCGGACAAAAACCCAATGATTGGGCTCATCACCAAAGCCCCGATGGTATAAATTGGTAGCGCCAACATGACTTGCTCAGGCGTGAAGCCTAGCCCGCCTTTTTCTATAGGCTGGATCATTGGGCCAACAAAGACGCCAATGGTGTAGAATGGAAGCGGAGATAACCCCATCCCGATGCCAACTGCAGACGATAGAACAACAGGCCAACCATTCTTAAATTCACCGACACCAACCTTGTTGTCCGTTGGCATCGCATCATTGGTCGCTGTCATTGATTGTCTCTCCAGATGGTCCGATAGTATCAGCAAGCCTGACAATGATATATCTTTTCAAAGAAGCAAATAAAAAGAACGCGACCCATGCCTAAAACACTGCAATCAAACGCCCTACCCGCCTCCCCAACCGCTTTAGCAGGCGTTCGGGTGCTTGATCTATCCCGCATACTGGCCGGGCCTTGGGCAACTCAGACCTTGGGTGATTTGGGCGCTGACGTCCTTAAAATCGAAAAGCCCGGCGTCGGAGATGATACGCGCAGCTGGGGCCCGCCATTTCTAATCGACGAGAGTGGTGCCCAAAGCGACGCCGCTTATTACACCTGCGCCAATCGCAACAAAGCCTCCCTCACCTTGGACTTTACGACGCCAGAGGGCAGCGAAATTTTGCGTGCACTTATCCCGCATCATGATGTGCTTGTTGAGAATTTCAAAACCGGTGGCTTGGCCAAATATGGCTTGGACTATGAAAGTGTTGCCAAACTCAATCCTAAAATGGTCTATTGCTCCATTACGGGGTTTGGTCAGACCGGCCCGTATGCGCCGCGCGCTGGCTATGATTATCTGGTGCAAGCTGCAGGTGGCTTGATGAGCGTAACTGGCCAAGCGGACGGCACGCCGGGGGCAGAGCCGTTGAAAGTCGGCGTGGCTGTGGCTGACCTCTTCACCGGCCTTTATGCGACCATCGCGATCCTGGCCGCCTTGCGTCATGCCGAGGCCACGGGTCAAGGCCAGCATATTGATATGGCTTTGCTCGATTGTCAGACTTCTGTGCTCGCCAATCAGGCGGCCAATTTTCTGGTCTCGGGCAAAGCGCCCACGCGCTTGGGCAATGCTCATCCAAACATCGCCCCCTATCAGGTTTTCCCAAGTGCCGATGGGCATATTGTGCTGGCGGTTGGCAATGATGGCCAGTGGCAACAGTTTTGTGCCGCTGCTGGTCAACCCGAACTCGGCGCAGACGCCCGCTACAAGACCAATGCCCAGCGTGTGGCCCATCGCGACAGCCTGATCGCAGGGCTTTTGCCCGTGATGGCCGACAAAACAACCGCGAGCTGGATTGAAGTTTTGGAACAAGCTGGCGTGCCATGCGGGCCGATCAACACGATTGATCAAGTCTTTGAGGACCCTCAAGTGATCGCACGGGGGATGCAACAAGAGCTGTCACGTGCGGATGGCACCACCATCCCGCTCGTGGCCAATCCGATCAAAATGAGCCTCACGCCCCCTATTCCGCGTCGCGCGCCACCAGCATTGGGTGCTGATACCGAAGCCGAGCTCAAAAGCCTCTTGGGCCTCAGCGATGCGCAGATTGAAGGTCTGCGCGCGAAGGGGATCATTTAGCGGTCAGGCTTGCACATTTGTCCTCGAAGACCCCTTCAGTCCGATCAGGCTCCCGTGAATGGGGAAGCGAAGCCGGTGAAGGGGTAGGAGCGCGCAGCACTAGCTGCGCCTGTTTACGCATTAGGAAGCGCAACTCGTGTTGCGCGGTCCCTTCCGTGCTGCCCCTTCCCCGTTTAAATGGTCCCAGCTTTGCTCTGACGCGGTGGCGGGGAGACGCAGCCCCCTACTCCGCCTTCTTTGCATGACTGTCATACCAGCCAATTGTGCTGAGGATTGCGGCCAGCCATTGGCTGGGGCGGCCAAAGCCGTGGCCGGCTTCGGGTAAGCGCACCAAGGCGCTTTCGACGCCTTGCAGTTGCAAGGCTTGGAAATATTGCTCGCTGTCACTCATGGGCGTGCGATAATCGCTTTCGCCTGTGATGATGATCGTTGGCGTGCGGACACTACCCACCAAGGATAAAGGCGAGCGCGCCCAATATTTCTCCGGCTGCTCCCAAGGCTTTTTCTCAAACCAATAGCTGGTGACAACAGCGCCAATGTCGCTGGTCAACGCTTCAGACGTCCAATTAATCACCGGACGCTTGACCGAGGCGGCGGCAAAGCGGTTTGTCTTGCCAATCGCCCACGAGGACAACACGCCACCGCCAGAGCCACCGCCGATATAGAGGCGATTGGTGTCGATAAAGCCGCGCGCGATAACGGCATCGACACTGCTCATCAGATCGTCATGATCTTGGCAGGGGTAGCAAAGATTGATCAGGTTCGCGAATTCTTCGCCATAACCGATTGAGCCACGTGGATTGGTGAAGAGGGTTACATAGCCAGCTGCCGCATAGAGCTGATGGGTGATGGAGAACATCGGGCCATAATCGCTGTGCGGCCCACCATGAATATCCATCGCCAGCGGGTATTTCTTGCTGGGGTCGAAATCAGGTGGATAGAGGATCCAGCCATGCACTTTGCGGCCATCGGCAGACGATGGAGTCCAGATTTCTTCCAGCTTGCCGATGGACTTACCAGCCCGCCAAGCCGCATTCATATCCCACAGGATGGTTTCCTTGCCCTGCGACCACAGCGCCAAATTAGCCGGACGATCCGCTTCGACACTGGGATAAACCGTCTTGCTGCCATCGGTGGAATAGCTGCCGCCCGAGGATGGCAGGAGAAGACGTGTATTGCCGACTTCTGGCGTGGCAATGCTGACTGACCCGTCTAAAGGCGCAAAGCCCACCCGGCTGATGCCGACATCCTGATAAAGGAAATTCACGCCCTTCCCGTCCTTGCGCCAGCTAATCTGGCCGGCGGGGCGGTCGAGTTTCAGGGTCAGATTGCGGCTTTGGGTGGCAAGGCCTGTTGCTGGCAAAGACGCGACAAACACATCGGTGCGTTGGAACGAGGTTTGCCGATTGCGCCAGCCGACATAGGCCAAGGCCTTGCCATCTGGGCTGACAACGGGGCTGTTCTCAAAGCCATCATCGGCGGTGAGTTGGCGGGCTTTGCCGCCGCCAGCAGCGGGCCACGCATAGAGGTCGGACTGGACAGGCTTCAAATGAGCATCAGGCGCCGGATTGCCGCTGACGATGACAAATTGGCCATCGGGTGTCCAAGCGGGTTGGCCATCTTCTCGGCCCCAATCGCCACGACCGCTGGTGACTTGGGTAACAGTCCCGCTGGCGACATCGAGGGTAAAGACCTGATAGTCACCCGGCGTCAGCCAGCCTTCGGGATCGGTGCGATAGGGAAAGGTGCGCACCACGCGCGCAGGCGCCGCCCAAGTCGCGCCCTCGGGCTTCTCCGGCAATTTATAAATGGCCTCCGGCTTTTCCTCGACCAGATTCACAAAGGCGATCTTCTTGCCGTCTGGCGACCAGGACAGAGCGCTGGGCGAGAATTTGAGCGTGGTGAGCGGCTTGGCGATGCCTTCCTTCACATCCAGCACAAAGATCTGCGACTTGGGGCCATCCTTGCCGACAAAGGCAATCGCGCTGCCATCTGGCGACCAGCGCGCTGTGGACGGCGAACGATCCGCCCCGACGAGAAGACGACGGCCTTCACCGCTACCGCTACCGGGGACCGGCACCAGCCACAAGTCTGTCAGGACCCGGTCGGTTTGAATATCGCGGGTTTGGCGCAGGACGGCGACTTGTTTGCCATCAGGCGACAATTGGGGATCAATTGGTTGTTCGAGACGGTAAAGGTCGAGCGCTTCAACCGGCTTTGGAGCTTCTGCCCACGCAGGGCCTGCCAACACAAAGGCCAGCCCAATCAATCCCGAATAAACCCGCATGATTTCTATCCCCCAAGAACACCTAGATGCAGGTGTAGCAAGAGCTGAAAGGAAGTCGAGCGGACAGGTGACCTAAACGAAAAAAGCCCCGCCAAATGGCAGGGCTTTTCCACAAGAAAAGGTCAGAAAGACTTAGTCTTCCTTTGGGGTCAGAACCTGACGGCCGCGATACATGCCGGTCTTCAGGTCGATATGGTGTGGACGACGCAGTTCGCCCGAATCCTTGTCTTCGACATAGGAATTCACGCCCAACGCATCGTGCGAACGACGCATACCGCGACGAGAAGGAGTAGTTTTGCGCTTAGGCACTGCCATGGTGCAGGTTCCATTTCAAAAGATAAGGCGGCCCCGGTAAGAGCCGCCAGTAAAACTGAAGCGCGTATCTACGCGTGCTCTTCCCCAAATGCAAGACACTATGCCAGTGGGAATTGAACTTATCCTAGCTCAACTGGGCTGTGCGATTGTCGGCACTTCCCAGGTCGTCGATTCCTCCGGGGTCCGGACACGTGGGTGCAAGAACCAAATGGTGCTGAGGGCAGCAGCGGCCATGGACGAGAGTGCCCAAACGAAGGCTTCAATTCCCCTTGCCAGATAAGGCAACAAGGCTTGGTCGCTATTATTTAGGGGTGCGGCAGCTTCAAGGACGTTTTGAAGCCCCCAAAATGGCAACCACAGGACAAAAAACAAGAGAAAGGACAGCCACAAACGCCATTTACGAGACGCCACCGCCTTGTAAGATCGCAAAAAGTTCGGCTGTCCATCCACCAAGACCTGAACGCACAGGCAGAAAGTGTAATGCACGTAAACAACAAAAAAGGCGATTATCGCAAGCGAGACCAACGCCTTCAAGCCAGGATGAGCTACATAGGTTAAGAGCTCTGTGACGCCCGACATAATCAGGAAAAGCCCGATTTCGAGCGCTAGGATCACGACAGCCGCCATGATTCTGGATCGCCAACTTGTCTCCACCCCGGTGAACTTTAAGAATAAGCTCGTCAAGCCAATTGCCATGGCGGCGGTTACAGTGGCTTCAAAAAGCTCATTGGGAATCACACCTTCAAGCTGTGCCGGCACCCCATAACCCAAAACCAAAGCCATCAGCGTTAGCGGGATCATAATCAACCGATGGTGCCACATGAGGCGTAACGAAGCCCGAAGGCCCCATTCCCAATCATGCAATGGTTCAATCTTAAAGCCTGACATCACAAACCTCACATCAATCCCACAACCATAAGGCTCTATTCCGAGATGTAAAGTAAAATCAGTCGGGCAGAAACGAAAGGGGCGTTCAATCGTGCTGGATCAAACGCCCCTTGCCTGCCAACGCTTTATTTCTCGTTAGGCAGACCAATTTTGCCAGCAACTGCTTGGATCGTCACCGAAACGACGCCCTCATGCGAGAATTTGCGAACGGTGGCCCCTTCCCGCCCATACTGCGTGGTATAAGCGGTGCTGCCATAATTATAGGGATTGTAGGAATAATTGGTTTGGCTGATTAGTTGGGTCTCAAACGCCTTTACTTCGACGCCAGCTGATTGCGGGTTGGTTTGCACCAACACAAAGCGCGCATCATCACTTGGGCGAAACTGCACGCCAAACGTATTGCCCACATTGGCGAACCGATCTGCGGTGAAGGTCCGTATCGGCTGCCCGTCTGCATTGAGGACAGAGACCAAGGGCCCAAGAATTCGCAGAACCTCATAAGCACCGCCAATGGTAAGTGTATGATTCGATGGCGCTGCGGGTAGTGTATAGAGGACATAATTGCTGGGCTTGCCCTCCAGATTTAGGCAAGGCGACATTGCGTCAACATCGGTCGCGATCGAGTGCCACTGCGCCTTACGCTTGGGCGTCATGGCGATCGCCTTAGTCAGATCGGGCTTATCTGTGCACGTCTTTCCCGTGATTTCGGAAACAGCCAAGGGTGGTGGCGGCGGCGGTGTTGTTGAACACGCACTGACCAAGCCGCTCACGCTCAAAACAAAAAGGGAAGCTCGCATCTTTTGCATCAGATCACCTCAACAAATCTGCTGTCGCTTTGGCCGTTGCCTGTAGAGCGGCCTTTAAGCCTTCTGCAGCTTTGGCAGGGTCTGCTTCAAGGTCGTCAATCTTCTGAAAAGCAAAAGCCTCATCAACAGGGATGGAGATCGTAACATCGGATTTAATCACTGGATTATAAGTGATTTTATTGTCCAACAGGATCTTCTTTGGATCCTTATGATCCACCATACGAACATGCAGGGTCACGAACGGACGCCATTGCGTGGAATTCCCAACCAGCTGATAGCCATAATTGAAGCCCAAAGTGTCGAGGACGGCAGAGCCTGGCTCCGCGGCTTCATTCGCTGGAATGACAACCAATTCACGGGCTTTCGTCCGTGGGATCGCAATGGGCGCAACTGTGTAATTCTGTCCCTTGAGGGCTTCCTCCAAAGCGGCGTCAAAGATGGCTTCGCCGTTGAAATTCTGGGTGGCAAGCGCCTTTTGAATGCGCTCACGCTGGCCTGCCTCAATACCGGCCTCGATCCCAGCAGCCACAGCACCAACCAGCAAGCCTGCTAAGCCTGCGCTAGAGGCAGCAGACATCATATTCTCGCCATTGGTCGCCATTTTTTGCGTACCGACTTCGGGTGGCAACGTATTATCGACGACCGCAATCTTGGTGACTGGCGTTGCTGTTCGATCAAAAGGCACTGGTTGATAAGGTGTGACGCAACCGGCCAGCACCAACGAACTCACCACCGCCAAGATTGCAAATCTTCTCATATTTCCCCCCATGCCTCCAAACTCGACTAGAAGTTTGTTGCGATATTGTGGAGCCGACCCTAGCGGAAGGCATGTTTTGGACAAGATGGTTTCTACAGACCTAAACCAGACGGCTCTGCACCAAGGCTGCGCGAACAAAATCCGCGAACAGAGGATGTGGTTCAAAAGGACGGGACTTGAGTTCGGGGTGATACTGCACGCCGACGAACCAAGGATGGTCTGCCCGCTCAACAATTTCGGGCAAGACACCATCGGGCGACACGCCGGAGAAAATCAAGCCTTGGCCCTCAAGCATTTCCCGATAAGCCATATTGACTTCATAGCGATGGCGATGACGCTCTTGGATGCTAAGCGCGCCGCCATAGGCGCGGGAAACAACTGAATCTGCCTTTAAAACGGCTGGATAGGCACCCAGTCGCATGGTGCCGCCCAAATCGGTCTCTTCGCCGCGCAATTGGCGTTCATTGCCCCTCACCCACTCCGTCATCAGGCCGACAACAGGCTCAGAGGTTGGACCAAATTCGGTGGAGGAGGCTTGAGAAATGCCCGCCAGATTGCGGGCCGCCTCGACACAGGCCATCTGCATGCCAAAGCAAATGCCAAAGAAGGGAATCTGACGCTCGCGCGCAAATTGAACGGCCTTGATCTTACCTTCCGCGCCAGAATCGCCAAACGCACCTGGAACCAGAATCGCATCCACGCCCTCAAGCTCTGCCGTCAGCATGTCTTGGTCGGCATCAAAGGCGCGCGCATCGACCCAATTGATATTCACCTTCACATCATTGGCGAGGCCGCCATGATGGAGGGCTTCGATCAAGGACTTATAGGCGTCCTTCATGGCGGTATATTTGCCAACAACCGCAATGGTCACATCGCCATCGGGTGCGCGCAAGCGCTTTGAGATGGCTTGCCATTTGGTCAAATCGGGCTCTGGCGCGTCCGTAATGCCAAAACGCCGCAAGACTTCGCGGTCCAAGCCTTCTGCATGATAGTCCATCGGCACTTCATAAATGTGCGCCGAATCGAGGGCTTGGATCACAGCACCTGCCCGCACATTGGTGAAGAGCGCGATCTTGCGCTTTTCATCTTCCGGGATCGGACGGTCACAACGGCAAATTAGAATATCGGGCTGAATACCGATTGAGCGCAATTCCTTCACGCTGTGCTGGGTCGGCTTGGTTTTCATTTCGCCAGCCGTGTGGATGTAGGGCAAGAGTGTCAGGTGAATATAGACCGCCTGCTGAGGATCTAATTGCTGACCAAGCTGACGAATGGCTTCGAAGAAGGGTAGGCCCTCAATGTCGCCAACCGTGCCGCCAATCTCGCACAAAACAAAGTCCGCATCGCCCGCATCGGACAAGACGAAATCTTTGATCGCATTGGTGACGTGGGGAATGACCTGGATGGTCGCCCCCAAAAATTCACCCTTGCGCTCCTTGGCGATGATTTCCTGATAGATGCGCCCGGTCGTAATATTGTCTGCTTTAGCAGCAGAAACGCCGGTAAAACGCTCATAATGGCCCAAATCCAAGTCGGTCTCTGCGCCATCGTCGGTCACAAAGACTTCGCCATGTTGATACGGGCTCATCGTGCCGGGATCGACATTGAGATAAGGATCGAGTTTACGCAGCCTCACTTTATAGCCACGAGCTTGCAGCAGCGCGCCTAACGCGGCTGATGCAATGCCTTTTCCGAGCGAGGAAACCACGCCCCCAGTGATGAACACATATCGGGTCATGGGAGGTCGTTCTAAGCCGCAACGCCTGTAAAAGGGAAGAGGCGCAACTGGAAAGAAATGGGGGTTAGCCGCTTATTTTTTTTCTGCTGGTGCTGGCTCGGTCGCTGGCGCGGCAGGCGTTGCAGGGAATAGAGGCGCAGGCTGAGGTGCTGTTGGCGCCGAAGCTGGTATTCCGCCAGTGGGTGCAGCAGGAACTGGCGCAATGGCATTGGCCGGCGTGGTTGGCACGGAAAGATCAATGCCCTTGGTTGGCAAGCCATCCTTGGTACGGCCGTCCTGCATCAAGGAAGCAGCGGGCTTGGTCGCGGATTTGTTCATGATGGTCAAGGTTACGCTGGTCAGCAAGAATGCTGCCCCCAACAAAGTCGTGGTGCGCGTCATGAAGTTAGCCGCAGATCGGCCAGACATCATGGAAGAAGGACCACCGCCCATACCCAAGGCCCCGCCGCCTTCCGAACGCTGCAACAAAATGGCACCAATCAGCGCCAAACAGATCAGCAGGTGGAGAATGAGAACAGCTTGGATGAACATGGAACGGGCCTAAAGGTGAATGGATGGGGCGCAAAACCCTGCGCTCGAGGCTGCTATGTCGCTCTTTCGAGGCCGAACTTCAAGAGACCAACGACAGCGCCAAGGTATGACGGCGTTTCGCGCGCTCTTTTGCCTTGTCCAATCGACCGCGGACTTTGTCCAAAGTCGTCTCCAATTCCGCCTTGAATGCCTCTCCACCTTCAACCGCATAGGCGACATAAAGCGCGAGGGCGAGTTGCCGCGTTAGATTGGCGTTTTCGACGCGTTCTGGCCCTGGCGCACTGGTGCGAGCAGCGACATTTTCCAGAACCATGGCAATTTCTTGCACTTCATCAATATCCAGACGCTTTGCAGCGCGAACAAGCTCGGCCGAGCTTTCCAGCAAATCGACCACAAAGCCTGCGTTTGCATCCCCACGGCCTTGGGCTTGGATAATGACTTCGGCAGCCATGGCAATGCGACGGGCAAGCTTTGCCAACCGATCTTGGTCGACTTTCCGGCGCGCGGTGGCCAAGATTTCAGATTGAGTCACCGGATCATAATTGCTCATCAAGACCCGGTCGCGCAGCGTGTTTGGCGGATCAAAGGTCTCTGGGGCCATTTGGTTACTCGATGAACGACCACGGTCTGGCCCCACATAGTCCGAAGTCACAACAAATTGTTTGCGCGCAGAGATGATCGCACGGACCCGCTCTAGGGTTTGAATTTGAGAGAAGGGCCGCAAAAGCACATCATCACAGCCAACATTCATCAGGTCGGCGACCAAGTCGGTTGATCCAGCCCACAGGGTGGCAATGACAGGAATAAATGGATTAACCCCCAACTCGCCCAGACGCTGCGCGCGCAGCAATTGGACCACTTCGCTGTGATTTTCGGTGGCTTCAACAACCAAAAGGGAAATGTCGACGTCGCGCAGCCGGCGGGTCAATTCGCTTAGCGAGGTCATCCCCTCGATACGGCGAAACCCAATCCCATGCAAAACAGAACGTGTCATCAGCATGTTGCCGCGCACAGGATCATAAATCAGCACGGTCGCTGCTGCGAGTCTTTGCTTGTCCAAAGGACTTTCACCCCTCAATCCGGATATACCGTTTGCCACAGGGTTGTTGCTAAGAGGTTACGATGATTGCTTCATTCTTGAATTGCGTGCAAAATTTTCAAGAATCCATCCGCTGTGAGGCTCGCGCCGCCGACCAAAGCCCCGTCGACATGGGCCAAATGCAACAGGTCACCCGCATTTTGTCCATTGACCGAGCCGCCGTATAGAATCTGGATGCTGGCACCTTTTGCGCCAAAGCGGCTGACCAAACTTTCGTGAACGGCTTGATGCATCGCCAAGACGTCTGCCGCGCTCGGGACCAAGCCCGTCCCGATCGCCCAAACCGGCTCATAGGCAATCACCAGACCACCGTCTGGGAAAGTCTCTGGCACAGAGCCTTCAACTTGGGCCAGAACGATCGCTTCGGCTTGGCCTGCTTCCCGCTCGGCGCGGGTTTCGCCCACGCAGACAATGGGAACAAGACCCGCCTCTAGGGCTGCTTGCGCCTTGTTGCGAACCATCTCGCTGCTCTCGCCATGATCGGCACGACGCTCAGAATGGCCGACGATGACAAAATGGCCGCCTGCATCCTTGACCATGGCAGCAGAGATATCGCCGGTATGCGCACCAGATGCTTTCGCATGGCAATCTTGCGCGCCGGTCAAAAGCCCGGTGCCAGCTGTCGCTTCACTTAAACGCGCTAACAACGTAGCCGGAGGGCAAATGGCCAGTTGGATCGATTGGCCCAGAGCGGTCTTAGCAGCAGCGGCAATCAGGTCCGCCTCCTGCAAGGCCAACTTCACCCCATTCATTTTCCAGTTTCCAACCAACAGTTTCGCCACAATTTTCTCCATCGTAGAGCTTAGCAGACACCCTCTTTTGAGCATCAATTCCAGTCTCGCATAGGCAGGTGAGTCACACTTTGCAAATCACCAGACCGAGACCTGCAGTCTAAGGCCCGCGCTGTGCAGGCCTTGCCTTGCCCCCTCTTCCAACGATCCTTATGCTAAGGACAGTTTTCATCAGGATCTTCCATGCTCACAGCGTTTCGAAAATTTGCCCGCTCATGGGTCTCCGGCATCATCATTGGCCTTTTGGTTATCTCGTTCGGGATCTGGGGGATCAATGATATCTTCACCCGGGGCAGCCCTGACGCTGTCGCGAAGGTCGCGGGCGAGTCGATCACGCAAGACGAATATCGCAAGGAATTTGATCGGCTCTTAAAACGCGCGAAAGCCGATGCGAAACGCGACATCTCAACTGAAGAGGCTCGGGCCCAAGGTCTGGATAGCGCCGTGCTCGAGCAAATGGTCGCAAGCCGCGCTTTTGCAGCGATGACCGACAAACTCGGCCTGAAGGCGGCAAATAGCGTGGTTCAGGCTGAAATCGCGAAAATCCCAGCCTTCCAAGACCAAATCACCCGCCGCTTCAGTCAAGACTCCTATCAAATGGCGTTGCGCGAAAATGGTTTTACGCCGGTTGAGTTTGAGGGCAGCGTGCGTTCCGATCTGACCCGCCAAAGCCTGACCTTGGCCGTAAGCTCTGGCTTCCGCGCGCCACGTGTGTTTGCCAGCCAGACATTGGCCTATGGCACCGAGCGCCGCATGGTTACGATTATTCCGGTTCCTGCAGGCTTTGTCGGCGGCCCACGTCAACCAACCGACGCGCAGTTAAAAGCTTTATATGACGAAAGCCGGACCCAATTAATGCGTCCGGAATCGCGCAATCTCACGATGGTTGTTGCCAGCCTTGCCGACTTTGAAACCAAAGTGAAGGTGGATGAAGCTCAGGCTCAAGAAATTTTTGGGCGCAACAAAGAACGTCTTTCAACCCCAGCCAAGCGCGGCTTGATCCAATTGGTAGCTTCTGATCGCGCAAAAGCTGATCAAGCTGCTGCGCGCTTGCGTGCCGGTGAAGCCCCAGAAGCCATTGCGAAAGCGCTTGGTCTTTCCGTCCCAGTGGTGCTGTCAAACGTGACCATCGGCGGCATCCCCGATCAGAACGTGGCCAAAGCTGCCTTCGAGATGAAGCAAGGCGATGTGCAAGTCGTGGCCGCTAAGCTCCAGCCCTTCGCAGCGATCAAAGTCACCGAAGCAGTGGCAGCCAAGGAAGCCAAGTTTGAGGATTCTGCGGAGGAGATCCGCACGCAGCTGCGCCAAACCGCAGCCGGCGAACTTTTGACCGACGCAACGGAAGCCTATGACAAGGCGATCACCGAAGGTGCCACACTCGAGGCTGCCGCCGCTAAAGCAGGCTTCAAATTGGTGCAGATTAAGGACGTGATGGCCGACGGCAATTCAGCCATGACTGGCCAGCCAGCGCCCGAATTTGCCGAAGCACCGAACGTTTTGAAAGATGCCTTCACAGGCGGCAAAGGCGATACGTCGGACTTGGCCCCTATTCCGGGCGACAGCTATGTAGCGGTTCGTATTGACGCCATCACGGCTGCAGCGCCACCTCCGTTTGACACCATCCGTACCGAACTCACCAATGAGTGGGTCCGTCGCGATGTTCGTGCCCGGGCAGAAACCAAAGCTAAGGAAATTTTGGCTGAAGCCAAAAAGACCAGCATGGAGGCAGCTGCTGCCAAATATAAACTTCCTGTCGCCAAGCAGGCACAGCCGCTCCTGCGCGGTCAAGGTGGCCAAGAGTTGAGCCAAGCGGTGTTTGCCGCGAAAAAGGGTGACTTGGTCTTAGCGCCAACCGCGAACGGGGTGGAATATACCGTTGTCCGGATAGACGACATCTTGAAGGATGACGAGGGTACGGTTCCAGATCGTCTGGTACAGGCTGAGACCGCGGTTCGTGCCTCTGTTCAACGCGACTTGATCGCTTCGCTAGAGCGAGTCGCCCGAGATCGCGCCAAAGCACAGCTCTTCACCAAAATGATGGGTCGTGCGCTGGGCGATACGGAAGAAACCGCTGCACCTGCCAAAGCCGCTACGCCGGCCAAACAGCCGTAGCCGATCGTGTTATCGATTGAGCCCAGTTTTGATCAGTTCGAAGCCGCCTATGTTCAAGGGCGCGGCGTGCCTTTGCGCGCCAAACGGATCGATGATCTAGAAACACCGGTCTCAGCCATTGCTAAATTGGGCGCAGACCGCTTGGGTTCATGCCTCTTTGAGAGTGTAGAGGGCGGGGAGACGCGTGGGCGCTATTCCATCGTCGCCTGTGACCCCGATCTGATTTACCGGGTCGATCAATCGGGTGCGGCCAAGGCACCCATTGATGAGGCTGGCAAAGTCGGTGCCTATATTCCCTGCGGCGAAGAACCTCTGGCAGCTTTGCGGACCTTGATCGCTGAAAGCGCTCTCGATTTCCCAAATGACTTACCGCCCCCTGCAGCAGGCCTGTTCGGCTATCTCGCCTATGAGACTGTCCGCCGGGTTGAGCGTCTGCCCGAGACCGTCGCCGACCCAATTGGCGTGCCCGAAGCCCTTCTCGTTCGCCCCCGTCTTGTCATCGTGTTTGATGGGGTAAAGCAGGAATTGCTGTTGGTGACGCCTGTGCGACCTAAAGCGGGTGTCTCTGCCCGTGACGCCTATGAGCAGGGCCGCACGCGCTTGGAACAAGCTTGGGCCACCTTGGATGGCCCCTCGCCCTTGCGCGTCCCATCCTATACCGCCAAGCCCAGCCCCTTGGGCGAAGCGACTCCGAATATGAGCCCTGAGGCCTATATGACGAAGGTGGAGACGGCGAAGGACTACATCCGCGCCGGCGATATCTTCCAAGTGGTGCCCAGCCAGCGATTTTCAGCCCCCTTCTCAGGCTCTGCGATATCGCTTTATCGGTCGCTCCGCCGCACCAACCCATCGCCTTTCCTGTTCCTCCTGCGGATGGACGGGTTTGATATTGTGGGCTCCAGCCCCGAAATCCTGGTCCGCTTGCGCGACGGTACCGTAACGATGCGCCCAATTGCCGGAACCAAACCGCGCGGGGCCACCCCTGCCCTTGACGAGGCCTTGGCAGAGGAGCTTTTGAACGACCCCAAAGAGCGGGCCGAACATCTCATGCTGCTCGACCTAGGTCGCAATGACGTTGGCCGGGTGTCGCGGTCGAAACCCGGTGGCAATGACGGCCCGGTTGGTATTGGGCGCGGTGGGGTCCGCGTGACCGAGAGCTTCAAGGTCGAACGCTATAGCCACGTCATGCACATTGTCTCCAATGTTGAGGGCAGCTTGAAGCCCGGCCTCGACGCCCTAGATGCGTTGCTCGCGGGCTTTCCAGCAGGCACGGTCTCGGGCGCACCCAAGGTGCGCGCGATGGAAATCATTGCAGAGCTTGAGCCACATGGTCGCGGGGTCTACGCAGGTGGTGTCGGCTATTTCTCGGCCGGTGGCGACATGGACTTGTGTATTGCCTTACGCACGGGCGTTTTGAAGGATGGTGTCCTCCATGCCCAAGCAGGCGCTGGTGTCGTGCTCGATTCCATTCCGCTTAGTGAGCACAATGAGTGCGTCAATAAGGCCAAAGCCTTGTTGCGCGCGGCTGAAGATGCGGGTCGCTATGATGAGAAGGATGGACGCGCATGAAAATCCTGCTCATCGATAATTACGACAGCTTCACCTATAATCTCGTCCATTATGTCGAGGAATTGGGGGCGGAAACCCATGTGGTGCGCAATGACCGCTTGAGTGTTGAAGAGGCCATCGCCCAAGCCGGCGACGGGATCATCATTTCGCCCGGCCCCTGCACGCCGAATGAGGCCGGCATCTGCCTCGACCTGATCAAGGCTCTGCCCGACGACATCCCGCTGCTTGGCGTCTGCCTCGGCCATCAAGCCATTGGCCAAGCCTATGGCGGCAAGGTCTTGCGCGCGAAGACCATCATGCATGGCAAGACGTCGATCATCACGCACGCCAATACAGGCCTGTTTGAAGGCCTGCCCGAACAATTTGAAGTGACGCGCTATCACTCCTTGTCGGTCGAACGTGAAAGTCTACCCAATTCCTTGCGCGTCGATGCATGGACGGCCGATGGAGAGATTATGGGCATGAGCCATGTCGCCAAGCCGATCTTTGGCGTGCAATTTCATCCCGAAAGCATCGCTTCACAGCATGGTCACGCCCTGATCCAGCGCTTCTTAAAGTCAACCAAAGTTGCCCAATCGTGAGTGAGGCGATTAAGCCAGCTTTAGCTCTCTTGCGCGACGGCGAGGCTCCAACGCCTGCCCTCTTGGACCAAGCCTTTGCCGCCATTTTGAGCGGGGAAGCCACCCAAGCCCAAATCGGGGCTTTCCTAATGGGGCTAGAACGTCTGACCTTGACTAGCGACATGATCACCTCGGGTGCTTCTGCCATGCGCGCGGCCATGACGCGGGTGGACACGCCCTTTGCCTGCATCGATGTCTGCGGCACGGGTGGCGATGGCTCCCACACGTTGAACATCTCCACCGCCGTTTCCTTTGTGCTGGCGGGGGCAGGTCTTAAGGTTGCCAAGCATGGCAATCGCGCCATGAGCTCTAAGTCTGGGGCAGCGGATGTGTTGGAAGCCTTAGGCGTCAAGCTTGAACTCTCGCCCGCCCAATGCGCGCAAGCCCTTGATGAAGTCGGTCTTGTCTTCCTGTTTGCCCAAGCCCATCACCCCGCCATGCGCCATGTTGGCCCTGCCCGGCGCGAACTGGGTTTTCGTACGATTTTCAATCTATTAGGGCCGCTTTCTAATCCCGCAAATGCACAGCGCCAATTGGTTGGCGTGTTTGCCGATGATAAGCGCGGCCCCATTGCGCACGCGCTGATGCGCCTTGGGTGCGAGAGCGCTTGGGTTGTCCATGGCCATGGTGGTTTGGACGAGCTGTCGCTTTCAGGTCCCACGCGGGTCACGGCCCTGAAGGACAAGACCCTGTCTGAACTTGAGATCCACCCCAACGATCTTGGCCTTACAACCGCGCCACTTGACGCGCTGAAGGGTGGCGACGCGGCTTACAATGCACGGGCCTTGCGGGAACTTCTGCAGGGTGAGACTGGCCCCTACCGTGATGTGGTGCTGTTGAATGCCGCAGCCGCACTGGTGGCCACCGCTGCAGCCCCAGACCTGACCGAAGCCTTGGCGCGCGCCACCACAAGCCTTAATTCCCGCGCAGCTCTGTCCAAATTGGATCAGTTGATCGCCTTCACCCATCGGACGCCATCATGAGCGACACCCTCTCCAAAATCATCGCCTATAAGCACGAGGAAGTGGCCACTCGAAAATCACTCCAATCCGTCGCGGCGCTGGAGGCCTATATCCGCGAGGAGACCCCACCGCGCGGCTTTACTGCCGCGCTTGTGGAAGCTGCTAAGGCCCGCCCTGCCTTGATCGCCGAGATCAAAAAGGCCAGTCCGTCCAAAGGTCTGATCCGAGCAGATTTTAAGCCCATAGAACTCGCCCAAGCCTATGAACAAGGCGGGGCGGCCTGCCTCTCCGTGCTCACCGACGCGCCTAGCTTCCAAGGCCATGAAAGCTTTTTGGTCGCTGCACGCGCCGCCACCAGCCTGCCCTGCTTGCGCAAGGATTTCATGGTCGACGTCTGGCAGATCGCCGAAAGCCGCGCCTTTGGCGCAGATGCCATCCTCGTCATTATGGCCGCGCTCGACGATGCGCTCGCCACCGATCTGGTCGCCGCAGCCAAGCATTATGGCATGGATGCCTTGATCGAGACCCATGATGAAGCCGAGATGGAGCGCGCCTTGAAGCTCGATGCAGAGCTGATTGGCGTCAACAACCGCAACCTCAAGACCTTCGTCACAGACCTCTCCACCACCGCCCGCCTTTCAGCCATGGTTCCGCCGACGCGCCTCCTCGTAGCTGAAAGCGGCATCAATACACACGCCGACATCGCCCAGCTGCAAGCCGCTGGGGCCAAAGCGTTTCTGATCGGCGAGAGCTTGATGCGCCAAGAAGATGTCTGCGCGGCGACGCGGGAGATTTTGTCGCTGGCTTGAACGGGGGTTGAACCCTAGACGATGTCATCCCTTGTGCCGCAAAGTCCCTTGAGCTCCCCGCTCGCAGCTTACGCTTCAGCGGGTCTGACAGGTGGGGGAAAGGAGCGCGCAACAAAAGTTGCGCTTATCCTCGCGATTGCATGCGCAACTTTTGTTGCGCGGTCCTTTTGCTGGGTTTTCTGTCTCGCTGACAACGATCCAGATGGAAACACCCCTTCAGTCCGCTTCGAGGCCAGCTTCCCCGTAAACGGGGAAGCGGCGTGTCCCAGTTGCTGCTGCTCTCCCCTCTCCCTCTGGGAGAGGGGGCGGGGGTGAGGGCTTAAGCTCGCAATAATTTAGTTATTCCGGCCTAATCTAAGCCCCTAAGCAAAATAAGCTTTTATGCCCGTAAGCCCTCACCCCCTTCCCCTCTCCCATGGGGAGAGGGGAGCGCACAAATAAAAATCTATCCCCCACCCATCAAACCCCGCATAACTTAAGGCCATCTCCAACGAGAGGGCGTTGTTGCTGCAGCGGCGACACCGGTTGGGGATGGTAAGCGGGATTAATCGAGGTTGAAGTGGCGACCTCGTGTTTCATTGGGATTAGCTGTCCTGATGCCCGGTGTGCTTGAGCCCGACTGCCGTGTGAAGCCCTTGGTCAAGAACTTAGGCGATGCCTTTGAGACGCCTTGGGGAAGCCTTATATATTTTTGGAAGCGCAAGCTTCTAGGATGAGGCCTTTACGAACTAGGCGGGGGAAATTTGAACCACCCGTGGCGTCATGAACCACCTAAGCACACAGAACTTTTCAGCCGGGGCGCACGGTTTGCGTCGTATTCCGGGCCAGTCCGTTAATCTGGCCCACCTCATTTGGCGCATACCACGCGCCCCGGCCCCTCATTATGGTGCACCCTCGCAAGGTTTTCCTTAGCGGGGATGGTGGTGTTGGTGAAGGGGTAGGTGCCTCTCCGCCTTGCGCGGGGTTCGCCTAGCGCACGCTGCTTTACAAACCCTTATAATACAAAATCTTCGTTGGCTCACCCGGTGTGACATCTAGGCCAGCGACCATGTAGCCGGCTTTGAGATTGCGGATTGCCATGGCTTGGTTGGGTTGGCGGGTGGCAGTCTCAACCCCGCGAAACCCTGCCTCCTTCGCCCAAGCATGTTGAGCGTCCATCAAGTCACTTGCGATACCGTGACCACGTGCTTCAGGTGCCACACCGCCGATCCAGGAGTTGAATACACCACGATTACGCTCATAGCCCAGTTTGAGGCCGATCAGCTGTCCCTGTTCGTCCAAGGCAACATGGGCCGACAGACTGCGTCGCCCTGCCAGCTTTTCGGCAAAGTTCGACCAGTCATCGGGCAGAACCACATCCAGAAAAGCGGCTAAAACCTCTGCCTGCGCGATACAGCGTGAGCCATCCCAGTGTTCAATCTTATAGACTTGCATCAATTCAAACCTCGACCTCGACATGGCCCCACGAGCGCGTTAGACCAGCCTCCTAAAATTAAGATGAGGGAGCCCTTAGCATGACCAAGACCACCACATTTGCCACACTTGCAGACCTTGCCGGCCAAGAAGTTGGCGCGTCCGACTGGCTGCTGATCGATCAAGACCGCGTCAATCTGTTTGCCGACGCAACTGGCGACCACCAGTGGATCCATGTCGACGTGCCCCGCGCCACCGCCGAAATGGGTGGCCCCATTGCGCATGGCTTTTTGACTCTGTCCTTGATTCCATTTTTGGGCAAAGACATCTTGAAGGTCGAAGGCGTAAGCCGCGGTATCAATTACGGCCTCAACAAAGTTCGCTTCACCAATATGGTGCGCGTTGGTTCGAAAGTCCGCGCTGTGCAAAAGCTGTTGAGCGTGGAGCCTAAGTCAGGCGGCCTGATGCTGACCAGCGAAGTCACGATCGAAATCGAAGGCGAAGCCCGCCCAGCATGCGTGGCGGAAACTGTCAGCATGTTGTTCGCTTAAGCTAGAAGGACAATATCATGTCTCGCATTGAAGCCCGCCTGCAGGACCTTGGCATCACTTTGCCGAACCCACCTGCCCCGGTGGCCAGCTATGTGCCCTTCACGCGCGTGGGTGGTTTGGTCCATATTTCGGGCCAAGTCTCACGCGCCGCCGATGGCGATCATTTAGGCCGGCTGGGTGGCAATTTGACCCTCGAACAAGGTCAAGCCGCTGCCCGTGTCTGTGGTCTGAATTTGCTGGCGCAATTGAAAGCGGCTTGCGGCGGGGATTTGGATCGTTTGGTGCAGGTCGTAAAGCTCAATGGCTTTGTGAATGTGACGCCAGAGTTTGACCCCATCCCGCAAGTGATGAACGGTTGTTCGGACCTTATGGTGGAAGTACTGGGCGACGCGGGCAAACATGCCCGATCTGCTGTAGGCGTTGCCAATCTGCCGATGGGCTTTGCCGTGGAAGTTGACGGCGTGTTCGAAATCGCCTGAACCTAAAGCTGATTTGGCCAGTAGCGCGCTTCAGTGATGGGGAGCTCTGCTGGCCAATAATTCTGCCCGAACCCGCAAGGACTTACGGGCATAAGAAATCTCAATCAGGAATGAGATCAGCCCGCCGATGAGCGAGGCCATGGTGGCAATAAACAAAACCGCGACGACGCGGGATAGATCAATTGCAATCAGCTCTACTGAAAACAAGGCTACAATCAGCAAACACACCAGAAGGATCGCCGTCGTCGACAAGGTGATCGCATTATGGATCCAATTCATGCGCTGATCGAGCACGCGAAGTTCTGCCAAATGTCGGTTGGTATGCACGCCAGAGCCGACGGGGGAGTCCAAGTCTTGTTCAATGACGCGGCCACGATCGACAACCCGCGCGAGACGGGAGGTCAAGACATTGAGCAAGGTGCCGATGCCTGCGATCAAGAAGACCGGCGCGATGGACAGTTGGATGATCTGAACTATGTCGTGGGATGAAGCGATTGGCATAAAGTCAGTCTAAGCGCCGATTGGCCAAAGGTCGATGCTTATCCCTCGCCTCGCGCAGCACATGGCCTTTGCATGGGGCCGAACCTCGATAAGCTAAAGGGCATCATGACAGACGCGACTGAGCCTTCCACCAGCGAACCGGAGTTTACGATCCGGATCGTGAACCACATTGGAGATGTGGCGCGCGAAACATGGGATGGATTGGCCAATCCACCAGGCGTAGCCTTTGATCCCTTTGTGTCGTGGGACTTCTTGCAAGCTTTGGAAGAAAGTGGCTGTGCCACCAGTTTTACCGGCTGGGGTGGGCGGCACCTCTTATGTCTGGATGGGGCGCAGAATGTGGTTGGCCTCGTTCCGCTCTGGCTCAAGTCACACTCGCAGGGCGAATACATCTTCGACCATAATTTTGCGGAAGCTTGGCAGCGCGCTGGCGGGCGCTGGTATCCCAAACTGACCAGCGCGGTGCCCTTCACCCCGGTCCCCGGTCGGAGGCTTTTGGTGAAGCCAGACGAGGATGCGGGCCTGATCCGCGTGGCCCTGATCTCTGCGCTCGAGCAAATTGGTGCGCAAAGTGGGCTCGCGACCGTGCAGGTCAATTTCGCCAAGGATGACGACTTGGCCGCATTGGAGTCGTGCAACTGGTTATTGCGCGAAGATCGGCAGTTCCATTTCTTCAATCAGGGCTATCAAAGCTTTGACGATTTTCTGGCCGAGCTGTCTTCGGACAAGCGCAAGAATTTGCGGAAAGAGCGCGCCAAAGCCCAAGAAGGTCTTGAGATTTTGCGTCTCGCCGGGGCAGAAATCCAAGAAGATCATTGGGATCATTTCTTTGAATGCTATCAGGATACCGGCGCGCGAAAATGGGGCACGCCCTATCTAAACCGCCGTTTTTTTTCGCTTCTCGGTGAGCGGATGGCCGATCGCCTCGTGCTAATTCTGGCCAAGGATGGGGATCGATATATTGCCTCGGCGCTGAACTTCTTGGGCTCGGATGCAATCTTTGGCCGCTGGTGGGGCCGATTGGAAGACCGGCCGTTCCTGCATTTTGAGCTCTGCTATTATCAAGCCATTGATGAAGCGATTGCGCGTGGCCTCGCTCGGGTTGAAGCGGGCGCGCAAGGTGGTCACAAGCTGGCGCGCGGCTATATGCCCGTCTCGACTTGGCAAGCAAGCTGGATCGCCGACCGAGGTCTACGGTCTGCAATTGCTGACTATCTGAAGCATGAGCGGGCGGCGATTGCCGATGATACCCACTGGCTGACAGAACGGACCCCATTCCGACACGTCGTTCAACAGGTGGACAGACCTTAGGTCATATTTTCGTTTTGCTTTCAAAACTATCGACGCATGTTAGCTTTACTCACGTTTGATAAATATAACAAAGATCGTGAGCAAAAATGGGAAAGCATCAGCAAGATTTCGAGACGGCGCTCGCTGGCGATGAGCTGGCGCGGCAGACGTTTAGCTGGCTTGCCCCCAGCCACCGCCACGACTTTGTGAGCTGGATTGACGCCGCCGTTGCAGAGCGGGATCGGTTCACGCGCATTCAAGCCGCGGTCGACATTTTGGCAGGACGAGAAGCCGTCCGCCGTAATTAGTTGGCATTGGCGAGCGGGATTGACCCCAGCACATTTCTGCTTTGATCGGAATCACGCGAGGGTTCTCGGGAAAGGCCAATCCTATGCATCTATCAAGCGCTTATGATCCCCAAAACATTTTTGCAAAGATTTTGCGCGGTGAAATGCCGTGCCTCAAAGTCTATGAAGATGCGGTCTGTCTGGCCTTTCTCGACATTTTCCCGCAGGGCCCCGGCCACACATTGGTGATCCCAAAGGTCGCGGCAACCAATCTCTTGACCCTGCCCGCCGACGCGCTGGGCCCCTATATGGTCAGTGTCCAAAAAGTCGCCAAGGCAGTCCAAAAAGCGTTTGAGGCAGACGGCTTGACCGTGTTTCAATTCAATGGCGCGGCGGGCGGCCAGACGGTCTTTCACCTTCACTTCCACATCATTCCGCGGCAAGAAGGCGTCGGCCTTAAGGGCCATGGGCAGGCTGGTAAGGCGTCTGAAGAAGACCTGATCGCCCAACAGGCTGCCATTATCGCAGCCTTTTAGGCCCCCTGCCCGATGGTTTATCGCACGATTGACGCCAACCTTGTTCTACAAACGCTGGAGAAACTGCGCCTACGCATTGGTGAACGCTTCCCCCAAGCAGGCCTCGGCAAAGTCTGTGCAGAGCTTGCGGTCTTGGCAGGCGATACCCAAGCCAGGGTAACCGGCCTTGCCCAGCCCATGATCTGGATCCGGGTTGGCGTGGCGTTGGTATTGGCTATGGGGGCAGGTCTTGCCGCTTATGGCATTCACGCAATTAGCTTTAGATCGGGGGAGGCCGAGATGCTGTCGCTGGTCTCGGCGCTTGAATCAGCGGTCAACCTTCTATTGGTGGTGGGTGCGGGGGTATTCTCGCTGACCAGCTTGGAGGCGCGCCTTAAGCGCCACACGGCCATGCGGGCGCTGCATGAGCTTCGCTCCATCATCCATGTCATCGACATGCACCAATTGACCAAAGACCCCGTTATGTTTGGGGCTGCGCGCACCAAGGCAAGCCCGGATCATAAGCTCTCACCGTTCGAACTGGTGCGGTATCTGGATTATTGCTCTGAGATGTTGTCTCTCTCTGGCAAGTTGGCGGCGCTCTATGCGCAGGACTTCAATGATCCCGATGTGATCGAAGCGGCTTCGGACATCGAACAATTGGCGACCAATCTCTCGCAGAAAGTCTGGCAGAAAATCACGATTGTCCAAGCCAGCAATCCAGCCATGGGCCTCAGCTGATTTAGCTGACACGTCATTCAGATGCCCATTTAGGTAATTGTAACGACACCCGTGCCATAAAGCGCTCATCGCAGGAGTGGTGATTATGGCGAACTGGGTAAGTCGGGCACTGGCAGACATTGAAACACAGACCGAAAGCGTGTCTGGCGTTGCAGCCCTTCGGGCCGCCATGATGCAGGATGGTGTGATTGCGCAGGCCGAGGCGCGAACCTTGATCGCTATTCATCGTGCTGGCAAACGCCCCTCTGGCGAAGCAGGTTGGGCGGACCTCTTTGTCGAGGCCATGACCGACTATTACGCTTTGACGCGAGAAGTGCCGCACTATAGCGAAGATGAACTTACGCCAAACTGGTGTCACGCGATCAAACGGACACTCGACGCATTGACGTTTGATGCGCTTCCCGATGTTCCAGCCGAGCCCACCTATAACGAACGCCTCGCCGCTTTGGGCGTGACAGAAGCCGATGCGCAGGTCCTGATTGATGCCTTTGCCGCTGACGGGATGGTCCTGGACGCCACAGAACTTCGCGTGCTGACGGCATTATTTGCGCGCGCTAATGTCTATCCGGCCAACTTGCGAAGTTTTGCATGGCGGGCGGTGCAGGCGAGCGTCTTGGCCGACAACACGATCCAAGCCCATGAGGTCAATCTGATAAGGTCGATGGTTATGGGCCCAGCCAGCCTGTCTGGTATCGCGGTAGACCGGGTTGAAGCAGATTTGCTGTGCGCGCTCGACCAAGCGGTCCCAGACGCTCAAAAAGATCTGAGCTGGGCGACTTTGTTTGCCCAAGGCATTGGCAATCATCTGTTGTTTGCAGGCGGCACGCCGGGCCGTCTGGATGCGGATGAACGCACCTGGCTGAATGAAAAGCTAAGCCACGGACCCACGGCCGCAACAAAAGCATTAGAAGCCTTTCTTGCGGCCGAGATCAGTTCAAACGCCTAAAGCGCTCAAGCCTTAATTGCCTGAATCGGCATCTTCAGCTTCCGGCTGAGCTGCGCCCTTTTTACCGGGCTTTGGCAGCGCAGGCTCGAAAAAGAAGGTGAGTTGCTCTGCCTGCTCGCTTTCGACGTCGACGCGGACAAGGCCACCCTTCTTCAATTTGCCAAACAGCAATTCGTCTGCCAACGGCTTCTTGATATATTCTTGGATCAAGCGGCCCAACGGACGGGCACCCATGGCAGGATCATAGCCGCGGACGGCCAGCCAACTGCGCGCAGCATCGGTCAATTCAATCTCCACCTGACGATCCGCCAATTGCGCTTCCAATTGCAGGACGAACTTATCGACCACATTGGCAACAATCTCAGGCGTCAGCGCTTTGAAGTGAATGACCGCATCGAGGCGGTTGCGGAATTCAGGCGTGAACAAGCGCTTGATGGCTTCGCTCTCTTCATCATCCTTCTTGCCGCGACCAAAGCCGATGCCGTCCTTCGCTGCGTCCGAGGCACCGGCATTGGTTGTCATAATCAGCACGACATTGCGGAAGTCGACCTTCTTGCCATTGGCATCGGTCAGAGACCCATGATCCATGACTTGCAACAAGATGTTGTAGAGGTCTGGGTGGGCTTTTTCGATCTCGTCCAAGAGCAAGACGCAATGGGGATGCTGGTCGATGCCGTCGGTCAACAGACCGCCTTGGTCAAAACCGACATAGCCCGGAGGTGCGCCGATCAAACGGCTGACAGAGTGACGTTCCATATATTCGGACATGTCAAACCGCAGCATTTCCACGCCCATCGTATTGGCCAATTGCTTGGCCGCTTCGGTCTTGCCGACGCCCGTAGGTCCCGAGAACAGGTAAGAGCCGATGGGCTTGTTGGGATCGCGCAAGCCCGCACGGGCTAGCTTGATGGAAGCTGCCAAGGCAGTCAAAGCCGCATCTTGACCAAACACCACCCGACGCAGATCGGTTTCCAAGGTCCGAAGCGCTTCGGTATCAGACTTGGTGACAGACTTAGATGGAATTCGGGCGATCTTGGCAACTACTGCCTCGATCTCCTTGACGCCAATTGTCTTTTTCCGCTTGCTCTCCGGCAAGAGCATTTGGCTTGCCCCGGTTTCATCGATCACGTCGATGGCTTTATCGGGCAATTTGCGGTCGCCAATATATTTCGCCGACAATTCAACGGCTGCCTTGATGGCTTCGGCCGTAAAGCGAACTTTGTGATGCTCTTCATAGGCCGACTTCAAGCCCAGAAGGATTTTCACCGTGTCGGGGATCGAAGGTTCAACCACGTCAATCTTTTGGAAGCGCCGCACCAAAGCACGGTCCTTCTCAAAATGCTGGCGATATTCCTTATACGTCGTCGAGCCCATGCAGCGCATGGTGCCAGACTGAAGCGCGGGCTTTAGAAGGTTGGATGCATCCATCGCCCCACCGCTGGTGGCACCTGCCCCGATAACAGTGTGGATTTCGTCGATAAAGAGGATGGCATTGGGATGGGCTTCGAGTTCCTTCACCACTTGCTTCAGCCGTTCTTCAAAGTCACCGCGATAACGCGTGCCGGCCAAAAGCGCGCCCATGTCGAGCGAGAAGATGGTCGATTCAGAGAGAATATCTGGCACATCGCCTTCAACAATGCGGCGCGCCAAGCCTTCCGCGATGGCCGTTTTGCCAACGCCCGGGTCACCCACCAGCAAAGGATTGTTCTTCTGGCGGCGGCACAGGATCTGGATCGCGCGCTCGACTTCATCGACGCGACCAATCAGAGGATCGACCCGACCTTTGCGCGACTTTTCATTCAAATCGACACAATAAGTCGCCAAGGCTTCACCCGTGCTGGGCTTTTCCTTTGTGGTCGCGCTTTCTTCTTGCCGCTCTTCCGAAGCACCTTTGACGCGCTTTTGCTCAGTCATGCCGGGGCGCTTGGCTACACCATGAGAGATGAAATTGACCGCGTCATAGCGGGTCATGTCTTGTTCTTGCAGGAAGTAAGCTGCGTGGCTTTCGCGTTCCGAGAACAAGGCTACCAAAACGTTTGCCCCGGTCACTTCGGTACGACCCGAGCTTTCGACATGGATGACGGCGCGCTGGATGACGCGCTGAAAGCCTGCCGTCGGGCGCGCTTCGCTCTCACCGGAGACGATCAGATTTTTCAGTTCACCTTCAATGTAACCGATCAAGTCCGCCTTGAGGCGATCCAAGTCGACATTGCAGGCCTTTAGAACATGGGCTGCATCTTCATCCTCAATCAGGGCGATCAGCAAATGTTCGAGAGTTGCATATTCATGCTTATGCTCATTAGCGAAAGCGATAGCACGGTGGAGCGATTGTTCTAGGCCGCGGGAGAATGATGGCACGTTCTACTCCTTTTCCATGGTACATTGCAGGGGATGTTGATTGCGTCGCGCCAAATCTAGGACTTGGGCAACTTTAGTCTCAGCAACTTCGTAGGAATAAATGCCGCACACACCGACCCCCGATTGATGCACATGCAACATAATACGTGTCGCACTCTCACGGGTTTTGTTGAAGAAGCGTTCTAATACATAAACGACAAACTCCATTGGCGTGTAGTCATCATTCAAAACCAACACCCGATAAAGTGAAGGCTTCTTTGTCTTTGGTTTTGCACGCGCAACAACGGCCGTACTGCGGCCGCCACCAGGGACATTCCCATCTGTGCCAAAACCATCATCGTCCATGTCGTCACCGCGTTCGTCGCTCATCTGATCAACCACTTCATGACGTCTGCACTTGCAGACACTATGTTTGGGCTTCTTGAGGAAGCACAATCATTCTTTATAGATAAGTGCTTCGCGACGTTCTGGAAGCCTAAAACATGTGCAAGGGCTGGATAAGTTCGCAGCAGCCCTAAACTCCTGAGCATTAAGGCACAAAAAAGGGTCCGAGACATGCCCGGACCCCTTTAATTCTGGAGGCTATCCGCTTAGCGGGCAGATTGAATCGAGGACCATACAGCGCTGGTACGCTCGCTGATTGGCTTGACCGATTCCTTCATGGCACCGAGCATCACGTCAGACACTTTGGTGAATTCTGCGAAATAGGTGCTCATTGCCGACTTGGCATAGTCAGCTTGAATTTCGACGGCTTCTTGCAACGACTTCACGCCGCCCAAGCTCTTGGCGGTTTCGGTCGCAAGCGCTGCTGAGGACTGAAGATAAGCCATGGAGATTTCCGAAGCTTGCTTCATGCCGTCCGCGGCAATTTTCGCCGAAGCGGTCATGGCTTCCATATTGGCCTTGCTGTGCACGAAGGCATCGCCAAAGCTGGCCTGCAGCTTTTCATAGCCGGCTTGAAAGGCTTCAGCGGTTGGGGTGATCACGGATTCGATCTTCTCTGACATGGTCAGTCTCTCCTCTTGGATTGGCTCGGGGGTACGTACGGGTTCTGAAATTTCAGTTGGGGAGGTCTTTGCCACGGCCTGTTTCGACACGTTTGAGGTCGCAGCGCGTTTTTTAGTGGTAGCCATCGTGTCTCTCCGCGAAAAAGAATGTCAGTGCGGACAAAGCCGGTTTCTCCGCCCCCTCACTGCCCTATCTCGCACTTGCAGCATGCACCTTCGCACTTGCAGCGTCAAGCGTTTCTTGAGCAGATTGCCTCGATCTTGCGCAATTTTTTGGCCTTTAACGGGCCTAGACAAGCCAGCGCCCCCTTCCCTATTGTCGGCGGGTAACATGCGAACTTAGCTATAGACGGGGTCGAGCCTGCGACATGAATGGCTGCGATGACAGGTTCGTGCGGAGGAGTTTAATTGACAGGGGTCAAAAGAATGCTCAAAAAAGCGGCGGCTTTCAATGTGCCCGCCCCAAAACGTAGTCCAGTCAACCGCTGGTCTGCTGCGTTAAGCCTAAGTAAACCATAAGGTTCATAGGCTAGCATCATGTGCTCGGAGACCAACATGGCAAGTCGCAGTTTTTCGCTCAGGTTCATCGCTGCCTCGACTTTGATGGCTGCGGTGTCGATGGCTTACACGCCGGCAGCCGCCCAAGCGAACCAACGATTTGCTCAGATCGTTGTCGATGCCGATACGCTTGAAGTGATCTATGAAGAGAACGCACAAGCCCTGCGTCGTCCTGCCTCCATTACCAAGGTAATGACCCTCTATCTTTTGTTTGACGCGCTGCAAACCGGCAAAATTTCTTGGAACGATCAGATTACTTTCTCTCGCTTTGCCAGCGGCCAAGCTCCAACAAAGTTAGGCATTGCGCCCGGCAATTCGATCTCTGTTCAAACCGCTGTTGAAGCGCTTGTTGTTCGCTCGGCAAACGATGTTGCCGCTGCAGTCGCAGAACGTCTGGGTGGGACCGAAGCCAATTTCGCGTTGATGATGACCACAAAAGCGCGCGACCTCGGCATGGTCAACACAACCTTTGCCAACGCGTCTGGCCTACCGAGTGATCGTCAGTTTACCACGGCGGAAGATCTCGCCCGTTTGGCAATCGCCATTCGCCGCGACTTCCCAGACCAATATCACTGGTTTTCGACCCCGCAGATGGTCTATAACGGGCAAGTCACTAAAAACCACAATCATCTTATGGCCCGTATGGAAGGCATGGATGGTTTGAAGACGGGGTTCACGCGTAGCTCTGGTTTCAATCTCGCGGCCACCACAGAACGCAATGGACGGCGGATCGTGACCGTTGTTCTTGGGGGGCGCACACGCTTTTCACGCGATGATTTTGTCGAATTGCTGACTGAGTCGGCCTTTAAGGAACAGGGCACCGGCACAAATTTCGTGGCAGACCAAGCCACACCCTACCAGTTCACCTTTCAAGACCCGCGCGATGGGGCCGATGCGGAAGCGCTTGTGATGTCAATCGCTGGGAAAGCCTTGCAGCCCACAGGGGCAACCAATCTGGCATTGGTAAGGACCGAACGGACCCGTGGTTTTGACCAAGGCAGGCCTTCGGTTTTGATGGCAAGCACAACCGCCCAACTCAACCAATCGGCTCGTCTGGCCACCGGTGGCGCGCAAACCGCCTCGCTTGACCAATCTAATGACGATGATGAGGATCAAGCCGAGGCCGTGAGCACACAAGCAGTCGCATCAGTCAAAGCGCCAACTCTGCCGCGCGCGACTACCCATTATATCGCATCATCGGTTGTCCAGACACCGAACTTGCGCCCGGTTATGGACTTCCCAGCGACAACTGGTTCAGCATCAGAACCGACGAGCCATGATGCCAAGACGGTTGAAGTTGCTGCGGTAGCCGAAGAACAAATCCGTCTTCAAGAAGCACGCGCCCAAGTGGTCCGGCAAGCCAATGAGCGGCGCGCTACGGAACGTGCCGCAGCAGATGCTCGTGCAAAAGCCACTGCAGAGCGCGATGAACGGACACGTCAGCAGGCCGCACGTGCCTTAGCGGCGAAAAAGGAAAGCGACCGGCAATTGATCGCAGGGCGCGCCCGGGGCGATGCAATCGTGCAGGTCGGGGCGTTCCGAAGCCAACGCGATGCGAAAGCGGCCTTAGCCCAATTCTCCCGCCACTTCCCTTCCTTTGCGAGCCGTGAAGTCAGCAGCGTAAAACGCTCAGACGGGGTCTGGTATCGAGCCCGCTTCTCCGGCCTTGGTGCCAGTGTCGCCCGCGAGGCCTGCCGGATCGTCTCAGGACGCGGCGGTAGCTGTCAGATTGTCGCGGACTGAGGGCAGAGGCTTAGCGCCGTCCGCCACTATTCCCATTCAATTGTACCGGGTGGCTTAGAAGTCACGTCATAGACCACGCGGTTGATACCTTTGACTTCATTGACGATGCGGGTCGCGACCCGGCCTAGAAACGCCATGTCAAATGGGAAGAAGTCGGCTGTCATGCCGTCTGTAGAGGTGACGGCGCGCAGCGCGCAGACATGGTCATAGGTCCGGTGGTCGCCCATGACGCCAACGGTTTTGACCGGCAAGAGCACAGCAAAGGCCTGCCAGATTGTGTCATAAAGACCATTATTGCGTAATTCTTCCAGATAGATGGCATCTGCCTTGCGCAAGATATCGGCCTTCTCCTGCGTGATCTCGCCGGGGATACGAATGGCAAGGCCAGGGCCGGGAAATGGGTGGCGGCCAACAAAGGCTTCATTCAGCCCAAGTTCGCGACCCAAAGCGCGCACTTCATCCTTGAACAATTCGCGCAAGGGCTCCACCAGCTTCAAATTCATCCGCTCTGGCAGCCCACCAACATTGTGGTGGCTCTTGATCGTGACTGATGGACCGCCATCAAAAGAAACGCTTTCGATGACATCTGGATAAAGTGTGCCTTGAGCCAAGAAGCCTGCGCCCCCAACCATGCGCGCTTTTTCTTCAAACACGTCGATGAAGAGCTTGCCGATGGTCTTGCGCTTGGTTTCAGGATCGCTGACCCCTGCCAAAGCACCCAAGAAGCGCGCACTCTCGTCGGCATGGATGAGCGGGATATTGTAATGATCGCGGAACAGCGAGACGACTTGGTCGCTTTCCCCTGCCCGCATCAGGCCGTGATCGACATAGACGCACGTCAATTGATCGCCAATCGCTTCATGGATCAGAACCGCTGCAACCGAACTATCAACCCCACCGGAGAGACCGCAAATGACTTTTGCCGAGCCGACTTGTGCGCGGATGCGTTCAACGGCCTCCTCGCGAAAAGCCGCCATGGTCCAATCGCCGCGCAGGCCTGCGATCTTGCGCACGAAATTGTGGATCAGTTTGGAGCCGTCTGGCGTGTGAACTACTTCTGGGTGGAACATTACGGTGTAGAAGCGCCGCGCCTCATCGGTGGCGACCGCAAAGGGCGCATTCTCGCTGGTAGCCTTTACGCTAAAGCCTTCGGGCAATTGCGTCACGCGGTCGCCATGGCTCATCCAAACCGGATAACGGCTACCCAACTCCCAGACGCCTTCAAACAAAGCGCTTGGGGCCAAAATCTCAACATCGGCGCGACCAAATTCAGCCGCATGACCGCTTTCAACAAACCCGCCCAATTGGGTCGCCAAGGTTTGTTGGCCATAGCAAATGGCGAGAATGGGAATACCTAACTCAAACACACGTTGCGGGGCACGCGGCGAGCCTGCATCACCCACGCTGGCCGGACCACCCGAAAGGATAATCGCTTTGGGATCAAAGCCTGCATCCAAGACCGCTTGGGCGCGATTATAGGGATGGACCTCGCAATAAACGCCCGCCTCTCGCACACGCCGTGCGATCAGTTGTGTCACTTGAGAGCCGAAATCGATGATGAGGATGTGTTCGTGGGTCGCTTGCGTCATCGCTGCGGTTTAGCGGGATGCGGGCGCAGGGGAAAGACCCCCGCGCCGTATGCCAACAGTGTTTAGGGCTTACGACCTTGCATGGCCGCACCGCGGATCGGATCAAAGCGCGCCGCCCCTGCATCCACATCGATATTGGCCCCGTGGGCGATCTTCCAGCCCTCTGCCAGTTTCACATAGACTAAGGTCATGCGGCTTTCATGCGGTGGTGCCATATCTCCGCTGGGGGTCTTAAAGGCGTCCATATGCCAGTGCACCACAGCGACAACGACCGTCGGCGCAATTTGGGTCAGCGATTCCACGGCCAGCAGTTTTTGTTGAACACCGTTGAACATGAGGTCGAAATAGATGCGGTGGGCGCGGTCAACTTCTTCAAAGCCCTGCCAATGCATCGCCTTCACATTCACCCAATGCACATTGGGGGCATAGAGCCTGCCCATGCCACCGAGATCACTGATATTCCATAGATGCTCATAGTCTGAGATTGCGGCGCGGATCGCCGCTTCATCGCTGGCAGCTAAAGTCTGAGATGCCGCCTGTGCTGTTTGTGTCATCGCCATTCCTCCAACTGCGCCCATGAGTGCCAAAAGATGTCGTCTAAGCATGATGTGCCTCCAAGCTGTGGCACCTGTTTAAACGCCTGCTAGATGGCGCACTTGAACAAATCGGACATTTCAGGACTAACAACAGCAAGGGTTGAAATCGCTTCCATCCTTGCGGCAAAAGTTTGGGGCGTCATGCCGCACAGCGCACGGGCCTCGCGCGAGAGATGGGCTTCATCGGCATAGCCGGCCTCTGCCGCGATGTGCGCCCAGGTCTGATCTGGCTGCCTACTTTGGGCCGCAAGGGCTGCTTCAAAGCGGGTCAGGCGACAGTAAAACTTTGGCGTCACGCCAACATCGCGCAGGAACCGCCGCTGCAGCTGGCGCGCGCTTATGCCCGCCCGATCAGCCAAACGGCCAATGCTGACTTTCCCACCTGTTTTGGCAAGCAGGCGGGCAATGTGGTCAATCTCGTCATAGGGCCGGGACTGCTCAAGCCAGCCTGTGATCCAAGCCTGTGCAATCGCCACCCTTTCCTCAAACGTCACACTTTTGGCCAAGGCTGATTCAAGGGCCGGAGTTTGCCTTTTCAGGACGTCTGCGAGCGCCAATCCCTGATCGACGGTTTCGGTCATGGGCATTCCAAATAGTCGAGCGAGCCCTGTTGGCTGAAACCGGATCGTGAATGTCTCAATCTGGCCAACAAAACCCAAGTCCTTACCCGGTGCGCTGGTGACCCCCACCAAGACACTTCTCGGCGTGGCGCTAAATCCTGTGCCTTTCTCGCGCACGAGATAGGGTTCACGAAAGTAAAATTCGATGAATTGATCTGGTCGTGCATTTAAAGCGCGAATGACGTTGATAGACTTAAAGTCAGCCCGTCGTTCCCCAAAGGATGCGACAATGCTGCGCAAACTGGGGTGTGGCGAAATCTGCCTGATTTGTATCGCAGAGCTTGTTTTAGCTTGGCCCTGCGCGTGACGAACGCCCATCCGCGGTCTTTCTGAAACCTACCGCCTTTGTCGCACATCCCCGCTATTGGTCAAGCAAGCAGCTTAAGTCAGGCTCATTACGCTGTCCGCGTCATCGCACAAATAAAGAAACCGTCCGTACCCGTCGCCAAGGGCGTCATCTGCAAGCCGGGCCCTGCCTTATGGCAATGCGCCAGAAGGCCCGACAACCCGGCGTCTGAGACCAATGTCGTTGGATTGACCGGTGCGAAGGCCGGATTGGCGGCCAAGAAGCGCGCAATACTATCCTCATTTTCTTCCGGCAGAATCGAACAGGTGACGTACAAAAGCCGACCGCCCGGCTTCACCAAAGGCGCGCCCAAAGCCAGTGCGAGCGCTTGTTCCTGCTGACGCTTTTCCAAAGCACCAGGTCGCAAACGCCATTTGGAATCAGGGGCGCGTCGCCACGTGCCAGAGCCCGTACAAGGCGCGTCGATGAACACGATGTCCATCAGGCCATGCAAGTCGCCCAAAACGTCTTGATCGCGCTTTGGCGTGCGAACTTGGCAATTGCGCACCCCTGCCCGCTCGATGCGTTCGTGGCAATTGGAGAGCCGTCGGCTATCGACATCATAGGCGTAGAGCTGACCTTTATTCTCCATCAAAGCCGCAAGCGCCAAGGTTTTGCCACCACCCCCAGCGCACACATCGGCAATCTGCATACCGGGCTTTGCGCCCGACAGCCGAGCGGCAAGCTGGCTGCCTTCATCTTGAACTTCAAAGCCACCTTTCACAAAGGCCTCTTCCTTGGCCCAAGGAAAGGTGCGGCCTTGTTGCCAAGGGATACGGATGCCATCAGGCGACCATGGGGTGATAAAGGCTGATGGGCTGCCGTCATCGCGCACTTTAAGCTGAGTAGAGGACAATAAATCTTCCAGCACGGTTTCTGGTTTGGCCTTCAGCCGATTGACGCGCAGGTCAAGCGGCGCAGGCGCTGCTAGGGCCGCCCCTTCCGCTGCCCTTTCATCTCCCAAGACCCGCGCAAAGCTTCCATCCAGCCACTCAGGATAATCGCCGCGTACATGATCTGGTGCGCCTTCCAATGTCGCCTCGGCCAAAGCCTTGCGTTCGGCCTCCGTCAACGGGCTATAGGCATGGGTTTCTTCGTAAGCATCTTTCTCAAGGCTTTCTGGCTCGCGCCCAAAGCCCCAACGCAATGCGCCTAAGACCCACGCACGGGGATCATCGACACCCATGCGAAAGGCACTCGACGCCTTCCAGCGCAGGGCACCGAAGACAATATCGCCAATTTGCGCCCGGTCGCCCGACCCTGCAAATCGATGGCTCAAGCCCCATTCCTTCAGCACATCGGCCGGGGGGCGTTTACGGGCCTCGACATCAGTCAAAACTTCAATGGCGGCTTGGGCGCGGGCACCGGGACGCATAAATTCAATCTTTCAGGGCGCGCGACAGATAGGTCACGCTTTTGCCGTTGGACAAACTTGCTTGCCCGACAGGAGTAAAGCCAAGAGCGGCGTGGAATTGATCGGAAATAGGGTTAGGCGGGTCAGAATTGACCTCGCAGACCACGTGTTCATAGCCTTCTGCCTGTGCACTTGCAAACAGACCCTCATAAAAGCGACGCGCAATGCCCTGTCCACGCGCATGGGCTGCCACGACGATCCGATCGACATAGACAAAATTGTTCATCCGCTCGACAAACCAAACAAAGTTCGGGCTGTCGTAGGTCGAACCTTTGATGAAGGTAATCAAAAAACCCAAGTCGGGTCCTGCCACTTGGCTGAGGTATGAGGCCCCAACTAAACGTTCTAGGCGATCTTCATCCAACGGCCCGGTTTCGATCTGATTGTCATTGCCAAGGGCAATGACCCACGCAAAATCCTCGCGTGACAATACCCGAATGGTCACGAGGCTTAACCCCCGACTGGATAGTTGGGGGCTTCGCGCGTGATGGATACGTCATGGACGTGGCTTTCGCGCAGGCCCGCGCTGGTCAGCTTTACAAAGCGCGCCTTGGATTGGAAGTCTGCAATGGTTGCTGCCCCAGTATAGCCCATGGCTGCCCGCAAACCGCCGACCAATTGATGCAAGATTGGGGCAACAGAGCCTTTATAAGGTACTTGGCCCTCAATGCCCTCTGGCACCAGCTTCAACGCGTCGCTGACGTCCTTTTGGAAATAACGGTCGGCCGAGCCGCGCGCCATCGCGCCCAAGGAGCCCATGCCGCGATAGGATTTATAAGAGCGTCCTTGATAGAGGAACACCTCACCTGGGGCTTCATCCGTACCCGCAAACAGGCCACCCAACATCGCGACATTGGCACCAGCCGCAATCGCTTTAGCCAAATCACCCGAGAACTTAATCCCGCCATCGGCGATCACGGGCGTGCCCGTGGCGTAGGCCGCGTCAACGCAATCCATAATCGCGGTCAATTGCGGCACACCGACGCCTGCGACGATCCGTGTGGTACAAATGGAGCCGGGGCCAATACCCACTTTGATCGCATCCGCACCCGCGTCGATCAGCGCCATGGTCGCTTCGCGCGTTGCCACGTTACCAGCGATCACTTGCACGCGGTTAGACAGACGCTTGATACGCTCCACGGCATCCAAGACCGAACGTGAGTGCCCGTGGGCCGTATCGACCACGATGACATCACAGCCTGCATCCAACAGGAATCCAGAGCGCTCATAGCCAGCATCACCAACGGTGGTAGCGGCACCGACGCGCAGACGACCTTGG
The DNA here is from genome assembly GCA_001602435.1 of Hyphomonadaceae bacterium UKL13-1. Classification (GTDB taxonomy): domain Bacteria; phylum Pseudomonadota; class Alphaproteobacteria; order Caulobacterales; family Aquidulcibacteraceae; genus Aquidulcibacter. Next base: position 1,666,438 of record CP012156.1, read on the forward strand.
TCATCCTTACAGGCGCTGGGGAAGGCTTGAGCTTTTTCCATGTCCTTGACCGTGACGAGGCCAACGCAACGGCCGTCATCATCGACAACAATCAATCGCTCTACCCGATGCTTGTGCAAGAGCTGGCGGGCTGTGTCCTTGTCTGTGCCTTCGCGAACCGTGTGCAAATTCTCGCGCGTCATGACTTCATAGACTTTGTCACTGTCATCGGCGAAGCGGACGTCGCGATTGGTGACAATGCCGACGAGGCGACCGGGTTTGCCTTCAGGCCCACGCTCTACCACCGGGAAGCCAGAAACCCCACGGGCCGCTTTGATGGCCTTCACTTCGCCCACAGAGATATCGGGATAGACAGTGATGGGATTGATCACCATGCCGCTTTCAAAGCGCTTAACCTGACGGACTTGTTCGGCCTGCTCTTCGTTCGACAAGTTACGGTGGATAATGCCAAGGCCGCCAGCTTGAGCCATCGCAATGGCGAGGCGCGCTTCAGTAACCGTATCCATGGCTGAGGAAATGAGCGGGATGTTTAGCGCGATTTCGCGCGTCAATTGCGTCCGAACGTCAACTTGACCCGGCATCACTTCGGAGGCACCCGGCTCCAGCAGCACGTCGTCAAACGTTACGGCATCTCTAATCGGCGGGGCGACACGGGGCGGTTTAGCGATAGGATTGGACATGGCGGCTGATAGAGTAAGGTTGGCCAATCTGTCAACGCTGTTGCTGTAGGTTCACAAATGAAAAAGCCCGCCGCCCCAAAGGAGCAGCAGGCCTTCCCAAAAGGACTTTATGGCAATCGGTTTAGCGACCGCTTGGCAAATCCTTAAACGCGACATCCTTATCAACGCGGACATCGCCGGGCAGGCCCAAGATGCGCTCTGCAATAATGTTCTTCAGGATTTCGTCGGTCCCACCAGCAATCCGCAAGCCCGCGGCCCACATATGGCTCTGCTGGAACACGCCTTCAGAGGGAGCATATTCGGCATCGGTGATGATCCCGAAATGATCCATCGATTCCATCGCATTATGGGTGATGTCTTGGAGTTGGTTAGCCGTGATGATTTTGCCAATCGAGCTTTCAGGACCCGGTGTCTGACCTTTGGACAAGGCCGTCATGGTGCGGAACTTGGCGAGCTTATAGCCCTCAGCCCGCACAAACCAATCAGCCACTTTTTGACGGAAGCTTTGATCTTCTGCCAAGGTGCCACCATCCTGACCCGGCATGGTTTTCGCCCAGTCAAAGATCTCTTTATAGTCCGGGCCGGGGCTACCGCCGACGGCCAAGCGCTCGTTCATCAAGGTAACCAAAGCCACCGACCAGCCATTGCCTTCCCCGCCCAGCATTTGGCTGTTGGAGACGCGCACATCGGTGAAATAGACTTCATTGAAGTTAGATCCGCCCGACATTTGGTGGATGGGGCGCACTTCAATGCCGGGGCTCTTCATATCAATGAAGAACATCGACAAGCCCTTATGCTTGGCCTTGTCGGCATTGGTGCGGACAAGCACGATGCCCCAATCCGAATAATGCGCACCCGAGGTCCACACCTTCTGGCCATTGATCACCCAGTCATCACCATCGCGGACTGCTTTGGTTTTGAGGCCAGCCACGTCGGACCCGGCAGAGGGTTCAGAGAACAACTGGCACCAGATTTCTTCGCCGCGCAGCGCGGGGCCGACATGGCGTTCTTTCTGGGCATCGGTTGCAAAAGCAATCACGGTGGGCACACACATGCCAAGGCCAATGGTGAACGGCCCTGCAGGAGCGTCAAACTTGCCCTCTTCTTGGCCAAAGATCACCGAGAAAATGGGCGCGAGGCCCTGCCCGCCCTGTTCTTTTGGCCAAGTGATGCCGGCAAAGCCATTTTCAGCTTTAGCCTTTTGATAGGCCTTGGCCGCCAACATATATTCCTTGTCAGACAAGCGCTTTTGCAAGCTTTCCGTCTGGCCGGCTCTGGGCTGCACGTGGGCTGCTAAGAAGGTTTGTGCCCGTTGACGGAAGGCTGCTTCTTCTGGGGTATCATTGAAGTCCATAAGTCTCTCCATCCATCCAAAATTTAGGCCGCATTACGCATTTCAAGGCGGCGGACGAGTTTTTCTTTCCAAAGAGATGGCGCACCCGCCTGCACCGCCAAGAGCTTGGAGCGACGATAATACAGGTGACAATCCACTTCCCACGTAAAGCCCATGCCGCCATGGGTTTGGATATTCTCCTTCGATGCCAAATAATAAGCGTCGCAGGCGGCAATGCGGGCCGCAGCAGCAGCCAGCGGCAATTCTGGCGCGTCACTGCTCAAAGCCCAGGCACCGTAAAAGGCGTTGGAGCGAGCGATTTCGAGCGCGACATACATGTCGGCCAATTTGTGCTTGATCGCTTGGAAGCTGCCGATTTGGCGCGAGAAAGCATAGCGACCTTTGGCGTAATCGGTCGCCATATCCAAGCAGGCTTGGCTGCCACCGATTTGCTCAAACGACAACAACACCGCTGCACGATCATAAATGCGCTGTAGCAGGGCCTCACCGTCACCTGCTTCACCCAGAAGCTGCGCTGGGGCTTTGGTAAAGGTGAGCGTGGCGTGCGAGCGGGTTGGATCAAACGTCTTGATCGCTTTAGATTCCACTCCTGCCCCGGTCAGGTCTACGATCACCAAAGACGTGCCGTCTTGATGCTTGGCAAGGACCAAAGCATGGGTGGCGCAATCGCCGTCGGTCACAGGCACTTTCATACCCGTCACACTGGTGCCGTCAAAGATGGTCTTGAGGTTGGCGGCACGCGGCTCGCCAGGTCCTTCAGACGCAGCCACACAGCCGATCACACCACCTTCGGCCAACTTCGGCAGAATGGCAGATTTTTGTGCCTCGGTGCCGGCAATCTTGATGGCTTCGGCAAAGAAATAAACGGTGGAGGCCCAAGGCACGGGTGCCAACGACCGGCCCATTTCCTCTGCCAAAACGCAGAGTTCAAGCTCGCCCAAGCCTAAACCACCAAATTCCTCAGGAATCGCTGCACCCAGCCAGCCCATCTCTGCAATGGCTTTCCACAAACCAGCGTCATGGGACTTTTGTTCATCGTTCAACACGGCCCGAACCACCGCCATACTGGACTGTTCGGACAAGAACTTGCGCGCTTGTTCTTTGAGATATTTTTGGTCGTCAGAAAAATCGAAATTCATGTGACGTGTGCCTCCCAAGGTCGCGGCAACGGCTTACCCGTCACCGTCTGTTTATTTGGGAGCAACATAAGCAAGTTTACGTGAACGGAAAGCCGTCACCTTAGGGAAGATCGCGTTTTTGTGCGCAGTATCTGCAGCCCGACTAGGTACGAAGCCCGGAGGTCGGCCGAGGCAGCGGTGAGCCTGCAGTAGAAGTTGGCTGACGCAGTCCAGCCGAGATACCGGCAGCGGCAGCTAATTTCTGCTGAGAAGAGGCTTCAGCCAGCATGGTTGGCTGTGGCGGTTTCTCTAGGTCGCGCAACCCACGCAGGCGCTTAGCAATCATGAATGAATCAGCTTCGCCCGTTTTGCGCGCATTGGCCGTAGGATCCGTAATATCAGTACCGGCCGCACGTGGCAGCTTTGCAGGCTCTTGATAGGTGAATTTAAAGCGCATCGTGGTCGCGACAGCTTCACCGAAAACAATGGCCTCCGCATTATCCAAAGCCGACAAGAAGGAAATCGTCGAACCGCTGGAATCAGCAATAGCCGAGCGGATAATTTCCTGGTCCCGATCGTTAGCCAAACGCATCGCGAATACAGTGGAACATTGCGACAAAATCGTCGGGTCCAGTTCGCCAGGGCGCTGCGACACAACCGCGATGGAGCAGCCGTATTTCCGACCTTCTTTAGCAATCCGGGCAATCGCGCGCCGGGTTGGGATGAAGCCTGCATTGGGGTCTTGCGGTACATATCGGTGGGCTTCTTCACACACCAACAAGACGTGCAATTGGCCTTCACTGGCATAAGCTACGTCAAAGCATAGACGCGCCAGAACCGACACCACGGCATTTGTCACATCCGAAGGCAGGCCCGATAAATTGATGATTGAAACAGGCTTGCCCTCCGCAGGCAGGCGGAACAAGCGCGACAGAAGTGGCGCAAAATTATCTTCCGCGCCACCTCTGGTGAACATGAAGCCATAGCGCGGATCATTGACCAAGGCATCCAGTCGAACGCGCAAAGATTTCAAATGATGCCGTTCATGACGTGGGCTCAAGAGACCAATGTTCTCGTCGATGAGCTTAAACAATTCCGACATCCGGTAAGGCATGGGGCTGTCGGCATTGAGACCACCAACATCTAAAGCCTTGCGTACCAGCCCTGCAGCGGTTGCACCCGTCTTCTCATTCTGGAAATTCGTTTTGGCCTGCGCCAGAACTTCGCGCAAAATTTCTGCTTCTTCAGAGATGGTTTTGCCGCGGAAGATCACATCCTCCAGCTCCTCAAACCGGAACAACCAGAATGGCAATTCGAGCGTGGATGCGTCAAACACCTGCGCAAGCGGACCAAAGGCTCCGGCGAACTCATTATGCGGATCCAAGAGCACAACCCGCAATTCAGGCTTCACACTCAAGCATTGGCGAACCAAGAGCGTCAAGGAACACGACTTACCGACCCCGGTCGTCCCGACGACGGCAAAGTGACGAGTCAAAAGGTCATTCACGCTGATCGTCGCGGGAATATCGGCATTCTGAGACAAGCGGCCAACTTCGACCGACTTGCGGTCGCCGAGATCATGCATGACTTCTAGGTCGCGTGCACGGATTTTGTGGGCGACCGCCCCGACTTGAGGATAGCGCGACACGCCGCGCTGAAAGCGCGTGCGGCCGTGGACATCCTCGGAAATCTCGCCCATCAACTCAACCTGAACGCTCACGGCGTTGGCAGCATTGGGGTCCCAAACCGAGCTATCGGTGCTCATCTCAAAGACAAGCGCAACCACGCGGACCTTGCCGACCGTGATCGAAATCAATCGACCTACAGACCAAAAGTCCGACGAAGCTTCGCTCAGATTATCGGCCATGGTCGAAATGGTTGCGCGCGCGCCGTTACAGAAGGTCACACGACCAATCATGCGCTCCGTCGGTTGTTCCATGGCGCGACGTTCAAAAACCTTGCGCTGCGCCTCAGCATCGTCGCTGCCCAGTCCTGCAGCCACTAAGCCACTCTGCACCTGTGCAATCAGTTCAGCCGCACTGGTTGGATTCAGCGAGCGCGCACTGACCGAGGTCGACATCTGGGACAGAGATGGCGGCGTAGCTTGAGGGCGCGAACCCGCAGGGGCAGGATTAGGCGCTCCTGCTGAGAGCCGGGGGTCGTGATCGAGCGCCATGATAACCTCACTTGTGCATTTCATGCTGACGGCCACAAGTCTTAAGGTTCCAAAGTTAATTTGGCGTATTTTCAGCCTGTCTAGTTTTATAGGTTCGTTGCGAAATCCGCTTAAAGTCGGTGCGTCTTTGGGTAACTGAGCGCGGACAAAAAGTTTTGGACAAGGTGACCCTTAGCGGGCTAAGCCTTTTTCATGCGCACACAAGAACACATCCCCGTCCGTCTTCAGGATTATCGCCCCTACCCTTTTTCGATCTCTCACGTATCGTTGGTGTTCGACCTCCAACCTACGCGGACCATTGTGACGTCGCGCCTGATTATTGATCGCAAACCCCATGAATGGGCAAAGGGTGAAGCGCTACAATTGGATGGCGTTGGACTTGACCTCTTGTCGGTGGAAATCAATGGCCAGCCAGTCACGGCTCAAGATTATCATCTCGGTGAAGACGGCTTAACGCTCAAAAGTGTGCCGGACTCCTTCAAGCTGGAAACAAAAGTTGCCATCAACCCAGCAGCCAATACAGCCTTGTCGGGCCTTTATATGTCGGCCGGGCGCTTTTGCACGCAATGCGAGGCTGAAGGCTTTCGCCACATCACTTTTTGGCCAGATCGCCCCGATGTGATGAGCCGTTTCCATGTGCGGGTTGAAGCACCAGAGGCGGACTTTCCTTCGCTTTTGTCCAACGGTAATCGCGTCGCGATCGGGCAATATGACGATGGCCGTCATTGGGCCGCCTGGGATGACCCACACCCAAAGCCATCCTATTTGTTCGCCTTGGTGGCAGGCGGTTTTGATATGTTGGAAGATCAATTCGTGACCCGCTCAGGCCGGACGGTTGATTTGTGCATCTATGTCGACAAAGGTGCGGCCTCACGGGCCATTTACGCCATGGATGCGCTGAAGAGATCGATGACATGGGATGAAGAGGTTTTCGGCCGCGAATATGATCTAGATATGTTCAATATTGTGGCTGTTTCCGATTTCAATTTCGGCGCGATGGAAAACAAGGGCCTCAACATTTTCAACTCCGCCCTTCTGCTAGCCGACGAGACCACCGCGACGGATGCCGATTACGAAGCCATTGAAGCGGTTGTGGCACACGAATATTTTCACAATTGGTCTGGCAACCGGGTTACCTGTCGTGACTGGTTCCAATTGTCCTTGAAAGAGGGTTTCACCGTCTTCCGGGATCAGGAATTTTCCGCCGATCAACGGTCCCGCGCTGTCAAGCGGATTAAGGACGTCAAGGCCCTTCGTGCGCGCCAATTCCCCGAGGATTCAGGCCCTCTCGCTCATCCCGTGCGGCCCAAGAGTTATGTGAAAATCGATAATTTCTACACCGCCACTATTTACGAGAAAGGCGCAGAGATCATCCGAGTCTTGCAGACTTTGGTTGGTCGCGATGCTTTCTTGGAAGGGGCAAACCTGTATTTTGACGAGAATGACGGCACGGCTGCGACAATTGAAGATTGGCTGCACGCGATGCGGACGGCGACAGGCAACCAACTTCATGGGATCGAACGCTGGTATGATCAGGCAGGTACACCCTGCCTGGAGGCGATCAGCGACTATGATGCCGCAACCCAAAAGCTGACCATTCGCTTCCAGCAATCGACGCCCGACACCCCGGGTCAAAGCTCGAAATCTTGGGTGCCCCTTCCCATCTCGATGGCATTTTTTGGCCCAGACGGCGCGCCCTTGCAACTGCGCTTGGCCGAAACCGACATCGCAGCAGACGATTGGCTGATTCCAATGGCGAGCACGAGCTTGGAGCTCCAATTTGAAGGCGTCGCTGACCGGCCTGTTGTTTCTTATATGCGGGGATTTTCTGCCCCTGTTCGCTTGATCACCAATCATAGCGATGCGGATCTAGCGCTCTTGGCCGCTTGTGACACCGATCCGTTTGTGCGCTGGGAATCGACCCAGACGATTGCGCGCAACACGTTGCTTTCGGTGGCCCAAAGCCTTGCGGCGGGTCGCGAGCCCGACGTGCGACAGGATCTCGCCCGCGCCTTTCAAGGTGCGTTGGCCGATGCCGCGCGAGACCCAGCCTTCACTGCCCTGCTATTGCGCCTGCCGGAAGTGAGTGAATTGATGCAGCTTCAGCCACTGTGCGATCCATCCAATCTGTTAGCTGCACGAGCTTTTGTGCGGAGCCTTTTGGCCGAACAACTTGATGCTGAACTAAGTGCTTGTTTTGCGATCTATGACCCTGCCCAAGCCTTCTCTGCCAGTGCACAGGCGGCAGGCCAACGCGCGCTGATGGCCGCTTGCCTCGACCTCTTGTGCGCCAGCGGAACCGACAGAGCTGCGATGCGTGCAGAAAACACTTTCTTCGCCGCGCGCAATATGACCGACATGATGACTGCGCTCGATGGCTTGTCCCAATTCGGTGGAGCCCGCTATCACGCGGCCTTAGCGGCGTTCAAACAGCGGTTTACCGACAATGCCTTGGTGATGGACAAGTGGTTCCGCGTGCAAGCTATGGCACTTTGTGAAGATCCGCTGCAAACGTTCAAAAACTTGCGTGTTGACCCTAGCTTCACCCTCTTGAACCCCAATCGGGTCAGGGCACTAGGTGGGGCCTTTGCCAGCGGAAATCCCGCTGCCTTCCACCGTGTAGATGGAACCGGTTACCAAGCAATTGCAGACCTCATAGCCGATGTCGATAGCACGAATGGGGCCCTCGCCGCGCGCTTGGGGACCGTTTTTGAATCCTGTTCGCGTGTGAATGAGCCTCGGCAGAAACTGGCAAAGCGAACCTTGCAAGTCTTGCTGGATCGCAATTCCTTGTCAGCCAATACGCGCGAGATTCTCTCAAAAATCTATGACGGCTTGATCGCCTGACCTCTGCCACCGCCCCTGCTTGAGGGACCCACCAATGAAACTGGCGTCGGATGCCGGATCCTACGCGGTGGCCTGCAAATTGTGAGAATGGTTCACAGGAAGCTGACCCCCAGCCCTAGACGTCACGTTAAGAACTCCTTTACCCTTTCCGCAAATGAGAGTGAGATCTCTCTGATTCGGGTAAGTAAATGGCCAAAGTGGCACCTAAAGACGACGAGATGAACGGCCAGTGGCCGGTTGCCATCACGCTTGTCCTGTGCGCGCTTTTTGCCGCGGTGATCTTGCTCCTCGCCAAGCGCGACTATGATCGCTTTCACCGTGATGCGACCCATGAGGCTGCCCAAGAAGCTCGGCTGATTACCTCACAAATGGATGCAGCCATACGAGAGGCACGGGCCAGTCTCGTGGCGGCAAGTGGCCTAGGTATGGCCAATGGCGCGACCGTGGCGGCAACCGCGCCGGGTCTGCAAGCGGTCGCAAGCTTCGACAGTAAGGGCGTTCTGGTCTCGCAAGGTTCTGCGTCATCTAGCGATATTGGAGCTTTGGCCGCCGCCGCCCAATTGGCCAAGACAGACGGCTGGAGTGGGGCTGTCGCCTTAGGTGGTGGCCGCTATTCGCCAGCTATTTCGGTGCGCACAGTTGATGGCGGCGCGCTCGCGGCCTTTGTGACTTTCCGGGGACTTGATACCCTTGGTCCAGGGCGGCGCGTTGGCGTTGGCGAACCTGGCGGCAATCTGATTTCAGTGCAGCCTGCGTTTAAGGCGGTTTCGACCCAAGGGGCATTACCGGCCTTTGGCCTGAAATCTCCGCCCGCTGCTGGGTCGGCCCTAGGCTTTTATGCCAGAGATTTGGATGGTCAGAATATCGTTCTAGGGACAGCGGTTGCTGAGAATGGCCTGACCGCTTTTGTGTCTCGAGACCGGGGTCCCATTGAAGCGGCTTGGCTGCGCAGTGCCATCATGTTTGGGCTCTTGTTCCTTGGGCCTGTCCTAGCAGCTGCCGGAATCTGGTTTTTGGTTCAAGGTCAGTCCGAGCGCTTTGCGACAGCTCGCGTCCAAATGCGCGATGCGGAACGGCGCTTGCGGGTCGCGATTGAAGGGGCCCGTTGCGGCGTTTGGGATTGGGATATCACCAATGACCGCGTCTATCTGACCCAACGGCTCGCCCAAACTTTTGGCCTCTCCGGTGCTGGACGATTTGATACTCATGAAGTTCTGCAGGCCTTGAGCGCAGAAGATCAGGCACGTCTTCGCGCGGCTTTGGCATCTGCCGCCCAGATCGGGGTGCTGGATGTCGTGGTCAAAATCACCCGCGCAACCGGTGTAACCCACGTCCAATTGCGCGGCCGGGCAGCGGTAGATCGCCAACGCCCTGGCAGCATTCGCGCGATTGGCGTGTCGATCGACGTTTCGGAAGAACGTAACTCTGAAGCCCGTGTCGCGGCGGCTGAACGCCGCCTGCGCGACGCCATTGATTCCATCTCAGGCCCGTTTGCACTCTGGTCGAAAGATCGGCGCTTGATTCTGTGGAATGGCGGATTTGCCAAAACGTTTGGTTTGGACGGCTCCATCCTGCAAGCGGGCGCTTCCTACACCGCCGTATCCGCTGCTGCCGCCAAGCGGGTGAAGTCGCAGCGCCCCGACCGTTACGACGAATTGGCTCAAGAAATTGAGCTCGATAATGGCGTCTGGATTCAATTAGTTGAACGTGAAACTTCGGACGGCGGCTTAGTCTCCATCGGCATTGATATTTCGCCACTGAAAGAGACCGAAGAAAGCATCATGCGGTCTGAACGCCAGATGCGCTCGGTCGTGGTCGAGCTGGAGCGCTCAGAACACAAGGCTTCAGAACTGGCCGAAAAGTATCGGATTGAGCGGCAACGGGCAGAAGAAGCCTCTAACGCCAAGAGTGGCTTCTTGGCCAATATGAGCCACGAATTGCGCACACCATTAAACGCCATCAACGGCTTCTCGGAAATCATGGTGCAGCAGCTATACGGCCCCTTGGGTGACCGCCGCTATCTCACCTACGCCACCGACATTCTCAATAGTGGAAAACATTTGCTTGAGCTGATCAACGACGTGCTAGACATGGCTAAGGTGGAAGCCGGTAAGTTCAAAATCTATCCCAAGCCGATGGATTTGCAGGAAACGATTGAGCAAGCCATGCGCTTGGTGCGTGGTCGGTCGGAAGAAAAGAATATTACCCTTGTTGGTGAGCTTGATGAAGCCGGCGATGTGACGGGTGATGCGCGCGCCATCAAGCAGATCATGATCAACCTCTTGTCCAATGCGATCAAATTCACCCCGCAGAATGGTCGCGTACTGGTTCAGGTTAAGAATAATCTGGACTCAGTGATTATTCGCGTGATCGACAACGGCATTGGGATCAAAGCCGAAGACTTGCCGCGCCTGGCCCGACCGTTTGAGCAGGTTGAGAATGAGCACGCGCGCTCTAATCAAGGCAGTGGCTTGGGCCTTGCCTTGTCGCGCTCATTTGCAGAGATGCATGGCGGCTCCTTGACCATCGCATCAGAAGTCGGGGTCGGGACCATGGTGATCGTGTCCCTCCCCCGATTGGCAGTTGCCCAGCAAGAAGCTGCTTAAAAGGGCAGTTACGCCACCCGCCGCGAATGGCCAACCCAATAGGGTTCGCGCAGTTCACGCCGCAGAATTTTGCCCGATGGATTGCGCGGAAGCTCGGCAATGAAGTCCACGCTTTTGGGCACTTTATAGCCCGCGATGCGCGCTTTGGTCCAAGCGATAATGTCCGCAGGCTCTGCCGCCTCTCCGGATTTCAACACGACGATGGCCTTGACGGCCTCGCCCCATTTCTCATCCGGGACACCGACAACCGCGACATCGGCAACTGCAGGATGACCGAACACGGCGTTTTCAACTTCGGCCGGATACACGTTCTCGCCCCCCGTCACGATCATGTCTTTCACGCGGTCATGAATATAGAGATAGCCTTCTTCATCAAAGAAGCCCGCGTCGCCCGTGTAAAGCCAGCCATCCTTGACGGTCGCAGCCGTGGCGTCAGGTCTATTGAAATAGCCCTTCATGATGGTGGTGGAGCGCATAGCGATCTCGCCAACTTCACCGACCGCACAGGCGCTGCCATCGTCACGGCGGCACTCAATCTCAAATCCCGGCCAAGCAATGCCGCACGAGCGCAGTTTGCCACGTGCGGGGTCATGCGCTTCTGGTGGGAGATAGGTGCCCGCGCCCAAACTTTCGGTCATGCCGTACAATTGCGTGAAGGAGCAGCCAAAGGTCGCCTGCGCCTGCATCAGCAAATCCTCGGCAATTGGCGACGCGCCATAATACATTCGCCGCAGGGCCGAGAAATCGGTTGGTATCTTGGCATTCACCTGGATCAGAATATTGATCACGGCGGGCACCACAAAGGCATGCGCAATTTTTTCCACGGCGATCAAGCGTAGGATTTCGACAGGGTCGACTTGCTCCAACACTACCGCCTTCGCCCCTTGGGCGACGCTTAGGATCGCACTGTTGATCCCAGCGACATGGAACATGGGCATGGCGATCAAAACCGCTTCGCCCGCTTCATATTTGGCCCATTCCGCACCAATGCCAAACTCAAAGAAGGCCATATAATTCTGGTTGGTGATCTGAACGCCTTTGGGCAAACCCGTGGTGCCAGAGGTGTAAAGTTGGATCACATCATCATCGGGCAAGCATGGCAGACCCGGATCTTGTGACGCTGCCGCCCCATGCCAATCCTGATAGCTCGTCCAGCTGCCATGGCCGCCATCCAGCGCCAAGGTCAGAGGCTTATTGGTCGCGTGATCAAGAGCCGCAGCCGCTACCTCATAAAAGTGACTCCCGACCAAAAAGACCTTGGCCTGACTATCATCCAGCACATAGGCCACTTCGGGCGGAGCCAAGCGCGCATTGACGCCGACCAGCGTCGCGCGAGCCTTCACGCAGCCAAAGAATAGAGCGATATAATGATCTGAATTTGCGCCATAAACAGCCACCCGATCATCGGGCTTCACACCTAGCTTGATCAGCGCATTGGCAATTTGGTTGGCGATAACGTCTAAGCGCCCAAAGGTCGTGGTGCGATCTTTGAACGAGATGGCGATGGCATCAGGACGAGTTGCCGCCTGCACGCGCGTGATATCGGCAACCGATTTTGTGGCCTCAAAGTCAAACATATTTCCCCCTCACGCAGGTTTAATACCGCGCATTTTTTATGGAACTTGCTCTGATGTAACGCGGGCGACTGCATTTGTCGCCTCGCATTTTAGTGAAGGACTGGTCGAATGCATTTGGCTCGTTAAAAGGAAGCCAACGCCTGCGCGAGTCGCTTGTTTAAGGATATTCTCATGGCCGATGCCGATAGTCTGATCTTACACCATTTCAACGCTTCGCCCTTTTCTGAGAAGATCCGTTTGGTGATGGGCCTCAAAGGGTTGAATTGGGTGTCGGTGATGATCCCGTCCATCATGCCTAAGCCTGACCTAACGCCCTTGACCGGGGGCTATCGCCGCACGCCTGTGCTGCAGATCGGGGCCGACATTTATTGCGACACGCAATTGATCCTGCGGGAGATTGAGCGCCGTCACCCCAGCCCAACCCTATATCCCAATGGCGAGGCTGGCCTGTCTTGGATGATCGCCATGTGGGCAGACCGCGCCTTCTTCCAATCGACTGTGCCTATCATTTTTGGGGCAGAGGGCTTTAATGTACCCGAAGCCTTCAAGCGTGACCGCGAACAATTGTCGGGCAGACCCTTTGACACTGAGCAGATGCGCGCCGCTTCCCCGATGATGCGTGATCAATGGCGCGGCCATGTCGCTTGGGTTGAAGAAGCGCTTGAAGCATCCAAGGGCGACTGGCTGTTTGGTGACAAGCCGGGCTTGGGCGACATCTCCGCCTATATGAACTTTTGGTTCCTGCGCAACGCCTATCGGCCGGGTTATGATAGCTTGATGGCCCCGTTTGAAACCGCACGCGATTGGGTCGAGCGTGTCGATGACATTGGCCATGGCACGATGGAGATCATGTCGTCCCAAGAAGCCGTCGCGCTGGCTGGCCAAAGCACGCCAATTGATCGCACAGGCGTGGATGAACAAGAGCCACAGGGCTTGCGTGAAGGTGATTTTGTCTCCGTCTCGCCAGATGATTATGGTCGGGACCCAGTCAGCGGCAAGCTGGTCTTTTCAGACGCCAGCGAGATCGCGCTTGAGCGCGACGTGCCAGGTCTTGGCACCATGGTCGTGCACTTCCCGCGGGTTGGTTATACGGCCCGACGCAGCTAGAGCCTAAAGGCGATAGCTGTCCTTAGTCGAACAAGGCATCAATATCGTCTTGAGCGCCGCCGGCGGCGCCGCCATGCACCATGCCGTCGAGCATCATGATAGACGATTGCAGCGCCATGGTGGTTTCAGCGATGAAGTCATCCACGGGCGCGCCTTTCTGGATAAGCCCTTCAGCCTGCGTGATGGCCTGCAGCAGCAAATCGCATGTCTCTTGGCTCAGGGCGTCAAACGGGCCTTTGATCGCAGGGTCTGCATTTTGATAGGCCAGAATGGCCAAATCCTTGGCCTGAAAGCCAGAGCGCGCAAAATGCTGCTCATAGGTCAAGGGTTCCCAATTGCGCAGTTCTTCAATCATATCGGGCATGTCGCTCAATAGGCCAAACAACATGACGGCCTCATTGAATACATTCAAATAGTCAGTCGCGAGGCCCGTCGCAGGCATAATATTGGCTTCAGTCAGGACATCAGGGTCCCACCAAGCAAGCTCTACCACTGTTTCACTACCATCATGTACATCAAACATGCGCCTATCTTAACGCAACATTTGTCAATATTTTCTTTTCAAGCCATCAATATCTGATTTGCCCGAGCTGAAATGCTTCATAAATCTCAGCGGTGAGAGGCTCGTACAGACGTGTAGCTGGATTCATCCAGACCATGGGGTCGGAAATCTGGGCGGGATCAAATCCGGCTTTGACCAAATCGACCTTACGATATTTAAAGGTGCCCGTGACTTCCATTTCGGTTTGGAAGCGCAAAAACAGCGGCACGGCATAGCTGGGCAATTCAGTCCGCACGTGGGCCGACAGGGCTGCCAAATCAATCGGTTTAGGCGCGACAATCACAGCCATCCCAGCCCGACCATCGGCGTGGGGAACATCCACGCCATAGACGTTAGCCTGCTCTATACCGGGATAGATGCACAAGGCCTCGCCCACTTCATTGGTCGAGACATTCTCGGATTTCCAACGATAGGTGTCACCAATGCGGTCGACGAAGTAAAAATAGCCGAGCTTATCTTGCTTTAAGAGGTCGCCAGTGCGGAACCATAAATCGCCTTTCTCAAAGACGTCACGCAAAAGCTTCTTTTCAGATGCAGCCTTATCGTTCGCATAGCCGTCAAAACGGGCGCGCACATTGGTGGTATCGATCTTGCCAATCGCCTCGCCCACTTCATCAAACGCGCACTTCTCGCACAGGCCCTCTTCGTTGCGGATTGGTTTTTCTTCTTCAATATCAAAGCGAACCAGCTCTACGTTGAAGCGCTTCTTCAGATAGCCCGGAATACGACCAACTGCACCTAGCTTGCCCTCGACATTGATGAAGCTGACATTGCCTTCAGTTGAGCCGTAGAACTCGCAGATCAGCGGGATTTTGAAGCGCTCTTCCGCCCGGGCCCATACGTCTGGACGAAGACCATTGCCGAAGCAGGATTTAAGTTTGTGCGTTTGCTCCTTCGGATGCGGCGGCACGCTGACCAAATAGCGGAACAATTCGCCAATATAGGCAAAGACCGTACATTCGTTGTCGACAATATCATCCCAGAATTGGGTGGCAGAAAACTTGCGACGCAAAACCAAGGTCGCCCCCGTATTCAAAACAAGGCCGACACCGCAAATCCCGCCTGTGCCGTGATACAGCGGTAGCGGGCAATAAACGCGGTCGCCGGGCCCTGTTTTGGTGGCTGCGATAAAGGAGCGGCTCATGCCTTGGGTCCGCAAATGCGACAAGGTGGCGGCTTTCGGATTGCCCGTCGTGCCAGACGTATAGACATAGAGACAGGGGTCTTTGGCGGTCAGCATTTCGCGATAAGCGCGCGAGGGCCGCTTATTGCTCTGCGCGTTTAAGGCGCGGTCCAAGTCATTGGCGTTGGGGATTAGACCGCCAGCAGCCCAAACTGACACGCCAGCTAGTTGACCATCAATCGTGCTCCAAAGATCGGCCTGCTCCGCGCCGACGATTGCCGCTTTGGACTTGGCGATGGTCACGCAATGGAGAAGCGAGGGACCTTGCAGATTGTGATTGATCAAGGCGACGATCACGCCAACCTTGGTAAGGCCGTACCAAGCGGCCAAATAGTCTGGCCGATTCTGCATGAAGAGCGACACCACGTCGCCCGCCTTCAGACCAATCGACACCGCCCAATGCGCATAAAGGTTCGCGCGCCCGTCAAATTGGCCATAGGTCCAGGTTTTACCCTCAAACATGATGGCGGGCTTGGAATTAAATTGGTCGCAAATCGCTTCCCAATTGTCCGGCAGCAAGACTTGGCTGTCCGGGCTTAAGTCTTTCATCCAATTATTGGTGCGACTTAAGGCCGAAAAAAATGTAACCTCGCGCTTGATGCTGTCGAATAGGCCCATGGGGTGCGTTTCCTCTTTTCACCTTTATGGACTGACTTGAGCCTGCTTCAAGCGGCTTAGCTGACATGAAGAGCGGTTTTCGCAATAAGTTGAACGCACTGATACACAAATGCATCAGGCATCGCGTCATGGGCGAACAGGCCAGTCTTTTTGGTGATAGGCGCTGTCCCAAAATAGCCACTCATGCTGAGCGCACCGCAGGAAAGCGACCTGCATGCGCGCACGCTCTGCTGGCCCTGCGGCTTCGGCGGCTGCATTGACGATGGCCTTCATGCGCTCGGTTGCAGCCGCGAAATTTTCGTCCGCATAAGTATCAATCCAAGCCTGATAGAAATTGTTGGGCACGCCCTGCTTGGCAATCGTGGTGCCGACATCTTGATAGAGCCAAAAGCATGGCAAGACGGCGGCAGCCAAAACCGCGAAACTATCGGTGACGGCTGTGGCCAGCATGAAATTCACATAGGCCTCGCAAGCCGGTGTCGCGGCTGCCGTTTCTGCCGCTCGGGGATCCATGCCGAATTGCTCAAGGTAACCGGCATGTAGCGCACGCTCGACAATGATGGCCACTTCAGCAGCTTTAGAGAATTCCAAGATTTCATCCGCTGCCGGGGCTTTCGCCGCACCCAAAGCCAGAACCCGCGCATAGCCCTGAAGGTACAAGCTGTCTTGGATCATATAATGCGCAAAGGCTTCGCGGGATAAAGTGCCGGCCGAAAGTTCGGTGTTAAAGGGGTGGGCGTGGACGGCTTCGCGCAATTTGGCGGCTGCCGCCCAGACATCATCGGTAAAAGCCATGACCTAAAACTCCCGTCGCAGACTAAAGGTGACTTTGCGCCCGCGGTTGATGGTGAATGTGTCAAACGGGCCGCCGGGGCCAAGACCTGCCAACAAGCCTGTCATGCCTTGGCCAAAGGCGGAAATAGCCCAGCGTTCGTCAGTGACATTTTGGGCGTGCAGAATTGCAGTCCAATCGCCGCGCCTTGCGGTGAATGTCAGGTCGGTCCACCAACGCGCCGGGGAATAGAGCACATTGTCGATCTCATAAAAGGTCTTGCCGGCATAATTGGCGTCGATGCGCCCGGTTAGATAAACCTCATCAAGGCTTACGCTATATTTTGCTGAGACTTTACCCGTATCCTTGGGCGCATTGGGGATGGCCTTGCCGCTATAATCCCGCGTGGCGGGGGAACCCAAAAGCGGATCGGTCGCAATAAAGCGCTCAATCTTGGTATCGGCCAAAGCATAGCTGGCCGACAGGTCGAGGCCGTCCAAGGGCTCTAGGAAGATGCTGACCTCTAGGCCCCTCACCGTCACTTCGTCCACGTTCAAGGTCACCGACTGATTGTCGATGAACGTATAGTTTTGGTAGTCTTCCACCTTATTGGAGAAGACATTGAGCTCCAGCCTGCCAGACACATTAGGCAATTGCTGTTTCCAGCCCAATTCCAACGAGGTCGTGATCTCTGGCTGATAGGTAGCCTTCCAGATGGAGCTGGCGGCTGGGGTCGGGTTGAAACCGCCGGGGCGATAGGCCTCGCCGTAGGTGAGGAAGAGATTGGTATCCCCGCTTAGCCATTGCGCTGTCACACGGGGCTGAAAGCGTTCGAATGTTCCTTCGCGGCGGGAGATCACAGGCCCGCCAACTTGGCTCAAAATCGTCTGCGACCGCTCATCCCGATCCAGCCTACCTTGTGCTTCCAGCTTAAATGCATCGGTCAATTGATAGCCAAGGCCGCCAAAGACAGAAGTCTGATGAGATCGCGTCAGATAGCGCGGCGCTGGGCCACCGAATAACAAGGGGCCAAAATCGTCGGTGCGGTCCTTGTCGGTGTCTTGAACAAAAAGGCCCCATTGATGGGTGAAGTCCTGATTATCACTCGACACCCAGCGCACTTCTGCCGTGGTGGCGCGGATATCAATGGGCTGGCGAATAGGTTGAATACCATTTGGGAAGGCCGGAAAGCCAAAGAAGGTCAAAGGCCCCGGCCGATAATCCAATTCCTCGTCCCAACGCTTGGCATAGGAATCCCGGGCGACATAGGCCGACAAAGTGCCGTCAGCGAATGGGCGTGAAGCTTTCGCAACCCCCTGCCCCCAGCGTCGTTTCGATTGGCCGGGATAGTCGCCGATTGGATTAATCAGGACTTTGCCAGAGAGACGGCCTGCATTCTTGCCCGTCACATTGTTAGAACTCGCCCAAGCGGCCCCACCTTCATCTTCCAGATATTGAAGCTTGAAGTCAAAGTTCCAGCCTAAAGCGGGACCAGTCAGACGCAGACGTGCGCTGCGGGTGTCAACGGAATCGACCAGACGATTGAGCGTGGTGTTCTTGATCCAGCCATCGGCAGACGACCACAGGCCCGAGGCCCGCAAATTCCAGTCGGCGCCAAGTTCGAAGCTATGGGCAGCCTCAATCTCGCCCAAACCACCATTGCCTGCGGTGGCTTCAAGATAAGAGATACTTTGCCCAGTGCGAATGCCAATCACGCCGCCTGAGGCATTCTTGCCAAAAAGTGCTCCCTGCGGTCCCTTTAAAACCTCTATCACGCGGACATCATAAAGGCGTGGCGTGAACAGCTCCGTATCGGCCAAAGGCACACCGTCGAGCACCATGGCGACGGAAGCCTGCTGCAAACGGTCGGTTGTTGCACCTCGGATCGAGAGGATATTGGTGCCGGGGTCTTGGTCATTGACCATCCAAACGCCGGGGACGGCTGTTGCCACATCGTCGACTGAAGCAACCCCATCTGCGCGGATGATCGTTGCGGCAGCAGCGGTATTGAACTTGAATTCCTGACGTCCCCGAACGGTGACGAGTTCGGTTTCCTTGATGGAACTTCCAAGCACGATCGGGTCTGCTTCTGCAGGTTGAGAAACAGGTTGCGCAGCTTGCGCCACAGCGAGAATTACGAGTGATAAAGTCACAGTGTCCCCTCCCTTCGCCGGCATGATCCGGAGCAGGTTCTACGGGTCGCCACGCGACAATCCTTCTGGACTGTTTATGGCCTCTCAGCCCCTCATCGTGGGGCTCCCCGGTGTGTGGGCGGGGTAGGCCCGCACTGTAAAAGCGTCAAGCTGTTGACGCAGATAGCGCGGCTAGATCAGGCCGGCCAAGGGGCTGGATGGGTCGGCATAGCGCTTACGTCCCATGCGGCCAGCCAAATAGGCGTCGCGACCGGCAAGAACCGCATGCTTCATGGCGCGTGCCATGCGGATGGGGTCTTTGGCTTCGGCAATGGCGGTATTCATCAAGACCCCATCGCAACCAAGTTCCATTGCAATTGCAGCTTCTGAAGCGGTGCCAACCCCTGCATCGACCAGGACTGGCACGCGGGCTGCTTCGACGATCAAGCGAATATTGACGGGGTTTTGAATGCCGAGGCCCGATCCAATCGGCGCGCCCAATGGCATAATGGCGCACGCGCCTGCATCTTCCAGCCTGCGCGCAAACACGGGGTCATCGGTGCAATAGACCATGACGTCAAAACCCTCTTTCACCAGCACTTTGGTGGCTTCCAACGTCTCAATCATATCCGGGTAGAGCGTCTTTTGGTCGGACAACACTTCCAGCTTCACCAGAGACCAGCCGCCAGCTTCGCGGGCAAGGCGAAGCGTGCGCAAGGCATCTTCGGCGGTGAAACAGCCCGCCGTATTGGGCAAATACGTATAGCGCTTGGGGTCTACATAGTCGGTCAAGCGCGGCTGGCTGGGGTCTGACAAATTGACCCGCCGTACAGCAACCGTGACGATCTCAACGCCCGCAGCCTCTGCCGCCGCCGCATTCTGGGCATAGTCGCGATACTTGCCCGTGCCGATGATCAGGCGCGATTTAAAGGTGCGCCCGGCAACGGTCCAGCTATCATCGTGATTGAGGTCTTTAGCTGCTTCGGTCAAACCCTCATCCCCCGCCAACAAATTGCACAAATTCCAATTGGTCGCCGTCGGCCAAAATGGTCTGATCCCATTGCGACTTCATCACGATTATGCGGTTACGCTCTATCGCCACGCCACGTGGATCAGCGACCAAGCCCGAGACCAAAGTAGTCAAACTGGTCCCAGCTTCAATCTGATGTTCTTCACCATTGAGATAAATGATCATCGCACCCTCTTTGGCGCGTGATATGGGCGGGCTTGGCTGGTTTGATCAAGGCAGTTGTGCAGGAAAGCAGTCATAAGATGCAACCAATTCAGCAAGTCCACCTTTCCCTTTAGGCAAAGCAAGGTTACACCTAGTTCATGGAAAAAGCGATTTTTGTGCTCAATGGGCCAAACCTCAACCTGTTGGGCACGCGCGAACCTGAGATTTACGGGACCGATACGCTGGCGGATGTGGAAGCCGCTTGCACTGCGCTGGCCGGAACCTTGGGGTTTAAGCTTGTCTTCCGTCAGTCCAATAGCGAAGGCGAATTGGTTGATTGGCTGCAAGAAGCCCGTGACCAAGGTGCTGGCGTTTTGCTCAATGCTGGCGCGCTGACCCACACCTCGCTTGCGATCTATGATGCGATCAAGGCTATGAGCATTCCCGTCATAGAGATCCATTTGTCGAATCCTTTGCGGCGCGAAGCGTTTCGTCATCATTCTTATGTCGGTATGGCTGCCACCGGCACAATCGCGGGCTTCGGTCTGCACTCTTACGTGCTGGGCATAGAAGCCCTCGCCAAGAAACTATCGGTCAAAAGCTGACCCTTTTGCCCCAACAAACCAAGGCCCAAAGCTGGCCTACAGGAGAGACGAATGAGCCAATCAGGATTCGACACAAAATTGGTCAAGGATCTTGCCCGTATCTTGCGCGACACAGACCTGAGCGAGATTGAAGTAGAAAACGAAGGGGTTCGGGTGCGCGTTGCGCGGCAAGCCAGCGTCGCCCCCCAAATGGTTCATGCCCAAGTGCCAGTTGCTTCGGCACCAGTAGCAGCAATGCCAGCCGCACCAGCGCCAGCCGCAGCGGCAGCGGCGGCCCCAGCAGCTGATCCTGCCAAACACCCAGGAGCAGTCGCCTCGCCCATGGTTGGCACCGTCTATACTCAGCCCGAGCCCGGTGCTGCTGCCTTTATCAAAGTGGGCGACACGGTGAAGGAAGGCCAGCAGCTCTTCATCATCGAAGCGATGAAGACCATGAACCCTGTGCCTTCGCCACGTTCTGGCACCGTCACAGCGATTCTCGTCCATGATGCACAACCCGTTGAGTATGGCGAAGCGCTCTGCGTGATCGAATAATCAGGAGACACACAGGTGTTTGATAAAGTTCTGATCGCCAACCGCGGCGAGATTGCCCTGCGGATTCACCGCGCCTGCAAAGAAATGGGAATCACCACCGTGGCGGTCCATTCAACAGCGGACGCGGACGCGATGCATGTACGCTTGGCCGATGAAAGCGTCTGTTTGGGCCCGCCCGCCGCTGCGAAATCCTATTTGAATATCCCAGCCCTGATCGCAGCGTGCGAAATTACTGGCGCGCAGGCTATCCATCCTGGCTATGGCTTTTTGTCGGAAAATGCCCGCTTTGCCGAAATCATTGACGCGCATGGCCTCGTCTTTATCGGCCCGCGCGCTGAACACATCCGCATGATGGGCGACAAGATTGCCGCCAAAGCTGCCGTGAAGGCTGCCGGCATTCCCGTGGTGCCAGGTTCTGACGGTGGCATTTCAGACGATGAGACCGCTTTGGCGGTAGCCGAAGAAATTGGCTATCCCGTGCTGGTTAAGGCCTCCGCCGGTGGCGGTGGTCGCGGGATGAAGGTGGCCCATTCCAAGGATGAGTTGTCGGTCGCGCTTTCCATGGCCCGCACCGAAGCCAAAAACGCCTTCGGTGATGACACGGTGTACCTCGAGAAATATCTCGGCAAGCCGCGCCACATCGAAATCCAAGTGATCGCAGACGAGTTCGGCAATGTGGTTCATCTGGGCGAGCGCGATTGTTCGCTTCAGCGTCGCCACCAAAAGGTTTGGGAAGAAGCCCCCTCACCCGCGCTGAACGCTGAAGAGCGCGCCGAGATTGGCGACATCGTGGTCAAGGCCATCAAGTCGCTGGGCTATTTGGGCGTCGGCACCATCGAATTTCTCTATGAAGAGGGCCGCTTCTATTTCATCGAAATGAACACCCGCCTACAAGTAGAGCACCCCGTCACCGAGATGATTACTGGTGTGGACTTGGTGCGCGAGCAAATTCGGATTGCCGCCGGCATGCCTTTGTCCTTCACTCAAGAAGAAGTTGTCTTTGAGGGTGTGGCGATTGAGTGCCGGGTCAATGCCGAAGATCCTGTTACCTTTGCCCCGTCGCCCGGTACCATTACGGACTTCCACGCCCCAGGTGGCTTGGGCGTACGCTTGGATTCAGCCATTTATACTGGCTATAAGATCCCGCCTTATTACGACAGCTTGATCGGAAAATTGATCGTACATGGTCGTAACCGCAATGAATGCCTGATGCGTTTGCGGCGTTCTCTGGCTGAAATGGTCGTTGGCGGGGTGAAGACGACGATCCCGCTCTTCCTGCGACTGGTGCAAGAACGCGACATCATTGATGGCGACTACAATATCCACTGGCTGGAGAAATGGTTGGCCGAACAAGCTGAGGAACCGCGTGCATGAGCAAGGGCTTTGGCCCGGACGAGCTTTTGGCATGCTATGCGCGGGGGACTTTCCCGATGGCAGACGGGCGGGATGACCCCCGCCTGTTTCTGGTTGATCCAGACCAACGCGGCATCCTTCCGCTGGACCAAGTCCATATCCCGCGACGCCTCAAACGCACGGTCCGTACGACCCCCTATGTGGTGACCATCAACCAAGCCTTTCGTGAGGTGGTGGAATTGTGCGCGGCACCCAGTGGCGAGCGGACTGAGACCTGGATCAATCAGCCAATATTAGAGCTTTACGACGGTCTGCACCGCCGCGGGCATGGCTTTAGTTTCGAGGCTTGGCACGAGGGTGACTTGGTGGGTGGGCTCTATGGGGTTCGTCTCGGGGCGGCTTTCTTTGGCGAGAGCATGTTTTCGCGCGCGCGCGATGCCAGCAAAATTGCCCTTGTCCATCTGGTCGCGCATCTGATTGCAGGCGGGTTTCGCCTGCTAGACACGCAGTTTTTGACCGATCATTTGACGCAATTCGGCACCTTGGAGGTCAATCGCAAGACCTATCATATGCTTTTGGCCGAAGCGATTACGTGCCCTTCGACTTTCCCAGTGCCGGGGCTGCTGGTGCCGGAGCCGCAGGAACAGGACCTGTCCGCGGCTCAGACTCACCTGGATCTGCCTCCGGCGCAACCGGTACCGATGCCGCTGCATCTGGACCTGCCGCGCCCGCTTTGCCTTCAGAGCGCGGGCGCGCTTTGTTTAGAGACGATTGAGTTGCACTTGGCGGCGCAACTGCCCCTTCACAACTAACCAGCCACATATCGTAAGTCGGATGATCGATCGGGGTCACGGCCGGACTGGACGCAATGATCCAGCCTTTGCGCAATACGCGTTCCTTATTGGCTTCCCGCATGTCGCGACGGTTGCGCTGGGGCAATACGGCCAATTGATTGGTATTCTGCCGTCCCATATCGGAAACTTCGACATAGGCCCAAGCTTCCATGGGATCCTCTGGATTGGAAGCATAACAAGCGGATAACTTCAGACGCAAAGACCCATAGGTGACCTGACTGCCAACCGGAACGCGCACGCGGACATTGGTCCCCTTCTCGCGGTCCAAAGCCCCGATCATCACCCCCGTGCCACGAATTTCGCGCACGGGCTTAGGCCCAGTCTCGAGCGCTTCAGGTGGAAACAAAAGTTCAAGCGGTACAAGAGGGATATTGGGGCCAACCAATCGGGGCATTACCAAGCCACTGGCCGCTAAGGCCTGCTGCTCGGCTTCTGCTTGGCTTAAAGCTTCACGCCGGATGCGAGCGCGCATTTCGTCTTCCGGTGTCATCCAAGTACCCGTGCCATTTTGGCGGTATGCTGGGGCAACATCGCCCTCTTCGGGTTCTGCAATCGGACCAAGTTCAGGATCAATTCCCCCACTTGTCGCCGCA
This sequence comes from Hyphomonadaceae bacterium UKL13-1, assembly GCA_001602435.1. Classification (GTDB taxonomy): domain Bacteria; phylum Pseudomonadota; class Alphaproteobacteria; order Caulobacterales; family Aquidulcibacteraceae; genus Aquidulcibacter. The sequence continues at coordinate 1,690,283 of CP012156.1, forward strand.
GGGCTGTTCGTTTTCGCTGCCTTGGCCGGATCGCTGGCCGCACTGCCACTCAAGGCAGGCCGCAGCCCAGTCGAATTAGCTTCTGGATTTGCGGTCTGCGCAATGACCGCACCGCTGCCGAGCGCAATGCAGGCCGACCCCAGCGCCAGCCAACTCAGCTTCTTTGCATCGAACATGGCCTTGCCACTTGCCCGTTTCATTATTCAGGCGACCAAGACTCATAGTCGCTGGATGACTTGGCGCGCTCACCTGCCCCAGCCAAGCTGCCCTTTGGCCGATAAGCAAAGACAGTTCCTGTCAAATTCGGCAGGTGCGGCTTTTCCCACGACTTCAGCACGAACGGCTCAATTGTCGGGGGTTGCTCAAACGTGTGGTGAAGCCAGCCGTGCCAGTCAGCAGGCACGCGCGACGGCTCTGCATAGCCTTTGTAAAGCACATAGCGACGCTTGCGCCCTTCGAGGGTTGCCTTGCGCTCTTCAAAATAGCGATTGCCTTGGTCATCCTCGCCCACCAAAGTTGCACGCTTTGCGATATCAAACAGCGCACCAATTGTTGCACCATTCCACCACGTAAAGATTTTTGTGAGCACGGGAATTTTCCTCTTCAGCGCGCATTATGCCCCGCCCCGCCCGTCGCATCAAGTCGAAGCGGCATGCCTGAACAGGTCGAAACACCGATTACCGAAGGCCATACTTAATCTTCAGCAGAAAGCATCGCTGTTGATGCAGTTTTTCCCCAATCAGGACTAGGCGGCCGCAGACTTCAGGCAGATGATCACGCCAGTGATTCGCGATGGGGCCGCCGTGAGCTTTGATTCCGCCTTTTTTGGTCGTGAGCGTTTGGTCGCGCAGCCAGATATGCTGCGTGAGCTCGGCCCCGACTCTGGTCCCTTCTTTGCCCCCGCGAGTTGGACTTTGGACAATGTACTCGCATTTGCAGAGTCTGCAGACCTGCCGGACGAGACATCGATTTCTGATGCAATCCTTGATTTGGCCGGCCGCATTGGCAGCCTCGCGTGGACAGCCGGCTTCCTTGCCGACGAAGAAGCACGCGACCATTTTGAGGCCGTTTTGGCCAATAGCTTGCTCAACCGGCAAGTTGTGCTCGAAGCAGGCTATCTACGCGCGCTGGGCCTTAAAGGTTCTGCGACGCGTGGCTTTGTGTTGAACCTCAAAGACGGTTCCACCGAAATTGAAACGGGCCTGCCGGCAGTTTGGTTAGATGAAGAGTCTCACATCCGCGTTGTGCCGTGGGCACGCGCAGGAGCTGTCGTGCATCAGCGGCGCCAAAGTCAATTTGACTCCTCCGCCCTCGCCATGGGGCGTATTCAATTACGCGATGCTCTAGCACGTGTCAGCGAAGCGGTTGGACGGGCCGAAGGCGTTGGCCATGACGACCCACGCGACAATCCCGTTTTGGCCCAAGCTGTCGCAGCCGCTTTCCGTGTCGGGGCACCAGCGGGTGCGATTTTGGAAGCCATCGAAGATGCCAAGCAGGGCATATTTGATGCTACCGCCCATGGCGGCGTGATTGACACCCCGTTGTTGGAACCCACAACCATTCTAGTTCCAACCGCACAATCCCTCGACGGGGAGTTGTTGTTGAAGGCTGCCCGCACAGGCTGTGGCTTTGCATTTGATGATGCGGCTTTTGCGGCTTTGGGTCCGGCAGCCATTGTGTCGCTCTCAGCCTTTTATGACGACATCGACTTCAACCAGCTTGAACGCGTTGCTGCAGCTTGGCGCATTGCGCTTGATTGCTTGGGCGCTGCCAGTGCTTTCCCGACAAAGCTAGCGGCACAAACTTGGGCCAAAGAACGGGCCGCTGTTTTGCGTTATTGCGATGGCGCTGGACTTTTGATGGCGCGCGGCAAGGCCTATGCCTCGCCCGAAGATCAGGAAGTCGTGCGCGACGCGCTGCGGGCTCTGGCCACAGGTGCAGCTAGAGCCAGCAGCTTATTGGCCAAAGTCTTTGTTGCGGCCAGCACCACCATTGCCCCCAGCTTTGAAACCGCCCTGAAGCCAGAAGAGCACGGATTGGGACTGGTGGCTCTTGGAGCAGATGCGCCCGGTCTGGCGCCAATTCTTGGCCCCGTCATTGAGACCGCCATCTCTGGCGAAGAAACGGGCTTCTCGGTTCGCCCCAGCGTGCTGCGCGGTCTTCAAGCGCTTGGCCTCGATGACCGGGATGTGACGCGACAATTGCTTGGAACCCGGACCCTGCTTGGGGCCCCCGGTGTCTCTTATGACGCGCTGGCCAATCGCGGCGTGGATGATGACGGTTTGGCTGCGATTGCCGAAGCCTTGATCAGCGCCCGCTCGTTACGTCAGGCAATCACGCCTTGGCTTTTAGGCCCGGAAGAGACCGCGCTCTGGTGCGGCTGCAGTTTGGACCAGGTCCTGCAGCCGGGCTTTGATGTGCTGACGGCGCTGGGCTTCACGTCGCAAGATATCGCTGCCGCCCAGAAATGGGCTTTGGGCCAACCCGATCAGTGGGGCGTTTTGCCCAATCAGGATGTGTTTGGCCCCGCGACACGCGAAGAAATTGTTCGCTTTGCGGCTGCCCAAGATGAGACGATCCGCCAGTATGTGACGCTACAGCTTCCGGTCTCGCGCACGGAAAATGTGCGGGTGATGGCGAGCGAGCTTGCAAAGGCGCTCGGTCAAGCGGGCTTTGCTGGCTTTAAGCTTAAATTGTCGGAGCCTAGTTTTGAGGCGCCAAATCTCGACCTCAGTCGTTATGAAAATGTCGCTGAGGAGGTCAAGGTCGAGCGCGTTGAAGTGGTGGTGGAACGGGTCGTTGAGCGCTTGATCCCCCAACCCGCTGCGCGCCGTCGCCTACCTGATCGTCGCAAAGGCTATATTCAAAAGGCCTCTGTCGGTGGTCATAAGGTCTATCTGCATACGGGCGAGTTTGATGATGGCGAGATCGGGGAAATCTTTATCGACATGCATAAGGAAGGCGCAGCCTTCCGGTCATTGATGAATAATTTTGCCATCGCCACTTCGATCGGTCTGCAATATGGCGTGCCGCTAGAAGAATTTGTCGACGCCTTTGTCGGCACCCGCTTTGAGCCTGCGGGTGATGTTGAGGGCAATGATTCCATTGTGCGGGCGACCTCCATCCTCGACTATCTGTTCCGCGAGCTGGCCGTTTCCTATTTGGGTCGCGATGATTTGGCCGAATTGGCCGAGGATCGCTTTGACGAGTCCGTCACCGATGCCGGGGCACCGGAAGTCGCCGACCCTGTTCGCTTTATCTCCAAGGGTTTTTCGCGCGGGAGCTTTCCAGATAATCTGGTGCGTCTGCCCAGTGCGGCCGAACGCGCCAATCGTGCGGCCAGTCCGCCGCAGGAGCGCACCATCCAAGCGACGCTGATTCAACCCCAGCCCGCCGCCAGCCCCAGCACACGCTATGAGGGCGACCCATGCCCAGATTGTGGCCATTTCACGGTGAAAGCCGATGCCTTTGGCTATGCCTGTGATGCCTGTGGCTGGGCCGGACCGCGCCAAGCCGAAGGCAGCGCCTAAACCTGTTTCAAATCACGGCATCATTCCTGCAGGGACGGGTCTGAACTTGTGTTTAGACCGCTGGAGCGTCCGAAAATGAAACGTCTCGCCATTGCCATCCTCGTCGCAGCCGCGTGCGGCACCTCTGCTTTTGCGCAAAATGCAGGCCAGATCGCTTCGGTCCAAGCCGGAAAATCCTGCGCCAAATGCAATCTGTTTCAAGCCGATTTGAGCTATTCAGACCTGTCGCGGAAAACCTATGCAGGTGCGCGTTTGCGCCAGTCCGAGATGTCTCTCGCAACGGCTGACGGCACCAATTTTGCCCGTACCGATCTGTCGATCGCCAATCTTTATGGCGTGCGTGCAACCGGGGCAAACTTTGCTGGTGCCAATCTTGAACGCGCCATTTTGGTCGGTGGCTATTTCTCAAGCTCCAATTTTTCTGGTGCAAATCTCGCCAATGCCAATCTGTCAGGTGCAGAGCTCGCAGGCGCACGTGGCCTGACCCAAGCTCAATTGAACAAGGCTTGTGGCGACGCTGAAACCACTTTGCCCCGCGGCTTGACGGTGCCGACCTGCCAATAAGGGCGCGCCTGTGGCTGCCTCGTGGCAAATTGTTACAACCATTTAAGTGGAAGTTTTGTGGTAAAGCAGTATAAGGCATTCATCATGTCAAAAGCTTTGCCCTTCCTGATTGCATTCGCCCTTGCCCCTATTGCTCAGCCAGTGATGGCTTTCACGTGGGATCAGCGCGGCAAGCCGTCCACGGTTACTTTCACGGGTCGCTTCTCGGGATTGTGTGCAGGCTGTGACTTGTCCAATCGGCGGATGGACAATGCGCACATGTCATCGGGCAATTTTGCCGGATCTAATTTTTCTGGCTCGCAACTACGCAGCGCCGAAATGACCGCTGGCAATTTTGCCGGCACGCGCTTTGACCGTGGCGATCTCAGCAGTGCTGAAATGAACGGCTCTAATTTCCGGGGCGCGAGCTTTGTCGGCACAGGCATGCGCGCCATCGAAGCAGCTGGTGCTAATTTCAGCGGCTCTGACTTTGCCGGCGCGGACCTGTCCAATGCCGAATTGATCGGGGCGAATCTGACTGGCGCGAAATTTGGCGGCACACGCGGTACCAATCCAGACTTTAGCGGTGCCAATATGACCGGATCGATGGTCATGGGTGCCGCTTTCGTCAATGCCGACTTTACCGGTGCCATTATGACGCGCGCCAACATCGAGGGTGCAGACTTATCGCGCGCGGACTTGACCGGTGTGGTCCTGCGCGATGCACGTATCAGCCGCACACGTCTACAAGGCGCAGATTTCACCGGGGCAAACCTGTCGGGCGCTGATTTGTCGACGGCGACGGGCCTGACCACCCGCCAGCTTGAAGATGCGTGCGGCGATGAAGCAACCGCTTTGCCCGCCGGTGTCACCATTCGCGCTTGTAAGACGCGCCGTCCACGCTAAGCTTGTCCCAGAAGTAAGGGGCCAGTCATCGTGGAAATCACTCAAGAAGATATGATCGCCATTGAGTTGCGGACCGATGAGGAATGCAAAAGCCCCTTTCACGCCTATATCTTCTGGTTCTTTTTAGGCTGGCTTGGTGCCCACCGCTTTTATGTCGGTCACGGTAAGTCTGGCCTCGCCATGCTGATTTTGACCCTCAGCATGGTTGGCTTTCCGATCTCCTTCTTCTGGTGGCTCGCCGATTCTGTGCGTCTGGGCGGTCTCCTGCAAGAAGAACGCGAACAAGTCCGCGACCGCATTGCGCGGGAGACCTTAGAGGTGCGGGAATTATATTAGAGGCGTCGCAACGTTTGACAGATGTACCGCTTCTCCGACTCCGCTGCGAGCGAAGAAGCGATACCTGACAATTGAAGCCGTCAGCTAGCCTTGCGCTTGGCAATATAGTCGTCAACGATTCTTGGAAGAACCGTAAGCGGGACAGAGCTGCTATTAAGAACAGCATCATTAAATCCCTTGATGTCGAACTTTTCGCCCAGCGCCGCCTTTGCGCGTTCGCGTTGTTCCAGTAAAGCCTTCATCCCGAGTTTATAGGCACAGGCTTGACCAGGCATCACCATGTAGCGCTCGATTTCGCGGGTTACATCTGTCTCGCTCATGCCGGTTGCGCCAACCATATAGTCAATCGCTTGCTCGTGGGTCCAACCTTTGGCGTGCAGGCCCGTATCGACCACCAAACGTGCGGCACGGAAGATTTCAGCTTGCAGCCTTCCTAGGTCTCCCAAGGGGTCATTCTCATACATGCCCATATCTTTGGCGAGGCTCTCAGCATAGAGCGCCCAGCCTTCCGCATAGGCGGTATAGAGCGTTTGCTGCCGTAAGAATGGCAAGCCAGGAAGCTTTTGGGCAACGCTGATTTGATGAAAGTGGCCCGGAATCCCCTCGTGATAAGCAAGGGTTTTCATGCTCCAAGTCGGTGTTTCCTTCACATTGCGCAGATTGGCAAAGAACCGGCCAGGTCGCGAACCATCAAGTGCTGCCGGCTCAAAATAGGCACCTGCAGAGCCTGCTTCGGCGAAAGCAGGCACGCGGACAACCTCAAGCTTTTGCTTCGGGATGATGCCAAAATATTGCGGCATCTTCTTTTGAATATCCGCCAAAATGACGTTGTAATCGGCAAGGATTTTTGCGCGGCCTTTCTCGCTATCCTCATAGAGATAGCGTGGGTCTTCGCCCAATTGGATCATGCGGGTGCCAACGCTACCAGACGTGAATCCTTGTGACTTTAGGATTGCATCCATTTCGGTGGTCAAGCGTGCAACTTCCGACAGACCATATTGATGGACCTGATCTGCCGTCATGTCTGTTGTCGTTTGTTGTTGCAGCATCAAATTATAATAGGCCGCACCATTTGGCAGCCGGGCTACGCCCGCTGCGGGGTTCTTTGCAGCGATCGGGCGGATTTCGCTAAGCACTGCGGCAATGCGATTATAGGCCGGGTAGACTTGATCTTTTACTGCAGCCTTGGTTCGGTCCAACAAAGCCTTTTTCTTGTTCGCATCAATATCCTTGAGCGCATCTAACTTTTTGGCAAACTCAGTCACTAAGGAATGCGCCTCAGGCGCAGGCTTTAGAAAATCAGTGATCGTTTCTTGCGTGCGATCAATAACTTCAACAGGCGGCGTGGCACCCAACTTGGCTTGACGACGCACTTCTGCCACGCCTTGATCCATAACGCGGGCTAAGGCTTCAACGCGCTGCACATAGGTTTCAGCCGTCTTGGCATTTTTGATGGTGTGGGACGATTGCAGGAAGCCTGGCAATTGCGTTTGCAAGCCCGTCATCTGATTGAACGGATACGGCCCAGAAACACTAAGCCATTCAAAAGGCTTAAACTTCTCGCTCGATCCAAACTGGTCAATCAGAATATCATAGGTAATTTGGTCCTGGAACGAGAGCTTGCTTTTATCCCATTGCTGGACTTCCTTTAGGTACGTATTGGCTTGGGCATAATCCTCATCCCGCTTGGCAATGGTGACATCCGACAATTTGCCCGAATGTGTGTCCAGAAAGGTTCCGTCGATCAGGCCCAATGACGTGAAAATCTCTGGGTTTCGAACGACGAACGCTATGGCTTGTCGATTGGCCAGTTGATTCATCGAAAACGGCTTGCCCCAGCCAATTTTGTAGCCAACAAACAAACCGGTAACGAGCGTGCCAAGCAACACCCATCTCAATACGCGCCAAATGGATTTGAACATAGCTTACCCCTTAGAAAGCCCGACGACACTCCGAACACATCTGCCCTAGGCCAACAAGTTAAAAGAATTTCAGGTTTGTGGCGCTGACGGGTAAACTTGGTTGGTAAGGCGTGTTTCCGCCCTGGGATGACCAATTTTGCGAGCTCACACGAAGGCGGCTTTTGCGGAGGCAGAGCCTGCGGGAAAGGCGCTCCTAGTGGAATGGTCTTCTCCCCTCTCCCAGAGGGAAACAGGCACCCACACCCATAGCCCCGCGTGGAAAACCACCGGGGGTGCGGCTGAATGAGGGGCCGGGGCGCGTGGTATGCGCCAAATGAGGTGGGCCAGATTAACGGACTGGCCCGGAATACGACGCAAACCGTGCGCCCCGGCTGAAAAGTTCTGTGTGCTTAGGTGGTTCATGACGCCACGGGTGGTTCAAATTTCCCCCGCCTAGTTCGTAAAGGCCTCATCCTAGAAGCTTGCGCTTCTAAAAATACATAAGGCTTCCCCAAGGCGTCTCAAAGGCATCGCCTAAGTTCTTGACCAAGGGCTTCACACGGCAGTCGGGCTCAAGCACACCGGGCATCAGGACAGCTAATCCCAATGAAACACAAGGTCGCCACTTCAACCTCGATTAATCCCGCTTACAATCCCCAACCGGTGTCGCCGCTGCAGCAACAACGCCCTCTCGTTGGAGATGGGGAGAGGTTACGCCGTGACTGGATAGAGGGGGATAAGTTTTGTTTTATGCACTCCCCTCTCCTGCTGGGAGAGGGGTAGGGGGTGAGGGCTTATTGGGGACGAAAGCTTATTATTCCTAGAGATTTAGACAGGCCCATCCGCTTTCAATTATGGTGACTGCAAGCCCTCACCCCCGCCCCCTCTCCCATGGGGAGAGGGGAGAGCGCTTGCGCATTAGGTTCGCGGACTGAAGGGGTCGTTTTCCATCTGGACCCATTTTGGTAGAAACCCTGTTTCACCAAAATGGATGATCAAGCATGAGCGCGACCTCTGGGACGTCAAGTGTCCGTTTTCTGCGAAAACGGATCGCGTCGCGACGCAGCAATGCTGCGCACTTGACTACTCAGATGTCGCAGAAACAATTTCATTAGCGGTTTGGTGGGCCGGAAGGAATACCAAAACGCTTCTAGATAGAAACCCCAGCAAATGGATCGCGCAGCAAGAGCTGCGCATATGGGCACGTGAACATGGGCAACTTTTGTTGCGCGGCCCTTTTCCCCCGCCGTCATCCCCGCCGAAGTGCAGGGGCCAACACTGCCGCCCCCTCACGTATCCTCGCGCAAGAGCCCTTGGACAAAGCCGCCCATCCAGGGCTGGCGGGCGCGGCGCATGCGTTCGGCTTCGAGGATGGTTTTTAGGCGTGCATAGCTTTGGTCTAAATCTTCATTCACCAGCACATAGTCGAAATTTTCCCAGCGGCTGATCTCGCCATAGGCATTGGTCATGCGCTTTTTGATCACTTCGGGGCTGTCTTGCCCGCGCGAGATAAGACGCCGTTTCAGCTCGGCCATGCTGGGCGGTAGAATGAAGACTTTCACGACATCATCTGGCGCGGAGGTGCGCAATTGCAACGCGCCCTGCCAGTCGACATCAAACATCAAATCGCGGCCCGCTTGCAGGATGGCAAAGGCGCTTTCGCGCGGGCTGCCGTAATAATGGTCATGAACTTCCGCCCATTCCAAAAAACCGTCTTGAGCGCGGTGGGCGCGGAATTGGTCTTTATCGACAAAGTGGTAATGCACCCCGTCGCTCTCCCCTGGTCGCGGCGCGCGGGTGGTCCAGGATACTGACAAGGCGATATCGGGGTCTTCGTCGACGAGGCGGCGCGACAAGGTGGTTTTGCCTGCCCCCGATGGGCTGACCAAGGCCAGCATCAAGCCGCGACGCTTATGGAGATGGAGCTCACTCGACATTGGCTGCCTGTTCTTTCAATTGATCGACACTGGCTTTGAGATCGAGGCCAGCCCGGGTCAGTTCCAGTGCGGCAGCTTTGGCTGTCAATGTATTGGATTCACGGTGAAATTCTTGCGCAAGAAAATCGAGCTTCCGGCCAATGTCGCCGCCTTGTTGCAGGAGGGCACGGGCTTCCCCACTATGGGCACGCAAGCGGTCTAGCTCCTCACGCACATCGGCTTTGAGCGCTAAAGCGGCGGCTTCTTGCAACAGACGTTGCTGATCATAGGGCACATCGCCCAACAGCTCTGCCGCCCGCTTTTGGACACGGTCTCGAATGGCGACGACTTGGGCTTCTGCGGCGGCTTCGGCCTGCCGGGTGGTCGCCTCAATGCGCGACAACAACGCATTGAACAGGGTGAACAGCCCCTCGCCTTCGCGGTGCCGTGCCGCCAGAAGGGCGTCGAGCGCGCTATCTAGGCCGATAATCAAGGCAGCGTCGCGTGCGGCCTTCACCTCATCTGGCTCTACAAAGTCTGCGCTTTCCAAGACGCCGCGCAATTGTAATAGGCCATCGAGACTGGGACGTCCTACCCGGCCCTGCTCGATCAAGGCTTGGCCTTCAGAGAGATAGAATTCAATCATGTCCTGATTGACGCGGATCATCGGACCAATATTGGTGGTGTCGCGCTTGGTGGCGAGCGAGATTTGGATCGAGCCGCGCTTAAAGCGCTTGGCGCAACCTTCGCGGATTTTGGTCTCGAAAGCTTCGTAGCCGGGCGGCAGTTTGAACTTCACGTCTAGATTACGGCCATTGACGCTGCGCGCTTCCCACGCCCAAGCCACATCGCCAGCTTGACCTTCCGCGCGGCCAAAGCCCGTCATACCCAAAAGCGGCGTCACAGGCTTCATTCGCCACCCCCTAAGAGGTTTTGACTCTTTTTCTCTTGCTCAGCCCGCCAAGCCCGCCAGCGCAGAACATTGCGATTATGCTCAGCATAGGTCTCAGCAAAGACGTGCCCGCCCGTACCATCTGCAACGAAGAAGATTTCACGCGTGCGTGGTGGATTGAGGACCGCGGCCAGAGAATCCTTGCCCGGATTGGCAATCGGCGTGGGTGGCAAGCCTTGGATCACATAGGTGTTCCAAGCATGGGGATTTTCGAGGTCGCTTTTGAAAATCTTCCGGCGCAATGGCGCACCCTTGGTGATGCCGTAAATGATCGTCGGGTCAGACTGCAGCTTCATGCCCAGACGCAGCCGATTGACGAAAACTGCCGCCACACGGGGCCGCTCTTCAGCAATCCCTGTCTCTTTCTCGACGATAGAGGCCAAGGTGATGGCCTCTTGTTTGGTGGCAATGGGCAGATCCGGTGCGCGCTTCAACCACAATTGATCAATCAAAGCCTGATGGCTCTCCTGCATGCGCTTGACGACGCTGGCGCGCGTGTCGCCGCGCTGGATCGGATAGGTATCGGGGTTCAACGTGCCTTCGGGCGGTGGCGGTGGCAATTTGCCGCTTAAGAAGCGGTTGGCTTCTAACCTTGTATAGATTTGGCTGACGCTCCAGCCTTCCGGTAGCACCACAACGCGCTTGACCCCTTCGCCGCTGGCGAGGATTTTGGCGATACGACCAGGCGTTGCCCCAGAAGGGATTTCATATTCGGCAATTTTTAAATCTGCGGCAGAACCATTGATGGCAACCGCCAAGCGAAAACCAAGCGCGGAATGCACCAAGCCTTCTTTTTGCAGACGTGCCCCGACAATACTGGCGGAATCACCCTCTTGCACGATGAAGAAGCTCGATTCCCCCTCTTTGGCTTTCGGGCCCGGTCCCAATAGGAACAGGCCCGTGCCGAGGACGAGCAGAATGGACGCAAGGCCCAGCCCGATCCAGATGCGCTGCCACATGGCTTTCGCCTGTGCCGCCTTTTTACCACGCACTTTGGCGACAGGATCGGTCATTAGACCGCTTTCAGGACAAGTGCCGCATTGGTGCCGCCAAAGCCAAAGGAATTGGACAACACAGCCTTAGCCACCACCTTCTTCGCTTCCAGCGGGACGAGATCAATTTGGGTCTCTACCGATGGATTACGCAGATTAAGGGTCGGCGGGGCAATCTGATCGCGCAAAACCAGCAACGAGAAAATCGCCTCAACAGAACCAGCAGCACCCAAAAGGTGACCAATGGCTGACTTGGTTGACGACATTGTCAGGCCGTTGGTATCGGCACCAAACAAACGCTCTACCGCGCGCAATTCGATCTCGTCACCCAAAGGCGTCGAAGTGCCGTGCGCATTGACATAGCCAATGTCTGACGTCGCAAGCCCTGCATCTTTCAGCGCCGAACGCATAGCGCGGAAGCCACCATTGCCGTCTTCAGAGGGGGCGGTGATGTGATAAGCGTCACCCGACATGCCATAGCCTGCTACTTCGCCATAAATCTTGGCGCCACGTGCCTTGGCATGCTCATATTCTTCCAAAACGACGACGCCAGCGCCTTCGCCCAGCACAAAGCCGTCACGGTCCTTGTCATAAGGACGCGAAGCCGAGGTTGGATCGTCGTTAAAGCCATTGGATAGAGCGCGCGCGGCGGCAAAGCCTGCAATGCCAATCTTGCAAACAGCGGCTTCGCAACCACCGGCAACCATCACATCCGCATCGCCATATTTGATGATACGTGCCGCATCGCCAATGGCATGGGCCCCGGTCGCACAAGCCGTCACGACGGAATGGTTCGGCCCTCTAAAGCCATGCTTGATCGACACATGGCCAGACGTCAGATTGATCAAAGCCGAGGGTACGAAGAAGGGGCTGATCTTCCGATGGCCTTCCTTCTCGAGCAGCAAAGCATTGTCTGCAATGGTGGAGAGACCGCCAATGCCAGAGCCAATCATCACGCCTGTGCGCTCTTGCTGTTCTTCGGTTTCAGCAACCCAGCCCGAATCGGCAATCGCCTCATTGGCGGCTGCGACCCCGTATAAAATAAACTCATCGACACGCCGACGGTCCCGCGAGGACATCGCGGTTTCAGGATCGAACGACCCTGCCACATCAGCACCGCCACCACCGCGCCCGGTCGTCCAAGGAACTTCGCAGGCATAGCGGACTGGCAAGTCCGACGCATCAAACGCACTGATGGTGCCTGCCCCGTTTGCACCGGACAACAGGCTTTTCCAAACGAAATCGGCCCCGACCCCGATTGGGGTGACGAGGCCGATTCCCGTCACGACAACGCGACGCATGTTCTGATCAGCCAGCGTTGGCCGAAATGAACTTCACCGCGTCGCCGACGGTTTGGATCTTTTCAGCAGCATCATCTGGAATCTCAACGCCAAACTCTTCTTCAAAAGCCATGACGAGTTCCACTGTGTCGAGGCTGTCTGCGCCAAGATCATCAATGAAGCTCGCATTTTCAACGACTTTTTCCGCATCAGCGTCCAAGTGCTCAATTACGATCTTTTTTACGCGGTCGAAAACGTCAGACATTGTTGGTCCTCGAATCCTGCCGAAATCCCTTCGGCGTTGTTATAGTTACCGTTTTGCCAACATAGCGCCACGGGAGATGAACGAATTAGCACCTTTGGCTTGAGGCCGCTAGCGCCAAAACAGTATCTAAATCATCGCCATTCCGCCATTTACGTGCAAAGTCTGCCCTGTAACATAGCTGGCTTGATCGGATGCTAGATAGACAACCGCAGCGGCAATGTCATCAGGCTGACCAAGACGAGCGGCAGGAATAGACTTGGTAATCGCCTCTTTTTGCGCCTCATTGAGGGCATCGGTCATGGGAGACACGATAAATCCGGGCGCGATGCAATTGGCGGTAATGCCGCGAGAAGCCAGTTCTTGGGCGATGGATTTGGTAAAGCCGATCATGCCTGCTTTCGACGCTGCATAATTGGCTTGGCCCGGATTACCCGTGACGCCGACCACGGAAGTGATCGCAATGATCCGGCCCAAGCGCCGCTTCATCATGCCCTTGGAAGCCGCCCGCGCCAAACGGAAGTAAGAACCCAAATTGACGTCGAGCACGCGCTCAAAATCCTCGTCTTTCATGCGCAGAAGCAAGCCATCCTTGGTGATACCGGCATTGGCCACCAGAATATCGAGCCCGCCAAGCGCTTCTTCGGCTCGACCAATCAGGCCATCAGTCTCAACTGGGTCAGATAGATTGCAAGCCAATGCCACACTACCCGGCAATTCCGCGCTCAACGCATCCAGCGCTTCCTGGCGGGTACCCGATAAAGCCACTTGCGCGCCAGCAGCATGTAAAGCGCGCGCAATCGCCCCGCCAATACCGCCCGTAGCGCCGGTGACGAGCGCCTTTTTGCCTGTTAGATCAAACATCTGCGTTCCTTCTTTCGTCTTAGCTCAAAGAAGCGGCAAAGGCCGCAATTTCATCTGCACCGGTCAAAGCGATGGAGGTGGCATCCGGGGCGATGCGCTTGGACATGCCGGTCAGGACGCTACCTGCGCCGAGTTCCACGAATTGGGTGGCACCTTGGGCGGCAAACCAGCCAATCGATTCCCGCCAGCGGACGCGACCGGTGACTTGCTCGACCAGCAGCTTAGCGATGGTGTCGGGGTCTTGGGTTGGCGCGACCGTCACATTGGACAAAACGGGCACCACGGGCTTGTTGATGGTGGTCGCGGCCAATGCTGCGGCCATTTCTTCCGCTGCCGGGCCCATCAAAGGACAATGGAATGGGGCAGAGACCGAAAGCGGAATGGCGCGCGCGCCCATTTCCTTGGCCGCTGCAATCGCAGCATCCACACCTTCTTTCGTGCCAGAGATCACGATGTTTCCGGCATTATTATCGTTCGCCACAACGCAAACACCTACTTTGGCCCCAGCAGCAGCAGCGGCCTCTGCCAGAGCCAAGTCGACTTTGGGGCCAATCAAGCTCGCCATCGCGCCAAGGCCAGGTGCGACCGCCCGCTGCATGGCTTGACCGCGCAGACGCAACAGACGGGCTGCATCGCCAATGGAAAAAGCACCTGCTGCTGTCAGCGCTGAATATTCACCCAGCGAATGACCAGCCACAAAAGCAGCCTTATCGACGCCAATCCCAAAATCAGTGCGCAAGACCGCCACCACCGCCATACTGACGGCCATCAGCGCAGGCTGGGCATTTTCCGTCAGCGTCAGGGTCTCAATCGGACCTTCGGCCATCAGGCTTGAGAGCTTTTGCCCAAGCGCGTCATCAATCTCTGCAAAGACCTGCTTTGCGGCGGGGAATGCTTCGGCAAGGGCAACACCCATACCGACGCTTTGGCTACCTTGGCCGGGAAATTGGAAAATCAGCATGATTTGGCGTTAGCCTCGCAGGCCCGTTTAGGCAAGTGGGTGGCAGAACGGGCATTATACGGGATGGGCTAGTCCATCCCAAGCGAGCCAAGCCGCAATGCCCAACAGGGCCAAGGTGAAAAAGATGTTCAAATAGGTGCGGCGCTTACCAGCACTCAGCCAAGGGCGAAGGCCGCCAGCGGCTAAAACAATCGCCAAATGTACCCCGGTTGCGACTCCGATATGGGTGAGGCCCAGCCAAAGGCTCTGCAGCCAAACCTGTTCACCGCCCTCCTCCACAAAGCGCGGCAGGAGCGTTACGTAAAAGAGCGCTGCTTTTGGGTTTAGGATATTCAGCGTCAGGCCGCGCATAAAATGCCGCCCGGCATGGGTCGATAGATCCTCGCCCTCGCCCAAGGCCAGTTCCGAGGCTTGTCTGGCCCGCTCAATCCAAGGCTCAAAAGCCAGATAAACCAAATAGAGCACACCCAGCCACCGCAATCCCGCCAATAACTGAGGCTGGGCAGCCATGAGGGCACCTAAGCCAGCAATCGCCGCCATCAAATAAAGAGCCAAGCCCAGCGCAATGCCAGTGAGGGCCTGAAGGCCCGCAGCCCTGCCCTTGTCGAGCGTCAAAGTCGCCAACCACGCCATATTGGGCCCAGGCGTCAGTTCCAAGAGCGCGACGACAAGCAAAAACTCCATCCAGCTAAGCGTCACGCGAATTGTTACCTTTCTGCTTGTCGAAGGGTCAGTTTCGCTGTCATAAATCCTTTGCGCAAGGCCAGATTTGGTGGCTTTACTGCGCGCCACCCCTTCCCTTTTCCACAGATAAGTGCTTTACGCGCCGCTTCACTGATTGCGGTCCGCCCGCATGAGCGACTTGGTGTGCCTAATAAGCAATTCAGCACGGAGAAGCTGCGACGCGGAACCATCAGGTGGTTTAGTCCCCGCTGAACCATTTGCCGCAATCGCCTGGGGCGCATCTAACGGAAATGGATTCTCATGCCGTTCTACGAACATATCATTATTTCGCGGCCAGATATCTCGCCGCAGCAAGTTGACGAGCTGGTTGAAGGCATCACCACCTTGATCGCCGAAAAGGGTGGTAAAGTTGGCAAAGTCGAATATTGGGGCCTGCGCAACTTGGCTTACCGGATCAACAAAACCCGCAAGGGCCATTATTCGTTGATCAATATCGATGCTCCAGCCGCAGCGGTCCATGAAATGGAACGCCTGCAGCGCATCAACGAAAATGTCATGCGCTACATGACCATCGCCGTTGAAGAGCTCGAAGAAGGTCCTTCGCCTATTTTGGCCCGTCGTGAACGCGACGAAAAGAAACAGCGCGCTCGCACTGAAACCAACGGGATGGATTACTGATCATGACTTCCAAGTTCACCATCTCCAACCTGCCATCGCGTCGTCCGTTTGCACGCCGCCGTAAGGTTTGCCCGTTCTCTGGCGATCAAGCGCCAAAGATCGACTTCAAAGACGTGAAGCTGTTGCAGCGTTACTTGTCCGAAAAGGGCAAGATCGTTCCATCGCGCATCACTGCCGTCAGCCAAAAGAAGCAACGCGAACTCGCTAAGGCGATCAAGCGCGCCCGCGTTTTGGCTCTTCTTCCCTATCACGTCGTTTAAGGAGACGCCGACATGGACATCATCCTGCTCGAACGCGTCGGCCGCCTTGGCGGTATTGGCGACATCGTATCGGTAAAGCCTGGCTATGCGCGCAACTATTTGTTGCCGCAAAAGAAAGCCCTGCGCGCTACTGAATCCAACAAGAAATTGTTTGAACTGCAACGTACGGCTCTTGAGACCCGTAACGCAGAAGCCCGCGCGGCAGCGGAAGCTGCTTCTGAAGGCTTGGCAGGTCAGGCATTCTTGCTGATCCGCGCAGCTGGCGAAAGCGGCCAATTGTACGGTTCGGTTGCGGCTCGTGACATTGCGGAAGCAGCCAATGCTGCTGGCTTCCACGTCGCTCGCAACCAAGTCCAGCTCGACACGCCAATCAAGGCGATCGGCTATCAGACCGTGAAGATCCGTCTTCACCCTGAAGTCGAAGTTGAAGTCTTCATCAACGTGGCTCGCACGCCAGATGAAGCAGAGCGTCAAGCTAAGGGCGAAAACGTCATCAATTCGCAATTTGACGAAGATCGCGTCGCAGCAGCTGAACAAGCCGCTGAGATCGCCGAGAACGCGGTGCAATTGGACGGCTACGAAGCCTAGGCTTCTGCCCGTCGGGCATGCATTCAAAACTGAAAGCCCCGCAGGATCACTTGCGGGGCTTTTGTTTTGCCAATTCTTCGGCTTAGGATCGGTCAGCCAAGTGGCGGAAGCGGGATAAGGAGAATTTAAGACAATTCGCATAGAATCTCAGCATGAATGATCCACGTGCATCCGCCGAAGATTTAGAATCTGCTGAACTGGTGGCGATTTACGCCCCAATGGCCCGCGCTTACGCCTTGATTTTGGGCATTTATTACATTCTGCTGACTGGCGCTCACCTTTTGGTTCTAAAAGGAAACTTGGCTGTCGTGATGGCCTGCGTTGCGGCGACGTCTGGCGCTCTGATTCTAACCTTGCGCTTTACCTTGCTGCGCGAGGTCAAGAAGCTGGAATATGTTGGGTTAAGCGTCTTTCTGGTGAATGTGCTGGCCATCACCAATGTTGTGATCCACGCAAGCTATGCTGGTGATGAAATCCAATTTGTCTATTTGCTGATGCTGGCCTTTGGCAGTGCAATTTTGGGCCCGACACTGGGTGTCGTTGGCGCCACCCTTGCGCTTGTGGCATTGGGGGCTGCATTCCTGACCATTACGGGCATGGAAGCCATGATTGTGAACAAGGTTTTCACCGGGGTGACGGCGGTTGTCGGCAGCTTTGCCGCATCCATCTTCCTGCATCGCATGGTTCGAAGCCAAGTCGATTTTCGCGTCCAATCACAAGACTTGCTTGAAATTGTTGAACGCGAGCGCTTACGCGCCCAGACCATGGCCGATGAAGCGGACTTTGCCAATCGCGCCAAGACGGACTTTTTGGCCAATATGAGCCATGAATTGCGCACGCCCCTCAATGGCGTCGTCGGGATTGCCAATACGTTGGCCACAACCCAACTAGACAAACAACAAAGAGAGATGGTCAATCTGATCGATGCATCGGGTAGGACCTTGGCACGCCTCTTGTCCGACATTCTCGACTTCTCGAAGATCGAAGCGGGTAAAGTGGAAGTTGAGCGCGCACCGTTTGATTTGCGCGCGGAGCTCGATGCCTCTGCCCTTCTCTTGCAAACCTATGCAGCCGACAAAAAACTGCAGTTTGATGTGACCTATGGCGAACATGCACGAGGCTGGTTCTATGGCGATGCCACGCGGATCAAGCAAATCGTGGCCAATCTGGTATCCAATGCGGTCAAGTTCACCGACCAAGGTGAAGTCCACGTCTTTATCAATTGGTCTGAGGCCTCTGAAATCCTCGAGATCAAAGTCGTGGATACCGGGATTGGATTCGATAAGGAAACCGGACGGCGCCTATTCCAGCGCTTCATTCAAGCTGATACCTCGATCACACGTCGCTTTGGTGGCACGGGCCTTGGGCTTGCCATTTGTCGCGGCCTGATTGAGGCCATGGGCGGGGGCATGAATTGGGAGTCAGAGCCCGGTGAAGGCTCGACCTTCATCGTGCGCATTCCGCTAGAGCGCGAAGAGGCCCCGAGGCTAGTGGGTTCTACAGACACCATGCTCGATCCTGTTGCGCCATCCCAAGAAGCGCCGCTTCGGATTTTGGCAGCCGAAGATCACCCAACCAACCAGAAAGTGCTGCGTCTGATCTTGGAGCCCTTAGGCGTCGATCTGACGATGTGCGACGATGGCATGGCCGCGCTCAAAGCCTATCAATCCAGTCACTTCGACGTGGTCTTGATGGATATGCAAATGCCCGTCATGGACGGACTGACCGCGACCATAGCCATTCGCGAACACGAAAAAGCCCATCATTTGCCGGCGACACCCATCGTCATGGTAACCGCCAACGCGATGCGCCAGCATCGCGATCAAGCGATTGAAGCGGGTGCCAATAGCCATTTGGCCAAGCCCTTCACCCCTGCTTCACTGATGAGTGCCATTGAAGCCGCGCTCGCAGAAGGGCAAGGCGCGGACGACATTGAAGGCGTTACGTCAAAAACGGTCGGAACAGCAACGCCCGCACAACTATCCACAGATGAAAAATTGCTGGGGATGTTCTAGCCTCGTTCTGCGTCGCACAGGTGATTCGCTGCGCGACACCTGAAAGAGTGCGACATGGCTGATGGAAACCTTACCCCGCTCGATCCCGCCCGTGTACTCCGCACGGCCCCGCATAATTTGGACGCCGAACAAGCCCTGATTGGGGCTATTTTGGTGGATAACCAAGTGACGAGCCGGATTGGCGACATGCTGAAGCCGTCGCACTTCTATGATCCGGTCCATGGCCGGATCTATGACACCATCACGCGCATGATCCAAAAAGGCTCGTTGGCCGATGGCATCACCTTGCATGCCAAATTCAGCCAAGATGGGGCTTTGAAGGATATTGGTGGCGCAGCCTATTTGGCGACCCTAGTGGATGCAGCGGCAGACCCTGCTGCGGCTGCCGATTATGGCAAGCTGATCTTTGACTTGGCCGTGCGACGCGACCTGATCCGCATCGGGTCAGAAATGATGGCCGATGCCACCGACCATGAAGATGGGATGGAGGGGGGCGCGCGCCTGATCGAGACTGCGGAAAAGAAGCTCTATTCATTGGCAGAGACCGGCCAACTCAATCAGGGCTTCAAAAGCTTTGCCGCATCGCTCGCGGCAACCATCGATATTACGGCCGCAGCATTCAAACGCGACGGTCAATTGATCGGGGTGCCAACGGGCCTAAATGAGATCGACCGGATGTTGGGCGGCCTGCACAAGTCAGACTTGTTGATCCTCGCCGGGCGGCCTTCAATGGGTAAAACCGCACTTGCCACCAACATCGCTTTCAATGCAGCCAAACGTTTCAAGCGCGAAGCAAAGCCAGATGGGTCGTTTCAGACCATTGATGGTGGCGTCGTGGCATTCTACTCGCTCGAAATGTCGGCCGAACAGCTGACCATGCGTCTTCTGGCCGATTATACGGCCATCGGCTCTGACCGCATGCGTCGTGGGGACTTGGACAAGGACGAATATGCCAAGCTGCGCGAGGCGGCGATCGATCTGCAAAGCCTGCCGCTTTATATTGATGACACGGGCGGTCTGTCGATTTCGGCCTTGGCGGCGCGCGCGCGGCGCTTGCAGCGTCAGCACGGCCTTGATTTGATCGTGGTGGATTATCTCCAGCTTGTGACCACCAGCGGCTCCAAACGCTCGGAAAACCGGGTGCAGGAAGTCAGCGAAATCACCCAAGGCCTCAAGGCCCTTGCCAAGGAACTGCAGGTTCCCGTCATCGCCTTGTCGCAGCTGTCGCGCCAAGTTGAAAACCGCGAAGATAAGCGGCCCCAATTGGCCGACTTGCGGGAGTCAGGTTCGATCGAGCAGGACGCCGACGTCGTGATGTTTGTGTACCGTCACTCCTATTATTTGGAGCGCCAAGAACCCAAGCCTGGCACGACCGAGCATTTCCAGTGGCAAGAAGAAGTCAGCGAAATGCGCAACGTCGCTGAGGTCATCATTGGCAAGCAGCGCCATGGCCCGATTGGCAAAGTCCGCGTTGGCTTCCAAGCCGAGCTGACCAAATTCACCAATCTTGATTCCAGCGGACGATATGAGAGCTTGGATGAGTGAGTCAGTCTCAGGGTTCCCGCGTCATAGCCAGTTGAAGATTGATCTGGGGGCTTTGGCTCGCAATTGGGCTTTCTTTGCCGAAAATGCACAAGGGGCAGAGTGTGCGGCGGTGGTGAAGGCCAATGGCTATGGCCTAGGCTTGGCCGAGGTGTCTCAAAGCCTTGCCGATGCCGGTTGCAAAACCTTCTTTGTCGCGCACGCGTTTGAAGGGGAAAAAGCGCGGCATGCTTTGGGTCCAGACCCAGTTATTTATGTTCTCAACGGGGTGATGGCAGACGAAGTCAGCGCCTTTTTGGCTGGCGACCTGCGTCCTGTTCTCAATGATGTCGGCCAAGTCCAGTTGTGGGCGGAAGCGGGCCTTGGGCAACCTGCGGCCTTGCACATTGATACGGGCATGAACCGGTTGGGGCTGAGCGAGGAAGATATCGACCGCGTTGAAGAAACCATCTTCACCTTAAATCTTGCGCTGATCATGAGCCATTTGGCCTGTGCGTCCGATCCGCAACATCCTAAGAATGGCATGCAGCGCGATGCCTTTGTGTCGCTAGCCGCGCGGTTACCCCCTGCCCCATTGTCGCTAGCTGCGTCTGCTGGAATCTTGTTGGAAGGCGATTATTGCTTTGATTTGGTCCGGCCCGGCATCGGCCTTTATGGCGGCGGGCCGTTCGACCAAGACCCTGTACCCTTAGAGCCTGTCGCAACCCTTGAAGCACCCATCATCCAGCTACGCAGTGTCGGCCCTGGCGACACCATTGGCTATGGCGCGACCTGGCAAGCCGATCGTCGTCGCACAATCGCGACAATTGCCTTAGGCTATGCAGACGGCTTTCTACGCTCAGGTTCTAACCGAGGCTTTGCGATTTTGGGTGGGGCGGTTTGCCCAATCGTCGGGCGGGTCTCGATGGATTTGATTACATTGGATGTCTCCAGTGCGGGCAGCGCAGCAAAAATCGGCGCGATGGCGCAATTCCTCGGTCGTGCAGCCCCTCTCGACGCCCAAGCCCAAGCCCTCGACACCATTCCTTATGAAATCCTGACCCGGCTAGGGGATCGCTTTGAGCGCTCCTATCTGGAAGGCTGATTAGGCATGGCAAAAGCGCAATCAGTTTTCGTCTGCCAGTCCTGCGGGGCAGTCCATGCCCGTTGGCAAGGGCGCTGCGAAGCCTGTGGCGCGTGGAACACCATCGTCGAGGAAGCACGCGAAAGCCCGCAAGCTCTCAGCCCCTCGGCCCGCGCGCGCGGCAAAGGCCCGGGTCTCGCGTTTCAGGCCTTGGACGGTGTTGCCCAAGCCCCGCCCCGCCTTGCCACAGGTATAGACGAATTTGACCGCGTTTGTGGTGGCGGGTTGGTAGAGGCGTCGGCCATTCTGGTCGGCGGCGACCCTGGCATCGGGAAATCAACCTTGCTGCTCCAAGCTGTGGCCGGCGCAGCCACACGCGGCATCAAGTCGGTTTATGTCTCGGGCGAAGAAGCCATCGCGCAAATCCAAGACCGAGCGCGTCGTATGGGGATTGAGAAGGCACCGGTGCAATTAGCGGCCGAGACCCGCCTTGAAACCATCCTTGAGGCTCTCAAGCACGAAAAGCCGCAACTCGCCATCATCGACTCGATCCAAACGGTGTGGACGGAGACGCTCACCGCGGCACCGGGCACTGTCGCGCAAGTGCGCGCCTGCGCCCATGAATTGGTGCGCTATGCGAAGAAAGCGGGCACCGCCATTATCCTCGTTGGCCATGTCACGAAGGATGGCCAAATCGCAGGCCCCCGCGTGGTTGAACATTTGGTCGATGCCGTCTTGCAATTTGAAGGCGAGCGCGGCCATCATTTCCGCATCTTGCGCGGGCTAAAGAACCGCTTTGGCCCAACGGACGAAATCGGCGTGTTTGAGATGGGGGACGCGGGTCTGCGCGAGGTGACCAATCCCAGTCAGTTGTTTCTGGATAATCGTGGCCATGCCCGCCCTGGGAGTGTGGTTTTTGCTGGCATTGAAGGGACGCGTCCGGTTCTGGTAGAAATTCAAGCGCTCGCCTCGCCTACCGCCTTTGGCGCGCCAAGACGGGCGGTGGTCGGCTGGGACACCACGCGCCTTGCCATGATCCTCGCGGTACTTGAAACCCGCTGTGGCTTGGCCTTTGGTGGCAGAGATGTCTATCTGAACGTCGCGGGCGGCCTCAAGATTAGCGAGCCCGCCGCCGACCTCGCCGTTGCCGCAGCCCTTGTCTCTGCGCTCTTTGATCAGGCCTTACCTGAGGATTGCGTTGTGTTTGGCGAGATTGCGCTGTCGGGTGATGTACGACCAGTCAGCCGGGCTGATGCCCGCCTTAAAGAAGCCGAGAAGTTAGGCTTTACTCAGGCCTTCCTTCCTCGGGCTGCTTCGTCTAACACCACCGCAAGCACTGCAAGCCAAGCCCGCCGACTCGTGGCAGGGCAATCCGGTGTGAAGCACCGCGTGATTGCCACAGCAGCCGACCTTGTGGCGACCATCACAGGACAGGAATATCCCGAGACGCCTTAGTCTCTTTTGGAGCAGTGTGTATGAACGGATTTGATATCGTCATTCTTGGGATTGTGGCGATTTCAGCTCTTTTGGCTTTTGCTCGCGGGTTCGTCCGCGAGGCCTTGTCGATGGCGGCCATGTTCATTGCAATTCTGGCCGTATTATGGGGTTTTCCAGTGTTCCGCGAGCCGATGCGCGGGATTATCGAGACGGGTTGGCTGGCCGATGCCGCCACCGTCGGGGGAATCTTCATTCTGGTCTATATCGCCGTGCGGGTCGCAACCGGGCGTATCCATGAATGGATCCATGATTCAGAACCTTTGGGCATTTTGGACCGGACGGCTGGTCTGTTGTTTGGTGTGGCGCGCGGTTTTGCCCTTGTCGGCGTTGCCTGCTTGGTTGTGACCTCTATTGCGCCGCCAAGCATGTTGCCGAAATCGTTTCAGGCGGCGAAATTCTACCCGATGGTGATGCTAACAGCGGATGCTTTAAAGCATTTGGCACCGCAGGCCGGACAAGCCGCAACCAATATGGCCCGAGGTGCTGCCTCGGCCGGTGAAGACCTAGCTCATTCGCGCAAAGCTGATACAGCAAATGTGCTGGATTCATCCGTAGACGGCGAGCCCGTAAAGGCTCAAAAGGCCCCCACTTGGACGCTTCGTCCAACCAACTCAGTTACCCCTGACCCGGAGAGCGAAAAATGAACCCTCAGTGCTATGGGCAAGACGCGCAAGCCGGTGCGACCGGCGTCGGTGGTGACATTGAAGCTTGGCTGGACCCGCATGAAGATCGGCTGCGCGAAGAGTGTGGCGTCTTCGGCATCGCCCACAATGCCGAAGCAGCAGTTCTGACCGCCCTTGGCCTGCACGCGCTGCAGCACCGGGGCCAAGAAGGCTGCGGCATCGTCACCTTTGACGGGGCGCTTTTCCATAATGAACGCCACATGGGCTTGGTAGGCGACCATTTCACCGGCAATGATTTGATGAACCGCCTGCCCGGGCAAAATGCCATTGGCCATGTGCGCTATGCGACCCAAGGCGGGACTATCCTGCGCAATATCCAGCCCTTGTTTGCCGACCTTTCGGGCGGCGGCATTGGGGTGGCGCACAATGGTAATTTGACCAATGCCCGTAAGTTGCGCGAACAGCTGGTTGAAAACGGGGCGATTTTCCAATCTACCTCTGATACCGAAGTCATCCTGCAATTGATCGCCCGCTCGCGCGCGCCCCGCATGATTGAGCGCTTTGTTGATGCCCTGCATCAGATCGAAGGCGCTTATGCTTTGGTTGCTTTGACCAATAAGAAGCTGATTGGCGCCCGCGATCCCTTAGGCATTCGCCCATTGGTTCTAGGTGACCTCAATGGCTCACCGGTTTTAGCGTCAGAGACCTGTGCGCTGGATATGATTGGCGCGACCTTTGTGCGCGAAATCGAAAATGGCGAAGTGGTTGTCTGTTCTGAAAATGGCGTGGAAAGCATCAAGCCATTTGGCCAGCGTGCGCCACGGCCTTGCGTGTTTGAATTCGTTTATTTCTCGCGGCCAGACTCGGTCGTGGACGGCAAGTCTGTCTATGACGTCCGCAAGCGTATGGGCATGCGCTTGGCGCAAGAAACCAAGATTGAGGCCGACGTCGTCGTCCCCGTCCCGGATTCTGGCGTGCCAGCTGCCTTGGGCTATTCAGAAGCTTCGGGCATTCCCTATGAGCTCGGGATTATCCGCAACCATTATGTCGGCCGCACCTTTATTGAGCCGACCCAACAAATCCGGACGCTTGGCGTGCGGCGCAAGCACTCGGCTAACCGAGGTGTTTTGGAAGGCAAGCGCGTGGTGTTGGTGGACGATTCCATCGTGCGCGGCACCACCTCGCGTAAGATTGTGCAAATGGTGCGCGACGCGGGCGCTAAAGAAGTGCATTTGCGCTCCGCCTCCCCCGCCATCCAATGGCCAGACTTCTATGGCATTGATATGCCTGACCGGGATCAATTGATTGCCGGACATAAGAGCGTTGCCGAGATGGCGGAAATCTTAGGCGTTGATTCCTTGGGCTTCCTGTCGGTTGACGGGCTCTATTGGGCACTCGGCGAAGCCACCCGCAACCCGCATGCGCCGCGCTATTCTGATCATTGCTTCACCGGCGATTATCCAACCCGACTGGTCGATTTCGACCGCTCGCAATCGGATAAGGACCATCAATTGTCCTTCTTGGTTGAAGCCTAAGACTTCCACACAGCGAGAAAATCCATGACCGATACGAAAGTCGTCCTTGTAACCGGGGCAAGCCGGGGCATCGGCCGTGCGGCAGCCATTGCGTGCGCGCGCGCGGGCATGCAAGTTGTTGCCACGGGCCGCGCTCAAAAAGCGCTGGAGGATTTGGATGACGAGATCCGCAAGGCCGGTGGCCTGCCTGCGACCATCGTACCCATGGACCTCACAGACTTTGATGCGATTGATCGCTTGGGCGGGGCCTTATTCCAGCGCTATGGCCGCTTGGATGGGATGATCCATGCGGCGGCCCATTTGGGTGAGTTGACGCCCGTCGCCCACGCCACCCCCCGCATGGGCGATCAGATGATTGCGACCAATCTAACAGCGAGTTGGCGCTTGATCCGTTCGATGGAGCCTTTGTTGATCCAATCCCCTGCCGCACGCGTGATCTTCTTTACCTCCGGCGTCGCCCACCATCCTCGCGCGCATTGGGGCCTGTATGCTGCTACCAAGGCCGGTGTTGAGGCAATGGCCAAGTGCTGGGCTGATGAGATTGAGTTTAAGAAGGTCGTGGTCACCGTACTTAACCCAGGCGGTGTGGCAACCAAGATGCGCAAAAACGCCTTCCCGGGCGAAGATCAATCGACCCTGCCCCAGCCCGAACATCTGTCCAGCATGATTTTGGAACTGATGCGCGAGAGCCATACACAGACCGGAACAACGGTGCATTTCCGCGAGACCGAGCATTTCAAAGCTTGGCAAGCCGCCCATCAGCCGAACAGCTAGAATCAGCGCGGGCTTGCTTGCCCCGTCATCCCGCGAAAGGTTCCGGCGCACGTGCCGCCATAGCGGGCACGTCGTTTCGCGTTGAAGGTCACAAGCGCCACCAGATATTTCAAGCCATTGATCAGAAGGATCGAGGCGGGATTATAGGCCAAGCCATATTTGCGCGAGATATAAGCGCGCGACCACGCTTGACAGGCGCGCATCAAAAAGGCGGTTTTGAGATTGGGCGTGCTGGACTTGCCGCGCAAATGAGAGACCACCGCTTCGTGCACATAGAGGATCGGATAGCCCTGATCGACCACGCGGCGGCATAAGTCATCATCTTCGAAAAATAGGAATATCTTCGGGTCAAAGCCGCCCAAAGCTAGGAAGAGATCCCGGCGGATCAGCATGCAGGCCCCAGACAAGGCCGGCACGCAAGCATCCCCGCTTGGCACAATCTTGCCGCTGACTTTGCCCTTCAAATAGGTGGAAAGAATCGAGCGCGGCTGAAAGAAGTAAGAGCCGTCCTCTTCATAAATTCTAGGTCCAAATAGACCAGCTTCAGGATAGGTTTCAACGGCTTCCAAAAAGCGCTCAATCGCGTCGGGCTGGACCACGGCGTCTGGGTTGATGAAGAGCAGCCATTCGGTCTGAGCTGCTTCTGCGCCGCAATTATTAGCGACGCCAAATCCAAGATTCGCTTGGCAGGCCAAAACCGTCGCACCTTTTGCTCGCGCGATGGACTGGGTTTGGTCATGGCTCGCATTATCGACCACCAAAGTCGTGACGCCTTGCGCCTGCAAGGCTTCAACGCAGGCCGCGATGACAGCTGCGCTGTTGTAAGTGACAACAATCGCAGTCACGCTGGCAGGTGTTTGCCTCATCGCACAAACTCTTTGGATGGGTGAAGGCCCATAATCATGATCCCGTTTCCGAGACCGAACTAAACCTTGATTTTGCCGAAACTTAAAGGACTAGCGCGTCTTTTTATTGGCGCGCGACGCATTCTTGCCCAGCTTCTTGCCCCCGGTCGGGATGCGGGCCTTTGGGGCAAAAGTCGCACTTTTGGGCTTGGTTGGCTTTGGCTTTTCCGCCGCCTTTGGCGCACGATCAGAAGACTGAGCATGTTTAGCAGCAGCCTCGCGGTTCTTACGCGATAGATTTGGTCGCCCGCTCTCATCACCCGCATAGGGGTTTTTGGGCGCACGCACCATGAAGCGGATCGGCACGGCTGGCATATCAAAGGCTTTGCGAATGCCATTGACCAGATAGCGCACATACGTATCCGGCAATTGCGCCGCACGGCTTGCCAGCAGCACAAAGGTCGGCGGGCGGGCCTTGATTTGGGCAATATAGCGCGGCTTCACCCGTCGGCCGTCAACCGCAGGCGGCGGCTGCTTGGTGACGACTTCTTTCAGCCAGTCATTGAGGTCTCGCGTCTTTACACGGGCATTCCAGTCTTCATGCACATCCAGCACGGCGGGCATCAATTTATCGAGGCCACGACCAGACAAGGACGAGATCGGCACCAAAGGCGCACCACGCGTCTGCGGCAGGACTTTATCGGCCCGCTCTTGCAAGACGGCCAAGCGGGCTTGGGTATCTTCCACCCGGTCCCACTTTGCCAGCACATAGACAAGGCCACGGCCTTCGCGCGCGACCAGATCGGCAATCTGCAAATCTTGCTTTTCGAAAGCCTCGTCGGAATCCATCACCAGCAAGCAGATTTCGGCAAAGCGAATAGCGCGCAAGGTATCGGCGACCGATAGCGTCTCGAGTTTTTCTTGAACCTTGGCCTTCCGGCGCATCCCAGCGGTGTCGACCAAGCGCACGGGCCGTCCGTCCCACACCCAGTCCACCCCAATTGAATCGCGCGTGATGCCGGCCTCTGGCCCCGTCAAAAGGCGCTCTTCCCCGATCAAGGCATTGACCAGCGTCGACTTGCCCGCATTTGGACGACCAATGACGGCAATACGCAGCGGCAGATTATTCTCGCTGGCGGCAATATCGGTAAAGCCCAAGCCCTCTAGGTCGTCATCATCTTCAACAAATTCGCCCGTTTGTGGGGCCTCTTCCTCGGCCTCATCTTCGTCGTCAAATTCGTCTGCGACCACCGGCGCTGCTGCCCGGTCGCCCATCAATGTGAGGATGGCGGAATAGAGATCGGACATCCCTTCGCCATGCTCGCCCGAAATCGGGATGGGTTCGCCAAGCCCCAGCCCATAGGCTTCGATCACACCGGCGTCGGCCAGTTTGCCCTCCGCCTTATTGGCCGCCAGGATCACAGGCTTGCCAGAGCGGCGCAAAATATCGGCAAAGACTTCATCGATCGGGGTGATCCCTGCCCGCGCGTCGATCAGGAACAAGCACAAATCCGACTCTTGAATGCCGGCTTCGGTCTGAAGGCGCATGCGCGCTTCAAGGCTTTCATCCGCGGCGGTTTCAAAGCCTGCCGTGTCGATCAGTGTCAGGTCGAGATCGCCCAACCGACCGCTGGCTTCGCGACGATCGCGGGTGACACCGGGTGTGTCATCGACAATAGCGAGCTTGCGCCCAGCCAAACGATTGAACAGGGTGGACTTGCCTACATTGGGTCGACCAACGACCGCGATTTTGAGAGGTGCGGCCACGACCTATCGGACAGCCACAACAACGCCGTCATGGGTGTAGAAATACAACGTCCCATTGGCGATGGCGGGCGGCACGAAGATCGGTGCCTTTGCATCCCGGGTGAACAGCGTCGTGCCATCTTCGGGCTTCACCACTTCGATCTTGCCCAAGGAAGACGCCAGAACCAGACGCCCACCGACCATCACCGGGCCAGTCCAGGAAATCAGGTTCTTTTTCTTCTTCTCATTGCGATAGCTTGGCAATTGGCGGGTCCATTTGATTCCGCCTGTTTTCACATCCATCGCGACCAATTCGCCCGTGGTTGAGACAACATAGACGAAGTCGCCAGCGACCCAAGGCGTTTGGATCGAGGCAATCGCCTTTTCCCAAACGCGTGTGCCGGTCCGCAATTCGATGGCAGCAAACGTGCCCGACTGGCTGGCAGCAAACACGATACCGCCAGCAACAACCGGACGCCCGGCAATGTCATTGATGGTGGACAGCGAATTGGAGGAGCCCGCGCGGGTCAAAGCTTCTGACCATAGTCTGCGACCATTGGCGGACAGATAGGCAATCACTTCACCTGAGGCAAAGGGGGCGACCAAGGTTTCGCCAACCAGCGCAGGGCTTGGGCTGGAGAGCATGCGGGCAGGCTCAGCAATCGCCGATTGGGTCCATTGAATACGACCGGTGGCTGCTTCAACGGCAAACAATTCGCTGTCATTGCTGGTGACAAAAACCCGGCCACCACCCGCCAAGGGTGAGGCATGAATGGGCGAACCTGCGTCAATGCGCCAAGCCTCTTGCCCATTGTCGGCATTGAGGGCGACGAGATTACCAAAGCCAGTTGCCGCATAGACTTTGCCATCACCAAACGCGATACCGCCGCCGATGGCGGTGCTCTCGTCGCGATTGAAGAAGCGACCGCGCGCTTTAGAAGCTGGCACTAGGGACTTCCGCCAAATCTCGCGGCCATTGGCCTGATCTACCGCATGAACGGTACTTTTGGAGTCAAAGACAAACAGCTTACCGTCGGCAACGACGGGCGTGGCGGTGATCGCGCCGCGCGCACCAGCGCCCTGACCAATCTTCTTGCGCCAAACAATCGCCAGTGGGCCAGAGCCTGAGACGTTTTGCGGTGCATTGCTCGCCACGCCGCCAGCATTTGGCCAAGACGATAAGTCTTGCGCTTCTGGCACGGTAACGACCACGCTTTCAAGCGCCGGGTCCTTGGTCAATTGTTCTTCAAGGCCTAGTACCGAAATACGCTCTTTATCTTCGGCAATTGCGTTCTTTGCCCGATCCCCGCCAAAGGGCCACAGGCTCGAGGCCCGATCTTGTAAAGAGGCACAGCCCGACACCAAAACCAAGGCGCTGGTCGTGGCAAGGCCAAGCGAGCGCAGACGGCGCGACATAAAGGTCATAGACCATCTCCAGACTTTGGCTGTTCCGCAGGCGCGGGTGCAGCGGGTTCAGCCGCGGGTGCCGTACGGTTTTTTTCAATCTCTTTGATCTGACGCTGTTGGGCCTCAGTGATCGCCTTTTGACGGGCCATGCTGGCCTGACGCTCACGCTCAATCTGGGCCAAAACCTCTGGGGAGACCGCCCCACCTGCCTGTTGCCCGGCTGGCAATGGGGTTTCGATCACGCGGACATTGGGCGGAAGCTTGGTGCCGGGTGGCAGTTTAACGCCAGGAGGCAAACGCACGATGCGGGGATTTTCAGCTGTACCTTCGCCTTGCGCTTGGCCTTGAGCAGCTTGAGCTTGGGCCTGGGCGGCTTGCATTTGCGCCATTTGTTCGGGCGTCATGCCACCTTGGCCTTGCCCGGCTTGTTCGGGGATAACCATCGGAATCTTGGACGCGCTGGCAGCAGAATCAATCACCGCCATCGCTTGGCCTGCCCGAGCGCGCACGCCTTGGGGTGCAAGCGGGTCCATCTGCAACAGCGCGTAGCTGGAGCGTGCAGCAGCGGCGTCGCCAGACGACCAAGCAATCGCAGCAGCCAATTCACGCGCCAAAGGCGCAAACGCGCCCTTGCGGTCGATAATGGGCTTCAAACGCGCATTCATCTGATCCTTGGTTTCACTGTCTGCCGCGATATAGGCCGCGCGCAGGCGCGCCAGATCTGCCAGATCCACATCCTTGATCTTTTTGGCAGCATCTTCATAAGCCACACGCGCTTCGGCAGACTTTGATTGTTCTTGCAGGACAGCGGCGCGTTGCAATAAGGCTTGGGCAGCAAAACCGGCTGGTGCCGTCTTTGCAAGCTCCGCGAGGCTTGCAGCCCCACCATTAAGGTCGCCTGCTTGCAGCTTTGACATAGCCGCATCATAAGCGACACCTGCCTTATCAACGGCTTTTGCCTGCTCGCTCTGCCAGAATTGCCAGCCTGCACTGCCAGCCAGTCCCAGAACAATGGCCCCGATGACAAAAGGGGCTGCCCGCTTCGCGAGGTTTTCCGCGGTCTCTTTGCGCAGCTCTTCTTCGGCTTCGCGAAATAAATCAGACACGCTCACTTCTCCATCGATTCTAAAGACGTCTCAGACATGAGACTTCGTGTGATAACCTGTTGACGCTAAAGGTGGTGGTCACACAGGGCAAGGTTTGGGCTCGCGCGAAACTGCGACGATTTGAGGGCAAAAGCACTTAGGGCGCGCGTTTTAGCACATAGGTCTCCGCTTCGGCAGGAAATGTCCGCTCTCGCACGTCTTGTGCATAATGGGCCGCAGCCTGATCAATGACATTTCCAAGATCCGCATAACGGCGCACAAATTTCGGTGTCCAAGGGAACATGCCCAGCATATCATCGGTCACCAGGATCTGACCGTCGCATTTTGCAGAAGCCCCAATCCCAATGGTGGGTGCCCGAACGAGAGAGCTGACTTCGGCAGCAATATCTTCTGCAACCCCTTCCACCACAATGGCAAAAGCCCCTGCACGGTCTGCGGCTAAGGCCTCGCGCAATACGCGGTCGCGCTCTGCCTTGGTGCGGCCCTTGGCGCGAAAGCCACCGTCCACATTCATGGCTTGCGGGCGCAAACCGACATGGCCCATAACCGGGATCCCGCGATCAACCAAGAAGGCAATGGTATCAGCAATACCCTCGCCGCTTTCAACTTTTACGGCTTGGCAGCCCGTTTCCATCATGACGCGGCTGGCAGAACGCCACGCCACTTCATGGCTTTCTTCATACGAACCAAACGGCAGATCGACGACGACCAAAGCCTGATTAGAGCCGCGCATCACGGCGCGACCATGCAAGATCATCATATCGAGTGTGACGCCGACCGTAGAGCTAAGCCCATGGACAACCATGCCCAAACTATCGCCAACCAGCAGCACGTCCGCATGAGGGTCGAGCAAGCGCGCCATCGGGGCGGTATAGGCCGTCAAACAGACAACGGGCGACTTGCCCTTGCTGCCTGCGATGTCGCGCACAGTTTTGCGTTTGGTGGTTTCGGTTTGAGCACTCATGGCCGTGTCTCTACACCGAGGCGCGCGCAGGCTAAAGGCCCTGCGCCTAATCTGCTGCATTTGTCATGAAAGCGGGTCGGCCTACCCTGGCCGCAAATTAGATATGGATCACGCGCCCATAAGCGTCCAACACCGCCTCATGCATCATTTCTGACAAGGTTGGGTGCGGGAAGACGGTTTCCATCAATTGTGCTTCGGTGGTCTCCAGCGTCATGGCAATGCCATAGCCTTGGATCAGCTCGGTCACTTCCGTGCCGACCATATGGGCCCCCAAAAGCTCGCCCGTCTTCTTATCAAACACGGTTTTCACCATGCCTTCTGGCTCACCCAAGGCAATCGCCTTGCCATTGCCGCTGAAGGGGAATTTGCCGATGCGGACGTCATAGCCTGCAGCCTTGGCCTTTTCTTCCGTCAAGCCAATGCTGGCGACTTGCGGGTTGGAATAAGTGCAGCCTGGAATGCGCGCGACATTGAGGGCATGGGGGTGAAGGCCCACAATGGCTTCCACGCAGGATACGCCTTCATGACTGGCCTTGTGGGCGAGCCAAGGTGCCCCCGTCAGATCGCCAATCGCATAGAGGCCTTTGACATTTGTACGCCCCATGGCATCGGTCACCACATGGGTGCGGTCGACGGTGACGCCAAGTTCTTCCAGACCCAAATTCTCAACATTGCCGACAATGCCAACCGCCAAAATGGCGCGATCGGCCTCGATGGTCTCAAGCTTACCGCCGCTTTCGATGGTAGCTGTCACAGTGGAAGCTCCAGCCTTTAGCCCTTTTACCGAAGCGCCCGTGATCAAGCGGATACCGCGCTTTTGAAAGGCCTTGGCGGCAAAGCCTGAAATCTCGGCATCTTCAACCGGCAGGATGCGGTCGAGGGCCTCCACCACGGTGACTTCGGAGCCGAGCGAGCGGAAGAAGCTGGCAAACTCAATCCCGATGGCACCAGAGCCAATGACCAGCAAGCGCTTTGGCATGGTGTCGGGCACAAGCGCCTCACGGTACGTCCAGATCAGCTTGCCATCCGGCACGAGGCCTGCGGCAGGAATGGTGCGCGCGCGGGCCCCTGTCGCCAGAATGACGTGCTTGGCTTGCAGGGTGCGGGTGCCGCCAGCGGCGAGGTCAACGGTGACGCCCGGGGCTTCTGTGCCCTTGGTAAGACGGGCCGTGCCGGCAATCACCTCAATCTTATTTTTCTTCATCAAATAGGTGACGCCGCCAGACAATTGTTTGGCCACTTTGCGTGAACGATCGACAATCTTGGATAAATCAAAGCTCGCGCCCGTCACCGACAAGCCATAGGCTTCGGCATGCTTGATGTTTTCATAAACATCGGCAGAGCGCAGAAGCGCTTTGGTCGGAATACAGCCCCAATTCAGGCAAATGCCGCCCAAATTCTCGCGTTCTACAATGGCGGTCTTAAAACCCAATTGGGTAGCCCGAATGGCGGCCACATAGCCCCCGGGGCCTGATCCAATTACGACGACATCCACAGTATCAACGGCCATCCAAAACTCCTGATCTCAGATCACTCTTTAGCCTGCTTTCGGTCCTGCTTGGAAGGCCTTGAGCTACCCGATACCGAATGCCCCCTTTACGCCATCGACGATGAACTGCGCGGCCAAGGCTGCCAGAATAATGCCGAAAATGCGGGTAATCATGGCAGCAACGGTCGCACCCATAATTTTGGTCAGCGGACCAGCCAACAGAAATCCAATGAGGCACAAGAGTAGGTTCACACCCGCCCCGGCCAAAACCATGCCTTGCTCCGCCAAATCCTTCGACTGCGCGAACAACAACATGATGGAGGCAATCGCACCTGGACCAGAGATTAGCGGGATGGCAAGCGGGAATACCGACACATCCTCAAATCGTTCTGGATGTTTTTGGGCTTCGGCCAACACCTTTTCATTACGCTCTTCGCGCCGCTCGGTACGCTTTTCAAACAGCATGTCCACGGCGATCAAGAACAACAGCACGCCGCCCGCCAAACGAAAGGCATCCAGCGAGACATGTAACTTGCCCAAGAGCCATTGGCCGCCAAAGGCAAAGCCGACCAGCACAATGGTTGCCACGCCGACCGACTTAAACGCCATCTTATTTTGCCACGCCCGCGAGGTGTGCTGGGTTAAGGTGGCAAACATGGGTGCGACCCCTGGCGGGTCGATCACCACAAAGAAAGTGACGAAGGCGGCGAGAAACAGTTCGAGCATGACCGACCTCTAACCCGCTTTGGGGTTAGGGTCATCCTCTAGCAAACAGTTACTTCACATGAGCTTTAGCGACGTGGATCGTCAAAGTCCCGGCGGCGCGGCCGCACGTCTGGCAAAGGCGAAATCGGCCCCCGCCGGTCGACCAAAATGGCGCGCTCATAGCTGTCGCGCTCATGTCCCAAAAAGCGGGCCGCAGGCTTTTTTTGCCCGCGGCCGCTAGACCCCCCAAACCCAAACCAACC
This sequence comes from Hyphomonadaceae bacterium UKL13-1, assembly GCA_001602435.1. GTDB lineage: Bacteria > Pseudomonadota > Alphaproteobacteria > Caulobacterales > Aquidulcibacteraceae > Aquidulcibacter. The sequence goes on from CP012156.1 coordinate 1,724,510, forward strand.
CATATCCGGAATCTCCGCTCCGATTGTTTTTATGGGTTTAGCTTAGTCGAGATTGGTTAATTCGGCCCCAGAGATCGTGGTTAAATAAATGTTGCAAAACAACACTTGACCCAAGTCCTGATCTGAGTGTCATATCACCCAAGAATACAGTGAGACGTTCCAAGTATTCATGCCGTTGGGAGGAGTTTGTAATATGTCAAAGTTCGAGACTTATGAAGCGAAAGATGGTTTTCGTTGGCGCTTTAAAGCTACCAACGGGAATATTCTGGCGGATTCAAGCGAAGGCTATTCATCTAAAGCATCGCGTGACAATGGCATTGAACTCTGCCGCAAGGGTGAGCTGAAGTATGAAGTCTTTGAATCCAAGGGCCAATATTACTGGCGCGCCAAGTCAAAGAATGGCAATATCATTGCAGATGGCAATGAAGGCTATAAGGCCAAAGCAAGCTGTGAGAACGGCATGGAATCCTTCCAGCGCCAAGCGCCAGACGCGCCCGTCGTCGAAGTCGAATAGCGGTTCAAATGGCGTAAGGCAGGCCTAGCCTGCCTTACAGCATCAGGCCGATGGGCTCTTCAATCAGGCTCTTAAAGGCTGCAAGCCAAGCCGAGCCAATCGCCCCATCAACCACGCGGTGATCACAGGTCAGCGTGACGCTCATCACCGTCGCAATCGCCAAAGCGCCGTTTTTGACGACTGGGCGCTGTTCCCCTGCCCCAACGGACAAAATACAGCCTTGGGGCTCGTTGATGATGCTCATAAAGCTCTTGATCCCCATCATGCCCAAATTGGAAATGGAGAAGGTGCCGCCAGCATAATCTTCCGGCATGAGTTTCCGGTTGCGCGCCTTATCGGCCAAGCTCTTCATCTCATCAGAAATGGCGGCAAGGCCCTTGGTTTCGGCTTTGCGAATGACGGGCGTGATCAAGCCGCCATCAATGGCGACGGCCACTGCGATGTCTGCATGATGATGGATCAAGATCCCGTCTGGCGTGTAGGACGCATTGGCCGCTGGCACGCGCTTACAGGCAAGCGCAGCCGCTTTAATCACCAGATCATTGACCGACACTTTCGCATTTTGCGCGGCACCGACTTGATTGAGCTGCTTGCGCAATTCCAACAATTTGTCGATTTCCAGATCGATATTGAGCGGGAAATGCGGCACATCGCGGAAGCTCTCGGTCATGCGGCGCGCAATTGTCCGGCGCATCCCATCCAAGGGCAGAACGTCATAGCTGCCGTCGGCATAAGGCAATGGGCTTGGCGCGCGAGGCGCAGAAGCTGGAGTTGGAGCTGGCGTGGGTGCAGTGACTTGTGCCGCTGGTGCTGCGCTGCCGGTTTGCCCGCGGGCAGCTTCCACATCTGCTTTGACGATCCGGCCATGCGGGCCAGTGCCGGTAACTTGGGCCAAGTTGATGCCAGCCGCTTCGGCAATGCGCTTGGCAAGTGGTGACGCCATGATACGACTACCGTCACTTGCCGCAAGTACGGCTGCGACAGGCGCGGCGGCTGGTGTTGGATTAGGCGCAGCAACGGGGGCCGCAGCAACTGGGGCCGCTGCAACTGGGGCTGGCGCAGCAGGTGCGGCGGATGGGGCTACGCCCTCGCCTTCAATGCGCGCAATCACGGCATTGACCTTTACGCCTTGGGTGCCTTCGGCGACCAAAATCTCCAGCACTTTGCCTTCATCGACCGCCTCGACTTCCATCGTCGCTTTATCGGTCTCGATCTCGCACATCACGTCGCCAGACTTCAGCACGTCGCCAACTTTCACATGCCATTTCGCCAGCACACCCTCTTCCATCGTCGGGGACAAAGCGGGCATCAAAATGTCGATAGCCATGGGCAAATTCCTCAGCGATTGGTGACGGCGCGGGCAGCCGCGACGATATCTGCCGCATTCGGCAAGGATAGTTTCTCAAGATTGGCCGCATAGGGCAGCGGTGTATCCTTTTGGTGGACACGCACAGGGGGTGCATCCAGCCAGTCAAAAGCCCCGTCAATGACGCAAGCAATCACTTCTGCGCCGACACCCATCGGCCCCCAACCTTCTTCCGCCGTGACCAAGCGATTGGTCTTTTTGACCGAAGCGATGATGGTTTCCGTGTCGAGTGGGCGCAGGGTGCGCAAGTCGATAACTTCGGCCGAAATGCCCAAAGCTGCCAATTCTTCCGCCGCCTGCAGCGCAAAGCCTACCATGCGCGAATGGGCGGTAATGGTCAGGTCTGTGCCTTCACGACGCACTTTCGCTTTGCCAATAGGTACAACCCAGTCATCGCCTTCGGGTACGTCAAACTCAATGCCATACAGAAGCTCATGTTCAAGGAAGACGACAGGGTTTGGATCGCGAATAGCGGCTTTCAATAGGCCCTTGGCATCGGCAGCATCATAGGGCGCGATCACTTTCAGGCCCGGCACATTGCCGTACCAGCTTGAATAATCATGGCTATGCTGGGCACCCACACGCGAAGCTGCCCCATTCGGCCCCCGGAAGACAATTGGAGCGCTGATCTGGCCGCCAGACATATAATGAACTTTAGCGGCAGAATTAATAATATGATCAATAGCTTGCATCGCGAAGTTCATCGTCATGAACTCTACAATAGGCTTGAGGCCGGCCATAGCAGCACCCACGCCCATGCCGGCAAAGCCATGCTCGGTGATCGGCGTATCAATCACGCGGCGGTCGCCAAATTCTTCCAAGAGGCCACGGCTGACCTTATAGGCACCTTGATACTGGCCAACTTCTTCGCCCATCAGGAAGACGTCAGGGTCGCGGCGCATTTCTTCGGCCATCGCGTCACGCAGCGCATCGCGCAGGGTCACCTTTACCATCGCCGTGCCGGGTGGGATTTCTGGATCGGTCAAGATTACGGGGGCAGCGGCGGCCATCGGTGCGGGCGCTGCGACTGGCGTCGGCGCTGGTGCTGCAGCTACCGGTGCTGGCGCTGGCGCAGCGACTTCATCCTCACTCGAAATGCGTGCAATCGGCGTATTGACCTTCACACCTTGACTGCCTGCAGCCACCAACAAGGCTTCAACCACACCTTCATCGATGGTTTCGACTTCCATCGTGGCCTTATCGGTTTCGATCTCGGCAATGATGTCACCTGATTTGACCGTGTCACCGACCTGCACCAGCCATTTGGCTAACGTGCCTTCCTCCATAGTCGGAGAGAGTGCGGGCATGAGGATTTCAATCGACAAGGCAGGCTCCATATTGGTTGGATCAGGTTGGGCCTGCCGGTGACAGGCCCTTCCTCTTCATCGTGTGCAACAGGGGCGACTAAACGCCCCTGTTCTTAAAAACCCAAAACGGGTTGCTTACTTCTTCTTCGCTTTGCCAGCTGGTGCTTTTGCCGGCGGAGCCTTCTTGGCAGGCGCACGACCCATTTCTGGGGGAGCCAACAAGCCACCTGGTTTTTGATGTTCGTTCAATTGGAAACGAACAGCCGCATACTCTTTTTCAAACGCCGTTTTGCCGGGCTGGAACACCGAATTAACGCCATCTTGGACCACTTTTTGGATGACTTCATAATCATCCTGACCATTGTCCTGACGGCAGGTGCGCACTTGATTGATGCGGTCTGGCATAGCGCGCAATTCGTCCAACAGCGCATTAAAGCCATTGCGGGTGTTCGATTGGGCAAACGACTCCGCAGTCATGGTGCCGAGGGCCGCAGGGCATGAAGACGTATATTGTGGCTGGGCTGCTGAACCCGTCAAATTGCCGATGAACCGACCTTTGGGTTCTGTCCAAGCCGAAAGGGCCGCTTGGGGGGCCTCAACTGGGGCAACTTCACCCTTTTTTTGCTTCGGTGCCTTTGGTGCAGGCAGTTTGCCGATACGTTCAATATTGCCCGTTGCCGCGGCGTTCATGGCGTTGAAGGCTTTAGCTTCTTCATTCGCTGCGTTGGACAAATAGTCGCCCAAATTGATCCGAATGGCTTCGATGTCGCGGCGCGCATTCTCAACCAAGCAGTCCTCATAGGCGTCCCACTTTTCGCGGACCGCTTCAAAGCGACGCTTCTCGCCTTCAACATAGGTGCGGCTGGTGCTTTCTTGAATGGCTGCGGCATCCATGTCGAACTTAAAGGCTGGGCAGCTTGGGGTGTAGACGAGGCTATCGATCTTGCCGCCGCTGAAATTACCCGCATGCACTGGGATGCTGCTGGTCGTAGGTGCAGGTGCCGCGGTGGGCGCTGCAGCTTGTGCAAACGCAGGCACGCCGCCGAATTGGACCCCAATTGCAGCAACAAGGCCAATGGCAGCAGTGGCGATGAGTGTGGTCTTCATGGCTTTCATCTTGTTCTCTCCCACAAGGGGCCTGCCTTTTGGCTTAGGCCTCAACATAAATGTGACGCATCAGTTCCGACGGGTCGGGCTCTGGGCTTGTTTGAGCGAAATCAGCCGCATCGGCTACAATTTCTTTCACGTCCCGGTCGATCGTCTTCAGGTCTTCCTCAGTAAACAACCCATTTTCCAAGCCATAGTGGCGCATGTGCTCAATGGGGTCGCGGGTATCGCGCACCTGCTTTGGCTCATCTTTGGGGCGATATTTAGCCGGATCGGACATGGAATGGCCACGATAGCGATAGGTCTTCATTTCCAAAAGGAATGGACCCTTGCCGGAACGTGCATGCTCTAATGCGCGCTCTGCGGCTTTGCGCACGGCCAAAACGTCCATGCCATCGACTTCTTCGCCGACGATTTCAAAGCTGATACCGCGCTTGAACAATTCAGTCTCAGCCGAAGCGCGCGCCACGCTGGTGCCCATGGCATATTGGTTATTCTCGATGACATAGACGACTGGCAAACGCCACAGGCTTGCCATGTTGAAACTCTCATAGACCTGGCCTTGGTTGGCCGCGCCGTCGCCAAAGTAGGCGACCGAGACTGACTCGTTGCCGCGATAACGATTGGCGAGCGCAAGACCGGTACCCAGCGCAACTTGCGCGCCCACAATGCCATGCCCGCCATAGAAATTGGCCTCTTTCGAGAACATATGCATTGAGCCGCCCTTACCGCGCGACGAGCCACCAATGCGCCCAGTCAATTCTGCCATGATCTCGCGCGGGCTCATGCCACAAGCCAGCATATGACCATGATCGCGATAGCCGGTGATGACTTGATCGCCTGCCTTTTGCGCAGCTTGCATGCCGACTACAACGGCTTCTTGGCCAATATAGAGGTGGCAGAAACCAGCAATCAAACCCATGCCATAAAGCTGGCCAGCGCGCTCTTCAAAGCGGCGGATCAACAGCATATCGCGATAATAGGCGAGTGCCTCGTCGCGATTGACTAAGTTTGATGGAGAAACAGCAGCGGACCCGGATGATTTCTTGGCAGCCATCGATGCGTACAACCCTTCTCAGAACACGATATCCATAGGCAGAAGCGGGCCAGACGTCCAGTTGCGTTCACGGATTGGGGGTCTGCGAAGATGCAGAAGGTCCCGCAACGGCTGCTGCTTTTGGCAATGTCATCGTAATATCGTTCGGCCCTACCAGCCCCAATTGAGACATGGCGCGCTCTTCCACATAGTCCGAATCAACTTGGCCAGCCTGATAACGCGCCAACTTGCGCTCCAGCTCAGCCCGCTGCTTCACCAGATTATCGCGCTCGGCAATCAAACTGTCGGCCCGCTGTACATAGGAGTGCCACGACAGCACCCCCTGCTGGCCGACAAAAAAGTGCACAGCAAAATATACCAACACCCCTGAGAACAGGAAAGTTGAGATACGTATGCCCTTTAAGAATGCCATACCGACAATGCCTTTTGGTGGCGTGGCCGCTGGTTGCTGAGCCCGCGCCATCTTGTGCCTAAACTTGGTAAACCAAGTGTTAGCAAATTACCCGTGGGCGATTTTCAAAGCACCATGGCCGGCAAAGACCGCTTGGCCTTCCAACATTTCTTCGATGCGGATCAATTGGTTGTATTTGGCTGTCCGATCCGAGCGCGCCAAAGAACCGGTTTTGATCTGACCACAATTGGTCGCCACTGCCAGATCGGCGATGGTTGAATCTTCGGTCTCGCCCGAGCGGTGCGACATCACCGAGGTATAGCCATTGCGGTGCGCGATTTCGACGGCATCCAAAGTCTCGGACAAGGTGCCAATTTGGTTGACCTTCACAAGGATGGAATTAGCCAAGCCATCGCGAATGCCTTGCTGCAGACGGGCAGGATTGGTCACGAACAAATCATCGCCGACCAATTGGCACTTCTTGCCCAAGAGATTGGTCAGGGCAGCCCAACCCACGAAATCATCTTCGGACATGCCATCTTCGATCGAGACGATGGGGAATTTGTTGACGAGGCCTTCGAGATAGTGCGCCATTTCTTCTGGGGCCAAGGTCTTACCCTCACCCACCATGGCATATTTGCCGTCTTTGAAGAATTCCGTGGCCGCGCAATCCAGCGCCAGCGCTACATCTTCGCCGGGCTTATAGCCAGCCTTTTCAATCGCCTGCATGATGACGCTCAAGGCTTCTTCAGCAGAGGACAGATTTGGCGCAAAGCCGCCTTCATCGCCAACATTGGTGCTGTGACCGGCATCTTTCAGCAGCTTCTTCAGCGTATGGAAGATTTCAGAGCCCATGCGCACGGCTTCGCCGAACGTGTCCGCACCCAGCGGCATGATCATGAATTCTTGGATGTCGATTGGATTATCAGCATGAGCCCCACCATTGATGATGTTCATCATTGGTACGGGCAACACGCGCGCATTCACCCCGCCGACATATTTGTAGAGTGGCTGGCTGGCCGCTTCAGCCGCTGCTTTCGCAACAGCCAAAGAGACGCCGAGGATGGCATTGGCACCAAGGCGCGACTTATTCGGCGTGCCATCCAGCTCGATCAGAATATCATCGATGTGGCGCTGATCTTCAGCTTCAAAGCCTTCCAGCGTCTCAAAAATCTCGCCATTGACGGCCTCGACAGCGTCCAGAACGCCTTTGCCCAAATAGCGCGAGCTGTCGCCGTCGCGCTTTTCAACCGCTTCATGTGCGCCGGTCGATGCGCCCGATGGCACCGCAGCGCGACCGAAAGAGCCGTCTTCGAGAATGACGTCAACTTCAACAGTCGGATTGCCACGGCTGTCTAAAATTTCACGGCCAACGATATCGATAATTGCGGTCATAAGGGGCTCCACCAATCTGGCTGCAGCGTGAGGCTATCCATCACCTGCGTTCACCCAAGCGCGTTAGCGCGACCGCGCGCGCAAAGCTAGGCTAAAGACGCAAACAGCCTATGCTAGACTGCAAGCTTGAGGGGCTGGACCTTGGGCTTAAGGCTGGCGCGCATCAACATCATGGCGCTGGCAAACAGGATCGCACCCAAGCCTTGATGCGCAATGCCCAGAAGCACGCCTTCCACTTGCGGCGGCGCCCAATGGCCAAATCCGATCAATGTCGAAATACCCAGCAGCATTTGGCACACGACCAAAATCGCCACGGCATGGCCCCACACGACGACATCGCGCTGACTCGAACGACGGGTTTGCAGCCAGACCAAGATCATCGCGATCCCAATGCCATAGGCTCCAAGGCGGTGGTTGAATTGGATGGTGGAGGTATTCTCGACAAAATTGCGCCACATCGGGCTTAATGCCGCATAGTCTTTCGGATAAAGACCACCCGCAAAGGTCGGCCAATCATTATTGATCAGGCCCGCATCGGTGCCAGCAACAAAAGCACCCAAAACGATTTGGAACGCGAGGAATACAACAAAGCCAATCGCCCAGGGTGCCACTTTCGCATCGCCGTGCTGGGGTTGTTTGGGGACGAATAAATCCAGCGCGGTCCAGAGTGCCAAGCTCATCAGCAAGATCGCCAAGGAAAGATGGGTCGCCAAACGATAAGCGGCCACGTCCAGACGGTCACCACTCAAACCGGAACTGACCATCCACCAGCCGATAAAGCCTTGCAGGCCACCCAAGGCGAACATCCCAATCAGCCACGGCGTCATGCTGGGGCGCAAATGCCGCATCACGGCAAACACGATCAGCGGCACCGCAAACGCCAAACCAACCACGCGGCCTAAGAGGCGATGCGCCCATTCCCACCAGAAAATAAACTGAAACTCACTCAGGCTCATGCCCTTATTTTGCAGCTTATATTCAGGGATCTGGCGATATCGCTCAAACTCTACCGCCCATTGTTCCGCATTGAGCGGTGGGATCGCGCCATGGATGGGAGACCAATGCGTGATCGACAGGCCAGAATCTGTCAGCCGCGTCGCGCCGCCGACAATGACCATGCACAAAACCAAAAAGGCGATGAACATCAACCAGCTACCGACGCGAACATCATAGATGCGCTGACGCTGCTCTGGCAGGGTCATTTGGCTACGCAGATTGGAAACAGGCAATACCTTGGTCATGACAGCTTGGCGTCCTAAGTAGCGGTACAGTTAGTTGGCCAGCGCACCTTGGCAAGGGCCAGCAATGACCCAACTGACCAGTCACAGCGACGTGGTTTGCGGCGCGGCCTGCTTACAGGTTAAAGAGGCCTAACATCAAGGGAGAAGCATGTGAAAGCGACACATCGACGCGCCATTGGAATCACACTGACACTGGTGGTCTTGGTGGTTTATTCGTTCTTTGCAGCTTCTGTTGGTGCCTTGTTTGCAGACAAGCCTTGGTACGCCCAGATCAGCTATTTTGCCGTCGCCGGCCTTGCTTGGGTATTCCCGCTCTATCCAGTTTACATGTGGATGCGCAAACCAGACCCGGATGAAGCTGCAGCCGAAAAGCCACCCGAAGCCGCCGCCGTGCGCAAGCGGAGCTGATCGATCAATTTTGTAATTTGGGGTGAAAATGGTCGGAGCGGCGGGATTCGAACCCACGACCCCTTGTCCCCCAGACAAGTGCGCTACCAAGCTGCGCTACGCTCCGACCTTTGTTCGCAAACAGGTGACTGTTGCGAGGCAGCGGCTATAGACGGCCAAAGGGTTTGCGGCAATCGCTGTTGTCAGAGATTTCTCACACAAGACCGCGCCGCCAGAAGCCCTGCTTCAGGCTTTTGCCAAGTCCTTCGCAAATTCCAGTAAGATCAGATCATGGCCGCGGGTCATATTTGGGTCAGAATGGATATCGGCCATGGAAACACTTTGGCCCGTGGGGGCAAAGCCGCGCCGTGCATAAAAGGCGATCAGCTCGTCTCGCCCCTCAATGACGGTCATAATCATGCGGGTCGCGGCGAATGAGCGGCAGGCTTCAGCTTCTGCCGCTTGCATCAAAACCTTACCAACCCCCCCACCCTGGAGCGAAGGCTCGACGGCAAATTTGCCGAAGCTGCAGGTATCGGGTGCCTCGGTCAGATGCTCGATATCCGCACAGCCAATCAGCTTCCCCTCGCCATTTTTGGCAATCAACAGGCGGTGATGCGGGCTTTGCAGAACCTGATCTATAGCTTCAGGCGTGATGCGCTCCCCATCGATTAAGTCGGCTTCTGACGTCCAACCTTGCCGGCTCTCTTCGCCGCGATAGGCGCGCTGCATCAAGGTCACAATCGCATCCCGATCGGTGGGCGTGGCAAGTCGAATGGTCAAAGCTGACATGGAAAAGGCCTTCGGGTCAGGATTAGGAAGCGCGGCGCTGGAAGGCTGCGACAGCAGACAAGATCGCCTCCGCGCGCTCCAGCTTTTCAAGCGCAGCCAGCAGTCGAGCTTGACTGGCCTCGCCAGAGGCTGGGGTCGCAGGGGCAGTTGCAGCGGGCGATTGGGCTTCGCCTGAGGTCACAGGCGACAGCGGGTAGACCGGGCCACGGGCAGCCGCACCCAAAGCCAAAGCTTCAGGATTGGCGGTAACTGGCGGCAGAACATCTGGTTGCGCACCAGCACCACGGGCGCGGACAAAGCCGACGCCTTGGTCTTTCAGAACTTTCTGAACGCCTTTGAGCTGATAGCCATCTTCTTGCAGGAGGGCGCGGATACCGCGCAATAAGGCCATATCCTCAGGCCGGTAGTGCCTGCGACCCCCTGCCCGTTTTAACGGACGCAATTGTGGAAATTTGCCTTCCCAAAACCGCAAGACATGGGCAGGCACATCCAAGAGCTCAGCAGCCTCGGTAATGGTCCGAAAGGCCTGTTCCCCTTTTTCGATGCCTGCCACCTTTATACTCAGCCTTTTTCGACCCGCTCCCGCATGATTTGGGAAGCCTTGAAACTCACGACGCGACGCGCTGAAATGGTTGCTTCAACGCCCGTCTTTGGGTTTCGCCCGATTCGGGGGCGCTTGGCTCTAACACTGAAATTGCCAAAGCGAGCGAGCTTTACCAGCTGGCCCCGTTCTAGGGTTTTGGCCAAATGCTCCAACATGGATTCCAGCAAATCTGAACAATCATTCCGCGACAAACCTACTTCACGCCCTAAAGCGTCAATTAAATCTGCGCGAGTTAGCGTTTTACCCACGTCTTGCCCCCCTCATTGGCTTTCCCGAAGTCCGCCCACTTTGTGGTGCGTCCATCCGGTCTCCCTATTAGCTACAATCGCATTAAACCCCTATTTTACAATACGTCCAGTCCCCTTACAGCCGGATAAGCGACGCACCCCATGTAAAACCGCCACCCATGGCTTCTAAAAGCACCAAATCACCCTTTTTGATGCGGCCATCTTGGCGTGCGACCTCAAAAGCCAGCGGAACGGAGGCCGCAGAGGTGTTACCGTGCAGGGTAACTGTCGTGATCACTTTGTGCTCGTCCAAGCCCATGCGGCGGGCGACGCCTTCCAGAATCCGGCGGTTAGCCTGATGGGGCACGAACCAGTCAATATCGGCAACCTCAACACCAGCTTTCGCGCAACATGCTGCAATTGCTTCAGAAATATTGCCAACCGCGTGGCGAAACACGGCTTGGCCCTGCATTTTGAGCTTGCCAATGCGGCCGCCTTGGGAGGCCCCACCGTCAACATAGAGCAAGTCAGCGTGACGACCGTCGGCCCGCAGCGCATGAGCGAGGACCCCGCGACCACCCGCTTCTTCCACTGGTACAGCCCCGATAATCATCGCCCCAGCCCCGTCACCGAATAGAACGGCCGTTGTGCGGTCAGACCAATCCAAGATGCGGGAAAATGTTTCTGCCCCAATCACCAAGGCCGTCTTGGCCTGGCCCGTCTGCACCATGGCATCGGCAACCGACAGCGCATAAACGAATCCAGAGCAGACCGCTTGCACGTCAAAAGCAATGGCCACCGGAATGCCCAGTTCTGCTTGGATTAAGGTCGCGGTGGCGGGAAAGGTGCGATCAGGCGTTGAGGTCGCACAAACGATCAAGTCAATGTCGGCAGGGCTGAGTTTAGCGTCTGCCAAAGCACGACGAGCCGCTTCGGTGCCCAAAGTCGCTGTCGTCTCTAGCGGCCCAGCCACCGCGCGTTGGGCAATCCCGGTCCGTTCTTGAATCCAAGCATCGCTGGTTTCGATCATGGTTTCGAGTTCGGCATTGGTCACGATGCGCTCTGGCGTCATCGCGCCACTACCCAGAAAGACCGACCGCATCAGGCCTGAACCGTATGCCATCGCGCTTAAGCCTCCTCGACCGCAGCAGCGGGTTGCACGGGCGTTTGCGCCGCAGCGCGTGCCGCAGATAGGCGCAATAAATTATCGGCCACTTGGGTCATATAAGAGCTCGACGCCAAGCGCGCGCCCACGGCCATCGCATTGGCAAACCCACGCGCATCGGTGCCGCCATGGGATTTGATGACGAGACCATTGAGGCCCAGAAACACCCCGCCATTAGAGCTACTGGGGTCCATCCGATCTTTCAGCTTTTTCAGCCCCGAAGAAGCCAAGAGCGCCCCCGCCATCGCAAGCGGGCTTGAGGTCAGGGCCTCTTTCAAAAACGCACCAACCAGACGGGCTGCCCCTTCGGCAGTCTTCAAGGCAATATTGCCAGTGAAGCCATCGGTGACAACCACGTCCGTCTTGCCCATCGAAATATCATTGCCTTCGACAAAGCCATGGATATCAAGGTTCAGACTGGCACCATAGAGACGTAACAAGCGCATGGCTTCGCGAATATCTTCATGGCCCTTCACCTCTTCTGAGCCGACATTCAGGAGACCTATCTTTGGCCGCTCCAACCCATAAAGCGCCTTGGCAAAAGCCTCGCCCATAATGGCAAAGTCCACCAATTGATCGGGATCTGAATCCACGTTCGCGCCCACATCCAACACGACGCATTGCCCCTTGGGCGTAGGCCACGAGGCTGTAATCGCGGGGCGGTGCAGCCCCTCCATCGTGCGCAATTGCAAATGCGCAACAGCCATCAAAGCGCCCGTATTACCAGCCGACACGACAGCTGCAGCCTCGCCAGCCTTCACCGAGGCAATGGCATTCCACATGCTGGTGCCCTTCTTGCGCATGGCTTGGCTGGGCTTGGCATCCATCGGAACTATGTCCGGCGTGTGGCGCACGTCGCTGGCGGCTTTTGCAGCAGGCAAATCTGCCAACAGGCGGTCTAAGGCAGCTTGATCGCCATGCAGGATAAAGCGGGCTTTCGGGTTGTCCTGCGCAAATTGATTCACTCCGGCAAGGATTGAATCTGGTGCGTGATCCCCGCCCATGGCGTCGATCGATAGCATTAAGCCATGTGTCATCCCGTCTCCTTGGGCGTTTGCCCCTGCGCCTATAGCCGACCGAACCAGTCAGCGCTGCGAGGCGGCATTACCCACCAAACTGGCGAAACTCCATGACATTATTCAGACGATTCTGGTTAAATCGCTGCAGTTTCCATGGTTTTTCAGCGTGGCAGTGGCAGTTCACCGCGCAAGAGAGTTTCGTCTGCAACCCCTTGCAGGTCAAGCGTCCAATCACGGATGCGTGAGGCCAATTCAGTGGCAAAGCCTTGTGCGGCGGGGTCTTTTTCCAGCACATGCACACTGATGGCTTCAGCCAAAACGCCCAATTGTTCGTCCTCAGGCAATTGCAGGGTCCCGGTATACACCGCCATGCGGCCATAGAAGCTTTCAGCCAGCTTTCTGATTCGCTTGCCCACAGACAAATCGCCGACGCCCAATTCCCGCAACGCATGATCAAGCGCGGAAAACATGATGTTGAAGACTTCTTGGGAGGTTTCTTCGGCCTGATCACCACGCTTGGACAGGCGAGAAAACAGAACGGAGGCATGCAGCGCCAACATCTCAAACCGACCATCTGGGCTATCGGGCACGCGGCCTTCACCATAGAGTTCAGGGTTGCGCGCGGCGAGGCTGAGTTGGTCATAGAGCGCGCGGGCCGCCACTTTGATGGGCTTTTTGCGGAACAGGCGAGAAATCAAATTTGCGGGCATGGGGGACCTGTGGGGGGGAGAAACCAACCGCCCACACACATGTGGGTCGGCCTTGAACACTTCAAGATGAAGCTGAAACGTGAACCTTAGGCTTGAACCTTACATTCCGGCGGGCTAGGTCAAGGCAAGCACTGCGGGCTTTGCCATATTTTTGGCTCAACGTGCAGAGACATCTACAGCGCCGTGACAGGTGCGGCATCAATTCTTTGGCATTTTTGCCTTAATTTGTTGCCAGTTGCACGTTATGGGCAGGCAAAGCACGAAGCAAGCACCCCTGTGGGGTTGGCTTAAATGGGATTAACACGATGCGCGGAAGAAATTTGGTTGCTGTTGCTCTGCTTTGTGGCACCTCGCTCCTAGGGGCTTGCACAGGCGTTGTGGACCGGCGCGGCTTCCTCGCCGACGAAAGCCAAACCGCTCCGTTCCAAGACGGCGTCGACACCAAGGAAACCGTTCTCACGCGGATGGGCAATCCATCCCAGACCGGAACCTTTGACGAGCAAACTTGGTATTATATCTCGTCAATCCAAAAGCAGACGGCTTTCTATCTGCCGCGTACGATGGAACGTACCATTGTCGCCATCTCGTTCGATGACGGCGACAAAGTGGCCAGTGTGCGCAAATACGGCCTCGCCGATGGCCGCGTGATTGACTATGACACCCGCCGCACCCCAACCCGCGGCCGCGAAGTCACCTTCCTCGAACAAATCTTCGGCTCCATCGGCCGCGCCCCGGTCCAATTGCCAGGCTCCGACCCGAACTTGCCGACATCTGCGGGTGGTCCTCGGCGGAATTAGGGGGTGGGATTCAAGTTGGATTTAAAGCCTGGTTCTTCCTTGATCCAGAATAGATCTGGCGGGAACAGTGCCTTCAGGGCAGCACGCCGCTGCGAAAAATAGGCAAAGTCATCAACAACATCGGATAGCTTATCTGTAACACGGACTATGGCTACGCCATTTCGCTCGTCAACAGAGAACCCCGCCGCCTTGATCCGCGCCACATCGACCATGGCAGCATAAGACCTACCATACGCCATAGCCCATCCGATGTTTGGAAGACCGGGCTTGGCAGGTCCGCCGAAAGAACCAACTTGGAAGGACCTGCCTTCTGGACCGTGATAAAGGTCCTTTTCCGCGTCGGTAAATAGATGCAATAGCCCTATATCAGCGGCGGACAAACTGGCCCATTTCTCGAATAGATTGTCGAAGTCGACATCATTCGCCCACCGCGCCTCATACCACAATTGACTTGGGATTTTCTGACTTTTGCGGTTAACCCGACCGTGAGAAACCATCCCACGACTAGCAAGGGCTGATTTCCGCAGCCACATCGGACCAGAATAGAATTCAGCCTCCAAATGACCGTCGACCCGAAGCTCTTGTGGGATTGCCCACCAGTTTTCTAGAAAGTCATCAACTCCCCGAAAAGGCGACTTAAAACTCTCGGTCTCAGATATTTTTTCCGGAACAAGCCTCCCATCTAGGTTGCACAGGCTCTCGATGAACGACCGGCCAAACGCCTCGGTCGTTGTTTCAGCATCGGTGTCTATCGCAATCAGAACGGTGGGCTTGGTCATATTGGCTTCAACTTCACTTCGACCCTAGGCAAGCGAGCCGCTTGCGGCGGCATTCCACCCTTTGAATGTATCACCGTCAAGAAAAACCTGAAGTCAATGCTCTTGAAAAAGAGGCAAAAAAAATCACTTGGAACGCCTTCAAGCATCGCTCTGCTTCGCTTGAAGCCGGGTGGCAATGGTTTCTGCGCACGTTGTGGGGTCAAGGGGCGCGCTTCGCGCGTCGACGAAGTCGATTTCACCCCTTGACGCCGCAACTTGCGCGCCAAGACTCGAACATCGCCTTTGACGAGGCAGAGCCTGCGGCAAAGGCGGTCTGGGTCGGGGGGTCTTGAAGGTGATATTTCTCAAAAGCGGCAGGACCTCTCCCCTCTCCCCGTGGGAGAGGGGGCGGGGGTGAGGGTGTTCAGCGCGATGGTGTGTATCAGGAAGACTCGCCACATGGGCCCTGAAGTTCGAGGGCGTAAAGCCCTCACCCCAACCCCTCTCCCAGAGGGCGAGGGGCTTGATCCCCTTAAGCCGCCTGCGAAACAACCTTATTGCGGCCGCTGCGTTTGGCGACATAGAGCGCTTCGTCGGCGCGTTTGAGTAGGGTTTCGTAGTCAAGTTCGTTGGATTTGGCGACCGCGACCCCAACCGAGCAGGTCACTTCCAAGGTGTCGCGCGCGGTCCCTAAGAAGAAGGCAGCCTCTTCGATGGACGAGCGCAGACGCTCAGCAATCATATTGGCGTCATTCGCATTGGTTTCAGGCATGATGACCACGAATTCTTCCCCGCCATAGCGGCAGGCCAAATCGCGCGGCCGGAAGTTGGACGCCAAGCGCGCGGCAAATTCGCGGATCACATTGTCGCCGGCATCATGGCCGAACAAGTCGTTGACGCGCTTAAAGTGGTCGATATCGGCGATCAGCACCGAAACCGGAGGCCCACCGCGTGAGGATCGCGCCAATAAGGACTTCAACTGGCTTTCCATATAGCGGCGGTTATGCAGGCCGGTCAGCTGGTCGGTCACGGCCAATTCCATGCTGGAATCCACCGTCAGGCGCAGCTGATCAATATGGCGCTTGCGCTTGATCAGCGTACGGGTGCGGGCCAGCAATTCTTCATCATCAATCGGACGATAGATGAAGTCATTGACGCCCACTTCCAGCGCCCGCAGCGCTTTAACTTTTTCTTCCGGCTCGCAGATCGCAAGGATTGGTAGACTGCGGGTGCTTTCTTGGCCGCGCACATGGGCGGCAAGGCGCAGGCCGTCAAACGACGCGCCAGAGGCCGAAATAATCATCAATTCGACGGTCGATTGGCCCATCGGACCCAATTCGTTGGAATCCTGCATCAGCATCGGGCGCTGTTCGGCTTCCAAGGTGCGCTTAAGACGCGCTGCCCGGCGGGGGTCATCTTCCACGATCAGGATACGGGCATTGAGACCCAATTCGCGGTTAGAACCGCCTTCAATCACGCCCATGCGACGGCCAGCAGCTTCACGCAGGCGCAACTCATCGGCCACGGCCTTAAAGCGGGCGAGCGACTTCACGCGGGCAAACAAAGTAATGTCGTCAATCGGCTTGGAGAGGAAGTCGTCAGCCCCTACGGCGAGGCCCTTGACGCGGTCTTCGCGCTGATCGAGTGCCGTTACCATCACCACCGGAATATGGCGGGTGGCGGGATCATCTTTCAGGCGCTTACAGGTCTCAAAGCCATCGAGACCCGGCATCATGACATCGAGCAGGATGACATCGGGATTCTCACGATTGGCCTTCACAATCGCATCTTCGCCAGAGTTCGACGTAATCACCGTATAATATTCGTGCTGAAGCTTGGCTTCCAGCAAGCGAACATTGGGCTCGACATCATCAACAACAAGAACGCGTGCTGTCATCGGTCTATCCTATGAACTTACGCACAGCGCCAATGAAGGTGGCCACGGAAATTGGTTTGGAGAGATAATCTTGGCAGCCGCCTTCGCGGAACCGCTCCTCATCGCCGCGCATGGCAAAAGCGGTTACGGCGATGATGGGAATGCTGGCCAATTCATCATCGGCCTTCATCCAGCGCGTGATGTCGAGGCCAGAGACTTCTGGCAATTGAATGTCCATTAAGATCAGATCAGGCTTTTCAGCGCGCGCCAAATCCAGCGCCATCAGCCCATCGCGCGTCTCGACCGTGCGATAGCCAAAGGCTGCCAATAGATCACGAAACAGCCGCATGTTGAGTTCATTATCCTCAACAATCATCACGGTTTTTTGCGCCTTTGGCTCCGCCAACGGCTGTTCCGTTTCATGAGTTGCGACCGACGCCGCCATACTCCGCTCCAATCTTTTTGCTTAGAGTGACCCTAAGCTTGAAATGTGCTTGTATCGCATGGGAGTTAATCGAGCCTTGCCAAGTCTATGCCGCGATTGTTTTTATCAGGACGTATCTCAGGGTAGCGAACACGCGCTGCGCTGCCCGAATTGCGGCTCTAGACGACAAATTGGCCACAAAAATCTGCAAACTTTCGCCATCGCCCACATTGACTGCGATGCGTTTTATGCAGCGATCCACAAGCGCGATCAGCCAGAGCTGCGCGATAAGCCTGTCATTGTCGGGGGTGGGCGACGCGGCGTGGTGGCAACTTGTTGCTATATTGCGCGGGCGTCGGGTGTGCGCTCGGCCATGCCAATGTTTAAGGCGCTGAAGCTTTGCCCAGATGCGACGGTGATCCCACCGAACATGGGCCTCTATGCGCGCGAGGGCAAAGCCATTCGCCAAGCCATGCAGGCGCTGACGCCCTTGGTCGAGCCTGTTTCGATTGATGAGGCCTATCTCGATCTTTCGGGCACCAGCCAAATGCATCATGGTGCCCCTGCCCTGACTTTGGCGCGGTTTCAGCACAAGATTGAGACAGAGATGGGCCTGACTGTCTCCATCGGTCTGTCTTGCAACAAGTTTTTGGCCAAAACGGCGAGCGATCTGGATAAGCCGCGCGGCTTTGCGATTTTGGGACCCGAAGATGTGCCTGAGATTTTATGGCCCAAGCCTGTGGGCTTTCTCCACGGCGTCGGCCCGGCTTTTGCCAAAGCGTTGAACCGCGATGGCTATCAGCTGATTGGCGACCTCGCCGCGGCAAAGCCCGAAGACCTCACCCGGCGCTATGGCGATGGCGGGACAAGGCTGGCCAATATGGCGCGCGGCATCGACCACCGTCGCGTGGAACCCGATAGTGAGCGCAAGTCGATCTCGTCTGAGACCACCTTCCACCATGACCTAAAGAGCCTGGAGGAGTTGGAGCCGATTCTACAACGCCTGTGTGCTAAAGTCGGTGAAATCAGCCGAGCTAAGGGCCATGCTGGCCGGGTGGTGACCCTAAAACTCAAGACTTCTGGCTTTAAACAGGTCACAAGGCGGCTGACTTTGCCAGAACCAACCGCCACGGGCCGCGTAGTGTTTGACGCGGCGCGGCCTTTGCTGAGCGCGGAAATCAGCAAAGGGCCCTTTCGCCTGATCGGGGTTGGTCTTTCTGATCTGAGTGCGCTGGAAGGTGCCGATCAGGGCGATCTGTTAAATACCCAAGCGCCCAAGCGCGCGGCCCTAGAGCGGGCACTCGATTCAGTCCATGCCCGCTATGGCAAAGGCGTCGTGAAGACCGGCATGTGACGCATAAAGACTGCAACCAATCGCGCCCGCCTTGCGTAAAGAGGCCCATAGGAGAACATCATGGCCAAGTCCGCCCGCTTCACTGTCGAAAAAACCGATGCCGAATGGAGAACGATACTGACGCCCGCTCAGTTTCAAGTTGCCCGGCAAGAAGGCACCGAGCGCGCCTTCACCTCGCCGCTTAACAATGAACATCGCGATGGCACGTTCCACTGCGTTGGCTGCGGTACTGCTTTATGGACCATGGCTGACAAATTTGATTCCGGCACCGGCTGGCCCAGCTTTACCCAGCCGATCTCAGCAGAAGCCGTTGCCACGAAAACCGATTGGAAGCTGCTGTACCCCCGCACCGAATGCCATTGCGCGACATGCGGTGCCCACCAAGGTCACGTCTTCCCAGATGGTCCTGCGCCAACCGGTCAACGTTGGTGCATCAATGGCGTGGTTCTGGTGTTCCAAGCCAAGGAAGATCAGACGGACTGATCGCCCAATTTGACCGCCAGGCCCAACAAGCATTGGCGAATGAAGGCCGCGTGCAGCACAATGCCGATTTCCAACCTTTCATCGGTCAAGACGACTTGTTGGGCGAGAAGCCCTGCTACAAATTGCGCCTCGTGAAAATCACGTGCGCCAACCCGCTTGCGCGCCCGGTCTGACATATAGACTGGGCCGCCGGAATTGCCGGCAAAGACGGCGAAGTCCATCAAAAAGGTCGGGAAATCTGCACTCGGCCACAAGGGGTAAGAGGCGACCCGCCCCGCACGCAGGATCGGAAAGCCGATCTCATTGGCCGATAGGCCACGTGGATAGCCCAGCGCCAACATCTCATCGCCCGGCTGAACGTCATAGGATTTTAGCGCTTCATCATCGGCCAGTTGGTCAAAGCCTATGGCCCAGTCATGGGTATGGGCCGGCGGGTCGATCGCAATTGCGGCGATGTCGCGATCCACATGGCGGTGCCATAAAGGCGTACCCACCCCATCGCGGATCCGAATGGGGGCTGGCTCGCGGTGCCAGCGGCCGTCTGCATCCATGCGACGCCAATGGATGGAGGCCTGCTCTTGCTTCATGCGGTCCAGCACATGACTTGCTGTCACAAGCGCCAAATGCCCGTCCGCCCCCGGCAGACGCACCAGCCAGCCTGTACCAACCGTTGTCGCCCCATCGTCTTGGCGCTGGTCCAGCTTAAATGTGGCCCGCATCAGGGCCATATTCAAATCCATTTTCTGGGATCCTTTTGCGGTAATGTCGCGGGGGGCCTTGTGCTTACAATGAAGCTAAAGGCTTGGCGGGCTTTTGGAAATAGGGCCGATGCGGCCTCGGGCTGCGTAAAGTCTTCTTCTCAAGAATTTTTTCAAACATGACGCATGCGTCAGGGGGTGACAAAAGCCTCAAAATGTGGCCCCATGTATCCAACGAGCATCGCACATAATGGTCTCGACATTGGGAGAATTTCTATGGCCGACGGCAACTTCAATCCTGCAGAATTCAAATCTGTTCAAGAACATCACGCCAAACGGGCTTGGTCGATCCCGCTTGAAGAGATTGACGTCGCCATGCCAGAACTGTGGACCCATGATTGCCACTGGCCTTATTTTGAGCGCCTGCGCAAGGAAGACCCGATCCATTGGTGCGAGAGCCAAGAGGAAAAAGTTGGCGGCTATTGGTCTGTCACCCGCTATAAGGACATTATGGCGGTAGATACCAACCACCATCAATTCTCATCCGACGCCTTTTTGGGCGGGATTACCATTGTTGGCTTTGACGAAGACTTCATCCTGCCGATGTTCATCGCCATGGACCCGCCCAAGCACGACGCCCAGCGCAAAGTCGTGCAGCCCATCGTTGGTCCAGACAATCTCGCCAAAATGGAAAGCACGATCCGCGAGCGGGTCAATCTGATCTTCGACGAACTGCCCATCGATCAAGAATTTGACTGGGTTGATAAGGTTTCGGTCGAACTGACCACCCAAATGCTAGCCACATTGTTTGACTTCCCTTGGGAAGATCGCCGCAAGCTGACTCGTTGGTCGGATGTGGCCACCGCGCAGCCCATTCCAGGTGGCCTCATCGAAACCGAAGATCAGCGCCGCGCGGAACTCTTTGAGTGCCTCGCCTATTTCACCAATTTGTGGAACGAGCGGGTCAATAATAGCGGCGGCAATGACCTGATTTCCATGCTGGCCCATGGCGAAGCAACCCGCAACATGGAGCCGTTGGAATATCTCGGCAATCTGATCTTGTTGATCGTGGGTGGCAATGACACCACGCGCAATTCCTTGACTGGCGGGCTCTATGCCCTTTCGAAAAATCCTGAGGAATTCAAGAAATTACGCGCTGATCCTTCCGTGATTCCAAACATGGTTTCAGAAATCATCCGCTGGCAGACCCCGCTCGCGCACATGCGCCGCACGGCGTTGGAAGATGTTGAACTGGGCGGTAAGCAGATCAAAAAGGGCGACAAGGTCGTGATGTGGTATGTCTCGGGCAATCGCGATGACGAGATGATTGAACGTCCAAATGATTTCTGGATCGACCGTCCTCGGGCACGCAACCACTTGTCCTTCGGCTTTGGCATTCACCGCTGCGTCGGCAATCGCTTGGCCGAAATGCAATTGCGAATCGTCTGGGAAGAAGCCTTGAAGCGCTATTCCGACATCCAAGTCGTCTCCGAACCCACCCGCATCCGCTCAGCCTTTGTGAAAGGCTATGAGTCGATGCGCGTGATTTTGCGGAAGTAGAGGAGCTAGCGGGTGATGGCTGAAAACTCCCTCACCCGCCTCACCTTATCCGCAGCCTTGGCAGGCCTTATGTGGCTGAGCAGTTGCGCGGCGACTCCGCCTGCAGCCGATCAACGCGTGGCAACTCCCTCGTGGCGAGCCCTATGCAAAGCAGCCGAGCCTGACCTACTCCCCAATAGCCCGATCTTGACCACGTCCATCTGGTTTGCCGATGGGCGCGGCAGCGGCAATGAAGTCACCGAAGCCATGCGCTCGGGCTTTGGCCAAGCAAGCTTTGAGACCACGGCACAGGCTTTGGCAGAAGGCGCAGCTTTACCCGCCGAAGACAGCCGACGCTGGACCTTGGTACCTTTAAGCGATCAAGTAGGGCCGGTGACTTTTGTCTTAGCCCCTTATGGCACGCCTGCCTGCTCAGGCTATGAGCGGGAAATCGCAGCTCAGCGGACGCCGCAAAGCACAGGCGATCCCATGCGCTTCTATACCGACCGTCGATTACCCGCTGCCGCGGCAGGATCACGGAACTGGTGCATTGCAGGGCTCACTGGGCGCGACCCAGAGGCCGTGCTCTATCACCGCCGTGTGGACAGCTTTGTCCTGCCCCGCGCCCATGTCACGCGCATCATCGAGACGATTGAGCAGCCTAGCGATGATCTAGGCCAAAAGCCCAAGATTTTGGCGCGGCGGACATTTCTGCAAAAGATCGCCCTCGATCAAAAGGGAATCGAAATGGGCGACGGCAAGGATTGTTCAGGCAGGCCCAATGCCCCTCAACCTGCCCTCGTCGGGCAACAGGGTATCGCGCTGCGCCCCTTAAACCCGCCTAATCTTGTGACCGCCCCACCCGCCAAGGCGGGTTGAGTTTGTTGTCACCGGCGTAAAGCAGCAGGATTTCATGGCCGTCAGGATCATGGAGAATCACATCTCGCCAAAGCCAACTACGATCTTGTGGCAGTTCTGACAGCGCTAAGCCCCGACGCTGCAATAAATCAGCATAAGCGTCCAAAGCCTCAGGCGTCGTAAACTCAAAACCCACATGACACGATGCGCCAATGGGTTCAGGGCTGTGAGAGATTGACAGGGTTTGGCTGCCCTGCCCGTCCAAATTGGCCCGGAACCGGCAATAATGGGCGGCATCGACGATGAGTTCTAAACCAAGCGCCTCATAAAAGGCCTTTGACCTTGGAATATCGCTGACGAGCAGGGTAATATGGGACAGGAACATATTTATTCAGTAGCACGCTGGTCTAAAGCTGCCACCCACTGTTGAGTTCTTTTCATCTTTCCCCTATAGCCCCGCCTTCATGAAATCTCATGCGCCGCCTGCATCATGTAGGCGGCGCAGTTTTTACACACCAACGAACGGAGACCGGGGATGACCGGCATCGTGATCAATGTTGAAGTGCGGGAACGCACTGGTACCGGTGGCGCTCGCCAGACCCGCCGTGAAGGCCTCGTGCCCGGCATCCTTTATGGCGGCGGCAAAGACCCAGTGGCGATTGCTGCTTCGGGCAAGGAATTGCTGAAGGCGATCCGCTCTGGCAAATTCTTGGCCCACATGGTTGATTTGCACCACAGCGGCGAAAGCCAACCTGTGATCCCACGCGACGTGCAATGGGACCCCATCACCGACTTGCCAGTCCACTTTGACCTGTATCGGGTTGATGAAGGCTCGGTGATCTCGGTTGAAGTGCCTGTGCACTTCTTGAACCAAGACACCTGCCCCGGCATCAAAAAGGGCGGCACGCTGAACGTCGTTCGCCACACCGTGGCTCTGGATGTGCCTGCTGGCAAAATCCCAGAAGAATTGGTGATCGACTTGGCTGGCCGCGATATCGGCGACGTGATCCACATCTCGGCAGTTCGTATGCCAGACGGCGCACGCCCAACCATCCGCGACCGCGACTTCACTGTTGCGACCCTGATCGGCCGCGGCGGCAAGCAAGACGAAGCAACCGAAGAAGCGTAAGCCTTTTTGGATGCTTGTGATAAAAGCCCCGGCATCGTCCGGGGCTTTTTTGTTGTGATCGTGGGGTGATCAGATGTTTCTATTGGTTGGGCTCGGCAATCCCGGTGCCAAATATGCCAAGAACCGGCACAATATCGGCTTCATGGCCGTGGATGAGATCGCGCGGCACTATAATTTTGGTGCTGAACGCAGCCGCCTGCAGGGCCTGGCGCGTGAAGGCGTGATCGAGACCGAGGCGGGCCCGCAAAAAATCATTCTGGTAAAACCCCAGACCTTCATGAATGAGAGTGGCCGCTGTGTCGGTGGCTTCATGACCTTCCACAAAATCCCCATCGCCAAAGTCATTGTCTATTATGACGAGGTAGAGCTCACGCCCGGCCGATGTCGGATCAAGGTTGGCGGCGGCACGGCGGGCCATAATGGCCTGCGCTCCATCGTCTCCCAGTCTGGCGCGGGCTTTAAGCGCGTGCGGCTTGGCGTAGGCCATCCGGGACGCGAAAAGATGTTGAGCCATGTGCTGGATGATTTCTCCAGCTCTGAGTTCACGTGGGTGGATACTTTGTGCGACGCGGTGGCCCGCACAACCCCTCTGATCTTGGAGGACAAGCACGATGCTTTCCAGACCAAGGTCTCAACCCTTGCCCCTCCCCCGCCTGTGCCGGCTTGGCTGCGCGGTGGTTCGGGTGACGCGAGCTAGGCAAGAGCTTTTCTACATCCCAGACATCTTGCGAGATAAAACTTAGTGGGTATGAGTTTCATATGCCAACGTGAGGATGTATCGCATCATGCCTATTTTGATCTTGTCTCTCATCATTCAGGTGACTTTGATCATACATGTCATCCGAACTGGACGACCCACTTGGTGGATATTCTTGATTCTCTTTGCGCCGGGTATTGGCTCGACCATCTATGTCTTGCTTGAAATCTTGCCCAATACCGGCATTTTTTCAACTGTACGCAAGGCTGAGCAAAAGGTGATCAAGGCCTTGGACCCGACGCGGGAATTACGGGCCGCTCAGGAAGCCTTTGACCTGACTCCAACCGTCGGCAATCGTCTTCGTCTAGCCCATGCCAGCGTGGAGATGGGGGATTTTGCCAATGCCGAAATGCTCTATCGGGACTGCCTAGAAGGACAATTTGTCGACGACCCCACCGCCCTTCTGGGCCATGCGCGCACGTTGGTCGAACTTGGTCGTCACAAGGAAGCAATTGAACGGATCAACCAATTGCGTGTTTTTGGCCGCGAGGGTCCAGCTGAGGCCCTGGTCTTCGCGCGTGCTGCGGAAGCTCTGGGGCAAAATGAGGATGCAGAGGAAGCCTATGCCTTTGCCGCACCGCGCATCCCGACCCTAGAAGCCCAAGCCCGCTATATCCGCTTTCTGCGTCTTGTCGGTAAAGACGTCGACGCCACGCGCGAGTTGCAAGAGTTCGACGTGCGCTTGTCTCGCGTTCCTCGCCATTTTCAGGCAGACGCGCGCAAGTGGCGGACGTTGGCAATTGCTTGAGCCCTGCCATTGATGGGTGCTTTTGGGCGGCAAACTGTCTAAGACACGGCACGCTTTTCTCGCGCGGTTCTAGCGCGCGCCATCCTAGTTACGAAAGACCGCCATCATGGGATTCAAATGTGGCATCGTGGGCCTGCCCAATGTTGGCAAGTCCACTCTGTTTAATGCTCTCACCAAGACGGCAGCCGCACAGGCCGCCAATTATCCGTTTTGTACGATTGAACCCAATGTGGGCGAAGTGGCCGTGCCAGAGCCGCGCTTGAACGCCTTGGCTGCTATTGCAAGCTCCAAGGAAATTATCCCAGCGCGCATGAATTTCGTCGATATTGCGGGTCTTGTGCGCGGTGCCTCTAAGGGCGAAGGCTTGGGCAACCAGTTTCTCGCCAACATCCGCGAGTGCGATGCCATCACCTATGTCACCCGCTGTTTTGTCGATGATGATATCACCCATGTCGAAGGCCGCATCGACCCCCTCGCCGATCTTGAAACGGTCGAGACCGAATTGATGCTGGCGGATTTGGAAAGCTTGGAAAAGCGCATTCCCAATCTCGAGAAAAAAGCTAAGCAGAGCGACAAGGATGCTAAGCTGACGCTGGAATTGTGCATTGAAGCCAAAAAGCTGCTCGATGAAGGCAAGCCGGCACGCTTGTTTGTGCCCGCCAAGGAAGACCAAAAAGCTTACGACATGTTGCAGTTGCTGACGGCAAAGCCCGTCCTCTATGTCTGCAATGTGGACGAAGCCTCGGCTGCGACAGGGAACGAATACTCGGCGAAAGTCGAAGCCTATGCCCAAGCGCATAAGGCAACGGCTGTTGTTATTTGCGCGCAGATGGAAGCCGAGCTCGCAGCCCTCGACGATGAAGAGGCCGCAGAATATCTCGAAGCCGCAGGCTTGGATGAGCCGGGCCTCAATAAACTGATCCGCTCGGGCTATGGCCTCTTAGGCCTGCAAACCTATTTCACGGTCGGGCCCAAAGAAGCACGCGCTTGGACCATTCATCGCGGCTGGACAGCACCTAAGTCCGCTGGCGTCATCCATGGCGACTTTGAAAAGGGCTTTATCCGCGCCGAAACCATCGCCTATGAGGACTATGTCTCCTTCAAGGGTGAAAGCGGCGCGAAAGAAGCGGGCAAAATGCGCTTGGAAGGCAAGGAATATATTGTGAAAGACGGCGATGTCATGCATTTCCGCTTCACGTCCTAAAGCGTGCTTTAGCGGGCGCGGTCTGCCGCAATAGCTGCCACCAATACATCGCGCCAAACCTTGTAGCCTGCCTCAGACGGGTGCAGCCCGTCATAGAACAGGGCACTGTTCTGAGCCCCCTCGGCCGTGAGGAAGTGCGGATAGAGGTCTACGAACGTCAGATAGGCTTTCTGCGCATCCTGTTCGGCAAAGGCTTTGAGTTCGCGATTGACGGGGATGACCACATCCTTGGTGCGAGACACCTCTTGGGTTGGCATGAGGGATTGCAGGATGATGCGGGCCTTGGGTTGGCGCGCATGGACACTGGCGACCAGCGCTTTGACCCCGGCGACAATACTGGCATCGGCTGGGGTTTCACTCGCCCATGAATTATTGATCCCGGCCAGAATGACCACATAATCCGGCTTCAAACTCTTATGATCCAATTGGCCGAGGCCGCCTTGGCGCTTGGGCTGGATCCGGTAGAGCATATGCTCAATCCGGTCGCCGGAAATGCCTAGATTAATGGCTTTAAGGCTAGGGTCGCTGCCAGCAAAGGTCGCATCCCAAACGCTCCGGCCATTCTTGATGCCGGGAAACCACAAATTCTCGCCCATCAGGAAAAAGTCGGTGATGGAATCGCCCAAAAACACAAGGCGGTACTGAGACAGGCCTTGCTTGTCGGCCAATTGGCTTTCCATCGTGGCCAAGCGGTTCTGCCAATATTCTACACGGGCTTCAGGTTTGGCGGCCTTAAACTGCGCTTGGGCCAGTTGTGGGGCAGCCAGCAAAAGCACTGGCAGACACATCAGCCCGAACAAACGAAAAAAGCTGGAAGTGCCGGTAGCGCGCAGATTGCCTGTCAAGATTATTTCCTCTCGATCGGGATTAGCCCCGATAAATGTTGTGCTCACCACCCACTAAACTGGAGAGCAATTGGAGCTCCACTTCGCGACGGCGATAGTCCACGACCAATGTCTCCACTTGGCTTAGAATGTCCATGCCAACCAACATGGCAGGCGTGCTCTCAAGGCCCCAGAGCTTAAACACAGGCGCATCGGCTGCGACCACCGTTAACCGGCGGATATTGAGGCCAATGAGATTGAACTCTGGCAGATTGGCCCACACCCCGTTGAGTTGTTGGTTCGTGACGCCCAAGATGATTGGGGCTTCTTCAGGCCGAGTTCTGCGTCTTGCCCGAGCGCTGAGCGCATTCAGCATGGCCATATTGATGATGGTGGTATCCCCGCCCGTGTCGAGAATGCACTTGGACCGCAAATTGCCGACGCGCCCTTCAGCCTCAATCAACAATCCATGGCGTAGCTTTACCCCGACAGAGATTGGTAGTTTGCGTGGCCGCCTCGACGTAGCTGGCTCTAGATCAACGGTTTTCCGGCTGAAATTGAACCGCACCCGGCGATTGGCAAACATATCCATGCCAAGGATACCATCGAGCTTATCCAAGGCAGGCGCGTCAATAATGGCGACCGTTAGATTATTGGAGACGCTACGCCCGGTTTCGATCTGGCCGACCTTGGCAAAATGGGCCTGACTGGAGCCCGTCACACCGTGCACCGTCCGCATCGGCAATTCTGAAAGCTCCAAAGCCTTAGCGACTCGCGGGCTCAAGACAGAGGTATTGGAGCCAGTATCGACAACAAATTTGAAGGGGCCCTTACCGTTCAGCTTCACTTCGGCCGTTGGGCGACCATAAAGATCGATCCAAGTCTGCAGCGTGACGATCGGGGTTTGGCCTGTGACCGTGACGGTTTCAGTTGCAGCAGGTGTTGCCTTTTGTGCCCAAGCCGGACCTGCCAGACCAAAACCAAGAAGACTGGTGACTAAGTCGCGACGTTGAAGTGCCATGCCTTACCCCTTTGGTTCGTCCTAGACGACACAACCAAGATCATGAACCAGTTTAGCAAAAAGGGAAGCCTCAATTCCCTCACGCCTGGCAAAGGCTTAGCTGACAGCCCGCCTGCCAAAGCCGCCTGTAGCCGGCAAAGCTTGGCCATGGCGTGGCGCAGTCCCCGCCGCTGGGCCAGCCTCGATGCGCAGGAGCAGGACTGGATTGGGGTCGATGAGGCCGCGATCACGCAGCCGCACCCGCACATAATCATGATCAGGGACATAGAGCGGCATATCATCGAAGATGGGCGGCCCATGCAAAATCAAGAAGTCCGTAACGGCCAGGACACGCTTTTCTACCTCCGCCTGCGGTAAAATAGAGGGCACTGTTTCAAGCTCGCGACCAAAAAACGGTGCGAGACCTTTGGAATGATAGATCAGGCTTGGCACACCTTGCGGGCTCGCTGGCCCCTCAAAACTTCGCCACGCCAACCAATGACTGACTTTGATTTCAGGGATAGTCAGACGCAAAGCCGCCCGCTGAAAGGCTTGGGGCTCAATGCTGACTTCTCCTGTCTTCCAGATGATTTCTTCAGCGGGGACAATCGAAATCAAAGCCGCTGCAACCATGCTGACGGCAGCGGCGATAGCCAGTGCTTCGGCAGGGTGGTTTGCGTCTTGCTCTGAGCGCACAACGACATGGGCGTGGATTCTCGGAAAGTTTGAACGCAAACCGAACCAAGCCGGACAAACCAAGTCCAGCGCTTCGCGTGACTCAAGATTGGGCTGGCCGGGATGCAGATGCACGGAGATGACATTGGGGCCAACCGCCAAAAAGCAGGGTCCCCCTTCCCCACCTTCTGCAAAGCCGCCAGCCCGCACAACGCGCAGTTTGGACATCAGCGACGGGAAAAGGCCGCTCAACCTCGCCAAGATTTGGTCGTGGGCAAAGTCAACGCTATGAGTCAAAGGCAGAAAGGCGACAAATCGTTCACGCATCTTGATGGCTCCCACGTGCTGAACGAACCCGAAAAGTTCTCTCGCGAAGTGGGTTGGATGATGACGTAAGCCCCAGTCGCCATCCCAACCAGCGGATAGTATGGCTGCGACCGCTTACAAAGGTCCTAAAGCCCCAGGTAAAATGCTATCAAAACCACCGGAAATTAAGGGCTTTCGCAGCCTGAATCAGCCAGAACAGCCCTAAGCCAACGCTTCTCGCAAACTTGTGATATCGGCAAGCTTTTGATGAAAACCTGACCAATCGTCATCTTCTGCAATTTTGGCCCATAAGGCCTCCACTTCCTCAATCACCAAGCTTACGGGCTCGGCCCCTTGGAAATAGGGGTGGCTCAAGCGATCTGGTCGCTCGGGTTGAAAGCGGTCGAGCCATTTGAACCACGCTTGGAAATCTTCGCCCTTGTAATCGTCAGCCCGCGGGCCAGCCAATGCGCGCGCTTCACTGACAAGGCCACCAAACCAATCGTGGAAAAAGCCGTCCCACGACACGCCCGATCGCGCCATAAACGCAAACATGGCGTCCAGCATGGTGCGGTTGTCGTCGGGCTCTGCCGCAAACTGCAGGCCAAGGCGGCGCAAAAGCGCGGCCTGCTGGGCTTGGGCAAAGGCGGGTGGATAAGCACGGACAGCCTCGGTCAAACTGTCCAGCTCGCCAATCGGTGTGAGGGCCCCAGCCAATTGTTTGAGGTTCCACAGGCCTGCTTCGGGCTGGCGGCCATAGGCGTAAAGGCCAGTCTGATCGAAATAGGCCGCCGTGAAGTTTCCGTCTGCCACTGGTAAAAACCGCCACGGGCCATAATCAAAGCTCTCGCCGGTCACATTCATATTGTCGGTATTGAGAACCCCATGCACAAAACCAGCAGCCATCCAACCAGCGACCATGTCTGCCGTGGCAAGCGCCACGTCGCGTACGAGGCCTGCCGCGCGTTCTGGGCCGTCTAGCGCCTGTAAGTGGGGATAATAAACAGCCGCACAATGATCGACCAAGGCGGTCAAGCGCTCGGGCGCATCGAGAAAGGCATGGCGCTGAAAGGTGCCGAAGCGGACATGGCTATGCTGAAGGCGCACCAAAACGGCCGAGCGCGTGGGGGAAGGTTCGTCGGAGCGGATCAGATTTTCACCGGTTTCAATCAGGCTTAAGGCCTTGGACGTGGGGACGCCTTGGGCTTCCAGCATGCGGGCTGCCAAAACCTCACGCACCCCGCCTTTCAAGGTGAGACGGCCATCGCCTTGTCGCGACCACGGCGTCTGACCAGAGCCCTTGGTGCCTAAGTCAAGCAAGCGACCCTTTTGATCGCGGAGCTGACCAAACAGAAAGCCCCGCCCATCGCCCAATTGCGGATTATAGGTGCGAAACTGATGGCCGTGATAGCGCATGGCCACGGGCGGCTGGGCCATATTGGGCAAAGTCTCAAAGCGGCCAAAATGGGCAACCCATTCGTCGTCGCTTAAAGTCTCAAGGCCGACACTTTCCGCCGCGCGCTGATCGCGCCAGACAAGGCGGTGCATCGGAAAATCAACCGCCTGAACCGGGTCACCAAACTCCGGCCCTAGGCCAAAAAACTGTGGGTCTGGCTGATAGGCGCTGGAGACCGGCATCAGTTGGCAGGCCCTGCAACGCCAGCCTCGGCAAAGGTCGCCATACCGGCATGGCAAGCAACCGCTGACTTGATGATTTGCACGGCTAGTGCGGCCCCCGTCCCCTCACCTAAGCGCATGCCGAGATCCAAGATGGGCTGCTTGCCCAAACGGGCCAACAGCGCGCGATGGCCTGGCTCTGCCGAGACATGGCCGACGATGCAATGATCCAGCGCCTCGGGGTTCATCCGGTGTAAAATCGCAGCGGCAGCGGCGACCATAAAGCCATCCAGCACCACAGGAACCCGTTGCAAGCGGGCCGCCAGAATTGCGCCCGCAATGGCTGCAAATTCGCGCCCGCCGACCCGGGCTAATACCTTTAGCGGATCGGCGCGATCCTCGCCCAAGCGCCCCACAGCAGCTTCAACGACTTCACGCTTAGCCACTAAAGCCGGGCCTTCAACGCCCGTGCCGGGGCCTGTCCATTCGGACGCCTCGCCGCCAAACAAGGCCATAGCCAAGGCGGCTGCGACCGTGGTGTTGCCAATGCCAACTTCGCCCAGAACCAAAAGGTCCGTCCCTTCGGCCAAGACCTCCATGCCATAGGCCATCGTGGCCACACATTCCTGCTCCGTTAGAGCATCGGCCTCAACAATATCCGGTGTCGGCTTGCCCACCGCCAGATCATAGACTTTGAGCCCAGCGCCTGCTTGCTGCGCCAAGACGGAGATCGCAGCCCCACCGGCGGCC
This sequence comes from Hyphomonadaceae bacterium UKL13-1, assembly GCA_001602435.1. Taxonomy (GTDB): domain Bacteria; phylum Pseudomonadota; class Alphaproteobacteria; order Caulobacterales; family Aquidulcibacteraceae; genus Aquidulcibacter. The sequence goes on from CP012156.1 coordinate 1,755,589, forward strand.
ATCGCGTCAATCATTTGGCGAGTGACTTCTTGCGGATAGGCGGAGACCCCGCGTGCGGCGACACCATGGTCGCCTGCAAACACGGCAATGATCGGTCTTGTCACCTGCGGCGGGCTTTTACCTGTCCAAGCCGACAACCAATTGCTGATATCTTCGAGGCGCCCCAAGGCGCCTGGCGGCTTGATTAATTGGCTCTCCCGCCAAGCCGTCCGGGCGCTGGCCTCCTCATCCCGACTGGGTAGGTCCTGCAACAAGGCACGGATATCATCAAAGGGCTGTTTGGGGGGCTCGCTGGCATCATGAGGCATGTGGGTGATCTAGCGCGCAATCAAGTAGCAATAAAGGCCAAGGCGATGTGGAAAAGACAGCATAGGCGGTGTTGCCTCACTGCGACTTCGGCGCCACAGTGCCAAAGCTTCACTCAGCCATTAAGTATTATCATCTCGAATTTTCAAACTGTTCGTCTACAAGGACGAAAAGACGTTCCTACAAAATAAGCCAAAGTTGAGTCGCGCCATGCGCATTATTGATGACGCCAGAATTTGCTTGATATTCTTTACGCGTCTGCCGGTGACTTGGCCGGAAGACTTGCCGAGAGAGCGCATTACGCGGGCCTTTCAGGCTGCCCCTGTCGCGGGACTCGTGACCGGTATCATCGGTGCGCTGACCTATGGTCTTGCCATGTGGTTGTTCAATGGCAGCGTTCATATCGCGGCAACCTTGGCCGTTGCGTCGCAAGTTGTCACCACAGGCGCTTTCCACGAAGATGGCTTTGCCGATTTCTTTGATGGCGTCGGCGGTGGCAAGACGGTTACAGAACGCCTAGCCATCATGCGCGATTCTCGTATCGGTACCTTTGGCGGCGTCGCACTTTTGCTGGCGATCATCCTCAAAATCTTTTTGGTGGCCGAGATTGCCCAAGCTTGGCAGGCGGGCCTGTGCCTGATCATCAGCGGGACTTTGGCCCGCACGGCGCTTGTGCATGTGATGACGCTTCTAAAGCCCGCGACCGATGACGGCATTTCTGCTTCTGCTGGACAACCCACCGCAACCGAAGCAACGACGGCGACCGTGATTGGTGCGGTCATTGGCGGCGTCAGTGTTATCCTTGCCTTTCAATTGAGCTTCATGGGTCCCGCCATTGGCGCTGTGATTGGCACAATCTTGGGCGCTGGGGCGATTGCCTTGACGGCACGCAAGCATTTGGGCGGTCAAACGGGTGACGCCTTGGGGGCAAGTGCCATTGCAGCAGAGCTTGGGGCTTTGGCCGGGATTGTTGCCTTGATCCCGGGCTTTGTCGGCTGAAATGGCCGAACCGATCGCGACACCCTGCATCAAAGTTTGCTGTGTAGAGCCGCAATCGGGCCTCTGCCTCGGTTGTTACCGTACCTTGCCAGAGATTGCGCAATGGATGCGCTTTACGCCGGACCAGCGCGCCGCGATCACAGAAGAATTGCCCAATCGCCGCGACAGGCTGGACCCGATTTATCAGACCCAGTCTCGCTAGAGATCACATCCGCTCGGGTGCTTCGATCCCAAGAAGATCGAGTGCGATCAGCAATTGCGTCAAGGTCGCCTTAGCCAAAGTCAGGCGCGACGCGCGCACGTCCGCCTCTGCCGCATTCATGATCGGACAGGCCGCGTAGAAGGCCGAAAACGCCCCAGCCAAGCTATAGGCATGGTCCGCCAAAATATGGGGCGCGCGCTTGTCATAGGCCCCGCGAAGGGCATGCTCAAAGCCATCCAGCACCAAGATCAAATCGCGCTCTGCGCCTTCCAGGCTCACCACTGGACCAGCAGTAAAGCCTGCTTCATCCGCCTTACGTAGGATCGATTTGATCCGGACGGCCGCATAAAGGAGATAAGGCCCCGTCTTGCCTTCAAAACTCAAGAACCGATCTAGGTCAAAGATATAGGACGTACCGCGGAAGTTCTGCAGATCGGCAAACTTCAGGGCCGCAATACCAACTTTGTGCGCGATGTCGGCGCGTTCGTCTTGTGGCCAGTCTTGGCCGACGCCGGCCTCATCAATCTTGGCTTGGGCTTTTTCCTGCACTTGGGTGATGAGGTCGTGCAGCTTTAAGACGCCGCCTTCGCGGGTTTTAAACGGCTTGCCATCTTGGCCATTCATCGTGCCAAAACCGATATGGTCGAGGCCCTCACGCGGCATATAGCCAGCCTTGTCCGCCGCACGAAACACGGTTTCAAAGTGATCGGCTTGGCGTTGATCGACGCAATAGATGATCAGATCGGTTTGGAAGCGCTTTACACGGTCAACAATGGTGGCCAGATCAGTTGTGCCATACATGGCCGAACCTTCTGACGAGACCACCAGCAGGGGCGCAACATTTGGCCCCTCGCCGCCATCCTTCTTCGGCACCATTTTGTCGTGCACAAAGACTACCCGCGCGCCTTGATCATCTTGCAACAGACCTTTGGCTTCCAAGTCTGTGATCATGTCGGGGATCAAGGGATCTGCATCGCTTTCGCCCAGCCACAGATCAAAGGTCACGCCTAGGGCAGCAAACTCGCGCTCCAAAGCCCCGCGTGAGACGGCCACAAAATGCTGCCACAGCGCGCGATAGCCGGGCCGGCCTGCTTGCAGCTCGGCTGTGGCTTTACGGGCGCGGTCGCGCGCCTCGACATCGGTTTTGGCCAAAGCAGCCGCTGCTGGATAAATGCGCTCCAGATCGGACAACTGAACCGGGCTGGTTTCAGGATACGGTCCGGTAAAGTTGGCATCGAAATAGGGAAGGTCCGGCAGTTCTTGCGCCAAAGTGGCAATCAACAGGCCCATTTGGAAACCCCAGTCCCCAAAGTGCGCATCACCCCACACCTGATCGCCGCGGAAGCGGTAAAGCCGCTTGATGCTGTCGCCAATAATGGTCGCGCGCAAATGGCCAACATGCATGGATTTGGCGACATTCGGCCCCGCATAGTCGACAATGACCCGACGCGGCACCTCAACCAGCTGCGCGCCCGCGCGGCCATCTGCGGCGATGGTTTCAGCTTGGGCGACCAGAGCAGCGTCCGACAAGGTGATGTTGAGGAACCCGGGGCCAGCGACCTCTACGCGGGCTATATCGGGGTCTTTGGCAAGTCTTGCGGCAACGGCGGTTGCGACCTCACGCGGGTTTTTGCCTGCCTGCTTGGCCCCAGCCATCGCGCCATTGCACTGAAAATGGCCGAACTCTGCCTTTTGGGCGCGCACAACCGCACCCAGATCCCGGCTTAAGCCTAGATCAGCGAAAGCATCCCCCAACTTGTGGGCCAATTGAAACGCAAAATGGGTCATGGGATTGGGCCTTTAGCGTGGAACGCCAGCATCCACACGGAAGCGCTTACCTTTGCGGTTGAAGTCCAATTGCTCTGGCGTCAATTCAAAGCCGACCAGCACCTCAAAGTTCGCCCCAGCAATGTCCTTATTGGCACGGGGGATTTCTATTGCGATCGGTAAGGACTTCAAGGCAACCCGGTCAGAGCCTGCTGGAATCGCAACCCGTTGGGTATAGACTTGGCGGCTGATGACGGCGATGTCCTTGCGCGTGACAGTCACCCAATATTTAGCGTCCTTATAGGCACCCTTCGCCTTAGGACCTTTGCCAAACGCCATATCCAATTCCAGATTAATGGTAATTGGATCGCTGCCAACATAGCGGCAATCTGAATTGACGTTCAAAATCTCGCCCGTATAGCCGACATTCTCAAACCGCTCTGGCCCGTCAAGCTCCACAAAACGCTGCGCATCATACAACACCCGCACAGCTGGACACGGCCCAACATTGGCGACGCCTGAATCACTGCCGAGTGTCTTGGCGAGCCCTGAAAAGAAGCCGCGTTTGCGGGGGGGGCCGACTGGGGTCTCTAAGGTTTCAGCATCCCCTGCCTTAGCCTCAACCGCAGGCTTTGGCGCTTCTGCGGCTGGCGCGTCAGCCTCTGACATCGGCGGCGGGGCCTTATTGCGGCCATCGCGATTGCCTACAAATGGCAAGGACGAGCAAGCGGCAAAAAGGATGGACGAAGTGATCACAAAGGCAATAGCTTGGGGGCGCATGTTGCATTCCACAGAAGAAGCGAAGCAGACCATCTTGGCACTGCCGCAATTATAGACCATGTCTTTAGAGGTCAGTCTTGCTTCAAGCAACGCAATGCGGCGCCAACAAGGCAATGCCACCGGAGAAATCATGTCGGAAGTTACAGCCCCTACCCCTCCTTTGACGATTTTGCTCGCTGCACCGCGCGGCTTTTGCGCCGGTGTTGACCGCGCCATCCAGATTGTTGAGCGCGCGATTGAGAAATGGGGTGCCCCTGTCTATGTCCGTCACGAGATCGTCCACAACGTCCATGTCGTGGAAAGATTGAAGCGATTAGGCGCTGTTTTTGTTGAAGAATTAGACGAATGCCCGACTGACCGTCCTGTGGTGTTTTCCGCCCACGGCGTACCGAAATCGGTGCCGGAAGAGGCCTCACGCCGCAATATGATTTTTGTCGATGCGACCTGCCCTTTGGTCTCCAAAGTCCATGTCGAAGCCCAACGGCATTTTGATGCGGAGCGTGAAATTGTTCTCATTGGCCATGCAGGTCACCCTGAAGTCATTGGCACCATGGGCCAATTGCCCGAAGGCTCGGTGACCTTGATCCAAGACGTCGCAGAAATCGCTGATTTCCAGCCAAAAGATGCCAAAAAGCTCGCTTTTGTGACCCAAACGACGCTGTCGGTCGATGATACAGCCGAGATTGTCGGCGCATTACAGGCCAAATTTCCCGAAATCTCGCCACCGCATAAGGAAGACATTTGCTACGCGACGACGAATCGCCAAGAGGCGGTCAAAGCGCTAGGGGCCAAAGCTGACCTCCTCTTGGTCATTGGCTCAAAAACCTCGTCCAACTCTATTCGGCTGGTGGAAGTGGGCCTTCGCGCCGGGGCGAAAGCCGCCCATTTGATCGATGATGCCCATGGCATCGACTGGTCATGGTTTGACGGAATCTCCACCCTGGGCCTCACCGCCGGGGCCAGTGCGCCAGAAGATTTGGTCGAAGCGGTGATTGCGGCCTGTCAGGCACGCTTTGGCGTGACGCTGCAAGATGTGGAAGTCACGCGCGAAGACGTCATCTTCAAACTACCGCGCGTGGTCGCGACGACGCAGGACTAAACGCCGACTAACTCTCGGGCCAAATTCTGTAACACCCCCCTCCCCAAACCGCCGCGCGCCCGCTAAGCAGAGGCCGTGCGGTCCCGTAGCTCAGCAGGATAGAGCAATCGTTTCCTAAACGATGGGTCGGGGGTTCAAGTCCCTTCGGGACCGCCAACTCATCCATTTTCTTGTTTCCTTTCAATGGTTTGAGGCTCAATTTGGCTAACCGGGTCTAAGGTTCGCCAATTTTTGTTCTGGTTTTCTTCACTGCCAAAGGCTTTATTGATTGCCTTATCGCCCATGCCCGCACGATTTGCGGACCGCGTATAGCGGTCAACTTCGGCTAGGGTCTGGTGGCCAGTGACTGCCATAATCTCGTGAGAACTTGCGCCCGCTTCTGCCAGCCTGCGCGCCATGGACTTCCGCAAGCCGTGAGAGGAAACGCCGCTAAGGCCAGCCTCCTTCACGCAATCTCGAAACCAATTGCCAAAGCCGCCCTTGGTAAAGGGTGCGCCTGTCTGCGTGACTAGAAACGCCAGATTTGTTTTTGGCCACAACGCCAGCTCGTCAAGCAGGGGCTTAGGTGCCGCAAAGTCCACCGCTTGGCCTGTCTTTTCCTGCTTTAGCCTTACACGGCCATTTGTGAGGTGTTGCGGACCTAATAGGTGAACATCGCCCAAGCGCTGGCCAGTGTAGAGCAACAGCATAAACGCCAACCGCGCACGGGTTCCCGGCTTATGATGTGCCTCAAAGGCTGCGATTTGTTCTTCAGTCCAAGCCCGGTAGCCTTCGGACTTCACCTTGAGCTTGCGGACTTCGCGAATCTTGTCCTGCTTGATATAGCCACGATCAACAGCGAACTTAGACAAATTGCGAAGCGCCTTGAGCATGGTGTTAGCCGCGTTTGGCGTTTGCCGCTTGGCGTCCATCCATTGGCGAACGTGCCGCGCCTCAAGCACGCCAAAGGGTTTATCCCCATGGTTTTTGCGAAGCCATTCAAATTGCCGTCGCATGGTGTCTTTGGTTGACGGTCGATAGGCTGCAAACTCAGGTGATGCATAGAACTTCACGATCAACCAAGCATTGGAGCCCAGCCCCGTAAACTCAGCGCCCGCCCCCTCTGGCTTGGCATGGCCTGCCACCGCTGCCTGATAGCTCGCCATGAACTCAGCACTTCCCGGCTGTCCCTTAAGGGTCTTGTGCGTGCCCTTATAGCGATAACGCCAGCGCAAGCCGCCGTGTCGATCGCGATAAGAGGAAACGCCGGGAAGCTGAACTTTAACCATGAGGCACATCATATGGGTTTGATTGATCCTGCATAGAATCACTTGGAACGTCGGAAAGGTCAAAGGTCAGCTTATGGCCGCCGGGTGCCTCATATTTGAACGCGCGCGCGCCGTTCGCCTTAGCCACCTTAAAGGCTAATGAAAGGTCGCCTTCTGTGAAGATATGCGCGCGCTTTGCCATTAGACTTGCGCTCCCATGTTTTGGCCTTGCTGGTTCGCAACAGTGCCCAAGGGAATCCAATTGCCGGGGTAGTGGAACACGTCGCCATCTGGAATAGGTGGCTGGTTCTCCATCCTGCGAATGTCGTTAGGGCTAAGCGCCCCGATTTCGCGCGCAATGCGGTAGGCTTGGAAGCGGTTAAACACGTCGCCCCGCAAGAGCCCAGACAGATCGTGCTCGATGTAGAGCGTGCGACGTTCTTCAGGCGTTAGGAGGCAACGAAGCATTGCCGCCTCAATGCGGCCTGCAAGCGGTCCTAGAGCGTTTTGGACCAATGCGCGGCCTTCATGCTCCACGTTCGAGTAGGTCGCCCGGTCAACGATACCAACGACGGTAGGCGGGATGCCAAAGCAACGCGCGCAATCTTCATTGGTCAGCCTGCGAGAGGCCAGAAACTCCATGTCAGCGGAAGATAGCTCGATTGGCTTGAAGTCTGGGCCGCCATCCAAAACTAGGACGCCGCCAGCCTTCTTGCCATTAGACGAAAAGTCTTTCATCGCGGCGGAAACGCCAGCGCGTGCATCTGGGCTTAGCTTGTTCTCAAAAGACAAAACGCCGCTCGAGCGGACCGCATTTTCTGCGACGCGCTCAGCGGTCTTTGCTTGAACGATTGCCAGCCCATAGACGCCGCTCGAGATAGTCAGCGGGCTTTGCCCAAGGATGCCATCTTTTGAGGGGCCGCGAATGTGCAAGATTTCATCGGCAAGGAACACTTGACCGCCTGCCTTGTAGCGTAGGCGACCATTGGCCAGCTTTTCAATCGTCACGGTCGTGGGGTCGAGCCGGTAGAGCGCAATCACTTGCCCAGCTCCATCGCGCTCGATTGTCGCGTAGGCGTTGCCACGGGTGTCGAGGTCGCGGACCATTATTTCGCGGAACTCAAAGGCGGTTTGATTTGGGTTCGCTACACTGTGAAGCACATCATATAGCGGCAAATCATCAGCCCGAGAGCGTGCGCCATCTGGGCCACGCCGGAACACATGAAGGCCAACACCTGCGGTCAGCTCCGAACGAATCCGAACACATGCCGCAACAGTCGAGAGATTGGATAGGATCGCGTCTGGGCTTGAGGTGTCGCCATAAGAGCCCATGTCAGAGCCATAAACATCTGTCAGGGTAAGGACACGGGTCTCAGGGTCAGGACGGCCTAGAAGGCGGTTTAGAAGGCTCATGAGCGGCACTCCGTCAGAAGGGCTAGATAGCGCTCGGCATAGGTGCCAACGCCACTAGAGCGGGCCGCAACACTCGTTTGAGGATAGGCAGGCCACGATTGAACGATTGAGATTTCACGCAAGTCAACAGTGCGCAATTCGCGCTTATTGCCTTGCCATGCGTCGCCATTTTTCGGGATGGTGAACCCAAAGGACATGCCGCCCAGATCGCCACGTTCTGCCAAGGCCAGAAGGTCCCGGCCTATTTGGGTGTCAGGAACGTCAAGATCAAAGCCCAGCCCCTTGCTATCCTCAAATAGACGCAAAGTGCCGGATTTGGTCCGCGCTAGAAGGCGGGTCGGGTCATGGTCGGCTAGTGCCAAAATGTCGTTGCCTAGAGCAGATTTGAAAGCTCCAGGACGAATGGTCTCGAGAAACGATCCCACGCGGGTTTCAACGCCAAACACTGCTGCATAGCCTTCGAGGCGGCGGTCTTTAACCGCCACCTCAGTAGCTAAGGCTCGTTTCTCGAGGGCCGTCATTATGGGGTAATCCCTGCAATGCGGGCCAGTGCGGCCGGACGGGCCAAGGCCACATCTGCGCGCATCCAAGCAATGAAGCCAATCTGGCCCACTTCTGCGAAGCGCTCCTGCAAGACTTGGATTTGCAAGTCAGTGCGAAGGCCAATCATAACTTGGCTAAAGTCGCCCAGAATGATGGAACTTGCATTGTTCGAGGTGCCTTGCGTCTCATTGATCGGCATAGACACGGTCGCAAATTGCGGGACGCCTGCAATGCGGGGTGGTGCGTTCAAAGGCTGGCCAGTCGAGTCAACCAAACCATTGATCGCGCGTGCCGTGCGGGGGTGCATGACCATGCCGCTAACAACGCTCGAGTTAGCCGTCTCGAGGCTTTGCACCGCGTTTAGGACAGGTGCCCAGCCTGCGAACACTGCGCCGTTGGTGCCCATGCTGACCGCCTGAATGCCAGACTGGCCACGGATGCCCAAGGGCTCGTTAGCCGTGCCAGCACCCACTAGGATTGCTTGGTCAAGTGCAACCGCTGCCGCGCCTGCCAAGATATTCCGGCAAGCCGCGTCAATGTTCTGGCCATCTTCCAGCAATTCGCGGGACACTTGGAAGCGAACCGCCCAAGTCCGGGCCGTCAAGGTGACTTGGTCAAAGACTGGATCGCTTTCGACAATAGCCGCATTCTCAGCACGCCAACCGCCCGTTGGGTCGGTAATTACGCGGGCCATACGCAAGGTCTGGCTTGTCATCGGGACGGTTAAAGCGCCTGCCTGAATAGAGACGGTCTGGGCTCGCATGCGGTCGATGATTTCAGCCGCAAGAGGCGTTGGGACCGTTGCACCGCCTGCGCCGATTGTGCCTTCACCCAAGACGCGCCGCTCGAGGTCGTTGCTAGGACCCAAGGCCAAGGACTTGAGATAACCGCTGATACCGATTTCTTGAGCTGCGCCACCATCGCCAACGAAGTCCGCAAAGCGATGCTCTTTAGTCAGGACTGGAACCGCTTGGCCATTGGCTGCCTGCCAGATCGGGCCGTTGTGTTTGGCGCGGGTCTCGGTGTTTTGAAACACCTTCAGGCTACGTTCTTCAGTTTTGCCATCGCCAACGACTTCCGCCGGGGCTGCCTTTTCCATTGCGTCCAGCTTTTGGCGTGCCTCAAGGCGGGACTTGATAGATTGGACTTTGGCTTCAAGAGGCTCGAGCGCGGGGCCGTCCTCTTTGCCGTCAATCCTTGCAGCAAGAGCGCTGCGGACTTCATTCTCTGCGGTAGCCAATTCCGCCTTTAGGCTTGCTGCTGTCGTCATAGTTTAAAGGTTCCTTCTAAGGGAAAATCCGCAATCACTGCGGGGTTCGGGTGAATGGCATAGCTGCGCCATATTCGATTGGGGCAATCAATTCGCCGTTTTCGTTGCGTGGAAACTCCACATCGACAAAAGCGCGGTTGCAACGGTCGAAGATTTGCCCGGTAAGTAAGTCCAAATCCAAAACAACAGCCGCACCGGAAGCTTTAGGGTCAGAACTGTCGTGGCTGTTAAATGCGAGTGTTAGATCAAGAGCAAATGTTGGCGTGCCATCCGCCCACCAAACGAAAAACCGATAAGGGTTAGAGTAAACATTTCTAGAACGCAGAAACTGCGACTTAAGGTAATCGCTTTGGATTTTCCAATGACTTGGCTGAAGCGATGACTCCTTCAAATACTGGGCGTAATTCTCGGTCCGGCCATCCTCAAGATCGCCAAATATCTCTTTTACGATGTTTTCAATGAAGACTTCACGCGTTGGCAACTCGGGCAATTCCTGCCAAGTAAGAGCTGCCTTTGCGTCACCGCTCCAAAAGTCACTTTCATGCGCCATGCTTGCGACCATGCCATTGGCAATGTAGCCAGCCACATCCTTAGAATCGTCAGGGCCGATGCCGCGCAATGACAAGGCCTTAACCGCAACTAGGCGGGCCAAGGCGAACACATCAAAGCGGGCATGGCCCCGGAACTTTGGAAAAAACCCGCGATTGCGCCAAGTGCGCTGCTGGTCAACGGACACGCCCGTGATGGCTTCGGCCTCTGCCGGGGTGAAGGTCGCAGTGGTGAATATCGTTTTCATAGTGATTCATCTGACACGATTTGCGAAACGGTGCAAGTGAATCATTTGTGGATAACTCAAACCGCCATCACAAAAGGTTCCCACTCGGGTTCGTCAACGTGCCTACTGGCCACGGTTAGCGCCATCGCTAGAGCTACGACCGCGTCAATGCGCCCGCGTGATTTGCTTTTATCTAATTTCCTGCCCCCTGCGGGATCGCGAATTACCACCGCGTTACTCGCACACATGGTCAAGACTGGATGATTCGCATGCCTGATAATGCCTTCAGCAATAACGCGCTCGAGCAAATCAACCGCCGGGCTAAAGTCTTTGAAGCCCTGCCCGTGCGGCACTAGCTCCACCTCGCAACCAATGGCGTCCAGCTCGCGCTTTAGGTCGTCAATCTTCCAGCGGTCGAACGCGATTTGCTGAATGCCATATTGGCCAGCAAGCTCCGCAACGTCGCGCGCAATCTGGGCGGGGTTCGTTGTCTTTTCCCCGGTCGAACGAAGCAATCCCTGCTTGTGCCATAAGGGATATGGCGCCCTCTCCTCATGCTCACGCTGCTTCAAATCGCCCGGAACCCAGACAATCGGGACCGCGTCATAGGTGCCGTCATCTTGGCGAAACACCATCACAAGGGCGGTTAAATCTCGAGCGCCCCCAAGGTCGAGGCCAGCCCAGCAAGGTCGCCCCTTGAGCGGTTGCAGATCCCCACCGCAAGACTTCCAGATTGCCGGGTTCATAAAGAAGTCTGCCGCGCTCACCCGTTGGTTCAAGATTAGGTTTCTAAACGCGCTTTCAGATGCTGGCATTGTCTGGGCTTGAGCCGCCATCCGCTGCACATCTTCAAGGCTTCGGAAGTCGCCCAGGGCGGGATTTGCCAGCGCCCAAGTCGCCGGGTCCCAAGGGTCCAAGTCATCGGGGGCCGTGTAGAATGTCAGGTGAAAGGACGGGTCCTCAATGTCGCCAGCTTGCACCTTTAAGCCATAGTCAATCAGGGTAGAGAGCGGGGCTAGATCGCTTGCCGCTTGCGTCGAGATAACCACCATAAGAGGCTCAGCACGCGCGCCCATGGCCGTGTTAAGGGCGTCGTATAAGTCGCGATTGGGTGCCTGCCCAAGCTCGTCATAGACCACAAAGGAAGGGCTCAAGCCGTGCTTTGTTGCCACGTCGGAACTCAGCGCGGTGAAGGTCGAGCCCGTGCCCGCAATATCTTCCATTTCTTTGTTGTGCCGACGTATAGAAATACGCTCCGCAAGCCATGGCACTTGCTCCACAATTGCGGCCATCTCTCGAAAGGTTCGTGCCGCTTGCTTGAGGTCGTTCGCCGCCGAATAGACCTCTCCACGGGGCTCCGCTTCGGGTCCGGCAAGGTGACATAGGGCCAGCCGTGCTGCAACGTCAGTTTTCCCTTGCTTTCTGGGAACGGAAAGAACCGCCGTTCGCACGGGCCGCTTGCCGTCGGTCTCCCGGTAGATGTCCTCAAGGAAGTCCCTTTGCCAGTCTCTTACCTTGAATTGTCGCCCTGCATGAGCCCCGCTAGTGATCGGTAGAGCCTCAAGGAAGGCAATAACACGCTCCACGCGGGTCAAGCCTTCGGCCTCCCATGGCGGGGCTTCATGCTCGATTTCTGTGGCTTCGGTGTTGCGCTTGATCGGCTTCGCGCCGGGTCCTCTAAGCCCCATGGCAGGCCCCTTTCGAAACTAACTGAATTTGCGTGTCCCACACCGCTACTGAAAAACCTGTCTGATGGTCATTTGATGGGGTTATGGGTTTTGACGCCAACCAACGCGATTTGCTGGCCAACGATTGCAGGCTTGAGCCGCAAGACATGCCCTCGCCTGCTGTCGGTCGATTGAGAGCGCCTTTGACGATCAAGCCGCAAGACGAATGCTTGCGCAGTTTATCGCGAGAGACATTTTCTTTTATTTTTTTCCAGAATTTTTTCATAAGCCAAAGCCTTTTTGATAGGGGGGGGTGGGGGGGGAGGGGGGTATCCCCTGCCCTACTCCATCCGCCGTGCTAATCGTCTCAGCTCAGCCACGATTGAGCGCTTGCCATCATGGTATGCGTGCGGGTCACGGTGACATGGTGTTAGGCGTGAGAGCCTGTCCGCAAGGTCGGTGAGTGCCTGCCCTGCCCCTGCCCTAGTCAGTGCTCCACCTGTATTAGGGGCCGTGCTCCACCGCTCCACCACACCACCCCCTATAATAGGGGTGGTGGTGGAGCAGGTTTTGCGGGGTGGTTTTGCTCCACTTGCTCCACCTTGCTCCACCTCGTTTTTATTGTGGTGGAGCATGATCAACCACCCGAATAAAAGGCTTGTTTGGCTTGCGGGTTTCCTTGCAAGTGTCGCGATATTCCTCAAGGTAGCCTGAATTGATAAAGTCCTTGAGGATAGCCTTTGCACGCGCCTTGGCTGCCTTGTCGTCATGGTCCAAGCCCAGTGCGTCAAGCACTCCAACGCCTGCCCAATTTTCGGCGCTATGGTGCGCCTTCCAAGGGCCGTTCTGGGCAAGGTGTTCAAGGATTGCTGACTTGTCGTCATCGCCAACGTTTTGGGTCTCAGGCCACGTCCAAGCGATTGGAACACCCACCCAATCGGTTTCGAGAGAGGCCAATTGATTGCAGGTGTTATTCGCCGGATTGTCGAGGTTGACGCCGTCGAGCATAAACCAATCTGCCTTGCCAGACATTGGGGCTAGATTGGCTTTGCCGTCGCTCATCTTCACATATTGAAAGCGGGTTTCGACAAGGTTGAGCTTTTCGGCTTCGGTCGTGCTCATGGTATTGAGCACTCGAGCCGCTCGAGCGGTCGCTAGTAGAGCTGATGCCCCGCGTGCGTCCTCTACGTCAACGTCGCCCTTCCCTGCCGTTTTGCGGCTATGGTGGATTAGGTGAATTGCGCACTTTGTCTCGTTTGCGATAGCCGCCCATTTCTTAGCCACAAGGTCGATAGCGCCATTGTCGTTCTCACTGACTTGGTGAGAGGAAACGAAGGGGTCAACGACTAGGACGCCAATCTGGTTTGCTTTGATTTGGGCAATGATGCTTTCCACCACCGGGGCAATAATCATTGTCTCGGCCTTGGTTTGCTGTGCAATGACTAATGGCGTGTCGAGGCCACTATTGACGAAAAATCGGCCGTCAATTTCCTCTCGCGTGATCCCATGGCGTTTGCACGCGCCCATAATGCGCTTGGCCAATTCCTCTTTGGAATCTTCAAGGTTGAAAATCCATGTGTTGGTTCGCTCATAGACTGGCTTATCCAACAGCGCCCGCCCGGTCGCGATTGATAGGGCTTCAACGATGCTTAGGACTGACTTACCAACGCCGCCCGTTGCCACGGTGAGAGAGACATAGCCGCGGATCAGGAACTTGTCATAAATCCACTTGCGCTTCGGTAAAGTGCTCCAATGGGTCCATGTGAAGGGCTCAGCCACTAACTCGGGTGCCTGAACAATGTCAGCCCCAAAAGCCCTAGAGAGCCCGGCAAAGCTATCTGACATATTCTTAGCAACTAGGCGTGGGTCGAGTTTGACCACGTTTAGTTTTGAGGGGTCTATGGTCGCGCTCATGATGCTGCGCCTTTCAGAAGATCGTTCAAATCGGTTTTGAATTCGGTGGGGGCAATCAGGGTAACTTCTGTGCCTTGATCAGCCGCACGTTGCCCGCAAGTGAGAGCGGCCCGAACGCCTGCCGGGTCATGGTCAGCCGCAATGACTAGGCGGTCGATATTGGGCAGGAAGAACTTGGAAAGCTGGCCAGCGTTTAGAGCGGCCCAGATCGGCTTGTTGCCAAAGTCTGGGCAGGCTTGCAGGCTTAGGGCCGTCTCGATGCCCTCACCTATGCCAAGGTCCATCCACACGCGATTATAGGGCGTGAGCATGACAACGCCGTCAGCCATTGGCGCTAGGGCCATGCGGTCAAGCCGCCCCTTAGTGCCGTCAAGGTTTAGGTGGGTGCGATGGATTGCCAAGGGCTCCAAGGTCGAGACAGACCGGATTAGAGCGACCATGGCCGGCACAATTTCACGGCCCATGGGACACGCCGGATTAAACCGAACGTCCACACAATCGGGTGGCAAGGCCACGCCACGGCCTGCAAGGTAGGTTTCAACAAGTGAACCCTGCCAAGGCTGGCTTTCTGCCCAGATCGCCAGCGCTTTGGGCTTATTGTCTGGGCGTGGGGTGTCGTTCTGCTTCAAGTCAAACTTGATCGGCTGGCCACCCAGCAAGCCTTCCACATGGTCGAGGCAATCCTTGATATGGTCGCCTGCAAAGCTGTGAACCACAAAGCCTTCGCCTGATGGTCGAACCGATAGGCTGCGGTCGTTTGGGCTATGACCGGGACCGGGAATAAGGATTTCGCCGTTGCAGACTTCGCCGCCCCATTGCTTGGCCAATGCGTGAAGGTTCATCATGGCTTATACTCCCAATCCACTTGGATGATGGGAACACGACGGCCAAAGATTAGGACTGTGCCCTCGGGAGGAGGTGGTGGCGTGCCAAGATACTGGTTCTTCCAGATCGCGTCCAAGCGCCGGACGTCGCGCATGGTCGTAAACTCGCCGTCATACCAAATGTTGGAAGGCAGATCGTCTAGCGTTTCCTCGCCGTCAGAGTCTGGCTCATCGTCGTCTTGTTCTTCGCGGTCGTCGCCCGTGCCGTCAGCCCAAAAGGTTTGATTGGCCAAGGTCGAGTAATTCTGAAAGCAATTGAGAGAGCCCAAGCTAGGCTCAAGGTCACAATCTGGGGTGAGGTCGTCCAGCGCGTCGATTAAAGCCGCTAGTGCTTCGGACTGTTCAGCGGTGACTAGGGCGTCAAAGATGCTTGAAAGGCGTAGGGCTTTCTTGTAAACTTCGCTTTGAACGTGACCGCCAAGCCCGTTTGAATTTAAGCCCTCGTCGATGTTCGCTGCATCGTCGGGGGCTTTTTCATGCGGGTCGGGTGGCTTTTGGTTAGCCATCTCGTTTGCAAGCGATTGATTTGAAACGGGTTCAATCTGAGTATGATCCCAGCCTAAGCCGTTGTTATCATTTGCACATGTTGCCCCCTTCGGGACCGCCATTTTGTGCTTCGCGCTATGGCGTGCATTCCGTTAGGAATGCACAGTGGTGAAGCAACTTCAAAAGATTGCCATTGTTGGATGGTAGCCAAATCACTTGGAACGCCTTGAAGCCACACTTCGCTTGCCTTGAAGCTGCCGGACGATTGTTTCTGCGTAAGCTGGGGGGTCAAGGGGCGCGCCTTTGGCGTGTCGGCGATGTCAACAAACCTCATGGCACAGCCAACGGACAATGCCGTCTGAGTGAATGAACCCAACCAAGAGCGCGGCTAGACAGGTGGTGCAGTCCCGCAGGACTGCACTTTCCTATTTCTAACAGGTCGCGTGCCTGAGCAACGAGGGATTAAGTCTCCCCCGCCCCTAGATTGCTTGCGAGGAAAGTCTGTAAACTTTGCTCACTTAGCTGTGCATGTGCTGAGGCAGCGCCTCAACTTGCGCCTTGGTCCATGTGGTGGTGGCGTGGACATGGCCATGCTCGTCACGCATGAAGTCCAATTGATTGATCTTCAAGGAAACAGGCTTTGTGCCCAGCCCCAAGAAGCCGCCGACATCGACGATGACGTCACCAGACATGCCCATGCCGTGCACATGGGAGACTTTGCCGATCTTGGCGTCGTCCGCCCCATAAACGGTCGCATCATCAAGTGTTGCGGCGTTGAGTTCGGATTCGGTGAGGCGGATGTGCTTGCTGTGGTCCATATGTGCGTATCCTTGCATTGATTGAGGAGCAGCTTTGCTCACGTGCACAACGCTTGGATAGGTTGGCTGTTCCGCAAGGAATTGAGTTGGGCACAAGCCCGGCGAGCAGGAGCCCAATCTCTGGCATTTACTCTACTTGGGGCTCTTCCTTTGGAAAGATTGACGCCTTCAAATAGATCCATGGCTGGAACAATACCTCGGTATAAGGCATGTTCACGGTGTTGAGCGGCTCTAGGTCACCCCAGCGCGATAGGCCATGGGCGCAACCAACCCACATAATTGTCCAATATAGCCAATATACCGTCAAACCCTTCGCCAAATCACGCGCCAGCTCGCGCTGGACAGCAACTAGGACCAGAATAACGATCGGCAAAAAGTTGGCTGCAACTGCAATCCACATATAGAAGAATAAGGGAATTACGGCTGCCGCACCAAAGAAACTCACAATATTAATTGAGAGAAGACCTGCCACGAAAATTGCACCAATTAAATTCATGGGAGTCAATTCAACAGACTTAAACATTGCAATCCCCAGTAATCATATATGAATACAATACCGAAATTACATTAAAGATTGGTATTTGCCATTATTCGCCCTTGGTTCCACGTCCGGCTTTTAGACTAAGGCAAAAGTTCCCCAAGTCCTCGATGTCCGACGAAAACCCGCGTTGACACCTTGAGAGCGTTCACTAAGCTGTGATGGCTCAAGGAGGCCAAAAATGGCACTATTTCCAGCCAGTACGAACGACGATTATCGCGGCGCGAAGATCTCTGCTTGGTTTTTAATGTTCGTGGCGGTGACGGAATTTATTCCGGGCCTCATCCATTATTTCCTGCCCGATGGCGGGGCTGGGGTTATTGCCGGCATGGACCTTTCGGTTCGAGGAGCCACGATCATCGCGGTTTTTGCTTGGTTTGGGGCGATCCAAATCCCTTTTGCGCTGTTGTTGTTCGTCATTGGGCTGCGCTACCAAACCTTGGTCCCGTTGGCGCTGATGGCCGTGATCCTTGCACGGGCTTTGGCGGCGATTGATGGTTGGTTCCTCAAAGGGGCCGCCACAGGTCACCACCCGCCAGAGCATTACGCCAGCCCCCTGACAGTCGTGCTGGGCCTGATCTTCTTGTTTCTGGCGCTGCGAGAGCGGCCTGCGGCTTAAGGCGGGGGGCGCGCGCTCCATCAACAAGCCGTGAGACCGCAAAAAACAAGCGGTGATCGAGAGGCCAAGCGAACCAATCGTGCTATGTCCCCGTGACGGGCATCTTTGCTTGCCCTTCCTCCGACCGATATGGCTTTTGATATGATCTCCGCCCCGCGCGCTGGCGCAGTAAGCACCGTCTTCCTTACCCTCCTCGCCCTGCCCGCTTGCGCGACGAAACCGCCGACACAAACGGGCTTTCTGACCAATCAGGCCGGCATGGAGAAAGTGTCTGGCACCGTGCGGGCGCAGATTGAGCGCCAGCGCGACCTTAGCGCTTTGCGGGCCGTCCAGAAACTGACGCTCCTACCCGCAAAACTTCAGGAGGGTGGTGACATTCCAGATACAATCACGCCCGAGTCGCGCCTTTTGGTGTTGGGCGAACTGGATCGTCAGCTTTGCTTTCAATTGTCACGGCGTTTCGAACTTGTCGGCCCAGAAGATCCATCCGCTGCGCGGGTCCAAGCCGTTATCACGCGCTTACAAGAGACCAGCGCGACCGCATCGGCTGCTTCAGCGGCGGTCAGTTGGTTCCTGCCGGGCGGTTCTGTTCGCTTGCCTGTCGGACGGGGCGGCCTCAGTATTGAAGCGCGCTTAGACCTTGCCGATGGGCAACAAGCGGCGGCTATGGCTTGGTCGCGCGGAGCAGGCGTGGTGATGGATGAAGGCTCGCTGTCAGAAGTGGGGGATGCCCACCGCTTCACCGCCAACTTTGCTGATGATTTTGCAGACTTTCTGGTTGAACCGGGAACGCCAAAACGCGCCCTCCCCGCGCAAGACCCCTGCCAGAAGCATGGCGCGCGGCTAGACCTCGGCCGACTGGCTGCAGGCCAAGTCATTGGCTTGCATGTACCGCGCCCAAATAGTCCAACACCCCAAGACAACTAAAGGCTATAAAGAACGTCGAATTTTCTGGGGTTTTTCTTCAAAACTAGTGCAAATGCAGCGTCCAAGCTAACCGAAAATAAAGCTCCAACCTTTAAGCTTTCTCCAGACGGGGAGAGTAACGGCGTGCACCAGTCCTATTTAGAGCTAATCAAGCGGCTGCGCGACGACCTCCCAAGCCGCACCTTGGCGGCCATCGGGTTCACGGGTCTGTTGCTGTGGGGCATTGATGGCTTGGCCGCTATTGTCTGGTTTGCAGCCTTTGCCCTCAATGAAGGGCTCGAGCTTCTCATTGGCCTGAAATCGAACAAGGACCCTGTAAAGGGCGCGCTTAACCGCAGGCTCTTTTGCGCCAATATGGTATTTGGCTCCAGCGTTTGGGTCGCAGGCGCGCTCGCCCTCGTCAAGACGGGAGAGATTGGCCCCCTGATCATTGCTCTGGCAATTCTGGTCGGGGCTTTGACCCATGTCATTTCCACCAGCCTGACCTATGTCAGCGCCTTTTTGGCCGCAGCCCTTCCCCTCGTGATGGGGATTATCGCTGTGCCGGCCGTGATGATTGTCAGCCACGCCTATCCCGACGCTGCGGTATTCCAAGCCAGCATCGCGATGGTGTTCCTGCTGACCTATAATCTGAGTGCGGCGCTTCAAAGTTGGCAGCGCGAAACCAAGCTTGCCAAGACACTGGCACAAGTAAGCCTCGCCAGTGACGCGAAGTCGCAATTCTTGGCGACCATGAGCCACGAAATCCGCACGCCGCTGAATGGCATCGTCGGACTGGCAGAGGTCCTGAACAATACGAAGATGACCGCTTCCCAACATGAGATGGTCAATCTGGTCCGCACGTCTGGGGAAACCTTAGAGCGCCTGGTGTCTGATGTGCTGGATAGCGCGAAGATTGAAGCGGACAAGCTAGAACTCTCCATCGCGCCATTTGACTTGCGCGAAACCATCGAGACCGCCGCCCATACGTTCCGGACACGCGCGGAAGAAAAAGGCGTGGTGTTCAGTCTCATCATCCCGCCAGAGGCCGAAGGCCGCTATCTGGGCGACGCAGTTCGTATTCGGCAGATCATTTCGAACCTGACCTCCAACGCCATCAAATTCACCGATAAGGGCCGGGTCGACGTCGAGGTTGATGCGCTGGAGATTGACGGCGATAGCGTTGAGCTTCGCATCCAGGTGTCCGATACCGGCATCGGCTTTGATCCCAAGGCCAGCCAGCATTTGTTTAGCCGCTTTGAGCAAGCCGATAACAGCATCAGCCGCCGCTTTGGAGGCACGGGCCTTGGCCTCTCCATTTGCAAAAGCTTGTGCGAACTGATGGACGGCAGCATTTCGGCGACCTCGCAATTGGGCGCGGGCAGTCGGTTTGAAGTGCGCATTCAAGTCAAAAATGCCGAGGCACTTAAGGCCAATCCGCGTCTGCCAGCCCCTGTGACTTTGGATCACGCCTTATCCTTAAATGACAGTTCTGTTGGGCCGACTGGCTTGCGGGTACTGGTAGCTGAAGACAATCCGATCAACCAAAAAGTCATCACCTTTATGCTGGAGCCTATGGGCATGACGCCGGTGATGGCCGCCAATGGGCGCGAGGCCTTGGCCTTCTTCAAGATCGACAGCTTTGACCTGATCCTGATGGATATGATGATGCCCGAAATGGATGGCCTTGCGGCTACCCAAGCGATCCGGGCATGGGAAAAGCAAAACAATCTTCCCCGCACCCCCATCGCCATGTTGAGCGCGAACGCCATGAGCGAGCATGTGACGGCTGCCCTTGCCGCTGGCTGCGATGTCCATATCGCCAAGCCTGTCACGCCTGCCTCCCTTGTCACCGGCATGACCGAGGCCTTGTTCATGGACCATGACGAAAACGGCGAACCTAATGCGGATATTCAAAGCCGCTTGATCGGCTAAACACGCTCTAATAGGTCAGCGGCGGGTCGTGATAGACCGATAGGCTTTTGAGATTGGGTTGCAAGCGGGGTTCGCAGAAGCCGAGGTCGGCGAAGATTTCGTCGCGGGCCACTTGTCGTGAAACCGCCACGGATTGCACCTTTATCGCAGGGTGACGTTTGCGATCTAATTCAGCATCGCTATATGCGACACTTTCGCCGAGCTTATTACCTTTGGCATCAAAAGCAGTTAAAATAATCACAAGCTCAGAAGAGTTTATTTCGACCCGTTCCCCCGATTTCAAGTTCCATCCGAGATTGTCTAGCGTAAAGCCTGGCAGGCTAAAAAAGAAATCAGCGTCTTCACCAATCAGGCAAAACGACCATGATGTAGAAGAACCATCATGCCACTTGCCGACTAATTTACCACGTCCAAAAGGCACACTCATTGAAACGTTGCGAACGGACTGAGGTAACTTCGGACAGACAACGATTTGGTTCAGAAGCGTGTCGATCCTAAGTCCTAAAAAGCCCTCATGCCATACACGCAGGTGCTCAGCGTTTGACCATGCTTGTAAGAAAGTGCCTGTCCGTCGTGACCAATTAGCACCTTCAATTGGCAACGCATCTGCGCATTCAGCCAAACTGCCAACGGCACCTTCGTAGAGCGCCTGCCGATTCATGTTCTCAAACAATCGCCAAGGCAGGTCGATGACATCGAAACCAAGCAGCATATCCATAGCAGCACCGTTTAACCAAGGCCAAACGGTTCCGTTGTGATAGGCCGCGTCCTTATGATAATAATGCCAGTGTTCGTGATACGGATGAAATTCGGATTCATCTTGGCTCAGAGTTGCGACCCCCCACGGGTAAACTAAACCCTCCCAAATTTGTTTAGCCCACTCCATTTTTTGCCGGTCCAAAGCGCGCGGCTTGCCTGCTAACGGGCCTGTCTTAGGGTCCATGGCCCACAGCGCAAAGATCACATTGGGTCTCAGTGTTGTATCTTTCGCCCCATCTCGACGAAGGTGATCGACCAGCCTTCCAGAAATAGGGTCAATAAAGTGCTCGGATAAAGCATTGGCTAGTTTGCTGCCCGCAGCGGTGCAAGCATTTCCAATCTCAGCGTCCACTCCAGTTATTTGCAGAGCATCAGAACTTGACATATCGCGTGGTGACGATGGGGGAATAATTTTTATCATTTTTGCAAGGAGCGCGATTTGGTGAGCAGAAGCAAAAGCCCCAATCCACAACGCCTGAATATCAATCGCTCGATTTCCACGGGGTGAAAAAGCGCGCACGCCCTTTTCCTTGGCATCCATCCACGTATCGGCATCATCATGCGTGATCAGGCCATGATCATCCACATTATTGGCTAACACACCTTCAACCGCACGTTTCACCGCCGGCCACATCTCTTTCGCCAACGTATTGTTTCCGGTTCGCTGAACTAGATCAGCCAAGGTAATGATAAACCGCGGGGTGCCGTCGGCGGTATTATATTGCACGCCATCGGGTCGAGCGCGATTGGGAATGCGGCCATAGGTTTTGGACTTGGGGTCCCTATCTTGTAGGGCGGCAAAACTGCGGAACACATCGGCAGCGACATCATATTGGCCGGTGACAAACAAAGTGCCGGTGATGGAGATAAAAGTGTCTCGCCCCCAATAATCATTGAACCAAGGCAGGCCCGCATAAATGCCTGTGCCCATCTGCTTCATCACCAATTGGTCGGCCGTCAGGCGCATCCAAAGTAGCGCCTTGGTGCGGTCGGGATCGCCAGCATCCAAAGCGCGTGAGCCTGAAACCAAAGCCTCCATCCGCGCCATACGTGCACTGGTCAGGCTTTGATAGGTTCGGCGCAGCTGGCTCAACTGGCGGCGCACCTCGGCCTTGGAAGCGCCGAGCAAGATGAAAAAGCCAGCGGACGGCGTTTGGATGGCCAAAAACTCGTTTACCCCAAAAGCGTGACTCGATGGCTGCACGGGGGCGACGAGCAGCCAAGACGCGGGAGCCTCTTTCGGTTGAAACCAAACCCCGTCTTTCTCCGCCGAACCAGAGCCTTGGATATCGCCCTCAAAGTCAAACACCAAGGTGCCGGGCAGAGCCGTCTCTACGTCTAAATGGAGCGCTGTCAGACCGTCAAAAAGCCGAAGCGTTTCTTTGACCACACCATAATCACGCGTGATCGCATGCGGGCTAACCACCACGTTCGCGTCGGCACGGCGAAGCCAGGTGCCATTATGAAGGAGGCGATAATCCTGAAAAATGCGCTTGGTGGCGACATTCCAACCAAAGAACCAATCGTCTGCCTTATCCTGATGGGTCCGCCCATAAAAATAGGCCGAGGCCTTGTCGGTAAAGCTATATTGCCGGTTCTCCGCCGCGCTTACCCGCATGGCGAGACTTTCGAGGACGGGGAAGGATTGGGCGGCCTCAGAGGTCGCTTGCGCGCCTTTCGGTAGAACGCTCAGCGCGCCTGTAGAAGCAGCGGCGACCAGCAAAGAACGTCTGCGCATGAATAATCCCCAATCCAAAATAGAGGCTGCAGCCTAATCAAGGTGTAAAACACTTGCTAGACTCTCCCATAGGCGTTAACAGCTACCGCCTTCCAAGGCCCTCCCAGCGTGCTATCCGCTCGGGAGGGCTTTTTGCGACTGGCACCCTGAAACTTATTAGAGCCTCGAACGGACGCCCCCATGCCTAAACGCACAGACCTGAAATCCATTTTGATCATCGGGGCAGGCCCCATTGTGATCGGGCAGGCCTGTGAATTTGACTATTCGGGTGTGCAAGCTTGTAAGGCGCTGAAGGAAGAAGGCTACCGGGTAATTCTGGTCAATTCCAATCCCGCCACCATCATGACCGACCCCGATTTGGCCGACGCCACCTATGTGGAGCCGATAACGCCAGAAGTGGTGGAGTTGATCATTGCTAAGGAACGCCCAGACGCGGTCCTACCGACCATGGGCGGGCAAACGGCGTTGAATTGCGCTTTGACGCTCGAAAAGACCGGGGTGCTGGCAAAATATAATGTGGAGATGATTGGCGCGAAAGCGGATGTCATCGAAAAGGCGGAAGACCGCCTGAAATTCCGCGACGCCATGGACAAGATCGGGCTGGAAAGCCCCAAGTCCAAAATCGCCCATACGGTTGAAGAAGCCATGGTGGCCCTGCCCTTCGTGGGCCTGCCTGCCATCATCCGCCCCAGCTTTACCCTTGGCGGCACCGGCGGTGGTATCGCCTATAATGTCGACGAGTTTAAGCGCATCTGCGCCAGCGGCATTGCCGCCAGCCCCGTGGGCGAAGTGCTGGTTGAAGAAAGCGTATTGGGCTGGAAAGAATATGAGATGGAAGTGGTTCGCGACAAAGCGGACAATTGCATCATCATTTGCTCCATCGAAAATATCGACCCGATGGGCGTCCATACAGGCGATTCCATCACGGTCGCCCCAGCGCTCACCCTGACCGACAAAGAATATCAGCGCATGCGTGACGCTTCGATCGCCGTCTTGCGCGAAATCGGGGTCGAGACTGGTGGCTCCAATGTGCAATTTGCCGTCAATCCCGCCGATGGCCGGATGACGGTGATTGAAATGAACCCGCGTGTGTCGCGTTCCTCCGCCTTAGCGTCCAAGGCTACTGGCTTCCCCATCGCGAAAGTCGCGGCCAAGCTCGCGATTGGCTATACGCTTGATGAAATCGCCAATGACATTACGGGCGGCGCAACCCCTGCCTCGTTTGAACCCTCGATTGACTATGTCGTCACCAAAATCCCGCGCTTCGCCTTTGAGAAATACAAGGGTGCCGACACGACTTTGACCACCTCCATGAAGTCGGTGGGCGAAGCCATGGCGATTGGCCGGACGTTCCAAGAAAGCTTCCAAAAGGCTTTGCGCTCGCTGGAAACAGGCCTCGACGGCTTTGATCCTTTCCTCGAAATCGGCAATGACAAAGAAGCGCTGCATCAGGCTTTGACCATCCCAACCCCCACCCGCATTTTGGTGGTTGGCCAAGCCTTGCGCATGGGCATGAGCGTGGAAGAAGTCCATGCTGCCAGCAAGATCGACCCTTGGTTCTTGGATCAGTTCGCCGAATTGATCGCGACCGAGAAAAAGCTGGAGACCCAAGGTCTGCCACAAGCCCCCGCCGACTGGCGCTTTGTGAAGGCGCAAGGCTTCTCCGATAAGCGCTTGGCCAAGATCGCCGGCAAGAGTGAGATCGACGTGCGTGCCACCCGTCGCGCCGCTGGTGTCCGCCCAGCTTATAAGCGCATCGACACCTGTGCAGCCGAATTCGCCTCGCCCACGCCCTATATGTATTCCACCTATGAGACCGAATGCGAGGCAGCACCCAGTGCGGCCAAGAAAATCATCATCCTGGGTGGTGGTCCAAACCGCATCGGCCAAGGCATTGAGTTCGACTATTGCTGCTGCCATGCCGCCTTTGCCTGCGAAGAGCTGGGCATTGAAAGCATCATGGTCAATTGCAATCCAGAGACGGTCTCGACTGATTATGACACTTCAGACCGGCTCTATTTTGAGCCCCTGACCGCCGAAGACGTGCTGGAAATCATCGAGACCGAAAAGCAAAGCGGCACACTTTTGGGTGTCATCGTGCAGTTTGGCGGTCAAACCCCGCTGAAACTCGCCCACCCGCTTGAGCAAGCTGGCGTGCCCATCCTCGGCACCAGCGTGGACGCGATTGATATCGCCGAAGACCGCGAGCGCTTTAAAGCGCTTCTAAACGAGCTCAACATGCTCCAACCCCGCAATGCGATTGCCCGCACCGAAGCAGAAGCGATTCTGGGTGCACAGGCGGTTGGCTATCCCGTGGTGCTGCGTCCTTCCTATGTGCTGGGCGGCCGGGGCATGGAAATTGTCTATGATCAGCCAAGCCTTGAACGCTATGTGCGCGAGGCGGTGATCGTCTCGGGCGACAACCCCGTCTTGATCGACCAATATCTCCGCGATGCCATCGAAGTCGATGTCGACGCTTTGTCGGACGGCAAAGACGTATTCGTTGCGGGCATTATGGAACATATCGAGGAAGCCGGTATTCACTCAGGCGACAGCGCTTGCGCCCTACCGCCCTATACTTTGTCGGCCGAGATCATCGCCAAAATCGAAGCCCAGACAATTGCGATGGCCAAGGGCCTGAATGTGGTCGGCCTGATCAACATCCAATATGCCATCAAAGACGACACGATTTATGTGTTGGAGGCCAATCCACGCGCCTCGCGCACGGCACCTTTTGTGGCCAAAGCAGTCGGCATTCCAGTCGCCCGTATTGCCGCCAAACTGCAAGCCGGCGAAAGCTTGGCGAGCTTTGGATTGAAGCAGAAGAAACTCAACCATGTCGCTGTCAAAGAAGCGGTTTTCCCGTTTGCCCGCTTTGCCGGCGTTGACCCGATCTTGGGCCCTGAGATGCGCTCCACCGGCGAGTGCATGGGGATTGATACCGACTTTGGCCATGCGTTCTTAAAGTCGCAATTGGGGGCTGGCATGCGCTTGCCTGCAGGCGGCACCGCCTTCTTGTCGGTGAAAGATAGCCATAAGCCAGCCCTTGCTGAGCTTGGTCGCAATTTTGTGCGCTTAGGTTTCAAACTCGTGGCGACAGAGGGCTGCGCGAAAGTTCTGCGTGACGCGGGCGTGCCGGTTGAACGCGTCAATAAGGTGATGGAAGGCCGTCCCCACATCGTGGACGCCATGATCAATGGCGACATCCAATTGGTTGTCAACACAACCGAGGGAGCGCAATCGCTCGCCGATAGTTACTCCATCCGACGTACAGCTCTGGTGTCCAATATCTCTTACTACACCACCATTGCTGGTGCTCGCGCCGCTGCTACAGCCATTGAAGCGGCCGAGGGAGAAACCCTACAAGTTAAGCCACTGCAAGCATACGCTTGACGAAAGACGATCCAAACACCACTCTATAAGCCCCTTTTTGTGGAATCCCCCTAATGGAAAAGATCCCTATGACTGCAGAGGGCCATGCGGCGCTCGATGCAGAACTCAAACGTTTGAAGACTGACGAGCGCCCATCGGTGATTGGCGCCATTTCAGAAGCGCGCTCGCATGGCGACCTGTCTGAAAATGCGGAATATCACGCAGCCAAAGAGCGGCAATCCTATATTGAGGGTCGCATCGCTGAGCTGGAAGACAAATTAGCACGCGCCCAAGTGATCGACGTGTCGAAATTGTCAGGCTCGAACGTCAAGTTTGGGGCCACGGTGACCGTCATTGACGAAGACACCGACCATAAGGCTGTCTATAAAATCGTGGGTGAAGATGAAGCCGATGTGAAACTCGGCAAAATCTCCATCACCTCCCCCATCGCCCGTGCCATGATTGGCAAGGAAGAAGGCGATGTTGTGGAAGTGGCAGCGCCCGGCGGCTCCAAGAGCTATGAGATCGTGGCAGTCACCTGGGCCTAAGCCCTTTCGGCTCCACGCTTACAAAAAAGGAACGGGCCCCTGCATAGGGGCCCGCTTTATTTGTTAGAGGCGGACTTCAAATGTCGCTTCGGTTTTGGCCTTGACCTCATCCAAGGTCACGCCAGTGGCCAGTTCGATCAGCGACATGCCCCCTGCTTTGCGGTCAATGGAAAAGACCGCCAGATCGGTGATCACCAGATCAACGACCTTCAAACCCGTCAGCGGCAGATGACAGCTGTGCAAAAGCTTTGGTGCGCCGTCTTTAGAGGTATGTTCCATCACGACGACACAGCGGCGCACACCTGCGACCAAATCCATCGCCCCGCCCATGCCTTTGACCATTTTGCCGGGCACCATCCAATTGGCCAAGTCACCGGTCTCTGACACTTCCATCGCACCCAGAATAGACAAATCGATATGGCCGCCGCGGATCATGGCAAAGCTGTCGGACGATGAGAAAAATGACGTCTGCGGCAATTCAGTAATCGTCTGCTTGCCAGCATTGATCAGGTCGGCGTCTTCCTCGCCTTCAAACGGGAATGGCCCCATGCCCAACATGCCATTCTCGCTCTGCAGCGTAACCGTCATGCCTTCGGGGATATGATTGGCAACCAAAGTCGGGATGCCAATGCCAAGATTGACATAAAAGCCATCACGCAATTCTTTGGCGGCGCGGGCGGCGAGATCATCGCGGGTCCAGGGCATTAAACAGCCTCCCTCTTGGTCACGGTGCGCTGCTCGATGCGCTTTTCAAAGCTGCCTTGTACCAAGCGCTTCACATAAATGCCGGGCGTATGGATGTGGTCGGGGTCTAGGCTGCCGACAGGCACAATCTCTTCCACTTCCGCCACGCAGATTTTGCCAGCCGTGGCCATCATCGGGTTAAAGTTGCGGGCGGTTTTGCGGTAGATCAGATTGCCCGCCGTATCGGCCTTCCAAGCTTTCACCAGCGACACATCGGCTTTGAGACCGGTCTCGAGAATATAGGTCTCGCCATCGAAATCCTTATGCTCTTTGCCTTCAGCGATTTTCGTGCCGACGCCGGTCTTGGTGTAAAAGCCCGGGATCCCGGCCCCACCGGCGCGAATACGCTCTGCCAGCGTGCCTTGGGGATTGAACTCGAGCTGCAGCTCGCCCGACAAATATTGCCGCTCAAACTCTTTATTCTCGCCGACATAGGACGAGATCATTTTGGCGATCTGCTTGGTTTCCAGCAACAGACCCAGACCAAAGCCGTCAACCCCGGCATTGTTGGAGATCACGCTAATGCCCTTCACGCCGCTGTCGCGCAGCGCGAGGATCAGGTTTTCAGGAATGCCGCACAAGCCAAAGCCGCCGGACATCACGGTCATGCCGTCGAAGGTGAGGCCTTCGAGTGCGGCTGCCGCATTGGGATAAATGGTGGTCACTGTCACGCCCTTCGGGTTTCGTCGCCCGTGTTTAGCAAGGCTAGACGCTTTGTCGAGCGCTAAGCGACAGAAGGGGTGGCAATTCTTGTGTAGGGCCTATGGATCGGTCCAAAGCGGCCCTTATTGGCCAGAGCGCTTGCGCACAGCCGTGATCGACTTGGTAAAGCCCGCGACCTTTTCCAACACCAGTTCGGCGTCCGGGAAGAAGCCTTTCATGTCGGCCTCATTCAGCAAGCGCCAATCTGGCTGGACATTGGATACCCAGAATTTGCCGACAGTCTTCATCAAACGGCGCTGTAAGGGGCGCGGCAGAAAGATAATGGGCTGGGGCAACATCGAATGCTGTTCGAGTGGGAAATCGACATTTGGCGTCTGAACGAAATAGCCGTCGGTGATGCGGCGTAATTCATCGGCAAAGCGCTGTTGGTGCACGATGGCCTTGGCGTCAAAGGCCTTATTGTCATCCATGTCCAGCATGGCCTGCTTTGGCCCGGTCACATGTTCGATGACCGACGAGCAGAAGACGATATCAAATGCGCGATCGTCAAATGGCAAAGCCTCTTTCGAGCCGTCCAGCAGCATGGTCTCATAGCCATAATTGGCCTTGGCCTGCTCAAGGTCCGGTGCCCAATGATCGGCGATCAGGACGTTTTTGTGATGGGGCGCAATGGCGTGAAAATGGCTGCCATTGCCGCCGCCCAAATCCAGAATCCGATGGTGCGGCTCGATGCCCATCATCGTCAAAAATTGCTCCCCACGGCGGGCACGGGCTTTGGCGGAGATGGAATGCAAAAACGACTTGATCAAGATCTGTATCCAAAAAGGAGCGCGCTTGCCCTCAAATCAGCCCCACCGAATGGGGCCCAAAATCGAAGCAATTGCCGCGCAGGATTGAGCCCTGCTTGTAGCGACCCTTTGTAAAAGAACACATAACATGCGTGTTTTTGGCCATGGCGAATATTGATCGATTAAAGCTTCGCCTTTGCAGGTTTAGTCTGGTATTTTCCAGCGAAACAAGGACACACTTGCAAATCTATTTTGAGAAACATCTCTAAATGCAATTGTATTGAAGTGCGGCGGCACACGCTTTGCACCAACGCCCGCGACGTATCAGGAAGGCCTAACATGGAACGCTTGCGATCATTCTGCCGCAAATCAGGTCTGGTTTGCGTTTTGGGGACGGTTTTGATCGGCTCTGGCGTTGGGGTCGCTGTCGCGCAAGGTGTGTGGCAGGCCACCAAAGTCCCGACGCGGACACAGGTGTCGACGCAACTGCCCCGCGCGCCCTTCCCGGTTGAGCGCTGCATCAATGTGGCCGGCGCGCTGGAAGCCCCGAACGAAGGCGATTGGGGCTATAAGATCCGCGAGCGTGACTTCAAAACCATCCGCGCGGCAGGCTTTGATACCATTCGCGTGCCGATCAAATTTTCCGCCCACGCGATGGAACAAGCCCCCTACACGCTCGACCCCACCTTTATGGCCCGCATTGACGAGGTTGTAACTTGGGCCATTCGCAACGATCTGACCATCATCTTAAACCTCTGCCACTATACAGAGCTGTTCGAGAATCCCGATGTGCATGAGCGCCGCCTCGTCGCCCTCTGGGCGCAAATTGCCGCGCGCTATCAAAAGACACCAGCCAAGGTGATGTTTGAAATCATCAATGAGCCGCAAGAGGCGTTTTCAGGCCCGCGCGTCAATAAGGTGCAGGCAGAGGTTCTGAGCAACATCCGCCAAACCAACCCCACCCGCACGGTGATCTTTGCTGGGGATAATTGGGGCAACATCAACGGTATGGACAATCTGGAATTGCCCGACGACCCCTATGTCGTCGGCACCGTCCATTACTACCAGCCCTTTGAATTTACCCATTCTGGGGCCAGCTGGATGGACAATCCCCCACCTGCGGGACGTATCTGGCCCCGCCCCGGTGACACGCGGGAATTGCAGAAAGACCTCGCCCAAATCGCCGCTTTCCGCGACCGGATTAAAGCCCCAGTCCTTCTGGGCGAATATGGTGTGGGTGTGGAAGTGCCCATGCGCCTGCGAGCCGATTGGACGCGCGCCATGACCAGTGCCTTTAAGGAAATCAACATGCCTGCCTGCTATTTCAATTTCACCGGCGGGTTTGACACCTATGACCGGTCGGTCGAGCAGTGGCACGCCCCCTTGCTTGAAGCACTGCAATTGAGGCCCAAGTGAGCGATACCCAATCCACCCGGCAAGAGCCAAGTTTTTCCGGTGCCATCCCCTTCAAAGCGGATGGTGGCTATATGCCGGGTTTGGACGGTTTGCGGGCGATTTCGATCCTCATTGTGGTCATCGCCCATGTGGGCTTTGAGAATCTGATCCCGGGCGGTCTGGGCGTTACTGTCTTCTTCTTTGTCTCGGGCTTTCTCATTACGCGGATTCTGGTGGCAGAGCAGAACCAGCATGTGGGTGCGATCGATTTACCGGGCTTTTATCTGCGCCGCTTCCTGCGCCTTGCGCCAGCCCTTCTGGTATTTCTGCTGGGCTCTTGGCTTATGCTTTTGCCGTTTGGCGTCAAGGTGGATGCGGGTCATGTCGCCGCCGCCCTCTTTTACTTCATCAATTATTATGACGTGGTGCGCGAGTGGTTTGGCTGGTCAGAGCGCACAATTCCCTGGGGCCATTTATGGTCGCTGGCGGTGGAAGAGCATTTCTACCTTTTATTCCCCGCAGCGCTGGCTTTGTTTGGCAAGACCCATCAGGCGCGCGTGCGCCTCATCGTCACCAGCATTGTCGTCTGCGCCCTGTGGCGCGCCTATGCCGTGATGGGCTTGGGCCTGCCCCATGAGCATACCTATTACACGACCGATAGCCGGCTGGAGAATATTGCTTGGGGCTGTCTGCTGGCGATCTTGCTCGATGGGGCACCCCGCACCAGAGCACGCCTCGCGTGGCTGGTTGGCTGGCACTGGGTCGTTCTGGCGCTGGGTGCGATTTTGGCGACCTTGGTTTACCGCGATGAAGTTTTCCGCGAGACGTTGCGCTATTCGATCCAAGGCGCGGCACTCTTCCTTCTGGTGTTGAACCTCTATGCGCTGCGCAACCTTCGTTTCTCGATCGACCTCTTAGAGCTCCAGCCGATGCGCTGGATCGGCCGCCTCTCCTACTCGCTTTATCTGTGGCACGTGCCGATCATCTGGATCGTGCGCCAAGTCATGCTGGGCGATGCCAATAGTTTAGAGCGCCTGTCACCGCTAGGCATGGTCATTGCTGTCGCCTTAAGCTTTGCATGTGCGTGCGCCAGCTATTACGCGGTGGAGCGGCCGTTGTTTGGCTTGCGCAAACGCTTTGGCGGCAAGCCTGTCGAGACGTTGGCAACGGCTTAGGGTGCTCCCAAGCCTATGCTAGTATCTGAATACGACCAAGGCTGGCCTATCGGTCCTGCAATTAGGGTCACTCAAGCCCTCACCCGTCGCGACCCAATTGCTGGCTGCCCGCTCGGTCAAAATAGCAAAATCCTCTGACGTGCTGAAGGATGTAGCCTTAGCCTTGGTTACGCGCCCTTCTGAATCAAACGAGATACGCATCATCACACCGCCTGCCTGCCCCGCAAACAAGGGTGCAATGGGATAGGCCGGTAAATTCGAATCCATATTGGCAATTTTCACGGTGTTATTCTGAAAATCACAGCTGCCTTCCATTGTGCTGATCCGAACCAATTCAGTCTTGCGGGCAGCCATCAAATCTGTCGCGATTTTTTTCTCTGCGCCGACCAGATCGGCATGAGCAATGCCCTCCCAAAGCCTCAACTCATCCCAGACCGTGTCCCACTTATCATCTGCTTGAGGCTGTTGCGTGCCATAGGCCAAGCGAGCATCAAGGATGAGCTTAAACGCTGCCAATCGCTCTTCTTTGGCTAACAGAGCTTGCGCTTTGACGCGGGCACCCAAGGCGCGCACCGCAGGGGCCTCACTTGCCTGCAGGCTATCCAGAAGCTTCAGGCCGTCATTGGCTAGCTTCAAGGCCAAGTCCTTTTTTCGGTCGCGAATGGCAAAATCGCCCAACAAAAAGGTCGCTTCAGCTTTGGTTGCGGCGGGCGCATTTTTATTGGAGGCCAAAGCACGACGAAGGGCCCCGGCCGCCATGGCCCGACCTTCATTGCTGGCGCTTTGATAGGTTTGGATCGCAGTTACAAGGCGACCCTGCCCCGCCGCATCGGCTTGAGCCGACGATAGCGGCACTAACATGGCCAAACCGATGGCGGCTAAACCAAGCGCCTTCATGGAAACCAAATTTTTCATGCGCAACGCACCCTTCGCAAAGCTAAAAGCAATCGGGGCAAGTTATCACCGCAGATGGCGCGGTCAATCCGCTCAACCTAGCGGGAAGGCATCTTTTTGGCGGTGCCCCAAAAAGGAAAAGGCCCCAATAGATTGCTCTATTGGGGCCGGAGGAAGTGCTCCGTGTGAAGCAATGGCTCACGTCAAACGCGAGGGACGGGATGGTCTGCCGTGCGCCACGCCCCTGTTCTAGTGGAGCCAGATTGAACGCAAGCTGAACGAAATCGCGCCTAGACCACAGATCCCAAAAATTCTTGCGGCGTGAAAATATTGCGTTCGCCATCATGGACGACCTGGCCCTTACGGCCCACGCTTTCGCGGCCCTCCAGATCGGCCATAATGTCGGTATCGCCCTTAGGCGTATTGGCAACAAAGCGACGCCCTGCCTCATCGCGACCAATCACAATGCCCATACGCATGCCTTCACGGGCATGGATGACGGTATAGGTTTCAATCATGGCGGCCCCTGTTGGGGTCTCCGTCACCTCGGGCGAGGCCATCGCGTCGATTTCACCTTGATAGGATTTCTTAGACGGCCTTGCCCAAGCGCCCATGGTCGGCTGGCAGGAATAAATGCCAAAGGCATGCTTAGTCAGGAACCAGCCATTTGCGTTCAAGAAGCCAAACGCATCAGGCTCTTTGCGGCAGCGATGGATCATCTCGACGATGCCATGCATGGAATAATTATTCCCGGGTCCGCCAAAATAGGGCAAGCCCCCCGTCAAGGTCAGACCGCGCGGATCATCGGTCGCAAGGCCCATTTCCTTTGCAGCGATTTCGACAGCGACGGGGAAGCAAGAATACAGATCGAAGAAAGACATATCAGCAAGGCTCTTGCCCGCCATCGCAAAAGCTTCGCGCACGCCCACCCGCATGGCAGGGCTGGAATGATAATCGACGCGGTCGAGCACATTCCATTTCTCAATCGTATCAGCACAGCCATGCAGGAAGACCATCTGCGACTCGGGCACGCCAAGGCTCTTGGCATGGGCATAGCTGGCCATCAAAACGGCGGCCGACTGGTCAACTTGGATGATGGCATTGAGGCGCTTCGGGTATGGAAAGCCCACCATGCGGTTGCTGGCGCTGGGCGTCACCAAGGCTTCCGCTGTCTGGGCTTGCGGGAACCACGCATACGGATTTTGCGCGGCCACTTCGGTGAAGGGCGCAAACAAAGCCCCCATCGCCGTCGAATGCGCCTCTAAACTGCGCCCCAGATTTGCCCGATAGGCATTTTCAAACATCGGATACACATTGGTCGGAAACTCGAGGCCATGACGGGCTTCATAGGGCGAACAGCCGTCGCGCCCATCGCCAAACATGGCTGGGGCTTCCTCGTCATCGACCTGATAGGCGGCAAGTGGGCCAAAATTACTCGCCTGTACCAGCTTCATCATGGAGCCTAAAAACTCAGCGCCTGCCAAGAGGACCAGCTTGTTGTCGCCGTTGGCGATACGTTCAGCAGCTTCATTGACCAAGGCTTGCGGCGTATTGCCGCCGACATGGGTGTAGGTCTGCCACGCAGGAGAAGCGCCTAGTACCTTGGCTAGCGCTTTTGGCGGGTTCTTCGCCTTGGGGATTGGCATGCGGCTTAGATTGCCACCGGCATCAATCGTAAAGCCAACCACCGCCAAACCGTCAATTTTGGCCAAAATCTCGTGGTTTAGGCCAGAATCGGCAATCGCCGCTTCTGCCGCGCGAGCGCACAGGCCAATTGGCGGCGGACAGGATTCGGGGGCACCGCGATAGGTGAATTGGCCTCCGCCAATCAGGACAGGCGTGTTTGGATCGATCATGATGAGCTCCCTGAGTTTATTCTTGTTTGTTCGTATTGGCGACGCAGATAAGACCATTTTGCCGACAAGTCGAGGCGCCCAAAAAAGCATCAAAGTGTGCCTAGAGTCTAGGCAATGTGTAGCTCACGCCCTATAGCGACAGGTGCCGAGGTCGCGCCCCCACTCTGAAGGGACTATGCCCAACGCAGAACTCACGGACGGGTCCTTTTTGCCTTCCCCAAGGCGCTCGCGGCATCACACAAGCAGGCGGATTTTATGAAAAAGATCGAAGCGATTATCAAGCCTTTCAAGCTCGATGAAGTCAAAGAAGCGCTGCAAGACTTGGGTCTGCAAGGCATGACTGTCGTCGAAGCAAAAGGCTTTGGCCGTCAAAAAGGCCATACGGAGCTGTATCGTGGTGCGGAATATGTCGTCGATTTCTTGCCTAAGCTGAAACTAGAAGTCGTCGTCGGTGATGATCAAGTTGACGCAGCCGTTGAGGCCATTACCAATGCCGCGCGCACCGGTCGTATCGGTGACGGAAAAATCTTTGTGTCCGACATCAGTCATGTCGTACGCATTCGAACCGGGGAATCTGGGATCAACGCAGTTTAAGCGTCTGCCCTCAGAAACTCTATTGACTGAACATACAACCTAACTGGCTTTTCAGGAGAGAACCGATGTCGAAGTTTGACAAGGTCATGCAGCAGATCAAGGACGATGAAGTCCAATATGTAGATTTTCGGTTCACCGATCCGCGCGGCAAGATGCAGCACGTGACCTTTGACGTCGACATGGTTGATATCGACCTGTTGGAAGAAGGCGTCGCCTTTGACGGTTCATCGATCTCTGGCTGGAAAGCCATCAATGATTCTGACATGATCATGTTGCCAGATCCAGACAGCGTGACCTTGGACCCCTTCTATCAGCAAACCACGCTCGCCATCGTCTGCGACGTGGTCGTCCCTGGTACTTTGAAGCCTTACAACCGTTGTCCTCGCGGCATCGGCAAGCGCGCTGAATCCTATTTGCAGTCGAGCGGCGTTGGCGACACCGCCTATTTCGGCCCAGAAGCAGAATTCTTCGTCTTTGACGACGTGCGCTGGAACACTGACCCCAACAACACCGGCTATAGCTTCGACTCGACCGAACTGCCTTACAACACCGGCAAGGTCTATGAAGGCGGCAATATGGGCCATCGCCCAGGTCCAAAGGGCGGCTACTTCCCAGTTGGTCCAATCGACTCCGCCCAAGACCTGCGCGGCGAAATGCTGCAGGTGATGAAAGAATTGGGTCTTGAACCTGAAAAGCATCACCACGAAGTGGCCCCTGCTCAACACGAGCTTGGTTTGAAGTTCCAAACTTTGACCAAAATGGCCGACTACATGAACCTCTATAAGTATGTGATCCAGAACGTTGCGGCGGCTTATGGCAAGTCGGCGACCTTCATGCCGAAGCCTTACTTCAAGGACAATGGCAGCGGGATGCACGTGCACCAGTCGATCTGGAAAGGCGGCAAGCCCTTGTTTGCTGGCGACCAATATGCCGATCTGTCTGAGAACTGCCTCTATTACATCGGCGGCATCATCAAACATGCCCGTGCGATCAACGCTTTCTCAAACTCCTCGACCAATTCGTACAAGCGTCTGGTCCCCGGCTATGAAGCCCCCGTCATGCTGGCCTATTCGGCCCGCAACCGCTCGGCTTCGATCCGCATTCCTTACACCACCTCGCCAAAGGCCAAGCGTTTGGAAGCCCGCTTCCCAGACCCAATTGGCAACATGTATCTGACCTTTGCAGCCCTCTTGATGGCGGGCCTTGATGGTATCGAAAACAAGATCCACCCAGGCGACCCATTCGACAAGGACCTCTACTCCTTGCCACCAGAAGAGCTGGAAGGTGTGCCAACCGTGGCCAAGTCCTTGGACGAAGCCCTCGACTCCTTGAGCGCCGACCGCGACTTCTTGAAAAAGGGCGGCGTGTTCGATGACGACATGATCGACGCCTATATCGAACTGAAGCGTGAAGAGTGTGAGCGTTTGAACATGCACCCACACCCTGTCGAGTTCGACATGTATTACAAAATGTAAGCTGTTCCTCAGCTTAAGCGAAAAGCCCGGCTCTGCCGGGCTTTTTTGTTTTGATGAAAAGCGCAACTTTGATCCCTGCAGACCAAAAACCCACTTTAATGCATGGTTACCAATGTTTATTCAATTTTAATCATAATCCGTTTGAATGTTGATAGCGTTATCCCACGCTTGGGATAACGGTTGGACCGCCTTCTGAAGTGAAGCTCAGCCTTGTTTGTAGCCGCTGGCCTTCACTTCTTTTTTCCCTTCCGGCCATTTTCGGTTTTGTAACCAGTTTCTGCCATTCTACTCGCGGTAGCCTTAGGGCTTTCGGGAGGGATTAGAATGAGAAACCGCATTCTATTGGCCTGTGCCGCCTTGGTCTTGGCGGGCTGTGCCTCTTCTGCGCCGCCTTCCAATATTGCCGATGCGTGCGCCATCCTCGACGAAAAGAGTCGCTGGGAAGACCATGTGTTTGATGCCGCACGCGACTGGCAAGTTTCGCCTGGCGTGATCCTCGCCTTTATTCGCCAAGAAAGCAGCTTCCGCCGCGATGCGCGCCCTAAAGACCGCAATGGCCGCTTGCTGTCGAGCGCTTATGGCTATTCGCAAGCCTTGGACGGTACTTGGGCTGATTATGAGAAAGCGCGCGGCGGGGCCAAGCGCAAGAATTTCGGCGATTCAGCTGACTTTGTTGGCTGGTACTTGGACCAAATCTCAAAGCGCACGGGCCTTGCCAAGTCTGACGCCCGCAATCTCTATCTGGCCTATCACGAAGGCCCCGCAGGCTTTCAACGTCGCACCTACTCAAGCAAGCCGTGGCTGGGCGAAGTGGCAAGCCGTGTCAGCAGCCAAGCCGCCATTTATGACGGCCAACTTCGTCGCTGCGAATCACGCCAGATGCGTAAACTGGCGAGCAATTAGGCGGGCTCGGACCTCAATCACCCCAGAAGTTTTTTTACATGGGTTGCCCTAAGGCGACCACCTTCCCTCTGCCCGCAATCCAGACTAGGGTTTGGATGAAAGCTGCCACAGAACAGCAGAAGCTTTGGGAGATGACCATGTCTGACGGTACAAAAGTCCTCTATGAACGCGATGGCGATGTCGCCATTCTGACACTCAACGACCCCGCCACCATGAATGCCTGTGGCCTTGATATGGCCCAAGACATGACGCGCGCCTTTGAACGCGCTGCCGGGGAAGCCCGCGCGGTTGTTTTGACTGGGACGGGTAGAGGTTTCTGTTCGGGGGCCAATCTGGGCTCCACCGCCTCCAATATGAATGGCGCGCAAGACCCAGAGCAAATGGATGCCGGCGCGGCACTGGAAAGCATTTACAACCCCCTGGTGACCACGATCCGCGACTTGCCTGTTCCTGTGGTGACCGCCGTCAATGGCGCTGCAGCTGGCATTGGCTGTTCGTTCGCGCTGTTGGGCGACATTATTTTGGCCTCAGAGAATGCCTATTTCTTGCAAGCTTTCCGCCGCATTGGCCTCGTGCCCGATGGCGGCTCTACCTATATGTTGGCGCGCGCTGTGGGCCGCGCCCGCGCCATGGAAATGATGCTGTTGGGCGAGAAAATCCATGCTCCCCAAGCCCTTGAGTGGGGCCTCATCAACCGTGTTACGTCTCAAGAGACCCTGCTCGAAGAAGCCAA
The DNA here is from genome assembly GCA_001602435.1 of Hyphomonadaceae bacterium UKL13-1. Taxonomy (GTDB): domain Bacteria; phylum Pseudomonadota; class Alphaproteobacteria; order Caulobacterales; family Aquidulcibacteraceae; genus Aquidulcibacter. The sequence continues at coordinate 1,793,394 of CP012156.1, forward strand.
GGCCCTCGCCCACAGCCTTGCCAGCGGCCCAACCAAGACACTGTCGATGATCCGCAAAGCGGCTTGGGCAAGCTTGGACAATGACTGGAATTCCCAATTGGCCCTCGAGCGGGATTTGCAACGCGATGCAGGCCGTACCAAGGATTTCCGCATTGGCGTGATGGCCTTCTTGTCCAAGCAAGTGGCGCAATTCACCGGCCGATAAGGCTTCGCCCGCAGCGGGCCATGACACTAAGGGACCGCGCGTGGACGTTTTATGGATCACCTTGCCAATTTTTGGCTTGATCGCCCTTGGCTGGGCGGGGGCAAAGGCTGGCTTGTTTGATGGCACCACCGCGTCAGGCCTGTCGAGCTTTGTGTTCTGGCTTGCCTTCCCTGCCCTGCTTCTGACGTCCATGGCCAAGGCCCCAGCCCCCACCCTCACCCAAGGCTCGATCCTTGGCGTTTGGGTCAGCGTTTTGCTGGCGGGTCATGTTTTAGGGCGGCTGGGTGCAATGGCCCTCAACTTACCCCGAACCAGCCAAGCCGGGATCGGCTTTGCAGCCTCCAGTGGCAATACGGCCTTTTTGGGCACCGCCATTCTCGCCAGCCTGTTCGGGCCAGAAGTGCTGGCCATGGCTGCGGCCTTTGTCGCGTTAGAGAACATCCTGATTGTCGGCCTTGGCGTGGCAGGGCTTTATCTGGCAAAGCCCGCACCAGACCCAGCTGCGGCGCGGCGTGCCATGTTGGGCGGTTTGACCAATCCGGTCAGCATGGGCGCCCTCATCGGCTTTCTGATTGCGGTAACAGGCGTGCTTATCCCTCCAGCTTTGATGCGGCCCCTCGATATGCTGGGCGCTGCTGCCAGCCCTGCGGGCCTTGTCGCCCTTGGTATCGTGATGGCGACCAGCGTTACGAAGGCGCAGAGCCAATCTGGGCGCGATATAGCCCTTGTGGTCGCGATTAAATGTATCGCGCTTCCTTTGATGATGGCCACAGGCATGACGCTCATTGGTGCCCCGCGAGAGCTAGCCCTCGCAGCAACCATTCTTGCAGCCTGCCCCAGTGCGGTGAATGTGTTTATTCAGGCTCAGCAAGCAGAAGTCTGGGGCGATACGGCGGCGCGTGCGGTGTTTCTGACAACGTGCGTCTCAATCGTCACGCTGAGCTTGGCGGCCAGTTTAGCCGTTTAGGCCGGTACAACCATCCAATCAGGCGGGTCTAGCTGGACCGCTTGATCCCCTGCCCGCAACTCATGACCTTCAGCGGTCGCCTTCTGCACCCGATCAAAGCGGATAAGCGCAAGGCCCAGACCTTGGCTGCCACTGCGCATCCGGCCGACTTCCCAGCCATCAGCCAAGATCGGGGTCTCAAATTCGGGTGCGGCCCCGTCAAAGCGTACCCGACACAGCTTGGTCTTGACCGTCGTGCGCCGTTTCATGCGGCTGGTCATTTCCTGTCCGACATAGCAGCCCTTATGGAAATCCACCCCACCCATTTCATCCATCAGGCCTTCGAGGATGAAGTCCTTTTCGACCAATAGGTCTGCGCCAAGGTCTGGCACGCCAAGGCTTAAGCGTTCTTGCTCATAGGTTTGAAACGCTACCGCATCATCCCCCAAGGCCAAGTCCGTGCGCGGGGCGATGAAGCGATGTGGCAGCTGTGCATTGCGGGGGTCTGGATAGGACATGGCACTTGAAGGCAAAGCGCTTGCTTGCCACGCTGCGCCCACCACAAAGGCCTCGCTCTTGTCTTCAATGGTCACTTTTGAGCGCAGCCGATATAGGCTCAAGCGCTTAGCAAAGCTTGCGGGCTCAGACACATCGATCCAATAAGTGCCCGCCTCAGGTGCCGTAATGAATAGCTCAAACAAGAACTTGCCTTGCGGCGTTAGCATGGCCGTATAGACGCAGGCCTCTGGCCCCGCCCCTTCCACATTGTGGGTCAACAGCCCGTCTAACAAGGTGGCGGCATCTGGGCCGGAAACGCAGACCAAACCGCGCTTGGGGAAGGAAACAATATCAGCCATGCCCTACACTTAGGACTGATTGCGCCTTTGTTCAAACCCTGTCGCCAATTCATCGGTAAAGCGCACCAAGGCATCGACAATGCCAGGCTCTAGGCTCGCATGGCCCGCATCGCCAATGATTTCCAATTGGGCGTGGGGCAGAGCCTTCTTCAGCGCCCAAGCCGAGGAGAGAGGCGTCAAGACGTCATAGCGGCCATGTGCGATCTGGATCGGAATGGCTTTAAGCACGGCGGCATGGTCCAACAGCCAGCTATCGGTTTCAAAGAACCCCTTATTGACGAAATAATGGTTCTCGATCCGGGCAAAAGCTTCGACAAAGCGGTCCTCTTCGAAGCGGCCGGGTCGGGCATCAGGGCCCTTCATCGATAAGCAATCGCCTTCCCAGCGTGCCCAGGCGCGGGCGGCCAAAATACGGGTATCGCGGTCGTCACTAAACAGGCGCTTGTGGAAAGCACCAACAATATCGCCGCGCTCTTCCTCTGGGATCACGCTGACATAGTGGTCAAACGCGTCTGGGAAGATGTTGCTGGCCCCATATTGATAGAACCACGCAATCTCGGCTTGGCTGATCAGGAAGATGCCGCGCAAGGTCAGGCTCAAAACGCGGTCTGGATGCTTGATCGCATAGGCTAAAGCCAAGGTGGAGCCCCACGAACCGCCAAAGACTGCCCAAGCCTCAATCCCCAAATGCTCGCGCAGCTTTTCGATATCCGCAACCAAGTCCCACGTCGTATTCTCGTTTGTCTCGGCGTGGGGGGTAGAATTGCCACAGCCGCGCTGGTCAAACCCGATAATGTGCCATTTCTTGGGATGAAAGAAGCGCCGCATGTCTGGGCTCATGCCGCCACCGGGGCCACCATGCAGGCAAATAACCGGTATACCGCCGGAGGTGCCCGCTTGCTCAAAATACATCGTATGCAGATCACTGACGGCCAGCCGACCAGTCTGAAAAGGCTCAATCTGGGGATAGAGTGCGCGGCGGATGGAAGCAGAATCGGGCATAAATTTCCTTCGGGTACGAACACGACTTAGAGCGGGTCGTACAGGCGTTCAAGGTGGGTAACAGTGCGCCGTTCAAGAGGTGCGCAGGCTGCCAAAGCGTTTGTGCATCCATTCGGCAATGGCCGAATTGGTCTCTTCAGGCTTTTCCTGCTGGGTCCAATGGCCACAGCCCTTGATGAGCACGCGGTCTAGGTCTGGCACATATTTTTCCATCCCATCGGCGGCCGAAGGCGGCAAAACCACGTCGTTCTCGGCCATGATCATCAGGCTGGGCTGGACAACAAGGTCTGGAATATCGGCGCTATCGAGCCAGTTGCGCGTGAAGTTGCGATACCAATTGATGCCGCCGCGAAAGCCCGTGCGCGTGAAAGTATCGACATAGACCTGATGCTCAGCGTCGTTCAGCAATGGATGGGTCGCTTTGCTTTTGTCAAAGTTCTGCAAGGCCAGTTGAAAGGCATGATTGCGCTTGCCCTCTGGGCGGGCGTCAAACTCTAACGGTGTGACCGACGAACGGCGCATATAGAAGCGGAAGGTCTTGTCGACATCCTCTTCCAAAATCGCCTCCATCGCGCCGGGCTTCTGGAAGAAGATGATGTAATGATCCGGCCCAAAGCGCTGTTCATACAGCGCGATGGGGTCAATTGGCGGGCGCTTAGTATAGGGCGTATTGACACCAATAACCCCTGCAACCCGGTCTGGCCTGCGTGTCGCCATCGCCCAAACGATCAGCCCACCCCAGTCGTGACCACAAAATACTGCCTTCTCAATCCCTTTGGCATCCAGCAGGGCCGCAAGGTCCCCTGTCAGCGTATCGAGATCATAGGCCTCAATGGCGTCAGGGGCCGAGGTTAGGCCATAGCCGCGCAAATCTGGGGCAATGGCGCGAATAGCCGCCTTGGGTAGGCCAACCAACTGATGCCGCCACGAAAAAGCCAGCTCTGGATAGCCATGACACAAAACGACTGGCGGCATCTCTGAAGGGGTATTTGTATCCCAGACGGCCATGTCTATGCCATTGACGGGCAGCATTTGTGGGGCCGACAATCCAAACTGGGCCCAATCAATTTGGCGCATCGAACTTATCCTTTCGGCTGAAACACGCCCAAGCAAGGCACAGCCATCCACTTAAGAAGCAGAGACCACCGAGGGGGGCCGCCATCGCTACAGCCCGTGGTGCCCCCAGCGCAAGGGCGTAAAGCGAACCCGCAAACAACAAGATGCCAAGGCCAAACAGCGGCACTGCAAAACGCGCTTTGTTAAAGCCTTGGGTTTGCAGCCAGACACAGGCAAACAGCGCCAAACTATGGGCCATGTGCTGACTAGACCCCGTCTCTACCCAAGCTTTGGCCTGTGGACTGGTGATGCCATGGGCACCAAAAGCGCCGATCGCCACCGCAACAAAGCCCGACAGGCAGATCAGACCCAATAGATGTTGTTGCTTCATGGCGTGCCCTTCTTTGGGGGAATGGCATACGTGATCACAGCGTGTGCGACCATATCCGTTTCGCCATCTGACCTTATGCCTGCTTCCATCACTGCCATGGTCTTGCCCAGCTTCATCATACGGACCTCAGCGATCAAATCCTTGGGCTTGGGCTTGCGCATGAATTGGATCGACAGATTGGTCGTCACGGCAAGCGGCTCAAACCCAATGGCCGACAGCACCAAGGCATAAGCCGCCGTATCGGCCAGCGCCATCATTGTCGGGCCAGAGAGTGAACCACCCGGCCGGATCTGGTTGGGATTATAAATGATACGACAGCGTGCGGTCTGGCCATCTGCTGCTTCGACCAAGGGTGGCGTGCCGCCGCTGAATGCTTGGGCCAAGAATTGATTGATCTCGTCAGGGGTCATGGCTTCACGCTAAAGGCTCACCCCAATCAGGTCCAGCCACTTCGCCCAGTCAAATTGCCTTCCCCTCAAGTTGGGCGAGGGGCTTAAATCCTCGCTGTGATTGGTAGAATATTTCGACCTAGACGCGCTTTGGTGATCCCTTTGGTCCACCAAACCGCTTCCTCTAGCGTGATTGGGCGGTTTGTCGCGTCAAATCGCCCACAAACAATCGACGTTGGCCTTTGGTGTAGGCAGAGCCTGCACCAAAGCCTTCCAGATGAAACGAAGCTTGTCCCTTCAGTCCCCCAACTTAACCCGGATGCGCTCGCCCCACTCTCCACTTCGCTCAGGGGGGGATGAAAGGGTTGGAGCGCTCCCCAGATGCAAAACTGCAATCGCTCCACAAATAAAAAACACCGGATGCTGTAATTTTTCTGCGTCCTAACGTCTCGTTTACCAACGCGATTCACACTGAGCATAGAAATTAGGAGACGCTTGTGGCGCGTGCTGAAGAAAAACAATTAATTGAATCTGAAAGCCAAATGGCACAACGGCGCGCGCAACGCGCCTCTTGGGCCTTGCTGCAGCGTGTCCATTCGACGTTAGACCTGTCTTGCGCCCATGTGATCGAAGTGATGGCGGCTGATGCCGGTGCCCATGTCGCCCTTTTGGCCCGCCAATTCCCCGGCGTGCATTTTGAGTTGAGCCATGAAGCAACCCGCTGTGAGGAGTCTGTTCGCATTCTTTGGGCACCCGATGGCGTGACCATGGCTTTGTCGAAAGACCAATTGGCCAGCTATGATGCGGTCATTGTCACCCACGCACCCGAGGTTTTGCAGGACATTTTCCAGACCTTTGCAGGCTTTGCCCGTGTGGCTGGTGTACGTGATTTTGCCGGTGGCCAAGCCTTGGCGATCTTTGGCAAAGGCCTTGCCCGCGATCTGTTCCGGGCCAAGGTCCGCGATATCGCGGCCTAAGCCTTACCGGCAGAAACCTTACGGACACAGTTGCCTGATTGTTTTGCCAGCATAAAGCAGGCAACATGATGGCCTGTGACCGAACCGAACCAAGACACCATCGAGCAATTTGAGGAAGAAGAGGCTCGCACTGCTGCGTGGCGGACCATGCTGGGTGCTGTGTGGGGGCGCGCCAGGGGCAGCCTGACCCATCCGATCCTGACCGCGGCCATTAGCCTTGCTGTCTTCATTGTGGCACTGGTTTTCATCAATGATGAGATGACGCGCCACAGTCTGAAGGACCTCAAGGTAGCGTTTGAAGCGGTTAATCCGTGGAGCCTGTTCGGCGCAATTGCTTGTGTCGGATTGGCTTATGCCGCTTTAACTTTCAACGATCGCTTTGCCTTGACCATGTTGGGCAAAAGCTTGCCACGCGCCCGCACCGCGCGTGCCAGCATTGCCGCTTATGCTTTGGCCAATAGCCTCGGCTATTCGTGGGTGACGGCGGGCACAGCGCGGCTACGCCTATACCGCAAATGGGGCCTGTTGCCGGGCGAAATCGGGACCTTATCCTTTCTGACAGGCTCTGCCGTTCAAATGGGCGGCCTAACCGCAGCTGCCCTTGGACTCTTGTATGCCGCGCCAGAAATCGCGTTGCACGGACCGTTCCACGCCTTGGTTTGGTATGGCCTAGGCCTCCTTCTGTTGGTTCCGGGCATTTTGTGGTTGGTTTATGCGCGCTTTGGGGCGGGCCAAGCCCGCATTGGTGAGGCGGTCATCCACCGGCCTGACTTTGGCAAAGCCCTGACGCAATTGGCCATCACGGTGCTGGAATGGATGTGTGCAGCAGGCGTGCTTTATTTCCTGCTGCCAGACCATGGCGGGTGGTCCTATCCGGCCTTTCTGGCTGTCTATGTTTTGGCAGGCTTGTTGGGGGCGTTGTCGGGCGCGCCAGGCGGCTTTGGTGTCTTTGAAGCCGCCATTCTGACGTTGGCACCGGTGACGCAAGATACGCCGGGCGCTGCTGTGGCGCTGGTAGTCTACCGCCTGATCTACACCTTCATCCCGCTGGTTATCGGCACCATCATTTTAGGCCTAGATCACGCAGCGCCCGCCACACGCCCGGCCGCCAAAGCAGCACGGTCGATGGGCAATAGTCTCGGCGCCCGCATCAGCGCCCGCTTGGGCATGACTTTGGGTGAAGCCACTCTAGAACTTTCACCACGTATCTTGGCGACTTTGGTGTTTATGGCAGGGCTTGTCTTGCTAAGCTCGGTCGCAACCCCAGCGCTATCGGCCCGTATGCAAGCCATTGATGCATGGGATTTGCGCGCGATTTCTGACCTGTCGCACTTTGCCGCCTCCATTGTCGGCGTCCTTCTGCTTCTGATTGCAGCGGGCCTGTGGCGCAAAGTGGCTGCGGCTTGGGGCGGGGCGATTATTCTTCTCAGCGGCGGCATCATCTTTTCTTTGGCCAAGGGCCTGGATTGGGAAGAGGCAAGCATTTTGGCGGTGGTATTGGCGCTGGCCCTGCCCTGTGGTGCTGCTTTCACGCGCAAATCGGCACTCGGCCCCAATCTCTTGTCGCCCGCGTGGATTGCAGCCCTTGCGGGCGCAGTCGCGGCAGTTGGCTGGCTCAGCCTGTTCGCCTATCAGAATGTGGAATTCCGCGCCGAGCTTTGGTGGGACTTTGTGCGCGACAATGATGCCGCGCGCAGCCTGCGTGCCTTAACCGCTGCCTGCGTCATGACCCTGTTCATCGCCGTATGGGCCCTCTTCACACCGTGGCGGGCCAGCCTGCGCCGTGTGTCGGACCCTGCAGACATCGCCCGCGCACAAGCCATTTTAGAGCGGGCTGAAAATCCGCGCGCCGATGCCAATCTCGCCTTTCTGGGTGACAAGCTCTTCCAATTCTCTGAGAGCGGCGAAAGCTTTGTAATGTATCGCGCACGCGGTAATCGCTGGATCATTTATGGCGACCCCGTGGGCCTTGCGAGCGAGCGGCAAGCCCTACTTCGTCAAGTACGCGATGAAGCAGCCCAAGCCGGGGCGCGGCCGATTTATTACGCCGTATCGCGCGAACTGGTGCCCGATTTTGCTGAGAGCGGCTATGTTGTCCGCAAGATTGGTGAGACCGCCATCGTCGACCTTGAGACCTTCACCTTGACCGGCAAGGACGCGCAAAATCTGCGCACGTCGCGTAACAGAATGGCGCGTGAAGAGGTCAGCTTCTTCTTCAGTCCAGCAACAGAGACTGCGAGCCTACTCGACGAGATGGAGCCAATCTCGCGGGCGTGGCTCCGTGCCCATCATGGCGGGGAAAAGACCTTCTCGCTGGGCACCTTTGATCGCACCTATCTAAGCCGTTTCCCGACCGCTTATGTGCGTGACAAAACAGGCGCGATGATCGCTTTCGCGAGTCTTTGGACCACCCACGACGGCGAAGAGATTGCCATTGATTTGATGCGCCATGCCCCCAGTGCCCCCCATGGCGTGATGGATTATTTGTTCGTTGAAATCGCGCTATGGGCCAAAGAACAAAATTATCGCCGTTTTGATTTGGCGATGGCCCCGCTTTCGGGCCTGTCGGATCTCAAAGGCGCACCCATGCTCGTCCGCCTTGGCGCGATTGTGTTTGAGGAGGGCGAAGAAGTCTATGGATTCCGCGGTCTTCGCCGCTTTAAGGACAAGTTCAATCCAAATTGGAAGCCGCTCTATTTGTGTGCGCCGCCCGACGTGATGCTGCCAGCAGCGCTTCTTGATGTGGCGGCTCTGACCAGCGGCGGCCTGCGCGCCATGCTGAAGGGCAATGGCTAGACTGCGTCGCCTGCGGCCACACCACTCGACCACGCCCATTGGAAATTATAGCCGCCGAGCCAGCCCGTGACATCCACCGCTTCGCCAATAAAATAGAGGCCGGGGACGGCTTTGACTTCCATCGTCTTTTGATTGAGGGCAGCGGTATCAATCCCGCCCTTGGTGACTTCGGCCTTGGCATAGCCTTCATCGCCGACAGGCGTCAGGTCCCAGTGGTGCAGGGTTTCAGACAGGCTGCGGAGCTGCGCATCTTTCAAGTCCGCCATTGGCCGATCTAGCCCTGCCTTCTCCGCCATGGCATGGGCCAAACGCTGGGGAAAACGTTCTGACAAGATGGTAGCCGCCTGCGCGCGCGGGCGCGCCGTCTTAGCCTCAATTAGCCACTGCTCGGCTTTGACGTCTGGCAAGAGGTCGAGATAAATGCTCTCGCCCTTATTCCAATAAGAACTAATCTGCAGAATAGCCGGGCCAGACAGGCCACGATGGGTGAAGACCATGCCTTCCCGAAAGGCGGTCTTACCTTTGGCCGCCACCCCTTCCAGCGATACCCCAGCCAATGGCCGCATCAGCTCAATATCTTTAATCCCAAATACCAAGGGCACGAGTGCGGGCTTTGGCTCAATCAAGGCGACATCAAACTGGCGCGCAACTTCATAGGCAAAGCCCGTTGCGCCCAATTTCGGGATCGACGGGCCGCCTGTGGCGATGATGAGGCTCGGCGCTGTGGCGCGACCCACTTGGGTGGTGACGACATAAGCCTCGCCCACCCGCGCAACATCTTGAACCTGCACATCGGTCGCAATCGTCACCCCGCCCTTGGTGCATTCGGACAACAACATATCGACGATAAGGCGCGCCGCCCCTGCCCCTTCGCAGAATAATTGCCCCAAAGTCTTTTCATAGAAGGGAATGTGATAGGCCTGCACGAGGTCGATGAAATCATGCTGGGTGTAGCGAGCAAGCGCCGAACGGGCGAAATGGGGATTGGCGGAGATAAAGCGGTCGGGCTTAATCTCCATATTGGTGAAATTACACCGCCCACCGCCCGAGATCAGGATTTTGGCCCCCGCCGTATCGGTATGCTCCAACAGCAAAACCTTGCGGCCACGTTGGCCCGCGCGTGCGGCCGCCATTAAGCCCGCCGCCCCTGCCCCAAGGATGATTACATCATAGCTGTCACTCATGCTGCGCACTTAAGCCGAAGTTTAATTTAGAGATAGCCAAGGAAGCAGCAGGAGGTGTAGCCTTAAGCCAACCAAATCAACAACAATCCTGGGAGCACGCGATGAGATATAAGACCTTGGGCCGGACAGGCCTTGTCGTTTCCGAACTTTGCCTCGGCACCATGACCTTTGGTGGCGATGGGTTTTGGACGGTGATTGGCGGCCAAGATCAGGATCAAGCTAGCACGCTTGTGCGCCAAGCCTTTGATGCGGGCGTGAATTTCTTTGATACCGCCGATGTCTATGCCAATGGTCTGTCTGAGCAGATGTTGGGTCACGCCATTCGCGACAAGGGCTTGCGGCGCGATGAGATTGTGATTGCCACCAAAGCCCATGGTCGCGTGCAAGATCTGGTACCGCCTGACGCCAGCCCCCATGCCCAAGCCGAGGCCACACGCCGGCAGACAGCCCGCAATATCTCGGGCCTGTCGCGAAAGCATTTGTTTGACGCGATTGACGCAAGCCTGAAGCGCTTGAACATGGATCATGTCGATCTCTACCAAATCCACGGCTATGATCCTTTGACCTCGCTGGATGAGGTGATGGATACGCTGAACGACATCGTGCGTTCGGGTCGGGTGCGCTATATCGGCCTGTGCAACCGCGCCGCGTGGGAGACCGCCAAGGCCAATGGCATTGCCGAGCGCAAGAATTTCGCCCGCTTTGAGTCGATGCAAATGTATTACACCTTGGCCGCACGCGATCTTGAGCGCGAAGTCGTGCCACTGGCGCAAAGTGAAGGCCTCGCCATTCTGCCGTGGAGCCCACTGGCGGGGGGCTTGCTATCGGGCAAGTTCAAGCGCGATCAAGCCGGCCCCAATACTGCCCGCCGCGCCAGTTTTGACTTCCCACCAGTGAATAAAGGCCGCGTGTTTGATTGCGTCGAAGCGATGGAACCGATCGCCGCCGCCCATGGCGTCAGCGTCGCGCAAATTGCCTTGGCGTGGCTGTTACACCGCCCGTGGGTGACGAGCGTCATCATCGGGGCCAAGACCGAAGATCAATTGACCGACAATCTCAAAGCCGTGGATGTCAAACTGACCGCCGATGATCTCGCCGCTTTGGACAAGGTTTCCGCGCTGCCGTCCGAATATCCCGGCTGGATGTTCCAAACCCAAGGCCGCGACCGCGCGGGTTCGGTAGGGTGAGGGATCAGCGCAGATCGCGAACACACAGCACATAATTGTGGCCGCGGACATCATCGCCTTGCGGGCCAAAGCCATTTGGAAATTCACCCGGCGATGCCGTCTTTGGGTCACTGCGCATGGCCCCCGCACCATGCACATCCAACCAGCGCCTTTGGCCTGACCCGGGGGGGACTTCCATCTTGCCTTGCGCCTGGCCAATAGCCGCATAGACAGCCAACTCACCGATCTGACTAAACGCACGGTCGTGCTCTCGTGCGGGAGGTGGCCCTTCCAAATGGGTGGTGGATGACCACAAATAGGCTTTCTGCGCGCTCAAACGAAACAGCGGATCGATGGCAGGGATACGGCTATAATCGACGATGGCATGCAATTCCTTGGCATGCGGCAGTCGCCAATCTGAAAAACCGCTGAGGGTCAGTCCACTGCAATAGGAGAGCGCATCGGCCCACGACCGTGCTATGGCATCATCGGCGCGCTGCCACATCAAGCCAGTCGCGCGATCTTCAACCACATCTGTGTGCGCCTCAAACAGATTTTGGCCATAGGGCTTGCCGCGTACCAAGCGGACAGCCAAACGATTAGGCGTCTGCATGCGATTGGCTGGGTCCATAACGGGATAGCCTTTGATCCGACCATCGGCGAAATTGACGCCGAACACCGTATCATCCCGACCCATCGTCTTGCCTATATAAAAGGTGGCACTCCATTCCTGCACATCGATCGGCCGTCGGCCATGCGCTGCATCGCCGAGGCCTGTGCCGTTCGCATAAGCAAAGTCAAAGACTTTGGTGTCAATATAGGGGCGCGATGATGCCGGATCGCCCGTATAGCCGCCCCGGTAATCCATGAGGGAATAAAGTTCTCGGATTGTGGGGACACGCCAATCATCATGCCCACCCAAACGGCTGGCACGGGCGTAGGCAGCCATGTCATCGTAGGTCATAGGCTGGCTGGGTGCTTTGGCCCATATGAGACCCGTGACCTCATCCAACACCGTGCCATTGCCCTGATCGCGATAGGAAGGCGGATTACCGGGGTGCTGCGCATTCTGCCCCGAAAGGGGTGCGCCTGACGCAGGACAAGCCATGGCAGGTCCGGTCACACTGTAACAGTGATCTTGGCCTGTGCCGACAATCGGATAGGCCGCGTCGGCTCGTGGCCCCGCACCCCATGCCTTGGTCTGCAAGAGGAGTGCGCTCATCAGGGCCAACGCTGCCCGAGCCACTTTCGATGCTCTCACCGGTCTTCTCCTTCACATCTATGGGGCGGCTTTCCGCCCAAGGCAGCGCGCAAGTGAAGCGCTGCGCGACTAAAGGCTTCCGCCTCTGTATCACCGAAACAGTGGCGGAGGTGATGATCAACCGATAACCAAGCCCGCTCAATATCAGACAAAAGCGCCCGACCTGCGTCGGTCAAGGCGATGGCGGTCTGCTTATTGCCAGCCTGACTGTGTCGGTCGACCAGCCCCTCATGCTCCAACCGCGTCAGCATCACCGTCATGGTCGGCGGAGCCAAATCAAAGGCTTGGGCGAGTTGCGACTGCTTGATCGGCCCAAGCTCTGCAATCGCCATCAGCATGCGGGCTTGACGCGGTTGCAGCCCAGTCGCGGCCAAAGCGTCCCGTAGACGCGCTTCGATCAAATGCGCGGCATGAAGGATCGGATGGAACAAAGCTCTCATGGACGCAAACTATTAGATAGCTAACTTTTGGTCAAGTCTCGAATGGTCAACATTTGGGGCCAAGGACCACCCAGCCCTAGACAACGCCTAGCCAGACCGTTAAGCCCTGCGCCCCCATGGCCCATACACCCACCCTTGGTCTCGATTTCGGGACGACCAATAGCGTTGCGACCTTGCCTGATGGGCAAGGCCAAAGCCGTGCGATTCATTTCGCGCATGACAATGACTTGGTTCAAGCCTGTCGATCGGTCTTGTGCTTTTGGCATGAGGAAGATGACCATCGCGCTAAGGCGATGATGGAGGTCGGCCCTTGGGCGATTGACCGGTTTTTGGAACTGGGCGGGGATTGCCGTTTTATCCAATCTTTCAAGACCTTTGCCGCAAGTCCTTTATTCACCAGCACCGTCATCCAAAATAAGGCTTGGAAGTTTGAAGACTTGCTGGCCGCCTTTTTGCGCCGATTGAGTGAGCGCGCCAATCAACCCTTCCCCAAGCGCGTTCTGGTTGGCCGCCCCGTGCGCTTTGCCGGCAGAGGCTCGGACGAAGAACTTGCGCGCACGCGCTATCAAGCCGCGCTGACCAAAGCAGGCTTTGAAGATATCGCCCATGTCTATGAACCCGTGGCGGCGGCCTTCTTCTTCGCCCAGCGCCTGACGCAAGATGCGACCATCTTGGTGGCCGACTTTGGCGGCGGTACCAGCGACTTTTCCATCATCCGCTTCCGGCGCGGAGAGAAGACGCGCTCTGCCGAAGCATTAGCCCATCGCGGCGTGGGCATTGCGGGCGATAGTTTCGACCAGCGCATCATTGACCATTTGGTCTCGCCGCTCTTTGGCAAAGGCTCCCACTATGCCAGCGATGGCAAAGTCTTGCCGGTGCCACTGGCCTATTATGGGCGGTTTTCGCAGTGGAACCAATTGTCGATCATGCGCCATACGCGCGATTATCAGGACTTACAAAAGCTCGCCAAACAGGCCCTGCAGCCGGAAAAAATCCAAGCCTTTCTGGACTTCCTCGATGCGGAGGCCAGCTATCACCTGTATCGATCCATCGCGGCGGTCAAAACCACTTTGAGCCAAGCTGAAGAAACAACGTTCCGCCTATCCTTTGGCGGACAGGACATGGTCAAATCCTTGACGCGGGCGGACTTTGAAACTTGGATCGGCGAAGACTTGGCCCAGATCGACACCTGCGTGACCGACGCGCTTGTCGCTGCCGGCCTCGATGAAGGCGGCATTGATCGGGTATTTTTGACGGGCGGCTCCAGCTTTGTGCCCGCCGTCAAAGCCCAGTTTGAGACCCGCTTTGGTGCTCAAAAGGTGGAGACAGGCGACCAATTCGTCTCAATCGCCCACGGCCTGTCTCTGATCGCCCAAGAAGACGACCCAAGCCCTTGGTTGGCTTGAGGGGTCTTGTTTAGCCCAATTCCACCATGATTTCGTCGGCGGCGACCGCCGCCCCTGCCCCCACATGGACCTTCGTCACTTTGCCATCGCGCTCGGCCCGAATGATGTTTTGCATCTTCATGGCTTCAACAATCGCAATGGCTTCGCCCGACTTAATCTCTTGACCTTCCACCACTTCGATGGAGACCACGAGGCCGGGCATGGGCGAGATGATCATGCGCGAGGTATCGGCTGCGACCTTTTCAGGCAATTTGGCGTGGAGTTCAGCGTCACGCGGCGTGGCGACGATGACCACGGCTTTGGCACCGCGATATTGGAACTCATAGCCTTGCGTGCGGTCTCTGAACTTAACGGCAAAGCCCTCATTCGCAAACACGCCAGCCGCATGGGCGACGCCGGTGATCAAGCGGTCACCGGGCTTAAAGCCACTGGTGATGTCGATCGTGTCGCCACTCTCAAAGCGGATATGCGCGCCACCGTCGGTGATCTCGACATGGAGGGGGTGATACGTGCCCTCGATGCGGACAACCCAGTCTGAGCGGATCGGCTTATGTGGTGTCATGCGGCCGCTGATTTGCGCGTCACGTTCCAGCTTGCGCATATGAACCAAAGCGCCAACACCTGCCATCAAGCGCAAAATCTTGTCGGTTAAGGGCGCGCCCTTAAAGCCTTCGGGGAATTCGTCTTTGATATAGGCGGTGGTGATATCGCCAGAGCGGAAGCGCGCTTCTTCCATCACGGCAGCCAAGAACGGGATATTGTCTTGAATGCCTTCAATGGCAAAGGTGTCCAGAGCCGCAGCTTGGGCATCAATCGCGGCCAAGCGGGTCGGTGCCCAAGTCACGAGCTTGGAGATCATCGGGTCATAGAACATCGAGATCTCGTCACCCTCGCGCACCCCTGCATCATTGCGCACTTTATGGCTGCCAAAGTCGCCTTCGACGGGCGGGAGATAGCGCTTCAGGCGGCCGATGGAGGGCAAGAAGTTCCGATATGGGTCTTCGGCATAAATCCGGCTCTCAATCGCCCAGCCATTAATCGACAGGTCTGATTGCTGGAAGGACAAAGCCTCGCCCGAGGCCACGCGCAACATTTGTTCGACCAAGTCGAGGCCTGTGATGGCTTCTGAAACCGGGTGTTCCACCTGCAGGCGTGTATTCATTTCAAGGAAGTAGAAGCTCTTATCCTTGCCAGAGGCCACAAATTCCACCGTGCCAGCACTATCATAGCCCACAGCTTTTGAGAGCGCGACGGCTTGTGCACCCATGGCTGCTCGGGTTGCTTCGTCCAAGAGTGGGCTTGGCGCCTCTTCGATGACTTTTTGGTTGCGGCGCTGGATAGAGCACTCGCGCTCAAACAAATGCACGACATTGCCATGCTTGTCGCCCAGCACTTGAATTTCGATATGGCGCGGGGCCAGAATGAACTTCTCGATAAAGATGCGGTCATCGCCAAAGGCGTTTTTGGCTTCGGCGCGCACGGCGGGGAAGCCTTCTTCAACATCCTTGCGGTCATAGGCAACGCGGATACCCTTGCCACCACCGCCAGCCGACGCCTTGATCATCACAGGATAGCCAATCTCTTCCGAGATGGTGACCGCATGCGCGGTATCGGCAATCTCGCCAATATGGCCGGGCACGCAGGAAACGCCTGCTGCAGCTGCCGTCTTCTTACTTTCAATCTTGTCGCCCATGGCGTGGATGGCGTGTGGGTTCGGGCCGATGAAAACGATCCCCTCATCCGCACAGCGTTGGGCAAACTCTACCTTTTCCGACAAGAAGCCAAAGCCTGGGTGGACGGCCTGTGCGCCAGTTTCTTTGACGGCGGCAATAATCTTATCGATGACCAGATAGGATTCAGAGGCTGGCGCAGGGCCGATAAAGACCTTTTCGTCAGCCATCTCAACGGCCATGGAATCGCGGTCGGCTTCAGAAAACACGATGACGGTTTTCACGCCCATACGCCGACAGGTCTTGATGATGCGGACGGCGACTTCGCCGCGATTGGCAATCAGAATCTTATCAAACATGTTGGTCCGTGTGCCCCTAGAGCTGTCAGTCGTATTGCCGACCTTATTATGTCGGGAACTGGTTAGAGGGCAATTGCGCGCGATGCAACTTTGCAGGGTCTGGCGAGGTGCAAGAAATCGAAAATGTCAGCTTGACCTGACATTTTGTCGATGTTAGGTATACCTGACATTCAGGAGGCGCACGCCATGGAACAAACACCTCAAGCCAAGACCTATATCTTCCGGACCATGCTGTTCATGGCCGTCTATGTGCTGATTAATGCCGGCGCGATTGCCGGTCTCATGGATGGCTTGGCCACCCCTGCCCGTTGGGTTTTGGCCGCTTTGGTCAGCCTGCCGATTGCCGGCCAAATTTGGGCGACGTTGGTGATGATCCGCGACAGTGACGAGTTTATCGGAGCCTTTTTGGCGCGCCAATTCATTTTGGCTTCGGGTGTCGCCATGGCCCTCTTCTCCGCTTGGGGCTTTGCCGAGAGCTATGCCGGGGCCAGCCATGTGCCGGGCTGGATGATTTATCCCTTATTCTGGGCTTGCTTTGCCCTTGTGGCCCCCTTTGCACGCAAGGTTACAAAATGATCAATAACGTCCGCGCCTTACGAAGTGCCAAGAGCCTGACCCAAGCCGATCTGGGTCAGGCTTTAGGGGTCTCGCGGCAGGCTATCATCGCGATTGAGGCCGACCAGCACGACCCGTCGCTGGATTTGGCGTTTAAAATGGCAGCGCTCTTTGAGACTGAAGTTGAGGCGATCTTCGTGAACCCGCATCGGCGCGCCTGATCGCCTAACGGTCACTCCACCTTATGGTCGAGCCATTCATGCTCTAGGGCGCGCAGGCGACCGATCACCGTGATCAGAAATGCGGTCGACCAGCCGAGCAGGATCACACCATTGGCCGCCTCAATCGCGCCTACCAAGCGCCAATCCCGCGGCAGGATCACATCGCCATAGCCGAGCGACACGAAGGTCACGGTTGAGAAATAAAGCGCGGTCTCAAAGTCATGAAAGGCGTGCAAGCCAAAGTGATAGACGACGGCATAGAGCCAAATCTCAATCGTATGCACGGCGAACAAGCCAAACACGACAAACAAGATCGCCAAGACCCGCAGCGAAAAATGCGGTGCACGCGCATCCGCCAAGGGCTGTCTCTGTCGGATCATCGCCATCAAAGCGGCGAGACCGACGAAGTGAATCGTCACCGTTGCGGCCACCATGACGGACGAAATCGCCAGTGTGTCCCAAATGTCTGTTACAAAATTGAGCACACCCAAGTTCAGCTCTCCATCTGGTACAAGGCAACCAGTCTGACATTCATAGGATGTTGCGATGCCGCCGTCACGTCTTTGTCGCGCGACGTTCGGTCACAGTTGGGGCGGGGGAATCAAATAGGACCAAAAGCAGAGCACCCCTCTCCCATTGGGAGAGGGGGCGGGGGTGAGGGCTTTCACTCACAGCATCGGCTTGTGGATTGCCGGGTTTTTCATCTTGCCAGAGCCAAAGCGCCTTTGCGTTCAGTCCCCCTCACCCCCGCCCCCTCTCCCCCATTTGGGGGCGAGGGGAGACCGCAGAGTCCAAGGCAACAGCCCACTCACCCACCGCGCTTTTGGAACAGCCAGCCCTTGGTCAAAAACGCTTGCGCGCCTTCGATATAGTCAAAGCCCTCTGCCGCAAACAAGGCTTTCAAATCGGTCGCAAGATAAGAGGTGAAAAATGGCTCATGAAAGCCGACAGGGAACGCATCCAATAGGCGGTCGAGATTGGGATCATCGCCAGTCTGCAGCGCGTCGGCCAGCACGAACATGCCGCCTGGTTTCAAGATGCGGGCCGCCTCTGCCACCACTGCCTTGCGGATTTTGGGTGGCAATTCGTGGAATAGATAGACGCACAGTACACGGTCCACGCTCGCGGCCTCAAACGGTATCGCCTCTGCTGCGCCACTGATGGCAGTAGCGCTTCGATAGGGGGACAGCGCCTTGGCGGCGGCGGCGGCATAAGGCGGGCTCATGTCGAGGGCGGTCAAGCGCAAGCGTGGGAAATTGCGCATGACTTCACGGGCCAATTGCCCGGTCCCGCTGGCCAACTCAACACAAGTCGTCGTGCGTTGATCCATGCCCTTCAGGCTTTTGGCCAGTAGCGCGAGTGCGGTTGACCGCCGCATCGCCCCGGCAGAGCCTGTAAAGATGGTCTCGACTTGGAAGTCATACAGGTCAGCGCTTTCAGGCGTTAGCCAGCCCCCGCTTTGCCAATGGAAATTCTGCCGGAAATAGGCGGGAAACCCCTCCCCTAAGCCTTCCTCGCGCACTTCAACGCCATTCTTGGCTAAGCGGCGTTGATCAATCGCCTTCACATCGCGCAGATAGGCGAGGCTTTTGCGCGTCTGGGCAAGCTCTGCTTTGGCAAGGGGCGGAAGGTAAAGGCCTACACCAATATTGGCCATGTCTTGGGTGAAGGCCGCCATATAGGCCTGACGCATACGAACTAAATCGGGCTTGGGCTTGTCGGAGTTAAAGGGGGCGTCGCCTGGCCGATCAAACGGGGCCGAGGTTGCGCGCGACAGGCCATAATGGGCGGCATAAAACGCCAGCTTGGCGGTCGCCCCAGCGCGATATTTCAAGGCTTCGATGCGGTCCATGTACCTAAGCTAGACCTGTAACCCAGATTGGCCAATCAAAATCTGATTAATCCATCACGCCCGCGTCGATCCAAGCCTTTTTCGGCCAGCGCGCATGTACCCAAAACCATTGTTCGGGGGCTTTGAGGATGTTTTCTTCCATGAATTGATTGATACGCAGGACTGAGGCATGCACCGCTTCATCGACGGGTAGATCAAAGTCCATCAGCATCGGCTCTTGGATATCGACTTTGAAGTTTGCGCCAGACAAGCGCTTAACGGTCATGGTCTGAAGCGGCGCTTTAAAGCGGTAAGCCAGACGCGAAGGACCGTCTGCCGTCTTGCAGAGATGGCCAAAGAATGGGGCTTCGACCCCCGTCTCATATTTCTGGTCATTCATCATGGCGACCGAGCCGCCCTTGGCGAGGATTCGCATCAGACTGACCCCGCCCGACGGGCCTTTGGGCGCAAACAGGCGCACGCCATAGTCCGCCCGGGCTTTGACGATTGTATCATCGACCCAGATATTATTGGCAGGCCGATAGGTGACGCGGCAATCAACCCCGCGCCGCACAATGGCCGCTGGCATGACTTCCCAATTGGCAAAATGGCCAGAGATAAAGACTCCGGCCTTACCCGTACCGACATAGCGGTCGAGAATGTCCAAGCCTTCAAATTCTGCCCGGCTTTCAGGCGTGAACAGGCCCATGGCCGACAGATGCGGGAACTCACCGACCACGCGACCCAAATTGTCCCACATGGCGTCCAGCATCTCGCGCTCTTCGGCTGCGGTGATACGCGGAAAAGCAAGGCGCATATTATAGCGCGCGGTCTTGTGCGCGCTGGTGATGGGGCCGAGCGTGCGGGCAAATTTTGCGCCCGCATTGGACGCCTCGTCCAAGGACATGGAGCTAATCCGGTTCCAATAGGTGTGGAACGCCCAAGATTCGATGCGCTTGAAAAAGGACTCGCGACGACCTGCTGTCATGGAAAAATCCTAATCCTGCCTGATATAGCTGTCGAGTTTGCCGCGCAGAAACGCGCGAAAGCCCGCTTCATCGGCCAAAACAGCCTCGATTGGCACCACCCGCACCTTGGCAGCAAAGTCGAGCGGTAAGCGCACATGGTCTTTTTCCGTGGTGACCAAAGTTGCCCCTGCTGCCCGCGCATCGGCCTCAAGTCGGCCCAGCTCATCCAGGCGATAGCGATGATGGTCGGCAAATGGGTACAAATCCACGACATTCAAGCCCAAGCTCCGCAAGGTCGCATCAAACTTCTCTGGCCGGCCAATGCCGCAAAAGCCCAAGACGGGGCCGTCAATGGCGATAGGTTTGGCGATGAGCGACGCATGAAAAACTGGGCCTTCAAAGCCTGCAATATCTTCTAAGGTGTCGTCGCTGACAGGGCCCATCAGAATGATCGCGTCGGCGCGCGCAAGGCCAATGGCTGGCTTCTCCCGCAAAGGTCCTGCTGGGATCAAATGACCATTGCCAAAGCCCGTCTGCCCATCGACCACCACCAGCGACAAAGCTTTCGCCAAAGCCGGGTTCTGGTGACCATCATCGAGAATGAGGGCTTTCATGCCCTGCTCTGCCGCTAACTTGCCTGCCGCCGCGCGGTCACGCCCCACAAAGACCGGTCCGCCTTGGGCCAGCATCAAGGGCTCATCGCCCACATCCTCGGCCCCATGCGCGCCAACATCAACCGCCACTGGCCCTTCCAGCGTCCCGCCATAGCCGCGCGACACAATGCCAATCTGGCCGTCCAAAAGCTCTGCCAATAAGGTCCGCAACGTCTGGGAGAATGGCGTTTTACCCGTGCCACCCGCGGTCAAATTACCGATGGAGATGACCGGGATCGGCAAGGCCAATGGGCTTGCCTTAGCAATGCGTCGCGCAACGCTTGCCCCATAAAGCGCACCAAGCGGCGATAGTAGCAGTCGCAGGATCGGCGCGGCATCGCGACCAAAACGTATGGTCCAAAAAGACGGAGCCCTCATGCCTTGGCCCGCCCCAAAAGTGCGACCAAAGCGGCGACCGTATCGGCCATGGCGTGGCTGCCTTGAGCGATGACACCACGGGCTGCCTCATTCAAATGCTCACGCCGCTCTGGATCGCCTAACAGGCCCGCCAAAGTCAAAGCGATGCGGTCGGACGCATGATCGTCCAAGATCACAGCGCCATCCTGATCTTCCAAGGCCTGATACAGGTCGAGGAAATTGCCAACAAAGCTCGCGCTCACCACGGTTGAGCCAAGCTGGACAGGCTCGACTGGATTATGGCCACCAATGCCGGGCTGTAGGCTTCCGGCAACAAAGGTCACGGGGGCTAAACGCATGGCGAGGCCCAATTCGCCCAATGTATCCCACAGCCAAACAGGCGTCTGGGCACCCGGGACTTGGCCTTTTGAGCGCCGCACGGGCACGAGGCCTTGCTTGCGGCATTCAATCTCAACATCTTGCGCACGCTCTGGATGGCGGGGGGCCAAGATCAACAGCGCATCAGATGCGCCCAGACGCAGTGCCGCATGCGCGGCTAGAAGCACCGTCTCCTCACCCTCATGGGTAGAAGCCGCAAGCCAGATCGGCCGATTGCCCAGCTTGCCCGCCAGCACTTTGGCTTCTTTGGCATTCACGATGGGCGCAGGCGCTGCCAGTTTCAAATTACCAATGGTGCCAATCGGACCAGACCGAAACAGGCTGAGCGCTTCAAACGTGCGGGTATCGGCGGGCAGAGCCACGTCAAACAGAGAGAATAACAGCTCTGCCGTTTTCGCCCTGCCCCGCCAGCCCTTGACCGAGCGCGCCGTCATGCGGGCATTGACCAGCGCCAAAGGCACCCCTGCCTGCTTAGTTGCCAGCAGCAGGTTCGGCCAAATCTCGCCTTCCACAAAAACGGCAAGGTCTGGCTGCCAGCCTGCGATAAACGCCTTGGTCGCCATGGGCGTATCGACGGGCACATAGCGGTGTAGGTCGGGCGCTGAAAGCTTACGCGCCATCAAATCCGCCGACGTCTTGGTGCCGCTGGTGAACAGGAAGGTGAGCCCGGGATATGCCTGCCGCAGTTCTTGCGCCAGAGCATGGCCCACAATCGACTCCCCGACGCTGGCCCCATGGATCCAGACCAATTTGCCTTTCGGGCGCTGCACAGGGGCTGTGCCCAGACGTTCCCCAATCCGCGTTGGGTCTTCCCGTCCTTTGGCCGCCCGACGCGATAAGACGCCGGGCATGAAGCGGGCCAGAAGCTGGGTCGCAATCTTATAGAGCGTCAAGGAAAAGGGCAGCGTCTCTGTCACGCCTCAGCCTCTTCCAATGCCGCTGCGGGCGGTGCAGGCTCAATCAGCGGGCCACCCACCAAGCGATCAGCCTCTTGCATGGCCTCAGTCAGCGCGATTTCTAAGGCCAGACGCGCCGCTTCCATGTCTGCTTCGCTGGCTTTGGCTGGAAGCGCAATCGCAGGCTTATACACAATCACGCCGCGCGAAAACAAAGGCGGCAAGTGAAAGCGGTCCCAACTCTTGGCATAGCCGCCGCCCTTGACGGCAAAGGCCGAAGGCAGAAGCGGGACTTTCGCCATCTTCGCTACCCGGACTGCCCCGAGCTGAGCACGCATGCGAGGGCCGCGCGGCCCGTCTGGCGTAATCCCGACGCAGCCGCCTTTTGAGGCATGGCTGAGCATCTGACGAAACGCCTGCAGCGCGCCCTTATCTTCGGTTTCGCCATCGGCCTTCTTTTTCGACGAGGACCCCCGCACCACCGTGCGGCCAACAAGTTCTGCGGCGCGCGCCACAAACTGGCCATCAGGAGAAAGCGAGATCAGCATCAGCATTTTTTGAACATCGGTCGGCCAGATGGAGTGCGCGCCCATAATGCGCGAATGCCAATAGCACCACACAACGCCCTTACCCGATTTCCAGACCGGCTCAGCATGTTCTTGGCCCACAAACGTCCAGCGCGTCGTAACCCGCACCAAAGCCATCCAGGCCGCCAGAAAGCCCGCAAAAAACCACTGGACGGGTGAGGATCGAAAGAAGGCGCGCGAGAGTTTTTTGCTCATAGTCCCCGCTCCATAGCGAGCGTTGCGCTTTATGGCGAGTGCGCGGGCGCCACAGCTAAGGCTTGCATGGCAACGCGGTGCTGCCTAGATGCGATCGGATTAGCCGAAAAGACGCGCCCGTGCCCAAATTTGACCTGACCACGCCTGAACGCCGCAAAGCCGCTGAACGCGACTATTGGTGGAATGACCACGCCTTTTTGCGCGCACGCTTTCAAAACAAATATCAAATCAGCCCTCGCATGTGGCGCACCAATCAACCCAGCCCCAAGCAATTGGCGGAGTGGAAAGAGTTTGGCATCAAGACCATCGTCAACTTACGCGGCGATACTGACGCCAGCTTTACCGTCTTGGAAAAAGAGGCGTGCGAGCAATTGGGCCTCAACCTTGTCTTCCTGCATAGCGAGAGCCGAGGTGCCCCTTATCCAGAGCGCCTGATCGAAGCCAAAAAAGCCTTTGAGACCATGGAATACCCGGCCCTGATGCATTGTAAATCGGGCGCAGACCGTGCTGGCACTATGGCGGTATTTTATCTCTACCAGATCGAAGGCGTGCCTTTGGAAGAAGCGCGCAAGCAATTGAGCTTCAAATATCTCCACATAAGTGCTGCCAAAACCGGCATCCTCGACTTCTTCTGGGCCGAATGGGCCAAGATCGAAGCGACAGGCCGCATCGACTTCTGGACCTGGCTCACCACCGAATATGACCGCGACGACCTCAAAGCCCGCTATAAGCCGCATGCGGCCTGGAGCTGGATTGTCGATAATATCTTGAAGCGGGAATAAACGGGGACGACACTTTCAGCGATGGAGCGCGCAGCACTAGCTGCGCAGGTCATCTCGTAGGGATGCGCAGCTAGTGCTGCGCGTTCCTTTTAACGCTATTTGGCAAAAGGTATTGGTTTTGCATTGGAACGCCTTTGCCGCAGGCTCTGCCAGGGCAAAGGCGATGTACGATTTTGAGCGCCTAAATTTGGGGGTCAAGAGGCACGCTTCGCGCGTCGACGAAGTCGATTTCACCTCTTGACGCCCAAATTAGCGCAACCAGAATTTTCGGGCGGCTTCAAGGCAAGCGCAGCGCAGCATTGAAGCGTTCTAGATGAAAAACCCGCCCTCAAGGCCCTTCGACCTAAAGAAACGCCCCCCTACCCCGCTGCCACCAAGATCATTGAGTTTTCTTGGCGGCGTCCACGGCGGCGTCAGTCTTGCGGCCAACCTTGTCAGCCGCCGCCTTGGCATCGGCCGCGGCGTTGCGGGCCGCATCAGCACTCTTTTCTGCGGCGTTATCAACAGCCGCACCGGCATTGGCAGCGGCGTCGGCGGTGGCGTTACCGACGTCCTCTGCCGCAGTTACTGTGGCGGCCCCCGCATCTTGAGCGGCGGCGGCAGCATGGTCACCGGCGGCGACGGCTTCACTTTTCGACTTGTCTGAGCAGGCCGCGAGCGAGACGGCGAGCAAGCCTATGCAGGCCAAAAGTTTGTTGTTCATTCTGAGTGTGTCCCCATGTTTGAGAGGCTGGGCCGAGGGCGAAGCACCAATCTAACTTTCAACGCGGGAAAAAGTTCCACCTGTGGAAGGTTTCGTCGGACAGCGTCAAGGCTAGCACAGCGCGGCATGGAAGCGTTCCAAGTGCTTTTGCGGGGACAAGGCAAAAACAACCTCAGGAAGTGCTTGACGATTGTGCATTCCAAGGCTGGAATGCCCCCTACGGCGCACCGCCTATTGCTTGAGGAGCTCAAGATGGAAAATCCGGTGCATTCCAAAGGAAGGCACCCTTCGGCGCGGAGCGCATGGCTACACCCGTTGATTTGGGTGATCGTCAAAGTAACTATTTTGATAGTTTTATTGATCGGCGCTTTTTTTCTTTATCGAATTTATTCGCTGAATCAGTTGTATGAAAATTGGGCAAAGCAGCCAGCCGACCTATTTAGTACAACCCCCGGAGTTTCTCCAATAATTCCAAAAGGTGCACATTTTCTGCGGCGCCTCGAATATAAGATGAACCCTGCTTCCGATGATAGGGTGTTTGATGCCGCTTCTTCTGAAATTGAGAAAAAGTGTGACGTTGATGTCGCAAGCATGAGGTTGGAATCTTACAGCCGTTGTGATGTGACTCCGGGCTGGGAACTGCATTTTAGGCGTGGTGTTGAAAGTCATTGCGCAATAGGTACGCCGGCGTTCTTAAGGCTGTTTGAGACCAAGGAATTTAAGGACTCTTTTCAGCCCTTTAATGCCGAAGCCCAAAACAAAATTGTTCAAAAGCTGCAATGTGAATGGCAGCAAGGGGACCAAATTGCGCTACTTCGTTTGATGCAAATGAGCCTCATGATGAAAGTTCAGCCAATTCAAGGCCGTGCATTAAGCTATATTGTTCCAGATACTTGCATACCTACAGTTGCAACCTTCAAGTTTTTGCAAAAGAGCAATGAAGCTTGGCTCTGTGCAGCCGCGATTTCTGAGAACAACCAGAGTAAAGCGCTTCGAGACCTCTACTTTGAAGATCTTTGGGGTGAATTTTACCAACGTTTCGGCGATTGGAAAACCATTGATGAAAAGTCAGATTGCAATGATGAGATTGGTGTCCGCGCCGTCAATAATTATTGTGGAATAACCGCGATTTGGATGCTTGCTCTTCTTCTTCATGAGCAGGGTGATTGGGAGCTAACCGACTCGCAGCTTCGTTCAGCAAACGCACTCATTGAAAAGAGATATGGCAAGAGCTTTTCAACAGTTTTGTCGGAGATAAAAGATGCCCCAACACAAGCCGACTAGTTACAAGTCGCGCCACGCCGTAAAGTACGCTCTGTACGGAATGCGCTCTACGGCTGATGAGATAAATGGTCGCTCTGCAGCTCCAGAGAAGTTCTGAACATGAACGAGAATATCATCAAATCAATTAAAGATGCTTACGTCTCATTGGATAATCCAAATTGGTCTTTTACAAGTGTTCGGCTAGCTCAAGGCCTACATGGTAAATTCATTAAGCAATTGTCAGATATTTCGTCTGTAAGTGAGAATACCGACTTAAATAATGATTTCAGTAGATGCCTTAATGTTGAATTAGATGGCGAAACGATCGGCATTCGAATTTCATTAGTTGGAAATTTTGCTTGCGCTCACAACGATAAAGGATTTTTTTATTCTGAAATTGAGTTGCAGAATTTTAGACTTGGAAGATTCATTTTGGAAATGCTTAAACTCTATCATATTGAACTACTCAAAGAAGAAAGTTTAAGGGAGGAAATCGAATTCGGCGGCGAACTACAAAATGTTTACTCGATACTCTTCTCTAGTGATGAATTGCTTTAGAGGCACATAGCAATAAATTCGGCATCCTACCCAGCGGAACGCATGACAACTATAACCAAGGTTGTGGCCGGAAGGAGATGAAGCATGGACCCCAAAGACTACCCACACCCTAGGTATTGGGTTTTGGAGAGCGACGGTGACTTTAAAGATTTCTTGAGCAGCATCATCATGCGAGCTCCTTATGCCTTGAACAATCCTAGTCTTTCGCCAGAACGGCAACTGACACTTGAAATTGCTTTTGATATCCTGCGGGCCGGCACAGACCTGTATTGTCGTAAGCGCAAGCGTCTGAAAGGGCAGGAAGAGCGCCTAAACGCAATTCTAGATGCAGCACTTGCCTACTATCAGGTTGGCGACGGCGCGGCGGGCGGCGGCGAGATCTATCGATTCGAAGTTGCGATTTTCGGGCATATTGAGAATGGCAAGCGCACTTATGAGTATGATCCAGATCTCGATTTCATCGCACTTGCCGATTATGAAGCCAAAAAAGACGGGAAACAGTACGAGCGTGTAATGGCAGCTCAATCAAAAACAACTGTCGTTGAGATCGCAGACCTTGGCGAAATCGCCAATTTCAAAGATGCCTACGAGGCCGCAAAGGCAAAATTTGGTCCAGACGGTAAAGGTGGCGGCTAACGCAGAAATGCGCGCCGTGCCGTAGGGTGCTCGCCGCACGGAATGCACCCAACCAACGGAGCGCAATGCAGCAATAATTGAAATTGTGCCAAGGAGGAAATGAAGCATGGACCCCAAGGACTACCCACACCCCCAGTATTGGGCTTTGGAAAGCGACGGTGACTTTAAGGATTTCTTGAGCAGCATTATCTTGAGTGCACCTGATAACTTTTATAATTCAAGTCTCTCGCCAGAATGGCAGCTGACACTTGATGTCGCTTTTGATATCTTGCGAGCTGGCACAGACCTATATTGCAGGAAGCGGAAGCGTCTGAAAGATCAACAGGCTCGCCTAAATTCAATACTGGATGTCGCTCTAGCGGCTTACCAGGCGGGTGATCGACAAACCGGAATGGACGAAGTCTATCGTTTTAAAGTCGCAATCTTTGGCCATATTGAATTCGGAAAGCGGACATATGAATATTTTCCGGAGCTGGACGTCTACCCCGATGAGGACATGACGAGGCTCGATCAGACTGACCCGTCCCACTTGCCTGGAACATCGGTTGAGATCGCAGGGCTAGGGGAAATCGCGAATTTCAAAGATGCCTTTGAGGCCGCAAAGGCAAAATTTGGTCCAGACGGTAAAGGTGGCGGCTAACGCAACCTGCGCGCCGTGCCTTAGGGTGCATTCCGCACGGAATGCACCAATTTCCACCACTTCATAATTTCCAAAGGTCACTCTTTACCAATTGAGCTATTCATGGTGACATATCTTCATGCCGAACCATCGTCGGATCAAAATCGAAGGGAGTTGGTTCTTTTTCACCGTTTGCCTTGCCAATTGGCGTGCAACGACGTTGTTTGACTAAAGAAAAAAGCTGATAGCGGCTTAGCTTCGAACGAAGACACGCATGCCGTTTTCTAACGTCTCAAACGGAGGGATGTGCATATATGGACAGTCAATCCAGCCTTCGCCAATGGTCTTGGATGGCGCATCCCAGAGCAATACACCCAAAGACGCGACGCGTTTTGCTGAAATTCCTAGGAGTGACGTGTCTTTTAGCTGCACCTTTTATTGCTTTTGCCGCAGAACCCAATCCTGGCATCGCAATAGGAACTGTCATCGGCAGCCGACCAGAACAAAGTCTCAATGGATGGCATTATACGGCGGAAGGGCTTTATCCCACTCTATCCGTCGCCAATAAAGTGACCACCCAAGTTTGGGTATGCTGCTATTATGTATTTAAAAAGGGTGACGAGTATCTGATTGCTCGCACCGTTCCTGTTACAAAGAGCAAAGCAGGTGGGGTGATTACATCACGTGTAATGGACACAATAATTGTAACTAAACGTCCTACCGAGGATGTTTTTTATGATTGTAACATTTTGTGGCTTAGCCCCGCATTCAATCTGTATGATACAAAAACCAAAATAATACGGTCGATTTTAATCAGCGATGATGAGTTTGTCATTCTCTCATGGTCTGAGCCTGTTTATGGGGACTATTGCTCATTTGGCGACTAGAGCCTCCGCCAATGCCGGTGGCAATAAATTTTTTCGCTTTGGGCCGCAGGCTCTGCCAGGGCAAAGGCGATGTGCGATTTTGGGCGCGCAAATTTGGGGGTCAAGAGGCGCGCTTCGCGCGTCGACGAAGTCGATTTCACCTCTTGACGCCCAAATTTGCGCAACCAGAATTGTCGGGCGGCTTCAAAGTGAGCACAGCGAGGCTTTGAATCGATCCAGAAGAGGAATGATCTCCCTATCCGTTCGACCACGGAGAGTCAGCGAAGCACTTTCGCAAATGATCAAAAGTTTGACTTGACGATACAGATAACCTTTGATGGAATGGAGGTTCTTGCGCAAAGCACATAGAAAGGGGCAGTCATAAATGGCTTCTAGAGGCATCGCTCTGAAATTACTGAGCCTAACGCCACTGGTGTCCTTTTTTGGGTGTCAACGTCTAGCCGAAGTAGACGTAGTTCAGGCAAACGACGGCCAAATTCAGATCGAGGCCTCCCTGAGAGGCAAAAAGAACCCTTGCGTGCAAGGCCTCTATATCTACCACATGTCGGGCAGTGAAAGGGTCACAGATTGGGTGATTTTTCTGGACACCGAGCGCTGGGATAAGTGCACCAACAAGTTTACCTATCCCAACATCCCGCCGCATTATCACCTGATTGGCAAGCCAAGACCTCTCAAAGAAGGCGAGCACTATATCGCGAGCATCGATGGTGTTGGCTTCAATGGGGGAGAAGAATTCACACGGATAAAACTACCTTGATGTCGGGAGATATCCGACGTCGCGAAGCACTATGTTGGTTGTTGACGGGTTTACGTACCAATAGCCTTGAAACCCGATCGGGGAGAGTTACTGCGCGCGGCGGGGGAAGACAGTCTGGCGGGAGATCGGACGATTACGGGGATCCCCACTTCTGACTAAGCCCAGTTGGCCTTAGGTCGCCAGACTGATGACAATTTATCGCCAACAGCGCAAAAAAACAATGATGCCGCCTATGGGCTTGCCGAGAATGGGTCCAGACGAAAAGGCGCTTGTCGGCTTCGCTCAAGATGAAGTCAGGGGGCAGATCAACCCCGCAACAAAATCCCGCAGATCGACTCAAGCCCCACTTGATCTTCTTCATCAAACGCGGCGAGCTCGGTGGAATCCACGTCTAGTACGGCAGCCAAGGCACCCGATGCATCATAGACGGGCACGACGATCTCGCTATTGGAGCGGCTATCGCACGCGATATGGCCCGGAAAGGCATGCACATCTTTGACCAATTGGGTTTGGCCAGAGGCGGCCGCCGCGCCACACACGCCGCGGCCAAACGGAATGCGCAAGCAGCCGAGAGTGCCTTGATAGGGTCCCACTACCAGCTCAGTCGGCTTAAAGGGGTCTACAACGTAAAAGCCCGTCCAGAAAAAGCGTGGGCCAAAGGCCTGCACCAACAGGCTAACGGCGGTGGCATAGCGGGCCGTGTGGCTGGTCTCGCCTGCCACGACAGAGGCAATCATCGCCTCCACCTCGCGGTAGCGAGCGGGCTTTTCGAGGGGCAAATCGTCGGGGGAAAAAGTTTCGGCCATAGCGGCTATCTATGGCCTGCCCGCCCCGATTGCCAGTGGCGCGCGGGAAAAGTCTCAGTCGTCAAAGCGGTAGAGATAGCCTGTGACCTGCGACAGGGTTTCAAACCCAAGGGCGCGCAAGATGGGCTCGCTCGTCGGCAAGGCTTCAGAAAAGACCCACGGACAGCCCATCTGTGCCGCAGCCTGAACGCGGGCCTGCACCACAGGCCGATAAAAGCCCCGTCTGCGGAAATCGGGATGGCTCGCCCCGCCATAGAGGCCACCAAAGTCACTGCCCTGCGTCCGCGTCAGCCTACCCATCGAAACGGGCTGGCCTTCAAAGCGGGCAAGCCAAAAGGGTTCGCCGCCCAAGGCGCGTTGAAGCAAGTCTTCAGGTGTCTTATCCCAATTATTTCCAAAGGCTTGCAGCGCTAAGTTAAAGCAATGCGTCGCCTCTTCCAGCGTTTGGATTCGCGCGATTTCTAGGCCGACTACTGGGGCCGCCGGGCCTAAATCAGAGGCGCGCACCAAAATCGTCTCAGTCGGCTGGCGCTCAAACCCTGCGGCCTCTAGCGCTGCCGCGAGGCCCGTTGGTTCATCATGCGAATAAAGCTTCCATTCGAGGTCTTCAGCCCCTGCCGCCCGAGCCAACTCAAGCTCGGCCGCTATCACGTCTTGAAAGGCAGGTGCGGCGATATTCTGCCAGATGATTTGGCCATGATCGCGGGTGATAAAGGGTGTTTGCGCCCAATGAGACGGCAGATCAGCCCCCTCTGGCCGCCGCCGCTGCCCGAGGTCAAAGGCCACAAGAGACTGGGCTGAAGTCATTATTTTAAAGCGGCCAATCGGCCAAACTGGATCGACAAGACGCCGTCAACCGGGGCAGCCAGCCCGTCTAGTTTGGACTCTGCCGTGCCATTGACCAGATAGACCACATGAAGCTGCGACTTTGACGGGTCTGCCGCAGGCTTTAATGTGAAGGTCATGGTGGCTTTAACCGCCATGCCTTGCAGCGGGCCGAAGCCGCCCTCTAGCCGCAAGGCTTTGCCGGGAATGGCCATCAGCACGCGGGCATGCTCGACCCCACCACCTGCCCAGCTCTCGCACCAGCAACCGCCAGGGCGCACATCCAGACTTAAATTCTTGGCTTGGCCCGAATAAGTATGTTCCGACGACCACCATGCGGCAACATCGACGACATGCTTCCACGCGTCGGACGGAGGTCCAGCAAGCTCGACATCAAAGGCCAAAGCGATTTGGCTGGCGGATGCGGTTTGAACGCCAGCCAGCGCGGAATTGGCGCAAAGCATGCCAAGGGCGACCCCTAACCAAATCCGCATCGTGCCTATCCTTTGATTAAGCCGCTTTCTTGGTGGCGGGCTTGGCGGTGGCCGCCTCAGACGACAAAGTCTTGCCATACCAGAACTCGCCTTCATCAAAGAAGTCGCGCATCACGGGGACGATCTTTTCAGCAAACGAGACCAAGAATAAATGCCCCCCACCTTGCACGATGTGCAGCTTGGCATTCGGCGCAAGGCTCGCGATCCAACGGCCATTGATTTCAGGCACGATCTTGTCCTTATCGCCCATCATCACCAACGTTTTAGCCTGCAAGAAGGGCAAAAACCAAGCACTCGTCCAGCCCATCATACAGGTCAGCTGTTGCATATAGCCCATGGTCGAAGGCGGCAGGAGGCGCGAAGCATGGCCATCAGAGCCGCTTGTGTCGCCCCCATAAAGCGTACGGAAGTTAGCCAGCATATAGTCCTTATCGACATAGCGACGCGGGCTGGCCATTTTCATCAAAACTTCCGGATCGCCCGGCACCATCAACATGCCCATGCTGGTCGCAGCCAACAATAGACGGCCCGTGCGCTTTGGGTTTTGCCACGCAAATTGCTGGGCCATCGCCCCGCCCCACGAAACGCCCATCACGTCGACCACGTCAAAACCGTAATGATCCAACAGCTTGGCGGCAAAGGCACAGATCATCCAAGGCCGATAAGGCAGGATTGGATTGGGCGACTTACCCACGCCTGGCATGTCAAACGTGATGATATCGCGGTCGACGAACCAATCGGCCAAAGGTGCCATCAATTCGATATTGGCCCCGATGCCATTGAAAAAAAGGATCGGTCGTGGACGGTCCTTACCGGCTTTCCCTTTAAGGTCCGTGCGCCAAACGGCGGCGCGAACAGTGCGTCCGCCGATGGTGACACGTTCGAACTGGGCCTTGCGGCCTGTCGTTTCGGTAGCTGATGACACGTTAGACTATCCTTTTAGCGATCCCTGAGCCGGGCTTTTATGGTCGATCAAGATGGTTGCCAAACTCTTACGCTTGGAATGGTCCGCTCGATACAGCCTTTTTAATCATTGAACGCGTAGCGGCCAGGCGCTGCATCGCCAGCAGGATGGTTCTTATTGCCCACATCCGCTGGTGCCGCTTTCATCGTGCCAGAACGTGCCTTCAACCACTCACCCCACAAGGGCCACCACGAGCCGGGCATTTCGGTGGCCCCAGCCATCCACTCGTCCGTGGTTGAAGGTGGCTTGCCCTGATTGCGATAATATTTCGACTTAGGATTGCCCGGTGGGTTCAACAGCGCCTGAATATGGCCCGAGTGCGAGAGGATGAACTCAATATTCTCCGAGCCCACCAATTGTGTCGTCCGATAACAGGCCTTCCACGGCGTGATATGGTCGGTCACGCCTGCAATGACGAACAAATCATTGGTGACTTTGGTCAAATCAACCACATGGCCCGCAAACTCGACTTGGCCCGGATTGGCGAAGGGCTGTTTGGGATACATGTCGAGATAATCGGAGTGCAGTTTCGCCGGCAGATTGGTGGTGTCATTATTCCAGAACAACACGTCAAACGGCGGGGGATCTTGGCCCATCAGATAATTATTGATGACATAGTTCCAGATGAGGTCATTGGGCCGCATCCAAGCAAACATCCGGCCCAAGGAATCGCCTTCCAAAATGCCCTTCTTGGCAGAGCGTTGGCGCGCCAGCTCAATCCCATGCTCAGACACCAAAGCCCCGACTTCGGAATCGTCCTTTTGTGGGTCGAGCACATTGACCATCAAGCTCACCGCATTGACGCGATTATCGCCAAGGCTAGCCAATTTCGACAAGAATGTCGCCGTGGTGATCCCGCCAGAGCAGGCCCCCGACACATTGAGCTTCTTCGACTTGGTGATCTCTAGGATGACATCGCTCGCCTTAATCAGCTCATCGACATATTCGGCCAAGCCCCAGTCGCGATGCTCCACGCGCGGATTGCGCCACGAGACGAGGAAAGTCGTTAGCCCCAACGAGCCCAAGAAGCGCACAATGCTCTTGTCGGGCGAGAGGTCGTTTACATAGGCCTTGTTGATCTGGGGCGGGATGATCAGGAAGGGAATGGCATGGACCTGCTCGGTTGCAGGCGCATATTGGATCAGCTCCATCATCTCGGTTCTATAGACAACCGCGCCCTTGGAGGTCGCAAGATTTTCGCCGACTTTGAACGGGCGCTTATCTACTTGGCTGACTTGGCCGCCATTTTCAGTCAAGTCGCGATAGGCATTTTGCAGGCCCTTAATCAGGCTCATGCCACCGCTTTCGTAGGCGCGCTTGATCGCGGCGGGGTTGCCCACCAGCGTGTTGGTTGGCGAAATGCTGTCGATGATCATTTGAGATACAAAGGTGGCCCGCGCCTTCTCCATCTCGTCCAGATCAAGATCAGCGAGCCAGGTGCCGACGTTTTTCTGCACGGCCAGATAATATTGCATCCCCATGCGATAAATCGGGTTATATTTGAACGTAATATCCATGAAGCGCTTATCTTTGGCATTGGGGGCCAGATCGCTTTCATTCTTCAAAATTTTGACGACATCATCGCCCAAGGCTTTTAAATGCTTGGTCGTGGTCGCAGGCTTTGCAGTTACTTCGCGCATCATCAGCGCGACAGCCCCCATCAAGTCCTCGCGTGCCAGACCCATCATGGCCGTCAGGGCCACGGTATTTTGTGCGGCTTCGTCACCAAGATTGATTTTTTGCTTCGACATTCAGACCTCCCCGCCTCGTTGATTCATTATATGACCCCCGCAGGCATTGTCAGAACCGACGTTATGACGGCAATTGACAATCGTGAAGTCGTTTCTGCTGTGATAAGCGCGTTTGGTTACGGATTTTCGTCGTTTGCCTGTTTCTGGCTGCTGAAGGACACCTCAAAATGAGTGGATCAAGCCCCACCAAGGACAAAATCCTCACCAAATCGCGTGAATTGTTCAACAGCGAGGGCTTCGGTGCCTTGGCCGCCGTCGATATTGCCAACCATTTGTCCATGTCGCCCGGCCATCTTTACTACCATTTCAAAGGCAAGGCCGAGATTGCTGCCGCTTTGCTGGCCGCTCACATTGGCGAACTGGAAGCCATCAAGGGTGCCGCGCTCGAAAAGTGCGCCGGCGACGACGCCACGATTGAGACGGCTTGGACCTGGGTTCACATCTTGGTCGAAGAGGCTTGGGATGCCCGCTTTGCTTACCGGGAGCCCCTATCGGTCGTGCGCGCCGATGCCCGCTTGGCCAATCAGATCCGCCATATGTTCGCGGTCCAGCATGATGCGGCTTTCGGCCTTCTCCATGCCCTACGCGCTTCCAAAGCCATTGTCGCGACCGATGAGGCCTTTGACGGGCTGGTCAATCAGGTCGCCCTTGGCCTCGCCTTCCAATTGGTGCGGATGGAATTTGATGCGCCAGTTACAGAAACGCCGCGCGCACTGATCGCACGCGCGGCGGCTCTGATCATGTTGCCCATCACGGGGTTTATCGCCCCGTGATCAAATAGGCAGAAAGCTGGGCTTAAGCAGCTTCGGTTTCGGTCTTTTTCGCAGCCTTAGGAGCCGCTTTCGCGCCCTTCAAAGCTTCTACTTCAGCGGTCAAAGCATCGATCTTTGCAGTCAAGGCTTCAATCTGGCCGCCGATGGCGAAGATGTTGATTGGCGCAACCTTGTCCATGAAGGGCGAAACCTTCTCAACAACGGTCTTGCGAACGGC
The DNA here is from genome assembly GCA_001602435.1 of Hyphomonadaceae bacterium UKL13-1. Taxonomy (GTDB): domain Bacteria; phylum Pseudomonadota; class Alphaproteobacteria; order Caulobacterales; family Aquidulcibacteraceae; genus Aquidulcibacter. The sequence continues at coordinate 1,828,196 of CP012156.1, forward strand.
TTCAAAACGCTCTTCCAAATCATGGATGCGGGTCTCAGAAGCGGTCTTCACTTGTGCGGTTGTCTTTTCGACATACTCAGTCACTTTGCCGGCTGCTTCGTTCTTGGAGATGCTGGCGCGAACCAGATCTTCAACTTGCTCACCCTTTTCAACCAATTGGTCGAACATTTCGTTAGCTGCACCCGTTACTTTTTCAACGCGGCCAGCAGCTTCTTGATACACGCGGCCATAAGCGCCAACGCCTGCCAACCAGATCTTGCGCGCAACTTCGAGGCCTTCGTTACGAGCGGTCTCAACGGTTTCGGCGACTTTCTTTGCTTCAGTCATTTTATCTCTCCTTCACCGGGCTGCGTGGGGGGGGAGGAGCGGCCCTTTGGTGTTCGATGAGACGGGTATAGCGGGTGGTTTTAGAAAGCGCATACTAAATGCTGCAACGCAGCATTTGGGGGTGTGTGGTGGGATTCAAGCCCCCGCTAATCCGCCGCGCGGTCAAGCAATTCCTGAGCTGGATCATGCGAGACCGAAGCCAAAGCACTTGGAACGGTTCAATGCGTCGCTTCGCTTGCCTTGTAGCCGTTCAACAGCGACCGAAGTGGTTCAGGCCTGTCGGACCGCACCCTGTTGCTTCGGTCGCCAGTCATACCTTGTGATCAGTGGCCTCGGGACTTTGTTGTTTGCCGCGCGCGAAACGCCGATCAAGCCATACAATCAGAAAGCCTATCGCCGTGAAAGCGGCTGCGATAATCGCAAGGTTGAACAACACACCACTCCAACCGAGCATTTCTACATTCATAAAAAAATAGGGATAGCGTAACGCCGAGTCTGGCTCGAATTCGGCGCGCGCAAGACTGTAGGCTGAATAAGCAAGCGGGTATAACGCCCAGACAAACGGCGCATGCCAGCGCAGCCTCCCGTGAGGAGCATAGATCAGCCACCATAGCGGTACTGCGACCGGAGCAATGTGGTGGTGCAAACTATCTCCAAGAAAAGTCCACCAATTGAGTTGCGGGATCTGCCCCAAAACCAGATTGAAAATGATGCCAACGAGCAGGATCGCAAGCATCACAGCACCGATCAGAAGCGCGGACACCCGCTCCGCCCCCCTAATCGCAATGGATCCGAATACGATTACAATCAGCAGGTTAGTTGTAATCGTGAAGGGACGTAGCATCTGCCAGAGCGCTTCGACTAAGCTCATTCCGTCCTCAAGCATAAGCTGCAGCGGCGGGATGATGCCGATAAAGGAGCCCGCCGCGATCAAGCCGGCAAACAGGCGGCCATAGCGCTCGTCTAAGATAGAATGTTTCATCGTCACTCCATGGGACCGAGCAACGCGTTTCAGGTAAAAGCAGGTAGCTGTCAACGGGAAAACTAACTCGCGCCGTAGGTTGCGGTCGTGCAAGCCCGTGCCGCCTCGCTAGCTATTGCACCTTGGGTTAAGTTCCTTTCACTTAGAACGCCTTTGCGTAGGCGCAGCCTGCGGCAAAGGCCGTCTAAGTGGAAAAAAGACTAAAACGATGACCACCGTTCATGAAGCTCTGCTTTAGCAATTGCGGTCGTCGAGTTTGCGCAAGATAGGAAGCAACTCCCCTCTCCTCTTGGGGGCGACCAGTAGGAGTGACGGGTACGGACCCCGCCTCGCTGGCGACTCTACGCTCCCTTCTGAGGAGTAGGCCGGCGCAGCTTTTCCCCTTTTAGGCACAAAAACTGCGACATCACGGTCAGCTGTCTCATTTAGGGACACGAGAGAGAATTGAACGGCACCTTGCGCCCAAGAGATGGAACTTGGTCTCATTAGTCGGAGAGTATTTGTTATGTTGTTTGGAAAAAGACCCCCTCGCAAAACGCCCGACCAACTTGTCTTAGCGACGCAGGCAGAGCCCTTTATTAATCGGGATATTCATCAGGCAGTCATTGCAGGCCCGTCGACCGTTCGGTTGGTGCGAGAATTTTCCAACGAGTCAAACAGCCATAGCCGCGCCGCCCGCGCGCCCGAGCAAGAGGTGCATAAGATCACTCCGATGACCGTGATCTGTTGCTTTGTCGCGACCAGCCTCATTTTAACAATTGCTACCCGATGGATCACGAAAGACCATTGGAACCCTCCGGAGGCTGTTTTGGCCCTACAGAAGATCGGTGACTTCAAACTGAGCGCACGTGACGCGCCAGACGGCAAGCTGACCGACTTGGAAACCCGGACGCGAGCATCGTGTGCCAACAAAACTAGGGTTCAATTTAGCACCCCACGCACCCGTATCGGCGACGACGGACCTACCGAAGCGCCGGTCGTTATCTTCTCTGGGTTTGGTGGGGATGACGCTGGCAGCAAAGCCTATACTGTGTGCTTGATCCAACAAAACGTCGACCGCCTCTGCGATGGTGACAGCGTGAAGCACACCGCAGAGACGTTGCAGGGCTATTTCTGGTCGCTAGATGCGATGAATGGCTTCGATCAATCGCTCGCATTCGATGTCATGCGCTATGCACAAGCGATGCAGCCCGACAGTCAGTTCAACAAATTGCAGAAAGAAATCGGTATCGACAAAATGGACGTAAGCTTTCCCAAATCCAAAGCTGATCCCCAAATTGTTGCGCGCGTGAGAACTTTGATGGAGCAAGGCTATCTGCGCAAGTCCGACCTGTTTTTTGAGCTGCGAGGCGCGCCAACCGGTGCCAAAGGCCTGTTTGACGACGTCGTCGAGAGCAAGACATCGCCTTGCGAGAAAAACTCGTAGCTTGTGAAGGTATCACAAAACTGTCTGTGGGCCCAAGTAAAGCACGCCGCGCATTAGGGTGCGTTCCGTAAGGAATGCACCATGGCCAAGGAAACCTTGAATGTGTTTGCGGGTGCGGAACTAAATCACTTGGAACGGTTCAAGGTCGCACTTCACTTGCCTTGAAGCCGTTCGACAATTCTTTCTGCGCAAGATGGCGTGTCAAGCGGTGCAATCGGCTTCGCCGACGCGCGAAGCGCGCCTCTTGACGCCCCATCTTGCGCGCCCAAACTCGAAAACCGCCTTTGCGTAGGCATGGCCTGTAGCAAAGGCCGTCTAAGTGGAAAAAAGACTAGTACGATGACCACCGCTTATGAGGAGGTGCTTTAGCAACAGCGGTCGTCGAATTTGCGCAAAACGAGGTTCAACTCCCCTCTCCCGCTGGGAGAGGGGTCGGGGGTGAGGGCCTCACACTCACAGTATCAATTTATGCGCTCCAAAGCTTTTCATCCTGTCAGAACAAACCCGCTCTTGCGCAAAGGCCCCCTCACCCCCGTCCCCTCTCCCCCTTAGGGGGCGAGGGGTGTGCGCAGACACAAAAAAACGCCCCGACCTTTCGGTCAGGGCGCTCTTTATTTCGATGGCCTCAGGCCTTATTCAACCACAGTCGCCACGACGCCTGCACCACCTGCCGGGCTTACGCCCGGCAAATCAATATCTGTTGGTGCAGGCTTATCGCCTCAGGCCTTATTCAACCACAGTCGCCACGACGCCTGCACCACCTGCCGGGCTTACGCCCGGCAAATCAATATCTGTTGGTGCAGGCTTGTCGCCGTTAGTCTTATTCAACCACAGTCGCCACGACGCCTGCACCAACGGTGCGGCCGCCTTCGCGGATAGCAAAGCGCAGACCTTGGGTCATTGCGATCGGGGTGATGAGTTCCACCATGATCTTAATGTTGTCGCCTGGCATCACCATTTCAACGCCGTCCGGCAACATGCAGATGCCGGTCACGTCGGTCGTGCGGAAGTAGAATTGAGGACGGTAGTTGGTGAAGAATGGCGTGTGACGGCCACCCTCTTCCTTCGTCAGGATATAGGCCTCAGCTTCAAACTTCTTGTGTGGCTTGATGCTGCCTGGCTTACACAAAACCTGGCCGCGCTCAACGCCCGTACGGTCCACACCGCGCAACAACGCACCAATGTTGTCGCCAGCTTGTCCAGAATCCAACAGCTTGCGGAACATTTCAACGCCAGTAACGGTCGACTTGATGGTGTCGCGGATACCCACGATCTCAACTTCTTCGCCAACCTTCACAATGCCGGTCTCAACGCGGCCGGTCACAACCGTACCACGACCCGAGATCGAGAACACGTCTTCGATTGGCATCAAGAATGGACGATCCAATGGACGCTCTGGCTGAGGAATATATTCATCAACCGAAGCCATCAAAGCCAAAATGGCTTCTTCGCCAATCTTCGCATCACGGCCTTCAACCGCTGCCAAAGCCGAACCCTTGGTGATGGGGATATCGTCGCCGGGGAACTGATAGCTGGACAGAAGCTCACGAACTTCCATTTCAACCAATTCCAGCAATTCTTCGTCGTCCACTTGGTCGACCTTGTTCATGAACACCACCAGCGCTGGCACGCCAACCTGACGGGCCAACAAAATGTGCTCGCGGGTCTGTGGCATTGGGCCATCAGCAGCCGAAACCACCAAGATCGCGCCGTCCATCTGCGCCGCACCCGTGATCATGTTCTTCACATAGTCGGCGTGGCCTGGGCAGTCGACGTGGGCATAGTGACGGTTCGCCGTCTCATATTCCACGTGCGCCGTGTTAATCGTGATACCACGCGCCTTTTCTTCTGGCGCTGCGTCGATGTCTGCATAGCTCATCGCCTTCGCACCACCAGCCTTCGCCAGCGTCATCGTGATCGCCGCCGTCAACGTCGTCTTACCATGGTCAACGTGACCAATCGTGCCAATGTTGCAATGCGGTTTCGTACGTTCAAACTTTTCCTTAGCCATTTTTGTCTCTCAGCTTTTCATAAGTTGGGTAAAAGGGGTTTGGGATTAGCCAGCTAGCTTGGCGAGTACTTCCGCACTCACGGCCCGTGGCACTTCTTCATAGTGGTCGAAGGACATGGAGAAGGATGCGCGACCCGAGGAGAAGGACCGCAAATCATTCACATAGCCAAACATATTGGCCAGAGGCACCATGGCGTTGACGACGTTTGCGTTGCCGCGCATGTCTTGGCCTTGGATCATCCCGCGACGCGAGTTGATGTCGCCGATCACGGAACCCGTGAACTCTTCTGGGCTGACGACTTCCACTTTCATGATGGGTTCAAGCAGACGTGGATCGCCATATTGCTTCAACTCACGGAAAGCAGCGCGCGCTGCGATTTCGAACGCCAAGACGCTCGAGTCCACATCGTGGTAGGCACCGTCGACCAAAGTTGCCTTCAAGTCGATCAACGGGAAGCCCGCCAACAGACCGTTTGCAACCGAGCTTTCGAGGCCCTTTACGACGCCTGGGATATATTCCTTAGGCACCGAACCACCGACGATTTGGCTTTCGAAGGTAAAGCCAGTGCCTGGATCACCTGGCTCAAAAATGAGCTTGATGCGGGCAAACTGACCGGTACCACCTGTTTGCTTCTTGTGGGTGTAGTCGATTTCAGCGCGCTTGTTGATCTTTTCGCGATAAGCAACCTTTGGCTGACCAACGTTTGCGTCCACGTCATAGGTACGACGCAGAATGTCGACTTTGATGTCCAAGTGCAGTTCGCCCATGCCACGCAGGATGGTTTGGCCGCTTTCTTGGTCGGTCGACACGCGGAACGATGGATCTTCGTTGGCAAGCTTCGCCAATGCCAGACCCAATTTTTCTTGGTCTGCCTTCGACTTCGGCTCGATCGCGATTTCGATCACAGGCTCTGGGAATTCCATGCGCTCAAGGATCACGGGCTTCAAGGTGTCGCACAAGGTGTCCCCGGTACGGACTTCTTTCAGACCAGCCAAGGCGACGATGTCGCCTGCATAGGCTTCCTTCACGTCTTCGCGGTTGTTCGCATGCATCAACAACATGCGGCCAATGCGTTCTTTCTTGTCGCGCGAGGAGTTCAGCACGCCATCGCCCGTTGAACACTTGCCCGAGTAAACGCGGCAGAAGGTGATCGTGCCGACGAATTTGTCGTCCATGATCTTGAAGGCCAGCATCGAGAATGGATCTTCGTCGGTTGGCTGGCGGGTGGTTTCTTCGTCCGTCTTGAAGTCGATTGCTTTGATGCCTTCACGGTCTGCCGGTGATGGCAAGTAATCCACAACCGCGTCCAACAAGGGCTGCACGCCTTTGTTTTTGAAAGCAGAACCGCACAAAACAGGGTGGAATGCACGACGGCGAACAGCGGTGCGGACCAAACGACGAATGGTATCTGCATCAGGCTCTACGCCTTCGAGATATTCCATCATCACTTCGTCGTCCATTTCGACAACGGCTTCAAGCATCTTATGACGATACTCTTTTGCTTGCTCGAGAAGATCCGCTGGAATTTCTTCCTCGTTGAACTTCGCGCCCAAGCTTTCTTCCAACCAGACGATCGCCTTCATGGTGATCAGATCGATCACGCCCTTGAAGTTGTTTTCAGCACCGATTGGCAATTGCAAGCACACGGGCTTACCGCCCACGCGGGTCACGATTTCGCTGACGCAGTTATAGAAGTCGGCGCCGATCTTATCCATCTTGTTGACGAACACGATGCGGGGCACGTCATACTTGTCAGCTTGGCGCCAGACGGTTTCGGTCTGAGGCTCAACACCTTGGTTGCCGTCGAGCACGCACACCGCACCATCCAACACGCGCAGCGAACGCTCAACTTCAATGGTGAAGTCCACGTGTCCTGGGGTGTCGATGATGTTCAAGCGCTTCTCGCGCCAGAAACAGGTGGTCGCAGCGGACGTGATGGTGATGCCGCGTTCTTGTTCTTGCGTCATCCAGTCCATGGTAGCCGCACCGTCATGGACTTCGCCAATCTTGTGGGACTTACCAGTGTAGTACAAAATGCGCTCAGTCGTCGTGGTCTTGCCAGCGTCGATGTGCGCCATGATGCCAAAGTTGCGATAGTCAGAAATCGCGTGGGTGCGAGGCATTGAAAAACCCTTTCAGGGGAGCTCGTGGTTTTGCTGGAATTACCAGCGATAATGCGAGAATGCGCGGTTCGCTTCAGCCATCTTATGCGTGTCTTCACGCTTTTTGACGGCCGAACCACGGTTCATAGCGGCGTCGGTCAACTCACCAGCAAGACGCTCTTGCATGGTGGTTTCGTTGCGCTTGCGCGCAGCGCCCACGAGCCAGCGGAGAGCCAGTGCCTTGCGGCGCTCTGCACGGACTTCGACAGGAACCTGATAGGTTGCCCCACCCACGCGGCGCGAACGCACTTCGATGGCAGGCGAGATATTATCAAGAGCATCATGGAAGACCTCCAAAGCGGACCGCTTAGCGCGCTTCTCACAGAGATCGAAGGCACCGTAGATGGTCGATTCTGCAACCGACTTCTTGCCCTCATACATGATGTAATTCATCAATTTTGTGACATCCATATCCCCGAACTTCGGGTCTGGCAGGATATCGCGCTTTTCGGCGCGGCGACGACGTGACATGGGAAAACCTCGTGTCTAGACTTTTAAGTGCAGGTTAGCCCTGCAAGAAACCAATCCGTTTGTTGGCTGTTGCGAAGCAACTTTGGAGCCAACGAACAAACCAAAATGAATAAATAATTCGCCTCGCGAATTATTTCGGACGCTTCGCACCGTAATGCGAACGGCGTTGCTTACGATTCTTAACGCCTTGCGTATCAAGAACGCCGCGCAGAATGTGGTAGCGAACGCCGGGCAAATCCTTCACGCGGCCGCCGCGGATCAGAACCACCGAGTGCTCTTGCAGATTGTGGCCTTCACCTGGGATGTAGCACACAGCTTCCGAACCCGAGGTCAGACGAACCTTAGCAACCTTACGCAAAGCCGAGTTAGGCTTCTTTGGGGTGGTGGTGTAGACGCGGGTGCAAACACCACGACGTTGAGGGCAGCCTTTCAGGGCTGGAACCTTGTTGCGCACCTTCAATGGCTGGCGCGGCTTACGGATCAACTGGTTGATCGTTGGCATGTTTCTATAACGCTCCTGTATAGCCGACGGATGGGTGGCTATTACCCTCTTTCCAATGCGCGTCCCGCCAAGACGGGTAACCTAGGCGGTCAAGCTGCGCGCGCAGCCCTATCTCACAAGTCCAAACCCAAACGCCAAAACGAGCAAAACCACCGTCCCCCTTGGTCCGGTGCGCCATGCGCGAGATGATCACAGTGTCTGGAAGACCCCTCAAACCTAAGCCATGCCCATAAGGCACCCCAAGACTCAGAGGCTTTCTTCGGCGGCGTTCCTATATCCGGACGGGGTTTGGGTCAAGGTGGGGGTGCAGTGGGGGTTCTTCTCGTGGTGCCCCCTCTAGCCTGCGTGTCGGGGAAGATTAGGACTATGCTCTATACCATGTCACCCCGGACGGCGTAGCCGAGCCGGGATCTTGATCCGCAAACTCCCACAAGGTCCCCGCGCTCTGCTCACGCTTCGGCGGGGATGACAAGGTTGGGGGGAACGGAGCGCGCAACAAGTGTTGCGCATCTATACGCGACAGCAAGCGCAACTGTTGTTGCGCGGTCCATTTTGTGGGCCTTCTGTCTGGACGCGTTTTGGTGATCCTTCCGGCCCACCAAACCGCTAACGAAATTGTTTCTGCGACCTCTGGGTAGTCAAGTGCGCAGCTTCGCTGCGTCGCGACGCGATCCGTTTTCGAAGAAAACGGACACTTGACGACACAGATGTCGCGCTCATCCTCGATGATCGATTTTGGTGAAACAGGGTTTCCACCAAAATGGGTCCAGATGGAAAAGCTGCTCAGAGCGCTGTCATCCCCGAAGGCGTCAGCCTATCGGGGATCTTGTGCCACAAAGTCCTTGGGGGTCCCCGCTCTACGCTTTCGCTTCGGCGGGGATGACTTTGTGAGGGTAAAGCCCCTTCAGTCCCTTCGGGACAGCTTCCGCGCAAGCGGGGAAGCGACCTCTCCAAACTGCTTCCGCTGCCGCTTCCCCGATCGCGGGGTTTCGACGCATGCGCCGATGCCGGCGAAGCCGGTGAAGGGGAACGCGCAGCAAGAGCTGCACATCGGTACGCGTTGACAGGCGCAGCTCGTGCTGCGCGGTCCTTTTGGTGGAACGTAGGCTGCACCAACAGGACCAGATCGGCAGCACAAATTCGCCCCGCAACACCCTGCGGCTAAGACGCACTCCCCTCTCCTTCTGGGAGAGGGGACGGGGGTGAGGGCTCACACGCGCGGATCTATAAGGCGGGTTGGTAAGTTTTCATTTGCCCAGAACAAGTAGCTTTTGCGCCCCTAAGCCCTCACCCCCTACCCCTCTCCCAAAGGGAGAGGGGAGCGCATAAAACAAAACTTATCCCCACTCTCAAAACCTCAGATATTTTATACCCATCACCGACGAGAGGGCGTTGTTGCTGCAGCGGCGACACCGGTTGGGGATTGTAAGCGGGACTAATCGAGGTTGAAGTGGCGACCTCGTGTTTCATTGGGATTAGCTGTCCTGATGCCCGGTGTGCTTGAGCCCGACTGCCGTGTGAAGCCCTTGGTCAAGAACTTAGGCGATGCCTTTGAGACGCCTTGGGGAAGCCTTATGTATTTTTGGAAGCGCAAGCTTCTAGGATGAGGCCTTTACGAACTAGGCGGGGGAAATTTGAACCACCCGTGGCGTCATGAACCACCTAAGCACACAGAACTTTTCAGCCGGGGCGCACGGTTTGCGTCGTATTCCGGGCCAGTCCGTTAATCTGGCCCACCTCATTTGGCGCACACCACGCGCCCCGGCCCCTCACTCAGCCGCACCCCCGGTGGCTTCCCACGCGGGGCTATGGGTGTTGGAGTGCGCGCAATAACAAGCCCCTCTCCTTATGGGAGAGGGGTTGGGGTGAGGGCTTACACCCTCTTGATTTCAGCTTGCTTGGACTCCCGCTTTAGTGATCGGAACAAAAAACGTTCGCGCCCGTAAGCCCTCACCCCCGACCCCTCTCCCATAAGGAGAGGGGAGTTACCGTCGCCCATTTTGGAGGACCGGCTGGCGAAGCGGTATTTACACTCTTAAATAATTTTGTAGCCTGCCCATTATGCCAGATGTTCCATCCCAACTCTTAAAGCGGGCCCGATTATTGCGGCAACGTACAACTAAGAGCGAGAAAATCTTCTGGAAGCGGATGCGTAACAGTCAAATATGCGGCCTGAAATTTCGCCGCCAAGTTCCAATTCAAGGCATCGTGGTAGATTTTGCCTGTTACTCTCATCGTTTGGTGATCGAAATTGATGGCGGAATTCATGGCCTTTCAGAGGTCCAAATACGTGATCAAGATCGTGACACAAAGCTCAACCACTTTGGGTATCGGGTGATGCGTTTTTCAGACCGTGCTATTTTTGAAGATCTGGAAACGGTAGTCGGTCTCATTGAGGCGTTTATTCGGTCGCCCTAGCCCTCTCCCCGTTGGAGATGGGGGTTTTACCCCACCTACTTCCGCATCGGGCTGGAAAACTTTGGGTTGGTTAGCAAGGCGGTGTCGTCCAAAGTGCGCAGGAAGGCGGCAAGGGCTGCTTTATCGGCGACCGATAGATTCAGGCGTTGGGGTACGCCATTGCGAAGCAGGCGGTTGTCGACGGCGGGGCCGGCTTGCACGCCGCTATTATAATGTTCCACCACTTGCTCGAGCGTGGTGAAGCGGCCGTCATGCATGAAGGGGCCACCGACGCCCATGTTCTTTAGAGAGGGCGACTTGAAGATACGTGTCTCGCCTGCGTCTAAGCCGTTGGAGAGGGAGTTGGGGGCCAAGGCAAAAGTCGGCGCGGAATGGCAAGCCGCGCACCCTGCCCCGCCTTGGTTGGGTGGCGTGAAATAGAGCGTGCGGCCACGATTTTCTTGGGCTGTGAAATTGGGCAAATCTGCGCCCAGATTGCGGTTCGGCGCGGTGGCACTGAACACAGTCGCATAACCTGTGTCCCATTTACTGCCGGTGGAGACCATGGCGCGTTGAAACTGGGCCAAAGCTTGCTGGATGCGGGCTTCGGTGATGGTGGGACTGCCAAAGGCGAAGTTGAACAGGTCTGGGTAATAAGTCGTGGCATTCATCTTGGTAATTAGGGCGGCCATGCCACCAGCGGCAGTATCCCAGCCCATCTCAATTGCGTTCTGGATGGGTTGGGTAGCTTGAATCTCAACGCTTGCTGCGCGCTTATCCCAGAACATGGTGCCCGGTCGATAATAGCTGATATTGCCAAGGCGCATGGCGTGGGCCGTGGTGAAAGCGGTCCCTGAGAAGCCCGTGCTGAACTGGCGCGGATCGCTGAAGCCATTGGCTTGGCGATGGCAGGAGGCGCAGGAAATCGTGTCGTTCACGCTCAAACGGCGGTCATTGAACAGAACTCTGCCGAGGCTCGCCGTGCGATTATTGATCGCATTGTTCGCAGGAGTGTTATCATCGGGGGTCACGGTGCCATCATAATAAGCGGGCAAGGTGATGCTGGCGAAATTGTCTAAGGCGTTGAAGTCGAGGGTGGTGAATTCAGCTACGCCAGCGGGCGTTGCGACGGCACCATTGGGTACCACATTGACGCCAGCAGACGCTGCCCCCGTGCCCACCGCATTGATGGCCCGCACGCTGCAGCTATAGGTCAAGCCGTTGGCGAGACCTGTGACCGTGGCGGGACTGGCAGAACCTGTCGCGCTGGCACTCAAAGTGCCGCTGACGCAGGTGACGCTATAGCCCGTGATGGGCGAGCCGCCGGTGATGAGGGAGGCTGTAAAGGCAATGCTGGCACCTTTATCGGCGGGTGTCGCTGCGCCAATGGTTGGGGCAGCGGGTACAACCGGCAAAGCCGGCGTTGCGCTGGTTGCGGCGGAACTTGGGCTGGTGCCCGTCACATTGGTCGCGGCAATCGAGCAGCTATAGGCGGTGCCATTGCTCAGGCCCGTCACGTCAATCGGGCTGGTGGTGCCAATGCCGGTGCGGGTCGTGCCCCCTGCTGCACAGCTGGCGGTATAACTGGTGATCGCCGATCCACCTGTTGCTGTGGGCGCGGTATAGTGAACTTTAATGGCGGTATTGCCGGGATCGAGTGCGACCAAAGTCGGCGAACCTGGAACCGTCAAGGTAACGCCGCTGCCACCGCCAGAGGAACCTGCATCGCTGCCGCCACCGCCTCCGCACCCTGCCAAGACCCCGAAACTTAGGAGGGCCACAAAAGAAACAACAGATGGCGACAGTTTGATTGGCGGCATGAAGCACCCCGAGATATTGACACTAGATGTGCTGATAACGGGCGAGACTTAAGATTCCGTCGCGAAATGATGACATTTTCTCTCAAATTCGTGATGACAAGTTTGGTGGGCAAAAAAAGAGGCCGCATCCAGCGAGGATGCGGCCCTTTGAGGCGGCCTCTTAGGGGGAGGAGACACCGATCAGCGTCAGAGACGCGAAACTATCGAGTGTCCGCAGCGGAGGCTCGCTGCCACTCCTAAGTAGGGATGCCGCAACAGAATAAAAAGGGCCGTGATGGTTAAGCAGGACTGCAAAAATGCATGGCTATTTCAGTAATTGCCGCTGGGGGCTCTGTATTTGATGTTCCCAGACTCTTCCCCCTGCCCGCGCGCTACCGTTAGAGTGTCTTCATGATTTTCGTCTCGGCTTGCTTCATGGCTTTACTGAGTGCGTGGCTTGTCACGCGCCTGATGATGGTTTGGGCGATCCCAGACGTGCCCGACGCTGTGCGCAAATTGCACCGTGCGCCCACGCCGACTTCTGGCGGGGTGGGCATCATGGCCGGGACAGTGGTCGGGCTGGGGGTGTTTTGCTTTTACTTCACCAATGTCACCGCGGAGTTCTCATTATGCCTTGCCGTCTCGCTCGCGGGCGGTTTGCTGGGCTTTTGGGATGACCGGGCGGCACTTGGCCCTAAGATAAAACTGATGATCCTAGTGACGATTACGTCTGGCTTTGTCATTTGGGGCGCGCGGATCGAGGCTCTCCCGCTCTGGGACGGGGCAATCTGGCAACTTGGGCCTGTGTTGGGTGGTCTTGGGACGCTCTTGTGGCTCTTGGTGATCGTCAATGTCGTCAATTTCATGGACGGGGCAAACGGTTTGTCGATTGGCTCCAGCATGGTGGGCCTCGTCTTCCTCAGTGTTGTGTGCGGGTTTGCCAGCTTTGCACAATCGAGCCCAGCATTTCTGGTAACCATTTATGGCCTGATCTCGGCCCTCGCCTGTTGTGGCTTTCTGTATTGGAACGTGGCGGGCGGACGCATTTTTGCGGGCGATTCTGGGGCGCTGTTTGTCGGCCTCACCATCGGTACTTTGGGGGTTTGGGCGGGCTCAATGGGGGTCAACCCGCTCTCGATTGCCACGTGTTTCCTGCCACTCTTGGCCGATTCCATCCTGACGATTGTATGGCGCGTCCGTCAGAGCGCCAATCTCCTCACGCCCCACGCTGATCATGTTTATCAATTGGCCATTCGCAGCGGCCAGTCGCACCTCTATGTGGCATCGCTCTACTGGCTTGCAACCGCACTTTGCGGTGTGGTCGCGGTCCGGGCATCGACCGCGGGCGACGCATTAATCAGCCTTGGTTTCGTGCTTTGCCTGCTGCCCCTTGTGCTCATTCTGGAACGAGCGCGCGCCCACTATCTGGCGATCCTGCCAAAGCAGGCTGGCTAGTGCCCGCCTATCCCGCTAAAAAGTCACGCAAATCATAGGTATCCCCCGCATCGACATGGCTGGACGAGACCTCAGAATTAAGTCAGGTTAACGCATGGACTGGGACAAGCTCAAAACCTTTCACGCCGCCGCAGATACCGGCAGCCTCACCGCTGCTGCCGAAAAAGTCGGCCTGTCGCAATCAGCTGTTAGCCGCCAAATTGCGGCGCTCGAAGATGGTCTTGGCGTACCACTGTTTCATCGCCATGCGCGCGGCCTGATCCTCACCGGGCCCGGCAAAGTGCTGCAGCAATCCACAGGTCAGATGGCGACCATCGCGGCAGTGGCTGAGTCCAATTTGAAAGACGCGCGCGACCGCCCGCAGGGTGAATTGATTGTCACCGCGCCCATCGGCATTGGTGCCACGTGGCTGGCCCCCCGCTTGGGCGGCTTTATGGATGCCTATCCAGACGTGTCGCTTCGCCTTCTGCTCGATGACCGCGAACTTGACCTTACCACGCTGGAAGCCGAATGCGCGATCCGTCTGTGGGAAGCAACGCATGCGGATCTGATCCAACGCAAAATCCTGTCGATCACCACCTCGCTCTATGCGTCGCGCGATTATATCGCCAAGCACGGCATGCCCAAAACGCCAGAGGACTTGGCCAATCACCGCGTGATCGCCTATGGCGCGCGGTCGGGTGATCCCATGAAAGTGCTAGACTTTGCCCTGACGTTGGGTCGGGAAGAACATCGCCCGCGGGAAGCGGCCCTCACGATCAATAATGTCTCGGCCTTGGTGAAGGCGGTGGTCGCGGGCCTCGGCATTGGTGGCTTGCCGGATTATCTGGCCCAAGCTGACACGGGGCTGATGCGGGTATTCCCAGAGACAGACGGACCCAATATCGACGTCTTCTTCATCTATCCGGCAGACTTGCGCCGCTCCAAGCGTATTGCGGCCTTCCGGCAATATCTGTTGGAGCAAGCGGTGAATTGGAAGGGCTAGGGCCGCTCGCCCCTGCCCTCCCAATCGCGTGTGTTAGGTTTTGGTGACGGCGGCCGTTTGACCGAATAGCGATTTCGCAGCCGCCTTCATGTCTTCCTTGGATTGCTCGCCTGCTGGCTTGCGCAGCGCTTCGCCAACTGCATTGCCGGCGACGACAGCTGGCCGGGCGTCAATCTTGTCGAACCAAGCTTTGACATGGGGGAATTCTTCTAGATCTTGGCCGAACAATTTCGCACCACGAACCCAGGGATAAGAAGCCATATCGGCAATGGAATAGTCGCCGGCAAGATAAGGGGTCTCTTTAAGCTGGCGCTCCATAACGCCATACAAACGATTGACTTCGTTGGTGTAACGGGTTTGGCCATATTCGATCAGCTTTGGATCATCGACCAGATCAGGCGCGTAGAGACGGAAGTGGCTGGCTTGGCCCGACATTGGCCCAAGGCCGGCCATTTGCCACATCACCCACTCATCGACCTTCACGCGGCCGCGCTCGTCGCTGGGGTAGAATTGACCGGTCTTGCGGCCGAGATATTGCAGGATTGCCCCACTCTCAAACACCGAGATGGGCTGACCATCTGGCCCGTTAGGATCGACAATTGCGGGCATGCGATTATTCGGGCTGATGGCGAGGAAGGCTGGCTCAAACTGCTCGCCCTTGCCGATATTGACGGGCTTCATGACGTACGGCAGCCCCATCTCTTCCAATGCAATGGAGATCTTCCACCCGTTCGGGGTTGGCCAATAATAGAGTTCGATGGGGCTTTGTGTTGGCTGCGACATGAGCATCTTCCTGTTTGATGACCCGGGACTTGCGCCGGTTAGCCTCAAGTCGGGTGTCGCCATCATAAGCGCAAGCGGAGAAAATCGAACAGGGCCTATTTGAAATTCTCAACAGTGGCTTCAGTTACGAGGCCCCGCCACTTCTTCCTCAAACTGAAACAAGGTTTCAAACGGCACCGACAATGCCCGAGCCATGCGAAACGCCAATTCTAACGATGGCGCATATTTTTCGGCTTCAATTGCCAATATGGTCTGTCGGGTTGCCCCGACAAGATTGGCAAAGTCTTGCTGGGTTAGGCCCGCCTGAGTCCGTAATTGTCGGATCTGATTAAGCACACGGCCTTTGCTGACGGCCATTAGGACAAGCGACCCAAGACGAGGATCATAACTTGCTTCACCCCATGACAGAGAAACAAGACAGCCATCAACACAAAGAACAGAGTGGGCAAATGCTGGATGTTCAAGGTCCAAGCCGCTGGCGTCGGATAAGTTGCCTGCAAGAGGATCTGCCAAATCATCACATTGATCGCACAAAACCCGACCATCAGGCCCAGCCGATCTGCCCGCGCTACAATCTGCTCATCACGCTCATCTTCAAGGGCACCGCGCTTGCGCAAATAACTTGCCCAAACACTCAACGCGCCCTCCCCCACGGTGCCAAATCCCAGGACAAATAACCAAGTTCGCCAGATATGACGGGCATCTTGGTCGGGGATAGACAATCCATCTATCATATTGCCGGCCAGATAGGCGAAGATAGCGATGGCCATAACCAAGGATAAGCCAGCCCTCTTTTCCGTAAGCGTCATGTTTTCCGTAAGCGTCATGACTGAGCCCTTTCTGACAGTTGGTTTTTGCCGAAGTGGTATTTTTGCCGTTGTGCGTTTTTGTCGAAATGACAAATATGTTTTACATACCCCGCTTAGTGCTGGGTTCTAGCAATGTCAAACATCTTGTACATTTTCTCAGCCAGACCAGCCTGAGACTGTTTGACGCCTTGAGGTTTTGCCGCCCCTCCCGTAGAAGCCAAGGCCGTTTTGGAGCACCCTCATGCCAGATTCAGTCATCAAACCCGTATCGATGAAAACCTATGACACCGACTTTGCCGGGTTTTCGAAAGAATTGGGCGGTTGGTTTGAGCGATTTGGCTTTGCCATCGTTGCCGAT
Source organism: Hyphomonadaceae bacterium UKL13-1 (assembly GCA_001602435.1). Taxonomy (GTDB): domain Bacteria; phylum Pseudomonadota; class Alphaproteobacteria; order Caulobacterales; family Aquidulcibacteraceae; genus Aquidulcibacter. Next base: position 1,844,664 of record CP012156.1, read on the forward strand.
CACGGTGTCGATCAAAAAATTATCGATGCCACATTGGAAAAAGCCAAAGCTTTCTTCGCCTTACCGGTCGAGGTGAAGCAATCCTACAAGTCGCCAGTGGGCGCGGGTCAGCGCGGCTATACCGCCTTTGGGGTTGAAACGGCCAAAGACCACACAATCGCGGACCTGAAAGAATTCTGGCATCAGGGCCGGGATTTGCTAGAAGATCACCGCTTTGCGGGCGTCATGCCGCCGAACGTGCCCATGCCCGAAGTGGCAGACTTCGATGCCAGCCAAAAGGCGATGTTTGAAGACTTTGACCATTTGGGCAAACGAATCTTGCGGGCTATTGCCACCTACCTTGACCTGCCGACCGAGTATTTTGATGACAAGGTCGCGGAAGGTAATTCCATTCTGCGCACCCTGCACTATCCGGCCCTTGGCCCAGATGTCACGCCCGGTGCCATCCGCGCGGGCGCACATGGCGACATCAATGTGATTACTTTGTTGTTGGGTGCGGAAGAGCCTGGCCTACAATTGCTCGATAAATCAGGCCAGTGGCAGGCAGTCACCGCGCCAGAAGGCTGCGTGGTGATCAATATTGGCGACATGCTAGCCCGTCTCACCAATGACCGCCTTCCCTCGACCGTGCATCGTGTGATCAATCCAGAGCCAGAGCGCGCCAGATTTGCCCGCTATTCCTCGCCCTTTTTCTTGCATTTCTCGCCGGATGTCTTGATCGAAACCCTGCCGATGAACGGCCCGATCAAGTATGAGCCGATCAATGCGCAGGACTTTTTGGAACAAAGGCTTCGCGAAATTAAGCTCGCCTAGTTACCTTTTGTTAAGATAATTCTCCAAAGCAGCCTAAATCATTGGCATATCGGGCGAAAACATCTCGATTTTTGCGCCTTTCTGGCAACACTTCAGAAGCCTTGCAGTCAAGAGCCTGAAAAACGCTTTGCGTGTGTTGCAGGTTGAAAGCGAGCAGTCTAACGATATAACAGACCGAGATGTCACAATCTTCGGACACCAAAGGCCAATTCCCGGTTTTACTGGGGTTTGGACCAAAAAAATTCTTTTGGGGAAACACACATGCGTTCAAACACCACTTCAAAGATCAGCCGAATTGCGCTGCTTTCGTCCATCTGCTTTGCCGGTCTCGGTTTCGCAGGCGTCGCGCAAGCCCAAACCGCCCCGGCCGCGGCACCCGATCAAGAAACCGAAGTTGTCATCGTGACGGCAACCAAGCGCGAAACCACCTTGCAATCCATCCCGGTTGCGGTGTCGGTGACCTCGGCTGATACGATCAGCAAAGCGCAAGTTCGTGACTTGAACGACATCCAGACTTTGGTCCCATCGCTGCGCGTCAGCACCAACCAAAGCTCCACCAACGCAACCTTCATCATCCGCGGCTTCGGCAATGGCGCGAACAACGCGGGTATTGAGCCTTCGGTCGCAATCTTCATCGATGGCGTGTATCGCTCGCGCGCTGGCGCTTCGATTGGCGACCTTCCAAACCTGCAGCGCGTCGAAGTGTTGCGCGGCCCACAATCGACCCTGTTCGGCAAGAACGCTTCGGCTGGCGTGATCTCGCTGGTCACCCGCGAGCCAAAGTTCGAATATGGCGGCTCAGCTGAATTGAGCTATGGCAACTTCAACGCCATTGTCGCCAAAGCAGACATCACCGGCCCATTGGGTGAAAATGCCGCTGGTGCCTTGTCGTTTGGCTATAACAAGCGCGATGGCTATGTCGAAAACATCGGCCTTGGCGTGGACATCAACAATCGCGACCGCTTCAATGTGCGCGCTGACTTGCTGATCAAGCCAAGCGACGACCTCAAAGTTCGCATCATTGCAGACTATGACAAGTTGGACGAATTGTGCTGCGCGGTTTCCAACGTCTTGAGCGGCCCAGCAACGGCGGCAGTGAACTTTGCCGGCGGGCAATTGATACCAAACTCACCCTTTGCTGACCGCGTATACTCGGACATTCCCCCAACCAACATGATCGAAAACCGCGGCGTTTCGATGCAAGTCGATTATGACTTCGGCAAATTGTCGTTCACCTCGATCTCGGCCTATCGCAACTCGCATGGCGAACAAGACGGCGACGTCGACTTCACCAGCGCTTCCTTGGCTTCGGTTCCACAGATCCAAGACATCGATACGCTGACCCAAGAATTCCGCTTGACGTCAAACTACGACGGCCGGGTCAACTTCCTGTTGGGCGCGTATTTGTTCAAAGAGAATATCGATCAAACCTCAGCAGTTGTTTATGGTAAGGACTTTAGAAAGTTCGCGATCGCAGCAGCTGGTGCAGGTGGTGCGCTTATCCCAACCATTGAAGTTGTTACCGGTAACGCACCAGGCAGCTTCTTTGGCGCTGGTACCGGCACGAACGAGTCGTTCTCTTTGGATAACGATGCCCAATCCATCTTTGGAAACGTGGACTTCAAGTTAACCGACACGCTGACCTTCACTGCCGGCTTCAACTACACACGCGATTCCAAGGCTGCAAAAGTCAATGTTCTTGCGACCGATCCATTCGCCTTTGTGGACTTTGATGCACTTGGACAAGGCGCATTTGGTCGTTCGGTTTATGTCGGCGGCGCGACCAACGCATTCTTGGGCCTCGCGGTCTTGGGCTTGGGCCGTCCAGCAACTGCTGCTGAAGCAGCCGCTGCTAGCGCAGGCCAAATTGCAGCTGCTCAGTCAATTGCAGCAGCGACCTTCAATGCAAATCCAGCTGCCAACAACCCAATCCTTGGCTTCAAAGCCCTTCAGTTCCAACCACCCCGTTTGAATTCGCCAAACGCGGTTGAGAGCGGTCGTACAAAGGACAGCGGCACCTCCTACAATGCTCGCTTTGCTTGGGAAATCAACGATAACTTCAACGCCTATGCAAGCTATGCAACAGGCTTCAAAGCATCGTCGGTAAACCTGTCGCGCGATTCAGCGCCTTCTCTCGCTGACTTCATTCCAGGCAACCCAATCACCAACCCAGCACCTTCCAAAATTCGGTCGGCTGGTTTGGCAGTTGTAAACTTGCGGGCAGGTAGCCGCGCAGCAGGTCCGGAAGAAGCAACCGTTTACGAAATCGGCTTGAAAGGGCGCTTCCCCAAAGGTGCCTTCAACCTGACTTTGTTTGATCAATCGATCGACGGTTTCCAATCCAACACCTTCACTGGAACCGGCTTCATTCTGGCAAACGCTGGTAAGCAGTCGACCAAGGGTGTCGAGTTTGACGCGACCTATCGTCCAATTCGTCCGCTGATCCTGACCTATGCAGCGACCTATCTGGATCCGTTGTATGACGACTTCAAGGGTGGTGCATACGGGGATTATACCGGCCGCACGCCAGCAGGCATTGCAGAATTCACCTACAATGCATCGGCAACCTTCATTCAGCCACTGGCCAATGATAACCGCATCACCTATCGGGCAGACTACTTCTGGACTTCGGAAACTCAGCTCAGCCAAGGCCTGAACCTGAACCCTGCATCTGCATTCCCGAATACCCCAGCTGGTGTTGCTGCACGTAACGCTGCGAACTTGAAAGCAGCCGAAGCCTATACCTTCCAACCGATCAGCCTCAATGCCAGCATCACGTTCGCAACGAGCAATGGCTGGGAGCTCAGCGCTTGGAGCCGTAACCTGACGGACGAGCGTTATTTGACCACCATCTTCGACAGCGTCGCGCAAGACGGCTCCATCTCGGGCTACCCAAGCCCACCACGGACCTACGGCGTGTCGGTGAAGCACATCTGGTAAGCTCTGTCTGACCTGGATCAACATCAAAGCCCTCAACCTTCGGGTTGGGGGCTTTTTTGTGCGTAGTCGCCCGCAGAAACCAAAGCTAACAACAGATGGGGACTTCCCATTTGCACCAATCAACCTAAACCCATTGCCATGAACCAGCCCGATGACCTTCTTGCCCTCGATCCTACAGCGGAACGAGACATGCCCTATCAGGCTGGCAGTCCAGACGCCCCAGCCCGCGCGCCGCGCCCGAAGGATGCGGCGACCCTGATCCTGATCCAGCACGCTCAGTCTGGAGCCAAAATCCTGATGGGCCGGCGGGCCAGCGGCCATAGTTTCATGCCCGACAAATATGTCTTCCCCGGCGGCAAAGTCGATCGCTGCGACCGCTTCGTCGACGCCCATGACGAATTGAACCCGCAATCGTCTGAAGACCTCTCCAAGGCCAATAAGACCCGCCACCCCCGTGCCTTTGCCTTGGCCGCCATCCGCGAGACTTGGGAGGAGACGGGCCTGTTGATTGGCAAGCCCGGCACTTTGCCGCTGCGGACGCTCGATACGGGCTGGAACAGCTATGCAGCAGCTGGCATCGCCCCCCACCTCAGCCCGCTACACTTCTTTGCGCGTGCCATCACACCGCCCCAACGCCACAAGCGGTTTGATGCCCGTTTCTTCATCGCCAATGCCGAAGAGGCGCTTTATGACATGCGCCCCGCACGCGATGGCGCAGAAATGCAGGACCTGCGCTGGTTCAGCTTGGACGAGGCCTTTGCGCTGGATTTGCCTAATGTGACCCGCTTTATCCTGAGTGAAGTGCAAACCCGCCTGCAAGCCCCCGAGAAGCCGCACGCCCCGGCTTTCCTGCGCTGGGGCCGTACGGGCCCTCAGATGGACCGCCTATGAGCGAGATCCGTATGAGCGCGGCGACCTGGGCCGGGATTGGCACCGCGCTCGGTTGCGGCTTGATTGCCGCGGTCGGGATTGCCATCAATGCCCCCCTATTCGCGCTCACGCTCGACGATACGGGGATGTCGGCGACGGAAGTCGGCTTCCTCATGACCTTTGCTGGACTGGCGGGCCTACTTTGTACCCCGGTGGTCCCTTGGCTGATGGGCCGTTTTCCTGTCAAAGTGATTCTGGGTGGTGGGCTCTTGGCTTCCAGCGCCATGTTCCTGCTCTATCCCCTGACCGACAATATCTGGGTGTGGACCGCCATCCGATTTGGCTTCTCAACCTCGCTGACCATCATCTTTGTGGCGTCGGAAGCCTGGTTCTTAGAGCTTGCCCCTGCCCATCTGCGCGGCCGCTTGTTAGGGCTTTATGCGGCGACCTTCGCCGGCGGCTTTGGCATCGGTGGGTTCGTCATCGCCCAATTGGGTCATCAGGGCCCCGCAACGCCCTATGCCGGTGCGGCGATCATGGCATTGGCCACCTTGCCTCTCTTCCTATTCAAAACGCCAGCCGCCACCCGGCCGGAAGGCGCTGAGGCGCATCCCTCAGCCCTCCTCGCCCGCCTGATGATCGCGCCGGCGCTCTTCGTGCCAGCCTTTGCGATGGGGGCAATTGAGACCAGCGCCTTCAACCTCTTTCCGCTATGGGTCCGCGAAGTGGGCTTTGAGGACTCCGCAGCGGGTTATTTGATTGCCGCCAGCGGGCTGGGCAATATCTTGCTGCAAGGCCCCATCGGGATGCTGGCAGACCGCTATGGACGCACCCGCACGCTCCTAGGCGTCGCCATCATTGGCTTTATCGGCCCCTTCCTCCTTATGGCTGTCAAGTCGCCCACAGAGGCCTATGCGATTTGCTTCCTCTGGTCCGGCTGTGTCACCGGCTTCTATACCTTAGGCCTAATGGGCCTTGCGGAGCGCTTTGGGAAAGGTGAGTTAGCCGGAGCAAATGCGGCCTATGGCGGCAGCTATGGCGTCGGCCAATTGATTGCACCTTTGGCTGGCGGCACGCTTCTACAAACCCTTGGCCCCTCTGGCTTTCTGGCGGGTTTGGCTGTCATTGCGCTCACGCCCATTTGCGCCATCGCTGTGCAGCATCAAGCGCAGAGAAAGTCTTGACCTTTGGCTCGGTTTAGGGTCTAAGCGCCCCCTCAGATTCACCCATACCGCAACCGCGGGAGATTTATCATGGCCAAACCGGCCTCCATCAAAATCCGCCTGAACTCGTCTGCTGGCACCGGCTTCTTTTATGTGACCAAGAAGAACGCACGCACCAAGACCGAAAAACTGCGCATGAACAAGTACGACCCAGTCGTGCGGAAGCATGTTGAGTTTGTCGAAGGCAAAATTAAGTAAGCTTCTCCCTTTGGTGAGATCGGCCTTTTAGGCGCGCTTTGGATATCCAGAGCGCGCTTTTTGGTTTGCGTTGTTGGGAAGCACAGGAAAACTATCCCCCTGCTCGTGAGATGCCTGTAAGCTAGCGCCGTGGCTTAGTGCTATCCGCTTTATGCGGCGAGCCTTTTGGAGGCGGAGGAAGGATTAGAAGAGAACACTTGGAAGCGCTTTGGTGCCCATTCTGGTCACCCAACCGCTGTGTCAATTGTCCGTGCGACCTCTGTGTCGTCACGTGTCCGTCTTCTGCGAAAACGGATCGCCCCGCGACGCAGCGAAGCTGCGCACTTGACTACCCAGATGTCGCGCACATCCTATGCTGGCCATTTTGGTGAAACAGGGTTTCCACCAAAATGGGTCCAAGTGAAAAGGAATCCATTTTCTAGGCCAAAGGTTAGGCACACGTACTGGTGACAAGGACCAAACCGCTCCTACATCCCCAATTCCAAGCGCTCCAACCGCTTTATCTCGTCGCGCAGGCGGGCGGCCTCTTCGAACTCAAGGTCGGCTGCTGCCGCCCGCATCCGCTTCTCAAGGTCAGCGAGAGCCGCTTTGAAGTTATGTCCGGGCGCACCCGCCTCTGGCGTCGTCTCGGCCTTGCCTTTGCCCCTGCCCTTACCTTTCACATTGGCTGTGGCATCGCTATCGGCCCCCAGACCAATCGTGACACCCTCCTTGCCATAGGGGCTATTGAGGATGTCGTGAATGTTAGAGCGAATAGATTGTGGCGTGATGCCATTGGCCTCGTTCCACGCCACTTGCTTGGCACGACGGCGATCGGTCTCATCGATGGCGCGCTTCATCGAGCCAGTGATGGAGTCCGCATACAAGATCACGCGGCCATCCACATTGCGCGCCGCACGGCCAATCGTCTGCACCAGACTGGTCTCCGACCGCAAAAACCCTTCCTTATCGGCATCCAAGATACAGACCAATTGGCACTCAGGAATATCAAGACCTTCCCGCAACAGATTGATCCCGATCAGAATATCAAAATTGCCGAGGCGAAGGTCGCGGATGATTTCAATGCGTTCGACCGTATCAATGTCGCTGTGCATATAGCGGACCTTCAAGCCCTGCTCATGCATATATTCGCTCAAGTCCTCGGCCATTTTCTTGGTCAAAGTTGTCACCAGTACGCGCCCGCCAGCGGCAATGGTCATCCGTGACTCTGCGATACAATCATCGACCTGGGTAAAGCCTTGGCCCGTCACCGGGCGGATCTCAACCGGGGGATCGATCAGGCCGGTTGGGCGGATGACTTGCTCAACAAACACCCCGCCCGTCTGGTTCATCTCCCACGGACCCGGTGTGGCCGACACACTGATCGTCTGGGGCCGCATTGCGTCCCATTCCTCAAACCGCAGGGGTCGATTGTCCATGCAGGAGGGCAAGCGAAAGCCATAATCCGACAGCGTTTTCTTGCGGCTATAGTCGCCGCGGAACATCCCACCAATCTGGGGAATCGTCACGTGGCTTTCATCGACAAAGACCAAAGCATTGTCTGGGATATATTCGAACATGGTCGGCGGTGGCTCGCCCGGATTGCGGCCCGAGAGATAGCGAGAATAATTCTCAATCCCGGCGCAAGACCCGGTTGCCAGCAGCATTTCGAGATCGAAGTCCGTGCGCTGCTTCAGGCGCTGGCCTTCAATCAGCAGGCCATTTTTCTCAAACCATTCCACGCGGGCCTTGGCTTCGGCCTTAATCTTCTCAATCGCTTGGCTCAGTGTTGGGCGCGGCGTGGTGTGGTGGCTATTGGCATAGACTTTGATGGCTTCGAGGTCTGCCGTCTTCTTACCCGTCAGCGGGTCAAATTCATGGATCGCCTCGACTTCATCGCCAAAGAACAAGACCCGCCAAGCCCGGTCCTCATAATGGGCCGGGAAAATATCGAGCGCATCGCCGCGCAGCCGGAAATTGCCGCGCGCGAAGTAGATATCATTGCGCTTATATTGCAGCGCGACCAGATCGCGTGTCACCGTCTGCGGATCGGCCCGATCCCCCGGCTTCAAGACAAAGGTCATCGAGGAATAGCTTTCCACCGAGCCAATGCCATAGATACACGAGACCGAAGAAATGATGATTACATCATCGCGCTCCAAAATGGCGCGGGTTGCCGCATGACGCATCCGGTCGATCTGTTCGTTGATATTGCTCTCTTTCTCGATGTAGGTATCGGTCCGCGGCACATAGGCTTCGGGTTGATAATAATCATAGTAAGAGACGAAATATTCGACGGCATTATTGGGAAAGAAGTTCTTGAACTCGCCATAAAGCTGGGCGGCAAGCGTCTTGTTGTGCGCGAGGATAAGCGCGGGCCGCTGCAGCCGATTGATCACCTGCGCCATGGTGAAGGTCTTGCCTGAGCCTGTGACCCCCAACAGCACCTGATCCTTCTCGCCTTCTTGGGCGGCTTCACACAAGGCCTCAATCGCGGCAGGCTGATCGCCGGCGGGCTGATAATCGCTCACCAATTCAAAGCGCTTCCCGCCTTCAAACTTCTCCGGCAGATCAGGGCGATGGGGCTGCCAAGCCGGTGGAGCGGCACTGCCGCGCGCATCGAGTACATTATAGTCAAAATCATAGACAAACGGGTCGCCCGCAAACTCAACCCCCGTCACGACCTGCGCATTGGGCTTGGGATCATCCAAAGCATCGGCTTCGGCCCGCAACTTCTTGATATTCTCCCACGCCTGCATCTTATCCGTTGTGGGATGGGCATTGGGCTTACGAGGTCGGGAGGAAGGAGTACGCGCCATCAGGAGAACATAGGGGGAATATCGCGATTTGGGTAGGGGTATTCGGCTAGGACTGGGGGGAATTGGCAGGGGGTGTGGCGCGGATGGAGCCATTCAACTCACTTGACATAGCTAGCAATCGAACATTCTTATCCGACCTGTATCAATGAAGGCATATTTGAGTATCCGTAAATCAGAGCTCATTCGATTCTAGGAGTAAGCAACGTGGCATCAATCGACTGGAGCGATGAAGAAAATGACCTGATCGTTGCGGACTATTTCGATATGTTGCGGTTAGAACTTGCTGGCGCAAGTTTCAATAAAGCTGAGCGCAATAGAATGCTTCAAAGCAGGCTCGTCACACGGTCACGTGGCTCGATTGAATTCAAGCATCAAAATGTGACAGCCGCAATGATTGGCTTAAATCAACCTTGGATAGAGGGCTATAAGCCTAAATCGAATTTTCAATTCACTTTAGTTGATGCAGTGGTACGGCAGTTAAACACTGTACAATTCTGGTCAGTCAACGAAATCATCGAGAAAAACTTAAATGAGGTTCCAAATATTGGCGTTTCCGGCGTTCAAGAAGATACGCGACTTTGGATTGGTCCGCCCCCGACAGTCTCGAATGCCCCTCCCCCTATTGAACCAACTCTCATTGAAAGAATTCTCAGAAAATATGATGTTGCTGAGCGCGACGCCTCGAATCGGGCGCTCGGCAAGGCTGGAGAAGAACGTGTCTTAAGACACGAAGTGCAAAGTCTCACTTCGGCTGGACGAATAGATTTAGCCAAGAAAGTTCAATGGACTTCTGAAGTCGACGGTGATGGAGCGGGCTATGACATAGCCAGCTTTGAATTGGATGGTTCCCCACGTTTGATCGAAGTCAAGACCACAAATGGATGGGAAAGATCGCCATTTCATATCAGTCGGAATGAACTAGCGGTCGCGGAGGAACGCAGAGATTGTTGGTGCCTTCTTAGGCTTTGGAACTTCGCAAGGGAGCCAAAAGCCTTTGAAATTAGGCCCCCCCTTGACGCCCATGTCAGCCTAATGGCTACAAGTTATATGGCGTCTTTCGCGTCTGAACACCGGCCATCAAAGACCCCAATTCTAACCTAACAAACTGTGTTACTCATCATTTTTCACAAAAGGCATTAATTGAATTTGGAGTGAGCGGTTCTGTCTCCTCGTCATTCTTACTGTTCAGCACACTTAGAACCGCTTTGGTGATCCTTCCGGCCCACCAAACCGCTACCTCAATTGTTTCTGCGACATCTGAGTAGTCAAGTGTCCGTTTTCTTTGAAAACGGATCGCTTGCGACGCAGCAAAGCTGCGCACTTGACGACACAGATGCCGCGCTCATCCTCGATCATCCGTTTTGGTGAAACAGGGTTTCCACCAAAATGGGTCTAGATGGAAAAATCTAAAACGCTGTCATCGCGGACGGCGAAGCCGAGCCGGAACCTCCAACCGCACAATCCCACAAGGTCCCCGTTCTTCGCTACGCTTCGGCGGGGATGACAAGCGCGCACGCACAAAAAAACGCCCCGACTTTTCAGCCGGGGCGCTCTTAAAGATTAGGCTTATCGCCTCAGGCCTTATTCAACCACGCTCGCCACGACGCCTGCACCACCCGCCGGGCTTACGCCCGGCAAATCAATATCTGTTGGTGCAGGCTTATCGCCTCAGGCCTTATTCAACCACAGTCGCCACGACGCCTGCACCAACGGTGCGGCCGCCTTCGCGGATAGCAAAGCGCAGACCTTGGGTCATTGCGATCGGGGTGATGAGTTCCACCATGATCTTAATGTTGTCGCCTGGCATCACCATTTCAACGCCGTCTGGCAACATGCAGATGCCGGTCACGTCGGTCGTGCGGAAGTAGAATTGAGGACGGTAGTTGGTGAAGAATGGCGTGTGACGGCCACCCTCTTCCTTCGTCAGGATATAGGCCTCAGCTTCAAACTTCTTGTGTGGCTTGATGCTGCCTGGCTTACACAAAACCTGGCCGCGCTCAACGCCCGTACGGTCCACACCGCGCAACAACGCACCAATGTTGTCGCCAGCTTGTCCAGAATCCAACAGCTTGCGGAACATTTCAACGCCAGTAACGGTCGACTTGATGGTGTCGCGGATACCCACGATCTCAACTTCTTCGCCAACCTTCACAATGCCGGTCTCAACGCGGCCGGTCACAACCGTACCACGACCCGAGATCGAGAACACGTCTTCGATCGGCATCAAGAATGGACGATCCAATGGACGCTCTGGCTGAGGAATATATTCATCAACCGAAGCCATCAAAGCCAGAATCGCTTCTTCGCCAATCTTCGCATCACGGCCTTCAACCGCTGCCAAAGCCGAACCCTTGGTGATGGGGATATCGTCGCCGGGGAACTGATAGCTGGACAGAAGCTCACGAACTTCCATTTCAACCAATTCCAGCAATTCTTCGTCGTCCACTTGGTCGACCTTATTCATGAACACCACCAGCGCTGGCACGCCAACCTGACGGGCCAACAAAATGTGCTCACGGGTCTGTGGCATTGGGCCATCAGCAGCCGAAACCACCAAGATCGCGCCGTCCATCTGCGCCGCACCCGTGATCATGTTCTTCACATAGTCCGCGTGGCCTGGGCAGTCGACGTGGGCATAGTGACGGTTCGCCGTCTCATATTCCACGTGCGCCGTGTTAATCGTGATACCACGCGCCTTTTCTTCTGGCGCTGCGTCGATGTCTGCATAGCTCATCGCCTTCGCACCACCAGCCTTCGCCAGCGTCATCGTGATCGCCGCCGTCAACGTCGTCTTACCATGGTCAACGTGACCAATCGTGCCAATGTTGCAATGCGGTTTCGTACGTTCAAACTTTTCCTTAGCCATGGTCGTGCCCTTCGTCTCTAGTGACATAGCGCTTGGAAGCACTACAAAATTCAAAAAACTGGAGCGGGTAGACGGGATCGAACCGACATCCTCAGCTTGGAAGGCTGCTGCACTACCATTGTGCTATACCCGCATCCGATTTCCCGAACCGACGAGCCCCAGGTTGGCCATTCAAGGATTACGATTTGGGATGTCACTGGTGGTGAGGATAGGATTTGAACCTATGTACTCTCTCGAGGGCAGATTTACAGTCTGCTGCCATTAACCACTCGGCCACCTCACCAGGTGACACCCAATCGCAACCGATGCCAGCACATACCGCAACGGCGTTTCAGGAGTTCCAAACCCGCTTGCCGGACATGAGTCACTTCATGCCTCAGCCACGGCAAGCCGCTCTGGAAGGGCCGCGTTATAGCGATGGTCGCTCCAAACGCAATGGCGATTGGCTGTGATCAAGCAGATGAGTTTCACATAACTGCATGATGGGGCTATTTTGGCACACAGCCCCACCCTGTCAATCGGCAGATGCCCGATGGCTCGCTAGTCGACCTTGAAGCCACCAGAGCCCATCTTGGTCACGCGTGGGTTGCCCTCTAGTTTGGCAGCCGTGACATCGCCAGAGCCAATAATATTGATTTGCGGCTCGATCACAATGCCACCGTGACGAATATTGCCAGAGCCTGCAATATTGGCTTCAAGCCGTGAACGGCCGCCTTGAATATAGGTATCGCCTGAACCCGCGAGGTTTACTTCGACATCGTTTTGAACTTGGCCCAATCGAACATCGCCAGAGCCCGCCAAATTGATTTCGCTGCGTCCGCCGATGGAGCCAATATTGGTATCGCCAGACCCCGCAAGATCCAATTTCAAATTGCCCTTAACCGGCCCGGTTTGATTGTTGCCAGAGCCCGCCAAGCTGGCATTTAAGTCACCGCCCACGCTTTCGGTACGAAAGTTGCCAGAGCCGGCAATCGTCAGTTCCAGATTGCGGGCAACTTTGCCGAGCGAGAAATCGCCGCAGCCAATCATGGTGATGGTAGCGCCACCCACATCACCCGCCCGACCACTCACCAGCGAGCGCTTGATTCGAAGACCCATAGAGCTTGGCCCCGTCACGACGATCTTCGGCAAATCCTCGGCCTTATAGCGCACACCATCAATCTTGATCTCTTCAACGCGCTGCCCATTCTGGGTGTAGCTGCTGCAATTGGTGCGCATACTGCGTTGGATTGGGCCTTTGACACGCAAAGTTATCCCATCCCGCTCGGTTGTCGCCGATAATTTGGCTCCCGGCGTCACTTGGACGTTGAAAGCAGCCCCCGGCGAGGTCCGAATCTCCACTTGTCCTACGACGCCATCCAATTCCAACAAACGGGCTTGCCCGTCACTCTGGGCTGCGACAGGTTGAAAGCCGAGCAACAGGGCAGCGCCCAGTCCAATCCCGGCACCTAGGCCCAATCCTTGTTTCTGTGTCAGCATGATCTTCAATCTCCTGTCCGTCCTCAAAAGAGTTTCCGCAGCCCTTATAGGCGACAGCGCCGACATTTTCCCGTTAAAAGAACGTCATGACTAAGAATTCACGTTTTCGTCCAAAAGAGGGTGGCCGCGATGGTGGCCGAGACACAGGTCGTGAGCGACCAGCTGGTGCTGCGCCTTGGAAAGCCAAAGGCCAACGTCCCCCGCGCGAGGATAAACCCAGCGATGGCAGTCAATGGATTTATGGCACCCATGCCGTGCTCGCAGCCCTTGCCAATCCGAAACGAAAAGTGCTGGAGCTTCGTGCCACCCGCAACACGCTGGAAGGCTTAGAAGACACCCAAATCGATAAGAGCAAGATCGCCATAACCGATGGCGAAAGTCTGTCGGCACTTTTGCCGCCCGGTGCCGTGCATCAAGGCATTGCCGTGCGCGTACATCCGCTGGAGAGCATCGGCCTTGACCAAGCCCTTCCCAATGCCGAGGGCATTGCCTTGATCTTGGACCAAGTTACCGATCCACAAAATATCGGGGCGATCTTCCGTTCTGCTGCTGCCTTTGGCGTACGCGCCATCATCCAACAGGACCGCAAGGCCCCACCCATTACGGGTTCTTTGGCCAAAGCGGCTGTCGGCGGCATTGAGATGGTGCCCGATGTCCGTGTGGTGAACATTGCCCAAACAATCGTGCAGCTGGCCGAAGATGGTTGGATGACAGTCGGGCTTTCGGGCGAAGCTGAGCATGATTTGGCCGACGTTCTGGATGGCTCGCCTGTCGTGCTGGTTATGGGGGCTGAAGGCAAAGGCTTGCGTCATTTGGTGGGGGAACGGTGTGATCGATTGGCGCGTATCCCCATTGATCCGCAAATGGAGAGCTTAAATGTCTCTGCCGCCTCCGCCATTTCACTTTATGCCGCCCATATGGCGCAAACGAAGAAGTCGATTGGTTCATGACGCCTGAAACCATGATGAGTGAGGGCATCAAGCTCCTCGAAATTCTCGCCATTGATGTAGCCCTATCGGGCGATAATGCCATTGCGGTTGGCTTGGCAGCTGCGGGCCTGCCCGTCGAACAACGCCGGAAAGTGATCTTCTGGGGCCTGGCCGGAGCCGTCGTGCTGCGGGTTTTGTTTGCACTGGTTGCGGCAAAGCTCTTGCTCATCACAGGCCTGCAATTGCTCGGCGGCTTGCTGCTCGTCTGGGTTGGTTGGAAGCTTTTGACGGAATTGCGCGAGCAAGATGCGGCCGATGCCGATCATGATGGGATAGCAGATCACGCGACTGCCCATCCTAAAACGCTGACGAGTGCCATCATCACCGTGATGATCGCCAATCTATCCATGTCGCTCGATAATGTGCTGGCGGTGGCTGGCGCGGCGCAAGGCCATATGGTGGTATTGGCACTCGGTCTCTTGTGCGCGATTGGCTTTATGGCCTTTGCGGCAGACCTCATTGCCAATCTTCTGCAAAAGCACCGTTGGATTGGCTATTTAGGGGTGGCGGTCATTTATCTGGTTGCTGCCAATATGGTCTGGCATGGCGGCCTGCAGGTGTGGGAATTCCTCGTCGCAAAAACCAGCTAACACGAGCTAGTCCGCCAGCACTTTTGCGACCAACTCAACATCTTCAGCCGAGGTCTGCCATGAGGCTACGAATCGGTAAGTATCTGGACCCAAAGTTGTCCACGGATAAAAGCTAATCCCTGCAGACTGGAGCTCGGCTACTTTGCTGGCATCGAGGCGTACAAACACTTCATTGCCATGCACAGGGGCGGCTAGGCTTGCCCCAGCCCGCTCAAAGCCTGCACCCAGATCGCGTGCCATCTGATTGGCGTGACCCGCGAGGTTCAGCCACAGGCCATCCTCCAGCATGGCTACCGCCTGTGCCGCCAAATAGCGGTGCTTGGAGAAAAGTTGGCCAGCGCGCTTGCGCAAATAGGCAGCAGCCTCGGTGCGCGCTTTGCCAAACAAGATCAGGATTTCCGCTGCCACAGCACCATTCTTGGTCAAACCGAAACTTAAGGCATCCACCCCTGCCCGCCAGGATAAGTCACTGGCTGAAGCCCCTGTTCCTGCCACAACATTGGCAAAACGTGCGCCATCTACATGGAGAACCCAGCCTTGCTTGGCGCACACGGCACTGATGGCCCGCAAATGATCGGGGCTATAGGCCTGCCCACTTTCACTCAAATTGGTCAAAGTCACCGCACGGGGCTGAAGGCCATGAACGAAATCTGGGCTATGGCGCGCGGCCGCAGCCTCAATCTCTTCTGGCTGAACCAGAAGCCCGGTTGAGCCCAACGCTGCGAGGCGAGAGCCGCTGGTGAAAAATTCAGGACCATTGCCTTCATCCTCCAGCACATGAGCATGGGGATGGGCCATGATCGCTGCCCAAGGCGGGCAAAGGGCCGACAAGGCCAAGCCATTGGCTGCCCCACCGGTTCCGACAAAATAGGCATCGAGGTCGCGGGTCTCAAACACCTGATAAAGCAGGTCGAGAGCCCGGACGGTCCACGGATCATCGCCATAGCTGCCACAGCGCCCCGAATTAGCGGCCAGCATGGCTTCTAAGACGCGTGGATGGGCCGATGCCTGATTGTCAGAGCCAAACATCAGGCGAGGGTCGCATCTGCCGAAGGACGTGCCTTCACAGCATCGCGCCAGCGCGCAATGTTGGGATGGATTTCCCACGGCTTGAACTTGACCAACCGTGCAAACTCAATTGCGGCAAAAGCTGTGATATCAGCAATTGTGAAGCGGTTGCCCGCCACATACTCGCGCTCGGCCAGATCGGCATCCAACCAGACCATCGCCGCTTTTGCCTTCTCCGAAGAGGCATCGGCGAAGTCCTGAATTTGCGGCTTTTCCAATACCGCCAACCCCGGATGGCCATGGCGAACCCAATTGGCCAAGGGCAAGAGCACGCCCCATTCAACGCGGCGGTCAAACATTTCGATAAAGGCCTTTTCCTCTGGCGTCTCGCCCATGAGATTGGGCTCTGGGTGAAGATGTTCGAGGTAAGAGCAAATGGCACGGCTTTCGGTCAGAAAGCGGCCGTCATCCAACTCCAGCACGGGCACCAAACCCATCGGGTTACGGCCCAAATGGTCGGGCACTTTCGTCTCGGTGGCGAGATCGAGTTGTACCTGCTCCACCGTGTCCCACACGCCCTTCTCGGCCAGAAACATATGAACCCGACGCGGATTGGGGGCGAGCTTTGCCGTATAAAGTTTCATCGCGTTACCTCGATTTTTTAGTGCACAAACACGCCCATGGGCAAAGCTGCCACAATGGTCGCCGACAAGCAGGTCGCCAAAAATCCGGGGATCAAGGCCTTCCACGCAAGCTTAAGGATTTCGTTGCGCCGCTCTGGCATCAAGACCGTCATGCCACCGGTCATGATCCCAATGGAACCGACATTGGCAAAGCCGCACAAGGCATAGGTCATGATCATGCGTGAACGTTCGCCCAAGGCTTCTGCGGGAATATTGCCGAGTTCAATGAAGGCGACAAATTCGGTCAAGAAGAGCTTGGATCCAAATAGGCCGCCCGCCTTCTGCATGTCTTCGGCTGGAATACCAATGATCCAAGCGAGCGGTGAAAAGAGATAGCCAAAGATGCGCTGCAGAGTCAGTGGGCCGCCCCATTGGTCGCCAAACACAGTTAGAAGGCCATTGGCAATCCAGACGAAGGACACAAACACCAACAAGAAGGCACCAACATTGACGACTACCATCATGCCGTCCTGCACACCCTTCGTGATGGCATCCATGGTCGATTCATATTTCAGCGCTGAGCTATAATCCATGCCATCCACATATTGGCCGGGCTGCTCTGGGATCATGATGCGGGCCAGCAAAATCCCTGCCGGTGCGGTGATGATGGAGGCGACCAATACGTGGCCTGCCGCATTGGGCAAAGTAGGCGACAAGATGGCCGCATAAGCTACCATGGTTGACCCCGCGACCGTGGCCAAGCCCACCACCATCATCATAAAGAGCTCTGAGCGTGAGAGCTTATCGAGATAGCCTTTGATCACAATCGGGCTTTCAACCATGCCCATGAAAATATTGGCCGCAGTTGCCAAGGCAGACGCCCCGCCCAACCCCATGGATTTCTCAAACAAATAGCCAAAGCCACGTGTAACCCATTGCAGGATTTTCCAATGCCACAAAACCGCTGATAATGCGGAAATGACAAGTATGAGCGGCAGAACTTGAAACGCAAAGACGAACGGGGGTGGCGCGCCGGGCTTGGCCAATTGATACGGGGCTTCCCCACCGCCCAAATAGCCAAACACAAATTTGGTGCCTTCGATCGTCGCGGCATTGAGACCGTCGACTGCCGCGTTGACCCCGTTCAAGAAGCCTTGCGAGGCTGGAACCGCAAATAAGAGAACCAACAGAAAGGCTTGTACCGCCATCGCGCCCAAAGCCAGCCGCCAGGGGAAAGTTTTACGGTTCTCGCTCATCGCCCAACACAGTGCGATAATCAGACCCGCACCGAGGATCGCGCGTGCATTGTCCCAGCCCCATTCCATATCGACTACCCCATTTTATTCTTGGCTTAGACTTCCTGCTTAAGGCGGAGAAAGGCAATGGGGAAGCGCAATCGACACACTGCTGCAGCCTTCCGTGTCAACGCCAAGCTTGACGCGATTTGTTGACAAGACTTTCAGCATTTTGAGCTATGGTCAGCGATGTGAGCAGGCCTTTATATCATCCAGCGGCGGACTTTTTTGCCCGCGCGCGTTCATTGGCCGGGAAAGCCCCCGCCGATGGTCAAGCGGGCGTGCATAATCCTGACAATCGACTCAAAATCATTCTGATCGATCTCGCGATCACGCTGTATCTGTTTTGCTGCTTTGGTTCGACCGTCGCCTTTGTGATGAAGGTGCAGCATTTGAAGGAGGCCCCGAGCTGGTCTCTCTTGATCTACGCGCCGACGGTGCTCTTGACTGCCCTTGCTGTGGCGTACAAGCCCCACATGGCGTTGCGCACCGCATTGGTTGGTGGGCCATTCTTCCTTTTCATTCTGTGGACCTTTGCAAGCTTCCAATGGTCGAACCAACCAGATTTGACGCTCCGGCAGGGCCTATTGATGTGTGTGACCTATGGGGCAGCCTGTATGGTCAGCCAATATTTGAGTTGGCTGCGCCTTGCTCGTGTCCTTGCAGGCCTATTCACCCTGCAAGCCGTAGTGTCTGCTGGCCTAGCCATCCTCACCCCACAATGGGGTGTGATGACAGAAATCTATCCGGGCGCTTGGTCAGGCATCTGGAGCTTTAAGCAGACTTTGGGTGTTGCTATGGCCGTGGCCTCAGGCGGGGTGATGGGCTATGCCCTAATGCAACCCAAAGCCGTTTTCTGGACAGCCCCTGCCCTCGTGATCATCGCGCTGTGTGCGATCAAAAGTGAAGCAACTACGGCCATTTTGGTGACGGGGCTTGCCATGGCTTTGCCGGTGGCCGTGTGGCTTGCCCAAAAACATCCCAGTGCTGCAGTGCTATCTGTCTGGGCCGTGGTCTCGGGTCTCGCGGCTTTATTTCTGGTAATCACCATCCTTGCCCCGCTTGTATTCCAGCTTTTGGGCAAGGCTCCGACCTTGACAGGGCGCACCGATATTTGGCGCGCCTTGGCCGAACCGATTGCAGAGCGACCCTGGTTTGGCTGGGGTTATCAAGCCTTTTGGACCGATACATCCCTGACCAGCCCGGTCGACCGGGTAGAATCCATAATGGAAGGCTTCAGGCCTCCCGATGCGCACTCCACGCCGATGGATATTCGCTTACAATTGGGCCTAGTCGGGCTGATCCTGATTGGTTTAACCTTCGCAAGGACCTGGCTGCAAATCCTACTGCAAGCAGGCAGAGAGCCAGCCATGATGCCAGTGATCGGCATTTTCACGGCGATCACCGCCATGGCATTCACCGAGTCCATCGGCCTGTATCCAATGGATGGCATGACCTTGATTGTGCAATTGGTGATCGTGAAAACGGCCCTGTCGGCTTGGAACTACCGCGACCGGGCGCAAGGCAAACCTGTGTTGGTTTAGCGCGACCGATGGTTTGCGTTCGAAATGGGGTTTGTTTTGAAATCGAACCTTCCCGCCACCGCCCTGGTGGAGCAAGCTCACACCAGGCGGGGCTAGGAATGGCGCGAGCGACGGGGCTCGAACCCGCGACCCCCGGCGTGACAGGCCGGTACTCTAACCGACTGAGCTACGCCCGCGCTGTTTCCTCAAACCGTTGCGTCACCGCTTCGGCAAGGCGGGCGTGATAGACTCCTCCCCTCAATGGGTCAAGCGATCATCGCAACTTCGTTGCAGGAAAACTGTAATGAATAAATGTGCCCGTGCCCCTTAGCTAAGCGAGGCCAAGCATTCTTGGGCAAAATTGACCTTTCGTTGCTTTAATTGACTAGTGAATTCCGCCAGACCCCTGATTGGGTTTGGCGCGCGAGAGCAACGGAATCACGAGTATCGATAAGGCCAAAAAGCCTGCGATCAGAACGAACAGATTATTGAACGTCATGACGGCCGCTTCTCGATTGAGCATTTGCACCTGTTGAGCCAAGGCTGCGGTCTCAGGATTTGCGACGCCATGCGCTGCCAAATTGGCCGCTGATGCTGCCAGTCTGTCAGCTAATAGCGGATCCCCAACATTCATGGCTGAGCCTAACTCCGTGCGATGGAACACGGTGAAATAGTCATTCATGGTCGACAACACCGCCAAACCAATCGCGCCGCCTAAATTTCGCGTCAGATTGAACAGGCCTGAAGCGCTCTGGATCTTGTGCGGCGGCATGGTGCCCAAGGCGATGGTCGAGAGCGTCGCAAAGCACAGAATCAAGCCACTGCCACGCATTGCTTGCGGCCAGAAGAAGTCCCAGAAGCTCGATTGGGCTGTCAAATGCGCCTGTAGGAGGCAGGAGCCGCCAACAAGGCTAGCCCCCGCAAAGATGGCCAGCCTTGGATCAACCCGCATGATAAGTTGCCGAGCAAACGGCGCGCTGATCAGCATGAAAACCCCAGTCACAAACATGACTTGGCCAATCTGGAGTGAGTTGTAGCCACGAACTTGGCCCAAGAATAAAGGTTGCAAATAGACAGACCCATAAAGGCCGATGCCGACCGTAAAGGCTAAAAGGGCGCAGACAGCAAAGTTCCGGTCTGTAAAGGCATCGAGCTTCACAATCGGCTCCTCCAAGGTGAAGGCGCGCCAGAAGAACACCCCCCCGCCCGTCAACATCGTGGCCAGGAAAAAACCAATCTCACTGCTGGCCAGCCAGCCCTGCCTTGGACCCTCTTCGAGGACGATCTCCAACGAGCCAAGGAAGACCGCCAAAGCGATCAAGCCAATAATGTCGATGCGGCGTAGCAAGGGCCAGTCAGGGGTCTTGAGTGGGATCAACATGAAACAGCCGACCGCGCAGACAATGCCCGGCACCAAATTGACTAAGAATAGCCAGTGCCAGCCAAGCGCGCTGGTGATAAAACCGCCCAAGGCTGGACCCATCGCGGGGGCCGAAGTCATGATCATGCCCATCATCACATTGACGGTCGCTCGATCTTTCTCGGCGAACAGTAAAAAGCCCGCTGCAAAGGTGGTGGGCATCATGAACCCGCCCATAAAGCCCTGGATGATCCGGAAGAAAACCAAAGTCCCAATATTCTGCGCGAAGGCGCAGCCGAACGACGCCAAGGTAAAGCCCAAGGCTGCAGCCGTGAACAAATTTCGGATCGATAGCGCCCGACCCATAAAGCCCGATAGCGGGATCGCGATGACTTCAGCGACCAGATACGAGGTCTGGATCCATACCAATTCATCGGCACTGGCCGAAACCCCGGCTTGAATTTCCCGTAGCGAGCTTGCCACGATCTGAATATCCAAAATGGCCATGAAATTGCCCAAGGCCATACACGCAAAACCGATCCAAAGGCCCACAGTTGGCTTAGGATAGATCAGCCCTCCCGGTCCCGGCGGTGGGGGGGAGGTCGTGGCCGTGGGGGCCTCCCCGCTCACTTCTGGGCCACCTTGGGCGATGCCTCGACTTTACGCGTATCCACATCAACCACCGTTGAGAGCCCGGGACGCAAGAAGCCTTTGGCCCGCCATTCTGGGTCAATCATAATCCGAACAGGAACCCGTTGGACAATTTTTGTGAAATTGCCGGTCGCTGTGTCCGTTGGCAGAAGCGAGAATTGCGACCCCGATGCCGGCGCGACGCTTTCGATCGTGCCGGTGACCTTTTGATCCGGGAACGCATCAACCTTAAAGGTCACCTTCTGGCCCGGTGCCAATTTTCCGATCTGGGTCTCTTTGAAATTAGCGACCACATAGACCTGATCGAGCGGCACCAAAGCCATCATGATGGTTCCCGGGCGCACAAGTTGGCCCACTTGCACCGTACGATTGGCGACAATGCCCGAGACAGGTGCAGTTACTTGTGCATAGCCTTGGCCCAGCTTGGCCGCATCGAGGCGGGCTTGGGCAGCGAGGACCGCAGCATCTGCAGCTTGGATAGAGGCCTCTGCCGATCCGATCGCACTGCGCCCGGATACGGCACCAGCCGCGGCAGCTTGCGCCTTCGCCGCAGCGCTCTCTGCACCCGATTGCGCCCCTAAGGCACCGGCACCAGCCGAACCCACGTCATTGCTGGACTTCGAACGTGAAGCGCTCAAGACCGCCACTTGTTGACGGGATACGGCAACCGCAGCGCGGGCTTCGGCGACACGGGCGGCCGCCGCACTGGCTTGGGCTTCGACTTGATCCATGCGGGCCTGGGAGACAAAGCCTTGCTTGGCCAAAGCCGCAAAGCGACCTCGATCGGCTTCTGCGACTTGATTGGCAGCCTCTGCGGCGCGCAACGAGGCTTGGGCTTGGACGACGAGGTCAGATTGGGTGGTCACTTGCTCGGTTGCAATTGCCACGCTGAGTGTGCGGCCGCGCGCTTCGGAACGGGCTTGATTAGCCAGTGCCACAGCCTGCCGCGCCCCTGCGGCAGACGCCATGGCTTCTGCCCCCATACGATTGGCTTCGGACGCAATGCGGCGGGCTTCAGCCCGTGCGCGCACGGCCTCTGCCTTCGCGCGCGCCAGATCGGCTTCTGCGGCCGCCACGCTGGCTTGGCTGTCGCGCGGGTCTAGGATCACGAGGGATGCACCAGCCAACACGCTCGCATTGTCATGGGCATCAATCTTGCGGACATAGCCTTCAGTCTTGGCGGCCACCATGGTGATATCGGCCCGCACATAAGCATTATCGGTCGAGATATGGTGACGGCCAACCAGCAGCCAGCTCCCAATGGCCCATAGAGCGCCAAGGCCGACCACGCCGCCAATGGTGGTCAAAATAGTCTTTCGGTTCATGGCTTAACTCCGGCAACATGCTGCGACGGGACGGCCGCAATGCCATTTAAAAACAAGTCGAAAATAGCCTCGACCAAAACTTCCATCGGTTGGCCGGCATTATGGGCTGGGAACGCCTGCCTGCGCAGAATTTCAAACACCAATGGCGACACTAACGCGCGGGCAGCCAAGAGCGGCTCAACCTGACGAAACAAGCCTGCATCGATGCCCGCTTGAATGAGTTCGACCAGCGCGCCTTGGGTCCGTTCAATCACGGTACGGTGGTAGAATTCGGCCAAGTCAGGAAAGCGTAAGGCTTCGGCCAAAATGATGCGGGGCAAAGCTGCCACCCGTAAATCATGAAACGACGTCGCCCACATGCGCGCCACAAGGCGCAGGCCAGCAATGGGATCGCGCTTTTGATCCTTGGCTGCGGTGTCAAAATGGGCCTGAAGGACACCAATCCTCTGCTCGACCAGCGCCTTGAACACATCATCCTTGGAAGGAAAGTAAAGATAGATCGCCGCTTTGGAGAGGCCCGCTGCCTTGGCGATGTCGTCCATACGCGTTGCGGCAAAGCCATTTACCGCAAACACATCCAATGCAGCTTCCAGCACCTCATCTGGCCGCGCCTCAGGTTTGCGCGTCCACTTTGGCTGGCTCGAGCTGGGGTCGATCACGTTCATGTGATCTATATAACTGACTGGACAGTTAGTTGTCGAGCATTTTTGCAATCACGGTCGCAGCACATATTGCCGCACCCGAGCGTGACTTAATCAAGCAAGTTCAGGACATGATAGGCGGTGCGCAACAGGCACGACATTTGTGCGCCATAAAAGTCATACAAATTCGCCAAAGCCTTGGGTGTGAACACAACGTGCCCCTCATCCGCCCACCTTAGCAGATTGGCATTCACTGCCGCATTCAAGATCCGGCGAATATGCACGGTTGAGACATTGAAGCGCTCTGCCAGTATCGATGGATTTAAGGGAACCGGCTTTGGCGAGGGGAAAACCTCATCCCGATGAAAGCTCAAGAGATACCACAGGACTTGCGAGCCCGCAGAGCGATTGACGAAAATCTGCGTGATCTCAGGGAACCGATTAAGGGCCTCCACATCATCAGCCAATTCGTCAATCTGCGAGGCACAAATCGCGTCAAAAATCGCATCATCCTCTAAATGATCCAGCAATTTTCCAATGCGCAGGTCAAGCAATTCAAGGGAAGTAAAGATCGCTTTTAACTGCAAGCGCCAAGCGGCGATAAAGGTTGGATTGACCTTATAGATTGTCGTGCCATTCGCGCTCTTTTGCCCCCAGACATCGACATAACCCAGATAGCGCAAGAACAAGAGGACGGCGCGGGCGCGTCCCGCACTTAACAATCCAAACCGAGCACAGAGCGCCTTTAGCTTCACGAGGGTGACCCCCTCTTCCCGCATGGAGACGGCGCACATGGCGGCCACAAACCGGCCTGCGTCTTTAAAGATACCGTCGACGGCCCGGTCTTGGTCACTCATCACCAACATCGTGGCCGCCCAGCGCCGAGCGGCATCAACAAAGCCATCAAATTTGTGGACTTCATGGCGACGCAAAACCAACGCCGGCGCGGCTGCACGAGAACTGGAAGCCTTCGCTATCGTATCACTGACTTCGAAAGTGAGACTTTCCTGCATGCTATGACTCTATTTTTATTTGCCTGTTTTTCAAGCCGTTACCAATAAGAAATGGCTAAATCAAAAATGTTTCTTGCGCAATCTGGAACCAGCATATTTTGCTGCAGTCTCAAGATTTTGCCTGTTTGAGAGATGTTTATGATGCACAATCGATCCTTTGCCCACCTCCTCCTTCCAGTCGTTCTGGTTCTCGCCGCTTGTGGCAATGCCAATGCACCCGACCTGGCGCGAACCTTGCAGATCGGCAATTTCGCCGAACCGGGAACGCTGGACCCCAATAAGCTGGATGGGGCTTGGGAAGGCCGCATTGCAGATGCGCTATTCATGGGCCTCACTACCAATTTGGCGAATGGTGACATTGTCCCTGGGATGGCAACTTCTTGGACCACCAGTCCGGACGGCTTGACGTGGACTTTCAAGCTGCGCGACGCCCAATGGTCAGATGGAACGCCTGTCTCAGCGGCAGATTTTGTTTCTGGCATGCAACGGCTCATGACTTCAGTGCCAGCATCATCTTCGGTTAGCGTCTATTTTTTCGTTGAAAATGCCGAGGCCGTTCGCAGCGGCAAAATGCCTGCAAATGCTTTGGGAGTTCGTGCACTTGATCCCAAAACCGTAGAATTTAAATTGAACCGACCGGCCCCCTATCTACCCCGCTTACTCAGTTGGGCGAACGCAGCCCCCGCCCCACGACACATCATAGCATCTTATGGCGAGGCGTGGATAAAACCCGAACATATGGTCGGCAACGGCCCTTATTTGCTCAAAGAATGGAAAGCGGGCGACTTCGTCCATCTGGTCAAGAACCCAAAATTTTTTGATGCCGCTACCGTTTGCCTCAACGACCTTTATTTCTATCCAACCAAGGATGTGATTGCCGCAGAACGGGCAGTACGTTCTGGCAAATTGGATATAAATTTTGACTTCTCAGGCTCCCGCCTCGCGGAGATCAATAAGAATATGCCGGGCTATGCCCATGTCACCCAAGGCCAGCGTACTTCCTACATTAACTTCAATATGCGTCGGCCTGAGTTTAAAGATTTGCGGGTGCGGCAAGCCTTGTCCATGGCGGTTGACCGCGACTTTATTGCCTTGCAGGTGCTGGCCGATGGGTCAGAGCCCGCCTATTCCATCGTGCCGAAGGGGATCAAAAGTTATGCAGCGGGCACGGTTACACTTGCCTCTAAGGGACAATCGCAGGATATACGGGTCGCCAAGGCCAAAGCCCTTTTGGAGGCAGCTGGCTATGGCCCCAATAAGCCCTTAGTCCTGACGTTTGCCCACCGAAATTCAGGCGAGGTTCCAAAGATTGCGCCTGTCCTACAAGCCAATTGGCAGTCGATCGCCCCTTGGGTCAAAATCACGCTTCAAGGCAATGACAATGCCATCCATTATGCTTCGCTCCAAAGAGGTGATTATCAGTTTGCCGACGCGAGTTGGGGAACCATTACCAGTGATGCAATCGAGCATTTAGAGATCATCAGAACAGGCGGCGGCTCCAATGATGGCGCATTCAGTGATCCGGTTTATGACAAACTATTGGATAAAGCCGCACGCACAGCGGATATCAAACAACGCGAAGAGACCTTCTTGGAAGCCGAGGCACGCGCTTTGGACCAATTGGGGATCACGCCAGTCATTTTTGACTCTATGCGCCAACTCGTGAACCCGAGAGTCACGGGCTATCAAGTCAATGGAACCGGAGACAACCCCTTCCGCCTCATGTGCACGAAAGAGGCACAGGCCGCCAAGTAAACGCCAGGGATGACGGCTGATCCGAACTTTGATTCTGGGGAAATGGTGGGCGGTGACGGTCTCGAACCGCCGACCCTCTCGGTGTAAACGAGATGCTCTTCCAACTGAGCTAACCGCCCCACGCCGCTTCCATAGGGGCTGGATGGGGTTTCTGGCAAGGCCCCTCGTGCAGCCATGAGCGGGCTGGAAGCAGAACCCCAACCCGGATCGGTCGATAGAAAAAGGCCCCGACATGCCTGTCAGGGCCCCTTCCCGCTTCGTATTTGTTACAGCCTAATGCGCGGTGGCTCCGCTTGGATCACCGGTGTCTGATAGACGCTTAGCGAGAGCCGCGGCGGCATCCTCTGGGTTCCAATCAATCGCGACGATGGGTCGGGTCAGGGCATGAACTAGAACTTCATCAGCAGTCGAGACCGGAATAATGGTCAGGCCCTGTTTCACATTCTCTGGAATGTCTTCGAGGTCCTTCTCATTCTCTTTCGGGATCAACACGGTTTTGATGCCAGCCCGCAGGGCCGCCAACAGCTTTTCCTTCAAGCCACCAATCGGCAGGACGCGACCCCGCAAGGTGATCTCGCCCGTCATCGCGACCGAGCGCGAGACTGGATTATTGGTCAACAGGCTGACGATGGCCGTCATCATGGCAACCCCTGCCGATGGACCGTCCTTGGGCGTTGCCCCTTCGGGCACGTGCACGTGGATGTCGGTCTGGTCGAACAAGGTCGGTTTGATCCCAAAGTGCGGCGCGCGCGCTTTGACATAAGAACTTGCGGCCGAGATGGATTCCTTCATCACGTCACGCAAATTACCGGTGACGGTCATGCGACCCTTACCGAACATTTGTACGGCTTCAATGGTCAGTGTATCGCCACCCACTTCGGTCCAAGCAAGACCGGTGACGGCACCCACTTGATCCTCCGTCTCGGCCTCGCCAAAGCGAACCTTGCGTACGCCCAAATAGTCTTTGACGTTCTCAGCCGTGATGGCGACGGTTTCTTTCTTCTTCTGGCTGATTTCGCGCACGGCCTTGCGGGCCAGATTGGCGATTTCCCGCTCAAGGCTACGGACACCGGCTTCGCGTGTGTAATAGCGGATCACTTCACGCAAGCCTTCGTCGGACAGCGAGAATTCACCTGCGCGCAGGCCATTGGCGTCGATCTGCTTTTGCAGCAAGTGCCGCTTGGCGATCTCAACCTTTTCATCTTCGGTATAGCCGGGAATACGGATGATCTCCATGCGGTCCAGCAAGGGCTGGGGCATGTTGAGTGAGTTGGCCGTGGTCACGAACATCACGTCGGACAAGTCATAATCGACTTCCAGATAATGGTCGTTGAACGTGCTGTTTTGTTCGGGGTCCAAGACCTCCAACAAAGCCGCTGCCGGATCGCCGCGATAATCGGCACCCATTTTGTCGATCTCATCCAACAAGAAAAGCGGATTGGCGCTCTTTGCCTTTTTCATCGATTGGATGATACGGCCGGGCATCGAGCCAATATAGGTGCGGCGGTGACCGCGAATTTCCGACTCGTCACGTACCCCGCCCAAGGACACGCGCACAAAATCGCGCCCGGTCGCTTTGGCGATGGACTTGCCCAGCGAGGTTTTACCAACCCCTGGCGGGCCTACGAGACACAGGATCGGGCCGCGAAGTTTATTGGTGCGTGCACCCACAGCCAGATATTCCAAGATGCGCTCTTTGACTTTTTCCAAGCCATAATGATCGCCGTCGAGCACCTCTTCAGCCGCGTCAATATCCTTCTTGGTTTTCTTTTGCTTGCCCCAAGGCAAAGCGAGCAACCAATCGAGATAATTGCGCACGACGGTGGATTCCGCCGACATCGGGCTCATTTGCTTGAGCTTCTTCAACTCCGCTTCAGCCTTGATGCGGGCTTCTTTGGAGAATTTGGTTTTGCGGATTTGGTCTTCCAACTCCTGAAGCTCATCACGACCTTCGTCTTGCTCGCCAAGTTCGCGCTGAATGGCCTTCATTTGCTCATTCAAATAATAGTCGCGCTGGCTCTTTTCCATTTGCCGCTTGACGCGGTTACGGATGCGGCGCTCAACCTGCAAGACGCCCATCTCGCCTTCCATAAAGGTGAAGATGCGCTCTAAGCGCTTGGTCGCGCTGAAGATCTCAAGCAATTCCTGCTTCTGTTCCAACTTGATCGCCAGATTATCGGCAATCACGTCAGCGACTTGGCTAGCGGTTGGCAACTGGCTGAGGCCCGAGACGATTTCGGGTGGGATTTTGCGGTTGAGCTTTACATAATTCTCAAACTGCTCAATCGCCGTACGCGACAAGGCTTTGGCTTCTGGGCTGTCGGCGTCAATATCTTCGATTTCGGTGACTTGAACCGTGAACATAGGCTCTGTCGCATCAAAACTCTCAATTGAGACGCGCGATTTGCCTTCAACCAGAACCTTCACCGTTCCGTCGGGCAATTTCAAAAGTTGTAGCACCGACGCGATCACGCCAATCTTATGGACGTCGCCTGGGCCAGGATTATCGGCGCTGGCGTCTTTTTGGGTTGCCAGCACAATTTCCTTATCGCTGCGCATGGCTTCTTCCAGCGCCCGCACCGACTTTTCACGCCCAACAAACAAGGGCGAGACGCGATGTGGGAACACGACGATGTCGCGTAGGGGCAGAAGCGGCAGAATACGTGTCTTGGTCATTCAGTTTCCTTAGACTTAGCCTGAGACGTCCTAATGTTTCTTTTGGGGCGCAACTTTGATCCAAGTGGTTCAAACTGCACTCCACGGGGAGATAGGGCGCCGTGTTGCGGTCTTTTGCAAGTCCGCGATGATGTTAGTCCACAAATGGATGCGCCTAAGGCAAGGTTCAAGACCCGACCTGAATCCGTGATTGGGAAAGGCGAACTTCGCTTTCATCGCACCCCGCCCTTGATGAGGCCCATTCCATCCTTGCCTGATACCGCGGGGCACCCTAGGAAAGGAATATAATAAGATAAAAACCGCGGCTCTGGAGGAATAAATGCGCACGAAATCAGTATCCCTGATCATCTTGGCTTGTGCACTTGGGGCCCAAGCCCACGCCAAGCCACAAGGCCTTGAAGCCAGCATCACACGCACGACTTATGGCATCCCCCATATCACGGCCAAGAATTGGAAGGGCATTGGATATGGCGTTGGCTATGCCTATGCGCAGGACAATTTGTGCATGTTGGCCGAAGATTTTGCCACTGTGGCCGGGGAAAGATCACTGCACTTTGGCGCGAAGGAGAAGACGACACTCGGCTTTGACCCTTTGGACAATCTGGCCTCTGACACCTTTTTCCGCACGAACCTCGATCTTGCGACCCTGCGCCGCGACAGCTTGAAGACCAGCAAGATCTCGCGCGATCTGACTGAAGGCTATGTCGCCGGCTATAACCGCCTTTTGCGGGACTTGGGACCAGAGCGCGTGCCTGAGGCCTGTCGGGGCAAGGCGTGGGTGCGCCCGATCACCACCGATGACATGCTGCGCTTGACTGAAAAGAATGCCCTGCGCGGTGGCGCTTTGGTGCTCGCCCAAGCCATTGCTTATGCCGCCCCGCCTCAAGAGGTGAAGGCTGAGAAAGTCGCCTCTATTGCCCCGCCCGATACCGAAGCCGCAGGGCTTGGCAGCAATGGCTGGGCCTTTGGGGCTGAGACGACCGCCAATGGCCGTGGCCTTATTGTTGGCAATCCGCATTTTCCTTGGGCTGGCCCTTCGCGCTTTTACCAACTTCATATCACCATACCGGGCGTCGTGGACGTCATGGGGGCGACTTTGGCGGGCTCCCCCTTACCCACGATTGGCTTTAACAAGGACATTGCTTGGAGCCATACCGTCAGTGCGGCTAAGCACTCCACCGTGTTTGAACTCACCCTCGATCAAGCCGACCCAACCCGCTATCTGGTCGATGGCAAGAGCGAGGCGATGGAAGTCCGCACGATCCAAGTCCCAACTGCCGACGGCCCCGTCCAGCGCACCATTTATGTCAGCCGCTTTGGCCCACTGTTGGTCGTGCCAACGGCAGGCCTCAATTGGACCAAGGAGCGCGCCTTTGCGATCCGCGACGCCAATGCCGGCAATAATCGCCTGATCGACGCTTGGGTTGGGATAAACCTTGCGAAAAATGTGGGCGACATCCGGGAGTCGGTGACCAAGACGCTGGGCATTCCTTGGGTGAATACCATTGCGGCCGACCGCTATGGCAACGCGCTTTTGACCGATGTGACGGCGGTTCCCAATGTCTCTGCCCAAAAGATCAAGGATTGCGCCACGCCGCGTTCGGCCCCGCTAGCTCAACGCTTAGTCGTGCTCGATGGCAGCAAATCAGGCTGCGATTGGGATAAGGCACCGGGCACCCCTGCCCCCGGCCTGATGCCGGCCAGTGACCAAGCTATTGTCGAACGGCGCGACTATGTCGCCAATAGCAATGATAGCTATTGGCTGACCAATCCAAAGAGCCCCTATCGTGTTTTGTCTCCTATTCTGGGTACCGCAGAAGTTGCGCGCAGCCTCCGTACCCGCTCCGGCTTGATTGAGATTGATCGAAGGCTGACTGGCACAGATGGTTTCACCAGCACCAAGGTCGATCATGAAACCGCGCGCGCCATGCAGTTTGCCAATCAGACCCTCGCAGCGGAGCTCACGCTCGATGCCGTTTTGGGGCTATGTACTGACCAAACAGATCTGGCGGCTGCCTGTCAGGCGCTGAAAAACTGGGACAGACTTTATAACAATGACAGCAAGGGTGGATATCTTTTCTGGGCCTTCTGGGAATTGGCCGACAAGCTTCCGGGCAAATGGGCGACTCCGTTTGATCTGAAAGACCCCGTCAACACCCCACGTGATCTGGTCACAACAGGCCCTGTGGCCGAACAACTTCGTGGTGCGCTGCGGGCAGCAGCAGAGCGCCTGACCAAGGAGGGCTATGCCTTGGATGTGGCTTGGGGCAATGTCCAATTTGTGACCCGCAATGGCGAGAACATCCCCATTCACGGCGCACATGGCAATCTGGGTGTGCTGAATGTGCAAGTCTCCGAGAAAGTTGGTCAAATTCTCGTGCCACGCCATGGCACCAGCTATGTGCAGATTGTTGGCTTTGATGACAAAGGCCCCGTCGCAGACGCGATTTTGAGCTATGCGCAATCCACCGATCCCGCCTCGCCTTACTATTCAGACCAGACCAAGGCCTATGCCGAGAAACGCTGGAACCGTCTGCCCTTTACGCCTGCCCAGATAGAAGCCGCCAAAGTAGGCGAGACGCTGAAGCTGAAGGAATAGATGGATCAGCCTTTTCCACGCTGAACCAAGCATTGCTGGCCAAGATCAGCCAGTTTCTTGACCCCCATTAGGGTCATATTGGTGCGCATCTCTGCTTCAAACAGAGACAAGAGGCGGCTTACCCCCGCCTCCCCGCCTGCAGCCAAGGCATAAGCATAGGCCCGCCCCAGCATAACGGCATCTGCGCCAAGGGCCAGAAAGCGCAGCACATCTACCCCGCTTCTTATACCAGAATCCGCAAGGACGGGGATAGATTTGGCTACCGCCTCAACAATCCCCGGTAAAGCCGCTGCCGTGGACAGGGTGCCGTCTAATTGCCGCCCGCCATGGTTGGACACCACCAAGGCGTCAGCCCCAAAAGTAACGGCATCGTGGGCATCATCTGGATCGAGAATGCCCTTGATGATGATTTGGCCCTGCCACGTGTCCCGGATCCATTCCAAATCCTTCCAGCCAATGCTGGGATCAAAATTCGCGCCCAACCAGCCGATATAGTCTGCTAGGCCTGTCGCTTGGCCACGATAGGTGGAGATATTGCCAAGGTCATGCGGCCGCCCCAGAAGGCCAACATCGACCGCCCAGCGTGGGTGGAGCACGGCTTGGGCCATACGTCGTGTGCCCGCCCACGGGCCAGACATGCCGGAATGTGGGTCGCGGTAGCGCGATCCGGGCGTTGGCATATCCACCGTGAACACCAAAGTCGTCACGCCTAAGGCGGCAGCACGCGCCAAGGCATCCGCCATAAAGCCGCGATCCTTCAAGACATAGAGCTGGAACCAGATGGGCTGACGAGTGGCCGCTGCAACTTCAGCCAAAGGACAAACGCTGACGGTGGACAGCGTATAGGGAATGCGAGCCTTGGCGGCAGCTTTGGCCGCCTGTACCTCGCCCCGCCGCACCAACATACCCGACAGGCCAACCGGACCCAAGATTATTGGCAAGTCGAGGTCTTGGCCCAAGAGCTTCGTCGTCAGATCGACCCCGTCCATGGCGTGCAGCACGCGTTGGCGCAGCAAGATTTTCGACAGGTCAGCCTCATTGGCCTGCAGCGTCGCCTCGTCCAGCGCCCCACCGTCGACATAGTCAAACAGGAAGCGCGGCAAGCGCTGTTGCGCTGCACGCCGAAAATCCTTTGGACTGGCAATGATCATTCCGCCCTGCCCCTACACCGACCGCTTGCACGCAAGCTAAGCACAGCGCTGGGCTATCAGGCAAATCCACCGCTGGCATCTTGCTGTTGGCAACGCACCAATCGACTGGTTAGCACAGCAGCTTGGCGATGTTTGACAGCTTCGCGGTAATCGCTGTCGGTGACCATGGCCAGAAAGGCGCCAGCGCTGGGATAATTGGCGATGAAGATCGTGTCCCAAGCCTCTGATTCTGGTCCGGTTACCATGGCTTGCATCATCCCACGCCAAACCACCTTGCCACCTAAGCGGCTAAAGATCGGATCGCTGGCGCGACCATATTCTTGGTAAGCTTCTTCGCCCGTACGCCCCAGATTGGCGTCTGGATGATCAGCGGGATAAATCGCGAGCGGCCGGTATCGCACCAAATTGAGCATCCAGATCGGCTCATCCCGCGGCAGCGATTTGAACAAGTCAAAGGCTGCCCGTGTTGGATCGACAAAGGCCTCTTCAGTCATCGGGATATGGCCTCTCTTGTTAGCCAGCGGCGGCTGGGGCTGCTTGCTCACGCCGCTCTGAATAGATCAGCAAGGGCTTGGCGCGGCCTTCAATGACTTCGCCATTGACCACAACTTCTTCCACGCCCTCATAAGATGGCAGGTCGAACATGGTTTCCAGCAGAACCCCTTCCAGGATGGAGCGCAGGCCCCGAGCACCCGTCTTACGCGCAATGGCTTTGGTAGCCACACAACGCAAAGCTTCGTCGGTGAAGGTCAGCTTGGTGTTTTCCATCTCAAACAAGCGTTGATACTGTTTGATCAGGGCGTTCTTTGGCTCAGTCAGAATTTGGATCAAGGCGGCCTCGTCCAAGTCTTCCAAGGTTGCAAAGACTGGCATCCGGCCAACAAATTCAGGGATCAGACCAAATTTCAACAAATCCTCTGGCTCGCACTCACGCAGCACGTCGCCCGTACGGCGGTCGTCTGGGCTGCGCACATTGGCACCAAAGCCAATGCCAGCACCCGTACCGCGGCGCGAAATAATCGTATCCAGACCTGGGAAGGCCCCGCCAGCGATGAAGAGAATGTTGGTGGTGTCGACTTGCAGGAATTCCTGCTGTGGATGCTTGCGGCCACCTTGAGGCGGCACCGAGGCAACCGTGCCTTCCATCAATTTCAACAAAGCCTGCTGCACGCCCTCACCCGACACGTCACGCGTGATGGATGGGTTGTCTGACTTACGGCTGATCTTGTCGATTTCGTCGATATAGACGATGCCGCGCTGGGCGCGTTCCACATTATAGTCCGACGCCTGCAACAGTTTCAGGATAATGTTTTCAACATCTTCGCCGACATAGCCCGCTTCGGTCAAAGTCGTGGCGTCTGCCATGGTGAAGGGCACGTCGATGATGCGGGCAAGGGTTTGCGCCAGCAGGGTCTTACCGCAACCGGTTGGACCAATCAGCAAGATGTTCGACTTCGCCAGTTCCACATCGCCATTCTTTTGGGAGTGGGCAAGACGCTTGTAATGGTTGTGCACAGCCACAGCCAAAACGCGCTTGGCATAATTTTGGCCAATCGCATAATCGTCGAGAACGTCCTTGATCTCCTGAGGGGTCGGCACGCCGTCCTTGGATTTGACCAATTGATTTTTGTTCTCTTCGCGGATGATATCCATGCAAAGTTCGACGCACTCATCGCAAATGAAGACCGTAGGCCCTGCGATCAGTTTGCGGACTTCATGCTGGCTCTTGCCGCAGAAGCTGCAATAGAGCGTATTTTTTGAATCACCGCTGGCTGCTTTGGTCATATCTACTCCAGTCCGTCACGGTGCTGCCAAAAGCAGCCTCTGACGGTCGCTTCAAAAAGCTTTGTCCAGTCTTGCACGGAATCTGTCAACGATCCGTTGCAAAACTGAAGCAATTATGTTCACCCGCATCAGCCTACGCAAAAACGAGGCCGTGCGGGCTAAAAGGCGTGTTTAGCTCGTCAGACTAGGGTCTTCGCGCTTCACAAAAACTTCGTCCACAATGCCGAAAGCCTTGGCTTCTTCAGCGGTCATGAAATGGTCGCGGTCCAGAGTTTTCTCAATCACATCATAGTCTTGCCCAGTGTGCTTGACGTAGATTTCATTGAGACGACGCTTGGTGGCGACGATATCTTCTGCATGGCGTGCAATATCGGTTGCTTGCCCGCGGAAGCCACCAGAGGGTTGGTGTACCATAACCCGCGCATTTGGTAGCGCGACGCGGCTGCCCTTTTGCCCAGCGGCCAATAGGAGCGAACCCATGGATGCCGCTTGGCCCATCACCACGGTGGAGACGGGTGAGCGGATATATTCCATCGTGTCATAGATCGAAAGTCCAGAGGTGACGACACCACCTGGGCTATTGATATACATAGCAATTTCTTTCTTCGGGTTCTCAGACTCTAAGAATAGAAGCTGGGCGCAAATCAAAGCGGCCATGCCGTCCTCGACCGGACCAGACACGAAAATGATGCGTTCGCGCAACAGGCGAGAAAAAATGTCGAAGGCCCGCTCGCCACGCGAACTTTGCTCGACAACCATCGGGACTAAGCCCAGTGCGCGTGTGATATGATCGGTCATAAAAGCCTCTTTCAGAACACGCCAATGCGTTCCGGAACACTAGATATTGGCCCGCTTCGCCTCGGTTGCAAGGAGATGTTGCGGTTAATACGGTTTGCAAGCAGTGAATGAAGGAAAGATGAAGCTGAAATGCTTCTTCCACACCCCGATGCAGAGCTTTGGCCGTCGAAATGCACTTCAAACGAAATTCACTTATAAAGTTCATTCAAATAGGCCGCGACCCGAACCCCAGCTTGCATAAGACGTGCGTCTAAAGCCTCATTTTGCTGGAATGCGTAAGTGTAACCCAAACGGGTGTCTGCAGGATAGATTGTGTCGCGCAAGGCGGCGCTCTCCGCCACCCACACCAAAGGATCAGGATTTGCCCAGTCTTTCAGGTTTTGCGGGGTGATGCGGCGGCTCAACCAAGCCGTCATCTCGGTATAGGACAATTGCTGGCGATCAATCAGATTGCCATCCCAAACCGCGTGCAGATTGGTATCCTCGCGGCCAAATTGAACCTTCACGTCATTGCCGCCGCGATCGGTGCCATTGCCGACGTGAAGCGGCTGGTGCAAATCACCAATAATATGGATGGTAAATCGCAAAGCCAATTGCTTATCCGCTAGGCGGGCATTTGGATCGCGCAACGTGACGGCAAAGCCTTTCAAGGCGCTAACCGCATCGCCTTCGGGTGGTGCACCAATTTCTGCATAGGTCTTGCCAGCGGGAATTGTTACATAATGCCAAGGGTTGGCTGTCTTCTGCCAGAATACTTCCGGGCTAGAGCGCATTTCATCTGGCCAAGTCGAGGCTTCGGCCAACGACTCTGTGCCCAACACGGCTTTTACCGCTTTTGCGGCCTTTTTTGACAATAGAGGCTCACCAATGGCCCCGGTCACCCGATGCCCATTTTGCCCCCAAGCCCATGCGGGCGAGCTGCTTAGGAATATCAACATAGCGACCAAAAACGCACGCATCCACATACCTCTAACCCGTGCGACGCCGAAGACCACCCTGCATCGCCTAACTCGATTTTAGGGAGTGCATGGGACGGCTTCAAGCCAATCACAGGTCAATACATGGCTGTTGCTGTCAATTCCTGTTAAAGAGCGCTTCGAAGTTTTGCTCAAAGCAAGCTGTTACATTCATTCGCGACCTAGAAGCGCGGTTTCAGGATCATCATGCCCTTCCCTACTCTACCCGCCGTCTTTGAAGCCGCATTGACGGCCCAAGGCTATGGCGAGCCTACCCCCGTTCAAGCAGCTGTTCTCGCCGAAGAACGCGCTGACGCTGACCTTTTGGTGTCGGCTCAGACTGGTTCTGGCAAAACAGTTGCCTTTGGTCTCTCGATTGGCCCCACACTTTTGGCTGGCGAAGAGCGCCTTGGCCGAGGTGGCGCGCCTTTGGCGCTGGTCATCGCGCCAACCCGCGAATTGGCCCAGCAGGTCGCCCGAGAACTTGAATGGCTTTACGCCAAAGCCGGTGCACAAGTTGTTTGCTGCGTCGGTGGCATGGATGCCCGCCAAGAAGCCCGCAAGCTGCAAGCCGGCTGTCACATTGTCGTCGGCACACCAGGGCGCTTGCGTGACCATATGGAACGCGGCCGCGCCGACTTCAGCGCGCTGCGCGCCGTCGTGCTCGACGAAGCCGATGAAATGCTTGATCTGGGCTTCAAGGATGATCTGGAAGCCATTCTGGACGGCACGCCCGAAGAAAAGCGCACCCTCCTCTTCTCCGCCACTTTGGCCAAAGACATTGTGACGCTGGCCAAGCATTATCAGCGCAATGCGATCCGCATTGATACCACAACACGCGACGTGCCCCATGGCGATATTGAGTATCGCGCCATTCGCGTCGCACCGAACGAGCTTGAATTAGCCGTGGTCAATGTTCTGCGCTTTTATGGCACAGGCGGGGCCTTGGTGTTTTGTGCGACGCGCGAAAGCGTGCGGCACTTGTTTGGCAGCCTGCGCGAGCGCGGCTTCTCGGCGGTCGCCCTCTCGGGTGAGCTGTCGCAGAAAGAACGTACCGATGCGCTGCAAGCGCTGCGCGATGGCCATGCCCGCGTCTGTGTGGCGACCGACGTCGCTGCACGCGGCCTGGATTTGCCAGATCTGAACCTCGTCATCCACGCCGAATTGCCCCAGAATAAGGCCGCCCTCTTGCACCGCTCTGGCCGGACAGGCCGGGCTGGCCGCAAGGGGATTTCAGTTGTTTTGGTGCCAACCACACGGCGCAAAAAGGCCGAACAATTGCTGCACTCGGCAGGGGTATCTGCCACTTGGTCGGGCCCGCCCAGTGCGGAATCCATCCGCGCCGCAGACCGCGACCGCTTGATGAATGACCCGATGCTGAAAGAGCCCGCCAGCGAAGAAGATGTCGGCCTCGCCGCAGCGCTTCTGGAAGCTTCAGGCCCAGAGCAAGTGGCAACCGCCCTCATCCGTCTCTACCGCTCGCGCCTGCCAGAGCCCGAGGATTTGTTTGAGCCCGTGCCAGAGCCGCGCGGTCAACGCCCGGAACGGGGTGAACGTCCAGCCCGCATGCGCGACCGCCCTGAACGCGATCCGCGTGACTTTGGCGGCCAAGAAGGTTCTGGCGCGCCGTGGTTCCGCCTGTCGGTCGGGCGCAATTCAAATGCAGACCCAAAATGGCTGATCCCGCTCATCTGCCGGCTTGGCCATGTCACCAAGAATGACATTGGCAATATCCGCATCTTTGATCGCGACACGGTGTTTGAGATCGATCCCCGCGTGGCCGACCGCTTTATGCAGGCAGTCTACAACCATCCAGATGATGCGATGCGGATTGAACCTGCCAATGACCCTGGCAACGCCAAGGGTGCGCCCCGTCGTGACGGCCCCAACAAGGGCGGCAAAAAGGGTAAACCCAATGCGCCTGTGGCTTCAGGCGAACGCGGCCCCCGCGGCATTGTCGGCCCACCCCGCACCAAGGGCGGCCCACCGCCTTTCGGAAAGAAGTCGTTTAAAAAGAAAGTCCGGATGGACTAAGAGGCTGTCTCAATCCACCCCTTCACCAACACCCATAGCCCCGCGTGGGAAACCACCGGGGGTGCGGCTGAGTGAGGGGCCGGGGCGCGTGGTATGCGCCAAATGAGGTGGGCCAGATTAACGGACTGGCCCGGAATACGACGCAAACCGTGCGCCCCGGCTGAAAAGTTCTGTGTGCTTAGGTGGTTCATGACGCCACGGGTGGTTCAAATTTCCCCCGCCTAGTTCGTAAAGGCCTCATCCTAGAAACGCGTGCTCCTAAAAATACATAAGGCTTCCCCAAGGCGTCTCAAAGGCATCGCCTAAGTTCTTGACCAAGGGCTTCACACGGCAGTCGGGCTCAAGCACACCGGGCATCAGGACAGCTAATCCCAATGAAACACGAGGTCGCCACTTCAACCTCGATTAGTCCCGCTTACCATCCCCAACCGGTGTCGCCGCTGCAGCAACAACGCCCTCTCGTTGGAGATGGGTATAAAATATCTGAGGTTTTGAGAGTGGGGATAAGTTTTTATCTATGCGCTCCCCTCGCCCTTTGGGGTCGACCTGTAGGTCGACGGGTAAGGGGTGAGGGCTTAGCGGCACAAAACCTTATTGTATTTAGGGATTTAGATTAGACCTCAGCCCTCAATTATTGCCAGTGTAAGCCCTCACCCCCGCCCCTCTCCCACTGGGAGAAGGGAGAGCGCTTGTGCGTCACGCTGGGAGACTGAAGGGGTGTTTCCATCTGGATCGTTGTCGCCGAGACAGAAGGATCACCAAAAGGACCGCGCAGCACGAGCTGCGCCTGTCAACGCGTACCGATGCGAAGCTCTTGCTGCGCGCTCCCCTTCAGTCCCTTCGGGACACATCGGCGTATCTCCAACGCCGCTGCCTATCTGCCTAGTCTCAGCTCAGCGCCGCCTGTGCCGCAGCCAAGCGCGCGATGGGGACGCGGTAGGGGGAGCAGGACACATAGTCGAGGCCAGCCTTTTCGCAGAAAGTGATGGAGGCAGGATCACCACCATGCTCACCACAAATGCCGAGCTTCAGGTCGGGCTTGGTTGCCCGACCGCGATCCCGGGCAATCTTGATCAAGTCGCCGACGCCAGACTGATCCAAAGTCACGAACGGGTCTTTTTCAAAAATGCCCTGCTCGACATAGGCCCCCATGAAGCGACCGGAATCATCGCGGCTGATGCCAAGGGTCGTCTGGGTGAGGTCATTGGTACCGAAAGAGAAGAAGGCTGCCTGACGGGCAATTTCGTCGGCTTTCAACGCAGCGCGTGGCAATTCGATCATGGTGCCGACGAAATACTCAATCTCCATGCCTTCTTGATCCATGACTTCGCGACCAATTGCATCGACCCGATCTTTCAGGATTTGCAATTCTTTTTCGGTCGCCACCAGCGGGATCATGATTTCAGGAACAGGGGCTTCGCCTTCGGCCTTGGCCACTTCAATCGCAGCTTCAAAGATGGCACGGGCCTGCATCTCATAGATTTCAGGATAGGTGATGCCGAGGCGGCAGCCCCGGTGGCCCAGCATTGGGTTGACTTCATGCAGGTCTTTCGCGCGCTCTAACAGCTTCGCCTTATCAAGACCCGT
This sequence comes from Hyphomonadaceae bacterium UKL13-1, assembly GCA_001602435.1. GTDB lineage: Bacteria > Pseudomonadota > Alphaproteobacteria > Caulobacterales > Aquidulcibacteraceae > Aquidulcibacter. The sequence continues at coordinate 1,884,210 of CP012156.1, forward strand.
TGCCTTAGCGACCGCTTCCACATCTTCCAAGCTATGCGGCAGGAATTCGTGCAACGGCGGGTCGAGCAAGCGGATCGTGCATGGCAGGCCCTTCATGATGGTGAAAATCTCAACAAAGTCGCGGCGTTGCATTGGCAAAATCTTCGCCAGTGCCAAAACGCGGCCTGCTTTGGTTTCCGACAAGATCATTTCACGGACTGCGGCAATCCGGTCTGCGTCGAAAAACATATGTTCGGTGCGGCACAGGCCAACGCCCTCGGCCCCGAACTCACGCGCGGTGCGCACATCGAGTGGGGTTTCGGCATTCGCGCGAACCTTCAAGCGGCGGACCTTATCGGCCCACACCATGAGTGCTGCAAAGTCGCCTGACAATTCAGGCTGTTCCATCTCCACCGCGCCAAACAGGACTTCGCCCTTGGAGCCATCGACTGAGATGATGTCGCCTTTTTTGATCTCACGACCGCGAACCTTGAACACACCTGCCTCTTCGTCAATGCGGATTTCGCCCGCACCTGAGACGCAAGGACGGCCCATGCCACGTGCCACAACGGCGGCGTGGCTGGTCATGCCGCCGCGCGAGGTGACGATGGCGCGGCTGGCGTGCATGCCGTGAATATCTTCTGGGCTGGTTTCTTCGCGGACAAGAATGACCGACTTACCGGCTTTCGCCATTTCTTCGGCTTCATCGGGGTCAAACACAACTTCGCCCACCGCAGCCCCTGGCGACGCTGGAAGGCCCACGGCGATCAAGTCACGCACGGCACCTGGTGCAATCGTCGGGTGCAGCAATTGGTCTAGGGCTGCGGGGTCGACCCGCATCACGGCTTCATTCTCGGTGATGAGGCCTTCTGCGACCATATCGACGGCGATTTTCAAGGCTGCCTTGGCCGTGCGCTTGCCGTTACGGGTTTGCAGCATCCAGAGTTTGCCGCGCTCGACCGTGAACTCAATGTCCTGCATGTCGCGGTAATGGCCTTCCAACTGGCCATAGACCTCTACCAATTGCAGGAACACTTCGGGCAGCGCCTCTTCCATCGAAAGACCGCCCTCACCCATGGTTTCGCGCTGAACCCGCGTGATGGATTTTGGCGTACGGATGCCGGCCACCACGTCTTCGCCTTGGGCGTTGATCAGATATTCGCCATAGAACAGGCGCTCACCCGTCGAAGGGTTGCGGGTGAAGGCAACACCAGTTGCGGAGGTTTCGCCCATATTGCCAAACACCATGGCCTGCACATTGACGGCGGTGCCCCAGCTTTCAGGGATGTCGTGCATTTTGCGGTAGAAGTCGGCGCGGTCATTCATCCACGAGCGGAACACAGCACCGACCGCGCCCCACAATTGGTCGTTCACATCCTGCGGGAATGGCTTGCCCATCGCGGAGTCAACCGCGGCCTTATATTTCACAACCACCTTTTCCCAATCTTCGGCCTGAAGATCGGTATCAATCGTATAGTCGTGGACTTCCTTATAGCTTTCGAGAATATCCTCGAACATGTGGTGGTCGAGTTCCAGCACCACATTGGAATACATTTGGATGAAGCGGCGATAGCTATCAAAGGCAAAGCGGCGGTTGCCGGATTGGGCGGCGAGGCCTTCCACGGTTTCATCATTCAGGCCCAAGTTCAGGACCGTATCCATCATGCCGGGCATGGAAGCGCGTGCGCCAGAGCGGACCGACACCAGAAGCGGGTTGACGGCATCGCCAAAGCCCTTGCCGACCGTGGTCTCAACCGTCGTCATAGCTGCCTTGACTTCATCGGCCAGTGCATCGGGATATTTCTGGCCCAAAGCGTAAAAGGCCGTGCAGACCTCGGTCGTGATGGTAAAGCCTGGAGGAACGGGAAGCCCGATCTTATTCATTTCTGCAAGGTTCGCGCCCTTGCCACCCAAAAGATTTTTCATGCTGGCGTCGCCATCGGCGAGGCCTGCTCCAAAGCTATAAACCAATTTACTCATGTAGCATGTGCCTCATGTGATTCCTGCGCCAGAGGCGCGTGTTAGCGGCCCTTCTAAGGCAGTCCAGTGAAGTATCAACCCACATGAAAGCCCAGAATGGCCGAACTGTGTCGCAAGACACACACCCTTCTGGATATGTAGTTTTACAACACGCAAAATCGTCCAGAATCCGGGCACGTGCCCAGATTGAGGTCCTATTGGAAGCAAGTCTTAGGCCACAGCCGCCGTCTTTGATTTTGCACAAGTCGCGGCGGATAGGTGGATTGGGCTTTAGCCGCCTGCGAGCTTTGAGAAGTCGGCCACCCGCTCACTCACCGCGCGCAATTTTACCAATAGCGCCAAACGGTTCTGACGAATGGCGGCATCGGCATCATTGACGAGCACAGTCTCAAAGAACAGGTCGACCGGGGCACGCAGGGCCGCCAAAGCCGCCATGGCGGTGTCAAAGGCTTCGGTTGCTAAGGCCTGTTCCATCTGGCTTTCTGCCGCGACGAGGGCTTGATACAGCCCCTGCTCAGCTGGTTCGCGTAGAAGTGCGTCTGAAACAGTGCCTTCTGGCACTGCCCCGTCCTTCTTTTCTTCGGCGCGCAGAATATTGGCACCACGCTTTAAGCCCGCCACCAGATTGGCCCCGTCTTCGGTCTTCAGAACCTTGGCAAGGGCTGTTACGCGGGCAACGATTCGCACGATGTCATCATCGGGAATGGCAAAGGCTGCTTCGAGCACATCTGGCGCAAAGCCTTCATCGCGGAGGGATACGCGGAGGCGCTCGAGGATGAAGTCGAGCAAACCATTGGCTTTGGCTTTCTCTGCCAAAGCAAAGCGCACGCCCGCTTCCCGCACAATCCGAATGACACCTAGCGCCGCGCGGCGCAGTGCATAGGGGTCGCCAGAGCCTGTTGGCTTTTCGTCTATGGCAAAGAAGCCAGTCAGCGTATCCAGCTTGTCGGCCAATGCCACAGCCATGGCGACGGATTCGCTCGGCACCTGATCGGACGGGCCGACGGGCTTATAATGGTCGCGAATGGCGTCGGCGATGATTTTGTTGGACGCCTCGCTTCCACCTTGTTGCAGCTGATAATACCGCCCCATAACCCCTTGAAGTTCTGGGAATTCGCCAACCATTTCGGTCGTTAAATCAGCTTTGGCCAATAGAGCGGCATGCTTGGCTGAAGCCACATCTGCACCAACCAGAGGCGCGATCTCGCCCGCTAGGGCCACAATGCGACGTACCTTATCGCCCACACTGCCGAGCTTTTCATGGAACACCAACGTATCGAGCTTCGGCACGCGGCTTTCGAGGCTGGCCTTGCGGTCCAGATCCCAGAAATAGCGGGCATCATTGAGGCGGGCGGCCAGCACGCGCGCATTGCCGAGCGCGATTTTCTTGCCGCCGTCGGTCGCCTTCACATTGGATACGATGATGAAATGCGGCGCGAGGCCACCAGTCTTAGGATCGCGGACGACAAAATATTTCTGATTGACGCGCAAGGTCAGGCGGATGACTTCTGGCGGCAGGTCCAAGAAGGAGGGATCCATATCGCCCATGATCACATGCGGCTCGTCCACCAGACCACAGACTTCTTCTAAAAGTCCTTCATCATCAATGAGTTCAAGGTTGCGGGCATGGCACAGGGTTTGGGCGTCGGCCTTGATCTGGGCCTTGCGCTGATCCCGATCGAGGACGACATGGGCGGCAGCTAATTTGGCCTCATAATCCTCAAAGTCTTTGACTTCAAAAGTACCGGTGCCGTGAAAGCGATGGCCCTCACTAATATTGCAGGAGGCAATCCCGTCGACGTCAAACGGCACGATCTCGCCGTCAAACACGGCCAAAATCCGATGCAAGGGTCGCACCCAACGCAAGGTGCCCTCGCCCCAACGCATGCTTTTAGGCCAAGGGAAGTTGCGGATGATATCGGGCACGATGTCCGCCAAAGCATCCGGCGTTGCCCGGCCGGGCTTCACCAGATCAGCAACGTAAAAATCGCCCTTTTTCGGGTCAGACACCACGCGGGCTTGGGCAATATCGGCCAGACCCGCACCGCGCAAAAAGCCTTCAATGGCTTGGGCGGGGGCATCGACTTTGGGGCCCTTACGCTCTTCACGCACATCGGCCGTCCGCTCTGGCAGGCCTTCCACGACGGCGACGAGGCGGCGCGGCGCGCTAAAGGTTTCCATCCCACCGGGCAAGAAGCCAGCTTTGGTCAAAGCATCCATCAAGAGCTTTTTAAGGTCTTCTGCGGCCCGCTTTTGCATGCGGGCGGGGATTTCTTCGGAGAAAAGTTCGAGCAAGAATTGGGGCATGGTTCAGACCACCTCTTCTTGGGCTGGGGCTTGGGTTTCTGCCCAGAGAACAGCACAGCCTTTAGCTTGATCGCGAACACGCGCGATAAAACTCTGCCGCTCGGTCGGCGAAACCACGCCGCGCGCGTCGAGCAAATTGAACAAATGCGAGCATTTGAGCGCCCAGTCAAAGGCCGGCAGTGGCAAGCGTTTGTCGCGCAAGTGGGTGCACATGCGCTCTGCATCCTCAAACCAGCGCTTCAGCATGGCGGGGTCGGATTCTTCGAAGTTAAAGGTCGATTGCTGGCGCTCATTTTCCAGAAACACATCGCCATAGCTGACACCATGTCCATTAAAATCAATGTTATAGATGCTTTCCACGCCCTGCACATACATGGCCAAGCGCTCAAGCCCATAGGTCAGTTCGCCCGACACAGGCTTACAATCGAGGCCGCCGACTTGTTGGAAATAGGTGAATTGGGAGACTTCCATCCCGTCACACCAAATCTCCCAACCCAGGCCCCATGCGCCAACAGTTGGGTTTTCCCAATCGTCTTCGACAAAGCGGATGTCATGCAAAGTTGGGTCGATGCCAATTTCATAGAGCGAATTGAGATACAGCTCCTGCAAATTGGGCGGGTTGGGCTTTAGGATCACCTGATATTGGTAATAATGGCCCAAGCGATTTGGGTTCTCGCCATAGCGGCCATCCTTGGGACGTCGCGACGGCTGCACATAGGCGGCGCGCCACGGCTTTGGACCAAGCGCGCGCAAGGTCGTGGCGGGATGCAAGGTCCCTGCCCCAACTTCGGTATCATAGGGTTGCAGAATGACGCAGCCTTGGCGGGCCCAATAGTCCGAAAGGGTAAGGATAATATCTTGGAAGCTGGGCACTTTGCCAGCAGCCAGCGCCCGCGAGCAAGGCGTTTCGCGTGGGGCGGCTTGAGGAGCATTGAATTGGGTCATGACGATCTGTGCATAAAGCGCAAGCGGCCCCGCTTGCAACAAGCGGGGCCGCATTTAGCGCAGAAGAAGGTGGAAACTTGGCCTATTCCTTCAAGCGAAGGCTGAAGGTTTCCCGCGCAATCTGTTCAAAGGTCGCATTCAACTGGCTTGCATCGACTGCAAACGCGCGACTGTCACTGCCAGCACAAGTGCGCAAGCGGCTGACAGCGTCTGTATCAGAGACGTTGATCGCTACCGTGTAGAGCTCAACCTTATAGGTGTCGCGGATTGCGGTACACCAGGACTGCATCCGGCTGTCCAGGGTGGCACGGTCCGGCGAACCCGAACAACCAGGAGCGCCTGATTCACTACAGCCCCAATAGCCGGGGAAGTTGACCGCTTGCTCGTTAGCCCCGTCCGTCATCAGAACCATGACTTTGGTGACCGTTGAGGAATCAAATGGCTCTGGCCGGTTATGCTGGAAGAAGCTTGCCCATTCCGTCCGTGGCGACAGCGCGCGCAGGCCCCAACGCAAGCCGACATCAGCGTGGGTTCCCCCTGGCGATGGCGACAGACGGTCAATCGTATCGATCAATTGGCTCCGGCTGGCCGACAAGCCCAGCATTGGCATCGGACAGTTCAGGTTTGGCCCGGTGATGCGGCGGAAGCTATCCCACGTCTGCCTTGGTACCCACGAGCACCAAGAACCATTGGCATTGTTCCACGTGATCTCGTTGTAGTCAGCGGCGCAGCCATTGGCGGTGCCGGTGTTCAAATTCAACTGACAACCGCCGCTGCTGATGCAAGCTTGGCTGCCGGTAAAATTGAAGAAGGCGTTGCGCGTGCCATTATTGTCGTTTTGCGAGCAATTGATGGTCGTGAGACTTTGGCTGCCAGCTGGGCACGAGTTATAGGGGCAGGAATATGGATTATTGACGCAGGCCGCATTCACCGTCGACTTGCCAAAGCTTAAAAATGCAAACCTCTCAGGCTTTTGACCCGGCAGCATCAATTTGCCTTGTGTTTGCGGCGGTGGTGGTGGTGGTGGTGGCGGTGGCCCCGGAGGAGGAGGCGGTGGCCCTGGAGGTGGCGGCGGACAACCCGTCCAGTTGTCGCACATTCTCGGGACGCTCACGCCTTTGGTACGGGTGGCATTGCTGACGCGCGGTGGCACCCGCAAGGCATTCCAGCTCATCCCGGTTTTTGTGTCATCCGTTGCACTGAGGCTTTCACCCGTGCCGGCAATACATCCACGCCAACCAACTGGCGCAAACATGGAGTTCAAAGTGGACGTGGTCTCATTAATATTAGACGTGCGGCTGATGAGGTTTGTCGGCAGCGACCGCGTGCCCGCATCCGCGGGGCTTCGCACGGTTGCTGCGGCATTATCCCACGTTTGATTAGGCACTTCACTGCGAATATTGACGGTCGTCGTCCAAGGAATAACCGCAACCCGTAGACGGTCTGGGATGGTGACGGTGTTGAACAGCGTGTTGACAAAGCCTTTGGCCGCGCTGCGCATTTGGGTAAAGCGCGTGGTTGGGCGTCCATCCTTTTGGAACATGGATGCCGTGGTATCTACCACAACCGCCACTTCCAAGCGCCGGTCCGTTCCCGCCGTGGCAACACCAACGGCGCTAATTGCAATGGTGGATCGACCAATCAAGCCGCCCAAAATCAAGCTCTGTGTGCCGGTACCTGTCAGGCGCGCTGCACCATCTGCATCCCATGTAACAGAGGCCTGAAGATTGCTAACACCGCGATCCTCACCAGGCGCGGAGGCTAGAAATGCCTTTGTACCGGCCGTCACCCCTGCAGCCCTGGCAAGCGTGTCGCCCAGAGAGCTCTTGTCCGCCTGCTCGCGTTTGGCCGCCAAAGCACCTGCATCGGCAGCGGCGGCCAAGGATGCCTTTGTGTTGGCCACGCGGTTCAGCTCAATAGAAGCCCCAAGCACGCCCAAGGACACGGACGAGACCAACGCAAAGATGACCGCGACATTGCCGCGCTCAACGCGAGTGATGCTCGTAGCTAATAAAGACTTCGAGAATTTCATCGTCCCAATCCTTCAAAGCACCGCAAACGTCAGGGCGCTTATCTGGATAAGTAACACGCAAGGTCCTAACAACGCCTAAAAACGACTGGTAAACGGAAAATAAACCCAATGAATTCAATTTTATTTATCAGGTACTACAAATGTAGTAGCCCGTATTTTTACGGACTTTATCCAGTCAAGAAAAGGTTAACAAAGAGAAAGGCATGCAATGTTCTACCTCGCACAACTTGCATATGGCTCACCCAATACGGTCAAGTTTAAGGATAGAAATGGAGACTTCCTAGCTAGATACCTGTCGACCCATAAATGTTACAGGGCTTGTCCATCATCGATTTGGACAACCGCACCACTGGTGTAACGGCCAGCATCTGACACCAACCACGTCATCGCCCCATCCAAAGCTTGATCGTCCATCAAGCGGCGGCGCGGAAATCCGGCGACCATTTTCTGCCCGCCAGTTTGGCCCAGCCAATCGGCATTGATCTCGGTCTCAATATAGCCCGGGCAGATGGCATTCACATTGATGCCCTTGCGCATCCATTCTGCAGCCATCGACTTTGCCATCATGACGACGGCGGCTTTCGAGACGCAATAAGGAACAAGGCCAGGCAAAGGTTTCAGACCCGCCATCGAGGCAATCAGCACAATTCGGCCATCACCGCGTTCCACACTGCCACTTGCGATCATGCGCTTGGCCCCCTCGCGTGCGGTGATGAATACGCCGCGCACATTGACCGACATCATTGCATCATAGGCGTCCATCGAAATATCGGTCGCAAGGCCGATCTCATTGGTGCCTGCATTGGCAATCACGATGGACGGAAGGCCTAAGCCCGCTTCGGCGGCATCAAAGGCGGCAATCACGCTGGCCTCATCTTGTACGTCTAATTTTACGGCCTGCGCTTGGCCGCCTGCGTCCTGAATCGACGCGACCAAGGCCTCCAGCCGATCGACCCGTCGTGCGCCACATACGACCTTTGCGCCAAGCCCTGCAAAAAGGCGAGCGAAATGCGCACCCAGCCCCGAAGATGCCCCGGTAATCAGAGCGGTTTTGCCTTGAAGGCTGAAATTGGGCTGGATCAAAGCAGGGTTGGCAGTCAAAACAGGGGGCCTTTCACATTCGTTTACTGACGACTCAGTTTCCCCACGCTAGGGTGCTACACGAATTTCGCAATGGCCCTTGAAAGTAGGCATAGGATGGCAAAGCCACATATTCTCGTTCTCGCCGGCGATGACGCAAGTGAAGTGCTATCCCAAGCAGGCTTCACCATTGCGGGCGAAGACCACCAACGTCGCCAGACGGCTGCCATTGTGGTCGATACACGCGGGGCTAGTGGGCCTAAGGCCGCTGATCTTGTGCGGTCGCTCAAAGCTGCCCTTGGGCCGCGGGCTGGCCTATTCATGGCGTGGAGTAATGGCGAAGAAAACTTCGACATCAGCGCCTTTGATGGGGTGTTGGATGCCTTTGCGACGCCCAGCGTCTTGGCGGCCCGTCTGGGATCGAGCTTGCGCATCGCGGTGATGGCAGACGAAGCCAAAATGCGGTTTCGGACCTTGGCCCGCTTTGGCGGCCCTTCTCATCCCCCCATCGTCAACAGCGCGAAAGTGCCCCGCATTTTGATGTTTGGCCAACCCGGCCCTGATTTATTGCAGTTTTCAACCGCAATCACACATTTGGGTGCAGAGACCATTGCGGCCTTCACCTCGTTTACCGCGTTTGATTATCTTCATGAGAGCGAGTTTGATGGCGTCGTGATCTTGGCCCGCGATGACCGCGCCACGGCGCTGAGTTTTTGTGCCGCTATGCGTCGCAATGCGCGCATGTTCCACATGCCTTGCCTGATCCTTGGATCACCTGATTTCGATAATCCTCACGAAGCCATAGAGCGCGGCGCGACGGATTTTGCGGTTGCGGGCGACGATGACCCTGCCGCTGCAGATCGCCTTCTCAACTTTGTCGAAGAAAAGCGCAGCCGCGATGCATTGAACTTGGCGTTTGCGGCTGCCCGCGCGCCTGCCGCCATGGAGGCTACCACTGGCCTTTACGCACCGTCTTTCTTCTTGGCGCATCTGGAAAGCTTGGTTCAAAGAGCGCACGAAACCGACCGGCCTTTGTCCATTGCCTTGGCCCGCCTCGACACTGAAGCCAGCCTTGGCGTGGTGCATACGCGTCAAGGGATTGAGCGCTTGATTGGCCAGTCTGGGGCCATGCTGTCCCGCCTGGTGCGTGCCGAAGATGTGGCTGCGCGTCTTGATCAAACGACCTTTGTTGTTGCCTTCCCAAGCTCGGATGATGAGGCGGCCTCGATTGCGGCAAATCGTATTGCTGCCGTCCTCGAATGTACGGCGTTTGACGTACAGGCCGATCACACCAGCTATAGCAACGACCAGCCCATCCAAATCAAGTTGGCGATTGCAAGCGCGAGCCTATCACCGCAAGAAAATGCTGCGGGTTTGCTGCAACGCGTAACCCGTATGCTGGAAAAAGGCCAAAACGCATGAGCGATACCCCTACCCAAGCACCAATACTGGACCGTCCGGTCACCATCGATTTTATCTCAGACGTGATTTGTCCGTGGTGCTATGTTGGGTTTCGCGCGCTGGTAACAGCCTGTGTAACACGCGGTGAGGTTCCCACCCATTTGTCGATGCGGCCATTTGAACTCGACCCTACGACACCCAAAGAAGGCGCAGACCGTCGGGCGCGGCTTTTGGCCAAATTTGGCGGCGATGAAGCCCGCTTAAAAGAGATTTCACAGGCCTTGGTCGATGCCGGGCTTCGGGTCGGCATTGAGTTTAATTTTGACGCTATCAAAACCACGCCGAACACGCGCGATTGCCATCGATTGCTGCGGTGGGCCCGCTCAGCCGGCGTCGAAGTGGAATGCGCCGAAGCGCTATTTCAAGCCTATCACGTCGAAGGTGAGGACTTGAGTCAATCCTCGACCTTGGTATCGATTGCCCGTGGCCTTGGCATGGATGGCGACCTCGTCGCGCGGCTTTTGGCCAGTGATGCCGATGTTGCCCCGGTTGAGCAGGAATTGGAGATCGCCCAGCGCATGGGCGTCACTGGTGTCCCAACCGTCCTGTTTAATCAGAGCTTTGCGGTGGTCGGTGCCCAAGGGGTTGAGACCTTTGTGTCGGCGCTCGACCGGGCGCGGGCCGAACAAGTCACAGCGCCGCAACCTGCCGCCCCCGGCACTAACTGATGCCGATTCTGGACTATCGGGAGTTTTGTGAAAGCTTGCCCGCCCGTCAGGCCTTAATCGGGATTGATCCCGGGTCGACCACGATTGGGGTTGCGGCTTCTGACGTCACCCGCCTGATCGCCAGCCCTGCTGGCGGGGTCAAGCGCACGAAGATGGCTGCGGATGGGCAAGCGATTTTTGCGATTTTTGATGACCGCTCCGCTTGTGGCCTCGTGGTGGGACACCCGATCAATATGGACGGGTCAAAAGGCCCCTCTTCCCAGGCCGCCCGCGCTTTTGCGCGCAACCTGTTGAACATTCGCGATGTGCCGCTGTTGATGTGGGATGAACGGCTGTCGACCGCTGCCGTCCAACGTCAAATGATTGCCGCCGACATGACCCGCGCCAAACGCGCGGCGGTTGTCGATGCAGCTGCCGCCGCCTATATGTTGCAAGGCCTTTTGGACCGCTTGCAGGGCGGGTTCAGCCTCGGCACCCTGTCATGAACGTGGCCTTCACCGCGATTTTGCCCGTCTTTCTGGTGATCGCCATTGGCTTTGTGGCCAAGCGCGCCAAGATCGTGCCCGACACCTCTTGGGCAGCCGTCAATTCTTTTGGCTATTGGATGCTCTATCCAGCCTTTTTGTTTTCCACAGTGGCAGGAGCGGATTTTTCAGGGCCGGACACGGTCCACTTCCTCACCTGCTTGGTCGTGGGCTTTGCCTTGGCAGGCCTGTGGGGTCTTAGCCTGAGGCTTTGGTTTCGGGACGATGGCCCCGCTTTTACCTCCATCTTTCAAGCCAGTGTGCGCTGGAATGGCTTTATCGTTTTAGCAGCAGCCCCTGCCCTTTACGGACCTGAAGGGCTTGCACTGATCGCTTTGGGCTTTGGCCCCGTGGTGGCTTTTGTGAATTTGATGAGCGTCTTTGTCATGGCGCGATGGGGCAAGAATGACATTGTGCCGAGCCTTAAGGGCGCTTTAGGCGAAGTCATGCGCAACCCCTTGGTGCTAGCAAGCCTAACCGGGATTATCGCCAATCTGATCGGGCTGACCAAATTTATCGGACCTTTGGAGCCAGCACTCGCGCTATTGGGCCGGGCCGCCATGCCCGTGGCCTTGGTGAGCGTTGGGGCGGCTTTGAGTTTTGAGGGCTTGGGCAAAGTACCGCTGCGCTTGGCGGTTGGGGTGGTCTCGAAGCTCGCAATTGCGCCACTTCTCATGTTGCTGGTCACCCAAATGCTGGGCTTAGCCCCGCTGCCCAGTGCGGTGGCGACTGGGGTTGCTTCCATGCCCAGCGCGCCAGCGGCCTATGTTCTGGCCCGTGAGCTTGGGGGCGATGCCCCCCTCATGGCCGGTTTGGTGACCGCGACGACCTTGATCGCCTTGGTCACCATCCCCTTATGGCATGTGTTGACGATGCCTGCCTAAGCAGGCCGCCGCTTGGCTTAGTGATGCTTTGGCGCAGGTGGCATCAAAACGGTGTCGATCACATGGATCACGCCATTGGAGGCACCAACATCGGCGGCGATCACGGCAACACCATTAACGGTCACGCGGCCATTGCGGCCATCAATCGTGGCCTTACGGCCTTGAACGGTGGTGGCTGGGGTGACTTTGTCGAGCAATTGGTTGGACGTGATTTTGCCCGGCACGACATGATAGGTCAGGATGGAAATCAATTGCGCGCGATTTTCAGGCTTCAAAAGCGTTTCCACCGTGCCTGCTGGCAATTTGGCAAAGGCGGCATCGGTCGGCGCAAACACGGTGAATGGGCCAGAGGTTTTAAGCGTATCGACCAAGCCAGCAGCGCTAAGAGCAGCGGCCAAGGTGTTGAAGCTACCCGCCCCGACTGCCACGTCAATGATGTCGCCCTTGGCGGGCTTTGCAGCATTTGAAGCCGCATGATAGCCGATGGTCTGATAGCCAGCCGCTTGGGCTGCGGCATCGTTCTGAGTCTTAGCGCATTGCGCCATTGCCGGTGCTGCAGACAAAGCGAGGGCGGCTGCCGCCGAAGCGAACATTTTGAAGTTTAACATATTTTGGTCCTAAAGATCGAGCGGGATAGCTCTGGGACAGTTTACGCAGCCCGGTTCAACTGGATGTATGAGAACCCAATTTCGTGATGTTTCTCTCTGAATTGTAATTCTAGACGCTGTTTCTGGCCCAAGAGGCTCAAATACAAAGTCCCTTCCCCCAAAGCGCGCATCGCTCTAGACAGAAACCATGAGCAAAGAGCCTTCTAACGCCCCAGAATTTTCTGTCTCTGAGCTTTCAGGCGCAATCAAACGTCGCTTGGAAGATGACTTTGGCAATGTGCGCGTGCGCGGCGAAATGGGCCGGGTGACTTTGGCTCGGTCTGGCCATGTCTATGTCGATCTCAAGGATGCCAATGCCGTCCTATCGGCTGTTATGTGGAAGGGCGTGGCCGCAGCCCTGAAGTTCCGTCCCGAAGAAGGCATGGAAGTCATCGCCACCGGCAAAATCTCAACCTTCCCGGGCTCTTCGAAATATCAGCTCATCATTGAGCGGCTGGAGCCTGCGGGTGTGGGCGCTTTGCTGGCGCAATTGGAAGAGCGGCGCAAACGCCTCGCGGCAGAGGGTCTGTTCGCCCCAGAGCGCAAGCAAGCATTACCCTATCTACCCAGCGTCATTGGCGTGGTGACCAGCCCGACCGGGGCCGTGATCCGCGATATTCTCCATCGCCTGTCCGAACGTTTTCCGGTCCATGTGATCCTCTGGCCGGTTCTGGTGCAGGGCGATAAGGCTGCAGATCAAGTGGCACGCGCCATTGCAGGCTTTAATGCCCTGCCAGCCGACGGGCCAGTTCCACGCCCAGACCTTTTGATCATTGCACGCGGTGGGGGTTCGATTGAGGACCTTTGGGCCTTTAATGAAGAAGTGGTTGTGCGGGCGGCCGCTGCCAGCACCATCCCGCTGATTTCGGCCATCGGGCACGAGACCGACACGACCCTGATTGACTTTGCCTCGGATCGCCGTGCGCCCACACCTACAGGGGCCGCTGAAATCGCCGTGCCCGTGCGCTTGGAACTGCAAGAACGGCTCGGCCTGATTGGTGCCCGCCTCTCGCGCGCCATGGTGCGGGGCCTAGAGCGGTCTAAAATCGAACTTCGGGCGGCGACAGCCCGCCTTCCCCGTGCCGACACGTTGTTTTCCAGCGCCCGCCAGCGCATGGATGTGATCGACCTACGCTTTGGCCCGTCCTTACGCACCTTAGTCGCGGCCAAAGCACATGGCCTTGCCGCGATTGGTGGGCGCTTACGGCCGCAAGTCTTGCACCAAGATGTCACGCGCAAGGCCCTACTGGTCACAAGCCTCGGCCAAAGATTAGGTGCCGCCCTCACCCGCCGTACTGCACTGGAACGTGACGCCTTGGTGCGCGCTGAACAGCGCTTAACCCTTGCCAGCCAACGGCTGAAAACAGGCGTTACGCGCAGCTTGGAGGCCAAGACGCGTCATTTGGCTGGCCAAGCCAGCTTGCTTGAAGCCTTATCCTATCGCTCTGCGCTGGAGCGCGGCTTTGCCGTGGTGCGCACCGATAAGGGCGTAGTGGTGCGGGCCAAGTCTGCCATTAAAGCCGACGCCCGTTTGACCCTGACGTTCCTCGACGGTGATGTTAAAGTCCGCGCCAGCGATGGCCCGGTTCAGGGCAGTCTGTTCGATTAAGACGCGTCCAACAGTTTCAACAAAGCATCGGCAGCACGCTCTGCCGCTGGCGGGTCATGACGGCCCATTTTATCAAGCGCTAAAGCTTGGGCATTCAATTGGTCTTGCGCAGCCTTTGGATCATAGAGAAGCTGAGAGGCGGCTTCGGCCAAGGCCTCTGGCGTCAGGCCATTTTGGACAAATTCAGGAATGGCCATCCGCCCAAGCGCAATGTTGAGCAGGCAGATAAATCGGCTTTTCAGTAAGAAGTTCAAAATGATAAAGCCGCTGATCGCGCCAAGCCGATAGCCCAAAACCATCGGCGTTTCTTGCAGCGCGACTTCGGTGGTCACGGTGCCGGAGCAAGCCAAAGCGACATCGCCGGCAGCAAAGGCGTCAAGCTTTTCATCCTCGCCCACCACAACATGCGGGAAGGCCCAATTGGCCGCACGCTCTGTGATGCGCTCGGCCACCGAGGGGGCCAGAACAACGACGACGTGTACCTGAGGGTCTTTGCTGCTGATCAGGGCTGCCGCACCTTCTAGGGCAGGTGCAACCCGCTGGATTTCCCCACCGCGTGAGCCGGGCAACAGAAGAACAATTTTCTTATCGGTCAGCCCATGGCGCGCCCGAAACTGTGTACCATCGCCTTTGCCTGCCCGCGCGATAGCTGGATTGCCAATGATCGTAACCGGCAAGCCTGTGCCGTCATAAAATGGCACCTCAAAATCATGGATGCAGAATAAGGCATCATAGACTGCCGCAACCGTCTTGGCGCGCCCCGGTCGCGTGGCAAAGACTTGGGGCCCAATCATCTTGATCAAGCGCGCTTGTGGCACACGCGCACGAATGGCTTTGGCAGCGCGCAGCGTAAATCCCCAAGAATCGATCAGGACCACCGCATCTGGCGCGAAAGCTTCGGCGGCAACGCCTGTTTCTTCAGCCCGCGCATTGACGGTTTTGAGCGCGGCTAAGCCTTCAGTAAGGCCCAGAACGGACAGCCCCTCAATCGAAACTGCGCTTTGGATACCTTGGCTGGCTAATTTCTCGCCACCCACGCCTTCGATGACCAGATCGGGGCGGCGGGCGCGTAGGGCTTGAACGAGCTCAGCGGCGAGCTCATCGCCTGAGGGCTCGCCCGCAACAACAAAGACCCGATAGGGTTTCATGATTGGCTGTCCACAGAAACGCCAAGAATGAAGAGGCCAGACTCTTCCGCGGCGGCGATCACATTATTGCGGTCGATAATCAGGGCACCCCCCGCCTCAACCACAATGCCGGCGAGGCCCGCTTTAGAGGCCCCCTCCACGGTCTTGACGCCAATGGTTGGCAGATCCACCCGGCGCTCCTGATCGGGCTTAGCGCGCTTAGCCAGAACCCCGCGACGCTCTGCCTTGGTGCCGCGAATATGGGTGGAGAGATCATACACCCGTGCCAACATGCGGTCTGTGCCCTCTTGGGCCTCTACCGCTAGCACCAAGCCGTCCACGACGATGGCACCTTGTCCAATATCCAATCGACCGATTTCTGCGGCAATAGACATTGCCTTTGTCACGTCTTCTGATTGGGCTTCGGTTGGTTCAACGCCAGCGATCAAGCCTGCTTCTGCCAAAAGATCAGCCAAGACCTCATCGGTACCGACAATGGCAAAGCCTTCGCGCTCAAACTCGGCGAGGACAGCCCGCAATAGGGCATCATCGCCCTTGCGCATCTCGGCCATGATCCGAGGCAGCGCGAGCGCCCCGCGCAAGTCTGGCTTGAGGGTCGAAAAATCGGGTCGATTGACGAGGCCTGCAAACACCAAAGCATCGACACCATCGGCTTTGAGGGCTTTCATGCGCTCCCCAAAATTGGCCAAAGCGCATTCGCTACCGGGATAGAGGCTCAGGCGTGGGTCGCACATGCCTTTGATCCGGCTGACATGCACCGGCATGCCGGAATCGCGACAATGCTGGGCCAAGAGGACGGGCAAGTCCCCTGCCCCGGCAATAATGCCCAATTTTGAAAATGCGCGCATTTTGTCCCTTTTGGTCCGTCAGCCTCCATGTAGGAGGTCTCAGCGTTCCGCGCTACAAATCCCGCGTTTGGAAGTGCCGTTCAAGAAGTCCAGCATGGCCTGAACCTGCTCATTGTCTTGGAAACTCTCGCTCACGTCCGAGATGCGGTCCTGTAACGGCGTCACATCATCGCCAAACAACATGTCGAAGGCAGCGAGAATATCGCGGATTTGTGCGGTCGAATTGCCGCGCCGCTTAAAGCCCACAATATTGAGGCCCTTCAAATGCGCCGGATTGCCATTGGCCATGGCGAAGGGGATGACGTCACGCGTGACCAAAGCCAAAGCGCCGATAAAGGCGAAGGTGCCGATGCGCGTCCATTGGTGAACCGCCGCGAGGCCACCAATATAGACGCCCTTAGCCAAATGGGCATGGCCGCCCAAAGTCGCACTACGGGCGAGGATGCAATTATCCTCGACCACGCAATCATGGGCCACATGGGAATTGTCCATGAAATAGCAGCCGTCGCCAATCTTGGTCAGGCCCTGATCGCGGGTGGATCCTCGGTGCATGGTGACATGCTCGCGGATCACACAGGACGCACCAATCACAAGCTGGGTATCGCTATCCTGATAGGGATGGATTTGCGGTGGACCGCCCAAGACCGCAAACGGCCAAACTTGCGTATTCGCCCCAATGGAGACCCGGCCATAAGTTGTGACATTCGATACCAAATGCGCATCCGGACCAACGGTCGTTTGGCTGGAAATATAGCAGAAAGGGCCGATCTTGGCCCCGTCATGGATCACCGCCCCCTCTTCGATGACGGCGGAGGGGTGAATTGTCGCGCTCATGCCAAATCTACTTTCATCGCAGCCCATTCCGCCTCACAGGCCAATTGGCCATCGACTTCAGCTTTACCGGCAAATTTGTAGATATTGCGGCGACCCAACAGCACTTCGACATGAATGTTCAACATATCGCCAGGCCGAACTGGGCGGCGAAACTTGGCATTGTCGACAGACATGAACATGATGCCAGCTGTCTTCGCGTCGACCTTAAGCGTCTTGGACATCAACACCGCACTGGCTTGGGCCATCGCTTCAATCTGCAATACGCCGGGCATCAGCGGACGGTTCGGGAAATGGCCCTGAAAGAAAGGCTCATTTGCCGTGACGCATTTAATCCCACGAATGCTTTGGCCTTCGACATAGTCAAAGCACCGATCAATCAACAGAAATGGGAAACGGTGCGGGATCAGGCGTTCAATTTCGTCGCAATCAATAATATCGCTCATCTTCATTCCCCGCCCTTCGGGCTTGTTTGTGGTTTTGGGTTGACCAGTCGTTTGAGGGCAACCGATTCTCGCATCCATTGTCGCAGTGGTTTAGCCGGATAGCCACCCCATGCTTCGCCAGCGGGGACGGATTCCAGAACGCCACTCCCAGCCGCAATGACGACACGCTCACCCACACGAATATGGTCACCCAAACCGACGCGGCCGCCCATCATCACATTGTCTCCAATCTCGCATGAGCCAGATATCCCGCCGAAAGCGGCAATCACAACGCCCAATCCAAGCTGACAATTATGCGCGATTTGCGTGAAATTATCGATCTTGCAGCCAATGCCCAGCACCGTATCGCCAAAGGCGCCGCGATCGACGGCACAAAGCGAGCCGATTGATACTTCGTCTTGCAAGATCGCCCGGCCCAATTGCGGCACATCGACAGGCCCGGTGGCTGTTGGCGCAACGCCAAAGCCGACCTCGCCGATCACACTACCCGACGCAATGGTCACTCGGTCACCAATCAAAGCACAATAGATCGTGACATTGGCACCAATGCGGCAATTGCGACCAATCGCGACGCCCGGCCCGATCACACTATTGGGGCCAATCGTGGTGCCGTGTCCAATCTCTGCATCGTCGCCGATTACGACGCCTCGACCAACCACCACATCGGCTTCCAGCTTTACTGAGGCGGGCACTGCAGGTGCCGTCGGGTCGAAATCGCGACGCGCGACCAACGCCGCTGCGGCGGCAGCAAAAACAGCGCGCGGTTCTTTGACGATCAAGGGCGCGACATCCGGTGGCAGCATGGCCGCATGTTCGGCCCGTACCAGACAGGCCCCTGCCCCGGTTTCAATGGTGGATTTGCCCTTGGCCGGGCCCTGACAAAAGGCCAAGTCCCCTGCTTGCGCTTGATCGAGTGGCGCACAACTGGTCAGCGCCAATTCAGGGTCGAATCCCGCAGGTAGGTCAGCTTTCACGACTTGGGCCAAGTCGCGCAATGTTTTGGGCCCAAGGAGCCTATAGAAGCGCGGATCAATCATCGTTTAGGCTCCGAGTCGGACAGTTTAAGCCCCTATAAGCGAATTATCACTGGCCCACGCAAGCCTGACACGCAGGATAGAAAACGCGGCCCCCAAGGAGGAGACCGCGTCATGTGGCATTAGGTGTTTCAGGCGCTTGCCTCTGCCCGCAGGGCGGGCGCGTTCGATCTTATGGACGCTTTGGCGCTGCCGCTGGTGGACGCGCTGGCAAGGGTGCGCCAGCTGGTGCGCCTGCGGCTGGAGCCGCTGCTGGAGCCGCTGCGCCGCCTTGGGTTGGCAAAGTCGCACGAACGACATTGATCGTCTTCGTGGTCGCGTTGAGGCGCGTGATCAAATCAGCGGTCATGTCGACGCCTGGAATAAAGGCTTCAACTTGGTTTGCCGAAATAGCGATCAGGCCGTTGCGGGCCACCAAGGTTTGCTGCAACGCAGGCGCGATGGCCTTGTTGAAGGCGTCAATCGCATTGCGCTCGGTCAATTGCATGACTTGGCTCAAACGCTCTTGCTTTTGTTGGAATTCATTGTTGAGGCGCTGAAACGCTTCTTGGCGCTGACGACCGGCCGCGCTTTGCGACTCTTGCACGGAGCTGGACAAAATCGCCCGCAATTCAGACTCGAGCTGGCGCTGATCTGGCTCCAATTCGCGATTGATTTGGTCACGAATAGCTTTCAACTTGTTGGACATGTCTTGGCCAGCCAAGCTGTCTTGGATGAGGCTGCCGAGGTCATAAACGACCACTGGGCTCAACACAGCAGGCGACCCAGCTGGGCGTGCGGGGGCTGCTGAAGCCGCTGGTGCTGGGGCTGGTACTGGAACCGGGGTTTGAGCCTGAGCGGCACCAGCCACCAACAAGGCTGCAACGCCAGCCATCACGTATTGTGCTTTCATAGATGTTTCTCCTGGAACATTAGGGGGCGGAAAGCCCTAGAAATTGGTCGCGGTTGAGAACCGGAAGGTTTCAGCCTTGTCGTAATCCTGCTTCATGAATGGATTTGAGAAGTCAAACCGAACAGGGCCAAATGGGGAAACCCAATTGACGGACAAGCCTGCAGACGCACGCAGAGCCAAGCCATCTCGGGTGTTTTGATAGGTGCCGTAATTGATGTCGCCTTTAACCTTGTCGATGGGATCAAGCCCGCCAAGCGTACCGACGTCCAAGAACAAAGCCGCCGAAATCCCGTAAGATTCAGGCAATGGCGTAGGAACAGTCAATTCAAACGACGCGATACCATAGGTCTTGCCACCCAGAGCGTCGCCATACACGGTACGCACAGTTTGCGACAAGCCGTTGGGTTGGGTTGAATCGGCATCGCGGACGGAAAAGACCGTGCGTGGGCCGATACCGGCGATTTCAAAGCCACGGAAGCTTTGGCCACCCTTAAAGAAGCGGTCGTTCACGCGGATCGTGTCGCCATCCCAGCCGGCAATGTGACCTGCCGACAAGGTTGCACTGGCACGCCAGCCGGGGAACAATCCCCGATAGACGCCGCCCGTGAACTCAGACCGGTGGTATTTAACCCCCGTGCCGACACCAGCGAAATCTTGGGTGAGCGAAATGTCAAAGCCGCGGGTTGGACGGCGGGGATCATTGCGACGGTCCCAGTTGAACGAATATCCGGCCAGCGAAGTCGTTGTTTTGCCGAGCGAACGACACAGTGCGCTTGCATCGAGCAATGGTGTCCCATCTGCATTAAAACACGAAACCGATGGGATTTCGTTGGTGTCATTGCGATAGGTATAGCGCAGACCCAAGCTGCGATCTTCCGCCAATGGGAAACCGCCGCGCACGCCAAAACCTGTTGAATTGGTCAAGAAGCCCGCTTCGCGCAGATAATCCTGCTCAATCGAGAAGATATCGACGCCAGCGGCGATGTTGCGCCCCATAAAGCGCGGCTCGGTAAAGCGGATGTCGATATTCTTCGTGCGCGAACTGGTCTCCACCCGGAAGCGCAAGAACTGACCCCGTCCGCGCAAGTTGCGCTGGGAGATCGAGACCGCGAAATTGTAAGCTTCTTGCGAGGCGTAACCGACACTGAAAGCCAGTTCCCCGGTAGCTTGCTCTTCAACTTTGACTTCCACAACCGTGCGGTCGGGCAAGGAGCCGGGCTTTTCTTCAATCTCAACTTCTTTGAAGAAGCCCAGTGCTTTCACCCGGTTCTTAGAGCGGTCGATCAAGACGCGGTTGAAAGCATCGCCTTCTGCCAAGCGCAGCTCACGCCGGATAACTTGGTCCAAGGTTGCCGTATTGCCGATGACATCGATGCGCTCAACATAGACGCGCGGACCTTCGTCAACGTCAAATACGATATTGACCTTGCGGTTATCGCGGTCGGCAGTTTCACGCGGGCGGACATCCACGAACGCATAGCCGGACGAACCGGCGGCGAAGGTGATCGATTCAATCGCCTTTTCTACCAAGTCGCGCTCAAACATCGCGCCGCTGCGGATCGGCACAAAAGCGCGCAGAACTTCGCCGCTCAGCTTTGAGTTTTTGGTGTTTACCGTGATGTCGCCAAACGTATATTTCTGCCCCTCTTCCACCGCATAGGTGACGAAGAAGTCCTTTTGGTCTGGCGTCAATTCGGCCACCGCTGATTTCACTCGGAAATCATAGTGACCTTCATTGAGATAAAATTTGCGCAATTGTTCGCGATCATAATCCAATTTGTCTGGATCATAATTGTCTTTGCTGGAGAAGAAACGCCACCACTCCGACTCTTGCGTGACCACAACGCCCTTCAGCCGCGAATCCGAGAACGCTTGGTTGCCAATAAAATTGACCTTGCGGATGCCCGTGGTGCGACCTTCATTGATTTCAAAGATCAGGTCGACGCGGTTAGACGGCAGCACCTTGATCTTGGGCACGATGTTGGCGGCAAATTTGCCCGACCGGCGATAGACTTCCTGCATGCGACGGATGTCGGCCTGCACCCGGTTTTGCGTAAACCAAGAGCGCGGCTTGATCTGGACTTCTTTTTCAAGCTTGTCCTTGGTGACCGCGCTATTGCCTTCAAACAATACTTGGTTGACGGTTGGGTTTTCAGCAACCTTTACCACCAAGGTTTGACCGCGCTGTTCGAATTCGACGTTGGCAAAGAAACCTGTCGCAAACAGGGTCTTCAAGGCAATGTCGATCCGCTCTGGGCTAAAGGATTCGCCAGGTTGGATCGCGACATAGGCCAGCACTGTGGCCGTCTCAATGCGCTGATTGCCTTCCACCGCTACACTGGTGATGATTTGCGGGGCCGCAGCTTCGCTGACGTCTCCAGCCTGTTGGGCAAAGGCCAAAGGGCCATAGCAAGCGTTTGCTGCCAATGCAGCAGCGCCGCCAATCAGCAGACGTTTAATTGATGCCATACAGGAGCCCGTTAAACCTTGTTGCAAGCGTGCCATGAAGGTCACACCCGAGTTTCAGAAGTGGTGGATAGACAATTTGGCACAGCAATCCTAGCCCGCGGCGACAAAGCCTTTCAGCACGTTGAACAAACCTGCCCTGTCGAGATCTTGGAAAGTCGCAAAAACGAATAAACTCAAGATACAAACAAGACCAACTTGGAAGCTGATTGCCTGCACTTTTTCAGGGATCGGTTTACCACGAATAGCCTCAGCCGCATAAAATACCAAGTGCCCCCCGTCGAGAACTGGCAGAGGCAGGAGATTCATGAAGCCGACCGCAATGGAGAGGACCGCGGCAAGTCGTACCAAGCCGATACCGACTGATTCGGCGACTTTAACCGCGCTGGCATCAGGGCCCGCACTTTCCACAGAGTTTTCTGTGACTTTACCGGCAATCTGATAGATGCCCAACGGCCCATTCAAATGGCCGGCCGACATGCCGCCCCGCAACAGGGCCGTAATGAAATTCACCTGCGTGCTGACGATTGACCCCGTTTGCTCGCCACCGCGCACCACTGCTTCAACAGGATTATAGGTGCGATGCTCGAGTGTGTCCTTGGTAAAGCGTGTTTCAATGCCCAAAAGGCCCTGTGTTTCGGTATCACCAAAGGGGGTTTTGCGCTCGACGACCTTCGGCGTCACGTTAATCGGAATTTCGGCACCGTCGCGCTTGAGCACAAGCCGCATTTCCTTGCCGCCGGAGACCATGATCGCGGTCTGCAATTCGACGAAATCATCGACTCTACGGTCATTGATCGCCACAACTTCATCGCCAGCTTTGATGCCCGCGGCCGCCGCGGCACCATCTGGAAGCACGGCCGAAATCACCGGGCGCTGAACGGTTTCGCCAAACATCGCAAAGAAAATGGCAAACACGGCAATGGAGAAAGCAAAATTAAAGGCAGGCCCCGCAGCCGTCACCGCGGCGCGAATGCCCACCGGCTGGGCATGGAACAAACCACTGCTTTTATCGGCCTTGGCCTGGGTGACGTCGGGCTGCGACGCTGCGTCCTTATCGCCTTCAAATTTGACATAGCCACCCAAAGGTAAAGCCCCAATGCGCCAGCGAATGCCTGCCTTGGAGGTCCAAGCCAGAAGTTCGGGACCAAAGCCAATCGAGAAGGATTCAACCTTGACCTTAAACCAACGCGCGACTTGGAAGTGACCAAATTCGTGCACGAAAACGACGATGCCCAATACCGCCACGAAGGACGCAAGGCTGATTGCTATGCCGCCAATATTTTCTAACATCTCACCAAGAACTCCGGCCTAGGAGACACAAGTGCCTCGGCCTAAACTGAGACAAACTTGCGTTTCGCAATGTTTTGAGTGGCAATGCTACGGCCCGCTTCATCAGCAGCATAGACATCATCCAAGTCTCCCAAAGCAGCATCCATGCCAAGGCGGCAGGCTTCATCCATGGTTTCCGACACGATTGCGGCAATTTCTGGAAAGGAAACATTACGATCCAGAAAGGCTTGGACGGCCACTTCGTTGGCGGCGTTCAAGATTGTCGGGGCAGCCCCCGCCTTCTGCAGCGCACAGCGTGCAAGATTGAGCGCAGGAAATCGTTCTAAATCAGGAACTTCAAAGTCGAGCTTCGCAATAGCCGCCAAGTCCAATCGTGGCGCTGACGTCACCAATCGGGCTGGCCAAGCCAGTGCATGGGCGATCGGGATGCGCATATCCGCTGCACCTAATTGTGCTAAAACACTGCCATCTTGGTACGCCACTAAACTGTGGATAACCGATTGCGGGTGAACCAGCACCTCAATCTTGTTTTCCGGCATCCCAAAAAGAAGCGCAGCCTCGATCAACTCCAGTCCCTTGTTCATCAAAGTGGCACTATCGACCGAGATTTTCTGCCCCATAGACCAATTGGGATGGGCCACTGCCTGCTCTGGCGTTGCCGCTGCAATCGCGGCGGCACTCCAAGTGCGGAATGGGCCACCAGAGGCGGTTAGAATCAGTTTCTCGACCCGGTCTGATTTGTCCAAGACCTGGAAGATCGCATTATGCTCGCTGTCGACTGGGAGGATCGTGCCCCCACCGTCTCGCACCGCTTTCAAGAAAACCGAGCCTGCACAGACGAGGCATTCTTTATTTGCCAGCGCGATGGTGGCACCGCGCTTGGCTGCGGCGAGCGCCGGGGCGAGCCCTGCCGCCCCCACAATGGCGGCCATCACGACGTCGGCGGGCCGTGCGGCTGCTTCTACCAATGCCTCAGGTCCCAGACCGATTTCGGTGGGATGGCCAGCGAGGGCCGTTGTCAGCTGTTGGCCAAAGCGTGCATCGCCCAGCGCCACAAAACTGGCCCCAGTCAAAATGGCCTGTTCGGCGAGGCCTGCCCAATCGCGATTGGCGGTCAGCGCGACCACGCGATACGCATCACCCTGCCCGGCGGCGCGGGCACGTACATTGGCTTCCATCACCACATCCAATGTGGCTTGGCCAACAGAGCCCGTGGCCCCTAAAACAGTCAAAGATTTCGTCATGTTCATGTGAGCATAGCGCGCAAACCGGGAATCGCTAGCAAAATGGCCACAAAGGCCAAAGCTGCGGCCAAATGTCCATCAAGCCGATCCAGCACGCCGCCATGACCGGGAATAACGCCTGACGCGTCTTTCACCCCATAATGACGCTTTGCCAAGGATTCTAACAGGTCGCCCCCTTGCGAGACGACGGCCAAAAGCCAACCCACGAGTGCCCAAGCAACCGGATTACTGCCAGCGAGTAGCCCATACAGAGCCCCTGCCAGAATGCCTGCAACCGTGCCGCCAATCGAACCAGACCAGGTTTTATTCGGGCTGATGAGTGGAAATAGCTTAGGTCCACCGACGACGCGACCGACCAAATAAGCCATCGAATCTGTCGACCAGACGATGGCAAACAAGCCGAACATCAGGCTGCGGCCAATCTCATCCTGCCCCCGAAGCCCGGCTAACGCCCAACCCGATAAGGCGAGATAGATAGAGCCTGCCATGGCGAGAAACCCAAACTCTCGCGGGGATCGCACCAAGGTCAAAAAGAAGCCGAACGCAGCTAAAGCTTCAAAGCTGCGCGGCAAAAGCACAAAGCAAAGGCCACATACGGCAGCGATCAAAGATCGCGGTACGAGATCGACGGCTTTGGGCGCAATCATTCGGCCCCATTCAAAAGCCAGTGCGGCCATGATGGTTGCGGCCAGAAGCGCCCAGCCAATGCCGCCAAACCAAGCCCCAGTTAAGCTAAGCGCGACCATCACCACAGCTGAAACAAAGCGAACCCGCAGGTCTCCCCCTAATTTGTCAGCCGCTAAGCCAATGGAGAAGGCAGATTGCTTGGGGTCATGCTCCGGCGCTGAATTCAAAGTCAAACGCCCCCGTAACGACGGTTTCGTTTGGCAAAGACCTGCAGCGCTTCTTCCAATTGCGGTCGACCAAAGTCTGGCCAAAGCGTATCGAAAACAAGGAATTCAGCATAGGCCGACTGCCAAATCAGGAAGTTCGACAACCGTTGCTCGCCGCTGGTGCGGATCACCAAATCTGGATTTGGCCAGTCGCGGCTGGGCAGGAATTGCGCTATTGTCTCAGGGCCAATCGTGGCAGGATCAAGCAGGCCTGCAGCTGCTTGGAGCGCAATCTCTTGAGTTGCACGGGCGATTTCTGCTTGGCCGCCATAGTTAAAGGCGATGACCAAAGTCATGATCGTATTGTCTGCCGTTTGCTTTTCAGCCTGATCCATCAAGGTCAGAATGTCGGCTGGTACACCCTCGCGCTCTCCCAGAACGCGGATACGGACCCCTGCCCGATCAAGCCGCGCTAAATCAGAGCGAATAAATCCGCGCAATAGGCCAAACAAAGCTTCAATTTCATCGGGCGGCCTGCGCCAATTCTCGGTTGAGAACGCATAGACAGTCAGAACTTCAAGGCCGAGGTCGCCTGCAGCCTCGACTGTATTGCGCAGCGCTTGCACGCCAGCCGAATGTCCAAAGGCGCGCGGCATGCCCCGTGCGGTCGCCCAACGCCCATTGCCATCCATGATGATGGCGATATGGCGCGGACGCGCGCCTTCACTTTCACCGCCTCGAGGCGAAAGCTGATGTGCGGCCTTTGCGGCCCAGTCGGCGAGCGCCCCTGCCATCCTAGACTTGCATGATCTCGTCTTCCTTCGTCTTCACGGTCTGGTCGACCTGCTTGACGAAGGAGTCGGTGGCTTCTTGGACTTGGGTGGAGAGCTTCTTCAACTGATCTTCGCTGATGTCGCCGTCTTTCTCAGACTTCTTCAATTGCTCCATCGCGTCGCGGCGCACATTGCGGATGGCAACGCGGGCAGCTTCGGCATATTTGCCCGACAATTTCACCAGTTCGCGGCGGCGCTCTTCATTCAAGGGTGGAATGGGCACGCGCAGGGTCATGCCGTCAATCACAGGATTGAGGCCAATGCCGGCATTGCGGATGGCCTTGTCGACCACATTCACCATGGACTTTTCCCAAACAGTCACCGTCAACAAGCGCGGCTCGGGCGAGGAAATGGCCCCGACTTGGTTCAGGGGCACCATAGCACCATAGGATTCCACCATGACAGGCTCCAACAGATTGACGTTGGCCCGTCCGGTTCGCAAGCCTTGAAAATCGCTCTTCAAGGCTGTGATTGCGCCTTCCATTCGGCGTTTAGTGTCTTGGATATCAAAGGTCGGCATGGTTCAGTTGTCCGTTATGACGGTGCAGACTCCGGTGCCCGCAAGCACCTCGGCCAAGCGCCCGGGTTGACGAATGTTGAAAACGATAATCGGGATGTTGCTGTCGCGCATCATAGAAACTGCAGACGCATCCATCACTTTGAGGTTCTTTGCCAAGACGTCTGTATAGGACAGCTTGTCATAGCGGGTGGCAGTTGGATCGGTCTTGGGGTCCGCAGTATAGACGCCGTCAACGCCTGTGCCCTTCAGCAAAGCGTCACAGCCCATTTCAGCGGCGCGCAAAGCCGCACCCGAATCCGTGGTGAAAAACGGACTGCCAACACCGGCAGCGAAAATCACAATGCGGCCTTTTTCCATATGGCGCATCGCACGACGACGAATATAAGGCTCACAGACGGTTTGCATGGGAATGGCAGACTGCACCCGGGTGTGAACCCCAATGCTCTCCAAGGCCCCTTGCAGCGCCAGTGCATTCATGATGGTGGCCAACATGCCCATATAGTCTGCCGTGGCACGTTCCATCCCTTTGGCGGCACCTGAAATACCGCGGAAGATGTTGCCGCCACCAATGACCAAGCATAATTCAATGCCAGAATCGCGGGCCGCCTTTACGTCGCGCGCAAATCCAAGACAGGTTTCTTGATCAATCCCAAACTGACCGTCGCCCATCAGCGCCTCGCCCGAAATCTTGAGCAAGATCCGGCGCGGTTTCTGGTCTTTTGGCTTGGCTACTTCATTCATTTGGCTGCGTCTCCCAGCTTTCGACAGGCCTTAACATGACTCGCCCGAAAGCATGCAGGCAGGTCTTCTGACAGACCAAGGGCGGCACGCCAAGCATGCCGCCCTGTTTCTTGTCAGCAAAGTGTCATCTTACACTTTGCTATTTTCCGTCTATTCGGCAATCGCGGCCAAAAGACGACGAATTCTTAGCTTAAGTGCCGCTCAATGCGGCCACTTCTGCGGCGAAATCATCTTCTTTTTTCTCAACGCCATCGCCCAGCTTGAACATCGCAAAGCCAGTGACTTCTGCGCTGATGCCAGCAGCCTTTGCCGTTTCAGCAACGAAAGCCGAGACGGTTTGATCTGGGTTCATGACGAATGGCTGCTGCAAGAGCACCACTTCTTCATAGAACTTGCGGATCCGGCCTTCGATCATGCGGGCAATCACGTCATCCGACTTACCGCTTTCGCGGGCTTGCTCGGTCAGAACTTGACGCTCGCGCTCAACCACGGCTGGGTCGAGATCGTCGGTCTTCAGCGACAGAGGCGCGGTCGCAGCAATGTGCATCGCAACCTTGCGGCCGATGTCATTGGCAACAGCGGCGTCACCACCGGTTTCAACGCCAACCAACACGCCGATGCGGCCCAAGCCTTCACCGGTTGCGGTGTGGATATAAGAAGCCACAACGCCTTGGTTGACCGAAACCTTGGCCATGCGGCGCAAGGTCATGTTTTCGCCGATGGTGGCGATCAGATTGGTCACATAGTCGTTGACAGTGCCTTCACCGGCTGGCGAAGGTGCCGCACCCAATGCTTCCAAGCCGTCAAAGCCATGGGCCAGCTTGGTGATGCCGCTGACGGCTGCTTGGAACTGCTCGTTGCGCGACACGAAGTCGGTTTCAGCGTTCAGCTCGACCAACACACCGGTGTTGCCCGCGACGTAAACGCCAACCAAGCCTTCAGCCGCCGCACGGTCAGCTTTTTTCGCAGCCTTCGAAAGGCCCTTTGCACGCAACCAGTCAATCGATGCTTCGATGTCACCATTGTTTTCGGTCAGCGCTTTTTTGCAGTCCATCATGCCGACGCCGGTCTTCTCGCGAAGATCCTTAACGAGGGCAGCCGTAATCTCGGCCATAATCGCCTCCAGGGTAGAGTGTTTGTGGGGTCCGCCTTGGCCTGTGTCAGCACAAACCAAGGCGGGAAATTTTAAGCTTCAGCAGGAGCTTCGACGTCGCCATCAACCGATTCTGCGACAGCTTCTTCGGTGATCTGAGCCAAAACAGGCTCAACTGGGTTTTCCATGGCACCCAAATCAACGCCCGAAGACGATTGACCTTCGGCCAAGCCATCCAAAGCTGCATCTGCAATCAGGTCGCAGAACAATTGGATGGAACGCGCAGCGTCGTCGTTACCTGGGATTGGGAAATCGACTTCATCGGGATCGCAATTGCTGTCGATCATCGCCGCAACTGGGATACCCAATTTCTTGGCTTCTTTGATCGCGATTGCTTCCTTGTTGGTGTCGATTACGAACATCAAGTCAGGAATACCGCCCATGTCGCGAATCCCGCCGAGCGAACGCTCAAGCTTTTCATATTCGCGGGTCAGGTTCAGGATTTCTTTCTTGGTCAAACCTGCAGGTGCGTCGCCTTGCACAATGGCTTCAACTTCGCGCATGCGGGCAATCGACTTTGAAATCGTCTGCCAATTGGTCAGCGTGCCACCCAGCCAACGGCTGTTGACATAATATTGGGCGCAGCGCTTTGCAGCAGCGGCCACAGGGTCGGATGCTTGACGCTTGGTGCCAACGAACAAGACGCGGCCGCCCTTTGCGGTTACGTCACGGACGCGCAGCAAAGCCTGATGCAACAAAGGCACAGTTTGGCTGAGGTCGATAATGTGGATGTTGGCGCGCTCGCCAAAGATGAAACGCTTCATCTTTGGGTTCCAACGGTGGGTCTGGTGACCAAAGTGTGCGCCCACTTCGAGCAATTGGCGCATAGTAAATTCTGGCACTGCCATGGTATTTCAATCCTTTTTCCGGCTAGCCTCCGCGAGCAGGAGCGGCCTCGGAGTGAGAACCGCGCCGGATGGACGAACGACCCCTGCCCATCCCCAAAGGAATAAAAAAGGGTTCGCGCGCCGCGAGCCCGCGTGCGTGATGGCGGTCATGTAGGAGCAATGCCCTCAAAACTCAAGGCTTGACGGCAGTTGGGGGTGTGGTTGGGGTAACGGCGTTCAGGCAAGCACCTGAATAAGCCAGCCAGTAAGGTTCATCAAAGCACGCGCCTAGGCGATCCACCACATCCAGATTGATCGGCCACACCGGCCCAGGCATGTTGAAGCGCCTTTCGTAGTCCGCGACCGCCTTGTCCCAATTCTTTGGCGGCGGCAGAGCCGCCAAGCCGGCCCGCGCTTGATCAAAGGCTTTTCTATCGCGCTGAAGGTAAGCAATCGTAGCATCGGCATAAAAGTTTTGAGCGTCATCGCCTTCAGGCTTTGTCGCCTTGAAGGCGGCGATGGCTTTGCGCGAGTCACCCGCAGAAGCCCACATCTGCCCGAGGTGCCAATTAAGCGTCGCCACGCGTCTGGCTGGAATGTTTTTCTGATGCTTCTTAATGTAGGCCTCAATCAACCGCGCGCCGCGCGCCTCGCAGCCGTGCCGATCGCCAACAGCACGCCACCCGCCTTTGAGGTCTTGGTCGAATTGTTCGAAATTGAGCGCGAGGAGGCGTTCGGTATCTTCGCGTGGCAATGGACAGGTATCTGCTTGTCCAATCGCTTGGCAGCCAGAGACAAGGATCAAAACCGCTAGGGCACCCAATAAATTCATAAAAATCCGAACAACTGAAAACTTAGAAGACTTGAATGTGATCTCTTGCAAGAGCCGCCGTCAAGCCCTCGCCCCTCACCCCATTTCTGCAGCCAAGAAGGCAGCGGCGCGGCGGGCACCTTTGAGGCGTTGTTCGGGGGTAGACCAATCGCCATTGACCACCATCTTGCCGTCTGGCCGCAAGCGGAACAGCGCAGGCTGCTTTTGCACGGCTGCCACCAGCTTCATCGGGTCGGGCGCAGATTCTGGGCGGAAAGTCAGCACAGCCCCTTTTGGCCCGGCATCCAGCTTGGCGATATGGGCTTTGCGGCACAGTGCTTTGACGCCCGCAATCTGGATCAATTGCCGCGCTTCTTCTGGCAAGGGGCCAAAGCGGTCGGCCAGTTCTGCGGCATAGCTGTCGCGGTCGGCATCGCTCTCCAGCTCGCTCAAGCGGCGATAGAGCGACAGGCGCACATTGAGGTCTGCCACATAGTCTTCTGGGATCAAAACCGCGACCCCCAGATTGATCGCAGGCGACCAAGACCGCGCCGAGACGACTTCGCCGCCATCCTGCAGGCTGGCGACGGCCTCTTCCAGCATTTGCTGATACAGTTCGACACCGACCTCGCGAATATTGCCCGATTGCTCTTCGCCCAAGAGGTTGCCGCCGCCACGCATGTCGAGATCATGGCTGGCCAATTGGAACCCAGCGCCAAGACTGTCGAGCGATTGTAGGATCTTCAGGCGCTTTTCGGCGCTTGGTGTAATGGGCTTTTCGGCCGGCACCGTCAGATAGGCATAAGCGCGGGTCTTGGAGCGGCCAACCCGACCGCGCAATTGATACATTTGCGCCAAGCCAAACATATCGGCGCGCCAAGTAATCAGCGTATTGGCGCGGGGAATGTCCAAGCCACTTTCCACAATCGTGGTCGAGATCAGCACATCATAGACGCCTTCATAGAAGGCCGTCACAATCGGCTCCATCTGGGTTGGGCTCATCTGACCATGCGCCACCGCATAGGTCATTTCAGGCACCATTTCCTTCATGAAGCGCTCAATATCCTCCAAATGCTCCACCCGCGGGGCGACAAAGAAGGCTTGGCCACCGCGATATTTCTCACGCAGCAAAGCTTCGCGGATCGTGATCGGGTCCCACGGCGTCACATAGGTGCGCACGGCCAAGCGGTCGACCGGTGGAGTAGCAATGATCGACATCTCGCGGATACCGGCCAGCGACAATTGCAAGGTGCGCGGGATGGGGGTGGCCGACAGGGTCAGCACATGGGTGTCGGTGCGCAATTCTTTCAGGCGCTCTTTGTGCTTCACGCCAAAGTGCTGCTCTTCATCGACGATCACAAGACCCAGATCGCGGATCGTCAGGTCCTTTGCAAAGATGGCATGGGTGCCGACCACAATATCGATCTTGCCATCGGCGAGGTCGCGCTTGGTCTCTGCCGTTTCCTTGGACCCCACCATGCGCGACAATTGGCGCACGCGGATCGGCCAGCCGCGGAAGCGCTCGCTAAAGGTCTTAAAGTGCTGGCGCGACAAGAGAGTCGTGGGGCACACGACCGCCACTTGCCGGCCGGTCATGGCGACAACAAAGGCCGCGCGCAGGGCCACTTCGGTTTTACCAAAGCCCACGTCGCCACAGATCAGCCGGTCCATCGGATGGCCAGCCGCCAGATCATTGAAGATGTCTTCAATGGCCGACAATTGATCGTCGGTCTCATCCCACGGGAAGCGGGCGCAGAATTCGTCATAATCGCCAGAGCCTGCCAAAATCGGCTCTGACACTTTGGCCGCGCGCGCTGCGGCGATCTTGATCAGCGCTTCGGCCATATCCTTCAGGCGCTGCTTGGCTTTGGCCTTGCGGCCCTGCCACGCCACACCGCCCAATTTATCCAACAGGGCGGTCGCATCTTCAGAGCCATAGCGCGAAACGAGCTCGATATTCTCAACGGGCAGGAACAGCTTGTCGCCACCAGCATAGATCAGCTCAAGGCAATCATGGGGTGCGCCCTGCACGTCCAACGTGCGCAGGCCCTCATAGCGACCAATGCCGTGATCAATGTGCACCACAAGGTCACCCGCCGACAGGCTGCCTGCCTCCAGAATAATACTGGCAGCCTTGCGGCGCTTGCGTGCGCGGCCCAAACGCTCACCCAGAATGTCTTGTTCCGACAGAATGGCATAGTCTTCAGCGACAAAGCCGCGTTCCAGCGGCAGAACCGCCAGACCAATCGCGCCCTTGGGCATCAAGGCAATGGCATCCGCATTGGGCAGTGGGAACAGGGCCGCCATGCCATGCTCTTGCAAGACATGGCCCAAACGCTCTGCCGAGCCATCCGTCCAAGCAGCCAAGATTGGCTTCACACCTTGGGCCGCCAAAGCTTCGACATGCTTGCGCGCCGCATCCCATACATTGACACCTTCGGTGGCGCGTTCGGCAGCAAAGTTGCGACCTGCCTTCGCACCGCTCTCGATCAGCGCTTGACCGCCTTCGGCCTCTTGATAGGCGCTGAGACGACGCACATCGCGGCTGGCGAGCAAGCCTTCTAGTTCACCCACCGTGGCATAGAGCCGTTCAGGTGGCAGCGGGTTATAAGGAGCAGAGCCTTTGGGCGGCGGGATGCGGCGCGCCTCGTAATAATCCGTCACTTGGGCCGCACGTTCGGTCGCGGCATCCATGGCATGGGGATCAAGACTAATCAGGGCGTGATTACCCACATAGTCAAACACCGTCTCCATATGCTCATGGAACAGCGGCAACCAATGTTCCATGCCATTGCGGCGCATACGTTTGGTGACCGCTTCATAGAGCGGGTCGCCTTGGGCGGCACCAAATAATTCCAAATAGCCCAGACGGAAGCGGCTGGCCGCGACATCGTCTAGAATGGCTTCTGAGACGGGCGCTAACACCACGCCTTGCAATTGATGGGTTGAGCGCTGGGTCTCGGGGTCAAAGCTGCGGATGCTTTCCAGCGTATCGCCAAACAGATCAAGGCGCACAGGCTCTGGCAATTCTGGCGGGAATAGATCAATCACCCCGCCGCGAATGGCAAAGTCACCGCGCTCCCGCACGGTCGCTGTCCGCACATAGCCATTGGCGGCAAAATAGGCCTGAATGACGGTGACATCGAGGATCTGGCCGGGCCTGGCGGAGAAAGATGCCGCGCGCAGCCTGTCGCGAGGCGCGACGCGTTGGAGAAGGGAGGCGCCCGTCGTCAATACCAGTACCGGCGCATCGCCCTCTTTTCGCCGGATCAATTGAGTGAGCGTGGATAGCCGCGTCGAGCTGATTTCAGGCGCTGGGCCTACCCGGTCATAGGGCAAACAATCCCAAGCCGGCAGCCGCAGAACAGACAGGCTAGGCGCGTAAAAGCGAACCGCCGCCAGAAAGCTCGACGCTTGGGCATCATCGCGCGCCACATGCAACGTCACCCCGCCCCGCAGCAAAGCGGCACGCGCAATCAGCCCTGCGTCATAGCCTTCAACGGCACCTGACACGCGCAACGGGCCAACGGCGTTGGCGAGGGTTTCGACAAGAGAGATCGGCATGGGTCGCTGTGCTTTGCGGAGGATGGTCACGCGATATAGCGACGCCCTGCCCCCTTGGCGAGGGCAGGACTTCAGTAGCCGCCGTTTCAGTCTCTACATTTGGGTGGAGTAATAGACCGCCAGTTTGTTGCCATCCAAATCGCGGAAATAGGCAAAATCGCCAAAAGCGCCGCGCGGGCCTGGCTGGCCTTCGCACGAACCACCCAATTCCAGCGCTTTGGCGTGCATGGCTGCGACTTGCTCTTTCTGATCCACTTGGATGGCGATCATCGTGCCATTGCCAAAAGTGGCTGCTGCCCCGTCATGGGGCTTGGTGACCATCAACATCGCCCCTTCGGGCAAACGGTAGATCAAGCCAGCAGAGGTTGGCATCAAAGGCTTGCCACCAATTTCTGCCAAAAGCGTAGTGTAAAAGCCTGTCGCTTTATCAAAATCATTGGTTCCGATGCTGAGATAGCCGATTTTCGCCATGGTGTTCTCTCCCTGTTATGGGCAAAACTTGTGCGGCGCTTGGCCGAGGGCGTCAAGCGGGCGGACCAAACAAATCGGGCTGCGGACGCGGTCCGTCCACAGCCCCTTGTTCCAGAAATTTTAGGAAAATTATTTTAGAACGAGCTCCTGCAGCTCTATTGAGCCCTTTTGCTCACGCATTTTTCCTCGGGCCGCTGAAGCGGTTTCCGAACTGCGATCGGTTTGTGTCATGTACTCGTTTAGCTTCTTACCGATTGCGTCTTTTTGCGCGTTTGTCGTGTAATCCTTATATTCAATTAGAAGGACCAAGGTTGGCTCACCATCACGGGCATTATTGATGGCCAGCACACGATAGCTAAGGACCACACCCTCTTTCTTCAAAAATTCATTGGACTTTTTCCAGCGGTCCGAAAGATAGTCCATATAGTTTTCAAACTGGCCAGGTAGCACTTCAATATAGCTAAGCTCAAACACAGAGCCCGGCTTATAGCTCGACTCCTGCGCCATGGCGGGTGCTGCTGCCCCCATTGTCATAGCCATGGCCAAAGCTGCCCCCGCAGCCAAACGCGTGATCATTTTCATGTCGTTTCTCCAATCGATAGTGCATCAGGGCTCACAATGAGCGCGCCTATCTAGAAGCAGGGATGAAGGGGGTTTCAAGGGGAGATCAAAAATGTTTTTACCCGCGGGAAAAACTTTTGTTGAGGGACGCCTCGTCTAAGCTAAACGGGCAGTTTAATTGGCCCCGACAAGCACGACCCCTACCAAGATCGCCGCATAATGCAGGCCCGCTGCGGCCACAACATGGCCGTGCCATATCGCGCGGCGGAACTTAAGACCCTTTGCCGCGTAGAAGATCGTACCAACCGAATAGACAACACCACCAGCCGCCAACAGCCACATGGCCACAGCAGGAACTTCTTCAATCATCGGCTTAATGGCAATGACGACCATCCAGCCGAGAGCCAGATAGAGGACAACCCAAATGGCTTTGCCAAGGCCGGGCAAAAACATCTTGCCCGCTATGCCAAGGGCAGCCAAAGCCCAGACAGCCGTCGTCATGCCGATGGACCAAGCCCCAGTTAGAGCTTGCGTGGTGAAAGGCGTATAGCTGGCGGCAATCATCAAAAAGATGCCCGCATGGTCTAAGCGGCGTAAAAACGGCTGCCAGCTGGGTTTGGCAAAATTATAGGCCAGGGAGAAAGCCAGCATGGCGATCAAGCCCAAGGCATAGATGGAAACCGCCGCGACTTTGCCCAGCATCCCGTTGCTGACGGCAAGACCTAAAGCCAAACCACCGCCAAACAAGGCCAAGGTCAATCCCGCGAGATGGACGATTAAGTCCGCCCGCCGGGCCCAAACACTTGGATAATGGTCAAGATCAGCTTTCATAGCTCGACTATACAGAAGTTTGTGTCATTCGTAAGGGCGCGAAGCCCTCTCGCCCGTCAACTTGTCCGACGAATGGTTTCAACCGTGAAGCTCATCGCTTGCAATTTTTCCATCACAGGACCCTGAAATTTCTCTGGAACCGGCACTTGGCCGACGATCCAATAATAGACATCCCAATCGGCTTGATCGAGAAGCGCTTCAAAAAGATCGAGATCTTCTGAACTGCAGTTTGCCAAATGCTGGTCGGCAAATGTGCCCATCAAGAAATCATGCTCGCGAAAGCCGCGCCGCCAAGCGCGATAGCGCAATTGCTTGATCCACGTATCGCGGTCTTCCATGACGTCTCTCCTGTCTAGCGCCATCATATAGCGCGCCAATCGCATTCCAGCATACTTGACCGCAGTGCATTTGTGCCGTTCGGTAGGGTTTCTGCAGGTCCTATCGAGTTGCGCCGCCCTTTGACGCACCAGACCATCTAGCGGGGAATGAAAATGAGTGAAGCACGCGGCCGGAAAACGATTTTTATAACCGGAGCCGGATCAGGCATTGGCCGGGCCACCGCCCATCATTTTGCGCAACGCGGCTGGTATTGCGGGCTTTATGACGTCAATGCCGCGGGCATTGCGGAAACCGCGGCAGATATGCCAGTTGATTCTTACTGCACGGGCGTCTTTGACGTGCGCGACCGCCATGGGTGGAGCAATGCGGTAAGCCAGTTTGGCGATGCGACGGGCGGGCGGATGCATGTGTTGTTCAACAATGCCGGGATCGGCAAGCACGGCTGGTATGAAGATGTGGCACACGATGACGCCGACCTTGTGGTGGATGTGAATCTCAAAGGGGTGATGAACGGAATCTATGCCGCCCTGCCGCTTCTGGAAACCACGCCCGGTGCCCGCGTCATTAATACCGCTTCCACAGCTGGACTCGTTGGCTCCCCTCGCCTTGCCGTCTATTCGGCGACCAAGTTTGCCGTGCGCGGCTTGAGTGAGGCCTTAGACGTTGAATTCTCGCGCAAGAATATTCGCGTCATTGCCCTGTGCCCTTGGTTTGTCGACACCCCCATCCTCGATATGGTTGAAAAGGCAGGGTCAAACTCGAAAGAGCGGCCTGCCATGAATGGCATTGAAATTTACCCAGTCGAAATGGCCGCTGCGCGCACTTGGGATGCGGTACATGGGGAAGATGTCATCGTCAAAGTCGGCAAAGCGGCAGACCGCGCGCATTTCTTCAGCCGCTTTTTGCCCAAATATCTCGCCAAGCAAATGCGCAAGACCGTCCTGAACAGCTAATCGAAAAGCAAAATGCCCTCGCCGGAGACAGCGAGGGCATCTGATAGGTTGGAAGTCAAAATGGACTTCGTTTGATTTTACCGCACGATCTGGCGGTAGAAGACATGGCCCCCGATGCTTGTAACGCGGCGGTAGACGCGCGCCCAGCTGGGGTCAACAAATGTCGCGTGAAAGTGGGTCGCACCGGGTGCTACACCGGGTCTCCACCCATCAACGACACGTTCTGCGATCTCATTGGCGCGTTGCCATTGTAGACCGCTTGGGGCACGCCTAGCGCTGCATGCCCAAGAAAATTGGCAACTCCGTCCTGAACGTTGATAAACAACGCCACAGAAACTCTTTGGATATGCCTTTGAAGCCACCCGCGTTGCAACCACTTCAGCTACTGCTTCTTGGCCGCGACGGGGCTCACCCTTCGCTTCGTAATATACTGCCTCAGCCAGACACCGTATCTGACGCGCACGGTCGAGCTCGGCCGTGTTGCGCTTCGATTGCGGAGTACCCTGGGATTGGGTCGTGGTTATGTCGGCATCAACCTGGGCATCTTCCACCACAGGTTCTGCATGAGCGATCGTGCTGAGGCATACGATCAAACACACAGTCCCTAGGACGGTCGCTGCATCACGCACGAAGGTCCTAGAGAGGCCGGTCTGTCCCGACTTCATGAGTGCCTTTTAGCCCGCCGAACCCCATTTCGCAAACGCAGCAACGCAGTCGCAACCTGTAACTTTCGCTAAATTGGGGAAAAACAGACAAATTAAGTTAAGGGTTTTAGGCGCTTACGCCAGCGTTGCAATTCCGCATAGGGGGGTTGTCAGCTCGCTTTTCAGCTCATTTTACCCCCTTCCCGTGGTTAATTGGGTGACGAAAAGAACCCAAAAATTGCTGCCAAAAACGCATGAATGCGACCTCATTTTACCTCAAATGATTCGTCTTATTTGGGCGCGACGCCAGTTGGATTTGGGTTTACCGCGGTGGGGGCTTGGTTGCGTGGAACGCCATTGACCGCAGCAACCGCACTTATCCCAGCCAAAGCGCGCAGGCGCTTAGCCTCTGCGGCATCGCCACTTGCCAGATAGGCGTCGCGCGAAGAGAGGCTGGGCCAAGCTGCGACTACGAAGCGGTCAAAAACAGTATCACCTTCCATCGGCGTAAATTGCCCAATGCTAGGTGCATTGACCAATTTCCCGCCAGAGCTTTTGACCCCATCGATCAGGCTCGCTGCAGCGCGTGCAGATGCATCTTGGTCGGCAGGCCCTTTTCCGGTACTCCCCGTCATCACGATCAAAAAGCCTGACCCTGCCCCTTCAAACGGCGTAGGGCCTACACCTTCAATCGCCACCACGCTGAACACGCCGGCATTGTCGCGCTTACGAATGGCAGCCCGATAGGCGTCGCCCCACCAGAAGGCATCAGCCCCGGCACGGGTTGGAAATTTGGCAAAGATCACCGAGCGATCTGTCCACGGCCCCTCTAGCCACGTCACCCCGCGCCCAGGGGCCCCGATGGCGAGATAATAGCCATCAAGACTTGCATAAATCGCTGGCAATTCTGCGGCATAGCTTGCGATCTTGGCGCGATCTGTGGTCTTGCCGACAACAACTAGATAGCCGGGATTGGGGGTTGTTTGTGCAGCAATCACGGTGGGTGCAAGGCTGGTTAGTATACTGATCGCCAAAGCCAGCAAGCCTGCCACGCGGGTGAAAGCACCTGTCTTCTGCGTCATCTCAACCAATCCTCTCTGCGGCATAGACCTAGTCATAGCCTTTAGAAGCGAATGGTATACTCTTTTGTGAGTTTGGGAAGGTTGGGGATAGCGGTAAGCAGTGATTAGACGGGGTTTGGTGAAACATTGGTTCCACAAAAATCGGCCAAGCGTGAAAATGCCTGTTCCCCGTGCGGCGGCTAAGCGGCTCTTACCCTAATCCCGCAGCACGTAGCGGCGATTGACTGGCTGGATCGGTCTTGCATTCATCGGGAAAAGCGCTTGGAAGGCTTCCACATCCTTTTGCGAGACCAAGATTGGTGTCGACAGAACAGTCCACAAAACCGTTTCAGAACAAGGTGGTGTGGTCAGCGAGCCTTGATAACGATAAACGCCATCAATAGGGGCGATCATGCCGCGTTGCTCAATCAGGCCAACACTGGCCGAGCCCTCTTCTTTCGGGGCCTTTTCCATGATGGTGGAGAATAAGGAATTCTCGCCGCCGGGCATCATCAAAACGCCAATGACCGCCAGCCTGCCTTCGGCATTCTTATGCACGAAATGGACTTCCATCGGATAATTGCGCCCGTCAATCGTGTGCTCTGAAGGCGTATGGAAGTGGAATTGAATGAGGTCAAAGCGCTCGCCATCAATGGTCGCATAGCCGCCGTCCTTGCCTTCAACTTGGATGGTATGGCCGTTATTGAGCACGTTCCATTCAGCGGGCTTCCAATGCAGGGCGATGTTGGAAACCTCCGCATCAACCCCGCCGGTGAGATCGATGGGGGATTGTTCTTGGCCAGAAGCGCAAGCCTTATTGGCCTCAGCCATCTTGCCCCAATTCTCAGGACCATTCGTGCCCTCATAATCCCAATGGGCACCATCTTTGCCAGGAATCAATTGCGACAGAATGGACGTTTTCTCCCCCTCGGGGGCCGCGTGGGCATCTGCCGTTTCGTGGGCTGCGGGCGCTGCGTGGGCATCGGCGGCATCATGCTTGGCTTCAGCCGCCGCATGGGGCGCTTCACCGCTCATCAAGGCTTTAGCCGTGCCAATGCCGATAATGGCCACCAAGGCTACAATTCCAACACCTGCCAACACACGCTTCATGGTCACACCCTTCGCTCTGTTCGGCACTATGCTTAACCATAAGGCATTAAGCCTTTCTCACTTTTGTGTGAGGGGGTGTGGGACCTTGGATGCGGTCGACCGATATCGCAGAAGGCTTTGGAGCGCGGAAACGCTTTGGCAAAACGGAGATTGCATCAGAAAGGATCCACATCGGCAAGCCCCTCTGCTTATGGGAGAGGGGAGCTTTGGTAGTGAGAGTTCCCCAGCCAAAAAAAGGCCCCGGATTGCTCCGGGGCCTTTCTAGATAAGAGCGGTTCAGCGACCTTATTCGGTGCCGAGGTCGACGACGTCCATGCCAGCCACTTCCGCAGGCAGAGGCTCCATCGCGCTTTCTTGCTCGATCGCGGCATCGGCATCCTGATAGGCGGCAATCGCCTTCAAGCGGCGGAGTGCACCACCGGTACCGGCTGGGATCAGGCGGCCCACGATGACGTTCTCTTTGAGGCCTTCCAGCGTGTCGTGCTTGCCATTGACCGCTGCGTCGGTGAGGACGCGGGTGGTTTCTTGGAACGACGCGGCCGAGATGAACGAACGTGTCTGCAGCGAGGCTTTGGTGATCCCCAGAAGCACAGGCTCTGCTGTGGCTTCGCGGAGGCCCAATTCCTTCATACGGGCGTTTTCATCGATCAAGTCGACTTCATCAATGGCGTCGCCCTTGATCATGTCGGTATCGCCTGGATCGGTGACTTCCACCTTTTGCAACATCTGACGGACGATGGTTTCAATGTGCTTGTCATTGATACCCACGCCTTGGAGACGATAGACCTTCTGGATTTCTTCAACCAGATATTCGGCCAAAGCTTCCACGCCCAGAACCGCCAAGATGTCTTGTGGTGCTGGGTTACCGTCGAGCAGATATTCGCCGCGCTTGATCCGGTCGCCATCTTGGACCGACAAGTGCTTGCCCTTGGCGATCAGATAGGTTGCGGGTTCCAGTGCCTCATCATCGGGGATGATGAGCACTTTGCGCTTGTTCTTATAGTCCTTACCGAACTCAACCCGGCCATCGATTTCAGCGATGATCGCGTGATCCTTTGGACGACGAGCTTCAAACAATTCCGCAACGCGTGGCAGACCACCCGTGATGTCGCGGGTCTTGGCCCCACCGGTCGCAACACGCGACAGAGTGGCACCTGGCCCGATCATTTCACCATCGGTGACCGACAAGATCGCATCGATTGGCAAGGTGTAGACAGCGTCTGCGCCATTGGCCAATTTCACGAAGCTACCATCGTCGTTCAACAGAGCGACAGCAGGACGCAGGTCATTATTGGCCTTAGCGCCACGCCAGTCGATCACGCGCTTGGACGAAATACCGGTGGCATCGTCCAACTCGTCGCGAGCCGAAATACCGTCCACGAGGTCTTGCAGACGCACGCGGCCGCCAACTTCGGTGACGATTGGGGTTGCAAACGGGTCCCAGTCGGCCAGACGCTGGCCGCGAACGACCTTGGTCTTGTCTTCTGCCCGGATACGCGCACCAAACGGCAGCTTGAAGGACTGACGCTCTTTGCCTTCGCCATCAAACACGGCGATCACCATGTTACGGCTCAAGCAGACCAGATCGCCATCGTCGCGCTTCACCGTTGCACGGTTCATGAAGCGCACTTCACCGTCGAGACCGGCTTCCATGAAGCTGGTATCGGCCACCTGTGCCGCACCACCAATGTGGAAGGTACGCATGGTCAGCTGGGTACCAGGCTCACCGATCGACTGAGCGGCGATAACGCCGACAGCTTCACCATGGTTGACGCGGGTACCGCGAGCAAGGTCACGGCCATAGCAGGTCGCGCACACGCCGTTGCGGGTTTCGCACGTCAGAGGCGAACGGACCTTAATGGTCTGCACGCCAGCCTTATCGATGGCGATGGCAATGTCTTCATCCACATAGGTGTCTTGTGGGTAGATGACTTCGCCGGTTTGAGGATCGACCGCATCTTGCGCCAAGGTCCGACCGAGAATGCGCTGTTCCAAGGAGACGATAACTTCCGCCCCTTCGGTGACAGCCCGCAACTCGATACCCATCGAGGTGCCGCAATCTTCTTCGGTGATGATGCAATCCTGCGCCACGTCGACCAAACGACGGGTCAGATAACCCGAGTTTGCGGTCTTCAGTGCGGTATCGGCCAAGCCCTTACGCGCACCGTGGGTGGAGTTGAAGTATTCCTGAACGGTCAGGCCTTCTTTGAAGTTCGAGATGATTGGCGTTTCGATGATTTCGCCCGATGGCTTAGCCATCAGACCGCGCATCCCGGCCAATTGCTTCATCTGGTTCTTCGAACCACGGGCACCGGAGTGCGCCATCATGTAAACGGAGTTCATTTCCAAGGTTACGCCGTCGCGACCTGGGCGAAGCTTCGAGACTTCTTCCATCATCGCGTCTGCCACACGGTCCGTACATTTCGACCAAGCGTCAACGACCTTATTGTACTTTTCGCCCTTGGTGATCAGACCGTCAGAATATTGTTGCTCATATTCTTCAACGCTGGTCCGGGTTGCTTCGACCATGGCTTCTTTTTCAGGTGGTACAACCATGTCGGCCATACCGAAGGAGATGCCGGCCTTACAAGCTTCCTTGAAGCCCAATTGCATCATGCGGTCTGCAAAGATCACCGTCGCCTTCTGACCGCAGAAGCGGTAGACTTGGTCGATGATATTGGAGACTTCCTTCTTGGTCATCAGCTGATTGACGATTGTTGGCGGCACCTTGGGGTGACGGGGCAACAAGTCTGCAATCATGAAGCGGCCTGGGGTCGTGTTGATCGTCTTGGTGACGGGCTTGCCCTCATCATCGACGCCAACATAACGCGCTTTGATCTTGGAATGCAGCGTCACAACGTCTGCATCCAAAGCCGCTTCGATTTCGCCCAAGTCACGGAAGGCCTTGCCTTCGCCGATTTCGCCATCACGCTCAATCGATAAGAAGTAGAGACCCAAGACGATGTCTTGGCTTGGCACGATGATGGGCTTGCCGCTTGCAGGGCTCAAGATGTTGTTGGTCGACATCATAAGCACACGGGCTTCAAGCTGAGCTTCAATCGACAATGGCACGTGGACAGCCATTTGGTCGCCGTCGAAGTCGGCGTTGAATGCGGTACAGACCAGCGGGTGCAGCTGGATGGCCTTACCTTCGATCAGCTTTGGTTCGAAGGCCTGGATGCCCAAGCGGTGCAAGGTTGGTGCGCGGTTCAGCATCACAGGATGCTCGCGGATCACTTCGTCGAGAATGTCCCAAACTTCAGGACGCTCTTTTTCAACGAGTTTCTTCGATTGCTTCACCGTGCTGGACAGACCCTTGGCGTCCAAGCGTTGGTAGATGAAGGGCTTGAACAATTCCAAAGCCATCTTCTTCGGCAGACCGCACTCATGCAGCTTCAATTCTGGACCCACGGTGATTACCGAACGGCCAGAATAGTCAACGCGCTTACCGAGCAAGTTCTGACGGAAGCGACCTTGCTTGCCCTTCAGCATATCAGCCAAGGACTTCAGCGGACGCTTGTTCGCGCCAGTGATGACGCGACCGCGGCGGCCGTTGTCGAACAAAGCGTCGACGGATTCTTGCAACATGCGCTTTTCGTTACGCACGATAATGTCTGGCGCGCGCAGCTCAATCAGACGCTTCAAACGGTTGTTGCGGTTGATCACGCGGCGATAGAGGTCGTTCAAGTCAGAGGTCGCAAACCGGCCACCATCCAGAGGCACCAAGGGGCGCAATTCTGGTGGGATGACGGGGATGTTCGTCATGATCATCCATTCTGGGCGGTTGCCAGAATTCATGAAGGCTTCGATCAGCTTCAAACGCTTAGCGAGCTTCTTTGGCTTCAGCTCGGTCGTGCATTCAGAGATGTCGATGCGGATCTGCTTGGCAGTTTCTTCCAGATCGATCGCTTCCAGCATGGTGCGAACGGCT
The DNA here is from genome assembly GCA_001602435.1 of Hyphomonadaceae bacterium UKL13-1. Classification (GTDB taxonomy): domain Bacteria; phylum Pseudomonadota; class Alphaproteobacteria; order Caulobacterales; family Aquidulcibacteraceae; genus Aquidulcibacter. The sequence continues at coordinate 1,927,711 of CP012156.1, forward strand.
TCAGCACCAATGCCAACGGTGAAGCTGTCTTCGCCATAGGTGTCTTGGGCTTCATAAAGCTCGTTCTCATCGATCAGCTGACGCTCTGTGAAGGGCGTGATGCCTGGCTCAATGACGATGTGACGTTCAAAGTACAGAACTTTTTCAACGTCCTTCAATGCCATATCCAGCATCAAAGCGATGCGCGAAGGCAAGGACTTCAAGAACCAGATGTGGGCAACAGGCGCGGCCAATTCGATATGGCCCATGCGCTCGCGGCGCACACGTTGCAAGGTGACTTCCACGCCGCACTTTTCGCAGGTGACGCCCTTGTACTTGATGCGCTTATACTTGCCGCACAAGCACTCATAGTCCTTGATCGGTCCAAAGATACGGGCGCAGAACAGGCCGTCGCGCTCTGGCTTAAAGGTCCGGTAGTTGATGGTTTCTGGCTTTTTGACTTCGCCATAGGACCACGCTTTGATCTGGTCAGGGCTGGCCAAAGCAATGCGGATATTGTCGAATTGTGGGGCAATGGCTTGAGGGCCAAAGATGTTCATCACGTCTTGATTCATAGAACCCAGTCTCCCGTTCTCGTGAAGAGAACAAAGCGGAGAGTGAAAGCCACTCCCCGCAAACTCAATCAAATGTGGATTATTTCTTCGGTGGGAGTTGGCCGCCGGCACCATCGCCAACAGCAGCCCCCATCCCTTCAACCAGCTCGACGTTCAGACCCAAGGAACGCATTTCCTTGATCAAAACATTGAACGATTCAGGGATACCGACTTCGAACGTATCATCACCGCGCACGATGCTCTCATACACTTTGGTCCGGCCAGCGACGTCGTCGGACTTCACCGTCAACATCTCTTGCAGGGTGTAAGCGGCGCCATAGGCTTCCAGTGCCCAGACTTCCATTTCCCCAAAGCGCTGACCGCCGAACTGCGCCTTACCGCCCAGCGGCTGCTGGGTGACGAGCGAGTATGGACCGATCGAACGGGCGTGAATCTTATCATCCACCAAGTGGTGCAGCTTGAGCATGTAGATATAGCCCACGGTGACCTTGCGCTTGAACGCTTCACCGGTGCGGCCATCATACAACGTGCTCTGACCGGTCTCATCATTGCCCGTACGGCGCAACAATTCCCGGATGTCGCTTTCGCGTGCACCGTCGAACACAGGGGTCGCGATGGGAACGCCGAACGACAGGTTCCGACCCAAGATTTTCAGGTCTTCTTCGCTCGTTGGCAATTCTTCATCAGGGCCATAGATGCTGGTCAGGGTGTCGACAAAGCGTGCCTTGTCCCCTGCCCGCTCATAGGCTTCCAATGCTTCCTTGACTTGCTTGCCAAGGCCAGCACAGGCCCAACCCAAGTGGGTCTCGAGGATCTGACCCACGTTCATGCGCGAAGGCACGCCCAAGGGGTTCAGAACGATGTCGACGTGGGTACCATCTTCGAGGAATGGCATGTCTTCGATTGGGGTAATGCGCGAGATAACCCCCTTGTTGCCGTGACGACCAGCCATTTTGTCGCCGGGCTGCAGCTTGCGCTTCACAGCCACGAAGACTTTGACCACTTTCATCACGCCAGGAGGCAATTCGTCGCCACGACGCAGCTTTTCAACCTTGTCTTCAAAGCGGGCATCCAAGCTGCGCTTTGCATCTTGGAATAGCTTTTGAATGGCTTCGATTTCACCCATCGCAGCTTCATCGGCAATCGCGATTTGCCACCATTGACCCTTGGAGAAGTCTGCCAAGGTTTCTTCGGTGATTTCGCCCTTGCTGAAGCCCTTAGGACCTGACAGGCCTTCTTTGCCGACCAGCAATTCCTTCAAGCGGCCATAGATGTTGCGCTCAAGGATCGCCAATTCGTCATCACGGTCCTTAGCCAAACGCTCAATTTCCTCACGCTCGATTTGCATCGCGCGCTGGTCTTTGTCGACGCCGTGGCGGTTGAATACGCGGACTTCCACGACTGTACCTTGAACGCCTGGTGGCACTTTCAAGGAGGTGTCGCGAACGTCAGACGCCTTTTCACCAAAGATCGCCCGCAAGAGCTTCTCTTCTGGGGTCATGGGGGTTTCGCCCTTTGGCGTTACCTTGCCAACCAGAATATCGCCTGGGTTTACTTCAGCACCAATGGCCACGATGCCAGCTTCATCCAGGTTTCGCAGGCTTTCTTCGCCGACGTTTGGAATGTCGCGGGTGATTTCTTCGGGGCCGAGCTTGGTATCGCGTGCCGAAATCTCAAACTCTTCCAAGTGGATCGAGGTGAAGACGTCGTCGCGCACGATGCGCTCTGAAATCAGGATGGAGTCTTCGAAGTTGTAACCGTTCCAAGGCATGAACGCGACCAGCACGTTGCGGCCCAGAGCCAATTCACCCAAATCCGTCGATGGACCGTCAGCGATGATGTCGCCATCACGGACCAAATCGCCAACCCGCACCAAAGGACGCTGGTTGATACAGGTGTTTTGGTTGGAGCGTTGGAACTTGATCAGACGATAGATATCAACGCCTGGCTTGGTTGGATCGGTTTCTTCGGTTGCGCGCACAACGATACGGGTACCGTCGATCTGCTCCACGATGCCGGGACGGCGGGCAACGATGGTCGCGCCAGAGTCGCGAGCCACAACGCCTTCCATGCCGGTACCGACCAATGGCGCTTCGGCTTTCACCAAAGGCACGGCCTGACGTTGCATGTTCGAGCCCATCAGAGCGCGGTTTGCGTCGTCGTTTTCCAAGAATGGGATCAGAGCCGCAGCAACCGAAACCACCTGCTTTGGCGACACGTCGATGAACTCGATCAGATCGCGGTGCAGAATGGTGGCGTCGCCGTTTTGACGGGCTTCGACCAATTCTTCAGTGATGTAGCCAGTTGCGTCCACAGGCGAGTTTGCCTGAGCAATCGCATATTTGGCTTCTTCAACGGCGGAGAGATAGATCACCTCTTCTTGCATCTTGCCGTCGATGACACGCCGATATGGGCTTTCGATAAAGCCGTACTTATTGACGCGCGCAAAGGTCGCCAACGAGTTGATCAGACCGATATTCGGGCCTTCTGGCGTTTCGATTGGGCAGATACGGCCATAATGGGTTGGGTGCACGTCGCGGACTTCGAAGCCTGCACGCTCGCGGGTCAAACCACCGGGGCCCAAAGCCGACAAGCGGCGCTTGTGGGTGATTTCCGACAGCGGGTTGGTCTGGTCCATGAATTGCGACAATTGCGACGAACCAAAGAATTCGCGCACTGCAGCCGCAGCTGGCTTTGCGTTGATCAAGTCATGCGGCATGACAGTGTCGATATCGATAGAACCCATGCGCTCTTTGATCGCACGTTCCATACGCAACAGACCAACGCGATATTGATTTTCCATCAATTCGCCGACCGAACGCACGCGACGGTTGCCGAGGTTATCGATATCGTCGATTTCGCCACGGCCATCACGCAGGCCAACCAGAACCTTCAGGACTTCGATGATGTCTTCCTTGCGCAGAACGCGCATTTCGTCATCCACATCGAGGTCGAGGCGCATGTTCATTTTCACGCGGCCAACGGCCGAGAGGTCATAGCGCTCCTTGTCGAAGAACAAGGATTGGAACATGGCTTGCGCCGTTTCTTGTGTTGGTGGTTCACCTGGGCGCATCACGCGGTAAATGTCGGTCAACGCGCTTTCACGGCCGTCATTCTTGTCCAGAACGATGGTGTTACGCATCCAAGGACCAACGGTGACATTGTCGATGTCCAAGACGTCGATTTCAGTCACGCCAGCTTGGCGCATTTCCACGATCTGAACATGGCTCAACTCTTGGCCGGCTTCGGCATAGATTTCACCATTTTCGGCGCTGGCGATATCGAAGGCTGCAAAGCGGCCAATCAATTGATCGTCTGGCACCAACAAGGTGGTGACACCTTCTTCAGCCAATTTATTCGCGTTGCGGGCCGACAACTTCTTGCCGCCTTCAGCCACGACTTTGCCGTTCGCTGCATTGATCAGATCATAAGCAGGCTTTTGACCGCGCCAACGCTCTGGCACGAACGGAATGTTCCAGCCGCCTTCCGCTGCCGTGTAGGTGATGGTCTTGTAGAAGGTCGACAGAATGTCTTCCGCACCCATGCCCAAGGCATAGAGAATGGTGGTCGCAGGCAACTTACGCTTGCGGTCGATACGGACGTAAACCACGTCCTTTGCATCAAATTCAAAGTCCAGCCACGAACCACGGTAAGGAATGACGCGGGCTGCGAACAACAGCTTACCCGACGAGTGGGTCTTGCCCTTATCATGGTCGAAGAAGACGCCAGGCGAACGGTGCATCTGCGAGACGATCACGCGCTCGGTACCGTTCACTACGAACGTGCCCTTGTCAGTCATCAAGGGAATGTCGCCCATATAGACGTCTTGTTCCTTGATATCCTTGACCGACTTTGCACCGGTATCTTCATCTGATTCAAACGTGATCAGACGCAACTTAACTTTCAGAGGAGCCGAAAACGTCAAGTCGCGCTGGATACATTCATCCACGTCAAACTTGGGGGGCTCAAACTCAAAAGATACATATTCCAGAACGGCGCGTTCTTGGAAATCCTTGATCGGGAACACCGATTTGAAAACCGCTTCAATGCCTTCGTCGCGGCGCATTTCTTGCGGCACATCTTTTTGAAGGAATTGGTCATAGGAACTTTTTTGAACCTCGATCAGGTTCGGCATTGTCACTGCCTCGGCAATTTTGCCGAAAGATTTACGAATACGTTTCTTACCCGTGAACGATTGAGCCATCGCTCTTCCCTTCTTGTGGGGCCGCGCGATCATCCAGCGGGGGCTGGGCGCGCAGGCTGCCGAATGATTGCCTGCTCGGGAAAAAGCCCCCTTCAAACGCAATAAACGGTCCCGCAGGCGTGTGGGACCGTAGCGTGGAAATATGAAGGTGCGAGGTGCGTATGTCTTACGTCGCCTTGCAAGTAAAGGGGTATCAGACAGTCTTCACAGCAGATTTATGCCAGAACGAGACCTGACACCTTTTTTGTCCGCAAAGCTAGGCTTAACAAGGCGTAGAATACAGCAAAAGCCAAGACCATTTCTGACAATTCTTCAAAGGCTTCGTGCTGTAGTAAGATACCTGCACTGACCATCAGGGCATAGGTAGCCGGCCAAGAGAAACAATCGCGCAGAAACCGCACAATGGTTAGATCACGGACGGTTTCCCCGAAATAGACCGCGATGGGCGGGCACAAGATCAAACTCCAGCCCAGCCCTTGGTAGATCACATCATAAAGACGTGGCGAGATCAGATTGTGCAGATTAGCCTCATGCTGAAGATTGGCTTCTGAGAGGCTAGCAGGCGTTGCAAAGCCCAGCCAATGCTGACCCCAACTGATTTCTTCGCCAATCATGGCGATGAAGCCAAAGATGCCCAGCATTAGAATGACGCGCCACATCGGGCCAGCCTTGACCCCATAGATCGCACCTGCCCGTCGAAACAAGACAATCGCCGAAAGGATAGCCAAGGCATAGAAAACAACCGTCGACGTCTCAACAATGCCGCCGTCAAACTTTTCTGAACCAAAAATCCACGCATCGGCTTCATGGGCCAAAGTCGCCCAGATATTGACGGGCACAAACAGGCCCCAAGTTAACAGGAGGCCGACAAAGCCAATCCACGCCAAAACGTCATTTGGATAGGCAACTCGCCCTGCCCGGGTCCGCCAACGCAGAAACATGAGTCCTGCGGACACCACGATGGACAACAGCAGCAAGAAAGTCATCAAAGGATTGGAGGCATGAATAGCAAACACGAGGCGACACACTTTCGAAACTAACGCGTCCAAACACATATCAGGCGAAAACCCATCCGCATTCGGCCCAATACGGTGACAGATTTGGGTTAAGGATTGGTCAGTAAAGTTCACAAACTCGAGAGCCAATTCTTCCGCCAACGCGACCTAGTCCGCATCAAGACTTCGCCAGCACGATGGACTAGCGCATGGCCCCCGCCAACAGTTTCAAGATTGGTTGGTGGCGTTTCAAAGCTCGTTCTGCCGCTATTTTGGCGTAAGCGCGCGAATTGCGCGGGTTTTTGGATAAATCTGCAATTGATGAAGGATTGGTGATCGAGGCTTTGTCCTAAATTTCACGGACAATTCATGATTTCGTTACCCCGCAGATGCAGATCCGTCGCGCCAGCTCCCTAGCCTATCCCTCGCTGTGACAACCGAACAGCCCACGGGGGATATCTCATGTCTACGCTTGTCAATTTTAAACCGATCTCGGTACGCCGCTTTGCCTTGTTGAGTGTCTGCTTGGCACCACTCTTGATCGCGGGCCAAGCCTTCGCGCAAGTAAACGCTACCGCATCTGCATCGGACGATGTCGACGCACCTCAATTGGAAACCGTTGTGGTGACCGCGCAAAAACGCTCCGAAAACCTGCAAGACACGCCAATCTCTGTGTCAGTCTTGGGGGCCAAAGCGCTTGAAAGCCGGCGGGTTGTGTCACTTTTAGACTTGGGCGACGGGGCTATTCCGTCCCTCAAAGTAACACCATTTTTCTCGCGCCCAGGGGCTTTGGTGATCAACATCCGCGGCGTTGGGGTGATGTCAGACTCCAACCAGCCCGCACGTGACCAAGGCGTAGGTGTCTATGTGGATAGCGTTTACATGGGTCGCCCACAGGGCTTGAACTCAGCGCTCTATGAAGTTGAAAGCATTGAAGTGCTCAAGGGCCCGCAAGGCACCCTATTTGGTCGTAATACCGAAGGCGGTGCTGTTAGCATCATTACAAAAAAGCCCAGCGGAATCGGGCGCGCCACGGCGACAGTCGGCGTCGGCAATTTCGGCCAATACAAGACCGAACTTCACATGGACTTGCCAAAGACTGGAGACTTTTCGGTCAAGATCGACGCCATTGCCGCGGCCCGCGATGGGTTGATCGAAAATCCGCTGGTTACCGCTTCTGACTTTGGCGAATTGGAGAAGCGTGGTGCCCGCGTTGCAATCCTGTGGGAGCCAACCGCCAATTTCAGCGCCGATTATGCCTATGACAACAGCTATGACGCCTCGACCACCCTTTATCAGCAATTGATTGCCGGTGGCAGCGCACGGCTGGCAGCTTCCGTCCAGTTGCAAAAGACACGCGCCAAGACGGCCATTGCGGGCGTTCCCCAACAGCCCAGCGTCGGTAAGACTTGGGGCCATAGATTGGGTCTCGACTGGCAGATTTCAGACAAGCTGCGGCTTAAATCCATCACCGCCTATCGCGATCTGTACCAGGACCAGTTTGACAATGGCAGCGCGCCTTCCACCATGTCGCTGACGCAGGCCTCGGGTGTTTTCACCGGCCAACCATTCTCGCGCATGAGTACGGCGGTTTTCACTCAGGACCAATTCAGCCAAGAGTTGCAACTAATTGGTGAGACGGATCGTCTGAAATATGTAGCCGGGGCCACCTATTTTGTCGAAAATGTCGATGATAATGCCCAGGCCTTCTTTACCAACCAATTCACAGACGCAACGGGCCTAGCCAATATCGTTTTGCCTTTGGATTACTCGAAAATTGTTTTAGACCGCGCCAGCCGGGTAAAGAGCACGAGCAGTGGCGTCTTTGTGCAAGGGACCTATACGCCAGCCATTCTGGAAGACAAGCTCCACCTCACCGTCGGTGGACGGTGGTCGCACGACAAGAAGGTTGGTGAACTCTATATCGTCAATGGGGCACCCCCCAGCGTGAATGGCGTTGTTGGGCCACGGAAGCTGAATGCCTCTTGGGACCGGATCGATCCCATGATCAATGTGTCTTACGACCTCTCAGACGATACGATGCTGTACGCCAAATATAGCACAGGCTTCCGCTCTGGCGGGGCGAACTCACGCTCGTTGGACTATTCGCCCTTCAAGCCTGAAGAAGTGACTATGTATGAAGTAGGTGCCAAGATCGAGTTTTTGGACCGTCGTGCCCGCCTGAACCTTGCCGCTTATTCGGGCACCTATGCGGACATGCAGATCGACTTTAGTGCGCGCTATCGCCAACTCGACCCAGTAACAGGCGCGCTCTTGGTCACGACGCGCACTACACAGGAGGCCACAAACGCGCCAGGCAAAGGCGATCTCAAAGGGTTTGAGGCAGACTTCTTGATCCGAGCCACCGAGAATCTGACCGTTTCCGCAAGCTATGCCTACAATAAGGTCGAGATCCCCGACACGCTGAACCCCTTCCCGCAAGCCGATGGGCGCTTGATCACGGTGCCAATCCCAATCCACCAGACCCATACACCTGAGAATTCAGGCAGTATCTCGATCGACTACCAACGGCCTTGGCTGGGTGCCACTTTCATTGCCCACTTTGACGTGAACAGCAATGACGGCATGTATTTGTCCTTGGTGGATGTGGCCTATGATCCAGTTACGCGCGCTGTCACAGTACCTGCCCCCAAGGGCGAAGGTGGCACGATCGCCAATGGCCGACTGGCTTTAGCCGATATTAAATTGTCAAACAGTGCGTCCCTGACCGTCTCCTTGTGGTCGCGCAATTTGTTCAATGAAGAGCATTTATACAATAAATCTTTGAACCTCTCGAACGGCACAACTGGATTCTTCAATGAGCCCCGGACCTATGGGGTGGATTTCAAGATCAAAATGTAGCGCTCGGCGCTTCTACATCCCCAGAATCAAAACGGGCACCTCCATTACAGAGGTGCCCGCCTTTGTTTTCAGCTTGCGCTGAAAGCTTACTTCAATTCGACCTTAGCGCCAGCTGCTTCGAGCTGAGCTTTGATCTTGTTGGCTTCGTCCTTGGACACGCCTTCTTTGACTGGCTTAGGAGCTGCTTCAACCAGGTCCTTGGCTTCTTTCAGGCCCAGACCGGTGATGCCGCGAACTTCCTTGATCACTTCGATCTTCTTGTCGCCGAACGACGCGAGAACGACGGTGAATTCGGTTTGCTCTTCAGCAGCTTCAACTGGAGCAGCAGCGCCGCCAACAGCAGCAACAGCCACAGGAGCAGCAGCAGTTACGCCCCACTTTTCTTCCAGAAGCTTTGCAAGGTCTGCAGCTTCCAAAACGGTCAATGCGGACAGGTCTTCGACCAACTTTTCGAGTTTAGACATTTTCGTGTTTCCTAACTTGGATAGGTTTGTAAATGGTATCGCGGACGACGGACGTCACGCAGCATCCTTGTCGGCATATGCCTGCAGAACGCGGGCCAGCTGGGCGGCAGGTGCTTGGACCACAGCAGCGATTTTCTGGGCAGGTGCCTGAATAACGCCAATGATCTTCGAACGCAGCTCATCCAAGGATGGCAAGGTAGCCAGCGACTTGACGCCATTAGCGTCCAGTACTGTTGCGCCCATGAAGCCCCCAGTCAGAACGAGCTTGTCGTTCGTCTTGGCGAAGTCTGCCATCAATTTCGGTGCGACCGTTGGGTCTTCCGAAAATGCAACAGCTGTCGGGCCTTTCAGAAGCACATGGGCGCCTTCGCCCGCATGCCCTTCAAGAGCCAGCCTCGCGAGGCGGTTTTTAACCACCTTCACGCCCGCACCAACGGCCGAAGCCTTGATGCGGAGGTCCGTCAATTCCGCGACGGTCATTCCGGTGTAGTGCGCAAACACAACAACGGTATTCTCGTTAAAGACGCTTTTCAGTGTCTCGACGACTTCGGCCTTTTCGGTCCGATCCATCGCGGTCTCCTCAGGTTTGATAGATAGGACCATCCTATCTATCGGTGACTGCCACCTCCCAAAGAAAGGGCGGCGACAGGCCTGCCCGGGGACGAAGGACCTCTGATCCGTTTGTTGCCAAACCTATCATCAGTTACACTCGCTCCCGTCTAACGTGGACCAGAAAGTCTCCCTTCTGATTAAGCCATTGCTGGCGTCCATGATCTCGGACAGGTTGCTCTGCGTCGATAACAACACAACACAGAGCATTCGCGCGGGGTTGCCCCCGTTTGAATGGGTTGGACGGGCAGACCGTTTGGCCTGCCCGTCAAAACTTTAAGCTGGGACGTTGATCGCAGAAGCGGTGTCAACCTTGACGCCTGGACCCATGGTCGAAGACATCGACACGCGGCGGACATAGGTGCCCTTCGCGCCGGTTGGCTTGGCTTTCACGAGGGCGTCGACCAATGCGCGAGCGTTTTCAACCAGAGCCGCTTCGGTGAAGCTTGCCTTGCCGATGCCTGCATGAATGATACCGGCCTTTTCCACGCGGAACTCAACAGCGCCGCCCTTGGAATCTTCAACAGCCTTTTTGACGTCCATGGTCACCGTGCCGACCTTTGGGTTTGGCATCAGGCCGCGTGGACCCAAGACCTTACCCAAACGACCCACGAGAGCCATCATGTCTGGGGTTGCGATGACGCGATCAAAGTCCATGCGGCCACCTTGCACTTCTTCGAGCAAGTCTTCTGCACCAACGATTTCAGCACCAGCTGCGCGGGCTTCATCTGCCTTAGGACCGCGAGCAAACACAGCCACGCGAACCGAACGGCCAGAACCGTTTGGCAAATTACACACGCCACGGACCATTTGGTCTGCGTACTTTGGTTCAACGCCCAGATTGACAGCGATATCCACGCCTTCGTCAAACTTAGCTTTTGCGTTTGCCTTCACGATCGCGATGGCTTCTTCCAAGGTGTAGAGCTTTTCAGCAACAACGCTTGTACGGGCGGCGGAGAGCCGTTTTCCAACTTTAGCCATGATTATGCCACCACTTCCAAGCCCATGGAACGTGCCGAGCCAGCGATGATTTTCGTCGCGGCGTCGAGGTCCATAGCGTTCAAGTCCTTCATCTTCTTTTCAGCGATCTCACGGCACTGGGCCATGGTCACCGAACCGGCGCGGTCACGACCTGGCTTCAACGAGCCCTTCGAGAGACCAGCCGCCTTTTTGAGATAATGCGACGCAGGTGGCGTCTTGATCTCAAAGGTGAAGCTCTTGTCTTGGTAATAGGTAATCACGGTTGGGCAAGGGGTACCCTTTTCCATTTCCTGCGTCTTGGCGTTAAAGCCTTTGCAGAATTCCATGATGTTCAAGCCGCGTTGACCCAACGCAGGCCCGATTGGTGGAGCAGGCTTTGCTTCGCCTGCCATCACCTCGAGCTTAATTTGCCCGAGAATCTTCTTCGCCATAGTCCCACTCCTAAAAGCCACCCTATTCAGGTGTGCTTGGGTTTTTCGATCAAGCCAGCACGGCTGGAAGATCGAGGGTTACGTGGTCCGGTCGCGCTGGCTAATTTGCGCGAACCTCCCACATCTCATGAACCGATGGATTAGCTAAGCTTTTCCACCTGCCCATATTCAAGTTCAACCGGTGTTGACCGGCCGAAGATTGAAACTGCTACTTTGAGGCGCTGACGCGACTCATCGACTTCTTCAACATGACCTTCGAAGGAAGCAAATGGGCCATCCATGACCCGCACCTTCTCGCCCAAGTCGAACGAAATAACTTGCTTTGGACGCTCAACACCGTCTTCGACCACACCCAAAATGCGCTGAACTTCCCGCTCAGACACAGGCGTAGGACGCTTACCAGCATCGGCACCCAAAAATCCGGTCACCTTTGGGGTGTCCTTCACCAAGTGATAGGTGGCGTCATCCAACTCCATCTTCACCAAAACATAGCCCGGGAAGAAGCGGCGCTCGCTCACGCGTTTGCGGCCACGGACAGTCTCTGTCACTTCTTCCGAAGGCACCAGAACTTGCTCAACCTTATCGGCCAAACCCTTCTGGGCTGCGGTCTCTTTAATCTGCTCTGCAACTTTCTTCTCGAAGTTCGAGTAAGCGTGCACGATGTACCATTTGGCGCTCAACCTATTGTCCCCCGCCAATACCGAGTATGAAACCGACTGCGCTGCGCAACAGCAAGTCAACTAAGAAAAAGAAGATCGCGGCAACCACGACCATCAGGAAAACGAAAACAGTCGAAACCAGGGTCTCATTGCGCGACGCCCAGGAAATCTTGCGGATTTCCGAACGCACGTCCTTAAAGTACTGGACTATGCCAGACTTCTTGACCGCAGGCTTTGGAGCCGGTGTGGGCGTGGTTGGTGCTTGTGCCATGATTTTCTAGGTGGTGCGGGCACCCCGAAAGCGCCAGCCCCAATCGTTCCTGTTTTGCATTCCGTTGAGCGACTTCTTCAGTGAAGCCACCCTATTCCAATTACCGTCCCGCGCCTGGCAGGGGCTGAGGGACTCGAACCCACGACCCTCGGTTTTGGAGACCGATGCTCTACCAGCTGAGCTAAACCCCTAAAGCGCGCCGCGCCCGAAGGCATTAGACCTTGGGCGCGGACCGCCGCATATGCCCGAACACCCCCTCTGACGCAAGAGGGGCAGGTGAAACAAGTCGCATCAAATGATGTGATCTGTGCAGTGAATACAAGCCCCTTGCGAAGTTGACATTCCCCGCAGCAAAACTGTCGCCAAATTGTTGCAACAACGCAACACAAGCGAAATAGAGTCGCCCAGAACGTGAATTTCACCATGTACAAGGTAGATTCATCCGTAGTCGCACGTTAGCCCACTCGTCCATCAGCAATCCGGCGCTTCAGATTCCTCCTCGACCAATCCGGTCTTACTGGAGCGAAACAACGGATTGAGATTTCGACAATCAGGATGGACCTCACATGATTTCTAAACGTCACCTTGCAATGGCCTCGGTTAGCGCCGTCGCTTTCAGCACCCTTGCATTCGCACCAGGTTTTGCGGCTGCCCAAACCGCAGCAGCGGCGGAAGAGCCAACCGGCATTGAGACCGTGATCGTTACGGCTCGTAAGCGCGAAGAAAGCAGCCAAGATGTGCCTGCCTCGCTGACCACGGTGCGCGGTGATGCATTGACGACCCTGACCTCGGGCGGCGCTGACATGAACGCCTTCTCCGGTCGCGTGCCATCGCTGGTTGTTGAAAGCTCGTTCGGCCGCACCTTCCCGCGCTTTTATCTGCGCGGCCTGGGGAATTCCGACTTCGATCTGAACGCTTCCCAGCCTGTTTCCCTGATCTATGACGAAGTGGTCTTCGAAAACCCAGTTCTCAAAGGCTTTCCCGTATTTGACGTAGAGCGCATCGAAGTGCTGCGCGGGCCACAAGGCACTTTGTTCGGCCGCAACACGCCAGCAGGGATCGTGAAATTCGACAGCGTAAAACCAAATGGCAAATCTGGCGGTTATTTGAAGGGCGGCTTCCGCTCGTTCGGCGGCCGTGATGCTGAAGGTGCTTTAGGTGGCGCATTGAGCGACACGGTATCCTTCCGCGTCTCAGCCTTGCTGACCGGCCAAGACGACTGGATCACGAACACCGGACCTTTGGCTGAAAAGAATCTTGGCGGCTTTGATGACCGTGCGATCCGCGGCCAATTGCGCATCCAACCCAGCGATCAACTCGACATCTTGTTGAACGCACACGCTCGCAAGCTCGAAGGTACGTCGCAAATCTTCCGCGCCAACGTCATCACCAAGGGCAAGCGCGGCTTGAACAGCAATTTCGTTGCCGATCGCGTTAGCTATGACCAAGGTGAAGGCAACAACCAAGAGCTTGAGTCCAAGGGCCTCACTGCCCGCATCGCTTATGACTTCGGCAACGTCACCCTGACCTCGGTCACTGGCTATGAGACCCTGACCTTCTATGGCCGTGGCGATATTGACGGTGGCGTAGCCGGCGTTGGCCCAGGCTTCATCCCCTTCAGCTCCGATACGGCTGACGGCGTTGACGATCACAAGCAAGTCACACAGGAATTGCGTCTGTCCAGCAATGGCGACGGTGCGCTTAGCTGGCAAGTTGGGGCCTATGTGTTCCAAGAAGAGCTGTCGATCTTCTCGCTCGGCTTCTTCTCGCCAACCGGCATCTTCACCGATGCGCGTCAAACCCAAGACACCGATTCTTGGGCTTTGTTCGGCTCCTTGACCTATAAGCCAAGCGACCGTTTGGCTCTGACGGCTGGCCTACGCTATTCCGACGACAGCAAAGACTTGGTTGCCCGCGGCGGCATCGCCAATATTGCTCCAGTCCGCAAGAGCGTTTCGGATGAAGCTGTGTCCTGGGACTTGTCGGCAACCTATGAAGCCACCGAGTCAGTCAATGTGTATGCTCGCGCTGCACGCGGCTATCGCGCGCCTTCGATCCAAGGCCGCATCTTGTTCGGTACCGCCGTCACCACGGCGAAGTCTGAATTTGTGACCTCATTTGAAGCCGGTGTGAAAGCCTTTGCGATGGATCGCAAGATCCGGGCAGACTTCAACGTTTTCGCCATGAACATTGAAGACCAGCAATTCACCGCCATTGGTGGCGCTGGCAACTTCAACCAATTGCTGAACGCCAAAGAAGGCAAGGCTTCGGGTTTCGAAGCTGAACTTCAGTGGTTGCCAACGCAAAACTTGTCGTTTGCCGGTTCGCTGTCGTACAACAAGACCGAAATCAACGACCCTGCCCTGACCGTTGGCGCGTGCGGTGCGCCCTGCACCCTGCAAAACCCTCTGGTCGGCGGCAATGCCAAGATCGATGGCAACCCCTTCCCGAACGCGCCAGAGTGGATTGCCAATGTTTCGGCAAAATATTCCAAGCCATTCGGCAACGGCCATGAGTTCTTCGCTCTGACCGATTGGGCCTATAAGGGTGAGACCTATTTCACCCTTTATAAGTCGATCGAATTCTCCGAAGATGGCTATTGGGAAGGTGGTCTGCGCACCGGTGTCACCTTGTTCGACAACAAGTATGAGATCGCTGCTTATGGCCGCAACATCACCAATGAAGAGCGTTTGGTCGGCGGTATCGACTTCAACAATCTGACCGGCTTCACCAATGCGCCACGCATCTGGGGCGTTGAAGCGAAAGTCAATTTCTAAGCTTTAGATAGGTTTGATCTAAGCAAAAATGGCGGGCCTGACAGATCACTGTCGGGCCCGTTTTTTGTACAGTGCGATAGAGGCGACTCGTGGGTCATCCTCCGCTATAGTGTGTTCCTGCATGGGGGGATGCGCGTGATCGCTTTATTCGGCGATATTCATTCAAATATCCAAGCGCTTGAAGCGTGCTTGGAGGATGCCGAGGCGCATGGCGTCACCCGCTACGTGTTTTTGGGCGACTTTGTTGGCTATGGCGGCGACCCCGGAAAAGTCCTGGCCAAGATCGAAGCTATGGTCGCTGACGGTGCCGTTGCGGTCAAAGGCAATCATGATGATATGGCCAGCGACTTTGATCGCGAGATGAATGAGACGGCCGCGAGTGCCGCCAATTGGACGCGCAATCAATTGTCACGAGAGCAGCAAGGGTTTCTTGATAGCCTTCCCATGGTGGTTGAGGACGAAGACCGCCTTTATGTCCACGCAGATGCTTCAGCGCCTGAAAAATGGCGCTATGTGACCGATTGTGCCAGTGCGCAGCTGTCGCTGGAAGGCACCCAAAGCCGCATCGTCGTTTGCGGGCATGTGCATCAGCCCGCGATTTATGGCTTGGCCAGTGATGGGTCGATCTCGCGCTTCGTTCCCGCAGAGGAAGCCAAAGTCCCCCTTCTCAGTTCGCGACGCTGGCATGTGGTTTTGCCCAGTGTTGGCCAGCCACGTGATGGCAATCCGCTCGCTGGCTATGGCCTCTATGACCCTGTTACACGTCAACTTGAGTTTCGCCGGTTGCCGTATGACATCGATGGGGCTGCCGCTTCTATTCGTGCAGCAGGCCTGCCTGGCAGGTTAGCTGACCGCCTGCATGTTGGGCGCTAAGCCATGGGCGCGTCACACATGATCGAAACCGGCATGGTGATTGACGACTTTACCATTGGCGAGATTGTGCATCGCGGCGGCATGGCAGTGCTGTGGCGCTGCACCCACCCTGAAATCCCCTTCCCGCTCTTGATGAAAGTGCCGCGCCTCGCCGATGGCGAAGACCCTGCGGCGATCGTTAGCTTTGAGATGGAGCAGATGATCCTGCCACGCCTGTCTGGCCAGCATGTGCCCAAGACCTTTGGTGTCGGCGATTTCTCAAAACAGCCCTATATCGTCGTGGAAGAAATTGCTGGCGAGACCTTGCTGCCAAAGCTGAAGGAATTGCCGCTGCCTGCTGAGGAAGTCGCCCGCATTGGCATTGCTTTGGCCACCGCGCTCGATTCCCTACACCGCCAAAACGTTATCCACCTCGACCTCAAACCCTCTAACATCTTGTTCAGGGCCAGTGGTGAAGCGGTCCTGATTGATTATGGTCTGTCGCACCATACCGATTTACCCGACCTAATGGCTGAGCAATTCCGCCTGCCCTATGGCACCGCGCCCTATATGGCCCCCGAACAAGTGTTGGGCGTCCGCAATTATCGCCGGTCTGACGTGTTTGCGTTGGGTGTGCTGCTCTACTTCTTTACCACTGCCGTGCGCCCCTTTGGCGACCCCATTAGCTTGAAGGGCTTGAAAGAGCGTCTCTGGCGCGATCCCATCCCCCCGCGCCGATGGCGAGAGGATATTCCACCTTGGTTACAGGAAGTTATCCTTCGTTGCCTCGAGCCCAATCCGGAACAACGCTATCCCACCGCCGCCCAGGTCGCCTTTGATCTGAAGAATCCAGACCAGATCGTGCTGACACCACGCGGCCAGCGCTTACAGCAGGATTCCTGGCTCACGGCATTCCGGCGGAAACATAATCGAGAGACCTATGCCCCAGCTCGCAAACTGGCAAGCCAGAGTAAGTTTGCCGCCGCCCCGATTATTCTGGTGGCGCTGGACCCGACGACAATCAATGGCCCGCTCGGCCGGGCATTGCGGGACAAATTGCAAAGCACCCTAGCAGCCACACCCCAAGCGCGCGCTGTGGTCATGACGGTTTTGAACAATAGTGTCGTGGCCTTGGATCAAAACCCCGTCGTCACGTCGCCCAATCGGCACGTGGCGCGTATGGTTGCCTTGAAACAATGGGCAAAGCCTTTGGGTCTGGGAGAGCAAGCCATCTCCTATCACGTGCCCGAAGCGCTCAACACGGCTGAAGCCATTTTAGATTATGCCCGCGCCAACCATGTCGATCACATCATTATGGGTGCCCGGGCAGAAAGCACGGTACGTAATCTTTTAGGGGCAGTTTCAGCCCAAGTTTCCGCCCACGCCCCCTGCACGGTAACGGTGGTGCGTCGTCGAGAATGGCCGATACCAGATGAAAGCGATAAGACATAGGAGAATAGGATGAAAATTAGAAATAAGTATGTGAATTTATGTAATTTAATAGCCGTTCTTTTTTGCTTGAGTTTCAATTCAAGTCACGCGCAGGGTGTCAGACCCGTCGATGTTCAAACCGCATTTGCCAATGGCGTTCTCGCCTGTTCAAAAGCAGTAGGACGGGATGTCGCACTCGACAAATTAGAAGGACTTGAAAAAGGAACCATCTCCCTTGCGGACCCAAATACACCTGCCCTTCTAAAGGCCAGCGAGGGCGAAAAGCTCTATGATGTTGGCCCAGCGAAAGGCATTGTCGTAATCCTTGTTGATAACTCCAAAAACTGTCAAATCATGGCTTACGGCCCGCGTGTCTTGCCGAGCTATGCATTGGTTGAAAAGGAATTGCTGGCTCAATCCGATGAATGGAAGAAAATTCAGAAGGAAACGACGCCAGATGACTTTATCGAACGCTATGAGCGCGTCGAAAGCGATGGCACATATGTGCATATTTTCTTGATGGGTGGTGAGCCGGGAATGGGCTCTAGGATGTTTCGATTCCCGATGTTTACAGCCGACGTGACGCGTTTTCCCGCAAATTATTTAGAGACTTCGACGACTGCCTTTACAAACGGGGCCGTATTATGCGCCAATGCAATGTACCAAGGAATTAGGCTGGATGCTTTGCCTGCCGAAGATCTGCGCGACTGGACCTTACTTGAACAGAACAAGAGTCCTAGTCAAAACTATAGCCGCTATGGGATGGCACCGGTCGCCGAGGTCGTCAGCATGTCTTCGAGCAGCAAGTCCGACTGCTATATTGGTGGGGCGTGGCTAGATGCAGAAGCTTCGCTTAACGCCGCGATAGCAAAACTGACGCAAAGTTTCCCAAGCTTGAAGGAAGTCAGCCGGCGCGACCGCGGCAAAGTCAAAACAATTCTGTTCACTCTCAAAGATGCCAATCAGACCGACATCCTTTTTGTGTTCACGCTCGAAAAAATTGGCGGTGTTGCAGCGTCAGAAAAACGCGCAAAATTGAGTTTAGAAATGCAAAAGGCCGACCAACAGAAGTGATGGGTGGTGTCCCTTTCAAAATCAGCCCTTTGAGTTTAGGAAGATGGCCATGTCACACAATAGCTTTGGCCATCTTTTCCGTGTCACCACTTGGGGCGAAAGCCATGGGCCTGCGCTTGGCTGCGTGATTGATGGTTGTCCAGCGGGGATTGCCTTAACGGCTAGCGATATTCAAGGCGATCTCGATCGCCGTAAGCCCGGCACCAGCCGCTTTGTCACGCAAAGACGCGAAGCGGATGAAGTGCGCATTCTCTCGGGCATTTTTGAGGATGATCGCACTGGCGGGCCGGTAACCACGGGCACCCCCATCAGCCTGATGATCGAAAACACCGATCAGCGCAGCAAGGACTATTCCGACATCCGCGACAAATGGCGTCCGGGACACGCGGACTACACGTATGACGTCAAATATGGTGTGCGCGATTATCGTGGCGGTGGCCGTTCCAGTGCGCGGGAAACCGCAGCCCGTGTCGCGGCTGGCGCGGTCGCTAAGAAGCTTCTAGGTCCCCAGATCACTATCCAGTGCGCGCTGATTCAAATCGGGCCACACAAGATTGACCGCGCCAATTGGGATTGGTCGCAAACCCGCGAAAACTCTTTCTTTGCGCCAGATGCAGCGATTGTTCCCGTGTGGGAAACCTATCTGGATGAAGTCCGCAAGGCGGGCTCCTCGACCGGGGCCATCCTCGAAGTGGTCGCAACCGGCGTACCCGCAGGCTGGGGCGCGCCAATTTACGGTAAGCTCGACAGCGATCTGGCCTCTGCCCTCATGTCCATCAATGCCGTAAAGGGGGTTGAGATTGGGGCAGGCTTTGAAGCGGCGATGTTGAGCGGCGAGACCAATGCCGATGAGATGCGCCGTGGCCCTAAAGGCGAGGTCATTTTTGCTTCCAACAATAATGGCGGGATCTTAGGCGGCATCAGCACAGGCCAAGACGTTGTTGCACGGTTTGCAATTAAGCCGACTTCTTCTATCTTAAATGAAGTCAACAGCTTAAACCGAGATCTTGAGGAAGTTTCGTTGCGAACGATTGGCCGACACGACCCCTGTGTTGGGATACGGGCGGCCCCTGTTGGCGAAGCCATGATGGCATGCGTCTTGGCCGACCATATGCTGCGCCATCGTGGCCAAAAAGGTGGTTAGAGCTAATGGGGCCATCTGATCGACCAGACCTTTTGGGGCGTGCGTTTATCAGTAGCTTTGATTCACGGCCGGCCCGCGCCTTTGTGCTTGCTGGTATCGGCCTATTTGGTTTAGCCGGCTTTGCTAGCCTTGCATTCCTGAGAACAATTCCGATTGTCCCGCTTCTTTGCATGGCGGCGCTCGTTTTTCATTTTGCCCCTGCCCTCTGGCCGCGCAAATCAGCACTTGATCTGAAGACAGATGGCTTTCGGCTCGACGGGTTAGGCCTCATCCCGTGGGAGGCGATTGGTACGGTCAATTATCATGAGCGACAAATTAATCAGAACGCCAAAGCCCGTTTGGTGGCGCTGCTCGAGATCGAGCTGGTCGCTACATTTGATCTCGCCATAGTCCGTCCAGATGCTGGGCCAGCTTGGCGGCGCCTACAGGCCCGAAACTGGCGCAAAGTTGGCGACAGCCATTTGACGATCCTGCTGTCTGGCCTCACCGACAGTCCACGCGATATTCGCCAAGCGTTTGAAGTGTTTTTGGGCTTTCCGATCACAGGTCCGCGTGGGCTGGTGGCCTAAGCTTGGCCTTGATCATTTTGAACGCGAAGAACAGCAAAATCGCTGAAATCAAACCGATAGCCAGGTAAAGCTGGCCCTTCTCGCCTGCAATTGTGCCGACGGTGACGATCAGTGCCCAAGCAACGACTGTATAGGCTAAGGCAGATACGACAATCCAAGCGGCAAACAGGCCAAAGGGAACGCCAAAGAACCCCGCTGCGATATAGGCGGGTATCCGTGTGCCCGGCACAAAGCGGGCGATCAGCAAGGTTTTGCCGGGATGGGCTACGATCTTGGCGCGGACTTGCGCGACGCCGGGCTTTTCTGAAAACCGATGTGCCCAGCTTTGCGTCCGCCCAGCCCAACCAAGCCAATATTTCCACAAGTCACTGATAATCAGACCAACCAGCATCGCGCTGACAATCAGCGCACCATCGGCCATGTGATCCATGCCGGGATGGGCAAAGGCCGTCACAGCCCCAAGGACTGCCGCATCCTCTTGCACGAACGGAGCAATGAAGGCGCTGAGGTAAATGAGATAGTTAGATGGGATCATTGAAGACAAAACGCGGGCAATTCATTTCTGGTTACAAACCAAGCTGACGCGCAGCCAAGTCGCGCATGATTTCTTCAGAGCCTCCACCAATCGCATTCACCCGCACTTCGCGGTAGATACGTTCAATCCGCGATCCGCGCATATAGCTGGCCCCGCCCAAGATTTGGCTAGCCTCGCGCGCACAGAACTCAAGAGTCTCGGTTGCTTGCACCTTCAGTAGACAAAGATCGGCTACAGGCGTCTCGCCTTGGCTGACCCGCCACGCGCATTGGTCCAGCCAAGCCGTGGAGGCTGCGATTTTTTGCACCATTTGCGCCACTTTGTGCCGGACGACTTGGTGATCGGCTAAGCGCTTACCAAACGTCTTGCGCTGGCGGGCCCAGATAACCGCATCTTCAACGCAGGCCCGCGCGGCACTTAAAGCGCCCGACGCCATGCCCAATCGCTCACCATTGAAGTTGGCCATGATGCCATAGAAGCCACCATTCTCCGGTCCAATCAGATTTTCGGCTGGCACTTCCACATCTTCAAAAAAAATTTCGGCCGTATCTGAGGCCCACCAGCCCTGCTTTTTCAACAGGTTGCGGGTGACACCTTTGGCATTGGCATCAATCAGTAATAGGCTGATCCCGCCTGCTCCCGGCCCGCCCGTCCGCACGGCCGTCGTCAACCAATGAGAGGTACAGCCGCCGGTGATATAAAGTTTAGAGCCATTGACGCGGAACAGATCGCCATCGCGCACGGCACGTGTTTGCAAGTTCGCGACATCAGAGCCTGCGTCCGGCTCGGTAATGGCGAGGCTGATTTGTTGTCGGCCTGCCAAGACCTCTGGGGCAAGGCTTGCTTTCATAGCGTCACTGCCGGCTGCCAAAACGGGTGGCAGGCCGATGCCATGAATCATGAGGGCGGCTGTGATCCCGCCTGCGCCAATGCGGCCCAATTCTTCACTGGTGACGATGCCATGGTGCCAGTCATAGTCGGCCCCACGCCCAGTACCGCCATATTCCACCGGATAGCCCGCGCCCAAAAGGCCGAAAGCGCCTGCGCGCAGGAATAAATCACGGGGGATAGACCCTGCCTCGTCCCACTGATCAACATAGGGCATGATCTCGCGATCAATGAAGCGACGCAATTGGGTGCGCCAGAGGCTGTGGCTCTCGCCCATGAATGGGGATTTGGGGCGGAGCGAGTCGAAATCGAGTGAGTCAGGCATAGCCAAACTTAAGCAGGCTTTCCCCGCCCTGACCAGTGGCCAAAGCGGGAAAGCCCTCGCGTGGCTTAGTCGTCGGCCTCTTCGGCAACTTGATAGACCAAGGCCTGACCACGCCGCGTGATCGTGATATAGTCGCCGACAAACAAACGGTGGTCGGCGAGATGGTCGAACGCATCATCTGGGCCTTCATTCTTCTCATCGTAATGGACGCGCCAACGCCCACCTTGATGGCTGAGCCAACCATCCGCAATGTCCTCTGGATCCGGCGAAAAGCGTTTAACCGTGCACTGCGCGCGATGGGCCTTCCAAGCTTCCGCGTCCAGATGTCCATCCTGACGCAAGGGCGCGATAACCACATAGCCGTGGCGGCTGTCGCCTGTGGGGTAGCCAGCTTCTGGGTTGCGGGCGAGGCGCAGGATCATTTGTGTAAGACCAGACATGATTTGTCCTTTCAAAGTATGGTTGCGCTGCTTCAGTGGCAGAGCATCAAGGAGGGGGTGGTAACTGTCTTCAGAAGCGTGCGGGTGACGCCGCCGAACACAAACTCCCGCGCGCGGCTGTGCCCATAGGCTCCAGCAACCAAAAGCCCCGCCCCATGAGCAGTGCAGGCCTTGAGGATTTCAGAAGCCGCGTCTTTTGAGGCATCCATGAGCTCGATTTGGGCGGTGATCCCTTGTCGACCGAGCCAGTCCTGTAGCCGCGCAGGATCGCTTAAGTCTTTGCCTTCATCCTCCAGCGCACCAACCGATTGAATGATTATGACTGTGCTGGCTTTGCGTAACAGTGGAAGCGCAGCTTTTGCGGCGCGGCCGGCTTCGACACTGCCGTCCCAAGCGATCAAAGCGGCCCCTGTCAGCATGCTGATTGGCGTCCGCGGGATGAAGATGGGCGCGTGGGCGTCCATCAGCAGTGCTTCAAAAACTGGCGAGATGTTGGTTTTGCCGCGCACGGTCTCGCAGGCAAACATCACGATGTCGCTCAAGGCCGCCCGGCGCGCCAGTAAGCGATCTTGCAGCCCAACGAGCCGCTCGACCGTCAATCCAGCATGCCCGCCTGCCAAAGCTTCCACCCGGGCTTGGACGTCGGTCCAAGCTTGTTCATTACCATCGCGGGCCGATTGGATCAGGGTCGCCGAGGTGGTGGCAAATGCGCCATCAGCAGACCAAGCCATGAGTTCGGTTGGGTCCATTTGCGCATAGACGCTGGCGACCTTGCCATTCACCAAGTCAGCGAGGGCCAAGCCTTGCTGTAGAAGTGCGACATCGGTTTCGTCACCCCGCAAGGGTACAAGAATTTCTGCCAAGATATCAGAATGAGTCATTTTGCTTCCTCCACCGCCATAAAACCGTGCGACGCGCTTATGGTTCCAACATGGACCCGCCCTTCGCCCCACCTTTTTGCTGAGATGTCCACTGGCATTTCGGTGTCATTCTCGGCATGAGTGTGTTTCCACGCCTAAGACGTGGGGGGGCGCCACCTGCGTCCGCAAGTGACAATCAACCACATGAGACAAATGGCCACACAAGCTCCCGCCTCCCCGCGTAAAACCGCCAAATCCGCCCCGCCGCGCGCGTGGCAGCGCATGTTGTCGGGCCGGCGTCTAGACCTGCTAGACCCCTCGCCTTTGGATATTGAGATTGAAGATATCGCCCATGGTCTTGCGCGGGTTGCGCGCTGGAATGGCCAAACAACGGGCGACCATGCCTTCTCGGTCGCCCAACACAGCCTGATTGTCGAAGAAATTGCGGCCTATATTGAGCCGAGCTTGACGCCCCAGCAACGCTTGATGGCGCTCCTCCATGATGCTCCTGAATATGTAGTCGGGGATATGATCAGCCCATTTAAAAACGCGCTGGGCGTCGATTATCGCGCATTTGAGGACCGGTTGGAGCGCGCCGTCCATATCCGCTTCGGCCTGCCGCCCAAGACGCCTGCGCCGCTAAAGAAACTGATCAAGCGCGCCGATCTTGCCTGCGCCTTTTTTGAAGCCACCCAGGTTGCGGGCTTTGGCCACGAGGAATCGGTGGGCTTTTTTGGCGCGCCGCCAGCTGGCCTAGCTATTACGATTGACCCTTGGCCTGCCCGTCAGGCCCAAGCGGCCTATGTTGCCCGTCATCAGGCCTTGATCGCCGAAATTGACGGGCAAAACCTGCCCCAGCGGCACAAGAAAGTCGTGTAATGCCCTATATTTCAGTCTGTTCTCTCGCTTTGGTCCCGTCTACCGTCACGCGCTTACGGCCATGGGGCATGATCACACTTCTGGACCCGACCAGCATGATTGAAACCCCTGCTGGCTTGTCGCCAGACACACATCTGAAGCTTGGCCTTAATGACGTTACTTATGTGCAAGAAGGCTTGATCACGCCCGCCGAAGCCCATGTCTCAGCCATTTTGGACCATGTGCAGGCGTGGGACCAGGCCGCACCTTTAGTCGTGCATTGTTGGGCTGGTGTCTCGCGTTCAACGGCGTCTGCCTTTATGGCCGCTTGTGCCCTTAACCCTGACGTGCCCCCACTCAAAATCGCGCACTTCATCCGTGAGGCTTCACCGACTGCTACTCCCAATCGCCTTTTAACCCGTTACGCCGATGATCTATTAGGTCGAGGTGGCGCGATGGTCGATGCGATTGACGCGATTGGCCGTGGCGAAGATTGTTGGGAAGGTGTAGCCTTCGATCTGCCAGCCCGGTGGGAGCCCTAATATGAATGCTACGCCACGCGTCATTATCGGCCTATCCGCCGTCGTCGTGGCAGCCACCGGCAAGGGCCCTGAAGTTTTGTTGAGCGGCAGCCCGGGTGCAATCGGCCTGCCCTTTGGCAGCTTTGACCCAATCGGCCACCGCACGTTTGAACTGGCCGTGCGCGACTTTGTGACCTCTCAAACAGGCTTCGCGCTTGGCTATGTCGAGCAGCTCTACACGTTTGGCGACAAAGGCCGCGAAGCCCCCGTGGCCGACATGGGCCAATCCTCAGACGCCGATCGCGTGGTCTCCGTTGGCTATATTGCTTTGGCTGGCAGCATTGATGAGGGCCAGCGCCGAGCGGGCGTATGGGCGGACTGGTACCGGTTTTTTCCGTGGGAAGATCGTCGCAGCGAAGCAGGTTTGCGGGCCATCGATCTGCTCCTGCCGGACCTGAAGGCTTGGGCGACCACGACGGAGCGGCAAAGCCGTGTCGCCATGGCGTTTGGCCTGCATGGCCAGTCGTGGCAGGAATCCCAAGTGCTTGACCGGTTTGAGCTTCTGTATGAAGCGGGTCTTGTGCAAGAAGCCCAACGCGACCGCGCGAAGGGCCAAGCGTCCGCTGCGCCTGCGGCTGAGCGCACTTTTGTGGGCGAGCCACTGGTCTCCGATCACCGCCGTATCCTTGCCACCGCCATGGGCCGTTTACGCGCGAAAATCCGCTATCGCCCCATTGTTTTCGACTTGGCCCCTGCCCGCTTCACCTTGAGCGAATTGCAAGATTTGGTGGAGGCCTTGTGTGGCGTGAAACTGCACAAGCAAAACTTCCGCCGGACGCTCGAGCGCTCTGGCCTCGTCGAATCAACCGGCGCCATGCATGCTGAGACCGGGGGCCGTCCCGCCATGCTATTCACGCGCAGCGCCACGAGCCGACAGGCAGGTGCATCGGGCCTAAGCCTACCGCTGGCAAAGCGCTAAACCTTCCTCCAGCGATCTGTTTCAACACGCCACGTCGCTTTTCATTTGACAGACCCTTATGCTCACACTAAGTATAAGCCCCTACGCCAAACACTGCTTTTGCCGAGGCGCAAGGCACTAATGCTCAGTCTGAGTATTAGTGGTCAGGAGAATGAATATGGCCGTTCTGGATTTAGGTTCGAAACCCGCTCGCGAAGTCAGCCCAGCTGCTGGCTCGCGCCAGCTTTCTCCCGCCGCTGCGCGCGGCCTCGTCTATGATGCCGCGGTCAAAGCAGAGACCGACCACCTCTATGAAATCGTGCGCCATGTGATCTCGCCCTTGGAATGGCCAGCCTATGCCCCCTTGATCGCGGCCATCAACCGGCTGAAGAAAGAACGCGATGCCGTTATCTTGGCCCATAATTATATGACGGCAGAAATCTTCAATTGCGTAGGCGATTTTCGCGGCGACAGTCTTGGCCTTGCGCGCGAAGCCGCCAAAGTTTCGGCCAAAGTGATTGTGCAAGGTGGCGTCCATTTCATGGCCGAAACCTCCAAAATCCTGTCGCCTCACAAAACTGTGCTGATCCCATCCTTGAAGGCTGGCTGCTCGCTGGCCGCGTCCATCACAGGTGCCGATGTGCGCTTGATTAAGGCGCGTTATCCGGGTTTGCCTGTGGTCACCTATGTCAACACGACGGCGGAAGTAAAAGCCGAGAGCGACATTTGCTGCACGTCGTCCAATGCGATCCAAGTAGTCGAAACCATCGCGAAAGAATGGGGCGTGGATCAAGTCATTATGTTGCCGGACGAATATCTGGCCAAAAATGTTGCCGCACAAACGGGCATCAAAATCATCTCCTGGAAGGGCAAATGCGAAGTGCATGAGCGCTTTACCGCCGATGATATTGCCGAGATCCGCGCCTCTCACCCCGGTGCCATCATTTTGGCGCACCCCGAATGTCCGCCTGAAGTCGTCGCAGCCTCTGACTTTACCGGCTCCACCGGCGCAATGAGCGACTATGTGCAGGATTACAAGCCGCAAAAAGTGGTTCTGATCACCGAATGCTCCATGAGCGACAATGTCGCCGTGGCCAATCCGGATGTGGAATTCATCAAGCCCTGCAATCTATGCCCGCATATGAAGGTCATCACGCTGGAAGCCATTTATGATGCGCTGAAAGAGATGCGCTATGAGGTGGAAGTCGATCCTGATATTGCCGCGCGTGCCAAGCAAGCGGTTGACGCCATGTTGGCCATTCCCCCTGCCCCGGCTGGCAAATTCGATCCTACGCGCCAGGTCCCTGACTCTTTGGAATTGATCTGACGTGGACACACAACGCCTGAAGGACGGTAGCGTCCTGATCATCGGAGCAGGTCTGGCTGGCCTGTTCCTTGCCCTGAAACTTGCGCCGCGCCCGTGCGTGGTGGTCTCGCCAGCGCCTTTTGGGGAAGCAGCGTCAAGTGCTTGGGCGCAAGGCGGGCTCGCTGCGGCCCTCGCCCCAGAAGATAGTGCGCAAAGCCATGCGAAGGATACAATCGCGGCTGGCGCAGGCTTGGTGGACCCAATTGTCGCCATGCTGATCGCCAAGGACGGGCCAGCGCGGGTGCGTGACCTGTTAGACTTGGGCGTTGCCTTTGATCGCCATGAAGATGGCAGTCTCGCCCTTTCCTTGGAAGCTGCCCACAGCCATGCCCGCGTGGCACGCGTTGCCGGCGATTTGGCTGGCCGCGAGATCATGGCCAATCTGATCAAAGCGGTCCGGGCATGCGATCACATCACCTTGGTTGAAGGCGTTGCTGCGCGTGCCCTTTTGCAAACCGAAACAGGGCGCATCGGCGGCGTTTTGGCCATGAATGGCAAGCCGATCCGCTTGGAGGCCGAAGAAACCGTGCTGGCCACAGGCGGCTCCGGCGGCTTGTTCCGCGTGACAACAAATCCGGTGGAAGCAGCCGGCCAAGGCTTAGGCATGGCGGCGCGTGCTGGCGCGCTTGTTGCGGACGCTGAATTCATCCAATTCCACCCCACCGCCATGGATTTAGCGCGAGACCCTGCCCCCTTGGCGACCGAAGCCCTTCGGGGTGACGGCGCACAATTGGTCAATCAAGACGGCACACCTTTCATGGCAGGCTATCATCATCTCGGCGACCTTGCGCCGCGCGATACGGTAGCCCGTGCGGTGGCAAGCGAGATTAAGGCTGGTCGGGGCGCTTATTTGGATTGCCGCGGCGCCATTGGGGCTGGCTTCCCGGAACATTTCCCGACTGTCTTTGCGGCCTGTGCGGCTGCGGGGATTGACCCTCGCGCCGACCTCATCCCGATTGCCCCGGCGGCCCATTATCATATGGGCGGCATTGTGACCGATGTTTGGGGCAAAACCACGTTGGACGGCCTTTCTGCCATTGGAGAATGTGCTTCTACGGGTGTGCATGGCGCCAATCGATTGGCCTCTAACTCGCTTCTTGAAGCCGTGGTGTTTGCCCATCGGGTTGCTGAACGCCTGCGCGACGCGACTTCCGGTGGAACGGCAGGCGGCGACGCCCCCACGATCTCGCCCTTGCCCAAAGACGCCTTGCAGTTTCTGCGGACCGAAATGACCGCCAAAGCCGGTGTGGTGCGCGATGCAGCGGGCCTGACGAGCCTCGTCTCGACCATCGAAGATCTGAAGGCTCAGCATGGCCGCACCAATGAATTGATCACCGCAGGACTGATTGCGAAAGGCGCCTTGGCCCGCCAAGAAAGCCGCGGCGGCCATTATCGCAGCGACTTCCCGAAAGAACACAATCCTGCCAAGCGCAGCTTCGTCACCCTGGATTTAACCCGATGACCTTCTTACCCGATGTGGTGCTAGAGCCGATTGTTCGCTTGGCGCTTGGCGAAGATTTGGGGCGGGCTGGCGATGTCACGACGCTGGCGACCGTCGACCCTGACCTTGAGGTGCACTGGGTGTTGCGGGCACGCAGCGCAGGAATTTTGGCGGGATTGGATGCCGCCACGCTGACCCTGCGCCTGATTGATCCAGCAGCCGTCTTACAGCCGCACCTGAAAGAAGGTGCCGTCCTCGCCGCTGGCGATGTGATCGCCACCTTGCACGGCAAAGCCCAAAGCCTGTTGATGGCCGAGCGCGTCATGCTTAACTTCCTAGGCCCCTTGTCAGGCATTGCGAGCCTAACGGCCCGCTATGTCGAGGCGGTAAAGGGCACCAACGCCAAAATTACCTGCACGCGCAAAACGACACCGGGCCTGCGCGCGCTTCAAAAGAAAGCGGTGCGTTTAGGCGGCGGATCTAACCACCGATTTGGCTTGGATGATGCCATCCTGATTAAGGACAATCATGTGGCCGCAGCAGGGGGGATTGTGCCCGCTTTGACCCGTGCCAAAGCCTATGGCGGCCATTTGTTGCCCATCGAAGTGGAAGTCGATAGCCTCCAACAATTGGAAGAGGCCCTGCCCTTTGCCCCCACTTGCATCATGTTGGATAATTTCAGCTTGGCCGATTTGAAGACGGCTGTGGCACGCGTGGCGGGGGCTGTCACCTTGGAAGCATCCGGTGGGGTCAATTTGACGACCGTGGCCGATATCGCAGCTACGGGGGTGGATTATATCTCGGTCGGGGCCCTCACCCACTCGGCCCCCTGCCTCGATTTAGGGTTGGATGAGGCCTAACCCGGACGTCGCGCCAAAAAGACTCCGCAGACCATCAACAGCAAGCCAAGTGCCCGTGTCAGCGTCAAAGGATAACGCTGCGCTCCAAACAGCGCGAAATGATCAATCGCGGTCGCGCTGACCAATTGGCCGAGCAGAACCAAAAAGATCGCATTACCGACCCCGATGCGGGGCGCGGAGAGAGTCACGGACAGGACGTAAAAGGCAACCAAAAACCCACCGAGCCAAAAGCCAAAGGGTGCGACGGGTCTAAACGGATTGGTGGTGCCGGTCGCCAGAACAATTAAGCCCGTGGAGATGGTGCCGACAATGAACAGCACAAAGGCTGCGGCCACGGGGCTGCCAAGGCGCAGGCCTAGGCCACTATTGAGCGCAGCCATAATGGGAATGCCAAAACCCGCTAACAACATCAGGACCGAGAGCCAGACGGGTGCTGCTCCGCCACTCATCCCCCAGCGCGCCTTTGGGTGACGGTCTTGCCGCCAATTCCCCAATTATCGGTTTCCACTTCGTCGATAATGACCACCGTTGTGTCTGGGTTTTTGTTGAGTTCAACGCGCAACAGCTCGGTAACGCCTGCAATCAAGGCGGCCTTCTTTTCAGCGGTCAGTCCGTCGGGGGTCACTTTGATGTTCACAAAGGGCATGATCATTCCTTTTCAGGGAACCATGCTCTAATGGTTCGGGCCGCTCGGCAAGGCCTTCACAAAGGCCAAAAACGACGCTTGAAACACGACCGGGTCTTCCAGAAAGGCGGCATGGCTGCCTTTGAAGAATTCCACCTTTGCCTGCGGGATCGTTTCCACCGCGCGCTTGGACCTTGACCACGCGACGATTTGATCGGACTTAGCCCAAGCAAATAGCACGGGCAGTTTAAGTGCCTGCGCTCGTGTCCTTAGATCAGTATCGGCTTCACCAAAACTGCGCCAAGCCTGTACAAGGATCGGTGCCATTACCGACCCTGCCGCGACGATGCGCGCGCGCTGCTCCTGCGCGGGCTTCCCCGACAAAACCAGCCGATAATAAAGGCCAAATGCCCAAGGAAACCAGCGCGCGCCGCGGGCCCCGGCCTCAAAGAAACTGACCAACAGCTTGATTACCGCTGCCGCTAAAGGATCAAGCGGTGCCAGTCCACCAGGATTGCAAAGAACCAAGGCGCGTATGGCTTCTGGCTTTTCGAGGGCGGCGATCAATGCTGCTGCCCCACCTATGGAATTGCCAATGACAACGGGTTTTGCGTCGCCAAACAAGACAGGAATGAGGTCGTTTAGAACGGCAGCATAACGTGTGGCGCTGGCTGGCTGACCCGATGCATCGGGTGGGCTTGCGCCATGACCGGGCCAGTCGACACAAACCAATTCAAAACCCAAGGGCACCAAGGCGTCGACAAGGCTTTCGAAATCACGGCCGCCATGCGCCGTCGCGTGCAAACACAAGACCGGAAGCCCTGCACCCCGTCGCGCAATTGCGACATTCGTTCCTGCGGCTTCTACCAAGTCATAGGGCGGCTGAACGCCAATGGCGCGACGAAATTGACTGACTGGCAGAAAAGATTGGTTCATGCTCAATTAAGTGATATATATATCACTTATTGTCAAGCAGGAGGTCTCAAGCCGTGAAAAGTCGCAAATCGGGGCGATCCGAACTCCTCAAGGCTGCACAGCTGGAATTTGAAGAACAGGGCTTTGACGGCACCCAAACCAATGCCATTGCCCGACGTGCGGGCTATGCTCCACAAACCTTCTACCGGCACTTTCCCGACAAAAGGGCAATATTTCTTGCGATCTATTTAGATTGGGCCGAGGCTGAGGCCCAAGCTTTGGCTAAAGCTGACACTGTCCCGGCGATGATCGATACGCTCTTAGACCATCATATCGCGCACCGTTTGTTTCGCCGCTCCCTGCGACATCTAACGGCAATTGATCCAGAGATTGCCGCTGTTCGAGCGCAGACACGACAACAGCAAATGGGTGCCATCACCGCCCGCTTCCCACACCTTGCCGCAATTGAAGCACTCACCCTGATCTTCACGCTCGAACGTCTGTGCGATGCCTGGGCGGAGGGGGAGTTTGAGGCTTGCGGGATCTCGCGCGAGGCCGCGCGCGCGCACATGAGTACGATCCTAATGAGCGCCTTGCGAGTAGCGCCATAGATGGGTTAGTCAGCGGCGATGGCCCATCGTCCCACCCGTCACTTTTCAGCAAAAGGCCCTGCCCCACTCGGCAAAGAAGAGCGGGACTATATCCGCGATATGGTGGTTTATGAGGACGATGCGCTGATCGCCTTCAATAAGCCCTCCGGCTTAGCCGTTCAGGGTGGTTCAGGGGTGACGCGCGACGTGGATCGGCTGTTGGCTGCTTTCACCACCCGCAAAGGGCGCAAACCAAAACTCGTCCACCGTTTAGACCGTGAGACTTCCGGCCTGTTGATCGTTGCCAAAACTAGTCCTGCTGCCGCGCATCTGTCGGCCCAATTTGCCGGACGACAGTTGGAGAAGCGCTATCTGGCGCTGGTTGGTGGCAAACTGGCGGCAGTGGAAGGTCAAATCGACCTGCCTCTGGTCAAAATCAAGTCCGGCGGTATCGACCTGATGCGTCCTGCCAATGCCGGAGAAGCAGAGGCCCAAGCCGCCTTGACCGCCTATCGCGTCTTGGGGTCAGGCGCTGCAGCGTCCTTAGTGGAAGTAGCCCCGAAAACAGGCCGGATGCATCAAATCCGGGTCCATTTCGCCGCCATTGCTCATGCTCTGGCGGGCGATACGAAATATGGCGGGCTACTCCTGCTCGCAGGCAAGCCCTGCCCGCGCCTGATGTTGCACGCTGCGGCGCTGGACTTCACCCATCCGACGACAGGTGAGCCCATGCACCTAAAAATACCCCCGCCGGAAGAATTTTCGGCGTTTGTGAAGTTGGTGTTGCCAGACTGAATCGGCCGACAGGCTTAGCCTGCCGCTTGCGCATCCTCACCGCGTTCGCGCTTAGCCCGTAGGCGCGCCAAGGCGCTCGCATAGGCCTTTGCAGACGCCACCAGCGTATCGGCATCAGCAGAGCGCGCCGTGACAAACCGGCCATGCTCACTCAAGCGAACCGAGACTTCGGCTTGCGCGTCGGTGCCTTCGGTGACCGCATGGACCTGATAGAGGTCCAAGACCGCGCTGTGGGGGACCAAAGCGGAGATCGCATTGAAGACCGCATCGACCGGGCCATTGCCACGTTGGGTGGTCCAGGCAGACTTGCCGTCAATTTCCAGATCGATTTCAGCGGTTTGTGGGCCATCGGTTCCAGCAACCACGCGAAGGCGCAACACTTTGATCGCATCGTCATAGTGCGCTGCCGCATCATCGACCAAAGCAATGATGTCGTCGTCATAGACGTGCTTCTTGCGGTCTGCGAGCGCCTTAAAGCGTCCAAATGCGTCTTGGAACGCATTGTCGGACAATTCATAGCCCATATCGCGCAGCTTATCTTTAAAAGCGTGGCGGCCCGAATGCTTGCCCATGACTAGATTGGTTGCGCCTTGGCCAACATCTTCGGGGCGCATGATTTCGTAGGTTTGGGCGTGCTTCAGCATACCATCCTGATGGATACCGCTTTCATGCGCGAAGGCGTTCTTGCCAACAATCGCCTTATTATATTGGACGGGGAAGCCCGTGATGCGGCTGACCATCTTAGAGGCCATCATCAAACGCGTCGCATCTACGACCGTCGTATAGGGCATCCCATCACCACGGACGCGGAGCGCCATGATGATTTCTTCCAAGGCTGCATTTCCTGCCCGCTCACCCAAGCCATTGATAGCGCACTCAATCTGGCGTGCACCCCCTTGGACAGCGGCCAAGGAGTTGGCGACCGCAAGACCCAAATCATTATGGCAATGGGCTGAGAAAATGACATCATCTGCGCCCGGCACATTGGCGATCACATCAGCAAACAACGCCCCATATTCGCTGGGGAAAGAATAGCCAACCGTATCGGGCAGATTGATCGTCGTCGCGCCCGCGCGGATCGCGGTTTCCACGGCGCGCAACAAAAAGTCACGCTCGGTCCGGGTGGCATCTTCGGCGGACCATTCGACATCGTCAGTATAGTTCCGCGCCAAAGAGACCGAGCCATGAATGGCTTCGAGCACGGCCTCAGGCTCCATCTGCAGCTTGTGCTTCATATGGATGGGCGAGGTCGAAATAAAGGTATGGATCCGCTTCAAGGGTGCAGGGCGGACGGCTTCCGCGCAGCGCTCAATATCCTTTGCCCCTGCCCGCGACAAACCGCAGACGGTGCTGGTCTTGATGGTGCGTGCGATGGCTTGAACGGCATCGAAGTCGCCTTGGCTGGCAATCGGGAAACCTGCCTCAATGACATCGACGCGCATATCTTCGAGCAATTTGGCGAGCTCGATCTTTTCGTCATGAGTCATAGAAGCGCCGGGCGACTGCTCGCCATCGCGCATGGTGGTGTCAAAAATACGGATTGATTGGGTCATGATGTTGTGTGGCCTGATTTGCTGAACATTTGAAGAGAGAGCCTTTGTGCGGCCCTTAGCGGCGCTTTACCCCTGAGCGCCGTCACCTGACCAATTGGCCTAGCGACTCTTGCGCGCCCAAGGGCTGATAAGCAGCCCTGCCAGCTTCAGATTAAGTCGACCTGCATCCAAAAGGAGGGAACCGGCCCGTTGGGCCAAATCATAGTGCGCAGCCGCAATCTCCTGCCCAACCCGCAAGGTTGAAGCAAAATCTTGTGTGCTTATTCCGTTAAATGGGAAAATTTTGCGCATCGTTAGATTTTCGACCTCATTGACAGCAAATTAATCCAAAATTCGCGTTTAATCAAGGCCCTCTTGTGCTTGGCCTTTGCCAAGCATCGGGCGCACCACCAAGACGAGCACCAGATAGATGATGGCGGCGGCAACAAAAAACCAAATCGCGCCCTGGTTTTCGCCTTTAAGCACCTCGCCGACACCGTGCGCACCAAAGGCAACGAGGCAGATTTTCGGCAATATTCCAAGGCCGGTCCCGCCGACAAAGGACGTCAAGCGGACTTTGGCCGCCCCCAAGGCCATGTTGCAAACAATGAACGGCCCGGATGGCACCAAACGGATGATAAGGCTCGCCAGAAAGCCGTTCTTGCCTATGAAGCGGAGCGCGCGGCCACCACGACCACCCAAGAGTTTGGATAGCGCCGCAGCGCCGCCTACCCGCCCCAGCATGAAGCCCACTTGGGCTGAGAGCAATGTGGCGATCCAGCTCAGCACAATGCCTTCAGATGGACCGAATACCGCGACGGTTGCGGCGATCAGCACAACTTGCGGCGCACCGATAAAGGCCAGCGTGATAAAGGTACCGGTA
Organism: Hyphomonadaceae bacterium UKL13-1; assembly: GCA_001602435.1. Classification (GTDB taxonomy): domain Bacteria; phylum Pseudomonadota; class Alphaproteobacteria; order Caulobacterales; family Aquidulcibacteraceae; genus Aquidulcibacter. The sequence continues at coordinate 1,961,980 of CP012156.1, forward strand.
ACGGCCGCGGGTGCCCACCACGCGTCGCGCAAGCCACGCAAAAACTGAGCAATGCCGCCTTGGTCCAAATCAATGAACATCATGCCGGCTGTCAGCACGACTCCCGCGATGGAAAACAGGATGAAAGCGACCCAGACCGCGCGGGCAGCCGTTGAGTCCATTTCGGTGAAGAAGCGATAAAAGCGGTCCAGCCAGCCCGACATGGATCTAGCCCCGGTCGCGCAGCAAGCGCCCCTGCTCGCGCTTCCATTCGCGCTCTTTGGTTGAATCGCGCTTGTCGTGATCCTTCTTGCCTTTGGCGAGCGCCAGTTCTAGCTTCACCATCCCGCGCTCATTGAAATAAAGTTTCAGCGGCACGACTGTGCGCCCTTCGCGGTCGACAGCGGCGAACAATTTGTTGATCTCCCGCTCACGCAGTAGCAGCTTGCGTTTGCGTCGCGGCTCGTGGTTGAAGCGCGAAGCTGGGCCATATTCGGGCACATAGGAATTGATCAGCCAGACCTCACCATGCTCTGGGCTCGCATAGCTTTCGGCAATATTGGCGCGGCCAAGACGCAAGCTTTTGACCTCGGTGCCAGTTAGAACCAGCCCCGCTTCATAGGTATCTTCAATATAATAATCGAAGCGCGCGCGCTTATTTTCGGCGATTAACTTGCGGGGTTGTTCTGGGCGCATGGCCTAATTGCCTCGTAACGCCCCGGCTGCGATCATGGCCGTTTGTACTGCAACACGCGTTGCAGGAATGGGGGGCACCAGCGGCAGGCGCAAGTCTTCGGCGCATAGACCTAAAGTTGCCATCGCAAATTTGGCAGGGCCTGGATTGGGTTCTAGGAATAAAGCGCGCTGCAAGGGGTCCAGCTTTTGGTTCAAAGCGCGCGCTTCGGCCAATTGACCCGACGCCAACAGAGCCTGCAATTGCGCACATTCCTTCGGCATAATGTTAGACAGGACCGACACGCAGCCCACTGCCCCATAGGCAGCAAAGCCCAAAGCTAGATTATCATCGCCCGCAAAAATCGAAAATGGCTTGGTGATCCGGGCCAAATGCAGTGCCGTGCGCGATGGGTCGCCCGCACTATCCTTCAACGCCACGACATTAGGATGCTTGGCAATTTCGGCCATCGTATCGGGCAGAATGTCGACATTGGTGCGACCGGGAATATTATAGACCATGATTGGCATATCGACGGCATTGCCGAGCGCGTTGAAGTGGGCAATCAGGCCCGCTTGGCTGGGTTTGTTGTAATATGGCGCAACGATCAAAGCCCCATCTGCGCCAGCCTTCTTGGCCACCTGCATATGGCGGATCGCGGCTTGGGTGTCGTTCGAGCCACAGCCCGCCAACACAGGAACACGGTGGTTTGCAGCCTCAATTGCCAAGTCAAACAAATGCCAATGTTCAGCATCGTCCACCGTCGCGCTCTCGCCCGTCGTGCCGACAGGAATGATTCCGTGTACGCCATTTTCAATTTGGCGCTCGATCAAGGCCTGAAAAGACGCATCATCGACCTTGCCATCTTTGAAGGGCGTGATCAGGGCGGTATAAACGCCTTTAAAAACCGTCATGGGTGGTACTGGCCTAGCTGAAACGTGAGTGGGTCGTGAATGCCCTTCTCGACCGCAATTCATATGGATGCAAGACCCAAGGGCAGACCAAATGGCGTGCACAAGGCTGTGCTTGCCCTGATTTTTTCACACATACGACTAGGTTCAGTGGGATTTGATCGCTAGACACAAGGGGTGATTCCCAAGATCAATCCTTTCTGTTCCCTCTAATCGGCCAGTAGGTCGCAATGCGAAGACAGCCCTCCCCCGATTTGTGCTGATCCTCGCCGGAGTTTTTTTGAATGTCCGTGTTTGACACGCGTAAGGCAACTCTCGCCATTTTTATGTCCGGCCTTTTGACTTCAAGCCCGTTTTTTTCGGGCATGGCGTTGGCACAAGACGCCACGGTGCCGACGCCGGTGCCTGTGCCCGTTCCGACTTCTGTCCCGGTTGATTTTACTGCAGCCCCTGTTCCCACGACACCGGTAGAGGTTTTAAGGACGGCCCTTCGGGCTGCCGAGCGCGGCGATTGGAGCTATGTGCGCGCCACCATCGCCACCACCAGCGATACGCGAATTCGCAACTTCCTCTTGTGGCGCTTGGCGACCGCTGATTCCAACCCCGCCAGCTTTGACGAATTGCGCCAAGCGCTCGACCAATTGCCTTTCTACCCAAGCCGTCAAAACATTCGCATCCGTGCCGAGCAACGCCTTGCCTTGACCACTCTGACCCCACAAGCCAAGCGCACCTTTTTAGAGCGCAAGGAACAGGGCCTAGACCATGCAGGCCCGATTTCTGGCGAGGGGAAACTGGAGCTTGCCTCCGTGTTGTTTGCTTTGGGCGAACGCGAGCAGGCCAAGAAATATTTGGCTGATGGATGGCGCAATCACCGCTTTGATAGCGCGAGCCAAGCGGCTTTCCTTGCCCGCTTTGGTAGCGAATTGACGACGGAAGACCATGACGCCCGCGTCGATTTTCTGTTGTGGACCGACCGCATCACCCAGTCCAAGCCACTATGGCCCCTGATGAGCGAGACCGGCCGCCTCAATGCGCAGCGCCGTGTTGGCATTGAAGCAGGCGACACCGTGACCCTTACCGGTGTTAGCCTCGACGATCGCGGCATTCAGTATCAGCGCGTCCGCAACTTGCGTCAGGCCGGACGCCGGGCAGAGGCCCTTTCCCTCCTCACCCAAATCGACTCACGTGGCCTTCCAGAGCCTGGCCAAGACTTGATCTGGACGGAGCGGCGCAATCTTCTGAACGAAGCCATTGTCACCCGCGATTGGCAGTCGGCCTATCGGATCGCCTCCACCCATGGCTATCAGCGCGGCGAGCGCTTTGCCGACGGGGAGTTTATTTCGGGCTGGGTGGCTTTGCGTTTCTTGAACCAACCCACTGTCGCGCTCGAACATTTCAAGCGGCTTGAGAGTGGTGTCCGCACCCCGGTTTCGCGCGCCCGTGCCGCCTACTGGTTGGGTCGTACGGCGGAAGCATTGAATCAGCCTGAGGTCGCGCAAAGCCAATATCGCGCCGCCGCGGCTTTCCCGACCGTCTACTACGGACAATTGGCGGCTGTAAAACTTGCAGAAACCTTAGGCCAAGTTGCACAACTGACCTTGCCGCCTGAAAAAAAGGCGACGCAGGAAGATCGCGACCGCCTGAATGGCCGCACCATGATGGCCATCATCAATCTGCTGTCAGAAGCTGGCGAAAACCAATTCTTCCGCCAATTTGCGCTCGCCTTAGACGATGAACTCGACACCGAAGGCGAACACCAAGCGCTGTCCGAATATGCCCGCGCACGGGATGAACCGGCACTCGCAGTGCGCGTTGCCAAAGCGGGCCTGAATCGCGGCATTCTGGCGACCGAAGCCGCCTATCCCTTGATGGCAATCCCCCGGATTGTTGGTTATGGCCAGATTGAGGACGCCTATACGCTGGCGATCACGCGGCAAGAGAGCGAGTTTAATACCCGCGCCGTCTCCTCGGCCAATGCCCGTGGTCTGATGCAATTCTTGCCAGCAACCGCGGCCAGCCAAGCCCGCCGCATGGGCCTTGATCATGACACCAGTTGGCTGATCAGCCGCCCCAGCCACAATGTGACCTTGGGTTCTGCTCACCTGTTTGATTTGGTCAATAATTTCTACGGCTCTTATGCCATGGCGGCCGCTGCCTATAATGCAGGGCCGGGTCGCCCCCGCCAATGGGTGCAGACCTATGGCGAGTTCCGCGAGACCGACCTTGAGACCGCCATTGATTGGGTGGAGAAAATCCCCTTCTCTGAAACCCGCAATTATGTGCAGCGTGTGCTGGAGAATATCCAAGTTTATCGCGCGCGATTGAACGGTGGTTCTGCCCCTATTGGGATTGCCGATGATCTTCGCCGTGGCAAACGCCCACCGCCGATCTTTAACGTGACGATTGCAGCAGGAGCCGATCAACCAGGTGGTCCACCGCCTGAGCCGAGCCCGCAAACCGAACCACCGGCAACCGAGCCTAAGCCTGCACCCTAACGGGCCTAACCGACTTGGCGATACAGGAGCGTCCCATCGGGGCCGCGCTCAACAACGGCTTGCCCTCTCGCAATCAGGCAATTGAGGTGGGCAATCGCCTCACCCGTCGCCATGCCCAAGACGTCCCCGCCAATAGGGCGCTTAAACAAAGGCGAGAAACAGTCGATCACCCGACGGGGCGTCGCCAGCCAAGTGGCCAGTCGCGCCAAAGCTGTCTCATGATTGTCGATCAAGTCGTCCAAGCGTTTATGCAGCCCATAAAATGGCTCATTATGGGCAGGTAGGACCAAGACGTCGTTGGCGATGACTTGCTTGAGCTTATGGCAGGAATTGATCCAATCCGTCATCGGGTCGCCATTGGGCTCCGTCGGGAAGACCGATACATTGGACGAAATCCGCGGCAAGACTTGATCGCCAGAGATTAGGACTTTTAAGTCTGACTGATAGAGGCACACATGCTCGGGCGAATGTCCGCAGCCTGTAACCACCTGCCAACTCCTGCCACCTATCTCAATGTCGTCGCCATCGGCCATCCTTTCAAAGGAATCGGGCAAGCGCGATACCGCCTTCCCAAAGCCACCAAAGCGGATACGATACGTGTCGAGGGCATCTTCATCCCAGCCCGCCGCACGGTAAAACCGCACGCCATCTTCGGGCGCTTCGCGGCCAGTGTCGGCAACCAGGGTGCGACAGGTTAGATATTCTAGGCGGGAGATCCATAAAGCTGCGCCAAATTTACGCGTGATCCAGCCTGCAAGACCAACATGATCGGGATGCATGTGGGTGATCATCACACGCTTCACCGGAAGCCCGTCTAAAACAGAGTCAAAAATCGTGCGCCAATGCAGCCGGCTTTCTTCGGTCGCAACACCCGTGTCCACAATCACCCAACCGTCACCGTCGCGCAGGAGCCAAAGGTTGATCCATTTGAGGGCAAAGGGGAGCGGCATGCGGACCCAATAGACACCATCTGCAACCTCTTTCACGGTGCCAACTTCGGGAGGCTCACCACATGGATAGGTCAGGCCATTGGCTGAAGTGAGTTCAAGACCATCCATCGACATGAAGCGAATTCCTTTTGCGGGCACCTTGCGCGCCAGTGCGAACAGGCTAGCCGCATGCGGGCACTGCTTGCAAGACCGAGGCGGAGGCGGTTACCTGTACTGTAATAACATAACATTTCCGCTTCGCTTTTGGTGCAATTGAGAGTAAGGGCTTCAAGCGTTCGGCCCCCTCCCCCCCATCCCGCCAGATCTCACTTGAGATTGGCCCGCAGGATCTAGCAATATGAGCTTGATTTTAAACGATCTTGCAATTGGTTATCGCAATAAATTGGTGATGGCAGGCATTGGTGGCACCATTAATTCAGGTAATGCTGTTGCGTTGATTGGCCAAAATGGTGCGGGCAAATCTACTTTGTTGCGGACCTTGGCGGGTGAGCAGAGCCCGGTAAGTGGCACCTTTGTATGGGACGCCCCAGTGAAGCGCCATCGCAGCATCGCTTGGCTTTCCCAAAGCCCCAGCCTGCGCCCAGATGCGCCGTTGACTGTGCGCGCTTTGGCAGCGATGGGTCTGTGGGCGCGCATTGGATTATTCGGCAAGCCCTGCCGTCATGATCAAGACAAGATTGACCAAGCCTTAGACATGGTTGGCTTGAGCGACCTTGAGAACCAACAGGTCAGCACTTTGTCGGGTGGGCAGTTGCAGCGCGCTCTCTTTGCCCGTTTGACCGTGCAGGACTGCGGGCTGATTTTGCTGGACGAGCCTTTCTCAGCCGTCGATACAGCCTCGCAAGCGAAACTCTTAGAAGTCATACAGCATTGGGTCGGCGAAGGCCGCACCGTGATTGCGGCCATCCATGATCTCGATTGCGCGCGCCACTTCCCACTTTGGTGGGAGCTGTCCAAATTTGGTGCCATCCTGCGTCGCAGCGACGACAAACCCCTCAGCAGCTTGACCCAACCACTACGCGCGGTGAGCGGCGTCGCTCAATCGACTTAGGGGTCTGACCGTGGTCGGGGTTTTTGCTCCCTTCTTTGACTATGAGTTTATGACACGTGCCGCTTTAGGTGGCGTGGCGCTTGCTTTGGCTGGGGCGCCTTTGGGCGTCTTCCTCGTGATGCGGCGTATGAGCTTGGTTGGCGACGCTGTTGGCCATGCTGTCCTGCCTGGGGCCGCTGCGGCTGCCCTATTGAGCGGCGGCAGCACTTTACTCACAACCTTGGGCGCAGCCCTGACGGGCACGATGGTCTTTATGACAGCGGGCCCTGCCAGTCGCGCGCTGCGCTTGCCAGAGGATGCGGGCTTTGCCGTCTTCTACCTGGCAGCTTTGGCCATAGGCGTGATGATCGCCAGCATGGGCGGCGGGGTGATTGATCTAGACAAACTCTTGTTCGGCGCTGCACTCGCCATCGACAACACCGCGTTAGCGCTGGCGTGCACAGCCGCGATCGTGACGTCGATTGGCATGGCCTTGGTGTATCGCCCGCTGCTCATTGACACGCTTGACCCGCAGTTCTTGCGCGCGTCAGGCGGTGCCAAATGGGCAGGCCCCGTGGCGCAATCGGTCTTCTTCGGCCTTTTGGCATTGACGACCGTGGCCTCGTTTCACGCGCTTGGGGCTTTGATGAGTATCGGGCTGACCATCTTGCCCGCCATTGCCGCCCGCTTTTGGGCGAAGAGCGTCCCGTTGATGATCCTCAGTGCCGCAGTGCTCGGTATCATCGGGGTGCTGTCCGGCCTCTTGGTTTCATTCCATCTTGCAGCCCCAGTGGGGGCAGCCATTGTCTCCTGCTTGGTTGGGCTTGTGTTGGCATCAAGCCTTGTTGGCCCCAATCAATCCCTCTTGACCCGCTCGTTAGGTAAAGCATCCCTTGCTAATCGCGCGTCGTAATCTCTTGGGCCTTGCCGCCACTGGCCTGCTTGCGGCTGCGTGCAAGCCAGCGGCAAAAGTTGTGCCTGCGGTTTCCAAGCCAAAAGTGTTGGCGACCATGTCGATCTTGGCCGATGTGGCCCAGCAGATCGGTGCACCAGACTTAGAGATCGCTTCCCTGATTGGCCCAGACCAATCTGCCCACCACCGAGACCCCACGCCCAGCGAGTTGACGGGCTTTGGCGACATCAGCCTCCTTCTCCACGTTGGCTTTAAATTGGAAGGCTGGATTGACCGTCTTCCTGAAAGCACCGGTTACCGCGGCCCAATCATTCAGGCCTCAGACGGCATTGAGCCTATTCTGATCGAAGGCCGCATCCCCGACCCGCATACTTGGCAGAGCTTTGCTGGTCTGCGCAGCTACGCTGAGACGATTGCCAAGGCCTATATCAAGATTTGGCCCAATCTCGCGCCTGATTTTGAGATGCGATTGAAAGCTTATCTGGGCGCGCTAGAAACTGCGCAAAAAGCTGCGGTAGCCTTACTTGCACCCGTGCGCCAAGGCCGCCGCCTGATCATCGTGCCGCACAATTCATTCCGCTACTTGGGCCGAGAGTTCGGGCTAGAGTTTCGAGGCGTCTCGTCCCTGTCCACGGGCGCTCAACCCTCTGCCAAAGCGCTCGCTGACCTTCTCGACGAGATTAAAGGGGCAGAGGGTGCGGCCTGTTTCATCGAAACCGAAGCTGACCAACGCTTGATGGCGCAGATTGCCGCTGAGAGTGGCGCAAAGCTGGGCGGAAGGCTCTACGCAGACTCGCTGTCAAAGCTGGACGGCCCTGCAGGAACCAGCATTAAGATGCTGGCCTATAATGTCGAAACCATCGCCAAGGCACTCACGGCTTAGCGCTTAGAGGCCTGGGTCAAAAGTCGCGACATCAAAAACATGATCCATGCTGTCGGCCGGGTTTTCACAACAAGGCCCACCGACTGGACGTGCAGGGATGCCCGCCACCGTGCAGCCTGCTGCCACTTCGTGGAGGACTACTGAGCCTGAGGCGACCCGCGCGCCCTCGCCCACTTTGATATTCCCGAGAATTTTGGCCCCTGCCCCGATCAATACGCCGGCACCAATCTTAGGATGGCGGTCACCACCTTCTTTGCCGGTGCCGCCCAAAGTGACATTATGCAGCATTGAGACATTGTCGCCGACCACAGCTGTTTCGCCGATCACAATGCCAGTTGCGTGGTCCATGAAAATCCCTTCGCCCAAGCGGGCGGCGGGGTGGATATCGACTTGGAACAGTTCAGCCACCCGACTTTGCAGATGGAAGGCCATCATTTCCCGCCCTGTCTTCCAGAGGTGATGGGCGACGCGGTGGGCCTGCAGAGCCGCGAACCCCTTGTAATAGAGGAAGGGTTGCAAATAGGTACGGCACGCAGGATCGCGCACCTTGATCACACGCACGTCAGCTTGCGCGCTGCGAACAATCGCAGGATCTTCCTTGAAGGCCTGCATACAGACTTCGCGCATCTGCAGCGCGTTCATATCCGCCCCGCCCAACTTTTGGGCTAAGAGATAGGCCAACGCATCGTCGAAACTTGTGTGATTGAGGATGGTGGCGTTTAAAAGGCTCGCCAATAGCGGTTCTTCGGCGGCGGCTGTGGCCGCTTCAATGCGCAAATGGGTCCAGACGTTGGTTAAACCAGCGGCCATGCCGCCGACAAGTTCTAAGCTTGCACCTGCCATTTTCACTCTCCGTCTGGGTGGGCTAACATCTTCTGGGTCAGCGCAGCGGGCAATTGGTTCGTTTGTGCTAAATGGTAAGTCCGATAGACGGTTGCAACCGTCAAGGCGTCACGAATTTTTCCAGCTTCGACTTCAGCCAACAATTGGGTGAAATGAAGCTGCTTTATGGTCAATACCTCAGTTCCCTCCGGCGCCAAGTTGCCGCGTGATAATCCATACGCGACAAAGCACGTGGCGGTTTCATCGCAGACTGAGTTCGACAGATCCATTTCAAGGACCTTGACTAAGGTCTCCGCACGGACGCCAACTTCCTCTTCCAATTCGCGACGAGCGCCTGCTTCGATATCTTCTTCATAGGGCACCCCGCCTTCTGGCATCTCCCACGACCACGCTTCTACCGGTCTGCGAAACTGTCCCACCATCCAGACATGACCAGTCTCATCGATTGGCAAAACCCCAACGGCGCGATTTGCAAAACGGACGATGCCATAGATACCGGGCCTCCCATCGGGGCGCAGCACATCTTGATGCTCCACGGTGATCCATGGATTCTGGTAAGCAATATGGGCAGAAAGGATCTGGAAGGGATCAGTCTCAGACATGAAGCAAAAAAACTTTCGAAGGGCGGTGCAAACGGCTCCACTATGCCTTATGTCTGAAAGCAATGACAATTACACCACGCACCCTCCCGCCCCCACCCGTCGAAAATGACCTTTTGCCTGAGCCAAGCCCAGACGCAGCCTTTCTGGCGCGACTGGCGTTGCGCCGATCGACGAAGGTGGCGCATCTGACCTCGCCGGGTCCAGAGGGCGAGACGTTAGACGCAATCCTGCGTCTCGGCGCCCGCGTGCCCGATCATGGCAAGCTTGGACCGTGGCGTTTCATCATCCTGTCTGGCGACAATCGCCACGCCTTTGGGAAGAAGATCGCGGCGCTTTTATCCGGCCGTGGTCAAGTGAAGGATGCAGAGCGTCTCGCCCAGGAAGAAGGCCGATTTTTGCGTGCGCCAGTCGTCGTGGCAATTGTGTTTTCGCCCGTTGAAAGTCCAAAGGTTCCAGAGTGGGAGCAAGTCCTGTCTGCCGGGGCGGTCTGTTACAATCTGCTTCTGGCGGCCAATGGCTTTGGCTATGGCGGTTGTTGGTTGAGCGAATGGGTCGCCTATGACCGAGAAGCTTTGGCCCTCTTGGGGCTGTCACCGCAGGAAAAGCTGGCGGGCTTGGTCTATCTGGGCACGCCAACCGAAGCACCGATGGAGCGGCCACGCCCGACAGCTGCCTCACGCGTTACGTACTGGCAGCCCTAGGCTTTAAAATCAACTTTGAGGCGTTGCTTCGGCGTCTGTTCCGCTCACAGGTTCAGGTGGCGGTGGCACGACACTTGGAATGGCCGGTTTCTTCAGTCGCGGCGGCGGTTCCAAGGGTGCTTGGCTTTCGAACAATTTCCGCAAGAAGCCAGGTGCCAAGGCTGAAATCGGATTGGTGCGCAGTTTTGGGTTTGCTAAACTGCCTTGTGCAGTAAAGGTCATGCCTACCAGACCTTCATCCTGCCCGCCGCCCAATAGGCTACCAAACAACGGCATTTCGCCCAAGGCGCGGTTCAGACCGCCCGGTGTCGCAACACCGCGTATGTCCAATTTTCCGTCTTCAAGATCGACATAGCCAGACGCCTTAACCGTATAGGCCGCACCATCGGCCTTGCCGTCGCGCAGCGCGATGATGCCGCCATTCACCGTCATCGGCAAACGTACCAAGTCAAACAAGATTGGGCTTTGTTTTGCGGGGGTGTAGGAGACACCTTTAACTTCCACCATCAACGTGCCCGCGCTGTCAGCGCCGACAACTGGCAATTCGCCTTCAATTGTGCCTGTCCCACCGGTTAAGGGCGCACCGGGGTAGATCAGGCCTGCAAAGAAGCCAGCGTCAGACAAGTTGCCCACAATCGTCCGGCGACCATCTTGTTGCTGGCTCATCGCGACGCGCGTTTGCCCGGCAGGCGAGCTTCCCGTCATGGTCAGGGAGCGCCAGCCGTCCTGATCGCGCAAAAAGCTTGCCTCAACATTGTCCAAAGCCGCCGATTGCCCCGTCGCAAGCCGTTTGATCGAAGCCGATAAATTGAGAGGGCGATCCAACAAATCGACGGTCCGCTCCGTCACGTCGCGTTTGATCAAAAACGGACTTAAATCAAGATAATCGCCCTTGGCGTTGACATTTAACCCGTTGGAATCTTCAACAATGCGCAAGGCCAAATCCGCCGCGCGCGCGATGGCGATGCGGGAAAAATCCGCACCAATCAGATCCAGCTTCTCGGAGAAAACCAGATCACCACGAACATCTGCCCCTTTTGCGTTAAAGGTCAGCTGATTGGCTTCCCAACCGCCGGCATCGCGCATCGTAATGTGAGCCGTGGCTTGGCCTGCTTCCCCTTCTGGTTTGGTCCAGAGTGAGCCGGGCAACACCATCGTAGCCAAGTTAAAGTCGGCGTCTAAATCCGCACCGATCAGCTTGCTGCCTTTGGATTGCGCATCGAGTTTCAGCCGCACCGGACCGGTCGCATAGGCCGTCACGTCCACGCCGATTTGGATCAAGCTTGCCAAATCCACCATGCCGTCAGCCACCAGCCAGGTGCCGGGCTTTGGCGCTGTTTCGGGTTCTGATACCCAAGTAAAATCAAACGGATTGCCTGCAATCCAAGCCTGACCCTTCACATCCACTCGGCCATTATCAATGTCCAATTGAACGGTGCCATCATTGGCCTCTAAGCCTGCAAAGGCGTTTTGCAAACTGGCTTGCTCAAACTGTCCGCGCGCGCGCACCTTGACCGCGTCTTGTTGCAGCCGATCCGATAATGGCAAGCTTAAGTCCAATTCCAAATTGCCTTCGCCGTCCAATCTAGCGGGATCGAACTGCGCCTTTGAGAGCAGGCGCAAAGGCTCGCGGTCGGCTTCCTGCGCCATCAAGGCCACAGAACCCGACACCTTGGCATGCACCACACCTTCTGAATTCTTGGGCTGGAACTTCGGGATCGCAAAGGAAGAGTCAGAGAGGGTTAGCTCCCCCAATTTTCCGCCATCAATGTCCACATGGAAGCTATTGCCAGTGAGACGGGCGCGACCTGACACGTCGGTCAAAGCCGTCATTTGTGGCAGATATTGTACGGTCGCGTCGCGGATATCAAAGTCCAAAGCAATCATGTCCGGCCCACCTGGCTGGCCCTTCAACAAGCCTGCTGGGATCCGCAGCACCAAGCGATCTGTTTCGCCAATACCTTCTTTGACCACATTGGCGATGGCGGTGCGCGTCTCGGGTAAGAAGCTCTTGGGCCACCCTGCCAGCAGGGATTCGACATCAATCTCGCCATCGATATCGGCATCCAGATTGACCATAGCAGAGCCGCGCCGTGCGAGCGCAACCTCTACCCCGCCTTGAACGGCGATACCGCGATGGTTTAATTGGACGGCTGACAACCGAACGCCGCGCGGTAAGATATCGCCCACCATGTCCACGTCTGTTGCCACAAACGGTCGCGACAATTGGTTAGGGTTTGTTAGGGTCAAAGTCGGCGTCTTGAGCCACGCTTCCGTCAAGCCTTCTGAGCTCAACTTACCTGCGAGCGCCACAGATCCAGTGGCAATCGAAACAACCGGATTGTTGAAAGCAAAACTATCCGCCGAGAAGCTTGTGAGGTCAAAAACCCCATCCTTGGTTCGTGTGGCTTCAACAGCAAGATTGGCCCCTGCAAGCCCCAGACCACGCATGCCAGACTGGCTGGTCGTCATGGAACCGACGCGCGCAACAATCTGGCCAGAACCGGCGGAATCCGTGCCGCTCCATTGAAGGGCCAAGCCACGCCCATTGGTTTGGGGGATTATAAGCCCGCGGCCTGACAAGTTTAGACTGGCGAGATTGGCTTGTGCATTCCAAGGGCTGCTGGCCGATGCGCGATCCAGCGTCACATCAACGCCCGCTCCACCGCCAAATGTACCCTGCCGATCGCCCAATGAGAAGCGAGCAGACTTTGCCGTAACGTTGACTTTGCCACCAGCAAAAATACCAAGCGGTTCACCTTTGCCTTGAGTGCCACGGGGCCCACTGGTCAGGATTTTGATCTCTGCGTCCAAGAGTTTCGCGCTTGTTGAATTTGGATGCGACAAGCCAAATCCTTGCGCAACAAGATCCGCAGAAATCAGGTGCATATCTTCGGAAACTAAGACCTTACCGCTCGCCCCTTCGCCTTCAACGCCACCCGCATTTGGCGCGTCTAAGGAAAAGGACTTCGCCGCAAATTCTAAGCGGCGCTGCCCCGCAATAGCGGGGTAGAATTGACCACTTACACCTGTCGCTTGGATCCGGTCACTGACAACATCGAGGCGGTCTAAACGGATAATGCCGGTGCTTTCTGCCCAAGCGCCTGTGCCTTCAGCCCGCTCGACCGCCACGCCTCCGGCACGTCCGCGTCCAAGCCGTAATGTGCCTTGGACGGATATCGGACTGCCCTCGGGTGTCAAATAGACCATAGCGCGGCCACTCAAAGGGCTGGTCCAACTGGCGAGTTGTTCCAAACTCTGCCCACGCAGACTAAGCGGCAGTTGGGCAAAGCGCATGTCTTGCAGTTGCGCCACCAGAGCCAGCGCACCGTCTTCTGCTGGCGGCGCCGCAATTGCCACATTCATGCTCGAGTTAGACTTCTCAATCTTACCAGAGGCTTGCAAAGTAATGATGCCCGCGGCACTGCGGAACAGGCCGGCGCGCGCGCGCTCTAGTATCAGCCGCTGGCCGCTGTCTGGATCGATCATTTGTAACCGGGCGTCGGTCAGCACGACTTGGGCCACACGCCCTGCTTGACCCTTGGGGTCAAGGGCTTTGCGGGTTGCCTTCAATATCCGCGCGAGGCCGCCATCTTCGCCTTTGATACGCGGCAGCGCCAATACTTCTTCTGCCGAGCCAAACCCGAAGGCGGTGCGGCCCTGTTTGTCGACCACCAAAACGGCCTCAACGCCAGACAAGCGGGCCTGCTTAACTACAGCCCGACCAATTAGGAGCGACGGCGCATCGAGCGTTAGATCCACTTTCCCCAGACGCAAAGGCGAAGTTCTCTGGTCCGTTCTGGCTGTGATTTGGCTCGCTAAAACCACAAAGTCGCGCGCCTGCTGGTCCCAGCCTAACCGAAGAGACCCAATCTTGGTTTGCCCGCCGACGAGACGGCTGAGCGAGTCTTCGACAAAGGGAGTCGTGGCTGAGATGGAAACTGTGCCAATCGACAAGCGCCACGCCAGATAGCCCGCAAACAAACCCGAAAGCGCCAGAGCCACCGTCGCGCTTTCCATCCAAAAACGGGAATGACGGGTTTGGCTTAACGGCTTTTTTGTCCGCTTCGCGACGACAGTCCCGCTTGGTGTTTCTTCAAACTCTGGCGCGATCTGCTTTGCACGTTTCTTGTCACGTGATTGCCGCACTTTTGTGGAAGAAGCCTCTTGGCCGCGAGGTGGCCCTTCCGCTGCTTGCAAGCCAGCGGCCTCAGGCTTATCTGCCTGAACACGGCGCTTTCGGCGCGAACGGATCGGATTTAGCACCATGAGCGAAATTGCAATTGGCCAACAGGCCCCTGACTTTGAAATGCCGACAGACGGCGGCGCAACCGTGGCCTTGTCTGGTTTGAAAGGAAAGAGCGTTGTCCTGTATTTTTATCCAAAAGACGACACCTCGGGCTGCACAAGCCAAGCAATTGCCTTCACCGAGAACATAGACAAGTTTCGTGCCCTTTCGTGCGAAGTCATTGGAGTCTCCAAGGATAAAGTCGCTAGCCACGACAAGTTTAAGGCAAAGTATGACTTAGATGTGACCTTAGCATCAGATTTTGGCACAGAGATATGTGAAGCCTATGGCGTCTGGGTTGAAAAGAGCATGTATGGTCGCAAATATTTCGGGATCGAACGCGCAACCTTCCTGATTGATAAAAATGGAACGATCGTAAACATCTGGCGGAAAGTAAAAGTTCCCGGTCATGATGAAGCTGTTCTAAAGGCAGTGCAAGAATTGGTGTAATTCCTAAGGGAATACACACCAAACAGGATTTCGGGTGTTGCGTGACACTCCGGCATGCGTAACAAGGGCGCGAGATCGCCAATCTAAGGGAAGAAAACGATGGCCTTTTGGAATGCTAAATCCAAAGAATCCTATGTTGAAACGGAAACCGTTGCTGTGCCTGCACCACGGAATGACCCCCCGGCGATCGCCGTTGTGGCACCAAGCCCAAAGCCTGCCGCGTCAGTGGTGGCAGCTGGCGCAGTCGTCAGCGGCTCGCTCTCCTCACCCGGTGACGTGCATATCGAAGGCATCGTAATTGGTGACGTACGTTGCGACACTTTGGTTGTGGGCAAGAATGGCGAAGTTAAGGGCAATGTGATCAGCGAAATCGCGACCATCCGCGGCCGGGTTTCCGGCGATGTACGGGCGCGCATGATCCAATTGGCAACCTCTGGCTCTATCGATGGCGATTTGACCCATGCGATATTGATCATCGAAGAGGGTGGTCAATTTGAAGGTCGTTCCAAGCGCTCGGCAGACCCCCTCGCCGGTCCGTCGATTGAAACAACCCATATCGAGGAAAAAGCCACCGCAGAACGGCCAGCTAAAAAAGCAAAGGCACCTGCGGCAAAAGCCCAAACGTCTGCTGCATCCGAAACAAAAGCACCCGTCGCTAATGAAGAAGCCCCGCGCTCTAGCCTGGCGGATGCTTTGGGCGATGCCTTTGCGGTGAATGCCTAATTCTTGAAGCGGAACGCAAAGGCCTAAGCCGGCGCAGAGACCACAATATAGCGCGCGCTTAATTGCCCGGCACGGACCGCGGCGGCGCGCGCTTTCCACGTGACAATCGAATGCAGGGCAAGGCTAGCTGCCTCTTGCCCGCCAGCCTTGATTAGGGCGGCTTGGCGCTTGTTAAAGTCCTTGCCGATCACGGACCAGCACGAGCTGATCGCGGCCAAGAAGTTCAAATTGCACTCCGCTTCTGAGACGATGGTCAAACCAGCGGCTTGGGCTGCTTCTTTGAACACGTCCACCGGTGTAAACGCCCGATTCTCGATCCCTTTGGCGAGGTCAAGAGAGGCTTCGCCCTCGGCTGAGAATAGGTCAAACCAGATCGCCTGACCACCGGGCTTTAGAAGCCGCAGGATCGAAAAAGCCCCGCGCTCGGCCCGCTCGGTGCCGCCACCTTGGAACAACAGCATTGCAAGCTCGGCTTGGCGCTCTGCGAGGCCTGCCAATTGCCCGTTATAGGGTTTGGCGACGTAACTTTTGCGCGACTTGCTTTTTTTGACAGCCTTATCCGCCAATCCACGAATGGTGGGGTCGGATTCGTAGGCCGTCAATTTGACCCCAAATTGCTCGAGGAGTGTCCGGCTGATCAGACCGCTGCCGGCACCGATGCATGCGAGGGTCGCGTCTTTCTTGGCCCCCACAGCTGTGCCCAATTGCGCCGTCAGATCGAGCGAAGTTGGGAAGTTCCGGTCCGGTCCCCACATGATGTGACTGGCTGTAACATAAAGCTTTTTGTGTTTCGCACTGAGCTTACCCGGCTCATTCTGCGCCTCAATTTCGGCCTTGATTGCCTCTAAGTCCGGTGGATCGCCGCCATCCCACCAAGCCACCAAGCGGGCACGGGTTTGCGCCAAAGTTACGGGGTCGAACTTCGGCAACGCAGGTAGAGGCAGAGCGATCTTCAAAGCCATGGTGAAAGAATTAGCAAAACAGGCTTAACGAGTTCCTTATTTTGCCGCTCTACCAATGGGTCCAAGGTTTGAGGGCAAGGCCCCCTTTGGGTCGACGATAAAAGCTGCGACATCGGCCCAAACACGTTCTGCCTGCAGGTCCCGCGTCAACATATGATAGCCATCGGGATATTCTACCGTGCGTACGGTCGGCGGAAGCTTTGCAACAGTCGCCGTTAAAGCCGGACGGGGAATAATCTGATCGCGTGCGCCATAGAGCAATAAGGTCTGTGGGGGCAATTTATCAGCTGCCCGATATGCCTTTTCCATCAAACGAACCAAGCCATAAACCGCATCTAGGCGCGTTGCGAAAATCATATTGGGGTCGCGGCCCAAACGGCGCAGCATTTCGATATTGTCTGACGCCGTAATGGTGCGCGTTACCGTTCGGGGCGGATCGAAGGGCTTACGCGAAACGGGTAGATGCGCCGTGGTCCACAAAGAAACCCGGTAAGCCAAGGGCAGATTAGACCAGCCCCAAACCGCAGGCGCGATCAGGACAAGGCGATCGGCTGCAATCCCTTCAGCTTCACCCGCTGCGGCCAGAATCGTTGCAGCCCCCATACTTTCACCGACCGCCACAATCTGTGCCCCCGGATGGGCCGCGCGCGCCGCCTGTAAGGCCGTGCGCAGATCCTTGATCATCAGGGCCTCATTGCCCCAAACCCCACGTTGGGGTGAGCGTCCAAAGCCGCGAGCATCGTAAGCATAGGTCGTGATGCCTCGGGCCGCCCAATAGGGCGCTGCTGTTTCAAAGGCACGCGCATAATCATTCATGCCGTGCAGCGCGACGATGACAGCCTTTGGTTCCGGCGTTTGCGCCTGCCAAGTCGAAAGCCCCAGCGCGGTGCCATCGAAACTGACAAACTGGGTTGGGGTAAAGCGCGGTCCTTGGTAGCCGGGCCCTGGAATCTGCGCGCTCTGCCGCACGGGTGTACACGCGGCCAGCAAGACGCCGATTAGGCCGAGCGAGGCAGTCGCCCATCGCCTCAAACTTTGCCGAAGCTTATTCAGCGACCACGCTCGCATCATCGGGCTCGACATCAGATGGGGTCACAACTGGCACTTCGCCCGGAACGCCCAAGCGATACACCCCTTTAAAGCCATTGGGATCAATGACTTTGCCCTTGCGGTAAATGCTGATTTGGCCAGATCGCGCCAAATGGATTGCTGCTTGGCGGACCGATGGCAGACGCTTGCGCCAGCCGTCAGGGTCTTCGCCGGTATAGACGGCGCGTGCAGCTTCGGTTGGGTCGATGGTGCGGCCTTTTTTAGAGGCGGCGATCAGGGCGAGAATGGCGGCTTCTTCAGGGCTCATGTTTTTAGGTCCTCGCCGCTTTCATCATCTCGCGCGCGATGACGATTTGTTGGATCTGGCTGGTGCCCTCATAAATACGGAAGATGCGCACATCGCGGTAGAAACGCTCAATGCCATAATCGGCAACATAGCCTGCACCGCCGAAAATCTGTACTGCCCGGTCGGCGACACGACCGACCATTTCTGAGGCATAATATTTGGCCGCTGCGGCTTCCAACGTGATGGATTGGCCGGAATCGCGCAGGCGCGCCGCATCCAGCACCATAGACTTGGCTGCATAAGCTTCGGTCTTGGAATCGGCCAACATAGCCTGGATCAATTGGTGTTCGGCAATGGGCTTGCCAAATTGCTGCCGCTCCATCGCATAGGTCAGACTGTCCGCAATCAAGCGCTCAGCCACACCGACGCAGACCGACGCAATGTGCAAACGCCCCCGGTCGAGGACTTGCATGGCAACTTTAAAGCCCTCGCCCTCCCCGCCCAAGCGGTTTTCAACTGGCACTTTGACATTGTCGAAATAGACTTCGCAAATATGGGCACCTTGCTGACCCATCTTCTTTTCAGGCTTGCCAATGCTAAGGCCCGGGCTATCGCGCTCCACGAGGAAGGCGGTGACACCTTTAGCCCCTTTCACGTCAGGGCTTGTGCGCGCCATGACCGTAAATAGGCCGGCTTTATTGGCATTGGTGATGTAACGTTTAGAGCCATTCATCACATAATGGTCCCCCTCCAGCCGCGCCGTGGTTTGCACGGCTGCTGAATCAGAGCCGGCTTCGGCTTCAGTCAAACAAAAGCTGGTGACGATCTCGCCTGAGGCAATGCCGGGCAGATATTTTTGCTTTTGTGCCTCGGTGCCAAACATCACTAGGCCCTGCGCACCAATGCCGACATTTGTCCCAAAGCAGGAACGGAAGGCAGGGCTGGTGCGGCCCAGCTCAAACGCCACCCGACATTCTGCCTCCATCGACAGCTCCAGCCCGCCATACTCGGCAGGAATCGTCAGACCATAAAGGCCCAATTCCTTCATCTGTGCGACGATGGCGTCGGGCACGGCATCTTCCTCAGAGACTTGAGCCTCAATGGGGCGCAGCTTTTCCGCCACAAAGCGGGCAACTAAGCTCACCAGCTCTTGGGTCGTCTCAGAATCATAGGCCATTGGCATCTCCTCAAGCAGGCATTCTTGTATTATTCGCTCAGCACTTTAAGACCCAACCCACCCTCCTGACGAGACCTAAAAGAAAGCCTGTTGCACATGAGCGAGAATACGCCTTCCAAACCGCAATTAGTAACAGAGGGTGCGTTTGCAAACTGGTCCACTTGGGGCAATGGGTCTGACCCGTTTGAGACCTTAACTGGCCCCTTTTATATGAAGCCCCTGCCAGAGGGTGGATACATTTGTGCCTTTATGCCGGAAGAACGTCATTGCAATGGCATGGGCAATATTCATGGTGGTTGCTTAATGACCTTTGCCGACTTTGCGCTCTTTGCCCATTGTCATGACTATATGAATGAACAACCCTGCGTGACGATGCAGTTTGAGAGCCAATTTGTTGGCGGGGCGAAGGCCGGTCTCTTGATCGAATCAACGGCGGAAATTGTGCGGGCGACGCGCACCATGTTGTTTGTCCGTGGCGTGTTGAGCCAAGTGAGCAAACCCGTGCTCGCCTATTCGGCAATCCTTAAACGCATAGGCATGTGATCGTTCCATGCAGTTTTGCATACCTCATCTGACACAAATTCGGGACAATTGCGGCACGAATTGGGCGAAATCGGTATGCATTTACCCTCGGTTCATCTGAGGGACAAGGTTCCGCCACAATCTGTATCTTATTGATCACACTGCTTATTTGCACTCCCAACATGACAGAATGGTCACTTGCGAAAGCAGGGTGAGAGACCCTACCTTTGTCCTGTCGAAAGGCTCTCCTCCCCCTCTGAGCGCGTTTTGATCCAATGGATCAAAGTTGCGCTCAAAACTAATAATGGAGCAACAGCCGATCCGATCTATCTTAGCCAGATAGATCGGGCGTTGCTCTAGACGACCGACAAAGAGCGGCGTCACACCTCGGGAGCCTTTGGATCAACTAGCGATCGTCTCTTAGCCAATCAGGCTTGTGAGATGTGGTCGCAGAACGAACAAAGGAACTAAATCATGCGTATTTTCGCTCTCGCCGTTTTGGCTGTTACCGCTTTCGCTTCGGCTCCTAGCTTTGCACAAGATGCAGCTGGTCAAGTCTATATCAATGGTGGCTACAACCACTTCCAATCCAAGACCTCTGACACTGGCACCGTGAACGGCCGCGTTGGCTATCAGATCACGCCAAACTTCGCCGTTGAAGGCGAAGGCGGTCTTGGCGTCAATGACGACAAGGTCAATGGCGTTACCGTCAAGACCCGTGGCACCTTGGGTGCGTTCGCCGTCGTCAGTGCACCCGTGGCAGAGCGTCTGTCGTTGATGGGTCGCGCCGGCTATGTTCACCAGTGGGCCGAAGCCAAAGCCGGCGGCGTAAAGGCTAAAGACGACGATGGCTCGTTCGCAATCGGCGTCGGTGGCCAATACATGCTGGACGATGCCAATGGCGTCCGTCTGGACTACACCCGCTATACCGAAGGCAAGGGCACTAACGGCTATGCCGTCAGCTATGTCCGTAAGTTCTAAAGCCAACGGGCTTTAGTCCTTAAGTCGAAGAAGCCTCTCCAGTCATGGGGAGGCTTTTTTGTTTGTTACCCACTGGCCTTAGGGCAAAGCCTTTACGCCATTGCGTGCAATGACGCGCTTGGCGGCGGCCAGATCGTCGACGCGCTTGGCGATCGTATAGAGCTTCGGCGCATGGGCCTGATACCAATCAGGCTTAGGCCGCCATTGGATCAGCATCCAAACATACAGATCAAGCGCGCTAAAGGTCTCGCCCAAGAACCACGGATGGCTGACTTGCTGCTCCAGATGGAGCATAAGACGCTTGCGGTGCTGGTCTGTTCGGGTTCGCAGCGGGCCCTCTTGGTCCTGATCGGCCCATTTCGCAGGATAATCGCCATAGGTGAAGCTTGGATAGATTGCTGCATTGATGAACATCAGCCAGCGCCAGAACGACGGACGTAGACCACTTTCAAGCGTCGGGACCAGTTCAAGATCGGGCCGCGAGTCATGGATCGTCAGCATAATTGCCGCCGTTTCAGTCAAGACCGTGCCATTGGGGAAGACCAAGGTCGGCACTTGGCCTAGTGGGTTACTGGCATGCAGGCCATCGCTTTCAAGGCCATTATCGCCCCAGCCAACCACTTCCACCCGGAACCGGACACCAGCCATACCCAAGACGATTTCGGCCAGCATAGAACCGCCGCCATTGCCGACAAATAGGATCGGATCGGTCGCGTTTGTCGTCACCATGGCTTAGCCACCGCCACCAAATTGTTCAGCCCAAGCTGTCACCTGCTCATCCTCAATTTTGGCGAACAAGAGATCGGGGACCTGAGTTTGAAGCCCATGCGGCAAGGCGTCGAGCAGGCTTGCATCATCAGCATTGGGCCACATGCGATTTTTCTCGGGCACGCCAATCCCATCCAATATCCGCGCGGCAGCCTCTGGCACAAAGGGTTGAGCCAAGATTGCGAAAAGCGCGACGAGGTTCAGGCCCGTGCGAACGCCCACGGCAGCTAAGGCCTCATCCGTCTTAATCGCGGTCCAAGGGGCGGCTGTTTGCAGATATTCATTGCCCAATGCCCACAGCGCGCGGGTTTCCGCAGCGGCTTTGCGGAATTCCATCTCTTCATGGAAGGCGGTGATGGCCGCGATCTTGGCCGAGACTTCGGTCCATAACTTGGCTTCTGCTTCGCCTGCCACACCGATCTGAGGCACTTTGCCTTCAAACTTGGCAGCAGCGAACTTCATGATGCGATTGACGAAATTGCCGAGCACATTGGCAAGGTCGGAATTCACGGTGGCTTGGAAGCCTTCCAGCGTAAAGGCCGCATCAGAGCTTTCAGGCGCATTGGCCATCAGATACCAGCGCCAATAATCGCCACTGAGCAATTCCAGCGCTTGGTCCATGAAGATACCGCGCTTTTGGCTGGTCGAGAATTTCCCGCCATACCAAGTCAGCCAGTTAAACGCCTTCAAGCGATCAACCAGTTTCCACGGCTCGCCTGAGCCCAAGATCGTGACGGGGAAAGAGACAGTGTGGAAGGCCACATTGTCCTTGCCCATTACCTGCACATAGGTGACGTCTTCGCCACCTTGGTCGGTCCGCCACCAGCGCTTCCAGTCGCCACCCGTGGCCAGCGCCCATTCTTCGGTCGCGGCGATATATTCGATGGGCGCGTCAAACCAGACGTAAAACACTTTATTTTCAAAGCCGGGACGTGGCTTACCATCTTTCAAGACCGGCACACCCCAGGAAAGGTCGCGCGTGATCGCCCGGTCCTGCAAGCCCTCGTCAAGCCACTTGTAAGCGATGGAGCGCGCCAAATGCGGCCAGTCTTGAGCGGCATCGACCCAAGCGCGGATCTTCTCTTCCATCAAAGGCTGACGCAAAAACAGGTGAGCCGTATCGCGCACTTCAATATTGGTGGAACCTGAAATCTTCGAGCGCGGATTCTTCAATTGTGTTGGGTCAAGCAAAGACCCGCAATTGTCGCACTGGTCGCCGCGCGCATCCTCAAACCCACAGATTGGGCACGTCCCCTCCACATAGCGGTCGGGCAGGAAGCGGGCATCATCGATGCAATAGACTTGCTTGGTGACGCGTTCTTCCAACAGGCCATTGGTTTCCAGCATTTCGGCAAAGTGCTGGGTCAGGGCATAGTTTTGCGCGCTCGAAGAACGGCCAAACCAGTCAAACGAAAGCGAATAACCCTCGCCCGCCGTGCGCTGAATGTCATGCTGCTCATCACAATAGGCTTTGGTTGACATGCCAGCCTCAGCCGCCGCCAATTCTGCAGGCGTGCCATGTTCGTCGGTCGCGCAGACAAACAAGACCTCATGACCTTGTAAGCGGCGGAAGCGTGCATGCACATCAGAAGGCAGCATCGACCCCGCCAAATTGCCGAGATGCTTGATGCCATTGATATAAGGAAGCGCAGAAGTGATCAGATAACGAGCCATGCCCCTGATGTAGGCGATTTGGGCGCGCCATCCAAGGCTTGGACCGCACAAGCCCCCGACAATAACGTCAAACAAAAAATAGGGCCGGCTGAACCGGCCCCAGTTTGGGCATCGTAGGGACGTTGGAGGCGTAGGGGCTGACGATGCCGGTTCGTTGAAAGGTGGTCCGACTAGTGGCGGTCAGAAGCGGCCATACCCAGAAGGCCAGAAGCGACAACAGAAAGCCAGGCGGCGACAATAAGGTTGATCATTTTGTTTATCCTTGGTGTGAAGCTCGGGGAGGAGCAGGTTTATGATGTGTTTTAGCGGCGATTTATGGAGGGTCGAAGGAGATGGTGTGGAGAGCGCTTGAAGTCTTAGGCGCGCTCAGCAGCGGCCATAGAAGCTAAACCTGCGCCTAAGAGGCTGAGCCAAGCGGTGATTGCGAGAGTGATCATGTTGATGTTCCTTTTGATTTTTTGAGGCGGGGAGGTTTTTTGGGGGGAGGTAGAATTTGGAAGATTTGACTTAGTTGCGTTCGGTGGCTGCCATCGTGGCCATGCCGGCACCCAAAGCGCTGAGCCAGATTGTGACGATAAAAGTGATCATTTTGGTTTCTCCTGTTGGTCTGTCGTTGTGTTTGTGCTGCACTGCTGTAGTGCATGGGTGTATTACTACTATAGCACACCACATGTGTCAAACACATTTTTCGCCCTTTGTGCATTTTTCTGCAGATTTGCGTTTTGGGGCTAAAAAAGGCATGGAGCGGCCATGACTTCCGACACACTCGACCGACGCTTTTGCGTGGCCCCTATGATGGAATGGACGGACCGGCATTGCCGGGCGTTTCACCGTACGCTGTCCAAAGGTGCCCTACTCTATACAGAGATGGTCACGGCCGACGCTTTGATCCATGGCGATCGAAACCGCCTGATCGGTTTTGACCCAAGTGAACATCCGGTCGCGATACAAATTGGTGGCTCTGATCCCCATAAGCTTGCTGAAGCCACCAAGATTAGCACGGACTTTGGGTATGGGGAGATAAATTTAAATGTTGGTTGCCCATCAGACCGCGTGCAGTCGGGCCGGTTTGGCGCTTGCCTGATGCGCGAGCCGGACTTGGTGGCGGACTGTGTCAGCGCCATGCAGGCGGCAACCCATCTGCCCGTCACGGTGAAGAACCGCTTGGGTGTGGATGAACAAGACCCGCATGAGAGCCTGTTTCGCTTTGTCGAGACAGTGGCCAAGGCGGGCGTCACCGTCTTTGTCGTTCATGCGCGCAAGGCGATCCTGAAGGGTCTATCGCCTAAGGATAATCGCGAGATCCCGCCCTTAGATTATGGTCTGGTGCGCGAGCTCAAAGCCGCCCACCAGCACCTCACCATCATCTTGAATGGTGGGATAAGTAGTATCGAACAGGCCCAAGCAGTGGTCGCAGGTCTGGATGGTGTGATGCTGGGCCGGGCCGCTTATCATGACCCTGCCCTTCTGGGTCGGGTGGATCGTGAGATTTTGGGCTATGATGGCGCGATTATCCGCCCAGAAGAAGCCTATCGTGCCTATCGGCCTTATGTAGAGCGGCGCTTGGCCGAGGGTGTGCCCTTGCATGCCATCACCCGCCATATGCTGGGCCTGTTTGCGGGAAAGCCCGGGGCACGCATGTTCCGGCGGCAATTGGGTGAAGAGAGCCGCGCCGGAGCTGGCATTGAAGTTTACGATCGCGCGCTGGAACTGATTGAGCGCGAAGCGACCCGCTTTGCCAATCGCGGCGAGATCGCGGCCTGATGCCGCCAATCCAAGACCTTGTGATTCTGGTTGCAGCTATGGCCGGGGCTGGCGTGTTTGCGGGCCTGATCGCAGGCCTATTTGGTGTAGGGGGGGGCACAGTCCTTGTCCCTGCCCTATTTTATGCGTTTGGCGTGTTTGGATTGGGGGGGGAAGCCAATCTGCATGTGGCCGTGGGCACGAGCCTTTCAACCATTATCACCACCTCACTGCGCTCGGTCGCTGCCCACCGCAAGCATGGCGCGGTGGATGAAGCGGTCCTCAAGGGTTTCATTCCTTGGATTGCTTTGGGTGCCATAATCGGCGCCGTGATGGCGGGCTTTGCCGATAAAGCGACCCTTGGCCTGATTTATGGGGCCTTTGCCATTGCCTTGGCCGCCTATATGGGCCTTGGCAAGGAAAGCTGGACCATCATGGCCGACGTGCCGACCGGGCCGGCGCGGGCTGGAGTGGGCGCAAGCCTTGGTGCTGTTTCCGCCTTGATGGGCATAGGTGGCGGGGCCTTTGGCTCCGCCGTTATGACCTTGGCAGGGAGACCCATCCATCAAGCGGTGGCGACTGCTTCAGGTTTTGGCGTCGCCATCGCCGTGCCTGCGACCTTGGGCTTTATCGCGATGGGCTGGGGCGTCGACGGCAGACCGCCGCTCTCGCTCGGCTATATCAATGTGCCCGGCTTTATCATTTTAGCGATCCTGACCGGGGCCGTTGCCCCCTATGGTGCCAAGCTCGCCCATCGCTTGGACAAGACGATGTTGCGGCGAGCTTTTGGGGCCTATCTGGCCTTTACGGCGCTGGCGGTGGTGATCAAGGCGCTGGTGACTTAAGGCGTCGGCTTCTCTTGCCAGTCATTTCCCACCACGTTTGGCGCGGCCATTGGGTGGTCTTTGATTGGAATTTGGTGCCCCTGCTGGGCGCGGAGGTCCAGGATCCAGCCCAAATGTTCAAGAGAGCTTGCAGCCCCATAGGCGATTTGAACAGTCATCATGATTGAGAGAAACTCGACCTGATAGATGCTTAGGTAATTACTCCCGCCCGGAACAGGGAAAATGACAAAGAACAACGCGACCAAGATGCCGGACACAATCAATCCAAGAAGAACGATCAAACCCCGACTTAGGCGCGTTCGCTTTAAAGGGATGCCGCTTTGGTAGGCCAGACTATATAGGCCACCGCGCTTACCAATCGGGTTGCGGATCATGAAAAATAGGGCAATCGAAAAGACAATAAACAGGAAGCCAAACCCCGAGTTGGCTCCTTCGTTTGTCATATTATAGAGGATAAAATTGATCGCCAGAGCGCTGAGTGTCCCAAGAATCGCTTGGGCCGCCTCCGCAATCGCACAGGTGATTTTTGTCTCCAAATCGGGGGCGATGGGCCGTTTGTCGGTCCAGAACAGGATTTTCTGCGCTTCGGCCATGTGGCTAACATGTTCGGTCATACTACCCGTCCTATAAAGTCTGCGCCCAGCTGGGCAGTTGGGGTTCTTGTTCGGCTTGTTTGGTGATGCGTTGGCCCGTTGAAAGTTCGACGACGCCCTCCCCTCGGCGGATGTCCTTAATCCACGCCAGCGTTTCTAGACCAGCGGCAATTCGTGACAGGGCAACAAAAGCACCGCCTATCAGCAACCCAATGGCTGAAAGGCCTAGCATGTTCTCCATCGTCGGCTGCCATCCGGGAGTTTGCGATAAGACCGCGCCTATCGGTACTGCGACGCCTACCAATATGGCTGAAGCGCCGCCAAGCGCCAATAGGTTAGAAGGAGCATGCCAAGCGACTTGTCGGGCGGTGACCATATGGACCCGCGGCCAAGGCTGCATACGAAGCATGTAAACCAAACAGCAAATCATAAGCACCAGCGCTAACCCTAGCTGAATATAGACAATAAGCTCAGGCCCTAGTTCGCCCACGGATGCGGTGACCAAATTCATCACACCGATAGGCACGATCATCAACGCATTGGCGGCGCTAGCAAAGCAGTGTTGCACCTCTAGCAATCCTGCCGTGATTTTCTCCTCGGGCGTTTGGGCGACTTCGACACCCGGAAGATATTTCCTTTTGCCCACTCCCGCCTCCAATCCCACAACACCTTGAATAGTGCCCGAGGCTAAGGCCAATCGCGTGATCTGGCAACCTAGGATTTGCGCGAGATGAAAAGCCCTACTTATACCAATTGATCGACCCGCGTGGCGACAATTTCGACCAAATCGCCCATGATTTCCGTGATTTTGAAGTCCTTGGGCGTGTAGACGGCGGCGACGCCAAATTGCTTCAGCGCGCGGGCATCTTCTGGCGGGATGATGCCGCCGACGACCACTGGTACATGCTCCAGTCCTGCTGCCCGCATACGGGCCACCACATCGCGCACGAGGTCGAGGTGTGAGCCTGAGAGGATCGACAGACCCACCGCATGGGCCTTCTTTTCCACCGCGCGGGCCACGATTTCTTCCGGCGTCATGCGGATGCCTTCATAAGTCACATCCATGCCGACAGCGCGGGCGCGTGTCGCAATTTGTTCGGCCCCGTTTGAATGGCCATCAAGGCCGGGCTTGCCCACCAAAAAGGCCAAGCGACGGCCTAGTCGCTCGCTGAGGTCATCGACCTTTTTCGAAACAGCTTCAATATCTTCGCCTTCGATATTCACTAGCAGCGAGACACCGGTTGGCGCGCGATATTCGCCGTAAACCCGACGCAGCAAAGCCCCCCACTCCCCCGTGGTGACACCCGCTTTGGCGCAGGCAATCGAAGGCTCCATAATGTTGCGGTTGTCGCGCGCGGCTGCCTCAAGCTCAGTCAAAGCGGCCTTCACCGCTGCCGCATCACGACCCGCGCGCCACGCATTCAGACGCTTGATCTGATCGGCTTCCACCATGGGGTCCACCGTCTGGATCGAGCCTTCACCAGCCGATAAGGGCGATTGCTCGGTATCTGACCAGCGATTGACGCCGACGACCACTTGGCTGCCACCTTCAATGCCCAACAAGCGGTCGCGATTGGATTGCACCAGCCCTTCCTTCATATAAGGCACCGCAGCAACCGCCCCGCCCAAGGCATCAATCTTGGCAAGCTCTGCCTTGGCACCAGCCACGAGTTCGGCGACCTTTTTTTCCACGACGTGGGAGCCCGCGAACAAATCCTCATATTCAAGAAGATCGGTTTCATAGGCGAGGATTTGTTGAAGCCTTAAACTCCATTGCTGATCCCAGGGGCGCGGCAGGCCCAAGGCCTCGTTCCAAGCCGGCAATTGCACGGCACGCGCACGGGCATCCTTGCTCATGGTCACGGCGAGGGTTTCCAATAGAATCCGATAGACGTTGTTCTCCGGCTGCGGCTCTGTCAGGCCCAAGGAATTGACCTGCACGCCATAGCGGAAGCGGCGCATGGCGGGGTCGGCTACGCCATAGCGGTCCTTACAAATCTCGTCCCAAAGCACGTTAAAGGCGCGCATTTTGCACAGCTCGGTCACAAAGCGGATGCCAGCGTTGACGAAGAAGCTGATGCGACCCACCACGGCGGGGAAGTCTTCCGGTAGAACTTGACCTTGGGCTTTGACTTCATCCAAGACGGCAATGGCGGTGGCGAGCGCAAAGGCCAATTCTTGCTCTGGCGTCGCCCCTGCTTCCTGCAAATGATAGGAGCACACATTCATCGGGTTGAATTTAGGCGTTTCCTTTAGGCACCAAGCAATCGTGTCCGCCGTCAATTTCAGGCTGGGCGCAGGCGGGAACACATAGGTTCCGCGGGAAAGATATTCCTTGATCAAATCATTCTGCGTCGTGCCCTGCAGCTTCTTGCGGTCTGCCCCCTGCTCGTCGGCTAAAGCGACATAAAGCGCCAACATCCAAGCGGCAGGCGCATTGATCGTCATGCTGGTATTCATGGTTTCCAGCGGAATGTCTTTAAACAAGGCCCGCATGTCGCCCAAATGGCTGACGGGCACCCCCACCTTGCCCACTTCGCCCTTTGCCAACACATGGTCGGCCTCGTACGCCGTCTGCGTCGGCAAATCGAACGCCACCGACAGACCCGTCTGCCCTGCCGCCAAATTCGCCCGATAAAGCGCATTGGACTTCTCGGCCGTGGAATGGCCCGCATAGGTGCGGAAGATCCAAGGCTTGTCGGGGGCGTGTTGGAAAGGTTTATCGGTCATGAGCGTGTCCTTGTGCACTGCAGCATTGCCATGCCTGATACCTGCGATGCAAGCGGCAAAATCTTCCAAGAACACTGATATAGAGAGCCGTTCTCGCCAAAATTTGCTTGACCACCAGCCGGCGCGATTATACATAACATGTTATACAAATGGACGTATCATGCCGGATATTCTTCAGGACTTAGGCCATGTGGCGCTGGGAAGCCGCCTTAAGCGCTTGGCAGAGCGCTTGCTGGCCGATGCCGCCGTCATACTCGAGCAAGCCGGCATCCCAGTTCAGCCAAGCCACCTCGCATTATTGACCGCCCTCGAGCGGTATGGCCCCTTGAGCATCATGGAAGCGGTTGCCACCGTGGGCTTTAGCCAACCTGCTATGACGCGAACCGTTGCCGCCTTGCGTGGCGCTCGCCTGATCACCACCGACCAAAATCCCGGCGATGCAAGGGCAAAACAGATCGCCCTAACCGATGCTGGCCGCGCCATCTTGGTGAAAACCCGAGAACGCGTCTGGCCCAAAGTCGGCTCCGCCGTCTCAGATCTTGCAGGCGGGCGTGAACAAGAACTTCTGGCCCTTCTCACCCTTTTTGAAACCCATCTAGCGGAGCGATCCATGTTGCAGCGTGTCACCAATCCTTTCTCTTTGATCCAAGTGGCCGACACCATCACGCCGGAGCTTGCAAAAGCCTTTTTCGACATCAATGCCGCGTGGATATCGGCGATGTTCAAGCTAGAGGAGCATGACATTGACGTCCTCAGTAATCCTCAAGTGGAAATCCTCGACCGAGGCGGCGAGATCTTGTTTATCGCAACCGAACAACATGGGGTCGTGGGCACCTGTGCCCTGATGCCGACCGAGGATGGAGCGGTTGAACTGACCAAAATGGGTGTCTTGGATTCCTTACGCGGACAAAAGGCGGGCGAACATTTATTGGCGGCAACCTTAGCACGGGCCGAAGAACGGGGGATAGAAACCCTCTTCCTACTCACCAATCACACCTGCGAAGCCGCCATCCACCTTTATGAAAAACTGGGCTTCGTCCACGACCCCGAAATCATGACCCGCTATGGCTGCAGCTATGAGCGCTGCGACGTCGCCATGCGCTATCGCTCAAAGGACTAGCCAAGCCTAGTTTCGGGCGATTTCACGCACAGCTACCGGCAGCTTGTGACGCTCAATATGGTCGATGATCTCACTCACGCTCGTCGTTGTCCCGCTATGCACGAGGGTGAAAAGTTCTGGCGTGGTGGCTCTGCGCCAATAATGGGCGAGCTTAAAGATCAGACCTTCAGGCGGCTTTAGCTGAAAACCCTCTTGTAGTTGAACTTCGACCGCCACGCCCTCATTGACCAAGCGACCAGTATTCAACCAATGAAAGGTGACATGATCTATCAGGTTCCACGGGATGAACTGGCTTGAGATCCTGATATCGGTTAGGCCGGTCTGCGACAGAATAATCACCCCGGCGCGCGTACTTGAGAGCCGAAGATAGATTTGCAGGGTAACAATCCCGCCAATAATCAAGGTGGCAAGGATCATCCCTAAAAGTGCCAATTGCACAATGTCTGTTGGAATCCGCCCCTGAACGAGACTCGGGACTGCAAATGTCGGCAAAAGCGCGATCAGCACAGCCAACAGGATAACGCCTCCGATCAGATAACTGAGCCAAGCACGCGGATAGACATGGGCTCGCAGACAAATGTCTTGATGGTTTGTGGGCAGTGCGCCCTCATGCCGGACGGTGGCAATCTTCCACACATCGGGGATGAGGCGGGGCTGATAGTCGGCAAGCCAAGCTGCGGCTTGGGCGGCGGCCTTATTCAAGCCGCCGAAAGTTATTACGACTTCGCCCTCCGGAATATGTCGTACAAGTTGCAATAAGCGGTTCCGCACTGCCCCAAAGGGCGTCAAGCGCACCTGCGCCTTTACTCTGAGCCGATCTGCTACCCCACCTGGATGGGGTTCGATCCATTCAATGTCGTCCCAAGCCAAGCGCTCATACATGATCCGACGATCGAACAGCCCGTGCTCATTCATCTCAACTATAAGGA
This sequence comes from Hyphomonadaceae bacterium UKL13-1, assembly GCA_001602435.1. Lineage (GTDB taxonomy): Bacteria > Pseudomonadota > Alphaproteobacteria > Caulobacterales > Aquidulcibacteraceae > Aquidulcibacter. The sequence continues at coordinate 1,992,801 of CP012156.1, forward strand.
TGCGATTTCGAAAGTTGGATAGAATGAGTTCTTGGGCGAGATTGAGTGCACCAAACGCTAGCGCTAAGATTTCATCGATGTGCCGCCAGGGCACAAACTCCCCGCGCGTGATCATCGCAATCGAAATGTTCACAACAGCATAGCCAATTGCCAAAATGCCCGCCAAAATCCGTGGTGGGCCAATTTTTGCTTGAAAAGAATTCACGCCTAACTCCAACTTTCGCCCAAATACATCCTAGGTTAGCATCGATCGTTTTGTCCGCTAGTTAGAATGGTCCTTCTAGCCGGGCTAAAAACAGCTTGACAAATTATGTTGCACCGCAGCAGAAGAGTTTAGCTCAGACAAGGTCTGATCGGGGCTTGAAGCGCATGTTTCTGCCTCTAAATCGGACGATTGAGAAACCAATTTCCACAAAATGCGAAAAACCATCGCGCCAAGCATGTTCAGCGGGAGAGTTCGGGATGACGACAACAGATGTAGCGGCACCGCCAGTTTCGGGTGAGCCCTTGCTCGATCTCTATCCCGTTGGGAAGATTCCTCCTGCCTATCATGTGCCCAAAACCATGTGGGGCTGGGCGATCCGGAAAGAGCGCCATGGCCGCCCGCTCAAGGCGATGCAGCTGGAAGTTCTGCCAACCCCCGAAATTGATAATGATGAAGTCCTCCTGTTGGTGATGGCGGCTGGCGTCAATTATAACGGCGTTTGGGCGGGGTTGGGTGAACCTGTCAGCGTGCTGGATGGCTATGACCAAGATTATGCCGTTGTCGGCTCGGATGCAGCCGGAATCGTTTGGGCTGTGGGCAAGAACGTCAAGCGCTGGAAGCCTGGCGATGAGGTCGTGGTCCATTGTAACCAAGACGATGGCGATGACGAAGAATGCAACGGCGGCGACCCGATGTTTTCCAACAGCCAGCGCATCTGGGGCTATGAGACGCCAGACGGGGCCTTTGCCCAGTTTGCCCGTGTGCAATCCCGCCAGCTCATGACCCGTCCCAAGCATCTGACGTGGGAGGAAAGCGCTTGCTACACCCTCACCTTGGCGACAGCGTACCGCATGTTGTTTGGTCACCGCCCCCATGTGCTCAAGCCCGGCCAGAACGTTTTGGTCTGGGGGGCTTCGGGTGGCCTCGGCGTGTTTGCTACCCAATTGTGCGCGGTCTCCGGGGCGAATGCGATTGGCGTGATCTCGGATGAGAGCAAGCGCGACTATGTGTTGTCGATGGGGGCAAAGTCGGTCCTCAACCGCAAGGACTTCAATTGCTGGGGTCAATTGCCACTCGTCAACGGGCCTGAATTCAACGATTATATGAAGGAATGCCGCAAGTTCGGCAAAGCCATCTGGAATGTCACCGATAAGCGCGACGTCGATATCGTGTTTGAACATCCAGGCGAAAGCACTTTCCCGGTCTCGGTCTTCGTTACTAAGCGCGGTGGCATGGTTGTGATCTGTGCGGGCACGACGGGCTTTAATCTGACCATGGATGCCCGCTTCTTGTGGATGCGGCAAAAGCGCGTGCAAGGCAGCCACTTTGCCAATTTGCAACAGGCGAGTGCGGCCAACCAATTGGTGATTGAGCGCCGTATCGACCCTTGCATGTCAGAGGTATTTGAGTGGGCCGATATCCCGCTGGCGCACGAGAAAATGCTGGATAACCTCCACTTGCCCGGCAATATGGCGGTGCTGGTGTGTGCGCCAAAGCCCGGCCTGCGCACCTTTGAGGATGTGTTGGAAGCCAGCGAATCCGTACCCGGCTAAGTCTAGCGCGGGTAAGGCTTGCCGAACGCCAAATGCAGGATACGATCTCTCTCAAAATATAATTTGGGAGAGACTTCGCCATGACCGTCCACATACCCGCGAGCCAGTTCACGCGCTTTGAAGTCCGCCCTTTGACGCCCACCATTGGCGCGGAATTGCTGGGTCTTGATCTAAGCCAAGACTTAGATGACGCCATGATTGCCGACATTCGTGCCGCCCTTCTGGCCCATAAGGTTGTCTTCTTCCGCGACCAAAACATCGACCGCGCCCAACATTTGGCCTTCGCCAGAAGGTTTGGCCCACTCGAAATTCACCCAGCCACCCCGCGAGATCAACCGGACCCAGAGGTCCTGCGCATTGCCCATGGCCCCAATTCGCGCGGGGTTGAGAATAATTGGCATTCCGATGTGACTTGGCGGGCAGAGCCGTCGCTGGGCTCCATCTTGCGCGCGATCGAATTGCCCGAAGTCGGCGGCGACACCCTCTTTTCCGACATGTATGCAGCCTATGACGCGCTGAGCCCTGCGATGCAGGCCTTTGTCTGCACGCTGGAAGCCGAGCACGATATTGCGCGGGTCTTTGCCAAGAGACTTAATCAAGACATTGAAAAGCTTCACGAGAAATTTCCTGTTCAAACCCATCCTGTTGTTCGAACCCACCCGGAGACAGGTCGGCGCGGGCTTTATGTCAACACGGGCTTCACCACCCGCATTCTGGGACTCTCCAAGAAGGAGAGCGATTGGCTGCTCGACCATTTGTACAGCCTCGCTGCCGTGCCAGAACGTGTTTGCCGCTTCCGCTGGGCACCGGGCTCGCTGGCCTTTTGGGACAATCGCGCTTGCCAACATTATGCGGCATCGGACTATTTCCCAGCCGTGCGCATTATGGAGCGGGTGACCATTGCGGGGGATAGACCTTATTTTGATCCGTCACGGGGATGATAGACCGACCACAATGATGCACGTCGATTATTGTTTAGCCACCTATGGGACGCTGGCCCCCGGCAAGCCCAATCACCACCGCCTCGCCCATCTGGGTGGAACATGGACGACCGGAACCCTGCGTGGACATTTGGTTGAAACGGGCTGGGGCGCAGCTTTGGGCTTTCCAGCCCTCAAGCTTGATCCCGCGGGTGATCTGATTGAAGTCCATCTCCTGATCTGCGAGCAATTGCCGCAGCAATGGGAATGGCTCGACGCCTTTGAAGGGGCCGAATATCGCCGCAGCGACGTGCGTGTCGAAACGGCAGATGGCCCCGTCCCTGCTTGGATCTATTTGGCCGCGCAGGCCTAAGGCATCATCAGCAGTCGTGCGGCGTCATAGATCGCCCATAGTCCCAAAGGCACCAGCAAGACCGGGGTCAGACGGCGGATCGTCCAATCCATGAAGCGGTTGATCGTGCCGATTAAGGGCTCAAACTGCTTGTGAGCGATCAGGCGATAGCAGAGCAGAAAAATCAATGGGCTGACATAGATCAGGCTATAGAAGGCAAGCCACACCAGAAGGCCGAGAAAGCTTGCTTCGGTCGCCACCATGATCGGTATGGCCCCGAAATAAGGGAAAGCCGTTGGCATATCGGAAATGGTCGCACCCAGAGCGAATAGAAAGACGCCGATGATAGCGGCAGAGCTGGGCTTCTTAACCGACTTGCCCTCCCCCATGGGCGGGCGTCGCCATAACAAGACCGCTCCAATGAAACAGCCAAGTGCAAGGGTCAGCCAGAAAGCCACCATCATCCACGGCTTTATCCAAGGCTTTACGGCGGTCAGCAGTTCCGCCCAGCCAGCCACCAGTGCAACACCTGTCAAGAAATAGACCAAAAATGTCGCACCAATGAAGGCAAGCCCCCGCCCGAGGCTCTGCTGCCCGGCAATGACAACCGCACAAGCGGCAATCGAAAATGGATTGAGGCTGTCGAGAAAGCCTAAGCCAATAATGGCGAGAAGAGCGGTTAGAAATGTCATCTTCGTGGTCAGTGATGATCTAGAGTCTGGCTTTGGAACAGAGGTTTTTCCGGTGATTGGACGAGCTTAAGCGAACACTGTGTAGGGATGATGGAGGTCGCGATGGGGTGAGACAGAAAGCCGGTCCAAGAAACACCAACACCCATAGCCCCGCGTGGAAAACCACCGGGGGTGCGGCTGAATGAGGGGCCGGGGCGCGTGGTATGCGCCAAATGAGGTGGGCCAGATTAACGGACTGGCCCGGAATACGACGCAAACCGTGCGCCCCGGCTGAAAAGTTCTGTGTGCTTAGGTGGTTCATGACGCCACGGGTGGTTCAAATTTCCCCCGCCTAGTTCGTAAAGGCCTCATCCTAGAAGCTTGCGCTTCCAAAAATATATAAGGCTTCCCCAAGGCGTCTCAAAGGCATCGCCTAAGTTCTTGACCAAGGGCTTCACACGGCAGTCGGGCTCAAGCACACCGGGCATCAGGACAGCTAATCCCAATGAAACACGAGGTCGCCACTTCAACCTCGATTAATCCCGCTTACCATCCCCAACCGGTGTCGCCGCTGCAGCAACAACGCCCTCTCGTTGGAGATGGCCTTAAGTTATGCGGGGTTTGATGGGTGGGGGATAGATTTTTATTTGTGCGCTCCCCTCTCCCCATGGGAGAGGGGAAGGGGGTGAGGGCTTACGGGCATAAAAGCTTACTTTGCTTAGGGGCTTAGATTGGACCGGAATAACTAAATTATTGTGCGCCTAAGCCCTCACCCCCCGCCCCTCTCCCAGAGGGAGAGGGGAGAGCGGCAGCAGTTGGGACACGCCACTTCCCCGTTTACGCCGATGTGTCCCGAAGGGACTGAAGGGGTGTTTCCATCTGGACAGATTTTGGCGAGACAGAAGGATCACCAAAAGGACCGCGCAACAAAAGTTGCGCATGCAAACGCGATGACAAGCCCAACTTTTGTTGCGCGGTCCTTTATCCCCGCCGAAGCGTCAGCGAAGGGCGGGGACCTCAGTGAGTATGGGCTTTCCCCTTCACCGCGCCGTGAGTTTCGCCGTCAATGCCCCGAAGGCGGCATCATGGATTGCGGCGGTGAAGAGGTTGGACAGCACAGGGTGGCTGCCAAAGCGCACGATGACGATTTGGTTTGTGGGGTCGATATAGACGCGCTGGCCCGCTACGCCGAACAGATTGAAGCTTTGATTGGCATCGTGGCTGATCCAGAATTGGCTGTGATAGGACCAGTTGAGGCGCGCGGGGATGGGATTTGAGGCCCGGAATGCTGCATTATCGCCGCCCGCCTTGATCTTTTTCACCACGGCGGCGGGAATGATTTGTTGGCCGTTAAAGCGGCCATCTTGGCGCAGCATTTCGCCCAAGCGCGCAAGGTCTCGGGCCGTGACATTGAGACCCGCAGCCGCGATTTCTTGACCGGCAGGATCAATCGCCCAAGTTGCGTCATGCTCCACCCCCAACTTCTTCCAAACCCGTTCTGAGACAAGGCCTGCTAGGCTCTGCCCGCTCGCCCGCACAAGGACCCAGCCAAGCGCGTCGGTGGCGGCAGAACGGTAGCGAAATGGACCGCCGGATTCTGCAAAGCGGGTCTTTAGCGTCGGCAGGGCCTCATATACGCCTTTTGGTGCCGGGATATTCGCAGGGCCCCAGCCCCACGCCAAAGCATAGCGATGAATCTCTGCATTTGGATTGGCGTAATTTTCGTCAAAGCTGACCCCGTCGCGCATATCCATCAGGTCGCGCACGGTCGCCGTTTCCCAGGCTGAGCCAATCAGTTCTGGCACATAGGTGACGACTTTGGCGGTCTCGTCCAATTTGCCGTCATGGATCAATAGTTCTGCCATCAGGCCGACAAAGGATTTGCTGACCGAGAAGAGCAAATGCTGGCTTTCCGGTGCCATGCCATTGGCATAGCGCTCATAGACGATCTTGCCCTTGTGCAGCACCAGCATGACATCAGTATGGGTTTCAGCTTCAAACTGCGACCAGTTGATGGTCTTGCCATCTGGGGCCACAAACGTCAGGCCGTCGAGCGATACGGGTTGGCTGGGCAGCGGGCTGACTTGCCCACCGCGCGCCACGCCGCGGGTTGGAAACAGCTCTCGCACATGCTGATAGCTCCAGCCCGTATAAGGATAGGCAAGTGCATTTTCGCGCGTGATGCGCTTATCGGCTGGGGCCGGAAAGCCAACATTATAGCCCGACTTCTGCCAATCCAGACGGGGCTGCGGGGCCGGTGGCGTTGTTGGCGCTTGGGCATTAGCCGTCCCGGCACTTAGACCGGCTGTTAGTACGAGCATTAGGCTGAGCGACTTTAGAAGTTTCTTATTCATGGCGGGCCTCCCTATTTTGCTTTTTGTTTTTTGCTTTTTGTTTCTGGATCGTGACCTTACTTGGCCAGAACAGCAAACACTTTTGCGACATCGCTGTCGGTCATCACGCGTAAGCTGCCAGCCATTAGATCTTCAGGCAGGATCAATGCGCCAATCTGATCCCGGTGAAGGGCGGTGACATGATTGCCGATGGCGGCAAACATGCGGCGAACCTGATGATAGCGGCCTTCATGCAGCGTCAAAATGGCCGAACGCTCCCCCGTCACGTCCAGCTCTGCCGGCAACAGAGGCTTGGTCTCTCCGTCTAGCATCAGGCCACCAGCGGCGAAGGTGGCCGCTTCAGTCCCGTTCAACGGCCGATCCAAAGTAACGACATAGCGCTTGGGGACATGGTGCTTGGGCGAGATGATTTTGTGTAACAGGTCGCCATCATCGGTCATCAGGATGAGGCCGGAGGTTTCCTTATCGAGCCGCCCGACAGTCGATAAGGCCGGGTCTCGCGCGCGCCATCGATCTGGCAGCAGGTCATAGATCAAAGTGCCTGCCTCTTTGCGCGAGCAAGTCACGCCCAAAGGCTTGTGCACCATGATGACCATGCCGGGTAAAGGATCGAGCTTTTTGCCGCGGATCAAAAGCCTTGCGGGCAAGTCGGCTTCTAACCGCACCCGGGCCGCTTCATCCTGCACGGCCTGCCCATCGAGGGTTATCCAGCCCGCCTTTGTCATCAGACCAATGTCGCGCCGTGAGCCATAGCCCATATTGGCCAGCAAGCGGTCGAGACGGGCGGTCGGGACAGGCTTGCTCATCGGATCGCCTGATAGACTTTAAAGCCCTGCGCTTCAGACTTCAGCGTGAAGCTGGCAAAGCGGGCCTTCAAGATCGCCTCATAGGGCAAATGGCGGTTTGCGGTGAGCCAGAGGGAGCCACCGGGGCGGAGGGCTTCTGCCGCGCGACCAATCATGGCCATGCCGAGGGTCTGATCCTCAATCCCTGCGCGATGGAAAGGTGGGTTCATGACGATGGTGTCGAAGCTCTGGCCCCCAGTCCCATCGGCGACCAAATCGGTCCAGACGCTCGCAAAGCGCGGGTCAGAAATCGCCTTATGGGCGGCAGCAATCGCGCGACGGTCGAGCTCAAAGCCTGTGAGGGCGGTAACTTTCGCGCTTTGCAGCACGAAGCGTGACAACACCCCTGCCCCGCAACCAAAGTCAGCAATCTTGCCGGATAAGGCGGGCAAGACATCCAACAGTGCTTGCGTGCCAACATCGATCCGGTCCCAACTGAAGAGGCCCGGCTGGCCCCAAATACCAAGTTCAGGCAGGAGCCGTGAGGCACCTTCAGCCAGCGCCGCCTCAATGCCACGCAGGGCTTCTGGGCGCTTGCCTTGGCAAATGCGGTGGTGTCGCTTGGGCTGGTCTGAGACCATCACCCCAAAGCCCAACAAATCCTTGGCGAGGCGGGTGCCGCCTTTGTCTTTGGGGGCCAAAATCGTCAAGGGTGCGCCAGGTGCCAAGGCGCGCAAAGCAAGCGCGATTTCATGGCGGCGCTCCATCGTATTGGAAGGGGCCCGCATGACGAGGCCTGTATAGGAGCCTTCTTTCAAGGCATCCAAATTGACCGCGCCGGGATGCAAGGGTGAAACTTGCACGCTACCTTCAGGCACGTCGACGAGACCTGCGGGAATATCGCCATAGATGATTATTCTGCTCATTACCGTGATCTGGGCTAGATCGGCCACGGATACAAGTTTTGCTGATCAGTTGTCAGCCGCTAGATCGGCATCCGCATGATTTCTTGATAGGCTTGGATGGCCTGATCGCGGAAGGCCAGCATGGTCTCCATTTGCACTTCAGCGGCGGCAACAGCCGTCACCACATCCACCATCTCCGCTTTGCCGGTCACCGCTTGGGCGGCTTGGGTTTCTGCGGCCTTTGTGGCTTCGACCGTGGAGGAGACTTGTTGGGCCAACATGGACGAGAAATTGAAATTGGTATCGGCAATGGCGGGGCCGGTGCTGGGCGCAGCACCGCCAGCGGCAGCACCATAGGCTTTGGCGGCAAGAAGGGCGGCTGAATTCATGGCTCAGGTTTCTCCTGAAAAAAAGCGCGCTTAGCGGCGCAAAAGATCAAGCGTGCGCGACATCATCGCCCGCGCGCTTTCAACGACATTGAGGTTGGCTTCATAAGCACGCTGGGCTTCACGCATATCGAGGCTTTCAATCAGCGTGTTGACATTCGGCAGTTTCACATAGCCCTCGGCATTGGCACCGGGGTGGGTCGGGTCATAGCGCAGACGAAAATCCGACGTGTCCTTTTGGACCTTGGTCATCTTGACTTCAGTGGTGCCATTCTCGCGGTTCAGAACCTGGCCAAACACGCTGACTTTGCGCTGATAGGGGTCGGCCCCGGGATTGGGCGCGGTGGAATTGGCGTTCGCGATGTTTTCCGCAATTACCTTCATCCGCGCCGTTTGAGCGCGGAGGCCGGAAGCAGCAACATTGAGCGCAGCATTCATATCTGTCATGGCTTATCTTCCTATTGCGGCTTGCGCGATGCCAAGCGCATCAATTGCAAACCCTTTTGATAGAGGCCCAGAGCCGCGTCATAATTCATGCGCGTATCGGCCACTTTGATCATTTGTTCTTCCAAGACGACCGCATTGCCATCCAGCGTCACTTCGCTGTCAGGCGTCTTAATCGCGCGGCCAGAACCTGCAGCGGGTGCCCCGCCGTCGAGGTGCCCTGCCTGCGTTGCTGCCATTTTGACCGGTGACAAAGGGGCAGCCCCGGCTAATCCACTGCGCGCTTGGGGCATTTGCCGTGCGATTGCATCGGCAAAGGCACGATTATCGAGATCACGCGGTACATATTTAGGGGTAGACGCATTGGCGACATTCTCAGCCAAAAGCTTCTGACGTTCATTCAGAAAGCCCATACGTTCGCGCAGAACGTTAAAAAATGGCGTGTCGGTGATGCCCATGACCTGATCCTTGCGATTCTTCGCACCTGTAATGATGAAGTGATCATGGTTAAGCACTGATTAAGAACCATGAAGGCATCTTGTTAACCTTTGATTAACCGGAGCGGGCGACGCGGGATCACGCGGGCAGAAGCGCGCGAAACTTGGGTGGTATGGCATCTAGGATAGAGGGCTGACCAATGGAACTTTTCTTAGACCTTGTTCGGGCGACGGCCGCCTTAGCGTTTACGCTGGGCCTGTTGCTAGGGGCAGCTTGGCTGGCGCGGCGGTACGGTCTGATGCAGGGTCAAATGCCCAGCCTGACAAAGGGCCGACTGAAATTGGTTGAGCAATTGTGGCTAGATGCCGGACGGACTCGTGCCATTCTCATCCGATGCGACGATCAGGAGCATTTGGTTTTGGTCTCGCCCACCGGGGCCAGCACCATCAGCTCCAAGACCATCGACCCAGAAGCCACCAGTCCCGCTCCGCACGCTGTAACTTCAGCTACAGGCACCCAGTCATGACATCCAAAGCCCCTCAGAAAGCCTCGCCTGCTCAAGGTCAATCCAAGACAGAGCTCAAGCGCCTTCTCAAGCGCTGGCTGATCATTTTCGTCTGCGCCATGGGGGCGTCTATGCTGGGGGTTGCCACGGCGATGGCGCAATCGATCAATCTTGACCTTGGAAGTGGTACCGGATTGACCGAGCGCGTGGTTCAGACGGTCGCGCTGATCACCATTTTGTCGCTCGCCCCGTCTGTTGTCATCATGACGACGAGCTTTGTGCGGATCGTGGTCGTCCTGTCCTTGCTTCGGACAGCCATCGGCCTGCAACAAGCGCCCCCCAATGCTGTGATGGTATCACTTGCGCTCTTCCTCACCGCCTTTGTGATGCAGCCGACGTTTGAGCGGTCGTGGAATGAGGGCATCGCCCCCTTGACCAAGCAAGAAGTCACGATGGAACAAGCTTGGCCGCGCGCGACCGAGCCTTTGAAGCAATTCATGCTGGCGCAAACGCGGGAAAAAGACCTAGAGCTCTTTATTCGTTTGGCCCGCATTCCAACGCCACAAAATGCGCAAGCTTTGCCGATGCGGGTTGTCACCCCTGCTTTCATGATCTCAGAATTACGACGTGCCTTTGAGATTGGCTTCTTATTGTTCGTACCGTTTCTTGTGATCGATCTGGTGGTCGCTTCGCTCTTGATGGCGATGGGCATGATGATGCTGCCACCGGTGGTGGTGTCTCTGCCGTTTAAGCTGATCTTCTTTGTGCTGGTCGACGGATGGCGCCTGGTTGCTGAAAGCCTTGTCCAAAGCTTTAGGGCCGTCCCGCCGGCTTAGCGGCCAACGATGGGTGCAGGCGGGGGATCGCGCGGCGCGTCGACGCCAGCACGAGCCGCAGGTCTAGCAGGTGCCTTTGCTTGATTTTGCGCCGTTCTAGGCGCCGCATTGGCCGGACGCGCGGGCGCACGCGGCGGCACGGAGGCCACGGCTGGCGAGCGTTGCGGTGGCAGGCTTGGACGCACGTCTGGCAACAGCGGTGCCGCTTCCTTTGCAATTCCCTCTGGCTGGAGCGCCTTTGGCAAGACGGACAGCAAAGCGGCGCTCAAACGTCCATTTGGATTGCCGTCGGTAGGGCCAATAGCGCGGGCGGCTTGGACGGCCTCGGCTTCTGTTGGGGCTTCAATGCGGTTCAGGCGATCACGCAAGCGACGCATGAGACCGTCATAGGGTGAACCGCCAGTGGCAATTTTTACGGCCGACTGCAAAGACGCATTCGATGGGATGGCACTGTCGGTCACCACTTTGAAGGCTTCCGCATAGGCGCTCTTGCTCATGGCTGGTCCATAAGTGCGGACTAGCCCACGATTAAAGCCATCTTCGCGCGCCATGGCTTGGGCGACGGCAACCCGCAAAACCTCGCCTGCATCTTCTGGAGATAGGGCTGCCTGTGCTGGCGGCAGGGATGCCCGGGCATTGGCTGCCGCATTTGGCCAGTCGCCTGCGCGCATGTAAATCTCAGTCCGTACCCGCGCCGCATCGGGGGAGTCGTCAAACTCAATGGTCTCCAGCGCATGATCTTTGCGGCCCAACTCAGCCAAGCTTGCCGCTTCAATCAGGCGGCGCTGCTCATTCAATGGCTCTGGCAGAAGGGATACGCGGCTGTTCCAGATCGCGCGCAAGGCTTCTTCGGGACGGCGGTCCATCAGATAGAGTGCGGCCAGATCGGTTGCGACCTGAGATTTCGAGAAGCCTTCCAAGCGCTTATCGACTTGGTGCTGCAGCAATTGCGTGGCTTGTGGCAAGAGATCGAGCGCGACCAAACGCTCGGCAAGGCCACGCACCATGCGGTCGCCATCTGGGCCGATGGGGGCCAAGGTCCGGAAGTCGTAGAACAGGGCCAGAGCTTGGATCGGGTCCATGCCATCGGCACCGCCCTCAAGGAACAGGAATTTAAACTGCTGGAACAAGTCATCGCGCAGGCGACGGGCCGCAGGCAGGTCTGGTCGCAAGGTCGATGCGCTGGCCATGGTCGTCAAGCCAGAGCGAATATCACCGGCTTGAATGTAAAGGCCGCCCAAGCGGCGCAGAATATCCAATTCCAAATCATCGCCGCGCCACGTGTAGCGCAAGGCATCGAGTGCCTTGATCGACTCAATGGCCGGAATTTTGCCACTCGATTCGCCGAGATTTGCCTTCTCATAGGCAGCGCGCGCCGCAATCTCGCGGTCAGGGGCTGTTGCGAGCTTGGTCAGCGCGACCAAGGCTTCATTGACCCGGCCAGTGGCCCCCATCGCACGGGCAGCCAAAAGAGCAGCTTGCAATTGGGTCAGGCTGTCTTGGGCTTCGCGTTGCGCGCTGCTCCCCGTCATGGAGGCCAAAGCGCCATCGCCGAGTTCAAGCGCTGCATTGCCATTGGCAATGTTAAAGCGGGCACGATACTCAGGCTCGAAATTCTGCAGCGCTGTCTTGCCGCGCTCAAAGCGGACGCGAGCTTCGCTAGAATTGCCGCTCATCTGGGCGGCAAGCCCCGCCCAAAGTTGGGCGGCGGGATCTTCGGCTACTTCTGGCTCACTCAACAAATCCAGCGCCGCCTTGCCATGCCCGCCCATCAATGTGGCGATGCCTTCCAAGGCCAGCAATTCCGGTGACCGCTCAAGGGCTGGAACATCTGAGCGCAATTGCCGGATGACGCCTGAAGCCTCCGCGCCCAAATCCCACGCGACAAGGAAGCGTGCCAGATCCAAGCGCGCGGTAATCTTATTATTGGTGTCACCCAATTCAATCGCAGCTTTGCGGCGCAATTTATTGAGGTTGTTGGTGAAATCGGCTTTTGGGCCCAAGCGCCAAGTCTTAAAGTCAATGAAGCCGGGTGCGGTCGCAGGACCAGCGCCTAATTCGTCTTCTGGGGCCAAGCCCGACAAGGCCATGCCTTGCGGACGCACCAAGACAAAGCCATCGACATCACGCCGTAAGGCGAAATCATCGGTCCGGGGCACCACCACCAAACCGTGGAAGGTTTCAGGCAGCACGGCTTCCAAATAAGATCGCTGTGTGCCCAAGCTGCTATTGGGGCCTAAGGCGAGACCGATCAACAAGGTGTCGCCCACGGCTGGATCGGTGATCATGCCCGTTGCTGCGCCATCGGGCACCAAGGCCTTTACCCGCGATGTGCCGTCTAGAGCTTGTTCGCGCACCAAACCAATCGATCGACCGGCCGCTTGCTTTTGTGGAGAAAGAACAACTTTCCACTTCGGTCCAAAAGAAGTTGGTGTTGCTTGAACTTCAGGCGGCGCAACGATCCGAATGCCTGAAACCCCCTCGCCGCGGACCTTCTCAATTCGGCTGACAAACTTGCCACTGGGCACGCGACCCACATCCATATCGGCCGCTGTCGCAAACAGCACATAGATGGAATCACCGCGCCGATACACTGCCGCTGGGGCTGGGGTTTCAAAATCAAACTCCAGTTGCAATTCCTTACCGACCATCGCGCTACTCATGCGGACGCGACCAGATGGCGCGGGATCTGGCCGCTGGGCCAGCTGCGCCTCAGCATCCATTTCACTGGCTTGAGCTTCTGCGGTCTTAGCTTCAGGTGGCGTCCCGTCGGTTTCACCGGCCTTTGGATCTTTCAAAGCGCCCTGCTTGCCCGCAACCGACTTAGGCTCAGGTGAGCCAATCTTGCCGCCAGCCTCGTCTTGTAATGCCTGAATCGTATCGGGGTTTGCCCCTTCGGGCAGAATATCGATGAGGATCGCATTGCCGTCGCGGCTGTGACGAACAACGCTGCCTGGGGCAACATCGAGCAGAAAGGACGAATCTGTATCGGAATTATAGCGCGCGGCATCCTCAACCCGCGCGGGCGGACGGTTCCGGATTGCGGCGGTATCAAAGGCAAATTTTCCCGGTAACGCAATCGCTAAGCGGTCGCCGCGACGCGCATAGCCATGCGCAGGCAGCGGGAACTGATTGCCCACATGCGACAGGCGCAAACGCGTGAATTCCTTGGCCTCAAACACATCGACTTGAATCTTCGGTGCACCAACCGGTGCCGCCCCATTGATCATTTTCTTTGGCGGACCAGACTCATCGACGGGGCCTTCGCCGGCCTTATCAGCTGTATTGGCAGCGGCCACGGCCTTAGCTTCGCCTTCAAAGGGCGGTGGCGCTTCGGCATTTGACATCACGAAGTCAAAGGCTTGCACATTGCCGACACGGCTGGTGATCACACGAGTTGGCTGGAGCAGGGCAACCCGAATGGTGCGCTTGTCGGTGCTGAGTGCGGCTGAGGCCACAAAATCAGGTGCGCCTTTGGCAAAGGCCGTTGGATCAGCCTCTATCGCTCGCGGCAAGCGGATCATGGCCAAGCCATTATTGGGTGTGGCAACTGCAGTGGCGGAAAGATTGGTACCAGCAGGCCAAGCGATCAATAGGCGGGCGTAAGTTGTATCTTGGCTGGACGAGAGCGTGACGCCTTTGAGGCCTGCCAGCGCCGAGGGTGCAGCACCGCCTGCAGGCGCGGCGTTTTGGCCATAGGCCATCTGTGGCGACGCAAGTGCCACACAGACAACATAAGCAAGTAACCGACGCAATTTGGCCATCTGGTCTCTAAGTCAGATCTCTTATTCTCGCCGCTAAGCCACGTCTGGCCCAGTTTCTGGAGAAATCTGCTTATGCCTGAATCCGGTTAAGTTCCCCTTACCAGTTATGTCGACGTGGTAGAGGCTGAATTGCCGTCAAATTAGGCTTTGGGACGTTGTGCAGGGTCAGCCGGAGCCTGTCCTGTTGCCGCTTTGGCCGCAGGCTGCGGGGTCGATGGGTTGTTCGGAGCCTTTGGCGTCGGTGCGCGCGGTGCCGTTGGTCCCGCCCCTGCAGGACCTGTACCCTTTGCATCCAAGGCGGCATTGGCCGCTGCTGAACCTTTTGGAGCAGGACCGCCTTTGGCCTGGTTATTCAATGCCGCTTGTTGGCCCGGTGCTTTGGCGGGCGGCGCTTTAGCGGCAGGGGCTTTAGCTGCAGGGGGCGTTGCAGCAGGCGCAGCTGGGGCGGCCGCATTTTGAGGTGCAGGTGGTGGATTGCCAGCCATGACCGGCAAGGTCGGCGCGTCGATCTCGGCCAAGCGGCGGGTGACTTCGCGCGCACGTTCTGGTGACATTTTCGCCAGAATAAGCGAGAGCGGCTGCTCTTTCATTTTCTGCGCAATTTTCAACAAGACTTCGGTGTCCAAGCCTTCCCAGACAGCGGCGGCATCCTTGGGCTTCATTTTCTCATAGACGCGCACGAGCGAGGTGATGCGTTGAGATTCCAAATCATCAACTTGACCCAACAGCTTCTGAAGATTGCCTTCTACTGCCTTCAAGGCATTCATACGCTCTTGGATTTTGGCATCGGTATTGGCGAGCAAGTTCTCCCGCGTGACAATATCGCGCTCGCGCGTGTCGAGCGTTTGACGACGCTCTTGCAAGGTCTGCAGCAAGCGGAATTCAGCAGCACTAATGCCCGCTTCTTTGGCCAAATCGACTGGCAAACACATAGGTGGCCCGGCCTTGGGCGCGGCAGCCCCGCCCGCTGGTGTGGCCGCATCAACCGGTGCGGCAGCTTCCTTCTTCGCAGGTTCCCCTGCAGCCATGGCATTGGTCGCATCAAAAGCAACGCGGCCGACTTGTGCCAAGCCGACCACGCCCAAACCTAAAGCCAAAGCCGTTAAAGGCCGAAGCTTAAATTTCATCTCAAACCACCCCATGTTTCGGCCAACGGGCGAGCACGCCGCGTCAACTGGAAATCTTCTTCTACTTCTTCTTCATCCCAACGCAGGTCGCGTTTTTGACGAACAGGTGCTGGCTCAGGCGCAGGGGCCGGCTTAATCTCGACGGCCCGCGCCGTTGTGACCAGAAATTTCAAGGCCTCAGCGGTCGCCCGCGCTTCTTCGATGCTGCGCTGCAGGTCTTCGCCTGCTGCTTCCGACACCGACCTTAAGGCCACCACAGAGGCTTCTGCACGACCAACAGCAAGCGCCAGCTCTGCTGCGGCGGCGGCGACGCCATCCTTACCTTCGCGCAGGGCAGTGATTTTGCGGTCCAATCGGATGCACAAAACCGCGACGGCCAACATCGCAACCGCCAAAATAATCTGCGCAATGGGGATATAAAGGTCGGTCATTGCTTCATCAGCTCCCGTCTTGCCGAGTTTGTAAGAGGCCCATCCAGAGACAAGGCAATCGCACGGCCCATCTTGCCCATGCGCCCCTTGGTCAAAGCAATCTGCCCGCAACGTAATTCCACGCTGCCATCTGGGGGTTGGTTCAAGAACACGGTTTCGCCGACCTTCAAGTTCAACAAGCGGCCGAGTGGCACCGGCAATTCATCGAGGACTGCTTCAACCTGCATGTCCGTCGACCAAAGTTCGGTAGCCAAGTGGCCTTCCCAAATATTATCCCGGCCAAATTTCTCACCCATGAATTGTTGGATGAGCATTTTACGGATCGGTTCAAGCGTTGCATAAGGAAGAAGGAGTTCAACGCGTCCGCCACGGTCTTCCATGTCGATGCGCATTTTGATCATGATCGCGGCGTTGGCAGGGCGCGCAATCGCGGCAAAGCGCGGGTTGGTCTCGATCCGGTCCAGTGAGAAATCAACCTGCTTCAAAGGTTCAAACGCGGCTTGCATATCTTGCAAGATGACCTCGATCATCCGCGTCACCAGCATGCGCTCAATCGTCGTATAGGGGCGGCCTTCGATGCGCATCGCGGTTGTGCCACGACGTCCGCCCAAAAGAACGTCCACAATTGAGTAAATCAGATTGGAATCAACAGTCATCAGACCGTAATTGTCCAATTGCTCGGCGCGGAAAACCGCCAAAATAGCCGGCAACGGAATAGAGTTCAGATAATCGCCAAACCGGATCGACGAGATGTGGTCGAGCGAGACTTCGACGTTGTCAGAGGTGAAGTTACGCAAGCTGGTGGTCATCAACCGCACCAAGCGGTCGAAGACGATTTCCAACATGGGTAGACGTTCGTAGGAAACCAGCGCGGAGTTGATGATCCCGCGGATGCCGTTCTTCTCGTCGCTATCATCATCGCCGAGGTCAAAGCCCAACAGCGAGTCGATTTCGTCTTGGTTCAGAACCCGTTCGGCACCAATGGCAGAGGCTGAAATGGTTTTGCCGGTTTCCCCGCCAACCATGGCTTCCCATTCGGCGGCAAACGCATCATCGCCGCCACCGGCACCACCACCATCGCCCATGGCTTCGGCTTCCCAAGCCGCCGCCATAGCATCTTGATCGAGATCATCCGCCATTATTGAACCAACATTTCTTCGATGAGCACCGCATCAACTTGTGCCGGCGCAATCGCCAGATTGACCCGCTTCAGAAGCTCGAGCTGCAACCGCGAATAACCGGCCGAACCCGCAATATCTTCCATGCGAAGCTCGCGTAGAAAGCCGGTATATTGGTCGAGAATGCGCGGCAGGAGCGGCTCAATCGTCTCTGCCGTCTCCATATCCTTGGCTTGCAAGGTCAAACGAAGCTTTAGATAGGCCGGACGACTGTCAGCCGTGGCAATGTTGACGATCAGGTCTGGCAACGTGACGAAGCCTTCGCCATTGGGACCTTCAGCCAGCTTAATGCCGCCCTCGCCGTCCTTCTTGTCACCGCCTTTTTCGTCCTTGCCTTTTTCCTTCTTCTTCTCGTCTTTTTTCTTCTTTTCGTCTTCCTTGCCTTTTTCACCTTTCGCGTCAGCGACAGCAGCAGGCTTCTTCGCAAAGACTAGGAAATAGGCCGCAGCTCCGCCGCCGCCCAAAAGCAAGATCGCGGGCAGAACGATGAAGAGGATCAGCTGCTTGCCGGCAAGCTTCTTCTTGCCACCAGTGCCTTCCTCCCCTTCGGCGCCATCTGCGCCTTCAGGAGGGGCCTCACCCTTTTTCTCTTTCTTACCGGCCATCAGATTCTCTCACTGGCTTGAGCGGCCCCCGACTCAGCGGGCACGCATGGGCGTTTCTGTACCGGGTGAGTTAAGCCAATCGTGGTTAATGAAATGTCACCAAATCTTAACCATGCGGCAAAAACTGCCGAGAGGCCGGTCGAAATCGCCCATCATGGCGGTTTTTTCACGGCATCATCTGCCCAAGTCGACTGCCATCCATTTTAGAATATTGAATTTTAATGATTAATTCTTGGCCCAGCTCTTGCAAGGTATAGGGCCTGGCTCAGAGAATTTGGTGCCAAAGCGCATCGTGGGCTCACCTAGAAGGTAGACATAGAGATGGACAATACACTTCTCATCACTCTTTCGGCTCAAAATGCCCTGCGGCGACAAATGGATGTCGCGGCAAACAATATGGCGAACGTCTCCACGGCTGGCTTCAAGTCAGAATCGGTCCTGTTTGAGCCGGTTATTCGCCGCCCCGCCTCCATCGCCGAAAGGCCCAAAACGGTTGAGTTTGTCCGCGACTATACGATTGCACGGGATTTCCGGCCTGGAGCTTTGCAGCGCACCGATAATCCGCTTGATTTCGCTTTGGCGGGCGAAGGCTATTTCACAGTCCAAACGCCGCAAGGCAATGCCTACACCCGCGACGGCCGCTTCCAAATGGACACGCAAGGCCGCATCGTAACCGGTGACGGTCGCCCCGTTCTCGACACCACTGGCCAACCCATCACCTTAGACATTACCCAAGGCGAGCCTTTGGTCGCGAAAAATGGGTCCATCCAACAAAATGGCGTGACCGTGGCCCAACTGGGCATCGCGCGCTTTGACCGCCCCGGTGCGCTCGACAAAGTCGGCGACAATCTCTGGCGGCCTACGGGCGAAGCGGCACAAGCCGCCGCCGATCCCCAAGTCGTCCAAGGCATGATTGAGGGCTCCAATGTCGTCGCGGTGACAGAGCTCACCCGCATCATGGAAATTAGCCGCGCTTTTGAGAGCGCAACCCGCCTGCAAAAACAAACTGAGGACTTGCGTGGCCGAGCGATTGAACGTCTCGCCCGAGTTCAAACCTAATCTGACTAAAGGACCAAGCATATGCGCTCTATGAATATCGCAGCTACCGGCATGTTGGCCCAACAGCTCAATGTTGAAGTCATTTCGAACAACATCGCCAACATGAACACCACGGGCTTTAAGCGCCAACGCGCCGAGTTTCAGGATTTGATCTATCAAAACCTCGAACGCCCTGGTGCCACGACGTCGGACTCCGGCACGATTGACCCAACTGGGGTCCAAGTCGGTTACGGGGTGAAAACAGGTTCGGTCTATCGCATCGCCGAGCAAGGCAGCCTGACGCGCACCGACAACAAATATGACATGGCCATCAATGGTCGCGGCTATTTCCAAGTCCTGCTGCCAGACGGGCGGACGGCCTACACGCGCGCAGGCAATTTCTCGTCGTCGCCAACGGGGCAGATCGTGACGGGTGATGGCTATATCGTGCAGCCTGAAATTCAGATCCCAGACGGAGCCCTCGACTTTTCCATTTCGCCTTCCGGTCAAGTCCAAGCCATTATCTCTGGCCAAACGGCACCTCAGGATCTGGGCCAGATTACCCTAGCAGGCTTTGTGAACCCAGCGGGCTTAGAAGCCTTGGGCGACAATCTGTTGGTGGAAACCGCTGCCTCTGGGCCTGCGACCATTGGCAACCCGACTGGACCAGGTCTTGGCTCGATCAACCAGAATTATGTGGAAGCCTCCAACGTCAATCCGGTGTTTGAGATTTCAGCCCTCATCATCGCCCAGCGCGCCTATGAGATGAATTCGAAGGTTATCAATGCCACCGATGAGATGATGCAAGCCACATCTCAAGTCCTCCGGTAAGGCGTAGATGAACGCGCGCCGCCCCCTCCTCCGTTTAAGCTGGGCTTATTGCCTTGCTTTAGGCCTATTGGCCGCCCCTGTCGTGCAGGTCAGCCCCAGCTTTGCCCAATCCGCGCAAGCATTTCCCGTCTTGTCGCTGAAAACCAACCCGCGTTCCGACAAGGCGCAAATTACCTTTGGCGATGTGTTCGACAATGCCGGAGCCTACGCCAATCAGCCGATCGCGCGCTCACCCGGCCCCGGTCAGATGGTTGTGTTTGGGGCAGCGCCCCTGCAAGCGCGCGCCCGAGCCGCGGGCTTAAACTGGCCAAATCGAGAAGGCGTCCGCCAAATCGTCGTCAATGGGCCCGGTCGGACAGATCCCCTAACCCCAATCCAGCCAATAGCGACCACGCCTGCAGTGCCCGAAGCCCGGCAGAGAGCCAGCGTATCGGCAGCCGCTGCCCGTCCAGAAGCCTTGGCCGTGCTGGGTCGCACCGTTCAGCGCGGTGAAACCATCCAAGCCGAAGACGTTGTTTGGATCGATACGCCCTCGACAGCCCCACGCGATGCTTTGGCTGATCCTGAAGCTCTGATCGGCAAGACAGCCAAGCGCGTCCTACTCGCCAACACGCCGTTGCGAGCCATGGATGTGATGGACACACCCTCCGTACGACGCAACGAGCCTGTAACCCTGATCTATGAAGCCGAAGGCCTAAGATTGTCGGTGCGTGGCAAGGCGCTGGGTGATGCAGCCATCGGGGCGAGTGTCAAAGTTCTAAATCCACAATCCAAACGCGTGCTGGAAGCCATTGTCGATGGTCCGGGCACGGCCCGTGTGATGTTAAGCCAGCTTTCGGCTCGGGTACCTAATCAGAACGGAGTCAATTGATGCAAAAGTTGAGCATGATGATTTTAGCGGCCCTGACCCTGACAGGCTGTGCCTCAACCATCGAAGAAGTGCGCACGGCAGGGAAACCGCCTGAAGTGACCCCGATTGAAAACCCGGCCTATGCTGCGACGGGGCGCCGGCAAGTCGTGATGCCAATGCCTGCCCAGCAAATGAGCCAAGCCTCGTCCAATTCCTTATGGAAAGCAGGCTCGCGGCAATTCTTCAATGATCCCCGCGCCTCCAATATCGGCGACATCCTGACCGTGCTGATCCAGATTAATGATCAAGCGCAATTGAACAATTCAACGGGTCGCACACGCAAATCCACCATGGATGGCGGCGTGACCAATTTCTTTGGCTTAGAGCAAATACCCGGAAAAGTTCTACCGGAAGGCTTTGATCCTTCGACCATGGTGGGGGCCAGCTCCAATGGCGCTTTTGCCGGCCAAGGCCAAGTGGCGCGCAATGAAAAGGTCGATATGACGGTTGCCGCCATTGTCACCCAAGTGCTGCCAAACGGCAATTTAGTTGTGGCGGGTCGCCAAGAAGTGCGCATCAACAATGAATTGCGCGAGCTTTTGGTCTCAGGGATTGTGCGGCCGCAAGATATCACCTCGGCCAATCAAGTTCGCCACACACAAATGGCTGAAGCCCGTATCTCTTACGGTGGGCGAGGCCAAATCACGGCCTATCAGCAGCCGCCAAAGGGCCAGCAAATTTTGGGAGCGATCAGCCCCTTCTAATCAGGGCTGATCGAGACCGCTCAGTCGTCGCGGTGAATACGTTCTGACCGCTCATGGCGCTCTTGGGCTTCTAAGCTCAAGGTCGCCACGGGGCGAGCCATCAGGCGGCCCAAAGAGATCGGCTCACCGGTTTCATCGCAATAGCCGTAAGAGCCATCTTCAATCCGGCGCAAAGCAGATTCGATTTTCGAGATCAGTTTGCGTTGACGGTCTCGTGCCCGCAGCTCAATGCTTTTATCGGTTTCAGCCGAAGCGCGGTCAGCCACATCTGGCAAGGAGGCGGTTTCGGTTTGCAGATGCGACAGCGTATCTTTGGAGTCGGCTAGGATCGACTCTTTCCAATCTTGCAGCTTTTTGCGGAAATACTCACGCTGCCGTTCATTCATGAACTCTTCGTCGTCGGAAGGCACATAGTCACTAGGAACACCGGTGTTTGGCATAACTATCGTCGTCATGACGTACCCCTGATTCTGCATGTGATCGATAAAGGCATCGCACGATGTCCTCGCGCTATAGTGAAGCCTGAGACGGCTCGCAAGGCGCTAGAAACATTGGGCTAGGCCCTGAACTGCTAAAAGAATTGGCAACCGACAGGAACACAAAGAGCAATCCTCAGAATCGACGACCAGACCGCCCTAAAGTGCGCGCTCGAGCTTGGCGAGTTCGACTTCAGCGCGCAGTTCCACATCATCTAAAAGCGCATTAAGGGCCGGATCATCCACAGCGTCCCGATGCTCACGCAGTGACTGAGACAAGCGCGCGACCTGTTCGCGACTAACGCCCCCACCCAGAATGGCAACACGGATCTCGTCCAATTGGTCGAGAAGGGTTGAAGAGCGGCGGGTCGCGCGACGACGGCGCTCTACCACATCATCTTCACCTTGAAGCGCCAAAAGCGCACCAACATTGGCAATGGAGGTTGCGGACATCGCGCGATTGACTTGTGCGGGTCCCCCTTCCACTTGCCCAGGCAGCACAAAGCCGGGCGCCGCACCGCCCGTGGCACGGCGGGCCCCAGAGACAGTGGAAGTAGAGGTGGGCGCGTTAACTTTCATAAACACGACTCATGGGCCGCCTCGGTTAAGACCTGATTAATGTGTGACAAAAGTTCGCGGGAGGGCGGCAGAAGGCTACCAGCACTAGGCAATGCTTGCCGATACATTGATCGGTGTGCGCGAAAGTCCGCTTCAGAAGATATTGTTTTAAATCGTTTTTATCAGACCACTTCGCGGCATGGATTTAGCATGGTCAAATCCAATGACACAGATATTTACGCCCGTATTCCGTCTTGTTTCTACCGCCCTGCTTTTGGGGCTGATCAGTCTTAGCTGTACGTGGCCGTCGCAGGCTTTGGCCCAATCTCGCATCAAGGATTTGGTGCAGATTGAAGGCGTGCGCGACAACCAGCTGATCGGCTATGGCATTGTGGTTGGCCTACCCGGAACCGGCGATGGTCTGCGTAACTCGCCCTTCACCAAGCAAAGCTTAGAAGCCATGCTGGAGCGGATGGGCGTCAATACGCGCGAACAGAATCTGCAAACCAAGAATGTCGCTGCTGTTATGGTGACGGCCAGCCTGCCCCCCTTTGCCACCCAAGGCACACGGCTTGATATCTCGGTCTCAGCCTTTGGCGATGCGAAGAGCTTAGAGGGCGGGACCTTGCTGGTTACCCCCATGATGGGCGCAGATGGCCAAGTCTATGCGGTTGCCCAAGGTCAATTGACGGTTGGTGGCTTCACTGCGACGGGCAATTCTGGCACCAGCGTCAGCCGCGGCGTCAGCACCAATGGGCGGATTGCCAATGGTGCGCTAATCGAGCGTGAGCTTCACTTTGACCTTGCTGGACAGACTGAACTTCGCCTCGCCTTGCGCAACCCCGACTTTACCACGGCGCGGCGCATTGCAAACGCGATCAACACCAATCTGGGCGTCGCAGCCGCTTCAGTCGACAATCCTTCAACGGTCGTTCTTTCAAAGCCGATTGGCTATCCAGGCGATATGGTCAATCTGATCAGCCGGGTCGAGCGCTTGACCGTGACGCCCGATTTGGTTGCCAAGATTGTCGTCGACGAAGCTTCTGGCATTGTGGTGATGGGCGATAATGTGCGCGTTTCCACGGTTGCCGTTGCCCAAGGCAATCTGACCGTCTCAGTGCAGGAGACCCCTTTGGTCAGCCAGCCCAACCCGCTGAGCCAAGGCGAAACCACCGTCGTGCCACGCTCCAGCGTGACGGTTGAAGAAGATAAGGGCGACCTCACAGTTATTCGGGGGGGCGTGCCGCTGCGCGATCTGGTCGAAGGCCTCAATTCTTTAGGCGTCAACCCGCGTGACCTCATTCAAATTCTCCAGGCGCTGAAGGCCTCTGGTGCGCTGCAAGCTGACATCGAAGTGATGTAAGGGACCCAAAGAAGATGGACTCGATTGCCCCAATTATGCCCTTCGCCCAAACGCAATCCGCCTCGGTTGAAGTGTTGGGTGCGCGCGCGAAAACGCTGAAGTCAAGCGCTGAAATGGACAAGACCGCGCGTGAATTCGAACGTATGGCCTTGGCGCAAATGCTGTCCTTGATGGAAACAGACACCGATATTTCGGACTCCATGTTTGGCGGTGGTGCAGCAGAGCGGGCCTTTCGTCCATTCTTGACGGAGGAATATGCCAAGGGCTTCAGCGAACAAGGCGGGATCGGCATCGCCACTGCCGTAAAACGAGAAATGCTGAAAATCCAAGAACGTGCACAAGCAGCGGGAGTATAGATCATGACCCTAATGGCCAACGACCCCAGCGATCTTCTAGACCAATTAATCCTCTTGACGCGTCGGCTGGCCGATTTGGCAGAGAGGCAGGCGGCCTTGTTTGAAGGTAGCCGGTTCTTGGAAGCCCAATCCTTAAACGAAGAATCCGCGCGTCTGGCCAATGTCTATGCGCTGGAAAGCCGCCGGATTGCCCAAAACCCGTCCATCCTTGAAGGCGTGCCGCCCGTTCTGAAAGCCACCCTGACGGTAGAGACAGAGCGCTTTAAGGCTGCCATGGAGGCCCATGAGCGGGCCTTGGGTCGTCAACGCGCGTTGGCGGAAGGCCTAGTCCGCGCGATTGCGGAAGAAGCGGTTGCGGCTCGACCAACCCCTGTGGCTTACGGCCCAGGCGCTCAAGCCTACCGCGACACCAGCGCAGTTGCTTTGGACCGTCGGGCTTAAGCCCGAAGGTTGCCATTGCCGCCAGCCGTCTGGCGTGATCTTGAAGAATAGCGCGCCTCCCCTCGCCCCAACGGGGGAGAGGGGTCGGGGGTGAGGGGGTGTTTACGCAAGGGCGCGTTGCAAGACACTTTTACCAACTTCGAACAGCGCACTTATACACCGTGGGGGTGAAACCCTCACCCCTGTCCCCTCTCCCAGAGGGAGAGGGGCTTTCCTGAACCACACAGCACAAAGGCCGCCCGGTGAGGCGGCCTTTGTGTTTAGAGAGGTTAGTCAGCTCAGTGCTCGACGTTGCGCCACACTTGGCGATACGAGAACCACAACAAGATGGTTAGGACCAACAAGAACGCCATCACGCCAAAGCCTGTGATCTTGCGTTGGGTCTGA
Source organism: Hyphomonadaceae bacterium UKL13-1 (assembly GCA_001602435.1). Taxonomy (GTDB): domain Bacteria; phylum Pseudomonadota; class Alphaproteobacteria; order Caulobacterales; family Aquidulcibacteraceae; genus Aquidulcibacter. The sequence goes on from CP012156.1 coordinate 2,017,324, forward strand.
TGTGGCTCAGACGCCCAGCTCAAGAAAGCGACCACGTCGTGGGACATTTGGTCCACGGTTGGCTTGATGCCCTTATTGCCTTCCGTGTCCGCATAGGTCACTTGGTCATCGACCAGTGGCGGACCCATGGCAATCACGCCACCGGGCATGTACGGGTTATAGTGCTTGCCTTCCGGAATCTTCTTGTCCTTTGGCGGTGTTTGGTCATAGCCGCTCAAGAGCGAGTAGACATAGTCACCACCATTATGACGGGCCTTAATCAAAGCCGACATATCTGGCGGAACCGCCCCACCATTGGCCGCAGCTGCTTGAGCCCGGGTTTCAAATGGTGACACGAACTTGTCTGAAGGAAGACCTGGACGCTCTTCCTCATTGCCATCAGGATCAACCGCTTTCACGGTGTACGTGGCAGCAATGGCTTTGATGACCGGATTTTCGTTCGGATTTGGATATTTAGGATCGTAGAACGGGCCATGCTCATCACCGAGGTTGCGGTAATGGAGCAAATTCATGGAATGGCAGCCCGAACAGACTTCCTTATAGACTTGGAAGCCGCGTTGCAGCTGGGCCCGGTCAAAGCGACCAAATGGGCCTTCCCACGTGCCATTAACGGCCCGAGGGTGCTTCACTTCCCCAGCAGCTTGCGCGCTGCTGGTGAAGGCTACGACGGAGACAAGGCCTAAGACCCCAGCGATGAATCGGCGTGCGAAAGTTGGTTTCATAACAAAGTTCCTCATTCCGCCGGTACAGCTGCAGCAGATACGCCTGCCGACTTCTTGTGTGACTGCAGGATCGAGTCTGCAATCGAAGCAGGTGGGGTTTGGGGTTTCTCAATCACGCCCAGAACAGGCAAGACGACCAAGAAATACGCGAAGTAGAAGATCGTGCAGATCAAGGAGATCACCGTCCAGGGTGGTTCAGCCGGCATGGCACCACACACGGCCAGCATCAGGAAGTTCAGCACAAAAGCAAACCACCACATACGGGCCACTGGGCGATAGCGCATAGACTTGATCTTGGACGAGTCGAGCCAAGGCAGCGCGAACAAGATCAGGATCGCACCACCCATCGCGATCACGCCGCCGAACTTGGCATCGATGATCAGGATGTCGAAGGTGATGGCGCGCAAGATCGCGTAGAAGGGCAAGAGATACCATTCAGGCACGATGTGCGATGGGGTCACTTGATTGTTTGCTGGGATATAATTGTCTGGGTGACCCAAAGTGTTGGGGCCAAAGAAGACAAAGCCAGCAAAGATCAGCAAGAAGACGCAGATCGCGAACGCATCCTTGATGGTATAATAGGGGTGAAACGGCAGGGTTTCTTTCTTCACATCCTGGACTTCAACACCGGTTGGGTTGTTGTTGCCTGGCACGTGCAGTGCCCAGATGTGCAACACAACCACGCCTGCAATGACGAATGGCAGGAGGTAGTGCAGCGAGAAGAAGCGGTTCAGCGTCGCATTATCGACCGCAAAGCCACCGAGCAACCATGTCTTGATCGAGTCACCGATGAAGGGAACCGCACCCACGATGTTGGTGATCACGGTTGCGCCCCACAAGGACATTTGGCCCCAAGGCAAAACGTAACCCATGAAAGCGGTGATGATCATCAACAAGAAGATGATCACGCCCAAACCCCAAAGGATTTCGCGTGGTGCCTTGTACGATCCGTAATAGAGGCCACGGAAGATGTGGATATAGACGGCCAAGAAGAACATGCTGGCCCCGTTGGAGTGCATGAAGCGGATCAACCAACCGTAGTTGACGTCACGCATGATGCGTTCAACCGAATTAAAGGCCATGTCGACATGCGGCACATAATGCATCGCCAGGATGATCCCAGTGATGATTTGGCTGGCCAAACAGACCGCCAGAATGCCGCCGAACGTGTACCAATAGTTCAAGTTCTTCGGGGTTGGAAAATCGACCAGCGTGTCATTCATAAACCGCATGATCGGCAGCCGTGTATCCAACCACTTTTCGAGGTCGGACTTAGGCACATAGCTTGAAGGTCCACTCATGTTCGTATCATCCAATCTTTACGACTGTGCCGCCAGTATACAGGTACGGCGGAATATGGAGGTTTTTCGGCGCTGGGCCTAAGCGAATGCGGCCAGCGGTATCGTAGTGAGAGCCATGGCAAGGGCAGAACCAACCGCCAAATTCGCCAATGTAGCCCGCCTCGTCGACGCCGACAGGGATACAACCCAAGTGGGTGCAGTTTGCTTCCATGATCAGATACTCGGGCTTGCCGGGCTGTTCATTGGATTGCATCGTGCGCTGCTCGTCCGTTTGGGGATCTTTCAGATCCGCACCATCGTCCTTTTTGCCTTGCGCAATTTCTGCAGGGGTCCGGTGACGGACAAATACTGGCTTGCCGCGCCACATGATTTTGGTCTGCGAACCTTCCGCGACTTTGGACACATCAAATTCAATCGATGCCAAAGCGCGCGTATCGGCTGCTGGATTCATTTGATTGATGAGCGGCCAAGCCAGCATGGCGGCACCGCCCGCTGCTACGGCCCCAGTCGCGACATGAATCATGTCACGCCGTGTTGGTTCTCCGGCCTCGCCGGCTACTTCATGATTGGTGGCTGACACCTTGCTACTCCCGCATTCACACACGTCTAAAAGTCGTTTACCGCTAAAAGTAGGGCGATAGTGCCTTTTGAACGTGCGACGGAACGCCGCATCTTGCGGCACCCCCTCCAAAGATGAGATTGCATAACGTGCGCCTAGCTCTCTTTCAACCAGATATCGCGCCAAATCTCGGTGCGGCCATTCGTCTTACCGCGTGCCTTGGCGTAGGGTTAGATGTCATCGAACCTTGCGGTTTTCCCTTATCAGACAAGACCTTAAAGCGCGCATCACTCGATTATGGCGACAAGTGTGACTGGCGACGCCATGATAGCTTTGCTGCATTTGCAGCAGCCACTAAGCTGAGAAATAGCAGGATTGTGTTGATTGAGACGGAGGGAAGCGCGCATTTGACCGATTTCGTCTTTGAGCCGAGCGATTTTTTGATGTTGGGGCGTGAAACAGAAGGGACACCAGCCGATGTCATCGCTGCTTGTCACGCCTGTGTGCGCATTCCAATGGCACACGGACTGCGATCCCTGAATGTCGTGACAGCGGGAGCTATCGCCTTAACCGAAGCCATGCGACAAACTGGCCGATGGGCGGCGCTGGATTAGCGTTGTAGGGAGGAAATCGGGACCACTTTCCCGGTACAAGAACGACAAAACGAGGGCAGTATGAGCGAGCAAGACGACCGTAAAGCACAGGCAAGAGCATGGTTTGAATCCTTGCGAGACCAGATCATGCAAGCCTTTGAAACCCTCGAAGACGAAGCAGACCCTGCGCTTTATCCCGGCAGCCCCGGCCGGTTTGTCCGCACGCCTTGGAACCGCAAGGAAGCAGGTGGTGGCGGCGGTGTGATGGGAATCATGAAGGGCCGCTTGTTTGAAAAGGTCGGCGTGCATGTCTCCACCGTCATGGGCACCTTCCCTGCCGATTACGCCAAAACCATTCCAGGCGCCTCTGAAGACCCTCGTTTTTGGGCTTCCGGCATCAGCTTGATTGCGCATATGACCAATCCGCGCGTGCCAGCCGTTCATATGAACACCCGCATGTTAGCCACGACCGAAAGCTGGTTTGGCGGTGGTGCCGATCTGACGCCACTGATGGCCTATCAACGGACGGACGATTTCCCCGACACCCTCACCTTCCATGCCGCCATGAAGCAGGCTTGCGATACGCACGACCCCGCCTATTATGCGAAGTTCAAGGATTGGTGCGACACCTATTTCTACTTGCCCCACCGCGACGAGCCACGCGGCATTGGTGGTATTTTCTATGACCACCACAATACGGGTTCTTGGGACAAGGATTTTGCCTTTACCCAAGACGTCGGGCGTGCCTTTTTGTCGGTCTATCCAGAGATCGTACGCGGCCGGATGAATGAGACGTGGACCGAGGATGAGCGTGAAGCGCAATTGATCCAACGTGGCCGCTATGTGGAGTATAATTTGCTCTATGACCGTGGCACCACCTTTGGCCTCAAGACCGGTGGCAATGTGGAGAGTATCCTGTCTTCCATGCCACCCGTGGTGAAGTGGCCTTAATTATCTGCCCAACTGAAGGCGAAACTGTAGGCTTTTCGGTTCTAGACTTGGCGGGCTTTAGCGTTTCAGGCTAAAGCGCCGCCATGATCCGCCGTCTCTTGCCTACATTATTAGGCCTCTCCGCCTCCTTGTCCTTGGTGCCCATCTTTGCCCAAGCGGCCGCCCCTGCCCCCGCCACGCTGGAGCGCCTGTATGACAAGGTCGCCTGCGAAAGCGCTGGTCAAAGCTTTAACGGGGCCGATTTGCGCCAGCGCCTAATTGTCCAAACGGGCCTGCCGATGACGGCCGCGCTATTAGGCGCGATTGAATCCAGAAGCTTAGGGGAATTTGCGGCAAATAGTTCCGACCCTGCCGTGACGGCGTTGCTAGCCACAACCATGGCTGTGTTGTCGACACCTGCGCCAAGCGAGGCGCGCTTTACTTTGGTTAGCCAAACCGCACCCGATGCACGGGCACGCGCGATTGCTTTCCTCAATGGCGACACCGATGGGATTAGTTTGGCCTGCATCGCCGCCTCACCACCGCCTCCGCCAACCCCGGCTGTCGTCGTGCCAGCAAAGGGACCAGCGCCGCACAGGCGCGGTCTGATCCTTGCCGACAGCAAGAATGACTTTATCAAGCCGCCGCGCGAACGCGGCTTTGCCACCCTTGGCTTTGAAGAGGATAAGGCCGCCGATACGCGCCTGTTGAACGCCAGCTTGGCGCTCGCTATTGAGCCGATCTTATTTGCCAAACCATCCGAGGCCACCGAGCTTCGCTGGACACCCTTTGTGCAATATAACCGCCGCGCCGCCCGATCTGGCCGCGAAGAGGTCAATGATCTAACGCTGGGCAATAGCTTTATCTTCCGCAACCCCAAACAGGCAGGCGGGGCCATTGGCTTTGGCTCCATGGCGTTTCAAACCGATGATGCCGCCAAAGCCGCTGTGTGGGTGGGCGATGCGCTGATCGACTTCCCGCGCGTCCGCCCTTGTACCCGCCGCGACGCCTTGGGCTGGGCCATGCGCTGCAACCTCTCGATTGTGGTCGATTATGCCGATGTGCAAGATCCCGGTGACAGCCAAAAGCTCGCGGAACTCGACGCCTATTTTCGCGGCGGGATGAATTTGGGATTGAGTGCCGAGCAGGACTTCGGCTTTGGCGTGATTACCATCTCCAGCAGCTATAATGGCCGCTATGATATCACCAGCCGCAAAGCTTCAGGCGGCATTTTTTCGGTCGGCGCGGGCCTGCGCCCTTCAGCGGGGTCCAATATCTCGTTGGAGACACGCTATACGCGCGGCACCACGATCAACACCTTGGTTGATGTCGACAAGATTACGCTGCGGCTGGGCTATCGGCTCTAGGCGTTGAGACCTTAATAGGCGTGGGTCTCATAGACCTTGTGGATATTGCCGCCCCATTCGCCATGATAGCGCTCTAGCAAGCGTTGAGCCGGGGTCATGCCGCTGGCCGCGATTTCGTCGAGTTCGCTCAAGAAGCCCGTTTCATCATCACCCGACGCATTCAGCTTAGCCCGAGCGCGCAAGCCTTGGCGGGCAATGGTCAACACGTCTTTTGCCACATCTTGCGCGCTGCGCCCGCGAATGGGCGCTTTTAGGCCTAAGAAAGGCACAGTGCGGCGCAGGCTTTCGCGGTCTTCTGCGGTCCAGTCCTTCACGAGCTCGAGGGCAGCTTCGGTTGCCGCATCATCATAGAGCAGGCCGACAAACAGAGCTGGCAAAGCGCATAGCCGCGACCAAGGGCCCGCATCTGCGCCGCGCATCTCCAGGAAGGTTTTTAAACGCACTTCTGGGAAGCAGGTCGTCAAATGGTCTTCCCAATCCTTCATCGTCGGCTTTTCGCCGGGCAATTCGGGCAAGCGGCCAGCCATGAAGTCGCGGAACGAACGCCCAGCCAGATTGAGATATTCGCCATTGCGCTTGGCAAAATACATCGGCACATCCAGCGCCCACTCTGCATAGCGGGCAAAGCTCATGCCCGGCTCAAACACAAACGGCAGCATACCGGTGCGGTCTGGGTCGGTATCGCTCCACACATGGGCGCGGTAGCTCAAGAAGCCATTGGTGCGACCTTCGGCAAAGGGCGAATTGGCAAACAAGGCGGTGGCGATGGGTTGCAACGCCAGCGAGGCACGAAACTTCTTGACCATGTCGGCTTCTGAACCAAAGTCCAGATTGGTCTGAACGGTACAGGAGCGGAACATCATTTGCCGACCGAGACGGCCGACCTTGGGCATATAGTCCCGCATGATCTTATAGCGGCCCTTGGGCATCAGCGGAATTTCTTCCAAGCTGTGCAGCGGGTTAAAGCCCAGACCTAAAAAGCCAATGCCCAATTTATCGGTAACGGTGCGCACGTCGGCCAAATGGGCACCGACTTCGGTGCAGGTCTGGTGCAAATGCTCCAGCGGTGCGCCCGACAATTCAAACTGACCGCCTGGCTCCAGCGTGATCGAGGCCATGCCCTGCTTCAGGCCAATGATATCCTCGCCTTCATAAATCCCATCCCAGCCCGAAAGGGTCTTCATCCCGTCGAGAAGCGCGCGCACGCCATTGTCGCCCGCGTAAGGAACAGGCGCGTGGGTGTCTTTATAAAAGCCGAACTTCTCGTGCTCGGTCCCGATTTTCCAATCCGATTTCGGCTTTGGCCCCGCATCGAAATAGGGCAACAAATCCTCAAACGTCTCAAGGGGGCGGGAAAAATCTTCTGAATCAGCCATCACAAAGTCTCATACGACGCGTCAGTCACGTGGCTGTGAGTTAGGGCGCGTTTATGACAGGCGCAAGAAGGCCAATCGGATTTTGCCGCCTTTATGCTGTCAAGGCGTGTGCAAACTGATGGTTGACGTCGCGGTGCTTGGCTTCATCGGCCCGAACCGCCAGCACCACCTCGCGCAGTCGCGCATCGGGGGCTAGCTGCCAATAATCAATGGCGATGGCCGGTGCTGGCACATTTTCAAGTCGACCCGCATCAATCTCAGCCAGATAAGAGGTATAGCTGATCACCGCTTCTTCTTCGAAATAGCCAACCATCCGGTGGGCCGTGCGAGGGAAGAAGAGATACAGCACAAAGAATGCGTTGAAGAACACGCCTTGCGCCAACAGGATCAACAAGCGCTCCAGCCAGTTTGGTTTAGCGATGGCGACAAAGGTCATCAGGTGCATCCGCTCGTTCTGGGATTCATCCAGCAGGGTCTGGATCCAGCCATGATCGTCTTCCATGCGGCGCAGGCTGCGCATATGCACCAGCATCCCGGCCACCATACCAGGCACAGCGGCCACGGTTTCCAGCACCACCGCGCGGTGGCCATAGCGCTTGGCAAAGAAGTGGTCGGCAAAGAAGCGCAACATGCGGGTCAGGCCCAAAGCCACCCTGTCTGAGAGGTCTTGTGGGGCTTGATGATATTCCAAAGGATTAGCCGTTTCAAAAGGATAACCCGACGCCGTGCTCATGACTGTCTCCTGCTTTTGGGTACCTGTCGCGCATAAGTGCCTCAAGGTCCAAGCAAGAGATGGGGATGGGGGCTGAAAACGAAAATGCGACGCAATGTCGCCCCCCTCCTTTGCCCCTTAAACCCAATCGCCCCAGGCGCTTTGGATCAGGGTGAGGCCCGCAAAAGTGGCCGTGTCGGCGCGCAGAATGCGTGGCCCCAAATTGACAGCACGAACGCGTGGGCTGGCGCGCAATTTCTCCCGCTCGGCTGGCGTAAAGCCGCCCTCAGGACCTGTCAGGAGTGCGACGCGGGCGGGCTTATCGGCTAAGGCCTCGGCCACCGGCATGGCGTCGCCGGCTTCATCGGCAAACAGGATGACACGCTGTTCAGCCTTGGGATCGAGCAAGCTCATAAGTGCGACTGCGTCGAACAGCTCTGGCACAAACAAAGTACCGCATTGCTCAGACGCCTCCGCTGCCCTGCTGCGCAGGCGGTCGAGATTGAGTTTGCGCACGATGGTGCGCTCGGTCAGCACGGGGCGGATGCGCGCGACGCCAAGCTCTGTCGCCTTCTCAACAATCGTATCGGTGCGGTCGCCTTTGACCGGCGCAAACAACAGGTCAAGATCGCAGACCGGGGTTTGGGTGCGGGTCTGTTCGGCGCAGAGGGCTTCCGCGCCCTTTTTGCCAATTTGGCTTAAATGGGCCAACCATTCGCCATCGCGGCCATTGAACAACAAGATGGCTGCGCCCGCGGGCAATCGCAGGACATGGGCCAGATAATGGGCTTGGCCTGCATCCAAAACGACCGACTGATTATGACCAAGGTCGGCGGCGACATAGAGGCGTTGGCTGGGCTTCATCATTCACTCATTTGGCTAGCCCCCTTGCGCGGGGCGAAATGTGGTGCGCACACTTCAAGCTTATGCCGGAGGAAGCAAGATGGCCAACGACAAGAAGTCCACAAAAGCTGCAAGCGATACTGCCAAGTCCAAAATGTCGGATGCCGAATTCCTCGAGCGGCTAGAGCCTCTGCAAGTCGCGCTCGTCACCACCCAGCAATGGTTGATGGAGACAGGCGCAAAAGTGTTGATCATCTTTGAAGGCCGCGATGCGGCGGGCAAGGATGGCACGATCAAACGCATGATTGAGCATATGAGTGCGCGCTCCACCCGTGTTGTGGCACTTCCTAAACCGTCAGACCGCGAAAGAACCCAATGGCATTTTCAGCGCTATGCTGCCCATTTGCCAGCCGCCGGCGAAGTCGTGATCTTCAACCGCTCTTGGTATAATCGCGGTGGGGTTGAGCCTGTCATGGGCTTTTGTACGCCCGAAGAGCACGCCGATTTCTTGCGCGATGTGGTGCCCTTTGAAACCATGTTGAGTGAATCGGGCACCCATATCATCAAGCTCTGGCTGGATATCAGCCGCGAAGAACAAGCTCGACGCCTAGAAGAACGCCGCACCGATCCGCTCGCCCGTCTCAAGATCAGCCCGCTCGATGCCGTCGCGCAGGAAAAGTGGGATGATTATACCGCTGCGCGCGACGAAATGCTCAAAGCCACCCATACCGCGCGCACCCCTTGGTATTGCGTCCGTGCCGACTCCAAAAAGCACGCCCGTCTCGCCATCATCAGCCACGTCCTGCACCAACTCGCCTGCCCAAAACTGGAAAGCCAAGTGCCCGAGGCGTCGAGCGAGCTGCTGTTTAAATTCACGGCCAAGGCGCTTAAGGAAGGGCGATTGGCGGATTGAGGGTGGGGGACAACCCGTGTCCTCCCCCGCGCGCGGGGGAGGTGGCAGCGAAGCTGACGGAGGGGGGAACTTAGTTAAATCATCATCTCCAAACGCCCCCTCCACCATGATTCACATGGTCCCCCTCCCCCGCTTCGCAGGGGAGGACAAAGGCGACGGTTCTTATTGCGCAAGCTGGGAGAGCGAGGACCGCCCGCCCCTCACCGCGCCTTCAAAGCCTCTGGCGCAAGGTCGTTCAGTACGGCGGGTAAAGCCGTAATCAAATCACTGGCGATAAGACCAGGGCCGACGCGATTGGCCGCGGTCGAGTGAATCCAAACAGCCGCGCAGGCGGCTTCAAAGGCGGGCATGGATTGCGCCAACAACCCGCCGAGCAGGCCAGCCAGCACATCGCCTGTTCCGGCGCTGGCACAAAAGGGTGTCGCCAAGTCTGACGCGGCCAAGCGACCATCGGGGGCGGCAACCCATGTCTCGGCCCCCTTATGCACCAAGATCGCGCCTAAGGCTTGGGCAAGCTTCAAAGTTGTTTCGCCCTTTTTGTCAGACTCAAAGGCCCCAGCAAGACGCGTGAATTCACCGCTGTGAGGCGTTAGGATGGTTGGGGCGCTGCGCGCTTGCACGGCCTGCCATAGCCCGCCCTCGCGACCACTTTGCGCAATCAAGCTCAAGGCATCAGCATCCAACACCAAGGGTTTGGGAAAGCCCTGCACCATGTCCAAAACATCGGCGGCGTGGACGTGGGTCAGCCCGAAGGCCGGGCCCAAGACTGCCGTGTCAAAGCCCACGCACAGGCTGGACAGGCTTTGATCGGGCTCACGTTCCACGATCAATCGCTCGGTCTCATGACAGGCGAGAATCTGGGTGGCCTCAGGACCAGCAATCAGGCTGACCCACCCTGCCCCCATGCGGTGACCAGCAGCCGCAGCTAGGCGCGCTGCACCGGTTTGCAGCCTACCACCGCAAATGACGGCAAGCCTCCCACGACTATGCTTATGAGAATGTGCGTTGGGCCATGGAATGGCGCGGGCCTCGTCGACACCGATCGCCAAATCTGTCATCGACGCCACCGCTTGTGAGAGAGGCGCGCCAGACATCGCCTAGCGTGTCCGCTCAAGCTCTACGCCCGAGCAAGCAGCGCCGGGAACTGCGCCGGGCTTTTCAACGCGGAGCCGGACACTCAATATCCGCGCATCGGTGAGGACAGCTTCGCAAACCTTTTCGGCAAAGGTTTCAATCAGATGCAAATGCTCGCCTGCTGCCACAGTCCGGACATGGGAAACCAAGCTGTCATAATCGACCGTCTCGGCCAGCTCATCACTGCCTGCCCGGACCGACGAACCGACTTGCACTTCCAGATCGACCACCAAAGGACGCCGCCGTCCCTTTTCATGCGCATAGACGCCGCATTCGGCCTCAACCATCAGTCCTTTGACGAAAATCTTGGTCGAGACGGCGCGGGTCGACACAGCCTCTTCGCTGTTGGCTTGGTCAGAAAACGGTTTGGCGGGTGGCTTTGCCGGGCGGCGGATCATGCCGCCTTGTCGCATCACAACGCCCAGTTCAGAGGGGCCGGAAGATTTCATTCGTTGATCCCATCCACATCAGCTGTGCGCCAAATCAAGCTTTGACCGCCATCGACGGCCATGATTTGGCCTGTAACGGCTTCGGCATTTAGCAGAAAACAAACCGCTTCTACCACATCGTCGACCGGGCTGCCCGTGCCCAACAAAGTGGCATCAACTTGTTTTTGAAAATCTTCCTCAGACTGGCGAATGTTGCGCGCGGTCGGCCCCGGTGCGACGCCATTAACGCGGACGTGCGGTGCCAGGGCTTGCGCCAATGTGTGAGTTGCTGTGGCCAAAGCAGCTTTCGATAGCGTGTAAGTGAAGAATTGCGGCGTGAGCTTGAAGATGCGCTGGTCAATCAAATTAACGATGGAGCCGCTCTGCCCCGCTGGCAAAGCCGCAGCCAGATTGCGGGCCAATTCGCACGGCACCCGCACATGCACGTCAAAATGGCGATCCCAGCTGGCACGCGTGAAGTCTGAGGCTTCATCGCCTTCAAAGATAGAGGCATTATTGACGAGACCCGTGATGGGCGCGCCCGCTAGGCTGCTGGCCCGCGTGATTAGGCTGGCGACATCGGCTTCGACCAGCAAGTCTGCCTGCACCGCATAGGCTTTCGCCCCCTCTGCCCGCAGGCTTTCGGCAGCAGCCTCGGCTTGGGCGATCGAATTGCTGGCGTGAAGGATGACAGTGTGGCCCGCCTTTGCCAGCTTTTGAGCGATGGCAAGGCCAAGACGTTGGCCAGCGCCGGTCACCAGTACGGTTTTAGGGTTCATCGTCATGGCGCTTAAACTAGGGCACAGAGGCTTGAAGGGCCAGCCCTTCGAGTCTGTGGAAAGTCCGCGGCGCAGTTGGCCGCTGCAAGATGGACTTTATTATCTTCTGATAAACATTTAAGGATTATAAATAGTAAATTATTATCTTAAATTTGATTACCTAATTTGGTTGCTTCCATGGATTACTTGCGAACCCTTGATGATATCTTAAGCAACCTCCCTCAGGGTATTCTTGTTCGCTGTCGCGACGAAATTTTGTATGCCAATCGAGCAGCCGCTGCGGCTTTTGGCTTTGGCTCTGCCCGCGACCTGACTGATTATCGCGCTGTGACGGGGCTGATGGGCACGTTTGTGCGGCCGCAAAAGGACCCAGAGCGCCGCTTTTCTTATTTTTCGACTGTCGATGGTGATTTGTTTTTTGCGGATGTGACGGAGCGATCAATCAACTTTCGCGGCCAGCAAGCGGTGCAAATCACGTTCAATAGCCCGCTTCACGCCGCCGACGATATGGCCGATTCACGAACCATTGTAGAGCGTTATGCGCTTGCGATGCGTCATGCAAAGATTGGCGTTTGGGATCACGACCGCGAAGCCGGCTCACATTTCTTCTCGTCATCTTGCCGCGAGATTTTGGGGCTACCTGAAACAGATGCACGGACTTATTTGTCCGTGTTTGAAGATTTGATTTATCCGGAAGACCGGCCGTTGGTGCGCGCCGCCTGTGCAAAGGCCTTTGGCGAGCGCATCCCCTATCAGGCGCAATTTCGAATCATGCGGCCAACTGGCGAAGTGCGCTGGGTTTCGGTCAGTGGAACCAGCATTCATGACCGCGACGGCCTTGTTCTGCGCTTTGCCGGTACCGTCGTCGATATCAGCGATCAGAAGCAAAAAGAGCGCGAATTGATTGAGGCGCGCAAGACCGCCCTAGCGGGTCTTGAGGCCAAGAACCGCTTTGTCTCGGGTCTCAGTCATGAGTTTCGTACCCCCATTCATGCGCTCATGGCTTTGCCCCGCATCCTGAAAGAGCAGTCAAACCGGCCCGAATTGACAGATTTGGTGGAAGCGTCGGAATTGGCTGGTGAGCAATTATTGTCGCTGGTCGACTCGGCGTTGGACCTTTCCGGCATTGATTCCGGCACGATGGACATCCGAACGAACGCCTTCCCCCTCGCAAAGACCTGTTTGACAGCGTGTGACGCCATGCAAGCGCGAACCCTGGCGCGCGGGATAGACCTTCAACTGGACATTGACCCCGCCGCACAGGCGAATTTCCTAGGTGATGAAAAACTTTTCTTACGAACACTGCAAGCCATGTTGCGCCATGCGATTGAGCGTAGTGGACCGGGTATTATGAAGATGCGCCTCAGTGCGGGCGAGAATGGCCATGGCACCTTGGTGATCCTGCAAGATGTTGGAGCCCCTTATTCTAGCCACGAAGCCCGCAGCTTGTTTGAGCCATTTTCCAGCATTCAGACGCCTGACAATCCCATCACACAAAGCAACGGGATTGACTTGCCACTGGCCCGTAAGCTTGCTCGGGCGATGGGCGGCGATGTTACGATTGCAACGCGCGGCACACGCAATGGCGCGATACAATTTTATCTGCCGTTAGAGCGGGTTGCGAGTAATCTGGATGAGCCAATTGGCGCAGTCGGTCACATGCGCACTTTATGTATTCTCGTGGTAGAAGATAATCTGATTAATCAACGGATCATCGCGGTGATCCTCGAACAATTAGGCCATTCCTGTGTGATTGTAGCCGACGGTGTCATGTGTCTGGAGACGATCCAGAAGGCCCGCTTCGACGCCATTTTGATGGACTTACACATGCCCAATATGGATGGCTATCAGACGACGCGCCACATTCGGGCCTTGGAAGCCGATCTGCAAGTTGTGGATTTTCCCGCTATGCCAATCATTGCATTGACAGCGGATGCGCGTCCAGAAACACGTGAAGCCGCCTTCGCGGCGGGTATGACCGGCTTTTTGAATAAGCCGATCTCCATCCCAGAACTGTACGAAGCTTTAGCTCCGATCGCAGCCGCTGCAGCCGAAGAACCCACGGCGCAAAATGGGTGAATCGGACGTCGAAACGAGATTAGTCGAGGCGCTTGAATTCAATCAGGTTCAATAAACCCATCGCACCAACGGCCAAAACGAGAGCAAGAATGGCATACATCGTGGAAACTCCTTATATCGTTGCGTGTCTCTCTAGCGGCATTGGCGCGCGACGCCAAGTCACCCTATACAAGACCGCATGCTAAAGTTTTTGCGCAAAGTTGTGATGCATACGTGGTTTCGCCTGAGCCGTGGGGCAACCCTTGGCGTGCGAATCCTTGCCATTGATGACCAAGGCCGCGTCTGCTTGGTGCGCCACACCTATTTGCCCGGCTGGCATCTGCCCGGTGGCGGGGTAGAACGGGGGGAGCATGCGTTGGATGCGGCCATCAAAGAAGCACGCGAAGAGGCAGGTCTGATTATTCGACCAGAAGACCTGCGCCTGATGTCCATTCACACCAATTTTGCCTATTTCAAAGGCGACCATGTCCTCTTGTATCGCGCCAATGCTTGGACGATTGAGACAACCGACCGTGCCCATGAAATCGCCGAGCACGGCTTTTTCTCGATCACCGATTTGCCGCCCGGCACGACAGCCAGCACCCAACGCCGTTTAGCAGAAGCCCAAGGTGGCCCTAGTTTGCTGACTTGGTAGCCGCGACTGGCGCTTTTGCGGCAGCCTCTGCATCGATCAAATCTTGAACTTGCTTGTAGAAGACGTCACGGGCTGCGCCTTCTGGCCCATCGGTCGCACGTGTCCAATTGGCGTTAGAAGCAATCACCAGTTTGCGCTTGGGATCGATAAAAATGCCTTGCCCGAAAATGCCCTGCGCCGCGACGCTGCCATCGTCATAGGTCCACCATTGATAGCCATAGCCACGCCCCGGCTCGCCATAATACATCTTCTTGGTGGTCGCTTTGGCAAACCAATCGGCGGGGACAACTTGGGTGTCGCCAATCTTACCGCCTGCCAGCACAAATAGCCCCATACGCGCATAGTCACGCGTGGCCATTTGCAAGCAACAGCCCGCGATTTCTTGACCCGTGCTATTGAGAATCCATGTTGCCTGCTGCTCCATGCCAAAAGGCTTCCAGAGCTTCTCGGACAAATAGGTGGCAAGCGGCTTCTTGGTGGCAGAACTCACCAGAATGCCGACCAGATTCGTCTCGCCCGTATTATAGTTCCAAAAAGTACCCGGTGCATGGGCGCGGGGGAGCTTGCGCATATAGCTGCTGGTGGCATCTAAGCCTGCGTCAGCCTTGGCATTATTAAATTTTGCCACGTCCGAATTTGGGTCTTCATAATCCTCATTCCACGACACGCCTGAAGACATGGTGAGCAATTGCTCCACCGTGACATCATCATAGGCCGAGCCTTTAAGGCCTGGAATATAGGTTGAAACCTTATCAGACAGGCTCTTGATATAGCCGTCTTGAATGGCAGCCCCCACCAAGGTGGAAGTGTAGGATTTAGCCACAGAAAAGCTCGTCCAGCGCCCAGCGGCATCAAAACCTAAGCCATATTTCTCAAACCGGACTTTGCCGTCTTGGAGGATGACGATACCAGACGAGCGCTGGCCCTGCATATAAGCGTCGATATTTGGGATCGCTAAGGGTGTACCAACCGGAAGATCAGAGGCCTTGGGGCCAGCCTCCACCACATGGCTTTTAGCCAAGAATTCCAGCCGGTCCATCGCACGAAAAGCGGCATCACGTTGCGGGATAGACCAAAACAACACGTCCCGATTGGTCGGCAAATGCGCCAGCGCCCCTTTGGTTTCTTTGTCCAAGCCATTGTAGGCAAATGCGCCAGCCCCAACCAACACAAGTGCCGCGATCCCCAAAGCTGGGGCCAAGAAACCTTTTTTCATGACGTCTCCTATGAGAGTTTGCCGCGTACCAGAGCGTCATAGGTGGTGACCATGTCCTCACACACGCGACCTGGTTGGTAGTAAATGCCTGCGATCTCTTTGACCGGCGTCACTTCGGCGGCTGTGCCTGTGATGAAGCATTCCGAGAAATTGCCTAATTCTTCTGGCATGATGGTGCGTTCAACCACTTCATAGCCTTTTTCCCGCGCAAGACGGATCACCGTCTGCCGCGTGATGCCATTGAGGAAGCAATCTGGCACAGGAGTATGGATGGCTCCGTCCTGAATAAAGAAGATATTGGCACCGGTTGCCTCGGCCACATGGCCGCGCCAATCGAGCATCAAGGCGTCAGCATAGCCTTCCGCTTCTGCGGCATGTTTGGAATCGGTACAGATCATATAAAGACCTGCTGCCTTGGCTTCGCAGGGTGCCGTCTTTGGATCAGGCCGACGCCATTTCGCATGGGTGACGCGGATACCGCTCATCTTGTCAGCAAAATAATTGCCCCATTCCCAAACAGCGACAGCGGCGCGGATGGTGCTTTGTTGTGCCGACACACCCATCATCTCACTGCCGCGCCACATGACCGGGCGGATGTAGCAATTCTCAAAGCCATTACGTGCCATGGCTTCCGCTTTCGCGGCCTCAATGTCTGCGACGGTGAAGGCTGGCTTCATGCCTAAAATCTCCGCCGAGCGGAACAAGCGCTCCGTATGGCGCAGGCTTTCAAAGATTTGGCCGTCATAGGCGCGCTCGCCCTCAAAGATCGACGAGCCATAATGCAGACCATGGGTTAGAACATGTACTTTCGCCTCGCGCCAAGGCTTAAATTCGCCGTCCATCCAGATCCAGCCGTCGCGATCGTCATAAGGAATGAAAGTCATGTGTCTTGTGCCTAGTTCAGTGTATAGGGTTGTCAAAGCTTCACAGTCGGTGGGCTTGAACCCAAATGCGATGAGACGCAATCTCTCGGACCAGCCATGACTGTCAACACCTTACCGAATGCTTTTGCCAGATCAAGCAGCGCCGCCGCCGGCGGGCCGCGTCTTTATTTGCGTGAGGATGAGCTCGACCTTGGCGTTTCCTTGATTTTCAAGGCAGGTGATTTGTTGAAGGCCGCTACCGAAGCACAGCGGCAACAGCATGATCTTTCTTGGGCCGAAGCGCGTTGCCTGTGCGAATTATTGGGTCACCCCCTGCCCGTGCTTAAACTTGCCGCGGAACTGGGCTTGAGCAAACAAGCGATGCTGAAGACGCTGGACGGACTGGAGGGGCGCGCTTGGCTTAACCGCACAGAGGATTCGCGCGATGCGCGGCGCAAGATCGTCCATCTCACCGCGCAAGGGGCCGCAGTCGCAACCGAATTGGCTTTGGCCATGCGGACGCGCCTCGCTGCCGCTTACCGCCTTGCCGGCAGTGAAGCCGTGGCGGGGTGCGATAAAGTCCTCTCGACGCTGACAGAATCGACTGCCACGCAGACCGCTAACGCGCCAGCCAGCGCGACCTCCTCCCCCAAACCGAATAGAGCCCCCTGATGGCCCCCCGCGCCCACGCCGAACATCCTGCCCATCTTCTCGTCGTCGATGATGATGATCGCATCCGCAGCCTATTGAAGCGCTATCTCAGTGGCCTTGGCTATTCGGTGACGGAAGCTTCCGATGCCGCCAGCGCGCGCAAGCTGATGGATGCGTTGATGTTCGATCTCGTCATTTTAGACGTCATGATGCCGGGCGAAGACGGCGTCTCGCTCACGCGATCTGTTCGCGGCGAGCGCGATACGCCAATCATCCTCTTGACCGCTTTGGGCGACCCTAGCCACCGGATTGAGGGCCTGACAGCTGGCGCTGATGATTATCTCGGCAAGCCGTTTGAACCCGAAGAATTGGCCTTGCGCGTGGCCGCGATTCTCAAACGTGCCCGCCCAGCGCCTGCGGCCGACCTGCTCTTGTTGGGCTCTGCCACTTGGAACACCGCCAAAGCCGAACTTCGACGCGATGGGGTCTTGGTGCGTTTGACCGACGCAGAAAAGGACCTGTTGGCCGCACTGGCGGCCCGGCCTGGTGCTACCATTACGCGGGAGGAATTGGCCCGCAAAGCTGGCGTCACCGTGGAGCGCTCCATCGATGTGCAAGTCACCCGTCTGCGGCGCAAATTGGAAGATGATCCGGCTGAGCCGCATTATCTGCAAACCGTGCGCGGTCTTGGCTATCGGTTGATGCATGATGCGTAGGATTGTTTCGCTTCAAGGCCTTCTGCGATGGACCTAAAGGCGCTGATTCCACGCGGACTCTTTGCCCGCTCGCTCCTCATCATCGTCTTACCCGTGGCGATCATGCAAATGGTCGTGACCTATTTGTTCTTTGACTTGCATTGGGAACAAGTCAGCCGTCGCTTAAGTGAAGGGGCGGCTGGCGATGTGGCGCTTGTCACGCAGCTTTACGCCGACAATCCAACGCCGGAAAATCTCGCATCCATCACCAATTATGCGCGCGCAGACTTGCGCCTGTCGGTAGCCCTTCAAAAGCAAGCCAAATTACCAGAGCGGGACCGCCTGGCGGTGATTCCGGCCTTTGACCGCACGTTGCGCCGCGCTTTGTCCGGATCCTTGCGGCAGAAATTCTGGTTCGATACCACGCGCTATCCAGACTATGTCGACATCCGAGTAGAAGTGCCCGGCGGGGTTTTGCGTTTTCTGGCCTATCGCGACCGGGTTTTTGCGTCCACGGGCGGCATCTTCATCTTGTGGCTGGCAGGGGCGACCATCCTGTTGGCGACGGTCTCCGTCCTCTTCATTCGCAATCAGGTTCGCCCGATGGAGCGGCTCGCTGATGCAGCAGAGCGGTTTGGGCGGGGCGAAAATGTCAGCTTAAAGCCGGCTGGCTCAGCCGAAGTGCGTCGCGCCACCTTGGCCTTCCTCCAGATGCGCGGTCGTATCCAGCGCCACATTGAGCAACGCACCAATCTGCTGGCTGGGGTCAGCCACGATTTGCGGACCCCTCTGACGCGTCTGAAGCTTCAGTTGGCGATGATGCCGCCGTCTAGCGACATTGACGAAGCCCGCAAGGACATTGTCGAGATGGAGGGCATGCTGGAAGAATATTTGGCCTTTGCTCAAGGCCAGTGGTCGGAAGAGCGTGAAGTGTTGGATTTGGCCGAAATTGCGCGCGCCATCATTCAAGATGTCGCCCGTGCAGGCCGCGACATCGATGGGTCTGGTCTTGCCGACAGCCTGCCGACGTCTGGCCGCCCGATTGCCCTCAAGCGCTGCCTCTCGAACCTTGTTGAAAATGCCTTGTCCTTCGGCCAGACGGTCGCGCTCAGCTCCTCGCAAAGCGAAGATGCGATCTATATCTATGTCGATGATGATGGCCCTGGGATTGCGCCTGAAAGCTATGAAGAGGCGCTTAAACCCTTCTCAAGGCTCGACCCCGCCCGTAATCAGAACCGGAAAGGCGTGGGACTGGGCTTGGCGCTGGCCTATGATGCAGCCCGCTCGCACGGCGGCAATTTAGTGCTGTCGCGCTCTACGCTGGGGGGTCTTCGGGTGAGTGTGCGTCTGCCGCTTTAGCGCGGGCTCGGCGCGTGGCACCTGATTGCAGACTGGACTTGAGAAAGTCAGCGAATTTCTCGCCGCGCGCCAACCAATCCTCACTCTCGCGCAAGCTCTGGTCGAGGCCTGCCATCGTCTTCGACAAGTCAGCATCATCCTTTAGCCAAAGCACTTCGACTTTGCGCAAGCGGCGGGCAAGACCCATGACGCGGGCGGTCGATTTGAGGCTTGTGGTGGAGATGCCCACTGCTTCTAAGGCCCAGGCGGCAGTGCGTATCCGGCGGGCGGCACGGGCAAGGGCTGCGGCGGGCTCGTCTTGATCGGCTTCCAGGATGGAGACCCAAGCCGCACGATTGTCAGCCATCGCATCAAATCGCGCCATCACAACGTCAAACAATTGGTCGCGGCTGGGGGCATCTGCTTCTAAGTCCGACACAGCCTCTAGCATCGCACGATCCAGCGTCTGGTCGAGATATTCGGCCACTGTAAGGCGCGTGACCCCGGCTTCTGCACAGGCAGCCAAGCTCTGCCCCGCCGTTTGGCACAAGCTGACCAAGCTGACTTCGGTCCAAGGTTTTTCGGCGCTCAAGGCCAGTGCAGCTTCGCCCAAAGCCTGAAGAAGCGGTGCATGCAAGGAAGGGTCGCGGTGGGTCATGGGCGTAATATAGGGCGCGAAGGCCCCCTCGGCTACTTACCCAATTGACGCGAGCGGTGGATGGCGGCTTCAACCGCGCGACGCACCAAAGTGACAATCCCGCCACCCGCCGTCAAAGCGTCGGTTGCAGCAGCCGTTGTGCCTTCAGGGCTTGTCACGGCACGGCGCAAATCTTGTGGGTTCTGCCCGGTTTCTTCCATCAGCGCAGCCGACCCAATCACCGTTTGCCAAGCCAAGCGCTCTGCCAAGCCTCGTTCTAAGCCTTCGCCTTCGCCAGCGGCGGCCATGGCCTCGGCCAACAGGAAGACATAGGCGGGGCCAGAGCCAGACACGGCCGTCACTGCATCCATCTGCTTCTCGCTTTGCAGCTTTTCGACCGTGCCGAGTGGGCGCAACAGAGAAACAGCCAAGGCTTCGGATTCTGAGGGCACCGTGGGGCTATTCCAATAGGCCGTAACACCCTTGCCGATTTGACCCGGCGTATTTGGCATGGCGCGGATGACTTGGCTGGCTGAAAGAATTTCAGCAATCTTCGACGTACCAATGCCCGCCATGATCGACAGCACCAACGTATGGTCTGAAACCAAATGCCTGATGGTCTGCTCACCCACGCTTGGAAACAATTGCGGCTTAATGCCCACGACAACGCAGTCGAACGCCGAGCTTTCAGCTGGGTCTGGGTTCAATACCCAGTTTTGCGTCGCGACGATTTCAGACACTTCTGCCGATGGATAGGGTTCAAATACGACCAGATCAAACATATCGGCCATCGGGGCCCATCCGCGCAACATGGCTCCGCCCATCCGGCCACCGCCGACAAGCGCAATTCGCTTTTTCATAAAACTCACGCCTCTCCGGCAGTCTCAAACAAAGCTGCTTGGGCGGCCTCTTCAGGTGTTTTGCCTGCCCAAAGCAAGAAGTTAAACGCAGGGTAAAACCGCTCGCAGGCTTCCACGCCAGCAGCCAATATCGCCGCCACTTCGGCAGGCTCTGGCGTGTCGCGGCCGATCAAAGGCACCACAGCCCGCCACGACAAGGCATTGTCATCGGAAGAAAGCTCAAAATGGCCCAACCAAAGTGCTTCATTTAACAAAGCCAGCAAGGAGGCAATATCACCCCGACGCATACGGGGCGCCTTTAGATCAAAAATCAGACTGAGTGCCAAAGAAGGTGCATCTTCTCGAGCAATAAAAATCCCATGCAGATCACAATAGGTCATGGAGGCGGCGAAGTGGATTTCTTCGTCCAAACGCTCATAGGCTTTCGAATCTGCGGCCAGAACGGCTTCAACCGTATCTAGGGTGTCCGCATCTTCGAAAAAATCTTCGTCTCGAAGCGTAAATTGGCGGTCCATAATAACCTCCACGGTGGTTCGCTTACAAACGGCACGCGAATCGCGCACCGCTATTGGGCATGGTTGGCGGGAATGGCGCGCGCTGCAAGCGGTGCGCCAAAGCTTTTAGCTGCTTTTGGCCGATTTTTTTGTCGAAGCCGATTTGGTTGCTGCTTTCGCAGGCGTTCCGATCGAAGCTTCTAACGCTTCAAGGCGCGCTTTCAGACTGTCAGCCTCTGCACGGGCCGCAGCGGCGAGATCTTTCACGGCGTCAAATTCGTCGCGACGCACCAGATCCATGTCCACAACCATGCGCTCCATTTGCGAGCGCCAGAAGGCACGGGCCTCTTCACCCACACCTTGGGCGACCCCTGCCGCACTGGTTGCCAATTTTGAAAATTCGTCGAGGAAAGGATTACGTGTTTGCATAAGGACCTTCTAGCGGGTCTATTCCCGTTGCGCTATGACAAACTTACATCACCTGCGCGAGACCTGTGCTCCTAACAGAAGGTGTTTAAGATCGCCTTTGCCGTCACAGTGAAGTTTCTCTTAGCGTTTTCCAAGGCCTTTTAGCTTGCTGCTGTTTTTGTGCGTGGCTGCGATTGTGAGAGCCTTTGCATATGCCCCCTTTCCTTTGCTAAAGGCTTGCTATGATCGATATGTCCATTCCATTTCCCGACATCTCCCCCTTTGTGTTTCAACTGCCCGGGTTTGACCTTTTTGGGTTCGCACTCGGTCCCTTTGGCTTGCGTTGGTATGCGCTCGCCTATGTGGCGGGTCTGATCCTTGGCTGGCGCTTGATGGTGGGGATGGTGAAGAAGCCTGCGCTGTGGGGCCTCAAGTCGCCTTTGGATGAGGAAGATATCGACGACTTTTTGTTCTATGCGACATTGGGCGTGCTATTTGGCGGTCGTATTGGTTATGTTTTGCTCTATCGCCCAGAAATGCTGGCAGACCCGATGTCGGTCTTGCGCGTGTGGGAAGGCGGCATGAGCTTCCATGGCGGCTTCCTCGGCGTCTGTTTGGCCGTTATTGGCACCGCACTCGGTCGGAAGAAGTCCTTGCTTTCCTTGGGCGATGCGGTCGCAGTCGTATCCCCGATTGGCTTGTTCTTCGGTCGGATGGCGAATTTCATCAATCAAGAGCTTTATGGTCGCGCCACGGATGTGTCTTGGGGCTTTATCTTCCGCACCGATCCTGAAGGCCTGACGCGTCACCCCAGCCAGCTTTATCAAGCCGCTCTGGAAGGCGTTTTGTTGTTTATCGTGCTGCAAGTGGCGGTTAGACGCTTTGGCATCTTGAAGCGTCCGGGCCAAGCCGCAGGGCTATTTGTCGCGGGCTATGGCATCGCGCGCCTGATTGGTGAGCAGTTCCGCGAGCCCGATGCATCGCTGATCTTGGGCTTCACCCACGGTGAATTCTATTCCCTGCCCATGGTCGCGTTTGGTGTCGCCCTCTTCCTTTGGGCCAGCGTGCGCGCCGGTAAAGCCAAGTCCGAACAGGTAGGCTGAAGGCTGTGACCCCGCCAGAGCGGCCACACCCAACCGGGCTTGAAACCCGCTTGGCCAAGATGATTGAAGCTTGTGGTCCGATCAGTGTCGATGCCTTCATGGCGCACGCCCTCTATGACCCCCAAGCGGGCTATTATGCCACGCGCCTGCCCTTGGGCGCACGTGGGGATTTTACCACCAGCCCGGAAATCAGCCAGATTTTCGGCGAACTTATCGGGGTGTGGGTTGCACAGAGCTGGCTCGACCTTGGCAGCCCCGCCCCCTTCCACCTGATTGAGCTCGGACCCGGTCGCGGTACGCTGATGGCGGACATGCTGCGCGTCTGCCACAAGGTGCCAGGCTTCATGGATGGTGTTGAGCTACATCTGGTAGAAACCAACCCGCACTTGCGAGACGCCCAGCGTGCCGCGCTCGGTGCCATTCCTGCTCGCTGGCATGACAATCTCGACGCCGTGCCTCAGGGCGACGGCTTCATCGTCGCCAATGAATTTCTGGACTGCCTGCCGGTCCGGCAATTTGTGCGGGGCGAACAAGGCTGGCATGAGAAGCTGGTCGGTGTGGACGCCGAAGGGAGACTAACCTTTGGCCTTGGACCAGCTTTGGCCGAAGCGCCCGCTTGTGCCATGCC
Organism: Hyphomonadaceae bacterium UKL13-1; assembly: GCA_001602435.1. Taxonomy (GTDB): domain Bacteria; phylum Pseudomonadota; class Alphaproteobacteria; order Caulobacterales; family Aquidulcibacteraceae; genus Aquidulcibacter. Next base: position 2,040,587 of record CP012156.1, read on the forward strand.
AAATGACGGCGTGGGTGCCGTTCGCGAGCACGCCCCGGGCCTGCCCACCCTTGTTGAAATCTTAGCCCAGCGCCTGCGCACAGCTTCAGGCCGCGCCCTGATCATCGACTATGGCGATGTGAGTGGCCAAGCGGGTGACAGTTTCCAAGCGCTATTCCGCCATCAAAAGACCCATCCGCTGGACCATCTTGGCGAAGCAGACCTTACCGCCCATGTCGACTTCGCTGCCCTGATTTCCTTAGCCAAAACCTGCGGCCTCGGCACCTCTGGCCCCGTCTCGCAACGGGAGTTTCTGCAAAGCCTGGGCATCGAGGCGCGCCGCGATGCCCTCATTCGCGCAAACCCCCACTGCGAATCTGACCTGACTGACAGTGTGGAAAGACTTATCGGAGAAGCGCATATGGGCGGGCTGTTCCATGTGGTGGCCCTTGAGTCTCCCCTCAACGCCGCTCATGGTCCGCCCATTGGACTTTAACCGACCATGCCAGACGTCGCTTCAGCACTTACCCCTACATCACCATCGGAAGATTTGATCTTTGAGCTCGCGCCCGTGCGCTCAGCCATGCTGTCGCAATTGGCAGGGTTTGAGCATGGCTTTTATGGTCGCGTGGGTGGGGTATCCTCTGGCATTTATGAGAGCTTGAATTCGGGACCCGGCTCGAACGATGATCCTGCCAATGTGGCAGAGAACCGTCGCCGTATTGCAAGCCATATTGGCGTCTCGCCAGACCGCCTATTGTCAGCCTATCAAGTCCATGGTGCCGATGCACTGATGGTGGACGGCCCATTCCAAGGCGATCGCCCGCAAGTCGACGCTTTGGTGACGCGCTGTCCATCGGTTGCCCCATCGGTGTTGACTGCTGACTGCGCGCCGATCCTGTTTGCTGATCCTGCCGCACGCATCGTCGCTGCCGCCCACGCAGGGTGGAAGGGTGCTATTGGCGGCATCTTGGAAGCCACCATTGCCAAGATGGTGAAGCTTGGCGGCTCCCCTGCCCGCATCGTGGCCGCTGTCGGCCCGTGTATCGCCCAAGCCAGCTATGAAGTTGGCCCTGAATTCGTAGCGACCTTCATCCAAGCCGATCCGGCGAACGAGCGATTCTTTATCCCCGGCAAAGACGACCGCTCGCTTTTTGACCTGAAACGCTATTGCGCAGCCCGCTTAAGGGCTGCTGGTTTAGGCGCAGTTGATGTGCTGCCGCAGGACACATGCGCTGAAGAATCGCATTTCTTTTCGAACCGCCGCCGCAATCTGGCGGGCGAAGCCGACTACGGACGAAATTTGTCTGCCATTCGTATCGTCCGATAGCATCACAAAGGGTTGCACGCGGGGCGCTCTCTGCTTAATCGACCGCTCAGGCAATCGCGTGGAAATTTGACGCGGATTGGCGTTTGGACGGGGATCGATCATCATGAAATTGCTTGCAGGCAACGCCAATCAACCCTTGGCATCCTCCATTGCCGATTATCTCGACGTTCCATTGACGCGCGCCCAAGTGCGCCGCTTTGCGGATAATGAGATTTTCGCGACCATTGATGAAAATGTGCGCGGGGAAGACGTCTTCATCATTCAGTCGACCAGCGCACCAGCCAATGACCACTTGATGGAATTGCTGATCTGTATGGACGCTTTGCGCCGCGCCTCTGCCCGTCGCATCACCGCCGTCCTGCCCTATTTCGGCTATGCCCGTCAGGACCGCAAAACCGGCGGTCGCACGCCTATTTCGGCCAAACTGGTTGCTAATCTGGTGACCACAGCAGGCGCTGACCGCGTGCTGACCATGGAATTGCACGCTGGCCAAATCCAAGGCTTCTTCGATATCCCGACCGACAATCTCTTCATCACCAATACGATGGAGCAAGATATTCGCCGCAACTACAAAACCGATGATCTGATGATCGTGTCCCCTGACGTTGGCGGTGTGGTGCGGGCTCGCGCTTTGGCCAATCGCCTCGGCGCTGACCTTGCCATCGTCGACAAGCGCCGCGAGCGGGCGGGTGAAAGCGAAGTCATGAACATCATTGGCGACGTCTCTGGCCGCGCCTGCATTCTGTTTGACGACATTGTCGATTCGGCTGGCACCTTGTGTAATGCCGCCGCCGCCATGATGGACAAGGGCGCTGCCTCGGTTTCGGCCTATGTGGCCCATGGCGTGATGTCAGGCGGCGCGTTTGACCGCGTCGATGCCTCGGCCCTGAAAGAATTGGTGGTGTCGAACTCCATCGATCATGGCGACAAATTCTCCAAGTCCAGCAAAGTGCGCTGCGTCTCGGTGGCACCGCTCATCGGGGAAGCCATTCGCCGGATTGCCAATGAAGAAAGCGTCTCGAAGCTGTTTGATTGAGGCAGCGGTGGCCCCACGGCCTTCGTCTAGGGTTGGTTTGGTTCTGACCCACCCAAAGCGGGCATATGGCCTTCCACCCAAGCGACCAGCGACCGCACCTCTTGACGCAGAGACTTGCCAAGTGGTGTCAATTCATACGTGACATGTGGTGGCACGGTGCGATGATCCTCGCGCCTGACAATGCCTGTCGCCTCAAGGTCCCGTAACGTCTGGGTCAGCATCTTTTGCGAAATGCCTTCGACCATGCGCATCAGGAAACCATTGCGCGCGGGGCCATCATCCAAGGCATTGATCACCAGCAGCGACCATTTACTCGCGACCAACGCCAGATATCGGCGCGAGGCACAGCGTTGCGAAAGCACGTTTGGCGGCAATCCCATGCGGACTCCTGCATAAATTCGATAGGCACGAAAAGGTGCGTACTATCATTTGGGTTATGGCATGGCTAGCTTTGCGGACAAGTTTCAAACGCGGGGACGACTATGGATTTACTAAATAATTTAGGGGCCATCATCACGATGTTGATGGGCTGCTTAGGCCTCTTCTTGCCACAAAAAGCGTCACAACTGACGGGTCTTACCGCCGTCACGCCAGCCGGACGGGCAGAGTTTCGTGGAACCCTTGGCGTTACATTTATTCTTCTGGGATTGGTTCCGGTCGTCACGCAGAACGACATCGCGTTCCTGACCGTCGGCCTATGTTGGCTTGGTGCAGCCATCGGCAGGGTTGTTTCGATCTATTTGGACCAAGGCAATGAAGCCAAGAACTGGATCGCTGTCGGGTTTGAATGCGCCATCGCAGCGCTGCTTTTAGTGGGGCTGTCGGTCTGGCCATAAATTCAAGGCGGAGTTCGAACACAAGTACGCACAGAAAATCATTTTTAGGTCGCAAAAAAATCAAAGCTACCCAAAAGTCAAAGGCGGCCCGCAAGGAGCCGCCTTTCTCTTGTCCCCAAGGGGTGTGGGTCTAAGCCCAGTGACCGTTTCCCGAGGCGCACGCTTAACTATTACTACAGGATGCCTAAAAATGCAAGAATATTTTTGCAAAGGTGATTTGGATGTGACCGCAATTGTTCGTTCAGCTAGTAGACCACGGCTGAACAAGTACTTGCAAAAAACTGGAGGAGACATCCCAAAAGCGCTGCAAGTTTATCATTGGAATTCGATGTTATCACAGTCATTATATTTTTCACTTCAACACTGGGAAATTGCCCTGAGAAACAGATTGAATGAATTTCTTATTTTCAAATATGGGCCAACTTGGCCATTTAATGCTAACTTACGAAGAAACTTAGCTGGCCAAGATAGGCAACGCCTAGACAAAGTTGTGATGCGGCTAACTGACAAGCTGGCCCCGGCTGTGATAACCACTGATCAGATTGTTGCGGGACTGTCCGCTGGATTTTGGGTATCTCAGTTCAGCAGTCGCTATAAGGCTCAATACAATTGGACCAGCAATTTAAAATTTAGGGTGTTTCTAAACGATGCCAAAATAACAAGTGAGATGGCACACCAACATTGTTCCAATCTGCTCAACTTGAGAAATCGTGTCGCACATCATGAGCCAATCCTGCATTTGCCCTTGGGCCATATACGAGACTCTCTGAGAACAATTCTCGCCGGAATATGCGCAGCGACGAACCAATATGTCGACGACGCATGCACCTTTAAATCACTTTGGAACGAAGAAATTGATCACCAAGTCCAATAGGATGAGGTGTTTCAGATTCTCCTTTTGCATTGAGATCGTAGGAGCCCCCACCGGCAGACCAAGGGCCTGCCGGCAGAGCCTAAAGAGTCTTATTCAGCCATCGCGGCTTCGAGGTTCGCGGCGACTTTCTTCAAGAAGCCTTCGGTCGAGAGCCAGGATTGCTCATCACCGACCAACAGCGCCAAGTCCTTGGTCATATAGCCGTCTTCAACCGTGGCGATGACGACTTCTTCCATCTTGGTCGCGAACTTCATCAGTTCGGCATTGTCATCGAGCTTGGCACGGTGGGCGAGGCCACGGGTCCAAGCAAAGATCGACGCGATGGAGTTGGTGGAGGTTTGCTCGCCGCGCTGATGCTGGCGATAGTGGCGGGTCACCGTGCCGTGGGCAGCTTCGGATTCCAGCACTTTGCCATCTGGCGTCATCAGAACCGACGTCATGAGGCCCAGCGAGCCAAAGCCTTGAGCGACGGTATCGGACTGAACGTCGCCGTCATAATTCTTACAGGCCCACACAAAGCCGCCAGACCATTTCATAGCCGAAGCCACCATGTCGTCGATCAAGCGGTGCTCATAGACCAAACCCAATTCCTTGAACTGGGCGGCATAATCGGCATCGAACACTTCTTGGAAGATGTCCTTGAAGCGGCCGTCATAGGCCTTCAAAATGGTGTTCTTGGTCGACAGATAGACGGGATACTTGCGCGCCAAGCCAAAGGCGAAGCTGGCATGGGCAAAGTCGCGGATCGAGTCGTCGAGATTATACATGGCCATAGCAACGCCAGAGCCTGGATAATCAAACACTTCATGCTCAATCACTTGGCCATCTTCGCCAACAAATTTGATCGTGAGTTTGCCTGGGCCTGGAACTTTGAAGTCAGTGGCCTTGTACTGGTCTGCAAAAGCATGACGGCCGATGATGATGGGCTTGGTCCAGCCAGGAACCAGACGCGGCACATTGGTGCAGATGATGGGCTCACGGAAGACCACACCGCCCAGAATGTTGCGGATGGTGCCGTTGGGCGATTTCCACATCTTCTTCAGCTTGAACTCTTCGACGCGGGCTTCATCCGGGGTGATGGTGGCGCATTTGATGCCAACGCCGTGCTTCTGAATCGCCTTCGCCGCGTCGATGGTGACTTGGTCGTCGGTCGCATCGCGGTTCTCGATCGACAAGTCATAATATTCAATCTCGAGGTCGAGATAGGGCGTGATCAGGAAGTCTTTGATCATCTGCCAGATGATGCGGGTCATTTCGTCGCCATCAAGATCGACAACTGGATTAGCAACTTTAATCTTCGCCATGTTTTTCCCCTATTGGTCCACGAACGTCGCGGCCTGTAAGTGATATGTCCGCAAATCGGTTGGGTGGGCTATAGCACCTCCAGCGACGTGGAAAAGACGTCTTCAACAAGAGTGACAGCGACAAGATGCGCAAAGATGCAGAACCAGCCCCCGCGCCGACCGCGTGGGCCCCGCCAAAGCCCGTTTTTGACGGCTCCCGCCCCGTGGGTGTAGGCCCAAACGGGCCGCTGTCGAAAGCCGAACAAGCTGCCCTGCCCGGTTGGGGTGCGGCACCCGCCATTTGCCTCGTCCACCCACAAATGGGCGAGAATATTGGCGCGACGGCACGCGCTATGGCCAATTTTGGTTTTTCAGAACTGATTCTCGTCAAGCCGCGCGATGTCTGGCCGAACCCTAAGGCGTGGGCTTTGGCCAGTGGCGCAGAATGGCCGCTGGAAAGCGCACAGGTGGTTGAAACCGCCGAAGAGGCCTTGGCGGAGAAGACCTTTGTTATCGCGACGACGGGCACCCCCCGCCAGCTCGACAAGCCACTGATTGGGCCGCGTGAAGCGGTTGCCCGCATGCGCGAAGCGATGGCCGCTGGCGAAAAGCCTGTGATCTTGTTCGGGTCCGAACGTTCGGGCCTCGACAATGATTTGATCATTGGGGCGGACCTGTTGGTGACTTTCCCCGTCGATGGCCGCTTCCCCAGCTTGAACCTTGCCCAATCGGTTGCCTGCTTCTGCTATGAGTGGGCGAGTGGGTCGGAGGCAAACGGCCCGCCCCCCGGCTGGACTATCGAAGAAAAGCCCACAGCGCCGCGCGAAGCCTTTGAAAGCTTCTTCGAGCATTGGGTGGCCGACTTAGACGAGACGCGTTTCTTCTGGCCAGAGGACCGCAAGGGCACGATGGTGGAAACCATGCGTAACGCCTTTGTGCGCGGCCGCTTTACGATGAACGAAATCAGCCTGATCCGCGGCGCGTTGCGCTCTCTGGCTGGCGGGCCACGTCGACGGGCGCTTGAAACCGATGCCGCGGCGCAGCGCGCCAAGCTGGAAGCCTGGGTCAAGGCACGTCGTGACAACGATCAGTCATCGTGCCTTGCGCTGCAAACAGAGACCGCGAAAATTGGCCAAGGTCCATTGCAAGCAAGCTATGTGCGCAGCGTGTTTGATGCCGACGATGGTGTCGTCATCGTTCGCGACGCCGAGGGCCAACTTGGCGCTTGGATGGTGAAGCTGTACCAAGGCCGCATCAAAGCGGCCACCTATCAGGCGTTCGCAGCTTAAGATGCAGTCAGAAGGCCTTAGGCTTTCGGTTTGCCAGCCATAAAGCTGGGGATATTGGCGCGCAGCCAGTTTCGCGCAGGCTTTTCAACCAAGGCATGGGCGATGGCCGCAGCAATGATGCTGGCCAAAACGCCGCCAATACCAATGACCAAAGCAATCGTGCCCTTCGGCTCGCCCATCACGCGCTCAACAATCTGATAAAGCGCAATATCGACGGGCAGATGGACCATATAGGCCGCAAAGGAAATCTCGCCCAAATAGACCCAAGTCTTAGACGCCAACAACGGGGTTTGGTTGGTTTTAGAAGTCTCTGCCAAAAAGAAGACAAGTCCTGCCAAACCCGGCCATATCCAATAGGAAGGCCAACCCCAAGCAGCCGCCATCACAACCCACACGGTACTGATAGCCACGCCCAAACCTGCAACGCCTTTAGGCAAGGTCAAATTTCGGCCCAAGAACCATAAAGCGATCCCCATGCCAAAGGACGGCACAATGCGAACAATGCCGCCCTGCCAGGTCATGTTCATCAGCTCGATATTGTAGAGGCGCATCCAAGCGACAAAGGCCGCAAATACCGCCACCATGAAGACAATGCCGATCAAAGGCCGCTTGGCAAAAAGGGCCGCGATGCCAAAGCTGATTGGGAAGGTCAGATAGGCAAACCACTCTGCCGAGATCGACCAAGACGGGAAGTTCCAACCATCAGAGGCGACAAGGCCCCACGCATGCACCAAAGCCAAATGATAGGGAATCTGCTCCACCACAAAGGCGGAGGCCTTAAAAGTCGCACCCATCAGCGAGCCGGCCGCCCAAATGGCGATCATCGCAGCCAAGCAGATCAGATGCAGCGGATAGATCCGTGCGAGGCGCGCCCACACAAAGCTACGCCACGAAAAAGTCTTCGCTTCCACTTGCGGGCCATAGACATGGGCCAAAACAAAACCGGACAGGATGAAGAAGAGGTCGACCCCATAATTGCCGGCGTGGACGATCCCGATTGTGTCGCGGGGTCCGAGATCAAAACGTTCCCAGAAAAAATAGATCAAAAGCCAGAATGCAGCAACAAAGCGCAAACCGGTCAGTGGACGTATATCGGCTGGATAAAGCATGCTGGACCTAACTTACAAATCTATAGTTTGAACCTTAACCTACTAACCTTGTAACTTTGATAAGGGCACTGCAGCTTACAAGGCGTAGCGGAGTTTTCATCTGCCATTGCGCGTCCCGCTCGACTTTGGGCGCAATTCCTGCAATCACAGCGTCAAACACGAGGCCGCCCGTGAGGGCTGCGAGGCGCATGACCGATGACATTTGATCCAAGCGACGATTCCCCGCGCAAAAAAAGTGCGCAAGATGCCAAACCTTGGCTGCGCAAGGCGGACCCCGAGTCCGCATCGACGTCTACCGAAACACATGTTGAGCGCCCCGGCGAACGGATCGCCAAAGCTTTAGCGCGTGCAGGCCTGTGTTCGCGCCGCGAAGCTGAGCGTTGGATCGAGGAAGGTCGCATCACCGTCAATGGTGTGGTGCTGGAAAGCCCTGCCTTTAACGTCACCGCCCAAGACCGCATCGCCGTAGATGGTCGCCCCGTCGACAGCCCTGAACCCACACGTCTGTGGCGCTATCACAAGCCAGATGGCTTAGTGACCACCCACAAGGACCCGCAAGGCCGGGAAACCGTGTTTGACCATTTGCCCGAAGATTTGCCGCGCGTCATTTCGGTTGGACGCTTGGATTTAAGCTCTGAAGGCCTGTTATTGCTGACCAATGATGGCGGATTAGCACGGTCGTTAGAATTGCCCTCGACAGGTTGGCTTAGACGCTACCGCGTTCGCGCCTTTGGTCGGGTTAGCCAAGAAGAGCTGGCACAACTAGCCGATGGGATCACGGTTGATGGCATCACCTATGGCCCAATGGAAGCAATCCTAGATCGGGCAGAGACGGCCAATGCCTGGATCACCGTTTCAATCCGAGAAGGCAAAAACCGTGAAGTCCGTCGGGTGCTGGAAGCCATTGGCTTGAAGGTGAACCGCCTGATCCGCGTCTCCTACGGTCCGTTCCAATTGGGCAAAATGCCACCGGGCAGCGTCGAAGAAGTGGCCCCGTCGGCTTTGAAGGAAATGTTGGGCGCTTTGATGCCGGACTTGCCGCAACGTTTTTCCAGTCGGCCTGCACGTGTACCGCGTCCAGATTTAGAGGCCCCTGCCCTCGTCAAAACGGGCCGCCGTGGCCCGAAGCCGCCGCCGAAGTCCGCAAAGACACGCGTCAGCCTGCTTGAAGAAGAAACAATGCGTCGCGAGGCCGGCAAAGCCAAAAGTCGTGCAGCTCACACGGGTGCAGGTTCGCCTGCCGCGAAGGGAAAGTCTGATTGGACAGGCAAGCCCAAAGTAGGCTTCAAAAAGGCTTCTGACGCTGCGCCTGCTGGTAAAGGCAAGCCTCAAACAGCGCCTTGGCGGGCGGGCGATGGGCCAAAGCGCGCCCACGCTTCGACAAAGCCAAGGAAGCCCAGCAGGTAAAGCCCATAGGCGACGCCTTCCATCAGGTCAATTTCCGCCGGATTGCCACCAACCATTGTCCCGAGCAGCAGGGCACTCATGAAGTTATTGGCGATATGGCCACCAATAGCGGCCTCCAAGCCGTTCAAGCGCCACGCAGAATAGCCAAACAATAGGCCCATAACGAACGTGATTACAAAAGTCGCCCAACCAGCATGACCGATGTGCAAGATGGAGAAAATGACGGCAGTCACCAGTACAGCAAGCAAACCATGGGCGATGAAACGCTGCACATGTTGCAAGAGCCAGCCACGAACATAAACCTCTTCAAAGGTCGATTGCACCAAGGTACCAACGATATAGACACCCGCGAGCAGCAGCCAGTCTTGTGCTGAAAACCGCGCCATGCGCGCCTCAAACGGCCCCATGCTTTCCTGACCGAAGGCTGCTGAGGTGGCATAGCTGAGCGCCACGACGGCGAGAGCTGCGGCAAACGCTAAGGTCCAGCGAAATTGCGGTGCACCGGTGAACAAGGTTCTGATTGGCATATGTTCTACATATTTGCGCCACAGCACCAACGTCAGGAAGGCAGGCCCAAATCCGCCGACCATTAATGCAAATGCGCCCACCGCTTCTTCGGTAGCACCGAGGTCGTTGGGCTTGAGCATAACCATGATCCGCAGCGGTTCAAAAAACAAAACCAAAATAGCGAGGCTGATCTGCCAAACCAAAAAGATGCCCATCCCCCCCGCGATGGTCCGCCATGTCTTCGACCTGTTCCCGCGCATCACCTGCAAAAAAGGATCAGCCTGTGGGGGATTGGCCGGGGAATTATCAGACATCAAGCGACTCCTGCGACGAGCCAATGGGCTCACTCGGCACGTCAAGCTTAGTAGGTCGCACCACCCGTGCCAAGGCTACACAATCCACCCGCACTGCCCCCGCGCGCAGTAAAGCTGCGGTACATGCCTGAAGTGTTGCCCCCGTCGTCATCACATCATCGACCAACACAAAGGATTGTCCAGCCACGGGCTGGGCAATGTGGAATGCCCCCGTAACATTGCGCTTACGCCCGCTAGCCGACAGGCCATTCTGGCTGGGCGTCGCCCGTTTTCGCCGTAAAAGCAGCGGATTATAGGGTCGCCCCGTCCTTCGCGCCAAAGCTTCCGCCAGCCACCCAGCCTGATTATAGCCCCGCTGCCACAGACGTAACCAATGCAAAGGCACTGGCAGGATCTGGTCGGCCTCTGCCACGAATGGGGCCGCCTCCACCATCCAAGCGGCAAAGGCGCGCAAGCCATCCTTGCGGCCCCCATGCTTGAGGTTGAGCACTAATGGCTTTGATAGATCGTCATAGGCTAAGGCCGCCCGTGCTCGGTGATAGAGCGGCGGTTGCGCCAAACAGACTGGACATAAGATGTCGGGTCCTGTCGCTTCTGGGATGGGAAATCCGCATCGCATGCATCCAGGCCCATAGAGAAAATCCAGCGCGCGCCACAAGTCCGCTTCCATCGTACCGAGACAGTCCACGCGTGCGTCTGATAGCAGCGAACGTGGTGGCCAAATCAGATCAGCAAGTGTAGTTCCGAGACGGTAAGGACGCTGAGATCTTGCTGTCATATCTCTACCTTTGGTTCTTTTCTCAGAAATAGCGCATAACTGATCACCATGGAAAGCCCTAACCCAACCATGTTGTTTGATCGGCAGCTTTTGGCACGCCGACGGAACCGGGCTGCGAAGGGATTTGGCGCTGTCGCATTCTTGAAGGATCGGGCTGTCGACGACGTTTGCGAGCGGCTGGACTTCATCAATCGCAGGTTTGAGCAAGCTCTCGATATCGGCTCCCACGGCGGGTATTTGGCCGCGGCTATCGCGCGCCATGGCGATATGCGCGATAAAATTGGTGCGCTGACCGAAAGCGACCTAAGCCCCGCCATGCTGGCCCAGCGTGTCGGTGGCGGCTTTGTGGCCGACGAAGACCACATGCCCTTGGCACCACTTAGCTTGGACTTAATTGTCTCAACACTCGGCCTGCATTGGGTCAATGATGTACCTGGCTTTTTGGCACAAACCCGCCTCGCCCTCCGGCCTGATGGTTTGTTGTTATTGACCTTTTTGGGCGGCCGCACCTTACAAGAATTGCGCGCCTGTTTAGCCCAAGCCGAAACGGAAGCTTATGGCGAAGCCTTTGCGCGTGTCTCGCCCTTTGCCGATGCCCAAGATGGTGCGCAGCTATTACAGCGGGCGGGCTTTGCACTGCCGGTCGCTGACAGCGATGTTGTCACCGTACGTTACACCAATCTGTTTGGCCTTCTGCGCGATTTAAAAGCGATGGGAGAGACGGCCGCCTTTCACCAAAAAGCACCGCGTCGCCTAACGCGGGCGATCATCGCGCGCGCAGCAGACCTCTATCAAGCCAATCATAGCGATGTGGATGGTAAAGTACGCGCAACCTTTGAATTGATTACATTAACTGGCTGGGCCCCGCATGAAAGCCAGCAGAAGCCTTTGCCCAGAGGTAGCGCGAAAATGCGTCTTGCGGATGCTTTAGGAACCCGTGAAATCCCGACGGGCGAAAAACCAATTGGTTAGCGAGCCATAGCCGCGACGATTTTATTGGTAATTCGATCATACATGCCATTGGTGTTGCCGCCGACCATTTGCATGGCAGGGATCATAGCGAGCACCATGAGGGTCGCAATCAGACCATACTCAATGGCAGTTGCACCGCGCTCATTCTTTAGTCTTTTCAGGATCATGATAAGCGACTCTGCTCTAAATGGTCACGTAAAGTCGACACCAGAGGGATATCGGCTTCTGGCATTGGATAACGATTTAAATCTTCGGGTTGGACCCAAGCCAGTTGCTGGCCTTCTTTGCCAACAGGCTCTCCTTGCCAGCGCTGCGCGATCCACAATGGCATCAAAAGATGGAAATCCGCATAGGCGTGGGAAGCAAAGGTCAGCGGTTTCAGGTCTTTGGGATCGACGTCTAGGCCCAGTTCTTCAGCCAATTCACGGCACAAGGCAGCTTCTGGGTTTTCACCAGATTCAATCTTGCCGCCCGGGAACTCCCAGAGTCCTGCAAGACTTTTCCCCTGTGGTCGTTGTGCTAGCAACACGGCACCGTTCCCATTAACCAAAGCAGCCGCGGCCACTAATAAAAGTCGCATAAGCCCCTACCCGTACCCAACATAAGTCACAATTATTAAATAATCCCAATTTTGGGCGATCAAATCCAATCCAATTAGGACCGATAGTCACCATTTATGCTGATATAGCCATGAGTAAGGTCGCAAGTCCAAACCTTTGCTTGGCCATTACCAACACCAACATCTACAAGAATATCAATTATTTGACCTCGCATATGAATATCTACTTGATCAACATCATAAGCTACCGCTCCACCAGCCCTAGCGGTCCATTGTCCGCCGAAGCGAACGGAAAGTTGATCGACCGAGATCGGCTCTCCAGCTTTGCCAACGGCCATCACAACCCGTCCCCAATTCGCATCTTCGCCCGCAATCGCGGTCTTGACTAAGGGCGAGTTGGCAATGGCGAACCCGATTGTTCGGGCAGAAATGTTGTCAGCGGCACCTTGCACCTCAATCTGGATCAGCTTTTGCGCCCCTTCCCCATCGCGGACCACTTGCATGGCGAGATCATGGAAAATTCCGCGTAGGGCTTCAGATACCAAGGCCGCGCGGGGATCGCTTGGCATGGTGATGGGTGCCGCCCCACTTGCTCCGGTAGCGAAAACCAACAGCGTGTCGGACGTGGACGTATCGCTATCGACCGTGATGGCGTTAAACGTCGTCTCAACATGGGCGGAGACCATCGCTTGCAACACGTCCGGTGCAATCGCGGCATCGGTGAAGACGAAAACCAGCATCGTCGCCATGTTTGGCGCAATCATGCCCGAACCCTTGGCAAGACCGACCATATTCACCGCTGTCCCATCGAGGTTCAGCGTCGTCCCCGCCGCTTTTGGAAACGTATCCGTCGTCGAAAAAGCTCGGGCGAGGCTTTCCCAATCGGGAGCACCCAAAGCCTTAACTGCGCTCGGCAATGCATCCGCTACGGTGGCAGGCGGCAGAGGTGCGCCAATGACCCCGGTCGCTGCGAGAAAGACCTCATGGTCCGCACAGCCCATCAAACGGCGCATTTCCGCGACCGTGGCTGCATTTTTGGCAAGCCCTGCAGGGCCCGTAAATGCGTTGGAATTTCCCGCGTTGACGACCAAGGCGCGAGCATGACCTTGGTTGACTTGGGCCGCACACCATTCAACATCGGCTGAGCGTGTGGCGCTGCGCGTGAAGGCCCCTGCGACGCTGGCCCCATCGGGGAATACCACCGTCATCAAGTCGTTGCGTGTCCCGCCATAGAGCCCAATTCGGCTCGCCGATGCGCGCATGCCGGCAACAGGCGGCAAAGTCGGAAAAGCAGCGGGGGCGAGCGGGGAAACAGGCAGATTTTTCATGAAGATCGCTCTAACGGCAGCAAGGCCTCAAGTCGACACGTTTTCGCGTTTGACCTGACGGGAGATTCAGGGCGAGAAGGCGACATGAGACATGAAAAATCTGCCCGACTTGTTGAATTGGCGCGCCATCTAGCCGCCACCACCTATGGCCTGACCTTGGATGAGATGGCCGAGAAACTGGATGTAAAGCGCCGCACGATTGAGCGTATGCGCGATCAATTGGTGATGATGTATCCAGACTTGGAAGAAATCGCGGACCCGCCGACCAAAAGATGGCGTCTGCCAAAGGGCTTGGACAGCTTTACTTTGGCGCCCACCAGCGAAGAAATGGCAGCCCTCAGCACGGGCCAAAAGCAGTTAGAACGCAGCAATCCACAAGCGGCCGATGCCTTGGCAAGGCTTGAAACGAAAATGCTGTCGGCGCTCAAGTCCAATGTAAAGCGCCGCATGGCCACGGACATCGAAGCCTTGATGCAGGCAGAAGCCATCGCAGTGCAGCCAGGCCCTCGCGCTAGCGTCGATAAGGATGTGCTGCAGGTGCTGCGCGACGCGCTTTTGGCTCTTAAACAAGTGCGTGTGCATTATAGCGGCGGGTCTGGCGGACCGCGCCAACGTGACCTCATCCCCTATGGCATTTTATTTGGCGGCGAGGCCTATCTGATCGCGCGCGAAGCCCATACCGATGAAGCAATTGCCCCACGCATGTGGCGGATTGACCGGATCAGCCAACCCCTCATGCTCGATCTACCAGGCGGCGCACCGGAAGGCTTTGAGTTACAGGCCTATTCCGAGCGGTCCTTTGGCGTCTATCAGGAGGACACCGTCGATGTGTGCCTGCGCGTTTTCCCCGACTTTGCCGACGAAGCGAGCCGTTGGGTCTTCCACCCCCAGCAGAGCTTGGAACGTCTAGAAGATGGGGCCTTATTGGTACGTTTGCACGGCGGCGGCCTGAACGAACTGGCTTGGAGCTTGTTTCGGTGGGGCGGCAAACTTGAAATCCTTGAGCCACCAGCCTTGAAGCGGGCCATGGCCAATGCCCTCGACCTTGCCAGCACGATGATTAAGCCCTGATTGGCCGCCTGCCCCCTCACTGTTTGTTGCATTTCCTTGGCCGATCAAAACACACTAAAGAGCGCCCATGACATCGCCATCGCCTGCCCCAAAGCTACCTGCTGCTGCGCCCGCTCCTGTCTGGGGCGTTCTGCTGATTTTGGTCGTGCTTGGTTTGGATCAAGCCACAAAATACTGGGTCTTGAACCATCTCAACTTATTGACCATCGGCAAGATTGAGATTTCTTCCATCTTCGATCTGACCATGGTGTGGAATTATGGCGTCAGCTTTGGTGCGCTGAAGGCCCATGCGGATTGGCAACGCTGGGGACTGGTGGCCATGTCCGGCGTAATCGCAACCGTCTTTGCGGTCTGGCTATTCAAGGCAGAGCGTCGGCAGACCTTTATCGCCTTGGCACTGGTGATCGGCGGGGCGATTGGCAATCTGATCGACCGGGTACGATTCGGGGCCGTCGCGGACTTTTTGGACTTCTCGGGCTTCTTCTTCCCTTGGGTGTTTAATGTCGCCGACGCTGCAATCACGGTCGGCGCGATCCTGTTGGCAATTGATATGCTGATGAACCCCGAAGATACGCCACAATCGAAACAAAATTCTGGCTCAAAAAGTGAGTCAGAGCGTGAGTCTGGGCCGCCAGCGGCGTGAACATCTGGACCTTCGGGCAGCCTTGCGTCTAAGAAGGTATGGAACAAACGGTTTTAAGGGTTGTGGAGACGGCAAGTTGAGGGCCCTGCGAGCAAACGCAGCCTCAAGTCCCGGTCGAAAATGCCGCCCTGATGAGACAAGTTTTGAGAGACATGGAGCGAGTGCTGTGAAAAAATCCTATTCTGGCCTGTTGGCAGTCACTGGTTTGGCCGTCATCGCTTTGGGCGGATGCACCAGCGTACGCCAAGCCTTGGGCAGCGAGAAAACAGCGCCTGACGAATTCCGCGTCGTCTCGAAAGCGCCTTTGGTGGTGCCACCTGAATTCAATCTGCGTCCACCCCGTCCCGGTGAAGCCCGTCCGATGGAATTGCGCGCCGACTTGCAAGCCCGTAGCGCCGTTTTCGGCGTTCAAATGGGCGCAACCGCTTCTGATGGCGAACGCCTCTTGGTTGAAAAGGCTGGCGGTACCAACGCCGACCCACGCATCCGTGCTGTGATTGATGAAGAGACCGGCGGCGTCGCACGCAAGCCGACCAATCTATCAGACCGGATTATGGGCTTCGTCGCCCCCGCCCCAACCCAGCCAGCTGACCCACTTCTGGCAGACGCGGAAGCCGAGCGTTTGCGTCTTGAAAAGGCTGCCATCCGCAATGCGACGGGCGGTCAACCCGTCAGCATCCAGCAGAATAAGCCGCGCGGCTTTAAACTGCCTGGCATGTAGGCCAAGCCAACTGGTCAAAATCGCTTCTGATTGCAGGATCATCTGGTCGACTCAGGCCAGAAAGCGCATGGTCGCGTCATGACCATAGCCCGTCTTCCCCCAGATGCTATAAACCAGATTGCCGCTGGCGAGGTGATTGAGCGCCCCGCTGCGGCCGTCAAGGAATTGGTGGAAAATGCGCTCGATGCTGGGGCAAGTTCCATCCGCATTCTGGCCGAAGATGGCGGGATCACCCGCTTGCTGGTCGAAGATGACGGCGGCGGCATCCCTCGTGACCAATTAAGCTTGGCTGTCGAGCGCCACGCGACCTCCAAGCTCGCCCCCGACGCCAATGGGCATTTAGATCTGCTCAATATTGTGACGATGGGCTTTCGCGGCGAAGCGCTGCCGTCGATAGGGGCCATTGCTAGATTGGCCATTACCTCGCGCGCCAAGGATGCCGATCAGGCCTGGACTTTGCGGGTTGAAGGCGGTGTGATCGAAGGTCCCATGCCTGCCCCGTGGCCGAACAATCGGTCTGGCACACGGGTGGAAGTGCGCGACCTATTCTTCGCCACCCCTGCCCGCCTCAACTTCATGAAATCAGCGCGATCAGAGAGCCTAGCCATTTCCGACATGGTCAAGCGCTTGGCCTTATCGCGGCCAGATGTTGCCTTCACGCTCGATCTCGACGGGCGGTCCGCGCTCAAAGTCGTGCCTGAAGGCGCGGATGCAGCCGGCCAGAGGTCGGCACGCGTTGCCGCCATCCTGGGTCGCGATGCCGCTGCCGATGCTTTGGTGATTGATACCGAACGCGCCGAAGTGCGCTTAACGGGCCTTGCAGGGCTGCCCACCGCTGCGCGCGGCGATGCGCGCCATCAGCATTTATTCGTCAATGGCAGGCCGGTGAAAGACCCGCTTCTCAAAGGCGCAGCGCGAGCGGCCTATCAAGACGTATTGGCCCGCGACCGTCACCCGGTATTGGCGCTTTTCCTGGAGATGGACCCGAAGCTGGTCGATGTGAACGTCCATCCGGCCAAGACCGAAGTACGCTTTCGCGACCCTGCCTTGGTGCGCGGGCTGGTGATTGGGGCGCTGCGCCATGCCTTGGGGTCGAGCGGCATTCGAAGCCCGCAAGCCCTGGGTCAAGCTACATTGGGGGCATTGGGGGCGCAGACTGGGTTTGGCATGCCGTGGTCACGCGGCGGTGGTGGCGGTAATTTAAGCCCGTACCGGCCAAGCCACCTGCCCTATCAGCCACCCGCAGGCGCGATTGAGGCCGGACGCGAGGCAGGCTCGCTGTTGAGTGGCTTTGCCGAACCCATGGCCCGCACGAGTTTTGAGGCACCAACCGACTTCGGCGCACCGGTTGAAGATGAAACCTCCTTTCCTTTGGGGGCAGCCAAAGCCCAACTTCACGCGACTTATGTCATTGCCGAGACGTCCGATGGCCTCGTGATCGTCGACCAACATGCTGCCCATGAGCGCCTCACCTTGGAACGCATGAAGGCCGCGATGGAAGGCCAAGGCATTGCACGCCAGCCCAGCCTGATCCCTGACATTATTGAAATGGAGGAAGCTGATTGTGAGCGCTTGCTGGCGCGCGCAGACGAGTTTGCCCGCTTTGGTTTGGGAATTGAGAATTTTGGTCGCGGGGCGATTGCGGTTACCGAGACGCCAGCCATTCTAGGCAAGGTGAATACCCATAAATTGCTGCAAGATTTGGCCGATGATCTGGCCGCCTATGATGAAGGTCTATCCCTTAAAGAGCGGATCGATGAAGTGCTGGCGACCATGGCGTGCCACGGCTCGGTTCGCGCGGGTCGCCACTTAAGTGCCGATGAAATGAACTTTCTTTTGCGCGATATGGAACGCACCCCGCGCTCTGGCCAATGCAACCATGGCAGGCCGACTTTTGTGAAACTGTCGCTGACCGATATTGAGCGCTTGTTTGGTCGGAAATGAACCGCGAACCGATGATTTTGCGGATGCTCGATTGCTGGATGGAGGGCCAAGGCTATGCAGATTGCTTTATATATGGCCCCGACATATTCTCCATGAGATGTTCGAACCCGACGATCCTGATTGGTTGCTTGTAGACCACCTGCTCGCAGGTAAAACGGCTTTAGCCCCAATTGCGTTGAACCCTAAATCGAAACTTCCACAATGGGTGTGCCACCATTTCTCAGAATTGGTGCCAACTGACCAATTGGTCGTCAATATAACCGAACTGTACACACCCTTGGTAAGCACCTTCGAGCAACTCGGATTGGTACTCGAACCCGATCGTTTGGAAGCTTGGGAAAAGGGACTGCTGACGGACGCTTGGCTAAATGATAAAATTCCAAAACTTTTTGCTTTGGCAGCACGTGAAGGCCTACGATATCAAGGTTGGTCTTGGGAACCGGACGACGAACAGCCTGTTTGTGCCACTAATTTCCCAATATTAAACAATCGAATTAAAACTGAGTAACGCTCCGAGTAGGAGGAACCCTGCTCAGCCTCGTCCTATTGGCAAAACAGCCTATTCGCTCTGTCTGAAACAGACACTTCGGGCGTTGCTCTCGCTTGCAAGCAGGACTAGAGACTATCCATCTGCCGAGGCCGCTTTTCGCTTTTGCAATCCTAGCTTATGAGGCCTTTATGGCGCATTTTTCGATGCAGTTCGGGCGCACCGAACACGGCAAGACCTATAAAGAGCGGCCGAGCGTTTACGGCCTTTGCACCCGCAATGACGAGAAGATTGCCCTCGTCAAAGTCGGCGACTCCCAGAATTTCCACTTTGATTTACCCGGTGGCGGTGTTGAGTCGGGCGAGAGCGATGCAGAAGCCGTGGTGCGCGAGTTTGACGAGGAAACCGGCTTGACCGTGTGGCCCGTCCGCCAATTGTGCCGGGCTGGGCAATTCTGGATCAATGACGGGGTGCCCACCAATTCACTCTGCGCCTTTTTTGAAGTCGAACTCACCTCCACCGAAGGCCGTCCAAGCGAGCCAGACCATGAGCTGGTCTGGGTCACCATTGATGACGCCATGAAAAAGGTCCGCCATGATGCCCATAGCTGGGCCATTTTGTTGTGGTTGCGGGAACGATTGATGGGTGCGCGGGGGCGTCGCTAGCATGCTATTTGGCCTCTATGAACGCTTTGTCCTTCCGCGCTTCATCGGTTGTGCGTGCGGCGCAAAACCCATTGCCAAGCAGCGAGCCAAATTAATCCCACGTGCTTACGGCGTCGTGGTCGATATGGGTTTTGGCTCCGGCACCAATTTGCCGTTTCTCGACGCCAGCAAGATCGAAAAAGTCATTGCGGTGGAGCCCTCAGCCAGCATGTTGGCTTGGAAGCGCGAAGACTGGCGAGCCGATGTTATCGTGGAAGAAGTCGTGGCTGGTGCTGAAGCGACGGGCCTTCCCGATGCCTGCGCCGATACGATCCTGTTCACCTATGCGCTGTGCACCATTCCCGACTATGCAGGTGCTTTGGCTGAGGCCAAGCGCTTGTTAAAGCCCGGCGGTCAAATCCTGTTCTGCGAACATGGCCTTGCCCCTGATGCCGATGTCGCCCGCTTGCAAAGGCGGATTGAGCCGGTTTGGAAGGCAATCGCTGGGGGCTGTCACCTCACCCGCAATACCCAAACCATGCTGGAAGCCAGCGGGTTTGTGTGTGCCGAAGTCAATGACATGTATTTGCCAAACACCCCGCGCTTTGCGGGCTATAATGTCTGGGGGCGTGCGACGTCATGAGTCCCGATAGTCCACCGCCCCGCGCCCCCTTTACCAAGCGCCACCTCCTCCAGATTGGGGATCTCAATCGCTTAGAGGCCTTGGAGCTGATTGAACGGGCCGAAGTCTTTTTGCCCTTCACCCAAGCGCGCGAGAAGAAGTTATCGACCCTCAAGGGCCGCACCCTCGTCAATCTCTTCTTTGAGAACTCAACCCGCACGCAAGCCTCGTTTGAGCTGGCCGGCAAGCGCATGAGCGCCGATACCGTCAATATGGCCGTCAAAAGCTCCTCGGTCTCCAAGGGGGAGACGCTGTTGGATACCGCTGCCACCTTGAACGCCATGGGGCCAGATATTCTGGTCTTGCGCCACGCAGCCTCTGGTGCTGCCCAATTGCTGGCGCGCAAAGTTAGTTGTTCGGTCATTAATGCCGGCGACGGCACCCACGAACATCCCACCCAAGCCTTGCTTGACGCGCTGACGCTCAAGCGCTCCTTTGGCCATATCGAAGGCTTGGTGGTGGCGATTTGCGGCGATGTGCTGCACTCGCGCGTGGCGCGTTCCAACGTCATCTTGCTGTCCATGCTGGGCGCGCGAGTTCGCCTGATCGCGCCCCCTACCTTGATGCCTGCCGATGTCGACCGCTGGGGCTGCGAGATTTATCACAATATGCTCGAAGGCCTAGATGGTGTGGATGTCGTGATGATGCTGCGCCTACAACTGGAGCGCATGAATGGTGCCTATGTGCCATCGGCGCGCGAATATTTCCGCTTCTATGGTCTCGATGCCCGCAAGCTCGCCGTTGCCGCACCTCACGTGAAAGTCATGCATCCAGGCCCGATGAACCGGGGCGTTGAGATCGATTCTGACATTGCCGATGATCCGCGCGTCTCGCTCATCGTCGACCAAGTGGAATCCGGTGTTGCCGTCCGCATGGCCGTCTTGGAGGCGCTTGCCAGCCATGGTGCCAATGAGGAGGCCGACGATGTCTGAGGCCCTCTATCACTTCATCAATGCCCGCTTGGTTGATCCCGCCACACAATTTGATGGTCCAGGCGAAGTGCTTGTCCAAGGTGAAGTTATTCTAGCCAGCGGCCCGCAGGTCGAAGCGGGCGCAAACGCCATCACCATCAATTGCGATGGCCACGCCTTAATGCCGGGCCTGATCGATTTGCATGTCTCAACCGGTGAGCCCGGCGAAGAACAGCGTGAAAGCCTCAGCACCGCTGGCAAAGCCGCTGTGGCAGGTGGCGTCACCACCATGGTGTTGCAACCCGATACCCAGACCGTGATTGATGATGCCGCTTTGGTCGATTTTATCACCCGGCGTGGCCGTGACCGTTCTTTAGCGCGTGTGTTGGCAGCAGGTGCTCTCACCGTCGGTCTCAAGGGTGAGCGTATCGCAGAGCTTGGCCTGATGGCGGACGCTGGTGCCGTCATGTTCACCAATAGTGACCGCCCGATTGTCAGCACGCGGACTATGCAGCGCTGCATGTCCTATGCCTCGGCTTTTGACGCCTTGGTGGCTTCGCGGCCGCAAGATGCCTTCCTAAGCGAGGGCGGCATGATGAATATGGGCGAGCTTTCCTCTCGCCTTGGACTTGCGGGCATTTCCAGTGCTGCTGAAACCATTGCGGCCAATCGCGACATTCAATTAGCCGAACTGACCGGGGCAAAGCTTTTGCTCGACATGATTTCATCCGAGGCAACCTTGCCCCGTATCGCAGCTGCCAAGGCACAAGGTCTCGATGTCACTGCCTCGGTCAGCGTCCATCATCTGACCCTGAATGAAAATGATCTGGGCGACTATCGCACCTTCGCCAAGCTGTCCCCGCCGCTGCGTGGCGAGCAAGACCGCCTCGCTTTGATTGAAGGCGTGAAGTCCGGCATTTTGGATGTCATCGTCTCAGGCCATGACCCACGCCCGGCCGAAGAAAAGCGCCTGCCATTTGACGAAGCGGCCTTTGGGGCGAGTGCGCTGGAAACCCTCCTGCCTGCAGCCCTTATCCTCTATCATGAGGGCCTGATTGAGCTCTTGGACTTGATCCTCGCCATGACCTTGGCCCCGGCGCAAATCCTAGGCCTGCCGCAGGGCCGGATTGCTGCAGGCGCGCCTGCCGATTTGATCTTGGTCGATTTGGGCTTCCCAATCCGCTTTGATGCCAGCCGGATGATCTCGAAATCGCGCAACTCCCCCTATGATGGGCGGACATTGCAAGGTAAGGTCTTGTCGACTTGGGTAGCCGGTAAAAAAGTGTTCAGTGCCCTCGACTAGGCGCACGCAGGTTCACAACGCCTTGGGGGGACAATGGATTATCTGATTGCGATCGTTGGGGGCTATCTTTTGGGCTCCATTCCATTCGGCCTTCTATTGACGCGTTTGGCGGGCCTTGGTGATATTCGCCAAGTCGGTTCTGGCAATATTGGTGCGACCAATGTTTTGCGCACCGGTCGAAAAGATGTGGCGCTGGCGACCTTGTTCTTAGATGCCGCAAAAGCCGCCCTCGCTTTGGTTCTCGCGCGTGAGTTTTTGTCCCAAGATGCGGGTTATATCGCAGGTGCAGCGGCCCTTCTCGGGCATTGTTTTCCAGTCTGGTTGAAGTTTAATGGTGGCAAAGGGGTTGCGACCTTCTTTGGCACCTTGTTGATTGGCATTTGGCCAGTTGGTACTTTGGCTGCGGCCTTGTGGTTGGCTACAGCCTATGTGTTTCGGTATTCGTCATTAGGTGCGTTGGTGGCGTCTGCTGCCGCGCCACTCATTGCAGTGGCATTTCATGCCAGCCCCATTGGGGTTGGAGCAACGCTTTTCATGTCTGTATTGGTGTGGATCCGGCACCGCGAAAATCTCGCCCGTCTGATCAAAGGTGAAGAGCCTAAAATTGGCAAAAAATAGAGATGCAAACCCAGCATGTGCTGAGCGATAAAGAAAGACGGGATTGGGTAAGATTAGCGCGCAGTGAGGGAATAGGCCCGGTTAGCTTCTTCGGCCTGCTCTCGCGCTATGGGCAGGTCAGCGCCGTGCTGTCGGCACTGCCAGACTTGATCAAGCACGCACGCGGCAAGCCGATCCAGATGATCACTGCCGATCAGGCTGAAGACGAAATCGCCGCGACCGAAGCACGCGGGGGTCAGGTGCTTGCAGCGTGTGAGCCTACTTTCCCCATAGGCCTTGCCGCCCTCACCCCGCCGCCGCCTGTGATTAGTGTGTGTGGGCAAGCGGGCTTATTACAAAAGCCGATGGTTGGCATTGTGGGGGCCCGCAACGCCTCTGCGGCGGGCTTACGGCTCGCACGCGAGTTTGCGACAGGCCTAGGGCAAGCAGGTTACGTTGTTGTTTCAGGCTTGGCGCGCGGTATCGATGGGGCAGCTCATAGCGCCAGCCTTGCCACTGGCACGATCGCGGTCTTGGCGGGCGGGTTGGACCATATTTATCCGCCCGAACATGAGAGTCTCTATCATGAGATCGCCGCGCGCGGACTGCTCGTTTCGGAAAGCCCGTTGTTTGCCACAGTCCATGCGCGCGATTTTCCAAGGCGAAACCGGATCATCTCAGGGCTTAGTCTAGGCATTGTGGTGATGGAGGCTGAAGCGCGCTCTGGCTCTTTAATCACCGCCCGCTTGGCCGCCGAGCAGGGCCGCGATGTTATGGCTGTTCCGGGCTCTCCCCTTGATCCCAGAGCGGCAGGACCAAACAGTTTGATTAAGGATGGGGCACAACTGGTTGCCAATGTGCAGGACGTTTTGGCCTGTTTGCAAGGCGGTTCAGGCCTGAAAGAAAACAAATCCAGAGGCTATAGCCATGCAGATCAGGGCCTGACCCTGACGCCGTCAGAAATCGACCGAGTTGCGGGGCTATTGTCGCCCGTGCCAGTTAGTTTGGCCGATTTGTCGACCGACTCTGGCTTGCCGTGGCGAACCCTCGCCGCGATTGTGGTTGAGCTTGAATTGGGTGGCCGCGCAATCATCCAGCCCGGCGGTTTGGTTTCAGCCCCAGTTTGACCAGTCGGTCGCGCTCTTTGGCACGGCGTGCCTCAGACGCTGCCGCGCGTAAGCAAGCCGCCACACCCTCCAAGTCGTGATCCTCACTCAATTGTTCGAGTTCCAGAACGAGATTTCGAATGAAGTCAGCCACCGCCAAACGGTCTGCGGGAGATTCGGGTGTGACTGGCGTAGATGCGGCGGGCATGGCTCACCCTATAATGGCTTGTGTTGCGTGAATATATTTTTAGTTGTATCACGCAAGGGTCACACGTCAAGATGCATTACACTTAGTTTTGCGGAAACCCATTGACATTAAGCCCGTTGCGAACCCACTTCCGCCCGTGAGGTTCTGCATTTGCAGGGGCCCTTTCTAAGTCTGATAAGCCAAACATGCATCTCGTTGTCGTTGAATCACCCGCTAAGGCTAAAACCATCAACAAATATTTGGGGGCCAATTATGATGTGGTCGCCAGCTTTGGTCATGTGCGCGATCTTCCCTCAAAAGATGGCTCCGTCCGCCCGGATGATGATTTCGCGATGGTGTGGGAAGCGGACAGCAAGGGTGCTGCGCGCATTCGCGACATTGCAGAACGGGTTAAAAAAGCCGACAGCCTCATCCTCGCCACCGACCCGGATCGCGAAGGCGAAGCGATTTCCTGGCATTTGCTGGAAGCGCTGAAATCGCGCAAAGTCCTAAAGGACAAAGCCGTTTCGCGGGTTACATTTAATGCGATCACTAAGGACTCGGTATTGGCCGCCATGGCCAATCCACGCCAGATTGATCAGGAACTGGTCGATGCCTATTTGGCGCGCCGCGCGCTAGATTACCTCGTCGGCTTTAATCTCTCCCCGGTCCTCTGGCGGAAGTTACCGGGCTCGCGTTCGGCTGGTCGGGTTCAATCGGTTGCCCTGCGCTTGGTTGTTGAGCGCGAGATGGAGATTGAGCGCTTTAAAGCGCGCGAATACTGGACAGTTTCTGCCCAAGCCAAAGCCCAAATTGGGGCCGCGTTTGAGGCCCGCCTCGTCAGCCTCGACGGCAAGAAACTCGACAAGTTTGATCTGCCAGATGCCGCATCTGCGGAAGCGGCAAAAGCTGCGACGATGGCAGGTAGCTACACTGTCGCGAGCCTCGAAGCCAAGCCACTCAAGCGCTCACCCGCACCGCCCTTCACCACTTCCACCCTGCAACAGGAAGCCAGCCGCAAGTTGGGCTTTAATGCCCAGCGGACGATGCAAGTGGCGCAAAAGCTCTATGAGGGTGTCGATATTGGCGGCGAAACCGTCGGCCTAATCACCTATATGCGGACCGATGGCGTCGCGATGGATCAATCTGCGATCATGCAGTGTCGCGCCGTGATTGGCGAGAGATTTGGGAGCGAGTATGTTCCCGAAAAACCGCGTTATTACAGCTCGAAAGCCAAGAATGCTCAAGAAGCACATGAAGCGATCCGGCCAACCGACCCCAATCGTCATCCGTCTAAAATGCGGCTCGAAGCCGATATGGCCAAGCTCTATGATTTGATCTGGAAGCGCGCCATCGCTAGCCAAATGGAGCAAGCCATTGTCGAGCGCACGACAATTGATTTGGTCGATGCCAATGGTCGTGCTGGCCTTCGGGCAACCGGGCAAGTCATCTTGTTCGATGGCTTTTTCGCGCTCTATCAAGAGGGTCGCGATGATGAAGAAGATGAAGACAGCCGCCGTCTGCCCAATTTGAAGGCAGGCGATTCAGTTGTGGCGACGGACATTGCCGCAACCCAACATTTTACCGAGCCGCCACCGCGCTATTCGGAAGCGACCTTGGTTAAGAAGATGGAAGAGTTGGGCATTGGCCGCCCCTCCACCTATGCGTCGGTTCTCACCGTGCTGCGCGACCGCGAATATGTCCATATGGACAAGAACCGCTTCATTCCAGACGACAAAGGCCGTCTGGTTACGGCATTCTTGGAAAATTTCTTCGCCAAATATGTCGAATATGACTTTACCGCAGACCTCGAACAGCGCCTCGATCTGGTGTCTTCGGGCGATCTGGGATGGCGCATCCTGTTGCGTGAGTTTTGGGAAGACTTCTCCAAGGCGATCGCCGATACGGGCGACTTGCGGACGTCCCAAGTGCTCGACGCGATCAATGACTCGCTCGGCCCCCACATCTTCCCCGATAAGGGCGATGGATCAGACCCCCGCGCCTGCCCATCCTGTGCGGATGGTCGCGTCTCGCTCAAGACCAGTAAGTTCGGCGCTTTCATCGGCTGCTCCAACTATCCCGAATGCCGCTATACGCGCCAATTGACCGTGCCGTCTGGAGATTCCCCAGAAGCCGGCGGTGACCGCAATTTGGGTTCTGATCCTGAAACCGGTCTAGACGTCTGGCTCAAGGCAGGTCGCTTTGGCCCCTATGTACAATTGGGAGATGGTGAGAAGCCAAAGCGCTCTTCCCTGCCCAAGGGTTGGTCGGCGGCGGAACTCGAGCTCGAGCGCGCGCTTCGTCTATTATCCTTGCCGCGTACCGTGGGTGCCCACCCAGAAGATGGCGAGCCCATCGTTGCCAATCTGGGTCGCTTTGGCCCTTATGTGCAGCATGGCAAGACCTATGCGAATGTCGGCACGATTGAAGATGTGTTTGAGATTGGCTTGAACCGAGCAGTCACCGTTCTGGCTGAAAAGCTGGCAGGTGGTGGACGGCCCCAACGCACCGCTGCTGCAGCCTTGCAAGAATTTGCTGCCCCGGCTGAAGGCGGTCCTGTGATCAAAGTGATGGCAGGCCGGTATGGCCCCTATGTCACCGACGGCACAACCAACGCGACCCTGCCCAAAGGCCAAGACCCTGCCGCGATCACGCGCGAAGCTGCTGTCGCCCTGATTGAAGCGCGAGTTGCAATGGTCGGGGTTGGCAAGAAAAAGCCTGCTAAAAAGGCCAGCTCTGCCAAATCCGCCGCCAAGCCTACAGCCAAGAAAGCTGCCACAGCCAAAAAGCCTGCGGCGAAGAAAGCCCCGGCTAAAAAACCTGCGGCCAAAAAGGCGACTGGTGCATGAAGACGAAGGGTCGTGGCAACGGCCAAAAAGGCAAACCACCGAAAAAGACGGTGACGCGCCCCGCCTTGGGCGTGCCAGACAAAGCCACATTGCTGGCCTTTTTGAACGAAGCCAAGACAGCCATTGGCCCGCGTGAGATCGCGATTGCTTTTGGCATCAAGGGGGATGAGCGCCGCGCCTTGAAAGCTGCCTTGCGTGAACTGGCCGATGAGGGCGCGATTGCCAAAACCGGTCGCAAGGAAGTTGCCAGCCGCACCGTGCCCCCTGAGGGCGGCATGTTCCAACTGATCGAGATCGACAGCCAAGGCGATCTGATGGCGCGCGCTCTCGGCCGCGAAGATGAGCTTTATGGACCGCTGGTACGCCTTGCCAGCACGCGCGCGCAAGTCCGTCATGAAGGCCCGCCTCCGGGCGTTGGTGATCGCTTCATCGGCAAGACCCGTCAGACCCATGAGGGCGAGTATGAGGTCCAGATCATCAAGCGCCTCGGGCGGGTGATCGAACGCGTATTTGGCGTCTTTATGGCGGCCGATGTGCGCCCCGGCCAAGCCGGTTCTAGCGGTGGCAGACTTGTCCCAGCGGACAAGAAGCAACGCCACGAATTGATGATCTTGCCAGAGCATGCCAAAGGCGCGCGCAATGGCGATCTGGTTGCGGCGCGCTTATTACCCCATCGCGGCTATGGCCCAAAGAAGGCGGAAATCATTGAGATTTTCGGCAATAATGAAAATCCAAAAGCGGCCTCCATTTTGGCGATTGCCGCCCACGCAATTCCGATGGGCTTTACCGCTGAAGAGGAAGAAGAGGCCCAAGCCGCAGGGCCCGCCCCTTTGGGCAAGCGCGAAGATTTGCGCCACATTCCCTTAGTCACCATCGACCCAGATGATGCGCGCGACCATGATGATGCGGTCTATGCGGAAGCCTTGCCGGGCGGTGGCCATAAGATATTGGTCGCGATTGCCGACGTCGCCCATTATGTAACGCCGGGCTCTGCCTTGGATGAAGGTGCGCTGATGCGCGGCAATTCGGTCTATTTCCCTGACCGGGTTGTCCCCATGCTGCCAGAGCGTTTGTCAGCCGACCTATGCTCACTGATGGATGGCGTTGAGCGGCCGTGCTTGGCACTCGAGATTAAGATTGATGCTGGCGGCCACAAGCAGAGCCACCGCTTCTTGCGCGGCCTGATGAAGAGTGCCGCCAGCCTCACCTATACCCAAGCGCAAATGGCCATTGACGGCATGCCAGACGCGATGACAGCACCCTTGCTCGACACGGTGCTGCGGCCGCTTTGGGCCGCCTATCGCGCGCTGGAAAAAGCACGCGATCAGCGCGAGCCGTTAGAGATCAACAGCCCTGAACGCAAAATCATCCTGTCGCCGGAAGGCAAAGTTCTTTCGATTGGGCTGCGCGAGCGCTTTGATGCCCACCGCCTGATTGAGGAGATGATGATCCTCTCCAATGTGTGTGCGGCAGAGACTTTGGAGGACAAGCGTTCGCCTCTGATCTACCGCGTCCATGATCAGCCGAGCGAAACCAAGCTGGCCGCTTTGGGTGATTTTCTGGCGACCGTGAACATGAAATGGGCCAAGGGCCAACCGCCCAGCCCTGCCCGCTTCAATCGGGTGTTGGAATTGGCCGCGCCGACCGAGCATGCCGAAATGATCAATGAGATCGTCCTTCGCACGCAAGCTCAAGCGATTTATGATACCGATAATCTGGGACACTTCGGCCTGAACCTGCGCAAATATGCGCACTTCACCTCGCCCATTCGCCGCTATGCCGACTTGATCGTCCACCGCGCACTGATCAGTGCTTTGGGCTTTGGCGAGGATGGCCTGAAGAAAACAAGCCCAGACCAACTCAAAAAAGTCGCCGAAGCCATTACCGCTACCGAGCGGCGCGGCATGGCCGCCGAGCGTGAAGCCACCGACCGCTATGTCGCGGCCTTCTTGTCAGAGCGGGTTGGCGCAACATTTGAAGCGCGCATCACCAGCGTCAACCGGTTTGGCGTCTTTGTCCGCCTTGAAGAGACCGGCGGCGATGGGCTGGTGCCTGTCATGCGCTTAGGCAGCGAATATTTCCATCATGACGAAGCTGGCCACGCCCTGATTGGCGCAGAAACCGGCGACCGCTGGGAATTGGGTGCGAAGGTGCGCGTGCGCCTCTTAGAAGCAACCCCCGTCTCAGGCGGGCTGTTGTTTGAGATTGTGAGCCAGCCAAAAGTTGGGCCTGTGCCCGGTCTGCGCGCGCTTCGAGGCCCTGCGCGCGGGACAACGCCCATGCGCAAGACCGGTGGTCCACCGCGCGGTGTGACGCGTCGAAAGCGCTAGATTTTAGCTGGGTGTGGCATCCTTAGGGTCGCCCATTTTCACCAAGAATGCGCCGATATAATACAGGATGATCAAAGGAACAGCCAAAGAGAATTGGCTGATCACGTCGGGTGGGGTCACCACTGCCGCGACCACAAATATCCCGAAGATCGCATAGCGCCCATTCTCAAGCCACGTCTGCCCATCCACGATGCCCGCGCGGCCCAATAGGACTTGCACCACCGGCAATTGAAAGCACGCGCCGAAACCGAGGATCAAGGTGGTGATCATGCCAACATATTCAGAAATCTTGCCTTGATAGACGACACCTACGCCGCCCGTGGCTGGCGCAAGTTCTTGGCGCAGCGAGAATTGCATCACCATCGGCATCACGACGAAATAAGCCATCGCTGCGCCCATGATGAAGAGAACCGGTGCCATAATCAAAAACGGCGTAAACGCACGCTTCTCATGGCTATAAAGGCCTGGTGCAACAAAGCGATAGAGCTGGAAGGAGATCATGGGGAAGGCAAGACAAAAGCCGCCAAACATCGCCACTTTGATCTGCGTGATAAAGGCTTCCAGCGGGGCAGTATAAATAAGACCCATGCCGGACTTCAGCGCCGCAGCCCCTTTTACCGCGATCACGGCATTCTCATAGGGCAAAAGCAACCAAGCCAGCAGGATATGCCAAATCGCAAAGCAAATGAAAAAGCCGATGGCAATAGAGCCAACGCTCCACAGCAAACGGTCACGCAACTCCACCAAATGTTCCATCAAGGGCGCGCGGGTCGCCTCAATCGCCTCTTCATCGGGCGTCAGCGGCGGATCAACTGGGTCTTTGTGCGGGATAAGGTCGGTCACGCCAATTCAGCTCCAGATGCTTTTGAAGCGCGCGGTGCGCGTGCCCGTTTGGGTTTGGCAGCGACTTCAGCTTCTGCAGCGATCTCAGGGACTACAAGTGCTTCAACCTTCGGCTTGCGCGTGCGCTTTGGCTTGGCTTCGGGTGCGGACTCGATGGGGGCAGCTAGCACTTCCAACACCGGGGCTTGATCCGTCACATGATGGTGGTGGTCCGACCCATAAGGGGTGACGGGCGCATAGGGATCAATGCCTGTTTCAAACGGCTTGGTCAGCTCATCTTTGATGTCTTGCAATGGATTATTGTTGCGCAGCGCTTCGACTTCTTTACGCAACTCATCCAATTCGGCTTGTCGGGCCATTTCGTCAAAATTCGCACGGAAATCCGCCGCCATACCGCGCAGACGTGCGGTCCACTGGCCAGCTTTACGCATAAGCAGCGGCAATTCTTTCGGACCGACCACCATCAAGGCGATGATGCCAATGACGACCAGCTCCTGAAAGCCGATGGAATCAAACATGCGTGAGGACTCCTGACCTCAAAATTGTAGAGGTCGAAGACCGAATTACGCTTCGGTCTTAGACTTAGCCGAAGGGCTCACGTCAATCGTATTGCTATCATTGACTTTGGCTGCTTCAGAAGCCGCAGCGGTGGGTTCATCGGCCAAGCCCTTGCGGAAGCCTTTGATGCCCTCTGCGGCGTCTTTCATGATGGAGGACAGTTTACCGCGTCCACCGAACACCAGCAATGCTACGGCTGCAACGACCAACCAGTGCATCAGACTCATACCGCCCATTTTATTCTCCGTTTCGTTGATCGGCCCTGACCACAAGGCTGCTCAGATGCACATAATCTACCAAGGTCCCGCTTGCCAGTCACTTCCTGCAAGCTCTCAGACAAACGTGATAGCAAAGAGAGATTACTAGACGCCTATCAAAGCGGAAATTACCTCAAGGTTCAAAGAAGTCTTGTGTGAAAGCGATGTCATCGCCATCCAATGCCTCATAGCTGCTATCATCGTCGCCATCTTGGGCAGAAATGGGGCGGGGCACTTCAAAATCAGGTGGCAAGCGGGCATCAAGCAGCCCTTGCGCTTGCAAATCGGCTTTGCCAGGCAAATCCTCGAGGGTGGCGAGGTTAAAGTGGGCCAAAAACTCGCGCGTGGTGCGATAGGTCAAAGGCTTGCCGGGGGATTGTCGGCGTGCCCCTGCCCGTACCCAGCCGATTTCCATCAACAGGTCTAAGGTGCCGCGTCCGACGCCGACACCGCGTACTTCTTCGATTTCAGAGCGCGTGCACGGTTGGTGATAGGCGATGATAGCCAAGGTTTCGAGGGCCGCTTTGGAAAGTTTGCGCGGCTCTTCGCGCCGTTCTTCCATTAAGAAGGCCAGATCGGGTGCGGTCTGGAACCGCCACCCGCCTGCCACTTCAACCAAAATGACCCCGCGGCCGACATAGCGCCGCTTTAAGCGTGCGAGCGCGCCGCCAACATCGGCTCCTTCTGGCAGGCGCGCGGCAATTGCCGAAGCCCGCACGGGCTCAGCACTCGCAAACAACAGCGCCTCAACCATCCGGTCGACATCGGGTGCTGGATCGACGGACAAGTCGGCCCGGTCCACCAGATCAAGGTCTGGCTTGGCACGCGCCAAGCTGCGCACGGCGGCAGCAATCGCCTCCGGCGAGGTACGGTCGTCGGTGTTATCGTCTTCCGATTCCGTCACACCAAAGTCTCCGGCCCAGCCTTCACATAAAGCGGCGCATAATGTTCCAATTGCCGCACGGCAAGCTTGCCCTGTTTGGCAAGTTCAAGGCTGGCTGCCAAGAGGCTGGCATAGCGAGACGCTGCGCTGGGGGGCTCTTTCGCAAATGTCGTCACAGGCGGCGCAAACTCGCCCAAGGCCTGCCAGTCTTTTGCGCGCGGCATCAAGCGCTCTAGCCGCTTGCGCGCATCATCCAGCGAATAGACGGGCCAAGCCTTCACTTCATGCTTGGTCTCCACCCCGCGCACGCGCTGATCTGCATAAGCGCGCAAAAGGTCGAGGATGGTGGCTTCCCACAAAGGGATTTCGGTGACGGCGGTCTCTTCCGGCGCGCCGCGTGTGTAGAAGTCCAAGTCCTGCTGCGGGCGCTGATAGAGCGCTTCCGCAGAAGCGCGCATGGCATCGAGGCGCGCCAACCGCCACGCCAAATGCGCGGCGATATCTTCAACGGGTTCCTCACCCGCCGGACGCTCTTTACGCGGCAGCAGAAGGCGGGATTTCAAATAGGCCAACCAAGACGCCATGACTAAATAATCAGCGGCCAGATCAATCCGGGCTGAACGCGCGGCGGCGACAAATTCCAGATATTGCTCCGCCAATTTCAGGATGGACAGGCGACGTAAATCCACCTTCTGATCGCGGGCCAAGCGCAAGAGAACATGCAACGGGCCTTCATAGCCGTCGAGATCAACACTAAAGGCGATGTCGCTTTCACCGACTCCGCGCAGGGCGGCTTCCAGGACGTCATCACTTGCCATCTTAGGCCCACGCCTTTCGGGTCGGATCGGGCGAGATGGACAAGGTCATGGCCCGCTCCCATCCCGTCAATTCAGTAAAGCGCGCCCAGAGTTGATCGGGATCTAGAGCGACAGCGGGTTTTGGCGCATAGGCTTCCGCGCGCATTGCCCTAGTTAAACTTGGCCCAGAAAGCACCGGGCACATCTGAAGAAAGGCATCGCGTTCCTCCAGCGTGCCGTGACAGCGCATGGCGATATCAATGCCGGCCTCAAACACACGCGTGGCTTTGACCGCATCGGGTTGGTCGAGGGCCTTCATGGTCAAATCATCGGTCATCAAAAGGCCGTCAAACCCCATGGCCTCGCGGATCCAATGCTTTACCACAGGCGCGGACTGGCTGGCTGGCGCGACGGGATCGAGGGCCTCAAACACAACATGGCCGATCATGCCCATGGGGGCAGACTGATTGGTTCGGAAAGGCAGCAGGTCCTGTTCCAATACCTCTTTGGAAGCCGCAATGCGGGGCAAAGCCTCATGGCTGTCCAGTGCGGCACGCCCTTGCCCCGGCATATGCTTGAGAACGCCAGCAACGCCCGATGCTTGAAGGCCCGCTAGGCCAGCACGACCGAGTTCTGCCACGCATGCAGGGTCGGCAGACAAGGCTCTATCGCCGATGGCGCTACTTGCACCCGCCAGACGCAAATCTAGGCAGGGCGCGCAATTGGCATCAATTCCGACGTCGGTCAGCATGTGGCCCATGATCTGATGATGGAGATTGCAAGCCTCCAAAGCATTTGCAGGATTGTCCTGCCACAGCCTGCCGTAAAAGGATAAGGCAGGCAGGCGCGGCCAGACAGGCGGGGCTAAACGCTGGACCCGTCCACCTTCTTGATCAATGAAAATCAGACAGGCCCGCCCGACGCTGTCGCGCAAGTCTTCGCACAGCGCTCGGATCTGTGCCGGGGTCTCACAGGATCGACCAAACAGGATGAACGCCCACGGGTCGCGCGCAGCAAACAAGCGCCGCTCTTGCACGGTCAGGACCGGCCCTGCCACATCAATGACGCAGGCGACAGACATGCTAGGGTCGCCCGATCCTCATCTTAACGCGAAGCTGGAATGCACTGGGCACCCGCGCTGCGAGCTTTACCGCAGAAGACTTCCACTTCCGACCGGCTTTCAAAGCCCGTCGCGCGGATCCGGTACCAAGTGCCCTTAGCACCAAGGTCCGCGGCCACAATTGAAACGGGGCCAGACAGGCCGGAGGCGCGGAACCGGGCCAAAGCCGTGTCGGCCGATGCCTTATCCTTAAACGAACCCAATTGTGCGGCGAAACCCGCTGATGCAGCCGAAGCTGGCACGGGAACCGCCTTTGGCGCCGCAGGGGCAGGTGCTTTTGTAGGGGCAGGAACAGGTGTTGCGGCCTTTGACACAACCGGCGCTGGCTTAGGTGCCGGCGCAGGCGTTGCTGGTTTGACAGCAGGTGTCGTGGCGGCAGGCTTGGTCGTAGCAGCTGCCACTTGGCGCGGCGGGGGCGTTGTAGCTGGTGCCGGGGCCGGAACTGGGGCTGGTGCAACTGCAGCCGGCGCAGCGCTGCCATCCGTCAACATCGGCGCTTCTGCGGGGCTGGTTGGCTGAACATCAAGCGCTGGGGCCGAAGCGCCGCTGGCAGCGTCAAACACGCCCTTGTCCAGATCAGAGCCAACAATTGGGGCGCTCGCCGCTGGGTCACCCGGCGCTTTGAACGATCCGCTGTCCGCTGCAACTTGCGGGGTATCGCCGGGCTCGCGGCTTGAGGAATAGACTTGCCAGAAAACGACGCCGATCAAAGCCAGCACAGCGACGATGCCGACAATGATTAGGGGGCCACGACTACGGTCTTCTTCCTCTTCGCGCGCGTCAAAGGTCAAGAAACCATCATCTTGATCATCAGTGTCGTAATCGTCAAAGGAATCACGATCCCGGTTGGCCATGCGAATCTACTCCAGACATAAAAGAAAGTTTCTTGTAACTCTCAATTAAGTCGGCGCCAGCCCCTTGTTACAAGGTGCGATCCAGATTGAAGAGCCTGCGATGCTCATCAATGGCAAAATCATCAGTCATTCCAGCGATGTAATCACAAACAAGCCGCGCTGCCTTCGTGGAATCTTTGCTGTGGAGATGCAACCAAACAGGCGGCAATGTATCGGGTTCGGCCAGAAAAACGTCGAATAATTCGCGAACGATTCGCCTTGCTTGGCTGCGGGAGCGATTCATCCGCCAATGACGATACATTTTTGCGTAGAGAAATTCGCGTAAAGTAGCGGCCTTCGCGATCATCTCGTCGGAGAACCCAACCAAGGCTTGCGGCAAAGCACGTACTTCATCGGCCGATTGGGGATTGTAGAGTGCAATTCTTCGCTGGCTTTCCACCACGAGGTCATTCACCCAGACCCCGATTAGGCGACGAATGACTTCCCCGCGCATCCGGCCCAGATCAAGATTGGGATAGTCTCGGGCTGCGGCATCATAGACTTCTCGTACCAAGGGCACGCTGTCACACAATTCCGCGTCGCTAAAGATGCCACCACTGAGAGCATCATCGATGTCATGATTATTGTAAGCAATATCATCGGCGACCGCCGCAACTTGTGCTTCGGCAGAAGCAAAAGTCGTTAAACCCATATCGAATTCGGCATTGAGGTCCTGCCAAACTGGGGCCAGACTTTCGACCCCTGCCCCGTTCGCCAACATCGGGCCATTGTGTTTCACGGTGCCTTCCAAGGTCTCCCAAGTCAGGTTTAGGCCGTCAAACCCTGGATAACGTCGCTCCAGCCGAGTGAGCACTCGCAAAGTCTGAGCATTGTGATCAAATCCACCCCAAGGCTTCATACAATCATCCAGCGCATGTTCGCCTGTGTGTCCGAACGGTGGATGGCCCAAATCATGCGCCAAGGCGCAGGCTTCTGCCAAATCTTCGTTCAGCCCAAGCCGGCGCGACACAGAGCGCGCGATCTGCGCGACTTCGAGCGAATGGGTCAGGCGCGTGCGGAAATGATCCCCTTCATGGGCCACAAACACTTGTGTCTTGCCCTTCAATCGACGGAAGGCGGTCGAATGAATGATCCGATCGCGGTCGCGCTCAAAAGGTGAGCGCGTCTGGCTTTCCGCTTCTGGCCAACGTCTGCCGCGCGACTGGGCAGGATCAGCGGCAAAAGGCGCTGGGCGAGTTAGGACAGGCATCAGGGTCTTCCTCAAAACAAGTTTCTCCCCCATATAGGGATAAAGTTGACGGAAAAGAAAACAGCTTGGCTTTCAAGCTGCCTTTTTGCGCCCTTAAACGAAGATAGGCTTATGCTCATGCAGTCAGGTTTTTCTGTTTCAGACGCCGCCGCAGTGAAAATTGGACACCTTATCGCCACCGAACCAGGGGCGGCGTTGTTTCGGGTAGCCGTCAATGGCGGTGGTTGTTCTGGCTTTCAATATGAGTTTGGCTTTGCTGAAAGCGCTGGCGAGGATGACATCATTATCGAAAAGGGTGCAGCCAAAGTGGCTGTCGACCAAGTCTCGCTGCCCTTTTTGGAAGGTGCTGAAATTGACTGGGTCGATGATTTGATTGGATCGTCCTTCAAAATCCGCAATCCCAACGCAAAATCATCCTGTGGCTGTGGCGTTAGTTTTTCGGTCTAGAGAAGTTATCGGCGCTTGGCTTGCTCTGAAGCGGCGTTTGGCCTTAGTCTCAGAAAAAACACCAGCTCAGGAATAAAGCCATGAATGTCGAAACTGCTGTTAAGCAACGCAAATCTGTGCGCGCCTTTAAGCCAGACCCTGTGCCTTTAGAAGAAGTTCGTGCCCTGTTGGACATTGCCCGCGCGGCACCGTCTGGCGGCAATCTTCAACCTTGGAAGATGATTGTCCTTGCCGGGGAAGAGCGCGACGCAATTGTGACCTTGGCGCAAAAAGCACTTAATGAAAATCCGCGCGGCGAAGCTGGCGAGTTCCCGATTTATCCGGCCGAAGTCAAAGAACCCCACCGCTCTCGCCGTTACAAGGTTGGGGAAGACATGTACCAAATCCTTGGCATCCCGCGTGAAGACAAGTTGGGGCGGCTAGGCCAAATGTCGCGCAATTATCAGTTCTTTGGTGCGCCAGTAGCCATCTTCTTTGTGATCGACAGATCCATGGGCCACGGCCAATGGGCCCATATGGGCATGTTGATGCAGACTATTTGCTTGGTCGCCGAAGAGCGGGGCCTTGCCACCTGTATGCAAGAAGCCTGGGGCATGGTGCGCCAAAGCCTGGCCGCCCATTTTGGCTTGCCTGACAATGAAGTGATCTATTGTGGCTTGGCGCTGGGCTATGAAGACAAGGACGCGCCGATCAACCAGTTGCGGACCGAGCGCGCACCTCTCGACGAGATTGCCGTGTTCAAAGGCTTCTAAAGCGAAAGCTTAGTTGCTGCTAAAGACAGCGCCGCCCTTATCCGTCGTGTTCTTCAGTTGGTCTTGAAAGCCACGGGAGATGCGACGCCATTCGTCAGCCGTCCGGCAGGTGCGCGTGGACTTAAGGCGCGTCCCGAGAATGGCTTCCTGCTTACAGACCATACGAGCCCCGCGCCGCTTTGGCTTGGCGGCAGGCGCTTGTGCCTCGGCCGTATCGGGCGCCATTGCGGCAGTTCCAGTCGGTTGGCTGGTTGCCGACGGTGCTGTTTGCGCAGGTGCCTGGGCCAAGGCCGCCCCAGCACACGCGACCCCACCAACAATAGCGATCAAACCGGCGACTAAATAGGACGGCGCGCGCGGAGCAGAATTGGAGCGTGTCATGCAGGAACCTCTAATCGGGACTATCAAACTGGTCGAAATCACGTAAACCATGGTACGGATTTCGAGATTTAGGACGAGACTAATGCGCATCGCGACTTTTAATGTCAACTCTGTCAACGCGCGGCTACCAAACCTGTTGGAATGGCTGGCTGAGGCCAGTCCGGATGTTGTTTGCATTCAGGAAATCAAATGCGAAGAGCCGAAGTTTCCGCGCGAAGCGATTGAGGATGCAGGTTACAATTGCTTCATTTCCGGGCAAAAGAGCTATAATGGCGTCGCTATACTGACCCGATTGCCCGCAGAAGTGGCACAAAACCGCCTGCCGGGCGAAGAAGAAGATCTTCAAGCGCGCTATCTGGAAGTTGAAGTCGCGACCCCCACGGGTGCCGTGCGGATCGCAAATCTCTATTGCCCGAATGGCAATCCCTTAGGCACAGAGAAGTTTGACTATAAGCTGCGCTGGATGGACAGGCTTCAAAACCATGTCAAAGGCTTATTAGAGCTGGAAGAGCCTCTGGTTTTGGCGGGTGATTGGAACATCATCCCACGGCCCGGTGATTGCTATGATCCGGCTGCTTGGATGGGCGATGCCCTGTTTCAGCCCGAGAGCCGCGCCGCTTGGCGACGGCTATTAAATCTGGGCCTGACCGACGCCTTTATGGCCGTGAATGGGGCCGAGCATGCCTACACATTCTGGGACTATCAGGCCGGGGCTTGGCCTAAGGATCACGGCATAAGGATCGATCATTTCGCCATCAGCCCACAGGCGGCAGACCGTCTGAAGGAAGTCAAAATCTGGCGCATGGCACGGGCGCGCGAGAAGGCGTCAGACCATGTGCCCGTTACGGCAGACTTCGACTTCTAAGCGAGGCGGTTGTTAAAGAGCCGTTTTAGGCGGTGGCAGGTCACCTCGGCTTTGGTGCCAAGCATAGGCCCCGATGCATAAGAAGCCCAAGTTCAGAACCCCAGTGACCATGCCATAAAACAGAATGTAAAAGGCCCAGCCCGCAGTCGCAAATTCCTGCGCGGATGCAGGTAGGCCCGAGCCTACCTTTGTTCCCAAGGCTAAAGCACCAATGGTCGCAAGTCCTTGGACGATGGTACCTATAATGACCGTAACAACCACCCACAGCAAATAAGCACCAAAATAGCGCCAGAATTTGCCATTGGTTTGTTCGAAGGATTCTCTAAGTCCCAACTTGCCCGTTACAACGCCCATCACGCCAAATTGGCTCAACCGCAAGCCAAGCCAAGCCAACGCAGCAATCGATGCAAGGATTGCAAGACTTCCCAGCGCCATGTGGATCGTGGCGATCAGGCTGGTGATAAACCCGATCACAAAAGCCGCGACAGAAATCACGGCAACAAAAGCCAAAGTCGCCATAAGAAAGCGTCCTTCAATGGGTCCAGCCTGAAGACCCCAGAAGCCCTCCTCACGATCATGTAGGGTTTTGCGTAAGGCCATCCCGGTCAAGAAAGCGCTCAAAATGGCACTCATCAGCAACGAAAAGAATAGCGATGGCATCGCGGGGCCAAGAATGGCCTGCACCTGCTCCATGGTTGGCATTTGTTCCGACTGCAAGAGCGCCGCATAACGTTGCAGCGCCTCACCCGCCCCCGTACTCGCCATGATGAACATGTAAATTGCCATGACCCCGGCTGACAGCATGGCATAGCGCATCACAAACTGGGGTTGGCGCTTCACCAATTCAAATACCGAAAAGGCTGCTTCGGAAGGGGAAAAAGTCTTGGTCATCTATATTCCTCAAATGGGGTACGCTGCACCGATCCGCTCGATAGCCATCTGTCCTGCGCGCTTTCCCCTTCGGCTATATCCGGTTGCGGTGCAAGAGGGGGAATCAAACATGTTTGATCGACAATCTTGATCACCGACCTGACAGGAAAGACAGTATTGGGCTGTGGCGACTGAGCCCGCCCCCTCCCCTCAAGGCCTTGGCTGCGCTATTTGACAGACCATGACTCAGGTAAAACCCATACATATTATCGGCGGCGGCCTTGCGGGCAGTGAGGCAGCTTGGCAGATCAGCCGCGCAGGCGTGCCCGTTGTCCTCCATGAGATGCGCCCAATCCGTAAGACCGATGCCCACAATACCGATGGTCTTGCAGAGCTTGTTTGCTCCAATTCATTCCGTTCTGATGATTGGGAATTCAATGCGGTTGGCTTGATACATGCGGAAATGCGCCGGGCTGGCTCGCTGATCATGGCCTGTGCCGATGCCCATAAAGTGCCGGCAGGTTCTGCTTTGGCCGTTGACCGCGATGGGTTCTCAGCTGCGGTGACAGAAGCTCTGTCCCGAGAGCCGCTGATCACAATCGTACGTGAAGAAGTAACCGAGCTGCCGCCGGAAACCTGGGAAAGCACCATTATCGCGACAGGGCCTTTGACCTCTGACCTTTTGGCGCAGGCGGTACAATCAGTCACGGGCGAGGACGAACTGGCCTTCTTTGATGCCATCGCGCCCATCGTCCACCGCGAGAGCATCAATTTCGACATTGCCTGGTTCCAGAGCCGCTGGGACAAAGTGGGTCCTGAGGGTGACGGGGCCGATTACATCAATTGCCCGATGAATAAAGAAGAATATGAAGCCTTCATCGATGCTTTGTTGGCTGGCGAAAAGACCAGCTTCAAAGAGTGGGAAAACACGCCCTATTTCGAAGGTTGTTTGCCGATCGAAGTGATGGCAGAGCGTGGACGCGAGACATTGCGCTTTGGCCCGATGAAACCGGTCGGCCTCGTTGATCCGCGGACTGGGAAAAGACCTTGGGCCGTCGTGCAATTGCGCCAAGACAATGCCCTTGGCACATTGTTCAACATGGTCGGCTTTCAAACAAAGCTGAAACATGGTGCGCAGTCCGATGTTATCCGTATGATCCCGGGCCTTGAACAAGCCCAGTTTGCGCGCCTAGGCGGCATTCACCGCAATACCTTCCTCAATTCACCGAAATTGCTGGATGAAAGCCTGCGCCTCAAGTCGCGACCGGACATTCGCTTCGCGGGACAGATTACGGGCTGTGAAGGCTATGTCGAAAGCGCCGCGATTGGCCTGTTGGCTGGCCGGTTTGCACGGGCAGAGCGTCTGGGCGACACCCCGAGCATTCCCCCGATCACAACGGCTTTGGGCGCACTGCTGAACCATGTCACCGGCGGGCACGTGGATGGTGGCAAGGGCAGCTTTCAACCGATGAATGTCAATTTTGGCCTGTTCCCCGAATTGAGCGAAGATGCGGGCGGGAAAGGCAAAGAACGCGGTCGGTTGCGCAAAAAGGCTTTGGCCGTTCGCGCTTTGGCTGATCTCGAAACTTGGCTAGACCCCACGGAAAAAGAGCGGGCTGCTTGACCATTCTCGCTTGGATTGTTCGCCTAGCTCTTGGGCTTGTCGGATTGGCCACTTTGGGCCTGTGCGGGCTTGCCTTGGCGGCCCCCTTTCACTGGATCCTGGCGCTGTTCGGCGCTTGGGACAGACTGATCCTCGTCTTTGGATTGGTCGGACTGACTGCCTTTTGGCTGGGCAAATGGCGAGTTTTGGCAGTCATGCAAGGTGTTGCTGTCCTAGCGCTCTTATTTTTTAATGTGCGCGTGCCGACACTCTACCCGCCGCTCTCCCCGCAACAAGGTGACGCTACGCGCGAGATGGTTTTGACTTGGGCGAATATCCACGACAATCGTCTAGCCCTAAAAAGTCTCTCACTGATCCCAGAGGTCAAAAAAGCCAAAGTCATTGGTCTGGGTGAAGTGCCTGCTTACAGCAATTTGCAAGCGCTGTTCCCGTCAGCCCAACATTTGGAATTAGCATCGCCCTCAAAGGAAACTTGGGGCGTCGAGACTTTGGGCTGTCGTGTGGTCAGGCCAAATGGCGAGTTGGCGGTCTGGGCTGGTCGCAATTTTG
Source organism: Hyphomonadaceae bacterium UKL13-1 (assembly GCA_001602435.1). Classification (GTDB taxonomy): domain Bacteria; phylum Pseudomonadota; class Alphaproteobacteria; order Caulobacterales; family Aquidulcibacteraceae; genus Aquidulcibacter. The sequence continues at coordinate 2,081,712 of CP012156.1, forward strand.
GTCTTAAGGCACGCTGCGACGGATTCACCCTTTTCGTCTTGCATTTGCAGAACCCGACACGCGGACGAGGCCAAGGACTGACCGTGCGGAATCTGGAACTGCAGGTGCTCGCCGCCGCGGTCGCGAAAGAGCCCGGACCCGTTCTTGTCATGGGCGATTTCAACACCACGCCAAGTGCCCTACCCTTCTATCAGCTCCTTAAAACCGCCAATCTCAAACGGGTTGCCTGCGGCGGCCCAGTTGCCGGGACATGGCGACCAATTGACTGGAGCGGGACAGCGTTTGACAAAATTCCTGGCCTGAAGGTTACGATCGACCATATTCTGGTGCGCGACATTGAGGTGCGGGCCTGCGAAGTTGGCTCAGATGTGGGTTCCGATCATTTCCCGCTGATCGTCACAATCACCGAACCAAATTAAGCAGATGCCATTGCCTTTTCTAAGCGGTGCTGAAACAAAGCCCGCCTAACCAGTTGACGCCTACCCGCTTGAAGGAAATTCCATGACCCTGACCGTTGAACGTCAAGACGCCATCGCCATTGTGACCTTGAACCGGCCAGAGGCCATGAATGCGATGTCAAAGGCCATGCGTCTGGCGCTGTATGACGCTATCACGGACTTGAATCAGGACGAGACCATCCGGGTGATTGTTTTGACCGGAGCTGGACGCGCCTTTACCGCTGGCCTTGATCTAAAAGAATTATCGACCGACCCACTCGCCATGGGCGATGCCACCGCTGAAAAGCCAGAAGCCAATCCTGTTCGCGCGATCGAGACCAGCGCCAAGCCCGTTATTGGTGCAATCAATGGGGTGGCCATTACGGGTGGCTTTGAAGTTGCCTTGGCCTGCGATGTCTTGATCGCTTCAACTGGCGCGCGCTTTGCCGACACACATGGACGAGTCGGCATCATGCCTGGCTGGGGCTTATCGCAAAAACTGTCGCGCTTGATCGGGATTTATCGTGCAAAAGAACTCTCTCTCACGGGCAACTTCCTAGATGCTGAAACTGCGGAGCGTTGGGGCTTGGTGAATCGTGTCGTCAGCCCAGAAGACTTGATGCCCAGCGCAATGAAGCTGGCCGCCGATATGGCGACCATGCCAGCCCACGCCCAGCAAGACTACAAGAAGCTGATCAATGATGGTTTCGCCATGACTTTTGGCGCTGGCCTGCAGCATGAAACCGCCTTTTCGACCGAGCGCAATAACCAAGTCACGCCCGATAAGGTCGCCGCCAATCGTGAAGCGGTCCAAGCCCGGGGCCGTGGTCAGGCTTAAGCGCCTAGCAAAAGGCTTAAGAACGTCTGGTCAGACCAATCGCCAGCGCCGCGGCGCAGGCCCTCGAGAATTCCGTCTGCTTGGCGAACAATGACCATGTCCTGATCCGGCAACAAATAGAGGCGCTGATTGCCAGCCCCCGCTGCCATATAAAGCTTGCCAAGACCGGAAAGCGATACCGCTTCACTGGCCACGCCAGACCGGGGCCCCGGCCCAATCATGCCCGGACGCGGCATCCACCACGTCAAACCATAGCCGGGATTGGCCTTGCTGGCTTCAAAATTGGCCCGCAGCGCGACAGGGTCGACCAAAGCCTTTCCTTGATGCACACCGCCGGCCAAAACAAATTGGCCAAACTTCGCCCAGTCGCGGGCGGTGATCGCCGCCCCAGAGGGTAAGTGCGGCATACCATCACTGCCCCGCTGCCATCGGATGGGTCGGATCCCGAGAGGGTCCAGCAGTCGACGGGTCAAATAAGCCAGAGGGTCTGCATCACCTGTCTTGGCAGCAATTAGTTTGCGCCGAACCAATTCTCCAAAGATTTGGAAGGGCACCGGGCCGTATGAAAACTGGGTGCCGGTGCCCTTGTTTGACGTTGCGGTGACGGCTTCTGCATAGGTCGGAACATTGCCAAAATTGCGACCACCTTTGCCATCAATGCCGCTAACCAAGTGCAGCAAGTCGGTCACACGAATGGCAGACCGGTACCGATCCGACCAAAACTCCCGCAGCGTGTCTGCGCAATATTCATCAAGCTTCAACAGGCCATCTTGCACCAAGGCCGCGGCCATGACGCCTGAAAAACTCTTGGTGCCGCTAGCTAATTCCCAGCCTTTGAAGCGCTTGCCTTGGCCCTGGTAATCTTCAAACAGGACCTGCCCGCGCTGCATCACGAGGAAGGAGATCCCACGTCGTGCGGTCGAATAGGCTCTTGCTGCCTCAAAGCGCGTTTGAGCAAAGGCAGGAACTGCCGTCACAGCGGATAGGCCGATCAGGGCAGTACGGCGGGAAAGAAGCATCTGGGTCATATTTGCTGAAACGACGAAGGCATTGCATTCCGTCGCAGGCGCATCAAATGTCTGGCTTTAGCCGAGCTTTTGGTTCTGTCAGCCAGAGATAAAGTCGCCCCAGAACAACCAAGATAATAGTCGATACCGCTAAGGTCGCCAGAAAGGCCACAGGCTCTGGGTGGCTGATCCCTATTACCAAAGGCAATGCCCCTGCTGGCGCATGCAGAACATCGAAAAGCACCATCGCAAAGATGGCAAGGCCCACGGCTAGTCCGATCGCCCAAGGGGTTGCGCCCAACATCCCCAAGACTCCCAACCCGATGGCGGCCGAGATCAAACTGCCACCAATAACAGCGCGTGCCCGTGCGAGCGGGCTTTTAGGCACCATCCAAACCAAGGTCGCGGACGCGCCCAAGGGTGCGATAAGGTATGGAAAGAAGCCTACATGTTTCAGACTTGCAATCAATGCAATAGCAATGCCAGCACCGAGAGCTGGCTTCCACGGTTGCGAAGTCAGTCGGTTTTGAAGTCGTGAAGTTAGGTTTTGCATGAAGGCTGTCTTTCAGAAAACGATGGACTTTCCCACTGGCCGCCCCTGAAATCTGTTGAAGATAATGCAGTAAAAGCGACTTTTTTGGCGCTATAGTTAATGGAAACAGTCAGTTACAACCCAGATTTTTCTAACGATTGGTAACCCTATTGCGGTTGAGCGGACGGTTCGGCTTAAGGCACTGAAAACAGGAACAATTCAAAGCACACTCAATCAGTAGTTAGAAATTTTGCCTACATAATTACTTGGATTTATTTCGCAAATACTTGCAAGTAATTTAAATTGACCTATTGCTTTATCACTCGATTAACCAGTCATACTTCCAAAAAATTCAGAAAATGCCCCTAACCCGGGTCGTGTGGTTACGAGTTAGGGTTAAAATTATGCGTCCGTTAGGGCTGCTTCGGCAAAAACTGTTGATGTGGGGGACGCGGCTCAAGACCGAGCGCGGCACCATTGCGCTGAGTTTTGCATTATCTGCCACCGCTCTTTTGCTCGTGGGCGTAGGCTCAATTCAACTCGCCATGATCTCCAGCGGCAAAGCCAAATATCAATCCGCCGCCGATACCGCCGCTTTGGCAGCGATTGCGCCGACGACCGAAGACGCGAAAATGGCAGAAGTGGCCGAAAAGACGTTTCTGGCCAATTTGAATTCAAACGAGCGTGCAGCAGTCGCGAGCTTTAACGTCACAACCGAAACGGGACGGGTGCGGAGCGCCCTGATTAGCTATACAGCCAATCAAGCCTCGATGGCCCCGGGGCTGATCGGCGGCGCTTATACCCCGATTACGGGCACAGCACGGGCGCGCAAAGCCGATTACCGTTATGTCGACGTGGATCTGTGGCTCGACGGCTCAGCCTCCATGGGGGTAGCGGCAGATGAAGCCGGACGCGACAAGCTGCGCCTCTTGTCAAAGAACGACCCAGAACACAAAAATTGCGCCTTCGCCTGCCATATCGAAACCAAGTTGAAGGAAAGCAACCTTTATTCAACGTCAGAACAGCGCGCCCATGCCAATGGCGTCAAGCTGCGCCATGACATCATGAAGGAGAGCGTTCAAATCCTGATTGATGAGTTATACGATGCCTATCCACGCGGTTTGCGGGCGCGATATGGCGTAGCGCGCATGGCGGCGAGTTGGGAGCGGCAGCTTTCTTTTACGTCTGACATGCAAAAGGCGCGCGATTTTGTTGGCACGTTCCAACTGAAACCGGGCTGGAGCTCATCTCGCCTCACCCCGGCATTGCAGACGGGCAAAAACACCCTGTCCTCAGGTGCTGGCGATGGCTCACAAGCCAAGCCTGAGAAATTCATCATCATCGTGACCGATGGTATGCAGTTTGACTGGAACGCCATTACGCCAGGACCTGTCGGGTCAAGTGCCTGCCAAGAATTGAAAGCGCGCGGTTTCCGAGTGGGCGTTGTGCAATTGAAATATGTCCGACTGGATGGCGATGGAGCTTTCGACTATTGGGTGAAGCCGGTTTATGACCAAATCACCCCAGCTCTCCAAGCTTGTGCTTCGGCTGGTTATTATTTCCATGCTGACAATCCAGACGAAGTCCGCGCTGCCTTCCGGCAGTTGGCGAAGACGCTCGAAGAATCCCTGCGCCTGACTGAATAGGTCAGCGCAGGCCCTAGCTGCCGACCATCCCAGATTAAGTCACAGCCTTGTGGGTTTCTTGTGATGGCGGATCAGGGCACACAGCGGGCATGAAACTTTTCCCCGCCCTTCTGCTCACCGCCGCCCTCGCCCTTAGTGCCTGTGGCCAAGCCCCCAATGAAGCCGCCGCGACGGTGAAAGAGCTCAAAAGCTCTGCCGTTAGTGTTGCGGGCGATGCTGCCAAAGCAGTCGGCGAGGTCCTCGATACCAAGCTCGTGTGTCAGCTGGCCGGCCAGTCAGAGAGCTTTTGTGGCTGCTTGCAAACCGAACTTGGCCCAAAACTGAAGGCCGAGCATATTGATGCGGTGACGGCGATTGTGAAAACCTCGATCGATGGCTCCATCCAGTCCGCGGTTCAGACGGCCACGTCCTTGGACCCAAAGACCCGCAACGGCCTCGTCTCTTGCGGCGCCAAAGCCGCGATTTCAGACGCCATTAGCGGGCAGTAGATCAAAAATGTTTCTTGTCTAAGGCTAGGCGAACCCAAAGCTACTAAGTAGTAAAAATTCAGAATTGAACAAATTTCTGGATTGGGCCTATGGCAGAAGCCGCATTTTTAGACGCACGGAAGAACAGTAACCTAATGGCGCGCATCCAAGATGTGCTGCCAATAGCTTGCATTTCAAGCTTGGTCCTTGGCTTTGCAGTGGGCGGATTTTTGGCCGATTTGGGCGAATCCGATTGGATAAGTTCAATTGTCGGCTTTTTCGATGTTGTCGGCACGATGTGGATCAATGCCATTCGGATGACGGTCATCCCCTTGATCGTGCCGCTGTTAATTGCCGCCATTGCTGGATCAGAAAGCAGCCGTTCGGCGGGAACGATTGGCATTCAGACATTGGTCGCCTTTATCCTACTGAGTGTCTGCTATGCGGGCGTGGCGGCCTTGAGCGCGAAAGGGATGTTTTCCGGTTTGACGCTGGATCAATCCGTCACGGACAAGCTGCGTGCTTCCGTTCATGCCGCGGAAGTTCCGACCGGGGATGCCAGCATCACGACGTGGTTCAAGAATTTGATCCCAATCAACCCGATCAAGGCCGCTGCCGATGGCACGATGTTGTCATTGATGATTTTTGCAATTGCTTTTGGATTTGCGAGTTTGGCCGCACCTGCGGACGCGCGGCACCAGATTGTAAATGCCTGCCGAACCATGAGTTCGGTAATGCTGGTCTTGGTTCAGGGCGTCCTACTGGTCGCACCCCTTGGAATTTTCGCCTTAACCCTTGTCGTTGGCACCAAACTTGGAGGGGCAGCTTTTTCCGCTTTGGGCTATTTGATTAGCGTGCAAGTTGGTGCGGCATTCATCGTCAGTCTGGCCCTTATCGCAATTATGGTGATCTGGGGAAATTTGGCTTTCACCAAAGTCTTTATCGGCGTGATAAACCCAACGTCCGTCGCATTGGGAACGAGCTCCTCACTGTCAGCTTTGCCCGCCATGATTGAGACTTCAAGGGACACTTGGCGGTTGCCGGAGCGTGTTTATGGTTTTGTGTTGCCGTTTGCGGTCTCTACTTTTAAGCCGTCGACTGCCTATGCTTGGGTGTTCTCAACCTATTTTCTATCGATACTATACGGCATTTCATTTGGCCCAAAGGAGCTTGCGTTCGCGGCAACCTATGCGGCCCTGCTGAATGCAACGGTTCCGGGCATCCCGGGTGGCGGCATGATTGCGGTGGCCCCCCTCCTCCTTGCATTGGGCCTGCCGCTTGAAGGTCTGGCCATTTTGTTTGCAATTAACCCGATAACAGATCGCACGGCGACCGCGATCAACGTGCTCTCAAATCTGGCCGTCGCGGCCATTCTGGCTGCGATTCAGCGGCACGCGTTCACGGAGGGTTCAGACCTTTAGGCCCAAATAACACTGGTTACCATGGTTCGGCGCGCTTTTTGCAAGCACGCGGCGTCGACGTTGGATGTGTGCGAATCTGATCCAAGTCCAAAACTTTATGGGCGTCTTGTTGGTGCGATGCCTGCCACCCCTAGGAGACATCTTGTGATCGCACCAACGCGCCAACACATCTTTCCAGAAACAATTGAACCCTTGACGGGCGTCAGGTTCTTTCTCGCCTTGGGCGTGGTCTTCTTCCACTACCAGCTTTTCTGGGTCTTACCTGCAGACGCCGCCCCCCTTCTCAATCGAGCCAGACTAGGGGTCGACATTTTCTTTATCCTGTCGGGCTTTATCTTGACGCACGTCTATCTGACTGGCGACACGACCCCCTCTTATTGGCGCTTCATCAGTGCGCGATTTGCGCGGATCTATCCGGCCCATTTCATTATTCTGATCGGTGTTTTGGCCCTCACGTTGGGGGCAGGCTTGGTTGGAGTGCGTATTGATCATGCCAATTTCTCGACATTTGACTTTCTCACCAGCCTTTTTCTCGTCCATGCATGGTTCCCGACCCAACATATGGCCAATTGGAATGGTCCATCCTGGTCATTGTCGGCTGAATGGTTTGTCTACTTAGCCTTCCCCGCCTTTGCTTGGATTGCGATGCGCTGGCGCGAGAAACCCCTTTTAATCATTGGGCTTGCCATCGCCGCCTTTGCGGCGCTCGATTTCGTTTATCAGACTTTGTTTGGATCTATCCTGACTGAAGCCCAAGAAAACCTTGGGATCCTGCTGGTTGTGCCTGAGTTCATTTACGGCATTGGGCTCTATTTTTTAGGGCAAAAGATCAATCTAAACCGGTTGCAGGCCAGCATCTTTGCCTTCGGCATGACAGTCATACTGCTCACCGCGATGCATTTTCACACCGATGATCGCTTGGTGGTTGGCATTGCTGGGCCATTTGTGCTGTCGCTTGGCCTCTTGGCGAAATCTGGGCAGCGCAGCTTCCTCTCCCATAAATGGATGCAATTTGGCGGCGAGGCCTCCTTCGCGCTGTATCTGGTGCATATGCCGATCCTGATGGTGTGGCGGAATGTCATTCAGAAATGGTTTGAGCTTGAGAAGACTTATCGTATGGGCTTGCCAGAGGTCGCGATCCTTTTGACGCTGACCCTGATCGCGGCTGGCCTCATTCATATCTGGTTTGAGCAACCTAGCCGCCTATGGCTACGAGGGCTGTTTAGCCGAAAGCCTGCGTCCATGAAGCTTCCAGATACCGCGCCCTTGGGTGACTCCAAGGGCTAAAACCGTCGCAATCTGGTGATAAATAGCTCGTCGAACCAAGTATCCGCTTGCCAAGTACGAAAAGATATGTTCTTGTTATGTTCTTATCTTTGGAGTATATGTGATGACGACACAGGAAGTTGCCGAAGCTTTTACCGCGCTCTGCAAAGCAGGCCAAATGGATGAAGCGGGTCTGAAATTTTGGGCCGAAAACGTGCGCAGCATTGAGAATATGGAAGGCCCTGCCAGCGTCGCTGAAGGCATACCAGCGCTCATTGCTAAGGGTGAGTGGTGGTATGGTGCCCATGAAGTCCACAGTGTTGAGACCCATGGTCCGTATGTGAACGGCGACCAATTCGCGCTGCGCTTTGTCATGGATATTACGAACAAAGAAAGTGGCGAGCGCGTCGCGATGGATGAAATTGCGGTCTACACCGTGGCAAACGGCAAAATCAGCGAAGAGCGCTTCTACTATTAAACCAAGGCGTTAGGCGGGCCATCGCATCTTCGATTTGTGGCGTCGAAACCGCAAAGCTGAACCGGAGGTGCGTGTGGCCTGCCACAGGGTCAAAGTCGACGCCCGGTGCAATGGCGACGCCGGTATCCGTCAACATCTGATGGGCGAACGCCATGCTGTCCTCGGTCAGGTGGCTGACATCAGCATAGATGTAAAAGGCCCCATCTGGCGGTGCGATGCGCGTTACGCCCATGGCTGGCAAAGCCTGCAAAACAATCTCGCGATTGACGCGATAGGTGGCGACATTGGCCTCTAGCTCGTCAATGCAATCCATCGCGGCAAGGCCTGCATGCTGGGCCAGCGATGGCGCTGTCAGAAACAAATTGCCCATACGGGCGCGGGCGGCATCCACCAAATCGTCCGACGCCACCAACCAGCCCAACCGCCAGCCTGCCATCGAGAAATATTTTGAAAAAGAATTGACGACCAAAGCGTCTGTCGCAAATTCCAGCATGGAATGGGTGGGGCCGACATAGCTCAGCCCATGATAGATTTCGTCAGATATGATCCGGATATTGCGACGGGCACAAACCTCCGCAATCGCCTTAAGTTCTTCAGCTGGAATAATTGTTCCTGTGGGATTGGCCGGACTGGCGAGGATCAAGCCTTTGGGCGCAGGCTCTAAAGCATCAATTTGGGCCGCCGAAATTTGAAACCGCGTCGCCTCGCCACAGACTATCTCTAAAGGTGCCAGATGCAGCGCCTTGACCGTATTGCGATAGGCGACATAGCCGGGGCTTGCAAAGGCAATCTGGTCACCCGGCGCGAAGGCAGAGCTTAAGGCCATCACCAGCGCCGGGGATGCCCCACAGGTCAGGACAATCCGTTCTGGATCGACACTGACGCCATAGAGGTCCTGATACCGACCCGCCAGGGCTTCTTTGAGTGGGCTACTTTCCCAATAGCCCATACCATCGGTGTCCAGCACCTGATGGGCAGCAGCGATCGCTTTGGATGGTGCCCCCGTTGAAGGCTGGCCGAATTCCATATGGATCACCTTCTCGCCACGTGCCTTCATGGCATGGGCAAGGCGGCTGATGGAAATGGCGCGGAAGGGCTCAATCAAGGCAGTCATGGCACCCGCATAAACGGCTTAGGGGGGTGGTGTCGACCCCTTGGCCGCGCCTGATTTGGCAGCGCCCGAAAGCGCTCACGTGTAAGAATAGATTTTCTGATCGTTGAATTGTGCGATTTCTGGCATTAGACTTTCTCTATGAGCACTGCCTATCCCCCCCTCAATGCGCTCCGCGCTTTTGAAGCCGCCGCGCGGCGTCTGTCCTTCACCAAAGCGGCCGAAGACCTCGACGTCACGCCCGGTGCCATCAGCCAGCAAGTCAAGATTCTGGAAGACTTCGTCGGCCAGCCCCTGTTCCGGCGCCTAGGTCGGGCGGTGGAACTTACCGACTCCGCGCGCGCCTCTATGCCTTTGTTGCGGGAAGCTTTTGAGCGGATTGACGATGCCGTGCGCCAAATGCGCCTGCCCCTGCGGCGAGAACGGGTGTCGGTATCGGCGGCACCATCTTTTGCCTCCAAATGGCTGGTGCCGCGCATTGACCGCTTCCAAGCCGCCAACCCTGATGTTCAGGTCTGGGTGGCCGCCGATATGAACCTCGTTGATTTTGCTTATGCTGATGTTGATCTGGCGGTGCGCTATGGACCCGGCTTTTATGAAGGCGTGACATCAGAAATGCTGATGGGCGAAGAAGTGCTGCCCGTGTGCAGCCCAGCCCTTTTGGAAGGGTCCAAACCCCTACGCACCCCGCAAGACTTGGTTGGCCATACGCTGCTTCATGACGTAAGCCCCGACAATGACCCTTCCTGCCCCGATTGGTCGATGTGGTTGACCGCGCGCGGTGTGCCCCGTGCCGATGGCAATCAGGGCTTGCGCTTCAATCAATCCGCCATGGTGATTGATGCCGCTGCTTCTGGCCGCGGTGTCGCACTGGCCAAGCGCGCAATCGCCGCCGCAGACCTGCACTCTGGTCGCCTTGTGGCACCTTTTTCTGGAGAGGGCGATAAGGTTGGCTTTGCCTATTGGCTGGTACGCCCCAAGGGCCGGACCATGACCCCTGCCCTCAAAGCCTTCTTGGATTGGATCAAATCGGAAGCAACTGGCGATGACTGGGTGATTTAGTGATTGAGGCTTTGCGTCTGCACGCAGTCTAGTCTATCTGCGCGCCCATGACTGATCGTGACCTTGAAAGCCGCAACACGGCTGCCAGCTGCCAGACCATGGCAGATGTGCGCCATGAAATTGACCGCTTGGACCGTATTTTGGTGGCGCTAATTGCAGAGCGCCAGGGCTTTATGGATGCTGCTGCCCGCATTAAGGGCCATCGCGGCCTTGTGCGCGACGAAGCCCGCATTGCCGATGTGATTGCAAAAGTGGCTGTCAGTGCCGAACAGCACGGCCTGTCCATGTCGATAGCAGACCCGGTGTGGCGCACCATGATGGACCGCTGCATCGCTTATGAATTTACCGCCTTTGACGCCTTAGCCGCTAAAGCCGAGACTGCAGACAAAACCGAAGTTTAGCGCAAAGACGCCAGAGCATAGTGATGCTCGATCACCGCGATCTCGCCGATAACGGACTGCATCTCAGTGGTGATGGCCTCGTAGAACGCCCGCTTCTCATCTCGGCTTAAGGGATGAGCTTTGCTCGCCTCTTCGGCTTGGCCGCACAATTCGCCCAATTGCCACGCCCCAATCCCCCGAGCAGAGCCTTTGACGGAATGGGCGGCATTGCCCCAGTCTAGGGTTTCGGTGCTGGGCTGTAACAATTTACTCCACAGCTCAACTTGCTCGCGAAACAAGCCCAGCACTTCCAGCGCGAGCTCTTGGTCGCCACCGGTCATGCGCTCCAGATGCGCTTTATCCAGCACAGGGCCTTGCTGATGAAGAGGTATGCTTACATCCATAGCCCCTTGATAGCGTTTCAAGGTTAAAACGGCATTTACAGGCTGCCATCACCAAGGTGTGATGTTTCTGAAGGCTTTATTCATGCTCGTTTCAGGCACAGGCTGACACACTCTGCCTCAGGGACATCTGAATCAAGGAGAGTTTTCAATGCGTCTGCTTCTCACCAGCGCCCTTGTGCTAGCCGGTCTGGCCGTCACAGCCCCCGCACAGGCGCAAGGCATATCGGTCCATGTTGGCTCACCCGGCCCGGTCTATGTAGACCGCCGTGGAGCCGATTACTGGGGCCCCTATGGCCAATGGCAAAGCTGGAACCCCCGCTGGGGCAATCCTGCCCTTTATGCTAATCGTTGGGGCTTTGACGAATATCACCCCAGCCGTGGCTGGCGGCGCGACACGCAATGGTACAACCACCCTTCGGCTTGGTCGGGATGGGGTGGCTGGAACTGGTCATTCCAAGTACGCGGCGGCGATGATTACGGCCGTGGACGTGGCTGGGATCGCGATCGTGACCACTGGCGTGACCGCCATGATCGCCGGGATCGTTACCGTGACCGGTATGAAGATCGCTTTAGCTATCGGGCACCAGTCGTGCGTTGTTATCGCCAGCAAAGCCATGACTGGATCCGCGGTCGCAAGGCCCTCGTCAGCTATGTGCTGTGCACCGACCCGCGTGGGCGGTCCTATGAAGAGGCAGGCTCGCGCCGGATTGAGGCTTGGCTCTGGTAATTAGAGCCCCCATTGGCGCGGCAAAAACACATAAGTCGTGCAAACAAAAGCGGCGCAGGGCTTGAACCCTGCGCCCATTTGCGCCATACGCCCTTTCCCTTGTTTCTTGCGCCTCTCGTGGCGGCTCGCGCAAACCAAACGCCAGCGGCACTAGCCCAGATAAACAAGCCGGTCGGGTGATTAGCTCAGTTGGTAGAGCAGCTGACTCTTAATCAGCGGGTCGCAGGTTCGAACCCTGCATCACCCACCAATTTTTCTCAATTAATACATATAATTGACCGATCCCGACCACAAGGGAAAACTCCGATAATTTCAATTTGGGGCACAATTGGGGCACAGAAGCCATCAGGCACGATTTCAACAGCTTTTGGCACCAAGTTTAAATCGTGGTAGCGGAAAAAAGGACTTTCCAGCTTAGGCTAGGAAATGCCCTCAATTGGCATTCGGTTCCTCCTCCTTTTGCAGCACGGCCAAATGGGTGCGCGAAATCTACAGGGCGTTGGGGTGACCTTGGTAAGTCACGCAAACCTCAGGGATGAAGATTAAGTTGCAAAACCACATCAACAAGGCAAAAATCGGCTTCAGCGCCACACGCCATGTCTGCTTTGCGCCAAGGGCGGAAGCTTAAGCAAAAAAAGCGCATGCTTCAAAACGGACAGAACTTGTGGCAGCTAACTTCAGCCCCATCGCGTGAGTGACATGACTCGATGAAAGCTCTAGGCTTTGTTTTGGGTCTATTGAGTATAATGTGTGCGCCTCACTGGTCTTAAAAGAACGTGCTTCTGTAAACACGGCAGCAGTTCCTAGTTCGATGCTACCCTTTGGAGACACAAATCATTCACATACACTCAGGAGTAGTCTACTATGTCAATTACTGCCCTTAGCAGTGGCACCCCGGAGGCCCAATTCGAAGCTCAGGTTCGAGCTGCAATCCTTCACGCGCTGCCATGGCTCCCCAGCGACGGCGTCACCCATCAGAAGAGCTTTTCCTTCCAATTCGGCCATGCGACTGTGACTGTCAAGGCAGAGGCCAAAACTTACATCCGAGCGCGCGCCGACGTATTGGTGCTATTCAAAGGCAAGCACCTTGCCATATTCGAGCTTAAGCGGCCAGGCGAGAAGCTCACTACCAATGACAACGAGCAGGGGCTATCCTATGCGCGCATGCTGCACCCACGCCCTCCGCTGGTCGTTTTAAGCAACGGCAAGGACGTGCGGATCCTCGAAACTCACTCGGGTGAGGTATGGCAACCGGAGTCTAAATCCGAACTGGCGCTCGCGGCCCTGATCGCTGCTGGGACCGAGGTCGCTCAAGCTGACCTCAAGCGCGCCGTTGAAACGCTGATGGGATCAGATCCAGACGTATGGGTGCAGGCGCTCCGCCAAGCGACGGCGCATGCGATCGAGGAGCTTACCGGCGACTGGGAAAAGCCAATCTCGCCGTTTGTACGCGGCTTTCTCATGCCCCGTAAGGCGGTGCACCTCGCTTTGCAGCTACTAGAGGATCGGAACCGCTTGGTCACGATCGAAGGCGGGCCCCTTTCCGGAAAAAGTAATGCTTTGCGCGAGCTTGCCTCGTCCACTGCAAGTCATGAGAAACTGGTAGTCCTCTATCTCGACGCTGACGTCGATATTGATCTATTCGAACGCCTCGCACTGCTCCTAGGCGACGCGCTTGATTGGCCGCTGACAGCGGCTGAAGCACGACAGTGGCTGGTGAAGCTATCACGCGCCAATGGACCTGCGCTCGTGCTTGCCATCGACAATGTGGGCCCCGACCGACATGACTTGCGTCGCGATCTTGAAATCTTGACCAGCAACCTGTTTGGTCCCGCCCTTCGAATGGCGCTCGCCATCGACGACGGCATCGCGGAGCAGTTGATGACGCGGAGCGCAGGCCGTGGGCCGTCTGCGCTCAACAATCGTGCCAGACGGATTGATATTGGTCCGCTCGACAATGAAGAGTTTGAGGTCGCTGAGCGGCACTTGTCCGACCACCGGCTATCGTTCGCGATCGGCGCCCGTCATAACAACCATTTGCGTGCGCCTTGGATAATTCGGGCTATGGCGACGGACGCGGCGACCTCACCCAAATATCAGAACGACGAGCTGATGGCCGTCATGTCACCTGTTCCAGGTCTCGATGTAATCGATCACGCCCGCCGTATATTCGACGTATCGCAAAGTCCGTTTGCCCGTTACCGTGAATTGGCGAAAGCGGTGCTGACGGATTGTCACGACCGAACAAGGCCTTACGAGCTTATCTTGGAGTCGCTCGAGACCTTCGTAGTGCGGCGCGAGACCGTCCTCGCGCATCTATCAGGATCAGACGTCCAGCAGATGCTCGACAGCGGTCTAATCCGCGAAACGCGATCAGAGTCGGGCGAGAACGTCTTCGTAATTCGTCTACCAGAGTTGATGGCAAGTGAGCTGGCCCAACTCCTTGCCGAAGAGCTACCGAACTTTACACGTGACGATGCAGGCTCCGCTGCGACTTGGCTAGCCGAAACTGCCAGCAACCTGCCGCTCGGAGATGTTATCGCCGCCCAAGCAATTATCGATGCCACTCTCCGAGGAGGCTGGCTCAGCCTCCAGCTCATCACCGAATTACTAAAGCGAGCGCCGACGCAGACCACTTTCTCATCAGGGACCCGAACCGCTGGCTGGATGCCCGGTGTGGGTATATTTAATATGACGTTTAAAGGCGAAGGTGCCATTTTACTTGAGCATCAAGGCCAAGAACATCTAGTCCGCCTCGACGAGAGCGATGAGGGCGAGCATGTCGCCATCTCAGATCTTGAACCCTATCTCATTCTTTCGCACTTGGCGGGCCACAGGCTCGAGCTTATGAGCACCGACACCACGCCTGCATATCGGTTAGACCCCGTCCTCCTAGTCAGAGTGGGATCGACGCCGCTAACCGTTCGTCGACCGGGTGGGTGTCCCGAAGTAAGCGCAGTTCCGGTTCACGAAATCAGTGGCGAACTTTCAGTTGTCTGTCACAAGGCTGGCGTAGTGGAGTCGGTCACTTGGTCTTTAGTTCGCTTCTTCGGCCGTGAGGACGAGACTGAGCGCGATCAGTTTATCAATTTCGCCCTAGACGGTGCGGAACCGGCGCTCTTGCCCAGACTTGATATAGCGCTTCAGCACATCGCAGGCTCTGCAGACAAAGCAAGGGCAGCTTGGGCGGCCTCAATTAGAGTAAAGCGCATTCAGCCGCTGCTCAATCAAATCTTGGAAGCCTATGTCCATTCCTGACGCTCACCTTTTTAGCCTAAGGCTAGCGCATACCTTGGGAAAGCAACAAGAGCTTAAACTACCGATTTGGTAATTTGAGGCGATGGCGGTTGAACTCCCTCCCAAGACATTTACCGGTGACTTTCATATTTGCCAAAGGGACCATAAGATCGACCCTTGCACAAAACTTTGTTTCTTCCGGGTGTAGGCGGAAGTGCTTCGTTCTGGAAACCCTTGGCCGCCCATGCCGAACTGGATAGCGTCTCCTTTGCTTGGCCGGGCTTCGGGCGCGAGCCTTCACAACCTTATCTCAATAAGATCGACGATCTCGTCGATTTGGTCACGATAGAAATAAATGAGCAGACCAACATCATCTCATAATCCATGGGCGGCTATATAGCGATCAAGCTGGCCCTTATGTACCTTGGTCTGGTAAAATCCCTTGTGTTAGCGGTTACTTCTGGAGGCATTCCTTTTGGTGATTTGGGGGGAACGGATTGACGCTCCAACTACTTGAACGCTTTTCCGACCGCTGCGAAATGGATTGCCGATCCAGTGGATGATTTAACTAACAAGATCCCATCCACAAAGATCCCTACGCTATTGCTCTCGGGCGATGCAGACCCAGTAAGCCATGTGGCAGTCGGGGAGCGACTGTTGGCTCTTTTTTAAATGCGCGTCTTTGCGTTTTTAACGGAGCAGACCATGACTTCGCTCAGACAAATATTGAGGCTATTTCGGTTGCGGCGAAGCAGTACTCAATGGCAACTTCTTAGGTTTCCAGCACAATACCCGACCGTCTCCTATCTGCTAATAATTGCCAAAAGCAGCCGCTTTGATGCCAGCCTCGATCAGTTGAAACCGCTTTTTGGCGAAGGGTATTTACAAAGCTGAAAAACCGCGAAACTCTACTTCTAGCTTAGCGAAAGAGTTTCAACTCAGGCCAATTGAACCGGAAAATGCACGCCAACAGCCCAGAGATTTTACAGCGCGACAGAGTAATCGATCTTGAAGAGCTTCTTCGAGAGCTTCTCGAGCTTACCGACAAACAATCTTTCAAAGACGCTATAGGAACAGATAACTGGAGCGCTTGGTCATCTGCTACTGCGGATTATGCTAAAAAGGAGAAATGGACCGGTCTTCTTGCACTACTCACCGCAGGTCTATTGATCATGCTTGGATCGGCGTTCTTAAACGGGAGCGTGGCTCCGACTTTTGTTTATTGGATCGTATGCATAGGACTAGTCCCTTGGGTCTTTGTCCGCAGCGCCCCGGAGGAACCACTAAGATTCCAGCATGCACAAGCTGATGTAAGCGACCTCGCTAATGAACTTGATTTGCACCGTCAGCGAGCTTCAAGACTCATTAGGGTTCTGGACACAATTAAGTCGACCAGCACGAAATTCTACGCGTCGCGAAACTCCCCCAGAGGGACGACAAAACAAGAGTTTGACGGCAGATATTTCCAAACCAAATATGCCATTTTTCTGGCACTTGGACCTGAAGGTGAGGCCGTTCGCAAAGAATTTGCCATATGGCATGGATTCCATAAAAAAATCGAAATCGACCTAGCCAGTGCTCCGGATCTGCACGCCGAGTTTTTGGTGCATCGACTGTGCAGTTTGAAGCTTCGCAGGCGGGAGCTATCACTAGATGACATAGACGTTCTTGACCGCTTTTTTCAGAGGCCAAAATTTATGAACAAGATCACATCAAGTGCATTGCATACACTTCGAATTGCGCTGGAATTGGGACCCAAGTTCGCCAAAAAAGACGCTCTGATTGTAGCAATTGCTAAACGACTGACGGACGAAAACGCAGCCTTGGACAAATCCGTACGACGCAGCCATAGCGAGGCCTATGTGCGCACGGTCATTGAAGACGGAACAGCCAATAAT
This sequence comes from Hyphomonadaceae bacterium UKL13-1, assembly GCA_001602435.1. Lineage (GTDB taxonomy): Bacteria > Pseudomonadota > Alphaproteobacteria > Caulobacterales > Aquidulcibacteraceae > Aquidulcibacter. The sequence continues at coordinate 2,098,623 of CP012156.1, forward strand.
AAAGAGCCCTTCATTGAACAATTGAGACTCGCCAAATCCAAGTTAAATTATTGAACTTAAATAGGATAACAGTTTTTTAGCGGAAGCTAAATTTGAGTAGCGCGGCTTTTGCTTGCCAATTTTCGCCCCGTCGAATCAACTCCGAGAGGCTGATCGAAGGAGGAATTGGCATGAAACTTCTTAACACCAAAGCGGTGATGGAACTCACCAGCATACGCTGCCGCAGCAGCTTGTGGCGTGCTGTAAAGGCAGGGAAATTTCCACCCCCAAAGAGATTAGGTGCAAACCGGAATTGTTGGGAATTGGCAGAAATTGAGGCATGGGCAAACGCATTACCGCGTCGTGATTATGCGCCCAAAGGCAGAAAACAACCCGCAGCGCACGCACCCGAAGCCCAGCTTAATGCAAAGCCTTGGGGGCAAGCGCAATGACCGAAGTAATGGAGTCTTCGTCTCACTATTATCCTGAAGTGATTAGGGTCCAGTACCAGACACCCTTCAATTTTGTTGCTGGGTTCCTTTACTCGACCGCGCGGGTCGAGATGACATCTCACCGTTTATGGACCGTGATTGACGAGACTGTTGCACGCAACTCGCGCTGGTACAGGCCAAAGCCAACCCGATTTTTCCTACTCGAGTTCTCTCCGGCCCGACAGCCTCTATACTTTCGCCTTGAAGCCCTAAATGCGACCCACCTAGTTCGTCGGCCGACTGGATCTGTCCCTAAGTGTCTTGAATTTGCGGCAAACAAGATCTCCAACCGCGATGGATTTCATGGCGATCCAACCCGGGGGAGTTTCTGATGTTTAGCTCCGCGCAAACTCGACGAAAGCCTCTTCTCCCTCGACGCCACATTAACAAAAAGCGCATCATCACTACACCAAATGATGAAGCGATAGGTTTCATTACTCTTCTACACCCCACGCACGAAAATGTGCCAAATAACCAGATGATGATCTGTATACTATGGGTATACAAAAATTGCGCTGAGGCCAAAAGAGCCGCAAATGCAGCGTTTCTGAAGAGCGCATATAGTATACAGGGGATGACGCCATGAGTGCGCGGCGTCATCTAGTAAGTATCAGGCTCACCGGTGATCAAAGTAGGTTGGTCAATGAGTACGCTAACGGACTTGCGGTGCCTGTCTACCAAGCCCGCATTCGTATCTTTGAGCGAGGCCTAGTCGCCATTTTCGGAACTGAGAAAGACCAAAGCCTCGACGAGTTGGCGCTTTGCTTGACCGAAACATTGGCTCGTCTCGAGCGCCTAGAGAGCATCTGCGACCGCACTTTATACACTGCAGCCAGCGCTTACACCTTTGCCGCGCACGCTGCCCATAAGGGCGGCACAAACCCAACCCAACTCAACGAAACCCTGAGCCAAGCGTCGATGGATGCCTATCGCCGCCAGCTTGAGGCAGCGAGGGCACAAAAATGAAACAGCGTCATGAAAGCTTAAGACGCGGCCAAGGCCTCGTTTCACTCTATTGGTCGGCCCTCATTGCACGCGGACGAACCTATCTCTCTGTCATCCTGATCTCGTCGGCTTGCACAGCAACTGCCCTGCCCGCCTTCGTACTAGATCGACATGAGAGGCAGCGCCTACTGACCTACGGTCAGGCTGAGGTTAAGTTGTTGTTCACGGAGGGACAGAAGTCAAAGCCGACCATGACCGTCGACTTCTTGGGTCGCCCCCTGAAGATGCGCGCAGACCGCGTCCAACGGCATCCCCTGTATCGAAGCGCGTACATTAAAGCGAAAGATTGGGCCGTCGCAGGCTCACTTCTGGGCATTCTGCTGGGTGCCGGGCTTTGCGTGGTATTGTTTCGCATTTTTGAGGATCAGGGAGAGGTCGCCGGACAAGATGACCTTTTGCGGGGAGCCCTTTTGACCACACCCATGGGGCTTCAAAGATTGCTGAAGCGCCAGCTAACAAATGGTTCGTTCAACTTTGCAGGGATTAGCCTCCCGAGCGATTTTGCCAATCGCCACATCGCCATCGCGGCAGCAAGCGGCGCTGGCAAGACAACAGCGCTCAGGGAGCTTTTGGATCAGGCTGAAGCAAAGGGCGAACCGGCAGTCGTTTTTGACACCTCAAGTGAGTTTACAGCCCAATACTATAGGCCCGAGCGTGGCGACGTAATTTTGAATCCATTCGATGCTAGAGGCTGCTTCTGGGATGTGATGGATGAAGCCAAAAGCCATCCAGCCGACGCTGACCACATAGCGCAAAAGCTTATTCCCGACGGCAATGAGCACGACGAAAGCGTATGGGTAGAGAGCGCACAGAATCTGGTCGCCAACATCATTCGAAAGCTTATCGCGGAGGATCGAGCGACCCTTGCTGACCTCATTCAGGCGCTTCGGTCGACCTCAAGCGACGATTTGGCGAGGTGGCTTGCCGACACCTCATCAGCACGAATATTTGCCCAAGGTGCCGAGAGGGCGACTGCTTCGGTTCTATTTTCATTGACGAAAGCCATTGAGACGCTTCAGTTCTTGAAACACGAGGACAGTAACGCAACGCCATTCACCTTCAGTGGCTATTTCGACCAGCTGGACCAGATAAAAGGTCCCAAACCTTGGATATTCATCCCCCGACGCGAAAAACACTTTGATGCGATGAAGCCGCTTTTGGCCTGTTGGCTTGAGTTGGCCTCTGTCGGGATTATGAGCCTAGAACCAAATGAGCGCCGACGCATCTGGATGTTCCTGGACGAGTTGCCGGATATACCAAAAGTGTCAAACTTACAGAGACTTCTACCTCAAGGTCGCAAATTTGGCGCTTGTACGGTCATTACCTTCCAAGCCATCGGCCAAATGCGGCTCCGATACACATCGGACGGTGCAGAAGCACTCCTTGGCAATGCGGGAACGAAGCTGATCCTCCAGTGTGGAGACGCCGATACACGCAAATGGGCAAGTCAGATGGTAGGCGAGGTCGAAGCAGAGCTTCGAAGTGATTCCGAAAATCTCGACTTTGAACACGGAAAAGGTCGTACGACGGTCGGCAAGCAAAGGCAGATTAGACCGGCAGTTTTGGAGAGCGAGTTTAAACTCGAAAAGCATGCAGGCTACCTTCTCTTGGCAGATGGATTCCCAGTGACCAAGGTCAGGCTATCCAACAAACACATCATCGCCAGAGGCCCTGTCCGCCAGCCCGGATTTATTCCGGGGGACGTCGCTGACACCCTTTATGGCCGCAAGAGCACTCCCCCAGAGAGCAACATCGACTTCAGCGCAGGGCCTGTCTAGCCATGGTTGCCACGATTTCACGTCTTTCAAGTGCGGTAGCAGCGGCTACTTATTACAGCGCGGCGGGCGAATACTATGCCGAAGGAGGTCTTGCCCCCAGCCAGTGGCAAGGCAAAGGGGCCGAGGCTTTGGGGTTATCCGGCGAGGTTTCGCCGGAAGTTTTCAAGGCGGCTCTAGAAGGCAACTTGCCTGATGGCAGAGTTTTGGGCACGATCCGCAATGGAGAGCGCGAGCATGCCCCCGGCTGGGACATCACATTCAGTGCGCCTAAGTCTGTCTCAACGATTGCTTTAGTGTGTGGCGACGAGCGGCTAGTCACCGCCCATGATGCAGCAGTCAAATCTACGTTGGAATTTGCAGAGGCCCATGTCGCTATGACGCGGATACGCGATGGCGAAAAGGTCAATGAAGTCAATCTTGGCAACCTCTTAATCGCTACATTCCGCCACGAGACCAGCCGTGGTGATGACCCGACCTTGCACACGCATTCGATTATATTGAACGCTGTACGCGATGCTGATGGAAAATGGCGGTCGATTGAGAGCCGCGAGCTCTACAAGCTTCAAAAGACCTTAGGCGAAGTCTATCGGCAGAACCTTGCATTTAATGCCCTCAGCCTTGGTTATAAGATTGAGATGGGCAAGGACTCGATGTTTGAGGTCGCGGGTGTGCCGGAGAAGGTCTTGGAGGCCTTCTCGACACGGTCGGCCCAGATCGAAGCCCGCTTGGCAGAGCGTGGCACCGATAGAGCTCATGCTTCAGCGGCTGAAAAGCAGATCGCCGCCTTGGACACCAGAGAAGCAAAATCAAATGCGGACAAGGGCAGTTTGATGGGTGAATGGCGTGAAACCGCCGATAGCCTAGGCTTTGATCAAGCAAGCCGAATGCGCTTGGTTCAAAACGCCAAGGATCGGGCGGCAGAGCCTCACTTTGTGGACCGCCTAAATGGCATCGCTGAGATCCGCGCCTTTGAGGCAGTGAAGTTTGCCGCAGCCAAGCTCAGCGAGCGCGAGGCCGTCATGACCGTGCCAAGCCTTGCCAAGGAAGCGGGTCGCTTTGTGTTGGGGCACGCTTCCCCGCTTCAGATTGGCAAGGCCATCGAGAAGGCCGTCGCAGAGGGCAATCTTGTCCCCAGAGCCCACACAAATCAGCGTGGGCTGGAAACCCAAGGCTTTACCACCCCAGCCAACATCGAAGCGGAAAAACAAATCCTGGCCCTCGAGAAAGCTGGCCGTGGCGCTATCGAGCCTATGCTTTCAAAGGCCGAGGCCGCAAAGCTTGTAGCCAAGGCAATCCTTCAAGCTGAAGACCGAGGCCAAAAGTGGAACGCGGGCCAGAAACGCGCCACCCTTGACCTTCTGACTTCGTCGAACAGGGTCGCAGCGGTTCAAGGATATGCAGGCACAGCCAAGACGACAACCGTTATGGCAACGCTTTCCGAGGCCGCAAAGGCCCAAGGCTTTGACGTTCGCGCCTTTGCACCATCAGCCAGTGCGGCCCTCACCCTTGGCGATGCCTTGGACACCAAAGGCTGGACGCTAGAACGGCATTTGCGAACCGAAGAAAAGAAGGTTCATCCAGAGCGAGGCGGCAAACAAGTCTGGCTTCTCGATGAAGCAAGTCTTGTCTCAGCCGTCGATATGGCCCGCCTACTGTCCGCCACCCAACGAGCAGAGGCGCGCCTAATCTTAGTCGGCGATGTCAAACAACTTGGATCGATTGGCGCTGGTGTCGCGTTCGCCCAGCTTCAAGGGGCTGGCATGCAAACTTCCGTGCTCGACAAGATCGTGCGCCAAACGAACGCTAAAACTCTTGAGGCCGTTGAAAGCGCCATTGCAGGGCAAGCCGCCAAAACCATCAAGGCCCTTGAGGCTGGAGGTGGCAAGCTAATCGAGAATGCCAGCACCCAAGACCGCTATCAGCTCTTGGCCAAAAGCTTTGCTGATTTGTCGCCTGCAGAGCGCGCAAAGACCCTCGTTCTTGATCCATCGAAAGTAGGTCGAGAACAGCTGACTTCCGCCATAAGGGCCGAGCTTCTGGCCCGAGGCGACCTTGGACGGGAGGTACTCGACTTCCCTGCCCTCGTCCCAAAGGACCTGACCAAAGCTGAACGAGCTCAGGCCAGCAGCTATCAAAAGGGCGATATCATCCTGTTTGCCAAATCAAAGCCGGATCAGAAGATTCTAGCCCGAACTGCCTATGAGGTGACCGGGGTGGATAACAAAGACGGGGTGGTTAGCGTGATTGGTGAGAATGGCACCCGACTGAAACTCGAACCCGCTTACTGGGGCCAAGCTGAAACCTTCACCCAAGCCCAAATGGATATGCGGACCGGCGACCGCGTCGCTTTCACCCGTAATGACCAAGAGAAAGACCGCGTGAATGGCGGTAGCGGCACGATCACGTCAATCAACCGCAATTTAGGCCTCGCCACTTTCAGAGCTGATAATGGCACCGTTCATCAGCTAGAGCTTTATAAGGCCCGCGATCAGCATTTGCGCTTTGCTTGGGTCGATACCGTCTATGCTGCCCAAGGCAAAACATCAGAGCGCGTCCTAATTCATGCCGAAAGCGGGCGAACAAACCTAGTCGACCAAAAGGCAATGTATGTCGCGATTAGTCGGGCTAAGTCCGAGGCCGTGGTAGTGACTGATAGCCGCGAAAAGCTGGTGCGAGGACTTGGGGAGAGGACGGGCGAGAAGCTCAGCGCAATCGGATTAAGCCCCGAGTTTAAAGGGGGACAGGCGCACGAAAGGTCACTTGCTTGATGAGGTTTGCAAGTGACTAGGTCTTTACAGTTTGCCCTAGACTAGGCGAGCAACAGCTTGCCCGCGGGGATCTAGCAGATCACTGGCTGAGAGCGGTCTCCATCGGGCTGGGCCGGAGCCATTCTAACCAACGTCTAATGGCCCCTTCCCTTTTCGACCTTGATGTGAAGTCAAGGAGACTTCGCTCTTCCCTCAACCCCATCGACCATGCGCCAATGGCACTGAAGTGCGTTCTTGCCCCTTGGAACCCAGACCATATCATGGTGGCCGAGCGGGCTTTCGCGCCCCTTTGGAAACCCACGACCGGCCCTATGCGGTTTGGATGAGCACAATAGTATTTGCCCATGGAGGCGATACGAAAACAAACCCATGCCAAAAGCGGTCGTAAGTACTGCGCAGGTTGCCTCAATCCCTTGTGATAACTGTTTGAAATTCCTTGCCCAACCACCGAAACTAGGTAACAATAATGCCAACCTGAAGATGTGCATGTGCCAGAATTAGCATTAAGATAAGCGGCAGTTGCGTGGCATAAGTTTCAGGAAAAATTTGAAGGCTCGATTGATGACAACCCCACTTCGCCAGTTACTGGACAAATACCGCAGCCTCGCACCGACAGAGAGGGATAAGGGCACTTATCTCGAGAAGTTATCCGTCGTCTTTTTGAGAACAGACGCGACGATGCAGGCACAATTCGAGGATGCTTGGCTTTATTCGGACTGGGCGAAACTTCAAGGTGTCGGCGGCAAAGATATCGGGATTGATGTTGTTGCAAAGATCCACGATTCAAACCGCTTCTGCGCCGTGCAATGTAAATTCTATGCCGATGGAGCCGTAATCCAAAAAGCTGACACGGATAGCTTCTTTGCCAACGCAAACCAAGATTGCTTTGAGCGCACGATGTTCATCGATACGACGAACAAAAAATGGTCAAGCAACGCACTTGAACAAGCCGAAAAACAAGAGAAGCCCTGCACGATTATAGGCATCTCTCAACTGGAAGCATCAAACATCGATTGGTCGAAATTTCACTGGGAAGACACTGTCGAAGTTTTTGCAAAAAAAGAACCAAGGCAACATCAGATCGATGCACTTGCAGCAGTCAAAAAAGGTCTAATTGAGGATGGCCTCGATCGGGGCAAGGTCATTATGGCCTGCGGCACTGGCAAGACCTATACGGCTTTACAATTCGCACAAGATCAAGATTTGGCGGGCGTTGGAAAGCGTGTCTTATTCTTAGTCCCTTCACTAGCCCTTATGAGCCAAACCATTCGCGAATGGCACAATGACGCTCTTGTGCCTTTGCGTTCGTTCGCCGTCTGCTCAGATAGCGAAGTTGGAAAGCGTCAGAACAGTGCAGAGGATATAGCCGAAAGCACACGCCTTGATCTCGAAATTCCCGCTACAACTGACTATGTCAAAATTGCAAGAGAAGCCAAGGCAGAAGCCGCCGATAGATTGACGGTGATTTTTTCAACCTACCAGTCAATCGAAACGATCTCCAAAGCACAAAATATCGATGGACTGGAAGAGTTTGATCTCATCATCTGTGACGAAGCCCATCGCACGACGGGTGCCAAACTGGACGATGAAGATGAAAGCGACTTCGTAAAAGTTCACGACGACTATTTCATCAAAGGCAAGAAGCGAATCTACATGACGGCAACGCCGCGTGTTTATTCGTCAGAGGTCAAGAGCACCGCCAAAGAAGTCAATGCTACCGTCTATTCGATGGACGACGAAGACAAATTCGGGCGCGATTTGTTTGTGCGCGGGTTTGGTTGGGCAGTCGAAAACAAACTTTTGACGGACTATAAAGTTCTTGTCCTTGCTATCGACGAAGGGGTTGTTTCCGCAAGCATTCAGAACCGATTCAAAGAGTCTGAGCATGAACTAAAGCTCGATGACGCTACCAAGATTATCGGCTGTTACAAAGCACTAACAAAGTCCGGCATCAAGGATGAACTTGGTAACGACCCGCACCCGATGACCCGTGCGCTTGCGTTCTGTAAGGATATTGCATCATCAAAAATGGTTGCAGGCGAATTTGCAAACGTCGTCAATGAGTATCTTGAGTCTGAATTAGGCTCAGATAGTTTGGCTGGCGTTGCGCGATTAGATTGCCAACTTAACCACGTTGACGGGACGATGGGCGCGAAGGAGCGCGGCAAATACCTTGATTGGTTGAAAGAAGATACCGAAGACAAATGCCGCATTCTTACGAATGCTAAATGCCTCTCCGAGGGCGTGGATGTTCCAGCCCTTGATGCGATCATGTTTATGCACCCGCGCAAAAGCCAAGTCGATGTGGTTCAGTCTGTTGGTCGCGTCATGCGTCGCGCGCCTGGAAAACAAATGGGCTATGTTATCATCCCGATTGGTATCCCCGCAGGTGTAGAGCCTGACAAAGCCCTCGATGATAACGCCCGCTACAAAGTCGTCTGGCAAATTCTCAACGCACTTCGGAGTCACGACGAACGGCTAGAGGCGAAGTTAAACCAAGGCGCACTTGGCGAAGATATCTCAAGCCATATCGAAGTGATTGCAATTTCAAAGCAATTACCAATCAAAGCCGAACCTAAAAAGAAATCTATGGACTTAGGTGGCGGCTCAGCAAAGGCCGACGATGATGAAGCCACATCAAAGCCCAAAGAGAAAAAGATCGAACAACTTTCGTTGCCTATGGACGAAATCACAAAGGCAATTTTGGCAAAGATAGTCAAAAAATGCGGCAACAGAACCTATTGGTCCGATTGGTCAACCAAGCTTGCAAAGATCGCGGATGCTTATATCACCCGCATCACGGCCTTAGTGCAAAAGGATAATTCGCCAGAACAAAAAACCTTCAACGAATTCCTTGCTGAAATTCGCGACGATCTAAACGAAACAATCTCAAGAGATGACGCCATCGAAATGTTGGCGCAACACATGATCACCAAGCCTGTGTTTGATGCACTCTTTGAAGGCTATGATTTTGCCCATCGTAACCCAGTCTCAAGAGCGATGGAATCCGTTCTCGAAGTCCTGTTTGCCAATAATCTTGAGACTGAATCTAGCGAACTGAATGGCTTTTATGAAAGTGTTCGCCGAAATGTCGCGGGCGTAAAAGACGGTAAGGTCAAGCAAGATATCATTCGCGAACTCTACGACAATTTCTTCAAGATCGGCTTCAAACGCCTTCAGCAAAAATTGGGAATTGTCTACACCCCCGTCGAAGTCGTGGATTTCATCATTCACTCTGTGAATGACGCGCTTCAAAATGAATTTGGGCAAACCTTGGGTTCAAAGGGCGTGCATATCCTTGACCCCTTTACAGGCACGGGAACATTCATCACGCGCTTACTCCAAAGCGGATTGATCAAGCCAGAGGAGTTGGAGCACAAATTCAAAAATGAAATTCATGCCAACGAGATTGTTCTGCTTGCCTACTATATTGCGGCAATCAACATCGAGGCAGCATATCACAGCCTCCAAGGTGGCGACTATACGCCGTTCGAAGGGATATGTTTGACAGATACATTCCAGCTCTATGAGCAGGAAAAAGACATGATCTCCGAATTGATGACAGACAATTCTAGCCGCCGCACGCGGCAAAAGGAATTGGATATTCGTGTCATTATGGGCAACCCGCCATATTCAGCAGGCCAGAAAAGTGCAAACGATGATGCAGCGAACATTGCCTATCCTAACCTTGATTTGCGGATTTCAGACACATATTCAAAGAAATCTAAAGCAGTATTACAAAAGGGTATCTACAATAGTTATGTAAGGGCGTTCCGGTGGGCAAGTGATAAAATTGGCGATTCTGGTGTGGTCGCCTTTGTAACGGGCGCTGGGTGGATTGACGGCAACTCAATGGATGGAATGCGCGCAAGTCTACAGTCGGAATTTTCCAACTTATACATTGTTCATTTACGCGGTGATATTCGAAAGAATATGCTTACGAAAGGTAAGGCCGGCGAAGGAGAAAATGTATTCGAACAAGGTTCGATGTCTGGGATTTCAATCGCCATCCTTGTTAAAAATCCAAAGTCTGCACAACTAGGGAAGATTAACTTTTACGATATTGGAAAAGATAAAAAGCGCAGCGAGAAACTGGAAATAGTCACCAAGCTTCACGGAATCACAAAAATTTCCGATAATGGAAGTTGGACAGACATAGTTCCAAACCAATTTAATGATTGGTTGAATCAAAGAGATACAAGCTTTGATAGTTACGTCAGCATTGGCGACAAAAAGGATAGAAACTCCACTGTTTTGTTTGAGAATTTTACTCTGGGCATTTCGACTAACCGCGATCACTGGGTTTACAATTTCAGTAAAAGCAAACTCGTTGAAAACGTGCGAAGAACAATAGATTTTTACAATGGCGAATTGGCAAAGAATAGTGACATGACTCCTACGAGTTTTGAATCATCGTTTAATGCTGATAGCACCAAAATAAGTTGGACGAGGTCACTGAAGGCCGACTTCGTATCGAAGAAGAAGTTGAACTTTGAAGAAGGGTTTTTAATCACATCAAGTTACCGCCCGTTTCAGACGCAAAATCTATATTTTAGTAGGCGGCTCAACGAAATGGTTTTGCAGATTCCCAAATTGTTCCCTCAAACCGATGCCGAAAATCTAGTGATCTCACTAAACGGGATTGGCGACAGTGCGGGCTTTTCGACTTTGATGACTAAGTATTTGCCGAATCTTCACTTTATGCGTTCAAGTCAAAATTTTCCGCTCTACATTTACGAGTCACTTGAAGGCAGCAACCTATTTGCTGGTTCCAGTGAATTCCACCGCCGTGAAGCTGTAACCGACGATGGGCTAAAACATTTTCAGGATGCCTATGCTGGCGAAGAGATCGTCAAGGAGGATATCTTCTACTATGTCTATGGTTTGCTTCATTCTGAAGACTATCGCAACCGCTTTGCCGATAACCTATCCAAGCAGTTACCACGTATCCCGTGCGTCAAGACCGCTTCTGGCTTTTGGGCGTTTGTGAATGCAGGCCGCGCGTTAGGTGAGATGCACGTAAATTTTGAAACCTACGCGCCATACCCCATAGAAATTAAGCAGGGTAATCTCGACCTTGCTGTCATTGATGACCCCGTCCAATATTTCCGTGTAAAACAAATGAAATATGGAGGAAAAGTTGGCGATAGGGATAAAACCCAAATCATCTATAATGATGACATCACGATCCAAAACATCCCTCTTGAGGCCTATGACTATGTTGTAAATGGCAAACCAGCTATCGATTGGGTGGTGGAACGCCAACGCGTCAAACCTGACAAAGACAGCGGCATAGTCAATGACGCCAACGACTACGCCAATGAAACCATGAACAACCCGCGTTACCCGCTCGAACTTCTCGCCCGCGTAATCAACATCTCGCTTGAGACGATGAAAATTGTGCGCAGCTTGCCAAAGCTGGAGATCGAATAATGGACGAACAGCGATTTGATGACGCCGTAGCGCGAATGCCCAAACTCTTTGACGAGCTCATGAGTTGTGACCTTCTTGAAATGACGGCGCAGAAAAGCTGGAAAAACTTACCTGCCGTTTATGTGTTCTACGGATCAAACAAGGCGCCTTGTCACACGGGTCGAACGCGAAACTTGCAAGGGCGCGTTAGAGCGCATGTTGCTAACAACCATAATTCAGCGTCATTTGCATTCAAATGTGCTCGCCAAGCTTTGGATAAAAAGGCGACTTATCGGCCTGACGGTTCCCGTGCAGAGCTAATGAAAGACCCAACTTTCAAAGCCGAATTTGATCGCCAGCGTGACGCGATAAGACACATGAAGCTTCGCTTCATCAAAATTGAATGTCCAATAGAGCAACATCTCTTTGAGGTTTATGCGGCTTTGCGTTTGGGCACTTCGCTAACCGAATTCACAACGAGCTAGGATAGAGGCACGCCGTGGTTGAACTGATCACTATATGTCGCGAACTATCGCTCGCCTACATAAAGGCACTGTCAGCAGGCCAACCCAACGCGGAGATCAAGCTATGAAGCCAATTTCAATGATGGACTGGGACATCATCGAAGCGCGCGTATCCAAGGCATGCGAGCGGCACCAGTTTAGAAGAAAGACGCTTGGATTCCTTGCCATCGTTATTGATCAGATATTCCCTGGCCATGACGACCAGTTGCAAGAGATTATGACGGATGGTCCAGATGATCGGGGTGTCGACGCTATCCACATTGTTGAAGGGCCAAGTAGCGCTGAGGTCTTTATTTTTCAGTCCAAGTATCGGGAAAGTCTGGCGAATTGTCACAAGACGATAAACGATGCTGAAGTGTTAAAAGTCTCGCTCTTTCTGACCGAACTCTTCGACAAGGCAGATACTCTCGCGAGCAGTGGCAATTTTCGGCTACACGAAGCCGTTGGACGGATTTGGGAACTTCACGACAAGGGGAAAATCTGCCGCTATAGAGTGATATTTTGCTCGAATGGTGTAGGCTTTTCTACCACGGCCCAAGGGATCATCGACAGCGTAAAAGCATCGCATTCCTCGGTATTCTTCGAGTGCTATACTGGGCACGATGTCGTGCAAGCCATGGCCATTGAGGGGCGCGACTCCGAAGACGGCCAGCTTCAGGTGATCAGTAAAGAAATTTTGGAGCGATCCGATGGTGATATTCGTGGGGCTATTGCATCTGTCGATGCGCAGTCGTTTGTCGATCTTATAACCGCAGATGACGGCGAGACGATCAAGCGCCATCTGTTCGATGATAACTTGCGTGTCTTCTTGGGCGCGAAGGGTGGCTACAACCAATCTATTATTTCGACCGCTACATCCGGCGACAGCTATCTTTTCTGGTATCTGAACAACGGAGTGACGATCACCTGCAAAAGCTTTTCATACAACAAGGGGCATACGAATCCGAAGCTTGTTTTCAAAGAGTTTCAGATCGTCAACGGTGCTCAAACATCGCATTCCCTTGTTGAGGCAGCGCGCACAAACCCAGAAGCGCTGGCCAATGTTGTCGTGATGGTTCGAATGTATGCGACCGATAGAGCGGATATCGCGGAAAGAGTGGCAGTCGCTACAAATAGCCAAGCCAGAATCCAAAGCCGCGATTTAATGTCAAACCATGACGCGCTGAAGAAGTTGGAACTCGCTTTCAAAGAGCGAGGCTACTTCTTCGAGCGTAAGAAAAACATGCATTCTGACAAGCCCGAGAAAAAGAGAATCGATGCTCTGAAACTTGGCCAGATTATTCTGTCTTACGAACTAAGGGAACCAGATAAGGCAAAAACCGAGTCGGATTCGATTTTCGACTTTCGATTCCATCAAATTTTTAACATTAGCAGAAGCATTGATGAATTGATCAGGCTTTATCAGCTCTATGAAGTTATTGAAGAAAAGCGCGATGCCTATCAGGCCAATTTTGCATCGTCGCTGGAAAGTGATCATGAACACCAATACTTAATTTATGGTCATTGGTATGTGCTCTTCGCATGTAAACTGCTTCATGTGAAATCTCAAAAAGCGCAACTACCGGTCGAGGAAGAAGCACGATCTTTGGTAGAGGAGGCAATCCGTAGGGTTGCAGTTGCATGTAACCAACAAAAAGCTGTTGCACACTACCAAATGTTTCGAAGCTCGCGCACCAAAGAGCGTATTCTTGGAGAAATTAGCGATAAGCAGATCGATTTTTTTGAATTATTGGTTAATTCTTGATTGATCCAATAGCAGCAAACTTTGAATGATTGGGCACATTCTTTTGCTTGGGCTTGCTACCTCTGGCTATTGTCGAGCCTTTTAGTTGTTACGTTGCTCGGTCTTCATTATTTGGTGGAGCGAATGAACCGACCATAGAGTCTGTCGACTTTTTTGGCTCATTCCCCTTCCGCTGCACCCTGAGACTTAGCCGCGAATGTAGCTGAGGGCGTCTGCCTGTCAACGGGGTGCCCGATCCATTCGCTTTCATTTCATGCCCGCTCCCGTGTTGCCCGTTTCGCCTAACGGCTGACAGTCTGACTGTGCCCCCCAGCCTTTCTCCTTCGCGTCCTCAGGATACAGCGAAAGGAGATAGGACATGACCAAATCATCAAACACTTCAGATCGCTTCGACGTTTACGAAGCCATCACCAATCAAATCATCGCCGCAATTGAATCCGGCACAGGCGATGTGCAAATGCCCTGGCATCGTGCAGGTGGTTCAATTGAACGCCCCGTCAATGTCGAAAGCAAGCGTGCCTATCGCGGCGTGAATACCGTCGCCCTTTGGGCTTCAGCTCATTGCCAACAATTCGATCACGGCCTTTGGGGCACGTATCGCCAATGGCAAGAACGCGGCGCTCAAGTCCGCAAGGGTGAGAAATCTTCCGTCATCATTTTCTATCGTGATCTTGAACCTTCCGATCAAGATAATGCGTCAAATGATGATCGCGGATCACGTGCCTTCGTTGCCCGTGCATCACGCGTTTTCAATGTTGCACAAGTTGATGGCTTCACCATCGAAGCGCCAGCGACGAGCATTGATCGCGTTGAACCATCCATCGCGGCAGAAGCCTTGATCGCAGCCACACTTGCGAAGATCTCCATCGGTGGAAATCGCGCATTTTATAATCGCACGAGTGATCAAATTACCATGCCAGATCGCGTCCGTTTCATCGGCACGAAATCAAGCACGCCAACCGAAGCGTGGTATTCCACTTTGCTTCACGAACTCACGCATTGGAGCGGTGCAGAGCATCGCATGGCACGCACATTCGGCGAACGCTTTGGCGATGACGCCTACGCTGTGGAAGAAATGGTTGCAGAACTTGGCGCGGCATTCTTGTGCGGTGATCTTGGCATCACCGTCGAACCACGTCCCGATCATGCTGATTACATTGGTCATTGGCTTCGCATCTTGAAAGCGGATCGCAAGGCGATCTTTGCCGCCGCATCGGCTGCAAACAAGGCTTCAGAATTCTTGATGAATTTTTCTCAAACTCAACAAAGGGAGGCGGCCTAACGGTCGCCTTTCAATTTTATGCGCGTTTCAAACGTCGTGATGGATAATCGCTTTAGCGTTTCAGACTGCCTCCTTGTTTGGGATCATCCAGCGACAATGACGGTGAAGCTGGCAGGGTTCGGCGCATCGTCAACGGCTCGCCCGATCCATTCGCGTCTTTGCAATCCGCTCCCGTGTTGGCCGTTCCCCTTCCTTCGATTCCTTGGGCGGTGACGCTACGCCTTTACACCCTGCCTTTTGGCCTCCCGTCCACTGGACGACCCCAAACAAAACGGAGGCAGACATGAATAGCGATTATCAAATCATCACAAAGAATTGGCGCGGTATTGAAATCGAAATCCGCTGGCAAAACAGCTATGTTGAGTTTGAAGATGGGAGACATCTTGGTCATCTAGAAGTTCAAAGCATGAAGCCTGCACGTGCAGCTCTGCCCGTCTCAGAGACAGGCTATCGCTCGCACTTCATCGATGCAAAATCAGTGATCAATGCAGGCGGCCCAGCCGCCTTTGTCGAAGCATGGTTCGAGGATGCAGGTGCTCAAAAGTGTTGGCACAAATGCCAAGCACGCCAAGCCGCAAGCAACCAACTCTCGCTCTTTTAGAGCGGGAGTGTCACGCTCATAAGAAACATATATATTTCATTTAATCTCAAGAATAGAAACAAATATATTTCTAAAATAAATTGACAATGAAACATATATATGTCACAATTGGGGCTAAGGATAACGACATGAGCCCTGACCAAACCCTTTTAGCCCGCAAAAATCTGGATCGCCGCTTGAGCAAGCTCAATCGTGAAGCCGTCATCGTGCCTCCGTTTGGCTGGGTGCGGGCGATCCGTGAAGCACTTGGCTTGTCTCCTCAAAAACTGGCAGAACGAATGGGCGTCACGCGCCCTCGCGTAAACACGCTTGAGAAAGCCGAAGTGACTGGATCGACGACGATCAAAAGCCTTCGCGAAGCCGCCGAAGCGATGAATTGCACATTTGTTTATGCCATCGTGCCGACGACTACACTCGACGATATTTTGCGTGAGCAAGCAGCAAAGAAAGCCGATACAGAACTTGCGCGCTATCATCATACGATGCGCCTAGAAAATCAGGCGATGGATAAGCGCGATCTTGCGACCGAGCGCGAGCGATTGGTTTCAGAGATGCTTATGGGTTCACTTCGCCGTGTGTGGGATGACGAATGAGCGATCCTCTTTTCGATGAAGATGATGAAGCGAACACACCTCTTGAACCTGAAGAGCGTGAGCAGCTCATTCCATCCTACATCACGCTTCGCCGTGAGTTGAATGAAGCCGAACAGATCAACATCGCCGATGCAGCCAAATGGCTCGCATCGCGCAAGCGCGACGTGCTCGATGAAAAGTTTTTACGTACATTGCACACCCGCATGTTCGGTAAAGTGTGGAAATGGGCGGGTGACTATCGAAAGACGCCGCGAAATATCGGTGTTGAGGCTTGGCGTATTCCCATGGATGTTGCGCAAGCCATTGATGATGCAAAATTCTGGGTGGCAAACAGCACATTCAGCGCCGATGAAATTGTTGTGCGCTTTTCGCACCGATTGGTGGCAATCCATCCATTCCCCAATGGAAATGGACGTTTCTCGCGTATGGTAGGCGATCTGTTCGCCCAGCAACTAGGTCAGCCACGCTTTTCCTGGGGCAGTCAAAATCTCGTTAATGCGACGACGACACGACGAGCCTATGTCGAAGCATTGCGTGCAGCCGATGCGTATGATTTCTCGCTATTGATTGCCTTTGCACGATCTTAGTTTGCGAAGCGTTTTCTTACCTGATTGATTAGTGTCGCGGCTTGGCGGATTGTGGCCTCGGTTGTGTCAGCTTGGTTCTCACTTGATCGCGTATTGATAGTCCAAATCCCGCTCGCATTCATTCATGGGGTTATCGATCAGACGCTCCTGCGTTCAAGGTCGCTCGCTTCAGTGCCTTGCAGCTCCGCGCGATAGTTTGCATCCGCAAAACCTTTGATCACAGTCTTATTCGTCTGGTCGCTTTTCTCCCCATGACGCAGCGGGAATTGTCCCAACGCGATCTAACGAAGGAGAACCAATATGACTGACACAACAACCAAATCCCGCCCAAGCCACCGTTTGTTCAATGTAACAGGTGACGGCGAAAACGCCCGCTGGACTGACATCGGCGTTGCATGGTCAACCAAGGACGGCAAAGGCTTCACGCTCGCACTCAATGCCATCCCCGTAAACGGTCGGATCGTTATGCGCATCAACGAAGACAAGCCAACCACGAGCAAGAAGGGGAGCTAACGCTCCCCAACTTCCCCTTAGCGGGGCTTCGCTGGTTCAGCCCCTCACAGAACTGGACCACAACGGGCAAAGGCACTATTTTGAAGACAACTGCATTGACTAAAGCTGATGTCAGCCACACCAAAGTCTTCCAATTTTTTATATTTATTCAGAGCTTTAAGTGCTTTTAGTCGGCTGCGCACCAAAGTTACTTAACGAATTATTAAAAAAATTTTGAAGACCTCTTGAAGATATCAAAGGTGGTTCTTATCTCTAGCGCATCCCAAGGCCTTGGTGGATTTTCCACTCTCGGCGCGAAAGGAGCTTCTAGTTGTAACTGTCAAGGCAATTCGCAAGACAGCTGAGCAGTTCGAGCAGGTTACTCACTTGTTCCCTCGTGTTCCGGCTTCCCAGCGTACGCCATGCGAGGCTTGCCACGCTGATAGTGTAACTGATTACGTCGAAAGACTACCTATAGAGCTGACCAGCTCGCAGCAGACAGGCGGGACAAGAGTATATCGCAGGGTAGCGGTGCTCTTGTCCCCATCGCTATGTAGCGGAAAGATAGTTTCTTGGATTGGACCCTAACTGAGAAGAACCTGAAGCGATATCTGCACTTTGATTCAGACATTTCAGCGGTTGATGCGGAACTACTTGTTAAAGACCCAACTCTTGTTTCCAAGCACGCTTTCTATCCCTTTATCCTGTTCAACCAACATTGGAATAAGTGGGCGGAGAAGGGGGAAAAAGGCGAACCTAAGAATCGTCCTATTCGTTATGCCGCGCGCCGCGACGCGTACATTTTCTCCTACTATCGGAGTTTACTGGCGAGCAAATATGAAGAACGGCTGATTTCTGCCAACCTGAGTGAAAACGTATTGGCATATCGGAAAATAATCGGACCAGATGGTCGCGGCCAATGCAACATTGATTTCGCCAAAAAGGCGTTTGATCAGATAAAAAATTTGTCCGACTGCGTCGCAGTTACGCTTGACATAACCAGGTTCTTCGAAACGCTTCAGCACGACAAAATAAAGTCAGATTGGTGCGATCTTTTGGGGCAGCCAATTCTTCCAAAGGACCATTATAAAGTTTTCAATGCAATTACGAAGTACTCCTACATTGAAAGGGACGTTCTTTTCAAAGAGCTTGGCTTTTTGGGTCAA
This sequence comes from Hyphomonadaceae bacterium UKL13-1, assembly GCA_001602435.1. GTDB lineage: Bacteria > Pseudomonadota > Alphaproteobacteria > Caulobacterales > Aquidulcibacteraceae > Aquidulcibacter. Next base: position 2,117,045 of record CP012156.1, read on the forward strand.
AAGATCAACCCGAAGAACGGCGCTGTCAGCACTGGCTACTTGGTGAGCTATGATCAAATGCCCAAACGACAGATCTGCAAGCCATCGACACTGCGTTCAATTCTGAAAGCGAAACCTGAAATTCTGACCACCAACAATGTTTCAACCGGTATTCCGCAAGGCGCGCCGATTTCAGATCTACTGGCCAATCTATATATGCTCAATTTTGATCAGGTAATGAACGAATATGCATTAGAAAATGGTGGAATTTATTTAAGATACTCAGATGACATAATGATAATTCTTCCTGGGGATGCGTTGATTGGATACGCGGCCAGAGATAAAGCATTTGATTTGCTAGCTGCAACGGCCCCGAATCTCGCATTTAAACTCGAGAAGACATACATTTATACCTTTCAATCGAAGGCTGATGGGAGCCTAAATATCAATCGGGATTTAGGGCCTGCCAATCATGGCGCTAATGGCCTCGAGTATTTAGGCTTCCGATTTGACGGCAGATCGATCTTCATTCGCGACTCAACTCTTTCAAACCTATGGCGAAAAGTGGCTCGGTCAGCAAATCGCCATGCAGTAGCGGTCATTAAACGCTATCGAGATAAGTCTTTGGCCGAGCTGTACACAGAACTGGACGTCGATAACTTCGCCAAGAAATTCGGAAGAGTCGAAGAGTTTGCTAAACACCAAGATGACGTAGGAAGCTGGACGTTTTGGACCTATGTGAAACGCTGTGTGAAAGTATTTGGCGGCGATGTGAATGGGATTGCGTCACAGGTTAAAGCTCATAAACGCGTGACCAAGGAAAAGCTCCATGAGGCTTTGGCTTATTACTACGGTCGCGTTTGATCGATGACTTGTTCCAGCAAAGTCGTTTGTATCCTGAGCCCAAAGGCGACCTCGTAATTTGTGAGACCCGGGTTACCTGCTGAAACGCGCACATCCTTTGAGTCACGTCTATTAAGTCGAGCTTTTCGACTGGACAAATTGCTTTAGCATAGGCTTCTGAGCGGCAAGCTAGGCGTTCCTCAGCGATTAGGCAGAATGTTAGCCCACAGTATAACAGAGCCCCCCCCTTTGGATCTCCCCTACTTTTTTGGCTGCTGTGGCTTGATAATCTGTGCTACTAGTTCCCCCCATTTTCCCAAAGCTTCACGCTTCTCCGCCGCATAATCATACAGCGCATATACCTTCATCGTCACCGCCGCTGCCCCGCCGGTTTCGCCGGAATGGTTGAGAATACGTCCAATCAAGAATGGCGGGATCTTTAGGCGTTCACTTGCCATGTTCGTGGCTGCAGTGCGTCTTAGGTCATGGGTCGTTGCTCCCTCGATACCAATCGCACGGCAAATGTCCCGCATGCCATGGCTGACGGGATTGGATGTAATAGCTGTCTGGGTGCCACGAGGGGACGCGAAGACGAATGGCGAGTCCTTTAGACCCAACTGCTGGCGCAATTCCAATGCGCGCTCAATCACCGACTTTGCTTGTGGCGAAAGCGGTATGAAATTGGCCTTGCCATTCTTGGTTCTGTTGCCGGAGATGGTCCAAGCGCTCTGCTCGAGGTTCAGTTCGTCAATACGCATCCCGGCGACCTCACTACGGCGCGCGAGGGTCAACAGCAAAAGCTTGAGGATCAGGCGAACATGCTCGCTGACTTGGAGCGACTGGTACGGCTTCTTCGGGTTCAAATCAGGCACAAGCAGGCCTGTCGGATCTTCAAGGACTTCCCAGATTGATTTTATCTCGGCGTCGCTCAGGACCCTATCTCTTACCCGTTCAGGGGCAAGCGCCTTTACTTTATCAACCGGGTTCGCAATCAATTTGTCCTCGGCTAGGCCAAAGTTCAAAATCTGCCTAAGGAGCGCCCTCACCCGGTTTGAGGTTGTACCATTTCCCTTTGCCACCAAGTCACGCAATAGCCCCTTTATGCGGGGCGCTGTGACATCGGTCAGTGCGAGTTCGCCCATTGGTTCATCTATATAGGCCGCCCACATTTGGCGCTCTCGAACGATCGTAGAGGCCTTCTTTGGCTTTTCACGTGGACGCCATTCGCCTGTCTCGACAGCTTTGAAGTACGCGTCCTTCAAGTCGTTGAACGACTTAATCGGTTCAGCTCGCGCTTCTTCGATTGCATGCTCTCGACGAGACGACGGATCTTGACCAACACCGACCTTGTTTATGAGATCACGAGCCAAGGCACGGGCTTGGAACAAGGATAGGGCTTGCCGCTTTGCGTCACCCTCAGGGAGCGTCTCTGTTTCGCTTTGATCTAAGTCGTTCAGAAAAATACCAAGGGCATAACGACGCTGAACGCCATCGGCCGTCCGGTATCGAAAAACCCATGACTTCTTGCCCGTCGGTCCCACCCGCAGGATGAGCCCACGTACGTCTTGATCAAAGACTTCAAGCCGCCCTTTTGGTGGGGCCTTTACTGAGGCGACAAATCGGTCTGTTAGCTTTGCCCGAGCCATTTTCGAGGTCCTTATAAAGGTATTCAAAACTGAATTTTGGGGCACAATTGGGGCACAGTGGGGCACAATTGGGGCACAAAAAATTGACACTCGACGAAATGCCATGAAACGGCCTGAAACACAAATATTATAATAAACAGATATTTATGAACGCCCTGCAACGTTTTGCAACGCCGTGAAACAGCGAAAGTGAGTCACTCTTAATCAGCGGGTCGCAGGTTCGAACCCTGCATCACCCACCAATGTTTTCAAATGCTTGCGTGGATTTTTGAGACGCGCTTTTTGCGCCGTCCACCACCCTTCCAGCACTGGGCATTTGGTGCTGCTTTCGGTTTGTGGTGAGGCCTTTGACAGATTTGCTTCCACTCAAGTTCACCTATGGACAGACTGTTTCAAATTCAGACATCCAATGCTAGCCTCCAGGCTTGATGACGAGATTTGATCCATGAAAACTCAGACTGTTTTTGCTGCGAGCATGGCCATGTTCGTCTTTTCAAGTTCTTCAATGGCTTTAGCCGCGCCGCAATCGGCCCCGGAACCACAGGCATTGCAAAACTCTACGGGCGGTACTTTCGAAGATGGCTTGCAAGCGCATAAGCAAGGAGAGTTTGCACGGGCGTATGATATTTTTCTGCGTCTTGGCAATAAGGGCGATATCAAAGCACAGAATTTTCTCGGATTCATGTTTCATGAGGGTCTTGGCGTTCCCCAAGATGCAGCCGCCTCAGCAAGTTGGCACACAATGGCAGCCGAACAAGGAGACACATTCGCGCAATCCATCTTGGGCGACATTTACTTTAGCGGTGACGGTGTTGCGCAGAATTATGCCCAAGCTGAAAAATGGTTCCAACTGGCGGCAAAAGAAAATGATGCAAATGCCCAGCTCGGGTTAGGTAAAATCTATGGCAATGGCCTCGGTGTCGCCCTGAACCATCGTGTTGCAGCGGACTGGTTTCGCAAAGCAGCAGATCAAGGACTTGCTGAAGCGCAGTTCAACTTGGGCGTTCTTCATGAGAATGGGGAAGGCGTGGCCCAAAGCGACATGAAGGCCGTGAAACTCTATCGCGCGGCGGCCGATCAAGGCTTCGTTAAAGCAGAAGTAAATCTTGGAACGATGTATGAGGAGGGAAAAGGCACGAAGCGAGACCTGAAATTGGCTCGCACTTGGTATTTGAAAGGTGCCGAAAAAGGAGACTCCCTTGGTCAGTACCATTTGGGTCGAATGTTTGCTTCCGGCTTAGGTGGAGAACAAGATGATCGCACCGCCGCTGAGTGGTACCTAAAGGCGGCTGATCAAGGATTGGCTGCCGCGCAGTATGAAATGGCCGTCGCCCATGTCAAAGGTCTTGGCGTTCCCCGCGATGACGGCACAGCAGTCAAATGGTTCGAAAAAGCGGCGGACCAAGGCGATGTTGTTAGCCAAGTAAACTTGGGAGTGATGTATATGTCGGGCCAAGGTGTCGCAGAAGATTTTGGGACCGCCTCAAATTGGTTCCGAAAAGCTGCCGAGCAAGGCGATGATGTTGGGCAACTCTATCTCGGCTTCGCCTATGCCAATGGAAATGGCGTTCCTGTCGATGTCGCCCAAGCCTATTTTTGGCTGACTGTGAGTGCTGCAAGCGGAAATAAGGACGCCAAGCACAAACGTGACGACCTCGTCAAAGAAATGACCCCCGCCCAAATCGCCGAGGGTCAAAGGCTGGCACGCGAGTGGCAGAAAAAACAGGAGCAGCTTTGAAGGCTGACGGAGAATTTTCAACCAAAAGATAGGCTGGGCTGGGGACAAGCTTTATGGCGTATTTTAAACATTTGACGGTTATTTTGGCTCTTGCTGCATCGCTGGCTGTGACAGCCCAAGCTGCGGCACAACAGGCAACACGGGCAAGTACACCAACGGCCCAAACGATTGCGCCGTCAATCGATGAGGGTTTGAATGCCTATAATGCAGGTGACTATAAGCTCGCCTTAGGCATCTTTGAGCCGTTGGTCCAAAAAGGCGACACGGTCGCCCAATATCATCTTGGACTTATGTATGCCGAAGGCCATGGGGTGCCTCAAAACTTGGCTAAGGCACTTGAACTCTATCGCCTTGCCGCAGACCAAGGGTTGCTTGAAGCGCAACATAATCTCGGCCTTGCCTATTATGTCGGGACTGGCGTTCCAAAGGATCCGGTGATCGCGCTGGATTGGTTTCGCAAGGCCGCAGATAGTGGCTATGCGTCTTCCCATAATAATCTGGGCGCAGCCTATGCTTCGGGAAGCGGGGTTGCCCGGGATGATAAAGTGGCAGCCTCTTATTATCGCAAAGCCGCCGAACAAGGATTAGCCGAGGCGCAGTTAAATCTTGGAATTAGCTACCGCCTAGGCCAAGGCGTGCCGCAAGATGACGGTTTTGCCGTCATTTGGTTTCGCCGGGCCGCCGATCAGGGCTTGGCTATGGCAGAAATCAATCTGGGCACCATGTATTTTCAAGGCGGGGGTGTCGAGCAGGATCTGTCGGCCGCACGTGCGTGGTACCAAAAGGCTGCCGACCAAGGTGTGGATATCGGACAACATAATGTGGGTGCGATGTATTTGGCCGGTCAGGGTGGCCCAAAGGACATGGCCCTTGCCGTCAAATATCTCCGCCTTGCCGCAGATCAGGGTTATGCGAGATCTCAACTTACGCTCGGCACCCTCTATGAAGCAGGCAATGGGGTGCCAGTCGATTTTGCCGCAGCTTTAAGCTTATACCAAAAGGCCGCCGATCAGGGGCTTCCTCAAGCACATCACAATCTTGGATTTCTATATTCCAGTGGCCGTGGGGTTCCACGAAACGATGCAACCGCCTTCAAATTTTTTCAACGTGGCGCGGAACTCGGGCTTGTCGATTCTCAAATGGCCGTCGCCGCTTGTTACTTTCAGGGCCGAGGTGTCAATAAAGATCTCAAGGCCTCGACAAGTTGGCTGCTCAAAGCCGCAGAACAGGGCAATAGTGATGCGCAGCTTTTAATCGGTCAACGGTATTTTGATGGCACTGGCGTGCCCAAGAACGCCCCTCTTGGCATCAGCTGGCTGACTAAAGCCGCTGATCGGGGCAATGTGCGAGCCCAATTGACGCTGGGGATCGTGATGAATTTGGGGGAAGGTATCCGGCCCAATCCTGTGCAATCCTACAAATGGCTGTCGCTTAGTTCGGCATACGGCAATGAAGACGCGCGGAGGTTAAGAACCATGCTCGTCCAAAGTATGACCGCAGCGCAAATCGCTGAAGGCCAAAGACTCGCGCGGGAGTGGAAGAAAAAAGAATAAATTGGAGTGAGCCTGAGATAAACGCCGATAATCAAAGACAAAAATGCCGCTTTTCAAAGCAATACTCGGTGTTATAGTCAAAAAATCTATTGAAGGTTAGTCTATGACAATTGCATCGGTTTCCTTGGTCGCAACTTTGGCGCTGCTTTTCAGTGCTTCGTCCTATCCAGAACGAACCGCGGTCGAGCCTGCTGCCGTTGCAAAATCACTAGATGCTGCTGGCAAGGATGAGGGTGCCGTTCTCTTCAACAAAGAAGATTATGAGGGGGCACGTCAGCTGTGGGAACCCTTAGCGGCCAAGGGGGATGCTTCGGCCCAATATGGCATGGGCTTGCTCTATCTTGATGGCCTTGGCGTCACCAAGGATGAAGCGGCCGCGGCAAAATTCTTTCGCCTCGCCGCTGAGCAAGGCGATACCAGCGCCCAAGTATCCTTGGCAGTGATGCATGCAAATGGGACCGGCATGCAGCAGGACTATGGGCAAGCCTTAATCTGGTATCGCAAAGCCGCTGAAGAAGGCGAAGAGGTTGCCGAAAACAACCTCGGAGTCATGTATGAATTAGGCCAAGGCGTCAAAGTAGATCCCGTCACCGCCGTCGCTTGGTATCGTAAGTCGGCAAACCATGGCTATTCCATTGCCCAATGGAATATGGGAACCATGTACGAAGCTGGTAACGGGGTTCCACTCGATTTGGAGGCTGCCGCAGAATGGTATCGCCAAGCCAGCGATCAGGGCCATAGCAGCGCGCAACTAAACCTGGGCCTGATGTATCTGGATGGTCGCGGCGTCAAGCAAAGCAATGAAAACGCCTTATCCCTCATTCGAAAAAGCGCGGATTCGGACAATAAATGGGCGCAAACACAATTGGGCGCGCTTTACCAATCTGGCTCAGGGTTGTCCAAAGACCTCGCAGCAGCTCTGTCTTGGTACCAAAAGGCGGCTGCGCAAGACCATACCAGCGCCTTCGTCAGGATCGGCCTCTTATATGAACATGGGTTGGGCGTCGAAAAGGACTATTCCCAAGCCGCCAGTTGGTACCGTAAAGCGGCTGAAAAGGGCGATGAGTGGGGTCAGAATAATATAGGCGTAATGTATGAGTTGGGCCGTGGCGTACCGCGCGATTATGCGCTTGCCATGTCTTGGTATCAGAAGGCCGCCGAGCAAAGCTCCGTGCGCGGCTATTACAATGTTGGCACCTTGTATGAAGCAGGTAATGGCGTCCCAAAGAATGCTGCAACTGCGGCGAAATGGTATCAGAAGTCTGCTGAAGCGGGCTATTTGGAAGGCCAAGCAGCTTTGGCAACCCTCTATCGCGACGGCCTTGGCGTCCGTCAGGACGATAAGCTTGCTTTCAACTGGTTCCAGAAGGCCGCAGAACAAGGTTCTGAACATGCTCAGAACAATCTTGGTTACATTTATGAGAATGGCAATGGGGTTAGCCAAGACCTGAAACGCGCGGTCGAGTATTACCAAATGGCCGCCGACCAAGATTATGCCGCCGCACAGTATAATCTCGCCCTGATGTATTCGGAGGGGACAGGCGTCGCCAAAAACCTAGAAACCGCCGTCAAATGGTTTTCAAAAGCGTCTGAGCAAGACTATGCCGCAGCCCAGAACCGCTTAGGTCTGGCCTATGAATTGGGAGGTGGCGTCACCGTCGACTACCCAATTGCCGTGAAATGGTACCAGAAAGCTGCCGATGCGGGCGATGCCGACGGCCAGTATAATTTAGGCACCATGTATGAGACCGGCAAAGGCGTGCCACAGGATTTTGCAAAGGCAAAAATCTGGTACCAGAAGGCCAGCGATCAGGGTCACACTTCCGCACAGAATAATCTGGGGCTTCTTTATGAGAAAGGCGCAGGCTCTGTACCAGACCCAGCTAAGGCCATGGCATTTTATCGGTTGGCTTCCGATCAGGGCAACACCGATGCCCAAGCCAACATTGGGCTTTTGTATGAGAATGGCGAAGGTGTCCCGGTAGACACCAAAGCGGCGGCTATCTGGTATAAAAAGGCCGCAGACGCAGGGAATGCGCGCGGACAAGTCTTGCTCGGAAGCCTTTATTCGACGGGCGATGGTGTCCGGCAAGATCAAGCCTTAGCATTTCAATTATATCAAAAATCTGCAAATTCGGGCGATAGATTGGGTCAGTTCTACTTAGCGCTTGCCTATCAATCGGGGGAAGGCGTCAAACAAGACCATGCTCGTGGTTTAGCTTGGCTGACCAAAGCGGCGGACCAAGGTTTTTCAAGAGCTCAAAATGATCTGGGCGTCCTTTATCTTCGCGGCGAGAACGTTGACGTTGACTATCCCAAAGCCATGAGCCTCTTTAAGTTGGCGGCAGACCAAGGCGAAGCGATTGCTCAATACAATGTCGGTGTCATGCATCGAGACGGTCTGGGGGTCACCGCAGATAAGGTTGTTGCGCAAACCTGGTTCATCAAAGCCGCCGAGAATGGGGAAGACTCAGCACAAGAAACGCTTGGCGAAATACATCTCTTGGGTCTCGGGGTTGCTAAAGATTATGCGCGTGCACTCCTTTGGTTCAAGAAGTCTGCCGATCAGAACAATAGCGATGCCCAGTTTTACTTGGGACACATGTATCAAGAAGGGTTGGGCGTAACTAAAGATGGCCCGCAGGCAGCGAGTTATTTTGAAAAGGCCGCAGCGGAAAATCATCTACAAGCTCAAATACGTCTCGCTCGTATGTATATGTTGGGCGAAGATATTCCCCAAGATAAGGCAGCCGCCGAGCGATTACTCCGCAAAGCTGCGGACCAAGGAAGTATCTCTGCCAAAGTGATGCTCACCACGCTAGGTGCGGCAAAATAGAGTTTTGGGGCGGCAAAGCCTTCTATCTGGTGCGTACGAGGCGGGTGATGCCAGTTGCTAAAGAGGGTTAGGCGTCCGGGGTGTCGGTCGAGAAAGTCGCAGTTTCGGACGCGGCTTCATGATGCATCCTTCAGGCTGCTAGGCCCCATAGCGCAAATGACTTTGCCTAGATAAGAATGCTGTTGCATATTGGTCAAATAGTTGGGCCGCAAAGATTTGGCACCATGCGTGTAAGTGTTTCGGGATTGGGTTGGGCAAAATAGTATGGCCGATGAAAAAGATGAAGATGTCTGGGCTCGGGTTCGCGATGAAGCGCAAATCAGTGAGTCCGCCAAACGCATCGCCAAGGCGGCCCAGCGTATGAAGGAACTTGAGACCGAGGAAGAGGCCAATCGCCTTGCGCCAATCGAAATGGCCGAAGCGGCAGGCGGGGATTTAGAGCCAAGCGCGGCACAAGAGCCCGTCGATCCCCGCACGAAGATGAAGTGGGAGACCGCGACGGAAGAGCCCGATGGCTCTGCCCCCATTAAACGTCGCCCCAAGAGCAAACAGGCCCCTACCCTGCTTTATGGCTCCATCGGGCTCGCCTTGATCTGGGTCGCTGGCGTTGGTGCCTATATTTTTGAAAATATCGCGACCTTAGGGGCAAGTGACGCAACCTTGCTCTTAAGCCTCGCTGTCTTGCTGTTCGGGCCTGCCTTCTCTCTGCTCGCTGGGCTTATGGGTGAAAGCATCGCGAAGTCCAATCGAGAGTCGCGGCAAATGATGGCGGCCGTCCGCCGCTTGCTGCTGCCAAGTAATTTGGCCGAAGGCGCGATCCGCACCACCGCCCAAGCGGTCGAAGGCGAGATCAATCGACTGGAAGGCGCGTTAGGCCAAGTAGCTGAGCGTCTGGCCCAGATCGAAGGCCAAGTAGAGCGGCGGACTTTAGCACTCAATGAAGCCGGCCAAGCCGCACGCGGCAGCGCCGATAGCCTTGCCCAAACCATGGAACAAGAGCGCCAACGCCTGGACAACTTGCTTGCCGCCCTCGCAGAAATGACGGCCAATGCCGCCACAACAACGCAAGTGGCGACCGAAGGCCTAGATCTGCGCGCCAATCGCCTGACTGAGGCTGCGCAAGGCCTTGCAACCCAATCCACACAAGCTTCTGAACTGGCTATTGGCGCAGCAGAACGATTGGATCAGGCAGCTCAGCGTGCCGCTAACGCCATTACCGAGTTGGACCAAGCCGCGGCTAAGGGCGAATCCGCCCTCGCCCGTGCCCACGATTTGATGGTTCTGGCCCGACTTCGGGCGGATGAGGCAGTCGGCAGCGTGGATGGTGCGGTGCAATCCTTGAGCGCTGCGGCCCAGTCAGCCAGTGACTCCGCCATGCAAGCGGCCACGACAATTGCCGGCAAAACCCAAGAGGCGCGCGACATGAGCCTTGCGACCTTGGAAGACGTGCGCGCTGCCGCGGAAGCCAATGCCCGCTTGGCCGCCGAATCCCTGCGTGCAGAGGCCGCCGCCGCCCGTCTGGCTGGCGAAGAAACAATGGCCGCCCTGCGTGCCAGCGGCGAAGCGATCCGCCAAGCTGCTGAAGAGGCCCGTCGTCGGGCGTCTGAACAAGAGACCGAGAACCAGCATCGTTTGGATTCTGCCCGACAGACTGCCTTTGAGGTTAGTAAAGAGGCCGATCAATTCATGTCTGGCCGCTTGAAGGACGCTCAAGCCATGATTGAGCAATCGGCCGGGCTGCTGGACAAAACCGGCGCCCGTATTCAAGAGCGCTTCTCGGCGCTTGCCGCTGCCTGCGGTGACCAAGCACGCTCGGTGGAAGACATTCTAGATGGCCTCGACCGTCGCTTGTCGAATTTGCCGCAAGAAGCCGATACGCGGGCTCGGGCGATCGAAGACGCACTGAACGAAACCTTGAGCCGTCTGAACGCAGCTGGCCGTCGCGCGGCAGAAGAAACGGCCGCACTGGATGAAGCTTTCCAAGTCCGCTTGCGCGATTCCTATTCAGCGCTAGGCGAAGTGGTGCAACGTTTGGGTGGGCTATCCGGCGTCCTCGCCCCAATCCCGGCTGCACCCATATTGGCTCAACCCATGGCGGTAGCACCGCCGCCACCACCGCCTCCGCCTCCGCCACCGCCTCCGCCACCGCCTCCGCCTCCGCCTCCGCCACCGCCTCCGCCTCCGCCACCGCCTCCGCCTCCGCCGCCGGAACCGATTGTGACGATGGTTGAAGAAGTCGTAGAGCCTGAAGCTGAGAGCGCGTTGTTTGCGCCGTTCTCGGCCGAAGAGATGGGTCGAGCGAGCGAGGAAGCGAATTTGCCAGAGGCTGAAGCGGTAGCGCCCGCGTCGACGCCCTTAAAAGGCCGCTTGGCTATATCTAGCCCGATCCCAGTGGAAGATGACCCGTTTGCGGACTTGCAGATTGATCGTGCCGGTGCGCCTGCAGGCGGCCAGGCGGGTGCTTGGAGCTGGAAGCAAGTGCTATCCAGCCTCGATTCCAAAGGCCCCAACCCAGACAATCAGCGCATTATGGCACTCCTGACTGAGTTGGACCTAGAGCGCGCTATGGATGATGCTGTGCTAGACCGTTTGCGCGCGATGGCTAACCGTTCACGCGATCAAGCCCGTCGGGGCACGCGTGAAGCGGTCACCAACAGCGTCAAGGCGATGCGCTTGAAGTTGACGATGGATGCAGACTTGCGCGCTATTGTGGTCCGCTTTGTTGAAGCGCGGCGCGAGGCCGCGGCACGTGGCCGTTTGAATGGTCACGAAGCGCGAATTTACTTGGTTGCTGACGCCGCCTTCGAAGCATAGTCGGCATCGGCGGCTTCCACGGCCCATTGCATCGCCTTAAGCGCAAAGCTGCGGGTTGCTTGTTCTAACGCACGCGCGGGCTGGGTCACATCGCCACGGGCGGCAATTGCCTCGCCAATGATGACCTTTGAAGCCAAGGGCTTGCCGGAATAGACGTCGATCAGGCGCGCGGTCGCTTCGATGCGTGCCATGCCCTTGGTCCGCCCTTGAGGCTCCGTTACCTGAAAATCGCTAACGTCGAAGTGCAGCTCATAATCAGGTCTCGCAATGGTCACCGCCCGCACCGCTGCGCGGGTGGAGCCCGCCAAGTCAAACGTTTCTAAGACAACGTTTTGAATCGAAAGCGGTGCAGAAGCCGAGAATCTCAAGCCATCGACATAGGCAAATGTGCGATCCTTGCGCAGGACAGCAATCTGATTGCCGAGTAAAATTGCTGGCATCGTCGGCACACCAATGCCAATCGTGAATGGGCTTTGCATCGCTTGCCGCGGGACCGTTGGATCGGCCCGCATGGCCACAACGGCCGGAGGTTTGCCAGGCTTTGGCAACAGGGTGATACAGCCTGCCACCGGCGCGGTCATCATGGCGATGGCCAAAAGGAGGCCGAGACGTCGGGTCGGTTTCATTTTTTCCACTTTACTGTCGCGTTGGCAGGACGGTTGACGATATCCAGCGGATTCTGGCTGATTTGTTGACCTAGGGCATCAAAGGTCATGGACGTGTTACGCACTTCTTGGGCGGCACGGCTCATGTCCGGCAAGGTTTGGTCTGCACCAATTTTAAAGAAGCGATCAATTGAGACAACCGCGCGATTGGTATTGTCTGCGACAGCACCGAATTGGTTGGTTGCAACCCGCATGGCAACTGCCGTTTCATTGAATTCCTGCAAGGTGGTTTGCGCTTGGGTGAGCGCTTCCATGGTCTTGGCCAAGGTCAATTCCGCCCCGCCAGATAAGGAGTTCGCATCTTCATTCAGGCCATCTACCAAAAGGCGGCTGGAGCTAACCAAGGCCAAAGATTCCTGGCTCAAAGTATTGGTTTGCGTCATGAGGTTTTTGCCCAAGCCGTCATAAGTGGCCGCAGTGACGGTGGCTTGGTCGGTGAATCTGCGGGCCGATTGGGCAAACAAAGTGGCCTCTTGGGTGGTCTCTCGGAAAGTTTCTGCCGCTAAGCTCGCCTCGCGTAGGGTCTTGGAGAAGTTCGCGATGTTTTCAGCGTCAAGCAGCTTATTCAAGCGGGCAACCGCTTCCAGTGAGGTGGAGATCACCCCTTCCCCATCCTGCAGCAAGCGGTCCAATTGCCCGCGCTGGCTGGTGATGATCGGAGGGCTTTGCCCAATACGCGCAAACATGCGCTTGGCCCCATCCGAGCCGGCGAGGATCTGAATATAGGTTGAGCCCGTCAGGCCTGATGGTTCAAGCTGGGCGATGGAATCGGTTTTGACTGGGGTTGTGCTTTGAACACGAATGCGCGCGACAACGTCTTTGGGATTTTTATCACTGAGGCGCAGATCGGTGACTTCACCGACTTTAATGCCGTTGAAGCGAACCTCGCCGCCAATTTCGAGCCCGCGTACAGGTCCCTCGAACACGACATCATATTGCGACCCTTGCCGATTGACACCGGAATTGCCCATCCAGACTGTAAAGATGATGGCCGCGATGATGCTCAAGATCGTGAACAATCCGATCATGACGTAATTGGCCTTAGTTTCCATCTTCCCCTCCTGATTTGGCCATTCAGCCTAAGGCGGCCCGGCCACGCGGCCCGCCAAAGTATTCCGACAACCAACCCGTCGCATGTTCACGCAAATGGTCTAATGGACCGATAGCGATAACTTTACCCTCTGCCAATGCCGCAACCCGATCACAAGCGTCGCGCAGCGTATCTAAATCGTGTGTGATCAAGAAAACCGTTAGCCCGAGAGTCTCTTTCAACTCGTTTACCAAAGCGTCAAACTTGCCTGCCGTGATCGGATCAAGACCCGCCGTCGGCTCATCAAGGAACAAAATATCCGGGTCAAGCGCAATGGCGCGCGCGAGCGCTGCCCGCTTGCGCATGCCGCCGGAGAGTTCTGAGGGCAGTTTGTCGGCTGAAGATGGCGGCAGGCCCGCCATCAAAATCTTCAAGTCCGCGATCTCAAGTGCAAGTTTTGGCGGCAAGTTCGTATGCTCAGTCAGCGGCACCATCACATTTTCACGGACGGTGAGGTTTGAGAACAAAGCACCGTCTTGGAACATCACGCCCCAACGCGCATCTAGCGCCTTACGTTCCGAGGGGTCAGTTGACCATACATCATGGCCAAGTACCATTACTTTGCCTTCAGACGGCGCCCGCAGGCCAATAATGGCCCGCATGAGGACGGACTTACCCGTACCAGACCCACCAACAATGCCAATGGTCTCCCCACGCAGCACATCCAGATCCAAGTGCTCGTGGATCACAACATCGCCAAAGCGATTGCCAACACCGCGCAGTCGGATCGCCACTTCTTCGTCGGGAATGTCCAAAATCGGGGTGAGAGCATCGGCCGGGTTCATATGCCAAGCTCCATATAAATCAGCGCAAAGATAGCCTCGACCACGATCACCATAAACAAGGCCTGCACCACCGATGCCGTGGTACGCTGGCCAAGGGAAATGACGTCGCTTTCCACATTTAGGCCCTGCCGACAGCCAATGATCGCAATGATGAAGGCAAACACCGGTGCCTTACCCATGCCGGCCCAAAACTGATCCACACCCACATTGTCGTTCAATCGGTTGAAGAACAAAGTCGGACTGATATCCAGCGTCAGCATGGTCACGATCGCCCCACCGGCGATCCCAGCAATCATGGCGAGGAAGGTCAGGATCGGGAACATCACCAGCAGCGCGATGACCCGCGGCACAACCAGCATTTCCATCGGGCTCATGCCCAGAATGCGCATGGCATCAATTTCTTGGGTCATTTTCATCGAGCCGATTTGGGCGGTGAAGGAGGAGTCGGATCGGCCAGCCAAAATAATCGCCGTGATCAGCACACCGAACTCACGCAGAACGGCAAAGCCCACCAACTCGATGGTGAACACCGAAGCGCCAAAATCCTGAAGAATGGTCTTGCCCAAAAAGGCGATCACGGCACCAATGAAAAAGGACAACGTCATCACGATCGGAACCGCGTTCAGACCAGCACTTTCGGCAACTGCAAAGGTAGGCAACCAACGCACGCGGCCTGGGTTGGCAATGGCCTTGCCGCAGGCAACAACAGTCTCACCAAAAAATCCTATTGTATCAACAGATTCGTCGTAGACTTGTGCCATACCGCGGCCGATACGATCCAGCAGTTGACGCCACAAGGCCACCGGTTCGGGCAAAGCATCGCAGCCTGCGGTAAACTTGCGGACTTCAGCGAGCATGCGCCCCGCCACCGGATGCTTCCCGATCATCTGGGCTGGCTCAGCCACCGACGAGTGCAGCGCCTTTTCCATGACATAGGCACCGGCGGTATCAAGATCCATCAAACCGCTGACATCAACGATAGCAGGTCGCCCCTCTACCATATCCCGAACTGGACGCAGCTCCGCATCGATTTGTCCAATCGTATGGATCGTCCAATCCCCGGTCACCCGAAGGACTGGCGCAGGTCCACTACGATCAATCGTAAACTGGGCCTCTTGTTCGGGCAAGAAAGGGCCTTCCTGGCAAAATCCTGTTTGACCACCGGAATGGATGGCGGCGCGATCTGGTACGAATCGTTGTGCACATCGGGTACAACAAAGTCTAGCTTAGAGCCTAGGACCTTGTTGGAAAAGAGGCTTACCCGCATTTACAAGTGGCAGGCTGTGACTGGATTGCCTCAGGTGCGCCCGCTTCGCAAAGCCAAGAAAAGCGTTTAAGAAGCGGCATGAAGTTTCATGTCCAAAAAGAAGTCTGGCCCCTCAAAGGGATTTTTAGGATCGCCAGAGGTGCGCGCACGCAAGCCCAAGTTGTCACGGTAACGCTGGAGCATGCGGGCTTTATTGGGCGCGGCGAGTGCGTGCCTTATGGGCGTTATGAAGAAGATTGCGACAGCGTGATCGCCCAGTTGGAAGCAGTGCGGACCGACGTCGAAGCTGGTATTGACTTGGAAGCTTGCCAAAGCCTTCTGCCAGCTGGTGCAGCCCGCAACGCACTGGATTGCGCCCTGTGGGACTTAAAGGCCAAGAGCCTGAACCAACCCGTCTGGGCCTTGGCGGGTCTGCCAGAGCCCAAGCCCCTGGTCACCGCCTTCACCATCTCGCTCGATACCGCCGAAGCAATGACACAAGCGGCCTTAGCAGCCGCAGGGCGGCCGATTTTGAAGGTCAAGATCGGTGGGGAACATGATCTGGATTGCGTGCGTGCGGTCGCCAAGGCGCGGCCAGACGCGCGTCTAATCGTCGATGCCAATGAAGGCATGCAGCCAGACACCTTGCCCGGCCTCTTGGCAGAGGCACGTAGTTTGAACATCGATGTCGTGGAACAACCTTTTGCTGCCAGCAAGGATTCAAGGCTTGGCCAAGTGGCAGCCCCCATCGCCATTTGTGCCGATGAAAGCTTCCATACCAGCTCCGATATCGAGCTTTTGGTCCAAAACTATGACGCGGTAAACGTCAAGCTCGACAAGACGGGTGGGTTTACGGAAGCCCTCAAGTCGATCCGCGAGGCACGTGCAGCCGGTCTTCGGATCATGATGGGCTGCATGGTTGGCACCAGTTTGGTGACTGCGCCTGCCGTTTTGCTCGCGCAATTGGCCGATTGGGTTGATCTAGACGGACCGCTCTTGCTGGACCAAGATCGCGATCCCGGTCTCTATTATGACGGCTCTATCCTGCATCCACCCAGCCGGGATTTGTGGGGCTAGGCTGTCCATTTATCAGATTAATGAGAGGAAGAAACCCGATGTCAGGCGCGCCAGAAACCTTCTTTGCCCACACCTATTTTGAAGCGCGTGACAAGTTTCTAAAGGCCGCAGAAGCGGCTGGGGCGCACATCGAGACCCATATCATGCCCCATGCCAAAGGACCCGGCGGGCGCGCGATTGCCATGGATTGTGCGGTCCTTGGCCCCAAAGATGCGAGCGCGGCCTTGGTGGTGATCTCTGGCACACACGGCCCCGAAGGCTATTGCGGCTCTGGCGTGCAAGTGGGGCTTCTCGAAACTGGCTTAGCGCAAGACTGGGCGCAGAAACTGCGCGTCGTTTTGATCCATGCCCATAATCCTTATGGCTTCTCATGGGACAGCCGGTTTAATGAAGATAATATCGACCTCAATCGCAATTATCTCAAAAGCTTTGAAGCGCCCCTGCCCACCAATCCCCATTACGATCTTTTAGCACCTTGGGCGGCACCTGCGGCGCGCGATGAGGCCAGCCTGCAAGAAGCACAAGGGAAGTTACTGGCCTTTGCGGGGGAACATGGTTTCCCAGCCCTGCAAGCCGCTTTGACTGGGGGGCAATATAATCACCCCAAAGGCGTCTATTATGGGGGTATTGCGCCGTCTTGGTCGAACCAAACCATCCACAAACTCCTCGCGGCCCATTGTGTCGGCTTAGACCAAGTTGTCACAATCGACATGCACACAGGCCTTGGCCCGTTTGGCGTGGGCGAGATCATTACCGAGGCCGCCCCATCGAGCGATCATTACCAGCGCCAAGCCGCGATTTGGGGTGATGAAATCCGCTCTACCAAGGACGGTAGCTCTGTCTCGGCGGACTTGTCCGGCACGATGGATGCAGCCTTGGTGCGCGCGCTCGACCCGTCTTGGTGCGCTTGCATCGCCATCGAATTTGGAACCGTCGATACGATGAGCGTGTTTCTTGCAACCCAAGCTGCCTGCTGGCTGCATTGCTATGGCGACCCGTCAGGCCCAGAAGCCTGCCAAATCCAGGCCGATAGCCGCGCGGCCTTTTATCCAGAGACCGATGAGTGGAAGAATATGGTGTGGACGCGCAGCTTGGACGTGATTGGACGGGCTGCTGCCTATCTGATTTGATCTTCCTGCGGCAACTTCAGGGTCGGCTGTTTGGGAGATAAGAGGAGCGAGATCAGAATGAGGCCAATCGTCGCCAAGATCACACCACTCCAATAGCCGCCCGACTGGAATTGGTCATAAAGAGAGCCAGCTGCAATGCTGGCCAGCCCCATGGTCGGCGACATGATGATGGCAGAGCCCAATTGTTGCCCTGTTGCGCGCTGGGCCAAGGGGATTTCAGCCTCAATCAAGCGCATGAAGCCCATATGGGTTGCAGCAAAGGTCAGCGCGTGCAGCGCCTGCACTAAGAAAGTCACACCCAAATCCGGAGTCTGCGCAAAAGCAGCCCAGCGAATGATGCTGGCAATCCCGCCCCACAGGATCAGAGTCTCTGGCCGGAAATGATTAAGTCGGCTGGCCAAAAGTGCAAAAAACGCGATCTCGACAATCACGCCAAAGGCCCACAGCATGCCGACTTGCGAGCCGGAAAAGCCCTGTTCCAACCATAGCTTGCTAGAGAAGCCATAGTAGAAGGCATGTGCGGCTTGAATGAAGCTGGCTGCCAACACAGCCAAGAAGAAAGTCCGCCGCTTGAAGAGGGCAAAGCTATCCTTCAATCGCGTGCTGAGCGGCGTCACGACGGGCTCTGCAATCGGCTCTGGGTGCAGCCAGAAACCGCATGCGACGGTCGCTAAGCAGGCGATGATGAACCAAGCATAGACAGCCTCTACGCCAAAGGCTTGAATGGTCGCCCCTGCCCCGAGATTGGCCAGAACAAAGGCCGCTGAAGCCGCTGCGCGGGCGCGCCCATAGGGCCAACGGCGCGATTGGGAGGTGACGCGCATTACTCCGGCCTCGGCAAAAGGCATCAAGCACTGAAACATGACCCCGGTAGCAAAACAGGCCAAAGCAATCGGCCAAAATACGCCCAGAAATGGAAAGCTGAGATATCCGACTGCGAGCGCGGTAGAAAACACAATCAAGGGAATACGGCGATCCCGACGACCTTCAGCCCAAGCGGCCGCCAACGGCCCCACCAATATTCTGCCAAAGCTAGAAGAGGCGAGAATGACCCCGATTTGCGCCCCACTTAAGCCCTTAGTCGTTGCCAACCAGACCGGCAAATAGGGCATGATGGCCCCCAATGCGACATGGGCCAGCATCATAAACAAGGTCATGCGTGCAATGGATGGCATAGGAAGGGCTTAGAGTGCTGCGCAACCGTGCCGCAAGCCCCTCCCCGCCGCTTTTTACCGCGCTGGGGCCTCGTTCGCAGGCATCAAGCGGATCAATTGACCGTTGCGCTGACCCTTGTCGCGGAAGTTCCGCATCGCGGTGGTCAAAACATAGATATAGCCGTCTGGGCCCTGCCGCACATCGCGCACCCGCACATCGCCAAGGTCAATCCGTTCTTGGCCAATGACTTTTCCAGCCGTGTCCAAGTCGACGCGAATAAGTGCACCCCGACCTTGGTCCAGACGCAAGCCACCGGCCAGCACATCGCCATCCCAGCCGCGATATTTCTTGCTACGCACCACAGCCAGACCCGAGGGCGCAATCGCTGGCGACCAGACTGCCAGTGGATCAATCAGACCAGGGCCGCTTTGATTGGGGGTGATGGGCGTGCGCGCGGCACCATATTCCACGCCATAGGTGACTTTGGGCCAGCCATAATTTTGGCCCGACTGGATCAGGTTCAACTCATCCCCACCTTGGCTGCCATGTTCGGTCGCATAAATGCGGCCCGATACGGGATCACGCACGAGGCCTTGGGCATTGCGGTGGCCATAGGAATAGATTTCAGGCCGTGCGCTCGGTGTGTTCACGAAAGGATTGTCTTTCGGGATGCTCCCATCATCCTTGATGCGGATGATCTTGCCCAAATGACTGCCCAAATTCTGGGCCTGATTACGGATGAAGCTGCCGTCCAAGGAATTGGGTGGATTGCCGCCATCGCCAATACTGATCAGCAAGGTCTGATCGGGCAGCCAGGTAAAGCGCGACCCAAAGTGCTGAAAGCGTGGCTTAGCTGGGGTGACTTCAAAAATCGTCTGGACGTCCGTCAAAGCGCGGCCATCCAGCTTGGCGCGCACGATACGGGTGCGGTTGGCCGCTTCATCACCGACAGAAAAGCTAAGATATATCAGCTTATTGCGGGCAAAATTTGGGTGCAAGGTCACATCCATCAAGCCGCCTTGGCCGGCCGCGGTGACAGTTGGAACACCTTTGATTTCTTCGGCCTCCAAGCTCCAGTTCTGGCCAGCTTTCACATAGCGCAGCTTGCCCAAAAGCTCTGTCACCAAGAGGTCGCCATTGGGCAGAAACGCCATACCCCACGGCGCTTCAAGGTCCGCCACCATGGTTTGAGCGGTCACGTTGGTTGCTGCAGGTAGGCTGAGAGCCGGGGTCACAGGCGTTGGACCTGGCACAATCGCAGGCGGCGGACTGGCGGGGGCTTGCGCCAGTACAGGCGCAGCGACACTAGCCAGCAACAAAGCGGCGGCAGTAACCGCAAAGCCAGACTTATGTACCACCATGGAAATCTTCCTTCTAACGCCGCATCTGCCCACCAGGGCCCAAGAAAAAGGGGCAAAGCCGAACCCGACCTTGCCCCTTCGATCTAACTTGACCCGACTGACGAACCTAGGCCCGCAGCGGCCCAGAACCAGTCACATTGTGGTCATCGACCTACTTATTTGGCTTTCAACTCGGTCACCAAACGGTCGGCCTTATAGACTTTGGTCAAAGCTTCGGTGATGGCTGCGGTCGTGACTGAAACCGTGCGGTTCAAGCGCCCATCATAGGCATAATTGCCGCCGAGTGAGTGGATGTTGCCGTCAAAGGCGGCACCCACGACGCGGCCTTGCCGGTCAATCAAGGGCGAACCGGAATTGCCGCCGATGATGTCATTGGTGGTGGAGATATTGAAGGCCGTCGCCAAATTCAGGTTTGGCTTTGCCGCCAACCAAGACGGTGCCGCTACGAATGGGAATTCGCCAGAGGCACGGTCAAAATAGCCGCCAATCGTGGTGGTCGAAGGCACATTGACGCCTGCGTAGGTCCAACCTTTCACAACGCCATAGGACAGGCGCAGCGTGAAGGTCGCGTCTGGATAGACATTCGAGCCATAAACGGCAAAACGCGCCTTGGCGATCTTTTCAGCTGCTTGCGACAAGGGGCCGTTGACCTCTTGGTTCATGCGGACCGACAGAGCCCGCGCATCGGCTTCCGCGCGGCGCGCCAGAACGATGAGAGGGTCGTTAGAAGCATCAATGGCGGCCTTGCCACCCTTGATCAAAGCTTCACGAACCGCTTTGTCGTCGAGCTTTGTGCCCGCAATGCCGCGCGCCGCAATGCCTTCTGGGCTTTCAGCACCCAAGAGGCGCTTGATCGACGGATTGTCGGCCGTCAGAAATTCGCGCGCCTTCGACAGCCACAATTCCAGACCGATAACTTCCATATCCTTATAGATCGGGGCCTCGGTCAGGATTTGCTTTTCCATTTGCGCAATCGCTGCATCGGAATAGCCGGGCAAACGCTCTGCCAAGGGCTTGGCGCGCTCGTTCGACATGCGAACCAGCGCACGGGCCGTGCCATAGAGACTGGAGATTGATCCAGCGCGAGCTTCTAGGAATTCATGTTCCCAGAACAGGTTTTGCTGCTTGGCAACGGCTGCATCAATCTGTGCCCAAGGGTCGCCAATTTCCGCCAAAAGCTTGGGATTGGCGCGGACTTTGGCTTTCAATTCGGCTTCTTCACGCTCTTTTATCGCGAAGAATTGCGGGTCCATCAACGAACGCTGCTGGCCATATTGGGCCTTATAGCTATTCTCGATACCAAACAGCATCTCCTCAGCCGAGCGCTTAGCCTCATCGCTCTTGGTGCGATATTCGACCAGGCGGCCCCGCAATTCGGCACGCACCAATTGACGTGTATGCAAGCGCATGTCGCGCTCAAACTTCAATTGGGTCGTGGTGCGCAGACGCTCAGTTGAGCCGGGATTACCCGCCACAAAGACAATGTCGCCATCCTTTGGGGTTTCGGTCGTCCACTCCAAATGGGTTGGGGTTTTGACGGGTGCGCCATTTTCATAGGCACGCAGGAAACCGCTATCCAAATTAAAGCGTGGGAAGTTGAAATTGTCTGGATCGCCGCCAAAGAAGCCCATGGCATTTTCTGGCGAGAAGACTAAGCGCACATCCTTATAAGTGCGGTACTTATAGATTTTGTACTGACCGCCGCGGAACAAAGAAATCATGTCGCAGCGGAACAATTCCTTGTCGTCATTCTTACAGGCTTCTTCTTCCAGCTTGGCGATCGCAACGCCGCGCGCTTGCGCCACTTTGCTGGCTTCAACGCCAGCGGTCGCTGCCTTCACTTTGGCGGTATTGTCGATGATGCTGACCAGCACTTCGGCTTCCATCCCGGGGCAGTTCTTTTCGTCGGTCAATGCCGCTGCCAAGAAACCGTTGAGGCCATAGTCTTTATCCGCGCTCGACAAATCGGCCACGCAACTCGACACGCAATGCCAATTGGTGAGGATCAAGCCCGTATCGGATACAAAACTGGCCGAGCAGCCCGACGACAAACGCACAGCCGATTGTTGAACCTTGCTTAGCCAAGCCTGATCGGGGGCAAAACCATGAGCCGCCTTCATTTTAGCGGCGGGAAACGCATCAAATGTCCACATGCCTTCATCTGCAAAGGCGGGTCCGGAAAAGGCTAGTGCCGCAGCGCTAATTGCCATCAAGAATTTCGAATGCATCGAGATCGTGTCCTAGGTGGGTGGGGCGCACCATACGCCGACCCTGTATCTGTGTTACCGTGTTCAATCCGATCACAAAAGCCAAGTGAGCCCGATCTCGACAGAAAATTACACCCCGGGCCATGTCAGTTTCCCTTGACGCGAGCGGAAGTGGTGGGCATGGCAATGCGCAAATCCTTATAAGCCAACATGCTCAGGAGACGTTCACATGTCAGATATTCGCTTTGACGGCCAAGTCGCCATCGTAACAGGTGCCGGTGGTGGTTTGGGTAAGCAACACGCCCTCGAACTGGCCCGTCGTGGTGCCAAGGTTGTCGTCAATGATTTGGGCGGCGCGATGGACGGAACTGGCGGAAATTCAGCCGCAGCCGAAGCCGTTGTGGCAGAAATTCAAGCCTTTGGCGGTGAAGCCATCGCCAATGGTGCTTCCGTCACCGATGATGCAGGTGTGGCCAATATGGTTGCCCAAGTCATGGAAAAATGGGGCCGGATCGACATCTTGATCGCCAACGCAGGTATCCTGCGCGACAAGAGCTTCTCGAAAATGGAAATCGCCGACTTCGACGTCGTCATGAATGTTCACCTGATGGGTACCGTAAAGCCTGTGAAGGCGATGTGGGAAATCATGAAGGCCCAAAACTATGGCCGTATCGTTGTAACCACCTCGTCGAGCGGCATGTATGGCAATTTCGGCCAGACCAATTATGGCGCAGCCAAGCTCGCGCTCTATGGCTTCATGAACACGCTGAAAATCGAAGGCGCGAAGAACAACATCAAGGTCAATGCAATCAGCCCCGTGGCTGCGACCCGCATGACTGAAAACCTGATGCCGCCACAAATGCTCGACCTGTTGAAGCCAGAATATGTTACCCCCGGCGTGATGTTTCTGGTCAGCGAAGACGCCCCAACCGGTACCGTCTTGTCGGCAGGTGCAGGCGTATTCGCGGTCGCCAAAATCTATGAAACCGACGGCATTTGCCTAAAGGACGACGGCATCACTGCCGAAGAAGTTCGCGACAATTGGGACAAGATTTGCGACCCAGCCGGTCATGAAGCCTATGAGCAAGGCGGCGGTCAGACCGGCAAATTCATGCGCAAGCTGTCGGGCGGCTGAGCTTAGGCCCACCCAAAACTCAATCAAACATGCTGCCGACCCGCGCCTCACCTCTCAAGGCGCGGGCGGCTTTTATTTTGTCGATATAGGCTTCCATTCTATGGTCATCCAAGAGACGCGGATTGCCGAAAATGAATGAGATGATGCCAGCAATCGTGTGAAAAACTTTCACAAACCCGCTGCGGTCACGCCGCATGATCGGCTTGCCCAAAGTCGTTAAAAGTCGCGGATCGCCCGTGTGGCGATAAGATGAAAATAGTGGCGGCGGTAAGGTGGTGACAAGGTCCCAGCCATTTACAAACCGATAGTGCGGGCAGACAACCAAGCGATCAAACGACAAGTCCCCCACCCGCGGCGCGCCGAATGTATAGCAGGCCGCTAGATTATCCCGCTCTAACTGGGTCGAGGCAATCTGCGCCATAGCGCCGCCCAAACTATGGCCGGTCAAATAAAGCCCCTTCGTATCCGGCACGAGGCGGTTCACGTCTGCCAATAGTTGAGCACCGATCCGATCATAAGCTTTCTTGAACCCCTTATGGATTTCCACGCTGCCCAAGCGTGTATCGACCGACACGGTTTCGCTCATCAGATTGGTCTTCCAATCGACATAGGAATCGGTGCCGCGAAAGGCGATCACGGCGAAATCGTCGGCCCGCGCGAGAAACGCTTGGCTACCCGCCTGATCATAGGAAGCAAGCAGTGTAAACTGTCCTTGATTCAAAAGTTTGGACAGCTTTTCTAAATCTGTCTCATAAGACAAAAGTGCCAGTTTTGCCATAAGTTCGGCTGTCCGCTCCGAGAAAGCGGCGCGCCAAGTCGGCAAGCTCTTGGCCTCATCCGGGCCAAGCGTAATTAGGTGTTTTGGGGGTGGCGATTCTGTATCCATCCGCGAAGTCTAAACGACTTCAAACAGGGATGGATAGATGGCCCTCAGAGCTTGGCATGAATGCTGCGCCGATGCTCTGAGGGTCTATCCTAGGCGCTAGAGGCCCAACACCATTTTCGCCATGATGTTGCGTTGGATTTCGTTAGACCCGGCATAAATCGAGGTCTTGCGATAATTGAAATAGGATGGGGCCACAGCCACCGCATAGTCCGGCACGGGGAACGGGTCGTTTGAACGCCCATCCAAAATGCCCCAGCTATCGGCAACAAAGGGGATACCCGATGCGCCTACGGCTTCCAAGGCCAGCTCAGAAATCGCTTGCTGCATCTCGCTGCCTTTGCACTTCAACATAGAAGAAGCCGCACCGACCGACTTGCCCGACGAGAGGCCCGAGAAGATTTTCATCTCGGTAGCATCCAAAGCGTTGATCTGGATTTCCAGCTCGGCAATCTTGCGGCCAAAATCTGGGTCTTCCAGCAAAACGCGGTCGCCGGCCAGTTCGACAGCGGCGATGCGCTTGACCTTTTTTAGGGCGTTTTTCAAGCCGGGTGCATAGGCATTGCCGCGCTCAAATTCCAACAGATATTTGGCATAGGTCCAGCCTTTGCCCTCTTCGCCGATCAGGTTTTCTGCGGGCACAAACACGTCTTCATAGAAGACCTGATTGATCTCTTGCTGGCCCTCAACCGGGCCATCCAGAGTTGGCAAGGCGCGCACGCTAATGCCCGGCGTGGTCATATCAACCAGAATGAAGCTGATGCCGTTTTGGTTTTTGGCTTCTTGGCTGGTACGCACCAGATTGAACATCCAGTCGGCCCATTGGGCTTGGGTGGTCCAAATCTTAGAGCCGTTGAGAACATAGCCCTCAACCCCATCGCGTACGGTCTTTTCTGCCTTCATCTGCAGGCTGGCCAAGTCCGAACCAGAACCGGGTTCGGAATAGCCTTGGCACCACCAAATGTCCGAGGTCAAAATCTTGGGCAAATGTTGGGCTTTTTGCTTGTCATTGCCAAATGCCATGATGACAGGGGCCACCATCTTCAGACCCATGGGCGATGGCGACGGACAGCCCGCAGCCGAAACTTCCATGTTGAAGATATAGCGCTGGCTGGACGTCCAGCCCGGCCCGCCATGCTCAACTGGCCAATCTGGGGCAGCCCAGCCGCGTGCAGCGAGCTTCTTCTGCCATTCGACTTGGCCTTCCTTGTCCAGATAACCATTCTTGGACAAGGCCATTTTCGCCCGCAGTGCGGGGGTGTAGTTTTCCGCGATCCAAGCGCGGACTTCGGCTTGGAAAGCCAAATCTTCAGAAGTGAATGCTAAATCCATCGCGGCTTATCCTAGAATACGGCTGGGCCTTGGGTCAGTTTTGGTGGCGCAGCGAGGAAGCCGCCGATTTTGGCAACCAGTGCAGCCATATGTTCGGTCTTGCCATGCGCATCCAAGGCAGCTTGATCGGCATAAAGCTCCAGCATGAAATAGTCGTTTTCAGCTTTTGCGCTTTTGCACAATTGATAGACGGTGGCACCGGGCTCTTTCGCCTTCACGGTGGTGACAAACTCGGTCAACAAGGCTTCAAATTCGGCATTCTTGCCAGCTTGGATGGTGAATTGTGCGCAGATTCCGATCATCTGGTTTTCTCCCTTAAGGCTTAAGTTGGTTTTCTTGTTGCTGTGGCTTTGGTTATAAGTCGTTTGAAGCGTGATGGAAGGGCAAAGGTGCGGCTAGCTGCTCAGCCCAGTCCGAGACATTTGTAGGTTTCAGTCACCAAGCGCCCACCGCGCGGATCGCCCGCAAGATTGGGTGCCATCAGGTTCATGGCATAGGACACACCCAGCTTGTTTTCGGGGTCCGCAAAGCCAAAACTACCGCCCCAGCCAGAGTGACCGAAGCTGGTATCATTGGGGCCATAAAGGCCATTGGCGGAGAGGATGAAGCCCGCTGCCCAGCGTACCCACACGCCCAAGACTTTGTCCTTACTGGCACGCCGCTGCGCAACCATGCGATCAACGCTTTCCGATGAAAGGATGCGAACGCCTTCTAACTCGCCACCACGCGCCAACGCCCCATAGACGCGCGCAATGCCGCGCGCATTGGCACTGCCGCCTGCCGCACCATTGCCAGCGGCCATCCAATCAGGTCGATTAGCCTCCAGCGGGCTCATCCGCGGGCTACCCATGGCAGATTTGACGATAGGGTCAGTTGCCGGAGGGCTTGCGGCCATCATGGGTGCCCAAGGGGCCACGATTGGCGCGCGGCGGTGATGTTGGTCAGAAGGAAGACCAATCCACACATCCGCCTTTAAGGGCGTAGCCACTTCATCGGCAAAGAAGTCCATGAGCGAGCGGCCATCTGTTCGCCGCAACAGCGCATCAACCCAATGACCAAACACGCCGGCATTATAGGCATTGGCAGAGCCTGGCGGGAACAAGGGGGCTTGGGCGGCCAGACGCGCTGAAAAAGTCGGGATATCCAGCATCTCTTCGGTCGTAGCTGGCGTGTCTGCGCCTTGAATGCCACTGGCGTGGCTCAGCAGAGTCTCCACCGTGATCGCCTCTTTGCCATTGACGGCAAATTCCGGCCAATAGGTCGCGACAGGTGCCTGATAGTCCAAAAGGCCGCGTTCAACGGCCATTCCGATGCACAGCGCAGCCATACCCTTGGTCGTGGACCACACATTGAAAAGATCATCCGGCCCTAAGGGCTCAGAGCGATCTTCATCGCGTGCACCGCCATAGAGATCGATGATGGTTTCGCCATCTTGAACGACGCTGAAGGTCGCACCCAGTTCTTCGCCACTGGCTAAGTTCTGCGCGAATGCGTCTCGAACGGGTTCAAACCCTTGCGCAACAAATCCGTGGACCGCTGGTGCTTGTGACATCGCCTTCTCCCCTATCAGACGCGCTCTC
This sequence comes from Hyphomonadaceae bacterium UKL13-1, assembly GCA_001602435.1. Classification (GTDB taxonomy): domain Bacteria; phylum Pseudomonadota; class Alphaproteobacteria; order Caulobacterales; family Aquidulcibacteraceae; genus Aquidulcibacter. Next base: position 2,144,100 of record CP012156.1, read on the forward strand.
TAGGGCGCTTTTGGTCCCTCCTTGCGACACGCGGTCACAAAGGCGGGCAGTATCTGATCACGATCCACCGGCTGAGCCCGATAGTCAACGTCACCCGACGTCAAGGTAAAGTCGCTGGCTGCAAGGATGGTTTCGGCCACCCCTTTCTCGACCAAACCGATCTTGCCTTCCACCAATTTGCGGTCCCCTGCCCGCACGCCGCCTTGGCGACGGACCTCTTGGAAGGCAATGCGGCCCGCCTTCGTCGTCAGAACAAGATTTGGCTGGGCAGAGGGTGCCGGAAACACGTGGGCGCGCAACGTGATGCGCTGTTGATCATCGCACCACAAGACGAGGTCAGGCGCTGCCCCCGGGCGCGACAAGAAGGCCGCAGCCCCAGACTTCTGCTCAACCAAGCGCCATGAGAGTGGCCCATCAGAGCCGACGCGATCACGCGGGTTTTGATCTTTATCACCGGGATCGCACGCACCGAGTGCGAAGACCAGCAGGCAAAGGGCTAAACGCTTCATTGGCCGGTAAAGCTGGGGCTACGCTTTTCTAAGATCGCATCCACGCCCTCTTCATGGTCGGCGGTGTGGTGCATCAGGCCTTGGGAAGCCGCCGACAATTCCATGATGGTGTCAAAGGTTGCTGTCTGGCCTTGGCGCATCAAGGCTTTGGTGACACGCAGCGCATGGGGCGGCTGCATCGCAATTTTTTCAGCCATGGCGCGGGCCTCGCTCATCAGAACATCTGCCTCAACCACACGGGATACAAAGCCGAACTCACGCGCAGTTTGGGCATCCACCACATCGCCAGTAAATAACAGCTCACACGCGCGGCTCCAGCCCACAATGCGCGGTGTCAGCCAAGCCCCGCCATCGCCCGGGATCAGGCCTAGCTTCAAGAAGGTCACGCCAAATTTCGCCCCGCTAGCCGCCAACCGAATATCGCCCATACAGGCCACATCACAGCCAAGCCCGATGGCGGGGCCATTCACTGCACTGACCAAGGGTACTTCTAAGTTCCACAAGGCCTTGATGATCTTATGGATATTGCCACGATAGGCTTCACGAATTTCGGCTGGACTGCCGCCAAACGCCCCGGTCCGCTCTTTCATCGCCTTCACATCACCACCGGCAGAGAAGGCCCTGCCTTCGCCCGTCAGAATAGCGGCGCGGATCGAGCGATCGGCATTGATATCAGCGCAAATGGCTTGAAACACGTCGCCGTCGCCAGGTTGGCCTAAGGCATTCATTGCCTCAGGACGGGTGATGGTGATGGTGGCAATTGCCCCATCTTTTTCCAGTTTCGCTACAGCCATGGGAACCTCCAAAATCAGTGCGCAAGCCCTAAACCTAGGGGCTGTTTCTGGCAATCTTTTCGGGTGCCGAAGCCGATGGCCAACGCAGATCGAATTGACCCGATGGTTGGACTCGCGCTCTATCCGACCCAAGCATAAGGGACACACAAGATGGCGCGCTTTGATCTGACACCCCGTTTCCTCGCGACAGGCTTAGCGATTGCCATTTCAAGCCTGATCAGCCTGCCGGCCCAAGCCCAAATTAGCGAAGTGCGCGGCGCAATCATGGCGCATAATGTGGAGACCAATGTCTCTAAAAATGCGGGCAAAGAAGACGGACCCGACGTTCAAGTCGAAGTGCTCTGGAACAGCCCGGACTGGCTGAAATTTGCCTTTTCCCCGCGCCCAGGAATCGTCGCCTCCCTTAACACGCAAGGCGGGACCAGCTTTGCTGGTGTCGGCCTTGATTGGACCTTCCCGGTCAGCAAGAACGTCACGATCGACCCCTATTTGGGCTATGTGATCCATAATGGCGACCCGTTGGACAACCCATATGCCCCTGCAGATTCTGTGCGGCGCGCGAAATTCAACGCCGAGGAATTGGCCTTAGGCTCCCGCGATCTATTCCGCTTGGGCGTTGCTGTCGGCTATCGCCATAGTGAGACTTGGACCAGCTATCTGGTCTATGAGCACCTCAGCCATGGCCACATTCTGGGTGGCTCTAAAAACCAGGGCCTCGACAATGTCGGCATCCGCCTTGGGCGCAATTTCTGAGGCACTTGGCGGGTTTATTTGCCGTCAGTGGCGGCGTAAACTTCTGTCGCCGCTCGTTTAACCTGCTCGGCCACCCACGCCATTAAGGGGTCGTGCGCACGCATGTGTGACATCACCAGAACAATGCCGAGGGATCGGCTTTCAAAAGGTGGCCGATGCAAAATCAAGTCGAATTGGTCGGCAAATCGGGCCGCAAAAGCGCGAGACAAGGTGGTTACGGCGTCGGTTGCCGAGACGGCCGCTAAGGCCGCTAGAAAGTGCGGCGTGGACCAAAGTGTGCGTCGCTGCACGCCGTGAAGCGCTAACAGGGCGTCTAAATCATTCACCCCATCATTTAAAATATTGATCAGAATATGCGGGACCTTCCCATAGTCTGACAGCGCCCAGTCATGGCGCGCTAAGGGATGGTTGCGCCGCATGACCAGCGCCAATTCATCTTGAGCCAGATAGACACTTTGAGCCCCCGTTGGCAGAGGCGAAGTGTCCAGCGCAAAGGCAAAGTCTAAATTGCCCGACGCCATGCGCGCGAGGAGATCCGGGCCATACGGCTCGCAACTGAGGTCCAAGCCCGGCGCTTCGCGCGCCAAGTTGCGCAGTAAGGTTGGAAAAATCAGGGTGTTATGCACATCCGAGCTCGCAAAGCGGATCGTGCGCTGCGCTGTTTTGGGATCAAAATTAGGCGCATGGAACACCTCCTTCACCCGCTCAAGAGCAGGACGAAGCGCGACCGCTAAATCCAGTGCCTTAGGGGTGAGAGCCAGGCCCTTGGCCCCGCGCACCAATAGAGGATCATCAAAAATCGACCGCAATCGCCCCAGCGCGCGGCTCATGGCGGGCTGGCTCATGCCGGCATCTGCCGCCGCCAGCGTCACATTCTTCCGACGCAACAGCGCTTCCAGTGGCGGCAGCAGATTGAGGTCGAGGCCATTTAAATTCACTTTGTGCATGGCGAGAATATAAAGCATGCATTTCACGCATACAAGGCGTTGCGCTATCTCCTGCCACGAGAAATCAAAGGAGACGGCTATGCGTGAGAAAATTGTGGTGCTGGGTTATGGGCCGGTCGGACAGGCGGTAATTGCCCAATTGATGGCTGAAGGCCAAAGCCGCGATGTCGTGGTGGCCCAGCGTCACCGCCCAGACTCCCTGCCCGAAGGGGTGACCTTTGTGGCGTGTGACAGTCAAATCCTAGCCTCTGTTCAGGCGGCGTTTGCCGGCGCGTCCCAGATCGTTTTGACGATTGGATTTGCCTATGAGCGGGCAGTCTGGGCCGAGCAATGGCCCCGCGCCATGGCCCATGTGCTAAAGGCGGCTGAGGAGACGGGCGCGCGCCTCGTCTTTGTCGATAATCTCTACATGTATGGCCCTCAAAGGTCGCCCCTGCTTGAGACCATGCCCCTCACCCATTTTGGCGCGAAGCCTGCGGTTCGGGCGGCGATTACGCGTCAATGGATGACGGCCCACCGGGAAGGCAAAGTGCGCGTGGCGGCCCTGCGCGCACCAGATTTCTATGGCCCCAATGTCGCCCAATCCCACTTAGGCGATTTGGCATTTGGGGCCTTGGCACAGGGCAAACCCGCCATGCTGATCGTCGACCCCAATCAGAAGCATGACTTTGCCTATGTGCCCGACATCGCGCGCGGGGTGATCTCGTTGCTCAACGCTCCCGACGAGGATTTCGGCCAAGCGTGGCATATTCCCTGTGCGCCCATCCAAACCCCGCGTGAGATATTGGCCTTGGCAAGCGCACAGACGGGCAAGCCCCTAAAACTCACGGCTATGCCCATGTTCCTATTGCCCGTCATCGGATTGTTCAGCCCCATGATGCGGGAAATGGCCGAAATGCGCTTTCAGTGGGACCGCCCCTACGAAGTTGACTCCAGCAAATTTGCCAAGCGCTTCTGGAATGATCCAACGCCCTTTTCCGAAGGGGTTGCCGCGACACTTCAAGCCTATCAGACGGCTTAGCCCGTCAAAGGCAAGCGGAGGTGGGCGAGTTGGATATTGTCCTCGCTCACCTCCAGTTCCACCATGCCGACCACATCGTCGTTAAACTGGGTGGTGCAGACCGGGGCTGTTTGCAGGCCATTGGTTAGCCCCGCTTGCTGGGTTGTGCTGCGCCCACCCCGGCTCTCGACTTCGGCCCGCAAGCGCCAGGTCAGCGCGCGGGAGCGACCGGCATGGACATGGACCGCCAAGGTCAAATGGCCATTGTGGCGCGTGCTTTTGATATCTGCCACGACGGCATTGTCTATCGACATGGCTATATTCCTGCTTGCGTTCTAATTGGGCGGTGCGCCGCCATTGGCTTGTTGGACGATGGCCGCAACCAAGGCATCAATCGCGCTGGGGGCTTGGGCCTTGGCTTCATCTTCCTTCTTGGTGTCGACGATGACGGGCTTACCCAACGCCAAATTCGCCACAGCTAAGCCCGCTAAGGTCTCATCCTCGCGACCGCTGGACAGACGACGCGCCGCATTATTGAGGTCTAGAGGTGCGGAATCGAGCAGATTTTGGTCGGCCAAGAGGCGTTGTTCGGGCGATAAGGGTTCATGATCGGGGATGGGGAATTCGGCGCTGCGGGTCTCAATCACACGCGCGCACACGGCCAGCTGCAGGGCTTCTTGTTCCTCGCTGCAGCGGTCCTTGCCCTTCAAAGCCGCCGCGCGTGTGTCCCGGCCTTGGCTGGGCTGACTGAGGTTGGGTGGGGCGGCAGCCGTCGCGCCTTGTGGAGCCAATTGCGGGGTCGTGCCGCGCGCATCAACCGCTTTAGCAATTTGCGGCACGGGCCTACGCCCGGCATTGGGCGGAAGGGGTGGCTCAGCAACCATAGCGCTAGCACTTTGGTCACTTGCCGAAATTTGCGGCGCGAGAATGCTTCGAGACGGATCAGTCGCCGGGACGGGCACCCCCGCTTGGCTGATGCGCACTTTGCTTTCCCCATCCGGCTGTGCCGGGGCAGATTGTTGGGCAAAGCCCAGCAGAACAAGGGCAAGGACGCGGGTGATCATGGCTTGGTCTGGGTCAAAATCATGACTTGCGCGCCCCCGACGGCGAGCTCTACAGGAGCCAGATTGCTACCGTCTTGCGTCCAAGTCACATTGCCACCGCCGGTTTGGCCAAGCTTCATCAAATTATTGTCGCCCGTCTGCTTCAGCTCAGCAAAATTTTGCGCGCCTTCTTGCGACAGGATGATTTCATTATTGGTGCCCTCTTGCGTCAGGATGGCCACTTGTGCGGCAAGGCTGGACGATTGGGCGAGTTTTATCCGATTGATCGTGCCATCCTGCGATAGGGTCGCTTGATGTGCCTCATCGCCGCTTTGGATTAAGTAAGCGTCGTTTAGCGTGCCTATCTGTTTAACACGGGCGTCTTGCTTTCCGCCCTCTTGGATGACTTCGGCCTTGTTACGCTCGCCATCCTGTTCAATCTTGGCATAGCCCGCAACCGCATTGGCATCTTGGCTGGCTTTCGCCGTATTGGCAGATCCGATCTGCGAGACATAAACACCCGTTTGCGCCAATGCAGGCCCAGCCATTGCTGAAGCTAGGATCAAAAACATGACTGTGAGGCGGGCCTTCATCGCGGATGTCCTTATGGGTTAAACGGAAAAGTGGCTGGGCAGAGCGACCATAGCCGCCCTGCCCGCGCCGGGTAAGGATTAGGGGGTACCCTGGGTGATCACTGCGACGTTATTAGCACCACCTTGGGTGACGGTGGACGAAGCGTCATCGGCATACTGGTTGATGGTCAGCGAACCGTCGGTACCAGTTTGATTCACAAGGCTGTATGCGCGGTCACCAGTTTGGTTCATCAACAGCGAGTTGTTGGTGCCCGACTGGTTGACATCTGCAACAGCGCCGTCGCCCGATTGGCTGATCTTGGTGTAGTTATCGACACCGTCTTGATTGACTTCCGCCCGGTTGTTTGCAGCACTTTGGGTTACGTCAACCGAGTTTTTGAGCGGATTGGTAAGTCGATTTGCAGAAGGGCTACCAACTGGGCTCTTGTCGCCCGTCTGACGAACGTTGACATAGCCATTGGTTGAGCTGTCAGTTTGGTTCACAGTGGCGAGTGCCAAACGTGAGTCAACTGCTTGAGTGACATAGACCACAGCGCTTTTGGCGCCGATGCCGCTGCCAGCTTGGGTTACATCGATGTTGTTGCGGTTGCCCTCTTGGCTTAGGATCGACAAGTTCTGGTTGCCGCTTTGCGTCAGCAAGGCTTCGTTGTTGCCGGTACGACCCGATTCCACGAGGTTTTGGCGGATCGTTGCTTCATTGCCGCTGCCCGATTGAACGATGGTGGCATCGGAGCGCAATGAAGATTGGTTGATCGTCGCTTCATTGTCGTTGCCCGATTGAGTTACCGAGGCGGTCAACTCTCTATCTGGAGCATCTGGTGAAGCATCGAATTGAGAAACGGTGGCGGTATTGTTGTCGCCCGTTTGCTCAACAGTTGCTTCATAGCTGTAAGGTGCATTCGCCCCGTTGCGAGGCCAAGTGTCGTTCATGACCTGAGTAACAGTTGCAGTGTTATTCTCCGACTGGGTTACAGTCGCGCTCAAGTCGCGACCGCCAGCATTGTCGTTTTTCTGCGAAGCAGAAATTTTCTGGGTCACGGTCGCCGTTGCAGCACCATTTTGCGTCACCGTTGCGCTGAGGCCGGACGACATAGCGCTGGTAACTTCTTGAGTAACCGTTGCCGAGCCGCCGTCTCCAAGTTGGGTAACCTCCGCCGAGATATAGCCTAAAGCACCACCCGACGAGGTTTGCTTTACTTCTGCGTTGTTGCCATCGCCGGTTTGGGAGACCACTGCATAAGGGTCGTTGTCTGGGCTGGACAAGGAGTCCGATTGGCTGATCGATGCTGTATTGTCAGAACCATTTTGGGACAGACTTGCATATCCATCCGTTGAGTTTTGGGTAATGGTTGCAGTGTTGTTGCTGCCTACTTGGGTGGCTTCGGCAGAATTGCCGTTCTTGGCTTCGTCAGCGGACCCTTGCCGGATGGTGATCGTGTTGTTCACCCCGCCGCTTTGGGTCGCTTTGGCCAAATTGCCCTTGGTCGAGTTACCACCTGCAGGAGCCGCAGCGTCCGAGTTGCTGAACTGTCTGATGGTGACCTTCGACGCCGCCCCTGCTTCAGCCGTACCAGTTTGGCTTACTTCAGCAGCGTTATTGCCACCGCTTTGGGTGACGTTAGAGGTAACATTTGCGCCACCGGCAGCGACAGTCTGCCCGATCGTTGCGTTATTGTTGCTGCCGGATTGGTTCAAGGTTTGGGTCGCGACTTGCGCCGAAACGTTAGAGGCAGCTGCCATCAATGCGACGGCGGATACAGATGCCAAAATTAGCTTTTTCATTGTCATAGCTCCAGTATTCAGTCAGACGGAATGTCTCGACTGTTTTGTGTTTTTCGCTGGAAAATCCCAGCATTCTCAACAGGGTAATTTACAATTTTATCGTTCTAGGGCCTAAAGCTTCTGTGGGATCACAGGCCTTAGCCACTGCATGCAAGAGGATTGATCGATCTGGTCGCCCCCCTTTAATTTCCCGGCCTAGCGGTCGGTTCGGATTTGCCGGTCGCGGGATTGCGAGGGGCAGAATGTGTAAGCTCGGTCTCAGCGATGGTTTGCGGACCGCGAAGCGGCACCTGCTGGACGGCGGCTATCTTGGGGCGCGCGGGGGTGGCATTGGCTGTCGGCTTTGCCTCGACCTTACGCGCGGGTTTTTGCTTCTTTTGACGCTTTTCGGCCTTCTTAGTCGCTTCACGCACTTGCTCGGCGGTGACTTTGCCCTCGCGCTCATCGCGGTAGCTGGCGAGGAGTTCGCTGCCGCGCTTGGCGTCAGAGAAGGCCCATAATTGTTGCTCTGCCCCTTCCATGATCAAGGCATAGACCGCCTTTTCGATGGCTTGCTGCAAGGCGACTTGATCGGGCTCATTCGTCGTCATGCCAGTCTCAGCTTCCAAGAGCTGTTTGAAGCCGACATAGCGGAAGGCCCCGCCGCCCACCGCATAAGAGGCGATGGATTTGGTTGTGGTGACCTGGGCCAAGACTTCCCCGGTGCGGACCGAGACGGCGCGCAAGGCGACGGTGACCGTATCTTGGCGATATTCGGTGCGGGCGCTTATGCCCAAAAAGCCCGCCCCTGCCCCGCCTGTCATGGTGCTGGTGTCATACCCAACGACACCCCCGCTCAAAATCACGCCAGCGAAGAGAAGGGATGGGAGAGCTTCCGGGTTGACCTTGGTCTCGCCCAAATAACGCTCGCGCATTTCGCGGATGATTTGCCGCTCATTCAAGAGGTTAGACAGGTTTTCCCGCTCTAACACCGTGAACCAATTCCGCCGCCCGGCATCTTGCAAGGCCTTCATCAGGATAGAGGTGCCGCCCTGACTGACCGCGCGCGACAGGGTTTGGCCTGTTTCGGACGCCCGGAACTGACCCGTCTGGTCAGAGAAGTTGTAGACGGCAACCGGTACCGGCCGTTCAGCTGCTGGCAGGCCCTGTAATAGGCGCTGGGTGCTGGTCTGCTGTTGGATCGCCGGCAGCGATGGGTTCTTGCCCATCGGCATCATCTTGGCCGTGCTGGAAACGCATCCACCCAGGCTCAATAGGCTGATTGAAAGAAGGAGCGCGCGCATCATTTGATTTCCACAAAGAGCGGCACCACCAAAGTGGTGACTTCACCGGTCGTGTCATTGGTAATGGTGATGGTGACGTTGACGAGGTCGCGCACAAACTCAATCGTCTGCCCACCCAGCGAGATCTTGCCACGCTCTTGGGGATTGTCGCCAAAGATGGCGTCGACGATTTGCGACGAGACGGCGGATAAGAGGCGTGATTGCAATTGCCGCGCAAAAGCGTCGGCCTGCGACGTGCTGGTTGAGGGCCGCTTGTCGCGATAATCATTCTGTGCGTTGGCCACGCCCAGGAGGTGGTTCGAGTTGAAGGAATTGCCGCCAAAAGTTGGGTTGATCGGCTTATAGGTCAGGTCTTGCGCCGACGCTGCCGAGGGCAATGTCAAGGCAATAAAGCCTGCGCCGAACAATCCGGCGAAACTGAGCGCGCAGACGGACTGCTGCGACTTCCCACGATAATTTGCCATAACGGCCCCCACCAATGAGGTTTTGTTTTTATGAAATACACACACTGGAAATGGGCGTTCGTCATAGGGTGCCGAAACAAGGCCACCGCCCCGAACCGAAGCGCTTAATCGTTTATTAACCGACGGGTAATTTGCTGGCAATCACAAAAATATAGTAAACTGAAATTTAATACAGTTAACTTGTTTACCCTAATATGGTTACTAAAGGTTACATAATTCCCTAATTTGGAGAAAAATCGCCCTGAATAGGGCTTTATTTTTAATTGATCTTCGCAGAAATGTGAATTTAATACTACAAAAGGCTAAATTCTTTACTTTAAAACCTGAATACAAAGGCCGCAATAGCGCCAAAATCATCGACGCGGCGGAAGTTAAAATAGCCCGAAAAATGTGTCAATTATATTGGACGTCTAAATTGGCGTCGAAAAGCAGACTTTTGGTAACCGATGGCAAAGATATCCACAGATTTCGGCCGCACGCATTTGATCTGTCCAAAACTGGCGCTAGATTCTGCCTGACAAAATCAATTGGTCGCGGTGCCAACTGCCGTTCACGCCATAGACCTCTGCTAGAATCGGTGGGGTCAAGGCTTCTTGGGGCGGGGCTTGGATCACGCGCTGGCCTTGGTTCAAGAGGACGATCTCATCACAGAAGCGCGCGGCTAAAGCGAGGTCATGTAGGACGACCAGCACCGCTTGGCCTGCGCGTGCTTGGGCCTGCAGGGCGGCCAAGACGTCATAGCTGTGGCCGGGGTCGAGTGCGGCTGTCGGTTCATCGGCGATCAGAGCAGGCGCTTGGGCGGCAAGTGCACGGGCCAGATGCACGCGCGCCAACTCCCCTCCCGACAGGCTGGTGACGGCGCGATCTTCAAAGCCCTTGAGCGAACAGCGGCTCAAGGCATCCTCAACCGCAGCGGCATCGGCGGGCCCGAGACGCCCCATCGGCCCACCATAAGCAAAGCGGCCGAGTGCAACGGCTTCCCGCACGGAGATTGGCCAAGCCAGCTTGCGGGCTTGGGGCAGATAGGAGACAATTAAAGCCCGCTGCTTGGCGCTCAGGCTGTGGGCCGGTTGTGCGTCCAGATAGGCTTGCCCCGCATTGAGGGGCTGCAGGCCGAGGAGCGCGCGCACGGCTGTGGTCTTGCCGGCACCATTTGGACCTAAAAGCCCCACGAGCTTGCCCGACTGAACTTCAAACGAGACGTCTCGCAAAAGCGGTGCGCCTTGCAGGGTGACGCTGGCCTCATGCAGCTTCAGGCTCATTGATCGGACTCCAGCGTGCGGCGACGGACGGCAATCCAGATGAAGATGGGCGCGCCGATCAAAGCGGCGACTACGCCGAGCTTGAGCTCTTGGCCTGTGGGCACGAGCCTCGCGATCAGATCTGCGACCACCAGCACGAGGCCGCCTAACAAGGCTGCGGGCAATAGGGTGCGCGCCGGGTCATGGCCCACGAGTGGTCGCACCAAATGCGGCGCGATAATGCCAACAAAGCCGACCGCCCCTGCAACAGAGACCGCCGCCCCGGTCAAAAGCCCTGTCCCCAGCACCACCCAGATGCGCGAACGGCCAACATCTAAACCGATTGCGCTGGCGGCCTCTTCGCCCAAGGTCAAAGCCCGCAGGCCAGGTGCCGCCAACCCGATCGCGATAGCGCCTGCCACAAGGAAGGGCGCGGCTAGCAACAGGTCTTCCAGCGAACGATTGGCGACCGATCCCATCATCCAATTCATCATGTCCGACAAGGTGAAAGGATTGGGGGCCAGATTGAGGAGGAGTGACATAAAGGCCCCAGCGAGGCTGGATATCCCAACGCCCACGAGCACCAAAGTCACAACCGATTGGACTCGTGGCGCGACGAGGGCGAGTAGTCCTGTCGCGAGCAAGGCCCCAGCGATAGCGGCTAAGGGCAACACCCAAGGCGAAACCTGCACAAAGCCCCAGTAAATCGTGATGACGGCAAACAGGCTGGACATCGCCGAAACGCCCAGCACGCCGGGCTCTGCCAATGGATTGCGTAAGAGGCCTTGTAGCGCTGCCCCACTGCCCGCCAGCGCCATGCCAACGACAAAGGCCGCCAAGGCGCGAGGGAGACGAATTTCCCAGACAATCAACTCTGCTTGCGCATCCCCTGCCCCGACAAAGGCAGCCAATAGGCGATTAAGCGGTAAAGGTGTGACGCCCATCAAGCAGGAGGCAGCAAGCGCCAGCACGCTCAAAACCACCAATGTCAGGATCAAAGTCGGCGTGTGGTTTTGCACCTTCATGGCTGCAAATCCTTGGGCCAAGCGCCCGTCTTGGCGTGGATGCTGCGACCTGTAGCGGCCATCGCCTCCATGGCGTCGACCATAAACCACCCATTACAAGCTGTTGCGCCACCATCAAGGCGGGCAACTGGCAGGTCGGTCAGCATCTGGCGCACCAGCGGATGGCGCGCTTGGCTCCAATAATCCTGATGTGGGCTTTGCGCGGTAAAGAAGGCTGTCACCACCATGGCTGGCTGCTCGGTTGCCAAGCGCTCTAGGGGTAGCGGATTCCAGCCCTTTTGTGTTTGAAAATTGACCAGCCCTGCCTTGACCATCATGCGATCAACGAGTGAGCCCGGCCCGGTGGTTACGCCACCTGGGGTAACATAAAGGGCTGAAACCTGTGGCGCGGGCTTTAGACTTGTAAGCCTGCGATCGAAGTCAGCCACCAAGGCCTCGCCGCGCGCGGGTTGGCCTAAGGCTTCGGCGGCTTCGCGCACATTGGTGCGAACAGCGGTGAAATCCTCGCCCCAGCCGATTTGATGGACTTTGATGCCCGCCCTTTCGAGAAACGGCACCATCTGCGGCCCACCACCGTAAGAGCGGACAACCACATCCGGCTTGAGGGCCAAAATCGTCTCCGCATCTGGGCGAACCTGCCTCAAGCCCTTGGCTTCGGCGCGCATGAAGGAGAAGTCTCGTGTGGCATCGGGCGAGACCGCAACAATGGAAGCCCGGTTTGCCAGCTTGATGACAAATTGGTCGGCACAAAAATCGAGTGACACAACGCGCAACGGCGCTTTGCCCTGATTGTAAGGGGCCACAGCGCCTTGTGGCTGCGGCGAGGAACACCCCGCCGCAACCGATAAGCAGAAGACAAGGACCAGTTTAGAAGGTCGCACGTAGCCCCACCAATGTCTGTCGCCGTGGCGAGCCATAGCCGGTGATTGTCTCATAAATCTCATCACCCGCATTTTCGACGCGGGCAAAGACGGTCCAATGGGCATTGATCTTCTGGCTCGCCCGCAAGGTCACCAGATCATAGCCCTTGATCACCACCGTGTTGCTCGCATTGTTGAAGCTATCGCCTATACGCGAATAGGTCGCCGAGACATCGAGACCAAAGTCGAACACATAGCCGATGGTGGTAAAGCCCGTCTCCTTGGCGCGACGCGGCAGAAGGCGATTGAAATTGGCTGTACCGCGAACTTTGTTGCGCGCATCCAAGGTCGCAAAGCCTGCCGACAGGCTAAGTTGCGGGGTTGGCTTGGCTTCCAACGTGAATTCGGTGCCATCGGCTTTGGTGCGGGCAATATTGTCATAGGTCCCGCTTGGACGCCCGACGCAAATGGCCGCCGTATTGCCAAAGCACGAGACAAAGTCGATCTGGTTGATCGTGTCACGCTGGAAATAAGTGATCGACCCGATCAAGCTGCGTGAGAACCAAGCCTGTTGCACCCCGATTTCTGCCGAGCTCGCTTCTTCGGGTTGTAGCTTGGCATTGCCAAAGTTGGAGAAGAGCTGAAATGGCGTCGGGGACTTGAAGCCATCGGCCAGGGCCGCCCGCACAATTGTGTTGCCTTGGTTCAGGGAAGCCGCAAGCGTTGCCCGCGTATTCAGGGCTTCGCCAAAGCTATCATGGTCGGTCCAGCGCACCCCCAAGGTCGCCGTCAACCAAGACGCAGGCGAGGCTTGGCCCTGCAAATAAAGCGCGCTTAACTCGCTCTTGGCCCGCAAGGGGCTGGGGTTAGGATTGGAAACCGATGGGCTGGCCGTCCGCAGACGGGATTGCTCAAACTCACCCCCACCTACAATCTGGAACTGTGGCGTCACGTCCAAGCTTGATTGAAACTCTGCCCGCCGATTGGTGCCATTGCCGACAAAGGTGTTTTGAACGGCCAAAGTGGGGTTCAGATTGGTGCGGTCGGTCTGGGTTTCACTAATCCCAAAGCGCGTGCGCGACCGGCCGTCTAACAAAGTCAGATTTGCACCCGTATAGACGATCAATTCCTCGGTCTTTGATCTCTCTAATGTGTCAGCCAACACGAAACTGGGCGCGGGGAAGCCATCGATACCCACATCGCTATCCGACCAAAAGACGCGTGCTTCCAAGCTCAAGTGATCATTGAAGGCATAGTCGAGGCGACTTTGCGCAAGTGTGTTTTTATAGCCATCGCGCTCTTTGCCCGCCTTGGCCGAACTGACACCATCGGTCTCAAACTGACCTCCGGCTAGAACATAGGAAAGGTCGCCGATCTGCCCACGCACCGAGCCGCGCGCCCGCTTGGTGTTTAAATCCCCGCCTTCTAGCGTGACCGAGGCCCCGAACGGCACATCGCCCGAACGTGTGATAATCTGCACCACGCCCCCCATGGCTTGGCTGCCATACAAAGTCGACTGCGGCCCACGCAGCACTTCAATCCGTTCGAGATTGCCAACCAACAAATTGGCGAAGTTAAACCCGCCACCGGGGCCAGATGGATCGTTAAGCTTCACCCCGTCGATCAAAAGGACAGTCTGGTCGCTTTCCGCACCGCGGATGCGCACCGTGGTCAGACTGCCGACCCCACCCGTCCGGCTAAAGGCAACGCCTGGTACATCACGCAACAGGTCAATCACAGGAATGGACTGGGCGCGGGCAATCGCGGGGGCATCAATCACCGTAACCGAGGAACCAACCCGCGACGCCCGCGTTGGAGTCCGAGTAGCGGTGACCACAATGGCTTCAGCTTGCCCGGCTGCCGGGGCGGCTAAGGCGCTTTGCGCGGCGACAGAAGTGACAAAGGCGAAGGGGGAAAGTGCCACACTGACGGGCACGAGTAGTGTTCTTGCCAAGAGGCAAAGTTTGCGTGTCATTGATTTTAGTTGGCCGCTGATCCACGGCCAATCCTCCTTGCATGCAAGAGTGGCGGGTGCGCACCATGCGCCCCACGTCCTGCAGTCGTTGCATCGGAGGTAAACTCCGGCCTTCCCGCTGACCCTGGCAGGACGGACGAACGACGGCGATGGCAGGTCTCCCGACTTACGGGTCACGGCTTTGTTTCGGCCTTCCCGAACCCATTTGGGGCCCAGTGGCACATCTTGGCTTTGGCCAAGAGAAACGCGGCTATCCGCTTACGGTCGCAGGCACGGCTGCTGATTTGAGGGCTAACCCTCGCACAGCATTCCCTTTTCACCCCAGTTTCCTGAGGCACCATCTAACTGAGAGGTTATCAGCAAGCGCTGGCTTTGCCAAGCGCGACCTCCTGCCACACAAAGATGATAGGAGGCCGCCTGATTATTTGTTCGCCGACATCATAGCGATGATGGAGATCAAAACGATGGCCGCAGCCAAGGACACGGCGAGAACCGTTGTCATCCCTTTGACGCGAACGCCTTGACGCGCTTCGTCGCCAGTTTTGACGATGGGAGGGTCTTCAATCATGCTCGCCTCCTATATGCTGGCCGCGCCGTCGGCCCATTTTTGATCGGTCGTGCCGGTCAAATCAAAGGAGCGATCGGGGCCATTGGCCAATTCTTCATCGGTTAGATTGACGACATAGCCGTCGGGCAGCTCCCGAAAGGTCAGCAGACCCCAAGCAATTGGATAACCGCCTTCGCCTAGGCCCATAAATCCACCAAAATTCATCACCGCATAGGCCACTTGGCCCGTGCGCTTGTTGATCATGATGTGCTTGATCGTGCCAATTCGGTCGCCCGAAGGCCGGTAAACGCCAACGCCTTCAACCTTAGAACTGGAGATCAGGATCGCATCGGTTTGTTCGACGATTTTGTTGATGTTCTCTTCGTGCATGACGGTTTCCATTTCAAAGTGGGAGAACCGATCAAACGCATGAGGCCGTTGGGGGTTCCGGCGTGGGGCGGGGGCAGTCAAAAACGACAGCACAGCCGCACTTTACAGAAAGCCTTCAAAAAGCTTGTCGTATGTACCATTGAGTGGTACAAAAACTCTAGAATTTTAGCGGAGCTACTTCTTGATCATTGGGTTTCGGCATCATTGGCTTTTGGACTTCTTCTCCGAAGATCAAAGCTCTCGCCTTATCCCTTCTGATTTGGAGACCCGCCTGTTTCGAAAATTGCAAATGATCGACGATGCGACAACTGACGCCGACTTGAGAGTTCCGCCCAGCAACCACTTTGAAAAGTTGCGGGGCAATTTACAAGGCTATCATTCAATCCGGGTGAACAAGCAGTGGCGCTTGATCTTCCGATGGAACGGCGCGCGCGGGGAAGCAAGCGACCTTTATCTCGACGATCATTCTTACCAGTGAGGACACCAAAATGATCACTTCCAAACGTCGCCCGGCCAGTGTTGGCGAGATTCTTGTTGAGGAATTCATGGGGCCATTGGGCCTTACGCAAGGTGCATTGGCCGAAGCCATGGGCGTTCAACGCAAACATGTGAACGAGCTTTGCAATGGCCGCCGCGCCGTGACCGCACCAACCGCGTTGATCTTGGCCCGCGTGTTCGGCAATAGCGCCGACTTTTGGCTCAATACCCAAAGGCGGATGGATTTGTGGGAAGCTATCCATTCACCCAAGGAAGCAGAGAGGATCGCGCGCGCAAAGCCACTGACATTTGCGGCTTAGTGCTAAGCGATCGAAAGGTTGCGGCCATTGGAGAAGGGAACTCGCAAGGCGGCAATTTACGGCGAAGTGTCTCATCTGGTGCGCAAGCGCTAAACTGAATGGTGATCGCGCGGCAATGGGCCTTCGGAATACTAGGTCTGACCGCCATTGACCTAATGACACTATTTATGCCAAAAACCGGACAAGTCTGCGTCTCCAATTGGGATATTTACATGCTGCTCCCGAACCATAGGGCGAAAACATGGTCCCGCACTGTGTCAGCAATCCTTCGTTTGCCTGACTGCCTTAACGTCTTTCGGTGGCGGCAGGTGGCATGACGGAGCAGCCTTACACCTTGTATGGGCTCAAGCTTTCCTATTTCACGGGCAAACTCGAAGCCTATCTGCGCGCCAAGGGCATTGCGTTCAAGTTCGTCGAGATGAAATTGGCCGACTTCCAACGGTGCGCCAGAGAAACTGGGGTGGCCCAGATGCCGCAACTCCTCACCCCGCAGTGGGCTTGGCTGACCGACACAACAGCCATAATCGCACATTTTGAGGACCATGTGGCCGAGCCACGTTTTCGCCCATCAACGGCAAGTGGTGTCTTTCTGAGCCGCTTGCTTGAAGATGCTTTCGATGAATGGCTTTGGCGCCCTGCCCTTTACTATCGCTGGGCATTTGCGGAGGATTCCCGGCTGATGGGGCGCCAAATCGCCAGAACCCTACTGCGCGACCTGCCTGCACCGCTGTGGCTTCGTAGCTTTTGGATAACGAAGCGCCAACAATTCGAATATCTACGCGGTGACGGCGTGACCCGCGAAAACAGCCCCGCCATAGAACGCCATTACCTAATTCTGCTCGATCTGTTGGAGCCGGTTTTTGCTGCACGGCCCTTTCTGTTCGGCGATCGACCCTGCGAAGCCGATTTCGGGCTTTTCGGCCCCATGTTTCGCCATTTCTCGCACGACCCAACCCCGGCAGCCATCCTGAGGGAGCGGGCACCAAATGTCTTGCGATGGACAGCAGATTTATGGGCTACGACGCCGGATAATCTTGCCAGTGCCACCCCCGTCGCAGGTGCGCCTGCCGATCTTGACCCGCTGCTCCAATGTATCGGAGCGGACTATCTGCCCTACCTCAAAGCCAATTTGGAGGCAGTCGCCAACAAAGCCCCGCGCGTCCGTTTCGAGAGTTTCGGCGGCCAGTTTGAAATTCCCGCCTCGCCCTATCGCGCAGACGGCTGGCTGAACCTATGTCGACAATTCGCGGCACTTTCAAAAGCCGAACAGAGCAAAGTTTCTGCGCGCATTGGTTTCGAGATCAAATTGGACAGCAAAGCGCTGAACTTTAGCCAATCGGTGCCGACGAAGGGCGGCAAAATAGCAAACAGGCATTGGGAATAATGCTTAGACTCGCGGGATAAACCCAGCCAAGCCAGCAATCACAGAGGCAAGAAAACTGGCGGAGACGGAGACGGCCAAAAGTGTCCGCCCAATCGTTTCAAAGAGAGTAGATTTGCTCCTAAAATTATGATATAATTCAGTTTATTGGACATACCCTGTTTCGAAGTGTTTCGAATTGTTTCGTTCTAGGGCCTCCATTTCGTGGGTATTTCGTGGGTACAAAGTCGTGGGTATTTCTTGTGTGAAGCCTCATAAATTGGATAAATAGCCATGCCACATGCGCGCAACAAACTTACAGCTTTGGCCGTGAAGTCGATCAACACCGTCGGCAAGCACGCCGATGGTAATGGCCTATTCCTTCAAGTCACTGCCAATCCCAAAACTGGCGAACTCCGCAAATCTTGGCTGGTTCGATTTACACCCTTGAATGGCAAGGTGCGCGAAGCCGGAGTTGGCGGCGTGGATCTGGTTACGCTTGCGCAAGCGCGCGAGAAGACATTGGAAATCCGAAAGAATGCCAAGTCCGGTACTGATGTGGTCGTCGCTAAGGTCGAGGTTCGCCAAGAAGCCGTGCGGCAACGAGCGGCTAGCATGACTTTCGCTCAATGCGCCGAAGCCTATATCAAAGCGCATGAAAGTGGTTGGAAAAACGATAAGCACAAAACGCAATGGACGAACACTATCAAGATGTATGCCTACCCAGTTCTCGGTAAAGTCGCCGTGCAGGACATTAACATTGGCATGATCATGAAGGTGCTTGACCCGATTTGGCAAACCAAGACCGAAACCGCCAGCCGCCTTCGCGGACGACTTGAGAACATCCTAGATTGGGCAAGGGTGCGGGAATATCGCACCGGCGAAAATCCGGCCCGATGGCGCGGGCATTTGGAGAAGGCGCTCCCTGCCCGAAACAAAGCCAAGACGGTCAAACATCACGCCGCATTGCCTATCGACGAGTATCCGGCCTTCATGTCCAAGCTGCGGGAGCAAACCGGTGTAGGTCCCCTCGCCTTTCAATTTGCTATTCTGACAGCCGCACGCACCAGTGAGGCCATTGCCGCACGCTGGGATGAGATCGACTTGAACGACAAGTCCTGGACAGTTCCAGCCGACCGAATGAAGGCAGGCCGTATCCACCGGGTGCCACTTTCAACCGCCACCATGGCCGTCCTGAAAGAAGTGCGCGGCCTCGATCCTGTCTATGTGTTCCCCGGCCTGAAAGGGGGCAAGCCAATCTCCAACATGGCGTTCCTGATGACCCTGCGCCGCATGAAGCGCGACGACCTGACCGCCCACGGTTTCCGCTCAACCTTCCGGGATTGGGCCGCAGAGCGCACTGACTTCCAGAATGAAGTTGCAGAAGCTGCTTTGGCTCATGTGATCTCAAACCAAGCCGAGGCAGCTTACCGGCGGGGCGATCTGTTTGAGAAGCGGAGGGCGCTGATGGAGGCCTGGGGGGTGTTTGGGTGCAGCTCTGCCATTTGATTCTAGAACCCGCTGACGCTAACGCACGACACAAAAAAAAGGCCGATTTCGACTAAATGTCTTGCGCTTACTCCCCTGACTTATTGCTGTACTCTGGCTTCTGCAGAAATCGAAGCTGAAAGCAGTGGTGCAGTCGTTTTTGTAGAGCCGTTACAAGTCCATCTTGCGGGTCGCTGCGATGTAGCCCGCTTCCCCTCTTCTTGTTTCCGCCATTGCCAGTCATCAAATTCCACCTAAGCCATCATCAAACGTGGCGACGAGCCCCAGCAGTTTGTCGATAATCCGCTCGGTGATCTTCTTGCGTTCAAGGATTTTCGGCTTTTGCTGCAGCACATTGATGACAGTCTCCCGCAGTGGTGGTTTGCCAGTGAAGTGGTAGTCTTCGACTAGACGCTGAAATGCCGCCGGTGCAATGCCCTCTTCGCCGCATACAGCCTCCATCGCCTTGATCCGCTCGTCGTTCCAGAAGGCCCAAAAGGCCTCTTCGACACTGGCGCCGCTATCGCGTGCCTTTGGCATATGCTGTTCGATGAACCGCTCAATTAACTCACGCTTGCTGCGCAGCTGCGCTTCTGAGCCAAGCATGTCCATCACTAGCTTGCGTTTGCGGGCGCTCTCATCACGCTGTGCGGCATCTAGACTGTTGGCGTCCCGAGACACCTCGGCCAGCAGGCCGAGAATGTAAGCGACGTTGATTTCGTCACGCTGGATCAGCTCCAGTTCGAAATCGACCTCATCGATGATCGACACCGTTTCTGTTTCCTTGGTCCGCTTTGTCCGGTCATAGATATCGAGGTACTTACTCTTGTAGTCCTCGAACTCCTGTGGATCGAGGGTCAGATCGTCAGGGCTGAACTGCGTGAAGCTACCCAACACATTGCGAACGCGGATCAACTCGCGGAACGCCTGCACGAAGGCCAGCATTTCGCCTTCGGTTTGCAGATCGTTCACACTGTCAACGTCCGGTACAATCTCCAGCAGCTTGGCGACGGCTGCATTGAACTGTGCGACATATTCCTCATAGGGGGCCATCAGGACGGCTTCGATGGCATCCTTGTTGGAAAACAGCGTAATCGCCTCGTCTGTTTTTGCCTTCAGGTTCCGGAAGCAGACAATGTTGCCTTGAGATTTGACTTGGCCAAGGACACGGTTGGTCCGCGAAAACGCCTGGATTAGACCATGGTACCGCAGGTTCTTATCGACGTAGAGCGTATTCAGCTTCTTCGCATCGAACCCAGTCAGGAACATGTTCACCACCAGTAGGATGTCGACGCGGTCCTTGTCCTGGAAGTCGCGCCGCTCCCGCTCCTTCATCCGCTTGGCGATGTCCTTGTAATAGTTGTAAAAGCTCTGACTGTCCTTCGTCGAATAGGCGGTCTGGTACATCGCGTTGTAGTCGGCGATGAACCGGTCCAGTTTTTCGCGGGTGTGCACGTTAATCGGCTTGTCCACGCCTATATTAAAATCGGGATCGCCGATCATGCCGTCGGCATCGGCATCTTCTTCGTTGGCCGTGTAGGTGAAGATCGTGGCAACGCGCAAATCGTGTTCGCCAGTCTCGCGTCGCCGCTTGAACGCCTCGTAATAGGCGATCAGCGCATCGACCGAACTGACGCACAGCATGGCGCTGAACTGGCGATTATGAGTCTTGCGATCATGGTTCTGGATGATCCAATCCACGACGCCGTTTATCCGGTCGGGGTGGTCGAAGAATTCCTTGATGTTGATGCCCGCAACCTCTTCGTCGATCAGGCTGCCATCTTTGCGCTTCAACTTGCCCCAGTATTCGACCGAGAAACGGAGAACATTTTCATCGCTGATCGCGTCGGTGATGACGTATTTATGCAGGCAATCGCCGAACAGATCCTTGGTGGTCCGCTTGGCCATCGCATTCTTGGCGAAGATAGGGGTGCCGGTGAAGCCAAACATTTGAGCGCGGCTGAAGAATGCTACGATGCGCTTGTGAGTCTCGCCGAACTGCGAACGATGACATTCGTCAAAGATGAACACGACACGCTCGTCCTTCACCTCTTGCAGCGGCCCCTCGAACTTGTCCCGGGAAATGGCAGTGTTCAGTTTCTGTATCGTTGTGACGATCAGCTTGTGATCGCCCGCCAGCTGCTTCACTAGCGCGCGGGTGTTGTCCGTGCCATCGACAGAACCTTCGCTGAAATGGTTGAATTCCTTGGTGGTCTGGTAGTCTAGGTCGCTGCGGTCGACAACGAAGACCACCTTGTGCACCTTCGGGTTTTCGATCAGCACCTGCGCTGCCTTGAAGCTGGTCAGTGTCTTGCCTGAGCCCGTCGTGTGCCAGATGTAGCCATTCTTACGCCCGGCCTTCACTCGCTCGACAATCGCCTCGACCGCAAAATACTGATAAGGTCGCAGCACCATCAGGACCTTGTTGCTCTCGTGCAGGACGATGTATTTGCTGATCATCTTTGACGCATGGCACTTTTCGAGGAAGGCGTCGGCAAATGCGTCAAGCTGAGTGATCAGCTTGTTTTCGATATCGGCCCAGAAGAAGGTCTGGTTGAAATCCTGATCGCGGTTGTTGGCATAGTATTTTGTGTTCACGCCGTTCGAGATAACGAACAGCTGCACATACTGAAACAGCCCGTGGTCCGACCAATAGGAATGGCGCTGGTAGCGGTTGACCTGGTTGAAGGCCTCCTTCAGTTCCATGCCGCGGCGCTTCAGCTCCACTTGGATCAGCGGCAGGCCGTTGATCAGCAGCGTCACGTCGTAGCGGTTCTTGTAGCTGCCAGCCTGTGTGACCTGCGAAGTCACTTGATACCGGTTGCGGCACCATTCTTCGGTGTTAAGGAACTGGATGTAGACGGTCGTTCCATCATCGCGGGGCAGGGCCATGCGGTCGCGCAGTATCTTGGCTTTGTCGAATACATTGCCTTTGTCGAGATGGTTCAGCACGCGGGCGAATTCGGCATCGGACAGACTGACGTCGTTCTGTACCTCCAACTGCGCCTTCAGATTTGCGCGCAGCCCAGCGCCGTCAGTGATGGTGACAGGGTCCCAGCCCAAGCTGTGAAGGCGCTTTACCAAGCCGGATTCCAGCTGTGCTTCGGATTGGATCATTCGTCCTCCTCCTCGGCAATGTCCCTGAACTCTTCAAGCCGTACAAGGTAATCCTCATAGTAAAGCGAAAAGAGCGCAAAACTGTAACTCAATTTGCCATCGTAGGGATAGCTTTCATCCAGCCACGAATTGAAGTCCTGGTTGTCATCGTAAGGCACTTGTTCCAGGTCGGCTGCTTGTTCTTTTTGAAGCTCCGCTTGAGCAGCTCGCGCGCGCTTATCCTTAAGCTTGGTGAAATAAGTGTCCAGCATATAGATCAGCAGACCGCTTGAGACTTGGAGAATTGCATTGGCCAGCTTGTCATTGCTTTGGATCACCTTTGGCACAGCTTTGCCATGCGAGATGTCACCCCGCTCGTTCCGCAGAACGCCTATGAAGTGCGCGACCGAAGCAACCCGGGTTACAAAGCCTTCTTCGATGATCGTGTCGTCCTGCTGGAGCAGCTTGCCAGCGCGTTTCACGAGTGGCGATACATCAAGATCCTTGATGTCTTCGGGCCTCACTCCCTCTTCCAAGGAAAGAATGATCGTCTTCGACACCCCTTCGACAAGCGCCTTGCATGTCTCGATGCAGATGTCCGGGTGGCTCGTGACGTTCCTTTCCGCCTTTTTCATCAAAGGGAGGTAGTAGCGGAAGTCGGGGCACTCTTTGGCGTTTTCGATTATGAGCAATTCAGCTGGGCGCATCATATCAAATACAAATCCGCTAAGACTTTTCTACGTCAGGGTCTTGGGGCCTAATTTGGCCGGAAATCGATTGTATCTTTGAATCTATAGCCGAGAGCGTCGCTGCGATTTTTCTCTGCTCATCAGTGTGAGGAACCCAAAAGGTTAACTTTTCAAGGTTCCCTTTTGATATCCCCAAAACGGAAATGCCTTGTGCGATGCGCATGATTTGCCGACGCATTGGTGCACTGCGCAGCAGATATCCGGAAAACCCAACTACGAGGCATCCAATTTTCGGGCGTGCTATGTAGGTATGCAATCCAGCCACAAGCGAGCGCTCACGAACTTCAACAATCTCGATTGCCTTGCCAATGTCAGCATAGTCCTCGGACGCGTCAGCAATCACGACGTCGCCGACGCGGCAGTATTCTTCATCAGAAAATGGCTTTAGTGTACTGTTTGAACCAACAAAAGGAACGATCTCCGCTGATTGACGAAATAGCGGACGGAATTTCGTGTGGATGTCACCATAGTGGATGTTCTGAACATTCCCGCCGTGATGAGTTAGGAACTCACGGGAAAGGCTATTTGTCTTTACCCAAGTGAACACTTCTCCCAGCCGCTTTTGCTGCCAGTCGGGGAAGGCCTGCCCATTGTCTCGACTGAATCGAAGCTGCTTGCTGAAAAGCTTCTGCATCAACCAGGCTTTGAAGTTTTGCAGGGCTAAAAGGTTAGCACCAACTGGGGGTAAAATGCCAAGCTCTTTACAGAATAGTGAGATGGCAAGTTCTGCTTCCAGCAGTTGTTGATGTGCCGCCTTTGATCGCTCGTGCACATCCTCTAAGCTGATCTCGGCTTCCTCATCGAATGTGTCGACATAGCGGGGAATATTTAGGTTGTAGTCGTTCTCTTCAATTTCAGCCCGCGTGGCGCGGCGACTGAACCTATCTTCAGCTATCCGCCCGCGGTACGCGGAAACGATACGATCTACATCGCTATTTCTTAAGAAGTTTTGGTTCTTTGCCTTCTCGAAACAACTCGCAGCATCGATAAAAAGCACGTCTTCAGTCTCCCGGCATTTCTTGAATACCATAATGCATGTCGGGATGGTCGTACCGTAGAAAATGTTTGGGGGCAGGCCTATAACGGCATCCAGCCAGTTGCGATCCTTGATCAAGTACTGACGAATATGGCCTTCGGCGCCGCCACGGAACAGTGCTCCGTGGGGAAGAATCACCGCCATGGTTCCATTGTCGTCTAGGTGGTGCAACATGTGTTGAACAAACGCGAAATCGGCTTTCGACGCCGGGGCCAGTCTGCCATACTGACTGAATCGGTCATCGGTCAACAGCAGTGGGCTAGAGGACCAGTCGGCACTAAACGGCGGGTTGGCGACGACAGCATCGAACCGCATGCCGTCATGCTGAGGGTGTTCCAGTGTGTCTTCTTGCTTGAGGTCAAAATGACGATAGTGCACCCCATGCAGGATCATGTTCATGCGGGCGAGGTTGTAGGTGGTGCGGTTCATCTCCTGCCCAAAGAACTCGGACACGTCTGCTTCCTTGGCCACGCGAAGCAACAGGGAACCGGAGCCACAGGCGGGATCATAGACCGATTTCAGCCGTGTCCTGCCTGTGGTCACAATCCGGGCAAGAATGGTAGAGACCTGCTGCGGCGTGTAGAATTCGCCCGCCTTCTTACCAGCACCGCTAGCGAACTGTCCGATGAGGTATTCGTAGGCATCGCCAAGAACATCGCTGTTCGCCTGATCCAGCTGGAAATCAATCTCGTCGAGATGTGTTAGGACGCGTGCGATCAGCGTATTCTTGGCCTCTTCTGTGCGGCCGAGTTTCGTGGAGGTCAGGTCGAGGTCTTCGAACAAGTTGTCAAAATCATCCTCGGACTCCGTGCCCATGGTAGAACGCTGGATGTTGTTCAGGATGGCGGTCAGATCGGCCAGGATGAACTGGCCGGGCTTAGATCCGCGTTTGGCGATTTGGCTAAACAGCTCGGAGGGGCGAAGAAAGTAGCCCAGAGCGTCGACCGATGCTTCGCTGACGGCGTCAAGAATTGCCTTGCCATCCGCGGTAGTCTCATTGACCGAAAGGTAATCTATGTTGTCCTGCTTGAGCACATCGTTTGCATAGAGATGCATCCGCTCCGACAGGTATTTGAAGAAGATGAAACCCAAGATGTAATCGCGAAACTCATCTGCGTTCATCTTGCCGCGGAGAGTGTTGGCAATATCCCAGAGTTTCTGTTCGAGCTTCTTTTTCTGCTCATCGGTCATTCTTCGCGTCCCCAACTGGTTTATAGGCAAGTTTGCGCAACAAGCCCGCAAAAGAAGGAAGTGAAAGGCGAAAATTGCAATGCTTCGCCTATGCTTACAACGCTGGGCTGCTTCGCGCCAGCCATGGCCACATGTCCAAGGTCACCGCTGAAACGCCTGACCCAGATCCATAAAATCTGGTCAAGAAATTACAGAGATGTCGCGCGCCGTCTTTTAGCCCCTCAATTCATCGCGGGGAAGGGATGGAGCGGCTTGCCCGTGAACGGCGCGACCTTGATCTCCCCCTCCCGCTTGCGGGCTTGGGCTATATCGTAGCTGTTCTGCATCCGCATCAGGGTATCCATCGACACACCGAAAGCCTTTTCAATCCGCAAGGCCATTTCCGGGGAAAGGTGTGCGCGCTCATTGAGCAGCGTCGAGAGCGTCGCCCGCGTCACACCCAATACCGCCGCTGCCGCCGTGACCGATAGACCCAGAGGTTCGATGATCTCATGCTTCACAAAGCTACCCGGATGGGCCGGGTTCTTCAATCGAAAACCAGAAATCGCGTCCATGGCCACCTCCTAGTGGTAATCCTCATAGTCCAAGTCGATGATCTCGAACTCGTCCTGATTGATCCGAAACGTTAGCCGCCAGTTCTTCGTCACGAACAGGCTCCAAGTGCCCTTGCGGTCGCCGGTCAGAAGATGTGCCCTCCAACTTGGCACCGTCCGCAACTCGTCCTCCTGCTCCATGTCTTAGAGGAAAGTCACCATGCGGCGGATCTTGGCTACGACAACCGGCTGCAATCCGCTAGCATCATCGCTCTCGATGAAACGCCGCAATCCCTTATGGAACACGTCTCTGATCTTCATGCCTCAGCCTATTAGACAGATATGTATGGCGTCAAGTGACGCTATACACTTTCTTTATGGCCAAGCCTTAGCTGTTGACGTTGGTGTTGCCACGGGATTTCAAAGCGGACTTTAGTGCCGATGTAGGTAACGACCTTTAGAACAAGTTTCGAGCAATTAGCTTCTGGTTCGGCTTAGCTTTAAATTGCTGAGCACTTGTTCGCCGCTCAGTGGTGGAACCAATGTCAAAGCTAAACAATGTACTGTTCAAGGCGGACTAGGCAGGCGGCTTTTTGGGGAAAGTTTGTAAATACCGCCCATAGTGACCCGATGCCCAATCTCTAACCTCCCCTGCCCGCCAACGATGGCGGCAACTGCCAAAATGGGTTGGTTGTGGGAAGCCAATTGCCGGGTTTCGGGTTCGCTCCCAAATGGCCTTTCGTCCGAGTTTCAAGTAGGCGCAAACCATAGCAGTGGTCCACCATTCATCGTTTTCCCAACCATTTGACAGCGTTACAGGAACAGTTGTCGGCGTTGGCGACATTGCGGGCTCTTTTGTCGGTTTTTCGTCTTGCAGCTCGACTCCAGCAATGAGTCCATCGTTGGCTGCCGGGTCGGAGTTGGCGACCTGATCATTCGCCGCTTCAACCGGCTCTGGTTCTGGCGGTGGCAGATTTACCGACAACGTCGGTTCAGCTCTTTCCGATGTCCATCCGCCAAACATATCCATTTGGGCGGAGTGGGCTGGTTCGGGTTTGCGTTTAGCCATGGCTCTATCTCCCCCCTGAAGTGTGGCACTGACGGCGATGGCGAATGCCTCGACCCGCAGCAAGCGCGAGATAGCAATCCACGGCATCGCGAACATAGCCTTGGGTTTCGGTAATGTCGGGGACGCGACCAAGGCGCGCGACACGACCGGGGCCGCTGTTGTAGGCGGCAAGTGCCAGCCGCAGATCGCCGAACCGACCGATTTGGATGGCCAGATAACGCGCACCCCCTCGCAGGTTTTGCTCAATGTCGAAGGCATTGGTGACACCCAATTCGCGGGCGGTGCCTGGCATCAATTGTGTCAGGCCACGCGCACCAACAGGACTGACTGCAGCGGGATCATAGGCACTTTCGACGATCACCAACGCGTGGAGAAGTTTTGGATCGAGGCCTGTTTCAGCGGCGATCTGAGAGATCAACTCGTCCAATGGCTGATCAGCAGGCAAGAGACGGACTTCGCCATAATCGGGAACAGGGTCAATCACGAATGGATCAGATCCAGTTTCAGAAACAGGACTAGGCCTCTGGCGCGGACTGGCAGGCGCGGCTTGCTGCAATACGCGCGGGAGAGTCTGAGGCGGTAGGATGGCCCGTTGAACCATGGGCGCTCGATCAACAGCCATGCCGGGTTCAATAAACAGACCCCCACCTGCTTGGGTCCAGTCAGGCGGATCGGCGCTAGCTTGCGTTGCAAGTGCGGGAGTGGCGAGTAGACTGATCGCGAGAAGGACTTTTCGACTTACCATGAAATAACCTCCTGATAGGTTCCGGACAGGTCGCGTTTCAACACAGGGCCGAAATAGCGGCTGTCAAAGCTAGATGGGTGATCGCCTAGAAGAAAAACTTCGGTGGGCAAAAGGGTGTGGCAGCCGACCCAGAACGGCAGCAAGGTGCCCTGGCTGTCGCGTCGGTCGGCACGGACCGCGCGACCGTGCACTGTGACCGTCCCTGCTCGGCGGCAGACGGTTTCTCCAGGCAGTGCGACCACGCGCTTGATGAGCATGGTGTCGGCTGGATAGCCGAGTTGGCTACCCAGATAATCTTTCGCATTCTGGTTCATCGGCATCGCGATAATGTCGCCGTGCTTAAGATCACCGACCCCGCCAGTACGGACATAAAGCCCTTTCTGCATCGAGATCGTCTCATTGATGATGGCAGGCGGGTTGGCCACCAATTCTGGTAAGGCTGGTGCCGACGCCAAAAGCGCATTGGCGACCACGATGGAAACAAGGGCGCTGGTATTCATTGGGCTGGCTCCAAAATGAGATCACGGGTCAACAAGACTTGCACGCGCGTGCCTTGGCGGACCCGGATGGTTGGTTTGACGTCGAGTTCGCGGTCAATCATGCGGCCACCGACACGGGCAGCCTCAGCGGCAGCAGCGTCGCCGATATCGCCGACTATGGTGTTGCTTCTGTCTTCTCCATCACGGCGGGCAACTTCGCCCAAAGTGGTGATGGCCCCGGCAAATAGCGTTGCGGTCAGTAATTGGGGAATACGCCGGTCGACACGGCCTTGAACGCCGCCTGCGCCTTGGCTATCGATACCGGGCTCACGGTTCAAGGTGATCGACCGACCATCTGGGAAAAGCAGACGCTCCCACGTTAGGAAAGCACGCCGTTCCCCATAGGTCTGATCACCATCAAAACGTCCGATCAACCGGGCACCTTGGGGGATCAAGAGATATCGGCCTGTGACCGTATCAAAGACATTCTCGGTGACACTGGCCAAGACGCGGCCCTCGCGTTCAGTATCAACCGCTGTCAGCAAAGCTGCAGGAATGACCGTGCCTGCCTTAAGTTCATAGGGCGACAGTGGGGCAAGCACAGCGCGATCGCCATAGACTGCCTCATAATCCTCCCGCCTTTGAATGCGCGCAGGGCCAGTCGAAGCCGGTGCTGGCGTTGCTAGCGCCGAAGTCTGAACCGATGCGCCACCATCAAAGAACAGGCCAGAGCGTTGTGCTTTTTCCAGTTCCGATGGGCCATGCGGCTCGCGTTGACTTGCTAGACCCCCTTGAACCACCCGTGGCGCATGTGGACTTGATCGCCTTGGTTCGCGCGGCGCGCGTTGCACCATTACACGTGGTGCATGGGCTGGCCCTGAGGCAATGCGTTCTGGTAGAGGTGTGTCTGCAGGTAACGCCTCTTCTGGCAGCTCTTCGGATGCCTTGGTAAGATCCGCGTAACTGGCTGGCCCGTCGGAGAGCACATCAGCGGGTCGAACAGACCCTGGCGGTGTGCGCTGGTTCTGTTCAGCCTGTTTGGCGCGGGCTTCTGCACGCACCGCCGGCGAGACGACGAAGGCATAAACAAAGGCCAGCGATAGCACACCTGCACTGACCATAAAGACCGTGCGGACCGATTTCTTATTGATCTGCTGGGCAGGCTTGGGTGCCGTGCGCGCATTGAGTGCATGGCCGCCAGTGAGCGGCGGCGGCAGTGCATCAGGGCTCACTTCTGGGGTATCAGCCATCGTCATGAGCGATCCCCTTTGCGTTCAATGCGGACGACGCGGGGATTATCGCCACCCAGCCGAAGTTCAGCGCGATCAAATAGACGATCAACGACATAGACCGACCCTTGCTTGCGCCAGTTAGTGAGTTGCGCCTCGCCATTCTCACCCATTACAAACAAGGGCGGGGCTTCGGTGGAGGTAAGGCTATCGGGGAAGGTAATGAAGGTCTGGCGACCATCATCGCTTACCGAAATCGGCGTCCAATCCGGCCTGCTCCATCCCGCCCGAATACGGTAATTCTGGTTCAGGTTGGCGATATCGACTGTTTGTGCGGCGGGCAGTACTGGCAGATTTGTAGTGCCGTCAGTCGTCCCGGCCTGCGTTGATCCATTGGGCAATGTATTGGCGTAGGTCCAGGTTACGACCGCATTGAACGCGTCAGTGCTCTCGCCTGCCCGCAGCGACAACAGATACATGCGCCGGTTGGTCGCAATCACCATATTGGTGGCGATACCGGCCCGAAATGGCTTAATCAGAATCTGGCTTTGTTGGGCATTGCCTTCACCAGATGTCGTATCGCCAATCATCCAGCGTTCGGTATCTCCAGCAGCCTTGTTGATAATGCGTTCGCCGGGTTCAAGGGTCAGCGCAGTGATCCGCATGGGTGCCGTCCAAACTTCATAAACCCGGCCTTGCTCGAAGTTGAACACTTGGGCTGCATTGACGAAGCCGTCCGCGCGTGAAGGGGCCAGTGCCTCGGCATTAGCCGCACGAATAGCGGCTGGACCGCTTGCTGGACTGGTCGCCCCATCATTTGCGGGTGGTGAGACCGCGCGAGCCGGTGTAGCAGCCCGTCTAGTTTGGCTTGCCGCGCGCCGTGTTGGCGAATTTGTCCGGCGCGCTGAAGATGTGCGGGCCGAAGCTGACGCCTGGGGCTGGCGTGCTTGAGTTTGGCGCACCTGTGCGTCAGCGGGATTTGGGAAGACCATAACCGGAATGGCCGTGGTTAGGAGAAGCGCCAAACTGCCTGCCATGCAAGCAGCCTTGGGCGCGATCATTGTGCGTCGAGTGTCCATGATAAATCCTCGATTTTGATGCCAAGTGGGTTTTTCATCAGGTCGGCTTCAGAGCGCGGTGGCTCAAACCGGACAGTGACAAGTGCGCGCCAACGCTGCGCACCTGAACTCATGCCATTGGTGAATTTCTCTTCGCGCCACTGGATGTCGAAGGTCTTCTCCGAGCGTGGCACAACATTGAGCACCGAGACAGCAACAGCCTCGCGGCCGGCATTAGCGAAGGGATCATTTTCCTGCGCCCAGCTATTGAGATAGGCAGCACTTTTCGGTGTTGTAAAATCATAGGCCCGCATGAAATTCTGACGGATCAGAACCGGATCAATGCTCTTACCGCGCACGTCTGCTATCCAACGCGACAAGGCGAAAGAAACTTGGGCCTCATTCGGGCGGTATCTCTGATCAAGTGCTGTAATCTTCTGGGTCTGACCCCAAGTCGAAACCTCGACGATAAAGGGCTTGACCACCGAGCGCTGGGCTTGTGCCCACCAGCCTGCTCCAAGGAAGCCCGCAAAGAGAAGCGTCCCAAAAGCCATGTTTCGCCAGTTGCGGGCATGAGACAGGGTCAGGCCCATACGGTCATCCCAGACCTGGCCAGCGCGATGATAAGGCGTGGCAATCGGTGTGGCCGAAAGCGCCTGTTTGCCAGCAGGCTTAGGTTTGAAGAATGGATGCATGAATATCAGTCCTCCTCACGAATGGATGGGTTGAGCGTGCCGGTGTTTTCATTGGCCGGCATGAGTTGGCGGGCGGTATTGGCCGCGAAATACGCGTTGAAGGCGCGGGCTTTGGCTGCCTTCTGTTGCGGGCTGTAGGCTGGGAAACGGTGGTAACGCGGGGCGTCGCCCAAGGCGGTGCTTGGAGTGGTGGTTCCCGATCCGTTTGATTGTGACGCGCCAGACGCGGGGGCTGCCCCTTCGCTTCCGCTTCCTCCAGAGGTTCCGCCACTTAGAGAGCCAGTCTCATTCGGCATGGCGGCTTTGGAAGCGCTTGTTGAGCTTTGAGCAGACGATTGGCTTGGCGACGCATTCCCGCCTGTTCCCAACTGTCCGGTGTTTCCGGATAGTTCAGTTTGTCCCGCCGACTTTTGCGACCCCAATCCTTCATTGGTCGTCATTTGGCTGGAAGTTGAGCCGGAGAGTGAATTGGAAGCCTTAGTCCCGCTTTTATTCGCTGTTTGAGCCGCAAAATTTGATGATGCGTTGTTCTGTGAAGAGGAGCTTTGATTGGACGAACCGCCACCACTCGAAGGACCGCGAGGTCCGCCCCCCGCCGCAGCCGCAGAGCCAGAAGGTCCAGGCCCGCTTGGCTGCCTCCCAGCACCCGCGCCCGCAGCCGCTCTGGAGGATGATGCAATCTTTGAGGCGGCACCAGCAGCAGCAGCGCCTGCTGCCATCGTGCCAGCAATGGCCGCACCACCTGCTGCACCAACCGCGAGGCCACCGACACTGAGGGCACCTGCGCCCAGAGCGGGACCGCCCGAGACGAGGGCCGCAGCCAGATTTGGGGCAAAGATCGCCAGCATCGCCAGAATGATCGAAGCGGTTAGGATGGTCAGCGCTTCATAGATGTCAGGCTCTGGGCTTGGGATCAGCTGAGCGAACACCGTTTGAGCGCCAGACACCACAATTGCGAGGGCCAGAACCTTCAAGCCTGCCGCGACCACATAACCTAGTGGGCGCTCGGCCATGAAGCTGGTTTTGGAGAAAATGCCGAATGGCAGAAGGATGAAACCGCCAAGTGTGACGATCTTAAACTCAAGCAAGGTCACGATGATCTGCAGGGCGAGGATAGTAAACGCGATCATGATGCCGAGCATAGAGATGCCGATGATGATCGCATCGACCAGATTGCCGATCACATCCATCGGGTTTTCGGTGACGGTGGGCGCATCGCCAATGGCTTTGACAATCTGCCAGCCGGTCTCAATCACCGCACCGGGATTGAGGAAGTCACCGGCACCGATAGCCCCACCACCGGCTTGCAAGCCTATCGCCATGAAGCCTGCAAAGATCGTCTCGCTCAGGCCCTGCCAATCATTGATGATATAGGCAAAAGCCCCAATCAGCAGGATCTTCGAAAAGGCCCCTGCAAGTGCATCGCGGTTGGACGAGACCGCCCATTGAATGCCTGTCAGCGCGACTACAAGCGCAATCATCAGGCCGAAGATGCCGTTGACGGGACCGACTAGGCTCGCAAAGCCTGCCGTAACAGTGTTGGAAAACACCGACATCAGATCATTGGCAGTTTCCGATGAGACAGCCATGGCAAGGCTCCTTTAGGCGCGCAGCTAATTGCGGGCGTTGGGTAAGGGATTGAAGCGAGGAGGTGGCGGCGGAGCTGCGGCCCGGCCCCAGTTTCGGCGACGCGCGGCAATCGCCTCTTCTCGGTCTTGAGCACGCTGGGCAGCTTCTTGGGCGGCCAATCGGGATTGCGCGGCCATCAGGGTCTGAAGACTTTCGAGCTGTTCAGACAAGACACCCAAGGCCTGAACCGATGACTGAATAGCGCCAGTCTCGCCTTCAGCTGCACGGGACGCAGCAATTGCTCCAGCCATCCGAGCGGTTCGCCCGTTTCTTGCCGATTCAACCGAAGCCGCCGTGCGTGCCAAATCCTGCGCGGTTTGGCGTGACATTTCGATCCGGCGGGAAGCCGCTTCAAGCCGTTGCATCGCCGTGCGGGCATTCAGATTTCCTGGATACAAATCCTCAAACTGGCGGTCCAAACCCCGAACCGTGGATGCTAGCCCGCGCGCTTGGGCATTGAGTTCATTAAGTGCCCGCATGGCTTCGCCAATCTGGGCAGCATGATCGTAAGGGCTTTGTGCGAGTGACCGGATTTGCGCGGTTAATTGCTCGGTCTGGACGCGGATTTGCTCTAGCGCGCGAGCAGCCGTCAGCACATTCTGGATGTGGTTGGTGGGGTCATAGACTACGATGGCCGCCGCGTCTTTTGGCACAACAAGTGCTGTACCAATCGTCAACAAGGCCAGCGCCGAGGCGGCACCAACAAGGCGGGATTTCAGATTATTGGCCGACATGAAACCGTCCTTCCAGCAAGGGTGAAGTGAGATCATTAGACGGGGGAGCGCTCTGGTCATTGGCCGCGCGCGCGACGTCAGACAGCGCATCGAAGAGATCACCCACGCCCGCGAGGCCCTTGGCTTCAAGGAATGCGCGGGCGAACGCATCAGGATCGTGATGAAGGGGAAGCAAGGCCAGCACCTGCTCGATCAGTTTTTGATCTTCTGGGCTGGACGCGCCACAAACCGCCAAAGCCGCGCCGACCAGCTTCAGGTCGAACATCCGACGACCACGCGGCTGGCGAATGTAGTACGACCGTTTGGGGGCTGCGAACGCGAGAAGTTCGAGCTGGCGCTTGTTGAGGCCAAACAGGCGATAAAGGTCAGCCGAGGTTGGTTCGAGCGCGCGCGGATTGGGCAGGAAGATCTGTGTCGGGCAGCTTTCAATCAGTGTCGCGGCAATGGGTGAGCGCACCACATCATCCAGGCTTTGCGTGGCAAACACCACAGCCACATTTTTCTTACGCAGGGTCTTGAGCCATTCGCGGATTTTTGTTGCAAAACCGGTCTCACCTAGAAATAGCCACGCCTCATCCAGCACCAGCATGGTGGGCGATCCATCAAAGCCACGCTCAATCTCATGGAAAAGTGCGGTCAGAACCGGCCCAATGGCACTGGGTGTTGCCATCAGCTCTTCTGTCTCGAAGGTCTCGAAGAAACTAATGGCCGATGGAGCCTGATCAGCATCGAGCAAGCAGCCGTGTGGGCCTTTGAGCGTGAAGGGCTCAAGCGCAGCTGTGATATCCCGGGCTTGGCAGAGGGCTGAGAAGATCGAGAGCGTGCGCTGGCTTCTGGGGGCTTCTCCCAGTGAGCCAAGGGCTGCCCAGATTTCTTCACGGTGATTGGGTGTGATTTGGACGCCAGCAGCCGCGACGGTTTCAGCGATCCATTCAGCAGCCCACGCCCGTTCGGCAGTCTCGTCGATCCGGGCCAGCGGTTGAAGCGCAAAAGCCCCGTCAGGTCCGAGCGCATGCCAGCGCCCACCGGCGCAATGGGTGACGGCACGCGCAGAGCGGCCCTTGTCGAAAAAGATGATCCGGGCATTCGGGTAGCGCAGCCATTGCAGCGCCATGAAAGCCAAAAGTGCCGACTTGCCTGCCCCGGTTGGCCCTACAATCATCGTGTGGCCGACGTCGCCGACATGTAGGTTCAAGCGAAACGGCGTCGCACCAGATGTCTCTGCGATCAGCAATGGCGGACCATCCAGATGTGTGTCGCGCGTTGGGCCTGCCCAGACAGCCGAGATGGGCAGAAGATCGCACAAGTTTAGTGTTGAGAGCATGGGGCGGCGTACATCGGCATAGGGTTCGCCGGGGATAGATCCGAGCCAGGCTTCGACGGCATTCAGATCCTCGGTGCGCGCGACGAACCCTTGCGCATTAAGCGTGGCTTCCACCGCACGGGCTTTCTCGACTGCGCGGCTTTCCTCGGCATCCATCACCGTGACGGTGAGCGTCAGCCAGCCAAAAGCGCAGACCTCAGCACCAAGCGCTTCCAAAGCCCCGTCGCACTCGTCTGTCTTGGCGGCAGCATCAGTATCAACGAGCGGGACATCTTCCTTGGTGATGGCCTCGCGCATGAGCGTGCCAATGCCCTTACGTTTGGCAAACCAGCGCTTGCGCAAGCGCAGGAGCTCGCTCTCAGCGCCTGCCTTGTCGAGCGCAATCCAGCGACCGACCCAACGATAAGTGAAGGGCAACTGGCCCAGCGCATCGAGAAGCCCCGGCAAGGTCTTGGCTGGAAAGCTGCGGATACCGACGACGCGGAGATATTGATCGCCAAGCTTGGGTGCGATCCCACCTTCAAGCGGGCAGTCGGCCAATTGAGCATCGAGAAACACAGGGGTTTCTGGGACCTCGACCTTATGATGCTTGGTGCTGATGCATTGATGCAGATAGGTCAGCGTGTCTTGATCCGACATCAAGTGCGCTTCAGGCAAAGCATCCGCCATCAGATCGACCAAAATGCCGATCTCGCGTTGGAATAAAGCCAAAGTCTCGCGCCAGTCACGAGTGTTGGCGACACGGTTTTCAAACAGGAATGTCTCTGCCTTGCGGGTATCGTCCGCTGGCGGCAGCCAGGTCAACGTCGCGACATGATCGGTCTCGAAGGCCGCACCGGCCTGTTCAAACAGCGCCTTGCGTTCCTGATCCACAAGCCAGCCGACGGCGTTCTCAGGCTGTTGATCTGGATAGGCATCAGCCACTCTACGGCGAGCTTCCATATGCAGGCACCATCCGGTTCCCAAGCGCTTCAACATATTGTTGAGCCGGGCGCGCACAGCCATCAGCTCTTCAGGCGTCGAGCTCTCAAGGTCAGGCCCGCGAAACTTCACGCAAGCACTAAAGCTGCCATCTTTGTTCAGGATCACGCCGGGTGCAACCAGTGCCGCCCACGGCAGATGATCGGCCAGTGTGATGGGTTTGGTGCGAAATTCATCGAGAAAGCGCATGGGATCTCACTCCCGGGGGCACGGCCCCCGCAGTTGTTGGAAATGCGGATAAGGATGGCGGATGGGGGCTCAGGCTCCCAGATGTCCGGGCAAGCTCAGATGACGCCTGAGGACATCCAAAAACCGGGCGTCGGCTTTGGCGAACCAAAGACCAAGCGCATGCGCCACACCCCACCAGATGAGGCCGAGCCACCAAAGCTTGAGTGCGAGACCCAGGACCAGAGCGAGTGTACCCATCAGTATCGCATACTCGCGCGGCAGACCTGCCATCAGGATAGGTTGGGTGAGTGATCCGGCCAAGGGCAATTCAAAGCCCTCAGGTCGATCAGGATGAAAAGCACTCATGGTGCGGCTCCAAAAATCTAAAAATCATACCTCTCATAATTCGTATCGGTCGCGGACCATCAGCCGATGGTCGCACCACCGCCAAAGCCGAAAAAGCCCATGAAGAAGCTCGCGGCTGCAAAGGCGATCGCCACCCCGAACAGGATCGAGACGCCGCGTCGCAAGCCAGAACCACTTTCAGAGAAAGCGACGCCCAGACCAAAGATGGTTACCGCGATCACCCCGCCTGCTTGGGCCACAGGGCCAGTGAAACTGTCGACAATTTGTTGGAGTGGTCCCTCCCACGGCATGCCAGACCCGCCAGCAAACGCTGGGGTAGATGCCAGCGCTAAAGCAGCGCCAGTTGCGAGTGAGGTCAGGATAGTCTGACGGGAAAAAGTGCCTTTCTGCATTGGTTTGCTCCATTCTGGGACTCTAAGTGCCCCTGTGGATAAGTATGCAGATAGCGTGCCAACTTAAGGAAGAAAGCTATATCAAATTAGTTGTTTAGATGGTTAATCGGCTTGGCCCACATGGCCTCGCCGGGCCTCTGAAATCAGGGTCCGGTTGGGCGGGCGCGTAGTGGCGCCAGTGCGGTTTCAAGTGCGCATGATATGGGCGGATTTACCCATAAGCGCGTGTCAGATAGCCACTATCCTTATCTCCCGTAACATGCATGAGGTCCTCCACACGCCGACCATCACGGGTCCGGGCAATGTGGATGACAAGATCAATCGCCTGACCAATGGCGCGCCGAGGAATAGTCGTCGCAACCTCAGAGGTCAGGTCTTCAAGACGCAAGAGGGCGTCGTGTGCGCTATTGGCGTGAATGGTGGAAAGGCCACCGGGATGGCCGGTGTTCCAGGCCTTGAGGGTTTCCAGTGCTGCGGCCCCATCGCGCATTTCACCGACAACGATCCGGTCCGGGCGGAGGCGCAAAGAGTCGCGCACCAGATCGACCACGCCGATCAGTTTGGGCGTACGGCGGGTCAAAAGTGCGACTTGATCCCAAGCCGAGCATTGGAGCTCGGGCGTATCTTCGATCAGGATCGTGCGGGTATCGGCAAAGGCGGGCAACGCTAGAATGGCATTGGCCAATGTCGTCTTGCCCGACGAAGTACCACCTGAAATCAGGATGTTCTTGCGTTCTGTTGCCGCTGTTTCAATCAGTTGCTTTTGCTCTTGGCTAAGAATGCCTTGGGCCTGATAGTTATCGAGGGTAAAGATGCGGGCAGGCCGTTTGCGGATCGAAAAGGCTGGGGCACGACTGACAGGCGGCAGCACACCTTGGAAACGCTCGCCGGTTTGCGGCAAAACACCAGAGAGTCTTGGGTCTTCGGGTAGCACCGGCTCACCGACATAATCGGCGATCAGGCGAATGACGCGGTCACGGGCTTCGGGGCTCAGGGTCTCACCGGTTAGCTGGCGTCCACCACCAATTGTGTCGAGGATCAATTGCCCATCGGGATTGGCAAGAATTTCCACCACATCAGGGTCCACCAAGGCCGCCAAAGCGGTGTGACCCAGTGCATGGCGCAGAGCTTCAAGGCGACGCTCGGCGATGATAGGATGATCACCGAGCTTGGCCATGGTTTAGACCCCTTCACTATCGGAGTTTGGGACGACAAGTTCTCCGGTCAGATCATTGGCGGGTTGAGCTTTGGCGCTTTCCAATTCCTTGGCGTCTGCCGCTGCCCTGATACTGGCAGGTTCGCCGGTATTGGTGATTCCTCGACCCAGCCGCGTCAGGCGCAAGCGTTCGGCAACTTCATTGATGGCGTGGCTCATTAATACATCCACCGATCCCCGATAGGCTGGATCACGCTCTTCAGGGCTTTCAGGGATTCGAGAGAACAAGGTACGCAGTGCGATGAACAGCATTTCTTCAATGATGATCAAGTCCCGCCCAGTTGTGCGCCCCTGCTCTGCCACCCGCCGCTCCAACGCAAGCAAGCGGTTGTCGGCATCGGCCTCGACCTTCCCACGCAGTCCCCGTTCAAGGATGGCTGACGCCGCTTGGCTCAAGCTCATATTACGGGCTTTGGCTTCGCGTTCGAGTGCTGCACCGACCTCTTCACGCGCCAGATAAATTTGGATGCGTGTCGGGCCGGGCTTAGGTTTGGCAATTGGTCTAGGTTTGGCTCCCATGTCAGAAATCCCCCTCGTGCAAGAGTTTCAAGATGTTGCGGGCATTAGTGTTGGCAGCGGACTCTTCAGGCACTACCAGGTCAGCATTGGCGGCTTCAGCCTCGGGCTTTGGTTCTGCCTGAGCCACAGGCAGTTGGACGATCACAGCAGGTGCCGGTTCCTGCTTGGGTGTCGAAACTGAGCCTTCATCCAACCTCGCCTCTAGATTGAGTTCAGGTTGGCGTGGCCGGGATTTTTCGGCCTTGGCGCGCTGCATGGCGGCTTCATGCTCGCCCTGAACTTCAACACGGCGAGCCTCAGCGCGCTCTTCAAAAGTCATCGCCACTTGCGGATCGCCAAAGCCAGCAGGCGTTACGTCCATCCAAGGATGAACTGGCCGTTCGGGGGTTTGAAGTTGTTGGGCCTGATTGTGCGGTTTAATGGCCGCACGCTCTGCCATCCACTCGACCTTGTCATATTGAAGCTTTGTCAAACGGTAAGGCCGGTGACCAGCAATGAAGACCAGTTGTTCGTTGTCGGGTAGTGCGCCCACTTCCGATGGATCCATCAGGGAACGCTCGACTTCAGCAATCGTGCGGCTGCCACCTTTGTCAGCGAAATGATGCGGCAAGCTAGCACTCACACGCGTATCCGTTACAAGCCCGGTCAACTTGGAGACTTTCTCGCGCGTTAGCGGGTCAAGTGCAGCAAAGGCCACATAGATGTGCGTGTTATCCAGAAAGCCGTTCAACTGCCCATAAATCCGGGCGATGTCGTTCAAGCTTTGGGCTACAAACAGGCATTTGATGCCATAGCCCGCCGACAGGCGCACCACATCTTCAAAGAAGCTGACCTTGCCCAGCAGCGGAAACTCATCAAGCGCGAGCAGGAGCGCGTTTTCCTTTGGTCGCCCGTCGCTGTCGGTCTCTAGATGGGTGGTAAACGCGCTGGATGCCAGATGGAAGAACATCCGTACAAGTGGCTGGAGCGCTTTCAAATCCGATGGCGCGATCTGCACATAAAGGCTCACGGGGGCCCGCGCACACATCAGATCACTAAGACGGAAGTCGCTGGCTGATAAAGCCCGCTCGACCTCTGTGCCCGCAATCCACGACAAATAGGACCTCACGGTCATTTGGACGCTTTTGCGGCCACGCTCATGGGCTGAAAGATAGGCGCTCGCCACATCGGCAATATAGGGGTCCGTGATTGCAGTGCCTGTGTGGTCGTGCCGATGCAAAGTCGTCGCCATAGCTTTGGCGGTTGCATCAAGGTCCGCGCTCAGGCGTTTGACGCCGGCGAGCGACTTATTCTCTGCAGCCTCGGTATAAAGTGCGTGCAGGATAAGGGCGCACAGCATCTCTGAACCCTGTTTGTCCCAGAAATCCTGATGGCCAGACGCCCCGCCAGGTTCGGCAAGGATGGCAACAAGCTTTTGTACGTCAGAGATGGCTCGATCGCCCGTACCAATTTCGGCCAACGGGTTGAACCTCGCGGTGGCCGGATGCAGCGGATTGAAAAAGAGCGCTGGTCCCAATCGGCTGCGAAAGCCCGCCGTTGTCGCCCAAAGCTCCCCCTTGGGGTCAAACACTATGGTCGACCAATTCCACGTCAAAAGTGTTGGCACGACAATTCCACGCCCTTTACCGGAGCGTGTGCCTCCCGTCACCAAAGCAGGGCGCATATCGGGGCTGGTTAGAAGTTTGGGGGCAAGAAAGAAATCGCGTAGGCCCGGTGGATTGATCCGGCCGAGGACGACGCCTTCCAAGCCCGTTAGCCCTGCCTTGACTAGCGCTTTGGGATCGCCCCATCCGCGTGCACGATGGCCGTAATTGACCTTCACGCCGCTGGCATCGTT
This sequence comes from Hyphomonadaceae bacterium UKL13-1, assembly GCA_001602435.1. Lineage (GTDB taxonomy): Bacteria > Pseudomonadota > Alphaproteobacteria > Caulobacterales > Aquidulcibacteraceae > Aquidulcibacter. The sequence continues at coordinate 2,183,997 of CP012156.1, forward strand.
GGTCTGCCCGAGCGCACCGTTGCCCTGATCGAACAAACGTACCAGCATAGCACCTAACGCTACACCCAACAGTATGACTGCTGCCCCTGCCCGCATGACTGGGCCATGGCTTGGGCTGGCGGACCATTGTTTCGACCAGAGCAAGATGTCCCAGAATGGATACAATTTGACACCACCGCCAATCTCCAGGCCCCAGCCAAGAGCGCGGTGATAATCGTAATGCGCGGCGACAAACTGGGTCCCAGCTGACAGGCCAATCACGGCCCCAACCCCAAGACATGCAATCCGCGTGCGAATTCCCATACCCCTGTCCCCCAATACCGCCCGCACACAAAGTGAACGTCGCAAGGATGACGCGGCAGGACCGCTTAAGGCGGACTCACCGCAGTAAGTGATCCCAAGCATAGATCGTGCCAATCAGAATATTGGTCTGCAGCCTGAGATAGGCGGCACAAGATTAGTATATTTAATGTTATAAATCAATAACTTATGATTGCATCACTTGCTTGGGCACTAACCACGCTATTCAAGACTGGGCCACTTAATGGAGCAAATTGGCACAGAATTTATGCTTGAGGCTTGAGAGAAAACCTATTCTTTGTCGATCTGACAACGGGCAATTAACCAACTTATGCACGCGCTTATACTAGCGGTTGCGTTTGTCGGAGACCGCAACGACGTATCACTTTGCCCCGCCCATTGCGGACGACGGGTTTGAGGGTGCCAGACGCGGTTTGCCGTCAAGCCCTCGCTTCGCTCGTGGCGTTGACAGCGGCACTTTTGCGTCTGGCGGCAGCTTTCAGGTTCGCCCGCATGGCGCGTGGCGTTCCTCAAGGAGGCTGTCATGCCAAGTACACTTTTTCCCGCTCATCTTCGTGCAATACTCTTGGCCAATGGCGCAAGGTCTGGTGCGGGCGAGGACATTGATCCAGTCCCAGTCGTGAAGCTGTTTACACCCGACGCCAATGCAACTTGGCTTCTTACAGAGATCGATCCTGACAATGAGGATTTAGCCTTTGGGCTATGCGATTTGGGCTTAGGTTGCCCAGAGTTGGGTAGTGTATCGCTATCTGAGATTTTGTCAGTAAGCGGGCGGTTAGGCTTGCCCGTAGAGCGCGACCAGCATTTTGTTGAAAAACGACCTATCAGCGCGATTGCCAAACTGGCGCGTCAAAAAGGCAGTATTTAGATGATCGCAGAAATGCGCTGCCAGAAAGCCCGCAATAATGGGGCACCCATCAATCGCCACCGATGCGCTGCATGGTTGGACACAAGCTCTCTGCGCAAAGCGCACGGTGGCAGTCGATTGGTAAATCTGCCGCGACGGACTTTCCGACACGCGCACGCTGTCTCGCGAAGCTATGGGACTTGGCGCGGCGGGGACGCTCGGTCCCGAAGGCCAAGCGGCCTTCTCCTACGGGCGTCCTTTTAACCGCCGCCCCTATCGCTCTCGCCGACACCGAGAGGGTCGGCGGGGCTTAGAGGTGAAGCGAGGTTACTATGCACGGATGGAATAGAGTTCCTCAAGCAAAGCTGCCGCGTCTTGGAGGTTCATTGCCAAACCAAAATCACGAGGGTTCATAGCCGCTTGGCGGCTTATCCGATCAGAAAACTCGGCGATGTCGTTTCTGATTTGCTCTGGCAGGATCAATCTGCGCCCCGGAACAAGCACTGCCATCAGGCGAAACACGTCGCGGAGGTGTTTGACAATAGTACGACTGTCGATGTCTTCACCTGCATCGCGACGATCAGACAATTCCATCCAAGCCTTCGCTTTAAATGGGATCAGAGCGTACTCATCCAGTACAGAAATCCCATCGATCCGACGGATCATGCCGCGCAATACACCGAAATAATCTTCATCAAGCAGGATGGCTGAAAGGCTGTATTGCCCATCTTCTATGGGTACAGGAATGATTGTTTGATTGGGGACTAAGTCCAAAGTCGCTGGCGGACGCGCAAAAATCTCCAACATGTAGGGAAAGTCGACGTTGGCTGGCTTTGCGAACCGATAATAGGTCGGCTTTCCGTCCGCGCGCTGCCTGATCTCATAGCCGCCATCTTGAATAAACGCCCATAAGGCTTGCGCAAATCCTGCATCGACCACCTGAGCACACAGGACGATATCAAGGTCCTTTGTGGCTCGGAAAGACAAGCCAAGATCCTCGAATATCAAGTGACAAGCGGCCCCACCAATCAGGGCATAGGAATCCCCAAATGCCGCAAATCGCTCCTGAAACACATCAAGCCCTCTCATGCCCAAAGCCCTTCGATCAAAGACTGTGCAGCCAATGAGACGCGTTCATCTGGATCATCCTTGAATTGGGCATAGATCGACAAAAGGAAGCTGTGGTCCTCCTGCGCGATCATAGCGGGCGAATAATGCCAAACGTCTAGTTGGGCCTCAGCTTCATAATCTGTTTCAACGCTCTCGACGGCGCCATCAGACTTGAAAACTGCCCAATGTGGGCCGTCGATCGCAAAGGTCTGAAGCCCTGCATCCATCAGATCACTTTGGGCTGCCAAAGCCGATAGACCGCCGAGATTAAGCCTTGGGGGCGGGCAAAGCCAGCGCACGAGATGGGATGAACGGACAGGTGAAACAAGAAGCGCTTGAGCATTCTCCCATATCTCTTGCTTTTGACCCGCAAGATTGACGCGTTTCTCGCGGCCCTGCCGTTTGGTCTCCACCAAACCCAAGATCGCCAATTCATCAACCGCACGACCCATGCTCATGGCTGTGTAGCCTAAGCCCTTGGCAAGTTGGCTCGGTGTTGCTTCTTGATGGTCCGCACCAGTCAATAAAGTGAACAATATCAATTGCGCAGCAGGTGTCAGTGTATCCAACTGCCGAATAGCCTTCCTCGAAAACCGCTCGGTCAAAGCTATGCCAAGTTGGGGCATGAACAATTGCTTTCCAGGCACGATGAAAGGTTGTCCGGCTTCAATATGTGCTGCGCGCTGGAAGCCCGTCATATTCGACTGAACAAGGACGACCGACTTTCCAAGGAGGCGCTCGATTTGGGCGAGGTACTTGCGTAGAGCCGAAGGCGCTGACGACCCCACGCCTTGCTCAACCGCAAAGATGATCGGTCGATCTACATAAAAACCTTCAACCAATTCAAACTGCTGCTTCAGAAAAAGCGGCAGTTTCTCACCGTCTCCTAGAGGGCGAAGTTGCAAGTCCGTTCTGAGAACAGATTGAACATAGTCATTGACGGCCGCGACCAATGGCAAGTTCGTGCCCCTCATATGGGCTTCAGAATCATTTGATAACTTCATTATCGTTTACTAACATCAAACATGTTATCAATCAATAACGATGTTATCATCTCGTCCCCATCATCCCCTACGCACGCCCGAGCATATCCCCGTCCGCCCAAGGTGCATCTGTACGTTTGGGGCCGTCGCTGCAAATCTGACTAAATCCGCTTCGTTTCCGCTGGCCTTGATAACCGGTCGCGTCAGCCGCTCTCGCCGACGCGTGGTCGCCGGGGATTGGTGCGGGGCGTTCTATGCGGCGTTGACAACTTGCCCAACACAATCATTCTAGACGTTGGAGGACCTGAAGTTGAAACAGATACCCGAATTGTTCATCATCGAATCATTGAGATTTGAGGAAGAGGGAACAAAGCTCGAAGGCCACGCTCTTCGAGACATTCTGGCAATGAGCGGCAAAGTTGGCACGAAGTATTACTATATTCGAACACGCATCGAATTAGACAAAGTGATTGAACTATTTGATGCTGAAAACTTCAGATATCTTCACTTCTCGTTACATGGCTCTGAGATGGGTATAGGGACTACGTTAGAATCCATAAGCAATGAAGAATTCTTCCAGTCGATTGGAGATTGCGTCGACAACAAGAGGGTGTTTTTTTCCGGTTGTGAAATTCCATCAACGAAAATGGCAAAATTGTTCTTCAAGCAAACTGATGTTTATTCGCTCATTGGCCCTGCCACAGAGGTAAATTTTGGAAATTCAGCAGCTTTTTGGCATGCGTTTTATACACTGATGTTTGAAGTAGACCCTTCACAAATGAAGCACTCGGAAATCCTAAAAGTTCTCAAAATAACCCAGAAAATTCTCGGTGCTCCCATCCATTACTATCGAAGGGACATCAATAAATCCTCTGGGTATCGACTACACAAGATCCCGGATCGAACGGCCTAACTCTCTATTTTGCTCTTCGTCACCAGAGCTTTGGGCAATTAACTCTACCCTTACTCCACCCCCGCCTGCGCGCCCAATGCAGATGCCCCCGTCTGCCCCGCGCCCGCAAGGGACGGCTGACGCCTCTGCGCCCTTGCGCGCTCGGTGCGGCGTGGGCGGGTGAGGTGTGCCGCGCAGGCGGCTCTGGTGATGGATGGTCCACGCCGGAAGCTCCATTTTATTGGAGTATCATCATGTCTCACGTTCAATCCATATCTCTATCCAAGCTGGCACCATCGCCCCTCAATGCCCGTCGTATTGAGAAGAAGGTCGCTGTTGAAGAGCTTGCTGCGTCTATTGAAGCCCATGGCCTGTTGCAGGGCCTCACCGTCGTTGAAGTTGGCGATGGCAAATATCAAGTGTCCGCCGGTGGTCGCCGTCTTGCCGCCTTGAAGCTGCTTGCCAAGCGCAAGGTGATCGCGGCTGACTTTGCTGTGCCTTGCTCCATTGTCCCTGCCGAAATCGCTGAAGAAACCTCGCTGGCCGAGAATGTCCAGCGGGTTGCCATGCATCCTCTTGATGAGGTCGAAGCCTTTGGGCGACTGGCGGCATCTGGCCTATTAGAAGACGCGATTGCCGCCCGCTTTGGCACCAGCATCCGGCATGTGCAGCAACGCTTGGCTTTGTCGGCCTTATCCCCTTTGTTGAAGACAGCCTTCCGCAAAGGCGAATTGTCACTTGATGCCGCCCGCGCCTTCTGTCTGGTCGGTGAGCATGATCGCCAGGACAATGTCTTCAACATCATGCCCAAGCCCGTGTTGAATGCCTATGCGGTGCGGTCCTACCTCACCCAAGGGGCCGTGCGTGCCAATGATCGACTGGCCAAATTTGTCGAGATTGACGCTTATGAGGCTGCTGGTGGGATCGTGCGGCGAGATCTGTTTGAAGACGAACTAGTGTTCCTCGATAGCCCGGACCTGCTCAATCGCTTAGCGACTGAAAAGCTTGAAGAGCTGCAACGCCCGTTGATTGAGTTTGGCTGGGGTTGGGTCAATGTCAATCTGGGTCATGGCCGCATGGATGGCGGGCATATCAACCGCTTAAGGCCAGACTGGCGTGAACCAACAAACGCAGAACGCGATGAACACGCCGAACTGACGAATCGGCTGGAAGCACTGCAGACCGAGAACCCCGATCATGAAGACATCCCCAACCTTCAAGCCAGCATCGCGGCCTTGGTTAGTGCCTGTCAGATATGGGACTCCGAGAAATTGCCCTTGGCGGGCTGTGTGATCAGTGTCGATCATGATGGCAAAGCCGTCACTACGCTTGGTGTGGTTACCCCCGCCGATCAGCGCAAGATCAACCGCATTGACGCCCGCCGCGCTCAGGAAAAGGCCAAAGCCGAGGCAGACCGTCGTCGCGAGAAGGAGTGTGTTGAGGCAGAGGCCGTTGAAGGCGCTTCACCAACCGGCGCACCCTGCGCAATCCAGCCCTCTCCCGATGGCGTGACAGTTATCGTCATTGATCCTGCAACAGGCAGTGTGCTTGTGGCAGGTCAAAGCGATGGTGAGACCGCCCCGTTGAAGGACATCAGCCCTTCAGCTGAAACTGGCTCGGAAGTGCCTACCCCAACGGCCAGCACCGATGAACGTCCACCTTGGGAAGATGATGATCCTCTGCCCGCCAGCAGCGTCTCAGGCTTCACCCAAAAGACGCTGAACGAGCTGACTGCCGCCCGCACCCGCGCCATTCGTGCCCATCTGTGCGCGGCACCCGATGTGGCTTTAGCTTTGTCAGTCTACACGTTGGGCTGTCACTTCGTGGCAATGACAGGCCCCGTGGGCATGGCCGTGCATGCCTTTGTGTGTCTGTCCAATGCCGATGCCGAACAGCTCGCATCTAAGCGTGACGCTTTGCACGCCTTGGATTTGTACGAAGAGAAGTGGTTTGACTGGTGCATGGGCCAAAGTGCGGAAGTTCTGCTCGACGCCCAAGCCACGCTGATTGCTTCGACCCTTGACCTTAGCCACAGCGGCACCACCCCTATCTGTCGCCGCAAACAGGAAGTGGCCGATAGCCTCGCGACCCGCCTGCAAGTGGATATGACCAGATATTGGAGCACAACCACAGACTTCTTTATGGGGCTGACCAAGGCCCAAATCGCAGATGCGATTATGGAAAGTCCTGCGGTGGTGGACTTGCCGACTGCCAAGGATCGCAAGGCGTTTGAAGTCATGCTGTCAGGCAAGCGCAAGGATGAATTGGCGCTTATGGCGGTGCAGAACTTGGAAGGGTTTGGTTGGTTGCCACCTGTGATCCATACGGCTGGGCTGGTCGATGTGACTGACCCAGATGCGGAACCTGCGTTTGAGGTGACCGATGAAGGCTTGGAGGCTTTGGTGGCGGCTGAGGCTGTTTTGCCGGACATGCACGTTGCACGGATAGCGGCGGAGTAAGGGGTTTTGCCCTTTCCCGATCAAGATGGCTGCGCGCTGGGTGACTGGCGCGCGGTCTGAAAAACCACTATATTTAGTGCATAAATATAAATGTGCCCCTTTTGTTCAGCTACCCCTTGCGTGGATGAATTCGCGTTCCTATGTAGATGACGCTCCCAGAATTGGCTGAGGAGTGCGATCGTTGAGACCGTCAAGCCCGCTTGGCGTGCCACACGAGGGCCAACCCAACAAGGTTGCCACGAGTGCCACAAGGGTTAGCGTCAGTTCGAGCATTGCTCGTGCCTCCTCAACTTCATTGTATAGGCTTGCGTTTTTTAGACCCGTATCTGCTGAAATTTGCGTCGCAGCCCGCCGTAAAGAAATCAGATAGAAGCCTGCGTGCGTTCGAGGGGTGCCTGGTTTGTCCAGAGCCCAGGGTCAGGGATAGCCCCTCGAACTTTGCAAAATGGATACTCGTCTTATGCGACCACCTTGGTTTAAGCCACGCAAATACCGTCATTTCGATATGCCAGTCCCCGAAACGAAAGCAGATTTTGTAACCGATGCAGCGGCCATCAAAGGCCATTCGTTTTTGCCGCTACTACATGTGGATAAGACGGAAATTCGATATCGGCTCGATCCTGAAACCAATAAAAAGGCGAGGATCGAAAAAACGCGCTCAATTCGCTATGCCTCACATCGTGATTCCTGCATTTTAGCCTTTTACGCCTCGAAGCTAAATCAAGCACTTGAGCGCCATTACCAAATTGTTGATTGGAGTGATTGTGTATTGGCTTATCGCAAGCTGGGGAAAGCCAATTACCACTTTGCTGCCGAAGCCCGTAACCATGTGATCAGTTGTGCGCCCATGACTGTTCTTGCATTCGATGTTTCAAAATTTTTTGATACGCTCGACCATAAACTTTTGAAAGAACGAATAAAACGGCTTTTAGGCACAAATGAGCTTACACCAGATTGGTACGCCGTGCTCAAAGCAGTTACAAAGTTTCGCTTTGTGAAACATGAAGACCTGATCGCGGAACCGATCCTCAAGAAATACTGTCAGGAAGTTGGCCGCCCATGGATCTGTGGGATAAAGACGTTGAAACAGCTCGGAGTTGAGATCTACCCTAATCCAAATAAGACATGTGGAGTCCCGCAAGGCACACCAATTAGTGCAGCGCTTTCAAATGCTTATATGATAGATTTCGATGCTGCTGCATTTGCCGCTTGCAGCGAGATTGGCGCGCTATATCGACGTTATTCCGATGACATTTTAATCATCTGCCGCCCAGAATACGCTGATGCAGTCATTGAAAAGATTGAGAGTTTAATGGGTCTCAACTTACTAACACTATCCAGTGAGAAGACTGAACGTACTGAGTTCACAGTTGATGACAGTAAAATTGTTGCTAGCCGGACTGCACAATACCTTGGATTCGCTTTTGACCATAATGGCGCACGAATTCGCGAGAGTTCTATTTCGAGGCAATGGAAAAAGTTAAGACGAAGTATTAAGGCGGTCGAGGCAAAAGGGCGAACGGAGATTGCCGAAGGGCGATCAAATTTTATACATACAAAAAGGTTGGTTAAGCGGTTTCAAGCGATATCCTCGATTGTTGAAGATATTCCGAGGCCCGTAAGAAACTTTTCCTCATATGCAAGACGAAGTGCAGCGGCGTTCGGGCCGGATGATAAAATACTGCATCAAGTGCGCCGCCTTGAGCGGGAAGCTCTTTCGGAAATCCGACGGCTCAAACGTGTTGGGAGACGTTAAGCCGACTGTTTCTAGTCAGTTAGGCTTGCGCGAGCTCCCGGGCGGTCTAAAAAATCAAACATGCCAATGTAAGCGAACGCTTATTTTTCAAATAGACTCCTTAAACTAAATACTCCCACTCCCGCGTCATGCACCACCGACACAACTTCTGCACTATCCACTGTAGCGCGATACAATATGGGATAATTGGTTGTCGGGAACAGCTGCATGTTGGGACGCACATCAAAGCGTGGTGGACCCATTTCGGGCATCTCACCCGAGTGTTTCAAATGTCTGACAAAGGCGGTTATACATATTTTGCGCCGCAACGGGATTTTCGGCAGCAATGGTTAAGACGGTGCCTTCTATATCACTGATTGCCTCAGGCAGCGGGCGGTAGCTCACGCAATGGCCTTGTTTGCAAAGGCTTTTGACAATTTGGATTGGATGTTCGCCTTAGCCTTTGGACCGTCAACAGGTTCACCACTTGCGACGCCCACGTCCCAAAGCTGGCCAAGTCGTTCGCTAGCCATGGCACGATACTCGCGACGCTCCGGCCATTCGGTATCCATCCGGCGAGGGCCACGGCGTGGCTTAGGGCGCTGGTTTCCAGTTCCAAGGTGCGAGTTCATGTAGGCGTGATGCTGGCCATGAGGGCATGTGGGCGAGCAGGTGTGCGAGCCAAGCTTGGGGATCGATGTTATTGAGCTTGGCAGTGCTGATGAGGGTATAGATCAGGGCGGCGCGTTCGCCTCCGGCTTGTGAGCCTGCGAACAGCCAGGCTTTGCGGCCAAGGGCGGCTGGTCGCAGGGAGCGCTCTGCGGCATTGTTGCTAAGGCAGGCCCGGCCATCGGTGAGAAAGACGCTAAACGCGGGCTGTCGCTTGAGCATATAATCCATGGCAGCGGCAACGGGTGCGTGGCGGGATAATTTTTGACGTTGTTCGCTCATCCAGTCGAACAGGTTGGCGACCAGTGGGGCGGACTGGCTGGTGCGGGTGGCGAGGCGCTCGTTGGCGGTTGCACCATTGATCTCGCGTTCGATGGCGAAGAGTTCGTCGATCTTCTTGACAGCTTGTAGGGCAAGGGGTGCAGCGGCCTGCACAGCTGACCCTGCCTTGTCTTTCTGGGGACCCTTCTTGGGCAGGCTGGCGATCTCGAAGAACTTGCGCCGGGCATGGGCCCAACAGGCCGCCTCGATGAACGGGGCAGGGCTTCGGGCTTGCTCGAACAGATGGTTATAGCCAGCAAAGGCATCGGCTTGCAGGATGGCACCACCATGGCACTTCAGATGTGCCTTCGGGTGATCGCCAGACCTGGTATCGGAGAACTTGAACAAAACTGCTGGCGGGTCAGCACCCCCGAACGGTCGGTCATCGCGCACATAGGTCCACAATCGTGCGGTCTTTGTCTTACCCTTATCGAGTAATGGGACTGGCGTGTCATCACCATGGATGCGACCCGCAGCCAAGACATGGGCTTCGATCAGTTCAGCCATGGGGGTAAGCGCGTGGGCACAGGCACCGACCTGATCGGCCAGCGTCGATAGCGCGATGGGAACCCCTTCGCGGGCATAGCGCTCGGCTTGCCGGTTGAGCGGCACATGTTGGCCGTACTTCTCATACAAGATCATGGCCAGAAGTGATGGGCCAGCCCGCCCTCGTGCAATCGCATGAAACGGGGCTGATGCCTGGGAGAAGCCTTCGCACGCCCTGCAGGAGAAGCGCTCGCGGACATGCTGGACTACCTTCCAGCTGCGGGGGATCACTTCGAGCGTCTCTGTGACGTCTTCGCCGACCTTGACCAGTCTGTGTGAGCCGCAGTGATCACAGGCGCAGGGGGATGGTTCGACCACGCGTTCACGCGGCAGATGCTCTGGTAGAGGCGCACGCGCTGGCTTCTTGCGTTCAAAGCCTGCGACCTTAACCACACCACCATCAATACCGGCATCAGCAGCTGCTTCCTCGGCGACGATCTCGGCCTGGGTGGCATCGCCAACCGCTTCGACTAAGGCCAGCTCAAGCTGGTCGATGATCTGGCGCGAGCGTTCGGCGCTGCGGCCATAGAGTTGATGCCTGAGCTTGGCGATCTCGAGTGCTTGATGGGCGGCCAGTTCCTTGAACGCCAGAGCCTCTGCAAGCTGGGCCAGAACTTCTGCCCGGGCCAGTCGCTCGGCAACCAGTTCTGCCTTCATGGCAGCCATCTGAGCCCTCAGGGCTGCTATGTCATCAGGGCGTTCCAACACCTCAGAAGAGAATCACGAAACGGTGTCAAACACCAGCAAAAATGGGCACATGGAGCAGGAAATATCAGCCCGCAGCTGTTGGTCTCCACGTCTTCTGCGGATGACGCCAGTCGATACCTTCGAGCATATATCCAAGTTGACCAGGCGAGATCGACACCACACCATCAGCCGGGCTCGGCCAGATGAACCGGCCCCGCTCCAGTCGCTTGATATAGAGCGAGCAGCCCAGCCCATCGTACCACAACACCTTCACACTGTGGCCAGCTCTGCCCCGAAACACGAACAGGTCCCCGCCATGGGGATCACGGCCTAAGCCACCCTGCACCATGGTGGTCAGGCTGTTCATGCCCTTCCGCATATCGGTGACGCCTGACGCCAGCCATACCCGCACACCAGACGGAACCGGGATCATCGTAAATCCTCCAGCGTGGTGACCACTGCTGCCAGCGTGGCCGCATCAAAGCCCGGGTGAACCTCAACTCGCCGAGCTCCTGACAACACAATGACCAGTGGGGCACTTACCGGTGCTGGCGAAGGTTCACATAAACCCCCATGGTCGCCAGTCGCAACTACCGGAACAAATGCCGGTGGCTCCGAAATCCGGCCAACCCCACCACCATCACCACGAGCCTGCGCACGCCAAACGTAGATCTGACTTGGATGGACCCCATAGCGGCGCGCAAGCTGAGTAATCACTGCACCAGCCGCATAACTCTCCGCCACAACCGACAGCTTGAAATCATCGGAAAAGCGACGCCGACGGCCCAGATCAACAACATCAAGTCGACCCCCATATCCCGCTGCTATCGTCTGTAACGTCTCCATACGCACAGTAACTAGCCCAGTTCATACCTCACCGGTATGTGGCCCTCGCCGAATGGATACGCCATTCGCGTAGAGCTTTGCGCATCAGTTCGCGCGACGAAGCCACCATGCGCAATCTCGATAGCACGTGCCTGACGGTTCCTGCCCCAAATGCGCCGCACGACATTCAAAAGCTGCGCGAGACCAATAAGGTCTGTCAGCCTGTGTTTGCCCGCTATCTCAACACCAGCGAGTCCACCATCGAAAAGCGGGAAACAGGGGCCAAACGCCCCAGTGGCATAGCTCTGAAGCTATTGAGCTTGGTTGAAAAGCACGGTCTGGAAGTCTTGGCTTAAACCGCCAATTCGTCCCGCCCCAATCGGCCCAAAATCCCTGCACCCGCGCCAGCCCACCCGCAACCGTTCGATCGTCCGCTCACGCTTCCGCCCCGGTCTAAACAAGGCAACACCACCGGGGTGCGGGTGGGCTGGCGGGGGTGCGGTTTGTTGATCTTGGCCGATGGGTGCGGCGCGAGCTTATAGTGAGTGTCGCGTGGCGCACATTTCCATCGGCGGAGGTCTTCGCCATGGCACATGCTGCCCGTTCTTCCCGTTACAATTCCCCAACTGATGAAACCCGGCTGACACCGCAGGAGCGCGTTACAGCCCAGATTACTTCGCTACTGGAGCGCGGCGTGCGCCCTTGGATCAAGCCTTGGAATGACATTGCTCCATCTGAGGCTCTAGTTTTGCCTTTGCGATCCTGCGGCACTCCCTATCGCGGGATGAACATTGTGGCGCTTTGGGCTTCCGCCTTGGAATGCAGCTTCAAAGCCCGCCACTGGTTCACCTTCAAACAGGCGCTGGCCATGAACGCCTGTGTCCGCAAGGGTGAGCGTGGGTCCTATGTGGTCTATTACACCGAGCTAACCGACACATCGGGTGATACGACCAAGCCTTACAGCGTCCCTAGGGCGAGCAAAGCCAATGGCGAAGAAGGAGGCGAGACGCGCCGCATCCTGCGCGGCTACACCGTCTTCAACGCCGAACAGATCGATGGTTTGCCGGAAGAATTCTATCCGAAGCACGACGCTGATCCTGCTCCCGCTGGCCCGTGCACCAGAGGTGACGATCACGCTCGCTTGGCAGCTCTTTTTGCCCGCATCCCCGTCACGCTGCGCCATGGTGGCAATCGGGCCTTTTATTCCAAAGCCGCCGACTTCATCCAAATGCCCCTGCGCGAAGCGTTTCGTGATGGAAGCCAGTATTGGGCGACGCTCGCGCATGAAACCGCCCATGCCTCCCGCCACGAAACCCGCCTCAACCGCGACTTCGGCCAAACCCGCTTTGGCGATGCAGGCTATGCCCTTGAAGAACTCGTCGCTGAACTCGCCAGCGCCTTCATCGGTGCGACCATCGGATTGCCCGCCGATCACCTTGAGGATCATGCCGCCTACATCGATGGATGGCTGAAGGCGCTAAGTGACAATCCGTCAGCGTTTTTGACGGCTGCGAGCAAGGCTCAGGCTGCGGCGGATTGGGTTTTGCGGGAGATGGGGGTTGCATGATTATTCTGCGTTCATCGTCATCCAGATTAGGCAAATAAACGGACCATAAATCCGTCTCGTTATGGGGAGGTCTGGCCGATTGCGGATGGTCAGGTTTGGGATTAGTGCATACCCATAGCAGTCATCAGACTGACTTTTGCTTTTGATCGACTCGCGGGACCAAATCCCAGGGAAGCTTTTCACTGAAGGCACTGAAGCGCAGGGTTTCTGTGTCTGGTGAGATTTGGGTTGGCATACGTGAGAATCTCATAACGAGGGAACCGAAACGGGGTTGGGCATCACAAAAGACCGTTGTGGTACTTCGGTCGAACTTTCCGAACTTCCGATCATGTTTGAACTGACCCATACGGCCAAGCTGGGGCATTGGACTTGGGAATATGTTGTATAAGGTAGGTCTCGTTTATAGCCTATGTGAAGCGCATCACTCAAAGATCCACACCAACTGCAACGCAAGTCGATGATGCCAGTTCTTGTAAAAGGCCACATTGACGCCTTCTCTGGAGGAACCAATCCCTTTAATGTGATGAGTTGGTAACTCCAGCACGGTACCTTTGTGATTGCCTGTGAAATCGGCAGCTTTAATCTATTAGGTCTGAGCTTCTCGCTCAGCTTGATGGATCAACTCGTCGATCTTTGTATCGAGTTCGCGATCGGGCTGAAAGCCGTCTTGGAGGCGCTTGGCTACTACAGCCCAAGCCGAGCGAATGCCGAGGTCTAGTGAAACTTCGCACTGCCATCGGGGAACCAGAGTTTTCAGTTTAGTCATATCGAAGATCAGGCTGTTGGCCTTGTCGCCTGATAATGTGGATTCGAGTTCGGGAATGGCTGCTTCCAACCTGCTTGACAGGATGGGTTGAATTTCTGGAACCACTCCGATCGCCTGCGCGACTGTCGTCAAAATATGATTCCACGTGTAGCCAATATCACTTGTCAAATTGACTGTCTGCCCATATGCCTTGGTTTGTCCGCAAACGGAGACGAACGCTCTGGCAAAATCTTCGGCATGTGTTAGGGTCCATACCGATTGGCCATCGCCATGAACCGCGATGGGCTTTCCATTTTGTAATCGCCAAGCCAGGTGATCGCCGCTGACTATAGTACTAGGCAATCGGTGACGATAAGTATGGCTGGGGCGAATGATGGTAACAGGCAGGTGATCGGCAATATGGGCTTTGAGATATTGCGCTTCGCAATCAAGTTTTCCTTCGCTATATCTAGAAAACTGGTTGCCAATTGGCGTGTTCTCGTTGATCGGCAGTTGCACTATAGGCTTGCTGTAGACCGATGCGCTCGAAACAAAAACAAACTGGCCACAACGCCCTTTAAATGTTGCGATGTCCTTAGCAGCATCGGCGGCGTTAAAGGCTAAGAATTGACAAACGACATCGAAATTTCTTGCCGCCAGCGAGGTGCTGGCACCGTAGTCTATTCGTTCGCCTACAATTTGCTCAACTCCAGCTGGTAAGCGGGGGGATGTCTGTCCCCGGTTGAAGACAGTTACCTGATGTCCCACCTTTGCAGCCTCGGCAACACAGGCCGACGAGATTTCACCCGTCCCTCCGATATATAGAACGCGCAAAACTGACTCCTTAACGATGTGACTTGGCAAATGCCTCGATTAAACCCAAGCCGCCTAGAAAACGACCACTTGCACATCGGATCACGCGAAACTTTGAAACCGAAGTCCCCAAAATGTCGCCGCACCGTCCTAATTTCTTTCGGTAGGCACCGTCAGAAAAGCGCTTATGTCGATAGTTATTTACCATCATCGCTGGGGTCCAAACTTGTGTAGGGTAACTTAGCCTGTCCGATTCCATCCACCATCCAGTACGTGCCATTTTTGTTACGCCGGAAGCGATGTCCCGAGATTTCATACGCATAGCGTTGCTGTATGGGTTGCATGCTTAATGACAATCTGTCAAGTTACAAGGGAGAGAGCGTGAGCTCCAAAGTGCAATAAATTCGTGAGCCAGGACAATGTCACTACCTCGGCGACTTGCACGTAGGCGGCAGGCCCAGTTCAACGGGCACGCTTCTATAACAGAGCTCTGCGACGCTGGCTGGGTAAGGAAAACGTTATGAAGATGATTACGCCGCAGTTGAGATGGGTCCTTTTCTTGCTGTTATCCATTGCGGGTATCTTCAATGCCATGGATCGACCGATTATTGCTATCCTTAAACCGGACATGGCCGCAGATTTCGGCTGGACTGACCAGGATTTCGGCAATCTCGCCTTCGTAACGCAGATGGCTGCAGCTGTTTCCTTCTTGTTTACAGGATGGTTGGTTGACCGTCTGGGGCTGCTACGGGGTACAATAGTTGGCATCGTTACATGGAGTTTGGCAGCAATATCTCACGGATGGGCAACAACCACTTCCCTGGTTGTAGCTGCTCGCGTTGGGCTGGGTGCTACCGAGGCCATTCAGACACCGCTGGTCATCAAGACACTGGCCGTACTTTTCCCGCCCAATAAGCGATCTCTTGCTTTTGGTATTGGCGGGGCCGTTAGCGGCCTTGGCTCAATCAGCTTGCCCTTTGTCATTCCCATTCTAGCCGCTTGGATTGGCTGGCGAGGCGCGCTAGTTTTCGGTGGCGTGGCTGGCCTCTTCATTCTTGTAATTTGGCTTTGGGCTGTACGCGGTACATCGCTTGAACCAAGTGTTGATGAAGCCGCAGCGCCATCGGCCGATCAACCCCCTGAATATGCTGCGATTCTTACCGATCGCCGTACTTGGGCAATCGTAATTGCCAAAGCGATTTCAGATTCGACCTTTTGGATGATGGCATTTTGGCTCCCCGATTTTTACCGCAAGACCTACGAGTTGACAGCCCAAGAACTTGCCGTCCCGCTGGCCATGGCGTCAATGGGGGCGGCGTTGGGGGGGCTGACTTCCGGTTGGATTTCAACACGACTGCTGGAAAGTGGCTGGAGTGTCAATCGAACGCGAAAGACTGTGATGCTTGTTTCGGCTCTAATGGTTTTACCATTGCCACTTGTTTTACATATCGAGTCTTTTTGGGCTGTTGCGGTCTTGGTAGGCGTGGTGCTGGCTGGTCATCAGAGCTTCTCGCTGTCAATCTTTTCGGTGATCACAGACATTGTACCCCGCGCGAAAGTCGGGCGCGTAACCGCGTTCGGAGCATTTTCTGGAAATGTCGGAGGTGCGCTGATTCAGGTGGTAACAGGGGCGGTGCTCACGGCACAGCTTGGTTTCGGGCCGCTCTTCATCTTTGGAGCGATGTCCTACTTGGTTGCCCTAAGCTGGCTGCATTTGATGTTGCCTCGCTTGCGTCGATACGAGTAGCACGAAAGCTAAAAAAGAGTTGCTTACTGATATTTTGTAGAATAAGATAACCAAAGAGGTAAAGTGCCGTGCTCGATAAATAGTCGGCATGGAACTTTGTATTGTGGGCTCATTGTACTGAAATTGGAAAATCAACAATCAAGACGAATTCAGTTCTGATGGCCATTAGCGCAGCAATAAAAAAAGCGACGTAAGGGAGGTTTCTGATGACAAGTGAACAATCTGGTAAGCACAGCCGTAACGCGCGCGTTCGTCGCGCGGCTATTTTGTCCTTAATGTCTGGAACTATAACTGCGTATGCAAACCCTGCATGGGCGCAAGCAAGCGTGACCAATGCCGCCAATTCAGCCAATGCTGTGGAGGAGATTGTCGTTACTGCCCGACGGCGGGCAGAAACGCTACAAGACGTGCCAGTCGCCGTCAGCGTTGTTAGTGGTGACTTCATCAAGGCGCAAAATCTTAATAATGTGCCTGAACTAATTAGTTTCGTGCCTGCCATTACCCTGCGACCATCCGGCACCAAGGACACAGGGCTTCTCATTCGTGGTCTCGGCACCATCACCACCTCTCCTGGAGCAGAGCCAACAGTTTCAATGGTGCTTGATGGCGTAGTACTAGCTCGGCCGGGGCAAATGGTGGCTGACCTGATTGACGTCGAGCGCATAGAAGTATTGCGCGGGCCACAAGGAACGCTTTTTGGCAAAAATGCCTCAGCAGGCGTGATCAACGTTATGACAAAGTCGCCGACGCAAGAGCCGGGCGGCTATGCGGAGGCGAGCGGTTACTCGGGGGGTGAGTATCGTTTAACTGGTGTTGCCAATGGTGAGTTGGTGCCTGGTTTTTTAAGCGCACGCATTGCACTGGTTTCTGCGGATTATAGTGGAAATGTCACCAACATCACAACCGGATCACGCGTCAACGGCTATAACCGCAATGGTGGACGAGCAAAGCTACTGTTCACACCGACGCCTGATCTCGATATTCTCATCAGCGGCGATTACTTAAAGAGTGAAGCGAAGAGTGCTGGCGTCATCTACATTGGGACTGCCACCGCCGCTTATCCGACAGGCATTATAACACAGAGCGCGACCTTGCCGCTTATTCTCCAAGCACAAGGGATTACAGCATCATTCCGCAACCTCCAAACGGCAGCTGATTTGGATAATCAGTTTTCGGACGAGTTTTCAGGAGTATCCGCTCAGTTTGATTACCGATTCAACGATTTCAAGCTAACGTCAATAACCGGATCTCGCAGCTGGAGTGGCACCCAAAAGGTGGACGGGGACGGTTTTAGTGAGCTGTCTGCCAGAACACCTAGTCAAATAGTCGATCTTGGAACGGTGGATTCTTCCCAATTCACACAAGAGGTCCGACTGGCCTCGCCTAAGGGTGTAGTAGACTATGTTATTGGCCTTTACTATTTTCACTCGATGAATAACGAGACCTATCGCCGTGACGTAAGTATTCTAGGTGCAAACGGTACTACGTCGAATTTTGGCTTTAACAGATATAGAACAACATCGAATAACTACTCGATATTCGGTGAGGCAAATATCAATTTCACTGATAAGTTCCATGGCATTGTTGGCGGGCGGCTGGTTCGTGACGAGCTTAAATTCGACGCCAATCGGACCTCGACTTCGGCAACGCCAATACCAGGCGTCCAGCCGGCCTTTGTGGGTCAGGGATCGACAGAAGTCGATGACTTTGCCGCCCGTTTGGGACTAGCATTTGAAGTTAGCAATACCGTGAACAGTTACTTGACCTATTCGCGTGGTTACAAAGGGCCAGCTTTCAACGTATTTTTCAACATGATCGCGCGGGACACCATACCCCTCGAACCAGAAACATCGGATAATTTCGAATTTGGCTTGAAGTCGACCCTGTTTGACCGAAGGCTGGATCTGAACATTGCGCTATTTAATGACGAAGTGTCCAATTATCAGGCAAACCAGCCTGACGTTGTCGCGGGCGTTATCGTTACACGGCTGATCAATGCGGGCGACGTTTCAACGCGTGGAATCGAAATTGACCTGGTAGCGAGGCTGACAAGAAATTTCACGCTGGCCGCGGATTATGCTTACGTCGACGCGCGTATCGAAACATTTAGGTGCCCGGTCGGAGCGGCAGTTTCATGTAATGTCGATGGTCAACCGCTGCCGTTTGCACCGAAGAATAAGCTTGCGCTGCGGGCGTCATATAAGATTGACCTTTCGTCGCGTCTGAAGATGACACTTAATGGCAATTATACTTACCAGTCGCGCCAGCAGAATTCTATATCGCAAACGCCATTTACAATAGCTCCGAGCTACGATCTACTGGGCGCTTCCGTGACTATTTCAGATGCGACGTCGGGCTGGGATGTGACGCTTCTGGTCAAAAATGCCGGAGATAAGTTCTACCGCTCAACCTATTCGCAGGGCAATGGCGGGATTTTCAGTGGTATTGCAAGGGACTTCGAGCGCTATTTTGGCTTAACAGTACGCAAGAATTTTTAGGCATTTAGGAGCCCATTTTAACTGCTATTCTCCTTGTTTCCTCCCAACTAAACAGACGGCTGCGCTTTTGCGCTGCCGTCCGTCTTTTTTTGGATCATTTTAGTTTGGTTTTGGATGCCTTTTGTCCTTAATGTGAGTTTGAATCCAGACGTTAACCGTTGTCACCAACTGTAAGTGTGTTTAGTTCCTGCGGTAAACAGCGCCGTGTTAGTCGCCTTGGAGAGACCTCACCCCTTATCACTTTCCGGCGTCGTATTTTTAGATCCGCTAGCAGAATCTTTGTGGCAGTCCGTTCAAGCAGCAAATGTTTTTGGGGCAAAACTACTAAAATTGTGGCTGGTAGGAACCTCACTTCGGGGCTACAAGGAAATTCGCGAATGGAGAATGTTGTGTCCGGACGAGCCCGCACCCCGCGACGAATGAACCCTGAGGATCGCGAGTCCGCAATTCTTGACTGTGCAGCGACTATAGTAGCGCGTGAAGGCGTGTCTGCTGCAACGATGGATAGAATCTCACAGGAATCAAACGTCAGCCGTTCACTAATCTATGTTTATTTCAAAAATGTAACCGAGCTGCTTCAGCGCCTGTATTTGCGGGAAACCTTGGCGTTGAGAAAGCGCCAAAGGCACGAATCGGCGCAGCTGGAGGACTTTGAAGATTACGTTCGCTGCCTTGTCCGTCTATATCTCGAAAATGTTCATGAGAAAGGCGATTTTATGAGCAAGCTTATGCACGAACCAACCATAACTGGCGAATTTCAGTCAGACTTTTTCGTCGCACGACGGGCTGCTAGCCTAACGATCGCAGAACGGATTTCAAAAGAGCATGCTATTCCTGTGTCGCTCGCTGCGAGGCTCGCAGACATGCTGATGGGATTAACTGCAAGAGCCGGCGAGCAGGTCCTGCGCTTCGGTTTACCATACACTGACGCACCTAACCTAGTGGCAACCATGCTTATGGGCGCAATCGAGGCGACTGCAAACAAATACCACCGCGGCAAAATCGTCTGGCCGAGCGAACCCGAGGTTTTGGGCGAGAACTGAGCAGTATGACCAGCAGCTGCAAAGGACTGCACGACGGGTGCCGTGTAACAAAGCAAAACATGGCGAGCTTGATCCAGCTCGCCGCATGGATTGGGCATATCCGTCGCCAAGTTCGGGCCCCACAAGATTTCAAGCTAGCCGAACACATGAGTCAAGACCAAGCTTGAAATAGGTGTTTACTCTTGTTGGCATTTTGTGCAATAAGAGCGTTACGGGCTGATCTCGCTACTACCTACTGGATTCGGCGCTTGTCACCATTTGCTATGTAGCAGCCAGAAAGTGACTCTCTGTGACATAGAAGGACAGTACAACTGAATGATTTGCGGGTTTGACCATGTCGTTATTGCAGTCTTCGACTTAGACGACGGAATTCGGGTCTGGCGCGATGGACTCGGGCTGCACTTGAGTCATCGCGCGAGCCATCCCGAGGCGCATTTGGAGATAGCCTTCTTTCGCCTCAAAGAGGGTGGCTTCATCGAGCTTGTTGCACCCACTTCGGACAACTCGCCGATATACAAGTTCCTACAGGAAAAGGGTGAAGGCATTCGCATTTTATGCTTGCACGTCGATGATCTTGAGGAAGCAATCAGAGACTTTACCCTCAAGGGCTTGGCACTTGACGGTGTAGGTACCCCTTGGGTGTTCGTGCGGCCGGAGGCAGCAAGTGGAGTATTTCTGCAGCTGTGGCCCAGAAATAGGCCCCACCGATGGCGCGATGGCAATATCCAGCAATTAGAAAGTGGAGTATGAAGATGCATTTTCAGATTTCGGAAAAGGAACGCTTAGCGAATACAATTGATGATGCTAAGCTTGCGGCGATTGTTCATGACATCCGCACAGTGGGATACGCTGTAGTACAAGAAATTGTTTCCGCAGAGACCTGCAAGCTGTTAACCCATTCAATTCTTGAAGATGTTGAGCGCGTCCGAAAAACAGGAAAACGCACAAGACATGAAGAAATTACGGGTGATGGCCATCTGCAACTAGGTCTGAGACGCTATGCACCTTTCGCAAGTGCCGAGTTGTTGACCAATCCGTTCATCGAATGCGTGGTGGCTGGAGTACTCGGTCCCGACGCGTGGCTCGGCTTTTACAGCGGCAACGTCAACTGCCCTGATAGTGGTTACCAGCCATTGCATTTTGACCGCCCTTACTCATGGAAATCGCCTGAAGATGCGGCAAAAGATGGGCAACCGTGGCCGCCGCCTACCACGACACTAAGCTGTTCGATAGCTCTTGAGGAAATAACCATCGCCAACGGGGCAACAGAGATTTATCCTGGGAGCCATTTGGAAACCACTGTTGCGACCTGGACGGCACATGATCGGTTGCAGAACCACCCGGATCTGGTAGCACGGCGAATTCCTACGCGAATGGAAATTCCCGCACACAGCGTTTGTTTCCGAGATCCACGAATGTGGCACCGCGGCGTTCCAAACCCATCCAAGAAACCCCGAGCGATGATTGCGGCAACCTATCATGCCAGTTTTTGCAAGCACTGGCGTGGCATTTACGTTGCCAATATCGAGCCATTAGAAATGGAACTGCTCGAAAGCAACCCAAGTCTGCGGATTCTGGACAATGGCATGCTTGGAGACGGCCGCTTAGTATTCGACCTTGATACCCGCGAGGAGTTGGAAGCCATGGATTCACTTCATGGAGTAAACAGGAATATACGGTTTGTTGCCCCTCCCGAACGGGTAAACCACTTCCTCGATGCTCATGAAATTGGCGGCGGGCGCATCATCGAAAATATGGAGCCGAGTCCCGAATAACCGCCGTTCCGAAGTTACCAAGTCAACGTGTACAACACGAAGAATGCCACGTTCGATAAATCGAACTCGGCGCAGCAGTCACTTAAGCCTAAGTCAGGTGAATGCTAACCGGAGTTTCCGGGGGCGATCAACAGATGAGAAGGGGGTAAGATGTTAAATAGGCTACACATAGCGACCTAGACTTCAAAGAAACCCAAAGCCAAAGCACATGGTCGAACTTCTGGTGCTTTGGCCGCCGCCTTTTGATCGGTAAGTGGCAACTTTTCAACCGGTTGCTTTCACGTGCTCGACAGGGCTGATAATTGATTGACGCCGCGCTAGACCTTAGCATTTCAGTTTTGTGCAGGGCAATTGTCGGAGGCACGAACAGGCCATTTCATGCTCAGCCCGTCCTCAAAAACTCTGGTACGGAGATCGACGTAAATAAGGAGTGCCTCTACCTCAATTGCCCAAGCCCTTGAGTCTGGCAGCTCATTTCGAGTTTCTCTTAACCACTCACGTGCACTTAGTCTGCTGGTTGTGATGCAAGTCTGCTTCAAGGAAGTTGCAAGACTTATATTTACGACTAGGTTTGAGCATTGGGGAATAGCGGCATTTTGGAAGAACTGGCCGAAAACGGAATGGCGGGTTTGGAGCTGTGAACGTCAAATTGCAGCCAATGCCATAACCGATTGTGCCTATGGGCTCTTCATTAATTGACTAACTAACATCGCATGAACAACATGCTCATCTTTTCCAACATTTCTAGCAGACAATAGTCCAGCGGTTGGCTTCTGGACCTTCGAGCGGCGGCGAACAAATCCTGAGCAGCTAACCAAATTGATAAAGCCAAATAGACCCTGGCAATCTGGCGGTCACTTTAGTGAGGTAGCAAAATCATTCTCTTCGTTTCGCCATTTCACTACTGACGCCTTATGCAATAGAAGTTGAGTGGCATAGGATTTTGCTGTAGATGGCCGAAGATGAAACTACTGCGTTCGTCTTTGAGGCGCTCGCCCAATTGAAAACGGCAAAGCAAGAATGATAATCGGCGTTCATCACATTGGGCTATCAGCTGGCAAAGGCGGACATGCGCCGTGGCTTGAGCATATCTGCAAAGTTGGAGAAGATGGATGGTGTGTTGGGCCCAATGTTCATCTCAGGCTGGAGGGCGTCCAAAACACTAAACTGCGACCAACAACCAACCGTCCTGTCAATATGCCTGGACTAGCGCATATATGCCTTCAATCGCGCGACATAGATGAGGGTTTAGCGCGCGGTATGCATGCTGGCCTTGTGCCAATATCAGAGCCAGTCGATCTCGGAACGCCCTTTCGTTATCTATATGCCCATACCGAAGATGGCATATTGCTGGAGTTGGAAGGCGCACCCTTTGTCACAGATGGGGATGCTCGTTTTTGGATTGGCCATGTTGCATTTGTGGCGCGTGATATTGAGCCATTGGTTGACTTCTATGCGCGCGCTTTGAAGCTGAAAGCGAGTGCTGTTTCGCGGCTGCGAGGCAATGTGAGCTTAGATAAAGTGGCTGGGCTGAAAGACGTTGACCTAAGCGCCATGTGGCTGCCGGGCTTAAATCTGGGTTTGGAGTTTTGGCAATACCATAATCCCGCCCCAGCCAAGGATCTGGCACAACCAGGCACAGGCTTTCAGTATCTTTGCTTTGAATGCACCGACTTTGAAGCCGATTGCGCCCACGTCAATAGTGAAGGTGGCGTGCCTGACACGCCAGCTCAGTTGGAACTAGCAGATTACAAGACCGCAGCTTTCAAGGACCCCGAGGGCAATCGCTTTATGCTGATTGCATTTGATGACCCAAATGATCCCATGGCGATCAAAAACTTGCCGCATGTGGATATTTTGGCGCAAGTCAGCGCTCAACTTGGCTAACTTAAAAGTTGGCGCTTTTCAAAGCGGCACCATCGATGCGCAAATTGGCACCTGTGATATAACTTGCTCGTGGCGAACAGAGAAAAGCAACCGGGTCGGCAACTTCTTCTTGCGTCGCGTGTCGGCCAAGAGCGGGCAAGCGCGCAGCGGAGGCAAATAATTGTGGCGCGCTGAGTCTCACCTCGTCCCAAAACCCGCCTTCAAACATAACAGGCCCAGGCGATACAGCATTGACCCTTATGCCTGCTGCGCCATGCTTTGCAGCCAGTTGCCCGGTCAGCGAAATCACGCCAGCTTTCATCGCGCCATAAGCATCTTCACCCGGTGGCAACTGCGTGAGGCCCGAGGCAATCGAGGCTATAAACACTAGTGAGGGATCAGTGCCTTGTTTGAGGTGCGGGATAGCCGCAGTCGCGATCCGAACGTGCTGGAGTAGATCAACTTCAAAGCTCTCGCGCCAAGCCTCTTCGCCTCTTTGCGTTGGCCGCGTGGACACATTGCTGACTACAACATCCAGGCCGCCAAGGTTTTTCACAGCCGCTTCAAACCATGCCCCAAAGCCACTTGCGTCGCGAACATCTAAGGCCTGACCAAACGCGCGAACGCCTAGGCTGGCGAACTCTGCTTGGGCTTTGTCCACGCCCGTTTGCGACCGTGCGCAAAACGCGACATCACAGCCTTCGCGCGCTAGTCGATGCGCAATGGCATAGCCGATGCCGCGCGTTGCGCCGGTTACAATAGCGCGTTTGCCCTTCATATTAAGGTCCATGACTAAGTGTCCTTTCGTGGTTTAGCGCGCGACCATGCCGCCATCGATGGGCAGCGAAACGCCCGTAATGTAAGACGCGGCGTCGCTGCAGAGCCACAGAGCCGCTGCCGCGACCTCTTCAGGTTCACCATAGCGGTTCATTGGGGAATTGGCGGCGAACGCGGCGCGAATGGAACTCGGATCGTCGGGTGCTAACTCG
This sequence comes from Hyphomonadaceae bacterium UKL13-1, assembly GCA_001602435.1. Classification (GTDB taxonomy): domain Bacteria; phylum Pseudomonadota; class Alphaproteobacteria; order Caulobacterales; family Aquidulcibacteraceae; genus Aquidulcibacter. The sequence continues at coordinate 2,208,435 of CP012156.1, forward strand.
CGCTCTAGCTTAAACATCATTTCAGTTGCAGTCGGCGACGGGCAAACCGCATTCACCCGAATGTTGTGTGCTGCGAGTTCAACGGCTGCCGCTTTGGTGAGACCAATCACGGCATGTTTGCTGGCCGTATAGGCGTTGATGTTACGCCCCCCCGTAAAACCGACAATCGACGATGTATTGACAATCGCGCCTTTGCCGCGCGCCTTCATGGCCCGCCCTGCGTGCTGGATACCCAAAAACACACCGCGCACGTTGACTGCCATCACACGATCAAACTCAGCCTCGGGGTAAGAGAGAATAGATGCGCGTGGACCCGTTATGCCAGCGTTGTTAAAAAGCGCATCAAGTCCGCCGAAGTCGCGCTCGGCCAATGCTAAGGCACGGCTCCAGTCCTCAGTTTTCGAAACGTCGCCGCAGATCGTTGCTAATGCCTCATCTTTTCTGGCGGCGCGCAAAGCCTCAAGCCCTTGTTCATCCATATCAAAGGCAATCACGCGGGCACCGTGTCTCATGAACAATTTGACCGCCGCCAAGCCAATACCACTGGCCGCGCCCGTGATCAGGACAGTTCGGCCTTCAAGCCCTAAGGTCGAAACATTATTGGTTTGAGTCACAGATTTCCTCGTCGCCCTATTTCTTATTATATGTATCGTCGATAATGAAGATATAGCTTAAGTCAAGGTATGATGCCGCGTCGCACCAACATTAGGACAAAAATTCTGCTACGAGTCGGTTACATAAAGTGGGATGTTCCCGAAATACGCAATGTCCCCCGCCCTCAATTTCCCTGATCTCACAATTCAGAGCAATCTCTCCAAGGCCAAACAAGGCAGACGGAGCAAACAGGGCATCCTCCTTACCCCAAATCAAAAGTGTCGGGACCGTTACGGGATCGGGAGGATCACGCCGTGCACCCAAATTGCCGCTGTAGTCAAACCCGGCCGCACGATACCATTTCAGCATAGATTTCCATGCGCCATCTTGTTCCCATTGAGCAATTTGAGTGGCCTTGTCTTCTTGGCTTAAAAACCCTTCGGCAAGGTCCTTGCCAAAGAATGCGTCCCATGTTTCGCTCGCAGTTTTGGTCTCAAATACCATGTGGGAATTGGCTTGAGCAAACTGGGCGGCATAGGATGACGCTGCGCGCTGTGCGGGGTCGGTGTCTAGAGCTAACTGCAAGCAATGAGGATGCGGCGCGTTAAAAATCACCATTCTGCGCACAAGGTCACGGTGGCGGCTCCCAAAATGCCAAGCAACGAGGCCGCCCCAATCATGGGCGACTATATCCACTTGCTGATAGCCAAGCGTAGCAATCAGATTAGCAATATCATCGGCTAAAGTATCAATTTTGTAGTCTTGCTGGTCTTGAGGGCGTTGCGATTGGCCAAAGCCGCGTTGATCTGGCGCGATACAATGATAGTGCCCGCTTAAAGCCTTCATCATCGGGCCGAAGGCGCGCCAATGTTCTGGGAAGCCGTGCAAAAAAATAACCGGTGGCCCTTCGCCCAAAGTGGCAACATTCAGCGTGATGGAGCCACATACAACTGGCTTTTCAACAAGCACCGAGGGGGCAGTTTGAGCTTTCATCGCTAACTATTGGAACATTCGTCAATTGCTTGCAAGCCAGAGGTTCACAAACTTAGAGAAAGTCGTTATTAGAGAAAATAATTCTCAAGTTTAATAAGGCATGCCTTTGACCCAAACATCCAAACCGCGCCGAACACGCCTTGCTCCCGAGGAACGCAGTCAGTTAATCCTCGATGCGGCCGCCCAAATTGTCGTGAATGAGGGTGTCAGCGCGGTCAATATGGATCGGCTGGGTCGCGATGCTGGGATTAGCAAGGCGCTGGTATACAATTACTATCCCAATCGCAGTGAGTTATTGCGCGCACTCTTGTTGCGCGAAGTGCGCATGTACCAAGGTCAACAGCTAACCGCGGCTGAAAGTGCGCCGGATGTTCATTCGCTCATTCGGATTACGACACGGGCCTATCTTGATCATATCGCTGTGAAAGGCGTGCTGATCGAACGGCTCATGAACGAGCCCTCCATCGCTGAGGGTATGGGTGAAATGGAGCGCCAAGGGCGAGCCCGCACGGTTGAGTATTTTGCCATCAAGCTCAAAGAAGGCCTTTCGATGCCAATTGAACTTGCGCGCATGATGACCGAGTTAGGGATGGGACTAACTGGTGCCGGAGGGGCGTATCTCGACCGGACCGGCTGCAACATTGACCTACTCGAAGACATGATTGTTTCGATGCTGATGTCCAATTTTGCGGCCGTTGAAAAGGACTATACCAAATGGCGAAAGGTCGAAACGGCGGGATTGAGTGCGGGTTAAACTGCGGGATCCTGCTTGAACTCACGACCCAGCGCTTTGGCTATCTGGTCATGCCGAGCGCGCGTTATCCCGTATGAAGCTAGTACGATCAGCGAAATAGTTGCAATCACCGCTGGTACGGGTCCCCAGATCAGCACCAAGAGGGACTGTGTTGCGTCCGGTATAGCTTCAGAACCCGCTTTGCCGGCGTTGCTTGGAAACTTAATCAGGTCCAGCGCAACACCTGCCACCATAACTCCAAGCCCCGTCGCCGCTTTGTTTGCAAAGCCGAGGCCTGCGAAATAAAGGCCTTCACGACGCCGACCAAACAGATGCTCATGCTCATCCGCTGCATCTGCCATCATGGAGGGATAAGCGACGGCTATAAAACCAAACCCGATCCCGGCCACGAAAGAATTAAACTGCATCGGCGGAAGTGCCGCGTCACCCAGAGGGTGGTAAAGGCCCGCAAGCATCGCGCCTTGAAGAAATAGCCAATTGGCGATCAGCAGCACAAAGCCGATGATAACGACATTCTTCTTTTCCATCCGCTTTTGCAAAGCCGGCGCAAATACCACACCAAGCAGAATGCCGACCAGAAAAGCATAGCTTATGAACTGGATCTTTTCACTTTCGATCTGCCATACGAAGACAAAAGCATGGCTATTCAAGCTGCCATTTGCGCCTGCTGCCACATAGATAATGACGGCGGAGAGAAACAACAATCGAAAGGAGCGATTGGCAAAAATCTCTTTCACTTCTCCTGGCAACCTACGCAGCATCGATCCGGGCATTTGTTCTGGTTGGGGCAAAGCCGCTGCGTACTTGCGGATACCGAGGCAACAAATCGTCAAACAGACAAAAATCAGCAACGCAATTGACCATCCAAAACTTGGGTATCCATCAGGCTTTTGGAGTCCACCATTCGCAAAATAGACCGAATATCCGATTGCTGTCACTACAACACCAGCGCAAATCCCCGTAAAGGCACGATAGACCACGACACTGGTTCGCTCAGCATAATCGGTTGTCAATTCTGCGCCTAGTGCGATGTAAGGAACGTTAAACAGCGAAATAAAGCTGCGGACCGCTACCGACATGACCGCAAGCCATGCGAACAAGCCGATCTGTCCAAGGCCTGGCGGCGGTGAAAACAGCAATCCGAGTGAAATTGTGATCAAAGGTACAGAAATGGCCATAAGCGGTAACCGGCGACCATGCTTGGATTTCAGATTGTCCGACCATGATCCGATAATTGGATCGACGGAGGCGTCCGCGGCCAAGCCCACTGCCAAAGCCGCACCGACAAGCGTTCCCGACAACCCAAGGACAGCAGAATAGTAAAAGAAAATGAACATGATAGCCGCATCAAAGCCACCGTTTTGGCCAGCTTGACCCAAGCCGTAAGCCAACTTCAAGGGGATTGAGAGCTTCGGCTTTTGCTCGATAACGGCAGAGCCGTCTTGCGCTTCAAGAGTTGCCACGTTTCATCCCCCAAGTATTTATGTCTCTTTGTTTTCCATTAGAAATTCACGCACCTCAGCTAAAAAACAAAGAAAGTTCTCGCGTCTAATATTGTGTCCAGCTTCTTGAATTTGGATAGCCCTAACGTGCGGATTAATCCTCATCGCTTCTGCGGCGACTTGATTCGTAACAAGTCCACCACGTGCTGTTTCACCGTAGATTAGCAAAGTTGGTTTGGATATCATTGCCATCAGTGTTTGCCAGATTGGAAGTTCGAGCGGCATAGCTTCTTTATCGACCTGACGCTTCCCCAAGGTCCAAGCCGGAAACTCATCGTCGTGCCAGTCGGGTGATGTTTCCTTGCCCATCTGTTTGACTTCCGCATCCGACAAAGCCTGAAACTGCGCCACCTGCAGGCGGAATTTCTCTTTGCGTTCCAATCTTATCGATTGGTCAGCAACGGGGACAAACGGCGGGTCTTCCAGAATGACTTTTGAGACGAGATGGGGATAGTCAGCGGCAAGGGAAGCCGTCGCTAGTGCGCCAATTGAATGGCCCATGACAATTGGCGTTTGCAAACCCAGAGCCTCAATCACTTCCGCAATGTCGCGCCCGGGATTATACTGCGCCCATTCTGGCGATGGCGAACTTGTCCCATGCCCGCGTGCATCCAGCATCACAATGTCAAAATCCGCTTCCAAGGCTCGTGCGACACGGCTCCAGCATAAGCCATTATCGGTCAAACCGTGCGACAGCACTAATGCTGGTCCTGATCCTCCAGTGCGGTAATAGGCTAGGTGCCCGCCTGAAACGTCAACGCGTCCTGATTGCCAATCCTCAGTTTTGTTGATGGAGTTAGGAAGGGCTGCGCTTACCATGCATAGGCTTCGGGTGCTGGGCCGCAGGGCGGAAAAATAATATCGAGTTCAGATGATATCTGCGCGTTCAACTGGATGTCGGGAACATTGGCAATCGAGGTTAGTTGTTCCTTGCTGCTCGGGCCGACTATGGTCGCGGCTATGCCTGCTTGGTGTAATGTCCAAGCTAAAGCGACAGCGCTTGGCGCCTCTCCAAGTTCGGCGCAAAGCTGTTTGAATCGTGATAATTGATCATGTCGCGCTTGCCTTGCTGATCTGATCGTATCGGACTGCCGCCGACCGCCATCCTTGCCTGTCTCGAGGGACAACAGCCCCCCCGCAAGAGGGCTCCAGGTGATCACGCCCAAACCATATTCAAGTGCAGCTGGGATGACTTCTAGTTCTGCGCGGCGTTCGACCAGATTATAAAGGCTTTGCTCCGACACCAAACCAAGGCGTTGTCTGATGGCGGCTTTTTCGTTCATCTGAGCAATCTTCCATCCGGGAAAATTGCTCGATCCTACATAAGTGATCTTGCCTTGGGCAATTAAGCGGTCAGTCGCTTGCCAAATCTCTTCGGGCGCAGCCATCCGGTCGATATGGTGAAACTGGTAAAGATCGATGTGATCAACTTGCAAGCGCTTCAGGCTGGCATCACACGCCATTTGGATATGCCTTGCCGACAAGCCCCGATCATTAGTGTCGCTCGACATGGGTTCATAGACTTTGGTGGCAAGGACTAGATTATCGCGGCGCCCACTTTTGGCTGCCAGCCAATTGCCTATAATAGTCTCGGTGGCACCAACGCCTAGATGGCCACCATATTGGTTAGCGGTGTCGATGAAGTTAATGCCTAACTCGACGGCTTGGTCCAAAATGGCATGGCTCTCACTTTCCGGGGTCCGCGGCCCAAAATTCATGGTGCCCAGACACAATTCGCTGACCTTAAGCGCGGTTCTGCCCAGCTGACGATACTTCACAGTCGTGAACCCCGAGGGAACATTACGGAGCCCATAAGGTTGCCCCCGTTTTCAGTGGCTCGCTTGAATCCGCAACGCAGAATCGCGTGAGGAATTGCGCGCGCTTGGATAGTTTCTTGTGGTCGGCATAGCTAATTCCCGGAACAATCGGCTCATGGAACCATGGCGCGTAAAACTCGAGATTGGGAATTGCCCGCATCTTATCTGAGATATTGGGCGTGCCGCCGTGCCACGCGCGCACATCGCGGATCATAATCGCACCCGCTGGCGCAGGGCAAACAGTGCTTAGCCGCATCCACTCGGGCTCATCTTTGAGCGACGGAATAGGCACTCTGGAGTGTTGGGTGCCTGGGATCTGCCTGGTTGGCCCATTGAGAGGGGTAACGTCTTGGGGCAGAAAGTTGACGCAAACATAAGGGCACGGCAAGTCGCGAATGGTGAGTTGCCCGCGGGGATCGTGGAAAGAACTGAAGCGAGACTTTGTTGCGTCAATCCAGTCATTAACGTCGGAGTGAAGTGGCTGATAACTTGTTGCACCAGGCAAGCAAAAATCTCCGCTAGCGGCGCGTAGCGAATAATCGCTGGAACCGAATATTGCCGTTACCAGCTCATCGACTACAGGAATTTCCAGTAGCATTTGCCATTCGGGCCGATGAAGCTGGCTGCGAGTCAAGCTTGAGCCGCCGAAGGAATAGCGATGCGAACCGCGATTACCGCTACGTTCGCTATCCAATGCAAGAATCTCGGCTGCGACCTCGTTGCAACCATTGGCCAGAAACTGCGTCTGCTGGTGATTCAACACGTCGGCAACAACCACAAAGCCATCGCGCCGGAAAAGCTCGACCGCTCTACCAACGTCACTATGTTGCAATACCTCAAGTCCCTTGATGCCATTGTTGGCCTCAAGGTGCGCGCGCAAGGCGACGATTTCGGACCCATCAATTGCAGTTTTCATCATACTTGCCTGAAGTGCGGAGTAAGCGGTCATTACTTCTTCTTAGCTCGCCTTCCAAAGAAAACCCAGCAAATGAAAGATACAGTATCTCTACAACAGCTTCCTTGCAAAGTTACCCATATCAAAGCGAAATCACAATTGGCCTAGAATTTTTTCTCCAAGACCACGCCAAATGTTCTGGGTTCCAAGAGGCGTACATTCCGGTAACGGCCAACCAGAGCATCCTCGATGATAATATTGGTGATATTGTCTTCATCGCTGACGTTTTTGACAAAAGCACGAACCGAAAAGCCTTGTTCGCGATTATCAAGTCGGGCCTGCAAATCGATCACGCCCCATGCGTCAATACGATCGGTCGGGCTGTTGTACTCACGGGCAAAATACTTGTCTTGCCACACGGCGTCCAAACGGAAGGTTGCTGACCAATTGGTGGCAAATGCGGGTGTCGTATATTGCCCCCCAACTTTGATTTTGGACTTCGGTGCGTGGGGCAGTTCGTTTCCTGCCAGATTGACTGCCACGGGGGGTGTTGTTGCCGTTAGGCTTTGCGCCGGATTGGCGGCATCTTCGGAGAGGAAGTTGGCAATCTCAGTATTGAGATAAGAGAGGTTCATATCAAACAGCCAGTTGCGGCTAGGTGCATAGAGGAATTCGCCTTCTAGGCCCCAGATATCGGCATCAGCATTGCGCGTGACAACGCCACCATTAATCCGCTGCCCAAGTTGTAGGCCAGTATATTCATAGATAAAGCCCGTCACATTAGCCTGCAAGCGCCCGCCAGCTAGGGTGTTCTTGGCGCCAACTTCATACGCGATGACTTCTTCTGGACCATAAGTGGGTGCCGAGTTCGAGTTATTAAGTCCGCCACCTTTGTAGCCAGTTGAATAGGACCCATAGATTAGGGTCTGGTCAGTGAAGCTCAAGTCTGGTGTCCAGTCGAGCGCCACTTTGCCTGTGGCCTTGGACCCCGAAAAGCTTGATGCAACCCAAGGACCGACTGGCGCCAAGACGATCGAACGCGACTCGCCAGAGCGCTTCTCGTCAGTTTGGCGTGCGCCAAGTGTCAAACGCAAGGTATCGGAAAGTTTGAAGTAGGCCTCACCAAATACCGCGTCTGTGCTGTTTTTGCCATTGCGTGACAGAGACGATACCCGCCAAGACTCTTCTGGTCGACCATTGGCTTTTTGGAAAAGTTCAATCGACGGGTGCCAAGTTTCAAAGCCGCCAGCGCTTTCGCCATCTAGGGTAAACAGGCCAATCAAGAAGTTGAAGCGCCCCTCAAAGCTGCTCGCCAAACGGATCTCGCCTGTTTGGGTTTCCGTCTGCGACGTGAAGCTATCGGTTGTGATCAGTTGGTCGGTTGTCACAACCCGACCACGTGCAGCGGTGTAAGTGATCGGCCGTGTGTAACGGAACGGCAGCGTCGCATTATCCCAATCGGTGTTTTGTTCTGTGCTGCCCTCTGACCACCCAAAGATACCTGACAGGGTGAAGTCGCCAAATTTGTGATCTAGATTCAAGGTCGCGAAGGTTTGGTCGAGCTTGTAAGTGGGATCGGTATCGGCATTTACTTTGCGCAGGTCCGTTGGATTAGGTGCGCCAGCATAAATATTGCCGCCCGCTGGGAATGGTGTGAAGATGCGGGATAATGTCTGCAGAATCGTTGTGTTGGCGTCAGGTGAATCAAACCCTAGCTCGCGCGGATCGCAGCCCAAAACCGGATGGGCTTTGCACAACCGCTTTCCTTCTCGAGCGCGGCTGGAATCCTCTTCATACCTGCCGTAAATGAAAGTGATGTCAGTGTTTTCACCCAAATCAAATGTCGTCGTCCAGCGCATGGCCCATTGATTGCGACCATCAATTCCATTGCCCGTGCCTTGGTTTTCCGTGTAGCCTTCGCGGCTTAAACCATAGCCAGACAAACGCGTTGCAACATGTGCGCCTAAGGGAATATTGATTGCACCTCCAACACGAACACCACCAAAATTACCTAGTTGGAGGCTTGCGTCACCGCCCCATTCTGCCTTGGGTTTTTGCGTAATCACATTGATTGCGCCGCCAGTTGTGTTTCTGCCATAAAGGGTGCCTTGCGGGCCACGCAAGACCTCAAGGCGGGCTAAATCGAAAAACTCATTTTGAGGCAGATAGCCAATGGCCGCGCCATTGACGAAGGATTGTACGCCCAGATCAGACGATCCGAGGGCATTGGTGCCTATGCCGCGCAAAGTGAACCTGTCATTGCCCGTCAAGACAGCATTTGGAATCGAAAACTGAATGTCCGTCGCGTCTTCAATTTGCGCGCGCTCTAACGTAGCTGCCGAAAAGACCGACAGAGCGATGGGCACATCTTGGGCGGCCTGCTCGCGCTTTTGAGCGACAACGACGACGGTCTCTATCGCTGGCGCAACAGTTTGTGGCGCGCCTTGAGCCAAAACAGGACTTGAGAAACCTAACGCTGCAATCAATACCAACAAAGAAGGGCTTGCAGCCCGTGCATTTGCCTGTTTCATTTTCCTGCCCCTTGTTGCGCGAAGCGCTTATAATATATTTGGTCAATAAGATAATCCCAAAAAAGATACGCCGTCAAGCGTTATTACGTAAATCGTCAACAATGATCTCAAGTGAGGCGGCGAGGCCAGTATTATGGCTGAGCAGGTGGCTCAATTTTGATCTGTGCAGGGCCTTTTGGCGCGGCCCGGATCTCAAGACCCATTGCCCAGCGGCGTTGAAAGCCGCGCCAGTAATTGGCTTGTAGGTCGCCCGCAAATTTTCCACCCAGCTGCTCGCCTAGTGCGCTTGGCCATGTTCCGTCAGCCGCCACCACTATTGGCACGTTAAGAAAATTGGCCTTTGTCGCGTCGCCTTTCAAATTTGTATCAAGAAAGGCTGTAATAAAGTGTTGGTTGATTTGATTGAGACGTTCGGTGCGCCAGACAGGTTCTGCAAAAAATTCCAAAGTCGAAAAGTCCGTAGACGGATCAAATGCAACGGGGTTGCCCGCGATGTTGTGCCGTGCATCGCGGTATGTCAGAAGTTTGCGGTCGGACCCCGTCAAATTATCAAAAATCCAAGACACTCCATGATTATAGTCCACCACGTCGTCTTGATTGCCTGAAATCATTAAGACAGGCGCAGTTATCTTTGCCAGATCGGAGACACTCCATGACCGATTATTGGGCTGACCACCCCAAGGTGCTAGCAAGACCAAGGCTTTGATCCTTGGCGCCATGTCACCGGAATCTGTTAGCATCGCGCGCTGAGCATCACCGGGCAATTGTTTGATCGACTTGCTGGTCGCGTCATATGGCGCGCCAGCCGTTGTCAGCGCACCAAACCCGCCCATCGAATAGCCGATGAGGCCAATTTTCTCAGGATCAATCAAGCTAATTGCGCCAGTTTGTCCAGACGCGTTTTGTTGTAAAATCTGAGCAAGAATTTGACGCTGATCTTGAGCGCGATCTAACATCACGTTGGCAAACGACATTTGAAAGGACGTGACACTATCAAATGTTGCATCCTCATGCTCAATTGACGCAACAACATAGCCTTTTGATGCCAAGTTTTCCGCTAGATTACTAAAGTGGCTAGCCCAGCTGGCATAGCCATGGGACAGAATGACAAGCGGATACTTTTGACCTAGAAGAGGTGAGGCATTTTCAGCTGCAACGCCTTGGATATTGATCGCGAAATCTGGCTTGTCTTTGGTGGTCACATTGTGGCGGTAGGTGATGCGCGGCGCGGCTGGCAGGACTGTGGCAGGATACCAAAAGCGAACGTCCAAGTGTCTGTCGGCAATGGGAAGGCGACCCGTAACGGCTCCGACAATCGTGATTTTCGCACGGCGCGGCAAAGTAAAGTGCGCAACGGAAGTGCCAACGCTCAAAGTGCCTGGGCGCCCTAATTCCGGCGTCTCGTCCGCTGGCGTCGCGGGAGCGGCGAGGGCTTGGTTGCCCGCGGCAATGACAGCACCGGCCCCAACAGCGCCAACAATAACAAGTACCCACAATGTGTTTTTCAAATTGATTTTATACATGTGCCGTCCTCTTGTTTGCTATTTTGCCGAAGTGCAGCGCAACTTAAACATTTAGTTCATGTATGAATTAATTATACAAATCGTCAATAAAATTATCTTATGTTAGCAGGCCACAGTTTAAACCAATCGGAAAAGTAGCAGACTTGGCTAACTGCCAATCCTCCAAAAGCGGCGCCAATTGAACGCTTTTGCCCTGCAGCTTAGTCGTAGCAAGTGGTATCTAAGTGCTACTGGCCGCACGTACCTGTCCCGCTATCTTTCTGCATTGCGCGCAGGGAGACGAGAATTGACGGGCCGAACGATTATTACTGGTCGTTGTTGCAATCTGACGTAATGCGACTAAAGATCGGCAGCCGACCTACCGGAGTAATGTCCGGTTTGGAGCCATGCTAGGGTCGAACAGAACGACTTATCTTGGCGCTTAGCGGGTCGGCTACTTACTGCTGTTGAGCGGGATCAACCAAGCTAGCGCGGCGGACGGTCAGGGTAAGACCGCATCGGTTGTTGGCTTTTGGCGCCATTGGCTATGCGCGGAAGGAACGTTCTGCAGCGAGCAGCCCAGCCACCACTCAGCTACACGGTCGGGCTTTAGGCATCATCGGAAGCGTACTGCGTATCACCGAAGTGAACCTTGGCCTGCCGTCATAGTAGACCATCATTTTTGGGCAAGCTGGTCCATGGGAAGACGGTGTCGCGTTTATGGGTCAGTCTTCCTTACAGGATGCGCCCTTGATCCCGGTCTTCTTAACCGCGCTCTGAGCTTGGTGGCTACAGGTCGCCCGCTTGTTTATGGGTCTTACCGTTTTGCTCTCCGTTAGACCTTGCCTTCGCCGATGATGATGGTCGCGTTGGCCTTGCCCATATTGGTCATTGATCTCCGTTGGACGGTCTTACATGCCCGTCTGATCCGCATGTTGTCCGTCTCGGGAGACGCGTTGACGTGGCTTGAAAACTGCCTCCGGCGGCGTGTCCCACAAGGGCCCGAGTTGTCGCTGCGCCTTTGGCTTGCTCCGGCCCGCGCCTAGCCCTTGTGCGCCAACGTGTCGTGGTGCCCACGTCCCTCGCCTTGTTCCGGATGCTGTTACGCCCCGTCGCCACCGCGACCCCCGGACCGGGACACCACCGGACGGGCAGCATTCAGACCCAACGGAGAGACCACCATGGACAAGGCCAATTTCGAAATCGTCGGCAATGTAGGCAAGGTCGAGATCAAAACCTTCGGCAAGACCGGCAAGCTGGCAACCCTGAGCGTCGCCACCTCAGAGCGCTGGAAGACTGAAGATGGCGCAAGCCGCGATAAGACATACTGGCATCGCGTCACCGTCTTTGCCCCAGCGCTCGTCGCCCGCATCGAAGCGATGGTCCATAAGGGCAGCCGGGTTCGCCTTCTCGGTCGTATCCGCCCAGGCTCCTACGACGATGACAAAGGTCGCACCCGCTACGTCATCGAGTTCGTGCTCGGCCCCTTCGCAGAACTCGAGATCCTCGCCCGCGCCAAACCAAAGGCCGAGACCGCTGATGCCGAACTGCCCATGGAAGTCGCCGCTTAGGCGGCTTCCGGTCCGGCCCGGCAGCACCTTATGGCGTTGTCGGGCTGGGCGCCTCGAAAGGCTGCGGCAGCAGATTAAGCAAGACCCGAGAACGCTGCATTACATCGGTTTCAAGTTCGTCTTGCCATATCAAGCGTTCTAGTAAACTGACCGTAAAGAGCGAGTGCTCAACACACGTGAACGCAATTACGGGATCAAGTTCGTAGAGGGCGATAAGGCGTCCACCTGCTTCCACGTCCTTCCGCTCAAATGGAGAAGTATGGTGGATCGCATCGCGATATCGCTTTCCTGTATCAATGTAGCCTCTAATTGGTTCGTCGTCTACCGAAGCATGACCACCTGAAGCTTCCCTCAAGACCCGGTCTAATCGGGTCTTTAAAGGCGCACTTTCTTTTGAACGAGCGAACCCGCGAAAATCCTCATTCGTGGCGGCGTTACCCAATCGACTTTCATTTGCAGCAATGAAGAATAATCCGCTGAGGTAGGCTTCAAGTAAGCTGAATGAGGCGCTCACTAATGCCCTGCACAAGAGCTTCTGCCTCGATACAAGATGTGCCACTTCGATTTGTTGAGACTTTGGATTCCCAACGACCGCTGCATAAGGCTTCAACAGCGCCGAAACCTGATTGAGCTCGATGGACCCAGCCTCGATATCATTCAAGAAGTGCATTTCTGGAAACTCGAACTGCATCCCCCAAAGGGATATACGCAAGTGGCTATGCGCTGGAAACCGACGCTTGACTGACGGGGCTAAGCCGAAATGCGTCGCCTCAAATTCTGAGAGACGCAACGACAACCCAACGCCCGGCAAAATGCTTGCTGAAAGCTGAGCCAATTCTTCCAAGCCAATGCCCACGAAATTCTCTTCAATGAACTTGAGCACATTCTGGCTTGTTTTTTTGTAGCTAAAGCTAATCTGCGACATAACCGATCGTGCAGTGCGCCTATTCTGAATCCGGCTAGTAGTCTCAATCTCCGACAAGTAATGTTCCCAGCTGTCGATGTCACCCATCATCAGACGCGCGACAACCAGAGCTTTCAACCGTGTCGAGGCGCTCGCTTCATGCTTCATTGAGCCAACCTCCGGCTACGGAATTGATGAAATTTGAATTAACACTCGTACCCTAAATCCAAAGTCTGTCGACCTACTGTTCTTCCATACACGAGCTATTGGCACCAAACCTAGCTTTTTCCTCTCGCCCTTGCACAAGACATAATCTTAAAACCCACGACTTGCGAAACACTATGAAACAGGAACGGGGGCAAGATAAAAGAGGGTAAGTCGTGAGGCTTGTATCTTCATGATATTATTCGTGTTTTAGGTGTTTTGTGTTGCACCTCATGACTTGCCATGACTTACTGCTAGCATGCCGCTTATGACTTACATTTGGCGACGGTCTGGAGGGTCTGGCGATGGGGCAGATGGCACGACAAAACGGTGGTGAACAGCCAGCTAGACTGGACGCCCTGCCCTTGCGCCAGATGATCGAGCGCCGCTTGCGGGATGATCCAGAGGGTGTTTCGCCGCGACTGCCCAATCGCTTGAAGCCGGCCTCAGGGACGGGTGTGAAGGCCTCGATTGCGCGGCGACTGGCGACAGGAAAGATGTTTGGCGGGGGTGCTCGGGGTGGCTCTGTCGGGGCTTCAATTGGCCACTCCGGCGATGGGCCTGCGCTCTATGTGGGTGCCCGGCAGCGGGTCATGGTGAAGGCCTTTGTGGGCCGTCATGGAGGTGCTGGCGGGGCCAAGAATGCAGGCCAAGCCGTGTCGCGTCATCTGCGTTATCTGGCGCGTGAAGGCATGGGTGCTGATGGAACTGAGACTGGATTCTACGGACCAGAGGGCGGGCTGGAGCGTGATCATGTACACGAGGCGTGCGCGTCGTGGGATGGCGACCGGCATCATTTTCGGCTGATCATCAGTCCGGAACATGGCGACAAAATTGATGATATGGACGCCTATGTCCGAGATGTGATGGAGCGCGTCGCAGGCGATTTGCGCGAGCTGCAGATGGCTTGGGTTGCGATCAATCACCACGATACAGACCAGCCCCATGCCCATGTGCTGATCCGTGGCAAGCGCGCCAACGGGCGCGATCTGGTGATCCCACGCAAGGTCATTAGCTATGGCATTCGCGCCCATGCCGAGGATTGCGCACAGGAATTGCTGGGCGATCAAAGCCGCTCGGAAGCAGAGCGCGGTCTGTTTGCACGCACCACCGCCGACCGCTGGACCGACATTGATTTGAAGCTGGAGAAGCTGACAGCGTCCAATGACGGCACTGTCCCGCGCGCAGAGATTGATCGGCATGACACCTTTGGCGCGGTCACGCGTGCTCGCATCACTCACCTCGCGCGCCTCAATCTGGTGGAGGCGGACACGAGTGAAGGGGTGAAGTTTGTCGATGGCTTGAAGGGCAGACTGGATCGGCTTCAGTCTGCTCAGGACCAGATCCGGTCACACTGGGCGGCCAAGCGATTGGAGGCACTGGCAGCCTTGTCTGAGGTAAGGACAGTGCGAATAGTGCCAGAGCGTGAAGCTCCAGTCGAGGCTGCTATCGACACTCCGTCATCAAGTCCAAAGACGTCTCAAGTCAGAGGATTCGATCCAACCATCGACCGCCTGACACCGCTCGATGTTGAACTGATGCGACGCGGCCAGTTGAGCGCCAGCGGAGCCAGTACGACGCATATGGGCCATGAGGTCGAAACCGCATTGAAAGCCCGCGCCGACCAACTTGTGAAGTCCGGCCAAGCCATCCTCCAAGGGCAAGGTCTTGGCTATCAGCCAACTGCCTGGGCAAGGCTGCGCGAAGCTGAATTGAAGCACGTTATGGCCCGCGACCTTGGCATCAAGGCTGTCGGCCAAATCAGCTATGGCCGAGCCGAGGGCTTCGTCGAAGGGCATGTCACTACAAGCCTTGGCAAGCATGCCATCATCAATCGCGGCGTGGGCTATACAGCCATGGCCGTGCAGGCTGGGCAAGAGCTGGCCGTTGGGCAGGCGATTGGTCGGGCAATGGGCGTGGAGCGGTAATCTTCAGTAGTGTCTAAGTGTGTCCAAAATGTCGGCTAGGTCTAGTCTACCGTTAGGCGAATGCCTATGGATTGGTAAGGACGGCCCATACCCTGAGGGTCGATAAGGCAGGATAGACTGGGCATTTGCGGAAACGGCTAGTTCCTCAAAAATGCGGCTATTCTCGAATGCGCCATGGGCTGCCGTTTGAAGCGGGTTGGCGATTGCTCGAAAGCGGACAAGGAGTTGGGCGGCACAAATTGCTATTCGGTCACAAGCTTTTCGATGGCGAACTTCCGTTCGCAGAGATTTTTCTGAGCAATCAAAGCTAAAATGCAGACACAAAGCTGCACTACCAAACTCTTACTGGCAACGTTAAACACTCGCGCCTAGCGCAGACGCTGACCAATGCGAAATCAGTGCGCTCGGACTCTAAAAATGGGATGTGCGCCCACCGAATCACGCATCCAAAGTAAAGCCCAAAGCGACGTGAAGAGGCTCAAGCGCCGTATTCTCGTCATCATGGTTTAGAACTTCACGCGCACACCAACTTGTTAGCTTGAGCCAAAGTCTTGCACGCGCTCGAAGACGCCGCCGCTCTCCCCGCCTACGCAAAAGCGCACTTCAACTTCTTTTCAAACCCTTGGCAGGTTGCTAGGCCCCACTGTGGTTGAGTTGGTGATCGCAAGTATCAAGTTTCAGCTGGCGGTTGTTGTTCAGCTGCATTGAAACAGCGGATGACTGAGGGCCCATGTTATTTAGCTTTGGCAAATCCTCTCGTGTAGGCCCGTTATCGCTTTTGATCTGATGGGACAACAGGATCGAGGCCGGTAGAGCTTATAGTGGGCGCGGACTGGGGAGAGGCTAGATAGGCAATCAAACGCGCAGCTTCCTTCTTTTTGGTCGACATACGCCCGATCCCAGCTGAAAAAGTCGTCGTGCGTTGCATTTCTTCGGGAAGCTTTCCGGCAAAGCTGGCACCAGGGATTGGTAGGATCTCGCTAACCTGTTGAAATCCAATTTCGACATCGCCGCGTGCGACAACTGCCGCTACACGCTCGCTTTCGATCCTCACCAGTTTGGATCTGATCTGCGGATAAATTTCGAGCTTTGGAAACAGATCGTTCGCGAGATAAGTGCCGCTGGCACTGGCCGAATAGCCTATTGATTTCGCCGATAGGAGCACGTTGAGAAAAGCGGCACGGGTACTTATGTCAGGAACAGGAGCACCAGATTTTACGGCCATGCCGATTTGAGAGCGGGCAAGATCGGTGATACTTGCCGGATCGACAAAGCCTTTGTAGGCCAGATCATCAATGCCATTTCTCGCAAGAATAACCACGTCAGCAGTTTCATTTCGAGCTAATCTGGCTGGGATTGAGTCCGATGCACCACCCATTGAGGCACCATAGGTAGGCACAAGGTTGATATGGCTTTCGCGTGAGTAATTTGGGGCTAGTTGGTTGTAGGCAGCGGTAAAGCCGCCTGATGTCATCACATTCAATGTCAACTTTGGCAATGCCGACGAATGCGCGCAAGCGGCAAGGATTACAGCCATTAGCAACCAGGCCGGCACAATCCATAATGTTCTTGTTCTCTTCAATGTCCAACTCACTTAACTGTGCTCGTCAATGAACACCGCATCTTCTGTAGCCGAGAGCAGTTTGACAATGCGTCATTTGACAGATTGACTGCGCGTTGACGCTTAGGCTTGCCTATGGGAAAAGAATAACCTCAAAGTGGGCACCGGGAAACTGATCAGGTAAGTCTCCCAAATCTACGACCATTTGGGGATAGCAGTTGCGCGTCATTTTTTTATTCATAGCATTGCTCTTCTCCCTTGTACCAAGCGCAATGGCGGCTCAGCCAGTCGAGAGGCTCACCATCTATGTTCCAGGCGCAGAAAGTGGAGGCTATGACAGGACTGCTATTGCCATAGAGCGAGCTTTAGCAAAGGAAGGTTTGGTCAAGAAGATAGAACTTGTCCGCTCTCCAGGAGCTGGCGGTCTTGTCGCCTTGGCCCAGTTTTCCAGCGCAAAGGCCGGTGACAATCTCAGTCTGATCGTCGGTGGCCAGTCCATTTTGGGCGCTGCCCATTACAACCGTTCGAAGGTGTCCTTGGGAGACGTCGTCCCAATTGCACGCATGAATGCGATTGCATTGGTTTTGGTCGTCCGCGCAGATTCCCCTATTCGCAATTGGCAGGACCTGTCGGATTTGAAGCGCAGCAATGTCAGTTCAGTAAAGTGGATTGGAGGCTCTGAAGGGAGTGTCGATGACCAATTTTTGACGATCTTAGCACAGCAACTTCGGATACCCCGCAATAACATAGCCTATTCGGCAATCCCCGGCGGCGGTGATGGCGTGATCGAGAAGATACTGGACGGCACGCACACGGTCGGCATCTCTAGTTACGAAGAGTTTGCGAAAGATTTAGCCAGCGGAAAATTGAGGGCGATTGCGGTTTCGTCCGATTTTCCCGTTCAAGGTTTAAACACCCCCAGTCTGAAGCAGCAAGGCGTCAGTATTGATTTCAGCGATTGGAAAGGTGTGTTTTCTAGTCCAGGAACAAGCGCTGAGAACCAGCAAAAGCTAGAAGCACTTTTTGCAACACTGGCGGCATCTGAAAGCTGGAAAGAAGAACTGCGTGCTCAAGGGTGGAATGACAATTTCCTTTTAGGGGAATCATTTGGCGCGTTTGTTGACGCCGAAGAAAGAAAGCTTCGCGAACAGATTGAACAATCAGCAGGTCAAGTCCTGGGACCTGAGACCATCGCGTCCATCCTATCAGGCCCCTACCGTTATGCAGCGATAATGGCGTTTCTCGCCACCTTGCTTTTGTCGGCGTTGCTTACAGT
This sequence comes from Hyphomonadaceae bacterium UKL13-1, assembly GCA_001602435.1. Classification (GTDB taxonomy): domain Bacteria; phylum Pseudomonadota; class Alphaproteobacteria; order Caulobacterales; family Aquidulcibacteraceae; genus Aquidulcibacter. The sequence continues at coordinate 2,226,467 of CP012156.1, forward strand.
GAACTGGGCCAATCGGCGTAGATCAAAGATACGGGAAGAAAGTTTGAAAACCGCGCTCGATGAAAAGGAAATTGCTCTTTCGGAACTTATCAACAGTAGTTCCGGCAAAAATCTGTCCGATGTCACCAAACAAATCAGCGCCGAGCTCTCTCGTTGGGCTTTGAGCGATACCGAAAAAGACATTGCCTGGCTGATCCTGAAGGGCTTTTCGTTTATTGAGATTGCTGAAATGCGCCAGCGGAGTGAACGGACAATCCGTCAGCAGGCTTGTGCGATCTACGCCAAATCTGGACTGCGTAACCGGGCCGAGTTGTCTGCGTTCTTCCTCGAAGATTTATTCGATTCTTAGTTGCTAAGGGTCAAAGCGGCGCTGTTTCTCCACGATCTCAAATTGATCTCTTCCTACAATTTACAAGCAATCCTGTTGTTTTTGCGGGCTATGTGTCAAATGTCGGATTGCTGACCCGCTTAGATCGACCCACGCTTTCTTCCAACATGGTGACAGGTTTCACTGGATCACGATCCTATTGAAGCAACGAAGCGCCAATTGCTAGAAAACTGGGAGAGAGAAATGAAAAAGAGCTACAGACGAACGATTTCTGTGTCACACCTTTGCTTGGCAATCGCGCTGTGCGCGTCAGTTGTACCGGTAGCCCACGCTCAAGGAGCGGCCGACGGATCCACCAACAAGCCGTCGAACGAAGTGCAAGAGAGACAAGTTGAAGTCATCGTCGTGACTGGCTCCTTGATCCGTAGCAAGGACTTCAATTCCACTGCGCCAGTTCAAACAGTTGACAAAGCCCTGATTGCAAACACCGCTGCGGTTTCAGTTCAAGACCTGTTCAAGGGTCTGACTGCAAATGCCGGTTCACAACAAGCGAACGAACAAAATGCCCTTCAGGGGCTCTCCCAGTTTTCACTTCGTGGTCTTGGCGTCGGTTCAACCTTGACGTTGATCAACGGTCGTCGGGCTGGCTTGGCACCGGTTACCGATGGTACCGGACAGTTGTTTACCGATTCCAATGCTTTTCCGGTCAACGCGATTGACAGGGTAGAGGTGCTTACCGATGGCGCTTCGGCTACCTATGGTTCCGAAGCAGTTGCAGGCGTAGTCAACATTATCACACGCAAGAATTTTGAAGGTCTTGAATTGACTGCTGATGCACGCACATCGGTAGTTGACGCCTATCAGGCGGGCTTGGCATTCGGTCACAAGTTTGACCGTGGTCGGGTGACCATTTTTGGCAACTACCGCCAGCAGTCGGGCGCATTCCGCAGTGATATTGATATAATCAAGCGCCTCGACTCCGCGAATGCAGCGGGTATTGGCGCTCTGTATAGCTCTGGTACCGGTGCTCCAGGACGGATCAGCCGCGCCGTTGCTTCAGGGACAACATTCACTCTTGGTTCGACCCTCGCGGACCCGGATTGTGTAGCGGCTGGAGGTGTACTGGCATCCGCGACATCGTGTACCTATCCCTTCATCGATCAACGTCGGGTGATCCCGGAAGAAAATCGCCTTCAAACACTGGCGCAATTCGACTATGAAATCACGGACCGCATGAGCGTGTTTGCAGAGCTTAGCTACTCCCGTAACGAGATCCGCGATGCCATAGGGGGTACTGTTCTCAATAGAACCCAAGTGGCAGGCGGTTTCCTTGTTCCAGCTTCTCACCCCTTCAACTATTTTGTCGCCAATGGTGCCACAGGTATTCGATATGCTGGCCCAGCCGAATTTGCCGCTAATCCGGCCTTGCAGGCTGTTCCGGTCATCTTCCGTGGTCGCCCAATTGGTGCCGCAGGCGATGGCTCCAAGGCACCCGATATGGTTACCACCTTTAACAACCAGCGTCTAGCAACAGGGTTTGACTATGAGTTCAGCGACACGCTTACTCTTAGCGGGAGCTACACATATGCGGAAAACAGTTACAGACGTTCGCAACCGCATGACTTTGACTCGGCGCTTTTCCAGCAAGCCATCAACAATGGGGTTTGGAACCCGTTTGGGACATCGATCAGTAACCCTACTTTGGTCGGCCGAGACGGTCGTTCGGTCGCCGCTAATACGAATAGCGAGTTAGGCACATTCAGCTTTACGATCAATGATACAGGTCGGACGGTTCAACAGGCTGCCGACCTGATCTTGAGCGGCGAAACCGGCTTCAAGTTGGCTGGTGGCGCGATGACCTTTGCTTTGGGTGTGCAGCGCCGGTCCGTCGGTTTCGAGAATACGCCTGATGGCCGTCGTCAATCTGGCGCAAATGGCCGCGATGAAATTGAACCCGCAATTCCATATACCAAGCAAGAGGTTTGGGCTGCATTCGGAGAAATCGCACTTCCTTTGATGGATCGCCTCAACGTCTCGGCCGCACTGCGCTACGAAGACTACGGTAGCAACGGCGGTTCAACAGTCGATCCGAAAATTTCGGCAAAATTTGATGTTACCGATTTTCTCTCTCTTCGCGGCTCATACGGCACCTCGTTCCAGGCACCCTCGATCAGACAAGTCGCAGGCACAGTCGGAAACGCCAGCGTAAATGATCCGCCAAATGCTGGGTCCTTCAACGTTACGGTCTTTTCCCAAGGCTCGAGCAGCCTGGAATCGCAATCTGCCTCGAACCTGAACTTAGGTTTTATCCTGAATACTCAAATCGGTTTGAAGATGTCAGTCGACTATTTTACGTATGACTACAGCAACCTGATCCTTCCCGAAGGCGATCCGCAATTCATTGTCGATGAAGTCCGTGCCGGCCGTTTACCGGCAAGCCGCGTCGTCCGCGACGGTGCAGGCCAACTCCGCCAAGTCTTTACTCAGTTCCAGAACCGGGGCGATTCCGAAGCGGCGGGTATCGATATCAATCTTCGCTATTCTCCTAAATGGTTTGACAGCATTGACATCACCTTTGATGGAACATCCACTATCATCACCGAATTCCGTTCAACTGATTTTGCAGGGCTTGATGGCAAGGGCGATCTGAAGGGCAGCCGCAATTTTGCCAATGCGTTCGGATCCGTTCCTGATTTCAAGCTCAACGCTGGCGTTACAATCGAACGGGGCAGTCATAGCGTTAACTTGTCTGGTCGCTACATCGATTCATATACCGACGACCAAACCAGCGCACCTATCAAATCCCAATTGACGGTTGACGCGCGCTACACATTATCGTTGGAAGGACTGCTTGGCGGTGACGGTACCTCGTTAACAGTCGGAGCAGTCAATTTGCTTGATGTTGATCCGCCGGCGCTTACCGGACGGCCCGGTTATGATAACGAAGTGCACGATATTCGGGGCCGCCAGATCTATGTCAGCCTGAAGCACATATTCTAAGAAGAGACCTTATTGTCCGTCGGGCTTTCTGGAGCCTGACGGACGGTATTGGTCATATAGAGTTCTCAATATTGGCACTTTGCCAAAGTTGAACAAGCCGGGCACAAATATTGAAGGACAGCTGATGCAATTGCGTGCGCCATCTAAACACTTTTCTGATCGCCGGAGAGTACTTATCGGCGGAGCCGGGCTTGCCCTCTTACCCAAAAACGTTTTTGCAAAGGCCTCTTTTCCAGAGCGACCATTATCATTGCTTGTTCCAGCCAATCCTGGAGGTGGCTGGGATCAATTGGCGCGTTTGATGCAGCAGATCATCACTGTCGCCAAGCTTTCGCCAAAGCCAGTTGATGTCTTCAACAAGGGTGGTGCAGGTGGCCTAATTGGCCTGGCTGAAATCATGACACGCCGCCGTGATGATCCCTATACCATCATGGTGGCAGGTCTGGGCTTGATCGGTTCCTGCATTTCACAGCACAGCCCATTCCAAGCAAGCGAAACCAAGCCTCTCGCACGGCTGATCGTTGAAAACCTAATGGTCGCTGTTCCGGCGAACTCACCTAACAAGACCATGGAAGGATTGATCGCTGCCATTAAGGCAGATCCTGAATCAATCACTTGGGCAGGGGGATCAGCAGGCGGCACGGACCATATCCTCATTGGATTAATTACAAAAGCCTGCGGCGTTTCGTCTGATAAGCTTCGCTTTGTCGCCTATTCTGGCGGTGGTGAAGCATCAGCAGCAATTATGGGTGGGCAGGTAACCGCTGCTGTAGCCGGTTATGGCGAGTGGAAGGGTTTAGCTGAGGCCGGCCATATTCGAGTGCTGGCGACCTCAGCCCCTGAACGTTTTGATGACAAAAGAGCCCCAACTTTGAAAGAATCTGGATTGGACATTGTTTTCCAGAACTGGCGTGGGGCTTTCGCACCACCGGGGACCCCAGACTATGCCATCAAATGGTGGGCGAAGATGCTGCAAGAAATGGCGGCACGACCAGAGTGGAAATCCTACCTAGAGAAAAAGGGCTGGGTAGACGGCTTCATGGGTGGTGAGGCCTTCGCTGATCTGATTGTTGCTGAAGAAAAGCTCTCAAGTGCAACATTAAAAGAGCTGGGTATTGATGGCACTAAGGGCGGTAACTCGCCAGTCGGCCCTTGGGCTGTCCCTAAAGCTATTGCCGCCCTTGGCGTGGTCTCCGCTGCGGGCATTGCCTACGAGCATTTTAAAGCGAAGCCGGGTGAGACCATCGCCCCAGCAGGAGCAGAAGATGACGATGAAGGCGGCGGCCCTCTTCCCATTTGGTCCCGCTTTTTGGCGGGAGCGATACTGATCCCCGCCTTTATTGCGGCCCTTAACTTTGTTGGGTTTGCGATTGCGACACCAATTTTCATACTGGCGATTTGCCTGTTGATGCGGTCAACAACCCTGAAATGGGATGTTGTCGCAGCGCTCGGCATCACTGGTGCCATATGGCTGTTGTTCAGCCGAATTCTCAGTGTGGCTTTGCCGTAGGATCCGATCATGAATCTTTCTTCGCTCTTCTCGGATATGGGCACTGGCTTTTCCGTTGCTCTCGCACCTGAAAATCTGATGTTTGGATTGCTTGGCGTGCTGATAGGAACAGCTGTTGGCGTGTTGCCAGGGCTGGGGCCGTCCGTTGCTATCGCCCTGCTATTGCCATTGACCTTTGGTCTTGAACCGACAACCGCGTTCATTCTGTTTGGCGGCATTTATTACGGAACCATGTATGGTGGTTCGACTACATCGATCCTCATCAATACCCCGGGTGACGCAGCCTCATCAGTTTCGACTTTTGAAGGCTATCCAATGGCAAAGAAGGGTTTAGGCGGGGTAGCACTTGCAACATCTGCAATTGGATCCTTCATCGGGGGCACTTTCGCCACATTCATGCTTATGATTGCCGCTACCAGCCTTGCTAGCGCGACACTTTGGTTCGGTCCGCCTGAATATTTTGCCTTGATGCTATTCGCGCTAACTATGGTCACCGGCATGGCGGGTAAATCCTTGCCCCGCGCCCTATTTGCCATGGCGCTGGGCCTTGGCTTGGCCATGATAGGCATTGATTTGCAAACGGGCGAAAACCGGCTGACCTTTGGCGTGCAAGAACTATATGGCGGCATCGATGTAGCTTTAGGTGCCGTTGGCCTTTATGCGGTTGGCGAGGCTTTGTGGCTGATTGCAGCGCCGCCTTCTGGTCCTACCGAGCAGCTGCCTACCAATCGGCTTTGGCTCAAGATGGATGAATGGAAGCGCTCATTCATTCCCTGGATTAGAGGATCCATTGTTGGCTTTTCCAGCGGCCTGCTACCTGGCACAGGTGCAACATTCGCGACCTTTATGGCCTATGGCGTAGAGCGCCGGTTCTCGAAAAACCCTGAAGAATTTGGTAAGGGAGCTATTGAGGGTTTGGCAGGACCGGAGGCCGCCAACAATGCCGCCGCCGGGGCAAGTATGGTGCCGTTGCTCGCGCTCGGGATCCCAGGCTCGGCAACCACCGCAATCATGCTCGTCGCTTTCCAGCTTTATGGCCTGCAGCCTGGGCCGACACTGCTCGAGAACAACAAAGAGTTGGTATGGGGGCTGATAGCCAGCCTTTATGTCGCGAATGTCTTGCTGGTCGTACTCAACTTGCCACTAGTTGGCCTGTGGGTACAGTTACTGCGTATTCCAAAGGGTCTTCTGACTGCCATTATCTTGGTTTTCTCGACGGTTGGTGCTTATAGTTTGCAAGGAAGTCTAGGTGATGTCGTCGTTGTCTGGTTGCTTGGGGTTGCTGCCTTCTTGCTGCGTCGTTTTGGTTTTCCGGTCGCGCCAGTGTTGCTCGGCTTAGTTTTGGGGCCATTGATCGAGCAGGATTTGCGCCGTTCGCTTGCTATGTCTTCAGGCGATTTCAGTATTTTCCTGTCGCGACCGATATCAGCTAGCATTCTGGCTCTGATTGTCGTGATCGGCATTTACAAGATCGTTCCGCTAATCCGGAGGCGAAATAGAATTGCTCCGACCCCGGAAGGATGAGCCAGGCCCCGAGAGGGACGTCATGAGCTCAGGCGCAGGCAAAGCAGCTATCAGCACAGTTGGCTTTGGGTGAATTGGTGGCGATCGAAAGGGTGAGAGTTTCCCGTGTAAGCGCGGCGGTAGTCAGGCTTCGTCAACGCTGGCTGCCAGGGAAGGACCGTTTCGTTGGATTGGATGAATTGGCACTCAAAGCAGCGGCTTTTGATTTGGCCTATAGAAGCGCGATTGCTTTTGAAACTGAAGTTGAGGCCGATCCGGTCATCATTGCCACGGGCCTTGTAACTTTTTGGTGCCGCCGTGATGAATTATCTGTGATAGATGAGACCAAATTAATGGCAGCTTACCGACTGCGCCAATCCTAAACCAGACCATCCCCTTTCGGCAAGCCCTGCCATTCCAAGGCCGAAATGGGCTGCTGTCCACAAATCCATTACGTGGGTCGGGCTTTCTGCTTTTTGGCTGACAGCGCAACGAAAAAGAATAAGGCGAGACAAGCGCAGCGCACAAAAGGACCGTCGCCTTCAATCGCAGAAGCGATTCCTTTTGGCTGTCTAAGCTAAAGATCAGGTCAGTTTTGCGTTTCCGTTACTGTCTAAATGGATCGGCAGGGCCTTCACCCCGCTTCGAAACACATCGAAACGGAACGATCAAACTGCACATTGGGCGGACATTTTGCAGTGCCCTAGCAAAAAATTTCGTGGGTACAGTCGTGGGTACAGATTTTAAAATTTTGTAAGTTATTGAAAAATAACATAAAAACAGAAAAACTGGCGGAGACGGAGGGATTCGAACCCTCGGTGCCCTTTTGGAGCACGCTCATTTAGCAAACGAGTGCCTTCAGCCTCTCGGCCACGTCTCCGCACACACGCCTGATAGCCCGACAAAAGGGGACAGAGCAAGAGCATCACGTCAGTGAAGCTGCACACAGCGGCTTGAGCTCTGCATTGGGCGCGGTTTCGTTAATGGGGCGTCTACCCAATGCTGCTAAGGTGCGAGCCTTAAGGAGTGTCTAGCCAATGGCACGCATGGAATACACACAAGACATCGCCGGAGATCAGCCCGCGACACTGGCCCGCAAAGCGGCGCGTGGTGCGCGTTTGTATCGATCCAGCTTTGGTCGAGCGCTTCAGACCCTCGACCTCCTCGTCATTCTTGTGGTGATGGCATATGTGTTTCGAGTAGCCACCGAAGAAAATGTACTTTCAGCCCCCTTAAGCATGCTCCTGCCGATGGCGTTTGGCGGCATAACTCTCGCGCTGATCTTGCGCGAACATGATCTTTATCGCTTCGAGGTTACACCAAATGCTGAAACCCATGGCATTAAAGCCTTGGGAGCGGTCCTTTTGGCACTGCCCTCAACGGCGGCAATTGGGGCCTTGATTGCCCTGTGTGTCGGCCGTGTGGCGGCAGCTGGCGCGTGGGAGGCCAGCATCGCAACCTTATTAGCTGGCTCCATCATTGTCTCGGTTCATTTCCTCTCAGCCCTCATTTTAGGCGCGATGAACCGGGCCGGACTATTTTCGCTGAATGTGGTGATCGTGGGGGCGACGCCTCTAGCCCACAAACTGATTGAAGAAGCCAAGGCGTCCGGGGACATCTCTGTTCTCGGGGTCTTTGACGACCGGATGGATCGGGCCAAGCCCTTGCCGAACCATGTGAAGTTATTGGGCGATCTTGACGACCTAATGAGCTGGCCGCATCTGCCCAGCGTCGACCGCGTGATCGTCGCGGTCTCCAGCACCGCACAAAGCCGTGTTTTGCAGTTGGTCGCTAAACTGCGCTCCATGCCCAATAAAGTTGTGCTGGCCATTGATATGCAAGGCTTTGACAGCGATGGCACGACGATTGGCCGCATTGGCAACCGCCCTGTCGCTTATGTCTCCGGCGCGCCTGAAGACGCCAAGCGCGCCTTCTGGAAGCGCGTGCAGGATCTTGTGTTGGGAACAATTGCCCTTGTGTTGGCAGCTCCGGTGATGACCTTGATTGCGGTCGCGATAAAGCTGGACAGCAGAGGGCCGATCTTCTTCCGGCAGAAGCGGCATGGATTTAACAATCAAGCGTTTGATTGCTGGAAATTCCGTTCTATGCGGGTAGAAACCACCGACGCCTGCGCCGCCCAACAAGTGACGCAGAACGACCCGCGTGTGACCCGGATTGGCCGCTTTATCCGCGCCACATCCTTAGACGAATTGCCGCAATTGTTTAACGTCTTGAACGGCACCATGTCGCTGGTTGGGCCGCGCCCACATGCCATCGGGATGAAAACGGGCGATCAAGAGAGCGAAGCTTTGGTCGCTGAATATGCCCACCGCCACCGGATCAAGCCTGGTATGACCGGCTGGGCCGCCATTCACGGCTCACGCGGGCCGGTACATAGCGCCGAAGAAGTCGCTGAACGGGTAGCCTTCGACATCGCCTATATTCGCGATGCAAGCCTGTGGCTTGACCTTTGGATCATGTTGCGGACCCTGCCCGCCCTGCTCGGGGATAAAGGTTCGGTGCGGTGAGCTTTCTGACAGTCTTTGGCCGAGAGGCACAGCGCCAACCATGATGGGTCGTCACCTCATGGCTTATCTGATCCCCAATCTGGCCCAAGCTGTGGCCAGCTTTGGCATGGTCGCCATCCTCACGCGCTTGCTGAGCGACGACGATTATGGTCGCTACACCTTGGTCTATGCGGCCATGACGCTGGCGCAATATCTCTCCGTCGTTTGGATTGAAGCGGCAGCGGCTCGCTTTTATGCCGATGCGGCAGAAAAGGGCGAAAAGCCGGCCCATTTCGCCACTTTGATTACCTTGTTTAGTTGGTGCGCCGGCGCTTTTGCCCTGATCTCCATTGCAGCCCTTTTGCTATGGCCAGCCGACCTGAATTTAAAGATTGTGGTGGCAGCCGCCTTTGGCAGCGTGATTACCAGGTCTTTGATTAAAATCGCTTTGGAAACAAGGCGAATGGCGCAAGAGGCCAAGCGCTTTGCGGTGGTTGATACATTGCACACCTTACTCGCCTTTGGGCTTGGCATTGGGTGCGTGGTTTTCTTTGCCATGGGGCCAGAGGGTCCGTTTATCGGCATGCTGATTGCCTCGCTGGTCGTGCTAGCGATTGAAGGGCCAGCCTTGTGGTTTGCGGCGCGCAAAGGCGCGCTCGAACCCACACGCGCGAAAGCCTATTTCGCCTATGGTGCGCCTTTGGCTGGCGGTCTAATTCTAAGTCTGGCCCTAACCAGTGGTGATCGCTTTGTCATCGCGGCGTTTCTGGGGGAAGGCGACGTGGGGGCCTATTCCGCCGGCTATCAGGTTGGTGCACGGATTCTCGACATCATCTTCACCTGGGGTGCCGCTGCCGTCACACCCATCTTGATCGCAGCTTATGAGCGCGGTGGCCCGGCTGAGGCCGTCAAGGCAGCCCATCAGGGCTATGTTGTCCGGCTTGGCATTGGCGCACCTGCGGCCTTGGGTCTGGGGTTACTTGCAGCCCCGATTTGCGAGATTTTGATCGGGGAAGCCCTGCGCGATCGCGCGATCCAAGTCGTGCCGTGGATTGCTTTTTCGGCTTTGCTTGCGGGGATGTGCGACTATTTTTCAGAGGCCTTCATGCTGTCGAAAAAGGCCTTGCAACGGGCACTCTTGCTCTTGGTGCCGGTAATCACCAGCCTCAGCCTCAATGTGCTTTTGCTGCCGAAGTATGGCTTGATGGGGGCAGCTTACGCCAATGTCGCAGCCTATGGTCTTGGCATGACCATGCTGGCGTGGATTGGCCGACGCTATGTAGCATTGCCGATCCCGCTGCTGGAAACCGCGAAAATTGCGATAGCTTGTGCCCTTATGGCAGGCGTCGTACTGGCTCTACCGCGTTTTGGTGCGTTCCAAGACCTTGTCTTGAAAGGGGGCTTAGGTGCCATCAGCTATGGAGCCTTTATTGTGGCCCTGAATGTGGCGGGTGCGCGTGACTTTGCCAAATCCCTCTGGAGCCGGCTGCGTCCACAAACGGGGGCCTTATGAGCGAGACGATTTTCACCAATGGCGTCAAAGCCGAAAGCCCCTTGGCGCTCAGTATTGCGACGCCCTTTTTCCGCAATGACCCAAGCGAGCTCCTGGATATCTTGTCCTACCAAATGGCCGGCGAAGCGGTGGAATTGATTATGGTCGATGATGGCTCTGGTGACCCATCTGTGACGGCGAAGCTGGAGGCAACGCTGCATAGTCTGAATGTGCCCGCCAGCCTTATCACCTTACATGCGAATCAAGGCCGCTCAGCGGCCCGAAATCGACTGATTGCAGCGGCCAAGGCACCATTTATCCTTTTCCTTGATTCCGACATGGCCCCCGATGCGCCAAGCTTTGTGTCTGACTGGCTGCAGCTTGCCCGCGATCCAGCCACAGAAATTGCCTATGGTGGATTCTCCACCTTGCAAGTCCCCGATTGCGCCGCATTGGCCTTGGCCAAAATGGTTGCCGAAAAGTCCGACTGCGCGTCGGCTGGCGAGCGGCAAAGCCGGGGCGCGTTGGCAGTAGCCACCTCCAACCTATTGGTACGCAAGACCATTTTGGACGACACCCCCTTTGATGCAGGCTTTTCGGGTTGGGGTTGGGAAGATGTGGACTGGGCGTTGCGGGCCGATGCCAAGGGTCACGCGGTTCGCCACGTCGATATTCCTGCGACCCATTTAGGCCTTGATGATGCCGCGACGCTACTGGATAAGTTTGCTAAAGCTGGGCCAAATTTCCGCAAAATGGTTGAACGCCACCCCAGTATGGCGGCATTGCCCGGTACCAAACTTGCTCAAACCCTGGCGCGAGTGCCCGGCCGAGCGATGATCAAATCGGTCCTAAAGGCCTTGGTCCTATCAGAAGCTCTACCTTTGGCGATCCGGTCGCAAGGGGCACGGCTCTGGCGGGCATTATGGGCGGCAGACGCGCTTAGGTGAGGCGATCGCGTGTCGTGGGGCGAGGCCGCGTGTGCAGCGCGGTGGATTGATTGGCCCCCTGATAAGGCGCGCTCGCCATGATTGGCTGATTAGGGCGGGGCTGTTGTGCTGGCACGAAGGGACTGATGCCTGCGCCAAAACTTAAGCCCGCCAGCATTGCCACCCAAGGACCAAGTACTGACACTTCCGCCGGGGCCAATAGCAAGGTTGCAAGCCCCGCACACCACATACCAAACACGAATGCACCGTCCGCATCGCTCGCCCTGCGGTCCAGTGCCAAACGGACGCTGGTCACAATGGCCCAAAGCCCTGCAAGCCCTAGGCCCAGCATACCCAATCCTTGACCAAACCCTTCACTGATAGAGGCCCCTGCAACGCCGAAGCCATCACCGATCCAGTTAATTGCGCCAAATGGGTCAGACGACAGCGCTAATGGGGTGAATAGCGCCAGCAGCGTCACGGTCAGGATCGAGCAGGCCAGCGTGACGGCAACATCAATCGGTGTCCAAGGGCGACGGGCAGAAATCCAGCGTAAGCCATAGCCAAGGCCCGCCGCCACAATCCCAACGCCTACAGCCATCAGGCTGACCAAGTCGCCCAAGACGAGGGCCAGAGCGATCAAAGCCACCGCCCAAGCCAACCAAGCCCAGCGCCATTTGGCACTGGCAGCCGATGCCCACAAAGCCGCACAAAGGGCAAGGCTCAAATCACCGTCTAAAGCATCAAGCGGCATGAGGCCACGTGCGGCAACAAGCTGAGCCGACAGGGCAAAAATACCTGCGAAGGCCGCCGTAAACGCCAAATCAGCGGCCGATAGGCGCGCGAATATGGTTATGCCGAAAACCCACACCAATAGAAGAAGGATGCCATGTTGTAGGGCAAGTGCAGGTGCCAGCGCCCAGACGGCTGAAGCCATACAAACTGCGACCAACACTAAACCGTCCAAGCGCCGCAACAGAACTGGGGCCAACACTTCCCATCGCACCGCAAAGCCGACAAGGCCCATGGAAGCGACACCTGCTTTGAGGATCACCGGCCCCAGAGGTGCTTCGTCTAGGCCAGCCGCGCCGGGCCACATCCGCCAAAAACCTGCGCTAAAGCAGGCGAGCGCGAGAGCCAGCAAGGCCATGTCCCAACGCAACGACAATTTAGGGGCGACCATGTTAGCGATTTCGGCTGAACTTCAGGGCAGGACTTGATTGGCCAGTCACCACGATTCCGAGACAGCGTCCACCACGACCGACGACTTCATCGCGCAAATCAATCGATTCGCGAACATCGCTCTTATTGCCATCAATAACCAGAATGACCCCGTCCATATCCGCCGCTAAGGCAAGTCCTGCGCGGGATTGCTCGAGTGGCGGGGCATCGACAATCGTCAGGTCCACGGAACGACGCACGGCACGCCAATAATCGGGTGCCGGGGCTACTTGCAGCTTTTGATTGCTGGCCAAAGCGGTGCGATTAAACCGACTGACATAGAGCTTTGGGATGGTGGTTTTATAACTCACCACGGCCCCCTCACCTTGCGCGCCGTCGGGGGCGCGGGGTTGGGCGCGCCAGAATGGCGTCACACCAAAAGTCATATCGTACGGGCCTTTAAAGCCAGTCTGGGCACCACCCAAAGCGGAAAACTGTCCCGGTCCAAAGAAGTCTAAGTCAATGAGCCAAGCCGATTTCGCGGCGCGCTCGGCGGCGAGCTCCGCGAAGGCGCGTGCCACTTCCGAGATTCCGACGTCGTGTTTAGCCCCCACGAACATGACGGCAGCGCCCGCGCCCCCTGTTGCAGCGGCAACAGCAGACCAGACTCCGTTCATCTGTCCTTGAATGCTTCCCATCCAAACCCCAACTCAAACACGCGCTCACGCTGTCTTAACGCGTTACCGTCGCCAAGATCGGAAGGCCGAGAGTCCGACCGATCGATGACGGTGTGGGGAAGGTTGTCCGCGAGAATGCCCGCATCAAACCAGCCGCCAATGCCGTTAAGGCCGCGAAGAAGACAGAGAGCATCGCTACTTCCTTCTTCCAGCTCTTGCCACGAGTCGGCACATTAGCACGTTCAATGACCCGAATATTTTCATTAGAGGTGCGGCTAAGTTCATTTTGAGCTTGAGAAGATGCTTCCCGAGTTGAAAATTGTTTGACTTGCTCTTCCAAGATTGCCTTGCGGCGCATCAAGTCATCAAACAATGGCTTTACTTGGCTTAACTGGATGGCACGCGCTTGCAATTGGGCAACTTGGGCCTCCAGAATGGCTTCGCGCTGAGTTAAAGCTTCCACTTCGGCAGCATTACGCGCCCGATCTGCAGCCAGAGTATCACGTACGGGGTTGGCCCCCGTCTTGGTCGTGCCAGCAGCGCGGCCCTGATCGGAGCCCAAAAGCTCATCCAAAGCTTCAATCCGGCGCCGCATATCCTGCACGGGCTGGCTTTGCTCGGTATAGCGGGTCTGCAGCTCTGCCAATTGGCTGGCCAATTCGATCCGACGACGGGAATTATCGGTCTCAAATGACAGACGCACTTCACGCGGTTCGCTGCGGAAGCTGCGGTCACTCGCCGCAAAACGGCCTTCGGCCTCGCGCTGGCGCGATTGTACGTTCAACAGATCAGCGCGCGCGGTTGAAAGCAACGACTGCAAGGCTAGGCGCTCTGCTTCAAAGTCAGCGACACCATTGGCACCCAGAAAGGTGGTGATTTCGGCTTCCAACTCTTGCAAGCGGGTTTCAAACTCATTGCGCTGGATCCGCAAAGCGCCTGTTTGATCCTCAAACAAGACTTCCCGGCGATAAGTCAGATACTCATCAATCACGGTATTCAGGACTTTTGCAGCAATGACTGGGTCTTTGCTTTGATAGCCCAATTGGATCACGGTGGTGTTGGCGGACGCTGCAGCAGAGAAATTGCGCTGGAACTGATCGACACCAAATGCAATGCGGCGCTCTGGCGTATCGGGGCCCTGGGTGATCTGAATTTCCTCGGGATTGAACATGCGATCAAGGCCGACTTTGCGAATCACCCGCTCAGCAACTTGCGCAGATTTGATTACTTCGACTTCGGATTGAACGATTTGCTCTTGCTTGGGCGCTGCGCCTTCACCGGCGGCACCAACGCGCGGCGTGAACACATATTCCTGTCCCAGCAAAATCGAAAGCCGCGCATTGGCATTATAACTCTTTTGAAGTGTGGTCGCAAAAGCGATCCCAAGCGCTGAAATCAGAATAAAAACAATGATCATCAGCCACTTCTCACGCCATAACAGGCTAACCCAGTCTTGGAAATCCAACTGGGGGCGCGCGCTGCCGGTCGGCTCATAGCCGCCGGTGCGGGGATAGCTTGGGCCCGTGTGGTAAGTCATTCTAAATTCCGCGCGTCAGGACGTGTGGCAAAGCATTTTGCTTCCTCCAAACGTTAATCAACCATTATCCATTAACGAAACGTTTAACGATTGGGTTTCTAAGAAACAGGCTGTCGCCAATCGATCCAGGGAGCCTGTTCATGCGTGCCAAAACCACCGCTAAACTCTGGTCTTGGGTGACATTGGCAGCGCTTTGTCTGACAGCTTGTGCGCCCAGAGGCTATGTCGACGCCCTGCGCACGGACGGCAAAAATTGGCAAACGCCGCGGCCGGTTGCCACAGCCGACTTCCCTGCTATCCCGACTTTTCCAAGCTGGACCGCCGAAGATGAGACGTATCGATTCTTTCCGGGCGACGTGATCGATTTTCAATCGGTGGGCGCACCAGAGCTCAGCCGGAAGCTGACAGTTGCACCCGATGGGCGTATCCATCCACCCATGCTGGAAGCCATTATGGCGGCGGACCGCACGCCCGATGATTTAAAGCTGGAATTACAAGGACAATATGCGACCTATTTGCGCAATCCGGCAATTGCGCTCGCCCCCGATAGTTTCGCCTCACAAAAATTCTTTGTCGGCGGTGAAGTGGCCAAGCCTGGCCTCTACGATTTATCTGGTGAGATGGACCCGTTGCAGGCCATTACGACGGCTGGCGGCTTCTTAAACACCGCCCGGCGAGAAGAAGTCGTCGTCTTACGCCGAGGTGCAGGTGGCACGCCTTACATGCGGGTCTATGACCTTCGCTCTGTTTGGGCGAGCCAAGCTTTGCTGGCCGAACTGCCACGTTTGCGCCGCTTTGACGTTGTTTGGGTGCCGAAGTCGCGCATTTCTGAATTGGGGCAATTTACCCAGCAATTCGTCCGCGACGCGCTGCCGATTACCGTCGGCTTCAACTATAGTATCGGCTCAAACATCGTCCAATAAGGGCGTCAGACCGCAGCAATGCGGCCTGAGAGCAGATGCCTTTAGTTAGCCGTGCGCTGGAGCCATTCGCGGGCGGCGCGCTGGGCTGCTGAGACTTGGCTTTGGGTCATCATCGCGGTCAATTCTTGGCGACGCAGCTTGGCTTCGCTATCACCGCGCATTGCGGCAATGTTGAACCACTTGTGCGCTTCCACATAATCTACGTCGGCACCAACGCCGGTTGCATGCGACAGACCCAAGGCAAACAGATCGCTGCCTGCGTCATTGGTTTCAACTTCGGTGGTCATTGTGACCTCTAAAGCGCTGCTCATATCGTAAGCCATTTTAGTCTTTCCCCTAACCATATTGACCGCGTTCTGGGCCAAGTGCTTTTTTCACCGAGCGGCCGTTTTGGCCTCTCGCAGGGACAATGTGACGGGTGATAGTGAATCGAATCTTCTCAAGACCTTGCTATAAAATGAATTTCAGTACCTTTTACGTAAACAGGTGGTTCACGCCCTCCGACGTGATTCATGACTCCTTCAGCTACTTTGCTCAGAGATTGATAAATTTGCCCTTTTTCGAACCCGATGATGCTAACGCTCTATCAACCGAGAATCTGGACGTCTCTCAGGTTTTTGATTTGAACGGTAAAGGCGCGGTCGAGGCCTTAGCCCTTGTGGAAGCCGCCCTGCAAGAACAGCGTCGCGATGAAGAGGTTAAGCTGTGGTTCAAATTTGATCCCCCTCAGCCCGGTGGTGGCGAGACTTTGTTTCAGCCCGTTGGCAGACGATTGCGCGACGCCATTAAGCATGGCCATGCGGTGCGCGCGATGCCAGCCCAAGGTGGCGGCTGGATTGTCAGGCTGGCGGCAAAGGTGCGATAGTTAATCATGGCCGTCTATACCGAACCCACCGACGAAGAATTGGCGATCCTTTTGCAAGGATGGGGCCTGGATGGCCTGAGAAACTTCAAGGGCATTGCTGAAGGGGTTCAGAACTCAAACTTCTTGGTGGAAGCTGCCCAAGGCCGCTTCATCATGACGATTTACGAGAAATCCGTCGCGCTGGAAGATTTGCCCTTTTATTTGGGCCTGACCGAACGGGCCGCCAATGCGGGCCTGCCGGCTGCTCGGCCTATCCGCACCAAAGATGACCAAGTGGTGCAGATGATCCGGGGCAAGCCTACGGCACTTTGCAGCTTCCTTGACGGGGTCTCATCCAAGCGCCCACCCGCCAGTCATGCCCGCGCTGTGGGTGCCGCATTGGCCCAGTTACATCAGGCTTTGGACGGCTTCCCGCTATCGCGCCCAAACGACTTGGGTCCAGATAATTGGGCTGATCTTTGGAAGGGCCGATCCCGCCATGCCGAAGCGCTGGAGCCCGGGATTGCGGCGGCCATCCAAAGCGACCTCGAAGCCTTTAAGGCCGACTGGCCGACGGATTTGCCGCGCGGCATCATCCATGCCGATCTCTTCCCGGACAATGTGCTGTTTCTGGGCGAACAGGTCAGCGGCCTGATCGACTTTTATTTCGCCTGCAATGACTTCTTGGCTTACGATGTTGCAGTCATGCTGAATGCTTGGTGCTTTGAAGCCAATGGGCGGGAGTTTGACCTCATCAAAGGCCGCGCTTTGATTTCAGGTTATGAGAGTGTGCGGACCTTAAGTGCGGCAGAGCGCGCTGCTTTGCCCCTATTGGCTCGCGGTGCAGCCCTGCGCTTTTTCCTCACTCGTCTCGTGGATTGGATGACACCGATGGATGGGGCCTTGGTGCGCAAGAAGGATCCACGCGATTATGCGGGCCGGCTTGCCTTCCACCGGGCCGCACGTGATGCTTCAGATTATGGTGCGCCTTAAGCGTCCAACCAGCCGGCAACCATCGACACCACTTCATCATCTTGTACCAAGGCGCGGTGGCCGAGGCCATCGACGGACCAGAAGCGCGCGCCGGGCCACGCTTCTGCGGCACGCTTGCCTTCAGAAGCTGGGCATTGCTCATCGTCGAGGGAATGGATGAACAAGGCTTCCGCTGTCATGCTGGTTGCCGCCGCTGCCAGATCAAAGAAGCGACCCTCTTGATGGCCGAGTGCCAAGGCCGCTTCAATCATCGGCTCTTCGACGCCATAGCGCCGCCATGCCCGCTCAAATTGGCGGGCTTGCGCAACAGGCGGGGAGATCAGCACGACTTGGTCTAGCTCTAACCCTTGTTGGAAAGCCTTTGCCAAAGCCGGCCCGCCAAAAGAATGGGTGGCAGCACCAGCAAAAGGTCCGAAACGCGCTTGCAAGGCCAAAATGGCATCGGCTGCTAATTCCAAGCTACAGCGATCCCCATCGCTATGGCCGTGGCCCGGCAGATCAAAGGCGACAACGGAACGGCCGCGCTGACTCAAGAGCTCGATCAGCGGGGACCACAAGCTGGTGTCATCCTCCCAGCCATGCACCAAGAGTACGGGCGGGGCCTCATAACGGTGCCCGAGAAGATGCCAGCTGGCAATCTGAGAGCCCTCAGGGCCAATCATTTCATGATCGGCTTGATGCAGAAGCGGGCTGACACGAGGAACCGCCCGCCGCTTTGGCTGGCCGGATTGGTTCAAAAGATGCTTGGCATGAGTCACAACGTCGTTCATGACAGAGCGTGTGGAACGCCGCCGCGCAGTTTGCAAGGTCATGACGAAACGGAAACCTCAAGATGGATGACACGTTATTCCCAGCTGCGACGATTTTGTTGGTGCGCGATGGCGCAGACGGACTGGAAGTCATGATGGTCGAGCGCCACGCCAATATCGGCTTTGCCGGTGGTGCGATGGTGTGGCCCGGCGGCAAAGTGGACCCAGCAGACTTTGACGAAGGCTGGCTGGAGGCTGCTGAAGGCCTCGAAGGCTTGGAAGCCGATGAGCGCGCAGCGCGTGTGGCCGCACTGCGGGAAGCCTATGAGGAGACAGGCATCTTGCTGGCGACCCGCAATGGTGAGCCGATTGGGGCAAAAGCGCTGGACTTAACCGACATGCGCAAACGCGTAGACCGCGACGCGACCTTGTTTCAGCCCTTAGTGCGCGGTCATGGCCTAAAACTGGCAACCAGCGCGCTGCGCCCGTTTGCGCGCTGGATTCCGCCCCCTGCCCTCCACAAGCGCTTTGATACGCGATTTTATTTGACACCCGTGCCAGCTGGCCAAGACGGGGTGCAAGATGGCAGCGAAGCGGTCGATCTGGTGTGGATCAAGCCACAAGCCGCCTTGGATGATTTGGCTGCCGGCCGCCGCAAGATAATCTTCCCAACCGCCCGCAATCTTGAACTTCTGGCACTGTCCAAGACGGTAGAGAAGGCGCTGGCCGATGTGGCGGCGCGTCCGCAAGGTATCGTCCAGCCCATCATCGAAAATGGGGTGTTGAAGATACGTTCTGACCTTGGCTATCCAGTTACCGAAGAAACACTCGATACAGCCATGCGGGGGTAAGCCATGCCAATGATCCAACTTTCAACCGGCATTCCCGCCCTGTTTGAGCCCGCCCAAGGCGACCAGCGCCGAGGGGGCTTAATTGTAGCGCAAGAGATTTTCGGCCTGAATGCCAATATCCGCGCCCTATGTGCCCGGTTTGCCGGGGATGGCTTTGACGTTTTAGCCCCAGCTTATTTCGACCGGATCGAAGCAGACTTCACCGCCGCCTATGATCAAGACGGGATTCAAAAGGGCCTTTCTGCGGTACGAGCCACATCCTGGGATCAAGTCACCGCCGATACGCAAGCGGCCATTGACTTACTCCACCAGACCCAGACGCGCATCTTTGTCACGGGCTTTTGCTGGGGCGGGACGGTTGCCTGGGTGGCCGCGTGCCGTTGTGCAGGCGTGACCGCAGCTTCTGGCTTTTACGGCCGGATGATCAATATGTTCTTGGCCGAAACGCCAAAAGCACCGATTGAATTGCATTATGGCGACAATGACCCCGGCATTCCATTGAGCTTGGTCGACGAGGTGCGCGCCGCCCACCCACAGGTGCCCGTTCATATTTACCCCGCAGGCCATGGCTTCTTCTCAGACCGCGGCCATGATTTTGACCCGACACAAGCAGATCTTGCGTGGGCACGAACCCTCGATCTGTTTCATCGCAGCTAAATATGCGTCAGAAGACGCGGGTTAGCGCCACATAGCCATAATGGGTCGTGCCTTGACGCGACGCATTGGGGGCGGTCCTCGCAAAGCGACCGGGGATGAGGGCAGACGCGCCAACTTCCAGCCGCAGTTTATTCAGCTGTAGCCAATAGCGGGCGCGGCCATCTATAGACGTACCGATAAAGGTGCCAGACTGGCCGGTGCGATCCTGCACGCGGGCCACAACCCACGCATCGCGCGCTTCGTCCAGATGGGCGTGCTTGAACGCCAAACGCATATCGCTGCGGGCATTGGGCTTCACTTCAATCCGGCCACCGGCGGCATTGATATTGGCGGGCGTCAAAGGTCCATGAATGCCCGTATTGCCCAGATCGGTGCGCCGCCCACCAAATAAGCGCTCGGCCTGTTCGAATTTGAGGTCATTGGGATTGCTGTCACCGGAGGCAAAATCCCAATCAATCCCGACCCGCGGCTGCCAAGGCAGATCAAAAGTATAGCCAAGATGGGCGTGGGCGGCGAAAGTCCGCACTTTCAGATCAATCGTATCGGTTAGCGCATTGCTTGCCCGACGGGTGCCGGTGCGCCAAGACGTATCTAACTCAAAGTCCCACCGGCTTTTTTGCGGTGGTTTGAACAGGCGGAATCCCGGCTGAAGATAGTCGCGATTGGGGGTATTGGTTCTGGCCGTATCATGTTCTTTCAAGCGAAAGACGAACAATTCGCCAGACGTCTCTGGCAACAGGTCGCCTAGTAGATTGGCGCGGCGATAATGAACGCCTAAAAGCAGCCGCGACCACTCTTCACGGTCAGCCTGCATCTCATTCTTCTCAAGGCTCGCGCGATCTTGTGGCAATCGCCCGACTGGCACCACGGCCACCACATTCCACGCATCGCCGCGCGCATTACTCGACTGCCAATAGGCCCCGGTGAAGTTTAACAACACATTGGCCATATCGGCGCGCTCAAGAATGCGCCGACCGCCAATATCCAAGGTCTGGCGCCCCAGTTTCAGGCGGGCCTTGTCCTGTTTCAACGCATTGGCCAAGCCAGTTCCGCTCAGATCAATGGACGCGTAAGCCTGCAAGACATCGAGCGGATTTACGAGCGACGCACTGAGCGTGGATCCCGTATCATTCAGTTCCTTGCGACTATCTTGTAACTCAAGACCAAAAGTGACGGGCTCAAACTTCGCTTCCGCCAAGATCAGCGTGCGAAACGCCAAAGCTTGGTCCCCGCCTCTACCTCCAGCCCGAAACTGCCCATCCAGGCTTTCATAGCGGACCCGCGCCTCGCCCGAGATCTCTAGCCATTCTGGCAAAATCCGTTCTGGCGTCGCAGATGGGTTATCCACCGGCGCAGTCTGGGCCTGCGAGGCATCGGGCAGCAAGGTCGCGAAGGTGAGCGCGGCACTGGCCGCTAAAAACTGACGCACGGGGAGACTTTTGTCCTTCACTGACTGTTAGAGATCGCCTTTACAGTCACAGCGACTTCCACGGCGCTGCCTACTGTACGCACGGGGGGTATGGCAAAGGCAACACGCACCCAAAGGCCGATATTACCGTGTGTCTCGCGGAGAAGTGAAGACTTTGCCCCGAACCCTAAAGGCCGAGTGCTAAAGCAAAGGCAAATTGCGCACGCGCCGCCTCTGCTTTTGCAGCAACTTCGGCACTTTGCGCTTCATAAGCCGCGCGTTCTGCTGTCAGCACTTCCAAAAAGCCGGAAAGTCCCGACGTATAGCGCACCCGAGCCAATCGCGCTTGATCTGCAGCAGAGGCGACATTGGCGGCTTGGGCTTGCGCACTGCGCTCTCCTTGGCGAACCGCAGAAGCTTGAGTTTCCAAGTCGGCCAAGGCCTGCAGGACGCTCTGCTGATAGACCAGTGCTTCGGTCTCTGCCTGTGCCCCCGCTGCCTGTGCCAGCCCGCGCAGACGTCCAAAGTCAAACAAGGTAAGCGCTAAATTACCCGACACACTATTGGACGGAATAGATACGCCTTGGCCAAGGTCGGTCTCCACGGAAAGCCCCGTTAGGGACAGATTAGGCAAACGGTCGCGCTGAGCCGCCCGCGCATCAAGGCCTGCTGCCTGTAAACGGCGCTGCGCCGCGACAAGATCAGGCCGTGTGTCGAGCCAGACTTGCGGGGCTATAATGGCTTGGCGGGAATCCAATTGCGGGATTGGAGCCATGGGTTCTAAGAGAACAGCCAGACTGCCGGGCTTATCGCCGATCAAGGCTTCCAGACCGAGACGGGCCGCCGTTTGGGCCTGCAGGAAACTGGGTAAGCGCGCGGCGATTGCATCGCGATTGCTGGTCGCCTGTGGCACGCCCAGACCGGTTTCAAGCCCGGCGACTTGCCGCGTTTTGGCTAGGCCTAAGCTTTCCTCAGCGCTGGCCAAATTGGCTTTGGTGACGGCAACTTGGGCTTGGGCTGCGCGATAGGCGATATAGAGTTGGGCCATATTTGTGCGCGTGGCACTTGCAACGCGCTGCGCGTCGAGGCGAGCAGCCTGCGCGCGGGCCTTACTGGCCCCTGCTCGCGCGCGATTGGCACCGAAAAGGTCAAGCGGCACGGCTAAAGTGGCACTGCCGATCTTTTCGAGACTGGCTTTTCCGCCATCGACTTCAGTGCGTGTTTGGCTGCCGCTAACGCTCAGTGACGGCAAGAGACCCGCACGTGCAACCATCAATCGGGCTTCGGCTTCTTTCAGGCGGCTCTGCGCAATGGCAAGGTCTGGCCCCAATTGCACGCGGTAAAGCAATTCCTTCAGAACTGCATCTTGGCCTGTCGGCACATCGGGTAAGCGTGCAGTTTCTTGCCAAGCAACAGGTAAGGCGTTGCGCGTTTCAGCCTCTATCTGCGCGCTAGGGCCAGTGGCGCAGCCTGCCAGCGCGAGGCTTGCGACCAACAGACTGGTTGTCACCCAAAAGCGAAAGCGGCTCATTTCGCATCCCCTGATTTTGGAGCTGTCACCGCACGCGCAATGGGCTTCGCCGTCACAAAGACATCCATTTGCTGACCGACAAAGGCCTGTCTGCCAGCGGGATTGAACGAATAGATCACCTCCACCACACGGGTATCGACCCGTTCTGCCCCGCCATTGAGGTTCTTCTTCGGCATGGCTTGGGGTTCAAATCTGACGAAGGTCAAAGGAATGCGCTTGGAAGCATCCCCGCGCAGGCTTGCTTGAGCGGGTGCACCAGAGGCAATGCGGGCAGCATCTTCTTCATCAATCTGCACGCGGACATGCATCGGCGTGACCGCGCCCATGGCGACCAAGGGATCTGCCAACGTACCCGCACTGGCAAACTCTCCCACCCGAATATTGAGCCGCAGCACTTGGCCAGCAATGGGCGCGCGTACGATCAAGCGGTCCAGATCGGTAGAGACCACTTTGGCTTGTGCCGCAGCTTGGGCGGCACCGGCTTGAGCCGCGAGCGCTGCTTGTTGGCCTTCGGTGATCGAGGCCTTCGCACTGGCACTGGCGGCCTTTGCAGCAGCTAAACGGGCTTGCGCATCGCCAAGCCCACCGCGCGCAGACGTCAGGCCACCTTCGGCTTCTACCACCGCCCCGCCTGCCTGATCATGGCTGGCCTTGGCCCGTTCCATTGCGAATTTGGCGCGATCGCGTTCGTCGGTTGAGACCGCACGTGGATCAGAAATCGTTGCAAATAAGCCCAAGCGGGCTTGAGTATCCGCAAGCGCGAGGCGGGCGACATCAGCAGCAGCTTGCGCATTGGCCAAGCGCCCTTCGGCTTGGGTGAGAGCGCCGCGCGCCGTGGTGACACCGGCTTCAGCTTGGGCAATACCCGCCGCCGCATTGGCCGCATTGGCTTGTAAGGATGGCACACGGCTGGCGCTTGCCGCACTATTGGCGCGCGCCTGTTGGGCTGCAGCCAATTGCGCTTCGAGACTGGCACCCAAGGCACGGCCGTCGAGGCGGAACAAGGGTGCTCCAGCGACAACTTGTTCACCCGGCGTCACATAGACCTCGCGGACGACGCCGGACAATTCCGACCCCACCGCAATCACTTCGCTGGAGGGCTCAATCAGGCCCAGGGCAGCCACCACCGAATTTTGATCATCCGGTGCGGTTGCAGGTTGGGCCGGTGGAGCCGCACCAGCTTTATCCGGCGGTGAGAGCGTTAAAACGGCAAAGGCAATCAGGCCAGTCGCACCAATTGGCAAAACGAGGCGGCGTAAAAGTTGAGGCGTGACTTTCATCTTCTTAGACCTTTTGGGGGAGGGATTGGGTAAGGCCGTCGTCGATCACACGTCCATCTTCCATGCGGATGATGCGGTCGGCGAAGGAAAAAATGCGGTCGTCATGGGTGACGACGAGGACCGCGCGATTGGGATCGTCAGCCGCTTCATCGAGCAAAGCCATAACAGCCTGCCCCGAAGCGGCATCAAGGGCGGCCGTCGGCTCGTCACACACCACCAAAGCGGGATTGTGCGACAGGGCACGTGCGATGGCCACGCGTTGTTGCTGGCCGCCGGATAATTGCCGAGGGAATTTGGCTTTATGGGGCCCAAGCCCCAAATGGTCGAGCATGCGCCCAGATTGGGCGAGCGCATCTTCCCAAGCGACCCCATCTGAGATCAGCGGAATGGCCGCATTCTCTGCCACGTTCAGGGTTGGGATCAGGTTATATTGCTGGAAGATAAAGCCGATCTTGCGCCGCCGGAACCGCACGAGGTCGTCATTCTTCAAGCGGTCTAGGCGCTCATTCATTACGGTGACTGTGCCAAAGGTGGCCGACAAGGTGCCCGACAGGATTGAAAGCACCGTCGTCTTGCCGCAGCCCGATGGGCCAACCAGCATGGTCATTTTGCCGTAATCAATGCCCAAGGAGATGCCATGGAGAACCCGAATGACATCATTGCCACTGGGAAATTCCTTGATGACCTGATCAATCACCGCGGCTTGAGGGGAAACCAAAGTCATGCGCTTACCCCCGAAACACGATGGCTGGATCAAGCTTCAGGACTTTGCGCACGCTGACATAAGCGGAGCCCAGAACGATAACCATCACCAATAAGGCACTGCCACCAACAATCTCGCCCAAGGCTTTGAAGCCACGTAGACTGGGGTCGGCTTGCCCGAAATAAAGGAAGGCGGCAGTGCCCCCAATGCCAATGCCATAGCCGATAAAGCCAACCAGCAAGGCTTGACTCAACACCATCACCAAGATTTGCCGATTGGTGACGCCGATGGCTTTAAGCGCCCCGAAATTCTTCAGGTTTTCGGCCACAAACATGGCCAAGGTCAGCGCTGTGATCACAACGGCAACCAGAATACCAAGCCCGATGGCTGCCCCAAACGAGATGGGGATTCCGGTGTTCTCGATGATGAATTGCGTACCCGCAGCCGCAAATTGCTGCCGTGTCAGGGCTTTCAAGCCGGTCACCTCGGTTATCCGCTTGGCAAGAGCTTCGGGTTCAATGCCGGGCTTGACCTCAACCAGCACGAAGGACAATTTGTTGCGCTCAGGCGGGGTAATGGCAATCGCATCGGAGTATTTCATGTAGAGCGTGGGCAGACCGCTGAAATTGGTTAGGGAACTGGTAAGGCCGGTCACCACAATGCGATTGTCATTGATTTCAACGGCTTCGCCGATAGGATCGCGACCATCGGCCCAGATAAGATGGGTCGTATTGCCATCCAGAATGGCCGCATTGCGCCCGCGGATCGCGGCCATGCTGTTGGTTAGATTCTCCTCTGGTAGGCCAACCATGGACTGATTATCGACGCCCACCAACGTAACTGCGGCGATGTTGCCTTGCATGGTTTTCACCGTCGCAGCCGAGCGAGCATAGGGCACCGCCCACGCCACGCCATCGACTGAGCGCACCCGGTACAGGCTTTGATCGCTGATCGGTTGACCTTGATCAGGCTGTTTCACGCGCGGGTCCATCACCCAGATTTGCGCTTGGCGCACATCGAGAACCGGATTGGCCCCCCATGTCAAAAGCCCCACAAAAATAGACGCCTGTTGGCTCATCAACAGGGTGGAAAATCCAATACCAAACACCAGCCCAAAATATTTGACCGGATCCCCCATCAGCATTTTTAGCGCAATGCCAATCATGCCGAGATAGGAGCGTTGCCCGGATTGAGTACCAAGAGAAACCATGAGACTGCTTCTAAGTTAAGGTTCGCATTCGTCGTTCTTGCCGTGCCCAGACCCACCTGAAAAAGCGTGCTAGGGCACTGGCAATTTCTGAACCGAACTGTTAAGTTCAGTAAGTAGGCCATCAATTAACTGAACGGTTCAGTATGTCAAGAGACCTGGAACAAAAAAATTCTGAATTGGAAGCCTCGGGCCAGACGCCGTCTGCCCGCATGGGCCGCCCTGTCGACTTGGCCAAGGAAGCCAAAATTCTGGAAGCCGCCAAAAATGCCTTCCTCGAAAACCCCTATGACCGCATCAGTATGGACGCTTTAGCAGCGCGCGCCGGGGTATCTAAAGTCACGCTTTACGCAAAATATAAGTCAAAGGATCAATTGTTTGTGGCGGCAATGAGTGTTGGCTGCAGCCCGATCTATGAAAATGCCAAGCTGGAAGTGGAAGCGGGCAAGCCCTTGGCAGAAACCTTGGAACGGCTTGGGATCGACTTCATCAAAATGATGCTGCACCCAGAAATCGCGGCCCTACACGGGGTTATGATGCAGGCGCTTGCGACCCAGCCCGAATTGCCCCGCGCCTTTTATGAGCGCGTGGTGCATAATTCCACCAACATCTTGGCAGATGTGCTGACGATCGCCGACAAACGCGGCGAGATTGCGTGCGATCAACCCTATTTGGCTGCCGTGCAATATATCGCCATGGTGCAGGGGGAGTTCCGCTATAAGCAAGAGCTCGGCGTCACGCGTGGCGTCGACGAGGATGAGCTGACTTTATTTGTGAAGTCCTGTGTGCGTGTCTTTTTGCGCGGTTGGCGCAAGGATTAGAGCACCCGCCCTGCCACGGCGGATAATTTGGCCAGAAGCGCAGGGTCTCGTGCCTCTGGGGCTGTGATCAGCGCGAAGTCCAAACATGTATCAATTGGAGAGGGCGTCCGTTCAATCGATTTGAGCGCGCGCGCCAAATCGGCCACCAAGGCCTTTGCCTTGGTTGAATTGGCGTGCATGACCTCTAAAATGGCCGACACCTCCACAGCGGCATGTTCCTCGTTCCAACAATCATAGTCCGTCACCATACAGACCGACGCATAGGGCAATTCCGCTTCGCGGGCGAGCTTGGCTTCGGGCATATTGGTCATGCCAATCACCGAACAGCCCCATGAGCGGTAAAGGTTGCTCTCGGCCAAAGTTGAGAATTGTGGGCCTTCCATCACGAGATAGGTACCGCCCTCGGTCACATCCGCGCCAGAGCGACGCGCCGCTTCTGCGGCAAGCCCGGCCAAACGCGGGCAAATGGGATGGGCTACCGACACATGGGCAACAAGGCCTGTGCCATAAAAGCTTTTGGGCCGTGCAAAGGTCCGGTCGATGAATTGGTCTACCACGACAAAATGTCCTGGCGGCAGTTCTTCCTTGAGCGAGCCGACGGCGGAAATGGACAAAACATCCGTCACCCCTTCCCGCTTCAGGACGTCAATATTGGCGCGGCTATTGAGTTCAGACGGGGAGATACGATGCCCACGGCCGTGGCGCGGCAAAAATACCACTCTTTGGCCGTCCAATTCGGCATCGAAAATTTGATCGGAAGGCTCCCCCCACGGGCTCTCGATGGTCCGCCATTCCCCAGACAGGCCCGGGATATCATACAGCCCGGAACCACCAATCACACCCAAAACCCAGTTTGACATTTAGCTTAACCCTCTTTGCGCCAACGCGTTACATCACGGCGGCAGGCCTCTAACGTGGCCAAGCGGCGTTGCATCACGGCATTTGGATTTTTTGCGCCCGCAAGCTCGCGCTGGCCCTGGCGGGCAAAGGCATCATAATCGGCACGAAAGCGGGGCTCACCGCGTACAGTCGAGGCCGCCAATACCATGGGCTGCATCGCGTCACTCAACGCCATGATCTCACGCGCGACCCCGACAACTTGCTTGGGTGCCCCCGGCCGGCTGGCTTGAATGCGGGTGATCGCCCCCATGAAGTCCGCAGTCCCATAGCATTGTACCAAGCGGGTATAATCGCGCGAGACATCAAAGTTTGGCGCAATTTCCCGGGCAATCTCGGCGGGCGTCAGCGGACCACGCGGCGCAGTCGCTGACATCGGCATGGCTGGACTGGCTAAGGCTGGCAGTGTCGTGTCTGTCGTAGCTGCAGACGCCGCATTTGGGTTAAACTCCTGCGGCAACTCAAATTGCTTCGTCTCAAGGGGCGCAATCATCGGCGTCGCGGGTGCTTTACGGCCAAGATTGATCGTTACCTCTGGCAGAGGATCCTGAGCGGCGGCTGCGGGCGCCGGGTCTTGAGCTTGGGCTGAAGCCCAATCGACTGGCAGAGCTGCCAGCGTGAGAATGATCGCAAGAGGTGCAAAACGCATGTTCAATCCATTACATAGCGGATTGGCAGGTTCTTAAGCCCGCCAACAAAATTGGCTTCTGACAGCTTGGGTTCGCCTGCAAATTCGACGGATTTGAGGCGCGGCAGCAATTCTTCCCAGAATATCCGCATCTCCAGCTTGGCCAGATGTTGGCCTAAGCACAAATGCGCGCCATAGCCAAAGGCCAAATGCTTGTTTGGTGTGCGATCAATCCGGAACGCATAGGGGTCGTCAAACACTTCTTCGTCGCGATTGCCCGACGGATAGGACAACATCAGCCAATCCCCCTTCTTAATCGTTTGACCGCGCAATGCATAGTCAGCGGTGGCTGAGCGCATGAAATGACGCACCGGCGTCGCCCAACGGATCGACTCATCCACCAAGCCATGGATCAGGTTTGGATCTTGCTGAACGGCTTTCAATTGGTCAGGATTTTGGATCAAGCCAAAGAGGCCCGCGGCGGTCGAGGACGAAGTGGTGTCATGGCCCGCCGTGGCAATGATGGTGTAATAGCTGACGGCTTCAAACGCGCCAATCGGCGCTCCATCCATCTTAGCATTGGCAATCACGGTCGCGACATCTTCAGTCGGGTTGGCCCGGCGCGCCTCTGTGATCTGGTTGAAATACATAAAGAAGTCCATCAGGACGGCTTGGATATCCGCCAAGGCCTTTTGCTCATCCTGAAGCTCGCCACCCGAGCGGTTCATTTCAGGGTCTTGCGCCCCGAACAATTCCTGGGTGAGCTTCAACATACGTGGCTCATCTACTTCCGGCACACCCAGAATTTCCATGATGACACGCAACGGGAAGAAGAGTGCGATATCATTCAAAAAGTCACACTGTCCGTCCATGCCAGCCATTTTGTCGACATACATGCGGGCGATTTTGCGGATCTGATCTTCAAGCTTGCGCAAATTCTGCGGCATAAACCAAGCTTGCGTCATCACACGGAACTTCGGGTGATCGGGTGCATCCATTTGGACCAGAGTCCGGATCAAATGTGGGGAGCCGCCAGTCTGTTTGCGCACCTTTTCATCCACCGACTTTGTCGTCAGGGTGGTTGGCAATTCGCCGCTCAAAAACAGGTCGTTCTGACGACTGATCTCCAGAATGTCGGCGTGTTTTGACACAAACCAGAATGGTTCAAAATCAGACATCTGGGTCTTGGCCAACGGATAGTCGGTGCGGATTTTCGCAAACGTGGCGTCCATGACGGCTTGATCTGCATAGGTCTTTGGACTGACCACGGCACGCGACAGCTCTTCTGGTAGAGTTGGATCTGCAGACATAGCTTAAGCTCCCTGTATGGCCTTTTATGACTGGGCCTTATTACCGGGACGATGTTACGGACTGCCCGCACGGGTCAAGGGCGTGCAGACAGATTTGATGTGATGCCCGCCTGCTGGTGATGGGATTGCTTCGCTCAAGGCGCGTTGAGGTCCTGCTCCGCAAGGATCCGCAAGCCGCCATCTTTGAGTTCAAAGAAATAAGCTTGGCTCATCAGCTGGCATGGCTTCTCTGAGTTAAGCTCACATTCTTCCCCGGTGAGGCGAATGCCATTCAACTTGTAGTCAAACTTGATTTTATTGCCGGAAATGCTCTTCAAAACCACGTCAGCAGGCTCTGACGGGATCAGATCGCCGGGGGTCACTTCATAGGGCGTTTGGGGAATGGGGGATAAGCCTTGCAAGCGAGCGCTATAAATGCGCAAGCCACGGTCAATCGATTCAGTGATATAGCCCGCATCAAACGTTCCATCCTTATTGATGTCACGGAAACATTGGGCACGCCGCAAACCCTGATCGGGCAAGACTGGGGTGCAATAACCCACACCATTGTCGAGTTGGACCTCAAACAAAATGGTGCCAGCAGGAACAGATTGAGGATAGCTGCCACGACGCGGAATCGTATTGATCTTCAAGCGCGCCGTGTTGGTCACATGCACCTCAAAGCGGGCGATAACGTCGCCTGGGCGAATAATCTCATCAACTTTGCTGGTCGTGACCAAAGTTGCATTGAACCGGAAATCCGTCACAGGCATTTGTAACAGCTTGCCCTCCGCTGCGCGTTCATTCGCCGTAGCCGCGCGGTCTGCATAACTAGGGCCTGTCATCGCTGCAGTTGCGCCGAACGCGAGGGCCAATGCCCAACCAAATGTCTTGCTGAAAAATGTCATCCAATAACCCTCTAAGCCGATGGGCCGCACGCCGTGCTGCGCCAATTACGCGGATCAAAGGGGGATCACTTGGCTATATCGGCGCGTTGCCAATCGCATGTGCCACCCCCGTGACGCCCATTACAGGACATAGGGATGACCGACCTCAATTGCCAATTACAAAGAGGTAAGTTTCTGAAGTTTAACGTCTAGGTTGTCGATTGAGAGTGGGGGACTAAACCACCCTTGCCTTACAATCGCAAAAGCGACGTGATTGGCCACACGGCAATTGCCAAGCCAATAATCACCTCAATCGCAACCGATCGAACGACGTGGCTATGCTGGGTGTTGCTGTCCATGCTGTAGGACAAATAGCGGCCCAAAGCCGTGAACCACCAACCCGCTGCCAAGACACTACAGGCCGCAATGCCGGCATCTCTTCCCCAGAAGACCATAAAGGCCAAAGCAGACAAATGGAGGCCTAAAAACATCCCGCCGAATGTGGCGCGAAACTCTGAATAGCCCTCAGGTTGGCCATTCTCAGGCTGCAAGCGAACAAGCCGCCCCGCCCACATTGGATCAAACATGCCCTTAACACCAAGACCTGCACCAAAAGCGAGTGTCCCAGCAGAAATATAAAAAACGATATCATTCATAGGCATAGCCTCGAAGGGAAATAGGTGATCTTTGGTCGTCTTCCTGTATAGTTGTTAAACGTAAAATTTCTTCCAACAGGAGTGCAAAAGGTTGGGCAAGGCAAACAAGACACAAGCTGAGACCAAAGGCGTCTCGACTTTTCTCGCTGAAGTAGAGCCCGCAGCCCGGGCGGAGGAAGGCCAAGTCTTGGTCGATCTGTTCACACAGGTGACGGGTCAGCCGCCTGTTTTATGGGGGCCGTCCATCATTGGCTTTGGGTCCTACCATTATCGATATGAAAGCGGGCGTGAAGGAGACGCCCCGCGCGTGGCGTTTTCTCCGCGCAAGGCTAAGCTCGTCTGCTATCTCAAGCTCGAGTCCGTGGGTGCAGAGGCCATTCTCGCGCGGCTCGGTAAGCACAGCACCGGCAAGGGCTGTCTCTATATCAACAAATTAAGCGACATAGATCTAGGCGTGCTTGAGGAATTGGTGACCGATAGCTACCGAGCCATGGCCAAAGCCTATCCCAATTGAGTAAGCCCGCCCATGTAAGGCACCAACACGTCTGGCACGCGAATGGTGCCATCTTCTTGTTGATAGTTTTCCAACACGGCAACCAAGGTCCGCCCGACAGCTAAGCCAGAGCCGTTTAAAGTGTGGACAAAACGCGTTGCTTTTTCGCCCTTCGCGCGCGTGCGTGTATCCATCCGGCGGGCCTGGAAATCCCCGCAATTGGAGCAAGAGGAGATTTCACGATAAGCGCCCGTGCCATCGTTTTGCCCTGGCAGCCACACCTCCAAATCATAGGTGCGTTGTGCGGAGAAACCCATGTCGCCGGTGCACAATAGCATCCGCCGGTACGGCAGCTTGAGCGCTTCGAGAATGCCTTCGGCACTGGCTGTCATCCGTTCATGCTCGGCCCCAGAGGTTTCTGGCGTGGTGATGGATACCAATTCCACCTTCCAGAATTGATGCTGGCGGATCATGCCACGCGTATCGCGACCTGCACTACCTGCCTCCGACCGGAAGCACGGCGACAAGGCCGTCATGCGGATCGGCAGACGCTCTTCGTCGAGGATTTGCTCACGTACGAGATTGGTCAGAGAAACTTCTGAGGTCGGGATCAAATAGCGACCATCGGTCGTCTTGAACAAATCCTCTTCAAATTTGGGAAGTTGGCCAGTCCCGAACAAAGCATGGTCGCGCACCAGAACCGGCGCACTGGTTTCTTGATAGCCACTTTTCTGGGTATGGTGATCCAGCATGAATTGGCCCAAGGCACGTTCCAGTCGGGCCACTTGACCGCTCAACACCACAAAGCGCGAACCGGACATACGCGCGGCACCTTCAAAATCCATCCCGCCCAAGGCTTCGCCGATCGCGACATGATCTTTCGGTACAAAAGGGAGTTGCGGTGGGGTGCCCCAATGTTTCACCACCACATTGCCCGCTTCATCCTCGCCCTCGGGAACGCCAAGGTCTGGCAAATTGGGCAATGCTTGGATGATGGCATCAAGCTCTGCTTGCGCGACGGCTTCGATCTGGCTGGATTGTTCAATCGTCGCCTTTGCGTCGGCCACTTCGGCCATTAGACGGGCAGCTTCCGCTTCATTCTTCTGCGCCTTGGCAGCCCCAATCGCCTTGGACGCCGAATTCCGGACAGCTTCGGCTTCCATCCGCTTGGTCATCGCGGTGCGCAGGCGGCTATCAATCTCCAAAATGGCAGGCGTTTGGGCAGACAAGCCACGCAGCGCCCAGCTGGCGTCATAATGGGCGGGATTGTCACGAAGGGCTTTTAGATCATGCATGATTAGGCTCTATGTTGTTGTGCGTTCCTGTTAGCGCGCGTTGGACGCGCCTGAAAGAGCGCGCGTGCAGGCAGATGAACCAGACTGCCCGTCTAACTCGACAAAAACCGCGGCGGGTTCTATCTCGCGGGCATGTATCTGATCCTCGCCACTGGTCCGCGCGCCGCCATTGAAGGCGCTTCGAAACTCCTTGACGCACTGGGTGGCTTTGGGGCTGTCGGCTGGTGGGAGTTAGAGCGCCGCCAATACAAACTCGAGGCTTATGCCTACACGCTGGAAGCGGCACAATTTGGCGTAGGTGCTCTGGCGCTATCAGACCCCGATTTGGACGCCCGTATCGCACCGCTGGAGGATGCGGATTGGGTGAAAATGTCGCTCGAAGGCTTGCCGCCTGTGCCCGCTGGCCGTTTCATGGTTGTCGGCAGTCATGATGTCGGCAAAGCAAAAAATGGCACCGTCGAAATCATCATTGATGCTGGTGAAGCTTTTGGTACAGGCCACCATGGGACAACTTCGGGCTGCCTCTTGGCACTCGACCGGCTATTGACGCGCGGCAAGCGCCCGCAGCGGGTTTTGGACGTCGGAACAGGCTCTGCCATTCTCGCCATCGGGGCCGCGAAAACCGGTAGCCGGGTTGTGGTTGGTACCGAGATTGATCCCCGCGCAAACTATATCGCCGGGCTAAATGCCAAACTTAACCATGTCGGCCCAAAGGTGCGCACCTATGTCGCCAATGGCGTACGCCGCGCCTTGATCCGCTCGCAAGGCCCGTTTGACTTGGTTTTCGCAAATATTCTGATGAAGCCGCTGGTGCGCTTGTCGCCAGATCTGGCCAGTATCGTGAAGCCCGGCGGCCGTATCGTATTATCAGGTCTATTGACCCACCAAGAGCCAGCCATTCGCCGCGCCTATGGCCAGCGAGGTCTGGTGCTTGAGCATCGATATCGGAAAGAAAACTGGTCGACCTTGACCTATCGCAGGCCGTTGAAGGCCCAATAAGCGCACTTACGCCCGACGGCTCAATTCGTCATAGCTGGTTTCGGTCAGACTGGTCAGAAACTCATTCAGCATTTCGTGGAATTCTGAAGCCTGCATGTGCAAGCGGTTTGGGTTGGGAAAGCGGTAATCCCAGAAACTGGTGATGTGGCTAATCACGCCCATGCTGTGACCCAGTTCAATGAACAAGCGCGGCGCTTCCAGCAAGAACTTCCGGAATGCAGCCGCATTGCCATGTTCGACCAGATCGTTGAAGGCGTCATCATAGAGGCCCAAAATGGCGACGCAGCCGCGTGCGGCTTTCTGGATCGCCTTTTTTAGCGCGATGCGCTGATTGGAGATGGATGCATCTAGCACCCGGTCCATAGCCCCTTCCAAGGACACGCGATCCAAGGCGCCAGCCAAGGACTGAAGCTTGACCATGCTACCGCGAAATTGCCATTTGAAATACAAAAAGCCCTTCCAACTGAAAATGCTGTCCTCAAATTGCTGACCATCTAGGCCCAACGTTACGCGCAACGGGTCCAAACGGGATTCGGTATCCTTGGTCAGGATCGCGTCGACCATCCGCTTAATGCTCTGGCCCATGTGATTATTTGAACCACCGAAAGCCAAGGTGATCAATTGCTGGATTTGCTCGCCGGCAAAGCTGCGCATCCGCTCGATGTCTGCCGTGGACATGGCGAAATAACAATCGGCTGGCGAAAAATTATGGCGCGTCAACGTCTCTTTGAGCAGAAATGGGTCCAGCGATGGCAGTCTGGCCAAAACGCCCAACAGCCTGAAGTCTTCCTCCATATCGCCCTGTTCGCCACCCAACATCTCAATCAGAGTCTGTTGATAGCCTGACTGTCCAATCAGGATGGATTGGCCACCGGCACGCAGGGTTTTCTTATCAAAAGGAAAGATGATTTTGGTCGCAACCGGACTAGAGCGCGGCATCAAATAGGTTTCATCCGACCGCAGCCGGTGTTTGACAAAAATGGCGCGGTTCAGGGTCGGGTCTTGAAAAAAAGGATGACGCGCATAATCATCCTCTTCATGATTTTGCTCATACACTTGGAATAGATTGAGCACGCGGCTGGTCGAGGCCGTCCTGTACAAGGCTTCAAGACTTCGAAGACCGCGCATGTGCTTTCAGAGACCTCCCAGTCTTGGCGTGCTTATGCTTGCCAAAACTTGGACCAGCTAAAGACTAGATCGGCGTATGTAACTCAATGGATGCAAACAAATTGTGAATCCGTCAGCACCATTGCCTTGCGCGAATTCGGCCATGCCTCTAGGCTCTGCGCATGTTTCAAACTTATGACGTGCGCGGTGGCGCAGACCAAGGCCGCAAGGCACTTCCTTTAATCCGCGCTCAGTTGGAGCAATTGGGCCTTGATGGCCTGTTTGTGCCCCATGAGGACGAGTGGCAGAATGAATATCTGCCCGATTGTGCTGAGCGTTTGGCTTGGGCGACAGGCTTTACCGGCTCCGCCGGGGCTGCCATCATCCTGCGCGATAAAGCCTATTTGTTTTCAGACGGGCGCTACACCCAGCAGGCGCTGAGCCAAACGGCACCCGAATTGTTTGAACAACGCGACCTCGTCGATCAAGGGCCAGCCTTTTGGCTTAAGGCGGAAGCGCCTGCTGGTGCCAAAATCGGTTATGATCCCCGTCTCGTCCCGCCAGATGCCTTGGCCCGTTTGAAAGAATCGGCTGCTCAAGCAGGCGTTGAATTGGTCGCCGTGGGCGTCAATCCGATTGACCAAGCTTGGCAAGATCGCCCTGCGGAGCCGAGCGCGGAAATCGTCCCCCATCCTGAAACCTTCTCTGGCGAGAGCAGCGCGTCGAAGCGCTCGCGCATTGGCGAAAAGTTGTCTGGCGATGGCATTGAGGCCAGTGTTCTCACATCGCCTGCAGCACTGGCTTGGCTGTTCAATATCCGCGGCAAAGACGTCACCCGCACGCCTTTGGCCTTGGGTAGCGCTATTCTGAACAAGGACGGCACGGCACAATTATTTGTGAAGCCTGAGAAAGTGACGCCAGAATTGCGCGGCTTCTTGGGCAATGAAGTCTCGATCAGCACAGAGCCTGATTTCGTCGAAGCCTTAAAGAAAACCAGCGGCAAGCGCATTTTGGTCGACCCCAGCCTGTCGTCTGCCCATGTGTTTGACGCCTTGCACGCAGCGGGTGCGCAAGTCGTGCGCGGCCAAGATCCCACGATCATGCCGCGCGCCTTGAAGAACGCCGCTGAAATCGCTGGAACCAAGCGTGCCCATGCCCGAGATGGTGTGGCACTTGCCAATTTCCTGCATTGGTTTGACATGGAAGCGCCCAAGGGCAAGCTGACAGAGATCGACATCTGCAAGGCCATCGAAGGCTTCCGCTTGGCGACGGGCGCTTTGCAGGATTTGTCGTTTGACTCCATTTCCGGCGCTGGTCCCAACGGGGCTTTCCCGCATTATCGCGTGACGGTCGAAAGCAACCGCAAAGTCGATCAGGATAATTTGTTCCTGCTCGATTCCGGTGGCCAATATCTCGATGGCACCACAGACGTCACCCGCACCGTGGCGGTCGGCACGCCAAGTGCTGAGATGAAAGACCGCTTCACCCGCGTTCTGAAGGGCCATATCGCTTTGTCGCGGGTGCGCTTCCCGAAAGGTACCACGGGCTCTGCGCTCGACGCTTTGGCGCGCATGAGCTTGTGGGAAGGCGGCTTTGATTATGACCATGGCACCGGCCATGGCGTCGGCTCTTATCTCGGCGTGCATGAAGGCCCGCACCGCATCGCCAAAGTGCCCAATCATGTGGCGCTGGAACCGGGCATGATCGTCTCAAACGAGCCGGGCTTCTACAAAATTGACGGCTACGGCATTCGCACCGAAAACCTGCAATATGTGACGCCCGCCACCCCGATTGAGGGCGGAGAGCGGCCGATGTTGGGCTTTGAGACGCTAACACTGGCCCCGATTGATCGCCGCTTGATCGTGGTCGAGATGTTGACCGAGGCAGAACGGGTTTGGCTGAACCAGTATCACGCCAAAGTTCTGGCAGAGATTGGCCCACGCGTGGAAGCTGATGTGCGGGCTTGGCTCGAAGCGGCAACTGCACCGCTTTAGCGCTTTATCGCCTTTAGTCCATTGACCTCAAAGGTTGGCTGACCCATCACAGACGGGTGAGCCAATCTTTAGCCCCCTTCAAGCATGTTTCTTTCGCCCGCTATTGGTGCGCCCGCGTTTTTTGGACGTTGGGCACGCAGATCCAGATCACGGCGATGGGTTGGCAGGTCTATGACATTGCGCGAGCACGTGGCGACACGATTGAAGAAGGTGCTTTTCTGCTGGGCCTGATTGGTCTGTCGCAATTCGTGCCTTTGCTCATCCTATCCTTGTTTGGTGGCCAAGCAGCCGACCGGTTTGATCGCCGTTTGATCATTCTGGTCTGTATTGCGTTGAAAGTGGCGATTGCGGGGGCCTTGGTGACCGCTTCAGGCTTTGCGCCGTCTGCCTTGATCGCCGCTATCTTTGCCGTTGCCATGGTGACAGGCATGTTGAACGCCTTTTTGCCCGCAGCCAGCTCTGCCATGGTGTCCAACCTCGTACCGCGCGATCAGCTGCCCCAAGCCATTGCTTTAATGTCGTTAAGCTTTCAAGGCGGGTCCGTTCTCGGCCCCGCTCTGGGCGGCCTCTTGTTCCACTTCGGTGCCAATGTGCCCTATAGCGCAGCCTTGGGACTGTTTATCTGCGGCTGGATTCTGGCCTTTTGGACTAAGGCCCCACCGCAAGAAAAAGTCGAAAGCGGGCGCACCTTTGCGATGATCAAAGAGGGCCTGATTTATGTGCGCGACAATAAGATTGTTTTAGGCGCGCTCAGCCTCGATCTCGCCGTTGTGCTATTGGCCGGGGCGACCGCCCTCCTCCCCGTTTTTGCGCGCGATATTCTCCATGCTGGCCCCACCGCACTTGGTGCCTTGCGTTCTGCCGGGGCGATTGGGGCAGGTGTGGTCTCTATCTTTCTCGCCATCAAGCCGATTGAGCGCAATGTCGGACGCTGGATGTTTGGTGCGGTCTTTGTGTTTGGACTGGCGACCTTGGGCTTTGGCCTGTCGACCACTTTGTGGGTTTCGGTCGCCTGCTTGGCGATTGCAGGCGCAG
Organism: Hyphomonadaceae bacterium UKL13-1; assembly: GCA_001602435.1. GTDB lineage: Bacteria > Pseudomonadota > Alphaproteobacteria > Caulobacterales > Aquidulcibacteraceae > Aquidulcibacter. Next base: position 2,264,355 of record CP012156.1, read on the forward strand.
CCGACATGATTTCGGTCTATGTGCGCTCTTCGCTGGTGCAATTGGCAACCCCAGACGCGATGCGCGGGCGGGTGTCGGCGATCAGCTTTGTCTTCATCTCAGCATCCAATGAAATGGGCGAGTTCCAATCCGGCGTTGCCGCCCGCCTGCTCGGCCCCGTCACCGCCGTTGTTGCCGGTGGTATTGGCGCGGTTATGATCGCGGGGGCGTGGATGCGGCTGTTCAAGCCCTTGGCCGAGGCCGACCGTTTTGAAGATGCAGCGCCAGAAAATCAGGCCTCGACCAAAGCGTCTTGACCCTGCTAATCTCAAACAAACATAAGACTAGGGAGCACGACCATGGGCGTTTTAGACGGTAAAGTCATTCTGATTACAGGTGGTGGCAATGGCATTGGCCGCGAGTGCGCGCTGCAAGCCGCGGCTGCTGGGGCCAAAGTTGTCGTCAATGATTTGGGCGGCTCGGTTACAGGAGGTGATGAAGGCTCGGTCGGGCCTGCACAAGCGGTTGCCGATGAGATCAAGGCAGCTGGCGGCGAGGCTGTCGCCAATTCTGACTCTGTCACCGATTTTGCCGCTGTCAAAGGCATGATTGAGCAAGCCAAGGATGAGTTTGGTGGCCTTCATGCCATTATCAATCCCGCCGGCATCTTGCGCGATGGCATGTTCCACAAAATGTCCGAACCCGACTGGGATGCCGTGATCGATGTGCATTTGCGCGGCGCTTATAACGTCACCCGTGCCAGCGTGGAATTGTTCCGCGAGCAACAAGACGGGGCCTATGTCCTGTTTACCTCCACCTCCGGCATTATCGGCAATATTGGCCAAGCCAATTATGCCGCCGCCAAAATGGGTGTAGCGGGCTTGTCGCGCATCATCGCGATGGAAGGGGCGTTGAAAAACGTGCGCTCCAACGTCATCGCGCCCTTTGCTTGGACCCGTATGATCGCCACCATCCCCGTGAAGGATGAGGCCAGCGCTCAGCGGGTGGAGCGGATTCGCACCCGGATGCGCGCCGATCAGGTCGCCACCTTCGCAGTCAGCTTGTGTTCAGCTGCCGCCAGTCATGTAACAGGTCAAATATTCGGCGTACGCGGCAATGAAGTGGTCGTCTTTGACCAACCAAGGCCAGTCCGCTCGGTATCGAGGATTGACGGATGGACACCAGAGACACTGATCGAACATGGACTGCCCGCTTTGAAAGGTGGCTTCATGGGGCTGGAAGCAACTGCCGGGGTCTTCACCTGGGATCCCGTCTAACAAAGTTTAGCCTCGCGCTCGCCGTGTGCGGGCTGGCCGCATTTGCCGCCAGCCCAGCGCTGAGCCATGGCGTACATGCGCCCTCAAAGGGGGCACCTAAGCCTGTTTTGGTGCTGGAGGGCGAATTCGTCGCGACGGAACTCAATGGTCGCCCGCTCAGCCGAAGCGGTGACGCGCCCAAAGCGACTTTGGTTTTTCTGCCCCAAGATGGCGTCAGCGGCTCAACCGGCTGCAATCGACTGAATGGCAGGTTGGTAAGGTCGGGCGCAGACACCACGCGCTTTGGTCCGCTTGCCCTCACCAAAATGGCCTGTACAGGCCCAGCAGGTGCTTTAGAGCGCCAGATGCTGGCGGTCCTGCGTGCTACCAATCAGATCAGCAAATTTGGCAGCGAAGTGCGTTTGCTATCGGCCAATGGTCGCGTGCTTGCGCGCCTACAAGCCATCAGCGCGCGCGCCGAGACGGGCACAAGCCTTTACGGAAAATCCTGGACCTTAGTCCGCTTGAATGGTCAGGCTCTCGACCCGCAAAGCCTCAGGCCGCAGGTGACGTTTGAAAGCAATCGCATCAGCGGCTCAACCGGATGCAACCAGTTTTCCGGTATCCACCAGCGCGCTGCAGGCAAGTCCCGCTTCATGAATATGATGCAAACAGAGCGGGCGTGCTTGGCCGCGATCGGCGATCCAATGGCGGTGGAGGCGGCCTTTATGGCGGCCCTAAGTCAAGTCGATGAGATCAGTTTGACGACAAATCAGATGATCTTGAAGTCCAGTAAGTCGCCAGATGTGCTGATCTTTGAAGCGGGCAATTAAACATGCCAAGGCGGGGTCCGTCCGCCAAATTTCTTGACCATAAATTCCGAGAAGACTTCCAGACGCTTTGGCTTGCCCCTGCCGGGTGGGCTTAAGAGATGCAAGGTCAATTCGGGCGACCGCCAGTCTTCCAGCGCGCGTTCCAGCCTGCCCGCACGCAAATCTTCGCAGACCAAAAAGTCGGGCAGATAGGCAACGCCGAGGCCTTCGCGAAGGGCTGGCATTTCAATTTCGCCGCCATTGATGGTGATGGGGCCTTGAACCCGCACGCGCAGGTCGTTGCCCTCCCCATCCACATAGCGCCAGAGCGAGTGGTTGGGCGTGTTGGTGTAGCGAAAGCAGCAATGCATGGCGAGGTCTTCGGGCCTGCGCGGCTTGCCGCGTTCTTGCCAATAGGCGGGGGCTGCCACCGTCAACAGGCGCACCGGCGCGAGTTTGCGTGCCAAAAAACTGGAGTCCGGCATGGTGCCGATACGGATCGCCACGTCGAAATTGTCCGCCACCATATCCACCGTGCGCTCGTCCACGCCAAACTCAAGGCTGATTTCGGGATAGGCGCGGATGAATTCCGGCAAAAGGTCGGCCAACCACAGGCGGGCAAAGGCTTGTGGCGCAGCAATTTTCAGATTGCCACGCGGCACTTCGCGGGTTTCGCGGGCTTCGTCCGCTAAGGCAGCAGCCTCTTCCATGATGCGCTGCGCCCGGGCATAGGCGCGCTGGCCGGCATCGGTCAGCGAAAACAGGCGCGTGGTGCGGGCAAACAGCAAGACCCCCAGCTTTTGCTCCAGTTCTGCAATCTGCTTGGAGACGGTTGCTTTGGACAAATTGAGATCGCGCGCCGCAGCGGTGACGCTGGCGCGCTCGGCGACTTTCGCAAAGGTCGTGAGAAGGTCGAGGTCGAGACTCATGCGCGGCACCATTTTTTGACACAAATCACGAAACAATCGGTTTCGTTTTTCCCTAGTATTCGAACAATCTGCTTTCGTCCATAAGGCGTTTCAACATCTGTCGCATCTCTGGCGGCGGATACGAGAAAAGGTCTCCTCCCATGACGAAAATCGCAATCATCTATCATTCCGGTTATGGCCACACTGCTGTCGTCGCAGAACATGTTGCGAAAGGCGTTACCGACGCGGGCGGGGAAGCCGCATTGTTAAAGATCGACTCTGCCGCACAGGATTTCAGCGCGATTTTGGACGAAGCTACCGCGGCAGATGCCATCATCTTCGGCGCACCCACCTATATGGGCGATATCTCTGCGCCCTTGAAAGCTTTCTTTGAGGCCAGCTCCAAAGTCTGGTTCACTTTAGGCTGGAAAGACAAGGTGGCCGGCGGCTTCACCAATTCCTTGAGCTTTGCCGGTGATAAGGGCAATTCCTTAAACTCCATCCTGACTTTGGCCATGCAGCAAGGCATGATCTGGGTTGGTACGGGTATTCTCCCTGGCGCGCATAGCAATAGTGATGCGGCCCCTGACGTGGTCAATCGTTTAGGCTATTATGTTGGTGTTGCCACCCAGTCCGACAATGCGGCGCCCGACATCACCCCGCCTCCCGGCGACCGCGAATTTGCCCGCCTCTATGGCGTCCGCATCACGGAAATGACGAAGAAAATGAAAGGTTAAGCCATGATCGAGAAACGCGAATTCAACAGTCTGGGCCGCTTTAAAAATAGCTGGCTCAATGCCCGCCACCATTTCTCCTTCGGCCATTATCATGACCCAAAGCGCACGCAATGGGGCACGATACGGGTGTGGAATGATGACGAAATTGCCCCTGGCACTGGCTTTGACCCCCATGGTCATGCCGACATGGAAATCATCACCTATGTGCGCGAAGGGGCGATCACCCATAAGGACAGCTTGGGTAATGTTGGCCGCACCGAAGCGGGCGACGTTCAGGTCATGAGCGCAGGCACTGGTATCACCCACGCCGAATACAACATGGAAGATGAGAAAACGACGCTCTATCAAATCTGGATCTTGCCAGAGAGCGCGGGCGTTGCCCCTTCGTGGGGTGCGGCGAAATTCCCCAAGGATGATCGCTCCGGCCAGTTCATCACGCTGGCTTCGGGCTACTCCGAGGATGAAGGTGCTTTGCATATCCGCCAGAAAGCCCGTGTCTTGGGTGCAACTTTGAAGGCAGGCGAAAGCGTCACCTATGATTTGGCTGCTGGCCGTCACGCCTATCTGGCAGCCGCCAAGGGCGTCGTCGAACTCAACGGCATCGACCTTTATGAGCGCGATGCCGCCGCAATCAAGGACGAGCCCAAATTGACCATCAAGGCCGTTGTCGACGCCGAACTGGTATTGGTCGACGCGCCTTAATACTGCATTGAGGCTAACATGAGAGGCTGGCCGTTCTTCGAAAGTAGGACGGCCACCATGTTGTTTAACAAGCCTCCCTCCCCCGCGCGTTCGCGCCGCGATGCAGGCCATGAGGTCCGCCCCCGTCCTATAGGGCCAAGGCCCAATGGGCCAGACACGCCTTTGATGGAACCAGCGGCCCTAAGTCGCGCCCTTCGCCATGCGGCGTGGCGCGATCCCCGGGCAGAGCGCAAGAAATTCACCGAGGTCTATAGTGCCGTCCGTACCTTGGAACGCACCGCAGCCTATGTCGATCAAGCCTTGGAGCGCTTATCCGAAGTCGCTGAAGCTTTGCGGATCGGCCAAACGACCGAGCACGATTTGATGCGTGGCCTACAAGCGGCGCGGATTGAAGAATTGCTCGACAGTCTTGAGCGGCTCTCGAAAATGGCCGCAAATGGCGGCCTTAACCTCCTCAATGGCGAGTCAGAAAGCCTCTATCTCGACTTTGGACACGAAGCCTTTCGTTATGTCCTCCCGCCATTTGATCTGCGGCGCGGGCCAAAGGGCCTGAATATCCCCCAGATGAAGGACGGCTTCGACAATAGCTCTGAAATCCAGGCTATCAGCCAAGCTGTGGCACTGGCCCAAGTCCGGGTCGGTCAATTTGCTGCCCGCCTCAGCCATGATGCGGGGATGCTGGTCCGCATGGCCAAGACCTATGAAGCCGACATCTCCGTTGAGGGTGACATTGGCCCAAGCCAGGAACGCGCCGACTGAGTCACCCGCCGGTTTCACTGAACCAATTCAGCGCCTGACGCGTAGAGAGCTTTGAAAGGTGTCCAACATGTTCAAAACCCTCCAAAAGGCAGCCGCCCTAACAGCCGTCGCTCTGAGTGTGGCCGGTTGTGCCACGACGGCATCCGCTCCGACTGCAAAAGCGCCACAGCAACTTGTTCTGGAAGATTATTTCAAGGGCAAAACGACCGCTTGGGGCGTGTTCCAAGACCGTAACGGCACGCTGATCCGTCAGTTCAAGGTCGATATTGATGGCCAATGGGACGGTTCCGTCCTCACCCTCGATGAGCGCTTTGATTATGCCGACGGCGCGAAAGAACAACGCATCTGGAAGATCAAAAAGACGGGTCCCAACAGCTATGAAGGCACGGCGGGCGATGTGCGCGGCGTGGCACGCGGCCTCATTCAAGGCAACCAATTGTCGTGGGTCTATGATGTTGATTTGAAGGTCGGCGAGCGCACGGTCTTAGTGACATTTGATGATCGGATGTGGTTGCAGCCAGACGGTATTCTGATCAATCGGGCAAAAGTGAAGAAGTTCGGCATCGTCTTTGGTGAAGCCACCATCGTGTTTCAGCCGGTAAAGCCCTAAGACGATGATCAGGCCGCCACAAATTTAATGTTGGGCCACCTTGCCGAAACCCAATTTTGCGATCATTTTAGGCTTTGCTGGGCCCAATTCTCGAATTCGAAACGGGGTTGGATAAAGAGGAGAAAGACATGGTGAAGTTATTTTCTGCCGCTGCGCTGCTCTTAGCGATGACCTTTGCTTCCACCGCATCTGCCGACCCACTGCAAGTCAATGTGACCTACAGCGAGGCGGCTCAAAAAAAGATGGAAAAGACCTATGGCGTGCGAGAAAAGGCCGTCATTCAAGAGATGGTTGAACGTAGCCTGCGCGAAAGCCTTGGTGACCGGGTAGCCCGCGTCGATGTCGTGATCAACGATCTGACGGCCAATCGTCCGACTTTCAAGGAATTGGGCGATAAGCCGGGTCTATCAATGCAGAGCTTCGGCATTGGCGGGGCAGACGTTTCCGGCAAAGCTTTTGATGCGGCGGGCAAATTAATCGGCCAAGCCAGCTATGACTGGACAGGCGACATCATCTGGGCAGACACCGCTTGGATTTGGTCGGATACAGACCGCACCTTGTCTGTCTTCGCACGGAAATTGGCGCAGGCTGTTCCGGGGTAAGGGCCCTTTAGAACAATTTCTAGCCGATCAATTCAATCAGCGGGGCCTAAACGGGCCCCGCTATTTTTTGTTCGATTCGTAAGCGAGAATGCCAAATTTACCGAACCAATCTGTGTGTCAAATTCACACACACCTCTTAGACCACCAGCACCTTCGATCCAGTTTTGGCACATGCGCACGGCCATATTTGCCAAAATGGACGAAAAGAGCGCAAAAATCACAGAAACGTGACAAATTACTCGGAAGAAATAGGGTCCAATTCCGCGTAATGTTTCTTAGGGTGGGCCAAATTTTGCTACCCTGGGTAAAAGCTCTTTCTAGAAGGATTTGCACGATGACTAAGGTTACCCACGTTTCAGTTGCCTCACTTGATGGAATTACTGAGACTGAGGAGGCTCTATTCTGTGCATTTCGCGTTTCAAATCCAGATTTGGCCAGCCCATATTTTTCCGCCGACTTCTTAAAGGCGATCGCGCCACATACACCTGGCAGCATGTTGGCGCGTTTTCATGACGGCGACGAGATTGTTGGTTTCTTCGCCTATCAGAAACGCGGGCAAAGCTTGCAGCCGGCCGGTGCCCCTTTGGCGGATTATCATGCAGCCGTCATGAAGACCGGCTACGCGCCCGACTGGTCACTTCTTCTGGCAGCAGCCGGCGCAAAGCGGTTGGAGTTTAACGGTCTAATAGGCGCTGAAGGTCTGGATCGCGCGCCCATCGTCAAGCATCGCCAAATTGCCGCGATCACCGATGGCTTTGAATCCTGGTTTGCGGCACAAAAAGCCCGCGCACCAAAATATTTCAAAAACCTGGGCCGCTGCACACGCAATGTCGCCAAGGATTTGCCAGAGCTGAAATTTGAATGGACCGACGTTTCCCCCGCCTTGTTGGACTGGGTTCTGACCTTGAAGGTCGATCAATATAAGCGCTCTGGTATGCACGATGTGTTCAGCTGCGGCTGGACCCGCGACTTGCTTTTCGCCTTGGCGGAGCAAAAGTCTACCGGTTCAAGCTTGCGGGCCGGCATTTATCGTCGGGGCGACGAATTGGTTGCCGCTGAAATCTGCATGATCGACGGGGAAGATTTGCATTTCTGGTTCCCGGCCTACAACCCAGCCTATAGCCGCTATTCCCCCGGCCTGCTCTTGACCTTCGACATCATCCGCCACGCCTCTGACCTCGGGTTTAAGGTGTTTGACTTTGGTAGCGGCGGTGAAGCCTATAAGTCGCCGATGACGATTGACGGCCCGCTTTGCTATGAAGGCCAAGTCGGCCAAGCCTTGACTTTGCCCTTGAAGAGCGAAGGTTTGCAACGCGCCTGGCTCAGCGTCTGGCGGCGCGCACATATTGTTCGGGCATGCGAAGTGTCGATTAAAGGTCAAGTCATGGCTTGTTTGCGATTGATCGAACGAGCCCAGATTCGCGCACGCGCACGTTTTGCGGCGCGCCTGCGGCAGCCTGCGACCTAAAGGCCAATCTCCAGCGTACACATTTCGCCCAGCGACGGCCGGGCGACCGATACGCGGCGCAAATTGGGTAGGCTTGGCTTCAAGCGCTCAGCTACCCAGGCGCAAATGTTTTCCAGCGTCGGTGTCTCAAGGCCTTCGATCTCATTCAGGAACGAATGATCGAGCACATTGCGGACTTCGCTAATCGCTTTGGCGAGTTCGGCAAAGTCGCGCACCCAATGGTCTTTGCCATCGGCCTCATCCTCAACCGATACATCCAGCCGGAAGGAATGGCCGTGCAAACGGCGATAGGGGTGGCTTTCATCGCCTTGGTGGAGATGATGGGCGGCGTCAAAGGTGACGCTTTTGGTCAAGAGGCAGCGGGTCACGGGATTCCAAGCATTTTATGTGTTTGCAGGCTCAATCGCCATTGTGGATGCGCAAGACAATAGGCGACCGCAGCTTGGGTGTTTTTATCCGTGTGCGGGCCGTCCATGGGTTGAAGGTAAAAATTGTCGAAGGCGAGCGCCTCAAACCGGTCTGGCATGGCCAAGGCTTGGGGATAAACCAGCTTCAGCTCATGGCCGCTGACCTGCGCGAGTGCGGCATTCGCCTTGGGGCTGACGCAGATCCAGTCAATCCCTTCCGGGGCTGCAATCGTGCCATTGGTCTCCACCGCAATCTCAAAGCCTGCTTGATGCAGCGCCTCGATCAGGGGGGCGTCAAGCTGCAGCAACGGCTCTCCGCCCGTGCAGACGACATAGGGATGGCCGAGTTGCAGATCAGGCCAAAGCGCCGCGACTGCCTCTGCTAAGGCCTCTGCAGTTTCAAACTTGCCGCCGCCTTCGCCATTGGTGCCAACAAAGTCTGTGTCGCAGAATTGGCAAACGGCATCCGTGCGGTCCTGCTCACGCCCGCTCCACAAATTACAACCGGCAAAGCGCAGGAATACCGCCGGACGGCCGGCTTGGGCCCCCTCGCCTTGCAGGGTGTAGAAACGCTCTTTCACCATATAGGTCATGGGGCCACGCGCATGCCTTGCACAGCCTGGCCCTGATGCTGGGCCTGCCATTGCTGCCAGCCTGAGGCCCGCAACTCACACGCCGGACAGGTGCCACAGCCATACCCCCAGTCGTGCCGCAGCGAACGGTCGCCCGTGTAGCAGGTGTGGGAATGCTCCACCGTGAGGTCAATCAAGGCGTCGCCGCCCAGAGCAAACGCAAGGTCCCACGTCTGGGCTTTGGTCAGATACATGAGCGGCGTCGCCAACTTAAACGAGACATCCATGCCGAGCGACAGGGATTGCTCCATCGCATCCAACGTCGCACGGCGGCAATCGGGATAGCCAGAATAGTCGGTCTCGCACATGCCGCCGACCAAAACCCCCAGCCCACGGCGATAGGCCAAAGCCCCCGCAAAGGTCAAAAAGACCAGATTACGCCCTGGCACAAAGGTTGTTGGCAGACCGGAGTCCGCCATGGCGATGGCGGTATCGCGGGTCAAAGCCGTGTCAGAAATCTGGCCCAAAAGCCCGAGATCCAAGAGGTGGTCATCGCCCAGCTTTTGGCCCCAGTCCGGCATGGTGGCGCGGATCGCTTCCAAAATCACCAAGCGCTGGTCCAATTCCACGCGGTGCCTTTGACCGTAATCAAAGCCAATCGTCTCCACGCGGTCATAGCGCGACAACGCCCACGCCAAGCAGGCCGTAGAATCCTGACCGCCTGAGAACAGGACAAGCGCATGTTTGGGCTCAATCACGAGGAGACTTTCACGGAAGCAGAACGGGGGGATGGGCGCGTTCCATAGCCTATTTTCGGCGAAACCGAAACTACTAGAGCGCAGAAGGTTTCTCCCGTCGAAGTCGCAAGCCCGATGAAGCGCTTTCCCATTTGCGGGGATGAGACGTGCACGAACAAAAGGATGTATTCTTTTACTATGTTTGAAGCATTCAGGCATTCTCGAAGTCATTAGGTTGGTAACTTCGGTTTTCCTTAACTAAGCCACAACACTCCTGAGGTAATGTCAGGCCTAATTACTCAACCAGTATCAAGAAGTTTAGGTGACACTTGAGCAGCATCGTATCTTACGTAAAACTGGACTCTGAGACACTTGAAGCTGTCTTGAAGCTCCATGAGCGTTATGCAAACGGGATCGCAGGTGGCAAACGGGCCTCTTTGAAATTTGTCGACTTTTCAGGGATTGACCTCTCCGGCCGCAATTTAGCCGATGCCGAATTGACCGGATGTGCGTTTGAAAGCGCCAAACTGATCAAAACGATCTTTGAGCGCGCCATCCTGTTTGCCTGTGATTTCCGCAAAGCAGACCTACGCGGGGCCCGCATGGCGAAAGCGGATATGCGCGGGGCCAATTTGCGCGGCGCAGACCTGTCCCATGCTGACTTGACCCAGTCGGACTTCCGCGAAGGCGAAGTCGCTGTAGCCGACAAGAAAAACGGCATGATGGTGGTTAAGCACCGCATGCGACCCGGCGACGCTGAGGGCACTTTGTTTGTCGGCGCCACGCTCGATGGCTCGCAGTTCAATGGCGTCCAAGCCAAGGGTGCAGACTTCCAAGATTGCTCCATGAAGGGTGCCAAGCTGTCTGGGGCTATTTTGAAGGATTGCAATCTGGCTGGTGCCGATTTGCAAGACGCAGATTTGACCGGCGCTAGGCTGGAAGGCGCGCATTTCGAAGATGCGATTCTGACCGGTGTTGCGCTGGGCTATAGCAAGATCGACCCCAAAATGGCCAAAGGTGCTTTGGGCGACCCAAGTGACAGCGCAAAAATTCGCGCCATCCAGCTCGAAAACATGGCCAATGACCATCAAGCTTGGTGGGAAAGCAACGGCAGTGCAGGCAAGCATGCGAAATTCGATGGGGAAGACCTTCGCCCGATGGCGTCGATGTTTAAGGGCATGCGCCTGACCGCCATTTCAGCGGTTAAATGCAACGGGGTTGGCGTGCGCTTTCTATCGACGCAGTTGCAAGGTGCGAATTTCTCCGAGGCCGACTTACGCGGGACCTGTTTCGCAGGCGCTGACTTGCGCGGGGCAAACTTTACGCGTGCGCGCCTGAAGAAGGCCGACTTCCGGAACGCAAAGCTTAGTCCTTTGCGCATTAGTGCGGACAAGACCAAGGCAACCGACTTCACCGGCGCTGAAATGCGCTACGCCAATTTCGACCAAGCCGATATTCGCGAAGCCCTTTTCTATGACGTCGATATGTTGGGGGCGAGCTTTCGCGGGGCGCAAGCGACGGGAGCTAAACGGGGCAAGTCTCCGACGGCCGAGGACAGTGGCGATGCGCCAGCTGGTTCTTCCGCGCCTGAAGCCCAGGCAAATGCCGCCTAAATGATCAAAGGAAGAAGGCCCGATGGTGGCGGGAGAGAGACTTGAACTCTCGACCTCACGATTATGAGTCGTGCGCTCTAACCAGCTGAGCTACCCAGCCAACGCATCGGGGAGCCGTCATTTAGTGCGCATCGACTCTCGGGGCAAGCCTTTGGGTCAGTTGGGCCAAAAGAGTTTTCCGTTTGGCCTCAGTCCGCACCAGCGCAGCCTCTTTCACATGGCCGAATCCACGCACATCGTCGGGCAAGTTTGCCAGTTCCACGATTTGTCGATGGGTAGCCGAACTTAGGTTTTGAACCCAAATAGCTAGGTCAGCCAAATATTGATCGCGGAACGCACGTTCCTTCGCCCGCTCTTCTGTCGCACCGAAGATGTCCAGAGCCGTACCGCGCAGGACTTTGCCGTGCTGCAGCACTTTAAACGCCCCTAAGATCCACGCACCAAAGGCCTGCTTCTTGGGCAGTCCGGTTGCCTCATCCTTTTTACCGAGGAAAGGCGGGGCCAGCCAAATCTTCAACGACTTCCGGCCACCCAATGTCGCGTTGAGCCCTTCCATATAAGCTGGGTCCGCATAAAGGCGCGCAACCTCATACTCATCCTTATAGGCCATGACCTTCACCAGATTGACAGCAACAGCCCGGGTCAATGTCGTACCCAAGCTTGCTTGGGTCTCGGCTTTGCGGACTTGGGCGACGGCATCGGCATAAATCTGCGCATAGCCTTGGTTTTGATAGGCGGTCAGATGCGCAATGCGATGGGCGATTAGATCATCGAGCGATTTTTCTGGCGGCGGTTCGCGGACTGGCACCATCTCTTTCAAGCGTGCTGGGTCATAGGCCGCCAAGCGCCCGAGATCAAAGGCCAGCACATTCTCATCAATCGCCACGCCATTGAGCTTGATCGCCCGATAAAGCCCGCGCAGCGATACCGGAACCAGCCCCCGCTGCCACGCAAAGCCCAATAGGATCATGTTGGAATAAAGCGCGTCATAGAGATATTCTTCCGCCAAGCCTTCTGCATGGATGACGCCCAGCTCCCGTACCGCTTGGGCAAACAAATCTACCTTGGGCTGACCGCGATAGCCGCGCGTGCGATTGTGGATGAATTCGCTGGTGGGTTGGATGTCGAAATTGGCGACGGCACGGGTCGTCTCTTTGCAAACCAGATTGAGGCCGTCGAGATTGGTTGCCACAATCAAATCGCCCGCAATCATCACATCGGCAGAAGCCGGGGGCACGCGGCCAGAGCGAATGTCTTGGGGCTGATTGGCGATGCGCACATGGCTCAACACCTGCCCACCCTTTTGCGCGAGGCCCGTCATATCGAGCGTGGAGGACGCCTTGCCATCGACATGGGCTGCCATGCCGACAATGGCCGAAACTGTTGTTACGCCTGTGCCGCCAACGCCCGTAAAGACGATGGAGCGTGGGCGGTCCAAACTCATAGGCTCGGGCAGAGGGATATTGGTGGCATCAAAGGTTGGACGCGCCCGCTCGCGCTTGGCATTGTGGCTGCCTTCAATTGTCACGAAAGACGGGCAGAAGCCGTCCACACAGCGCGTATCTTGGTTGCAAGACGACTGGTCAATCTGCCGCTTAGTGCCAAAATCGGTTTCGAGCGGATGGATGGACAAGCAATTGGATTGCTTGGAACAATCGCCACAACCCTCACACACGGCGGGGTTGATGTAAGCGCGGGTCGACGTGGCCTTCAAGAGCTTGCGCTTGATCCGGCGGCGCTTCTCGGTCGCACACATTTGGTCATAGATCAGAACTGTGACGCCCTTGGTCTCGCGCAGGCGGCGCTGGACGGCGTCCAATTCCTCACGCGGATAGACGCGGACAGACGGCTCTAGCACCACATTGGCATAGCGCGTCGGCTCGTCGGCGACGATGACGACTTTCTTAACGCCCTCACCCAGCAATTGCTTGGCAATTTGGGGCGTGGTTTGGCCGCTTTCGGTGGACTGACCACCGGTCATCGCCACCGCGTCATTATAAAGCAGCTTATAGGTCACATTGACTTGGCCCGTCACCGCCGCACGAATGGCCAGCGAGCCTGAGTGCGAATAGGTGCCATCGCCCAAATTGACAAAGACATGGTCTTCTTCCGTGAACGGCGCTTGGCCGATCCAGCCAATGCCCTCCCCGCCCATTTGGCTCGTCATATCGGTTTGCCGCTCGGGCATGAAGGTCGCCATATAGTGGCAGCCGATCCCAGCGAGCGCGCGCGAGCCTTCTGGCACGACAGTTGAGCTATTGTGCGGGCAACCAGAACAGAAATGCGGCGTGCGGTGTGCATCGCCTTCCAGCGCCTTTGCGCGGTCCTTGCTTTCCTGCACGCGGTTCAAATAGGCTAAAGCCTGCTCGCGGTGCGGGCCTTCGGGCACCAGATCAAACAAGGTCTTCGCCAGCACGGGGATGGAAATGGAAGCGGTGTCGGGCAGCAAGGGCTTACTATCCAACCCCTTTTTGCCAATCACCCGCGGCCGCTTGCCATCGGGCAAATCATAGAGGGCATCGCGAATCTGGGTCTCGATCAAAGCGCGCTTGTGCTCCACCACCAACAGCGTCTCGAGCCCCAAGGCAAAGCCGCGCAAATGATAGGGTTCCAGCGGCCAAGGCATGGCGACTTTATAAATGGCAAAGCCCAGATCGGCGGCCAGTTCTGGGCTGATGCCCAACGCATCTAACGCCTCAAAAATGTCCCGCGTGGCTTGGCCGGTCGCGACCAAGCCAATGCGCCGCTTGTCGCCCGATAGGATCTCCCGATCAAGGCTATTGGCTCGCACAAAAGCTTGTGCCGCTGGCAGCTTATACTGACGAAGCCGCGCTTCCTTGGCCATCGGATCATCGCCACGGCGCAGGCTGACGCCTTCTGGCGGCATTTCGAAGTCTGTGGGCAGGCGGATATCAAAGCGATGGGCGCCGACATCAATCACCGCGCCCGAATCCATCGTATCGGCCAAAGCGATTAGGCCCGTCCAAGCGCCAGAGTAGCGCGATAGGGCAAAGCCGTACAAGCCAAAGTCCAACACATCTTGGATCGATGCCGGCGACAGGATGGGCATTTCCGCATCGATGAAAGCAAACTCAGACTGGCTGGGCAGGGTCGAGCTTTTGCAAACATGGTCATCGCCTGCAATTGCCAAGGTGCCGCCGAACTTGGAGGTGCCTGCGAAATTAGCGTGCTTAAAAACGTCGCCCGTACGATCAACGCCAGGTGCTTTGCCATACCAAATACCGAAAACGCCATCAAAGCGCGCACCCGCAAATTGACCAAGCTGTTGGCTGCCCCAAACGGCTGTCGCGCCCAAATCTTCATTGAGGCCTGCCCAGAACTCGATATCATGGGTTTTCAGAAGCTTAGAGGCCCGCTCGAGCTGCATGTCATAGCCGCCAAGTGGCGAGCCGCGATAGCCCGAGATAAAGCCCGCCGTGTTCAATCCGGCCTTCACATCGCGGCGTTTTTGGTCCAAAGGAAGCCGCACGAGGGCTTGGATGCCGGTTAGAAACGCTCTACCCTCGTCGAGTTCATACTTGTCAGTTAACAGAACTTCGCGATGGAGCATTTGGTAGGCCCTCGGGTTTTTCGACCACTGTGAATGTGGTCTGCTTTTATCCGGGCATCATCTTCTGTTTTCACGGAAAAAGCTTGCTCTTTTTTTCGTTATTTGCGAAGGATTGCGCAAGATACATGTTCACTTTGCCAGAATTGAGGAAAATTCGTGTCGGAAGAATTAGACGCCATTGATGTACGCATACTCGATCTGGTCCAAGAAGATGCGGCGCTGTCAGTTGCTGAGATTGCCGATAAGGTTGGTCTCTCGTCAAGCCCATGTTGGCGGCGGATCAAACGCCTCGAAGAAATTGGCGTCATCACCAAGCGCGTGACCATCCTTGAGCGCGCCGCTTTAGGCCTAGATTTCGAAGTGATGGCCTCGGTAAAGCTGGCCCTGCCAAACCGCGAAAACCTCGAGAAATTCGAGGCCGCCGTGGCGACTTGGCCTGAAGTTGTCGATTGCGCCACGGTGACAGGGGCGGTCGATTATATGATCCGTGTCGTGACCACCGACATGCATGCCTATGACGGTTTCCTGCGCGACAAATTGCTTGGCCAAGGCCTCGTGTCAGATGTGCAGTCGCGCATCGTGATTCGCGTGGCCAAACGCACGACCTCGGTCCCGCTTGGCCTCAGCCAATCTAAGCGGCGTTAAGCACAGCAAAGCCGCGTTCCAGATCGGCAATCAAGTCTTCCGGCGCTTCTAAGCCAATCGAATAGCGCATGATCGGTCCGTTTGGATGGCGGGCCGGAAATTGTCGGGTGATCTGGACCGTGCTGGGTAGCGCCAAGCTCTCAAACCCGCCCCACGAAAAGCCCATGGAGAATATCTCATAGGCTTCGGCCATTGCGTTGATTTTTGACGCTGGGAATTGCTTGAATACTACCGAAAACAGACCACCAGCCCCGCTAAAGTCGCGCCGCCAAATGGCGTGATCGGGGTGCGATGGCAGCGCCGGATGCAGCACTTGCGCCACTTCAGGCCGAGCCTCCAGCCAACGCGCCATGTCACGCGCAACCCGGTCTTGATGGGCCATGCGCAAGCCCATGGTGCGCAGGCCGCGCAAAGTCAGCCACGCATCTTCAGCAGACGTGCCAATGCCCAACATTTGGTGCATGGTCTTCAGCTTGGTCAGCCATTCCTCGCTATTGGTGATCAAAGCGCCCGCAAGCACATCGGCATGCCCGCCCTGATACTTGGTCAAGGCCTGCATGGAGATGTCCACCCCCAGATCAAACGGCTTCATGTAAAGGCCGGCGGTCCAGGTATCGTCGATCAAAGTCGCAACCCCGTGCGCCTTGGCGACAGCGGTGATGGCCGGCACGTCTTGCAGCTCAAACGTCAAAGAGCCGGGGCTTTCAAGGATGATCAAGCAGGTGTTGGGCCGGATCAGACCTACAATATCGCCCCCGATGCGCGGGTCGTAAATCTCGGTTTCAACGCCATAATTGCCCAAAACCTCGCGGCAAAAACGCCGCGTCGGGCCATAGGACGAATCGGTCAGCAACACATGGTCGCCAGCTTTCGTGGCGGCCATCAGCGCTAATGTCAGCGCTTGTAAGCCCGATGGGGCCAGCACGGTGCCAATGCCGCCGGAAATCTCCGTCAAGGCGTCACACAGACGGTCTTGGGTCGACAGGCCTTCCAGCCCATAGCCCTTCATGTCGCTCAAAGGCCCGGCGCGGTAGAGGTCATCGGCATTATCAAACAGCACGGTCGAGCCGCGCTGGATGGGTGGATTGATCACCCGCTCATGCGAGAATGGATCGCGGCCGATTTGTACCAGTCGGGTCGCAGCCGAAAGGCCTTCACCGGCGGCTCCTTTTGAGTTCTTGCTCATCCAGCAGCCTCAGTCTCGATCGGAGACGCAGGGTCTGCTGCCCACTCACTCCAGGCACCGTCATAAACAGGCACATCCCACAGCCCCAAACGCGCTAATGCCAAAGCGATGACACAGGCGGTGACGCCAGAGCCGCACGTCGTCACCACGCGCTTGCCAAGATCTACACCACTTGCCTTGAAGACTTCGGCCAATTCAGCGGGGTCTTTCATGGTATTGTCTGGCTTCAATAGGGTCGAGAAAGGCACATTGAAAGCACCGGGCATGTGGCCGCTGGGCAGATTGGCGCGCGGTTCTGGTGCGGTGCCAGCAAAACGACCCGCGGGGCGCGCGTCAAGGATTTGCGCGCTACGGGCTTCGACTTTCGCCAAAATTTGACCCTTGTCCCGGATCAAATCAGCGCGCCGACGCACGGTGAAATGCCGCTCTCGCGCAATGGGCGGCATATCCTCTGTCTCACGATTTTCAGCTAACCATTTGGGCAAGCCGCCATCGAGCACCACCACATCCTCATGGCCCATATGGCGGAACATCCACCAGACACGTGCCGCTGAAAACACGCCCGTGCTGTCGTAAACCACCAAGCGGAGACCATCACCTAAGCCTAGTTTCTTCACCCGGCTGGCGAACTTTTCAGGGCTGGGCATCATGTGCGGGAAAGGGCTGGCGGTGTCTGAAATCTCATCAATATCAAAGAAGACAGCGCCTGGAATATGGGCAGCGTTATATTCTTCCTTGGCATTGCGTCCTGCTGCGGGCATGTGCCACGAGGCGTCAATGATGCGCACGTCTGGCGCGCCTAGCTTGTCAGCTAGCCATTGCGTGGAAACCAAGGGATCATCAGGATTGGCCCAGCCTGCCATGTTCGTGTCCTCAACCAGCTTATTGCGTTGCCCGCCCAAGGCGTGCCACACGGGGTTTTTTCAGTGCTTATGATCCACTAAAGGGATTTCAGCGTAAGTTGCAAAGACTATCTCATAATCCGGCGGCATAACTAAACCCATGAATGAAGAAAACACGGCTCTCACGATTGAAAAGGATCAGCGCTATCAGGCGCTCTTGATGGACTATGCGGCTGGTAGCTTGCCGCGTGGGCCTGCCTTGGTCGTTTCAGCGCATTTGGCTCTGCAACCGCAAGCGCGCGAAGTTACGCGGACGTTTGATGCGGCAGGCGGGATGTTGTTGGACGCAATCGAACCTGTTGAAATCGCTCAGCCTGCTTGGCTTGAAGCCGAGATAAGCCGCGACTATTCAAACCATGCGCTGCGCGAGATTGACGATATGGCCCATGTGCTATCGTCCCTCGACCAAGGCCGCTGGCGACGCAATTTGGCGGGTATGTTGATGATGCCTCTGCCCGGCTGTGACGCTGAATTGCTCAAGTTAGAAGCAGGCCGCAAAGTGCCAGAACATGGCCACTCCGGCCTTGAAGTGACCCTTGTCCTGTCCGGTGAACTCGACGATGGCAGCCAAATCTACCGTCGTGGCGATTTGCTGGTGCATGACGAAGACAGCGAGCATCAACCCGGTGCTGCTAAGGGCGGCGATTGCATTTGTTTAATCGCACAGACTGGTTCTGTTCGTCTGAAAGGCCCATTGGGCTGGCTGATTAACCGTTTCAACTAATTTTTGCCTGATACTCCTCCTCGCTTTCATTAAAAGAGGCTTTGCGATGTCTTCCAAAAGCACCCTAAAACTATGTCTCCTCGCATCTACGCTTGTGCTGGGCAGCGCGGCGGTGACGTCCAGCGCGGCAGCGGCCACCACACCGGGGCGGACCGAGTTTGAAATCCTGATGAATGGCAAGCCCGTGGGCAAGCATATCGTGACGGTTTCAAAGTCTGCCGATATCACCAATGTTCGCATCGCCATTGATATGGCTGGTAAAATTGGACCCATCGGCTTTAGCTATCGCCATCGCTGCGAGGAAGCTTGGCGTGGCGATCAATTGACCAGCCTGAATTGTTCGGACCAAGAAAATCGATCCAACAAATCTGTTGCCGCCAATCTGCGAGGGGCCAATATCGTTGTGGATGGAACAGGCTTCAAAGGCAATGCCCCTGCCACCATCCTACCGTCCAGCTGGTGGCGCTTTAGCACGATCAATCAATCCCGCCTGCTCGACAGCCGCGACGGCAAGTTAAGTCGTGTCAATGTAAACCGGGTTGGCGAAGAAGTGCTGCAGATTGGCGGAGCCAATGTTCGCGCCAGTCATTACCGCGTACGCGGTGCGGTCAACACGGATTTGTGGTATGACGCGACAGGCCGCTGGGTGCGGACAGCATTCAAAATCGCAGGCCAAAGCTTTGATTATCGGAAGGTGACTTCCGTCGCCAGCTCGCCACGCGAATAGGGCTATGCGCTCGGTCTCGTTCGGTTGAGCGCAATCTCCGCCCGCCATCAGAACTATGCGCGACTTATACCTCGGTTGACCTCAATCTCCGCCCTGATGCGGGCTTGCTCGGTGGCGTCAATCGGAAAGCCGCGCATCATCGCAATCGCGATCAGTTTCAGCACGATCGGAATGGCGCAATAAAGTGCGACGAGGCTGTTCAACGCCAAATCGGTTTGTGCGCCGCCTTGGGTGTTGAACCCGACCAGCCCCAAAATGCCAAAAGCCGCCCCGGCCGAGACTGCAAGCGCCAGCTTGGTCGCAACACTCCACAGCGCAAAATAGAGCCCGGTTCTAGGTGCTTGGCCTGTCTTCAGCTCATCAAGGTCAACTACATCGGCCTGCATGGCTGCTGGCAAGACGATATCGGCCCCGAGCGCTAGGCCAGAGCCGACACAGATTATCAAAAACAAGACCCAATCCTGTGGCCCTGTAACACCCAGCGCCAAAGCAAAGATCAGGCACGCCCAAACCATGGCCCAGCGCCACACGCGGTCCTTGCCATAGCGGCCACCCAGCCACGCCCAAAAAGGTGCTGAAATCAGGCCGGCGAGGAAATACGTGCCCAGCAAGGCACCTTGCAAATCTGGGCGACCTAAGCGTTCAGAGACGAAATAGAGAAACAAAGTGGCCGGTAGCCCGTTGGCAATGCCGTTGATGACATAGGCCGCGACCAAGCGCCGAAACGGCTCATTCGCCGCACAATCCTTCAACCCGTCTTTTAAGCTGGCCACAGGCTGTGTCGTCAAAGGTGGGTCCGGCACCAAGAGCACACAAATCCCGCAGGCTAAAGGCGTTGTGATGGCAGCAAACAGCCCCAGCATGGCGAGCGCTTCGCGCAATGGCCCGCCATTTGAAACCACGGCGACTAGGCCTACCGCGCCAATCACCCCCAAGACGGTGGCAATCTCGCGCCACGCCGTCACGACGATGCGCTCGCGGTAATCCGGGCTAAGCTCTGCCCCCCAAGCATTCAGCGGCAGCGTAATCGCTGCCCAAGAGATGGAGACCAACAAAGTCCAGAGCGCAAAATAGGCCGCCCCTGCCCCCTCTGGCGGCGTCATGATCATATAGGCCGACCAAGCCGCCAGCGGGCTGGCCAATAAAACCCAAGGCTTGCGCCGCCCAAATCGGCCGGGCGTCTGATCCGACAAGCGGCCAGCCACCAAATCACTCGCCGCATCTAACACCCGAACAATCAAGAGGATCAGGCCAATCAGGCCCGCCCCAATGCCTACTTCCTTGGCGTAAAAGGTGGGTGCAAACATGTAAAAGGGCTGACCGAGAGCCGCGATGGGCACCGCTGGCAGCGCATAGGCGAGCAGCCGCAACGGCGAAAGCTTCATGGTAGAAAGGCTGGTGGGCGCTGGGTCGGTCATGCCGATAAGATGGTGTCTGCAAGCCAAGCTGCCAAGCTGCTAGACAGCGCTCAAAATCGCTCGTAAATGTGTGAAATTCACACACATTGGGTGTCGATGTGTAAGATTAACACAAAATGGATGTCAGCATGCCCTCTCAAGGCCGGAAATTCATCATCATTGGCGGCGCCGGTCTGGTCGGCAGCGCGGTAGCGCGGCAATTGGCAGAGGACGGCAGCGCGCAAGTGATCATTTGCGACCAATTGGGCTCAAGCGCGTCGGGCAAATGGGCCAATCTGCCGACAAAAATGGCGGATCTTTGGACACCCGAAGATTTAATGACCCATCTCGACAAAGCCTGGCGCGAAATTGCCGGCGTTTTGTGTTTTGCCGACGCGGGCCATAGCGCAGGCGATATGGATGCTTTGTTTGAGACTTCCTATCACCTTCCCCGACGCGTGTGGGACTATGCGGTGGCTAAGCAACGGGCCATTTATTGGGCTTCGTCCCTTCAGGTTTACGGCGATGCAGCGCCGAGCCTTTCCACTGCCCCAGATGTGGTTGCAGGCTTCCAGCCAAAGACGGCCTTTGGACGCGCCAAACAGGCGTTTGACTATTTTGCGGCTAGCCAAGGCACAGGGCCAGATGCAGCCCCAATCGCCACGGGTTTCCGCTTGGCATCGGTTTACGGCCAAGGCGAGGGCCACAAAGGCGCACTCGCCAGCCTGCCATCTCGTGCACGCGACCATGCCGTATCCGAACGACCCCTGCCCATCTATGAGGCCAGCCGCGACTGGGTGCATGCCGATGATGCAGCCAAAGTGATTGCCCAGATCGTGCTGCACGGCCATGCAGGCTTCTTTGACGTGGGCAGCGGCGCTTTGACCTCTGCGGCGGCGGTTGCCAAGGCCAGCGAAGCGGCAACGGGCAAGGCCTTGGCCGTCGAAGCCCGCCCTGGCCCCGCCGATGCCCACCCCCATCAAACTGCGGTGGCTGACCACTCTGCCCTTGAAAAGCTGGGCATTGCTTGCACATTTAGAACGATGGAAACCGGACTAACCCTGAAGTGAGCGCGCCAAGCGGCAATGATCATGACGCCATCACCCATGCCGCCCGCCTGTTACAAGCGCGGTACGGTGAAGATGGCGCTGTGATTGCAGTCATGCGGGCTGCAGAGGCAGCCGCCATGGGCGACCTGGAAATGGCCGATCACTGGGAAGCCGTCGCGGCGATGATTGATGCACCCGACGCAACAGCGCCAGACGCCCTCAACTAACCCCAGCACACCCAAGCGCCCCACAAAGCAGTTGCGCAACAGGCCTGATGATTTAGAAGGCCTGTGATCTGTCCGTCGGGGCCATGTGGCCCTGCCGCGCCAACCACGCACCCGGGGACCCTAATGACTGCTTTTGACCGTGACGCCTTTATCGCTGGCCTGCCCAAGGCAGAGCTTCACTTGCATTTGGAAGGCTCGCTGGAACCCGAACTGATGTTTGCCTTGGCCCAGCGCAACAAGATCGCGATCCCGTTCAACAGCGTGGAAGAAGTGCGCGCCGCCTATAGCTTCTCCAATTTGCAAGATTTTCTCGACATCTATTACCAAGGTGCGGGCGTGCTTCAGGTGGAGCAAGATTTTTACGATCTGACCATGGCCTATTTGAAGCGGGTTGCTGCCGATGCGTGTCGTCACGTAGAGGTCTTCTTTGATCCCCAAACTCATACCGATCGCGGCATTGAGATGGGCGTGGTTATCGGGGGCATTGCACGCGCTTTGGCCGATGGGCAAACCCAATTGGGCGTGACTTCCAAGCTGATCCTATGCTTCTTGCGACATTTGGACGAAGACGCCGCCTTTGCGACCTTAGAAGCGGCAGAGCCCTATCTGGCCCATATTTTCGGCGTTGGCCTCGATTCCAGCGAAGTCGGCCACCCACCTTCGAAATTTGCCCGCGTCTTTGAAGCCGCCCGCGCGAAGGGCCTGCATTTGTTTGCCCATGCTGGCGAAGAAGGCCCGCCAGCCTATGTCTGGGAAGCGCTCGATCTGCTTAAAATCGACCGGATCGACCATGGCAATCGCGCCTTGGAAGATGAGGCTTTGGTGGCGCGCATCGCCAAGGATGGCCTGACCTTGACCGTCTGCCCGCTATCGAACCTGTCCTTGTGCGTGGTGCATGACCTTACCCAACACCCCTTGCGCACCATGCTGGAAAAAGGCCTGAAAGCCACGATCAATTCCGACGATCCGGCCTATTTCGGAGGCTATCTTAACGCCAATTGGCACGCCATCGCCAAAGCGCTCGACCTCAGCAAGAATGAATTGGTCAGCCTTGCGCACAATAGCTTTAGCGGCAGCTATTTGACGCCAGCCGAGAAGCAGGCCCATGCTGAGGCGATTGAGGCTTGGGCGGCGCGCTTTTAAGTGCAACCGCCATCGGCCTATCGGGCGTTGAAAGGTGTGTAAGATGAACGCGATGAAGACGTTTGCGCTGCTCAGTCTGGGTCTTGTTGCCATCAGCGGGTGTGCAGGTCTACCCCCAGCCGAAAAGTCCACAAATATGATCTTTGCCGCCGCAGACACAGGCACCACCAAGACGCTGAAAACAGGTCAGACCTTTGAGGTGAAGTTATTGGGCACGCCGACAGCGGGCTATTCGTGGGAAGTTCAGTCCCTGCCAGCGGGCGTCGTCTTGGTCGAAAAAACCTCACAGCCCGAAAACCCCGAAGGCCGCAAACAAGGCATGGTGGGCGGCAATGACTGGACACGCTTCCGCTTCAAAACCATCTCCGCCCCCGTGGATTTACAGAGCACGGCAGGCCAAGCCTTAGTCCTGCGCTATGCGCGGCCATGGGAATTTGAAGCAGGCCGCCCTGCCGAACAAATTTGGCAGATGCAGATTAGTGTGAAGCCGGGCGGTTGAGCACTTAGGGAAACGGAGCGCGCAACAAAAGTTGCGCATGGTTTTGCGCTGACGAGCGCAACTGTTGTTGCGCGATCCTTTTGGATGGTTTTTATCTGGACGCGTTTTGGTGATCCTTCTGGCCCACCAAACCGCTAACAAAATTGTTCTTGCGACGCAGCGAAGCTGCGCACTTGACGACACAGATGTCGCGGGCATGCTCGATGATCCATTTTGGTGAAACAGGGTTTCCGCCAAAATGGGTCCAGATGGAAAAACCTCAAACGATGTCATCCCGGACGGCGAAGCCAATCGGGGACCTCGTGCCGCAAACTCGCTGAGGTCCCCGCTCTCCACTTCGTTCCAGAGGGGATGACATCGCGGGGGTGGGGGAAAAGCGCGTACAACAAAAAAGGGGTCCAGATGGACCCCTTTCTTCCTGATCGGAGAGATATCAGTGTCTTCGTCGCAAATTCTCAAGTTCTTCCTTGAGCTTGAGTTTCTGTCGTTTTAGAGCTGCAATCTGTGCGTCACTAGAGGCCAAGCTTTTCATTTCGTTTTGGATCGCTAAATCAAGCTTGGCGTGTTTATCAGACAATTCACGGATATGCGCTTCAATCGCCATGTGGCGGCCTCCTTTGCGTTCAGAGGAGTGTAGGGAAACACGTGATAAGGGAATCGCCAAGTACTTTTTCGTCGCAGGTCAAACAAGGTAATTCACGATCATGTCAAAGCGCTTGATAATAGGGATAAGTGGAGCTTCAGGTGCTGTGTATGGTGTCCGCGCCTTGGACATGCTGGCCGAGATTGGGGTGGAAACACACCTTGTACTGACCAAAGCCGCCGAACTGACTCTGGCTTCTGAGGGCTTACCCAACTCCACGGCTCTAAAGAGTCGCGCTTCTTACGTGCATAAGATTGCTGATGTCGGCGCATCGATTGCCTCAGGCTCGTTCAAGACCGATGGCATGCTGATCGCGCCCTGCTCGGTGCGAACCATGGGCGAGATTGCCACGGGTGTGACCTCCAACTTGCTGACCCGCGCTGCCGATGTTCAATTGAAGGAGCGGCGGCGCGTGGTGTTGATGCTACGCGAGACGCCCTATCATCTGGGCCATATTCGCACCATGGCCGCCATCACCGAGATGGGTGGCATCATTTTCCCGCCCGTGCCCGCCTTTTATGCGCAATTGGAGTCTCTGGACGCCGTGGTCACCCAATCGGTTGGCCGCGCCCTCGATCTTTTAGGTTTTGAGGTCAAGGGCATCAAACGCTGGGGGGAAGATGTCGGGCCCGTCTAAGACCGATCCATCGCTCTCCATCTGGGACTTTGCGCTTGCCTTCTATGGCCAACACGGCGTGGAAGCCGATTGTCTGGCCGCGCAGGACCGTTACGGGCTGGACGTGACTTTTCTGATCTTTGCCCTGTATCGGGCCCGCCTTGGCCAAGGGTTCGAGGCAACGGACACCCAGCGCTTGGCCCAAAAGCTGACCCGCCAATTGGTGACGCCCTTGCGCCAACGCCGACGCGCGTTAAAGGCGGAGCCGCAAACCGAAGCCCCCGCCTTAATTGCCGCAACCCGCGCACAACTTCTGGCCGCTGAATTAGCTTCGGAACAAACCATTTTGCAGATTTTACATTTAAGCGAAATTAAGGGGCAGCCTCTAAGTGGCTATGACGGCCTGATCCAATGCGTCCGCGCCGCCCATGTCCCTCTTGACGCGGCGTTAGACGCACTGTTGAAGCGCCTCGCCCATGCTGGGCAATCGGTTTGACGACTCATGTACGCGCTCAGAATGAGGAAGCCTAATGGCAAGCGACTGGACTTCACCTTCCGAAGATGCCGATGCAGAACGCTTCGAGGCCAAGATTCATGCCCTGCGTCAGGAACACCGTGCGCTGGACGGCGCCATTCAAGCGCTGCAAGAGAGCGCGCCTTACGACCAGATTGGCATCATGCGCCTAAAACGCCGCAAACTGGCACTAAAAGACGAAATCGCCCATTGGGAAGACCAATTGACGCCAGATATCATTGCTTGAGACAGCAAGACGTCAGTTGATCGAAAAGACGACCGCAATATCCAAGTCTTTTCGACACTGCTCTAAGGTTCCTGGCTGAACCTCATAGCGCCATGTATTCAAAGCTTTTAACACTTGCCTCGAGAAGTCTTGCTCTGGAACAACGCCAAGAATGCGCGGGTTCTCAATCCGCCCGTCGGCTTTAATGTCGACTCGCGCAAAAACACCGCCGATGTGAATCCAATTCTTTGAAGCGGCAAGTGCCCGGATCGCGTCACCCTCGATGCGACGGGGCGCTGGCTGGTCTGCACATTCGGGCTTTCTGTCATAAATCAGCTTTTCTTCGTCATCGGTGAGATAGCGCGGCGAGCGCCGATCGTTCCGCAAGCGACTACCCGTCTGATTATCGCGGGCGCCAGCGCTGCGGGCGACAGAGTCCATCACAAGACCCCAAGCTTGTAGTTTACCCCAATCAGCATCATCGGGCCGACGCATTTTCCCATAGGCAAGCTGAGCATCCAATACATCAGATTGGGCATCGAGCGGTTCACCCAATCGCATACGCGAAATGCCCTTGACCAACAGCGCCATCGGCCGCCTGCGCGTATCACTGGGATTAATACGCTCCAGTTCGCTAAGGCTGATGGCGGCGGCCTCATTGGCCTGCGCCGATTTATTGTTCAAAACCAGTGCGTAGGAGACGGCAATTAGGGCATCGACGATCAGGATATCGCCCCAACTGCCTTGAACTGCCTTAGCGGCCCGGACCAACTCCTCTGACTTCTTGGGCTGATCCTCTGCGCTGGCAGCGAAAAAATCATTATAGGCCAGCAAGAAGGCCGCTTCCTCAGGCCGATAGGCTTGCTGGGCCACGGGGGCGAGGGTGATCGCCCGCTGAGCAGGCTCTATGCCTTTCGCGGGCTGATTGTTCAAAGCTGCGGTCCAAGCCGCATTATAGGCCAAGCCCGCGGTGTTAGGATTGCTGGCACCCCATTTCACTTCGGCTGCTTGCCAAGCATCATGGGCAAAGCTGGTCGCTTCCACCAGTTTTCCGGCCTTAATGGCTGCCTCATAAGCCCGATATGCGGCAATCGGGTCTGCATTTGGCGCAGGGGCCGCAGGATCAGCCCAAACCGGCGCGCAGGCCAAACTCGTCAAAGCCATTCCCAAAAGTATTGCCTTAAACCGCATCTAAAATTCTCCTCGCCCACTCAGGGCTTAGCCGCCTCAATACATCGTGAAAACAACGGTGATGTTGTAATCCTTTAGGCACGTCGCCGGCACATTGGCTGGGAGATCGAATTGCCACGTTGAAATCCCTTTGAGGGCCGCTTCGGCATAAGAAGAATCGGGCACGGCACCGATGACGCGTGGACTGGTGACCCGGCCATCGGGCGCGAGGTCGGTCAGAACCTGCACGCCGCCTAAGTTCACCGTAAAATAGCCAACCTGCATCGGCTCAATGTCGCGTCCAACCCGTTTGCGCTTAAACTTTGTGAAGTCTGCACATTCTGGCTTTGGGGTCATGACTTTAGCGAGTTCTTCTTGAGTCATATCGCGGGGTTGAAAGCGGCTCCATTTGATCCGGCTTGCAGAACCGCCATTTGACGAGTTGGTAGCCTGAATCAAGCCATTCACCACCATTTGCCAAGCACTCAAGGCACCCCATGTCGGATCATCGGGGCGACGCATCGGCCCATAAGTGACCCGCGCCTTCAAGATATCCTCATAAGCTACCAAAAGCTTGTTTTGATCAGACAATTTAGTGACGGCTCGCGCCAAATTGACGAGCGCTAAACGGTCAACATCCACCGGATTTAAGCGCTGCACTTCTGCCGAGCTACGTTCAGCCAGTTTCGCCCCGAGGCTAGATTTGCCGCTTACGGAAAAGTGGATCGACGCCCGCAGCAGAGCGTCGGCAACCAGCATGTCCCCCCACGACCCTTCAACAGCTTTGGCAGCGAGATCGATCGCTTGGGCTTTCTTAGGCAACTGGTTTGTCGTTGCTGCCTCAAATTCGGCATTGGCCAACAAGAATTGCGCTTCAGAGGCTTTATAGGCCTTGGCCCCCACCTCAGCGAGTTCGACGGCGCGTTTGGCCGCGTCCATGCCTTCAGGAGCCTTACCGATGAGGGCCAGCGACCAAGCCGCATTAAAGGCCAAGCCAGCGGTATTGGGATTGGTGGGGCCCCAAGTAGCCTCAGCGCGCTTCCACGCTTCTTTTGCGTGAACAGCGGCATCGGGAAGCTTACCCTCCGCCACGGCCTGATCATAGGCGCGGTAGGCCACCATGGGATCATTTGCTGCGGCAGGCGTTGAATCCGCAAAAGCGGGCCCGACACTTAAAGCCAAGCAGGTGAGACTGACAGCGAATGTCCGAAATCGCGAAACCATGGCAACACTCCAAAAACTGACTCAAAACAGCCGTAGCCGGCTAAAATATTCTGCAGCTTAAGTGCGATTTTTTGGCCCTGCAACCTGTTTTTGTGTCGTTGCCTTAGGAGAAAACATGACCGGTGGAAATGGGGTTTCCACGCAAGAAATCAGGCGCATCCAACGCCCCTTTGCCTTCACGCTGGACTTTCAAAAGGCGCAAAGCCCCGTGTCCGCAGGCGATTAACAGGCGATCATCCAGCGCGGTTCCAGGTGCCCCCTCACCTATTTCAGCTTGGCACAAAAGGATCTTGGCGCGGGCACCATCGGGCAACTGGCACCAAGCGCCTGGAAAGGGCGCGAAAGCACGAATGGCGCGGTCGAGGATTTCGGCAGGCTTTGTCCAATCAATCTTGGTCTCTGCCCGATCGATCTTGGCGGCATAGGTGATGCCGTCCTCGGCTTGCGGGACACATGGCAAAGTGCCAGCCGCAAGCTGCGGTAAAGCCTCCACCATCAGGGCTGCGCCGAGACTGGCCAGGCGGTCGTGCAGGGTGCCTGTGGTGTCCCCCGATGAAATCGGCGTGCGAGCGGTGGCATAGACGCCGCCCGTATCCAGACCGATCTCCATCGCCATGACTTGCACGCCAGTCTCAACGTCACCGGCCTCAATGGCGCGTTGCATGGGTGCCGCCCCCCGCCAGCGCGGCAGAAGCGAGCCATGCAGATTGAAGCAGCCCAGACGGGTTGCGTCTAAAACCGCTTTCGGCAGGATCAGACCATAGGCAACCACGATGGCGGCATCAGCGTTCAGGGCGGCAAACTCGGCTTGTGCCTCGGCGCCCTTCAGGCTCGCAGGCGTGCGCACCTCAATCCCCTGCGCCTCTGCCCACGCATGCACGGCCGTTGGCCGCAGCGCTTTCCCGCGTCCAGCTGGCTTGGGCGGTTGGGAATAGACGCAGACGACGTCATGGCCAGCCTCAACCAAGGCAGCCAAGGTCGGCACCGCAAAATCGGGTGAGCCCATAAAGATCAGGCGAAGGGAGGAAGGGGAGTTCACGTTGGGCCTACGCAGCCCGCTTGATCTTCTTCACTTTAGCCAAAGCGCGATCGCGGCGCAGGCGCGAGAGATGGTCGATGAACAAAATGCCTTCCAAATGGTCCATCTCATGCTGGATACAGGTCGCAAACATGCCCTCTGCATCTTCTTCCACCAGCTCATTGTCACGGTTGAGGTAGCGCAAGCGCACTTTGGCTGGCCGCTCCACATCGTCATAATATTCAGGGACCGACAAGCAGCCTTCTTCATAAGGGGCCGTCTCGTCACTGTGCCAAATAATCTCAGGGTTGACGAAAAAGCGCGGTGCCCGATGGTCTGGCGCTTCGGCCCCGCCCCATTCAAGGTCCATCACAATCACGCGCACAGGCTCACCAATTTGAACAGCGGCCAAACCAATGCCTTTGGCCTCATACATGCTGTCGAGCATGTCATCCATCAAAGCGCGGATCGCATCATCCACAACGGTAACCGGCGTGGAGATTTGTTTCAGAATAGGGTTCGGAACAGTGAGAATGGGGCGTGCGGTCATGTCGCTTAGGTATGAGCGGACAGCCAAAAGGTCAAGTAAACGCAATGCGAGGAGAGTTCTTGCCGTTTTGGAAAAACCACATGAGCGGCGAGCGGCACCCGTCACCGTGTCAAGTTGCGCACCTTGTGGTGCACGCCCCCTCTTCCCCGCTCGCGGGGTTTCGGCGCATGTGCCGATGTGCCTCGAAGGGACTGAAGGGGAACGCGCAGCACGAGCTGTGCATCGGTACGCGTTGACAGGCGCAGCTCGTGCTACGCGGTCCTTTTGGTGATCCTTCTGTCTCACCAAAATCGGTCTAGATGGAAACACCCCTTCAGTCTCCCAGCGTGACGCACAAGCGCTCTCCCCTCTCCCAGCGGGAGAGGGGCGGGGGTGAGGGCTTACACTGGCAATAATTTAGTTATTCCGGCCTAATCTAAGCCCCTAAGCAAAATAAGCTTTTGCCTCCGTCAGCCCTCACCCCCGACCCGTCGACCTACAGGTCGACCCCAAAGGGCGAGGGGGAGCGCATAAAACAAAACTTATCCCCACTCTCAAAACCTCAGATATTTTATACCCATCACCAACGAGAGGGCGTTGTTGCTGCAGCGGCGACACCGGTTGGGGATGGTAAGCGGGATTAATCGAGGTTGAAGTGGCGACCACGTGTTTCATTGGGATTAGCTGTCCTGATGCCCGGTGTGCTTGAGCCCGACTGCCGTGTGAAGCCCTTGGTCAAGAACTTAGGCGATGCCTTTGAGAAGCCTTGGGGAAGCCTTATGTATTTTTGGAAGCGCAAGCTTCTAGGATGAGGCCTTTACGAACTAGGCGGGGGAAATTTGAACCACCCGTGGCGTCATGAACCACCTAAGCACACAGAACTTTTCAGCCGGGGCGCACGGTTTGCGTCGTATTCCGGGCCAGTCCGTTAATCTGGCCCACCTCATTTGGCGCACACCACGCGCCCCGGCCCCTCACTCAGCCGCACCCTCGGTGGTTTTCCACGCGGGGCTATGGGTGTTGGTGGCGGAGGAGCGCGCAACAAAAGTTGCGCTTGTCGCCGCGTGTAGAGGCGCACCTCGTGGTGCGCGATCCCATCTTCAGTCCCTTCGCGGCCACATCGGCGCGTGAGCGATGAGCGTCCTAATCCACCGCGTGCAACGCCGCGCCAATCGTGTCGACCAAGCGGTCAATATGGCTCTCTTCGATGATCAGAGGCGGTGACAAGGCGATAATGTCCCCCGTAACGCGGATCAGCGCACCCGCCTCATAGGCTTTGAGGAAAACATCATAGCCGCGCGCGCCCACGACGCCGTTACGCGGTGCCAGTTCGATCCCGCCAATCAAGCCCAGATTACGGATATCAATGACATGGGGTGCGCCTTTGAGTTCATGCAAACGCTTTTGCCAATAGGGCGCGATATCTGCCGCGCGCGTCATCAGGCCTTCGCGCTCCATAATGTCCATCGTGGCAAGCCCTGCCGCACAGGCGGCTGGATGGCCCGAACAGGTGTAGCCATGGAAGAGCTCGATCAAATTCTCAGGCCCCGTCATATAGGCATCGTGCACTTCGCGGCGAGCAAATACCGCCCCCATCGGCAATGCGCCATTATTGATACCCTTGGCGGTACAGATCAGGTCAGGACGCACACCCAAGGCCTGGGTGGCAAACGCCTTTCCCAAGCGCCCATAGCCCGTAATGACTTCATCAAAGATCAGAAGGCAGCCGACCCGGTCACAGGCGGCGCGCAATTCTTCGAGATAACCCACAGGCGGGATCAACACGCCGGAGGAGCCTGCAACAGGCTCTACAATCACGGCAGCAATCGTCTCCGGGCCGTGCAATGCCGCAATCCGGTCCAATTCCTTGGCCAGATGCGCGCCTTGGGGCGGCTGGCCTTGGGCAAAGACGTTTTCGGGCAAGCCATGTGTATGGGGCAGATGGTCAACACCTGGCAGGCCCGGACCAAAGACGCGGCGATTGGTGACAATGCCGCCCACCGAAATGCCGCCGAAATTCGTCCCATGATATCCGCGCTCGCGCCCGATCAAGCGAGTCCGGCGGTGGTCACCCCGCGCATAATGATAGCCCAGGGCAATCTTCAGCGCCGTCTCGACACTTTCAGAGCCCGAATTGGTGAAAAAGACGCGGTCAAACCCATCCGGCGCAATGGAGGCCAAACGTTCGGCAAATTCAAAGGCGATTGGATGGCCCATTTGGAAAGTCGGCGCATAGTCCAAGGTTGCCATCTGGCGGGCCACCGCATCGACAATTTCTTGCCGACCATGGCCAGCATTGACCGTCCACAGACCCGCTGTGCCATCGAGGATCTCGCGGTCATCATGACTTCGATAAAACATGCCAGAGGCAGACACCAAGAGGCGCGGCCCCGCTTTAAAGCGGCGGTTGGCCGTAAAAGGCATCCAGAAGGCATCGGTAGCGGGGGCGTTGGACGGCGCGGAATTTGTCATAACAAAATGCTAAACCGCGCGCGCGGATCAATCAAGCCTGAAACAGGGCCTGATTTACGGCCTTACCACCTACCGCTTGCCTTGCTCTGCCCGTTCCACCAGCTTTTCAATGCGGGCGACCAATTGAGGCAGCTTGCGCGCGGTGGCGAGGGCATTGGAGACGTCAGTGAACATTTGGCGGGTGACGCCTTCTGGGCCCAATTCGGTCTGCATGAAGCGCTCCACCACCGGACGGGAGGCTTCCCAAATGTCATGATCGGGGTCGATGTTGCGAGCAACGCCTTCGACTTGCACCATGGTCTTCTGCAACAGCACCAGTTCAGGCCGCATATGCATGCCAAATTGCTCGGTCACGTCGAACAATTGCGTCAGCACACGGCCCATGGAGACTTCGCGCGCTGGCCGGCCCCAAATCGGCTCTCCGACCGAGCGCAGGGCATGGGCGAATTCGCCTTCATCATGATCGGCGGACACATAGCCTGCTTCAATATGGACGGCGGCAGCACGGCGATAATCGCGACGGAGGAAAGCAAAAAGGATTTCAGCCAGATAACGGCGTTCGGCCATGCCGATCCGGCCCATAATGCCAAAATCGACCGCCCAGAGCGCCCCGTCCGTACCCAAAATGAGGTTGCCCTCATGCATGTCGGCATGGAACACGCCATGGTCCAAGGCAGCCGCCAGAAAGCCACAGGTGACCGCATTGGCAAGCTTCGCCCGGTCCGCGCCGTCCAAAGCACCGGGCTTGGTCAAAGGCGTGCCCTCAACCCACGAAGTGGTCAGCACACGTCGTGCTGTGCGCTCCCAGTCGATACTGGGCACTTTCAAATAGCCGTCTGCGGCAACGATCTCGCCAAAGGCATCGCCAGCCCCTGCCTCACGGCGCAGGTCGAGCTCCTTTTCGAGCGCGGTGCGAATGGTGGCCACAAAGGCGACCGGTTCAAGGCGGCGGGATTTGGGCACAAGGACTTGCACAAACTTGGCGGCAAGCGCCATGGCTTTGCCCTCAGCCGCGATTTCCTTCTCAATGCCGGGCCGCAACAGCTTGACCGCGACTTTACGACCGTCAGCCAATGTCATCTGGTGGACTTGGGCGACCGAGGCTGCGGCGATTACGGGACCCAAGTCTGGGAACAGAACTGCGCGCTTCTCGCCAAAGGCGGTATCGAGGCTATGCAGGGCGATGGTCTGCGAAAAAGGCTCCAGCCGGTCCTTAAGGCGCGACAGACCTTCAGCGGCTTTGTCGCCAACAATATCGGGTCGGGTGGCCAAAAGCTGGCCAAATTTGATCCAAGCAGGGCCCAGCTTTTCCAAAGCGCTTGCCATGCGTGTTCCGGGATCACCACTAATGTGGCGGGAGCCCAAACGCAGCACACGCCCAACCATGCGGGCAGGCAGGGGCAGCAAGTCATAATATTCTCGCGGCAGGATCGCGTCATAGCGCCCCAAAGTCCAAGCGGCCCGCATCAACCGCATGAGCGCATCAATCACACCTTCCAGCCCCCGTGCAAAGCGGTGATGCCGCCGGAGAAATTGGTGTATTCAACGCGCTTAAAGCCAGCCTCGCGGATCATCGCGGCAAAGGTCTCTTGGTCGGGGAAACGGCGAATGCTCTCGACCAGATATTGATAGGGCTCCGCATCCCCCGTTACGGCTTTGCCAATCGGTGGGATCGCCTTGAAAGACCAAGCATCATAGAAGGCTTCCAGCGCGCCGGTGGTGGGCTTAGAGAATTCCAAACAATAGAAACGACCACCTGGCTTCAGCACGCGGTAGGCTTCGCGCAGCGCCTTGGGGATGTCGGTCACATTGCGAATGCCGTAGGAAATGACATAGCCATCGGCGGAATTGTCGGGGAATGGCAAGGCTTCTGCATCGCCTACCGCCCAGCCAAGCCCGTCCAAGCCACGCTCGCGCCCTGCCGCAATCATCTCAGCATTGATGTCGACGACGATGATCTCAGACGGCGGACCGCCAGAGCGCGTCCGCGCCGCATCGGCCAAAGCCTTAAAGCGCCGCGCCAAATCGCCCGTGCCGCCCGCGAGGTCCAAGATGCGTTCACCCGGACGTGGGTTCAATCGCGCCGCTACGGCATCCTTCCAAGCCCGGTGCATCCCGGCACTCATCAGATCATTCATCAAGTCATAGCGGCTTGCGACGGCGTCAAACACGCCGCGCACGCGAGAGGCCTTCTCATGTGCAGGCACATCTTGAAAACCGAAGGAAGCAGTCTTGGAGTCAGTCATATTACCGACATAGCGCCTTGCACTCTTGTCCGCCATATCTACTAGTGCGTCATTATGCCTGAATTACCCGAAGTCGAAACTGTGAGACGGGGCCTCGAGCCCACCTTAAAGGGCCAGACCCTGGTGCGGGTGGAAGCCCGACGGCCAGACCTGCGCTTTGCCTTTCCACCCCGTTTCGTCGAGCGGCTGGAAGGTGTGACCGTCACTAGCCTTGATCGGCGCGCGAAATATCTAATTGCTTATCTCAGCACCGAAGAAGCACTCATCATGCATTTAGGGATGTCGGGCCGTTTTTCGATTGTCGATGAGCGCGGTGTGCTGGCCTTTGACGACTATGCTTATGACACGGGCGCAGACCCCAAGCATGATCACGTCGTGCTGCATGTCGGGACCGGTGCGAAGGTCATTTATAATGACCCTCGTCGGTTTGGCTTTATGGATATTGTGCCGACAGCCAGCCTTGAGCAATCTAAGCATTTTGCGGCCATGGGGCCAGAGCCCTTGGGCAATCACTTCTCCGCCGGTCATTTGGCGCAGGCTTTGGCGAACAAGAAAACACCGATTAAGTCGGCTTTGCTCGATCAAGGCAATGTTGCGGGCCTCGGCAATATCTATGTGTGTGAAGCCTTATTCCGTGCCCATATCAGCCCGATGCGCCTTTGCAATACGCTGACTGCGCCCGAAATTGCGGCCCTGACGGACGCGATACGGGCGGTGCTGATCGAAGCGATCGAAGCGGGTGGATCGACGCTCAAGGATTTTGCTGCCGCCGACGGCTCGCTGGGTGGTTTTCAAGAAAGGTTCGACGTATATGGCCGCGAAGGGCTGCCCTGCCCGCGCAGCCCGGCCGTCGGCACGCCGCATGCGCCGATCCAACGGATTGTTCAGTCGGGGCGATCCAGCTTTTTTTGCCCAACCTGTCAGACCTGACGCCGCTCCGTATTATAATCCGTAACAGGAGTTACCTATGGCCTATGAAACCATCCTTCTGAACCTAGTCGACGGGGTTGCAACCATAACCCTGAACCGTCCAGACGCGCTTAATGCGTTCAATCAGCAACTGATGAATGAGTTGACCGCATGTCTTGATGCGGTCGAGGCCGACGATCATGTGGGCGCGATCGTCATTACCGGCTCCGCCAAAGCTTTTGCCGCAGGTGCGGACATTAAAGAGATGGCGACCAAGACATTTGCAGACGTCTATGGCCAAGACTTCATCACCGCCAATTGGGAGCGCGTAACCCGCTGCCGTAAACCAACCATTGCCGCTGTTGCAGGTTTCGCTTTGGGTGGTGGGTGCGAGCTTGCCATGATGTGCGACATGATCTTGGCTGCTGACACGGCCAAGTTTGGTCAGCCAGAGATTAAGCTGGGCGTCATTCCAGGCGCTGGTGGCACGCAACGCTTTGCCCGCGCCGCCGGAAAGGCCAAAGCCATGGATATGATTTTGACTGGGCGCATGATGGACGCAGTCGAGGCCGAGCGCTGTGGCATTGTGGCCCGCATTGTGCCGGCGGATACGCTCTTGGATGAAGCCCAAAAAGTTGCCAAAAC
Source organism: Hyphomonadaceae bacterium UKL13-1 (assembly GCA_001602435.1). Lineage (GTDB taxonomy): Bacteria > Pseudomonadota > Alphaproteobacteria > Caulobacterales > Aquidulcibacteraceae > Aquidulcibacter. The sequence goes on from CP012156.1 coordinate 2,299,799, forward strand.
CATCGCTGGCTATGGCAAGTTGGCCGTGATGGCCGCCAAGGAATCCGTCGACCGCGCCTTCGAAACACCCTTGAGCGAAGGGGTGCGTTTTGAACGCCGGATCTTCCACGGATTGTTCGGCACGGAAGACCAAAAGGAAGGTATGGCGGCCTTTAGTGAAAAGCGCCCAGCGCAATTTACAGGCCGCTGATGAAACACGAGCAATATTGCTTGACCTTTCGCCCCTGTTTCGGCATACACCGCCCCCTCTCGGGTAGCCACGTGGCTGCCTCTTTCACACGTTAAATCGGATTAAACGATGGCCAATACGCCTTCGGCCAAAAAAATGGCCCGCAAGATCGTGCGCCGCACGCTGGTAAACACCGCCCGTCGCTCGCGCATGCGCACTTTTATCCGCAAAGTCGAAGAAGCAATCGCTTCTGGTGACGGCGCAGCAGCTACCGCAGCCCTTCGCGTTGCGGAACCAGAAATCATGCGCGCTGTATCGAAGGGCGTTGTCCATCAGAACACTGCGTCCCGCAAGGTTTCGCGTCTGGCTCAGCGCGTGAAGGCAGTTGCTCGTCCAGCCTAATGAGCTGGCGGCAGTGTCGTTACGAACGGACTGACAATTAACATAGCGCGGGCATCTTATATGTCAGTTTTTTGATTGCGAAGATGAACCAGACTGGCTCGCGCTATTTGGGTCATCTTTGTGCAGTCAAAATTGGCGCGGTACACGGAAGATTTCAAGACAACTAATTTGCAGCCGCATACGCCAGTATGCGGCTGTTTGTGTTTATAGGGTTTATTTGGTTTTATTTGACTGAAGACCTAAGAAGATCATGTTTTTATTGGATTTTTTTGAATTCGCTGGTTTTGAAACTTTATCCACAGGGTTGTATACCATCACGATTTTGTTAGTTTTGGCATAAGCCTCGCTGATTATTGGGAATCTTCTCCTGTCAAGCGAATCAGGTGCCTCAGCAACAGAAAAAACAGATGTCAAACGCATGAAAATGCTGTTGCGTACCGGCGCTGTGTAGGCTTTAGTTTAACCACGACGTCGGTCCTCTTGCTTCCAGCAGGGATGACGTTTTGCCCAGTCTTGGACCTTTCCCAGCGAATAACGCCGAATGGCGAACGTGGGAGTGTGTCTGGGGTAGCGGGCATAAGAACGGGTGGTCTTTCGGGACGTGTCAACTGCGGGGTGGTTCGAGAAATGGTCTATGGGGTGCATACTAGCGTTTCGGCGACTCCGGGTTTAGCCAACCTGTCATCAGATCTAGAGCTATCGGCAGCTCGGGGTTTGTGGACAACGGCTCTTCCTCGTTTACGCGGAGAGCTGGGCCCAGATGCATTCCGGGCCTGGATTGAACCCTTACGATTGATCGCGATTGATGCAGCCTCGGTGACTTTTGGCGCCCCCAATGGCTATGCCGTGGCCCGACTGACCACAGATTACTTGCACCGTCTGCAGGCGCGTTGGTCTTCGCTGGATCCAGCCGGTCGCCGTGTCCGTTTGGTCGTGGCAGACGCAGATGCTCTGGCGCAAGACGATGTGGGTACCGAGGAAGACCTTGAGCTTGCCCAAGAGCTCGCCAGCGTTGAAGCAGCACAAGAGCCAGTAGAATTATCCGGCTCAGCCAAGACTTTCTCGAATTACGAAGTAGGCGAAGCCAACCGGGTTGCCGTCGCGATTGCACGAGGCCTTGCTGAGGGGCCAGGCACTGGCGATCTGGTTTTCTTTCACGGCTTACACGGGGTTGGCAAAACCCATTTGTTGGAAGCCATTACCGCGCGTCTGCGCGAAACTGCACCGAAGAAGCGCGTTTTGCTTCTGACCGCACAACGCTTCTTGAACGAGTTTCAATCGGCTTTGCGCGACCGCGAGACGGGCCCATTCAAGGCAGCTCTCCGCGGGGCGGACGTCTTATTGATCGATGATTTGCAACTCATTTGCGGCAAGTCGGCCACCCAGGATGAGTTCTTCCAGACTTTGGACGATCTGATTTCACGCGGTCGCACGGTCGTCTGTACCGCTGACGTAGCCATTGACGGCTTACAGGGTCTTAACAGTCGGATGCGGTGTGTTCTGCAAGGCGGTTTCACCGCCAAAATCAATGAACCCGATTTTGACTTGCGTCGGGCCATTGCCAAACGCAAAACAAGCGAGCTCAATGCACGTCGGGGTGGGTTTGTATTGCCCGACGAGGCGATTGATCTGATTGCAGCCCGCATCACGGGAACAGGGCGTGCAGTTGAGGGGGCCATCAAGCAGGTGTTTGCGGCTTCAGCTTTGATTGGCCGGGAGGCAAGTATGGAAGTTGTTGTTGAAGCGTTATCGGGCAATTGGAGCCCACCAGAGAAGTCGGTGCCGGTTGAGACGATTAAGCGTCGGGTTGCCGCCTTCTATGATATGACCTTGGAAGATTTGGTTTCTCAACGTCGCCACCGCGCCGTGGCGCGGCCACGTCAAGTGGCGATGTACTTCTGTAAGCGCCTCACCCGCCGCTCTTTCCCTGATATTGGCCAAAGGTTTGGTGGGCGTGATCACACAACTGTTATGCATGCGGTGAAGCGGATTGAGGAATTGGCGGCTCAAGATGTGACCTTTGCAGCCGAATTGCAGGAAATTGGCCGTAAGATCACCGAATAGCGCCTAAAGTCATTGCGCAGGACGGTAAACATCGGGCAAAATGAATCTTCAACTTGGCCAGAATCAGAGTGGTTCTGCCCATCCGTTGCGTTTGTAGCCCGCGGATGGAATGTCGAGTGCCATTGACTGAAGATTTTCTCGGGGAGCGGGTTCGGGTATGCGTCTAACGATCGAACGTGGAGCGCTTTTGAAAGCTCTGGGCCATGTGCAAAGTGTCGTTGAGCGGCGCAATACCATCCCCATTTTGTCGAACGTCTTGATCGAAGCGCGCGATGGCAGTGTGACCTTTGCGGCAACCGACCTTGATATCGAGATCGTCGATGGCGCAGAAGCTGATGTCGAGCGTCAGGGCGCAATTACGGTTCCGGCTCACCTGCTCTATGAGATCGTCCGGAAATTGCCCGATGGCTCGCAAGTGCGCCTAGACTTGTCGCCAGACGACCCCCGCGTGACCATCACCGCAGGCCGTGGCCGCTATAATCTGCCCGTCCTCGCCGCTGGCGACTTCCCTGCCATGTCGAGTGGCAGCTTTGACTCCCGCTTTACGCTTGAGCGCGCAGCCCTTGCCCGTCTTATTGACCGCACGCGCTTTGCGATTTCGACCGAAGAGACCCGCTATTATCTCAATGGCGTCTATCTGCATTCAGCAACGGGAGATTCAGGCCCTGCCCTGCGCGCGGTTGCCACTGATGGTCACCGCTTGGCACTTGCCGACTATCCCCAGCCAGAAGGCGCAACAGCTGTTCGTGGCGTCATTATCCCGCGCAAGACGGTGCAAGAGCTGCGTCGCCTGTTGGATGACGCGGCAGACGATGTTGAGATCGCCGTGTCGGATGCCAAAATCCAATTCTCCTTTGGCCGCACCACGCTGACTTCCAAGCTGATCGACGGCACTTTTCCAGATTACACCCGCGTTATCCCGAAGGGGAATTCGCGGATCATGACCGTGCGCAATGACGAGTTCTCGCGCGCGGTAGACCGGGTTGCGACCATGGCGGCAGAGCGTTCGCGCTCCATCAAACTGACCATTGGCGATTCAAAGGTCATTCTGGCCGTGAACAGCCCTGAAACCGGTGCGGCGACCGAAGAGGTCGAGGCCGATTATAGCTCCGACACGATGGAGATTGGCTTCAACGCCAAATATCTCCTCGATATCGCGGGCCAGATTGGCACGGGCGAAGCGCGGTTTGAGTTCGCCGACGCCGCTTCGCCTACGTTGGTACGAGATGGCAATGATCCCAATGCGCTCTTTGTGCTGATGCCGCTGCGCGTGTGACGGCAGACCCTGTGGCGACCCCGCGCGCCTTTGTGCGGCGGCTTAATTTAACGCAATTCAGGAACCACCCGCGCCTTGATCTAGAGACAGGCGATGGGCCTGTGTGTCTGTTTGGCCCCAATGGTGCCGGCAAGACCAATATTCTCGAGGCTCTCTCCCTTCTAGGTCCAGGTCGGGGCTTGCGAGGGGCAGACCTCGATGAGATGGCGAGGCAGGGTCCAGACGGTGGCCCCTTCGCCGTGACGGGCCTGATCCAACTGGGCGACGAGGCACGGCGTATCGGCGTAGGCCTGGAACGCACGGCTACCGGCCAGAGGCGGGTTGCACGCATTGATGGCAAGGATGCAGGCCCAAAGGATCTAGCAGAGACGGTGCGCCTCCTCTGGCTCACCCCGGCGTATGACCGGTTGTTTGCGGGCCCGGCCGGAGAGCGACGTAAATTCCTCGACCGCTTGGTTTTTGCAGTGGCCCCAGAACATGCCCAGCAGGCCAGCCAGTTTGAAAAGGCGCTGCGCGAACGGTCGCGCCTGTTGGAGGAGCCAAAGCCCGACACGCGCTGGCTGAGCGTCATTGAGGCCGAAGTCGCCGCCGCAGGGGTCGCGCTGGGCCTTGCGCGGCTAGAAGCTGTCGATGCCCTGCAGACCGAAATCGCCCAGCGGCCGGATGGTGCCTTTCCTAAAGCGACCCTTGCCCTTGAGGGTGTGTTTGAAACGAGCCTGCGCGAGACGGGCCACGCCGCGCAGGCCGAAGCCGAATATGCACGCCTGCTACACGATTGCCGGGCTCGTGATTCGGCGGCGGGACGGGCCTTGGATGGCCCACATCGCTCAGATTTAACTGCGATCCATACCCCCTCTGGCATGCCCGCGCAAAAATGCTCCACAGGCGAGCAGAAAGCCCTTGTAGTTACACTGATTTTAGCCCAAGCGCGGCGGATTGCATCTGGCCTGCCAACGGCAAAAAGTGCGGGCTTTTCTGGGCCGAATCCGCTAGTCTTATTGGACGAGGCCGCAGCCCATTTTGACCCTGCCCGACGTGCCGCACTCTGTGAGGAACTCTTGGCACTTCCGGGGCAATCTTGGCTAACCGGCACGGACCAAAATCTGTTTGAAGAGTTTGGTTCGCGTGCAACCCAGTTTGAAGTCTCACCGGGATCAGTCCGGTTGATGCAGTGAAAGAAGTGTGACGCCACATGAGCGATCTTCCCAGCAATAACGAGCCAGAAGCCAAGCCAGCTGCACCCGAAGTTGAAGATAATCGCGTCTTTGATGCCGAAGGCTTTGACGAGAATGGCCGTGATGCCAATGGACAGGCCTCTTATGGCGCGGATTCCATCAAGGTCTTGAAAGGCTTGGATGCGGTGCGCAAGCGCCCCGGCATGTATATTGGTGACACCGATGATGGCTCTGGTTTGCACCACATGGTCTATGAAGTCGTCGATAATGCGATCGATGAAGCCCTCGCCGGCCACGCAACCATCTGCAATGTCACGCTCTATCCTGACGGCTCGGCCGAAGTGGAAGATGATGGGCGCGGCATCCCGACCGATATTCACAGCGAAGAAGGCGTGTCGGCGGCGGAAGTCATCATGACCCAATTGCACGCGGGCGGTAAGTTCGACCAGAATTCCTACAAAGTGTCGGGCGGCCTGCACGGCGTGGGCGTTTCGGTTGTGAATGCCTTGTCGGACCTGTTGGAATTGACGATTTTCCGCAATGGCGTGGAACACACCATGAGCTTTGCCTTGGGCGAAGCCAAAGCGCCTTTGCGTTTGGTTGGCCCGGTTGAAGCGGGCAAGAAGGGCACGCGCGTGCGTTTCTGGCCCTCGCCCACCATCTTCACCATGGTGGAGTTTGATCGAAAGACCTTGGAGCATCGCCTGCGCGAATTGGCCTTCCTGAATTCGGGTGTCACGGTGCGTTTCCGCGACTTGCGCGGGCCAGAGCCCTATGAAGAAATCATGCGCTATGATGGCGGCGTGGAAGCCTTCGTCCAGCATATTGACCGCAACCGCGTCAGCGTCACCGAGAAGCCCATCTTCGTTAAGGGCGAGAAGGATGGCATCGTGGTGGAGGCTGCGCTGCAATGGAACGACAGCTATCACGAGAATATGCTGTGCTTCACCAATAACATCCCTCAGCGCGATGGCGGCACGCACTTGGCCGGTTTCCGGGGTGCCCTGACACGCGTGATCAATGCCTATGGCGAGAAATCGGGTATTTCCAAGCGCGAGAAAGTCGACATTACTGGCGATGACGCCCGTGAAGGCCTGACCTGCGTCTTGTCGATCAAAGTGCCTGACCCGAAATTCTCCAGCCAAACCAAAGACAAGCTCGTCTCGTCTGAAGTCCGGCCAGCCGTGGAGAACACGGTTGGCGAAACCTTGGCCGAATGGTTTGAGGAAAATCCAAGCCTCGCCAAAGTCGTCATGGCCAAGATCGTCGAAGCCGCCGCTGCCCGTGAGGCGGCGAAAAAAGCGCGTGAATTGACCCGCCGCAAGAGCGCCCTTGATATCGCGTCCCTGCCCGGCAAGCTCGCTGATTGCCAAGAGCGGGACCCAGCCAAATCCGAAATCTTCATCGTCGAGGGTGACTCGGCAGGTGGCTCGGCCAAACAGGGCCGCGATCGCGGTTTCCAAGCTGTTTTGCCTTTGCGCGGCAAGATTTTGAACGTAGAGCGCGCCCGCTTTGACAAAATGCTGTCGAGCCAGGAAATCGGCACTTTGATCACGGCATTGGGCACGGGGATTGGTCGTGATGACTTTAATCCCGACAAATTGCGCTACCACAAGATCGTCATCATGACGGACGCAGACGTCGACGGGGCGCATATCCGCACCCTGCTTTTGACCTTCTTCTACCGCCAAATGCCAGAATTGATTGAGCGTGGGCATTTGTTCATCGCCCAGCCGCCTTTGTACAAGGCATCCAAAGGCCGGTCGGAGCGTTATTTGAAAGATGATGCGGCGCTTGAAGCCTATCTGATCGAAGAAGGCACAACGGACGCCATTCTGACTTTGGCCAGTGGTGAAGGCCGCCTTGGCGCTGATCTGGTCGCCACCGTGAAGGATGCGGAAGGATTTGAAGGCTCGGTCCGCCGTTTGGCGACCCGCTTCCCGGCCTTTGCGATTGAGCAGGCGGCCATTGCGGGTGCCTTGGTGATCGGGGCTGGGCAAGATGCGGGCGACCGCTTGGCCGTGCGCTTGAACGAGCTGGCCGATGAAGGCGAAGACACTTGGACCGTCAAGATTGATGCTTCCGGCCTTGAAATGACGCGCGAAGTGCGCGGCGTGGCGGAGACCATTAAGCTTGATCAGAATGTGCTGGGCTCGTCCGATGCCCGCCGCTTGGCCGAACGTGCGGCCGCAATGGCGGGTGCCTATGATGGCTTGGCCAAGATCAAACGTCGCGAAGTTGAGACCGAAATTCATGGCCCCTTGGCTTTGCTGGAGGCTGTGCGGGCGGCAGGACGAAAAGGCATCACCATCCAACGCTATAAGGGCTTGGGCGAAATGAATGCCGACCAATTGTGGGAAACCACTTTGGATAAAGAGGCTCGCTCGCTTCTGCGCGTGTTTGTCGATCATGCCGATACTGCCGATGGTATGTTCACCCGCCTGATGGGCGATATTGTTGAACCCCGCCGTGAATTCATCCAAGAATTCGCACTGGAAGCCGAAGTCGACGTCTAATCGCCACCCTATCATCCTCGCCGCAGCGCTCTCCAGATGTCATCCCCGCCGGAACGAAGTGGAGAGCGGGGACCCCATGGGACTTTGCGGCAGGAGGTCTGGGACTCGGCTTCGCCGTCCGGGATGACATCGTATTTTGAATCGCACCCACACCCATAGCCCCGCGTGGAAAACCACCGGGGGTTCGGCTAATGAGGGGCCGGGGCGCGTGGTATGCGCCAAATGAGGTGGGCCAGATTAACGGACTGGCCCGGAATACGACGCAAACCGTGCGCCCCGGCTGAAAAGTTCTGTGTGCTTAGGTGGTTCATGACGCCACGGGTGGTTCAAATTTCCCCCGCCTAGTTCGTAAAGGCCTCATCCTAGAAACGCGTGCTCCTAAAAATACATAAGGCTTCCCCAAGGCGTCTCAAAGGCATCGCCTAAGTTCTTGACCAAGGGCTTCACACGGCAGTCGGGCTCAAGCACACCGGGCATCAGGACAGCTAATCCCAATGAAACACGAGGTCGCCACTTCAACCTCGATTAGTCCCGCTTACCATCCCCAACCGGTGTCGCCGCTGCAGCAACAACGCCCTCTCGTTGGAGATGGGTATAAAATATCTGAGGTTTTGAGAGTGGGGATAAGTATTGTTTTATGCGCTCCCCTCGCCCTCTGGGAGAGGGGTCGGGGGTGAGGGCTTATCTGGCGCAAAAGCAACTTGTTCTGGACAAATAATCGCTCGCCAACCCGCCCTATAGATTGGGTACGCGTAAGCCCTCACCCCCGTCCCCTCTCCCAAAGGGAGAGGGGAGAGCGCCTTAGCCTTAGGGTGTTGCGGGGCGAATTTGTGCTGCCGATCTGGACACATTTTGGTGCAACCTACGTTCCACCAAAATGGATGATCAAGGATGGGCGCGACATCTGGGTCGTCAAGTGCGCAGCTTCGCTGCGTCGCAAGCGATCCGTTTTCGAAGAAAACGGACACTTGACTACCCGGATGTCGCAGAAACAATTTCGTTAGCGGTTTGGTGGACCGGAAGGGGCACCAAAACGCTTCCAGATAGAAAGCCCAACAAATGGATCGCGCAACAACAGTTGCGCATGTCAGCGCGTACAGATGCGCAACTCTTGTTGCGCGGTCCTTTATCCCGTGCCGCAGAGCGGGGACCCTCAAGGACTTTGCGGCACAAGGTCACCGATTAGCTGACGCCATCGGGAGTGACAGCTTTTGATGGGCGTGAAAGAACCTACCCCTATTGCACCCGCTTATAGGCCGTATATTCCTTAGTCGGATCTTGCAGTACGGGCCGCAGCACTAAGGCGGTATTGGCGGGCACTTCGACGCGGATGAGACCTGCACGGACACGGGTTTGATAGCCAGTGAAGACGTCCTTCAAAGCCTCATTATTCATCAGCTTTGAATCGCGAACCGATAGGAATTCCGAGACTGGCGCATCGGTTGGATTGACCAGAACGACTGCCAATTCACCCACTTTGTCGGTATAGCGGGTGAAGGCCAGAAGCGTTTCGGTATCGAGGCGGCGGAACTCCCCAATGCGGAGGGCACGCATCTCTTTGCGTAGGCGGGTCAATTGGCGCAGCCAGACGAATTCTGCGTTGCTGTCATTGGCTTTTGACCAATCCATCGGTGCCCGGTTCATCGGGTCATCCGCCCCTTCCAGACCCACTTCGACGCCATAATAAAGATTGGGCGAACCGGGCAAAGTGAATTGCAGGATCTGAGCCATGCGCCGCGCTTTTGCATCTGGCAAGCGATTGGCCAAGCGCGGCCGATCATGATTGTCCAACACAATCCACGAGCGCAACAGACCTTCATAGTCGCTGTCGGTCACCATTCGCTCGAGGATGGAAGCGGCTTGGCGGCCAGAAACCTTGCCATCGACCAACTCATAAATCACTTCGCCGGCGGTGATGTTCAACATCCCATCCATCGGCCCCAGCCATTGTTCGGGATAATTATAAATCTCGCCCAGCATCAGCGAACCGGGTTTCGCCTGATGGGCGGCCTTGGTGGCATCGCCCAAGAATTTAAATCCGATGTCATAGGCTACATCGAGGCGCCAGCCATCCACGCCATCGCGCAGCCAGCCTTGAATGACCGAATCTGGGTCGCCATAGAGGCGGGCTTGCACGGCTGGGGTTTCCCATTTCACGTCTGGCAGATTGGCGATATCCCACCAGCCGCGATAGCCCATTTTATACTCTGGGCCGATAAAATACCAATCGCGATAGGGGCTATTTGGGTTTTTCAGCGCATCCTGAAACTGCGGCGAGTTGCGCCCCATATGGTTGAGCACGCCATCGAGAACGAGCCGCATGCCCTTGTCATGCAGGCCAGTTGCCAGCTTCTTGACGTCGTCGCGCGTGCCATATTCGGGCGAGACTTTGAAATAATCATTGGCGTCATATTTGTGGTTGGTGAAGGCGTCATGGATCGGACCCAGATAGAGGACATCGACATCGAGCGCTTTAATATAGTCGAGTTTGCTGGCCAGACTGTCGAGATCGCCACCCCAGAAATCGAGCTCATGCGTCCAAAGGCCCTGCTCTGGTAGGAGCTTCCCACGCTTGGGCGTGCTGGACCATGGGTGCAAGGTGCGCGGGGCGGCATAGAGTGCGCGCTTGGCTTCTAGATCACGCGAGGGCGCGAACCGATCTACCATCACCTGATACACCACCGGGCCAATGCGCCAATCGGCTTCACGTGCGGCGAGCTTGGGCGCGAGCGCCAAATCATGGGGATTAGCGAACGAGATGGGTTCAGACACTTGCGGGCGTTCCTTGTGTTGCACGGGGCGCGGTGTTTGGGCAAAAGCCGAGGTGCAGACAAGCAAAGCGCTCGCCGCACAGGCACCCGTGCGTAGGATCGTTTTCCAGCGATTCTTCACCATTTAGCATGCCACCCAGTTGCTTGTTGTTTTCCTACATAGTGCCGGAGTGGCGCCGAAATGCAAGGGTGCTAGATGCGGCTCGACCCCTGCCACAAATAGGATTAGAGCAGTGGCTAATTCTATCTGATCGTGAAAAGTTAAAGAAACTTGGCTTTGAATTCAGACGGATTGGGCAACCAAACTAGAAATAAGGTCGCACGACGCAAGAGGCTGAGAATGACCCTAAAGGGATTGTCACGATGAACCGGCGCTGGATGATTTTGGGTGGCACAGGCTTTGGCTTAGCCGCTGGATGGGGCATTTGGTCTTGGTTCTCGCGCAGCAAAACTCCCGACGGCCGCACGGCCGCGCCCGAACCCGCCCCCGCCCAGCCAACGCCTGAACCAGCTCCTGCTCCCGCCAAGCCAGAAGTGGCAAAAACCGGGCCTGCCAAATCGTCCATCCGCGAAGGCCTGATCAAAGACCCTGCCGTGCGCGAGAGCCCCGAAGCGGCGATTGCACGCGGGACCGGCCTTGCTTGGCGCAAGCCGCAATTAGGGGAAGTGGTGACGCCGGACAAATGGTTGGCCGTGCGCCCCTTGAGCGAACCGGGCTTTGCCGCCCGCGCGGGTGCTGGCGTCGACATTACGGATGCGGTATTTCGCGAGGTGGTTGGTGATCGGGAACTGGCCGCAGGTCCTGTGGTATTTGCCATTCGCGGTGCGGTTTCAGACCGTTCGAGCAATCCTTATGCCTCTGGCCACCGGCTGACGATTGTGCCGCCAGACCATTTGAACTTCTGCTGCACCATTGGCGTGTGGGACCCTGAAACCAAGCAATTGTCGACTTATGCGGCCTCGACCGTGCCGAACCGCACCGCGATTGTCTCCTCCGCTTTAGGCGTTCAGGCGGCCAATATGTTGCTGCCGGGCGTGTTTGATTATGTGCCGGGCTCGCACTCTAATTATAAGAAGTATGGCTTCCCCTTCTCCATCATCGGGGCACTACGCCAGAATGGGGCGGGCGGCGGCGCAGGCGCGCTGAAAGTCTTGCGCGCGACGACCCCGACAGGGATGCAAGGTGCGAATGTCTCAAGCACCACGGACGATAACATTCATTGTGCAGAGACGCCCTTGCTGGAGCCCTATGACCGCTTCTCGTCGGAAGGCTGCATGGTGGTGGCCGGGCGCTATACGCCGCAAGAAGGCCACACCGGGCCTTGGGCGCGCTTCTTAAAAGACGCGAAGTTTAAGGGCCGCTCGAAAGTCACGGTCATTCTGGCCAATAGTACGCAACTGCCAGTGGTATGACCTGCTTGCCTTAACACGGACGCCTAACTGGGCTATGAGGCCCGCCATGAGCACTGCACACGCCCTTTTTGCCCTGTTTCGAATTATCAGCCCGGCACGCCGCTGACTTCGATTCCGCGTGCCGGGAAGACATCGCCACAAAATCAAGTCATGACACGCGTGGCGTGAAACCACGCAGCGCGCTTAGATAAAGACCGAACCGATGACCTCAGAACCACGCGACTATCGCCCGACCATCTTTCTGCCCGACACCCCGTTCCCGATGCGCGCAGGCTTGCCGCAGAAGGAACCGCAATTTGTCGCGAAATGGCAGGCAGAAGGCCTCTATGGCCGCCAGCGCAAGGCCAGCGCCGGGCGCACGCGCTTTGTTTATCATGATGGCCCACCCTATGCGAACGGCAACTCCCACATCGGGCACTCGCTGAACAACAGCTTGAAGGACTTTGTCTGCCGTTCCCGCCAAGTCTTGGGCTTTGACGCGGACTTTGTACCTGGCTGGGACTGCCACGGTCTGCCCATTGAGTGGAAGGTCGAAGAAGAGTTTCGCGCCAAGGGCCGCAAGAAGGACGAAGTGCCAGCTGCCGAATTCCGCGCCGCCTGCCGCGTCTATGCGCAAAAATGGGTCGATATCCAAAGCGGTGAGCGCCAGCGCATGGGCCTGATGGCCAATTTCGCCAATCCGTACCGGACGATGGATTATGAGGCCGAAGCCACCATCGCCGAGGAATTCCTCAAAGTCGTGAAAACCGGCCTCGTCTTCCGCGGCTCCAAGCCTGTGATGTGGAGCCCGGTGGAGCGTACCTCGCTGGCCGAAGCCGAAGTTGAGTATCAAGAAAAGGTCAGCCCGACGATTTGGGTGAAGTTCCCGATCCTGACCGGCCCTGCCACGGGGGCGAGCCTGATCATCTGGACCACCACCCCTTGGACCATCCCGGGTAACCGCGCCGTCAGCTATTCGCCCGACATTGCCTATGGTGTCTATGAAGTTGAAGCCATGGAAGCCGACCTCGCCTTCGAACCATGGGCAGCCCCCGGTGATCGCCTTGTCGTGGCCGACAAGCTGAAGGATGACGTGTTTGGCGCGGCAAAGATTGCGTCCGCCAAACGCGTGGCAGACTTTGACCCCTCCACGGCACTGTGCGCGCACCCCTTGCGTGGCCAAGGCTATGACTTTGATGTGCCGTTGCTTTCTGGCGACCATGTCACCGATGAGGCGGGTACGGGGTTTGTGCATACTGCCCCCAGCCACGGGACGGACGATTATCTGGTCTGGATGAAGTCTGGCCTGCCCCAAGCCGATATTCCGTTCACCGTTGATGCCGATGGCCGCTATACCAAGGAAGCGCCGGGCTTTGAGGGTTTGGCAGTCCTAGAGCTGGAAGGCAAAAAGGCTGGTAAAGAAGGCCCGGCCAATGGCGCGGTCATCGCGGCCTTGATCGAGGCGGGCGGGCTGTTGGCGCGTGGTCGCCTCACCCACCAATATCCCCACTCCTGGCGTTCCAAAGCGCCTTTGATCTATCGCAACACCCCGCAATGGTTCATCGCGATGGACAAGCCTGTCGCCCATCTGGGTGGCAAGACTTTGCGCGACGTGGCGATGGCCGAGATTGCCGCGACCGATTGGGGCAATGAGGCCGGCTCTAACCGCATCACTGCCATGGTGAGTGAGCGGCCAGACTGGTTGATCAGCCGCCAGCGCGCCTGGGGCGTGCCTTTGGTCATGTTCGTCCACAAGGAAACCGCCACCATTCTGCAAGACGAAGCGGTCAATGAGCGGATCTTGGCGGCCATGCGCACCGGCGGGGCAGATGCTTGGTTCACCAATGACGCCACATTCTTCTTGGGCGATGCCTATGATCCTGCCGAGTATGAGAAGGTAGAAGACATCCTCGACGTTTGGTTTGATTCCGGTTGTACCCACGCCTTTGTGACGCGCAAGCGCTATGGCGAAGACACCCAAGCAGACCTTTATCTCGAAGGCTCTGACCAGCATCGTGGCTGGTTCCAATCCTCCTTGCTGGAAAGCTGCGCCACCCGCGGCAAAGCGCCTTACAAAGCTGTCCGCACCCACGGCATGATTGTGGACGAGCAGGGCCGCAAAATGTCCAAGAGCTTGGGCAATGGGATCGAGCTGGAAGACGTGTTGCGCCAAAACGGCATGGAAATCCTGCGCCTGTTGTTTGCCGCCGCCGACTACACCAATGAGCTTGCCTTGGGCAAAACCATTCTGGATCAGGCAAGCGAAACCTACCGTAAGCTGCGCAACACCCTGCGCTATATGCTGGCAAGCTTGAAGGACTTTAGCCCCGACAAGGCCGTCGCCTATGCCGACATGCCTTTGCTGGAAAAATGGCTATTGGGCCGGGCCTCAGAAGTGGGTCAAGAAGTGCGCGCGGCTTGGCTCGACTATGACTTCAAGCGGGCCTTGTCGGCCGTGTCAGACTTCGCCAATCTTGACGTCTCGGCGCTTTATGTCGATGTCCGCAAGGATGCGCTTTATTGCGACGAATTGGACAGCCCGCGCCGCCGCGCCAGCCAGACGGTTTTGGATTTGTTGTTTGAGCGGATGCTGTTGTGGCTGGCCCCCATCCTGCCCTTCACCACCGAAGAGGCTTGGGGGACGCGCTTCCCTGAGGCGGACTCGATCCATTTGCGTGCCCTCCAAGAGGATCCAGCCGAGTGGCAGGATGCCGCTTTGGCGTCCCGCATGGGTCATTTGCGCGATCTGCGTCGGGTCGTGACGGGTGCTTTGGAAGTCCAGCGCCGGGAAAAGACGATTGGTTCTTCGCTGGAAGCCGCACCACTCGTTTATGTCACCAATGACGCCATTCGTGGGGCCATTGGACAGGAAGACTTGGCCGAATTGTGCATCACCTCAGGCTTAGAGCTTCGCAATGGCGATGGGCCGGCTGAAGCCTTCCGCTTGGAAGAAGTCTCAGGCGTGTCGGTGGTATTTGAACGCGCCCCCGGCATCAAATGTGCGCGCAGTTGGAAGTTCTTTGACCCAGCGACCGCACTAGCTGGCTTCCCCGACATTACCCCCCGTGATGCGCACGCCGTCATGGCTTGGGACAAGGCCAACCCAGCTTAGGACAACCTGCCTCAAATCGGACAAGGGTGAGGACAGGCCTTGCGCACCTGCGCAGGGCGTGGCACGCCCGTGCCTGTGTCGTCACCTACCAGCCCTCCCCGTCCCGGCGTCCTTGATTGGAGCCTTTTGGCCACTTTGGTCATCTTGTGGGGCTCTGCCTATGCGGGCACCCATATTGGCGTAGAAGTGTTGCCGCCTGCTGTTCTGGTGGCCTGTCGGCTGTGCATCGGGGCGTTTGTGTTGGGCTTGGGCTGCCTTGCCATGCGGGCGCGCTTGCCGCGTTTGACCGACTATAAGACTTGGGGCGTGCTGACCCTGATTGGCGCGACCGGAACCCTTTTGCCCTTCTTGTTGATCTCGATTGCGCAAAAGACGGTGCCATCGGCCTTGGCCGCCATCTATATTGCCGCAGCGCCTTTGACCGTGGCGATTCTTTGCCATTTTCTGGTGCCGAGTGAGCGGTTGAATTTGAAGCGCGCGGTAGGTGTGGGCGTTGGCTTTTTGGGCGTGTGCCTGTTGTTTGCCCCGGCCCTATCCGATCATGGCATTGGGGCGACGCCAGTTGTGTCGCAATTGCTGCTGCTTGCTGCGGCAGTATTATATGGCTCCACCAGTGTGATGGTGCGCATGGTCAATCCGAACCTACATCCGGTGGCGATGAGCTGTGGCTTTGTGCTGGTAGCCGCCATTTTATCCCTGCCGCTGGCCATTCAAGCTTGGCCAGAAGGCGGGGTCCATTTAGAGGCCCGCCACGTCTTTGCCATTCTGGGCCTAGGCGTTTTATCGACGGGGGTTGCCAACCTCGTCTATGTGCTGACGATCCGGCGGGTTGGGCCTGTCTTCATGTCCAATGTCGGCAATCTTGCGCCCTTCTGGTCCATCCTTGTAGGCGCTTTGGCTTTTGGCGAGGCCCTGCCCGCGACAACCTTTGCCGCCTTGGCGATCTTGCTGTTTGGCGTTTGGTTGGTGCAGCGCCAAGGCGCGCGTTAAGCCTTAGTGTTGGCCGCGCGACACTTATCGCTACAATAAAGCACTTGATCCCAATCGCGCGCCCATTTCTTGCGCCACGAGAAGGGCCTGCCGCAAGCTTTGCAAGGCTTATCGGGCAGATTGGCTTTGGCGACGACTTTACCCTTGGCGTTTTTCACGGGCTACCATCCGGCTTTGTAGGCGCGGGCGCACTTTCAAGAACTGGCCATAAAGCCAGTCCAGAAACGGCAGGATCAGGGGCAATTGAGCCAAATAGCCCAAGGGCTGAAACGGCGTTAGGTGCTTCCACATGGCCGCAAAAGCTCTCGCACCGGAAATCAAAGGCCCGCCCGCCTCTTGTGCATGAAAGCGGGCCAGCATGTCAGCCCGGTCGATCGGGCAGGTGCCGTCGCCGGTCAGGTCCACAAAGGCCACCCGCCCCGCTTTTTGATCCAGCTTTTGGTAAAGTGCAATTTCGGCCCGACAGAGCGGGCAATCGCCATCAAACCACACCGTTACACGCGGCTTTCCTTTGCTTTCGAGGCCCATGTCCCTCATGGCTGCGTTGCCTGCGACAGATAACAGTGGCCAGTCTGATACGATGTTGACGCGCTGTCAGCTTTTCGCCAAGCTGTTGCAACTAGGTGTATTTGGTACCCCCAAGAACAGAGATCTACCCCGGTGCAGGTGCTGAGAACCATGAAATCCACTTCCGATATTTTATATAAGGATAGGGCAGAGAGCCTTGAAGGCAACCAGTCCGGCAAGCGCGAACAAACCAAGCTTGCCAATCGGGCCGCCATTCTTGAAGCGGGCCGGCAGATTTTTGCTGAACTGGGCTATGAAGGCACCACGGTGCGCGACATCATTCGCCGCACCGAACTCGCCTCCGGCACTTTCTACAATTATTTCAAATCCAAGGAAGAAGTCTTCCACGCCTTGCATGATGATGGGGTGGCACGTTTTAAACCGCTTTTGCGGGCTGCTCGTGAAAATGCGGGTCAGGACTTCCAAGCCTTTATGATCACGGCCTTTGAGGCTTACTTCAATTTTCTGCTGAACGATCAAACCATTGACCGCGAAATGGCGGCCATGCCGGAATGGACCCGCGTCCGCTTCGACACGCCTGAAAGCCTGGCCTTGTTTGACGAATTAAAGGGCGACATCGTCGCCTTTGCCACCGAGTTTAAACTAGACCATGTCGACCCTGAACTTCTGACCGCTTCTTGCGTCGGGATCGCGCAAGAAATTGGCGACCGCCTGTTGCGCGGCAGGATCAAGGATATTCAGGCAGCAGCGCGATTTGCCGCCTATTTTGTGCTGGGCGGGTCTCAGCGCGTACAAAGCGAGATGCAAGCATGAGCCTTCAAAAGACCATCGTCAATTTGCTGTTGAAACTGCCAGACCCTATCCTTGTTTCCATGGCGGGCGGGAAGCCAGTTGTGCGCGATGGCCGGACATTGGATGCCCGCTTTCAATTCATCGCCCATAGCGTGACCAAACGCGGACCCCAGCCCGAACTGACCAAGGAATTTGCGCGCCAAGGGACAGAGATTTTGACCATGCTGTTCGGCGGCACCTTGGAACCTGGTGTCAGTTGTCAGGACCGCTCGCTCGAACTTGAAGGCCGCAGCATCCCTGCCCGCAGCTATCGCCCGTCTAACCAAAATCCACTGGCGCCGCTGTTGGTGTTTTATCACTTCGGTGGGGGTGTGGTTGGCAGCCTTGAGACCTGCCACGCGCTTTGCTCTATCCTTGCCAAGACGATTGGCTGTCCGGTCCTGTCGGTCGATTACCGCCTAGCGCCAGAACATCCTTGGCCAGCAGGCCTAAATGACGCGATCGATTCTTATCTTTGGGCCCGTGACCATGCCCAAGAGTTTGGCGCACCAGCGGGTGTAGCGGCCGTTGGCGGTGATTCCATGGGCGGCAATTTCAGCGCGATCATTGCGCAGGAAATGCAAAGACGCGAGTTGCCGCAGCCCTTCCTGCAGCTTCTGATCTATCCTGCCACCACCATTCTTGAGACCGAAGGCTCGATGCAAACCTGCGCCGATGCCTATCCGCTGACGGCAGACATTATGGCGTGGTTCATGGCCAATTATCTGCCCAATTCCGATCTGGGCCCAAATTTAGGCGAGGATCTTCGCGTCTCCCCCGCTTTGGCCCCAAGCCTTGCGGGCCTGGCCCCGGCCATTGTCATCACCGCCGGTCACGACCCCTTACGCGACCAAGGCAAAGCCTATGCTGAGGCGCTCGAAGCCGCTGACGTCAAAGTGCATTTCCAATGCTACGACAGCCTCGCCCACGGCTTTACGGCCTATACGGGCGGTGTTCCCGCAGCTGATCGAGCTTGTCGGGAGTTAGCAGCCGTTGCTGCCCGCGCCTATCGCGCCATGGGTGGTTGATGCGCGCCTTTGTGTGCCAAGCCATTACAGACGATCTCTCGGGAACTGGCTTGGCCGATATCGCCATGCCAGAGCCGAAGGCAGGTGAAGTTCTGATCGCGATCAGGGCTACCAGCGTCAATTTCCCCGACATCCTGATGTGCCAAGGCAAATATCAGTTCAAACCTGACCCACCCTTCATCCCCGGCCTCGACTGTGCGGGCGAAATTGTCGCGCTGGGGGATGGGGTCACGGATTGGGCAATTGGCGACGAAGTTGTCGGTGGAGCCCGAATGGGTGGCTTTGCTGAATTTGTAGTGCTGTCTGCCGCTGCCATCCAGAAAAAGCCGCCCAATTTGAGTTGGGAAGAAGCGGCAGCCTATCAAGCGGCCTATCTCACTGCCTATGTCGCCTTGGTTCGCCGCGCCAATCTGCAGGCGGATGAGACTTTGCTGGTGCATGGTGCCGCAGGTGGCGTTGGGCTAGCGGCGGTTCAATTGGGCCTGCATCTGGGTGCGCGCGTCATTGCAACGTCGGCCTCACCGGACAAATTGCAAGCATTGCGCGATCTGGGTGTTGAGCACACGCTCTTGGTCCAAGATGGCTTCCGGGAAGCCGTCAAGGCCCTTTCAGATGGGCGCGGGGCCGATGTGGTGTTTGACCCCGTAGGCGGAGATGTCTTTGACGAGAGTGTCCGCTGTATGGCCTTTGATGGCCGCCTGTTGGTTATTGGCTTCACCAGTGGC
This sequence comes from Hyphomonadaceae bacterium UKL13-1, assembly GCA_001602435.1. Taxonomy (GTDB): domain Bacteria; phylum Pseudomonadota; class Alphaproteobacteria; order Caulobacterales; family Aquidulcibacteraceae; genus Aquidulcibacter. The sequence goes on from CP012156.1 coordinate 2,318,778, forward strand.
CGGATCCCGACTGTTTCGGTCAATATGCCCTTGATCAAGGGGTTTTCGGTCATGGGGGTGCGGGCGGGCGAATATGGCCGTCAATTCCCAGAGCGCGGGCGCGAGAACGCCAAGGCAGTCTATGATCTTGTCGCTAGTGGTAGCCTCAAGCCCTATGTCGGAGCCGTTTTTGCCTTGGACAATGTGCGCGGGGCCTTTGATTTAATGATGTCGCGACAGCTTGTCGGCAAAGCGGTGATAGTGCCCGACTATTACCTGCGCCCTTAAGCGACGCCGACTTTGGCAATCACTTCTTCAAGCCCGCTGACCACTTGATCGCGCATGCGGGTCTGCAGATTTGGCGTCTTAAACAGCACGTCAATCGCGTTCAAATGCGTTTGGATCACATCAGGCCGCACGGTTTCAGGCCCGCTCGACCGGGTAAGATAAGTCCGCAGCAATTGGGCCACACGTGAAACGTGGAAATCTTGGATTTCGTCTGCAATGGAATGAACTTCCCCGACTGCCCGCATTAATTGCGCCATGATATCGGTGCGTCCATCACGCAACGCATTGACGAGCAAGCCAATTCTAGCAACGGCCAAATTCATGATTGAGCGCATCGACTCGACCATATCTTCTTCTGACTCAATCTCTAGCGGATCATCGAACCGTCGATAGGGGCCCTTAAAGCTTGGCTCTGCCCTCCGACGACGACAAGGCCCAGAATAGCCGGGATCGTCAATGAAGTTACGTGGCCGCTCGATCACTTCGCGAAGCCGATCACACACCGACTTAACCGAGACAGGTTTTAGAATGAATTCATCCACCCCAGAATTACGTGCAAATTCGATCTGGCTTTTGCGGTTATTGGCGGTCACCAAGATGATTGGCGTCACCTTCAGCGCATTATCCTCTGAGGCACGGACCCGTCGCGTCAGTTCAATACCGTCAATATTGGGCATCATCCAGTCGGTGATCAGCACATCCGGGCGCACAGAATCAAAAGCGTCGAGCCCGTCTTCCCCGTCGACAGCTACCGATACACTGCGCACGCCTAGATTGCGCAAAATCTCGGTCAGCAGCACGCGAAAGAACGGCTGGTCGTCGACCACAAGGATCGACAACAAAGACAAATCTAGCCGTTGAGGTGACCTCTGTTTGACGGGCACGCGTAAAATTCCCCAAATTCAGCCCAAACCTAAGCTGTTTGGGGTTAAGATCGCCTTACCAGTAACAGCAAGTTTCCCATTCGTTACTGCGAGAAACACACCTAAGGCCGATCAGCTGATTTGGTCATGTCTGCAACTGCATCACGCTTAACCCGCGCAATCGCCTCCAACACAGCCTGACCATAGACAGGGCCAAGGATGGTCGTATGATTGGCGGCATCAATATTGACCGACGTTCCCCGCTTTGAAAGTCGCGCCGCGCGGGCTTGGGCTTCCTTCCATGCGTCGCGACCAGGCGAGATAGGTCCGGCAGAGACAGTGGCGACAGGAATGGCTTCCAAATAGGGATCAGCCGCTATGGCCGCTTGGGCACCATCAATCGTGGCAGAAATTTCTGCGGCTGAGGCCCGCATGTGCGAGGGCGCACCAAACATGCGCCGCTTTTCCTTTAACGGGATCCCGCTGAGGCCAATTCGATTGGCGTAGAAGGGTGCCAAGGGCTTTACAAGGCCAAACTGGGCAAATCCAGCACCCACTTGGGCGAGCCTTTGATAGCGCTTGATCCAGACCTGCGCCTCTGGAATGGAAATCGCACTGGGATCAGCTGCATCAATCAAGACAAGACCAACCACATCTTGCGGATTCTGGCTGATGTAAGCGCGCGTCAACAGCCCTGCCATCGAATGGCCGACCAGAATATAGGGCCCCTTCTCACCAGCAGCGGTCAAAAGCGCTTTAAGTTCACCAGCCATGGTACCGGGGTCACGCGGCGCTTTAGATGGCTCAGACCAGCCCATGCCCGCGCGGTCATAGGAACAAGTCCGCCCCGTCTTGGCCACTTCGGGCTGAAGATAGCCCCAGTCCGCAGCGGCCGAATAAGCGCCGGATTCAAAGATGATCGTCGGCTCATCAGGACGGGCTTCGCCCTCGCAGACCAGACGTTGCTTGCGGCCGTCGACTTCAATGAACACGCCGCGCGGTGGGTTTTTCCAGCCCCCTGCTGCCATGGCTAACCCCGTTCCCGTCCACGCCAAAATGCTCGCCAGTACGACGAGCCCAATCCAACGCAAACCTGTCAAAAGTAACTTCTTCACCGGCGATTTAACCCGCCGCTGGCAGTTTATGGGCCAAGAGCGACAGCCAAAGGCGGACGCGCTTTTCATTCACGCCCATGTCGCGAATGCCGTATTTGGACCGTGAAAACACACAAATGGAGGCTTTACCCTCGCCCAAATCGACCGGCATAGCGGTGATCCAGTCGGGAAAGCCAACAAGGGCAGTGCGCTGGACTGCTTCAATCTGGCCTTCTTCTTCACGAATGTCGGACACACGCGATTGGCTGCGGGCGATCTCTAACCAAGCCTCGCGCACTTCCGCGACGCTGGCCTTAAACACACCGGAAAGCAAATCGGGCGCTTCAGATGCCTGAAAACCGCCCGGCAAAGCCAAGCATTGATTGGGCTTCGAGATTTTCTTGAAGCGGGCAAAGTCGAGCGGGAAATCTTTGATCATACGGGCTTCCTTGGAGGGCCAAATTTAAAAGGCAGGGTGGGTCAGCTAAAGGACAATGACAAGGCCTTCTTTGGCGGAAACCTCATTATCCAGCAGCCGTTTCCACGCCGATTGCGCAGCTTCAAAGCCTTCTGCCTCTACCACGTCCAGCCAAGCCCGCGATTCATGGGCAAACCGGTCAAACGCCGCATCGACGGCACGGTTAAACTCCGCCCCACCCCAAGCGGCACTTAAGCGCGCCATATGGGCGGGTGCAAAGAAGAATTGTGGCTTAGGACCGGGCAGTGCAACTGGTGCTGCGGTGCGCTCTGCATCCCAATGCGCCCCACCAACAATGATGGACTGTTTCAGAAGGTCAGCCAGACGATTGTGAACGCCCGCCGTCACAGCCGGATCGCCTGCAAAGTCGACATAGACCGATGCTTCGAGCGGCAAATCAGCCAATTGGTCATAGGTCACGACAAGGTCGTAATAGCCCGTGGCTTCGACAAACGCCTTAGATCGGGCAGAGGTAAGGCCGATGAGTTTGACGCCACCACGGCGCTTCAAACAGGCATTCATCGACAAGGCTGTCTTACTCGAAGCGCTTGACGAGATTACATAGGCGCTGTCCCAATGACGCTCATCCGCGATCCAGTCATCCAGCAAAAAGCCTGTCATAAACAAGGGCTTCAATAGCGCCACGCGGCCTTCAGTTTCGCTGTCGTGAGGTTGAACGACGCTGTAATGATTGTAGGCGGCAGCCATTTCTTGGCGATGCGCGGCCCCATCGCGGAAGCCTGCTGCATTGGCCTTAACCGGCTCAACTTTCAGCGTGTTCGCCATCGGGAGATAGCCATAGACGCGCGTGCCGACCGCGACCCCTTCGGCCTTGGAGGCAACCACTTCGGCAAAGCCCCAGACGGGCACGCGGCCGAGACTTGCGCTGCTGGCTGGGAAGAAGTTCCAATATTTCATGCCATCGCCAAACATCGCATAGGTCACATTGTTGGCGGTTAGCGAAAAGCGTGAAATCGCCAACAGCGCCTCGCCGTCAGCCAAATCCTCTTGGCCTTGAGCCGTTAGCTGCATTTCGCGGAACGACGAACGCCCCATTTCCAGCACGAATTGATTGACGCTCATGGCCGTATCTCCCTAAAATTCTTGTTCGCCTACCTTGCACCGACTGGATCAAAAGTGCGAGGCCCCTCGACCATTTCTTAAAGTCCGTCTATCGGCTTGTCATCATGACTTCCGCTTTGCAAATTCTTCGTTTGGACATCGGCCTGCCTTTAGACAGTGGCGCGATCTTTTCGCCGCTGGAAATTGGCTATGAGACGTGGGGCGAATTGAACGCGGCTAAGTCCAATGCCGTCTTGATTTGCCACGCTTTAACAGGCGACCAGTTTGTGGCAGGGCCAAATCCTGTAACGGGCCAACCGGCTTGGTGGGCGAATTTGGTAGGACCTGGCCAGATCATCGATACCAACCGCTATTTTGTCATCTGCTCTAACGTTCTGGGTGGCTGTATGGGTACATCGGGTCCTGCTTCCCTTGGGCCAGACGGCCAACCTTATGGCCTGTCCTTCCCGGTGATCACCATTGCCGACATGGTGCGGGCGCAAGCCGCCCTCATCGACCATTTGGGGATTGAGCGCCTGTTTGCGGTGATTGGCGGCTCCATGGGTGGCATGCAGGTGCTGGAATGGATCGCTAGCCGGCCCGACCGGGTTGGTGCAGCCATGCCGATTGCTTCTGCGGCGCGTCACTCTGCCCAAAACATCGCGTTCCACGAGGTAGGTCGCCAAGCCGTGATGGCAGACCCCGACTGGCAAGGCGGGGCCTATCAGATCAAAGGCACCAAGCCCGTCAAAGGTCTGTCGGTTGCTCGCATGGCCGCCCACATCACCTATTTGTCGGATGCGGCTTTGCACCGCAAATTTGGTCGCAGGCTGCAGGACCGCAATGAAGTCGCTTTTGGCTTTGACGCCGATTTCCAGATTGAGAGCTATTTGCGCTATCAAGGCAGCCGCTTTGTCGACCGCTTTGACGCCAATTCCTACCTCTATATCACCCGCGCGATGGATTATTTCGATCTGGCAGCGGGCTTTAATGGCCGGTTGAGCGACGCTTTCACCGCCTTTAAGGGCCGGGCATGCGTTGTGTCTTTCTCGTCGGATTGGCACTATCCCCCAGCCGATAGCCGCCACATTACCCGCGCGATGATTGGTGCAGGTGTTGAGGTTTCGGCCTTTGAAGTCGAAACCGACAAGGGCCATGATGCCTTCCTGCTGGACGAGCCCCAATTCCACGAGGCAATGGCAGGCTTTTTGGCCGCCAGCGCTGCAGATCAGGGTTTGTGATGTCGAACGCCGCCTCCACCCGCGCCGATCACGAGATCATCATCAATGCGGTGCCGCAGGGTGCGCGCGTGCTGGATGTTGGCTGTGGCGATGGCGTATTGCTTAAGCGCCTTAAGCAAGAACGTAATGCCATCGTGCGCGGGATGGAATTGAGCCAAGCAGGCGTGAATGCCTGTGTGGCCAAAGGGCTTTCGGTTGTGCAAGGCGACGCCGACCTCGACCTTGCGCTTTATCCCGATGATTCCTTTGACATTGTCGTGCTGTCGCGCACCATTCAGGCAACGCGCAAGCCCGAAATGGTCTTGAAGCAGATGCACCGCATTGGGGCTAAAGCGGTCGTGTCACTGCCCAATTTTGGTTTCTGGCAAGTCAGGCTGTCGCTGCTCCTCAACGGCCGGATGCCGGTGACGCAGGGCCTGCCCGATTCCTGGCACGAGACGGAAAACCTGCATCTGTGCACCTTGTTGGATTTTGACGATCTGGCCAAGCAATCGGGCTTTGATCTGGAATCGGTCACGCGGATTGCTGCCGGAAAGGCCAGCGCGCCATCTCGCGCCACGTCGAACGTGTTGAATTGGTTATCTGAAGAAGCGGTATTTGTTCTAAAGCGCGCCTGGATGCCCACGCGGTGACGGCCGAGCGCCACCAACAGCACGATGTGCGCCTGCAGATCGCAGGCCTTGCCCTGCAGCGCGGCTTTCGTCGTTTGGTGACAGACTTTGATTTGACCTGCGCGCCGGGCGACATCATCGCCCTGCAAGGCCCAAACGGCAGTGGCAAAACAACGCTTTTGCGCGCCCTAGCTGGCTTTCACACCCCTGCTTCAGGCCGCATCACGCTGTCGCGGGCGCAGGGCGACGAGATTGAAGAGCAAGGCGAGGTCCTGTCCTTTTTGGGTCATCAAGACCCGATCAAGGCGGGCGAAAAGCTGATCGATCAATTGCGCTTTTGGGCCGATTTATGCGGGGCCAGCCGAGACCGTGTGACCGAAACCCTAGCGCGCGTTGGCCTTACCAAACAAGCAGACTTGCAAGGTGGGGTCCTTTCGGCAGGCCAGCGCAAGCGCGCCGCCCTCGCCCGCCTCCTTCTGGAAGATCGCGCCATTTGGCTGTTGGACGAGCCTGCGTCCCCCTTGGACCAAGAAGGCCGCGCCTTACTCGGAACCCTACTCGACCAGCACGCGCGGCGCGGTGGCATTATTTTGGCCGCTGTGCACGACCCCCTGCCCGGCGTCACCGCCCGTGTCCTCAATCTCGGCACGCATGAGAGCGAGGTGGCTGCATGAGCCTGCTCCGCGCCTGTCTGGCAATCCTGAAACGCGAAGTCCGGCTTGGTTGGGGCGCTGGCGGCGGGGCGCTGTTATCGGCCAGCTTCTTTGCGGGCTCTGTCATGGTGGCCCCATTCGGTTTGGGTCCTGCGCCCGACACCTTGGGCAAGATTGGGCCGGGCTATTTGTGGCTGGCCCTGACTTTGGCCAGTCTCGTTAGCCTCGAGCGACTATTTCAAGCCGATCTGGAAGACGGCACACTCGACCAAATGCTCCTCAGCCCCGTACCCCATAGCTTGCAGGTTTTGAGTAAGATTTTGGGTCAATGGTTGGCAATCGCCGCGCCCTTGCTCGCCATCAGCCCGATTGCCGCCCTTCTGGTCCGCGTTGAGCCTGAAGTGATCTTGCCACTATGCGCTCAATTGGCGGTGGGCAGTATAGGCCTGTTCCTCATCGGTGCCATTGGCGCCGCTTTAGGGGCTAGCGTGCGGCGCGGTGGCCTCTTGGTCGCCCTCGTCGTCCTGCCGCTTTATGCGCCCAGCGTGATCTTTGGTGCCAGTGCGGCAGCCGCCCTTGCCACCGGCGGCGATTTCTTCAGCCAGCCGTTTTTGTTTTTATGCGCTTTGGTACTGGCAGCCTTGGCCTTTGCGCCAGTCGCGGCGGCGGCGGCGGTGCGTTTGCACGTGGATTGATGGTGATTCAGGAACTCCCCTCTCCTCTTGGGAGAGGGGTCGGGGGTGAGGGTTTACGAGCCAAAAACTCATTGTGTTTAGTGATTTAAGGTCGGCCGTCAGCACTAAATTATTGTGAGTGAAAGCCCTCACCCCAACCCCTCTCCCAAGGGGAGAGGGGCTTTTCCGTCTGGAAGGCTTTGGTGCAGGCCCTGCCTGCCCCAAAGGCCACTGGTTATTGTCTGTGGGCGACTTGACGCGACAAATCGCCCGTTCACGCTAGACAGAGCGGTTTGGTGTACCGGAAGGGGCACCAAAACCGCTTCTAGATAAAAAGCCATCCAAAACAATGTCATCCCCGCCGAAACGAAGTGGAGAGCGGGGACCCCCTCGGATTTTGCGGAACAAGGTCCCGGATCGGCTACGCCGTCCGGGATGACAAGTTTGGGAACTCGAGGCTCATGTGACCTCACCCTCCAACTACTGCTCCATCGCCGCCTGAATAAGCGCCCGCGCCTCCGGGCTATTCCAATCGGCTTCACCTGCCAGACGGGCTAACTCTTTGCCTTGCCGGTCATAGAGGATGGAAGTCGGGAAGCCGCGTGCTTTGAGCGGGTAGACAATCGCCATTTTGGGATCGTGGTAAAAGGTTAGGCTGCCTTTGCTAAGGTCCGCCAATTCCTTCTTCGCCGCTTCGGCTTCATTGGCCTTATCGACGCTGATGGCGACGACTTTGAAGTCCTTATCGCCTAGGCCTTGTTGTAAGGCCGCCAGCGTTGGCATTTCGGTGACGCACGGCGCGCACCAGGTCGCCCAGAGATTGACCAAAACGACCTTGCCGTGAAACGCGCTGAGCTGGGTGGGCGCACCGTCTGGACCTGCAAAGCTATTCGGCGGTTGGGGTATTGGTTCTTTGGCGATCTCAAGACCCTTTAACGGGCCTGCTGCAAAAGACGCAAAATCCTTTCCACCTTGAGAGATTGGCACTCCCCGATAAACTCCGTAAAGGATAATCCCGATCAACAAAGCCCCAAGCAGCGCCCATTGCGCCCGTTTGGTCTTTCCCATCGTCACAGGTCCATCGCGCTCAGGTTGCTCTTCACTCATGTCGTCCTCAGATTCCTCTACCCCGCCCGCTTCCGCCAAAGGCCAACAAATGTGGGGCGGTCGCTTTGCAGCCAGTCCCGATGAAACCATGAAGGCGATCAATGCCTCCATCGATGTCGATCAACGTATGTGGCGCGAGGACATCGCTGGGTCAAAGGCCCATGCTGCAATGTTGACCGCCACGGGCATCCTTACGCAGGAAGATGGCCAAGCGATACAGGCTGGCTTGGACGAAATTGGGGCCGAAATTGAAGCGGGCACTTTCCCTTTCTCCACCGATCTGGAAGACATCCACCTCAACATTGAAGCGCGCTTGACCGAGCGGATTGGCGATGCGGGCAAGCGCTTGCACACGGGCAGGTCGCGCAATGACCAAGTGGCGACCGACTTTCGCCTGTGGGTGCGCCGCGCTCTGGGTGAAGCGGATGAGGCGCTTTTGGGCTTGATGCGCATTCTCGTCATCCAAGCCGAAGCCCATGCCGACTGGATTATGCCGGGCTTTACCCATTTACAGACCGCCCAGCCCGTCACCCTTGGCCATCATTTGTTGGCCTATGTCGAGATGTTCCAGCGCGACCGGGCGCGGCTGCAAGCCGCCCTCACCCATGGCAATGAATCGCCCTTGGGCTCCGCCGCTTTGGCGGGCACGCCCTATCCGATCAATCGGGATCAGACGGCTAAGGCACTTGGCTTTGACCGCGCGATGGCGAATTCGCTAGACGGAGTGGCCAGCCGCGATTTTGCAATGGAGGCGCTGAACGCACTTTCGATCAGTGCAGTACATTTATCGCGTTTGGCCGAAGAGATTGTGCTGTGGACCTCGTCGCATTTCCGCTTTGCACGCTTGTCAGACTCTTGGTCGACGGGGTCTTCGATCATGCCGCAGAAGCGCAATCCCGATGCGGCGGAACTTGTCCGCGCAAAGGCTGCGCGGATTGCCTCGAACGCGCAATGCTTGATGATGATCGTCAAGGCCCTGCCTTTGACCTATGCCAAGGACCTGCAGGACGATAAGGCCATGACCTTTGAATCCTTTGATGCTTTCATGTTGAGCGTCGGGTCGATGGCGGGCATGATGCAGAGCGTGACCTTTAACCGCGACGCGATGCGCCAAGCCGCCACTTTCGGCTATTCCACCGCGACCGACTTGGCCGATTGGCTGGTGCGCGTCCTCAATATGCCCTTCCGCGAAGCCCATCATGTGACTGGGGCTGTCGTGAAAGCAGCAGAGGCTGCAGGCATTGCTGAGCTGTGTGATGTGCCCTTGGCGACCTTCCAAAGCATCGAGCCGCGCATTGATGCCTCCGCGATTGCGCTCTTGTCGGTCGAGGCGTCAGTTGCTGCGCGGGATTCTTACGGTGGGACAGCGCCTAAGCGGGTTATGGAGCAGGTCAAGCGCTTGCGCCAAGCGCTTCAGTTAGATGCGTGATCGGCCTTTGATTGCTGTGCCGTTTCGCTCTATAGCTGTGTCTCTTCCCCAATTTTGATTGCAAAGATAACGCTCATGAAACTTCGCTTTGCCCTAGCTTGTGCCGCGCTCAGCCTGCTCAGCGCCTGTGGAATCAAGGGACCTCTAGAAACGGCACCTCCCATGTGGGGGCCAGACCGCGCCGCCTATGAAGCCGAGCAAGCGAAAAAGGCGGAAGAAGCGAAAGCAAAGAAGGCTGCGGAAGAGGCTGAAAAAGCGGGCAATTCGTCTCCATCCACTTCGCCGCAATAGGCCCATCATGCGCTTTTTTGATTATCGCGATGGCGCGCTCTACGCCGAGGACGTGCCGCTGGCTGAGATTGCCGACGCGGTTGGCACCCCAGTCTATATTTATTCCCGCGCGACCTTAGAGCACCATTATCGCGTGTTTAAAGCCGCCATGGGCGATCTGCCGGTCCATATTTGCTATGCCGTCAAAGCCAATACCAATCGCGCGGTGATCGCCACCTTGGCAGCCTTGGGCGCGGGCGCAGATACGGTGTCTGAAGGCGAAATCCGCCGCGCGCTGAATGCTGGTGTGCCGCCCGACGGGATTGTGTTTGCGGGCGTGGGCAAGACCGACCAAGAATTGGCCTATGCGATCTCGGTCGGTGTGCGGCAGATCAATATTGAAAGCGCGAGCGAACTCGACCGGATTGCCACTTTGGCCCAGAACATGGGCAAGGTTCAGCAAGTCTGTATCCGCGTGAATCCCGATGTCGGTGCAGGCGGCCACGCTAAAATCACCACCGGCAAAGCGGACAATAAGTTTGGCGTCAGCTTTGATCTGGCTGAAGAACTTTATGCCCATGCCGATGGCTTAGCCGGGGTCGAGCCTGTTGGGCTGTCCGTCCATATCGGCAGCCAGATCATTGATTTTGCCCCGATGGAAAAGGCCTATCAAAAGCTGGCCGATTGTGTCGGGCGGTTGCGCGCCCGGGGTCTGACGGTCACCCGGCTGGATCTGGGCGGCGGGCTGGCGGCGACCTATGACGAGACGGTAAAGGGACCTGACCTTGCCGCCTATGGCGCGATGGTTCAGCGTGTCGTTGGCCATTTGGATGTCGAGCTGGAGTTTGAGCCCGGCCGAATGATCGCCGCGAACGCCGGTGTGCTTTTGTCGCGCGCCATCGTCACGAAAGATAATGGCGGCAAGTCCTTCTTGGTCGTCGATGCTGCGATGAATGATCTGATCCGCCCGGCCCTCTATGAAGCCTATCACCAGATGTTGCCGGTCAAAAAGGCCGATGACCACGATAATCTAGCCCCGCTCGATGTGGTGGGCCCCGTCTGCGAGACCGGTGACACCTTTGCCGAACAGCGCCCGATGCCAGCGATTGCCGCGGGCGAATTGCTCGCTTTCATGAGTACCGGTGCTTATGGTTTTGCCATGGCCTCGACCTATAATTCGCGGCCTTTAGCGGCAGAAGTCATGGTCAGTGGTGACCAATGGCAAGTGGTGCGGCCACGCCAGACTTATGAAGAGATGTTCGCGATGGAAACGCTGCCCGTTTGGCTAGGAAAGAAGACATGAGCACGCAAGAACCTGTGCCTACCCCTGCCCCTGCCGCAAAAGGCGGCGCAAGCTGGGTCCGTCTGGTCAGTGACTTAGGCCCCGCTGTCGTCTTCTTCCTGTCCTATCAGCATGCCGAGAAAAACGGCGTACCCGAATTTGCACGCGCGATCAGTGGCGACCAGGCGGTGCTATTCGCCACCCTCCTGTTCATTCCAGCAGCCATCGCAGGCTTTGCCTTTTCCTATTGGAAAGAGCGCACCGTCAGCCCGATGGGCTTGTTCACCTTTGCGATGATCGGGATTTTTTCTGGCCTCGCGCTGTGGCTCAAGAATGACATCTTCATCAAGATGCGGCCGACCTTGGTCTATAGCTTGATTGGCCTGATCCTGTTGGGGTCGGTCCTGTTTAAGCGCAATGTGCTGAAAGCCTTGTTTTCAGGCGCACTGCACATGCCAGAGCCGGTTTGGCACGGCCTCGCCCAGCGCGCTGGCCTGATGTACATCGCCCTTGCGATCATCAATGAAGCGGTGTGGCGTACCCAGCCTTTGGCCACTTGGGTGACCTATAATACCTGGGGCGATATGGCGATTAACATGATCTTCTGGATCGTGAACTTTGCGCTTTTAGCCAAATATTTCACCGATGCTGACGGCAATCCCCTGCTCGACGAGACCAAAGACAAAACCTGAATACCTTGTAATATCTTACGGTCTTGACCTGATAGAAAAATGGATATTTGTGAGTTCCTCAAAACATGAGGGGATCATATGAACCGCCGTAACCTTTTGGCCGCCATTTCGACCACAGCTTTGGGATTTTTGACGTTGAACACATCCGCCCTCGCCCAAACCGCCGCTGATGCGGTGAGCAATGATCCTTTTTTGTGGCTGGAGGAAGTGGAAGGCGATAAGGCGCTAACGTGGGTGCGCGGACAGAACGCGCGCTCGCTGCCCAAGCTGACGCAAGACCCTCGCTATGCGAAGCTTGAGGAAGATGCACTCAACATCATTCGCGCCAAGGACCGCTTGACCTTTGGCTCCTACTCCGGCGGCTATGTCAGCAATTTCTGGCAGGACACCAATCATGTGCGTGGCATTTGGCGCCGGGCAGACTTTACCGCTTGGCGCTTGGGCAGCCCTGCGTGGGAAACTGTGCTGGACATTGATAAGCTGGCCAAGGATGAGGGCAAGAATTGGGTCTATCAGGGCAGCAATCCCCTCGACCCGCATAATATTTGGAATACCCGCTTGCTGCTGGACCTCTCCAATGGCGGCAAGGATGCCGATACCAAGCGCGAATGGGATGTGAAGACCCGCTCGTTCGTCGAAGGCGGCTTTGAGCTTCCAGAGGCAAAATCTGGGGCCGTTTGGGTCGATAAGGACACCTTGTTGGTCTCCACCGACTGGGGCCCAGGCTCGATGACTGAAAGCGGTTATGCCTTTATCGTCAAGCGCTTGAAGCGTGGCCAAAAGCTAGAAGACGCGGTCGAAATCTATCGCGGCACCGAAAAGGACGTGGCAGTCGCTGCCTTCCGAGTCGATGATGGCACGCGCTATCATCACTTCATCAATCGCGCGCCCACCTTCTTCACCACCGAGACCTATTATTTGGAAACGGACGGCAAAGTCGCCAAATTGGATCTGCCCAGCAAGCACAGCCTGCAAGGCCTGCGCGCGGGTCAAGTTTATCTGACGCTGCAAGAAGACTGGACGCCACGTGGGGCCAAGAAGGCGATTGCCGCAGGCTCACTCGTCAGCGCACCCTTGGCCGCATTGAAAGCCAAGACCGGGGCTATTGCAACCACCACCATCTATGCACCCGGCCCCCGGGAAGCCTTGCAAGATGTTTCTCTGGCCAAGACGGGCCTTTACCTGACCCTTTCGACCAATGTGAAAAGTGCGGTTCGCTATTATACCCAGAATGCGAAGGGCGCTTGGTCGTTCAAGCCGGTTGCTTTGCCAGCCAATGGCGTGGCTTCAGTTGTGGATGCTGGCATCCGCCAAGAAGAAGCCTTCTTCTCCTACAATGACTTCATCACCCCACCGTCGATCCTGTTTGCCGCTAAGCCAAGCGACAAGCCAGTCACGGTTCAGGCCCAAGCGGCTCGCTTTGATGCCTCCAACCTTGAAGTCAATCAGTATGAGGCGACCTCCAAGGATGGCACCAAAATCCCCTATTTCGTCATTGCAAAGAAGGGCTTGGTCTTAGACGGCACCGCCCCGACGCTGCTTTATGGCTATGGTGGCTTTGAAGTCTCGCTCTTGCCAAATTATTCCGCGATGAATGGCAAATTGTGGAACGAGCGCGGCGGTGTTTATGTTTTGGCCAATATTCGTGGCGGCGGCGAGTTTGGCCCCGCGTGGCATACGGCAGGCCTGAAGGGCAAGCGGCAAGTAATCTATGATGATTTCATTGGTGTCGCTGAAGATCTGATCGCGCGCAAAATCACCAGCCCGCGCCGACTGGGCATTCAAGGTGGCTCGAATGGTGGTCTTCTCATGGGCGTGATGATGACCCAGCGGCCGGAATTGTTCCAAGCGGTTGTCTGCCAAGTTCCGCTTCTGGATATGCTGCGCTATCACAAACTTCTGGCCGGTGCCTCCTGGGTAGACGAATATGGCGATCCAGAAGTGCCAGCCGAGCGGCCTTGGTTGGAAAAATTCAGCCCCTATCAGAACTTGAAGAAGACAAGCCCCTTCCCAGAGGCCTTCTTCTTGACCTCGACCAAGGACGACCGGGTCCATCCCGGCCACGCGCGCAAATATGCAGCCAAGATGGAAAGCTTGGGCATGCCCTTCCTTTATTATGAGAATATTGATGGGGGGCATTCGGCGGCCGCGAACTTGGTGGAAAGCGCCAAGCAGCGGGCACTGGTCGCAACCTATCTGATGCAAAAATTGGTCGATTAGGTCAGAAAGCTTGGCCCCAGTGGCCAAGCGACCTATTTGACTTACGAGAGGGACGCAACGGAGCAGGAGACAGGCGATGAAGCCTATACATATCATGCTGGCGTGCGGGCTTTTGGCCTTCACCGCAGCTTGCGAGACGATTCCCTTTGAAGAGCGGGCGAAAGCCTATGAAGACCAGATGGTGCAACGCTTTGTCGGCAAATCAGCTGACGAATTGGTGCTGGCCTTTGGTCCGCCGCAATCATCTTACAAGCTGACCGATGGCCGCGATGTGCTGCAATATGAGCAAAAGCGCACGAGCACTCAGGGCGGGGAAAGCTATACGAGCTTTCGTGAAGTAACCCGCTTTCGGACCGAAACAGACGCGGCTGGCAATGTGCGGACGGTGCAATATACTGAATCCGTGCCGGTGATGAACTCATCGCCCGTTTATACGGTCAATCAGAATTGCATCCGGCGATTTGTGGTGGCGAGCGATAAAAAGGTTGAAAGCTTCCGTTGGGAAGGCAATGCCTGCTTCCGTTAAGCACGGGTTGCCAGCGGCATCCCCGCGCCAATCAGGCTAGCAAATTGGGTAATCAGCGCGGCCAAATCTTCATAGCTGGTCGCCTGAACCTTCAACCCATGCAACGCCGCCGTAATGGCGCGCGCCTGAAGGGCTTGGACGCTGGGGGCCACCAGATTGGTCAAGCGCGCCTCGACCAAGGCCTGCATCCGACTGTCAATGGCAGAGACAACATCGCCAACCAAGGCAGAATTGGTGGCCATCAGTTCTGCGCCATGCGGGGAGGTATGGATCGCCTGCCAACTCAAGCCATGCAAAGCAAGCCCAGCCGCAGCCAGCCCTTGTGAAAACGGCATATCTGCAGGCCAAGCGGCCTCCGCCGCATCACAACTTGCCCGCCCGAGCGCCACGGCCAAGGCCGCAAAAATGGCCGCTTTATTCTCATAGGATTGGTAGAGGGCCGGCCGCGAAATGCCCGCGTCGCCCGCCACATCCTCCATCGAGGCGCGCTTAAACCCATAGCGCGAGAAGACCGCTAAGGCTGCGTGCAGAATCTTGTCGCGGCGAGGATCGCCATCTAAACGTATTGACATTTAGTGATAATATTGTCAGATCGTCATAATGTCAATTTGTACACTGAAGGAATAGAAGATGGCGAGCAAGGGTTTGGTGCTGGTTACAGGCGGATCGGGCTATATTGGCGGCTATGTCATCGCGCAGTTATTGGACGCGGGCTATCACGTGCGCACCACCATCCGCAATCTTGGCCGTGAGCCAGAGGTTCGCGAAGCCCTTAAGAAGATTACGCCCAACCTCGACAATCTCACCTTTTTCGCCGCAGACCTGACGCGCGATGATGGCTGGGCAGAAGCCGTTGAGGGCGTTGATTATGTGCAGCATGTTGCCTCGCCCTTCCCGGCCGTGATGCCCAAGGACGAAAATGAGCTGATTGGCCCAGCCCGCGAAGGGGCTTTGCGCGCGCTGCGCTTTGCCCGTGATGCCGGAGTGAAGCGGGTTGTCATGACCTCGTCCATGGCCGCCATCTCTTATGGACATGGTGGCTCGCAGACGCGGGCCTATAATGAGGCGGATTGGACCAATGAAGCCAGCCCGGATACCGGTGCCTATATTCGATCCAAAACCATTGCCGAGCGCGCGGCTTGGGACTTCATCAAGGCCGAAGGTGGCACGCTGGAACTCTCCACGATTTGCCCCAGTGCGGTGCTTGGACCTATCCTTGGGCCGGACTTCTCCACCTCGATCCTCTTGGTACAAAAGCTGTTGAACGGCGACTTCCCAGGCAGCCCACGTTTGGGCTTCTCGCTGGTGGATGTCCGCGACGTAGCTGATTTGCATATCCGTGCGATGACCCATGAAAAAGCTGCAGGAGAGCGCTTCTTGGCTGCTTGCGACTTCTATTGGGTCGAAGATGTGGCGCGCGTGCTGCGCGAAGATTTGGGCACCCAAGCCCGGAAAGCCCCAACCGGTCGCCTGCCCAGCTGGCTGGTGCGCATCATCGCCAATTTCGACCCCGTCATTAGAGGGGTGGCGTTTGAGCTCGACAAAGTGCGGATGGCCGACAATACCAAGGCCAAAACCCTACTCGGCTGGACCCCACGCGACGTCCGCACCTCCATCACCGACACCGCCCGCAGCCTAATCCGGGAAGGCATTGTGCGGGTCTAAAGGCTTTGCGCCAAGGCATCTAATTGGTCGGCGGCGGCGTTCCAGCCGCCTTCGAAACCCATGGCTTCGTGTTGCTTGGCGGTTTCTTCGCTCCAATGGCGCGCGCCCCATTCCATCAAAGTGCCACCATCTGGGGCATCTTCGAGAACGACATAACCCGTCATGAAGGGCGCGTTGGCACCAGGCAGCCAGTCGCCGACATAGGCGTCGGTGAAGGTCTGCTTATGGCCTTCCACCACTTCAAGATATTGGCCGCGCATGGGGTTTTCTTCACCAGCCGGACCATTCATGACGATGTAACTACCCCCGCCCGGGCGGACATCGATCTCGGCGACCGATACTGTCCAAGGCTTCGGGCAATACCATTGCTTCAGGAGCGCGCCTTCAGACCAACAGCGCCACACTTTGGCGCGCGAAGCTTTTAAGTGGCGGGTGATTTTGAGGGTGCGCGCGTCGGCCATTCATGCATCTCCTTCTTTTTTGACGCCCTTGAGCAGCGCAAAAATCGCCATGGAATGACCATGGCCCAATGCATGATGTTCTTTAAACCACGCCACAAGCGCGCCTGCTTTGGTAGACGGCTTGAGTATTCCGCCTTCGGTCCAGCCTTGTTCGTCAGCTAAGCGCCGAAGGTCAGCTGGCGTCAGGCCTGTCTTTTTGTGGATGGTATCGAGATAGGCTTGAAAGGACACGCGGCTCTGATCCTATGGGCAAGGTAGCGATTAGGTCGGCTTTACGGTTCCCAAAAAGCCAATAAGGATCAGCAAAGCATAGGTCAGCCAAACCCACAAGCGGGCACGGTCCATCGCCTGTCGCAACGGGATTTCCGTCTCATCGCTGGAGCCTTTTTCAATCACGGCTAGCAAGAGCGGGCCAACGGGCCTGCCTGCGACATCGATCATGATCGCGGCCCCAAAAATGGCGGCAAAGACCAATGCCTTTTGGCTGAGCCAGCTTTCAATGAGGGGGCCCCAGCCCAATAGCGAGGTGATGCCAATCCCGGCATAAAAGGCCGTGATGGCGAGCTTCAACCAGAATTCAATCTGCTTGAGCTGCGGCACGATGGGCTTTCCCGTCATCAGATGAATGGCCCATGTCAGGCCCATCCAAACCGCCCCGACCAGCCAAGCCAGCCACAGGCCCCAATTGGGTACATCCCAATAGCCAGCCACATCGACAAGGGTGATCGACAAGGGCACCATGATGACCCAAGCCGTGCGCGGCCCCATGTCGACCACGCCCAATAGCCTCAAGAGTTCAAGCCGTGTTGCCAACGGCTTTGCCCGGTTACGGAAAGCCGAACCCAAGATCGCAACGCCAAGATCGCCGCCTAGCCAGAAGACAAAAGCCAAAACATGGACATAAACAAGTACGTCATAGAGGCCCATACAGTCTCCCCGGGCGCGTGAGCAAAGAGAAAGACTTACTTCACACGCCGCTCTTTGATGCAAGTGCGCTTCACCAGCTTGTCTTCTTCAAACCAATGCCAAGTACGACCCCGATCATTGCCGTCATCGGACAATTGGATCATCTCATAAAGATAGGTGCCGGGGCTGTCCTTGCGGGTCCAAGTGAGCACAACCGTCTTATCGTCAATTTCCCAAGCCCGGCCAAAGATGCGCTCGGTATCCCACCAAATCTGTTTGTCCTTATAGGTCGCGGGAAAATGGATCTCCTCGCGGCGGCCATCGGGCCACGTATAGGTATTGATCTGATAATAGGGATAAGTCGCGTCATCTTGGAATTTGCATTGCAGATGCGAGGCGTGGCGATCCAGCTCAACATTATTGGCGTCGACATGGATATATTCCCCGACCCATTCGCCTTCATGACGGGCCAAAAGCGGCATGCCGGTTCGAATATTATCCATAATGCAGAATCCCTTTTGAAGCAGACCAAAGACGTCTAAGCTGCGACAGTAAATGATATATCCTATACCTCTGACAAGGCCTTCCCGTGGAAAACCTCATCCTTCTGCAGCGCCACGCTAATCACTCCGCGACTTTGTGGATCAATCGACCCGATAAGCGCAATGCGCTTTCTGTTGCCATGTGGGCGGCGATCCCGGCACGCGTGGCAGAAGCCATTGCCGACCCTGACATCAAGCTCCTGTTCATTCGGGGCGCGGGCGGGGTGTTTGCTGCCGGTGCCGATATCTCGGAAATGCCAGAAGTCTATGCGACAGCCGAAGCCGCCCTTTTAAATGATGAGAAGATTCAAGCCGCGATGAAGGCGCTGGAAGAGTGCCCCAAGCCCGTCATCGCCTTGATCGAAGGGCCTTGCGTGGGGGGCGGCTGTGGCATCGCCCTAGCGTGCGACCTGCGCATTGGCGTCGAGGGCAGCCGCTATGGGGTGACGCCAGCAAAGCTCGGTCTCGTTTATGGCGCAGGCGATACGCGGCGATTGATCCAAGCGGTCGGCCTTTCCAAAGCCAAAGACATTTTATTCACCGGTCGCTTGCTCGATAGCGCAGAGGCGCTCGCCTGTGGCCTGATTGATCGCTTGGTGACTTCCGATCACTTGGAAGCAGTCGCGGCAGATTACGCCGCGAAGATCGGTGCGGCCTCGGTCTATTCGATCCGCGCGCAAAAGCAGATTTTGGCAATGTTGCGCGGCGGCTGTGACGATGCCGAAGCCAGCCGCGCACTTTTTGGCGCAAGCTTTACGGGCGAAGATTTCAAAGAGGGCTTTGCTGCCTTTATGGAAAAGCGGCCTGCGCAATTTCCTGTGCGCTGATTGTTTCTGCGCTAAATCCTGTGTGTTGAGTTGGGTGCCCATTGGGCCGTCAAAGAAGAGGGTTTGGGCGTGGCCAGTTTTGCCATCATTGGCGCGGGGATTAGTGGCTTAGCCTGCGGCAATGCAGTGGCTGCAGCGGGGCATGAGGTCGCCTTGTTTGACAAAGGGCGGGGTCCGGGCGGTCGCATGTCGACCCGGCGGATCGACACCCCCTTGGGCCAAGCCTTTTTTGACCATGGCGCGCAATTTTTCACGGAGCGGGACCCGGACTTTCAAAAGGCGATTTCAACGCTAGAAGCACAAGGTGCAGTCGGTCTCTGGCGCGGCCAATTTGTGCGCGTGGATGGGCAGGGCCAACAGCACTCGCAGGGCGACGAGCCGCGTTATGTCGGTACACCGGGGATGAATGGCATTGTTCGCGGCCTTGCAGTGGGCTTAAACCCTGCTTGGGCGATGCGCGTCAGCGCCCTTTCCGGCCAAAAAGGGGCTTGGCAACTCCATTTCGAAACAGGCGAAACCCTTGGGCCCTTTGACCAAATCATCTGCGCGGTGCCTGCTGAACAAGTCAGCGATCTTTTGGCTGCCCATACCCCAGCCATTGCCCAACAAGCCAAAGCGATCAATTCATTGCCCTGCTGGACAGGCCTGTTTGCCTTTGAAACGCCTTTGCCGCTGAATTGGGATATGGCGCGCTTTGAAGCCCATCGGGTGCTGGATGTGATCTCCGCAAGCGTGAATAAGCCCGGCCGCACGGGGCCTGCGACCTATGTCGTCCAAGGCCGCGCCGATTGGTCGATTGCGCATTTGGAAGAAAGCGCCGACGAGATTGCGACCACCCTCTTTCAGGCCTTGGCAGAGGTTTGCGGCCCCCTACCGACACCTCTGGTCCAATCCGCCCATCGCTGGCGCTATGCACGGGTCGAGACCAGCCATGGGCCGGGTCATTTGTATGATGGCGATCAAGGCATAGGCGCGTGCGGCGATTGGTTGTCTGGCCCACGGGTTGAATCGGCTTGGTTATCTGGGCATCACTTGGGCCGACACCTGTCAGCTTAGCTGACAAAATGAAAAGACCGTTCTACAACCTTTTTGCTCTCGTTTCTCTCACTCGGATTGTCCAAAGGAAGCCCACATGTTCTTGTCTTTAGCCACATGGCCCGAAATTGATCAGCGGCTGAAAGCAGGCAAGCGCGGGATCATCATTCCCATTGGCAGTCACGAGCAACATGGCCCAACAGGCCTGATCGGCACAGACGCGCTCTGCCCCGACATCATTGCGCGGGAAGCTGAAAAGCAGGGTGACTTACTGATCGCTCCGCCTTTTTCGATCGGCATGGCCCAGCACCATATGGGCTTTCCGGGCTCCATGACATTGCGACCCTCCACCATGATTGCCACCATTGTCGATTGGACGGCCAGCCTAACGCACGCTGGCTTTGACCGCCTCTATTGGGTCAATGGCCATGGCGGCAATGTCGCCACGATCCAAGCCGCTTTTGCGGAAACCTATGCGCCTTTTTCACTGCGCGGTGAGGCAGCACCCTTTGCCCATATGCTGAAGAATTGGTGGGAATTGCCGGGGATTGAGCGTCTGTGCCTCGACATGTATCCCGTCGGCCATGGCTCACACGGCACGGCGTCTGAAGTGGCGGTCACCTATTGGGCCTACCCGGAGCGGGCCGACCTTGCAAAGCTGGTGTTGGACCCGAAAATTGCGCCCAATGGTCCGATCCGGGATGCCGCTGACTATCGCCGCCGCTTTGCGGATGGCCGCATCGGCTCTGACCCCACCCAGTCCACGCCAGAGCAAGGCGGCAAGATTGTTGCCGCTGCTGCTAGAGCCCTGATCACCGACGCCACCAATTTCTTCGCTGAGACTGCCTGATGGCCCAAGCCCCCCATAATTTTGATGTCTTGATTTCGGGCGGTGGCTTGGTTGGCCTGACTTTGGCCTTGGCACTTGACCAAGGTGGCCTGAAGGTGGCCGTCATTGACCGCTTACCGGCGGCGGACTTGTTGGAAGAAACCTTTGACGGGCGCGCCACCGCTATGGGGTTTGCGACCTATCGTATGATGCAGAGCTTGGGGGTCGCAAGCCACATTGGCGAAGTTCAGCCGATTGAACAGATTTTGGTGTCGGACGGCCGGATCGGTAGCCCGTCACGCAAAGGTGGCCCGTCTTCCCTCACCTTGCATTTCGACCATCGTGAGACAGGTGCAGGCGATGAGCCCTTGGGCTGGATGATTGAAAACCGCCGAATCCGCCTCGCGCTCGACAAAGAGGCCGCCACACGGTCCGGAATCACGCGCTTTGCCCCCGATGAGATTGACGATCTACAAATTGACACGGGCCAAGTTACGGCGCGCTTGAAGTCGGGCAAGATCTTGACCGCGCCCGTGATCGTCGGCGCAGAAGGTCGCGGCTCTTACGTCCGCAAAAAGGCGGGTATCCGCACCTATGGCTGGGCCTATGATCAAACCGGCATTGTGACCACGGTTGCGATGGAAAACAGCCATCAAGGCGTTGCGCATGAATATTTCTTGCCAACAGGCCCCTTTGCCATCCTGCCGCTGATGCATCATCGCGCCAATATCGTGTGGTCTGAAAAGACCAGCCGCGCAAAAGCCCTTCTGGCCATGAGCCGCTCCGATCTGGAGCAAGAATTGGCGCGCCGATTTGGCGACTTCTTAGGCGCAGTCGAGCTTGATGCACCTGTCTGGTCCTATCCTTTGTCGATGGAGCTTGCCGCCACTTGGGCCAAGCCGCGTGTGGCCCTCGCCGGGGATGCAGCCCATGGCATTCATCCAATTGCAGGCCAAGGCTTGAACCTTGGCCTCAAAGACGTTGCAGCTTTGGCCGAAGTTCTGGTCGAGGCCCGTGGCCTTGGCCAAGATTTAGGTGATTTGGCGGTGCTGGAGCGCTATGCCCAATGGCGGCGGACCGATACGATGACGCTGGCTATCTCGTGCGATGCCTTCGTCCGGCTTTTCTCCAACGACATTGCCCCGGTCCGGGCATTGCGGACACTCGGCCTCGGGATTGTCGATGCCATTGGCCCAGCGCGGCGCTTTTTTGCGAGCCATGCCGGCGGTGCCGTTGGTGAATTACCACGACTTCTGCGCGGTGAGCGTTTGGGCGTAAATGCATGACCGACTTTGCCACGCCCAATCTACCCGCTCGCGATATGGCGGCGACCTCTGCCTTCTATCAAAAGCTGGGTTTCACGGAAGATTATGTTTCGCCCGGCTGGATGATCCTGTCACGCGGCGGCCTGCAACTTGAGTTCTTTCCCTATCCCGACCTTGACCCCACGACCTCGTCCTTTGGCAGCTGTTTGCGGGTCGACGACTTGCAGGGCCTCTATCAGGCGTGCGTCGCTTCTGGCATTCCCCAAGTTCACACCGGTATGCCCCGCGTGCATCCACCCAAGCGTGAGCCATCAGGCCTGACCATCGCCTATCTGATTGACCCAGACGGTAGCCTGATCCGCATCATCCAGAACGATTAAAGCCGCTCCAGCACGGCTTGGGCAAAGAGCTTCGCACCGTGCTTACCGTCTTGGCGGTCGAGCGTCAGATAAAGCCAAGGCTCAATCAGCTCTAACTCCATCAACAACCAATTGCCGTCTGCCCCGCGCACGAGATCAACCCGCGCATAAGTCAAAGGCGTGCCGTCGGCCTTGGCCAGCACGGCTTTCGCGGCTTCCAACGCGCCTTCGGGTGCATCAATGCCCGTTTCGACGGCCCCATGCTGACCTTGCGTGCGATAATCACCCGCTTTTGGTCGCTTGATCAGCGCATGGGAAAACCGCCCACCGAAATAAAGCAGCGACAACTCGCCCTCTTCCGTCACCGCGGGCAGGAAGGGCTGGATCAAGGCAGCTGCCGGGGGCAATATATCGTCGGAAGGAACAGGTTCACCACGCTTCAAACGGGCTTGCCGCCAAGCGCCTGCGCCAATGCGCGGTTTGATGATGATCTCATCGGCATTCAGCACATCAAAGCTGCCCAGAATCACGTCGGGGCTGCAGGCATCGACGGCCAAGGTTGGGGGTACAGGGGCACCGCGCCGTTCAAGCTCTGCCAAATAGCCCTTGTCCATATTAGCGCGGATGACCGCGCCATCGTTCAACAAGCGCGCGCCTGAGGCTTCAATTTCGGCAACGCGCTTCAAAAAGGTCTCAGTCGCTTGCGGGTAGTTCCACGCCAAAAGCGGCAGAACGGCTGAAAAGCGCGACCAATCCGTGCCGTCATCCTGCCAGAACACCGGCTCTATCTCGACACCCGATGGCGCAAACGCCTCGCGCAGCAGCACAAGTTGACTATGCGCATAATCGGGCTCAGCCCGATCCGGGCGGCTGGGATAATAATCATGGGTGACGAGGAGTGCGATCGGTTTCATGTCCAAGCCGCTAGCCGCATCGCGCGCAAACGTCTAGAGCAGGCCCGCACTAAATTGCTTGTGGCAAGGAGCCCTTAGAGATGACGACCCAATTTGATGTTTGCGGTGTAGGTAATGCGATTGTTGACGTGATTGCACCCGCATCGGACGAATTCCTAGCCGAACATCAAATCGCCAAGGGTGCGATGACTCTGATTTTTGATGAGCCTGCGGTGGAGCGTCTCTATGCGACCATGGCAGCTGGTCAAGAAAGCTCCGGTGGCTCTGCCGCCAACACTTTGGCAGGCATCGCCTCTCTGGGCGGTAAAGGGGCCTATATTGGCAAGGTCGCCAATGACACCTTGGGCAAAGTATTTCGTCACGACATGAATGCTGGCGGCGTGGCCTATGACACCCCGCCCCATGCCAATGGCCCTTCGACCGCGCGCTGCTTGATCAATGTGACGCCAGATGGCCAGCGCTCCATGAGCACCTTCTTGGGCTGCTCACCCCTGCTGACGCCAGAGGATTTGGACCCTGCGAAACTGGCTTCCGCGCAAATCGTCTTTTTGGAAGGCTATTTGTTTGACGCTGAAGAGGCCAAAGCAGCTTTCGTAAAGGCCTCTGAGATCGCCCACACTGCTGGCAATAAGGTGGCGCTGACCTTGTCGGACTTGTTCTGCGTCGACCGTCATAAGGCGGCTTTCCGTCATCTGGTTGCCAATCACATCGACATTTTGTTTGCCAATGAGGCCGAGATCATCGCGCTTTATGACGCGCCAGACTTTGACACCGCCTTGGCCGCAGCGCGCAAGGATTGCGACCTGGTCGCGCTGACCCGCTCTGAAAAGGGTTCGGTTCTGGCGCGTGGCGACGAAGTTGTGACCGTTGCCGCCGATCCTGTTGCCCAAGTCGTCGACACCACGGGTGCTGGCGATCTTTATGCGGCAGGCGTGCTCTATGGCTTGGCCAGCGGTCGTGAACTTGAAGCGTGCGGAAAACTGGGTTCACTGGCAGCTGGGGAAGTGATTTCCCATTATGGCGCGCGCCCGTTGGTCAGCCTTGCAGAGCTAGCCTCCGCTCGCGGTCTCTAAAGGGTCAGGTTTGGCGTAAGTTTTGCTTGGGCAGCGCCATGATCAAGCACGCGGCCTACCTTGGAACACTGATGGCATTGGGCTTTGCCTCCACTGGGCAAGCCCAAAGCGTCTCCACCTATCGCTCTGACGGCGTCACCGCGCCGCAAGTGAAGGCGGAAGTGCGCAAAGAACGGCCTCGCAACGTGCGTATCACACGGTCCACCGATGCATTGCCGCCCGTCGGCGGTTTTATCGACACGATTGAGCCGGTTGGCGGCGGCGTGCGCCTTGCACCCGCCTCGACCGAAGCTGAGCCTCTGCCAATGGCCATATTGGTCGACGTAGAGGCACAACCGCGCCAGAGACCACAATCACGCAAGTCGCGCCTGAAGCGCCCTGCAGCAACTAATCATACGACCTGTCGGCTGCCCTTCCCCTGCCCGGTTCTGAGGGTTAGAAAGCCCAACCTGCGACGGGATCGAACACCAGCATGCTGAAACTTGACGGGCTCACAAAAACCTATGCTGGCCAAAGGGGTGTGAACTCTATCAGCTTTGAAATCGCACCTGGCGAAGTGGTCGGCTTTGTCGGCCCCAATGGTGCCGGCAAGACGACGACCTTGCGGATGATTGCTGGCACGTTGGAACCCGATCAGGGCACAGTTCAACTGATGGGCCATGATGTCTGGTCGAACCGACAGACCGCCCAAGCCGTGATGGGCTATTTGCCTGAACATGCACCCTTATATGACGATATGACCCCGCGCAGCTATCTGGACTTTCTATTGTCCGCGCGGGGGGTGGCGCGTAAGCAGCGCCCCGATCTCCTCACCCAAGCTGCCAAGCGAACCCAGATTGAGGATATGCTGGATCGGCGGATTGAAGGCCTGTCGAAAGGCTATCGGCGACGCGTGGCGCTGGCTGGTGCGTTGGCCCATGACCCGCCTGTCCTGATCCTCGACGAGCCCCGCGATGGCCTCGACCCTAATCAGAAGCGGGTGACGCAGGCATTGATCCGCGAGCTCTCGCCCGGACGGATCATTTTAATCTCCACCCATCAATTGGATGAAGTCGCCAATTTATGTAGCCGCTTGATCTTGATCGCGGAGGGCCAAGTGCGCGCCGATCAAAGCCCAGCGGACTTTGCAGCCCAAGACCCTGAGGGCCGGATTGAAGATGTCTTCTATCGCTTGACCGCAGGACCTTCGCCCACGGCGTCAAATCCGGACGAGGCGCAAACATGACCGCCTTTTGGACTGGCTTTTGCGCCTTATACCGCCGTGAGTTGCGCCAGGATGCCGTCAGTCCCTTGGCCTATATGTTTGTGGCGAGTTTTATCTCGGCTTCTGTCCTATTGGCGTTTCAAGTGGGCGGCCTGTTTGAGGCCGGGCGGGCGGAGCTGGTCGCTTTCTTCCAATTTCATCCTTGGCTGTTTGTGGTCCTGATGCCAGCACTAAGCATGAGGGCCTGGAGCGATGAAGCGCGGACGGGAACTTTAGAAACCTTACTCGCCCTACCCGTGCCGACTTCGGCGCTGGTGCTCGCGAAATTCATGGCGGCTTGGACTTTGGCTTGCCTGATGCTCGTCCTCACGACACCGCTCTGGCTGGGACTTAGCCTGCTTGGGCCGGTCGATCATGGGGCGACTTTGACCGCTTATCTGGGCTCTTGCTTGCTGGCGGGGGCCTATCTGTCAATCGGAATGGCCGCGTCTGCTGTCAGCCGCAGCCAAGTTCTAAGCTTTGTCATCGCTTTGGGCGTGAGCTTTCTGGCCACTGCCGCTGGTCTACCGCTGGTGAGCAGCACCTTGGCGGCCTTCCTGCCTTTACCGCTGACAGAGGCCCTCGCCTCACTCTCCATGCTGGATGCCTTTGCAGGATTTGAACGCGGCGTGATTGAAGCCCGTGGGCTGAGCTATTTTCTGGCCGTTATAGCGCTGGGTCTGTGTTTGACGGGCCTGTGGGTCGACACGAAGCGCGGGGGGCAAGCATGAAGCGGCCCCTCTTCACCCGCCTTGCTGCAACTCTCTTGGTTGTTTTGTTCGTGTGCAGCCAAGTGATCAGTCAAAACTGGCTGGCAGCTCTGCGTGTCGATACCACCCAAGACCAGCTTTATACCCTCTCAGCCGATACGAAGGCTGTGTTACGCGACATCAAACAACCCATTGAGCTGCGGCTTTATCTATCCCGCGAAGCCTTAACCGAAGACCCAGTGATGCGTGGCTTTAGTCAGCGCGTGGCTGATTTGCTGTCGGTCTATGCGCGCGAAGCCAATGGCCAGATCAGATTGACGATCATTGATCCCAAACCCTTCTCTGCCCGTGAAGAGGAAGCTTTAAAGGCAGGTCTCACACCTATTCCGGGGCCGCGCCCGGATGATGCGGCTGCCTTTTTGGGTTTCGTGCTGAAGAGCCCCTATGGCCGCGATTTGGTGGTGCCGCTGCTCGATCCAGCCGACGCCGCCAGCCTTGAGTTTCAAGTAACCCGCGCCGTGATCAAACTGAGCGAACCGAAACGAACACGGGTTGCGATGCTCACCAGCCTGCCTTGGCTCGTGGCAACCGACCCAGAAAGCGGCACCATGCGGCCGGTGGCCGAGATTGCATCCTTATTGATGCAGGAGACTGAGTTTTCTCTCTTAAAGTCCGACTTTCAGACAATACCGGCGGGCACCAGTGTGCTGATCATTGCCCAGCCTGAGCCTCTGACCGAGGCGCAGCAATTTGCGCTGGACCAATATGTTCTCAAAGGCGGCAAGCTTTTGTTGCTTCTGGACCCCGCTTCAACCATTGCGCGCGATGGCGGCGGCGGTCAGCAACAGGGGACCCAAGCGCTGGGTCGTTTGACCCAAGCGTGGGGCTTTAGCGTGCAAGGCGATGTGATTGCCGATCGCGCCTACGCTTTGCCGGTACAGACGGGCCTTGCTGGCCGCGCGGCAATTGCACCCCAGCCGCTGATTTTTCAAGTGCCCGCCAGCGGCCTCAATCAGGATCAAGCTATCACGCGGGCCTTAAGCCAAGGCGTTCATGTGGCAACGCCCGGCGAAGTGGTTCGGCTTGGCCAGACAGGCACCAGCTTCACCCCGCTGCTGACCTCGTCGCCCGATACGATGCGCCTAGAGGCCAAGCGCGCCTTATCGGGTCTAAGCCCACAAGATATTGAGCTTGATTGGCAAAGCTCTGGTCAGCGACAAGTCTTGGCAGCAGAAGTTAGCGGTTCTTGGCGCACGGCCTTTCCAAATGGCGATCCAGCCAAGCGACAAGTGGATGCGCTCGCGGCAAGCGATAAGCCCGGCCAAATCCTCGTTTTTGGCGACGTCGATTTGTTGGCCGATAGCCTTTATGTCAATGACACTGGCGCTGTGGCCGACAATGCGCGCCTGATCCTCAATAGTGTGGATTATCTGGCCGGCAAAACACAGCTTGTGGAGCTGCGATCCCGCACACCTCGCCCGCGCAATTTGGTAGAGGTCGAAAAGCTGCGGCAGGCGGCGCAAGCGCGCGTGCTGGAAGAAGAGCAGGCTTTGGAAAGTCGTCTCGCCTTGGCTGAAACCCGCTTAAAAGAGATCGAGGCCAAGGAAGCGGCCAAGGACCTCATCGCGTCAGACGTCACCGACAATGAACTCGCCCAAGTCCGCCAAGAGGTGCAAGAAGCCCGCACCCGCTTGCGGGCTGTCCAAGAAGGCGTGCGCGAAGGTGTTGCGCGCATCAAAACCCGTCTCATGCTAATCCCCGGCATTGTGATCCCCCTGCTGATCGTGCTGGCAGGGCTGTTGGTTCAGGTTTTCAGGCGACGCCAGCAGCGGCGGCTTGCCCAATGAGCAAGCCGAATTTGACCACGGGCGACCTCAAACGACGGGATATCTTATTTCGCTTGGGCGGAGCTTGTGTGGCGGGCTTGGGTCTTAGCACTGTTGCACCTGCAACTAAGCCCAATGGTCAGCGGGAACAGCGCAGGTCCGGCAAGGTATTCCCAAAATTTGCCAAAGAGGTGTCGCGTATCGGCTGGGTAAAGGTCGTGGGACCCGTCGCACAGTTTGAACTGGCAGATGTGTCTGGAACCTGGAAGTTGCCCCGGGCTGATTGGTACAATGCAGCCGATGAACCGTTACGCCGTCTCATCAAGGCGCTAAGTGACTTGCGCTATGTCCGCGCCTTGCCCACGCCGACAAAACAAGAGTCTGCTGCCAGCCAAATCGATCCGCGCAAGGGTGGGGACGGGGTATGGCTGACATTAGAGGCCGACGACCGTACCCCGCTCGCCACGTTGATTTTGGCTAAACGGGGCGAACAGACCTTGGTACAGCTTGCGGGAGAGACCGCGCTCTATGAAGTCAATTCGGTGGATTGGCCGAGTTTTACCAATCCGAGCGCATGGCTGGACCTGCCCAAACTGGATTTTGCGCCCGAGCGGATCGCGACGGTCAGCCTCGCGCGTCCGGGGCAAGGCCAGCTTGATATTGTCCGGCGGCCAGATGGCGGCTTTGCGCCGGTCGGTGGCAAAGCAAACCCCTTGATAACCGACATCGCACTGCTGCTTGGGCGCTTGGAATTCCAAGATACTCGGCGGGCTAACAGGCTTATCGGTCCCACACGCTTTAGCCATGAGACGAGCCTGAAATCAGGCTTGGTCATTGCGCTGGACGGCCATGAAGATGAAGGTCACTATTGGGTGAAATTGCGCTTGGATGCACGTCAGGCCGCAAGCCCAGAAGAAGGCGACCGTCTGGCCGCCCAAACCGACCAATGGGCGTTTAAAATTCCAGCTAAGTCCTGGACCTTATTGACGACCCCGACTGACTTACTTCTGCAAGCGGGTCCCTGACTTCTCACAAAAGCGCGCGTGCTGCGTCTGATAAAGCTCTAACGCTGGACCTGATGGCGTGTGCGTTCTAACTGAGGACTTATGATTTCTGGCTTCGCAAACCCGCAACGCTTTTTAGGCCTCAGCAACTGGCTGTTGCCAATTACCAGTGTGTTGGCTGTGATTGTTTCCGCTTTCGGCGTGGTTTGGTCGCTCCTCTATGCCCCAGCGGATTATCAACAGGGTGAGACCGCGCGCATCATGTATATTCATGTGCCGTCGGCTTGGATTGCGGTCGGTGCCTATAGCGGCATGGCGATTGGCAGCATTTCCTATCTGGTTTGGGGCCATGCACTTGGCGATATTGCCGCCAAAGTGATGGCACCAATTGGGGCAGCCTTTACCGCGCTCTGCCTTGCCACAGGTTCGATCTGGGGCCGCCCAACGTGGGGCACGTGGTGGGAGTGGGATGGACGTTTGACCTCGGTCCTCGTGCTCTTCTTCCTCTATTTGGGTTATATGGCGCTGCGCAGCGCTTTGGACGAAACCAGCAAGGCCTCGAAAGCGGCGGCCATTTTGTGCTTGGTCGGCACGATCAATATCCCGATCATCCGCTTTTCCGTGGAATGGTGGAATACGTTGCACCAAAAAGCCTCCATCATTCGCGAAGGTGGCCCGAGCCTCGACCCCAGCCTCTTACACCCCTTGCTTGTCATGGGCGTTGCCTATCTGCTGATTTTCGCCGCTTTGACTTTGGCCGCAATGCGCGCGGAAATCTGGAAGCGCTCAGCCGACGCGCTTCAGGCGAGGTTGCAGTCATGATTCCGCAATTTGCTTCCTTCGCTGAGTTCTTAGCCATGGGCGGCTATGCTGGCTTTGTCTGGGGTGCTTGGGGTCTAAGCGCCGCCGTGATCGCTGGCCTCATCCTCCGCGCTAGGGTGACAGGGCGCAACCAGAAAGCCCGCTTGGAAGCCTTGCGCCAAGAAAAAGACGCGGGCACAACCTCATGAGCGCACAGCCCAAAACCAATCGCCTGATGGCCTTTCTGCCGCTGGCCTTGTTCCTAGCTTTAGCCGGGCTGTTTGCTTGGGCGATGTTTGGCCAACGCGTCGACCGCCATGCCAGTGCTTTGATCGGCAAGCCCGTACCGCCCATTATGTTGCCAGATATGGACGGCAAGACCCTCGACCTTACGAGCTATAAGGGCCGCGCCGTCATTGTGAATGTGTTTGCGTCCTGGTGTGCGCCATGTCGGGTCGAGCACCCCATGCTGCTGCAACTGGCCAAGGATAAGCGCTTTGTGGTTATCGGCCTTGCTTACCGCGATGACCCCAGCAAGACCCAAGCCTATCTCGACGAATTGGGCGACCCCTATGCGCAAACTGGCATTGATCGGCAGGGCGCGGCGGGCGTGCAATTGGGCCTAGGCGGCGTGCCAGAGACCTATGTCATCAGTGCCAAGGGCATTGTGCTGACCCGCCACCAAGGGGAAATCACCCCGAAAGTGGCAGCTGAATTGGCACAATTGGCGGCGCGAAATTCAACGCCCTAAAAGCTGCTGCTTGGCGCGACGGGCCTTCTGAATTTGTTCGTAAATCATTAACGCGACGCAGATTAGCCCTGACTTTATGAAAGTTGATCCGCCTCTTTTCCCCCAATCTCTCGGCCAAACCCCTGCTGCGGCGCGCCCGTCTGCGGATGCGACAGAGGCCCGCAAGGCGTTTGCAGCATTGTTGAGTGCTGCCAATCAGCGCTCGAGCTTACCTCGGACACCAACCACCGATACCCCGCCAGCGCGGCCTGCTTCTGCTATGAATTCAACGCCTTCGGTCAAGGCAGAAGAGCCAGCACCGCAAAATGGCTTGGCCCGCCCCGGGCGCGTGATCGACATCCGCGTCTAGTCAAAAAATTTAACTAAAATCCAATTCAAATCTAGTTTAAATCAAAGTCAAAATCACCTCAAATCAAGCTCAAACTTAGCTTAATATCTCCCGATTCTGCGGACGGTTTATTGGTAACTCATGGGTAATGTTGCCCTCGGTTACAACAACCAAGCGCCTAAATGGCGTTCCACCGCTTGATGAAGGATCATACAATGATTGGCATCAACTCCAGCTTAGGGCCTGTACAGGCCTTACAGCTGCAGGTCGCAGCCCGGAGTGACCCGTCCCAAAAAAGTTCGGACGACACACGCGCTCGCGACACAGCGTCAGACAAGGGCCAAACGGCCTTTGAGCTTGATCTGACAATGCCTCGAAACCTGCCGGATAAATTGCCCAAAGCCCATCACCTGGACTTTCTGACCCAGATGGAAGCGATTGTGGCTGCCAATTCAACGCAGGAAACCACCAGTGACCTATCGACCGATGCTGCCCGCCTACAAGCGCTGCAGATCCGTCAACAATTGGAGTCATTGCCGCACGGGATAAGTAATCGTGCGTCCCAACTCGCGCTGGCCTTTTTCCGCTAGCCCCGGCTGACCCCACACCCTCTTTGTATGCGTGCCTTCGAGAGTTTCACCACGCCGACCCTGTGTCGGTGTGCATGGGGGCGGCTGTCCGCACCCATGGGCTGAGCGAAGTTCCTCACCAACAGGGCCATAGCGCCCGTTTCAGCAACGCGTGACTTAAAGTCAAACCAATTGCTAAATGCAAGGAGATCACAATGATCAGTGTCAACACCAATATTGGCGCCATGGCCGCCGTTCAAAACCTCAACAGAACCGGCCTCGAACTCCAACAATCGCAGTCCGCCATCTCAACCGGCAAAAAGGTCGCCAATGTCCGCGACAACGGGGCAGTCTGGGTGATTGCCAACAAAATGAGCACAGACGTGGAATCCTATAGCCGCGTGCGTGAATCGAACGAGCGCGCCACGGCTATTCTCGATACCGGCATTGCAGCTGGCGAAGGGATCATGGAATTGCTCAACGAGATGAAAGCCAAGGCTTTGGCCGCAACCCAAACCGGCCTCTCTGCCGGTTCCCAGGCTGCCCTAGCGGCCGACTTTGCCCAATTGCGCGATCAAATCACAACTGTCGTGGCCAATGCCGCCTTTGACGGCACCAATATGGTGAAGGCAACACCCGACAGCGCCATTGCGTTGGGGGACTCGGCCGGGGCGAACAATATCACGATTGCGGGCGCAAACCTAAGCTTGGGCGGTGGGGTTGTGACCGTCACCGGGACTTCGGCGGTCGATAATACGACCAATGCCGCAGCCGCCCTAACGGCAGTCAATAACTCAATCACCGCATTGGGTACACAATTGGCGACCTGGGGTGCTGGGGCAAAGCGGATGCAAGTTCATCGTGACTTTGTTGGCAAGCTTCAAGACGCGTTGAACACCGGTATTGGTTCGCTGGTTGATGCCGACTTGTCGGCTGAAAGCGCCAAATTGCAATCCTTGCAAGTGAAACAGCAATTGGGCATCCAAGCCCTGTCCATCGCAAACTCAGGCACGCAGACGGCGTTGTCGCTCTTTCGTTAAAGCCGCGCCTTTGACTGATTGAGCGCCCACTATCGCCCGGATGATTGCCTCGCAATCGTCCGGGTTTTTCTTTTGAATCAGAAGAATAGATCAAGTTTAATTGTGAATCGGCAAATTCTACCTATTGGTAACAAAGGATTCACTACCCTTTGGTAACATGGCCCTAGTCAAAATGACGCAAGCGGCGAACCAGCCGCCAAGAATGCAAAATGCAAGGGGATCACAATGGTCACGGTCAATACCAATAAGGGTGCGATGGCTGCTATCCAAGATCTGCGCGTGGTGGGGCAGTCGATGGCAAAGTCACAAGCCGCTATCGCTACCGGCAGCAAAATCTCTACCGTTCAAGGCTCGGCATCTAGCTGGGTTCTCGCAAAACACACCTCCAGCGATGTTTCGGCCTATAATCGCGTTCGCGAGTCGATTGATCGCGCTTCAGCCACGCTGGATACCGCCATGGCAGCAGGGGCAGCCATTATGGACCTGCTCGATCAGATGAAATCAAAGGCAATCGCGGGAACTCAAACGAACAATTCTGCTGCCGTTCAGGCCGCACTATCTGCAGATTACATCAGTTTACGACAACAAATTGGTCTGGTCGTTGCCAATGCGCAATTCGATGGATCCAACATGCTTGGACCCAGCCCAGCCAGCGCCAGCGCGCTTGGCGATGCGGACGGCAACAACAGCATCACGATTGCGGGGGCTGATCTGTCTTATGGCACGGCCGTCATGCAAATCACGTCCTTTTCTCACTTATCCGCACCCAACAACGCGTCAACGGCGCTAGGGCTCGTCAATGGGACCATCACGACCCTCGGCAATCAAATGGCGACCTGGGCAGCTGGCGCCAAGCGGTTGGAAACCCATCGCGAACTGACGACCAAAATTCAGATGGCGTTGGACACAAGCTTTGCCTCTCTCAATGATGCGGACCTTTCAACCGAAAGCGCCAAGCTGAAAGCCGCTCAAATGCGCGAGCAATTAGCAACTCAAGCTTTCTCGGTTGCCAATGCCACGACACGATCAGCCCTCTCGCTCTTCCCTTGATCCAAGTCAATTCCAAGTCAAAACGCATGGATCGGCCGGTAAGTTTCTTACTGGCCGATTTACGTTGCAGAATTCTAAATATAAAATAAATACAGATAGATATGTATTTTGTTACTTTTGGTAACGTACGATTCATAACCCTCTGGTAATGTCATTTTTGTCACAAAGACACGGCGGCAAAACGTCGCCCAAATGCAAAAAGCAAAGGGATCAAAATGATCAGCGTCAATACAAATATCGGGGCTATGGCGGCTATTCAGAACCTAGCCTCAACCAATCGCGATCTGCAATCCACACAGAATGCGATCTCAACGGGCAAAAAGGTTGCGTCAGCGAAGGACAATGGGGCCATTTGGACCATTGCCAATAAAATGACCTCCGACGTCAAAGCCTATGACCGCGTTCGGGAATCCAATGAGCGCGCCGGGGCAATCCTCGATACCGGCATCGCGGCTGGCGAGGCCATCATGGAATTGCTCAATGAAATGAAGGGCAAGGCCTTGGCTGCTTCTCAAGCAGGTCTCTCAACGGGCTCACAAGCGGCACTGGCAGCAGACTTTGCCCAATTGCGCGATCAGATCACAAACGTGGTTGCAAACGCTTCCTTCGACGGGGCAAATATGGTCGCCGCAACACCCGCATCCGCCATTTCCTTGGGTGATGCGAATGGCACCAACAATATCACCGTTGCAGGGGTGAGTTTGGCCTTGGGGAGCACGACCATTACGGTCACGGCAACCTCAGCGGCCGATACAGCGGCAAACGCGTCAACTGCCTTGGGTCTCGTCAACACGTCCATTACCAACCTCGGCACGCAATTGGCGACTTGGGGTGCAGGTGCCAAGCGCTTGGATGTGCATCGTGACTTTGTTTCCAAGCTGTCCGATGCCCTCAACACCGGGATCGGTGGGATCACCGACGCTGACCTCAGCAAGGAAAGTGCGAAACTGCAATCCTTGCAAGTCAAACAACAGCTGGGCATCCAGGCATTGTCGATTGCCAATAGTTCTGCCCAGTCCGCGCTTTCACTCTTCCGCTAAGAGAAGAGATTTAAGAAGAAAAATCCCATTCGAAACCTTGGCCCGGACGGCAACGTCCGGGCCTTTTTTTGTTTGAAACAGGTGGCCAAGCGGCGACATCAGAAACCGAAATCCCACTTAAATCAAATCAAAAACAATGGCTTGATGATGTTAATATGAATGTCTGCATTTTATTCTTCTAGGTAACTTCTGATTCATAACCCATGGGTAACTTGACCTAGTCAAAAGGACGCGGGCGACAAAATGTTGCCCAATCTGCAAAATGCAAGGGGATCACAATGATCAGCGTAAATACCAATATCGGGGCCATGGCGGCCATTCAGAATCTGCGCAGCACGAATTCTGACATGCAAACCACTCAAAATGCGATTTCGACCGGCAGGAAGGTGGACTCGGCCAAGGACAATGGTGCCGTCTGGACCATCGCAAACAAGATGAGATCGGATGTTAAGGCTTATGACCGAGTCCGAGAATCTAATGAGCGCGCCGGAGCTATTCTTGATACCGCCATTTCAGCCACTGAAGCCATTATGGAATTGCTCAATGAAATGAAGGGTAAGGCTTTGGCCGCAACCCAGCCAGGCCTTTCAACGGCTTCACAAGGCGCGCTCAACGCAGACTTCATCCAGCTGCGCGACCAGATCACCAATATTATTGCCAATGCGTCCTTTGATGGCACCAATATGGTCGGTGCAACGCCAGCTTCGGCGATCTCGCTGGGTGATGCGGCTGGGGCCAACAGCATTACGGTTGCCGGAGCTAACATGAGCTTGGGCGGTGCGGTGGTAACCGTTACGGGGACGTCCGACGTAAGCAGCGTGGCAAACGCCACCGCCGCACTGACCTTGGTCAACGCCTCGATCACCAATGTCGGCACACAATTGGCGACATGGGGTGCAGGCGCGAAGCGCTTTGAAGTTCACCGAGACTTTGTCAGCAAACTGCAGGATGCGCTTAACATCGGGATCGGGGCCATTACCGACGCAGATTTGAGCAAGGAAAGTGCTAGACTTCAATCTCTGCAAGTCAAGCAACAACTAGGCATTCAGGCGCTGTCTATTGCCAATAGTTCCGGTCAGGCCGCGCTCTCTTTATTCCGCAACTAATTCATTCGTCCCTGAAACAAAAAAGGCCCGGACGGCGACGTCCGGGCCTATCTTTATCTGGTTTTACTGAAGCGCTTAGCGAATGCCGGGCACGTGCAAAGCCGCTTCCGCTTCTGCCTTGGCCTTCATAGCACCGCCCGCATGACGACCCAATTCAAGGCGTGCAATCGTGCGGTTATGCACTTCATCGGGACCGTCTGCCAAACGCAGCGTACGCTGATGGGCATAGGCCGAAGCCAAGCCGAAGTCTTGGCTGACACCGCCGCCGCCATGGGCTTGGATCGCATCATCAATGATCTGAAGGGCCATATTAGGCGCTTGCACCTTGATCATGGCGATCTCAGCGCGAGCAACCTTATTGCCGACCGTATCCATCATATAAGCTGCCTTGAGGCAGAGGAGACGGGTCATTTCGATATCAATGCGGGCGCGCGCAATGCGTTGCTCCCAGATTGAATGCTCGGCAACTGTCTTGCCAAAAGCGACGCGTGTGGTGAGGCGCTGACACATCTTTTCCAGCGCCATTTCAGCGACGCCAATGGTGCGCATGCAATGGTGGATGCGACCTGGGCCCAAGCGGCCTTGGGCGATCTCAAAGCCTGCACCTTCGCGCAAGATCAAGTTTTCAGCCGGCACCCGCACATTTTCCATCTTCACTTCAAAGTGGCCGTGGGGCGCATCATCATAGCCAAACACATGCAGCGGACGAACCAAGGTCACGCCCTTTGCATCCAAAGGCATCAAGATCTGGCTTTGCTGGGTGTAGGACTTGGCGCTGGGGTCGGTCTTGCCCATCACGATGGCGACTTTGCAGCGTGGGTCACCGACGCCAGAGCTCCACCACTTCGTGCCATTGATAACATATTCGTCGCCATCGCGGACGATAGACGTTTGGATATTGGTCGCGTCAGACGAGGCAACGGCTGGTTCGGTCATCAAGAAGGCCGAACGGATTTGCC
This sequence comes from Hyphomonadaceae bacterium UKL13-1, assembly GCA_001602435.1. GTDB lineage: Bacteria > Pseudomonadota > Alphaproteobacteria > Caulobacterales > Aquidulcibacteraceae > Aquidulcibacter. The sequence continues at coordinate 2,355,550 of CP012156.1, forward strand.
CGTTCATCAAAGGCCGCAGCCACTTTTCCTTTTGCTCCAATGTGCCATAGCGCATCAGAACTTCCATATTGCCGGTGTCAGGTGCCGAGCAATTGAATACTTCAGACGCAAAGCCAACGCGGCCCAAAATTTCAGCAATCGCCGAATAGGTGACGTTCGATAGGCCGGGGCCTTCAAACTCAAACGTATCGTCGACATGGGCAGCGCCATGGCTTGGCGGCATGAACATGTTCCAGAGGCCAGCAGCCTTTGCTTTGACTTTGAGGTCTTCGACGACTTGGATGACCTTCCAACGCTCACCCTCAGCATCTTGTTGCTGATAAACCGGAATGGCAGGAATGATATGTTCCTCCATAAAGGCTTCAACCCGGCCAATCCAATGCTTGGTTACGTCTGAATGTTCGAAAATCATGTCGTGCTCCCTGTTTCGTGTTCTTCTACCTTCCGAGCAACCTAGCCCCGTGCTGGCGGGAGGGCAATCGAAAGCATGAGACTTGAAGCGGATAAAACTGCGGCATAAACAGCAAGGCATGAAACTTTTCCCCGTTACAGCGCACCGACACGACGTCTCCTTGACCCCTTTGGTCGAAGCGGACCGGGAAGCATTGCGCGCAGCCGCGTCTGACCCTGCTCTTTTCCGCTATTGGCCGCGCGATATGGCCGCAGATAAGTGGGATCAGAACTTTGATTGGATGCTGCAAGAGCAAGCTGCCGGTCGATGGCTTTTCCACACCGTCAAGGCGGGCGACGGGCGGATTGTCGGCCAAACCTGTTACCTCGCGATCCGGCCTGAACATAAGGGCGTTGAGATTGGCGGAACTTGGTATGTGGCTGATGTCCACGGCACGCAAGTTAACCCCACTTGCAAGCTCGTCCTCTTGGAAAACGCCTTTGCCTGCGGTGCCGAGCGGGTGGAACTGAAGACGGATGCACGCAACAGCCGCTCTCGCGCTGCGATCTTGAAGCTAGGCGCTTCGTTTGAAGGCATTTTCCGTCGACATCTCTTGTTGCCAGACGGTCAGTGGCGCGACACCGCTTGGTTTTCCATCCTGCGAGACGAATGGCCAAAGGTCAAAGCCGGTTTGGAAGCCCGTCTGGCCCGCTGAGCTTCAGCCGAGCGCTTGCACCAAAGCTTTCAAACGCTCAACCAAGCCCATCTCATCCTCGGTAAAGTCATTTTCGACCCACCAACGTTCGAGCTCGCGCAAGATGTTGCCAACTGCAGGTCCAGGACGCGCGCCAGCTGCCAGCACTTGCTCCCCCGTCACTGGAAAGCGTGGCGCGACAAAGCCACTCGACAGGGCAATCATCGCGCGCCATTGGCTCGTGCGTCTGGGCTCAGGATCATGCGCCCACGCCAACCGCACGCGGTCGAGATAAAGGGCTGTCCCCATCCAATAGAGCGCGCGGCGAACCTCGCGGGCCGACAAATAGGATTGGATGCCCGTCTGATCACTGGCCCAAGCCAATAAGCGTTCACCTTCCGCGCTCGACAATTTGAGGCGGCTGACCAAGCCTGCAACCCGCGTTGGATCGCGTGGCAAGAGCGCCATCAAGCGCTGTAGCGGCTCTGGGTCTAGGAACAGACTGGTTTCGATCTCGACCAAATAGTGGAGGGCTTTGAGGTCCGTAGCTTCGGGTAAAATGGCAGCCAAAACGCTTGTTTCGGCCATGGCGGCTAGAACCGTGCGCGGATCAGGTGCCGCGAGCAGGCGCTTCAATTCCATCCAGACGCGCTCAACCGACAATTTCGCCATGCCGTCACGATGTTTCGCGCAAGCTGCCAGAGCAACCGGGTCTGGCGCGCCTTTGCCGTAAAAGGCGTGGAAGCGGAAGAAACGCAAGATGCGCAGATAATCTTCGGTGACGCGTATCTCGGCATCGCCCACAAAGCAGACATGGCCAGCCTTGGCATCGTCAATCCCTGTGCCAACGGGATCAAAGACGCGGCCCTGCGCGTCGCAATACAGCGCATTCATGGTCAGGTCGCGGCGCTGGGCATCGGCCAGCCAATCGCCAGTAAAGACAACTTCGGCGTAGCGGCCGTCGGTGGCCACATCCCTGCGCAGAGTCGTCACCTCCACTGGCTTGCCAGCGGGAATGGCGGTCACCGTGCCATGGGCCAGACCTGTGGGCACCACTTTGATGCCAGCCGCTTTCAGCGCCGCCATCACGGCATCTGGCTCTAATTGGGTCGCAATATCAATATCATGCGCCAGCTTGCCCAAAACCGCATCGCGCACGCACCCGCCAACCAAGCGGGCGCAGTCCGCCTTTGCCGCGTTGAGGGCGACAAGCACAGCTTGCGCATCGGGATTTCGCACCAAGGGATGAGTGGCGAGGCTGATCTCAGTCATGCTGCGCAGATAGGGCCGAAAATGGCACCTGTCATCCCTCGGATTGCATGGCGCGCGTCAGTTGTCACCCAGAGTCACCGGTCTGTTGCCACAATTCAATCTTGGTACCATCGGGATCGACCAGCCAAGCGAACTTGCCATAGGGCTCTTCTTGCACATCGCCCAGCATCTCGCCACCCGCAGCCAATATCCTGACGAGGAGTGCGTCGAGGTCATCCACCCGGAAGTTGAGCATCACATCCCGCGTGGAAGGCGCAAAGTAGTCGGTATCAGCCTTAAACGGACTCCAAAGCTGGTAGCCATCTTGACCTGCAAGTGAGAAATTCACGCCATAGTCATCCAGCGCGAAACCCAACACATCGCGGTACCAAGCCTTCAACCGATCCGGGTCGGGGCTTTTGATAAAGACCCCGCCCAAACCCAAAACACGACCGCGATCTGTCATCCCCTGCCCCTATTCAAACAAAGCTTTCAGCTCCCGCTTCAGGATTTTGCCATTGGCATTGCGCAACAAAGGCTCGTTCATGATGCGCACATGCGCGGGGACTTTGAAGCTGGCGAGTGAAGCCCCGACCCAGCGTTTCAGCTCTTCGGCCGTCAAGGTCGAACCCGGCGGCACCGTCACGACCGCCCCCACTTCTTCACCGAGGACCTTATGGGGCACGCCGATGATGGCCGCGTCGGAAATGTCGGGGTGCTTATAGAGAATGTCCTCGATTTCCGAGCAATAGACATTCTCGCCACCGCGAATGATCATGTCCTTGGCGCGGTCGACGATGAAGATGAAGCCTTCTTCGTCCATTTTGACCAAATCGCCCGATTTAAACCAGCCACCACCAAAGGCCGCTTCGGTCGCTTCAGGCTTATTCCAATAGCCCACAATGACATTGGGGCCACGTATCCACAATTCACCCACTTCGCCGAGGGGCACGTCTTGGCCATTGGCATCGACAACGCGCACATCATTGATCGGATGGGCTGGACCGCACGACAGCGGCCGCAACTCATAATCTTCCGAGCCAATATTGGTGACGGCGGCAGAAGTCTCGGTCAGGCCATAGCCTTGACCGGGCGACACTTTCGGGAAGGTCTCCACGATTTTGCGCACCAATTCTGCCGAGGAAGGCGCCCCGCCGTAAGAAACGCTCTCCACGGTAGAAGTGTCAAACTCCTTCAATTGCGGATGCTCAATCACTTGCCACGCAATGGCCGGCACGCCGCCAAAGCTGTTGATCTTTTCCTGCTCGATCAACTCAATCCCTTTAAGCGCATCCCAGCGGTGCATCATGACGATCTTCACACCTTGCGCCACCGAGGGCACCAGCACGGCGTGACAGCCCGTGACATGGAAGAAGGGAATGGCCAACAAAGTCGCCTTCTTGGGCAGAGTTGGATCGGGTGCGGGCGGGGTCTCGCCCCGACGCAAGAATTGGCGGGCCGTATTGACCATCATATTCATTAGATTGGTGATGACATTGCGGTGTGTGCCATAAGCACCTTTTGGTGCACCGGTTGTGCCGGAGGTATAAAACAGGGTGCACAGGTCTTCGGGGTCGAGGTCAACATCGGGGGGTGCTGTCTCTGGCAGGCTCGCCCAAGAAACAGACTCGCCGATCAAATCTTCCAGTGCGATCGCGCCAGCGGGCTTATCATCGCCGCCACGCGCCACGATCAGGGCCTTTAGGTTCGGGATATTCGGCAGCTTTTCTGCAATCCGGTCGGCGCGCTCCACATCCACAATCGCCAGAACCGAACCAGAATCGCGCAGGCCATATTCCAGCTCGTCTGCAGTCCACCATGCGTTTAACGGGCAAATCATCGCGCCAATGATGACGCTGGCCCAAAACACCACCGGCCATTCGGGCAGATTGCGCATCACCAGCGCAACCCGGTCACCCTTTTTGACGCCATAAGTGTCCTTCAAAACATGGGCGAGTTTCGCGGCCGCATTGGCGTGGGCGCGATAGGTAATCCGCTCATGGCCATAAACCAAAAACTCAAGTTCACCATGCGAGCGGCCAATTTCGAAAATATCCCGCAGATTTTGTGGGCCGACTTTGTAAACGCGAACATCTTGACCGCGAATGGTCTTGGTTTCGATCTCTAAAGGACCACCTGGACCCGTGAGAATGGCATGAGCTTGTGCAACCGACATGGCTGGAAATGGCATTGATGTTTCCTCTCCCTGAAGGGATTATGTGCCGCCTCTTTGGGCGTTTGATGCAGGTATTCAACGAGAGAAGCAGCAAAGCAAGGGAAAATCATGCGACGCGTGGGCTGATAGCAGCCAAATAATCCCAGAGGCGCTAAAGCCGCAGCCAGCTAGCCCATAAGCCGATGACAAGTGACCTAGGCGTCCCCACATAGATAAACAGAGATTGCCGTCCCTGACGGCCCGTAAAGGAGCAGGACATGCCACAAGAACGCCCAAAAACTCGCCTCATCGGGCTCGCGCTGGCGCTTAGCCTCCCACTCTTGGCCGCTGCCTGTGGCGCGAAAGACGATCAAGTCGGCGGCTTCACCAATGATTTGACTGGCAATGAGATTAAGGTGACGGCGCTGCGCGATCCGCAATTGCCACAAGTTACCTGCTACTTTGGCTCGTTCGACCGCAGCCTGCTTGACCGTCTGGGCAAGGGCAATTGGTTTGAGAACCCGTCCAACACCGCCATAGATTGCCACCAGACCAGCCCAATCGACGCGACTACGTTGGCTACCTTGCCGAAGAATTCGGAAGTCTTCTCCAAAGGATCCAGCCTGTTCTTCAAAAGCATCGCTTTGCGCCGGATTGTCGACGTGCCTAATCAGTCGATTATTTATGTTTCCTATAGTCGCGAACTGGTGGCAGCGTCGGCCAAATTGGGCATGAGTGTTGTGCCCGTGACCTTTGCGGCCCCGGCATCGCCGCCCACAGCAGCGGCGCCTGCCCCGAGCGCAAAGCCCTAAGGCGAAGGGGCCTTGCCTTCTGGCGCTGTCGCGTGCACCTCAGTCAGACCATGTCTAAGGCCGATTCAACCCCACTGCCCGATCTAGCCGACCTGCCGGGCGAAGCCACGCCGGTGAAGGGTGTGCTGCTGGGGGTTGAGGTGATCCGCGATCATTTGCGGCGTTTGCCGGGCAAGCCCGGGGTCTACCGGATGATTGGGGTCGATGGCGAAGTCCTCTATGTCGGCAAGGCAAAGAATTTGAAGAATCGCGTGACCTCTTATGCCCGAGGTCTTGGCCATTCCAATCGGATCGCGCGCATGATCGACCTGACGCGCGCGATGGAATTTGTGGTGACGGCGACCGAGACAGAGGCGCTGCTCTTAGAAGCCAATCTGATCAAGCGCCTTCGACCCCGCTTCAACATCCTGATGCGGGACGATAAGTCGTTTCCCTATATCGCCATCCGTCGCGATCATGCGGCACCACAAATTGCCAAGCATCGCGGCGCGCGCGCCAAGAATGTCGATTATTTCGGCCCTTTCGCCAGCGCTTGGGCGGTCAATGCCAGTCTAACGACCTTGCAGAAGGCGTTTCTCCTGCGCTCGTGCACCGACAGCGTCTATGACGGGCGCTCGCGGCCTTGCATGTTGCACCAGATCAAGCGCTGTTCGGCCCCCTGCGTCGGCTTGATCAGCAAAGACGATTATGGCGAATTGGTCGATGAGGCGACGGCATTCTTACGCGGCAAATCGGTCGATCTGCAAACGCGCCTCGCCGATGATATGCATGAAGCTGCCGAGACCTTGGATTTCGAACGCGCAGCCCGCTTGCGTGACCGCATCAAAGCACTTGCCAGCATTCGGGCTGTTCAGGGGATCAACCCACAAAGCTTCCAAGAAGCCGATGTGTTTGGCTTGGCCTTAAATGGCGGGATGAGCTGTATCCAAGTCTTCTTTTTCCGAGCCGGGCAAAACTGGGGCAATCGCGCCTATTTTCCCAAGCACGAGAAGGAGGCCACAGAGCCTGAAATCCTCGATGCCTTCATGGCGCAATTTTATGACGACAAGCCCGCGCCGAGCCTGATCCTGACCAGCCATGCTTTGCCCGAGGAAGCCTTGTTGGCCGAGGCCTTGAGCCTGCGGATGGATGCCAAGGTTGAGATACGCTGTCCCCAACGCGGGGAGAAGCGCGATACGGTCGCCCATGCGACCTCCAATGCCCGCGAAGCACTGGCGCGCAAAATGGCCGAAAGCAGCACCCAGACGAAATTGCTCGATGGAGTCGCCGATGTGTTTGGCTTGGCGGCCACGCCGCAGCGGATTGAGGTCTATGACAATTCCCACATCCAAGGCAGCCATGCCGTTGGTGCCATGATTGTGGCCGGGCCTGATGGATTTGAGAAAAGCCAATATCGGAAATGGACCATAAAAGATGCCAAGGGCGGCGATGATTTTGCTATGATGCGCGAAGTCTTCACCCGCCGCTTTGCCCGCTTGGTACAGCCCGAGCCCGAAGATCTTCCCCCCAGTGTGGATATGGAAGGCAATTTGATCGACGAGAGCGGTCGCAAAAACCGGCAACAAGACACAGCTTGGCCAGACATTGTGTTGATAGACGGCGGCGAGCAGCAATTGGCCGTCGTTATGGACGTCGCGAAGGAATTGGGGCTGGAAGAGGACATCACGCTGATTTCCATCGCCAAGGGCGTGGACCGTGATGCGGGGCGCGAATATTTTCATGTGCCGGGCCGCGCACCCTTCCGCTTAGAACCCAAAGACCCTGTGCTCTATTATCTGCAGCGATTGCGCGATGAGGCCCACCGCTTTGCCATTGGCGCACATCGCCAGAAGCGCTCCATCGCCATTTCGAAAAATCCGCTCGACGAGATTGCCGGCGTGGGCCCGATGCGTAAGAAAGCCATTTTGGCGCGTTTTGGCTCTGCACGCGGCGTTGCGCGGGCGAGTGCGACTGAACTGATGGAAGTGCCAGGCGTCAATGAAGAGCTGGCAGCTCGAATCCAAGCTTATTTTCAAAGGACCTAAGGATGAAGTGGCTCCCCAATGCCGTCTCGATCAGCAGATTGGCTCTTGCGCCTCTGATTGGCTATTTGATCTGGGTAGGACTCGCCAAAGGTTTAGCGAACCGTGAGCTTGAGTGGGCATTTGGATTGTTTGTGTTTTCAGCTCTGACCGACTGGCTGGACGGCTATCTCGCACGAAAGCTCGACGCCAAGAGCGAATTGGGCGGTAAGCTGGACCTTTGGGGCGACAAAATTCTGGTAGGGATTACCTTGCTGGCCTTGTGGGCGGGCTGGATCATGCAGAATAATCCACAAAGTGATCTGATTACTGGCGCTTTGGCAGATCCTTTAGGGATAGCGGCTGGGCTCTTCTTCCTGCTGGCCATTCCGGTGCGCGACAGCCTTGTGACGCGGTTACGCGCGCAAGCCAGTTCGAAGGGCATCTCCTTGTCCCCGACCTTTGCCGCGAAATCAAAGACTGCCGTGATTATGGGGGGAATGGGCGTGCTGCTCGCAGGGCTTGCGAGCGGCATGTCTGAATTGGGCTACGCTGGATTTGCTATTCTGGTCTTGGGAGCTTTGATGTCGATCTGGACCGGACTGTCTTACTTTAAGGCCGCCAAAGGGACCGGGAACTAAGCCGTCAACATCCGCTGAAGTGCCCAGTTTGGCGCACGCGCGCCCGATAGCGCGATATCGAGGCCGATCACGGCTTCCACGTCTTCATCGCGTCCGAGCGGCAGGCGCATCCAAAAGCGGACGGAATGACCATGCACACCGACCTCAGCGGGCGCAACGCCACACGATGGCTTCCGCTCGCGCACAACCCGTTGGATCGTCTCGGCAGAACCAGGAAGCTCTGACTGTACCAAACACAGGCGCGGGTCATCGCCAAAGACATCGCGGAGCGCACTGCCAGCAACGCGCACGCGCGGGCCTTCCAATGCCTTGGTCTCGATCAATGAGATGAAGGGCAAAAGTGGGCCAAAGGCACGGGGTTGAAAACTCTCACGCGTCGGCATCGCCGAGCAGCCAGCTGCGCTGTTCCAGACGTCGAATAAACGACGCTGTTCTTCCAGCAGCAATTGAGCTCGGAACATTGACACCAATATTAACCCCCTGTTGAGATTAGTATCAGTGATTTGCACCGAATCGCGCAAGAGTCTTTATGTATAGCAAGAGAATATTTTCATCTTTTCACTGCGAATACTTGTTTCGCTAGCGAAACGATCTCTTAATAGTTAACGGCGACCGCGTCCTAAGCCAATTTTCTTGGCCAACTCAGAGCGCGCTGCCGCATAATTTGGCGCAACCATCGGATAATCTGCAGGCAGACCCCATTTGGCGCGATAGTCGTCAGGAGACATATCATAGGAAGAACGCAAGTGGCGCTTCAGCGACTTGAACTTCTTGCCATCTTCCAAGCAGACAATATGGTCCGGGAAGACGGACTTTTTGGCAGGCACGGCAGGAACCAATTCCTTGGACTCCACAACGGGCGCACCTTCATGGGTATTCTTTAACGACGCATAGACCGTCGAGATCAAACCAGGCAATTCCGATGAAGGAAGCTCATTGCCGGCCACATAGGCCGCAACGATTTCAACCGTCATCTCGATCAAACTGGCATCCGTGTTTTCCGACATTACTTAGTTCCCCAGAAATTAGAGACCAGCGCCTCCAAAGACTAACCTTACATAGGCCTAGACCAGTGTGGAGCGCATTTAGATCAGATGCAGCACCACATTATGGTTTTAGGCATTTATTTTCTCGTTGAACTGAGAAAACCACTGGGGCTGATTTGTTTCATCATACCGATGTAAATGCAAGCACTCAAACCATACTTTTTGCGCGGATACCCACGGTAGATCAAGACTGATTTAATTGATAACCCAAAAATTTGTACGCTATTTTAAAAAAGCTCATGCAAACGTTTCTAATTGAATATTCTATACTCAAAGTACTATTTGGTTACGCCTAACAAATTGTTATTACAATTCGTTCATGTTTAAAAATCCCCATACAGTGGAAAAAATCGTTTTCGAATTTTATTTGGAAAATCGGCGCATTTTCGATACCGACGGGTATCGACAACTAAGGTAACCTTAGGGGGTGTTTCCAAACACTAGGTTTGAAGAGCGTGCCGCAACGGAATATAGTAATTCTTCGTCGCCTTCTTCGAGCTTGGCCGCCAAGGTTGGTGACATTGCCGATGTCAGCGCCCAATTCCAGTAACGCAGCACAGTTTGTGCTTTATTGGTTGAAATTGTATCATAAACGAGCACAGAGCGGCCCCAGGGGTCGGTCAAATCGTGGTCATCGGCCATTGGGCGACGCAGTCCACGCCACAATTGCCGGAAATGTTTCCGTTTCAAACCAGTCGCCTTGCACAAAACAGCGATTGATTCGCCGCCGCCGTCCGACAAGATTTGCGCCCCGCACATCGGCTTGATGCCGGCGAGGAAGGAAATTTCAACAAAAAGCTCACGCGAAGGTAACTGGTGGTCGAGGGCTTCAATAGCCCCCTCAAGACTGCCGTACGGACTACGAGCCGCGGCATCCCGATTGCGCTGGCGACGCTCAATGAACTGAAGGGTCTTGCGCACCAAGGGGTCGCGCCAGCCATCGGCTGCTGCCCGCGCAAATATGTCTTGAGCTGCTTCCAAAAGCGTGAGGCGCTCAACCGCAAAACGCTGCAGAATGCGCCGGCGATCTTCCGCATCCCCCCACCAGAACATTGTTAGCCCTTGTGAGGGCTTAAGTTCAGGACGCTTAACCAAGAAGGGCACAAGGCTGTGCTCCTGCTTGGACATCGCGGTAGCCTGCTCGATCGCGGGATGGGCAAATGTACTGCCCTCATTGCGTAAAAGCGCCTGAATTACCTCAACTTCGCCCATATTGACCAAAACATCAGTCACGGCTTCTGAAACGACCTTGCGCTTGGCAATCATCACCCGGTGTGCAGTGGTGGCTGAGGGGGACAGCGCGGTCGCAATAAGGTCTGAGTCATTAAAGCCTTCGCAGACCTCCAACAGCGGGATCGCGACTTGGAGGGCATCCTTGGCCAAGAAACGTAGAAGAATGGCCGGCGTATCGACCAATAATGCCATACGCTCTGCACAGCGAACTCGGGCTCCTAAGTCGCTCTCACGCAGAACCTCAATCAGCAAATCGGCTGCGATATGGCGTTCTTGCGGCGTAATGCGGGAACCGGGCAGACCAACGACATCTTGTAGACGGCGCGTCAACATCGCGCGCGTCTTGGTTTGACCCCCTTCTTCGATTTCGAAGCTGTCTATCTCGAACTCTGAGAGGGTTCCGTCGGCCATTTTGTCCTCACGATGCCCTGCAAATTGGCCGAGGAACATTAAAATCCAGTTTACACCCTCTGTTCAAAGTGGTGCGCGTCTTCACTTAAATGGAACGTCATCCCACCAAGGAAAGAAGTCGGGCATGTCTGTTGAAACCTTGTTAGCGTAAGCCGGAGGTCTCTTTTCAAGGAAGCTCATGACACCCTCGCGGGCATCAATCGTTTGTCCACGCGCATACACACCGCGGCTATCGATCTTGTGCGCTTGCATCGGATGGTCCGCCCCCAACATACGCCACATCATTTGACGGGTGAGCGCAACGGACACAGGTGCTGTGTTGTCGACAATTTCGCGTGCGATGGCATGCGCCGCTGGCAAAAGGTCTTCTGGCGCATGCAGCGACTTCACCAATCCAGCCGCGAGTGCTTCTTCCGCCCCAAATACGCGCCCTGACATGCACCAGTCGAGAGCCTGAGAAATGCCGACCAGCCGCGGCAGGAACCAGCTGGAACAGGCTTCTGGCACAATGCCGCGGCGGGCAAAGACAAAGCCAAAGCGCGCCGCCGTTGACGCAATGCGGATATCCATCGGCAATTGCATCGTGGCACCAATGCCGACGCCCGCCCCGTTGATCGCGCCGATGACCGGCTTCAGGCTTTCAAACATGCGCAAGGTCATGCGGCCACCGCTGTCGCGGATACGCTCCAGATCAACAAGTCCGGCCTTGTCAGGGCGATCTGAGCGATTGTCATAGTCAAATGTTTTGGCCCCAGCCGACAGGTCGGCCCCGGCGCAAAAGGCACGTCCTGCCCCCGTCACAATAACCGCGCCGACATCGTCATTGGCGTCGGTCAAATCGAAGGCGGCCACCATGTCGAGCATCATCTGACCGGTAAACGCATTCATTTTGTCGGGACGGTTGAGAGTGATCACAGCGACCTTGTCTGCAATCTCTAGCGTTATCGTCTCAAAACTGGTGTCGGCTGACATATGGAACTCCCTGACTGGCCGCCTTCTCATTGGGGCGACGCAAGGTGTCAGATTGGCCTAGTTTATAGCGTCTGTGCAAGGCCCTAATCTGGGCCTCCACACCCTTTAATGCGACTCAGGTCGCTTGCGACCCGGATCAGCGCGGTCGTCATAGCCGTGGCGCGAGGAATAGAAGCTCAACCACATCAAACCAAAGCCCAGCGCCAGTGACAGGACGGTCCCCAGCCCCATCGCGATCCAGCCATGCATGGAGATCACAGGGAACCGCCCGACCAAGAAGACGGAGACAAATCCTGCCAAGCTGGCAATCAACAGCAAGACCAAGAACACAATGATGAGCCAAGCCCCGCCAGACAGGCGCTCGCGTGCCGCCTTTGGTGCTTCAGTGGGCAAGTCGTCAGTCAAGGACTTAGTTGGACTTCTTGGCTGGCGCACAGCGAATGACCACGATGTCATCTGCTGTCTGCATCACTTGGGAGTCAGGGGATTTCATGCACCACGTCTTCGTCGTGTCCTGAAAATACTCCCCATTCGGGATTTTGGTGATCTGACGCAGCGCCGACAATAAGGCCACGCGATCTTCGGTTTCGCCATTGACCTGTGCAGCGTCACTAAAGACACCTCGGCGGCGAATATTGATTTCGTTGATCCGACGTTGGAGGTCTGCCTGGGCAGCCGTGGGCGGGCGAACAAAGCCCAAATAACCGTCGGCTTGCTCACCAATTACGCCAGCAGCCAAGGCTTTATCGACAGGGCCATTGTTATCGATTGCCACGGCGGAAGTCGCGATTAACGCGCCTGCAAACAGAATAGCCGTGAAAATTTTGCGTTTCATGTCCATCACTCTCCTAAAGCGCAACCTGTCTTGTGGCGCGCCTGTATCAGGGGCTTAGAATATGCCAGGATTGGCTTGTGCTGCTTTGTCGAGCTCACGCTCCAGTTTTACCCGCACATTCTGTTCAATCTTCATATTGATATTCAGATTGATCTCGATCGGCTTGTCGGGCACTTGCAGGCGGATCGTGGGTGTGCAGCCGGCAATGCCAACCAACCCAACAACGCTTAGCGCAAGAAGACTGTGACGCATGGGATCTTCCTTATCAGCACGGGCTTATCCCGTAAGACAGTCATAGCATGACTATACCGATGTGAACCCCCCATGAATTCTTCTAAGCACAGCGGTTCATGTTATAACACAAAAAAACGCCCCAGAGTGACCCGGGGCGTGATTGAAGTGCTTAACACGGAGATTTTTTAGTTTGTGATTCGCGTTGTGCCAGAGCCCGTCTGGGCAATCGAGGTCGATCCAATCGCATCGCGGCGCATGGAGTCGATCCGGGCACGGAAGGCATTAAAGCGCGCCATTTGATCAGCAGGCAGCGCCTGACCAGTTGGCACACCGACGCCTAGTGGATTGATAGCTTGGCCATTGCGGCGAACTTCATAATGCAAGTGTGGACCCGTTGAGCGGCCGGTATTGCCGACGAATGCAATCACATCGCCTTGCTTCACCCGGTCACCGGGACGCAAACCAGGGGCAAAGCGGGAGATGTGACCATAACGGGTCGACCATGTGCTATCATGGGCGATGTCCACGACATTGCCATAACCACCCATGACGCTAGCGCGGGTAACAACACCATCACCAGCAGCCAGAATCGGGGTTCCGATTGGCGCACCGAAGTCGATCCCCTCATGCATTTTGGTATAGCCCAAAACAGGGTGAACGCGGCTGCCATAGCCAGAGGTTAGACGGGCACCGTTGATGGGCGTCCGCATCAAGAACTTACGTGCTGAGCGCCCAGCCGCATCAAACCAATCCGATGACGCAGAACCTGGAGCCTGAAAGCGATACAATTGGATGGTACGACCACCCGCAGTCGTCATGCGCGCGAAGACGGGTTCACCCTCACGCACCACTTGCCCACGCAAATCCGACACACGGTCATACATCAACTCAAACTCTGTGCCTGGTGCCACTTCACGTTCGAAGTCGACGTCGTAAGCAAAGGCTTGCGCAATCGAATCAGCGGCCCGGTCTGGTGCGCCGAGTTCGCGCACCGCATTAACCAAGCCGTTTTGCCCAATCACACCAGCGATACGCAAAGTTTTGCGCTGCATATTGGTGGTCATTTCACGGGCACGGAACACATTGTCGATGCCGCGCGTTACAGTGACAGAACGTTCTGCCCCGCTAGCAAGATTGAACCCGGCCAAACGATTGCCATTGGCACCTGGCTGCATGAAGACAGTGACCTTGTCATCGCGGCGTACATCGCGCGGATCAAGGCTGCGTGCCAAAGAGCGGACTGCGCTGGCGACATCGTCGCGCATCGCACCAGCACGGATGAGGGCTTGCTCGAGTGTTTCACCAGCCCGGATTGAGATCGTTTGACGGTCGGACTGACCGGTGCCTGCGGCAAAGGCCATATGCTCAAGATTGGCATTCTGAGCGATAGCAGTGTGGATATTTCCAGCGGAGGCGATGAAGCCGATCGCACATCCCAAGCTGAGCTTGAGTGCGAGATTGAAGGCAGCGCGACGATTGGTCGTGTGTCTCAAAAGCTAACCCCTTTAGCCGTTACGAGTACGAAAGGTACCCTTCACAGATTAAGTTCGGGTGTAAATCCCGCCCCGTTTAACCATACTTTGGCAGTTTTTTTTCTTATTGTGTTGCTTGAAATACACAAGTTTCAGCACAGAGCAACCCCTCCCCTCAGTCAGCGTCAATTTTCGTACCTGCAATTGCCTCTTTTTGGTCACTTTTGATCGCAGTTTGGTACAGGTTCGAGTGCCTATGATTAGGGGGTCGAGAAACCGGCCAGAGCAAGGTATACAGCTTGTATGAATGACCGAGTCCCGCCTCATGATGACCTTGATTCTGAGAACGAGACTCTAAGTGTTAACAAAGTTAACCAATTGAGTCGTAAAACTTATCTCCGTGGAACTTCGCGCCTTTGGGGCTTGGGAATCTTAGGACTCGCCTCAGCCGCGAGTTTGGGTTGGATCTGGCGGACCGATCTCGCGGAATCAGGCGTACAGTCCCTTCTGCATGAGCGTGGAATTGAAGGCGGAATTTCTTTCACAAAATTGTCAGTGAATGAGGCAACGATCCGAGATCTGCGTTTGGGTCCGGCCAGCGACCCGACGCTGTTTCTGCCGACGGCGACTTTGAGTTGGCATGTCGATGTTACCAGCGGCCGTTTGGTGATCGACCGACTAGAGGCGCAAGGCGCCAAGCTCCATATTGGCATGACCAAGAATGGCGAGCTGGACTTTGGCGCGCTCAAGCCTTTCTTGATCCCATCTGACAAACCGAGCCAAGTACGATTGGCCGATGTGGTGCTACGCGACACCCACCTGAGCTTTGATAGCCCATTGGGCCGAGGGTCGGCGCGCATTCATGCCATGGGCGGCGATCAGCAGGGGTGGCGCGCACAGGTGCTGGTTACCCCGCCCAAACGCGTTTCGGTCCAGTCATCAGACCGCCCGTTGGCCTTAGGGCTCGCCTTGCTGCCTGGGCAAAGGGATGCGGCAGGCCAGCAGGGTCAAACTCAAATTGGCGTGGCCCTGCAGCCCGACGGTCAAAGCTATCGCTTGGGCGACGTCCAGCTTGACCGCCTCGCGGGGGTGGCACAAGCGCTCGTGGTTCTCGACGGCAAGGGCGGGACGCGGGTGGAAACGCGGGCAATTGCTCTCAAGGCTCAAAAGGCCCGCATCCCGACTTTGACGATACAATCCCCCACTCTACGCGGTGGCACCGGACAGTGGCAGCATCAGGTCTCAGGCAGTCGGCCTTGGTCGGAGACGGGCTTTGGCGCGCTGATCGGCCGGTTTGAGGCCAAGTCAGTGCAGGCACCTCAAGGCATGTTTTACACGGTTGGCGTGGACTTTTCGACGGCCCGCACGAAAACAGGTCTAACCCGTCTCGACGTGAAAGGCAGTGGCGCAAAACTTATGACAGCCCCTTCTTTGGGATGGCAGGCCGACAGCGCCGAGATTTCAGGCTTTGCTCAGGCGGTCTTGAAAGATCTACGCCAAGCCCCAGACGCGATTTGGGAGGGCCAAACCCTCCTCGCTTGGACGAACTTGGTTGGGCCCACGGCCCAAGTGCCAGATCCGGTTTCTGGAAAAGCGGGCCTCGCCTTTGTCTATGGACCTAAACAGGCGGAAGTGCGCTTGCAGGAAGCCGTCGACCTCGCGCTGCGCTCTGGCCCAAAGCTGCGCCTTATCCCTGACGGCAAAAGGCCACCGTTGATCCGCTTTGACCTAACCAAAGCGGAAGCAGCGCCTTTAGAAGCTTTTGGCGCTGGCGATATCGCCATCCAAGCGCCCAATTCTGGCAAAGGCCAAGGCCGATTGGAAGATTTTAGCTGGAACCCAGCTGGCTGGACCGTGGCTGCCCGCAACCTCAGCCTCAAGAATGTTCCGTTACCGGGCAATGGCTCAGGCTTTCTGGTTTCAGGCCAAGTGGCAGACCTCTCTTTGGCCGCTAAAGCGGGCGGGGTTCCAGTTGGCGCTGGACGTGGAACACTTGAGGTCGCCGCCAAAGCGGGTGCTGCAGGCCTCGGCCTTGGAGCCGGGCGGGCGAGGCTTACGGGGCAAGTGCGCGGTGACGGGCAAACCCTGACCGCTTCCCTTTCGGGTCCGGTGGAGGGCTTTGGCAAGAATGGCCCCGGTGCGCGTCAGGGGCGTATCGCCTTGGACGCCAAAGCAACCCGCAGCCAATCGATCTGGACGGTCGACTTGGACGGCCAAGTGGGCGCTGCCGGGTTCCGCTCACCCGAGTTGAATGTGATTGATCTGACAGGTCGGCTAAAAGGTCGCGCCAGAGTGGGCACTTTACCCAATGTCGCACGCATCAATTCGGGTGCAAAAGCGCCGACCATTGCCGATCTTGCAAATTGGGATGCCAATCTAACCTTTACTGGCTCCGTGGAGCGCCTGACAGCCCAATCGTTTGGGATACGTGCCGGCGTCGTCTCCATCCCGATCACGGCCCGTGGCGATGGCCACGCAGTTGAAGGCAATGCGACTGTTGCCCTCGTGGCTGAGACTTTGGCGTATGACGACAGCCACGTCGATGGTGTCCGAGCAGACTTGCCCATTCGCTTCCGCTCTGGAGCCGGCCAAGCGCCGCTTTGGCAGGCTTATAGCGATCTCAACGCCACCGCCGTTTCGCTTACGTCTGGCGAGAGCTTTTTGGAGGGCTTGCAGATAAGGGGTCCCGTTCAGGCTGTTCCGTCCGACGATGGTTTGGGCATGCTGATCCGGGGAGACAGTTGTTTGGCGGTTTCTGCTCAACAAGGGCGCTTTCCAGGTGACGCCAGCGTCGGCCCCGTCAAAACAAGCTTCTGCCCCGACCGGTTAGGCCGCTTTGCCAGCCTGACGGGCGGCAACCCTATTATCTACGCAGATGCCCGCTTTGAACCGCTTGAGCTGCGGCTGGGCGCGATGGAGGATGGCAGATCGCTGCGGCTTGGCGCGGTCCGTGGCGACTTCAGACCCTCACCGACGGGCGGCTGGCAATTGGACCTGACGTCCAAAGAGCTTGGCTATACATTCAAACTGCCCGACGGCGGCTTTGCAGAACTCAATGCGCAGGATTCCAGCTTACGCCTCACGCCTGACCCCGGCGGCATGACATTACGCGGGCAATTGGCTGGATTGCGCGCCAAGGGTCTGCCTGTTCAGATTTCTGGAATCGCGACCGCCGACTTACAAGCGCGACGCACCGGGATTGTCGGCAGTCTCGCGTTTGAAAACCTTTTGGTGCGGGATGCGCCAACTTATTTCCCGACGCCGGACGCGAACGGCGAGCAGGTTGAACGCCCTGCCCGCTTTGGCATGCTGTCCCTCACCGGGGAAGGCACCATTAATGGCAGCCAAATCGACATTCAAAGCGACATCAGCTTGGCTGACTCTGGCGCCTTTTTGGCGCGCGCGATCTTGAACCACAATGCGCAAACAGGTCTCGGCCGCCTCGATGCATTATCTGAGGCCATTTCTTTCGGCCAAATTCCGAAGAATGCGGCTGGCGTTGAGCAAGAAAATCGCCGCCCCTTGGATGCCGACGATATTGTACCTGCCCTGCAAGGCGTGATCTTGGACGTGGCTGGCGATGTCTCAGGCTCAGCCTCCATGGCTTGGGGTCCAAATCAGACGACTGTATCAGACGCTAAACTGTCGACTGCCAATCTCGACTTCCTGACAATGCTTGGCCCTGTGACGAATTTGACGGGTGAATTTTCGCTCGACGACTTGTTAAAAGTGCGCTCCGCCGGGCAGCAGGGCTTTACAGTCGCGCAATTTGACCCAGGCCTACCAATCCAAGATGTCAATGTGGTGTTCGCCTTGCCGGGGGACAATACACTTCAATTGACCGACGCCAGTTGGCCATTTGCCGACGGCAAGTTGTCTGTCCGTCCGGCAAGTTGGACATTCCGCGATGGGGACCAATCCTTCGCGGTCGATGTGGAAGATGTCGACCTCGCGAAATTCCTTGGCCTAACGAAGATCCCGAACCTGCAGATTGACGGAAAAGTCTCAGGCGTTTTCCCGATTGAAGTTCGCAACGGCAGTGTCGAGATTGTTGGCGGTAAGCTTCAGGCCCGTGATGGTGGCGGCAAAATCCGCTACACGGGCCCTGTGCCGGGCTCTGACCCCAAATCGCCAGCCAAGAAATTGCCTTGGTACCAAAGATGGTTTGCCCCCAAGCAACCCACGCCCGCGGAAATCGCGGCCCAAGCTCTGGCCGGGATCGAGTATGAGATTGATGTGATCACCGTCGACGGTCGCATCACCGGCGACCTGACTTTGGGGGTGGTTCTGGTCGGGGCCAATCCGCAAGTCCTGTCCGGCGTGCCGATCAAGCTCAATGTGAAGGCCACTCTGCCCGTCGGACAATTGACCGATATAGCCAACCGCTTCTTAGAGAGTGCAACGAACGCGGACATGCTGAAGGAATTGGACAAACTGGACCGCGCCCGCAACGGCAAGGGCATTATTCCCACCGCGGAAGAAGACAAGGCGGCACAAGCCCAAAAGACTAAGCCTTAGACAAGACAGAGGTCCTACCCGGATTCAGGCTTGACCTTCCCCAATGGCTTGGCCAAGACTTTCTCCAAGCAAAAACAATTTTGGGGAGCATTGCCTATGGCCTTACCAACTGCATTTCAGGGGCGCTTGCGCCTGCCCATCGTTGCGGCACCCATGTTTCTGGTATCCGGCCCGGAATTGGTCACAGCCTGCTGTAAGGCCGGTATCTTGGGGACATTTCCCGCGCTCAACCAACGCACGAGCGAAGGCTATGCCGAGTGGCTCGATCTCATCCAAGCCGCATTGACCCCGCAAGATGCGCCCTTTGGCGTGAACCTCATTGTGCACAAGACAAATCCACGCTTGGCTGCGGACGTCAAAATCTCCAGCGACAAGAAAATTCCACTCGCGATCACCTCGCTTGGGGCCGTGAAGGATGTGGTGCAGGCCATTCATGACGGCGGCGGCCTCGTCTTCCACGATGTGACGAATATGAAGCATGCGGAAAAAGCGATGGAGGCGGGCGTTGATGGCCTGATCCCAGTCTGTGCCGGGGCCGGTGGCCATGCAGGCACTTTGTCGCCCTTTGCACTGGTCACAGAATTGCGCGCAGCTTTTCCAGATACCTGCATCGCACTTTCGGGCGTGATGTCGACGGGTCGCCATGTTGCCACCGCCCGCATGTTAGGCGCGGACTTGGCCTATATGGGCACGCGTTTTATCGCGACCAATGAGAGCCGCGGCCAAGACGATTATAAGCAGATGATCGAGGACAGCGAAGCGGCCGACATTGTCTATACGCCTAAGATCAGCGGTATCCCGGCCAATTTCCTGATCCCATCGCTTCTGCAAAATGGTCTCGACCCCGTCACCATGGAGCCCAAGACCCATGTCGATATGGGCGAAGAACTCAATGCGGGCAAAGCTTGGTCGACCATCTGGTCGGCGGGGCAAGGCGTCGGGGCGATCCACGACACTTTGCCAGTCAAAGACCTCATTGATCGGCTTGAAACTGAGTATCGGGCCGCCCTTGCCGAAGCAAAAGGATTTTAGACCATGGCTAGTTTTGAAGACAAAGTCGCGATCATTACCGGGTCTGCAACTGGGCTAGGCGCATCCACCGCGTTAAAACTATCTGCTTCAGGCGCACGCATCATCCTGAATTACTCCAAAAGCCAAGCCGAATGTGAAGCGACCGCGCAAGCCTGCTTGGCGGCTGGCGCAAAGGATGTGCGCGTTGTGCAAGGCAATGTCGCCGTCGATCAAGATTGCCGCAAGATCGCGGCAGCCGCAGAGGACTGGGGCCAAGTGGACATTCTGGTCAATAATGCTGGCACAACCAAACACGCACCCAATCATGGTGATATGGATGCCTTAGAGGCCGAGGACTTCCTACATCTTTATAACGTCAATACGGTCGGCCCGTTTATGATGGTGCGGGCGGCAAAGCCCTTATTGCTCGCTGCTTATGCGAAAACCCAAAATGCGAGCTCAGTGGTGATGATCTCCTCCATTGCAGGCGTCATCGGGATTGGATCCTCGGTTGCCTATGCCGCGACCAAGGGTGCCCTGAATACGATGACTAAATCTTTGGCACGGGGTTTAGCCCCAGCGATTCGGGTCAATGCTGTTTGTCCTGGCTTTATTGATACGCGCTGGTTCACGGATGCATTCGGTGAAGACACCACCGCGAAAATCCGAGAAAACGTGAAGAAACAAGTGCCTCTGCAAGTTGCGTCGGGTCCGGACGATATTGCCGACACGGTTGCCTTCTTTTGTTCTTCCGCTTCACGCCACATCACGGGTGAAACCTTGCTCGTGGATGCCGGACTCCATCTCGGCGCAAGCATCCGTGCACCGACATAAGTTACCGCACGCTTATTAGTCATTTTTTGATGTTTTATGATTAAAGAAGATGCACGACGCGACTAATCGCGTCCGCCAGATGTTCAGTGCGATTGCAAACGAGGTGTTGCGCTGATGTCATAGCGGCGAAGTTCGAACTTCGCCAAAAAGGCGAATGTACATTACAAGGGGTCGCACCTTCCGCGGCTTCCACAGGGGACTAAAATGAAACTCAAAGCACTCCTTTTGGCTACAGCCTTGGTTTGTGGCGCTCCCGCCGTCGCTTCCGCGCAAGAAACCACCACTTCGGTGAACGTAGGTGTAGCTTCCAGCTACCAGTTCCGCGGTGTGAACCAAAACATTGACGACACCGGCCAAGTCTTCGGCGGCGTGGACCTGTCAGCTGGTTCCTTTTATGTCGGCACCTGGTTGTCGAACGTAGATTTCGGCAGCAAAGCCAATCTGGAAGTCGACCTCTATGCTGGCTACAAGCCACAAGTTGGCCCTGTCACTTTGGACATCGGCGTTCTGGCTTACACCTACCCACAAGAGAGCAGCCTCTTGGTGTATGAAGGCAAGGTCGCTGGTACCGTCGCAACTGAGTCTGGCGTGTCGCTGACCGGTTCAGTTTTCTATTCGCCAGAATATGGCAAGAATGGCCCTTCCTACTGGTATTATGAAGCTGCTGTGTCGGCTCCAATCCCAGGCGCAAAAGTTGGCCCATTCGCTCTGTCCGCCAGCGCTTCGGTTGGTAGCTTGAACGCAGAAACCAACACTGTGTTGCCAGACTACACCAACTGGAAAGTCGGTCTGACAGCTGCGACTGAAGGTGGCTGGGCTGTAGACCTGTTCTACACCGACACCGACGTCGACAACAACAATCTTTACGAAGGTAAGGGCGTTGTTCAGTTGAAGCGCACCTTCTAAGAACGACTTCTAAAGTCAAAGAGAAAGGCCGTAAGCTTATGCTTGCGGCCTTTTTCTTTGCGCCATTTTTGAACGCCCTAGTCCTTGTCGCTCGCCACTTCCGGCGTGATGCGGATTGCCAAGATCTGATTGCGATGCTTGCGCAAGATCTGGAAGCGATAGCCGTGGAAGGCAAAGCGTTGGCCGGGATCGGGGATAGCTTGGGCCTCATGGATCACAAGACCGGCGATGGTCACAGCTTCCTCGTCGGGCAAATCCCAGTCCATGGCGCGATTAAGGTCGCGAATAGGCACAGCCCCATCCACATTGACTGACCCATCTGGCTGCGGCCGGACGCCTTGAATGGCAATATCATGCTCGTCCACAATATCGCCGACGATTTCTTCCAAAATGTCCTCCAAGGTCACGAGACCTTGAAGCGCACCATATTCATCGACCACACAGGCGACATGGCTGCGACGCTTGAGGAATTCTTCTAATTGTTCCTTCAAGGTCGTGGTATCGGGCACGAACCAGGGCGGGCGAATGATGGCCTTCAGGTCAATTGCATCCAGATCGCCTTGCGCGTCGGCAATGGCTTGCAACAAATCCTTGGCGTGCAAAATCCCGACGATGTTTTCTTGATCACCCTCGTAGAGCGGCAGGCGCGAGTGCTGGGTCTGCAGCACTTGCATGACGATTTCGCGTGGCGGCAATTCCACATCAATCGTCTTCATATTCTTGCGGTGGATCATGACGTCTGAGACGTCGAGCTCTTCCAAATCAAGGACGCCTGCAACCCGGTCCCGATCCGACTTCTCCACGCTGCCTTCGTGCTTGCCGAGTTCAATCGCGCCGCGAATTTCTTCCATCGTCGCATCTTCATCGGTGACGCGGTCGAGCTTGACGCCAAAGATCTGCAGCGTCGCCCGCACGATCCAGCGCACCGCCGTTACAATCGGGCTCAACAGCGTGACAGACCATTGCACCGGCAGCGACACCCACCGTGCCGTCGCCTCTGGATATGAGAAGGCAAAGGTCTTGGGCATGACTTCGGCAAAGATCAAAACAATCGCCGTCACCAACGCCGTTGCGATGGCAATCGTCGTGGGCGCTTGGCCGAACAATTGTACCAAAAGCGCCGTCGTCAACGCACCCGCCAAGGTGTTGAGAAAGTTATTGCCCAAAAGCAGGGAGCCGATCAAACGGTCTGGGTTCTGAATGAGGCGATTGACGCGAGCAGCCCCTCGGTCGCCTTCCTTCTCAAGCTGAAACATCCGCGCGCGGGACGAAGAGGTGATCGACGTTTCGGCGGCAGAATAAAAGGCCGATAGAGCTATCAAAACAGCAACCAAAATCGCGGTTACGATGACCGTGGGGTCCATCGTCATCTTTGAACATCCTCTTTCAAAAAGGCACGGACGGCTTCGGCATCAACGCCCTTTTGTACAAAGGCTGCGCCAATGCCGCGCGTCAAAATCAGGGTCAGCGCCCCATTCTCATTCTTCTTATCATGGCTCATGGCCTCAAACAGCGCATCAGGTTGCCACGGGCCGCCGGGCAACAGGCTTGGCAGATGGGCAAGCCCGGCTGCGGCCAAAGCCCGCTCAGCCAAGAGGGCGTCTTCGTGCGGGCAGAGACCTTGGGCATGGGAGAAGCGGAACGCCATGGCCATGCCGCACGCAACCGCTTCACCATGGCGCAGCACGCTTTCGTCAAAGCCGACGATGGCTTCAAACGCGTGGCCAAATGTATGGCCCAAATTGAGTAGCGCCCTTACCCCGGCTTCACGCTCATCTTCAGCAACAATGCGGGCTTTGGCTTGTACCGATTGACCAATGGCGTAGGCCAGATGCTCGACATTGCCAGCCAGCGCTGTCGGGGCATGCGCCAAACACCAGTCGAAGAAGGCCCTGTCGCCTAACAGGCCAATCTTCAAAATTTCCGCCCATCCGGCCCGCAGATCCCGCGCTGGCAAAGTTGCTAGGCTGTCCAAATCTGCCAGCACATAACGTGGCTGCCAGAATAATCCGATCAGATTTTTGCCGGCACTCGCATTGATCGCGGTCTTACCACCGACTGAGGAATCGACTTGGGCCAGCAAGGTGGTGGGCACTTGCACAAAATCGATGCCGCGCTTGGTGATGCCCGCGGCAAAACCGGTCAAATCCCCTGTCACGCCGCCGCCAAAAGCGATGATCAGGTCAGAGCGCTCCAAATTGAGCTTCAAGAGCGCTTCGGTGACACGTTCGAGACTGGCAAAGCTTTTACTGCCCTCACCGGGCGCGATCTCGATCACATCCCACTGGATACCCGCTTCAGTGAGGCTTTTCGAAAATAACCCACCATGCAGTGCCCAAGCTGTCGAATCCGCAATGATCGCCACACGCGGCCGCTTCATCAATGGGCGGATCAGGGTGCCCGCTTCGGACAACAGACCCCGGCCGATATCGACAACATAGGACCTTTGATCCAAAGCCACTTGAATGGTTTGCTTCACGCCACGCTCTCCAAATCGCCATGCGCGCGCAGCGCAGCGATGACGGCATCGACCGTGATATGGTGTGGGCCTTCACGGGACTCTACAATTATGTCTGCCTCAGCATAGGTCGGATAGCGTACTTCCATCAATTTTTCCATGATTTCGCGCGGGTCGCCTGCGCGTAGGAGGGGGCGATCATCGCGGCGCGACACGCGCTTGACCAAAGTCTCCAAATCCGCGCGCAACCAAACAGTCGTTGCCCGCTGGCGTAGCATCACACGTGTGACGGGGTTCATAAAGGCCCCACCGCCCGTCGCCAAAATATGAGGTGGCTCTTCCAAGATGCGGGCAATCACCCGCCGTTCACCGGCCCGAAACTCATCCTCACCGCGCTCGGCAAAGATATCAGCGATCGGCCTGCCAGCGGCAATTACGATCTCATCATCAGCGTCTTTGAACGGGACATTCAAATGCGCGGCGAGGCGGCGTCCAACCGACGACTTCCCCGCCCCCATGAGGCCAACCAGCGCCACGGTCCGTTTGAGCGGAACAGGAAAGGGTGGCTGCGCTTGAAACATGGCCCAAACGTAACGCCACGCGGGCTTTGGTGCAATAAGAGCATGGACAAACAACAGCATTGTCACTTTTGAATCACAGACTATTCATGCGAATTTAATTGCCTCTCATACAGCTCTCCGTCATGGAGACGGCAATGGCATACCGCTTTGAACCTGCCAGCTGTTAGATGGAAGGCACCGTGATGGATATCGCAATCTCTTTGGCTATTGGTTTGGTCATGTTGGTCATTGGCGGTGATCTTTTGGTCCGTGGTTCGGTGACGGCGGCAAAAAGCATGGGCGTATCGCCTCTGCTGATTGGTTTGACCTTGGTTGGCTTTGGCACCTCGACGCCGGAACTTGTCACCAGTGTCACCGCTGCCATGGAAGGCTCACCCGGGATCGCGGTTGGCAATGTCGTCGGGTCCAATATTGCCAACGTCCTTCTGATACTTGGCGCGTCGGCCGTGATCTATCCTTTGGTGATTGATCCAAAAGGCTTCAAGCGCGACATTATCGTGCTGATCCTTTCCAGTTTTGCGCTGCTCGCCGTGGTACTGGTTGGCTTTATGCCAGCTTGGGTAGGCATCCTCTTCATTCTCTCGCTGTTTGGTTATGTCTATTTCGTCTATCGGCAAGAGAAGCAGCATCCTGACGAAGCCG
The DNA here is from genome assembly GCA_001602435.1 of Hyphomonadaceae bacterium UKL13-1. Classification (GTDB taxonomy): domain Bacteria; phylum Pseudomonadota; class Alphaproteobacteria; order Caulobacterales; family Aquidulcibacteraceae; genus Aquidulcibacter. Next base: position 2,380,647 of record CP012156.1, read on the forward strand.
CCGTGGTTTTAGAGCACCGCGTTGAAGATGTGCCCAAAGGCCCTAAGGGCATTCTCCTGCCCTTAGCCTTGGCCGTCGGCGGGATTGCCATCACGATCTTTGGTGCGCGTTTCTTCGTGAATGGTGCCGTTGATCTGGCCAAAGGTTTTGGCGTTTCTGATACGATTATCGGCCTCACCGTCGTTGCCGTGGGCACATCCATGCCGGAACTCGTAACCTCAATCACGGCAGCCTTTCGTAAGCATGCCGATGTGGCTTACGGCAATATTGTCGGCTCCAATATCTTCAACGTCTTGTTCGTCCTTGGGGCCACCTCCTTGGTCAAGCCGATTGAGATCCCGAAACAGATCATCCAGTTTGACATTTGGGTGCTGCTGGCAACCACCGCCCTCCTGGTTTTCTTTGCTCGCTCCGGCCTTAAACTCATGCGCTGGGAAGGGTTTGTATTCCTCGCTGGATTTGTGGCCTATACGTCGTTCTTGATCTCGATTGCGTGAGACCTTGCACGGGTTTCTAAGGAATTATCATGGCCAGCACGTCCTCTGACGCCAAATATTTTGGATTCCTGCCACAAGAAGCCGTGCCGGGCGCGCTGCTGGTTGCCGCAGCCATCGCGGCGATGATTGTGGTCAACTCCCCCTTAGCTGGCCTCTATCACGCAATTTTGGACACCAAGGTGACAGTCGGGCCAACAGGCGGCGGGATCGAGATGAAATTCTCCTATTGGATCAAGAATGGTCTGATGGCGATTTTCTTCTTTTTTGTTGGTCTTGAGCTCAAGCGGGAGTTGTTGGAAGGCCAATTGTCCAATCCCGCTGCTGCGATACTGCCGATTGTTAGTGCCGCAGGCGGCATGGCGATCCCGGCCTTAATCTTTTTGTTCTTCGCCGCACCTGCAGGCTTTGGCCATGGCTGGGCGATCCCTGCTGCCACCGACATTGCTTTCGCTCTGGGCGTTCTGTCCCTCTTGGGTAATCGCGTCCCCCCTGCCCTAAAGGCCTTTTTGCTGGCAGTTGCTGTGGTGGATGATTTGGGCGCGATCGTAATTGTGGCCTTTTTCTACACCGAAACCCTCCATATCCATTATTTAGTGCAAGCCGCTGTGGTTCTGGGCGTTCTCATCGCCATGAACCGCTTCAAAGTCCGCTCGATCGGCCTTTATGTCCTGATCGGTGTCGTTCTCTGGGTGTTCATGCACCAAAGTGGCGTGAGTGGCACGATTGCGGGCGTACTGGTTGCCGCCTGTGTGCCAATGCGCGACCGCCACGATAAATCTCCGCTGCACGAGGCGGAGCATAACTTCAGGCCTTGGGTGCTGTTTGGCATTATGCCTGTGTTTGCCTTTGCCAATGCGGGCGTCGATTTGGCGGGGGCTGAGAAATATCTGACCCATCCCGTGACCTTGGGCGCTGCTCTTGGCCTTGTGCTGGGTAAGCCCATTGGCATCGCGCTGAGCGGTTTTGCGGCCGCAAAGCTGATGCGGGCAAAGCTTCCGGGCACGTTTCCGCAAATGCTGGGCGTGGCATGCGTTGCGGGCATTGGCTTTACCATGAGCCTGTTTATCGGGGCTTTGGCCTTTAAGGACCCAAGCCTAGCCACCCCAACACGGCTTGGCGTTTATGCAGGCTCAGTGATCTCCGCTATTTTAGGGCTCTTGATCCTATCCCGTTTTTTGCCGTCAGCAGACCAAGTCGCCAGCGTGGCAGGTGAGGAAGATGAGACCGCGCCCTTCATCAAGCCAGAACCCGTGTTTGAAGCCCGCGACCGCGCCGACTAAGCCCTTAAGCTGGCGCATCGGCTTTCAGCGCTAAAGCATGTACAGGCCCGGCCAGCTCTTCGGCCAAAACCTGATAGATGGCGCGCTGGCGGGCCACACGGTTTAGGCCGGCAAAAGCGGCGCTGACAATGGTGACCGAAAAGTGGGTCTCGCCAATGCCCGTCGCGGATCCACCTTGCTTTGCCGCATGAACGGCGGCCCCAGCGTGGCCGGCATGGCTTGCACTTTCGTCCAAGATTTCAAGTACTAAGGGCGTAAAGGCCTCGGTCAGCTTTTTTCGCATCTGTATTTGCACGGGTCCCATCGGTCATTCGTCCTTGTCTGTAGCGGCAGTCAAACGCATATTAGGACCCTCATGACAGATTCATTCTCCTACCGCCCTAAATTTGTGGACATTCGGGTGCGAAAGCCACCGGTTGTCAAAGTAAACCCCGATGTCCAAATGTGCGAGCACGATGGATGTGGGGCCGAAGCGACCTGTCGCGCGCCCAAAAGCCGCGATAATCCGGGCGAGATCTGGCATTTCTGCGAGAAGCACGCGGCGCTCTACAATAAAAACTGGAACTTCTTCGAGGGCATGACCGAAGATGATGCGCGCGCGCATCGTGACGCCGCCTCTCATGGTGGCAGACCGACTTGGACATTCCGGGCCAGCGCGAATTCCCCAGACGCCCACGTCTATAAAAAAGCGGCGACAGGTGAAGACCCGAAAGACCCCTTGGCCAGCCGTCGTGCAACCGGCCGGGCAGCGCCTGATAGCCCCGACACACGACCAACAGCACCGGTCCTTAAAGCGCTCGACACGCTGGGTCTTGATGCGCATGCTGATCGCGCCAAAGTTCGCAGTACCTATGCCGCCCTTGTCCGACAGTATCACCCAGACTCAAACGGGGGGGATAGAAGTGCGGAAACCCGCCTCAATGCGGTGGTCAAGGCCTATAAGGTTCTCAAGACCGCGCGTCGCGCTTAAAACATGTTGTTGTCATCAAGTCAGTTGAGCATCTGAGATGTGGACTGGTTTGAGGACGGCATTTGCGATGGTTACGAGTTTTCGGGCTACGGCGGCGAGAGCGAGTTTTTTTGGTTTTTTGTTGCTGAGAAGGTTTTGGTAGAAGTGTTTTAAGTCTGGGTGGCAGCGTGATGCGGTCAAGGCGGCCATGAACAGGGTGCGTCTGATGAGATCGCGTCCACCGGTCATGGGATATTTCTTGAAGCTGTTGCCTGACTGAGCTGGATGGGGGGCAAGGCCTGCAAGACAGGCGATTTGCTTGCGCGTTGCATGACCGAGTTCGGGCAGCATAGCGATGAGGGTATGGGCGCTGACTGGGCCGATGCCTTTGATGGCGCGCAGGCGCTTTTCTTGAGCTTTGATCGTTGCATCGGACTTCATAAGGTCAGCTATCTGTTGCTCGATCTTATTGATTTGGGTGTTGATAAAGCTGATTTCAGCGTTGAGGAAGTCAGCAATATGGCAGCTATTGGGGGCCTTGCTGCGGTTGGTGGCCATTGTACGTTGATCCATGAGCGCTTGGCGATGCTTGACAAGGGATTGAAGTTCTTCTCGTTTTGGGTCCGGCGGCGTCCAATTTTGAAGGGAGTTGAACCGATCTTGGCCGTAGAGGGCTAGGCCATAGGCATCAATCGCATCGGTTTTTGCCCGTACTCCATGTGAGGTGATGAAGGCCTTCACCCTGGCACCATCAGCCCTATGAATGGGAATTGAGAGCTTGGTAGCAGCTTCTAGAAGTTGGCGTTCATAGCCTCCGGTGACTTCACACACGATCAAATCAATCTGGCCGAGATCGATCAGAGCCTTTGTAATGTCAGCGGCTTTGTTAGGTATGGTTTGCACGCCGGCGCAGACCGGGCGGCCGTCTCGTAATTGTTTGAGCACGATGCTGGCTTTTGCGACGTCCGCACCAATGATGATGCGGCCCTCGACTTTCTCGTCGTTCTGGATCATGTTTGCCTCGCTTTGGATTGTCTGCGGGCTTAGCCAAAAACTAGCCCAATCAAGTCAACAAGCTGTTCAAAGCTGGTGACGCTGGCAGACCTCGATGACAACGGGCCTCAAAACCCGATCCCGGCACGGTCATACCAACGTCGGCAATTTGGTGGGCGGCCACCCACCAAATTGCCTAACCAGCCCAACCATACTTACACATCACAAACAGACAATCCCGGACGGCGAAGCCGATCCGGGACCTTGTGCCGCAAATTCCCCTGAGGTCCCCGCTCTCCGCTAATGCTCTGGCGGGGACGACAGGCCCGGCTGGAAGCCCCCAACACCTGCCAAAATCCCTCGCAAAAATGTCACAGCGCACCATGTCAGCAGTTCGAACAGAAATGCATGCTTGACGGCGCGCGTCTGATCCTCAAACAAGACCTTAAGAGGACCTGATAACGACCATGACTGATACATTGACTGCCGCTCTGCCTGACACGACTGTTTCGGTCGAAAACGTTTTTGGTTTCGCTTCCCAGCTGACGGTTCCAGCTTTCAGCCAGTCCAACGAATATGTCCCCGAACTGGATCCTACCTATAAGTTTGATCCTCAAACCACCCGCGCCATTCTGGCGGGCTTTGCGCATAATCGTCGGGTGATGATTCAGGGCTATCACGGCACGGGCAAGTCGACCCATATTGAGCAAGTCGCTGCCCGCCTGAATTGGCCCTTGGTACGCGTCAATCTCGACAGCCATGTCAGCCGCATCGATCTGGTCGGCAAGGACGCCATTGTCCTGAAGGACGGCAAGCAGATCACCGAATTCCGCGAAGGTATTCTGCCTTGGGCGCTGCAGCGCAATGTCGCTTTGGTGTTTGACGAATATGACGCCGGCCGCCCCGATGTGATGTTCGTGATCCAGCGCGTTTTGGAAGCCTCTGGCCGTTTGACCTTGTTAGACCAAAACAAAGTGATCAAGCCACATCCAGCTTTCCGCCTTTTCGCCACCACCAACACCATTGGTCTGGGCGACACAACGGGCCTCTATCACGGCACCCAACAGATTAACCAAGGCCAGATGGACCGTTGGTCAATCGTCACCACCCTCAATTATCTCGACCACGACGTTGAGACCGACATCGTGGCCGCTAAGTTGGGCGAGACCGACCCTGTCAAGCGCGCGGAATTGGGCAAGATGGTGCGCGTTGCCGATATGACGCGCAATGCGTTCATGAACGGCGATATCTCAACCGTCATGAGTCCACGTACCGTGATCACTTGGGCGCAAAATGCCGATATCTTTGAAGATGTTGGACTGGCCTTCCGCCTCACCTTCTTGAACAAGTGTGACGAGCTAGAGCGGCCAACCGTGGCTGAATTCTATCAACGTTGCTTTGGCGCAGACTTGCCAGAAGCGGCACACCGCGTTCGGGTCGCTTAAGCGAAAAGCGCTTGTGGCCGCGTTAAGCGGCCACAACCCCGCCTTTGAGGTTCGCTGGAATGCCATCGCGTTCGCTGGCTGGGATTTCCAGATAATAAGTTGGTGCTGAGATGTTCAAGCGCTTACGCGCGGCATCCAAAGGTTCTGCCAACAGACGCTCATAATGCTGGACCGGCAACCAAGCGGCCTTGCGACCATTCTGATAGGCCTGCCAAACCGCCTTAAACACGGGCCGTCCAGGCAAGAGACGTTGAAGCTCACGCCCAGCGGCAAAGCCAATCAGCGCAAAGCCCAAAGACCGGGTTTGCGGGAAGGAAAACGACACCACGCACGCCTCGCCCAAAGCGTCAGTCTGATAGCCGCTGAGGACGTGCCACAAATCGTGCACATCACGCATGCGACGGCCATACCAAGCAAAAGGATGCAGCGAGTCGATTTCATCACCGGTTGCGCGGCTCTCTTCAGCCAAGCCTTCGGCCGAGATTTTACGCCCCTGCACAAAGGCCAGATAGGCGCGACCAACACTGCCTTCAGGCAGTTTGGCCAAAGTCTCATGGTCGTCCAAAATGGGCTGCAACTCCACCCGGTCATAGGCGATGCGACCGCCTTCAGCCGAGCGAAGCAGGCGCGCATAACCATTCGGGATCGAACGGCCAGACAGCGCACGCATGATTTCAAAAACGGCTTTGGTGTCTTCTTTATTATTCAGCAAGCGGCCAATGCCACGCGCTGCTGCACCAAAGTCATAGCCGATACGGGAGAGGAGAGTTTCAGTCATAAACGGTCTCTAACAAAATGTCGCAGCCTCGTAAAGTGACGCATACGTCATTTTTGTAAAAAAGTGGTGAACTAGCTTTCATCCTCTGGCGTACTCTCTGGCGTGTCCTCTGGCTTGATTGCGATGCCGCGCTTGGCCAAGGCTTCGCGCAGCAGCACTTCAACTTGAACATTGGCCGAGCGAAACTCAGCAGCCGCCAGCCGTTCTACCGCGCTCAGCACCTGAGGGCTGATGCGCAATAGAAACGGCTTACGGGGCTTGGCGGCCATTCCTCACCCCGCCTTAATAGAGCGTGCCAGCGTTGACGACGGGTTGAGCCTCACGGTCGGCGCAAAGCACGACCAAAAGGTTCGAGACCATCTGAGCCTTGCGTTCCTCGTCCAAGGTGACAACACCCCGAGCCGACAATTGCTCCAGCGCGCTTTCCACCATGCCGACGGCACCCATCACGATCAATTGGCGGGCGGCCAGAATGGCTTGGGCTTGCTGACGCTTCAACATGGCACCGGCAATTTCGGTGGCATAGGCAAGGTGCGAGATACGGGCTTCGTCAACCGCCATCCCGCCGACTGCCAAGCGCTGGTTCAAGCGCTGACCTAATAAGGTCGCCACATCTTCGGCGTGACCGCGTAAGGTCAGCTCGCCCTCTGCGGCATGGTCATAGGAATAATGGGCGGCGATATCGCGCAGGGCCGTATCAATCTCAATCCGGCTAAAGCGTTCATAATCATCGACGTCAAACAAGGCTTGCGCCGAGTCCTGCACGCGCCAGACGACATTGGCGGCGATTTCAATTGGATTGCCGTCCTTGTCATTCACTTTCAGCTTGTCGGACGTGACGTTGCGAACGCGCATCGATATTTTCTTGCGCGTCAACCAAGGCCAAACCCAGCGCAAACCGGTTGCGCGGTCGGTGCCACGATAGGCACCAAATAGCAAAATCGCCACCGCCTCATTGGGCTGGATGGAATAAAAGCCACCCATGCCGACAGAACCTAAACCGATGAGAATAATGGCTGCGCCGAAATAAGTATCGCCCGCCCCCGTTACAAACAGATAAATCGAAAAAGCAATCGCCAGCACAAATGCCAAAAACAAGGGCACGCCAGGCAAAGACAAGGTGGGACGTTCCACCGTGCGGTTAATTTCAGTCCGAGACATCTCAAACTCCTCTTCTCATTATCAATATGATATCACTTTGTGATCATATTGCAAGCGGAAATCGAATTTTCGCTCTCAGCAGGCGCTCTGGCAGCGATGACATTGTGGAAATGAAGCCCCTTCAGTCCCTTTGGGACACATCGGCGTATACGCCGATACCCCACAAGTGGGGAAACGGGAGGCTCAACTGCTCCCGCTGCCGCTTCCCCATTTATGGGGAAGCTCCGGCGAAGCCGGTGAAGGGGTGTTTCAGCACATTTAATGGCAGTTCAGCCCCCCCCCCTCAATCCACCAACCCACTCTCCAAGATGCGGGCGCGGATAAAATCATAAGCCAGATCGGGGGATGCGGCGCGTAACGCCCCCGCGCGCCATAAGTCGAATAGGCCGTGCGCCAAACCCCAGGCGGAGAAGACACGATTGCGCACGGCCTCTTCCCCTGCCCCGTCGTCAAAAGCTTGTGTTGCCAAGGCAATCACACGGCGGACCTGCGGGCCGGGCACAGGCTCGGCTAACAGCGCAGTTGAGCGCAGCGAGAACATCAAGCGGTAGAGACTAGGCTCATCAAAGGCAAAGCGCAGAAAGCCGTCGATGACCGACAAGGCGGTAAGATCGACTCCAACGGGAATCCTCCCGGCCAAGAGGGCAAACCCTTCAGCCGCGACAGCCTGCTTTAGCGCATCCTTGTCGGCAAAATAGCGGTAGAGGGCCCGGTGACTAACCCCGATTTCGGCTGCCAATTCGCGCACGGTTGGCAATTCCTCCTCGCCCTTGCGCAGGCGCGCAACCACGGCCGCCAGCGCCGCCTCTTTTAAGGAGCCATGATGATAGGGCTGGTCTGAGTCGGACTTTGGCATGATCAACCCATCTTTAAGCCAGCCCGCGCGCCTGACAACCGCCTTGACAGCCGATGTAGCTCAAATGTATCCATTGGATACATTTAGGAGAAAAAGCTATGTATGACATGATCAAAACTCACCTCGGCAGCGCTGTGCCCTTTGCCACGACAACGGGGGTTACGATACTCGACCTTGGGGCGGGTGCGGCTACAGCCAGCCTTGAGCAACGCCCCGAAGTTAATAATCATATCGCCAGCATGCACGCGGGGGCCTTGTTCACTTTGGGCGAAGCCGCATCGGGTGCTGCCATGAGTGGTGCTTTTGTCGAACAGCTGCTGCAAGTGCGCCCCATCGCGACCGATGCGTCGATTGAGTATGTGAAGATTGCCAAGGGCACGATCACGGCAAAAGCAAAAACCTGCGAACCCGCCGCCGACCTTCTGGCGCGCTTGACCTCGGACGGCAAAGTCCGCTTTCAAGTCGATGTAACGCTGAGCAATGAGAGCGATCAAGAAGTTGCCCATATGAAAGTAGGTTGGCTGGTCTCGGCCAGGTAAGCGTTCGAAATTGCGCTGATGCTAAGGGCATTTCCCGTGGGGGTGGATAGATTGGGTCGTTGGTGGGGGGGCTGAGCTTGAAGGTCATTTCACTTGGAAGGCCTTTGCAGCAGGCGATGCCTACGCAAAGGCCGCGTTCCAGTGCGTTTGCGCGCAAGAGGAGGAGTCAAGGATAGCGCAGCTTGCCCTTGAAACGTTCCAAAGCAAATCAAGCTTGGGCACTCACTGGATCAAAAGCGGTTGTCGGCCCATACACAGCCCAGCCACAAAAAATCCCGGCTGGACGAACCAACCGGGATCATTTGTTCTTTTAAGAAGAAGTGAGCTTAAGCGGCGCGGGTTGCCAAGGTGCCGGTCAATTTCTTGATGGCTTCTTCGCGGTTGACGCTTTCGATCGCAGCCACTTCGCGGGCCATGCGGTCGAGGGCAGATTCATACAATTGCCGCTCAGAATAGGATTGCTCTGGCTGGTCGGTTGCACGATGAAGATCGCGAACCACTTCGGCGATTGAAATCAGGTCACCCGAATTGATCTTCGCTTCATATTCTTGGGCGCGACGGCTCCACATCGCGCGTTTGATGCGCGCACGGCCGGTCAAGGTCTTTAAAGCGTCGTCCATAATGGCAGGGCCAGACAAAGCACGCAGGCCACCGGTTTTCACTTTCGACGTTGGAACGCGCAGAGTCATTTTGTCTTGATCAAACGCAATGACGAAAACTTCCAGGCTCATGCCTGCTACCGTTTGGGATTCGATCCCCGTGATCCGGCCAACGCCATGCGCTGGATAAACCACATAGTCACCAATTTGGAATGTTATCTTCTTAACGTCGCTCATCGCGAACTCACCCTCGCACCATGCCAGCCCGCCAGAGACAAAAAGCTACTTGCACCGCCACGCGCTTTCCTAAAAAAGATCGTTACGATGTTGTGTCTGTTTGCTTCGTTAGGCTGGGGTCCACCAGAGAATGCTGTGCAGGACTGCACCAGCCCCGTTTATATATCATAAATGTTTCAGAAAGTGAAGCGCGCAGGATGCGACAGCCTCGGACGTTACCTCTGGGCTAACTTGCTACTGTCGTCTGGGCGCCGCCAATCAGGCCCTGACGTTCGGAAGCGGTCAACAGACGCCACTTGCCCTCGGGCAAGTCACCCAGCGTCAAGGTGCCGATCCGGATCCGACACAGATCGACCACATAGAGGCCCACCGCCTCGCACATCCGCCGGATTTGCCTGTTACGGCCCTCAGTCAGAATGAAGCGCAAACGGTAGCGGCCAATCACTTCAACCACGGCAGGCTTGAGCTGGCGACCGTCGAGAACCAGCCCATAGCGCAGCTTTTCCAAGGCCCAGTCAGTGATGATGCCTTCAATGGCAACGAGATATTCCTTCTCAAGGCCAGATTGGGGGCCGATCAAGGCTTTGGCTAGGACACCATCTTCAGAGAGCACCAGCAGGCCGCGCGAATCCATGTCCAAGCGGCCGACAGGTGCCAAGCTCATCTCATCATCGGGAATGATCTCGGACGTGCCAACCAGATTTTCTGCCGTGAGCAAGCGGATCGCCGGAACTTGCCCCGGCTCAGGATGGGCCGAGACGATACCTGGCGGCTTGTTGATGACGATGGAGAAGCGATTGTCGAGTTGGGACTTGCCGGCTTCAGCAATCGTCAAAGTTTGGCCGGGCTGGATCTTGCGGCCCATATCAGCGACGGTTTCGCCATCGATGGAGACAAGGCCCGCGTCAATCAAAGCTTCAGCTTCGCGCCGCGAGCACACGCCCGTTTGGCCCATCCATTTATTGACGCGCATCGGCTCTGCGCCGTCATAGGTTTTGGACCAACTCATCAGACGAACTCCAAAGGCCTCGCGACCTTCTCTTGGGCGAAAATTTAGGCCCGCCGCTTAATTGCCTTCGCCGGGATTGGGCGAGAAATATTTCTCAAACTTGCCGTCTTCTTTAGCAAAGTCATCGCGGTCCGCTGGCGGCTCGCCCTTCACAGTGATGTTGGGCCAAATCTTGGCATAGTCCGAATTGACCTTCAGCCACTTGCCGTCTGGCTCATCTTCCGTGTCAGGCTTGATCGCATCCACGGGGCACTCAGGCTCACACACCCCGCAATCGATGCATTCGTCAGGGTGGATCACCAAGAAGTTCTCGCCTTCGTAGAAGCAATCTACGGGGCACACTTCGATACAATCCATATATTTGCACTTCACGCAGGCGTCAGTCACGATGTAGGTCATGGTCCTAGCGGTGGCTCCTCAACAGTTTTTCGGCGCCGATGTGACCGCGCTGACCCGAAAGGTCAACCTCGTCCCGGCTGATTGCGGTATTATAGAGCAGAACAGCTTCCGATGCAGGCCCTCGCCTCACACCTAGAGCGAGAATTTCTACATGGAAGGGGTGACCTGCAATGGCGAAAGCCAAAACATCCCCTGGCGCGATCGTATAGCCGGGCTTGTCGATCTTGCGGACGGCCAAACCGCCCCGTGCGAGGCGCACCCCTTTGCGAGAGACGAATTCCGTCGCCAAGCTGCGGGTCTTAAAAAAGCGGGCGCGCCACAGCCAAACGTCTAGCCGGGCGCGATCGGCCTCCTCACTCATTCAGATTGCGGCTCCACGACAGTCGCGGGCTGACCACCACCACCGCCTTTTTGCGGCTTCTTGCCCTTATGCTTTTTAGACGACTGTCCGCCTTTAGCTGGCTTGGCGGGTTCTGCCGTCAACTTCAAAGCGGCCAAGACGGCAAATGGGTTGTTCGGATCAACCGTGCCACCACCGGAATTCGGACGCGGTGGGGCAGCCGCAAAGCTGCGACCTTCCCCATTGCGATGCGGCGGACGGCCCCCATCCGGCCGCTTAAACCCATTTTCACGCGGTGGGCGATTGCCATCGCGACGCTCACCTTGCGCGGGACGTTGACCCTCAGGACGGGGTGGACGCGGTTCACGGGGTGCGGACTCGGTCGCGGCTTGCCCTTGTGGGCGGGGGTTGGGCGCGCGATTGGGAGTGCCGCGCTTGAACGGACGCTGATCGGTGCGCGGCGGCTTGGCCCGTTTCCGCCGCCACAAAGTGACGGTTTCCATCGTTGCAGGCTCGCCGACTTCTGCGGCTTCTACGACTTCGGGCGCTTCAGCAACTTCTGGCGTTGCCTCAACAACAGGCTCCACGCCTGCCGCAGGCTCTGCATCGGGCGCCGGTTCGACATCGGGCGTGCCGCCTTCATTGACTTCAGCCTCACTGGCCGCCTCGGTAACGAGGTCAACGGCAACAGCTTCAACTGGCTTTACAGGCCGGGTGGTCTCAAACTTCTCCCAGCCCAAAGCTTCCACGACGGCTTCGGCATCTTCGTTGGAGGCCCCCAGCAGCGACACGATGACAGCGGGGAACACGCAAGGCCCTTTGGCTGCTTCAGCCGCTTCAAACAAAGCGTCGGCAATCCGGTCGACAATGTCCAGCCGCACGGCGCGTTGGCCAAAGGCGCGGAAGCCAGCCGCTGCCAAGGGCTTGGCCTCCACAGGGCTGGTCAAGGTAAAGCTTGTCACCCCCAAAGGCGGCAAGAAAGGTGCGCTAGCGGCTGGGTCGCCACCGCCTGCGAAGAAGGCAAACAAAGCATGCAAGCGTGCAGGCCGCGGCTTTAGGAGGGCTGGCGCATAAATATTGGCACGGCCAAAACGCAAGCCCACGGCACGAAGGGCTTTGCGATCATCTTGCGACAATTGCTTGATGTCGGCATCGAGCTCAGCCCGGTCCATCACGCCACCGGCTTCGGCAACCCGATAAGCCACACCCCGAGCCAAGCCCTTCAAGCTCTCACCTTCGGCCGCTTCGGCCAAAGCCTTCAGAGGCACCAAGTCCCGCGCCACAATTTCGAGCAACCAATTGTCGAGCCGCTCTTGGGCGCGCTTCATCACATCTTCTGGGGCCAGCTCGCCGCCAATCATCACAGCCTTTGGCTTCAACAAGGGCTGGCGGCCCATCAGCTTGGCAATCTCATCGCCGCGCCAAATAATCACGCCCAGATCTGACAGCACAAAGTCATTGATGCCACCTGTCGCAATCGCTTCGAGACGACGTGTGAGTTCAGGCCGCAAGGCTTGGGACGCGGCATTCTTCACGGCGCGTTCTTCAAGACCTGAGGCTTGCGGATCTGCCTGAAAGCGCAAACCGACGAGGCGGCCAATTGCATGGCCTTCCACTGTCACTTCGCCGGTTTCATTCACGTCAACTTCCATGGCATTTTCCCGTTTGAGGCCCTTCAACAGGGCGGAGGTACGCTTATCAATGAAGCGCTGCATCAAGCGCTCGTGGAGTGTATCAGATAGTCGGTCTTCTATCACCCGTGTCTGGCCTTGCCAGTGTCTATTTTCATCAACCCAGTCAGATCGGTTCGCGACATAGGTCCAAGTGCGGATTGCTGCCAATCTTTGTTGCAATTGTTCAATATCACCATCGGTTCTGTCGAGCTCATTTACTCTACGCGCGAACCAATCAGATGGGATCAATCCTTTAGGCTTAAGCAGGTGTTCGGCCAATCCCTCAATCAGATGAACATGTTCATCTTGGGGCGCTTTGCGAAAATCGGGTAGCTGACACGCGTCCCAGAGGCGGCGCACCCCCACAGAAGAGCGCGTGAGGGGTTGGACCCACGCCAGAATCGCCAAGCGGCGAAACGCCTCTTCATCAATCGCGCCGCGCGACCGCTTAAGCGATGGATGTGGCGATGGCGCTTCGAGTGAGGCAATCAAGGCTTGGCATGAGCGGTAGTCGAGGTCCGACGTCCGCCATTCCAAGGCATCGACCGGCTCAAACTGATGACCCTCCACCCGTTCAATCGTCTCGGCATCGAGGTCTGGGCAATCAGCGGTTTCACCAAACGTGCCATCGGTGCGAAAGCGGCCCGCGCGGCCGGCAATTTGAGCGATCTCATCGGCACGCAACGGCCTGTGCCTGCGGCCATCAAACTTCGACAGACTGGCAAACGCCACATGGTCGACATCCATATTGAGGCCCATGCCAATCGCATCGGTGGCAACGAGAAAGTCGACTTCTCCAGATTGATAGAGCGCGACTTGCGCATTGCGGGTGCGCGGGCTCAACGCCCCCATCACAACCGCCGCGCCGCCCTTATGACGGCGGATCAGTTCGGCGATGGCATAGACTTCTTCCTGGCTGAAGGCGACGATGGCACTGCGCCGGGCCAGCTTGGTAATCTTTTTCACGCCCGTATAGCTCAAGGTCGACAAGCGCTCGCGCCGCTCAATCTCAATGCCCGGGATCATGGCGCGGATCATGGGCCGCATGGTGTCCGAGCCTAGGAACATCGTCTCGGCTTGGCCGCGCGCACGCAATAGACGGTCGGTAAAGATATGCCCGCGATCGGGATCGGCACAGAGTTGGATTTCGTCGATAGCAATAAAGGAAAAGGGCCGGTCTAGCGGCATGGCCTCCACCGTGGCGACAAAATAGCGCGCAGAGGCTGGCACAATCCGCTCCTCCCCCGTCACCAACGCGACGTGGCCGACTCCTTTTTGCTTAACGATGCGATCATAGACTTCGCGCGCTAAAAGACGCAGCGGCAAACCGATCATGCCCGTGGGATGGCCCAGCATACGCTCCACCGCCAAATGGGTCTTGCCCGTATTGGTCGGGCCCAAAACGGCCCACACCCGGCTATCGCGATCAATCAGTCCAACCATGGGGTCAGACCTAGAGTTTTATTGTGTCAGGGGAAACCCTCAACTGCGGTTCGAGGCTCCCACACCCATAGCCCCGCGTGGAAAACCACCGGGGGTGCACCAAAGTGAGGGGCCGGGGCGCGTGGTGTGCGCCAAATGAGGTGGGCCAGATTAACGGACTGGCCCGGAATACGACGCAAACCGTGCGCCCCGGCTGAAAAGTTCTGTGTGCTTAGGTGGTTCATGACGCCACGGGTGGTTCAAATTTCCCCCGCCTAGTTCGTAAAGGCCTCATCCTAGAAGCTTGCGCTTCTAAAAATACATAAGGCTTCCCCAAGGCGTCTCAAAGGCATCGCCTAAGTTCTTGACCAAGGGCTTCACACGGCAGTCGGGCTCAAGCACACCGGGCATCAGGACAGCTAATCCCAATGAAACACGAGGTCGCCACTTCAACCTCGATTAGTCCCGCTTACCATCCCCAACCGGTGTCGCCGCTGCAGCAACAACGCCCTCTCGTCGGAGATGGCCTTAAGTTATGCGGGGTTTGATGGGTGGGGGATAAGTTTTTATCAATGCGTTCCCCTCTCCCTCTGGGAGAGGGGTCGGGGGTGAGGGCTTAGTGGCACAAAAGCTTATTGTATTTAGGGATTTAGATTAGCCCTCAGCCCTCAATTATTGCCAGTGTAAGCCCTCACCCCCGCCCCTCTCCCACTGGGAGAGGGGAGAGCGCTTGTGCGTCACGCTGGAAGACTGAAGCGGTGTTTCCATCTGGACAGATTTTGGCGAGACAGAAGGATCACCAAGAGGACCGCGCAACACGAGTTGCGCATCGGTACGCGCTGACAAGCGCAACTTTTGTTGCGCGGTCCTTTATCCCTGCCGAAGCGAAGCGGAGAGCGGGGATCTCCAAGCGACTTTGTGCCACCAGATGCCGGATCGGCTGACGCGGTCTGGGCTTAATAAAGGAATGGTGCACCAACCATCAGGTGGCCTCATGGGTGAAAAGTTAGAAGGCGCGTTCTAAGTTGGGGGGCCGGATGGTTGACCGGGCGGGGCCACAGTGTCACGTTTGTTAAACTATTTGGGCAAAGCTGCCCCAATGATAGCACGGCCATGGCCTATGGCTGGCAATAAAACTGGGAGTGAGAAACCATGGTTGCTGCTGCGATCAATGCCGCTACGCCAAAAAAGCGTGTTTTTTCAGGTTCGAAAGCGCACAAGGTCGACTCGCCCCGCAAATTACGTCCACCCCCATTAGCGCTGACTTTGGTTGAAGGGCGTGGGGTGGTTGAATTGGCGGCCACCTTTGCAACACGCAGCATTTTGCGCCACGCGCCGCGCGGGGATGGGCATCCGGTTTTGGTTTTGCCGGGTTTTCTGGCCAGCGACCGCTCCACCAAGCCAATTCGCCAGTTCTTGGATGAACTCGGCTATGAAACCTATGGCTGGGGCCAAGGGCAAAATCTGGGCAAATTCTACAAGATGCGCGAAGTCCTCGAAGCCCTTGTGAACGATATTTACACCAAATCTGGCCAGAAGGTTTCGATCGTCGGATGGAGTTTGGGTGGCGTGTTCGCCCGCTATTTAGCTTTAGTGATGCCCGATAAAGTCCGCAGCGTGATCACCTTGGGCAGCCCATTTGCGGCTGATATTCATGCAACCAGCGCGAAGAAACTCTATGACCTTCTCTCGAATGAAGGCCCCGCACGCCCCGGCGATCTGGAGCGTATTGCGGGCGATCTGCCCGTGCCCAATTCCTCCATCTATACCAAGCTGGATGGGATCGTGAATTGGAAGACCTGTATCGCCAAGCCAGCGGATAATGCGGAGACGATTGAAATCCGCTTGGCCAGCCATGTTGGCATTGGCGTCAATCCAGCTGCCTTCTGGGCCACCGCAGACCGCTTGGCCCAACTCGATGGCACGTTCAAACCCTTTGCCAAAACCGGCCCCTTCGCCCTTGCCTATGGGTGAGTGAGACTTTAGGCACGCAGGGCCTGCCACCCCCCCAATAGGCTAAAGCCTAGCGGGAGGTGGCAGCTGAGCCGTGTCAGCGCGTAATTGGCATAAATAAAAAACCTTTGATCTCGCCATTCAATCGAACTATTATCTTAGATTGAACGGTCGCAAGACGTGGCGCAATGCGCGTGAGCGCATATCCGCCAAAAGATAAAGGGGCCAACCTTGCGGTTAAGCCCCTTTTTCCGACGAATTACGCCGGGTGAATGTGTGTAATCCTAACACAAACCACTTGGGGTTGTCAATGGAAAACCAACGGCGGGTCGCGGTCTATGTCGATGGCTTCAATCTCTATCACGCGATAGACGAACTCAATGTTCCAAAGCTCAAGTGGCTAAATCTAGACGCCTTGGCGAGGAGCTTGCTTTGCCCTCAGGAAACACTTGTAAAATGCCATTACTTTACAAGCATCGTCGATTGGAACCCTAAAAAGGAAGCCAATCATCGTGCATATATCGCGGCACAGCGCGCCCAAGGCGTCACCATTACTTACGGCACATTCAAGACATCCAAGAGGCACTGCGCCCAGTTTTCGCGACAATGCTTGTTCCGCGAAGAGAAGCGCACAGACGTGGCCCTGGGCGTCCAGATTGTAGCCGATGCGCTTACCGATGTTTTTGATCGTCTCATTCTTGTCACCGCAGACACAGATCAAATCCCGAGTGTTTCACTGGTGCACAAACTTCGGCCCAATATCCAATTAACTTGGGCAGCGCCTCCCAATCGGATGCGCAATGCTCGAGAAATTGGAAAGATTGTCAAAGACCGTATCGAAATCAAAGCCGGACGGTTAGCGGCCTGCCGACTGCCGCAGGTCATTCAGGATCACCAACAGAAGGTTATCGCGAGAATCCCACCTGCGTATCTTTAGCCCAAAGACTTTGGTCCGTCCGTTCCCTCTCCCATCGTGCAATAGGCATTTCACGGCTCGACAAGAGATCGCGGTCCAACACCTTGCAGACCCCGCTGGTCCGTGGTTGACTATAGGTCAGCCTGAATGGGCAGGACAGGATCAGGGGCAGAGCAACTGCGCCGGCCACGGGGGGAAAGAATATGAGCGACGCGGTCCGTTTATCGTCTTTGGACGCTTCCTTTCTCTATATGGAAACGCCGGAGATGCCGATGCATGTGGGCTCGCTTTCGCTCTTCCAACTCCCCGAGGGCTATACGGGCGATTATTTTGAGGCCTTTAAGGCGCAGATCGAAGACCGCCTGGATGCGGTCCCTATGTTGCGGAAGAAATTGTCGCGCACGCTTCTCGATCTCGACCATCCATCTTGGGTCGATGACGACCAATTTGATATCAACCGCCACATCTTTCGCGGCAGCCTGCCAGAACCGCGCGACATGCCGACCTTGCGGCGGATTGTGGGCTGGATGCATGCCAAGCTTCTAAACCGTGCCCGGCCATTGTGGGAATTTTATGTGTTTGAGAACCTGCCCGGCAATCGGGTTGGCCTCTATGCCAAGCTGCATCATGCTTTGATCGATGGCGGCGCGGGCGTGGCCCTGTCGCAGATCGTCTACGACCTCTCGCCCAATCCTGGCCCGCGCACCAAAGCCAATAAGGCTGGCGAAGCTGAGGAAAACAGCGGCAAGTCCAAGAAGAAAGGCCGTGCGCGCGAAGTTGCGGCTTCGGTCATGAATACTTACGCCAATTTGTGGCAGCGCCCGTTTGATAAAGAGGCCGCCGCCAGCCCAATTGCGCTGAAGCGCACGGGGAAAACCGACTTCGGCTCCACCCTGCTCGACCATGTCGTCGATCAAGTCGAAGTGGGCATGAAGACCGTCGCCAATTTGCCTGCCATGTTGAAGACCGCTGGCAGCGTGTTGCCCGGCCTTCTCGATGTCAGCAAGTTGAAGGAATTACCAAAACTGATCCCGCCGAGCACACCGTTTAACAAGGCGATCAGCTCGGAACGCGCCTTTGGCACCGCCACCTTATCGATCAAGCGGGCAAAGGCAGTCGCCAAAGCGGCTGGGGGCAAGCTGAATGATGTGGTGCTCGCACTTGCCAGCGGGATTTTGCGCCGACACCTTTTGTCGATTGGCGCGCTCCCCGAGAAGCCGTTGGTCGCCATGGTGCCGATCTCGCTGCGCGAAGATGGCAATTCCGATACCAATAATCAGGCCTTTGCGATGTCCTGCCCGATTGCCACCCATATTGCAGACCCGAAAGAGCGGCTGACCGCGATCATTGCTGATTCCGTGCAAGCCAAGTCGGTGGTCAGCCCCTTGAAGGATTTCATCCCGAACTTCACCAATGCCTCGGTTTTAGGTGCCCCCATGGCGATGCAGATCGGCTCGCTCCTCTATGGACGGTCGGGTCTGTCAGACGTGTTGCCGCCGAGCGCGAATGTCATTGTGTCAAATGTGCCGGGCCCACCGATTCCGCTCTATGCGGCGGGGGCGACCATGCTGCATCTGTGGCCTGTGTCGATCCCAGCGCACGGCATGTCGATCAATATCACGGTGCAAGGCTATCAAGACCAACTCGAAGTCGGCGTCATCGCTGGGGCTAATATCTTCCCAGACGTGCAGCCTTTGGCCGATATGATGGCCGAAGAATTAGTGGTGCTGGAAAAGGCGTTTGAAACCGCGAAAGCGGCTTAGCCGCCCGCGAAGGCGTTTGTCTGATCGGTTAAGATCATCATGGTGACATCATCAGCCGCTTTCCGGCGGATCTTGATGAGGTCGAGCACGCGCTCGTCGGACAAGAAGCGCCAGAGGACTTTTGGATTGGGATACCAAAAGGCCCCGACCACATCCCATTGACCTTTTGGCCCGACAAGGTCGAGCGCCACAATCCCGTTGGTGACGCGCTTAGCACCATATTCCTTGAGGACCGGGCCGATGCCGTCTTGATAGTCGCGCCAAGCCGCGTCTGAGCGACCATCGGCCAAATCATGGCGAAACCGCATTAGGGACAGGACAATAATGGGGTCGTCAGGCGGCAATTTCTTGATCGCCTGCAATGCGTCATAAGTTGGCTCAATCTCGTCATATAGCCCCATGGGTCCAAGGAACATTCAACCCGCGCGTAACGCAAGCAAGCCGCGCAGCGTTTCACTGCGTTTCCGTGGCCTTAGGTGGAAAATTGCTGCTTCTTAGGGCCGGCATAGCCAAATAGCCAAGCAGCCACTTTGCGCTTTTGGATCTCCTCGCTGCCCTCGGTGATGCGATAACGGCGATGGTGGCGATAGATGTGCTCAAACGGCTTATGACGCGAATAGCCAATGCCACCATGGACTTGCATGGCTTGATCGGCGGCCTCGCAGCACAGACGATTGGCCCAGAAGTTACACATGGACACTTTGTCGGACAGGCGCTTTTCGACTTCGGGCTTGGTCATCTGATCCATTTCCCAAGCGGTCTTATAGATGAGAAGGCGCAGCATTTCGGCTTGGGTTGCAAGCTCCACCAAGGGCCATTGAATGGCTTGGTTCTTGGCTAAAGCCTCGCCAAATGGTTTGCGCTCGCGGGCATAGGCCACGCTTTCCTCAATACAATAGACTGCTGCGCCTAGGGAAGATGCAGCTTGGCGGATACGGTTTTCATGCACAAAGTGCTGGGCCAAGGCCAAGCCAAATTCAGGCGGGCCGAACAGCGCGCTATCGGGCACCCACACGTCTTTGAAACTCACGCGGGGATGATCGGTCGGCATATTGAAGGTCCACAGATATTCTTCGATCTTCACGCCGGGGTCGTCCGCGGGCACAAAGAAGCACGAGATGCCGCGCGCTTCGCCCGCTTTTCCACTCGTCCGGGCAAAGAACATGCAATGGGTGGCGACATGCATGCCGGTGATCCACATTTTTTCACCATTCAAAAGCCAGCCGTCCACGCCGTCGCGGGTTTGGCGCACGCCTGTGCTCTCCATGTGCGTGGCATCGGAACCATGATTAGGCTCGGTCAGGCCAAAGGTCGCGATGAACTCACCGCGCAGACTTTTGGGCAGAAGCGTCTCCTTCTGCTCAGGCGTACCAAAGTCGCGTAGCATCAAGGCACCTGGCATATTGCCAACGATGGAATGCTCGTTCTGCAGGTCATTATGCAGGCCCAAGCCCTTTTTGGCCAAATGCTCACGGATGATGGCCATGGCGAGATTGCTGCCGTCTTTGCCGCCGAATTCAGCTGGCAGCGCAAAGCGGTAGTGACCAGCTGCATCGGCGCGCCGGCGGGCTTGGCCCAACAAAGCCTCCCACTCGTGGCGCGGCAAACCCTGATTCTCAAAATCGGTGCGTGCCCATTCGCGACGATGGTCAAAGAAGCGCATATTATCGTCTGCTTCTTCTAACGGCTTGATCTCGCGCGCGATAAACGCATCCAACTCAATCAGATAATCCGCGATTTCCTTAGGTATGGTGAAATCCATGTGCCGCTCTCCCCTGCGCTATGGCCGTCTACGGGCTCTGCGCTTGACCTTATCGATAGGGCTAAGCGTTGCAACTGATTTATGGGCAGCAGCACACGGACGGTAACGAACTCTGACAAAATTGTGACTGCTGAATAAAATACAGTATGTTCATTTTTCTCTTGCAACCGTTCGCAAGAGTCTTTACGGAAGGGTCAACGAGGACAAAAAGCCCGTTATTCTGAAACCTTTTTTTAAGGAGCCTCCCCATGCGCTTCAAGACACTTGTCGCCGGATTTGCTTTTGCTTTGACCGCCACCGCAGCCTTGGCTGCTTACAACAATGTTGTTGTGAAACTGAAAACCCCAGTTGCTGAAGCCTCTGACAGCGTGATCGTATTGGGCGCTGCTTGGAGCTGCGCAGGCGACACCTGCACCTCCGTGCTGGACCGCAAGACTGCACAAGTCCGCGACTGCCGCCAGGTTGCAAAGGCCCTCGGCCCTGTCGCCAGCTTCAGCGTTGGTGGCTCGAGCCTTGACGAAGCAGGCATCCAAGCGTGCAATACCGCCGCGAAATAAACGCAAGGCGATGCTTGGTTAGCTATTTGAAAAAGTAGCAATTTATTGAAAAGGCGAACCTTCATCGGTTCGCCTTTTTTCATGTGCGAGATCAGCCTACTTCGGCCAAGAGGGTGTGCGCTTCTGCTTCTTCCTCGCCCGACAAGGCCTGATGGATTGCCGCAAACAAGACTTCGGGCCGGATCGGTTTGGCGACATGGGCATCCATGCCAGCGTCCAAGCATTCCTGCACATGGTGGGTCATGGCATTGGCGGTCAATGCGATGATTGGCGTGCGAGGCCGTTTCTGAACCCGCTCTAGCGCCCGGATCCGCACGGTGGCCTCTGGCCCGGACATGATCGGCATTTGCACATCCATCAAGATGAGATCGAATTGGTCTTGGGACCAAAGCTCCACCGCCACTTGGCCGTTTTCAGCAAACACCGGCTCGATACCAACTTGTTCAAGGAACATCTGTAGCACGAGACGATTGTGCGCATTATCTTCAGCCGCCAAGACGCGGACTGAAGTTGCGCCTTCGCCCCCTTGGGCACGCGATTCTTCAAATTGGCCTGCGTCCGTACGTTCGGGTGCCACGCCCAACGGCATGGTGACCGTAAAGCGGAAAACAGAGCCCTCTCCAACGCGGCTTTCGACTTCAATCTCACCACCCATCAGCGCAACCAATTGCTTACAGATGGCAAGGCCAAGGCCCGTGCCGCCAAACTTGCGATTGGTTGCCGTTTCGGCTTGGCTGAAGCGCTCAAACAAACGGCCTTGGACCTCTGGCTCAATGCCGATCCCTGTGTCCTTGATCGCAAAGGACAAAGCGCGGCGACCCTCACCGACGTCTTCCGCGGTGATGGTCACAAGGACACTGCCGTCTTGGGTGAATTTTACGGCGTTGGACACAAGATTATAGAGAACTTGCTTAATCCGCGTCGGATCGCCCAAGCACCAGATATCCGCGCTCTGATCCACATTTACGGCAAAGCTGATGCCCTTCTGGTGCGCTCTCAAGGTAAACATGGCCTCGGTTGAACGCACAATCTCCATCACACTGAAGTCGAGCGATTCCAGAGCGAGCTTGCCCGCTTCGATCTTGGCGATGTCGAGCACGTCGTTCAGCAAGGCGAGCAACGTATCGCCACTATCTTGGATCACCGCCAACATCCGTAGCTGGCGGTCGTCCAATGGCGTGCGCGACAACGCGTCTGCCATACCCAGCACGCCGTTCATGGGGGTACGGATTTCGTGACTCATCTGCGCCAAAAAGGCTGACTTGGCATGGTCAGCAGCCTCTGCGGCAGTCTTGGCCATTTCGAGATCGTGTGTCCGTTCGTCGATGCGAGCTTCCAAGGTGCTGGCATGGAGGGCCAAAGCATCACGTGCTTCAACCAAATCTTGCGCTTGGCCCCGGAACAAGGCGGCGACACGGGCCCAGCATAAACCAGCCCCCACCATACAGCCGAGCAGGGCTGCCAAGCCGCCGCTCAACAGTAAGAAGGCCGCATCGATTTCGACTTTCAGGCTCGCGGCAATCTCGCGCCGCGCCTTTTCCAACTGCCGCGCTTTCCTTGTACCAGCTATGGCATAGGATTGCGATTGCAACAGCGCCTTCGCATCGGCTTGGCGACCCGCCGCAGCCAAAAGGACCGCTGAATCCTCAATCGCGCCCATTTCACGGGTTGCGTTGTAGATCGTTGCAAAAGCGCTCTTTTTCGTCGATTTCGGTGCCAATTGAATGGCTTTTTCGATCAAAGCTTCACGCGGCTCATTCAGCGCAACAAAGCGCTCACGATCTTCAGGCCGGCCCATTTGGGCAAAGTCATCGGCAGCTTCGGTAACGCGTTGATCCACCCAAGTCGCTTCACTCCAAGTGCGTTCGAACTTCGCCAAACGCTCAGCTTGCGACGATAAATTCCGGACAGCCGACAAAGCAATCGCCGCACCAACCAAAGTCCCCAAGACCGAAAGAATGAGAGCGGACCAGAGCCAAGAGCGTACGTTGCGGGTTTGTGTCATACCTAAGCATGACATAAAAGCTTCAAAGCCGAGTTAATTTCGGCCCTAAAAACACGCCCCAAAGCACCCTAGGACTCTGATCCTTCTCGGTGATTTCTACATGCGATTACGCAATGGCAGAAGCTCGGGGAAGTTACCGGGTTCCTTGGCGGCATTGGCGCGGAAAGCTTCTGCCATATGGGCTGGGCTGAACATACCGGCCTGCCATGTGGCGATATAATCCAGGCCATCGCGGATCGAATGATCGCGCGCGTAATTGATCATGACCTTAGAGCCCGTGACGGCCAAAGGTGCCTTGGCGGCAATCTCGCGCGCGGTGTCCATTACGTGGGCAACCAAAGCTTCGTGGGTTTCAAATACTTCATTGACCAACCCGATCTCTTTGGCTTTCGCCGCGGTCAGGCGCCGACCCGTATAGGCCAACTCACGGACCCAGCCCTCAGGAATGAGTTTGCACAAGCGCGGGAAAGTACCGACGTCTGCCGTCATACCGATATTAATCTCTTGGATGCAGAAAAACGCGTCTGCGCTGGCCCAGCGGATGTCGCAAGCAGAGATGAAATCGACTGCCCCTCCAATACAACCGCCTTGGACAGCCACCAGCACGGGAATGCGGGCCTCATCCAAGCAGGTGAAGGTGTTTTGCAGATGATGCACATGCAAGCGGAAACTTTCGCCACGGGTCTCGCGATCCGAGACTGAACCCTGCGTGACGCCATCGCCACTGGAGAACACGCTTAAGTCCATCCCGGCGGAGAAATGCTTGCCAGTCGACGTGATCACAATCACACGGGCGCGGGAATTGTCATTGATGTCTTTGACGATCTTGGGCAGGTCGTTCCAGAAATCGCGGGTCATCGAATTGAAGGCCTCGGGCCGCTTCAATTGAATATGAGCGATGTGATCTGCGATAGTAACTTCAAAGCAAGTTGAAGTCGGTGTGGATTGTGAATCGTACATGGTCGCGCTCCCTTTGGCCGTCAGAGCTTAAGCTCTTTTCAATGGACTTTTGTCTTGCAGTGGACCAGCCTACAACAAGTTTGGCCTGTGGTCATCATGTGCCCTAATTGGGTCTTGGTTCAAGTCCAAAATTACGCCAAGATCGTTGGGGTCGAGGAGATTGTACATGTCAAACCCAGACGGGATTCAACGCCGTAGCCTGATGTGGTCGCTTATTGGCTTAAGCCTTGGGCTCGGCACCGCCGCGCAAGCCCAAAGTGCGGGGCAGATGCTGGAAGAATTAGCCAAGGCCGCCGCAGCCAAGCGTGCCGGCTTGCCCACGGCTTTGCCCAGTATCGACGATGACTTGCTGATTGCCTCCTCGCAGAATGAAGGCGAAGCGGGCATCCGTGCCGCCCTGCTGCAAGGGGCTGGTGCGGCCGTTAGCCGACTGGGCAAAGCGGACGGATTTTGGGGTGACACACGGGTGCGCATTCCTTTGCCAGAGCCGCTGGCTTCGCTGCAAAAGCGCTTAAGCCCACTGCGGTTAAGTGTCCCGCTCGATAACTTCCAATTGCGCCTCAATCGTTCGGCTGAATCCATGATGCCAAAGGCCGGCAGCATTTTTGTCGACACGATCCGCGGCCTCACGATCGAAGATGTTTTGAAGGTGTTGCGCGGTGGAGACACGGCGGGAACGGACCTTTTGAAGGCCAAGTCCTATGCAGGTCTTGTGAGCCTTATGACGCCACCCATGGCCGAAGCGGTGCAAGCTTCGGGCGCAGGCCCAGCACTCGACCGGATTCAATCCCGCTATGGCAATGAGATTGAGCGGTTGGGCGGTTGGGGTAGTTTGAAGAATTATTCCGGCGCGCCCATCACCTTGCCGGCTCCACCACCGCCAGAAGTGCCCGCCCCAGTTGCACCGCCGCCCAAAGCGGCCGCTGTCACAACCAAGACCAAGGCGGGGGCTACAAAGACCAAGGCTGTGACTGCCATTCCCGTGCCGCCCCCGCCACCGCCACCGCCGCCACCTGTCGTGTTGGATAACCCGCTTAAAAACCAATTGATCGGTTTTGCCGTAGACCGTGCACTGGATGGCTTGTTTGTCTATATTGGCGAAGAAGAACGTGGGATACGTCGTGATCCTGCCCGTCGAGGGACAGACCTTTTGAAGCGCGTGTTTGGCAACCTATAAGGGTCCAACATTACTCCTGGAAGCAGAAACTAAGTGGTAGAGATTGTTGAAACCCGCCTTGTGCAACGCTTGGCGGAAGGAGAGATGGCGGGTCTGAAATGGGCAAGTGCGTCGCAGATGGATCAGGCCCCCGCCTTGGTCTTCTTTCACGCCAACGGGTTTTGCGCCTCGACCTATCGGCAGATGTTACGGCCTGTAGCCGAAGCCATTGGCCGCCCCGTCGCGGCCTTTGATCTGCGCGGCCATGGCCGCACCCGCTTGCCAGACGATCCAGAACGGCAAGACAATTGGAACCGCTTTGCCCGCGACATTGCTGCCCTCCTCGACAATATAGCGCCACAGGGCACCGTGCTCGCGGGCCATTCCATGGGCGGCACATCGAGCCTGTTGGCCAGCGCGCTGCGACCCGACTTGGTAAAAGGCCTGTGCCTATTTGACCCCGTCCTCGCCCCCACGCCATTTTACATCTATGCCCATATGCCGTGGGTGTTTCGCCTATGGCGCAGCCAGTTTCCCCTCGCCAAGGCGGCTGGTCGCAGGCGCGCGATCTTTCCAAACAGGCAGGCCGTCTTAGACGCCTATACCGGGCGCGGTGCCTTTAAGTCTTGGCCCGCGGCCATGCTGGCAGATTATTGCGAGGATGGCTTTACCAATCTGCCAGACGGCCAAGTCCGCCTGTCTTGCGCCCCAGCCTTTGAGGCAGCCTGCTTTGCTGGCCAGCGCCATTATCCGATTGCGGCGCTAAAAGCTTTGAAAGTGCCCGGCCGATTGTTACGCGGCGGGCGGCATTCGACGACCGTTGCAACTTTGATCCCGCTCCTCACCCGCAGCGGTATTCAGGTTGAGACCGTGCCGGAGACCAGCCATTTTGTACCAATGGAGAAACCGGACGTCTGTGCCAAAGCGCTGATCGACCTCATCCAATCGGTTTGATCAGACGCGCTTCCAATCGGGCGCGCGCTTGTGGTGGAATGGCGATCACTTTGCGCGCGACCAGATCAAAGGTCACCGCCACGGCCTCACACACACAGAAGACTTCGCCTGTCACGGGATGAGCCAAGACATGCTTGAGTGTATTGGTTTTCTCCGCCACGTCGGCCACGCCGGAATAAACAGCCATGAAGTCGCCAGCGCCCGGCCAGCTTATATAGTCCAAGCGATATTCCAGAACCGCCGCACCGGCCTTGCGGGGTTGGCCATCTTGGGCGCTTAATTCAGCTGTGGTTTCTTCCCGCCAAGCCGTCATCAGATTGGGCACACCGGTGGAGACCCGTCCAATCATCCCCTCGGGATAAAGGCGATTGAAAACATCAACGTCTTCAATGCGCACCGCCGATAGGCCCACTTGTTGGAAGCCGCGCGATACCAAAGTTGCGAAGTCGAATTGGTCTGTCGGGCCATCAAACGAAATAGAGCGCGGGCTACCATGGGCGGGCACCTCGACTTGCATCGCAGCGGCAAGCGCTGTGGTGCGCTCTGGCCACGGATAGGCTCTGCCTGTCTTGGCCTCTGCATGGGCCATTTTGGTTAGGAAGGTCGCGCCGATGGCCCCATCGAGGCTGTGCACGATCTCGCCATAAAAGGTGACGTCAGCCTCGCCAATCGCCACCACACCACCGCGAAAAAACAAGGGGACCCCTTCGCGCGCCTCTCTTAAGAATCTGATGTGTTGGCGGATGGGCAGCAAAGTTGCCGTCGCCTCTGGGGCGAAAGCGCGTTCACACCCAAGCTCTGTCGCCATTAGCATCATGCCGTCCAGCGCACGACGAACCCAGAAGCGCACATTCATGTGCCCCATTTCGTCGCATTCCCAGGCCTCGACACTGCCCCGCCAATATTCCCGCATCAACTTGTCCAATTCCTTTTGACCTTAAGCCGCCAGCGCGCACTCTTGGCATTGCCCACGGCCTTCCACGACGAGGCGCGTTAGATGGAAGCCCTGCACCTCTCCCGCCTTTTCAAGGATATGGGCCACTTCATCATAGGCAACTTCGGTCGCCTTCAGGCAGGTGTTGCAAACAAAAAGTGCCATTGGATGGGAATGACCCGCGTGGTTGCAAGCGACAAAAGTGGCATCCTGTTCAATCCGATGCACCAGTCCCAATTGGCACAGAAAATCCAAAGCGCGATAAACGGTAGGTGGCTTTGTTGCCTGCCCACCTTCCCCGGCTTTGCTGATCAGATCATAGGCTTTCATCGGCGTTTCAGACGCGGCGAGAATTTCCAACACTCGGCGACGTGGCGCGGTAAAGGCCATGCCGGACCGCTGACATAGGGCCTCTGCTTGACGAATAAGATCGTGCATGTGCGCCTCCTTGAACGTGACGAACCGTCTTTTCGTTCATGCCTGAGTTTGGTGTGCATGGAAAATGTCCTTTGCACTTGCGACGTCAAGATTTTAAGTTAGGTAGTGTTATGTAATAACATACTAGGAACCTCCCCCCGTGACTCCTGCGCTTTATGCCCTCCTCGCTTTGATCGCCCCCGAAGCCGCGCCGCCCGCCGTCCCAGCCGGCCAAGCCCGCCCGGTCGAGACCATTGTCGTCACGGCGAGCTCGTTGGGTGATCCGTCCGATGCCATCAGCCAAGGTGTGGCCGTCATCAATCGCGGCGAAGCACTACAGGCTTCGATCAGCGGTGGGATTGGGGAGACTCTGGCCGGGATTCCAGGTGTCCGCTCCACCTTCTATGGCGTCAACGCCTCCCGCCCCATCGTGCGCGGCTTGGGTGAGGACCGCATTCGCTTGGTGCTCAACGGCTTGCAAGGCATTGATGCCTCCACCATTTCGCCGGACCATGCGCCCGCCATCGACGGCTTGGACGCAGAAGGCATTGAAGTTCTCAAAGGCCCTGCCGCCTTGCGCTATGGCGGCAATGCGGTTGGCGGTGTGGTCAATGTGGTCGATGGACGCTTGCCGACCAAGCTGCCAGAAAAGCCTTTTGCTGGTGAAATCTTCCTTGCAGGCTCGACCGCCGAAGATGCGGGCACGGCTGCGTTTAAGCTGGTGGGCACCAAGGGTGCAGGTGTGTTTCGGGTCGATGGCTTCCGTCGCGAAGGCCAAGACTATAAGATTCCTGGCTTCTCCCAAACCGCTGCTCTGCGCGCCATAACCGGAGACGATACCGAAGGCACCGCCTTTAATACGCGGGGGGAAATTTGGGCCTTGGGCGGCAGCGTCGCCCATATCACCGACAGAACCAGCCTCGCCCTTTCGACCCGCCGGACCAAGTCCAATTATGGCATTCCGGGCGAAGAGGCCTTCATCGAGCTCAGCCAAACCCGCTATGACTTCCAAGCGTCGATCAAGGATTTGGGCGTGCTTGACGCGCTGACTTTCTCCATCACCTCGGGCGACTATACCCACAGCGAGATTGAGTTTGATGGCGCGATCGGCACTGTTTTCACCAATGAGGGCTATGAGGGCCGCTTAGAAGCGCGCCACCGCTCGATTGGGGCTCTGGACGGCGTGTTCGGCCTACAATTTGCCGCCAACGACTTTGCCGCTAAGGGCGATGAGGCCTTCATCCTGCCCGTGACGATCGAAACCGTTGGCGCCTTCTGGGTTGAGCGCTTTAATCAGGAAAATTGGGGTGCGGAGGTCGGCGCGCGCTATGAACAGCGCGATTATTCCGGTCTTGCCGGATCGCGCAATTTCGATCTGGGCAGTTTCTCGGCCAGCGCTTTCCTGAAGCCCACCGAGGGCTTACGCCTGTCGCTGAACGCGGGCTATACAGAGCGCGCGCCCACCGAAGTCGAATTGTTTGCCGATGGCCCCCACGCTGCGACCCAAGCCTATGAAATTGGCGATGCCGACCTCAAAACCGAAACCGCAACCAGCCTTGAAGGCGTGGCGCGCTGGCAAATCGGCAGCGCGACGGTGGATCTCAATGTGTGGCGCACCAGCTTCGATGGCTTTATCGCCTTCAACCCGACCAATTTGATCGAAGACGATCTGCCCGTCTTCTTGGTCAGCCAGAAAGATGCCACCCTGACAGGGGCGGAATTGCATGTGACTTGGGCCTTTGGCGACTTTGGTGGCTGGTCTGTGGTTGGCGATGGCGGCGTAGACACGGTGCGCGGCAGCTATGATGGCGGTGGTGCCATCGCCCGCATGCCACCGGCCATGGTGACCCTCGGCCTTGAAGCCAAAAGCCCGCAGATGCGGGTGCGCGCCGAAGTACAATCCATCGCCGAACAGGGCCGGACAGCCGCATTTGAGACCAAGACCGAAGGCTCCACCGCGATCAATGCGCTCTGGTCCTGGCGACCCGTTGAAAGCAATGACCGCATTGAGCTGACCTTTGAAGGCCGGAACCTGACCAATGAGGACATTCGCGAGCATACTTCCTTCCTGAAGGACTATTTGCCCAAGCCCGGTCGCTCGATCCGGGTGAGCTTAAAGGGGTCGTTTTAGGGCTGCAGTCAAAGGACCGCGCACCACTAGCTGCGTCTCTTATGCCCGCACGCGCTACTGCACACCCTCAATTGTCCGGACAAATTCTTGGTGACAAGTCGCCAGAGCCCACTTAAGAAAGACGCAGAAGAGGAGCTGTCATGACTAATCTAACTGCCCGACACATGTTCATCGGATTTGCTGCCTGCCTCGCGGCGGTCGCCACTTCGGCTGACGCCGCACCTAAGAAGAAGACCCCTGCCGCGCCCGTTGCCCCCGCTGCAGCTCCTTTGGACCTAGCAACGCCTGAAGGCGTGTTGGCTGCCAACCGCAAAATGCAATGCGACATGCGCGACGGCGTTGCGGTCACTTATTATTG
This sequence comes from Hyphomonadaceae bacterium UKL13-1, assembly GCA_001602435.1. Classification (GTDB taxonomy): domain Bacteria; phylum Pseudomonadota; class Alphaproteobacteria; order Caulobacterales; family Aquidulcibacteraceae; genus Aquidulcibacter. The sequence continues at coordinate 2,410,690 of CP012156.1, forward strand.
GGCGGGTGACGCTTATTCGCGTCGCCAAGGCGAAGCCGACAAGCTTCTATTCCGCGCCGAAGGTATGAATATCCGCCATTGCGTCACGGTGAAGGACCCTGTTCGCGGTGTGGGGTATCGCCTGATCTCGCGCGAGCTGTTGATCTATACCGACCCCAAGACTGGCAAAGTCTTGAGCAAATGGACTAATCCTTGGACGGGTGAAGTGGTCGATGTGATGCATGTCGCCAATGATCCAGTGAACTCCACTTCATACGTGACAGGCCGAGATGGCCAACCGATCCGCTGGACCGGCACCATCAGTGGCGATCATTGGTGGACCAATGTGACCGTGCCGTTGTTCTATTCCAACCCGCTGGCGGGCAAGTATCAGGCAGAAGTGGGCGGCACCTATCATGCTACGGAAATGTTCAACTTCGCAGGCACGGTCTCGGATATTGTCGATCCCACCAAGACCACGGCAGAGGCGAGTGTCGCTTGGGTGCGTATCTCGGACTGGTTGCCATGGATGCGCATGAATGGCCGCGAAGGCGAGATTTACTTCAACACCAATGGCCGCAAGCTGGATAATTGGGACCAGATGCCCGCCGTGATGAAGGACGAAATCGCCAAGAATTACCCCGCTTGGACATCGCCTCCCCCGCTAGACGATGCCCGCCCGAACGAAACATCTTGGACCTACTTCCTCGATGTGAAAGAAGGTCGCAAAACCCTCCCGAAACGGGATTAATGGATAGAAGGGCTCAAGGCGCTTGGCTTTGGGCCCTTTTTCTTGGTGCGCGGTTGAAAGGCTAGTCTCATGAAACTCTATGGCGAACATAATCCGGCCCCGAACCCGCGCCGCGTTCGGATTTTTCTGGCCGAAAAAGGCTTAGAGGTAGAGCATGTGCATATCCCGATGCGGCAAGGGGCACATAAGACACCGGAATTCTTGACCAAGAACAGCCTCGGCCAAGTGCCCGTGCTGGAACTGGATGATGGCACCTGCATCAGCGAGAGCGTCAGCATTTGTCGCTATCTCGAAGCGCTCCAGCCCGATCTCCCCTTATTCGGCACCACGCCACTCGAGATCGCAAATATCGACATGTGGATCCGTCGCGTTGAGTGGCAATTGATGAGCCCGATTGGCCAAATCTGGCGCCACGCCCATCCCTATACCGCCGCCCTTTTGACTCAATATAAGGACTTTGGCGAAAGCAATCGCGCCCATGCCGACCGCGCCTATCATTGGCTCGACCGGGAGATGGCGGACAAAGCCTATATTGCAGGCGAGGCCTTTTCCGCCGCCGACATCATGGCTCTCTCCATCGTCGATTTCGGCACCTTCATCGGCACGCCTATCCCGGATGACTGCAGCCATCTAAAAGCCTGGCACGAACGCGTCAGCGCAAGGCCAAGTGCGGCGGCTTAGGCCTGATCATTCAACAATGTGCTGCGCGCGTTAGGGTGCGTTCCATCACGAATCGCAGATCGAAAGGATCGCGCAACACGAGTTGCGCATGTCTACGCGGGGAAAGCGCAACTCGTGTTGCGCGCTCCCTTAAGGCCGATCCTGTCTCATCTTGCGCGCCCAAACTCGAACGATGCCTTTGACGATATTGGGTTCAATGCCGGGCCGTCACGCGCTGTCGACTTTTGGCCGAAGAACGAACCCGCTCCGCGGGAGGTTTGTGCGTGGTGGTCTGGGGGCATGGATTTGGGTTGATTGCGATTTTGATTGAAGAGGTGGGTTTAGGCTCTGACGATGGTGGCTCCTTTAGCAAGATAGGAGCGACCAGTCATGACCAGAGCCTTTTTACCGACCCCAGCCACATCTTTGCGCCAACGCATGATCGAAGACATGACCCTGCGGGGGTTCCAAGATAAGACCCAGCGGGGCTATATTCGCATTGTCAGCGCCTTTGCAGAGTTTCTGGGTAGATCACCAGAGACCGCGACCCCAGAAGACGTGCGAGCCTATCAGATCCATTTATCGCAGAAGGGTGTGCCAACTGGGGCAACCAACGCCCGGATTGCAGCTTTGCGGTTTCTGTTCACCATGACATTGGACCGGCCTGATTTATCGCGCCGTCTGGTGCGGGTGTTTCAACCGCGCAAGTTGCCCAGCGTGCTTAGCCCTGATGAAGTTGGCGCGCTCTTGGCGGCAACAACATGCCTGAAGCACCGTGCTATGTTGAGTGTGGCTTATGGTGCAGGCCTGCGGGCTGGCGAAGTGGCAGCCCTCAAGGTTGGCCATATTGATAGCCAGCGTATGGTGATCCGCGTTGAGCGGGGTAAGGGTGGCCGCTACCGCAACGCCATCCTGTCCCAAGATCTTCTGACACTTCTGCGTGCATGGTGGCTTGAGGGCCACAGCAAAGGTGTCATGGTGCCTGACGGATGGCTGTTTCCTGGCATGGATATTGATAACCACATGTCGACCCGCCACCTTGGTCGCATTGTCCATGAGGCAGCGAAGGCCGCTGGCCTCACTAAGCGCGTCAGCCCCCATACCTTGCGCCATAGCTTCGCCACCCATTTGTTGGAGGACGGGGTAGATATCCGCGTGATCCAAGTCCTGTTGGGACATGCCAAGCTGGAGAACACCGCCTTTTACACCCAAGTTGCGACCCGTACCGTGCGCGCCATCATCAGCCCGCTTGATAAAGTGCTGGCCTCTCTAGGCGGCTGTGATCCTGATAGGGGTCAGCACAGCAAGATCGGCCTCAACCAGTTTGGCCAAGAGCCTGAGGAAGTCCGACAGGTTCAGTTCTAGCCATTGAGTTGCCATGCGCCCCTCTTTGGAGGTGGCTGATATCTTGGCCCGCTTTGGCGATGCTTACCGGAAGGCCCACAAGGGCCATCTCAGCCTAAGCCAACTCAAGGTCATGTCAGCCGTCGTGTCTTGCAGGACCGCCGTCCTTGGCGGTCATGTCGAAGGCTGTACCAAGTGTGATCATACCAAGATCGCCTACAACAGCTGTCGCAACCGCCATTGTCCCAAGTGTCAGGGGGCAGCGGCGCGCGAGTGGCTGGCCAAGCGCCAAGAGGACCTATTGCCCATTGGCTATTTCCATGTGGTCTTCACCCTGCCTAGCGAGATTGGCGATATCGCTTGGTACAACAAGACCGTCATCTATGACCTCTTATTCAAAGCCGCCTCACAGACCCTGATGACCATTGCCGCTGACCACAAGCATTTGGGGGCCAGGATCGGTATCACGGCTGTCCTGCATACATGGGGGTCAGCTCTCACCCATCATCCCCACATTCATATGATCGTGCCAGGAGGTGGCCTCAGCAAGGATGGTAAACGCTGGATCCGATCACGCGCGAAGTTCCTTCTGCCCGTGCGGGTCTTGTCCAAGCTATTTCGGCGCTTGTTCTTGGACAAGCTCATGGCCCTACATCGTGACGGTCAGTTGCGCTTCTTTGGTGATCACGCCCCCTTGGCTGATCCCAAGCTATTTGCCAGCTTTATAGCGTCCATGCGCGCTAAGAAGTGGGTGGTCTACGCCAAGGCCCCCTTCTCGGGGCCAGACGCGGTTCTGGCCTATCTTGCCCGCTACACCCACCGTGTCGCCATCTCCAACAAGCGGCTCATCGCCATCAAGGATCAGGGCATCACCTTTGCCTATAAGGATTACCGCCGCCCAACTGGCGACCAGCAACAGACCATGACGCTCACCCCTGACGCGTTCATCACCCGCTTCTTACTCCATGTCCTGCCCAAAGGCTTTCATCGCATCCGCCACTACGGCTTCTTGTCCAGTGGCGTCCGGGTCAAGGAGATCATGGCCATTCGCGCGCTTTTAGGTGTATCTCAGAGCTCGCCGCAAAAGCCTGATGACACGCCCCAAGATGATACCGCGCCCAAAAAGCCTTGGCTTATCTGCCCCTGTTGTGGGGGCGACATGGTCATTACCGACATCTTCCAGTGCAAAGCCCAACCCCGCGCACCACCAACAGGGCCATCAAACCATGGGAGGCCGTCATGATCGGGCTTGCGCAAATACAACCGCAGCTCACCGCCAAATGTACCCGCATCTGGCGATATGCCGCCCGCGTGCCTAACGCTCCAAAAGCCATAAACAGCACACCAAACAAGTGGGAAAATGGTACGATCCAGTCTGAAATGCGCCTTCTCAAGCCGATACAGACACCACGCAATACACAGATGTCAGCCTCAGCCCAGCCAGTCCACGCCCCAAGCAGCCCCAACAAACCACGCCCCCAACCGAAATCCCCATAGCCACAGCCCTCAACAACAAAGATTCGTTCTCCGGACACTTTCGGACGCCCAAAAGCATCCGAAACCCTTCACGAAAGGGGATGGTCCGCTTTGGGGGCGTTGCCGGCGAAAGCGGACGTTCGAAGGGTAGTGGATTCCGCATTGAAATGGTGGACATGTCTGCCCCTTTTTTTAATTGTGCCACTGTCCGCTATCTTAGAGAGTTAGTTAGCCGTATATAAAAAACGCGGTTTGGAAAGTTGAACTTGGCGCTTGACGGTTCAGTGCTAGAAATATCTATCGACTGGCCCGACCGCCTAGAAGTTGTTGGGACCAGTTCATTGAACTTGATTTTCAGCTGTCGAGCTTTCAATTGATCAGGGAGTTTATTGATGCCCTATATTGTTGACCGAAATGCCTCGTACAATCCGAGCCCAAACTGGTCGACATTCGTTCCTGTTGAGCCAGATACTTTAGAATTCAATCCTGCAGGCAGTTCCTACGACTATAGCCAAGCGAAACAAGGCGTCGTTATCGATATGTCGGCACTTCATCATGCCTTTAGGGCACAATTTGACAATGAACTCCTTGAAACAGCGAAAGAGGACTTCATGCTATCATATGAGGGTCCAATTGTTTCAGATGACTTCAGGCAGACGATTGAGCGCATTGAACCTAGCCATCATCAATTCAAGCAAGTGCGGCTCTATGACTATTGGGGCCAGCCTTTCGAAGGCACAGCCTTCTATCTAATGAACATCGTTGGGATAATTATGAATGCTAATATGGATTGGGATGCACATCGCTTACCATTTCAACTATTTCCTGACCAGAAGTTCGGCCATTTAATGAGATTTGAGTTGGGATCGGAATTTTATGCCTCCGACCAGTTGGCGGAAGCTTGGAAGGAGCTCAATCGCAAGGGGCAACATATGGAATTTCGAATTTTGAGTGAGAACTACGCCAACCTTTGATCAGGATTGCCTGTGCGGGTGATTTCCGGAACTTAGTAGCAATTTAGCTTTCACGGCAGCAGAAGAGTAACTCGGCTGAGTGTCCGCTTCCAAGCAACCGCCAACCCGCCCCAAACGACCACCTTTGGCGGATATTGTTGAAAAACTCGTCGTTGTCAGGGTTTGCGGGTCATGATTCACTGGTTTCATTGATTTGCGGGGGATCTGGTGATGATGGGACATCAAGAAGTATCGGCCCAGTTGTTTTATGACTTTCAGATTGAGGATCATGTTCCAGCTGACCATATTCTGCGGCGCATTGATGCTCATTTAGACCTTGAGTGCGTTCGTTCGGCCCTGAAGCCCTTTTATAGCAAGACGGGGCGGCCATCGATTGATCCTGATTTAATGATGCGGATGCTGATCGTTGGATATGCGATGGGCATCAGGTCAGAACGTAGATTGTGCGAGGAGGTCCACCTTAACCTTGCCTATCGCTTGTTCTGCAAGCTTGGCCTAGACGGCAAAGTTCCCGATCACTCGAGTTTCTCCAAGAACCGCCATGGTCGGTTCCGCGAGAGTGATGTCTTGCGCCACCTCTTTGAGACGGTGGTTGCACGTTGTCTGTCAGAAGGACTTGTTGGCGGTGAAGGCTTTGCGGTTGACGCCAGTCTAATCGCGGCCGACGCGAACAAGCAGCGCTCCGTGTCGGGTGAACAATGGCGATCTGGGCAAGACCTAGAGATGGCGGGACGCGCGGTCCAAGAGTATCTGGCTGTCCTTGATCACGAGGCCTTTGGCGCAGCCTCACCGGTTCCACCAAAGTTTGTTGCAAAGTCCGATCCTGCTGCACAATGGACCGGTGCCCATAAAGGTCATGCCTTCTTTGCTTATGCGACCAACTATTTGATCGATACCGATCATGGCGTCATTGTTGATGTTGAAGCTACACGCGCAATTCGCCAGGCTGAAGTTGGCGCATCGCGCACGATGATTGATCGTACCGAAGCTCGATTTGGCCTAAAGCCCAGTTATCTGGCAGCCGATAGCGCTTATGGCTCAGCCCATAACCTAGCTTGGTTGGTGAAAGAGCGAGATATCGCACCTCATATTCCTGTCTTTGACCAGTCCATACGAACAGACGGAACATTCTCGCGATCTGACTTTACTTGGGAGGCCGAAAGAGACCGCTATACCTGTCCCGCTGGCAAAGAGTTGGTGCAGTTCCATCGCACTTACCAAACGCCACGATCTGGCATCACCAAAGCCGGCCAAAGACTATATCGAGCGAGCACAAAGGACTGCCGTGTCTGCCCGCTCAAAGAACAATGCTGTCCCAAAGCCAAAGTTCGAAAAATCCCCCGCGACCTCAACGAAGACTCCCGCGATATCGCCCGCCTCATCGCAACCACGCCTGCCTATGCCAGATCACGTGATCGCCGCAAGAAAGTCGAGATGCTCTTTGCTCACCTAAAGCGTATTCTCAAAATGGGCAGGCTAAGATTACGAGGCCCAAACGGAGCCAGAGACGAGTTCCTACTCGCAGCTACAGCCCAAAACCTGCGAAAACTAGCCAAACTGCGACCAAATCCACATAAACGATCAGCCTTTGCCGCCTAATCTACCTCAAAAGAGGTACTCCACCGACCTTTAAGCGAAAATCGATCAGCAATCGCAAACCAACTGCGCTGCCCAAGCACCCAATCTCGTCTAAACTTCGAGTTTTTCAACAATATCGGCGCAAAGCAGACCAAGGGACAAAATTCACAATTGATGTTTGCAGACATTTGGCGTTGGAAAGTTGGCGTTGAAACGACGGTTGTGAGCAGGGAACATTTCTTAAAGTTGGCTGTCCGCTGTTCGGCCCCGACGCCGCCCCCCCCCCTCACCCCTGATAATTCAACCGCAATCCCGGGCGATCCCAGCGCGTTTTGGCGAGGCGGCCGGTTGAGGATAGGGTGATATAGGCGTCGCACATATCGGCCCCGCCAAAGGCGATGTTGGTGGTCATTACATCGTCCGTGGGAACAAGGCTGTGCGCACCGGTCGTGGGGTTCATGCGCGTGATGCCGGGATTGATCAGGGTCGCGATCGCCACGGTGCCGTCAGCTTCCACGGCAAGACTATCGAACAAAGTCCATTGATCGACGCGGCCAACGACGCGGGCGGCGCGGAACGGGCTGGCGGGGGCGATTTGGCCGGGGCCTGCGACGTCAAAAGCATAGAGCCTGCCTTCCATCGTGTCGGCCATATAGATGGTTTTGCCATCGGGGCTGAGGCCGACGCCATTAGGCGAGGTATAGCCATGTGACAGCTCGTGCGCTGAAGCGGCACCGGGCGTCACATAGAATAGGCCGCCATAGTCGCGGTGGCGGTGGTGGCTTTTGCCATGGTCGGTGAGGTAAAAGCCGCCATTGCGATCAAAAACCAAGTCGTTTGGCCCGCGCAAGCTATGGCCATCGATCTTATCGAACAGACGCTCGACCTTGCCGGTGGTCAAATCCACCCGCTCAATCCGGCCCCCCGAATAATCCTCTGGCTCATGACCCGGCACCATCAGGCCGCCAAAGTCTGACCACGCAAAGCCACCATTATTGCAGATATACATCGCCCCATCAGGGCCGAGGGCCGCGCCATTCGGGCCACCACCCAAATGGGCAATGACTTCCGTCTTGCCATTCCAATAGCGGGTGAGATTGCCCGACTTGATTTCAACAAACACGACAGAGCCATCATCGAATACCACTGGGCCTTCAGGAAATTGCAAACCCGTTGCGAGGATTTCGAGTGTCATGTGTCGTGCTCCCAAATCTGTTTTTGCCTTGCCTCAACATCGGGCACGCTTGCCTCATCATCACGGCTACCGCGCGATTCAGCAAGGCCACAGCCGAAAAATTGCCGGTGCGGGCTGGACAAAAGCGGAATCCGTCCGCACGTTACTCCTGCGTAATTGATCCATAGTGGTTAGGCTGACAAATAATCAGCCTTGTCGCGTTGGCGCATGGCGCGCACCCGTGTACCCGTGGCTCTCTCAGCTACCCATCCGTCCCAGCACTACTACTCCTCAGTAATTCATCCATTTTCGGGAAAGTTTCAGATAATGCGTGTTTTCCAACCGATACGATCCCTCGCCTTTGCCCTCGCCTGCGGGCTTAGTTTCGCGACCCCATCGCGGGCGGACGAAGTTACCCGCTATGTACCGGAGGGGGCCTTTATCGCCCAATCGGTAGTGGTGCCGGCTGGCTATGAGACGATCTATATCAGCGGCCTATTGCCACCCCACAATGATCAAGCAGGCCCAGCTGGTTCAACTGCTCGCTATGGTGGGAACACAGAGGCACAGGCAGAACTGGTGTTTAAGCGGCTAGAGGCTGCCCTTGCCGTGCAAAACCTTGGGCTTGGCGATGTGGTGATGATGCGCGTCTATCTGGTAGGTGATCCGGCGCAAGGCGGGGCGATGGACTTTGCCGGCATGATGGCAGCCTATAAGCGCTTTTTCGGAACACCGACCCAGCCGAACAAGCCTGCGCGCGCCACGGTCCAGGTCGCGGGCCTTGTCGGCGGCCCCGGCCCCTTGATTGAGATCGAGGCACAAGCCGTTCGTCGTCCCAAATAGGCGGCACCTGCAGAACCGAAAGTCCCGCAGGTGCCGATTGGTTCTTAGCGTGGAGCCATGCGAATGGCGCCGTCCAAGCGGACGTCTTCGCCGTTGAAATAGCCATTGGTGATCATGGTCAAAGCCAATTGCGCGTATTCATGCGGCAAGCCCAAGCGCTTGGGGAAAGGCACGCTCATGGCCAAGGCGTCTTTAACCGCATCGGGGGCGGCATTCATCAAAGGCGTGTTGAAAATGCCGGGCAGGATGGTGTTGACGCGAATGCCTTCGCCCATCAAATCGCGCGCGATCGGCAAAGTCATGCCAACGACGCCGCCTTTAGACGCCGAATAGGCGGCTTGGCCCATTTGACCATCTTCAGCAGCCACCGAAGCGGTGTTGACGATGGCACCGCGTTCGCCGTCTTCCAGTGGGTCCAAGGACAACATGCCGGCGGCCGATTTAGCGATACAGCGGAAGGTACCGACCAAATTGATCTGGATGATCATGTTGAAGGAATCGAGCGGGAAATGCTTGATGTCGCCTGTCTTCTTGTCGCGGCTAGCGGTCTTGATCGCATTGCCTGTGCCCGCGCAATTGACGAGGATACGCTCTTGACCATTCGCGGCGCGCGCTTTGGCAAAGCCAGCGTCAACGCTATCGTCAGAGGTCACATTGACCTCGCAGAAAGTGGCACCGATTTCGGCGGCGACTTCCGTGCCGCGCGCCACATTCATATCAAACAGCGCGACCTTCACGCCGTGCGCCCGCAAAGCGCGCGCCGTGGCTTCACCCAGACCAGAAGCGCCACCGGTTACGATGGCTGCGATTGAATCGTCTAATTGCATGATTGGAGACTCCCTGAATTTGTTTACGATCGCGACTTATTATGGCGCGCTCGGGTAGGCAATTAGCTGGCTCTCAGCTAAACGCAAGAACACCGTGGCTGGAATTACTGGAATAGGCGAATTTTGTCCCCACCGCTCCCCTCTTTAGCGTCACTCAAGAACAAAACCATCCTGCAAGTTGTGCCTGAAATGGCCACCGGTGGGGTGGAGCGCACGACAGTGGAAGTCGCCAGTGCGATCATCGAAGCCGGCGGCCGCGCTTTGGTGTTCAGTGCGGGCGGCAGACTGGTGCACGAGTTGGAAGCTTTGGGTGCCGAGCATATTTTTGGCGAGGCCAATTCCAAAAATCCTTGGACAGTCTTTGTCGCCAACGTCGCCAAACTCGCCCAGATTATCGAGCGGGAAAAAGTCGACGTCGTCCATGCTCGCTCGCGCGCTCCTGCGTGGAGCGCCTTACTGGCGGCGCGGCGAACGAAAACACCCTTTGTGACGACCTACCATGGCATTTATAACGCCAAGTCGGGCTTGAAACGCTGGTATAATAGCGTGATGGCGCGTGGCGACCGGGTGATCGCCAATTCCGGTTATACGCGGGACCATGTTCTGGCTGAGCATAAGCTTGACCCCACCAAGATCGAGGTCATTTATCGCGGTGTGGATGTCGATGCGTTTGAGCGGCAAGCTGTTTCCGATAAGCGCCGCGAGGAACTTGCCAGCCAATGGGGCATCCCGCTTGAAAGCGCGCGCCCGCGCGCGATTTTGCCCGCCCGCCTAACGGCTTGGAAGGGCCAGAAGGTGATGTTGGAAGCGCTGGGCGTTTTGAAGCGTGCAGGCGTGGAGATGGATTGCCTCATGGTCGGCGACCCGCAAGGTCGTGATGTTTATCGGGCGGAACTTGGCCAAGATATCCGCCGCTTGGGGCTAGATGGTCACGTCCATCTGGTCGGTCATTGCAATGATATGCCCGCCGCCTTTTCCTTGGCGGACTTTGCCGTCACCCCCTCGACCGAACCGGAGGCCTTTGGCCGCACTGCCGCAGAGGCGCAAGCGATGGGCTTGCCGGTGATTGCCTCGGACCTTGGCGGTGCGCGCGAAACTGTGGAAGACGGGGTAACGGGGTTTCTGAGCCCTGCCGGGGATGGTAAAGCCTTGGCCGATTGTATGGCCCGACTCTTGGCACTGTCACCGACTGAAACGGCGGTGATGGGGGCTGCGGGGGCTATGCGGGTGCGGTCTCGATTTACGACGCGCGCTCTACAATCGGCCACAGTTTCGCTGTACCAGCGACTGGTCGAACCATAGAAGTGACAGGAACTGACGTGAACCCGGAGCGGATCTTAGTTATAGTTTTGGGTAGTTTAGGCGATGCGGTCTTGGCCCTTGCCCCACTCGCCATGCTGCGCGCCCATCACCGCGATGCTGAAATCACCGTGCTGACTCAGCGCGGCAATGTGCGGTTTCTGTCAAAGTCACCCTTTGTCGACCGGGTCGACGTGCGGTGGCCGCAAACCAAACTGGTCGACAAAGCCAAGTTCATCTGGTCGCTGCATCAAGAGCGCTATGCGATGGTCTATGATTTGACCAATAGCGCCGAGAGCGACGCCTTGTTTAAGCTGATGTGGCCATTGCAACCCAAGTGGTCGGGTGGGGCTGTTGGTTGCTCGCATCCCCATGTTGACCGCACACGTCTGACTTTGCACCGCCTCGACCGCCATGCAGAGCAACTCATGACTTGTGGCGTTGGCCCGAAAGAGGGGTTTGCGCCTGGTCTCTCGCCCTTGCCGGACCTCGATTGGGTCGAATCAGTGGTGAAGGATCACACGAAACTGACCCCGCGCCATCATGGCATTGGCGAGCCGTTTGCTTTTCTGGCCCCAGAAGGCCCAGCAGCAGACCCGACAAAGCGCTGGCCGACCGCGCGCTATGGCGAATTGGCCCTGGCATTAGAAGCCCGTGGCATTCAGCCGGTTTTGGTGGGCGGGCCTGCGGCGATTGAGCTGGCTGTTGAAATTCGTGCGATTGCGCCGAAAGCCCTTGATCTGGTTGCCCGTCTGGATGTGTTCCAATTCATTGGTTTAGCACGACAATCTATTCTGGCTGTTGGCTCAGAAGGCGATATGGCGATCATCGCCGCTGCTTCTGGTGCCCCGACTCTTGCCATCATCAACCCGAACGAAACCAGCGTGCGCAAGGCCGCGCCCCGTGGCACAGCCACCGTGGGTCTTGTCGCACGCAACTTCGATACCATCCGTGTTCAAGATGTTTTGGCCGCCGCGCGCGCTGTGACGCCGACAATTCTTGAAGCACAAACATCATGACGCCTTGAAGGATTGTTCATTTACAGCCATTATCTAGGTGTGCCCGGTGAAACCCGGGACAAAGGCATTTGCGGCACCAAACCGCGTAATTTATGGAGAGACGAACATCAGACGCCCTATGGCTGCAACGCCCACTAAAGACGGCCCCCGCATCAATGAAGATATCCGCGCCCCGCGCGTGCTTCTGATTGACGAGAATGGCGAAAAGCAAGGCGAGATGCCTTTAGCTGCAGCGCTTGATGCCGCAGCAGAGGCTGGGCTTGACCTCGTAGAAATCGCAGGAACTGCAAACCCGCCCGTGGTGAAGATCCTCGATTATGGAAAATTCAAATTCCAAGAGCAAAAGAAGAAGAATGAAGCGCGCAAGCGTCAAAAGGTTGTTGAGCTGAAGGAAATCAAGCTCCGCCCGATGATTGACGATCATGATTATGACGTCAAAGCCCGCGCCATGTCCCGCTTCTTCGAAGAAGGTGACAAGGTGAAAGTCACCCTGCGCTTCCGTGGCCGCGAAATGGCACACCAACATCTGGGGATCGACCTCCTGATGCGGGTTAAGCGCGACTTTGAAACCATTGCCAAGGTGGAGAGCGAACCCCGCCTCGAAGGCAAGCAAATGACCATGGTCATGGCACCGCGCACCTAACGCGCAAACGGTGCCTTTCCAATCTTGATTAAATCGCCCTCCTGCCGACGCAGGGGGGCTTTTTGTTTTGGGGTGGGTTGGCGGCTGCTTGATAGCGGACATTCGCTAGCACGTAGGGTGCAGTCCGACAGGACTGCACCACTCCATGAACATTGGTCTCCGTTTTAGCCTTTTCCACTTGGACAGCCTTTGCCGCAGGCTATGCCTTCGCAAAGGCCGTGTTCGAGTTTGAGCGCGCAAGCTGGGGCGGGATCGGCCTTAGGGGAGCGCGCAACACGAGTTGCGCTTTTCCCCGCGCAGAGATGCGCAACTCGTGTTGCGCGATCCTTTCGATTTGCGATTCGTGATGGAATGCACCATACCGCGCGAAGCGCATTGCTGGTCCGAACAAAGGCGCACTTCACCCGGCCCAAACGACAGCCGATGCAGCTGAGGATCAGATGGTGCATCCGCGGTAAGATCTCATCTCGCACGCCATCATCGCCCGCTCGCCAGTCGTGCGCTGGCTGGTGGACAGCTTCTGCCACAGCGCGTCGACGGGCTTCTTCGCGTTGGAGTCGGGTCTAGGGCCTAGCGCCACTCGCCGCCAGAACCAGGCCTTGACCAGATCGACCGACGTACCCCGCCCCTTTTCATAATGGCGTGACAGCTGCTCCATCGCTATAACGTTGGCGTCGGTCTTTACGGCTTCCTGTGCCCATTTGAACGCGAGCGCCGGATTATCGAGCGTGGGGTAACTTGGCTCGTCATAAAGCGATGCGATGTTCGCCGCGGCATAAGTATCTCCAGCAGCGAACGCGGCCTCATAACGGCGCCGAGCCAATTGATACAGTTCGTTCATCTGCGCTTCTGCCCCTGCCTCACGCCCGATGTAATTGCTGGTGAGCGCCCCGGCCAAGGCATATTGGCTGCCAAGTTGCGCGAGTATAGCTCTGTCACCGGTGCCCGCTGCGCGCTCTTCCCACACGCGCTGGGCCGTCTTATCCTTGGCCAGCCCCGACCAGCCCATCATATGGCGTTCGGCAAGTTGCAACATGGCCCAACCATCCCCAAGGGCGGCGGCCTCGCGCAGCAAGCGCACCTCAACCGCATCGGTCTGGTTATCATGCCTGACCAGCGCCACCATCGCTGCGGGCAAGTTCTGTTGCACGGCGAGTCGTAAATAGGCCAATCCTTGCGCGTCTGATCGTTTTCGCCATGCTTCCTTTTCATCACTGCTGAGTTTACGGCCGCTCGCATCGGTTTCGGGCGCGAAGTCATCAATCAGCATTTCGCCATAGGTGAACTGGGCAGACGCATTGCCGCCGTCGGCAAGGGCTTTGAGCCAAGCATGGGCCTTGGGTTCATCGTCCTTGGAAGCGGACAACATGGCTGGAATCGCCTTGTTCAGATCGCGCGGCCAACCTTCGCCACCGGCATAAACTAGCCCGAGCTGATAGCCGTGCCCGCCATATTGATCTTTTTCCCAAAAGCTGATGGCATTGGCCACGTTACGCTCGGTGCCATCACCTTTCAGCGCCATCTCGCCTAGCCGACCATACACGTCGCGATTGCGCTCCGCAGCGCGCAAATAATGAGTATAGGCCCCTGTGGCATCGCGTGGCACCAGTGTTCCTTCATCTAGAACAGCGGCGAGATAGGCCGCCGCCTGCGCATGGCGCTGATCGGACGCTGCGGTCAGCAACTTGATGGCTTTTGGCGGGTCGAACGCACCTGATTCCTTGGTCAGATGCCACTCACCGAGCAAAAATTGCGCTTCGGCACTTCCTGCCGCCGCAGCGGCGCTGACACAGCCAGTGCCTTGTCTCAAAGCATTTAGGCCGAGATTGAAAATCTTGTAATTCGCCATCAGCATGTCGGCGGCGATCCCTTTGCCAGTCGCATAAGCCATGCTGAGACACATACGCGCCGCGGGAAGTTCTGCCACGCGGAGCCAATTTTCCACCGCGTCGGCGTGATTGCCCTCAGCCCACTGCAAAGCGCCCAACTGCTCGCGCGCTTGGGGCATGCCTTTGTCGGCAGCCTGGATATACCACCCCTTGGCCTCGGCTATACTCGCCGCGGTGCCAAGCTCTTGCAGCCCCACGGCAACATTGAACATCGCGCTTGGGTTGCCTAGTTCGGCGGCGCGGCGCAGCGCGACGGCTGCAGCGGCGGCATCCTTAGGCCCGCCTATTCCTTCGGAAAAGAGTTGGTATAGCGTGACTTGTGCACTGACGGACTGTGCCAGCTCGGGGCCGATCAAGATGGCGCGTGCGGTGGCATAATCCTCGGCCCGGATCGCGGCATTGGCTCGGTCGATCGAAGCCTTTGCGGTAGGCGCGACGGCGGGTGTCTGGGCGCTGGCGGCCGGTGTTTTCATCGGCGGCGATGCCGCGCCAAGCGCGGTCGTCTCTGCAGGGCTTTTTGCTTCTTGCGCCCCAATGGGGGGCGCACCAGCTGTTACGGCACCGGATGGTGGTGGCTTCGGCACACCGGGTGGTTGATTATTCGGCGCAGGGTTTGCAGGCCCGGAAGGGTTCGGCGTATTCGTCGCCATTGGCGCCTGCTGCCCAACAACTTTTGGCGGTTGATTAACAGGTGATACTGGCTGCGTTGGTTGCGCAACGGGTTGTTCAACTTGACGCGGTTCAGGCTTGGCCTCGCTAGGATTTGGCACAGCGGTTTGAGTGGGCCCCTTGGATCCCAAATTTTGCTTTTGGTTCGTGCCAATTACGGCCTGTAGAACAGCTTCACTGGCCCCAGCTTTTACGAGCTCGATAATTGCGGTCGCGCTCTTATCGACAGGTGACTCTTGTGATCTTATCACCGCAATGATGGCTGAATCGGGAACTTTCGCGCGGAGAAGGGCGTGAATATCTTTATTTGTTGTCGGACTAAGCTCTTCTTGTTTTGGCGTTGCAACCGGTTTGGGGTCCACCTTCGGAACCCTCGGTTCTGAACCCTTGTACCGCACTGAAGAGATTCGATTTTGAAATGACTCAAGATTTGGGATCGGCCCAGTATAGGTTCGGCAGCGGACCGAGTAATCAATGCCTAAGCAAACCTCCCAAGGACCGTTTGCCACAAGACTAGTCGCCGTTTCATCAAACTGGATAGAGCCTAAGTTCGCGATGTCATCCACGATTGTGACTTTGGGGCCCTTATAGTCCAATCCAGAATAGAGGACCAAGGATGGCGGATTCGTGCCTTGAGCCTTCGTCGTTTCGAATGTGGCGAACATTCCAACCGCAATTGCTAAACTGACGCCTATAGTCGGCGTTAGAATCCTATTCTTTTGCCAATTTCCCAACACTTCCCCCCTGAATGTCATTTTCTTACCGAAGGTTCGCAAGCCATCGGCATAGCGTCAACAATAAAATTGTTAGATGATGCTTTTACGCGCCAAAGTTTCAACCAGTTCTCTGAAGCAGTATGATAGGGTTATAGCCAAAAGTTGGTCGCGGTAGGAAGCAAGCCCGCGCGACATACTCCACACTCAACTTCTCGATGAATGGCGCGATGTGGAAAAACCAATGAAACCAAGGAAAATCCACCCGATTGCTACTGATGCTAGCGATGGACGATAGGCGTTGAGGCTCGCATTTGATGCTTGCGCCACGATCGGATAGCGTCAATACACGTGTTTGGGGGGCAGGATGGCAATGAAAAGAATGTTTCTGGCGGCGCTGATTGCGGCATTTATGGCACTACCTAGTGCCGCTACACCAAAACCTGCCGCGACGAGTGAAGCTACCCAAGGCTCACCCGCGATGCCCCCAATACTCAACGCACGTGAGAGAGCGAGCACCGAAAACCGTATTTTAGCTGAGCGGCTTGAGACGATCATTCCCGTGATCATGCGCGAGCAACGCATCGATTTATGGCTTCTCGTGGCGCGCGAATATTTCGAAGAGCCGGTGGTTGCGTCGATGCTGGATGCCGAAAATATGCATGCACGTCGGCGGACAATTCTGATCTTCTACGACCCGGGCAATGGGAAGCCGCTTGAGCGTCTGACCGTCAGCCGCTATGGGCTTGGCGGCTTGTTCGCGCCGGCTTGGGACCCCAATAAACAGCCGGATCAGTGGCAGGCCGTTGCAGACATCATCGCCAAGCGTAATCCTAAAAAAATTGCGATCAACACGTCTGATCTCTATCAGTTTGCCGATGGCATGACGCTCAGTCAGTATGAGAAGTTCAGGGCCGCTTTGCCGAAGCCTTTGCATGGCCGGATCGTCAGTGGCGAGACGCTTGCAATCCGTTGGCTCGAAACGCGCACCCCTTCAGAGATGGCGATCTACCCCACACTGATGCGCACAGCCCATCAGCTGATCGGCGAAGCGTTTTCGCGGTCGGTTATCACCCCGGGCGTGACGACTGCGGAACAGGTTCAGTGGTGGTATCGCGACCGGCTGCTTCAACTTGGCCTTGATCCCTGGTTCCACCCGTCCGTCGGGATCCAGCGCAAGGGTGCCAAAGGTATGCTTGAAGGCAACGAAGTGATCCTGCCTGGCGATCTGTTATGGACAGATTTTGGCATCACCTACCTTCGGCTTAATACCGATATACAACATCTGGCTTATGTGTTGAGGCCCGGCGAGAGTCAGGCACCTGCAGGCCTCAGGCAAGGGCTAGCGAACAGCAACCGTGTGCAGGATATGCTCACCCGCCAGTTCGCAGTCGGGCGCAGTGGCAACGACGTGCTGGCGCTTGCGCGGGCAGAAGCGGTTGCAGCAGGTCTTGATCCATCAATTAACTCGCACCCGATTGGCTTGCATGGTCACGGCGCGGGTCCCTCCATCGGATTTTGGGACAATCAGAAAGCTGATCCACGCGGCAACGGCTTGATTGCTGCCAATACGGCTTGGTCAATTGAGCTGACAAACTTTGCCGCAGTGCCCGAGTGGGACGGTCAGCGCGTTGATTTCCGGGCGGAAGAGAACGCCTTCTTTGATGGGACAAACGTGCGCTACATCGACGGACGCCAAACAGAAATCACCTTGATCCCGTCAGGGCCGTAAGTCGGCGTCATTGCTCTGGCAGAAGGCATTGCTGCTTGGCCTTCACCGGATCCAACGGATCACATCCAATAAGGTGGCCAGAGCACTGGCAACATAAGTCCCGGCCGCGGCCTTCAGCACCTGACGGGCGCTAGCGAGATCGTCTTCGTGCAAGAAACCGCCATGCTCCAAAACAGGTAGGGCGCGCTTAAAGCTGGCGTCGATTTCCATTGGCAAGGTCAGCACATGCATCAACACCCGCCCGCTCATCAGCACGACAAGCGCCCCGATTTGTAGCATGGCGATGACGGGTGACTTAATGAGAATGCCAATCAACGGAATGGAGATCAGCATCCAGAAGGCCACCTTGTCGAGGCCTGCCAGCCCCCCTGCCCATTTGGTGCGTGTCACTAAGAACGGATCACCATCACGGTGCTGGACGGCGTGGCCAACTTCATGGGCAGCGACTGCCACAGCCGTGACCGAGCGGCCGTGAAAATTGCTGGGCGACAGCCGCACAACCCGGGCGATCGGATCATAATGATCCGTTCCAGGCGGTGTTTCTTCCAAGCCAACATCGGCCAAGCCTGCTTCATCGAGCAAGTGACGGGCAAGTTCGCCCCCGCTGCCGGGGAAATCCGGTCTGTCGGTGGCGTGGCGCGCCATAACGCTCTTGACCCAATATTGAGGGCCGAAAATCAAGGCCAAAAGTGCTAGAATTCCAAGGATGATCAAGATTGGCATGGTCTCAATCTAGAGCAAACGGCTCAAATTGGAAATCACGCTTATTGTGCCGGAATTTCTCGGTTCATGCCGGTGAAAGCCCAATCGAACGAGCCTTTTCAATCAGTGCGTGAAGTGACCGCGCAGCACCAGCTGCGCACCGAGTGGTGCGCGAACCCTTCAAGATACCCCCCTCACCTCGGGGCCAGATCATCCTTTAAGGCGCGGTCCAAAAGTTCGATATCCAGATCGACCGAGGCTAAGTCCGGCTCCACCACAGCGCGTTCAAAGCTGGCGAAAGCCTCTTGCAGGCGAGCTAAAGTCTGGTCGATTTCAGCCAAGCGGGCCTGGCCGGCATGGGCCTCTAATTTTAAGCGGTCTGAAACCAGATCGCCCGTAGCAGGCAGATAATAAGTGAAGAAGCGCAGAATGGGGTTCAGCTTTTCTGGCTGGCTCGCCACCGTATCCAAAATCGTCAGCCCGTGGCGCACCAAAGCGTCGAGGACATGGCCCACTTCCAGTGGCACGGCGGGGATTGCGGCGCGGATGCTCATCAAATGCTGGTGTGCCTCGACCATGAGCGCGTGGCGGGGGTCATCATCTTCGGGGTCCAGCTCAGGCGGGCTGGCCGCTTCTGAAGCGGCTTTGCCCTTGAACAGGCGCGGTAAACCAACTGTTAGAAAGCCATAGAGCGACAGCGCCACCAGCCCTGCCACAATTGGCCCGGAGCGCACTTCCACGAGGAGCGCGCCGCCAACAGCCAAGGAAGCGGCCATCGAGCCAAAAATAACCCACCACGATGTCCCGGCCCCGCCGCGGCGGGGCTTGTTCGGGTTAGACGGCGGCTTTGCCATCTCTTAGCCCTTTGTCTTGTGGGCGAATTCGTCGTCTAGGGATTGATCGAGCAGGCGCATATCAATCTCGAGGCTGCGGGCATCATGGCCGCGTAGTCGACTGGCGAAGTCAGTATAGGCAAGATCGAGCTTGCCAATCATGGTATCAATTTCAGCCAAGCGCGTGGGATCTGCGCCACCTGCCACCGCGCCACGCGCGCCCAATAGATCGGCTGTTGCGGGCAGATAATAGGTGAAAAGACGCTGGACATCGGACAGTTTCGACGGGTCGTGTCGGAGACCCATTTCGACTTCCTTCACGCGTGCGACCATATTGCGCAAGCGCGCGCCGAGTTCACCCTCCGCCACACCGGCTGCAGCCTCTAGCCGCACCAGCGAAGGTTTGGCATCGGCAATCACGGCTTGATGCAGCTTAGGCGGTGCTTCAGGTTCGGGCAAAGCCTCGCCATTGGCCCGAGCCCGCGCCGCAGCTTCAGATTCGCCGCCCTGACGACGCGGCCGACCATCCTCGTCCTCATCGTCATAATCATCGGTACCGTCGTAACCCCACAAATCATCCACGGTGTCACGCTTGCCACCAAAGAAGCCAAGCGAGCCACCAGCGGCAAAGAACAGGCCGAATCCTACCCACGGATTGAAGTTACAAATGGCCCAGATGAAGAACCAGAACGCAATCACACCGAAGGATTGAGGCGACCGGATGCGAACGGCGAACTCCTCTTTCATCCAGTCTTTCGAGCGGCGACGGGACATGAATTAGGTCACGCGCCCTTGCACCAAAGCTTGCCGCAATTCTTGGGTCATTTCATCCATGCGCTTTTCGACCATGGCGCGCTTCTGACGGCCTTCCTCTTGCGTCGAAAGAACCCCTGAGATCGTGTCGATCAAGTCGCGATTGGCTTGTTCCAAGGTTTCCAAGTCCACGATCCCGCGCTGAGATTGCTCTTCAATCGCGATGGCTTGCTCTTTCATCATCGAGGACGTTTGGCGCAGCATCTCATTGGTGGCATCGGTCACAGCCTTTTGCATGGCCAATGCGTCTTCTTGGCGGCGCAGCCCCAAGAGCAGCACCATCTTCTGCTTCCACAAGGGGATGGTCAGGCGGGTTGAAGCCTGCAAGCTTTCGACCAAGGTTTCATCGCCAGCTTGCACAATGCGGATTTGCGGCAATTGTTGAATGCCGATCTGGCGGGCCTGCCTCAGATAGAAGATGCGCTTTTCCAAGCGCTCCATCGCTTGCTGGGCGTCACGATAGGCTTGCGCCTCAATCAGGCCGTCGCCCGTCAGCAAGGCTTCGTCTGCAATGGTCTTCAACTCTGGCAAGCGCGTGGCTTTGATCTCGGCAGCAAAAGCCTCGCCTGCTTCAATATAGGCGCTGAGCTGGGCGATGGAGGCGGCTGTCTGCTCATGCAGATCGTCCATCACCGCAATGTCGCGGCGAAGGCCGTCTTTGCGCTTTTCCAATTGAATGCCGATGGCATCAATCTGGCTGGCAACGTCTTCAAACTTGCCTTTGAATTTTTCGATCTCGGCTTTAGCACCACCAAACAATTTGCCGAAGAAGCCCTTCTTCTGCATGGCAGCGGGATCAAGGCCCTTGGCTTTGGCGATGATGTCGGTCAACAGGCGACCGGTGTCGCCCAATTCGCGGTTCTGCGTCTGAGCCAGAATTCGGTCGGCATAAGCGACGACATTACGCTGTGCATTATCGCCGAATGTGGCGATTGAGGCCCGGTCGTCTAGAGATAACTGGCCGCGAATCCGGGTTAAATCCTTGGACTCAACCTTGATCTCAGGCAGCACGGCTTCTGCCGACACCGTATCGACGACAGGTGTTTTGGTGGCATTTGCATCATCACTCATTGGCCTAAAGCCTCCCCATCAACCTTGGTCTGTACAATTCGCCCATCGGGTTGAGACCCGCTTATTTAAGAGCATTGCCTTGCTTTCGCACTAGGCAAGCGGAATTTTTGCAGTTCCGATTGTCGCAATGAACTTAAAGGGTGCTGAATTGATGCCGAAAAGCGCATGGTGTCCTATCAAATAGCAGCCGAAGACAGCACAGGGCGGCCTATGACCGGCTGAGTTGCAGGGGTTGGCTAAGGCCTTCAACGACCCGCCCATCCAACCCCAGCAGGGTGCGCTTGCGATCACCTTGCCGTTTTAGGCCCCAATCAAAGAAGATCGAAGCTGCGGCAACAGCGGCTGCCAAAGGCTTAGGCTCAACCACGTTGCGCCGCGACGAAGTCGGGTTTCCAATTAGCCCGCCAAATGTGCTCGACCGAACAGGCAGACTTAAGGCGATAAGGCCGCAGCCCGGCAATGCTTGTGGCATTGCCCCTTGAGGACCCGCTAAAAGTGCCAAGGCCCCGCCATCGGGCACGCCATTCACAATCCGTGCATTTTCTTCTAGTGGGGTCGGTGAAAGCACGAAGGCTGCCATAACGCGCCCGTCGCGCGTGTTCGCCACTTCTGAATTGCTTGACCCCCAACCTGCTAGGCTAAGCGCCATCCACGCCCCTTCTCCATGGCCAGCCACGCCGACACGCGACGCATCCACGCGATTGGCGCGGGGGCCCAAAACTTGGGCCGCCTCAGACGACATATCGATCAAGAAACGGGCTTCAGCAAGATTTGGGGGGCGTAATTGCGGGGAATTGGCGATCAATTTTGTGCCGTGGCCGGCCTTCAGCGCGACCGCCCGCGGATCATCCAACGCAATCACGAAATAGCCGCTAGCAGCCAATGCACCGATCAAGGGATCATACATGGCACCTTTACACCCTGCATCCGGGCAGAAGATGATCAGCGGCATGCGGTCAAACACGGTCACCGGATACGCGATACGGGTATGACACATATTGCCATCCGGCGCGCGGATCGAAAAGTCACGCATGCGGGCGGCAACCACGCCGGTAGAGGCTTCATAGACGATCTCAAAGCTATCCCGACCCCGATTGAGCCAGGTCATCGGATTGAAACCGCGTTCGGTATTCTTTGGTGTGCCCCGTGACTGCGACCAAGCAGAGCTTGCGCCAAAGCTTGAGAGGCCTGCTGCGCAGACACCGGGCCAAACTAAGCCGCGCATCATATCCCGTCGCCGGAGGCTACAGGATGTGTATTCGGCGGCCGTTTCGCCTGTGCACTTGGACGTAATCGTGTTCAAAGTCTCATCGTCCATCATGGATCTCAATCTGCCCTCTGTAGACGTAACAACGTCGGCTCGCTTTGTTTCCACAAGCCATTTTGACCTAACACAGGCCCATTGTGTGGCCACTCTGGTCAACTGGTCAATTGCCATCTAGCCAAACGCGTGATTTTGCGCTCAATTAGTTGTGAACAAGACGAGAGGGCCAATCAACCAACCGACAATTGTCAACTGAATAAGGTTAAAGCATGACAAGATTCAAAGTCATGCTAAGTCCACTCTGCAAGGCACAAAAATCAGCCGCGTGTGCTCCCTCCCCCGCCACACTCTGTGGTGCACAGAAGCAAAGATGCTCGAACCATGACCAAAAAAAGAAACGCCATCCGCTACAGTCTATCGCTTGCCATTTTGGCCGCCATCTCTACCCCGGCCGCCGCCCAGACGCTGCCAGAAGCCGTCACCATGGCGCTGCAAACCAATCCCGGCCTTGAAAGTCAGCGCGCCAACTTGCGCGCGCTTGGCCAGAGGCGGGTGCAAGCAGTTGCTCAAAGACGCATGCAAATTGGCGGTGAGGCCACTTATGGCCAGCAGGAATCCTGGACCCGGTCCATCAGTTCAACCGGTGTGATCTCCAGCCGTCTGGCCTCAGACACGACCCCAACGACTTACGGCATTTCCGCGTCACAGCCGATTTGGCTCGCTGGCCGGGTAAAGGCCGCGATGAGCCTCGCTGAAGCTCAGATCGCCCAAGCCGATGCACGTTTGGCTGGCAGTGAATTGGCTGTCATGCGCGATGTGGTCATCGCCTATGCCGATCTGCGTCGAGACTTGCGCGCGGTGGAAATTCGCCGCCAGAACCTGGCCGCCCTTAACCGTCAGCTAGAAGCGGTGCGTGTGCGCTTTGATGTTGGCGATGTCACCAAGACCGATGTCGCCCAAGTCGAAGCCCGCCAAGCGGCGAGCAAGACGGCGCTAGCCGCTGCCGAAGCGGCAGTCGACGCTAGCCGGTCCGCGATTGAGCGGTTGATTGGGCAAGCGCCCACCGATCTGACACCAGAGATCAAAGAAGTGGTCGGCCCTGCCAGCCTCGATCAAGCGCTCGTATTAGCGCGGGCGAACAATCCAGACCTTGCCGCCATCCGCTTGGGCGAGACAATTGCGATGGCCGGGGCCAAAGTGATTGAGGCAGAAAACCGGCCCAAGATCACCATTCAAGCCAGCCAAGCTTGGGCTGTGGATTCAAACTTTGACGGCAATCGAAGCGGCAACACGGCCGTCACCGCACGGCTGTCGGTACCCATCTTCACAGGTGGTCTCGCCAGTTCGCGGATAACCGAGGCTTTGGGCAATGCCAATGCCGCCCGCTTCTCAGCCGTCGACGGCGAACGGCAAATTTCTGAACGAACGACCAATGCTTGGCACCAAGCCCGTGTGGCCCGTATCGCAGTTAGCGCTTCCGCTGAGCAGGTCAAAGCCGCCCAGATTGCCTTTGAAGGGGCAGAACTTGAACAATCGGTTGGGCTCCGGACGACCCTCGATGTGCTGATTCAGCAGCAGGAATTGTTAGAGGCTCAATTGGCGCAAGCCCGGGCCGTGCATGACTTGCAAGCGGCCACCATTGCCCTATCGGCCATCACCGGCATTTTGAAACCCTCAGACCTAGAGGCTACCAGTGCGAGCGTTAAAAAGACTGGGCTTCCTTGGCTAACACCGCCTGAAGTGCCGTTGGCAGCGGTCGAAACAGCCTTGAGCATCGTGCCACTCCCGAGCCAAGTTTCGGTGAAAGCAGCGGAACGTGCGGGTGGCCGGCCAAAGCCTGCAGCCAAGCGCTAGCGACGATCGGGGGGCAAATTAGGACTTCTCTTTTCAGGGAAAACAGGTCAGAGGTATGCGGATGGTCCACTCGATCCACCCTGAACCCTTGCTTGATGCCACCGTCAGTCCGGCTGAAGATGCGCTTAGCCTGCTGCATGCAACGGCCTGCAAGATTGACGAAATGGGCGGCTTGTCGTGGGTAGACCCTGTCAAAGCGGCGGTTTTTCTGCAAGTGGATCGACCGCCCGCCCATTTTGATGAACTCGATTTAGCGGTCGAAGGTGCAGCTTTCCAAGCACTGCGTCGCGGTCATCCCGTGACGATCCGCCGCCCCAGCAATCTGGAAGTCATCGCAAATGTTGCGCACCAGATCATTGTGTTCCGCGAGATCATGGCCCTTGCTCCGGAATATGTCCCGCCTATCCCGCGGGCTGCCAATGATCCTGAAACGATGATGCTGAAGTCGGCTTTGGCGGATAACCGTATGTGCCTATTCCGTCAGCCCATCATCTCAACAGCCGATAATCAAGTCGTGCGGTGGGAGTGTTTATCGCGCCTCATCCAAGTTGATGGGCGGGTTGTCGCGCCAATCGACTTTATCCCCGCAGCAGAGCGTGCTGGCTTGGTTGGGGAATTGGATATCGAAACCCTGAACCTCGCTTTGAGTGCCTTGACGCGCGAAGATACGATCAAGTTGGCGATCAATGTGTCGGCCGGCACGATTGCGGATTCGTCAGCTTGTCGCGATTATCTCGACATTCTGAGCTACAATCAGGCTATCTCTGACCGACTAACGGTCGAGATCACAGAGTCGATTGCGATCCATGATTTGGATGCCGCCGCGAGATTTGGGCACTCTGTTCGCGCGGCGGGTGCCCGCCTGGCTTTGGATGATTTTGGCGAAGGCCACACATCGTTCCGCTCGATCCGCGCCCTACCCCTTGATGAGATCAAGATCGACGGCGCCTATGTGAAGAACATTGAATCGCGAGAAGATAGTCGCGCTTTTGTGGTTGCAATTGATCAGCTTGCCCGTGGCCTCGGCATGGAAACCGTGGCTGAACGTGTGGAAACAGCGGAAGAGGCCGAAGCCCTGCGTGAGATTGGCGTGATCGGCCAGCAGGGTTATTTTTACGGCAGACCGCGCTCTTCTGGAAAATGATATCCCCATTTTGGGGATGTAAGCTCTCAAATTAGAAAAATACTGCGCAGACAGGGCTAAAATTAGCCTTTGCCTTCTGCCGCGCGTGCGCTATGTCATGCTGCATATGCGAAATCAGAGAGTCTCACCATGAACGCTTCCACGCCAATGCTCCACTTGGACCTATCCCCTCAGACCGTTCCTGCCTTGTTAGGTGATAGTGCGGCAGCCTTAGCGCCCATTAAGACGGCGGCATTGGCCTTTGTGCGCAAGCGCGTGGCCCCCACTGGCAAGATTGACCGGAAGCTGATCGACCAAGAGCAGCACATCGTGCACGGGCTTGCTTGGGTCGCGACCTATGTTGAGACCCTGCGCGAAGTGGCCAATTGGGCTGTGAAACTTCAAGAGGAAGGTTTGTTTGGCGAAACAGAATCCGCCCTCTCCTGCCTCTTATTCTCCAGCTATCTGGGTGACCTAAAGGGCGGGATTTCCATGAATCAGGCCGAAACCATTCGCCCCGCCGAATTGGGCCTTGAAGCCATTGTGGAAGAGGCCTTGTCGGGCCCTGCTAGTGCTGCGCTGTTGGCGGCCGCAACGCAAGAACTCAAAACCCGCACCGCCGATCTTGTCGCCCAGGCCCAAGGCAAGGGCACGATTGAAGTCACAGGTCTGGACGAAACCTATGAAATGGTGCGCGACACCTTCCGCCGCTTTGGCCAAGAAAAAGTCGCCCCCTTTGCGCACGGCTGGCACTTGCGCGACGAATTGATCCCGATGTCCGTACTGACAGAGATGGCCGATCTGGGCGTCTTTGGCCTGACCATCCCGGAAGAGTTTGGCGGATCTGGCATGGGCAAGACCGCCATGTGTGTCGTCTCGGAAGAATTGTCACGCGCCTATATTGGTGTGGGTTCACTTGGCACCCGCTCGGAGATCGCAGCAGAACTCATTCTGACGGGCGGCACAGATGACCAGAAAAACTACTGGTTGCCTCGGATTGCTTCGGCGGAGACCCTGCCGACCGCTGTTTTCACAGAGCCGAATACCGGTTCAGACCTTGGGGCTTTGCGCACGCGTGGCGAAAACAAGGGCAGCCATTGGGAAATCACCGGTAATAAAACCTGGATCACACACGCGGCGCGTGCCGACATGATGACCCTGCTGGCCCGCACCAAGCCTGAGACGGATAATTTCTCCGGCCTGTCGATGTTTTTGGCTCCCAAGCCACGTGGAACCGATGAAACGCCCTTCCCCGCAGACGGCATGACGGGCGGCGAGATTGAGGTTTTGGGCTATCGCGGCATGAAGGAATATGAGTTGGGCTTTGACGCGTTCAAAGTTCCAGCTGAGAACCTGTTGGGTGGCGTTGAAGGCATGGGCTTCAAGCATTTGATGGCCACCTTTGAAAGCGCGCGCATCCAAACCGCCGCACGCGCCATCGGCGTGGCGCAAAACGCCCTCGATCTGGGCCTTAGCTATGCGCTCGACCGGCAACAATTCGGGGCTGCGATCTTTGTGTTCCCGCGTGTGCACAATAAGCTGGTGCAGATGGCAGCAGAAATCTTGGGCGCGCGGCAATTGACCTATTTTGCGGCCCGTCAAAAGGATGAAGACAAGCGCTGTGACTTGGAAGCCGGCATGGCGAAACTTCTGGCCGCACGTGTGGCTTGGGCGGCAGCCGACAACGCTCTGCAAATCCATGGCGGCAACGGCTTTGCGCTGGAATATCCCGTCAGCCGCGTGTTGGCAGACGCGCGCATCCTGAACATCTTTGAAGGGGCCGGCGAAATCCAAGCCCAAGTGATCGCCCGTCGCCTGCTTGAAGAGTAAGCGCCACCACCCATATTTAAGAAAAAAGCCGCGTCCTCATGTGAGGGCGCGGCTTTTTTGTTGGTTTCTGAGAAGAAATGTGCATTAAATCTCGACGTCTCCTTTGGCGCGTACTGAGTATCGCCCTTCTGGGAGACAAACCAAAGTGCGTATGAAAATCAAAAAAGGCACCCGTGAAGGTGCCTTTTCTAAGTGAGAAGTCGAGCATCCGTTGCGCCGAAGCGACTGCCGATGTAGGTCCCGACTTTGCACCTTTAGATATAGAATTCTGAGCGCACTATGTCAAGAGAAGTGACGATCAAAGAAATTGACCATCTTGCGAATTTCATTTCAGCAGAACGGCTTGATAAACTCCTCAGACTGACTGGGGATTTGGAAGTTGCCATTCAAATCCATCAAGACACACTGGCGTTGAACAGTCAGCTCATCAAGATTGTTGCAACGATCGAGATCGCTTTGCGAAACACGATTTACACGAACATCATGCGTCATTTTGAAGCTGCCAATTGGCTGCAGCAGCCCCCAGTTACGCTGACCTTAGGAGACGGCGATCGCAAAAAGATCATCATGGCACTCGATAGTGCTAAACGATCCGAATACGCGAAGAAGAGCCAAGCTGAGAAAGCGGTCCTGAAGGCCAAAGTCTTTCCCAACGGCAAGCCTAAAGACATCAAGCCATTTAAGTACGTACTAAAGAAGCGAGAGAATATTCCCGTTTCAGACGGCAAAATCATTGCCGAGCTTACGTTCGCGTTCTGGAAGCGCCTGTATTCAGCTGAATATGAGCATCAACTTTGGCGCACAACACTAAAGCGGACATTTCCGAACAAAAATCTAAAGCGTGCGCAGGTGTCCGCACAGCTCGAAATCGTCTATCAAATGCGTAATCGACTTGCCCACCATGAACCGGTAGTCGGGGACCGTTTTCATAAGCTTATCGGTGCAATTGAGTTCGTGCTGCAAGAGCTGAATACCAAGGCGTCACGTCCACCACATCCCTTGGAAAAATTGCTTGCTGCAGATGTGCAACAAGCAATCAATCTTCAGTCTACCTTGGAAACAACACTCGCGCCTTATCGGATGAAGGCCAACTAACTTGACTTAGAAGTTAGCCAAACGCGCCAGACGGCGGACTTCAGACGCTGCTCGATCTTCCTTATTGCCACCTTGGCGACGGCTGAGGGCGGGCTGGAACGCGATGGCCGCATGCTCGGTGCAATAGACCGCACCAGAACTACATTGCGCACCACAGAAGCCAAAGTCTGGGTCACCGGGGTCGCCGATGGGCCATTTGCACATATTGGTGCCCAATTGCAGCACGCCAATCAGATCGCCGCGCTTTTGTGGTGGGGTAACTGGCTTTGCCACCGGTTTTACGATGGGCGCGGGTGCTGCTGGGGCCAAGGCCTTAACCGCGGACTCCACTTTGGATGCCACATGCGGCGGCACGACCAAAACCGGACGCGGACGCGCGGTTGGCACCGGAATGCGCTTGATCGGACGCGAAGGTGCAGCCCGACCCGCCAAACCCAAGCGATGGACCTTGCCAATGACGGCATTGCGGGTCACACCGCCCAATTGCTTGGCGATCTGACTGGCCGAAAGCCCATCTGTCCACAACTTCTTGAGTAGGGTGACGCGATCATCCGTCCAGCCGTTGGTCATGAATATCCCCATATCTTGTGCCCAGCCTTGAAGGCCAGCTAATTGAGTGCCCACCCATAGTAGCTTCAAGACTTATTAACACAAGGGCTAGTGATAGGGTTTTCCACAAATATGGGCTCCCCTCTACATGTTGATAACACCAGATGTTGTAGGTGGCATTTTGGGGGCTATTCGCGATTTTTCGCCAGCTAATGCGCTCTTCTGACCGCTTCGCTCCGAATCGGGGCAGAGAGGGCGCATGCTTATGGATGCCTCAACCCTCGTCGCTCTCATTTCCTCACGGATTTGTCATGATCTCGTGTCGCCCATCTCCGCCTTAACGACGGCGTTGGATATTCTCGACGATGACCACGGTGCAGACATGCGCGAGCAGGCGATGGATTTGATCCGGACGTCTGCTGGCCAAGCTGCTGTGAAGCTTGAGTTCATGCGCGCCACCTTCGGCGCTGGCACCACTGGTGTTGGCACGGCTGATCTGGGCGAGCTGCGCGAACTGTCCAAGCGGTTTGTAGAAAGCCAGAAGCCACAATTGGTTTGGACGCTAGAGGTTCAATCCGCCCCGCGGGCAGCGGCCAGAATCCTGATGAATTTGATCCTTGTTGGCCTCGATTGCCTGCCGCGTGGCGGCCAATTGGAAGTTACGGGCGGTCAAGAAGACGATAAATTGACCCTAAATGTTATTGCGACCGGGCCGCGAGCAACTCTGAAGCCATCTGTGCGCGCAGGCTTGGCAGGTGAAATGCCTGAGGGTGGCTTTGATGGCCGCTCTGTCCAACCTTATTTGGCCTTTATTACAGCTTCTGGGGCCCGCGCCGAACTCGCCGCTCGTGAAAGCGAAGAACGTGTTGAACTTATTGTTCGCATAGCCGCATAAATACTGCACTTTTGCTCAAAATTTAGTCCTGTCTTAACCGTCCGCCGTCATTGTGTGCAGATGATTGGCGTGAAGCGTCAGATACAACGCGTCGGCAAAGGGCTGGACTTATGGATGAACTACTGGGCGAATTCATAACTGAGACAAATGAATTCCTAGAAACCGTCGATACTCAGCTTGTTGTTTTTGAAGCGGATCCGACCGATGGCGATACCCTGAATAGTATCTTTCGGTTGGTACATACCATCAAAGGCACGTGCGGCTTTTTGGGTCTGCCCCGCTTACAATTTGTTGCCCATGCCGGTGAAACGCTTTTAGGCAAATTTCGCGACGGAACTTTGGTTGCGACCCCGGACCAAGTACAATTGGTTCTTGAAAGCATCGACCGCATCAAAGAAATTTTGGCAGAACTGGAAGCAACCGGTTCTGAACCTGAAGGCGATGACAGCGCTTTGATTGGCGCCCTGGAACTGGCGGCTGAAGGTCATCCAGCCCCCAGCGTGCCCGCAGCTGTCGTGGAAGTTGCAGCACCAGAGCCCGTTGCAGCCCCAGTCGTTGAAGCCGCCCCCGCCGCCTCAACCGGGCTACGGTGGGATCCAGATCTGGGCCGCGAATTGCGCCCCGGCGAAGTTTCGTTGGCCGAATTGGAAGCGGCCTTCATGTCGGCAACGCCGGATGATGAGGTTGAGCCCGTTGCAAGCGTGGCCGCAGCACCTGTTGCTGCCGCCCCTGTCGCCATTGAGCCCCCTGCACCGGCTGTAGAGCGCCGTGCCGCACCTGAAATGCGCGCGATCAAAGAAGATGAAGACGATGCGGCCGCCAAAGGTGGCGCGGTTTCGTCCAATCAAACCATTCGCGTCAATGTCGAAGTGCTCGAAACCTTGATGACCATGGTTTCCGAACTGGTGCTGACCCGCAACCAGCTGATGCAAATGGTGCGCAATACCACCGACAGCGAGTTTAAGGGACCGTTGCAGCGCCTGTCCGCCGTCACCGCTGAATTGCAAGATAGCGTCATGAAGACGCGCATGCAGCCGATTGGCTCGGCGTGGAAGAAGCTACCCCGTATTGTGCGCGATGCCGCGCGCGACCTGAATAAGAAGATCGATCTGATCATGGATGGCGAGGCGACCGAACTGGATCGTCAAGTCTTGGAATTGATCAAGGACCCCCTGACCCACATGATCCGCAATTCTTGCGACCATGGTCTGGAGGCCCCAGCAGCTCGGGTTGCGGCTGGGAAGTCCGAAATGGGCTCGATCCGCCTGAACGCCTATCATGAAGGCGGTCATATCGTCATTGAAGTCTCCGACGACGGAGCTGGTCTGTCGACAGCACGCATCCGCGACAAAGCCATTAAGAATGGCTTGGTTAGCGAAGAGCTGGCGTGGACCATGTCTGACTCCCAGATCCATCGCTTCATCTTTGCCCCCGGCTTCTCGACTGCCGCCGCAGTTACCAGCATTTCTGGCCGTGGCGTCGGCATGGATGTGGTGCGTACCAATATCGAACTGATTGGCGGCACCATCGATCTGCAATCGACCGAAGGGCGCGGTACCAAGTTCTTCATCAAAATCCCGCTGACTTTGGCGATTGTGTCGGCTCTTGTTGTCGGCTCACGCCAACAACGCTTCGCCATCCCGCAATTGTCGATTGTGGAACTGGTGGGTGCGGGCGGGGCTTCTGAGCACAAGGTTGAAGTTCTCAATTCTGCACGCGTCCTGCGCTTGCGCGACCGCTTGTTGCCATTGGTAGATCTGTCGGAAGTTTTGGGCGTGCCACCGCTCGATCCGATTGCTTACGAGACGAGCTCTGCCTTTGTTGTGGTGATGCAGCATTCGGGTCAATTGTTTGGCGTGGTTGTCGATGAAGTTTTCGACACTGAAGAAATTGTGGTGAAACCATTGTCCAAGGCTTTGGGCGATGTAGGCACTTTCTCAGGCGCAACCATTTTGGGCGATGGCTCGGTCATCATGATCATCGACCCAGGTGCCGTTTATCGCCGCGTCGGCCAAGCCGAGGAAGTTGTTGAAGAAGCTGTTGAGGCCGTTCAGAAAAAGCGCGGTCAGCGCCCTGAAACCACCTCGATGATCGTGTTCCAAGCCGGAGGCGAACAGCCCAAGGCCGTACCGCTTTCCTTGGTGACGCGCCTTGAGGAATTGGACGCAACCAGCTTCGAGCAAGGCGATGGCCGCACTTTGGTGCAATATCGTGGCGAGCTGATGCCGATTGTCGCCGCAGACCCCTATGCCCCGATCGCCACTACTGGCGTCCAGCCCGTTTTGGTCTTTACCTATAATGGACTGGCGGCAGGTATGGCTGTCGATAAGATTGTCGACATCGTCGACGAGGCACTCGACATTGAATTGGCTGCAGAACGTCCAGGCCTGTTGGGTGTTGCTGTCCTCAAAGGCAAAGCCACCGAAGTTCTCGACGTCAGCCATTATCTGAGCCTTGCCTTGACGAATTGGGACGATCCAGGCGTCAATAAGCCGGCCAAGCATATCGTCTTGGTAGAACGCAACCCATTCTTCCGCAATTTGTTGTCGCCGCTCTTGCGCGCTGCGGGCTATGAAGTTGAAGCTGTGGATACGGTTTCTGCCGCTCTGGTCTGCGCCGAATACCGAAAGCCTTCTGCTGTGCTGACAGACATTGATGTCGATGTTGCCTCCGCAAGGCGCTTGTTGAGCGATGATCGTCTCGCCGGCACCAGTATTGTGGCGCTGTCTGGCTCCCCTGATGCCGATGCGACAGGCTTTGCCTCACTGGTTCGCAAGTCCGACCGCGATAGCCTGATTGCCGCTGTCGAAAACGCCGCCAAATTGGAGATCGCAGCATGACCGCCCTCGCAACGCGCCAAGAAAGCGAATTGGCCTTAGCCAAGGCTGGGACCAAGGAATTTGTGACCGTCCATGTCGCCGACCAATTGTTCGGTGTCGAAGTGATCGACATCCAAGATGTGTTCTCACTCAAAGGCTTAACACCTGTCCCGGGCGCACGGGCAGAGATTGCCGGCGTCCTTAATCTGCGGGGCCGGATCGTTACCGCAATTGACGCACGCTGCCGTTTGGGCCTGCCGGCCCGCCCGCAAGGCTTTGCTGGCATGATGGCTGTGGGCGTTGAATATCAGGGCGAAGCCTATGGAATCCTTGTGGATTCAGTCGGCGAAGTTCTGCGCTTATCGGACTCTGACTTTGAGCCCAACCCTGTGAATTTAAACCCGAATTGGAAGGACGTCAGCCAAGGTGTTTATCGCTTGGAAGGCCGCCTTTTGATGACGTTGAACATTGACCAACTCCTCTGCGTCGCCACTGCCTGAAACAGGAAATAAGATCATGAAGACTTGCCTTGTTGTCGATGATAGCCGCGTTATCCGTAAAGTCGCGCGCCGTATTCTAGAAGATTTATCCTTCCGCGTTGAAGAAGCCGGCGACGGATCAGAAGCTTTGTCCTTCTGCCGCAGCTCCATGCCAGACGCGATTTTGCTGGATTGGAACATGCCCGTGATGAATGGCATCGATTTCTTGCGTCACTTGCGCGCCGATCCAGGCGGTGACCGGCCTGTCGTGGTGTTTTGCACCACCGAAAACGACATCACCGCTATCGCCCAAGCCATTGAATCTGGGGCGAATGAGTACATCATGAAGCCGTTTGACAGCGAAATTGTGCAATCCAAATTTGCTGAAGTTGGTTTGGTATCGCCCGTATGAGTCTGTCCCCCGCCCACCCTCTGACGAGCCAAGCGCCCGCGCGTAAAATCCGCGTGCTGGTTGTTGACGACTCCGCAGTTATTCGCGGTCTCGTGACCCGCTGGCTGTCTGGGGAAGCAGATATTGAAATTGTTGGTGCCGCCGTCAACGGCAAGGATGGCGTAGATCACGCCGAGAAATATAAACCCGACCTCATCATTCTCGACATCGAGATGCCAGTGATGGATGGCGTCACGGCACTTCCGGCGATCCGCAAAGTCGCGCCGAATGCCCGAGTAATTATGGCGTCGACGCTGACCCAGCGTGGGGCAGAAGTCACTATCAAGGCGCTGGCTGCTGGGGCTTCCGACTATATTCCCAAGCCCGATGCGAGCCAATTGGCAGGCGCTGCCGACTATAAGCGCGAGCTCTTGGCAAAGGTCAGGAGTTTGGGTGCGCGCGCTGTTTCCGCTTCCAATCTAAGCCAAACCTATAGTTCAGCGGCCTCCGGGTCGCCAGCCGGGCGGACACTTGCACCACCAGCGCCGACACTGCGTGCCGTCACCCACAAACTCATTCCAGAAGCCATTTTCATCGGCTCTTCCACCGGTGGCCCAGAGGCTTTGCGTGAAGTGATCGAAGGTCTAGCCGGCAAACTCCGTGTGCCTGTTTTCATCACCCAACACATGCCACCGATGTTCACGAAAATTTTGGCGGATCATTTGACCAAGCAGACCAAGGCTTCGGTCGTTGAAGCCAGTGATGGCATGCAAGCCCTACCCGGGGTCTTCTATATTGCGCCGGGTGATCGCCATATGATCATCAGCCGCAATTTGAGCGTCACCCGCATCACTTTGAGCGACGCCCCACCGGAAAACTTCTGCCGCCCCGCGGTAGATCCGATGTTCCGGTCTGCGGCTGAGACTTATGGCGAGAAAGCCTTGGCGGTAATTCTGACCGGCATGGGTCAAGATGGCTTGCTTGGGGCAAAGCCCCTCGTAACCAAGGGCGCACAATTAATTGCCCAAGACGAAGAAACCAGCGTTGTCTGGGGGATGCCCGGCGCGGTTGCCCGTGCAGGTCTCGCGACAGCCTGTAAGCCTATTCAACAGATTGCTCCGGCGATCTTGAATGTTATGCGTGGAGTAAGTGTATGAAGCCCGCCGATTTTGAGTTTGTATCGACCATGGTGCGGGAACGTTCAGGCTTAGTCCTGTCAGCCGACAAGACCTATTTGGTTGAGAGCCGCTTGGCCCCGATTGCCCGCAAGGATGGCTTTGCCTCGATCGATGATCTGATCAGCGCGATCCGCGTCCGTCGCGACGCCAAACTCATTGAATCGGTTGTGGATGCCATGACCACCAATGAAACCTTCTTCTTCCGCGACAAGACGCCTTTTGACATTTTCGAGCAGTCGATCTTGCCAGAACTGGTGGCGCGCAAGCGTGGCGGCACCATCAAAGTGTGGTGCGCAGCAGCCTCGACTGGTCAAGAGCCCTATTCTTTGGCCATGATTGCGGAAGCCTTGGGTCCGAAGTTGGGTGGCTGCAAGCTAGAGATTTTGGGAACCGACATCTCAGAGCGTTGCTTGGAAAAGGCCAAGGCTGGCATCTATACCCAGTTTGAAGTCCAGCGCGGTCTGCCGGTGCAAATGCTGTTGAAGCATTTCAAAAAAGAAGGCGATGCGTGGAAGATTGACGACCGCCTGAAAACCAACATCCGCTATCGCACTATGAATTTGCTCGACGACTTCCGCGCGCTCGGCAAGTTCGACGTTATCTTCTGCCGCAACGTGTTGATTTATTTTGACATGCCAACCAAGAAGATGGTGCTGGAGCGTATGGCCCAACAAGTTGAAGGGGCTGGCTATCTGCTGCTAGGTGCGGCTGAAACCGTTCTTGGTGTCACCGATAGCTTTAAGCCTGTAGCAGGCAGCCGCGGTCTTTATGTGCAAGACCCCAGCAAACTGGCGGCTAAAGCTGCGGCTTAATCAGCCCATCAGATCAGCCAGCCAAAGCGTCCATCTCTGGCTCAAACAAGACGTCCGAACCCGCAGTGACCGAGGCCAATAGGCCCGGCACTTGCGCCAGCACGTTTTCGGCAAAGAAGCCTGCCAGCGAGATACGCGCCGTCATATAGGCGGCATCACCCGACTTGGCTTTGAGATGGCCCAACGCTGCCAGTGCCCCCTTGGCCAAGGTCCAGCCGCCAGTGACATCGCCGGCGAGCTTTAAGAAGGGCGTCGCACCCGCCAACGCATCGCGCTTGGCATTGCCGGATTGGGCGCGGATCAGCCAATTGGCCGCGTCTGAGAAGATATCGACCGCTTCGCTAAGGCGCTTGCCGATCCATTTAACTTGCTCATTACCGGCTTGCTCGCAGGCCAGAGCCGTCTCGCGCATCTCTTCGATCAAAGCGGCAATCGGCGCACCACCGTCCATCGTCAGCTTGCGGCTAACCAAATCAATCGCTTGAATACCATTGGTGCCCTCGTAGATCGCGGCAATTCGGGCATCGCGATAGAATTGGGCTGCACCCCCTTCTTCCACAAAACCCATGCCGCCATGGATTTGAACGCCGAGTGACGCCACTTCCACGCCCATATCGGTCGACCAGCCCTTGGCGATTGGCGTCAGTAATTCTTCGCGCGCTTTCGCGATTTTGCGGGCTTCAGGGGTTGGCGCATGTTCGGATACATCCGACGCCAGTGCCGTCATGTGACAAATCGAGCGGGCCGCTGAGACCTTCGCCTTCATCGTCATCAACATGCGGCGCACATCGGCATGGTGGAAAATTGGGCTGGGGCCAGCCTCAGTCCAGCCCTCTGCTCGGCCCTGCTTGCGGTCCATCGCGTACTCATAGGCCTTTTGAAACGCAGCATCGGCAACCGCAACGCCTTGCAGGCCGACGTTCAGGCGTGCCGAGTTCATCATGGTGAACATATAGGTCAAGCCTTTATTGGGCTCGCCAATCATCCAACCAGTCGCCCCGCCATTGTCACCATAGGACATGGTGCAGGTGGGCGAAGCATGGATGCCCATCTTATGCTCAAGGCCGATACAGCGCACATCATTGTGCACCCCGGGCTTACCCTCTACGTCCGGGATAAACTTTGGCACGAGGAAGAGCGAGATGCCCTTCACACCAGCAGGCGCATCAGGCAAGCGTGCCAGCACCAGATGGACGATGTTCTCGGCCATCTCATGCTCACCCCAAGTGATATAAATCTTTTGGCCGAAAATCTTATAGGTGCCATCGTCGTGGGGTACCGCACGGCTGGTCAGCGCACCCACGTCAGAGCCTGCTTGCGGCTCGGTCAAATTCATCGTGCCCGACCATTGGCCTGTCACCAGCTTAGGCAGATACAGCGCCTGTTGTTCAGGCGTGCCGTGGGCCGCAAGGGCTTCTACCGCGCCCAAAGTTAGCATCGGGCAGAGGCCGAAGCTCATGTTTGCGGCATGCACCATCTCATGCACGGCTAAGGCCACGCCTTTGGGCAGACCCATGCCGCCAATCGCTGGATCAAACGGCACCGAGAGCCACGCGCCTTCGACAAATTGTTGATAAGCTTCGGCAAAGCCTTCGGGCGAGACCACGGTGCCATCGGCCTGAAGCTGGGTACCTGCGCGGTCACCTGGTGCGTTTAACGGGGCCAAGACATCGCTAGCCAATTTACCCGCTTCAACCAAAATCTGCTCAACCAGATCCGCGCTCGCATCCACAAACAGGCCTTGTTCGCGCAAGGCAGACAGCCCTGCAATCTCTTCCAAAGAAAAGCGGATATCGCGGACGGGGGCGGCATAGGTCATGGAACTTTTTCCCAGAGGCAGTTGTTTGTGACAAGGTGACGAACTTCATCAA
This sequence comes from Hyphomonadaceae bacterium UKL13-1, assembly GCA_001602435.1. Taxonomy (GTDB): domain Bacteria; phylum Pseudomonadota; class Alphaproteobacteria; order Caulobacterales; family Aquidulcibacteraceae; genus Aquidulcibacter. The sequence continues at coordinate 2,447,839 of CP012156.1, forward strand.
TCCAAGCAACGGACTGTTTCAGATATTTTGGGTTTTGCTACTCGGCAAGTCTGCCGATACCGTCTATCTAACGCAGTGTCAGACGGTTTGCCATGATGCAAGCTGACCAAGACAATCAGCTAAAAGGACATTTGACATGCGTCGCACTTTTATTCTCGCTCTAGCAGCCCCGGCAACTTTGATTGCGTTTGCCGCCATGACGGCTACTGCAGCAACCCCTGCAGCAGATGCTGCCAAAGCCGCCAATCTGGCTGCCCAGCCAGCAGGCGTGTACGAAGTTGAACCAACCCATACGTCGGTCCACTGGCGCCTCGATCACAGCGGACTGTCGACCTATACGGCCCGCTTTGACAAGATTTCGGGCACAATCAATTTCAACCCACAAAACCCAACCGCATCGAGCGCCGACATCACGATTGATGCCACCTCGGTCAATACTGGCCTGCCCAAGTTTGACGCTGAAATCGCCAAGCAAGTCTTCAAGGCCGAAGCCAACCCCACCATCACCTTCAAGTCGACCAAACTGACTTCCACGTCGGCTACCACCGGCACGATGACGGGCGACCTCACCGTTGCGGGCGTGACCAAGCCTGTAACTTTGAACGTGACCTATAACACCGGTCGTAAGAGCCCGTTCCGAGGTGTCCAAAATGTAGGCTTCTCGGCTACCGGTTCGATTAAGCGGTCCGAGTGGGGCATGAATAACTGGATTAATTTTGGAATTGGTGATCAAGTAGACCTGATCATCGAAACTGAGTTTTTGAAAAAGGACTAAAACATGACGGGCGAGACTTGGTCAGGGGCTAAACAAAGCCGATCCTACACTACTGTAGCCATCCTGTTGCACTGGGTGATCGCTGCAGCAATCCTGGTTCAAATCCTAGGTGGCTGGGCGATGGAAGACCTCAAAGGCCCTGAAAAGTTTGAGGCCTTTCAAGTGCACAAAAGTGCTGGCCTGACCATTCTCTTGCTCTCGCTGTTTCGCCTGTTCTGGCGGCTGGCAAATCCCCCTCCCCCACTGCCGGAAGGCATGAAGGCGTGGGAAGTTGCCGCCGCCAAGTTCACCCATTTTGCCCTTTATGCCCTGATGATTGGCATTCCACTGGGCGGTTGGGTGATCATCTCCACCTCGCCTTACAACATCGCGACCCATTGGTGGGGTCTGTTTGAGTGGCCTCGTCTTCCCCTCGCCGATCTGCCCTTCCGGAAAGAGCTCAATGGCATAGCCAAGGCTGGCCATAGTGCGGCAGCTTGGGGCGTTATCGTCTTGTTTGTCATCCATGTCGGCGCGGCCTTGAAACATATGTTCATGGATGACGATGATGTCATGACCCGCATGCTCCCCTTCATGCGGCCAAAATAAGATAAGGAATCAAACCTATGCTAAAGGTCCTCACGGTCGCCAGTCTGGCGCTCGCAGCCTTGACTGCACCCCTAAATCTGGCAGATGCCCAGACCGCCAAGAAAGCCCCTGCCGGGAAACTTGCCGCGCCCGCGGCGGGTTGGACGATTGATGCACGACAGAGCCGAATTGCCTTTTCGACCAAATGGGCGGGCAATGGGGTCAATGGCACGTTCCGCCAGTGGTCGGGCGATATTAAGTTCGATCCCAACAATCTGGCTGGCAGCCAAGCTGTGATCACGATCATGACAGGTAGCGCTTTGACGGGCGTGAAGGAGCCTGACGACAATCTCGCCACGTCAGACTGGTTTGACGCCCGCAAATTCCCAACCGCCCGCTATGTCACCCAGTCAATCCGCTCACTAGGGCCAGGCCGGTATATCGCCGATGGTGTTCTGACGGTCAAAGGCATGAATTACCGTGTGCCTTTGCCCTTCACCGTCGCCATTTCAGGCAATGTCGCCACCATGACCGGCCAAGTAAAACTCGACCGTATAGCCATGAAACTTGGCCTTGAGTCGGACGCAGGCGCAGAATGGGTGGCGCGGGAAACCATCGTGAACATCGCTGTCCGCGCCACGCGGAAATAGTCACAAAAAAGGCTGGAGCCCTAAAGCTCCAGCCTGATTGTATCGAGCTGTCGAAACCAAACTTACTTGGTTGGTTCTGGCATCATCGACGAATGCAAGTGGTAGATTTTCCAAGCGCCATCTTCCAGCTTGTAGATGAAGGAATAGCGCGCCTTAACAACCGTGACGGCTTTGGTGTCTGGATTGGTCAAAGCCACATCCCAAGTGCCCAAACGTGTTGCGATGTTGCAGCCCACTTGCACGGAGCTGGTTTGGATGGTCCCAACTGGGCTGTTCTTCAAGAAGCCAACGAAATAGTCGTTGATGGCTTCAGGCGTCGTGCGTGGGGTGTTGGAGACGGTTGCCAACAGGACGGCGTCCTTTGCGAACAAAGGGGTCACTTTGGCTGGGTCTTTGGTGGCCCAAGCAGCGTTGAATTGCGAGAACAAGCCTTCAACTTGGGCTGGGGTCGCGTTAGCGCACTTCATTTTGTTTCCGCGAGCTTGCGCAGGAGCTGCTGCAAGGGCGACCACGGACGTGAGGGCTGCTAGGTAAGCGATACTTTTCATGATGACGACCTCCATTAAGTGCTGTCGGGGTGCATATGTCGGTGCCGTGCAGACGTCACAAGACCACTTTAGCCAAGTTGATGGGAGCGTTACCATTTCGTGAACGAAAAAGTGTCGCTGCAGCCGCATTTTGACTTTTAGGCCCAAGCTGTCACAGGTCACGCCATGGATCAGACGCTTTTGGAACCTGCGACTTCAGCCGCCGCCGCCCTTGTGCGCGGTGACTTGGTGGGCCTGCCGACTGAGACCGTCTATGGCCTAGGCGCGGATGCGACAAATGCCGAAGCCGTGGCCAAGATTTTTGCCGCCAAGGGTCGGCCGCATTTCAATCCGCTGATCTCTCATGTCGCCAGCCTTGAAGCGGCAGAAGCGCTTGGGGTGTTTTCGCCCTTGGCGCGGCAGTTGGCCGAAGCGTTTTGGCCAGGCCCATTAAGCCTCGTCGTGCCGCGCCAACCTGATTGCATCGTTTGTGACTTGGCATGCGCTGGGCTGGATACGATAGCCTTGCGCGTGCCTGCCCATCCCTTGATGCAGCGCGTGCTGCGCGCCTTTGGCAAGCCGGTGGCGGCGCCTTCTGCCAATGTATCGGGCAGACCTTCGCCCACAATTGCGGCGCACGTTCGCGAGGAATTTGGCGACAAGCTGGCACTCGTGCTCGATGGTGGACCCAGTGCCGTTGGGCTGGAAAGTGCGGTGGTCGCGGTGTCTGGCGATCAAGCGACACTTCTGCGCCTCGGCGGCCTCAGTCGGGAAGCCTTGGAAGCCGTTGCTGGCCCGCTTTTATCCCCCGACGCTTCAGCTAAGGCAGCCCCTGCATCCCCCGGCATGGTGCTGCGCCATTATGCCCCGCGCGCGCCGGTGCGCTTGAACGCTTCAAGCGCTGAAGCCAGCGAAGTGATGATTGCTTTTGGTCCGGGCTATGAAGGGGCAGAGTTCAACCTGTCACCTTCTGGCGATCTCACCGAAGCCGCAGCCCAATTGTTTGCCATGTTGCGGGCAGCAGACACCCTGAACCCAACCGCCATTGTCATCACGCCCATACCTGAGACTGGGTTGGGCGAAGCCATTGCTGACAGGCTAGCCCGCGCTGCAGAGCGCTCATGCTGAAAAGACGCACCGCTTGCCCTTGCACGCACCGCGCAGCGCCGTAAAAGAGGCCAGCCTTTCTGCCCATCCACAGGATGTTTCCCAATGACCCCGTTCAAGTCTGCCGCCCTTTCCCGCATCAAGCCATCGCCCACCATGGCAGTGACCCAGAAGGAGCGCGAGCTAAAAGCGGCAGGGCGCGATACCATTGGCCTAGGTGCAGGCGAACCCGACTTTGATACACCCGATAACATCAAAGAAGCCGCCATTGCTGCGATCCGCGGCGGCAAGACAAAATACACCAATGTCGACGGTATTCCGGAGCTGAAGGCTGCAATCTGCGCCAAGTTCAAGCGTGAGAACAATCTGACCTATACGCCAGAGCAAGTCAGCGTCGCACCAGGTGGCAAGCCCATCATCTATAACGCCTTCATGGCCACCCTAAACCCCGGCGATGAAGTGATCGTGCCTGCCCCTTATTGGGTGAGCTATCCTGACATTGTCCATCTGACGGGTGCAACGCCCGTGATCGTGGAAGCCACCGCCGAAGAAGGTTTCCGCCTGTCGGCTGAAAAGCTGGAAGCGGCCATCACGCCAGCCACCAAATGGCTGATCCTGAACTCGCCCTCCAACCCAACCGGTGCCGCCTATAGCGCCGCACATCTGCGCGCTTTGGCTGACGTTTTGTTGCGCCACCCGCATGTAATGATCCTGACCGACGATATGTATGAGCATTTGCTCTATGACGGGTTTGAGTTTGCCACCATCGCCGCAGTTGAGCCTGCACTTTATGACCGCACGTTGACGATGAATGGTGTCTCGAAAGCCTATGCCATGACGGGCTGGCGCATTGGCTATGCGGCTGGCCCTGTGTGGTTGATCAAGGGCATGGCTGGCATCATGAGCCAGTCGACTTCTAACCCGACGTCGATCAGCCAATATGCCGCGGTTGAAGCGCTGAATGGCCCTCAAGACTTTTTGCCCACCCGCAATAAGGTCTTCCAAGATCGCCGCGATCTGGTTGTCTCCATGCTCAATCAAGCCTCCGGCCTGTCGTGCCCAAAGCCTGAAGGTGCTTTTTACGTTTACCCTTCCTGCGCCGCCTTGATCGGTAAGAGCACGCCATCGGGCGTGGTGATTGCCAATGATGAGGATTTCGCGCGCGAGCTTCTGGAAGCTGAAGGCGTGGCCGTGGTGCACGGCGCAGCCTTTGGCGGCAGCCCTGCTTTCCGCATCTCCTATGCGACGTCGACCGAGACACTGGAAGAAGCCTGCCGCCGCATCCAACGCTTCTGCGCGGGTTTGAAGTAGGACGGGGTCTCCAAACTTCCCTTCCTCCCCTGTTCAGGCTAAGAGCGGCCATGGCTGAAACGCTCTCCCTCTTTGCTACGCGGCTTTATCGCGCCCCCCTTGGTGGCCGCGCGCACGAGGACTTGCGCCAAGATTTGGCCGAAGCCTGCGACATGCTGGAGCAAGAGGATGCGGCAGGACGGCGCTGGTGCCGCGAGAATGGCTATAAGGGCTATACCTCCTATGCCTCGCTCAATGATTTGCCGACACGGATCAGTGCGTTTGGCGACTTAAGGCGTCTACTCGACAAGCATGCCGCTGTCTTTGCCCAAGAGGTTGGTTTTGATCTGGCTGGCGGCAAGCTCAAGCTTGATAGTCTGTGGGTCAATGTGCTGCCACCAGGTGGCGTGCATACCGGCCACATCCACCCCCATAGCGTGATCTCGGGGACCTTATATGTCACGCTGCCAGATGGGGCTTCCGCTTTAAAGCTCGAAGACCCTCGCCTTGCCATGATGATGGCCGCGCCTACGCGCTTGGCCAATGCCGCGCAAGATTTGCAGCCCTTTGTATTTTTGCGCCCGGAAGAAGGCGAAGTGATCTTGTGGGAAAGCTGGTTGCGCCATGAAGTGGTGCTCAATCGCGCTAAGTCCAAGCGAGTGTCGATCAGCTTTAACTATGCTTGGGTCTAGGGCCTGCGCATGAGTCCGCCGACCCTTTACCCCTTTGACGAGGATGAAATCAGCGAGAGCTTTGTGCGCGCTTCAGGCCCTGGCGGTCAGAACGTCAATAAGGTTTCAACCGCGGTTGAATTGCGCTTTGATGCGGCGGCCAGCCTATCCTTTCCAGAGGATGTGCGCGATCGCCTGATTAAGTTAGCGGGATCAAGGGCGACCAAGGACGGGGTCATTGTGCTGCTGGCTCAGACCTTTCGTACCCAAGATCGCAACCGCCAAGATGCCCGCGAACGACTGCAAGGCATGATTGACCGCGCCAGCGTGCCACCGCCGCCACCGCGCAAAAAGACCCGGCCAACCCGAGCTGCGCGCGAGAAGCGGCTGGAGGGCAAGGCCATTCGCAGCACCGTTAAAAAGCTGCGTGGCCGTGTGGGTGAGGACTAAGCTTCTGCCAACAAAAAAGGGCAGGAGCATCCGCCCCTGCCCTCTTCAGCAACTGCTTGCAGAATGATTAGATCAATTGCAATTCCGTCGCAGCGGTCTTGCCGCGCTCGGTCTTCAGTTCAAAACTGACTTTTTGGCCATCGTTCAGGCCGTTCAAGCCAGACTGTTCAACGGCGCTGATGTGAACGAACACGTCGCCACCACCTGCATCAGGTTGAATAAAGCCATAGCCCTTGGTTGCGTTGAACCACTTAACAACTCCGGTCGCCATTGAGGGACCCTTTCTCATAGTTTGGCCGCTTCGCATGCTTACAGCCACAGTGACCGTGCGTTATCCGGCACAGCATTCGGCGTCTTAGAAGAATGGAAGCAGGCATCGTCTTCTTGCAAAAGCGGGCAAAAAAGACCATGCGACGGCAGTACCAGTTTCGTCGATCAGGCGAGTAACTAGCACAGGAATGGCGATCTAACAAATGAAACACAGGACGCATGGATCAACTTACGTTGATAAGCTCTGTCGACGGCAGGTGATCGGAGGTGGCTTTGCTGCACTTCTCGCCATGCCATCGATTGCACTTGGGCAAGCAGAAAAAACACACGCAGTGCCAATGTAACGATTCTGGATGAAGCCATGGCTATGCCTAGTTTAGGGCGCAAGCGGCGGATTTGGCTCTATTTACCGCCCGATTATCAAAGCTCTCACCGCCGCTATCCCGTGATTTATGTGCAAGACGGCCAGAACCTATTTGACCGCGCAACTTCTTATGCGGGGGAATGGCAGGTCGATGAGACACTCAATCGACTGGCGGCGGCTGGCGATACTGGCGCGATCGTCGTGGGGATCGACAATGGCGGCGAGAACCGCACGGCAGAATATCATTCCCGCCTGCCTTGGTCTGGCCAACCCGGCCAAGCCGATGCTTATCTCAGCTTTCTGATCGACACCTTGAAGCCCCTGATTGATCGGCGCTTTCGCACCAAGAAAGATCCCGCCCATACCATTATCATGGGCGCAAGCTCGGGCGCGACGCTCGCGCTCTATGCGGGTATGATGCGGCCAGATGTGTTTGGCCGAATTGGAGCCTTTTCCACGCCTTTGTGGCTGGAACCGCGCTTGGACCAGCTAGCCCGCGAGAAAAAGCCCTATCGGCGCGGCGCACGAGTTTTTCTGGTCAGTGGCCGCGATGAGCAGGTGGGTGATGAACCCAAAGGCATTTTCGCCAAGGATCAGCCTGCCATGGTCGAGGCCCTTGTTGCCGTGGGTTATCGACCAGACCGTGACGTGCGCTCGCGCATTGTCGCGGACGGCACACACTCAGAAGGCTTTTGGGCCCGTGAGTTTGAGGGTGCCTACCGCTTCCTAACCGCCAAATAGGTGCCGCTAGGCGTCGACTTTTTCGCGTACACCCGGGATGGCTTCGCGCAAGTCAAAGCTGGGCGTCAATTTATGCTCATGCGCCTTTTGGATTTGGATGGCCTTAAAGGCCCGCGCCAAAGCCAGTTTGCCGAGTGCCCTTGGATCAAGACCGGCTTGAATTTCGGGCTGCATCTGTAGCCGGCGGCGTAAGACCCCGTTGGCATAAATGACATTCGCGCGCAGAAGCGCAGCCGGTGTCATAAACTCAACTGATAGCGACACATTGACCATCGGCCCATTGACGATGCGATGGGGGGCGTTTTGCGCCCAGGTCACCATCATGCCGGGTTCTAAAGTCACATCTTGCGCATCTTGGTCCCAAGCCAGATCGAACGGAATTTGCTCATCTGTCTCGCGTAAGACGACCGCCTCAATTTGTTCTGGCCGCGCAAATGGTGCCTTTGGCGGATAAACGCGCACATGCTTTGTGCCACGAATTTGCCAGAGCGACACAAGCGGTGAGTCCAGATGATAGAAGACTTGGGCATTGGGCGAAGAAATCAGTACGCCAAGGTCGCGCTTCATCGTCTTCAGGCCCGAGACATGGGCTTCTTTGTCGGCGAAAATCTCGTCACACAAAGCGGCATATTCGGGCAAATGCGCGTTGGCAGCGCGCAGATTCAACCAAATCCGGCCTTCTTCAACGGCCTGCATGAGCTCCGCACCACTCATGTCGCCAGCCTTACCGACGCGCCAAGACTGCCAGTCTACTGGATCGTGGCCCATGGTGAAGACGCCCAACTTGTCGCGCGGATAAGTGTCCAAGAGTTTGGCGAGACCGGCGTCGGAGAACATCGGCCTTGCGTGCAAATCATGGGGCACCACAAGGGTCTCACGCCCAAAGCGTTGAGACACATCAGAGGGCCAAGAAACAATTGAAGCTGGTTTAGTCATCCGTTGAAACTCTATCCGTTTGTTGCGCCTTACCGCGCGCCATGAGACGGCGAGGTGCAGAAGTTACAGCAGTCCAGCCCGCATGCAAACGCCCTGCCAAGTCAGGTTCTACACTTGCGATGAGGTCCAGACGCTTTTGGATCATGCCGATTGGGCCTGATTTGACCGCAGAGGCTGGAATAGCTCGCCGCCCGACTTGGCCAGTTTGAACCGTCACTGGATTGCGTGAGAATTGCGCTTTGTAATGGCTATGCCCTTGGGCAAGATCAATCGTCTCGATGCCAATGTCTTCGGCATAGCGGATCATTTGGCCGAGGAAGACGATACCGGGCGAATAAGGGTGCGCCTTGGGACAGGATGAGGCGATCCAAGGATGGAACCAACCGCCTTGGCGCACGCCAAATTGGCCGGACACCATGTAATCGCCTGCATAAAGCGTGATCAAACAGCCACCAAAATTGGGATCGGTGCGGGTAAACAAGTCCTGCATCATCGCCTTCACCCAGTTCGGGCGCAGGACATCGGTTAGCCCTGACTCATGATATTGCTCGACCTTAAGGCTCAGAACAGCTTCCAACGCCGTAGGCGAGGTATCACCGGTCACAAAGCGGATCGGGCCCAACTCGCGGTCCATTTTATTGGCAAGACGCCGCAAATTCTTCGCCCATTTGGGATTGGCCTGCCGGAGGCGTTCCAGTTTGGCCGCGCCACCATCTTTCACGCTGATGCGATAGCCCAAGGTCGGCTCGAGGGCTGCCTGAGCAAACAAGCCATGCGGGTCCATCAGGCCCGAGACGGCCATCCGCTCGATGCCAGCTTCTGCCAGAAACGCCGTGCCGTCGAGCTCTAAGCCCGGCTCGCTGACGACGGCCTGATAATCCGAGAAAGGTGCTCCGACGGGGCGGGCATAGCCGTGGCTGGCCTTATGGAAGGCAAAGAAAGCGACGTCGCGACCGTCTTGTTCAGCAATTGCCACATGCACATCGCCGCGATGGCGCTGAATCAATTGCGCAAAATATGGTCCAACCAGTGGCGAACCAAACTCTTTCGTCTCTGCCTGAAGGGCCGCCCATCGCGCAATCTGACCTGTCGTCAACGCCTCGGCAGAGATGGTTATGACTTTCACAATATTCTCCGTCCTTCAGCAAACAAACTGGCTGGGACATGCGGGACCTTTACCATGTAAATCCTAGGATTACGTTGACGGAACTGTGAAGATCGGGGCGATTTGTCCCCCACCTTGTCATCCCCGCCGAAGCGGAGCGGAGCGCGGGGACCTTTGTGAGTTTGCGGAAGCACCCATAGCCCCGCGTGGAAAACCACCGGGGGTGCGGCTGAGTGAGGGGCCGGGGCGCGTGGTATGCGCCAAATGAGGTGGGCCAGATTAACGGACTGGCCCGGAATACGACGCAAACCGTGCGCCCCGGCTGAAAAGTTCTGTGTGCTTAGGTGGTTCATGACGCCACGGGTGGTTCAAATTTCCCCCGCCTAGTTCGTAAAGGCCTCATCCTAGAAGCTTGCGCTCCTAAAAATACATAAGGCTTCCCCAAGGCGTCTCAAAGGCATTGCCTAAGTTCTTGACCAAGGGCTTCACACGGCAGTCGGGCTCAAGCACACCGGGCATCAGGACAGCTAATCCCAATGAAACACGAGGTCGCCACTTCAACCTCGATTAATCCCGCTTACCATCCCCAACCGGTGTCGCCGCTGCAGCAACAACGCCCTCTCGTTGGTGATGGGGGAAGGTTACGTCGTGTTTGGATAGAGGGGGATAAGTTTTGTTTTATGCGCTCCCCTCTCCTTTTGGGGTCGACCTGTAGGTCGACGGGTGGGGGTGAGGGCTTGTTGGGCGCAAAAGCCAATTCATCCGGTCAACTAAAAGCTCGCCAACCCGCCTTATAGATTGGGTGCGCGTAAGCCCTCACCCCCGTCCCCTCTCCCAGAAGGAGAGGGGAGAGCGCCTTAGCCTTAGGGTGTTGCGGGGCGAATTTGTGCTGCCGATCTGGACCCATTTTGGTGGAAACCCTGTTCCACCAAAATGGATGATCAAGCATGAGCGCGACATCTGTGTCGTCAAGTGCGCAGCTTCGCTGCGTCGCAAGCGATCCGTTTTCGAAGAAAACGGACACTTGACTACTCAGATGTCGCAAGAACAATTGAGACAGCAGTTTGGTGAGACAGAAGGATCACCAAAACCGCTTCTAGATAGAAAACCCAACAAAAGGACCGCGCAGCACGAGCTGCGCCTGTCAACGCTTACCGATGCGCAGCTCTTGCTGCGCGTTCCCCTTCACCGGCTTTACCGGACAACGGCGCATGCGCCGCTGCCGCCGAAGGCTGTGAAGAGGGCTTAAAGCGCCCTTAGTTATCCAAGAAGCTGCGCAGTTTCCGTGAACGCGAAGGATGCTTGAGTTTGCGCAGGGCTTTGGCTTCGATCTGGCGGATACGTTCGCGGGTCACGCTGAACTGTTGGCCGACTTCTTCCAAAGTGTGGTCGGTGTTCATGCCGATGCCAAAGCGCATGCGCAGCACGCGTTCTTCGCGTGGCGTCAGACTGGCCAAAACCCGCGTGGTGGTTTCGCGCAGGTTGGACTGAATGGCCGCTTCCACAGGCAGGATCGCATTTTTGTCTTCAATGAAGTCACCCAGATGGCTGTCTTCCTCGTCCCCGATTGGGGTTTCAAGGCTGATGGGCTCTTTGGCGATCTTCATGACTTTGCGGACTTTTTCCAAAGGTAGGCCGAGCTTTTCAGCCAATTCCTCTGGCGTTGGTTCACGACCAATCTCGTGCAACATCTGGCGCGAAGTACGCACCAGCTTGTTGATCGTCTCGATCATATGCACCGGAATACGAATCGTGCGCGCTTGGTCGGCGATCGAGCGGGTGATGGCCTGACGGATCCACCAAGTCGCATAGGTCGAGAATTTATAGCCGCGACGATATTCGAACTTATCGACCGCCTTCATCAGACCAATATTGCCCTCTTGAATGAGGTCGAGGAATTGCAAGCCACGATTGGTGTATTTCTTGGCAATCGAGATCACCAAGCGGAGGTTGGCTTCCACCATTTCCTTCTTGGCCTGACGGGCTTCGCGCTCGCCCTTTTGCACGGTTTGGACGATGCGACGGAATTCATCGATCGGCACGCCGGTCTCTTGGGCGAGGGTGAAGATCTCTTGACGGATTTCGTCCGCGCGGTCGCGCTGGTCAATGGCAAAGCGGGTCCACGACTTGGTCTTTTCCTTGACGGTGTCGAGCCAGCTTGGGTCCATTTCATGGCCCTGATAGGCCTTCGCGAAATCTGGACGGCCAATGCCACAGCTTTCCGCCAGACGCATCAATTTGCCTTCCAAACCGATGGAGCGCTTGTTGATCGTATAAAGCTGTTCGACCAGTGCCTCGATCCGGGCATTGTTGAGCTTAAGGCTCTTGAGCTCGTCGATGATGCTGTTTTGCAAAGCATCCATGGCGGCCATGTCGTCATCGGTGATCGATACACCGCGAATACGGGCGTCGAGCGAGCGATCCTTTAGCGCACGGAAGGCGTCAAAGTGGGCAGCAACCGTATCGAGGATGCCCATGATACCGTCGCGCAATTCGCCTTCCATGGCAGACATAGAAAGGGCAGCGCCTTCGTCTTCTTCGGCTTCGGCGCGGGCGGCACGCGCAGCACGAGCCCCTTCTTCATCATCCTCATCATCATTGCTGGAGAGGACTTCTTCTTCCTCCTCTTCCTCTTCTTCGACTACGGGTGGCGCATTTTCCGCCCCATAGGTCGCTTCAAGGTCGATGATTTCGCGCAAGAGAACGCGACCGGTCTGCAATTCGTCGCGCCACACCATGATGGCTTCAAAGGTCAGTGGACTTTCGCACAGGCCGCGGATCATCGCGTCGCGACCTGCCTCGATGCGCTTGGCAATGGCGATTTCGCCTTCACGCGACAGAAGCTCTACCGCGCCCATCTCCCGCAGATACATGCGAACGGGATCGTCGGTGCGGTCTTGGCCTTCTTTGGTATTGCCGGTTTGAATGACGACCGCAGAGCTCGACGAGGAGACGGTTGCGACTTCGCCACCTTCTTCTTGCGAATCTTCTTCAGCTTCAATCAGATTGACGCCCATTTCGCTCAACTGAGCCATCACGTCTTCGATCTGCTCAGACGTGAAATCTTCCGAGGGTAGAATTTTGTTGAGTTCGTCGACCGTGACCCAGCCGCGTACTTTGCCTGCCTTGATGAATTTCTTCACCGCAGCATTGTTCAAGTCCAGAAGTGGCGCATCGGGGGTCTCTGCGGATTGCGCTTCTTCAACTTTTTCTACCATGAATGTGCCGCCTCTTGGTTCCGCCATGTCGTCACATGACGCACCTGATTGCTATAATAAATCCCTGCCAGCCTGCCCTTTTAAAGGCAATCTGGCATGAACCCGATTTTCCTGCCCCTATAGCCGATCTTTTTCAAAAGGTCAGCTAGTGGTGCCTGTCCTGTTTACCGTTGAAAACAACGGCACAGCCAGCCCGTACTGTTTGAAGCACGTGCCGACTTTCTAATCTTCTGCCGGCAGAGAGAAACCCTCTCCCCCGACGATGGATGCCCCAGCAGAGCTAGTCTCGTCAGCCCGAAGCGCACGGCGCTCACCAACCAGACGCTTCAGCCGCTCGAACGCTGCTTCATCACCACTGCCTGCCGCAGATACGGCTTCGGCCGCGTCCGACGCCAGAGCCCGATGGGTCTCCAAACGTTGAAGCGCGATCAGCCAAGCGCGTTTGGCCTCCTCCACACTCAGCTCAGGCCGGGCATGAGGGTTGACCGGGGACCGCCGCGCTTCATCGAGAAAGCGCACGGCTTCGCTTTGACCTAATTGGTTCAGATGGAGACGAACGCTCTCAAAATCAATAGTCGTTCCCGCATGATGCAGGTCTAAAAGACCGTGGCGCAGTAAATTCAGGCCTGGATTGTCGAGCACGAGGCCGGCAAACGCCTCTTCATGCCCCTCTAGAAGCTCAGCGCGGAGCAAAGGTGCGGTCACGAGGTCTACCAAAGTTCGCTTCGGGCGCACGGTCCCTGCTTTGATTTTCAAGCGTAATTCGGCTGTAGCGCTGCCGATCGGGCCGGTGTCGCCCCCCTTCCCGCGTGCCTTGGGTACAAAAGCTGGCCGAGCGGCAGGGGCAAACAGCGCATCGAGATTGCGGCGCATGTCTTCATTGAGTTCACGCTGTAAATCAGCGTCCGTGACTTGGCCCGTGAGCTGCCGCAAGCGCTTGCGCAGACCCGCGCGCGCCTCTGCCGTCACCAAGGGCTCGCGCTCTTGTTCGCGCTGGAACAAAAAGCTGCCGAGCGCCAGAGCCGATTCCAGAACCGCTTCGATGCCCGCTGCGCCTTTGGCCTTGATCATATCGTCAGGGTCTTGGCCTTCGGGCAAAAAGCCAAAGGCCAAGGTCTTGTCTGCCGACACCAGCGGTAAGGCCCGGTCGAGCGCGCGCTCTGCTGCCTTCAGGCCGGCTTTATCGCCATCAAAGCACAGGATGGGCCGCTTAGACGCTTTCCAGATCAGGCCTAATTGGTCTTCAGTCAGGGCTGTACCCAAAGGTGCCACAGCCGCAAAGCCAGCGCGTTCTAAGGCGATGACATCCATATAGCCTTCGGCAACCAATATGGGCTTGTCTTTGGCGGCAGCCCGCGCCTGCGCATAGCGGTAGAGATTGCGGCTTTTGTTAAAGACGGGGCTGTCGGGGCCATTGAGATATTTGGGCTGCCCATCGGGGTCGAGCGTGCGGGCCCCAAACGAGACCGTACGATCGCGTGTGTCCGCAATGGTGAACATCACCCGGCCCCGGTAAAAATCAAACGGGCTGCTGCCATCATCGGGCATCTTTAAAAGCCCTGCATCGACCAGATCGGCCAATTGGTGGCCACCTTGGGTCAGCCGATCTTTCAGCCAAGTCCGACTATTGGGGCTAAAGCCCAGACCGAAACGATCCCAATCAGCCTCATTCAAGCCACGCTTGGTCAAATAGGCACGCGCTTTAGCGCCTTCCGGGCTGCGCAGCGCTTGGGCAAAGGCGGCACGTGCGGCATCTAAGGCATTGGTTAGGCGCTTGGCTTGATCGTCCTTGGTGACGGCCTCTGGGTCGCGGGCGGGCAGTGGAATACCAAGGTCCCGGGCCAAACGCTCTACCGCTTCGGGGAAAGGCACATTTTCGGTCGCGATGATAAAGTCGATGGCATTGCCGTGCTGGCCACAGCCAAAGCAATGATACGTGCCCTTGGCGTCGACGGCATGGAAACTGGGCGTGGCCTCATTATGAAACGGGCAACAGGCCCACATATCGCCGCGCGACAGGTTGGACTTGCGCTTGTCCCACGTCACTTTGCGCCCGACCACATCCAGAATGGAGGCGCGCGTCAGCACTTCGTCGATAAAGGGGCGGTCAAAGCGGGACATCTAAAGTGACAATGGGGCTTCGAACCCGAATCATCAAGCCTGCGCCCCAGCCTAGTCACCTGAGTTTGAAGTGGCGGATCAATTTCGGACTTGAACTGGCTTTTTGAGGTCGGTAGAGACACCTCAAGTTTGTCTCCCGTCCTCCCCCATTAAGGTGTAAAACCATGAAATCTTTTGCCCTCGCGCCAGCCGCTCTGGCCCTGTTACTTGCTTCTCCAAGCTTTGCCAGCGAATTGCACGGCACGCGGTGGTTGACCGCCAATGGCAGCGGCATCATCCGCTTGGAAGCCTGTGGTAACAAAACCTGCGGCCGCATTGTCGGACCGGGCCCTAAGGCCGACAAAAATGCCCCAACGACCGACACGAAGAATCCAGACCCCAAATTGCGCTCGCGGTCCATTGTCGGCATGGCGATTTTGACGGGCTTCACGGCCCAAACGGATGGGAAATATACCGGCGGCCAAATTTATGACCCCACCGAAGGCAAGCTGTATCGCAGCGAGTTTCGCATGAAGCGTGACGGTAAGTTGGAAGTCAAAGGCTGTGTTGGCCCCATTTGTATTGGCCAAACCTGGACGCCCGCCTCCTAAAACAAGAAACCCCGCCTTCGCGCAAAACGAAGGCGGGGCCTTTAGATCGGTCCGAGTCGCTGCGGCGACACGGATAAAGCTTACATATGCTCCAACATGTATTCAGCGCCAGAAACCTTATATTCGGCTGGGGCTTCCACGAACAAATGCGTCACGACGCCATTGTCGGCCACCAGCGAGAAGCGCTGTGAGCGCACGCCCATGCCAAACTTCGACGCATCCATTTCAAGACCAATCGCCTTGGCGAAATTGCCGCTGCCATCGGCCAGCATGATAATCTCGTCGCTGACGCCCTGATCCTTGGCCCAAGCGCCCATGACGAACACGTCGTTCACCGACAAGCATGCGATGGCGTCGACGCCTTTAGCCGCCAATTCGGCTGCCTTTTCCTTGTAGGATGGCAAGTGCTTGGCAGAGCAGGTTGGCGTGTAGGCACCTGGAACAGCGAACAAAGCGACCTTTTTGCCAGCAAAAATGTCGGCCGTGGTGCGCGGCGCTGGACCGTCAGCGGTCGGTACCATGAAGGTTGCGTCTGGAAGGCTGTCGCCTACTTTGATTGTCATCTGTCGTTCTCCATCATGGCGGCCAAACCATCGTTGCGCCAAAGGGCGTCAGCACGAGCCGCATGCTTGCTAGATAATCTATCGCCTCTGTGATTCAAAGATATGACCATGAACAAATTTGGGTTCATATCTGGGCGCAGATTCTGGACATAGATTTCTGTCCATTTTGCCCGTTCTAGCTGCAGGGTGCGACAATTTGGACCAGTTGCAGCCCGTAAAAATTAAAATTCAGACTAGACAGCAAAGGATTTTGGCAACACGATTACAATTATGAGAAACTCGCTGGTCGGACGCTTCCTGATTGCCACCCCTTCGATGGCAGACCGTCGTTTTAAACGCTCGGTGATCTTGGTGTGCGACCATGACGAAACCCACGCAATGGGCATTGTGATCAATCGGGCGATGCCGCGCCTCCTGCTGCCAGACCTTCTCGACCAATTGGGTATTGATTGCGCGATCCGCGTCCCGTCTATCCCCGTGCTCGATGGCGGCCCCTGTCAGCGCGACCGGGGCTTTGTGCTCCACACCGATGATTGGTCGAGTGATGAGACGACCAGCCCGATCATGGGGGGCTTGCGTATGACGGCCACGCGCGATGTCCTGCAAGCCATCGCCCAAGGCATCAAGCCCAGTCGCGCGACCTTGGCCTTAGGCTATTCGGGTTGGGATGCCGGCCAGTTGGAAGCCGAAATCAAGGACAATGCTTGGCTCGTCACCGAAGGCGATATTGATGCCGTCTTCGCTACGGCCAATCTGGACGACAAATGGGAAGACGCCATCAGCCGCTTTGGGCTGGAGCCTTGGCAAATCTCGCAAAATGCCGGGCGGGCATAGGGTGTCATCCCGCTAGGAATGCCCCCTACGGCGCGCAGCGCATGCTACCTTAATTCAACCCTTGAAGGCTGTGACCTCGATCTCAAACTTCAACTCGGGATAGGCTAAACCGGATACTTCTAGATAGGTCGCCGCCGGGCGGATATGACGAAAATGTTCGCCAAACAGCGGGGCAAGTTGGTCGTGTATTCCAGCTTCCGTCACATAATATGTGACACGGACAGTATCGGCGAGATCAAAACCCGCTTCATCTAATGCACGCTTGACTGTCTTGAAAGCATTGGCGACCTGCAATTTTATATCTTCAGGTATCTCTTTCGTCTCGGGGTCTGACCCGGTAGTACCAGCAAGGAAGCACCATGGCCCTGAGACCACTGCCCGACTGTAGCCCACAATCTCCTCAAGCTGCCCACCAAAAGAAATATTCCGTCGCACCGCTCTCATTCGCCTCCAACACATCTCAAACCGATACAGCCCGATTGTGGGCCCTCAAGATGACACGTTAAGGTTAAAGGAATCACAGTTTTATTGCAACCACCCTCGAGAAATGCGCTTCGCGCCGTTGGATGTCATTCCGCGGGGAATGCACCCCTTCCATGACAAGGGCGTTGGTTTTAGCGCGATCGTAGGGTGCGTTCCGTTAGGAATGCACCACCTTAAGCACAGCGGTCCCGGTTATAGGTTTCTTCGCTTGGAATGCCTTTGCTGCAGGCTATGCCTTCGCAAAGGCCGTGCTCGAGTTTGGGCGCGCAAGATGGGGCGTCAAGAGGCGCGCTTCGCGCGTCGGCGGAGCCGATTTGACCTCTTGACACCCCAGCTTGCGCAAAGACAATTGTCGGGCGGCTTCACGGCAAGCGGAGTGCAGCCTTGAACCGTTCCAAGTGCTTTGGCTGCTGCTCAGCATCGACGACCTCAAGAATTGCTTGACCATGGTGCATTCCATCGATGGAATGCACTCTACCGCGCGGAGCGCATTGCTAAGACTTATTGATCATGACGAAACGACTTCTCTTTTCTGGCGGGCTGGTTTTAGTCTTCACCCTTTTATACGCGGAGTTGCGTGGCCTAAAAGTTGTGACTTGTGCGGGTGGTAATGTCCGTGCAGTCGCAATATCCAGTTCACACGAACGCGTATACCTCACAAGGATCGGGTCCATCTTTGTCGGCTTCCCTAATGTTGAAGGTCAGGCAGTAGTTGTGACTTCGGGCGGCACAGCAGAATTCGGGTATTTCACGCGCGCGGGAATCCAAATTGAACCCTGCTCCTGATTTTTATAGCGGGGTCAGGGGTTCGAAGTTTGGTTTTAATGTCCAGTTCGACGTCCGCTATCAACGTACTCCACACCCAAAGCAGACCATCTCCTTTCTGCCAAAAGTCGCCATTGCGTAGCGGCCCCGCATCGACCCCGACCTATCGCCAATGACGTGGACGTTTTCCGCTTGGGACAGCCTTTGCCACAGGCTATGCCTAGGCAAAGGCAGTGCTCGAGTTTGGGCGCGCAAGATGGGGTGTCAAGAGGTGCAATCGGCTTCGCCGACGCGCCAAAGGCGCGCCTCTTGACTCCCCTGCTTGCGCAGACAGAATTGTCGAACGGCTTCAAGGCAAGCGAAGCGGCGCATTGAATCGTTCCGAATCATTTGGCTGACATCCGACCCAAATCATTTCAGGATTTGCTTGACCATGGTGCATTCCATGGATGGAATGCACCCTTGTTACTTCGATCCATGTCATAAGGAAGTCGGGCGGGACCCTGTATGCACCCTTGGTCCTGCAAGACCGTCGCGTAGCTGAGGGCCCGCCCGAGCCGTTTCCTGAACGGTTGCCCACCCTGAACAGTTGCTGGGAGCGGTCTACCACCACCGACTCCGCTAACAAGGATAGGAGTGCTACCATGACAGATACTTATGTCGGTGTCGATGTTTCGCGTGCTTGGATCGATACGTTTTGTCCCCTCACCAACCAACATCAACGCCTAACAATGGACCCCGCCATACTCGACACCTTCGCCGCCGGGCTTAGTAGCAAAGGCGTCGTGGTCGTGCTTGAAGCCACAGGCGGATGTGAGCGCGCGTTACTTCACGCGCTCACCATCCACAAAGTTGGCTATGCGAGGGTCAATCCAAGACAAGCGCGAGAATTCGCGCGCGCAACGGGCCGATTGGCAAAGACCGATGCTGTCGATGCCCGCATGCTTGCCGATATGGGCGCGAAGTTTGCCCTCAAAGCCGATGATCCGATTGATCCACAACGGGCAAGATTAGCCGATTTAGTTGCGCGCCGTGAGGCCTTGATCGGCTATATAACAAAGGAGAAACAGAGACTTGGAACCACGGTTGATCTCTTCATCAAAGACGATATCGCCACCACGCTCACCTTCCTCAAGACCCGTCTCGCAGCCCTGACTAAGGAAATAGCTGCCCACATCAAATCTGCGACACAACTCGCCAAACTTGATGCAGCCCTCCAAAGTGCTCCTGGCATCGGCCCTGTTGTCGCCGCCACTTTAGTCGCCGGCCTACCTGAAATCGGGACGACCAACCGCCGAGCTCTCGCCAGCCTTGCAGGTCTCGCACCACACGCTTGCGACAGCGGCATACGACGCGGCTCTCGCCATATCTGGGGCGGTCGCGCCCAGATCCGACGCGCCCTCTATCTCGCCGCCTTCATCGCAAGTAGCCGCGATCCTGTCCTTAAAGAGTTCCGCACCAAACTATCAAACCAACAGCGCCCGTTCAAAGCCATTATCATCGCGGTCGCCAGAAAACTCCTGACACACCTCAACGCCATGATCCGCTCAGGACAGCCTTGGAGCAATCAAATCAACACTGAATTGACACCCGCATGACCTCGGTCAAGACAGTTGCTACCGCGCGAAGCGCATTTCTGCTTTGGCTTAGGCTCATCATTGCAGGTCTCACGAATTGCTTGACCTTGGTGAATTCCATTGATGGAGTGCATCATTCGGCGCGAAACGCATTGCTGTATATCAAGCGAGATGAGGTCGCGAAAATGAAATGGAAATAACGTGGCATGTTGCCGAAGTAATACTGACAAGGAGAAGCATTATGCCGTTAGAATTATCTAGACCTCCGCAAGCCGATAATGATGAAAAGTCTGTTGAGATGGCTCGAGTATGGATTGCTCAGCACGGCGTGCATTGTACCTTGAAAATTGGAATGTACGCTGGAAACAGGAATGTGGATGAGCGGAGAGCGTGGGGAATTATTCTAGCTGATCTTGCAAGGCATGTTTCGAATGGTCTTTGCAAGGAGTTTACATCTGAAACTAAAGAAGCCAATTTGGCTGCAGTTGTGGATGCATTCTACAATGAACTAGGTTTTCCTACGTCCTCAATGGAAGGTGAATTCATTTCGAAGGATCTGTCCTAATGAAATCAGCTTCTCATGTTGCTAAGTCGCGGTCTGAAATCAGTTTGGAGTGCGACCTTGTTTTCCATTGACCGAGTTCTTCTGATTATTCAGGCAGCTTAGCCATGCGCTTCGCGCCGTATGGTGCGTTCCGCAAGGAATACACCATCTCTAGAGCCGCTGGCGACGGCCAAATTTGCTTTGGACCGCCTTCTAACGGCAGCTTTCCCCATCCACTCCCCCCAAACCAGACCATCCGCTTTCGGCCAAAAGTCGCCATCTCGTGACCGTCAGCATTGAACCTAACCGCCAATGGCGCAGGCCTTTCTCACTTCGACAGCCCCTGCCCCAGCCTCTGCCCACGCAAAGGCCGTGCTCAAACTAAAGCGCGCAAAATCGGATGGGATTGGCCTTAAGGGATCGCGCAACACGAGTTGCGCTTTTGCCCGCGTAAAGATGCGCAACTCGTGTTGCGCGATCCTTTCAATTCGTGACGGAACAGACCCGACCGCGCGAGGCGCACTAGACCTTCAACAGGCCTTCATGAAACTCATTGGCGAGAATGGCATAAAGGACATGGTCTTTCCATTCGCCATTAATCTTCAGATATTGTCGGGCCAAGCCCTCTTCTTGGAAGCCAATGCTTTCCAAGAGCCCGCGTGAGCGGAAATTGGTGGGGACGCAGGCCGCCTGCACGCGGTGTAGACCGAGCGGTCCAAAGGCGTAAGCGACAACAGCGCGGACTGCCGCGCGGGTAAAGCCTTGGCGGGCAAAGGGTTGGCCGACCCAATAGCCAATTGTGCAATCTTGCGCGACGCCACGGCGGATGTTGGAGATATTCACCCCGCCGACCAAAGCATCATCGCTGGTCCGAAACACCAAGAAGGGCGATGCCAGCCCCAGCTTCACATCATGCCGCCAGCCTTGCAGGCGCCACAAATAGCAAGCGCGCGACAATTCATCGAACCGCCATTCAGGCTCCCACGGCACGAGCCAAGTTTCACTCGCCGCCCGCAAATCTGCCCAAGCCTGATAATCGCCCTTTTGCGCTTC
The DNA here is from genome assembly GCA_001602435.1 of Hyphomonadaceae bacterium UKL13-1. Taxonomy (GTDB): domain Bacteria; phylum Pseudomonadota; class Alphaproteobacteria; order Caulobacterales; family Aquidulcibacteraceae; genus Aquidulcibacter. The sequence goes on from CP012156.1 coordinate 2,469,040, forward strand.
ACGCAAATAGACGCCCTCACCTTCGAGGCGCAGCTTGCTTTCAGTTGGATTGACCAGATTGAGAAACACCCAGTTTCGGTCCTTTTGAGCGGTTTAAGCGAAGTTTGCCGTGAAAAGGGGTGCGGCGGCAAGCCCTGCTGCTGGCCCAATCGCTGCTGCGGCGGCAAAACCTTGTTCGGCAGCAGCAATTGCATCCCGCGCGGCCTGTTGGACGGCATTTGCTTCCACACGCCGAACCCGAGCGGACACGTCGGCCAAGGGCAGAGGACGGCCATAGAGCAAGGTCTGGCTGACGGCGGCTTCACAGCGTGCGGCGGGGCTTTCTGCGGCCATCATCATGCTGGCTTCGAGAATGCGAACCGCGCGTTTGAGTTCGAGGGGCGTTGGGCCATGCTCGGCCATTTGTACCAAATGGTCGGCGGTGCGGCGTGCGACGTCGGCGGCGTCAGCGGGTCCGCAGCCGACAGATACGCAAATGCGGCCTGCATCCTCATAGAGGTCGCAGAAGGCCTCTACGGAATAGACGAGGCCGCGCGTCTCGCGCAGGTCTTGGAACAGACGCGATGCCATGCCGCCGCCCAAAATCTCGCACATGACACGCGCCGCGATTGCCTCATCGCTGCCCAAACGCGGGCCGGGCAAAGAGAAAGTCAGATGGACTTGTTCGGCGTCGCGTACTTCGCTTAATGCCCGGCCACCGACTTTGGCCGGCACGGAGGGCGCAGCCTCAAACGGGGCAAGACCACCAAAGGCACGCTCAACTTGGTCTTCGATCTCGGCCTCATCCAAGGCACCCGAGACAGCGACAAGCATGCTGGATGGGGCATAGGTGCGGCTGCGGAAGGCATTGATGGCGTCTTGATCAATGGCGGCAAGGCTGGCCTCATCGCCCAAAATCGGGCGGCCTAAGGCGTGATCTGGAAAGGCTGCAAATTGGTGCAAAACCCCGCAGCGGTCCTCTGGATCGTCAAAGGCTTCACCGATCTCCTGCAGCACGACGCCTTTTTCAAGCGCCAGATCTTCTGGCCGCAAATGGGGCTTTAAGACGAGGTCTGCCGTCAAGCCCAGCGCAAACGACGCATCCTCGGCGAGGCAACGCGCGAAAAAGCCCGTGCGCTCATAGCCGGTTGCGGCATTGAGATAGATGCCGCGTCCTTCGGCCTCTTCGGCCAAGCTGCGCGCATCGCGACCACCGGCACCCTTAAAGACCAGATGCTCCAGCAAATGGGCGATGCCATTTTCGCGCGAGGTCTCAGCCCGCGTGCCAGCCTTCACCCAAACACCCACACAAGTGCTGGCCAGACCCGGGATCGGGTCCATCAGCACGCGCACACCATTGGAGAGGGTCTTTAAGGTCGCAGCGCTCATGCCGGGGTGCCGATATGGGCGCGAATATAGGCTTTGACGGCGGCCACATCGGCCGGCAGCTCCACCATCACTTCTTTCCGGTCGAGAAGATCGGCGCAATGGCGGGGCAGGTCTGGGGCTTGGCCTAAGATGGATTCAACCGTCTCTGGGAACTTCGCAGGGTGGGCGGTCGCCAGCAAGACGCGTGCGCCCGTGATCTCATCCTCACCAAAGCGCGCCCGCCAGCCCACGGCTGTATGCGGGCACAAGACTTCGCCTGTCTGCTCATAACAATCGGCCAAGGCCCAACGGGTTTCTTGGTCGTCCACGCCAAAGGCGTCAAAATGCTGTTTCAGCATGGCAAGGGCGGGTGCGGGAATGTCGAATGAACCACTTTGGGCAAAGCCGTCATAGAGCTTTTTCAGAACCGCGGCATCGCGACCCAGCGCTTCAAAGACGATGCGCTCAAAATTGCTGGCCACACTAATATCCATGGCGGGGCTTAAGGTCGCGAGGCTGGCCGTGGACTTGGCATAGGTGCCGGTCTCGAATGCTTTGGCGATGCCGTCATTCGCATTGGTGGCGATCATGATCCGGCCGATGGGCGCGCCAATCATCTTGGCAACATAGCCTGCCAAAGCATCGCCGAAATTGCCGGAGGGAACGGTGAAATTGACTGGACCAGCCGCACTCAACGCCGCAGAGGCTACGACATAATAGACCGATTGCGCCATGATGCGGGCCCAATTGATCGAGTTCACGGGCGACAACGCCACTTCTTTCGCAAACGCCTTATCCGCAAACATGGATTTGACGAGGGCTTGGGCCGTATCGAAATCGCCATCAATATTCAGGGCATGGACATTGTCGCCGCCCGACGCCGTCATAAAGCGGCGCTGAACATCGGAGACGCGGCCCTTTGGCATCAGGACAAACAAGTCCACCCGGTCGGTCTCTTTCAAGGCCTCCACGGCTGCCCCGCCTGTATCGCCAGACGTCGCGCACACAATGGCTAAGCGCGCATCACGGCGTTCCAGCGCAAGGCTATAAAGCCCAGCCAAAAGCTGCATCGCAATGTCCTTGAAGGCAAGCGACGGCCCGTGGAACAATTCCAAAATATAGTCGCCTGGCCCCACTTGCTGCACGGGGGTCACGCCCGGATTGGCCCATTGGCCACCATAGGCTTCTTCGGTCAGGCCAATGGCCTCTTTCATGGTGAGGTCTTGGCCCGCAAAGAGCGACAAGATCGCTGCGGCGGTATCGGCATAGGGCGCGGTTGCGGCGGCGCGAATTTGCTCCGCACTCAAGTGTGGCCAGCTTTCTGGCACATAGAGGCCACCATCTGGCGCAAGGCCGGTCAGAAGCGCGTCAAAGAAAGAAACCGAAGGAGACCCGCCACGGGTCGAAATATAGCGCATGATTTTGCTTTATCGTGTTGAAGTTTAGGATGGGGAGCGTCCAAAACGCAGACGGCCAGTACGCAGATGCAGCCCCGTATAGACCCCGATGAGCGCGAAGCCAAACCCCCACCATGTTAAGGCATAACCTAAGTGCCGTTCCGGCGGGATCTGATTGGCCCCTTTGCTGTCTGCCCAAGGATTGATTTGCGTTTGACCGGTCGCCAAAGGGTCGACCAGATTGAGGGCAACATAATAGGCGGGCGAGCCGCCAGTGAGCTTGAGAGAGGCCCCCATCGCGGGCAAATCCGGCCAATACCAATCTTGCTGGATCGGATCATTGTCAGGTGTAAAGCTATTGGCCTTCGCGCCCTTGCGCAGCACGCCACGGTAGCTGATCTGCCCAGACAAGACGGGCACTTTATCGCCATCGATTTCAGCGACAAAGCCGCGATCAACAAAGATCCAGCCATCTTCCAAAACAACTGGGGTAAAGATGCGATAGCCACTTATGCCATCGCGGAGCGCGCGCACTTTGACGCTGCGTGGGTCGATCAAACCAGTCAGCTCAACTGGGCGATATTCAGGCTGCGGCGATTGTAGCCCAGCAGCAACCGAGACAGGCGCCGTGGCTGCGATGACGGCAGGCGCGCGCGACTTCTCGACAAATTTGGTCCACTGCCAGTCACCCAGCATGTAGAGAATACCCAAGCATAGGATCGACAAGATGGTCAAAACCGGCATGGGGCGAAAGCTGGCTTTAGACTCTGTGGCCGCCTTGGCTTCGGGAAGTTCGGCGAGCGCCTCAACCGGCGTCGGTTCCGGGTCGTGCTGTGCCGCAGGTGGCATCATTGCAGGCTGAGCCTTGGCGGGGGCAGGCGCCGGGCTTCCGCTAGCTTTGCCGCGTACTTTCAAGCCGGAAGGAACCCAGCCTTCAGGGGTTTCAACCAAGGGAGGCTTAGTCATGAGTGTGCTTTCGGGCCTGCTGGCCTTCTCCGGCCCTATAGCGCCATTGCATGGCAAACATCATCGCCTTGAAGGGCCGCAATAAGCCAATGCAAACCGCTGCGGTGAAAGGCAAAGCGATCAGGATTAACAGCCAAATTGGGGGCCGTAGGGCCAATTCGGCAATCAGGATGAAGGGCACACAAATGGCGCCGGCAGCCAGAATGACGAAAACCGCTGGGCCGTCACCCGCATCTTCGATCGTGAAGTCGGCCTTGCAGGACGGACAGCTCGCCTTGATCGTCAACAGGCCGTCAAACAGAGGCGCTTGCCCGCAATTGGGACACAGGCTGAGCAACCCTGCTTTCCACACACTTACCGCCATCTATTCCTGTCCAGTCACTCTGGTGCGTCAATTATGAGTTAGAGCGCCCCTCTTAGCACAATCGATCCCGCGCGCGGACAGGTTTTGCAGAAACAAGGGCTTGAAACGACAAAGGGCGGGAGTTGCCTCCCGCCCACTCGATTTTTGATGTAGCGCTAACTTACGAGAAGGCTACGTAGATGAAGGCAAACAAGAACAGCCATACCACGTCCACGAAGTGCCAATACCAAGCAGCAGCCTCAAATCCAAAGTGCTTCTTCGGAGTGAAGTGGCCAGCCATCAGGCGGAACAAGCAGACTGCCAAGAAGATGGTGCCGATGATGACGTGGGCGCCGTGGAAGCCGGTCGCCATAAAGAAGGACGAGCCATAAACGCCAACAGTCTCACCACCAAAGCCGAAATACTCGCCATGCAATGCATGCTGATATTCCAGAACTTGCAGGCCGGTGAAGCCCAAGCCCAACAGCACCGTGATGATCAAGCCCAATTGCGCGGACTTACGATTGCCTTCTTGCAGCGCATGGTGCGCCCAAGTGACCGTCGTGCCCGACAACAAGAGAACCAAAGTGTTCATCAAGGGCAGATGGAATGCATCCAGTGTCTCAACGCCCGTTGGCGGCCATTTTGCCCAAGCCGAAGCGACTTCAGGAATGGTCGACAAGGTGCGCTCATCGGCAAACAAGCCGACTTCAAAGAACATCCAGAACCAAGCCACGAAGAACATGACTTCTGAAGCAATGAACAGGATCATGCCATAACGCAGGCCAATGCCGACGACAGGCGTATGATCGCCCTTGTGGCTTTCCTTGATCACATCGCCCCACCAGGAAGCCATGCAATAAAGGGTAAAGAGGAAGCCACCGACCAGAAGGATCGGGTCGCCCTTGCCCAACAACCAATACCATTGCTGCGACGTTTTGAAGTCGGCGATGGTTTTGGCTTGCAAAGCAGGATCAAGGCCTTGGAAGCCCGCATTGGCTTGCAGGCCCGCTTCAACGGCTTTCCAACCGCCAGCTAAGGCAGCCTTGGCAGCTTCTTCATTGGCGAAATAGCCTTGGATGACCGACAATGGGTCATCAACGAAGCCCTTCATGAAGATAACGGCACCAACGGCCAGAATGAAAAGTGCCAGTGACGATACAACCGGCCAAGGGCTCGGCTCTACGAGGTGGTAATCATGTTTTACGGCGGCGTGACCCATGTTTTGGCCCTGTACTATGTCCCGACGCTATAGGCGCGGGAATCCCCAAGTTCATCTAGTCGTTTAGCGCGTTCTTGCCGAAAGAGGCAACCACAGAAAGCCGTTTTACTTCAGCTTCCTTCACTGTCTTGTCACTGGGGCATCCGCCCCACCAGCTTGTGCTTGTTCGATCCGTTTATCGCCTGCTTCAAAAAACGTGTAAGACAGGGTGACTTCTGTGACTTCATCGACATTGCGGTCGGTAGCCAGAGACGGATCGACATAGAAGATCACTGGCAATTCCATGCTTTCGCCCGGCTGCAGCGTGCGGTCTTGGAAGCAAAAGCATTCTAGCTTTTGGAAATAGGGGCCGACCTTATGTGGCGTGACATTATAGGTCGCGACCGCTGTAACGGGCCGATTGGACTCATTTTTGACCGTGTAGAAGGCCAGGCCATTCTCGCCGAGCTTTAGCGACACAACAGGCTTTTCGGGCTTAAACGACCAAGGCACGCCGGGCGCTACATTGGCGTCAAAGCGCACTTGAATGGTGCGGTTCAGGACTTTGCTGGCAGCTTCTGTGGCGACTTGCGTGGTGCCGCCATAGCCTGTGACCTGGCAAAACAGCTGATAAAGCGGCACTGCGGCATAAGAGGCACCCAGCATGGCCAAAGGTACCAGACCTGCGATCAAGCCGAAACGTGCTGTCTTGGTCATTGCCATTTAGCGCGCTCCTAAAAGGGCTTGTTGAGGGCATGGCCTTGGAGGCGGACCATGGTGACCAGAAACACAATGGCGACAAAGCCAAAGAGGCAAATCGCAATCGCCAGACTGCGACGATTACGGGCAGCGATTGGGTCGAGGGGCGTCTTGTCGTTCATCATACGTGCCTTCAAAACCTGTGAAAAAGTCTCAGTCGTGGAACAACCCTGTGGCGCTTAACGTAAGGCCAAAGCCTCAGCCGAACAGGGGTGTATGCAGGCCGAACCCATGTTCGACCAGCAATGCGGCAAACAGCGCCGTCAAGTAAAGTAACGAAAAGGCGAAGAGGTCGCGAGCAGGACGGTTGTCGATCTGCTTATCGGAATAAAGCGCACGGCCCTCTTCCCGGCCATCGGCATCGCCAGCGCGCGAACGATAAACCCGCCAAGCCAGCAGCAGGAAGACCAGCCCTGTCGAGACCGACACCCAAGCGTAAATCTGACCACCAAGACCCGTCCAGACTGGAAGAACACCCACGATCACCAAGGCGATCGAATAGAGGAAAATCTGCAAGCGGGTTGAGGCGGGGCCTTTGGCCACTGGCATCATTGGCACATTGGCCGAGGCATAGTCGCCCGCCTTATACAAGGCCAAAGCCCAAGAGTGGGGTGGCGTCCAGAAGAAAATGATGCCGACCAATAGCCACGCATCCAAAGGCATGTCGCCAGTTGCGGCAGCCCAAGCCACCAAAGGCGGCAAGGCCCCAGCGAGACCACCAATCACGATGTTTTGCGGGGTCGAGCGCTTCAGCCACATGGAATAAACCACGGCATAGAAAAAGATGGTGAAGGCGAGCAGGCTTGCGGCCAAATAGCCCTTCGCGGTCAAGGCTAAGAGCAAGACCGAAAGAATGCTCATCACAATGCCCATGGCCAAGGCTTCGTCCTTATGGACAAGGCCAGCTGGCACAGGGCGCATGCGCGTACGCTTCATCAGGCCGTCAATATCGGCATCATACCACATATTCAGCGCGCCTGCCGCCCCGGCCCCCATCGCAATGGCAAAAATCGCCAAAGCCCCAAGGATCGGGTTGTGGCCACCCGGTGCACAGACATAGCCGACCACCGCCGTGAAGATCACCAGCGACATCACGCGCGGCTTCATCAGGTCGAGATAATCCTTCCAGTCGGCAATACGCCGTTTGGGCTGAACGTCACCGGGGTTTTGGCCGGGCAGATTTTGAGCGGGGATTTCGGTCATGATGGCTTTCTACGAAACACGCCCCCGAAGAGGACCTTCGGGAGCGTGTAAAGTCCGGTTAAGTACCGAGGTTAGGATCAGTGGTGATCTTTTGCCTCAATCTTGGGAAGTTCCGAGAATTGGTGGAATGGCGGAGGCGACGACAAGGTCCACTCCAAAGTGGTGGCTGCTGGACCCCATGGGTTTGCACCCGCAGGACGACGACGCAGCACGAACATATCCAGCAACATGATGAAGAAGATCGCCATGCCGCCAATCGTGATGAAATAGCCGATCGACGAGATGTGGTTGAAGTAAGCGAATGCTTCTGGGTAATCCACATAGCGACGAGGCATGCCTTGCAGGCCCAAGAAGTGCTGCGGGAAGAAGATCAAGTTCACGCCAATAAACATCACCCAGAAGTGCAGGTTACCCAGCAATTCGGAATATTTCAGGCCGCTCATCTTCGGGATCCAGTAGTAGAAGCCCGCAAAGATCGCAAACACCGCACCCAAGGACAGCACGTAGTGGAAGTGCGCCACCACATAATAGGTGTCGTGCAGCACGGTATCCACACCCGCATTGGCCAGAACAACCCCGGTTACACCACCGACGGTGAACAGGAAGATGAAGCCAATTGCCCAAAGCATGGGGGTCTTGAAGTCGATGGAGCCGCCCCACATGGTGGCAATCCACGAGAAGATCTTAATGCCGGTTGGCACCGCGATAATCATGGTTGCAGCCACGAAATAGGCTTTCAAATCAACGTCCATACCGACTGTATACATGTGGTGCGCCCACACGATGAAGCCGATGAAGCCGATGGCCACCATGGCATAAGCCATTGCGAGATAGCCGAACACAGGCTTGTTCGAGAAGGTCGAAACCACGTGGCTGATGATGCCAAAGCCTGGCAAGATCAGAATGTAGACTTCTGGGTGACCGAAGAACCAGAACAAGTGCTGGTACATGATGGGGTCGCCGCCTTGGGCAGGGTCAAAGAAGCCCGTGCCAAAGTTACGGTCGGTCAGCAACATGGTGATCGCACCAGCCAGAACCGGCAAGGACAACAACAACAGCCAAACGGTGACCAAAACCGACCACACGAACAGCGGCATCTTGTGCAAGGTCATGCCAGGCGCACGCATGTTGAAGATGGTGGTGATGAAGTTGATCGCGCCGAGGATCGAGCTGATACCAGCAATGTGGAGCGACAGGATCAACAAGTCCATCGACGGACCATTATGGCCCGAAGTCGACAAAGGTGGATAAAGCACCCAACCACCGCCGAAGCCAGGATCTGCACCTTGGCCGGGGACGACCATGGAGAGTGCACCCAGAGCAAAGGAGAATGGCAACAGCCAGAAGGAGATGTTGTTCATCCGTGGGAAGGCCATGTCTGGCGCGCCGATTTGCAGCGGCACGAACCAGTTGCCAAAGCCACCGATCATAGCTGGCATAACCATGAAGAAGATCATGATTAGGCCGTGCATGGTGACAACCACGTTGTAATTATGCGCATTGCCCCAAGGGCCTTGCGCGGTTGGGTCGCCGGTCACGCCAAAATATTGCAGGCCGGGTTCCATCAATTCCATCCGGATCATACCGGACAGCGCGCCACCAAAGATCCCTGCGAAAATCGCGAAGACCAGATACATGGTGCCAATGTCTTTGTGGTTGGTCGACAACAGCCAACGCATGGGATTGAAGACCGATGGGCGGTCGCTCAAGTCCGCCATCGCGGGGGCTTCAAGATGAGCAGCAGTGCTTGCCATGTTCAGTATGTCCCTGAGATTTAATTGGCTTGGGCCGAAGCGGCCGTGGAAGTTGGGGTAGCCGCGAACTGGGCGGCTGAAGGATTGGTCGAGCCAGCATCAGCCGACTTTTGCGAGGCAATCCACGCATCAAATTCAGCCTGAGGTACGGCTTTGATTTCGATTGGCATGTAAGCATGCTTCACGCCGCAGATTTCAGAGCACTGGCCATAATAGAGGCCGGGCTTATCCACTCGGAACCAAGCTTCATTCAAACGGCCAGGAACAGCATCCATTTTCACGCCAAACGATGGCATGGCCCAGGAGTGGATCACGTCAGATGCGGTGATCTGCACGCGAACAACTTTGCCAACGGGGACGACGACTGCATTGTCCGTGCCCAAGAGGTAGGGCTTGCCAGCGGCTTTCGCCTCGTCCTGCGGCAACATGTTGGCGTCGAAGCCGACACCTTCCGCATCGGCATATTCATAGCTCCAATACCATTGGTGCCCGGTGACCTTCAATGTCATGTCGTACTTCGCAGGTGTTTGGTCTTCTTTGTACAACAATGGGAACGAGAAGGCCGAAATACCAACCAAGATCAAAACGGGGATCAAGGTCCACACAATTTCGATCGTGGTATTGTGCGTGAACTTCGCAGGCACTGGATTTGCCTGCTTGTTAAAGCGGATGACGCAATAAGCCAGAAGACCCGCCACAAACAGCGAGATCAGAACGATGATCGGCAACAGGATCGCGTCATGAAAGAAAGTGATGTCCCGTGCGACTTCCGTAACTGGAGCCTGGAGTGAATAGCCCTTATCGACGGGCTGATCTGCCCAAGCAAACCCAGCGGCCGATGCCGCAGTGATCAATCCAGCCAATCCTGCAGATTGCCAACGACGCATATGATGCTCCCCTTAACCACGTCAAAGCACATGACGTGGCCTCATCGAACCGAAATAGCTCTCTGAGACCATTTGTCACGCGCGTCGATGTGTACAAATTGTCGCAGGGCAACAAAGAGTCGCCCTAATCAAACAAGGCCATAACACGCCTAGGCGGCGGGGGGAAAGTGGGGCGACACATTGGAAACACCTTGCTTTTCAGTAAGCCCTGAGGTGCCTTTACGGTAGGCAAGCCGCTCGCTTTGGTTTCATTCGCCCAGCTTAAACGCGGAAAATTGCTAAATTCGGCTCAAGACAAAAGGAATTGCGATAAACGCGATGCCCGACGAGCCAGTCGGGTTGGCTGTATCCCTCGTTTGCATTGCCGCCAACACTGCTTAAGTCTTAAGTCGTGTTGGAAGGAATACCCATGACTGAGCAGACGATTGAGCAAACCCTAGCCCCCCTTTCGGAATTGGCCCTAGCTGCTGGCTCGGAAGCGGTCTTGAAAGAAGCTCTTCACCATGCCGATGATGGGGAATTATTCCTGGAGCGCGCCCGTGGCGAAAGCTTTTTGTGGGATGATGGTCGTTTAAAATCAGCATCTTATGATTCAGATGAGGGTTTTGGTTTGCGGGTGGTTGCTGGTGAAGCAGCTGGTTACGCCCATGCGAACGAATTATCCAACGCCTCGCTTAAGCGGGCTGCGGCCGCCGCTAGCATCGCCAAACGCGGCCATTCTGGCACGCTGGCAGAAGCCCCGGCCCGCACCAATGCAAAGCTCTACAGCGACAGCGATCCGCTTTCTGCGCCCAGCTTTGAAGCCAAAATCGCGACCTTGGCCGAGATTGACGCCTATGTGCGGGCCAAGGACTCACGGGTTGTTCAAGTTTCTGTGTCGCTGGCCGCTTCCCGCAAAGAAATCGCCATTGTGCGCCTCGATGGTGACGTGCGCACCGACACCCGGCCTTTGGTGCGCGTCAATGTTTCTGTCACCGCTGAAAAAGATGGTCGGCGCGAAAATGGCTCAGCGGGTGCCGGTGGCCGAGCCGATTATGCGCAATGGATCGAAGAGGGACATCTCAAAGCTCTCGCCGATGAAGCGCTACGCGTCGCCTTGGTCAATCTGGACGCGATCCCCGCCCCCGCTGGCGAAATGGATGTGGTTTTAGGCCCTGGGTGGCCCGGTATCCTCTTGCATGAAGCGGTAGGTCATGGGCTTGAAGGCGATTTTAACCGCAAGGGCACCTCGGCTTTTGCTGGCATGATTGGCCAGCGCGTCGCCTCGCCCGGCGTCACCGTTGTCGATGATGGCACTTTGGCCAACCGCCGAGGTTCTTTAACCATTGATGACGAAGGCACACCAACCCAGCGCACCGTTCTGATCGAAGACGGCATTCTGGTCGGCTATCTGCAAGATCGGATGAATGCACGCCTGATGGGCGTTGCGCCCACCGGCAATGGCCGCCGCGAAAGCTATGCCCACAGCCCCATGCCGCGCATGACCAATACGACGATGGAATCCGGCTCGATGGACCCGGCTGAGATTGTCGCCAGCCTCAAGCGCGGCATTTATGCCACCAATTTTGGTGGCGGCTCGGTCGACATCACCTCTGGCAAGTTCGTCTTCCAATGTACCGAGGCCTATTTGGTTGAGAATGGGAAGATTATTGCGCCCGTCAAAGGCGCCAGCCTGATTGGTGACGGCCCAACCTCGCTCACCAAAATCTCGATGATTGGCAATGATGCGGCGCTGGATAATGGTGTCGGCACTTGCGGCAAGGCCGGCCAATCCGTCCCCGTCGGCGTCGGCCAACCCACCCTGCGCATCGGCGGCCTAACCGTGGGCGGCGCGGGGTAAGATTTGACTTGATTTGTGTACACAAAATGTGTATGGATTATTTTGACGGCGTTTAGTCTGTATCCCATCAGCCAAAGACCATGCTGATGGGTCAGCGTAACCAATTGTGCGGCCACACGGGGGTCAATTCGTCACCTTGGCGAGAAGACCGGCACATACGGTTACGCCGATGGAATTTGAGTGGGATGACGAGAAATACCGACTGAATCTGAACAAGCATGGCGTAGATTTCGTCGATGCTATTCTAATCTTTGAGAATGATGTCCTATCTGCTGTCGATCGGCGACGCGATTATGGTGAAGTACGCGTTCGATCGATTGGCTTAGTAGACGATGATTGTTTTGTCGTCGTCCATACCCAACGCGGCAATTCATTGCGCCTAATAAGCGCTTGGAAAGGTGGAGCGGATGAGCGTGAACTCTTTCGTGCGTATGTCTCTGGAAGAGGCACGAGCCAAACGTGATCGTGGCGAAACCCGAACACGCGAAGACGCGCCCATTGGCCCATCCCTCGGCCCCGACTTCTGGGCGGATGCCGTCTTGGTTGAACCGCAGGGTCGGAAATCCGTGCATTTACGCCTGCAAGCAGAGGTCTATGACTTCTTCGTCGCGCAAAGTGGTGGCAAGGGACATATCAAGAAAATGCAGCAAGTCCTCAAAGCTTATGTGGATGCCCACAAGTAAGGTGGCATTTGGTCGAAGTTTTGCCTGTGTCATCAAGCCGTCGTGCCATGGCCTTAAGGCGGTTTTGCCCGTAAACTAACGGCGCTTTCACTTTGAGGAGAAGCCAAATGTCGTTTAATGTTCAAGAATTACTCACCAAAGTCGGCGGTGCCGATTTCCTCAAAACCCTCGGCGACAAAGTCGGCCTTGAAGCCGAACGCGCCCAAAGCCTAGCGGCTGACCTGTTGGCCCATGCCAAAGAAAGCGGTGGCGATATCATGGGTTCTGCCCAGATCATCGCAGAAAAAACCGGCCTGCCGCTGGAGCAAGTGCAAGGTGTGGCCGCAGGCCTCTCCACCAGCCTCGGCGCAAAGGCTGCCGAATTGACCGGGGCGGCGCAAACTTTTGTTGGCGACATGCTGGGCAAGCTGAAAGACACCCCCCTGTCGGGCATGGTCGCCAGCCTCGACAAGGACGGCGATGGCAATCCCGTCAATGAACTCACCGACATGGCCAAGAATGCTTTGGGCGGTCTTTTCGGCTCCAAGAAGTAGCAATTCCCGGTGGGCGCGGCAGATCTCTGTCGCGCTCGCTTGACCCTCCAGCCAAAACCCAGAAATTGGCCTAGGATTTCATCCAAGATGGCGATTTGGCTAGGACCCTCCCCTCATGACCCAGATTGAAACCGATATTTTGCCCACACTCGTCAAGACGGGCATGGAAACCGCCGTCAATCTCGGTTTGAAAGCAATGGGCGCAATTGCCCTTTGGTTCATTGGCCGCTGGGTGATTGGCTTGATCGGTCGGGCCATTACGCGCGCCCTACTTCACAATGCGATGGATCGCACGATCAAGACATGGATCGGCTCCATCGTCACCATTGGCCTCAACATCTTTCTGGTCATCGCGATCCTCAATGTCTTTGGCATTGAGACAACCAGCTTGGCAGCCTTGGTGGCGGCGGCAGGCCTAGCCGTTGGGGCGGCTTGGTCGGGACTATTGGCCAATTTCGCGGCAGGGGTGTTCCTGATCCTGTTTAAACCGTTCAAAGTAGGCGACTTCATTACTGCAGCTGGGGTCACAGGCACGGTTACCGAGATCGGCATGTTTGCGACGACGCTCAATACGCTGGAAAATGTGCGCACCATCATTGGCAATAATGCGGTCTCCACCGCCATTATTCAGAATTACTCAGCCAATCCCTATCGGGCGGTAGATTTGCGCGTGCAATTGGCCGCCAGCGTCAGCGCCGATGACGCAATGGCTTTGCTGCTCAAGTCGGTGGCAGCCATTCCCAACGTGATCGCAAACCCGGCACCAGTGATTGAGATCATTGAATTTACAGAATCTGGCCCCAAGCTTTTGGTCCGCCCCTTCTGCCATAATGATCATTATTGGCAGGTGGTGTATGACACGCACAAAGCTATTGCCGCGACCTTTGGCGATGCAGGCTTCCCACAGCCTTCGGTCGCCCGCGCGGTCAAAAACGTCTGACTTGAAAACTTAGGAGCATTCCATGGCCCAGCCCCCACTCTCGTTTGAACCAACTATGGTGTGTGAAGACCTGACCGCGCGGCAAATGTATGCGCGGGTTAAGGCCAATCCAAATCGCGCCAAATTTGGCATTGGTGCCAAGCTAGCCATCGTCAATATCGACTTCCAACAGGCCTATACGCGGCCGGACCTGTTCCCCAACACCTCTTACGTGACCGATCCGCGTCAGATTGAGCATACCAATCGTATCAGCGCCTTGGCGCGTGCCGCTGGCATGCCCGTCATCTGGACCCGTGTGGCCTATAAGCCTGACGCAGGCGATGCAGGCGTTTGGGGCACGCGCACCAATACGCCCGACAGCTTGCAAAACATCAAATATGAGAGCGAGCGCCACCAGTTCGACCCCCGCTGCGAAATCGATCATAATGTCGACCTTACCTATACCAAGCGTATGCCATCGGCCTTTTTTGAGACCCAACTTGCAAGCTATCTCGTCTGGCATAAGGTCGACACGCTGGTGATCACCGGCGGCTCAACATCGGGCTGCGTGCGTGCCACGGCGGTGGATAGCCTCAGCCACGGCTATCGCACCATCGTGGTGGAAGAATGCGTCGCCGATAAGCACGAAAGCTATCACTTCGCCAATTTGACCGACCTCTTGTTGAAATATGCCGATGTGGTGGGCGTCGCGGAGATTGACGCCTGGTTTGCGGGTCGGGGGTGAGAGTTTTACCGAGACTAAGTTCTCTCCCCTCTCCCTCTGGGAGAGGGGACGGGGGTGAGGGCCTGGGCGCAAAATCTTATTGTGTTTTGGAGTTTAGGTGCAGAAATCAACCCTGCGGGATTGTGGGGTGAGCCCTCACCCCAACCCCTCTCCCAGAGGGAGAGGGGCTTTTCCGCCCTTAGCTAAAAGAACACTTGGAACGGCTCTACGCCTCGCTGTGCTCGCATCAGAGCCGCCCGACCATTCTTATTGCCTAAGCTGGGGTGTCAAAGGGTACCCCCCCCTCACCCAATCGCCTCATCCAACAACAAAGCGCGGGCATAGCGCACAGGCGGTGAGCCAAAGCCCAATATCCCATCATGATAGGCCTTGAGCTTGAATGCTGCGCCTTGTTTAGCCTTGGCGGCGGCGCGGGCTTCCATATGTTCGGCGAAGCCGACGAAATAGGTGGAAAGTTGGGTGACGGATAATTGCGCGCGCCGCCATTTGCCGGCGGCTTCGCGTTCTTCTTGAAAAGCCGTTTCGGTCAGGAAAGTCATGACTTGGGCTTCACTCCAGCCATCGACATGAATGCCTTGGTCGATGATCGCATTAGTGATGGTGCGCAACAGCACTTTCAATTGGGTCAAGCGATAAAGCGGATCATCGGCCATAAAGCCTTCTTCGACCATCACCGTCTCGGCATAGACCGCCCAGCCTTCCACAAAGCTGCCCGAGCTTAAAACGGCGCGCAGGACGGAGGGGTAGGAATTGGCGTGGAAAATCTGGACATAATGGCCGGGCATGGCTTCGTGGACCGCAATGTCTTGAATGCCCCGACGATTATATTCGCGGGTAAACGAGATGGCTTGTTCTTCGGTCCAGTCGTCGGGGATCGGCGAGACGGCATAGAAAGTATCCAAGTGCTTTTCCAGCGGGCCCGGACTATCGCAATAAGCAACTGAGAAGCCGCGCTGGAATTCCGGCATCAGGATGATGCGGACAGGTCCATTCGGCAAAGTGATCAAATCCTTTTGCGCCACAAATTTGCGAGCAATTTCGGTGGCTTCGGTGGCCACTTCCACCAGTTTATCCCGCGCAGGTCGATCTGCTGCGGCCAGATCAAGGGCGGCACGAATGGCCTTTTGTTGCTCCGCTGGGCTGGGGCTTTGGGGCAAAGGCGGGGCATCAGGCCGCCCGGTCAGGGCTTGCACCGAAACGGCATACATATCAGAGCGCACGTCGCGCACCGCTTGCTCTGCCCGACGACGTATCTCTTGCCGCGATAAGGGCGATAGAAGCGTATAGGCCAATTGCTTGTCAAAGCGGGCGGCACCCGCACGGAAGTCTGCTTTAGCAGCCGGCACCAAAGTCTGATCGATCCAGCTTTGGTGCGTATCGACAGCGGTGAGGAAATCCCTGATTGCCGCATTGAGCGCGTCAAGCTCTACGCCTTTAAGCGCGCCCTTCGCAGGCTCAATCATATCGGTGATGATAGACTTCAAACCCTGATTTTGCGCGGCATAGGTCACAGCATGGGGGGTCGGCACGCGCGCGGGGACAAGATTGGCGCGCGCCGTCGCCAAAAAACCCGGCAAAAGTTTCAGGCGCGCGGTCACATGGTTTAAGCGCTGAGGCAGTGGCGCAAAATCACGCGCCATCAACGTATAAAGCGCACTACCCGCCGCATCTTGCCAAACAAGCGGGTTCCACGCCCAATCTTCCAACGTCTCGCTCGTCCAGATTTGCGCTTCCAGCGCATTGGCCAACAGCGCATGATCAACCTGATTGGCGCGCGACAGGCTTGATTTCGACAGCGCCTTCATACGCGCCAATGTCGCCTTGGCGAAACTCAAAGAGGCGGCACGGCCTTTGGGCGTATAGTCATTCAGCAAATGGTCAAAGCGGTGATCGCCAGTCCAAGTCGCCGAAACCGGACTTAGCCGCATCGATTGGTCGAGCCAGTCCGCAGCAATCTTGGCAAATCGGGCATCAGCCCCCGTCTGCCCCTTGGCATAACTGGCGCTTGGCAGAAACGGCACCGCCGCACTAGCCCCCAAAGCCCCTAAAACCGTACGGCGTGAGTTTTGACCCGATTGGGGCATGCTTTAGTCTCCCAAGAATTTGTTCTAGGCGGAGTATAGGGGCGTGTTGGACTGGCTGTCATCCCTCACTACGGCACATCGGCGCTCAAAGCGCCACATCGCGCGATGGGCTTGGGTTGCGGCTTGGAAGATCGAGCTTCAGCGCCCGGAGATGTGAAATCATGCCAGCCTTGGCATCCCTTAACTTGATCGTCTGCACCTTAGGTCCGCCAAAAGTGACTACACTTACCCATAATAAACTATCTTTGATAATTATTCAATTGAAATCGACCTTTGGAACTATCGCGGTAATCACCACCCCCCTTGCCTTCCCCCGACAGGTCGCGCAAACTTTATCCATGCAGGCTGACCCCAATCTTTACGACGACTGGCCCTATTTAAACCGGCCGAAAATCATCTGGCCCGAGAAGAAGAAGCTGGCCTTCTGGATCGCGCCCAATATTGAATATTATGAATTCATGCCGCCGGTGAACCCAAAGCGGCCGGGCTGGCCAAAGCCTTCGCCCGATGTCGTGGGCTATTCGCAGCGCGATTGGGGCAATCGGGTGGGTCATCAACGGCTGATGGAGATGTTGGACCGGCATGAGTTGCGCGGCTCCATCTCACTCAATGTCGCCATGTGCCAGCATTGCCCGGAAATCATCGAAGCCTGCGTCGAACGTCAGTGGGAGTTTTTCTCGCACGGCATTTATAACACGCGCTATTCCTATGAGATGGATGAGGCCCAAGAGCGCGCGGTGTTGGAGGATTCCATCGCCACCGTTCAGGCCGCTACGGGGCAACGCATTCGCGGCTATTTGGCCCCCGCTTTGACCCATACCGAGCGCACGCTCGACCTCATTGCCGAATATGACTTCTGGTACACGTGCGATCTCTTCCAAGACGACCAGCCCCAGCCGATCAAAACCAAGACGGGCAAGCTGATGAGTATGCCCTATTCGCTCGAGGTCAATGACGTCATCACCTATGGCGCGCTGGCGATGAGTGCTGAGCGTTATGCGGACGTCTTGATGCGCCATTTCGACCAATTGCTGGAAGAAGGCGGCGATAGCGGCACCGTCATGTGCATCCCGCTGCATGCCTATCTGGTCAGCCAAAGCCACCGGATCAAAGCGTTTGAGCGGGCCTTGAGCTATATCACGTCGCACAAGGATGAGGTGTGGTTCACCACCGCCGTGGAGATCGCGGGTCATTATCGCGAGCATTATTGGGATCAGACTTTGGCCGATATCAAATCTCGCGGCCTCGCCACTGGTGGGACAGGTTTTTCTTGATGCAAATCAGGGCGGTGACCGAGGCGCCAGACCCACACCAGTTGGAAGATTTGTGTGCGCTTCTGATCGATGCGGTTGAAGGTGGTGCCTCCTTGGGCTTTCTGAAGCCCTTGGACGAAGCTCGGGCGAGGACCTATTGGGAAGGCGTGTCCAAAGCGGTTCAAGCAGGCGATAAAGCCCTGTTGGTGGCTGAAATTGGCGGAGCCATTTTGGGCACGGTACAAGTCGTCCTCGATATGCCGCAAAACCAGCCCCATCGCGGCGAAGTCTCTAAAATGATTGTTCACACCAAAGTCCGGCAATTGGGCCTTGGGATGCGTCTGTTGGAGGCGGCTGAAGAACGGGCACGTTTTGCGGGCAAGTCACTCCTCGTGCTCGACACTCAGACGGGTTCCGCCGCCGAAAACCTCTACAATAAGGCTGGCTATAGCCCCCTGCCCCCTTTACCCGATTATGCCCTCACGCCCGATGGAGAACTCGCCCCCACAACAATCTTCTGGAAGCGGATTTAGTCCCCAATCTCTGAACCTTACCAGCATTTAACTGGCTCGCCACAAAGGGTTCTGGCAGGACGGGTGTGGGACGATTATCATCTGGGGAAATCAGTATGAACTTCAAATTGGGTGCGGCAGCGGCGCTGGCGCTGGTAAGTGCTTTGGGCGGCTGCGTCAGTATTAATGTCAATGAAGCGGACGAAAAAGTGGACGTGGCCCCCATGCCATCGGCCCTCATCGGAACTTGGGATGTCTCGCTCTATAGCGACCCGAATGCCGAGCCGAGCAAGACCGAATTCGTCGTCACCGAAGTCACTGCCGGTACTTTTAAAGGCACCTTTTATGGCAGTGAGATCCAAAATGGCCGCTATACGATTAAGGGCAATGAGATCGTGTTTGCCGGCCGCACCGCCGATTTGTCTGGGGCTTACTGGCATTCAGGCCGGATACGCGCCAACTCAATCATTCAAGGTCAAACCTTGTCAGATGGTCGCAACTTCCTAATGGCTTGGACGGCTCGGCGAAAGCGCTAGGCATCCGCCCATTAAGCGCGCACCACTTTCAGTAATTTGCGCTCTAGAACATCCAAAGTCGCGGCCAATTCATGGCCGCGCTTCAAGACTTGGCCAGCGGAGCCCAACACGCTCCACTGCCCTTGCTTGGAGGCCAAAGCCGGACGCTTTTCGATCCGATAGAGCGGGTTCTCACTCGCGCGGCGGAAAATGGAGAAGATCACGGCGTCCGGGCCATCATCAATGGCATAATCGCGCCATTCGCCCGCCATTTGCCCGCGACCATAAAGGTTCATGATCACGTCAAACTCGCGCCGCTCAAACCAAATTTTTGGCGCGCGCCGCGGCAAAGGATGGGTGGATGATTCAAAGCTCATAGCCCCATCTAGGGCCTGTTTGAAGGCTCTGACAAGTGCTCGCTCTCAATTAGAATAAGCCCACTTCAGACCGCGACAAGACCCTGAGGCTTTGGTCCATAAGAGGTTTCCCAACTGGTGGCCTTGGTGACCAAGAAGGTCTTGGACTTCACCGTATCCAATTCCATGAAATCGCCGCGCACGCTCTCGGGCGTGATGCTCACCAAGGTATAGCCGCGCTTGGTCTCGTCATGCCATTCGACTTCGGGATTGGCGCGGGTGATGAGTTCATTGAGGGCAGCACCCTCTAGGCCAAAATTGGCAAAGGTGTCGGCAATGCTTGGGCTTGTTACAGATGTACCGCCAAACTCCACGCCGCGAACTTCGCCCCCGGCATCTTTCAACGTATTGGCCCAAGCGGCGTGCGTATCGCCCGTGCAGACGATCAGGCGCGCGCCAGCCTCCTTGGCGGAGGCATAGAGACGCTCGCGCGCTGCAGGATAACCATCCCACGCGTCGAGATTGAAGGGCACGTCAAATTGCGAGAGCTCAAAAAAGGCCTTGGTCTGTGGGCGCGCTTTGGCAACCGCTTCGAGAACCTTTGGCGGAAGCCCTGCGTTGAAATTGGGCGAGGTGACGCGACCCATAATCACCTGATTGCCCAAGACCTGCCACTTCTTGCCAGACTTAACTGACTTGGTGAGTGCTTCGGCTAGCCAAGCTTGTTGGCTAACACCCAGCATCTCGCGGGATGGTTCATTCAGCTTCTTGGCTTTAAAGCCCGCCACATCGGGCAGCGCCATCACGCCTTGCGGCAGATTGCGGGGATCAAGGCCGGATAAACGCGCAGGATCGGTGATTTTAACCGGTTGGCCAGAAGTCACATCAAACAGGCCAAGTTCAAGATCGGTTTCGTAGTCGAGCTGGAAGGTGCGCGCCATCACGCGGGTCTCCAGCATCACGATGGTCGCCAGATCGCCCCAGTCAAACGTGCGGTTGATCGCCTCAAACGACTTACCGGGAGCCGGATTGCGCAAAGGCATCCACTCATAATAGGCCTGAAGGGCAGCCGCTTTGCGCAGGTTCCAAGGACCTTCTGTTGCCGGATTATGGTTTTCCGCACCATCCTTATAAGCGTCATTTGACGTCTCATGATCGTCCCACGTTACCATCCAAGGCGCGCAGGCATGGGCGGCCTGAAGGTCTGCATCGGTGCGATATTGGGCATAGCGCTGGCGGTAATCCGACAAGGTTGTGCATTCTTTCGGCGGCTGCGGCACGCGGCCAACCGTCTTGCCCCATTCGGTCGCATATTCGCCGGGGCCGTACTCATAAATGTAGTCACCAACGTGGAGCACCAGATCAACATCGCCACGCCGAGCAATGGCCTGATAAGCGTTAAACCAGCCAGCGGGGAAGTTGGAGCAGGACACGAGCGCGATATTCAATCGCTCGCCACCCGTAGCAGGAGCTGTCTGCGTGCGGCCAATGGTTGAGGTCTCTGTGCCGACCGAAAAGCCGTAATAATAAATCGTACCGGGCTTGAGGCCCGTGACATCTACCTTCACCGTGTGGTCGCGGCTGGGGCCGGTCTTGATGCTGCCGCGCTTGATGACATGGGTCAGTGCCGAGTCGGTGGCAACCTTCCAGGTGACATTAACGTCCGTGCCCGGAATGCGGGGGCTGACGCGGGTCCAGATAATGACTTGCGTGGTGAGTGGGTCGCCACTGGCAACACCATGGGCAAACAAAGCTTGTTCAGCTGCAGCCGCCGAGGCGGTACAAGCAGCGGCGACAAATGCGCCCGATGTCAGGGCAGCTCGACGGGTCAGGGCCATGGTAACCTCCAATGACCTCTTCCATGCGCTTGCTTTGCTCATTTGCCAACACCCCGGTTGCGTAGCTTCGGGGCGTTAAAGCGATTTGGCGACAGTCCCGTGTCCGTACCATGACGATCACGCGACGATTTCAGGTTAATTGGGCACCAGCCAAGCGCGGTTGGTGCCCAATTTTTGGCCGATCAAACGAACTCAAGCACTTTCACATAGCGCACTTGTGGCAGGGCTTTGAGCTCTGCTTGAAGCGCGGCTGGCACCGATTGGTCGATACCAACCAAAGCAATGGCATCTTCGCCTTCGGCCACACGACCCAGATTGAAGGTGGCGATATTGATGCCCGCAGTGCCAAGCATGGTGCCCAAAGCGCCAATAAAGCCCGGGGTGTCGGAGTTATTGATGAACAACATGCGGGTATGGAAGGCGGCTTCAAACGCCATGCCTTTGACTTCGGTGATGCGGGGCTGTCCGCCGATAACTGCCCCTGCAACCGTACGCCATTTGCCGCCGGTTTGCACCTTCACCCGGATCAAGCTGTCATAGGTGGGCGAGAGGTCGCGCTTGGATTCGCTGAACGGTGTACCACGATCTTTCAGGATCGTCGGTGCACTGACCATATTGATATCGGCCAAGAGCGGCTTCAGGATTCCGGCCAGCAAGGAAGCGGTCAATGGCTTGATATTGAGGCCCGTGACTTCGCCCTCATACTCGACTTCAATGGCTTCCAGACCATCATCGACAATCTGACCGGCAAAGGCACCGAGCTTTTCGCACAGCGCGATAAAGGGCTTTAGCTTTGGTGCTTCTTCGGCGGTGACCGACGCGGTGTTGAGTGCATTGGTGACAGCACCTGTCAGCACATAGTCCGCGATTTGCTCGGCCACTTGCAGCGCGACATTCTCCTGGGCTTCGGTGGTAGAAGCGCCCAAGTGCGGCGTGGCGGTGAAGTTCGGGCAACCAAACAGCACGTTGCTGGTTGCAGGCTCTTCGGCGAATACATCGAATGCTGCAGCCCCCACGCGGCCGGTCTTCAGATGCTCTGCCAAGGCAGCTTCATCAACCAAACCACCGCGTGCGCAATTGACGATGATCACGCCCTTTTTCGTTTTGGCGAGGTTTTCAGCCGAAAGGACATTGCGGGTCGTTGGCGTCAAAGGTACGTGCATGGTGATGGCGTCTGCGCGCGCCAACAACTCGTCCAACTCAACCTTTTCCACACCAATCTCAACCGCACGCTCGTGGCTGAGGAATGGGTCATAGGCGACGACTTTCATCTTCAGGCCCAAGGCACGGTCAGCGACGATGGAACCGATGTTGCCACAGCCAATCACGCCCAAGGTCTTGGCATAAAGCTCGACCCCGTTGAAGCGGTTCTTCTCCCACTTGCCGGCTTGGGTGGAGGCATCGGCTGCGCCGATTTGGCGCGAGGCGGCGAACAACATGGCAATGGCATGTTCTGCCGTGGTGATCGCATTGCCAAACGGCGTGTTCATCACGATAACGCCGCGCGCGGTGGCCGCGGGAATATCGACATTGTCGACCCCAATGCCGGCGCGGCCAATGACTTTCAGCTTGGTAGCGGCGGCCAAAACGTCGGCATCGACTTTGGTGGCCGAGCGGATGGCCAAGCCATCATAATCGCCAATGCAAGCGATCAGCTCATCCTTGGTCATGCCGGGCTTATAATCGACGGCGACATTGCGGTTCTTGAAAATATCAATGGCGGCTTGGCTGATCTTATCAGAGATCAAAACGCGTGGTTCGGTCATGGGTTTGGTCCTTAGGTGCAAATATCGCGGGTCGATTGACGATCCTCAGCGACAGGCAAAACAAAATAATGGGGGGGAGGAGCCTCCTCTCCCGCTAGCGGGAGAGGAGGAAATCAGGAAAAGCTTGAAGCTTAAAGGTCTGCGACCAGCGTCTCAAACGCCCAATCGAGCCATGGGGTCAAGGCAATCACATCGTCTGTATCGATGGTCGCCCCACACCAGAGGCGCAGACCCGGAGGGGCCGCACGATAGGCCGCGGCATCCAAGGCAACGCCTTCTTTATCCAAGAGGCCCGCAAGCTTCTTAGCAAAATCGGCTTGGCCTTCGTCCGATAGGCCCGTGACGCGGGGATCAACGACTTTCAAGCACACAGAAGTGTTGGAGCGGCTTTCAGGCGTCGCAGCCAAAAAATCGACCCAAGCGGTCTTGTCGACCCATTCGGCAATCGCGCCCAAATTGGCGTCCGCACGGCCATGCAGGCCAGCCAAACCACCGACGCTTTTCGCCCAGTTGAGCGCGTCAATATAGTCTTCCGTGGCCAGCATCGATGGGGTGTTGATGGTCTCACCCTCAAAAATGCCTTCCACCAATTTCCCGCCCTTGGTCATACGGAACAATTTCGGCATGGGCCAAGCAGGATTATAGCTTTCGAGGCGTTCCACGGCGCGGGGCCCAAGGATCAGCATGCCATGCGCACCTTCGCCGCCCAGAACTTTCTGCCAAGAGAAAGTCACGACATCGAGCTTGTCCCAATCCAAAGCTTGGGCAAAGGCAGCCGACGTTGCATCGCAAATGGTGATGCCTTCGCGGTCGGCTGGGATCCAGTCGGCGTTGGGCACGCGGGTGCCAGAGGTGGTGCCATTCCAGGTGAAGATCACATCATGGGTTTTGGCAGGGACTGCGGCGAGATCAGGCAATTGACCATAGTCAGCCTTGATCACCACAGGGTCTAATTTCAATTGCTTGACGGCATCGGTGACCCAATCCTCGCCAAAGCTTTCCCAAGCCAAGGTCGCCACGGGTTTCGGCCCCAGCATGGACCACATGGCCATTTCAACAGCGCCCGTGTCCGAGCCTGCGACAATGCCGATGCGATAGCCATCTGGCACCCGCAGCACTTCGCGCGTCAGATCGATCGCGAGCTTCAGGCGGGCTTTACCGGGTTTCGAACGGTGAGAACGACCGAGGACAGCACCCGACAAAGCGTCGAGACTCCAATTGGGGCGTTTTTTGGTGGGACCCGAAGAAAACCGAGGGTCAGCGGGCCGCATGTGCGGCTTAGGGGTATTCGCGTTCATGTTACTCCCATCCTTTCAGATGAGCGCCCGCCGGTGGGAGCGGGTGGCCCACGGCGCACAGACACGATGTCGGGCTAGAATGCAAGCGACAATTTTATGAATGCGGCCCAGCCGCCACCTGCCGGTCAGGCGATGACCCTTGTGGAATCGGGGTTTGAGCGGGGTGTAAAAAGGGGGTTTGCCCGACTGGGAGAGGCGAGATGCAGCAGTATGTTGCACCAGATCGTTTACCAGAAAGACAAAGGGCGCATCCCGGTATCGGAATGCACCCCAAGTAAGACCAGCTTAAAGTCAGCCAATGAAGGAATTTATTTCTTCGGCTTGCGATCCGTCGCGACTGCGGTCGTGACCTTCATTTTTTTGTTTTGGAAGGTCAGCGCATCGGATGGCGTCAGGATTGGACGACCAATCATGATGCCCATGGTGATGGACTGAACCACGAAATAGGTTTCGCCGGGTTCCACTTCCAAGCGCAGGGTATCGGTCACTTCCGATTGAATGTTGAATTCGCGCGGACCGGGATCAACCACATGCACGAAATAGCTGCCGTTTTGCAGCTTCCCAATGCCAGTATCGCCTTCGCGGATGGAGAAGCTCAGTGCCGCACCGGTCAATTTTGATTGGCGGAAAAAGACCACTTGGCCCTTGCCTTCGGGGGGAGCCATGATTGGGTTAGGACCCGGGAAGGCGACGGCAGCTGGTGCAGGCGCAGGCGCTTCTGGTGCTGCTGCAGGTGTCGCTTCGGCAGGAGGCGGCGTTGGTTCGGTGGCGGGTGCCGCTGGCGGCGCGTCTGCTGCTGGTGGGGCCGCGGCTGGTGCAGGATCAGCAGGTGGTGTTGTCGCTGCCGTTTGAGCTAAGGCGGATGAACCGGCCATCGAGAATGCGATTAAACTGACGGTGGCGATAAGCCCCCGAATATCAAATTGAGGCTTGTTCGTCGTTGCAGTTTTCATAGCGCAAATCTCCAAAAGCTATGATGAGGAAAGGGAAATGCGAGGCCGATTAGGCCTAGCAGCATTCACGGTGCCGTGGCGGGGGCTGCCGGAACAAAAGGCGCGGCAAGCTTTGCGGTTGCCCAAGCACCAGCTGGAATTTCAACATGCCCGCCTGAAATCAGAAAGCTCGCCATGCCGATATAGGGGACAAAGCTGGTCGCTAGCACGACATTGGTTCTATCTTCGCCGCCTATGGGTCGCAATTGTAGGCCGCGAATGCCGATTGTGGTTCCGTCTAGCGTCAAGAAACGCCCCGCAATAACAAGCTTACCCGGCTTACCACCAATGCCTGGCTTACCGACATCGATCACTTCACCTGTCCCAGGTGTGCCAGCGGGGACCACAATTGTGTCGCCAATTTTGAGGGGCTGGGCGAGCTTTAATGCGAACTTGTCACCAACCTTGCTGGTCTTGGTTGAAAGCAGTTCGGTGATCTCGATATCCATCGGCGTGCCAGCTGGGATAGAAGCGATGCTGGCGGCGGGCGCAGCAGCCGGACTTGCGGCCGGTGCAGTTACTTGTGCAACAGGCTGTGCAGCGTGTGACATTGCGGGGATCAAAAGGCTCGAAAAAATCGAGAGCGCGGTGACAAGTTTAGTAAAATTCATCATAATTCCGCACTACCATAAGGTCAGAAGCGGTCAAATATTTTCAACAGTGATCACTTTAAGGTGATCGAAGCGGGTTAAAACGCTGTCAGACGGTTCCTTTAAGAAACCACCAATTCCCGTATCTCGACCGTCCCGCCAGATTCAAAAGTCGGATTGCCGGCTAAGGCGGCGCGGGCGACCTCTAAGTTTTCTGCTTGGATCTTGATAAAGCCCGTGAGCTGGCGCGTGAGTGGGGCTGCGTCGCCTTGCTTGCGAAACGCCTGCCCCTGCCCGATGGAACTGCCGCCTTGAAAACTGCCCGTCTCGATCAAGCGACCAATATAGGCCTCCCAATCCGCATCGCGCTCTGGGCTGGTCGTGTCGGCATGCATCAAGAGGATAAAGTCTTTCATCGTCAGGTCCGTTCTTTGGCGTTTGCGAGCATATAGGCCCGCAGAACGGCGTTCATGCGGCTCAAATGTCCTTTGCCTTGGGCTTTAAACCACTGAAGCACATCGTCATCCACGCGGATCGAAATGGCCTGTTTGGTGGTTGCGCTTGGCATGATCAGACGCACGGCTTTGAAAAAGGCCGCGTCCATTTCGGGGAGATCGGAAAAATCGATCTTTGCTTCCGGCAGCGCCTCAATCTGGGCCAGCCGCTCTTTCGATCTAGTCAAAGTATAGCCTCTTCAACCCGTCTGCCAACGACGGATAGCCTGTATATACAAATGTAAATAAATCTAGTCGAGGACACAAATCATGATGGTGGTTAATTTGCATCGAGCGGGTTCAACTTGAAAGCCAATTAACCCTGAAACCCGTTGAGCACGTTGGAGAGGCTCCACCATCAGCAGCATGCCAAGACCATCCACCCAATCCACCCGTCCGTGTGCTGCGTATCCAATCTCATGACTCCTTTACCCTTTGACCCAACCCCACAAGCCTTAAGCCGTGTTGATTGGACGGGGACGCGGGCGGCTGGGTTGGCACGTTTAGAGGCATTTTTGCCCGCGGCAGGCACGGCCTACACCCGCACGCGCAATAGCGACCTAGGGCCTGATGACCGATCAAACGTGTCGGCCTTGTCGCCTTGGCTCGCGCGCCGCTTAATCACCGAAGAAGAAGTCGTCAGCCGCGTGATGGCCAGCCATGGCTTTGTGAAGGCCGAGAAATTCATCCAGGAAGTCTATTGGCGCAGTTATTGGAAGGGCTGGCTGGAGATGCGGCCGCAGGTTCTGACGCGCTTCAACCAAGACCGCCTCGCCTTGAAACAGACCGTCGCCGAAGACCCAGCGCTTGCCCAAAGGCTGGCGCGTGCCAAAGCGGGCGAGACGGGCATTGCCTGCTTTGATGCGTGGGTGCGCGAGCTAACGACTTTGGGCTGGCTCCACAATCATGCACGCATGTGGTTTGCCAGCATTTGGATTTTTACGCTGGAATTGCCGTGGCAATTGGGGGCTGACTTCTTCTTCAAGCATTTGCTCGACGCCGATGTCGCGTCCAACACGTTGTCGTGGCGTTGGGTGGCGGGCCTGCATACCAAGGGCAAGCATTATCTGGCGCGCGCCAGCAATATTGAGACCCACACCCTGGGCCGCTTTAACCCTGCCGGCCAACTGGCCGAAAATGCGTTGCCTTTAGATGAGCCCTCTTTACAGACCGGCCCCGGTGCCATGCCCGAGCGTGAAATCTTGTTTGAAGAGCGCATCGGCCTATTGGTGCATGGCGAGGATCTGCATCCAGAATCTCTTCCGCTCTCAGCCAAAGTGGTGGGTGCTGGCTTGTTGCATGTGGCCGAGATTGGGCCAGCGGACGGCGCGAAGAACAAATTTACACGTCGGGCCGAGCAAGATGCCTGTAACCGCCTCGAACAAGCCTTTGGTGTGGAAGCCCCTTTAATGGCGTCGTTAGATGAGGTGCTGAATTGGGCTGTGGGTTTGGACGTGAAAGAGATTGCGACACCCTATGCGCCTGTTGGCCCCATTGCTTGGCATGTGACAGACCTGAAGCGAGCTTTGGCGGATCAGGGAATCCGGCTCGTCCAAGTACGTCGATCTTGGGACAGCCGGACTTGGCCTTTAGCCACCGGCGGCTTCTTTAAGCTAAAAGAGAAATTGCCTAATCTGGTGCGTGATTTGGACCGCGCATGATCGAGGTCGTCTGGTTTAAGCGTGACCTGCGGGTGCATGACCATGCGCCTTTGCTAGCCGCCCATCAGAGCGGCAATTCTGTCCTGCCGCTTTACATCTTTGAGCCAAAATTGTGGGCTCAGCCTGAATTGTCTGGCCGCCACTTTGATTTTCTCACCGAGTGCCTGTCGGATTTGGATGAAGCGCTGAAAGGCCGTGGAGCAGGCCTAGTGGTGGAAGTGGGGGAGGCCTGCAACGTGCTGGCCAGCCTTCATGCTAGCCACGGCATTTCTGCTATCCAAGCGCATGAAGAGACGGGCCTCCTCTGGACCTATCAGCGCGACAAGGCCGTGCGCGCTTGGGCCAAGCGCACGGGTATTCCTATTATTGAATATCGCCAGCATGCCGTCTGGCGTGGCCCTACTAGCCGCAATGGCTGGTCTAAGCGCTGGGATCAGATGATGGCGAGCCCACCCATTGAGGCACCTGACACCATCCGCTGCGCCAAACTGACCAGCATCCTTTTGCCAGAGGCGCAGGCGCTTGGCATCTCCCCTGACCCCTGCCCGGATCGACAAAAGGGCGGACGCCGTGAGGCAGTCGACCTCCTCAAAAGCTTTCTAGCCGTGCGCGGCCGAAACTACCGAAAGGCCATGTCGAACCCTGCTGAAGGCGCTGAAGCTTGTTCGCGCCTCTCTCCGCATTTGGCGTTCGGGACAATCTCGATGCGGGAGGCCTATCAAGCAGCTAGCCGTGCCCAAGCACGTCATCTTGCAGCAGATGATAAGGTTTATGCCGCGTCTATTTCATCCTTTTTGGCGCGCTTACACTGGCACTGCCACTTCATACAGAAGCTGGAGGATGAGCCTGAAATCCAAATCCAAAACATGCACCGGGCCTATGATGGCCTGCGGCCCGCGCGCCCCGAAGACGTGGCCTTGGCGAAAGCTTGGATTGCAGGGCGGACGGGCTTTCCCTTTGTCGATGCCTGCATGCGATCGTTGGATGCAACTGGCTGGTTGAACTTCCGCATGCGCGCCATGGTGATGAGCTTTGCGAGCTACCACCTTTGGCTTGACTGGCGCTTGCCTGCGACCTTGCTCGCTCGTCAGTTCACGGATTTTGAGCCGGGCATTCATTATAGCCAAGCGCAGATGCAATCCGGCACCACAGGGATCAACATGCCACGCATCTATAATCCGGTCAAACAATCACTTGATCAGGACCCTGAGGGCACATTCATCCGGCGCTGGGTACCAGAATTGGCCCATCTACCGACGGCCTTGATCCATGAACCTTGGAAGGCCAGCGCACAGGATGTGACCCCGTCCTATCCCGCCCCGTTAGTCGATCATGTGGCGGCAGGTGCCTTTGCGCGGGCTGAGATTCACCGCGTCCGCAAGGGCGATGGGCACAGGGACTTGGCCCATATCATCCAAGAACAGCATGGCAGTCGAAAGTCGGGGATCAAGCAAGTTACTGAGGCTAAGGTACATGCGCGCAAAAAGGCCGAGAAGCCAAACCAACAGATCAGCTTTGATTTTTAGAAAAAGGGCGCGCGAGCTAGCTGCTCGCGCGCCCTTAAATGCGGAGATGGGATGATAGCGCTTAGGGGATGGAGCGCAGAACCGCACTGGCTGCTGCAACAACCGAAGCAATGCGCAGTGCAGCTTGGATGTTGAGGGCGGGAACCGCGTGCTTCTTCAACTCAACTTCGTGGCTGTCGAGGCACATGCCGCAGCCATTGATTGCCGAGACTGCCAAGCTCCACAATTCAAAGTCAACTTTCTCAACGCCTGGGTTGGCCAGCACATTCATGCGCAAGCCAGCCCGCAAGGTTTGATACTCGTGATTGCTGAGAAGGTGCAGCGAGCGATAATAGACATTGTTCATCGCCATGATGGCAGCCGCAGCGTGCGCCGCGTCGATGGCCTGTGGCGTCAAGCGCGCAGCGGCTTCTGTTTCAAAGGCTTTGACGACTTGGGGCTGACCGATTGCAACAGCGGAGGCCAAGAAGGCACCCCATTTTTGCTGGTCAGTTAGGGTCGTTTCATTGGCCAGCGAGCCAAGATTCAAGCGGATGTCTTTCGCATAATCGGGAATGAGTTCGCGCAATTGTTCAAGCGTCATGGGGAAATCCTTGGGGAGGTAGAGAAATAGGGTGCGTCGGATCAACGGGCTCGTTCCATCATCCGACGCACGCCAAATCTAGTTTAGAGCACGGCGCCGCCGGCTGGGCGGTTGCATGGGCACAATTCGTCGGTTTGGAAACCGTCGAGCAAGCGCAGAATTTCGTCTGGGTTGCGGCCAACGTTCAAATTATTGACCGATGCGTGCTGGATCACATTGTTGGGGTCAACCAAGAAGGTCGCGCGCAGGGCAACGCCTGCACCCTTCTCGCGCACGCCCAAGCCATCCACCAAGTCACCCTTGGTATCGGCAAAAGCATATTGCTTCATATTGCCCAAATCTGGGTGCTCACGGCGCCATGCCAGCTTGCAGAACTCATTGTCGGTCGAACCGCCCAAGACAACGCAATCGCGGTCCGCAAACTCGCCCACCAATTTGTCAAAGCCAACGATTTCAGTTGGGCAAACAAAGGTGAAGTCCTTTGGGTAAAAATAGATCAGCTTCCACTTACCTTCGAAGCTGTTCTGAGTGATTTCGAAGAAAGCGCTTTCGCCATTTTCTTCATGAGCTTTGAAACCAGGCTTCACGCCGGTCACGGTGAATTCAGGGAGGGTATCGCCAACAGTTAACATTATTATTTTCTCCGTGGCTGTTCGACTGATTGAACAGCACGAGGGCGATATAGAGCTGGTTTTGAGAAAGACAAATTGATTGAAGAAATAAATTCAATAAATTCAATCTATATAAAATTTCTCAACTGATGCTGCCCCGCTCTAAAGTGACGAATCAACTCCCCTGTACGAGGTGCAAATTCTTCAGGTAACCACAGGTCAATTTGCAGTTTTGCTGCAGCGATCATCACGTTGAATTGGATAGATTTTGTGATTTCTAGGTATGTGACAGACTTTGATAACTAGGCCAGTATTAGCAAGCACTTGCGAGTAATATCCATTTATTAAGCATTTTACGGTTACCCTAAGGGCAGATACTGAACGCTCTTAACGGGGCACTTTTAGGAAGTTTGAGAACAAAGAGAGCGCCTTCGAGCTAGCATCCAATCGCCTTCCGAGAGTGATGCCAACCAATCCACCAAACCGTCCAAAAACAAGAAACAAAGTGGAACCTCTCGAAGACCAATTAGTCGCCAGAGAAGCGGGGAAGAAGACAATGACGCTACAGACAAAAGCAGTGGCCATCGGGGGTCTAATGGCCTTGCTTCAAATCGGAACCCCAGTGTTTGCCGAAGGCAAGAAACCTCTTGATAGTTTGCGTGGCGCTTTAGAGCCCAGCGGTTTGTCAATCGAGGCAGAATATACCGGCGAAATGATCACCGCCCACAAGGGTGCTGCAGACGGCAAGTCCTATTATCTCGACAACGTCAATGTGATGCTGACCTGGGATCTCGAGAAGGCCTTCGGCCTGAGCGGAACCAGTTTCTACATGAATGTGCTGGGCAATTCGGGTGACCGCCCGAATGATGCCATCGGCACCTTGGAAGGGGTTTCCAACCTCGAAGTCGCCGATGGCCGCTTCAAAGTCTATGAATTTGCCTTTGAAAAGAAGTTTGGCGACAAGGGTGCCGTCTCTTTTGGCTATATCGATCTCAATGCACATTTTTATGCCACCGACGCGTCCGGCCTCTTGGTCGGCCCTCCATACGGGATTGGCACGGAACTCGCGGCAACGGGTAGTAATGGACCCGCTATCTTCCCATCAACCGCCTTAGCCGTGGTCGGCACAATCAATCCGACCGACGAGAGCTATTTGCGTTTGGGTGTGTTTGGTGCGCGCGCCCATAATTGGGGCGATCCCGGCTCGCCAAACAATTTCAATGAGGGTGCGCTCACCATTGCCGAAGCAGGTCTGACCAGCAAAGGTCTGCTGGCTGTCGGTGCTTGGCGCTATACCGACAAGGCCGCTGCCTATAAGTCCAGCGGACCCGCCGGTTCGATCCATCCTTGGGGCATTTATGGCCTGGTAGAGCAGCCCTTGATGGAGACAGACTCCGGTCGGGCAGTCACGGGCTTTGTGCGCGCCGGTTATTCCGACGGTGAGACTTCAGACTTCCAAGGTTCGGTCACGGCAGGGATTTTAGTCGACCAAATCATTTCTGGCCGCCCCAACAGCCAATTCTCATTGGGCGTTCGTCGGGCCTATGTTTCTGACCTATTCAAAGACACGGCACGCTTAGCTGGCGATGACCCATTGGATGCAGAATCTGGCGTCGAAGTCGCTCTCGCGGACCAATTGGGCTCTGCGGTCACGCTGCAAGGCAGCCTCCACTACGCCCCTAACCCCGGCGGGATAAGAGCAGCGGAAGACGCAGTGGTCTCCAGTGTTCGCCTCTCCGTCGCCTTCTAGAAATAAGCCATTGAAAATGAACTCGGTTCCGGCCGCACAAGTCAAAATCAGGAGTAGAGTGATATGAAAACGATTAAGCAAAAGGTCTGGGCGGGCGGTGCCGCCGTTTCCTTGATGATCGTCGTCTGTGCCGGCGCGGGCATCTGGTCCGCCAATGCACTCATCAGTTCTAAGAAATTGGTGGATCAAGCCTCCAAAATGTCCAAAATGCACATGCAGGCCGATATGATGCATGACGCCATTCGCGGCGATGTCCTGAACTCGATGCTGGCTGCCGACCCCACTTACGGGATTGACCCCAAAGTGGCTGAAGCTGATCTCGCCGAACACACCAAATCCTTCTCGGAGTCGATTGAACAATCCAAAGCGCTGTCGCCAGACCCCAAACTGATTGAACTGGTCACCGTGCTTGAACCCGAGCTTGTAACCTATGCCGAACGTGCACAGGCGATCCAGAAAATCACAGCGACTGGCGAGCGGCCCTCCCCTGAGCTGTTGAAGCAGTTTAGCGACCAATTCTCGGTCGTTGAAGAAAAAATGGAAGGCCTCGGCGATGAAATTGCGGCCTTTAGTGCCACTGCCGTGCAAAAGTCCACGCTGACGGGTAATGTCGCCATCTCGATCATGATGGCAATTCTTGTCCTTGGCTTGATCTTCTCTGCTGGCCTGATCTGGTTTGCAGTCAGAAGCATCATCGTACCTTTGGCGTCTTTGCAGTCCGCCTTGTCAGACCTCGCCAAGGGCAAATCCGATGTCGAGCTGACCGAAGTCGACCGTGCGGACGAAATTGGCGCAATCGCGGGCTCCGTTGTTGAATTGCAAGACATGCTCGCGAACAAGGCCAAGGCGGAAGCCGAGGAAGAAGCCAATCGTCAACAAGCCGCAGCGCAATTGCGTCAGCGTGACGAAAACGTCAACCGCGCGCGCGCCCAACAACAAGCCGAAATCGTCGCCGCTTTGGGTAGCGCACTTGGCCGCTTGAGCGATGGCGATTTGACCTCGACAATCAGCGAAGAATTCCCAGAAGAATTCAAGCAAATTCGCGAAGACTATAACCAAGCCGTCAGCACGCTGCAGGAAGCCCTGACTTTCGTGGCAGCGAACGCAACCTCCATCCGCGGGGGCGCAACTGAAATCGCCAATGCCGCTGACGATTTGTCGCGCCGCACCGAACAACAAGCCGCAAGCCTTGAAGAGACCGCTGCCGCCCTTGATGAGGTGACGGCCACAGTCAACAAAACCGCAACCGGCGCGCGTCAGGCCTCGACCGTTGTTCGTGACACACGTGGTGAAGCCGAAGTTACAGGTGCTGTGGTAAGCGACGCCGTCGCTGCCATGACAGCGATTGAGGAATCCGCTCAGAAAATCAGCCAAATCATCGGCGTGATCGATGAAATCGCCTTCCAAACCAACCTCTTGGCCCTGAATGCCGGGGTGGAAGCAGCCCGTGCTGGGGATGCAGGACGTGGCTTTGCCGTCGTGGCCTCTGAAGTCCGCGCTTTGGCCCAACGCTCTGCCGATGCTGCGAAAGAGATCAAAACCCTGATCTCCTACAGCTCTGCGCAAGTTAGCTCAGGCGTGACCTTGGTGGGTCGCAGCGGTGAATCCTTGACCCGTATCGTGGCCCGCGTCGGTGAGATTGATGCGCTGATCTCAGAGATCGCAGCCTCGGCACAAGAGCAAGCAACCGCGCTTGGCCAAGTGAACTCGGCGGTGAACCATATGGATCAAGTAACCCAGCAAAACGCGGCCATGGTGGAAGAAACCACGGCAGCTTGCCACGCCCTCAACCGTGAAGGGGATTCGTTGGAAGCCTCGCTGTCGAGCTTCAACCTCGGCATGCCAGCCAGAACCGCCCGCGCGGCGCAGCCAATTCGCCCACAAGCGTCCAGCCATGTTTCGCCCGCCACCCGCAGAACCATCGCAGCCATTAAGCCTATGGGCCGCGGCGGCGCAGCGGCGAAGCCAGCTGCCCAACCCGAAGCTGAGGACTGGGAAGAGTTTTGATTGAGATTGGGTGACATCACATGAGCTCTTTCATGCTTCCCGCTAGTTTGGATACGCGCGCAGCCCCTGCTCTGCACGAAGCTCTGATGGGCTTTGACGGGCAACCACTGACGCTTGATGGCAGCCAAGTTGAATCCCTTGGCGGTCAGTGCCTCCAGATTCTGCTCGCCGCTCATGAGGTTTGGGCCAAGCACGAGACCCCATTTGCTATCGAAAATCCAAGTGATGCCCTCGCCGCCCAATGGTCGGCATTTGGGGCACCACTCCACCAGCTTAGTCCGCAAGGAGACCCGCAATGACGAAGAAGATCCTGACGGTCGATGATAGCCGCACCATGCGTGACATGCTGATGCTGGCGCTTAGCGATGCCGGCTATGAAGTCGTGCAAGCCGAGGACGGCATTGATGGGCTGGAGACGCTGGAACGCGAAGGAGCCGATGTCGTCATCACCGATATCAATATGCCGCGCCTCGATGGCTTTGGCTTCATCGAAGGTGTTCGCGCCAATCCGGCGCATCGCGGCCTGCCTGTTTTAGTGCTGACGACGGAAAGCTCTGCCGAAAAGAAGGCACGCGCCAAAGAAGCCGGTGCCACTGGCTGGATCGTGAAGCCGTTTGACCCCGTTAAACTGGTGGATGTTGTTCGCCGCGTTTCAGGATAAGCTAGCATGTCTGCAGACGATCCATTTGAAGCCATCAAGCAAACCTTCTTCCTTGAGTGCGAAGAATTGCTCACGGACCTTGAGGCCAGCGTCACCGCGCTGACTTTTGGCGATGGCGATGGGGAAACGATCAATGCCGCGTTTAGAGCCATTCACTCAATCAAAGGCGGCGCTGGCGCTTTTGGTCTCGAGGAATTGGTCCGTTTCGCCCATGTGTTCGAGACCTATATGGATGAGCTGCGCTCGGGCCGGAAAACCTGCGACGACATCGCCATTCGCGCCATGTTGCATGCATCCGACGTTTTAGCCGATCACGTCAGCTATGCGCGTGGCCTGATCCCGTCGATGGACGAAGAGCGCTCGCAAACGGTTGCCAATGAACTTCGCGCACTGATGGATGACGGCGGACCCGTGGTGGCAGCCGCCGCCCCCGAGCCCAATCCTGTTGAAGACCCAATTGAAGCCGAGTTCGACTTCAAGCCAGTCATGTTTGACTTCGGCGATGACGCTGGTGCGCCTGAAGCATTGCCCCCCGAAGCTTGGGTCATCAGTTTCAAGCCCCATAAAAGACTTTATGAGACCGGCAATGAGCCCGCTTTGCTGTTGCGCGAATTGGCCCGCCTTGGACCTTGCCAGGTTACATTGGACACTTCCGAACTGGCGAGCCTAGCGGAATTGGCTGAGCCTGCGGCTTGCCTGAGCTGGAGCATTGTTCTTGACGCGCCGGTAGAGATGGAAGCCATCACCGAGATTTTTGAATTTGTTGAAGGCGAATGCGACCTCGTTATTCTGCCTAAATCGGATCCCTTGGCGGATGTAACAGACAGTTCGGCAGATGAGGTGGATATCGCAGCGCTGTTAGCGGCTGCCACCGCCCCGGCGCCGGCCGCCCCCGCTGCTGACGAAGTCGATATTCAAGCGCTGCTGGCCATGGCTACCGCCCCAATCGCCCCTGCGCCAGTCGCTGCTGCACCGGCCCCAGCAACGTCAGCTCCTGCTACTAATTCGGCCAAAGCCGCCGCCCCAGCGGGCAACGCTCCAACTGCTGCTGCTGGTGGCCAAGCCTCTATTCGGGTTGATCTCGACCGGATCGACAAATTGATCAACGTCGTCGGCGAATTGGTGATCCAACAAGCGATGCTGGCGCAAAGCGTTGCCGAATGTGGCATCGCCGCGTCTTCGACCGTCAAAGTCGGCCTCGAAGACCTAGAGCAATTATCGCGCGAAATCCAAGACAGTGTGATGGCAATCCGCGCCCAACCTGTGAAATCGGTGTTTCAGCGCATGCCCCGCCTCGTGCGCGAAGTCGCGGACATGACCGGCAAAAGCGTCCGCCTCATCACCGAAGGCGAGTCGACTGAGGTTGATAAAACCGTTGTGGACCGCCTAGCCGAGCCCATCACGCACATGATCCGCAATGCGATTGATCATGGCCTTGAAGATGTGGAAGGGCGCGCTGCCGCTGGGAAGCCCAAAGAAGGCATCATCAGACTCGCGGCGTTGCATCGCTCCGGCCGGATCGTCATTGAGGTTAGCGACGATGGCCGCGGCATCAATCGCGAGCGCGTGCGCAAAATAGCTGTCGACCGTGGCCTGATTGCTGCCGATGCCAATCTCAGCAATGAAGAGACCGACAATCTGATCTTTTTACCGGGCTTTTCCACGGCTGATACCGTGTCGGATATTTCTGGTCGCGGTGTCGGTATGGATGTGGTTCGACGCTCGATCCAGCAATTGGGTGGCCGGATTTCGATTGCGTCCACCCCAGGCAAGGGTTCTGTCTTCACCATGAGCCTACCGCTGACTTTGGCCGTGCTCGACGGCATGGTGGTGCGCGCTGGCGGACAGACGCTGCTATCGCCGCTATCGTCCATCATTGAGAGCTTCACGCCGAAAGAAGGTGACCTACACCGGATTGGGGCGCGCGATTGGGTGATCCGGTTCCGCGACCGCTTCTTGCCTTTGATCGATACCGGACGGGTATTGGGCTTCTCCAAACCCGATTCGCCTGAGATCACGGGCCGTGATGGCATTGCGATTGTGGTTGAAAACGAAGGCGGCTCGCAAGTAGCCCTCTGGGTCGATGATATCCAAGGCCAGCGTCAAGTCGTGATCAAAAGCCTTGAGACCAACTACCGGAAAGTGGACGGCATCTCTGCTGCCACCATCCTTGGCGACGGACGGGTCGCCCTCATTCTCGATATTGATGCGCTGGTGGTTCTTGGCCGCCAGCAAGCCAACCAATCTGAATTCAAGATAGCGAGTTAACGACATGTCCGACCCCCTCAACACCCCTGAAGATGCGCAACAAGAATTGATGGCCTTCATGGCAGGCGGCCAGGAATTCTGTGTGGACATTATGGCCATCCGCGAAATCCGCGGCTGGACTGCGGCCACCCCTCTGCCCAAAACCCCGGGTTATATGAAGGGCGTGATCAATTTGCGCGGCACGATTTTGCCGATCTTGGACCTGTCTGCCCGCCTTGGGCTGGGCATGTGCGAGCCGAGCGGTCGTAATGTCATTATGGTGGTGCATATCGCCAATCGCTCAGTCGGCCTTCTGGTCGATTCAGTATCGGAAATCATCATGGTGAAAGCCAATGAGATCCAGCCAGCGCCTTCGGTTGCGATGGACGAAATGAAGGCCTTGATCATGGGGATCATTCCAGTTGGTCAAAGGCTGTTGAGCCTTTTGGACGTCAATCTGGTGCTTCCTGAAGTTGAAGTCGAAGCCGCATGAACGCTGCCCGGCAAGCCAAACGGAGCTTGGTAAGCGGCGACTATGTCATGACCGCGGACGATTTCGCGCAAATCGCCGCAACCTTGAAAGAGATGTCGGGTATCGTGCTGAGCGACGGGAAAGTCGCGCTGGCCTATTCCCGGCTGGCAAAGCGCCTGCGCATCCTAGGCTTGAGCAGCTTTGCTGAATATTGCGCGATGATTGACAGTGCCGATGGAGCGGATGAGTTGCAGGCTATGCTCGCGGCTTTGACGACCAACGTCACCCGCTTCTACCGCGAGCCCCATCACTTCGACACCCTACACGATTTGTTTCTGTCAGACCTCGCACAAAAAGCTCGGTCTGGGGAGCGGGTGCGGCTTTGGTCTGCTGCCTGTTCAAACGGACAAGAGCCCTATTCGATGGCGATGACGGTGCTGACGGCTATGCCCGATGCGGCCAGCTTTGACGTCCGCATCCTTGCGACCGATATCGACCCCAACATGGTCGCAGAAGGCCGCGATGGTACCTATCGCAGCGAGCTTTTGGACCCAGTTCCACCCCAATCTCGTCAGCGCTTCTTTGAGGCCAGCTATGACGGCCATCTCGCAGCGCGCGCGTCCTTACGTGAGCTGACCCGCTTTAACGTGCTCAATCTGTTGGGCGCTTGGCCGATGAAGCACAAGTTTGACGCCATCTTCTGCCGCAATGTGGCAATCTATTTTGACGAACCGACGCAAGAGCGGATTTGGGCCCGCTTTGCGCAATGCCTGCACGAAGGGGGTCATTTGTTTATTGGCCATTCTGAGCGCGTGTCCGGGCCTGCGGAACGCTATTTTGAAGCGACCGGCCTAACCACCTACCGGCGGAGGCGCGCATGACGATTAAAGTTCTAGTCGTCGATGATTCCGCAACCATGCGACAATTGATTTCAGCGGTTCTCAACGCAGATCCTGAAATCGAAGTCGTAGGGGCCGCTGAAGAACCCCATGAGGCGCGCGCGATGATCAAGGCGCTATCGCCGGATGTGATCACGCTGGATGTCGAAATGCCCAATATGAATGGGCTGGAGTTTCTAGAAAAAATCATGCGGCTGCGGCCCATGCCGGTCGTCATGGTCTCAACCCTGACGCAAGCCGGCACCGAAGTCGCTTTGGCAGCGTTGGAACTGGGTGCTGTCGATGTTGTGGGCAAGCCGACAGGGGCGATCAGCCTCAGCACCGGCTTCCCCGACTTGATCGGCAAAGTGAAAGCGGCCGCGCAAGCCAATGTGCGTGCGCCGACCCAGCGTGAAACGGCCACGCCAGACGCAAGCTTCCGCGCCAAGTCCGGCCATGTGATTGCAATCGGCTCGTCCACCGGCGGGGTGGAAGCCCTTTTGTCGATTATCCCGCTTCTGCCAGAAACCGCGCCACCCATCGTGATCACCCAGCATATGCCGGCAGGCTTCACCACAAAGTTTGCCGCACGTTTGGATAAAGCGTCTGCGATCCGCGTGACCGAGGCTGAAGACGGTGCCCCGCTGACGCCAGGGCACGCGTATCTGGCTCCTGGCAGTCATCTCCATTTGGAAGTCACCAACTCTCTGATGCCGCGCTGCCGGCTGGTGGAAGGCGATTTGATCAATGGGCACAAGCCTTCCGTGGATGCCCTGTTCCACTCCGTTGCGGCCCTGAACCGACCGACAACGGGTGTGATCCTTACCGGTATGGGGCGCGATGGCGCTGAGGGCTTGCTCGCTATGCGCCGAGCCGGCGCGGCAACCATTGGGCAGGATGAAGCCAGTTGCATCGTGTATGGCATGCCAAAAGCTGCGTTCGAACTTGGTGCGGTGGAGCGGCAAGTTCCGCTGCGCCGGATCGCTGAAGCTATTCTATCAACCTGTTCCATCCAAAAAAATCTTACCTAGGGAACCCGACCATGCCAGCCGCCAGCTCACTGAACGTTTTGGTTGTCGACGACCAGCAGTCCATGCGGATCTTAGTCAAGACGTGTCTGAACCAGATTGGGGTCAAGGACATTCGCGAAGCCGCCGATGGCGAAGCGGGTCTGCGGGAACTCATTGGCAAGCCTGCCCATTTGGTGATTTCCGATTACAACATGCCCAAGATTGATGGCTTGGCTTTCCTGCGCGCCATTCGCGCCCATCCGCCTGTCGCCAATACAGCCTTCATCATGCTGACCGGCCGTGCGGATGCGGAGCTGGTTCAGCGCGCAGTGCAATTTGGCGTCAACAATTTTCTGGTGAAGCCCTTCACCACTGCCCAGCTCAAAGCGAAGCTTGAGAGTGTTTTTGGAAAGCTGACATGAGCTTCAACGCAGACGTTTCCAGATTTGCCAAGCGCATCCATGTGAACCAAGGTGAACATTTCGCCAGCGGTGACCCAGAGGTGTGCCTGACCGCTATTCTGGGCAGTTGCGTAGCCATTTGCCTATATGACCCTGCCGCCAAAGTAGGGGGCATGAACCATTTCCTTTTGCCCGAAAACCCTGATTCCGTGCAAGCGCATGGCCGCTATGGGGCCTATCTGGCAGAGCTTTTGATCAATGATCTGATGTCCTTAGGCGCAATCAAGTCGCGACTGGAAGCCAAGGTTTTTGGTGGTGGGAAAATGTTCCAAGGCCTGCGCGATGTTGGTGCCACGAATGCTGCCTTTGCAAAGAAATTCCTCATGGATGAAGGCATACCCGTTCTGGGTGGCAGCACCGAGGGGACAAGCGCACGCCGAGTAGAGTTTTGGCCAACCACTGGCCGCGCCTTCCAGAAATTTGTCAGCCAAGACATGCCGCCGCCACCACCACCAAAGCCGATCTTGGAAACGTCTATTGGCGATGTGGAGTTGTTTTGATGACAGCCCTGCCCGCCCCAATCTTGTCGAAACTGGCGCAGGAACTGGCGACCATTCGGGCTGAGACCGCCTCCTTGGAGGACTTAGTCAGCGCCGGTGCGGCCAGCCTCGGCCCGGCCGGCATGATGGAAGCTCAAAAGCTCGACCATATTCTGCAATCGCTTGATGGCTTGACGACTTTGCTGGCGAACCTGTCGCAAGGAACCTCGTTCGAGCAAGCGGTCTCAGCACTACCTTTGGCCCAAATGGTCCATCGGCTAGCAGATATGCCGCCAGGCAATCCGGAAGGTTTCGCCCACCGGACCATCAAGCTGGTAGACCCAGAATTATTCTAAGAAGGGGCGTGATGGCGTGAGTAGCAAATCCTCAACCCCAACCCAAACAGGCTTAAATGCGCTTTTGCTGACCGATGGCCCCCATACGATGGATATGCTGTCGGCGGTGACTTCAGGCTTTGGCATGGCCAAACGCCATAAGGCACGCACGCTCGAGGAAGCCTTTGATCTCCATAAGAGCAATCCAATCGACTTGATTATCCTCGACTGCTCGACCGCTGAGATGGATGGCATTGCAATCACGCGGCGGCTCCGGACCGAGTTTGAGGGCGAGAAGTCCGAGACACCGATTCTCGCCGTAGCCGGTCACGCCAGTCAGGTTCAGATCGGCCAATATCGCGATGCGGGGGCAAGTTTTGTGGTGGCAAAGCCTGTGGCCCCTGGCATCTTGCTGCAACGCATTTTATGGCTCGCCAAGGATATGCGCGACTTGGTCAATACGCCTACCTTCCGCGGGCCGGATCGCCGGGTGCGGGCAACAGGCCTGCCGGCAGGCATCGAAAAAGGACGCCGCGCGACCGATCTTGATGCGACAGTCAGTGAGATTGCCGGGCAGAATCTTGATCAAAGTAAGATAGACGACATGCTGAAGCCAGTTCGGGTAAACCTCCTATGACGACCAAACCAAATCACAACTCCTTAAAACGCAAATTGGCGAAGGTCGGGAAACTGCCTGTCGATGAACTGGCTGGCCGCAGCCAATTCAACATCGACTTGATGAAGGATGAGTTCGAGGTGGTGATGCGCAACCAGATCGAAGAGCTCACTGATCTGATGCAAGGCAAAGATCCTGCAAGCATTCGCGGCATTTATGAAATTTCATCCCAGATCATTTCTAGCGCCAGCTTTGTCAAAGCCGACTGGGTCTCGCGCGCGGCTCAATCCCTGTGCGAGGTCCATGAGATCATGAGCGCGGGGAAGTGGGACTGGGAAGCCATCAGTGTGCATGGCAAGACCATTCAATTGCTAGCATCCCTAGAGCCAACCCAAGAAGCGATGAGCCAAAGCCTGTTGGAAGGCCTCGGTGCCGTGGTGGCAGCCAAGCGGGCTTAACACGCGATCCGCACTTCCCAAAAACAAAACCCGCTCTCTGGGCATGCCAGGGAGCGGGTTTCAATTTGTGCCTGCTATAGCGGCTAGGTTACGCTTAGGCCGCCCGTAGGGTCGACAGGAAGCGCGCCACATCATCCTGCAGCTTCGTTGCATGCCGCTGCAATTCGTCAGCCGCCATATGGGTGTCGCCAGCTGCTGCGCGGGTCGTGTCTGTGCCCCCAGCCAAAGCCGAGATCGAATGGGCCACGCTATCAGAACCGACTGCCACTTGGCTTGTGGTATTGCGGATTTCATCAATCGCTTCGGTCTGCGCTTCAACCGATTGCGAGATCAAATTGGACATGACCGCTACATTGCCAATGGTTTTGGCCACCGCTTCAATTGCGATCGCCGCTCCCGATGTTGCCTGCTGAATGCCCGAAATCTGGGCAGCAATTTCATCGGTAGCGCGCGAGGTTTGTTCCGCCAGCGACTTCACTTCAGACGCCACCACGGCAAAGCCTTTACCGGCCGCACCGGCACGCGCTGCCTCAATCGTCGCATTCAAGGCGAGAAGATTGGTTTGGTTGGCGATGTCGTTGATTAATTGGATCACCTCACCAATGCGCTGTGCTGCTTCACGCAATTGCGAGACGGACTCAGTGGTTGAAATGGCTTGGGTTTGGGCTTGCTCTGCCACGCTTTGGGCTTCCATGACCTGCTCAGAGATCAATTGCGCATTGGTGGACAATTCTTCGGCGGCCTCGGCAGCGCGCTGAATATTCTGGGCGCTGTCAAACGTGGTGCGCGATACCGATCCCGTATGCTCGGCATTTTCATTTGCCGTCGTCGTCAAGGTGGAAGCCGATTGTTGCAGCTGGCTGGCCGCAGCCACGACCAATTGAATCATTTCAGCTACCGACGTCTCAAAGGAATCCGCAACTTGATGCAAGGAATTTTGCCGATCTTCCTGTGCTTGAGCCGCATCACTCACACGTTGCCGCTCCGAGGCTTTGGCTTCCCCGGCGACGAGGCGATAATCATTGATGGCACTCAAAATGCGACCGACAGAATCCTGCGTCTTGGAAACCAGTTCGACATTCAAATCGCCTTGGCCAATCTGGTCCATGGCCTTGGCCGCTTCGTCCAAGGGTCGCTCAATGGTGCGGAGGACCATGAAGCTCAAGGCAGCGAGCGCGCCCAGAGACCCCAAGGCCACCAAGCCCAACAACATCAATTGGAAGGTCAATTCTGCTTTCGCCGCAGCATCCAGCGCCGTCACGTTCTTTTCGATCGCTTCACTGACTTGACCGTTGGATTCCTCAAGCTTTTCAAATGCGGCCGTGAACTCAGCCATTTTTTGGTCGGCGGAGTCAGGGTCTTGAGTTGCCAGTTCGCTGACAGTCCCTGCCAGCGAAATATAGGCATTGAGGTCAGGCTCTGCTTGTTTGACTAAAGTGCGGACACTCTCTGGTACATTCAGCTTTTGAATGTCTGCCATGGCGGTCTTAAAGGTATCACCATGTTCCGCAATTCCAGCTTTGATTTCGTCCTGCGTACCTGTCAGCAGACCGCGCCCGATCAAAGTGGCGCGCAGAACGTCCGAGTTCAACGCATCATGCATCATGTCGGCTTCGGCAAAAATTCGCCCCGCCTCACCAATCTGCTGAACCTGATCTTGAGACTCTTTGTACTTCTCAAGAGAAAAGAAGGATGCGGCAGAAACGGCGGCAATACACAGACCCGCACCGGCAATCATGATCGAAAATTTGGCCCGAAGAGTTAAGTTGTCCACAACAGCATCCTCATTTCTCAGATGCTGACTTTTTCACAAAAAGTTGTTAACCATTACTGAAAAATTAAAACGGCCGGCAAACAAGTAATCGAATGATATTTAGATCATTGATTTTTGGGATTTTTGTAACTGAAGAAGCGTCGTATTGCCCGAATAATAAGCGTTCGACCCCGAATACCAGTACAAATATGCCTTAGTAAATGCAATTACTTATTAATCAAACTATGGGTCGACCGACGACTTGCGTCCGGCCATGCACCCTTCCTGCTGCCTTAAAGCACGAGCTCATTTAGGATTGCAAAATTACCCTATCAAAATTAGTTTGAATCGGGTGGCATGACCTAATCAATTTGAGGATAAAGATTTTGCGCCAAAATATTATGGTTCTCTTTCAAATTCTTGCCGCGATTTTGATGTCCTGCATGTCGCAAGCTGCTTTCGCGCAAGAGGGCATGCCGGAAAAGACTTTCCTAAGCACAAATCCAGCATTTGGCGTTATGAGCGGTGGTCCCGTTAAGACCGAATCCGGTGCTATCGCATCGAAAGGCACGCTGCTATCCGTCCCCTTAAGCTATGCCCGTTCCGGGCGCTTGGTGGCGCAAGTTCAGACCACCGATGGACGCATGCGCGCAGGGACGCTCGTTCATCGATTTCAGTTTTCTAATCGTTCAGGCCAAGACAGAATTGAAGCCTGGTGTGGGCTGGGTGACCGCAATCCGAAGAAACCTGCACCCGTTCAAGAAAGCCTCTGTATCGTCTTTACCCGGGACGGGCGCGCCCTGTTCGTTTGGCCCAATCAACCCTGGGATTATGAGTCTACTGAACGAAACATTCTTCCAACCCAATTTGTGGGATCTTCGGCACCAGAATCCGACCCAAGCCTCGTGTTTGACCGTCCCGAGATAAAGCCTGTTCCCCGCGTGGACAGCGAATTGTCCTATGTTTTTGACGTCAACAACCTTCCGCCGGACGCAATCATGTTGGGAATGCGCCTGCAGAACCCACAAGGAAAGTTTAGCCGTTCGTTTCAGCCTGGCTTGCAAATGATACCCATCAAGGATGGCGTGGGGGCAGTTATCTTTGGCCAAACAAGAATTGTACTGCGCTCAGATGGGCAGACGGTCAGCGTGGTGTCGGTAGATA
This sequence comes from Hyphomonadaceae bacterium UKL13-1, assembly GCA_001602435.1. GTDB lineage: Bacteria > Pseudomonadota > Alphaproteobacteria > Caulobacterales > Aquidulcibacteraceae > Aquidulcibacter. The sequence continues at coordinate 2,513,987 of CP012156.1, forward strand.
CCCTTGAACCCGACCTCGCACCCCAAGAGGCCGACAAAGGGATAGAATCGCGCGCGCCTGAAACGGCGTCAGACATCCCTGAATCCCTGAGGCCGCGCCGTTTCGTTATTCAGGGTCTGCAGCTTCAACCAGACAAGTTCACCCCAAACCCAGGCAAAATTGCAAGCGGGGAAATGATCGCCTCTGGCCCCGCAACTTGGTGGGAGACCGGGGTCTTATCCGGGGAGCTGCGAGGCAATGCGGAGTCTGGGACGATTGACGCCCCTGCTGGAACCCGGCTCTATCGCGTGGAGTTTTTTGAGCCCGGTCCTTTGTTGACGCGCACGCGCTCCTTTGCATGGTGTGGCGGCAAGATGGCCAAAACTGTTTGGGGTACACGCCAAGATACTGCTTATTGCCTAACATTCCCGCCAGAAGGCTTGCCGGCTGAGGCACCCATCATCGTCCAAGCAACATTCGGCTATGATTTTGCTGCGGACATGCGCGATTTTTTGGCCACAGTGCTTCTTAAGTCTTCCGGTGTGAAACTCATTCCCGACCCTAGCCCGGTGTCGCCGACCTTTGAAGTTTCCATCAAACTTAGAGCGATCAAACGGAATGCGATTGATCTGGAATTCATTGCAAACAATGGCAAAAATTCTCAGTCTATTTTGAGGTTCGACTTCCCTCGTGAAACGGGGGTTAATAGCCTGACGCTACCCTTATGGACCCATAGTCTTGAGCTAACGATTGGACCCGATGAGAGATCAGTAACGGCAGCCTTGATCCCAGGGGACGTCTCAAAAGGGCCAGTCGATATTCGCTTAGAAGTGGGGCAGCAGATATCACCCATAACAGGACGTAAGCGCTGAGATCTGCTCTGTTTGCGAACTCCGCTCACTTCGACATGTAATCATCCAGCGTATTATGAAAGTGGCGGATGCGGCTTTCTTGATAGCGGGCAAGCGTAATGCCGGGCTTGCGGGTTGTCCGAAGGCCCTTTTGAATCCGCATTAGATTATTGGTGTCTTGGTCGGCCACCATGGCGGCTGAGCCCAAGCCTTCAGCGTCCGCCCATTTTTGGTCTTCACTGAGCCATTGGATTTGTGCAGGCGGAGGGTGGGTACCGTCTTCGGCCTTGGAGAACAAAAGCATGATCTCCATGATGCAGCGCTCTGGGTCATCGCCATAGGGCCGGAAGCGATAGCAGATCGGCAGCGCCTGTCCGCCCCAAGGCACCATATTAGGGAAGAGCAAATATTCGATCAGATCGAGCGCTTCAGAATCCGATAGATTTGCCATGTCGCGCCCCGATGCGCGGCCAATCTTCTCCCGCGCACGCTGCGCCAGCTTGGCGCGAGCGGGCTCCCCCTCCTCCAATTCAATGGGCTTGCCGCCATAGAAAGGGACGTCGCGACGAATGTGATCGACGGTTTTTTGTGGCGTGACGTTTTGCGCATCTGGGCTTGGCACGCCTTGAACAGCCAACATGCGGCTCACATGGCGAACGCCGGGCCAGATGTCATATTGGGTGTTGGAGTCGCCATAATAGGCGGTCACTTGGGGATGCGCGTAGGGCACATGATAGCTCTCGATAAAAGCTTCCATCCCCAGTTTCCAATTACACGGCAGCACTTTGGCGACATGGGTCGCTTTATAGCGATCCTCCAGCGCAAAGGCTTTGAAATGCTCAGGCAGAATTTCCAGATAGGTTTCCAGTGGCTCACACTCGGGGTCGAAATTCACGAACACAAAGCCACCCCATAAGCCGACTTTAGCTTCAGGCAGGGTCATCTTTGACCGGTCTACATGCTCAAAATCCCAGTCCTGCGGGATATGCGTCAGCTTGCCTTGCAAGTCCCAGGTAAAGCCGTGGAACGGGCAGCGAAACTGCTGAACACAACCACCCGTGGTGCGCAGCAAGGTGCCGCGATGCAAACAGGCATTGATATAGGCACGGATTTCGTTCGCCGCGGTGCGCACCACAATCAGGCTATCATGCACGATTTCATAGACGAGATGGTCGCCAACATTGGGCAATTCCTCGACGCGGCAGGCCAATTGCCACGTCTTGCGCCAAACTTTCTCAATCTCTTGATTGTGCCAATCTTTTGAGAAGTAGCGCTCAATCGAAATATCGTCGGTGCTCAGCCCCTCAGGTGGGCTTTCGTCCAGCATGACCGCAGGCGGCGCAATCACATCCGCCGCAAACACCGTTTGAACCGACGGCTCTGGCCGACCTTTAAGGATGTTTAGCTTGGTCATATCCGTGCGTCCTTTACGTCGAACTCTGTGGCGAACTGCTCAGGTCAGTCATAAAGGCAGAAAGGCCAAATTAGCAATGCGCTATGCCGCTCGGTGAAACACAGAGGCAGCATGCGTCTGGGTCATGGTAAGGCTCACGTGAGACTTAAGACTCAATTCGGTGGAAGAACTCTGGGACAGGCTTTGGTCGCGCATTGGCTCACGCTGTTGCGAATGCTGCGCAACGCCGAAGGAAAGGGGCAACTCCCAGGGACCCTCGCCTCACCCTCACTCTGCTAAGGGCGCGAGGTTTTGAAAGGCCGGTGCCGTTGGTGCACTCCTAATGGAGTGCACCCTGCGCGAGGCGCGCCGTGCTCGGCCACAACAAGCATGTCTCGCATTTCAACATTGGACAGCGCGGGCACCTCAAATAGATCACAACAAATGGCTCTTTTCGGTCAGAATTTATACGTGAGCCCAAGTTGAATTATTGGGAAGACATTGTAACCGTCGACTGTGTCTTCAATCTCTTTTGCCTCATCGAGCAGTTCTTGATCGAGCCTCGCTTGAGTTGCTGCAGTCAAAGTCGTTCCACCCGTTCGCACCACTGTTGCATCTGCACCAGAACCAAATGCAGCACCTGCGAGAAGCCTTAATCCGAAGCGGCCTTTAGTGGTGAAGGTAGTGTCCCAACCCAAGCCAACGAATGGCGCTGTGCTGCCAAAGTCGAGCTTACTACTTAAAGTGCCAATTTCGGCAGCCGTGAAGAACTCGTCGCCAACTTCGACACTTGTTCCAGCTGCAGGCCGACCGGAAACCTTCAATTCTCTGGCACCCAAATAAACGCCGCCAGACAGAAAGAAAGAACCTTCCCGCGGATGGAAATCGGCAAACAAGCCAGTCGTCGAGAAATCAAGCTCGCCGGTGTAGACGATTCCGTCACCATCCACATCTGCGTCAAACTTAAGGGAATCAAAGCCCCCCCTAAGTGTGATCTTTGGATTGAGCTTAAACTGGCCTTGGACACCGACACCTGTTGTCCCGCCGTTGACGCCAATTGCGATCCGTTCTTTCAGCGTCTCCGCACTTGCGGTTCCTGCAACTAACGACATTGCGAGTGCGGCAATGACTAGATTTGTGAAATTCATAAAACCCCCTGTTGAATCAAGTACGCACTGTTCGTTGGCCGGCAATTCAGGCCTGTCTAAATATTACACATAGGAAATAAAGCTTCACCATAGCCATTTGTAGGGTGCTGTTTTGTCAATGAGTCCACAAACCATAGCCACATACTTAAAAGTAAGAAATAATATCATTATAACTTCTAGAATGGTCACATCAAATGAAGGCCCCTAAATTTACAAAATTATTTCAAAGTTTAGTCGAAATGCCCGAGCGGGCGACTTTTGAGCTTCTGTCGGATTCCGAAGCATTTGAGCGCACAGCACTAAAGGAGCACCCCACTAGACCCTCCTACGCAGCCCTGTTTCAAGCCAAAGCGCTCGCTTTTTTGCTTTTCGATTTTGACGACAATCGGCTTTTGTCGCCGGCACCGCCTTGGGTGCCAAATGTGACGCACTTTAGCGAACTCGAAGCTTGTGCGATCGCATCAAGTAACGATGGACGCCTTAAGTCTTTCGTCTTCGACGAATCTCGGCTCATGCATTTGCTTTGGACGCCCACTGAAAATGCTTTGGCTTGGAATATCCCTCAAGTTATCCGCGACTTTATCCGAGCGAACTCAGTCGCAAGGGTCGTAATTATTGCTGGGGGAGCGCGAGACGAAGGGCCACTCAAAAACACCGCCAGTGGCTTTGGGCTCTCCGACTTGGAACAGCGAGTTTTGATTTCAACAATTACGACCGGAAGTATTAGAGCGGCAGCAGAAAGTCTGAACATCGCCTATGGAACCGCTAGGGCGACGCTAGTCCAAGCCGCGCGGCGTCTCGGGCAGCCCAACACACCAGCGTTAGTCCGGACAATTGTGGAGGCATCCTTCGGTGTCTTCCCAGACGATGCAAAGAGTCCAACACTCTTTTCTGAAATGCTTCAAATTACCCAACGTCAGGCTCAACTTGCGTTGCTGGTGGTTAGCGGTGCGACAAGGCACGAAGCCGCGTCTGCAATGAACATTAGCGTTCCACTGGTCAAAAAAGAGCTTGAATTGATTTATACAAATCTACAGATCGAAAGTGCTGCAGAACTGTCCCGCATTATGGTTGAGGTGCAGGCATTGCGTGCATTTGCCCGAACAACAGATGGTGCTCCTGGCTTTCTTGATCGCGCAATTGAGCCGGCTCGATTTGCGGTTCGGCCAAGTACGAATGAACTGATTGGCTGGAGCGATTATGGACCCGCATCAGCTAAACCGATCTTGGTTGTCCATAGCAACTGGTCTTGCCGGGCGGTTCCAAGTGAGTTGTTAGTTGCCCTTCAAAAGCGCGGTTGGAGGCCGATTTCGATCGACCGCCCCGGCTTTGGAGCCACGAGCCTCGGTAGCTCAACTCCTGACAACCCTTTTGAGCAAGCAGTTCAAGATACGTTGCACGTAATGGATAAGCTGCGCATTGAAAAGTTCGCGGTTATCGCCCGCGCAGGCAGTGATTTTGTTCGGATACTTAAAGCCTCCGCACCTCAACGCGTTGGCGCGGTGGTTCTCGTATCACCGACGCTCCCCACCAAAGTTAGCAGAAAGCGAACGGGGATCATGGGCACCATGAAGGATGTCTTTCAAATTGATTCTCTAATCGAACTGTTCTTTCGAATTGTATGCTCACAGATAAGTTTGGAGCGCGTCGAAATGCTAACCCGTGCAATTGTAAAGGGTGCATCTGTTGATGAAGCGCTTTGCGATAACCCACAATTCATCTACGATAGATTTCGGGCTGTTAGGCCTTTTTCGACCGGCAATTTCCTTGGCGGGATTTACGAACAAGGCGTTATCTCACGAGGAGACTTTGCCTTTCCAAAAATTGAAGTAATCGATTGGGTCATCATGCAAGGCGATGATGACAATCATAACTCCCTTGAAGATGTTAAGGCGCATTGGTCAACAATTCTGCCGCAAAGTACAGTCATAAATGTGAAGGGAGGCGGCCGATTCCTAACCTCAAGCCACCCCCAAATAATTGTAGACCAACTTGAAGCGATGACGAAGCGCGGCACTCGAAAAGTCAATTCTGCCCGTAGAATAAGACGCACTCACTTGGAGCCTCAAGTTGATTCACGGCAAGTTGCACCAAATCAGTAAAGTGCTCCGCGCCGGAAGAGGGCATTTCATCAATGGAATGCACCACGGGCAAGCTGGGGCGTCAAACCCAAACGGCCCTTTTGCAAAGTCATCGCCTGCGGCAAAGACGGCTTAAAGCGAAATCGGCTAGCAACAATCGCAGTGGAGTCGGCGCATTCCTGACAGAATAAGCCCTAAGTGCGACGCGCATTAATCACGTGTGCGCCTCAGCCCACGCGCTTTTTCAGTTCGGCTTCTGGCTGATCCTGCGGGGCGAGAATGCGTGATAGGCCGTTGAACAATGTGTCTGGCGTCACGGGCTTTGCGATGTGATGGTCAGCGCCCGCTTCGAGGGAGGCCTGAAGATCTCGCGCCATGGCATTTGCGCTGAGCACCGCAATCGGCGTTTTTTGGGCTTGGGTTTTTTGCTCCAGCGCGCGGATCGCGCGTATTGCGCTAAGCCCGTCCATTTCGGGCATATGAACATCCATCAGAATGGCGTCAAAGGCTTGGGTCTCAAACGCGCGAACAGCTTCGAGCCCGTTTTCGGCAAAGGTGATCTGGGCCTGTAGCGGCTCAAGCAGCATGGCCACAACGCGGCGGTTAACGGGATGGTCTTCGGCGACAAGAATGGATGCGCCAATCAGATGGTTTAGATTAGGTGTCGAGCTTGCAGCTGTCCCCATAATAACGGGCGCGCCAGCGCCCTGGTCACTGCGCTGTATCGCAAGGTCCACCGTGAAGGTGCTACCGCACCCGGGCTCAGAACGAGCCTCAATCGTGCCGCCCATCATGTGCGCCAACGCCTGACAAATGGCTAAGCCCAGACCCGTGCCACCAAACTGACGGGTGATCGAACCATCCACCTGCTCAAATCGGGCAAATAATCGCCCATGCGCCAATCGATCGAACCCGATCCCGGTGTCTGTCACTTCAATGCGAATATTCGGCAAGTCTCCAGATGCCGCAATCGGCATGACCTTGACGGAGACTTTGCCTGTATGGGTGAACTTCACGGCGTTTGAGCAAAGATTTGAGACAATCTGGCGAAGACGCATCGCATCCCCAACATAGATTCCCCGCGCACCGTCTTCAATTGTCACATCAAAGCTGAGGCCTTTCTCGTCGGCGCGTTCCCGCATCAAAAAGGCCGCTGCCTCAACTTCGCTCGCAAGGTCGAAGGCCAAATGTTGTACGTCGAGTTTTCCGGCCTCAATCTTGGAGACATCCAGCAAATCATCGAGCAGCCTTTGAAGGGTCTCGCCAGAAGCGTGAATGAGGTTTGTCATTTCCCGTTGCTTATCAGGCATGGGGAGCATGGACATGGCCTTTGCAATGCCAACCACACCATTGAGCGGGGTTCGAATTTCATGGCTGATATTCGCGAGAAAGTCGGTTTTTGCTTGGTTTGCAAGCTCAGCTGCAATTTTGGCATCATTCAGTGCCGAGCGCATGCCGCGTGTTTTTTCGATTAAGGCAGAGGCAAACAGGATCGATGGAAACCCAACCAGTAGCGGGACGGCCGTGCCCACTAACCCGATCAGCGCGATGATCCCAATTTGATGCGTAACATCAAAGAGCCCGATGAATAAAAACCCTAGGGCCATTGAAACGAGACAGCTACTAAGGACGACAATGAACAGCAAAACCGCATGCAAACTAGGCGTGCTACTCTGTTCAGCCCGATCCAGCAGGCGATTCAACACGCGATGGGGCATGGATGTGGACGTGGTGAGGCTACTAGATGACGCTTGGTCTGTATCGCGCACGCAATCACCTTCAAATCCCAAAGCGCACACACGAGTTAACTCGCAAGTACGGCACACTACACTTCAAAAAAAGTATGCACACATAAAGGTTTCGATTTGGAAAAATAAATCCAGTTGAACTTAGTCAAATGTGGCAAGCGCTCGAGACAGAGAAAGCACGACGCTGTGCTGTCATTCAACCATTTAACTTAGAACAACCTCAATCTGCGCACGGCGTTCTTTGGAATCTTTCGACGCTGGGTCACTTGACCCGATATATTGGTGTTAAACGTTGGCGGTTGAGGGATGGTGCAGTCTCTCAAGACTGCGCCCTAGGGCGCGCAGCGCGCTATTAGACCTTGCGGTTTCTGGTGGGAAAAAGGAGCCAAAGCGGCCCAACGATCGGTAGCAGAGAAGTCTGTAATCGGTGCATTGACAAGTCACCTATCAAAAGTAAGACTACTGCCAATAGAACATTTAATCTAAGTCTATCGAGATGTGTTGAGGCGAGTACTATGAGATCCAAATTTATTATCGTGTCATGCCTGTTTCTTATTAGTTGTGGCGGTGGCGGTGGCGGTGGAGTTCCTGTGCCGGTTGTACCGGCACCACCTCCCATACCAACCTTGGGCGTTACTTTGGTCCCCAGTGCTAGCACATTAAATGTGACCGAGGACTCGACTGTCGGAACATTTAAGATTGATGCGACCTATACGGGCGACTCTACGGATCCAATTGTCCCAGTCTTAGCCCTTGATAACAATCTTCTCCAAATTGAAGGCGCGATCACCCAGTCGGGAAAGACGTTTAGCGCGACCCTTAAGTCAAAAGATGGCCTGGCGGTCAAACAACACAAATCCACAGTGCAACTCAGGCTTTGCAAAGAAGCGGGCTGCACCACGGTATATCCCGGATCAACAGCGAGTTTTGAGCATACAATCGAGGTTAGCCTTTCCAATTGGACGACGCGCCAACGAAATGCTGCGCACAATGGATATGTTCGCCTAACTCTGGACCCAACTAAGTTTTCAAAATCGTGGGAATATATTTCGCCGACCGCCGTTTCAATTGAACCGATAGCCGCGCAAGCCGGTAGCGTGTTTACGACGGTACGTAACAACGACGGCTCAACCAGTTCTCTTGCCTTGAATGGCAATAGCGGGGCTCAGCTCTGGCGCTATAATTTTGGAAATATTCACAGTGCTAGCGGCCCGGCAATCGTCGGCAATCAACTGATTTTCAGCACAATGCAGACGTCATCAACCAACAACCAAATGACCGTCCTAAATGCATCAACTGGGCAGTTTGCGCGCAATTTTGTATTTGCATCTCAATGGTCTACCTTTGCCCAACCAACTCCAAGCGGTGACAGCGCCTATATTGCCTCTGGCTACTATGGAAACGTCGTCTATGGTTATGACCTCAAAGCTGGCAGAGCCATGTTTGAAGTCAATGGTTCAGGCGGGAAAACATGGGACGGTCAAACGCCAGCCGTTGATAGCAAATACATCTATTATTACTCTGGAAACTTAGATGTTTTTGACCGTACGACGGGTGCGCTGGTTAAAAGCATTCCTGATCCATTTTGGACTTGGAATGGCTATTCCTATGGCGGCACGCCAATGATTAGTTCGGACAATAATGTGATTGCGTTTTCGGGCAATGGGCAAGGTACTTACAATGTCTCATTTCCACTCGTGAATTTTAACATCCAAACGGGTGTTCACAGATGGCGGACTACCGAAAGATACGACGGCCACCCAGCTGCAGCTAAGGGTGTTATCTATGCCTGGAGTAACGAATTTGGGCAGCTTTCAGCAATTGAAGAAGCAACAGGGAAAATACTTTGGGCTTGGCCCTTACCTGGGGGCCAGCAATTTTTCGGCAACATCATTGTAACTGAGAATTTGCTCTTCCTCAGCACGACGTCGGGCATTTACGCGATTGATCTGACGGGTACTCGTCAAACGGTGTGGACGGCCCCAACACCGGGATGGATTGCCATCACGCCAGACGCAAAATTAGTCGTGAACAGCTACAACCTTAGTCCGGTGAAACTGACTAGCTATTCCTTGCGCTAAGACCTCCAGTGGGTCGCACAGAAATGTTTTGCCTTGCGATCTACTCCGTCGGGTATTGCCATGAATGACTACGCCAATGGCGGGCCTGAGGCACTTCCCCGGCCGCCATCTGGAAGTTCCGACCCTGTCTTATGACAAACAGGACAAGGTGAGCGCTTGAGCCTGCGCCTCGCACGTCCTAGGGCCGAGGCACAGGCCCGCTTGCCAAGGTGAGAATCAGAATTGAACCCTGCTTCAGAAATCTGTGCCCCGAGCCCCCCATTTATCTGAAATCGGGATCGGAGCCTGAACACCTACAATATCCTGTTTTTATTGTAGTAATTGGAGCGGGCGATGGGAATCGAACCCACGACATTCAGCTTGGGAACCAACCTTAGGTAGTTTCAAAGGGTTTAGATGCGTTTCATTTCGGGAGAAAACTGAGACAAAAATATCATTTTTTCAATATGATACTATGTCTTTCCGTTTCGTTGCGTTTCGAACGGTTTCGTATCCAGCTGGCACGATTTGTGCCTGGCTATAGACCGAAAGACCTTGGTCAAACTCCATCTGGGCTGAATCTGTCGATGCCTGTTGGACCTGATTTTCGGTCCGACAACATATCGATGGATAGGCTTCACTATGCTGACCGACGTAAAAATGAGAGCCCTGCTTGCCGACCCACCAACCACCCGGATGGAGTTGCCAGACGGCTCGATACCGGGTCTCTATCTTCGTGTGGGACCGACGCGCCACCCGACCTGGACTTTCCGCTATGTGGTAAAAGGAGCCAATGGAACGACCAGTCGCGGCACCAAATTGGCCGGCCGAAAATTCTATCGGCTGACTTTGGGAATTTATCCCTATGTGAGCTTGCGGGAGGCGCGGGCTAAAGCAGCCTTGATGATCGCCGATATCGAGCAAGGCATAAATCCCGCTAATGAAATCGAGCGGCAGGCCGAAGCCGAAACCTCTGCAATCTATACGATCAACATGCTTGCAGACGCTTATATGGAGACACACGTCAGCCCGAGACTGAAAAGTGAACGAACAGCCAAATGGGTCTTCAAGGAGTTCATTCGGCCCAAGTGGGGCGATCGCTCGCCGGAGGGGATTACCAAGCAAGAGGTCACAAAAGAGCTTGATCGTCTCCTTTCAAGAAAATCAAAAGCCGCCGCCATCGAGACCCGAAAATGGCTTTCAAGCATGCTGAACTGGGCTGTGGACTCCGGGCGCATCCAGTTCAATCCCCTTATCGGCATCAAGGCCCCGGCCAGATTTACTGCACGCGAACGCGTCCTCTCCATGGCCGAAGCACGAGCCGTCTGGGCCGTCGCGGGTGAGATGGGCTATCCCAGTGGCACCTTGGTCCAGCTACTTATGTTGACGGCTTGTCGACTTCGCGAAATCGCCAGTGTCCAAACTTCTTGGGTGGACACTGTGAACTCCTGCATCGTGGTTCCCGGCAAGAGCTACAAGACTGGTGACCTAACCGTGGTCGCTTTGGTTCCCCGCGCGCTCGATATCCTGAACAATCTCCCAAAGCACGAGGATGGTGACTTCCTGATCTCTTCAACAAATGGATATCGTCCACTTTACACGGTGACGCCATCTGCGTTGAAAAAGCTAAAAGACGACAGTCAGAAGCGCCTTGGACGCGTGATGGACCATTGGACCCTGCATGACCTTCGAAGAACTGTCGCGACACACATGGCCCGCTTGAGCGTCGACGAGATCTTGATTGAGCGCGTATTAGGTCACCGTATCGGTGGCGTGCGAGCGGTATACAATCGTTATCGATATCTGGAAGAAAAGCGCGCTGCCTTAGCACTTTGGACTGTTGAGCTATTGCCGTCTAGTGGACCAGATGGTGGCTCACGCTACGAGCCCGCCAATGATGATCAGCCTTGGGTTCAAGGAAGTCTGTTTCAAGCTAGTTTTGAGGGTTAGACCGCATGCAAGCAGCCAGAGTCGCACTCTTATGGGGCTTAGGACTTTTGGCTGAAGCAGCAATCTACGTCTGGATGTCTCATGTTGTTAGTCCAAAAAGACCGTGTTCATTGTCTCAAATGGGGGTCAAATTGGTTATAGATAGCGGTTTGTTGAGACTGAAAAGTGGCAAATATCTCAAGATTTATCCCGGCTTGCAGCCGCCCAAGTGCAACCGACGCTTCAACTTTCCGCAAGCAATTTCAACATCTCAATGTTCGACTGATTAGTTCGACCTTTGGTCTGCTTTGCACCAAAGGCTGCCGTTTAGGTGGGTTGGCGGTTGCTTGAAAGCGGACATTCATGAGAGGTTAAAAGGATAACTCGATCATGCCGAACTTGCAAAGCAGCTTTGGCTGGATTTCTTGAGTCTAGAGATTGTAATCTTGAATGCATGGCATCCCTATGAATGAACCGCAGGCAGGACTTCCCCCCGCCATCATTTTTGGCGCAGATCAAAGGGTGATTGGTACATCGCCTTATCCCTGCCCTTGGTTTGAGTTCAAGCAACGCTTTGCCTTCAATCCTCAAAGGCTCGCTTTGGCGGAAAAGTTTGAAGCATGGGTGGGCAATCTTCTGGCAATTGTCGCCCCTGAATTCATCTGGATCGGTGGAAGCTATGCTAGCGACAAGCCGGACCCCAAAGACATAGATGCGGTACTCTTTTATCGCTACCGCCAGCCATTTGCTGACCCCCAATCGCACGCAGGATTCTTAAATGCTAATAATGGACTTCTGTCGCCAGCCGCCGTCAAACGCAATTTTAGTGTGGATGGCGCGTGTGTCGCATTAAGCATGCCTGTTGAGCGGTTGATCGCCATCAGTGCGGAATGGACAATGATTTTCTCTGGAAATCCCGATGGTAGTCGGAGAGCATTTTATTGCATCCCTATAGCTTCAATGCTGTAGGTCATCATAGTTTAAGATTTTCAACTCTAGGATGATTTTTAACCCGGCATTTACTTTAATTACTTTAAGGTGTTCCAGACGTAACAACACACAGGGGTGATCCCGATGACGACGATCTGGCCGAATGGTTTTGCAGGGGGCGTCGACTGGCGCTCATGGAGCGATGGTTTATGACAAACTGCATCTGCAGGTGGGGTAGGACCCGACGCGTCTGGAGAACCTGAAGCGACGGCCCCGGACGCACCGGCTATGGTGATTACCAATGCACCCCCATCGAACTTGGAGACCTATGCACCTCCGAGTGGCATGCCAAGCGACTTCTTTGATGAGATGGATTTGGCAGCCTACTTCAGTCTCATTGGCTATGACCCAGCTGCTATTGAAGAGATGAATGCCAACGGGTCCTATCGTTCTGAGCATGATGCATACCAAGCGAACGGTGGGCTGCAATCCCAAGCCGAAGAAGCGTGGCGTCGCTCGGGCCAGTGGGCGTCAGGAGCTGGGTTCAACGATGCCGGTCGAGAACTATTCCTCAATAACTATATTGATCGCGCCTATGGCGTAGACCCTGAGGCAGGCACTTCTCGCAGCGCTGCAAACATGGCCCAGTATCTTTCGATGCTTGAGGGTGCCTTAAACGCAGCCTGGAGCAATCTGCAAGGAAGTAACGACGATACACGCAAACTGAACAGAGAAACGTTTGACGACTTGGTTTCAAGGATCGAAAGCATTGGGATCAACATTCGTGGCATTATGAATGGTTCGGCATCTGGTCAATCTTGGCGAGATGCTGCAGAGCCCACTACTGAGCGCATTTTAGTTTCTCAAAGAATTAGTGGGTTCGTTCTTGAGCTGCCTGGAGGCTCAGATCCATATCAATCCGGCGGAATCGATGGGTTCCTTAACGTCGGGGGTCCATCGGGTGTTAATGACAACGCAAGAAGTCTTGGACGCATCAATCTACTAGAACATGAGAAAAATGGCTCCCACACAATCAGCGAGCATGTCGGCAAAAGCCGTGCGTTCCTGATGAGCAGGATGCAACCAATAGAAGGCCCACAGGCAACTGCTTTCAAGACTAGACATTCAACCTTTTCATCCCTCGAAGCAGCTAATGCGCTTGTTAGCTCGACACTCGCAACTGGCACGGAAATAAGCCCAAATGTGTTTTATAAGCAATTTGGCACACCAACCGGTACTGCCGCAGTGCGGCGGAATATGGTGCCATTCGTTGCACCTCAGGGTCGGGTTGATATTGAGACAGCGTTTGGCGTTACTGTGTTTGTTGTGCGAGACCCTACAATGCCGAATGGAATTCGTATCCATACAGCTTATCCAAGCCCTCCCTTTTCAAAATGAGCAAACCCATGACAGACTTGACTATACCAAATGCTTGGGCGTTCTTTATGCTAGGCTATATGAACTATTTACCGACCTATGGCACTGTCGATGCAGCATTATGCGCATTCAAGCAGACACAAACTGAAGAGGAAAAGACTGAAGTAACAGCTTTTTTGAAATTAGCAGCGCAATCATCTGATGGGGCGCTGAATGCTGCCCACGCACAATACGAAAAGCTCAACCCCATGATTTCAGGCGACATTCCATATGTCGAACCACTCCTTGGCTTTTATGTCGCATGCTGGGAAGCTTGGCAGAAGTGCCCTTAGCAGACCGCCTATCAGTTCCTGCAGCAACGCGCTTCGCGCCGTAGGGTGCACTCCGCACGGAATGTACCGTTTGCGTTCGCGGTAATCTTGGATTTTGCTTCCACTTGGACAGCCTTTGCCGCAGGCTCTGCCTTCGCAAAGGACGTGCTCGAGTTTGAGCTCGCAGGATATGTTTTCAAGGCAAGCGGAGCGACCAGTTGAACCGTTACAAGTCATTTGGCTGACATCCGACTCAAATGATTTAAGGATTTGCTTGACCATGGTGCATTCTTTGCGGAACGCACTCCACGGCGCGACGCGCATTGCTTCACCGATTTCCGCTACTCTTCGTCGGGATAAAGGTCCCATTTAAGTAGGGATGCATCGACAACTTCAGACCCCATGATTTTTACGAACGCATCCCGCAAGCGGTCCTTGTGTTTTTGCCATTTTGACAGATTTTCTGACGGATTCATGCCATCGGCAAGGAAGAGCCAGTCGACAAATTGGTCGGCGGTGACGGGACCACTTTCGTTCTATCAGGAACAAGAGCTTTGTCGCGTTGATTAAGGCATGATCGGTCGGTGATTGTCGAAATGCTGTTTCTCAAAAACTTTGGTCGAAGTTCATAAGCCGTGCGTCACATGTGTCTCAGGTGACATTGATCCTTGGCTTGTTTGTACGAGCAATTGGCATTGCTGTCCAAGTGGATTGGTAATTTGGCCGCATGGCGATCTGTCTTGAGCAAACCATTCTGGTGGCCCTGAACACGGGGACCTTGGTGAGGTTAGGTACCCACCATTGGGCAAATCTCTGGACTTGCGAGGGGTGGGAGTCAAACAAATGATTTGACCGTACTTGACTATTAAATCTACATATGTTGTTTTGTTGGTATGAAACGCAACCGCCCCCTTTCAAGCCAAGCACAAGACCTCCTCGCGATTCTCGCCAGCGCACCGAATGATTGGTGCTATGGCTATGAGTTGATGAAGGCGACCGGCATTAAGTCTGGCACGCTTTATCCTGTTCTCATGCGCTTGGATGAGCGCGGCTTGTTGGAAAGCAAATGGACGCCGCCAGACGTCGAGGGTAAGCCACCTCGCCATGCATATCGACTGACTGATGCTGGGCTGAAGGCCGCCCGCGAGGTCAAGGCCAGCAGCCCTACTTTAACAAGTTTTAAGGAGCAAACCGCATGAGCCGCTTGGCTTTGAAACTCGCCATTGCGCTCTTGCCACCGAGTCGGCGGGCTTGGGGGGAGGCGATGCGCGGTGAATACGAGCATTTGCGCGAAAATCAGAGCGCATTTGCATTCGGCTGCCTTGGATCGTCGTTGAAAGAGAATGTCACCACCGGAGAGGGTTGGGCGCGGATGGTGTTTGGACTGGTTCTTCTGATTTCCCTTTGGTTAGCTGGATATTGGACCTATTGGACTTTAAGCGCACTCTTCGAAATCTCGTCGCAGTTCAGTTTGAAGTTTTTTTGGACATTGGCGACGATGGGATTTGTTTGTTATCCAATTGTCTTGGGGTTGGCCGCACAGAAGGCGTTGAAGGCTCCCCTGGACCGGTTTCAGTTGGCAGAGATTGGCCACAGAATGACATTTCGATGCTTGCTCATCGCTGGCGGTATGCAAGCATTATTGTCGGTCATTAGCCTCGTTTCCATAATGGTCGCCAAAGCAAGGCACGAGCAACTGGAAACAAGCCTTTCGGTCGGTTTGGTTAGTGCCATCTTTTTATTAAGTGTTGCATGGTTTGCGCGCCACAACGCACGCATGACGCGCAATGCGGCTGCTCTCTCGCTCCTTTTATGTGCCACCTTTTATGGGTTGATCCAGGTTCTGATGCCAAGCCTGACAGACAACTCAGGACATGACTGGGGACTTACCATTATAGTGATTGGGCTTTTGATGCTGTTGACCATGATCGCCAGCGCGCTCTTTGTTTGGATGCAGCGTCCGGCACGAGGGGCGGCTTAATCTTTGCTGCTGCGCGCCGCCCGCTGATACGAGAGCTCTCAATGCATGAGCGCGATCCAAACAAAGATGGTCGGCGACAGCGCTTGCGCCAACCGACGATGCTTTGTCTGGGAAGTTATGTTGCATTTCACGCCTTATACCAAGTCCCACTGACCTTCACCCGTGCGCAAATTGCCTGAGGCCGAATCACATGATCCACCATGGCTGGTCGGCGAATGTGTTCCATGCAGAGCAGCATTGGTCGATTGACATGCCCCTCAATGAACTGGCCACAGGAGGCTAGAGTTTGCCGTTCAGTTGAACGTCTGCGCCCCCCCCCCAAGCCCGCCCTTCCGCAATCGGCCAGACCTTGCCAAAATCAGACTGTCTTGAATTGGTATAGCGTAATTGATTTTTGAGCGTTCAAACCAACAAGAACGCCATCAAGACGGCTTTGCGGAGCAATCGCTGGCCAACTCATCGTGCAATCTATGGTCAAATGTCCTTGCAATCAGCTAGCGATTTGTTTGCACGCCGTGTTTATGTCTCATGTGACCATACTCCCTGGCTGTATTGTCCGAACACTTGGCATTGCTGGCCAAGCGGATTGGCCATTTGCTTACTGCGCTGTCTGCCCCAAGCAGACCATTCTTATGGCCCTGAACATTTTCTAAGCGGAACGCAATGAATTGGCCCCCAAAAAGCGCGCTACTCTCGCACTCTTAACTATTGAGTTCCTACCCTGGAGCAGCCAGATGGGCATCACGTTACGAGCCCGCCAATGCTGATCGGCCTTGGGTTAAGGGGGACCTCTTTCGTGCAAGGATTGACGGTTAGACTGCGCGCATACATAGCTGAGGTACGGGCTGCCCAGCGCTGAATATCCCTTACCGCACGAACTTGTTGTTTGGGTGCACGCCAACGGCTTAAACCGGGTTATGGGCACCATTTTATGAGCCACGCCCCCCGCCCGCTTATGTTAAGCCAAAGCTGATTATTGGACATATCCGGAAAACGTGTTAAGTTTTCCAAGAATTTTTAACATATCGGGAGTGACATGTTAAAGCCGACATACTTGATCCCCGAGCTACCGCCCGCAATCGAGCTCGAAACAAAGCCTGTGCTTAAAGCGCTCGCCAAAGCAAACCGCGCTTTGGCGGAGCTGAAAGGCCGCGCAGCAACCCTCCCGAACCAAGGGATATTGATCGATACGCTCGCCTTGCAAGAAGCCAAAGCGAGTTCGGAAATCGAAAACATCGTCACGACACAGGATGAGCTATTTCAAGCCGATCTACAGATTGACGGCCCCAACTCGCCAGCGGCCAAAGAGGTCGCCCTATACCGCGATGCTTTAAAGCTTGGCTTTGATCACCTTCGTCAGTCGGATGGATTGATCACCAACCGAACCCTGATTGCGATGTTTCAACTTCTAAAGGGCCATGCCGGAGGCTTTAGAGACACGCCGGGAACCGCCTTGAGAAACGATGCGACCGGCGAACTTGTTTATGTTCCGCCCCAAGACGCGCGGGACATTGCCGCGCAAATGACGAGTCTGGAAAGCTTTATCAATCTCGACCAAGACCCCGAGATCGATCCCCTGATCAAGATGGCGCTGATTCATCATCAGTTTGAAAGTATCCATCCGTTTCCAGATGGAAATGGGCGTATTGGCCGTATCTTGAACGTCCTTTTTCTCACTCGATCCAGCCTGCTTGATATCCCAATCCTCTATTTGTCACGCCATATCACCCGGACGAAGGCTGATTACTATCGCCTGTTACAAGCCGTTCGCACCGATGGCGCTTGGGAAGACTGGACACTCTATATGCTGAATGCCGTGGCAGAAACCGCAACCACCACACTTGAGCTTTTGGAGGGCATACGGACCCAGATGGCGAGCGTGAAAAACCGCATGCGAACCGAACTGCCCCACCTCTATTCGCAAGACTTGCTGAATAACCTATTCCGCCACCCATACACCCGCATTGAATTTGTCATCAACGACATCAAAGTTTCCCGACAAACGGCAGCAAAATACCTCGATCAGCTGGCCGATGCTGGTTTTGTGAACAAGCATCGCGCCGGACGCAGCAATTATTACGTGAACGCTGATCTGGTGCGCTTGTTCCTTGAGGTTTCTGGTGGGAAGTAGGAGTCAAAAGCGGCCCGGGGATGGGAAACAGTGCACTGAGCGGCAAAATCAAGTCTCTAGGCGCTCGAATTCGCGAGCGCCGTCAGCTTTACTCTTCCCTAAATGTACGCATTATCTGATCTGTGAGCGGCTTTAAAAAATAGCTCAAGGCCGATCGGTTGCTGGTTGCGATATGAACTTCAACGGGCTGACCGGGCTGCAACTTCTGACGCAAAGATGGCGGCAGAACCTCTGCATTCAATTTATGGCCAAGCCCTTCACCCCTGCCGACTTTGAAGCAGCACCGGAGTTTCAAGCGCGCTAGTTTCGGTGTCATGGTAGTAGATTGCAAGAGCGCAAACTGTGGCGTTTAGTTTGCTTGGCCCCAAACAGGGAATGGGTCTACCAAATCGGTCCGGGGCTTGATGATCTTGCCGACTTTAGGATTGGGATCGGTTAAACAGGCATCAAGGCGCGCACGCAATTTTGCTTCATCCATGCCGATGCCAATAAAGACAAGTTCTTGGCGGCGGTCCCCATAGCGGGCATCCCATTTAGTTAGAATGTGCTGGTGAAACTCTTCGCTTTGAGGCCAACGCTCTCGGGGGACAGCCGACCACCACCGACCAACGCCTTCATGGCGTACGAGTGCACCGGCTTGGCTCATCTCACCAATCCAGTCAGGACGCGTCGCTAGCCAAAAGAAGCCCTTGGCCCGAACGACATTGGGCCATTCTGAATTACACAAGTCCGCGAATTTTTGTGGGTCGAACGGCTTGCGTGCTCGGTAAACAAAGCTCTCAAACCCATATTCTTCGCTCTCAGATTTATGGGTTTCAAACCCATACAGCTCCTTTGCCCAGGCAGGGTGATCTTCCGCTTTGGCAAAATCAAAGCGGCCAGTTTCTAGCACTCGCCCAAGCGGCACTTCTGAAAAATTGGTCTCAACAATGTCGGCATCCATATTGAGGGCGCGAACCAGCTTGCGCACGGTGGTCAAATCAGCTCGCGCGACTTCGTCGACCTTGTTGAGAACAATGACATCGGCAAACTCAATCTGGTCGACGAGAAGCTGCACCAAGGGCCGCTTGTCATCTTCGCCCAAGGATTCGCCGCGATCAGCCAAGAAGTCCTCGCTGGAATAATCCTTCAGAAGATTGGCCGCATCTACCACCGTCACCATCGTATCAATGCGCGCGACATCGGAGAGGCTTTGACCTTCCTCATCGCGAAAGTCAAAAGTGGCCGCGACAGGCAAAGGTTCTGAGATACCTGTGGATTCGATCAGCAGACTATCATAGCGGCCCGCTTCGGCGAGCCGGCGGACCTCAACCAGAAGATCATCGCGCAAGGTGCAGCAAATGCATCCGTTTGACATTTCCACCAGCGTTTCTTGCGTGTGCGAGAGGTCGCCACCCCCAGCCCGGATGAGGTCGGCATCAATATTGACCTCGCTCATATCATTGACGATCACCGCCACTTTCCGGCCCTCGCGATTGTTCAGAATATGGTTCAGGAGCGTGGTCTTGCCTGCGCCGAGAAAGCCCGAAAGCACTGTAACGGGGAGGAGGTCTGATGTTGTCACAGCTTTAAGCCCTTTCCTAGATATGTTATGTTATCTTATAACACTCATTTGGAAACGTAAGCCCTGATGCTCAGTTCATCCTCAACCGTCGCGCGCCGCTTTGATACGCTTGCTGTCGTGCTTAGCGGTGCCTGTCTGGTGCACTGCCTGCTTTTGCCTATTGCCGCAGCCTTTCTGCCGCTCTTGTCCCATGCTGCTAATGCAGAATGGGTGCATTGGGCATTTGTGGCTTTAGCTGTGCCAACCTCCTTCTTTGCGCTGCGGCCTCATGGCAAGAGTAGCCTGCGCATCACCCTATTACGCTCGCTCGCGACGTTGGGCCTTATGTTGCTGGTTTGCGGGGCCTTAGGTTGGCCAAGCCATGAGGCTGAGACCTTATTGACCGTGATAGGTGGCCTCGTTCTAGCAGGCGTGCATATCGTCAACTATGTCACGGGGCATCAGGAGCCTCATAAGTGAGGCCATTGAGAATTGGGCTGTGGATCACGTTTTGGGCGAACCTAATGCATCACATCTGATTCAGTACTGACATCCATAGCGCTTGCGATAAACGGAGAAGAGCCTTCGACCCAGCGACTTAATGTTCAACCATACGGGCTAGCCACTTTTGAGCTCCAAACGAGATGCCGCTTGCTCAAAAATCTTGACTACATGGCAAAAAAGGCGAGTGGTTGTGGTTAATTCTCGCAAACAAGGTGAATCCTCGTGCGATAAAGACCTTGGCCTCCTTAAACGTATAGTCGGGCTTTCAAGAAATTTTACCAAGTGGAGTTATCATGAAGCAGAATGCTTTTAACGTTTGTCTGGCTGCCGCGTTAGCGGCCGCACTCACGTCTACCACAATCAGTTTTGCTGAGGCTGCTACTTCTAAAACCAATTATGACCCTGAAGTTTATCAAAACTGTCTATCATTGGCCTCGAACAGTTATGCCCGAAGTCAGATCGGACGACGCAACATCCATTATTCCCCGGGCGCGAGAAAGCGCGAGCGGGATTTGAAGGCGATTTGCGCTGCTTATAAAGCACAAGGCATATTGCTTCATTACGACAGTAACTTCGTTGCCGAGTGCCGCTCTGCGGCCGTCCAAAACACATCTCCTCTTTTCCGCTTGCGTCAAGATAAAGTGGTTGGATTTCAAGAAGTCTGCGCTCAAATGGCAAGCGCAACGCTGCCATACAAGCAGAACTAATGGTCTGGGCTTAGCCATTTAGTTGTTGATTGTAGCCTAGATGGCACGCGGCTTTCTCATCTAGAGCAGACCCGTGCTAAGCAATGTCCTGCCCTGTGGCTGTTGGGTCTAAAAGTCGACTTCTCTTTTTAGATTTTGGCACAAAGCAGATCCTAACGCCTCAACCCATACCCACGGCTAAGGTCCTGTATCACCTGCACGGCCTCACCGCGCCAGAGGATGTCCAGATCGATGTTGTCGCCAGCTTTGATCGCTCTCTCGATGGGGTTCGGTGTTCAGGGCCATAAGAATGGTCTGCTTGGGACCGACAGCGGGGTAAGCAAATGGCCAATCCGCTTGGCCAGCAATGCCAAGTGTTCAAGCAAGACAGGCAGGGAATATGGTCACATGAGACATATACACGGCGCGCAAACAAATCGCTTGCTGATTGCAAGGACATTTGACCACAGCCTGCAAGATAAGTTGGCCAGCGGTTGCACCGTAAAGCCGTTTTGATGGCGTTCTGGTCGGTTTGAACGCTCGAAAATTAACCGCGCTATGTCCTTTCAAGACCGTCTGAATTTGGCATTAGTCGGTCGAAGGCAGATGGTCTGGTTTGGAGGGCGCTGGCGGCGAAAGCGGACGTTCAGCGCACGGTGATTTCACTTTTGTTTCTGTCAGCCAAGTTCAAGCTATTCAATTTGCGTTTATTGATCGGGTACCTCTGAAAGAAGCTACTGTCGAAGTGCTTCTCGAATTGTCGCAGCAGCTAAAGCCCCCAATCTTCGATGCGCCTCCACTCCAAAGTGGAGGCCATCAGAACCAGGAGTGGGAACAGCTTCCGCGCCGTCAAACACGGAGAAGCCATGTTCCAAGCCTGCTGCTTGCAGCAGTGGCAAGGCAAGTTTGCGTGTGGCTTCAGCGCGCTCCCAGTTTGGATTGTTAGGCATCGGGCCGATTGTCGTGGGGGCCATTAGCATGGCCTTGATCGGTTTAGCTTGTCCCTCCAGGGGAATTGGAA
Organism: Hyphomonadaceae bacterium UKL13-1; assembly: GCA_001602435.1. Classification (GTDB taxonomy): domain Bacteria; phylum Pseudomonadota; class Alphaproteobacteria; order Caulobacterales; family Aquidulcibacteraceae; genus Aquidulcibacter. The sequence continues at coordinate 2,535,660 of CP012156.1, forward strand.
GGGTAAACTTCTTGATGATATCGCATAAGGTGACTAACCGTTGGCATAAGGCCTCGGCTGATAAATTTGGATCCAACATGAGATCATTGGTCCCCAGTTGCAGCACGACGAGATCTAGGGGAACATTCCTAGCCAATGCCTCGGGAAGTTCGGTGAGGCCGTTATAGGCAGATCCCGGGAGTTGCGAGCTAGCAACATTTGGCCGATCCATGCCAGCGGTTCTGCCCGACAGCGCATCTTCGACGATCTCGAAATTGGGGCCTAAGGCGCGCTGCGCGACGCCAGTCCAACGTTGGGAAAAAGGTAAGCGACGCAAAATCCTTTCTTTAGCGTCAACCGGCTGAAACCCCCAAGTGTTCGATGCCCCGAAAGCCAGTATGCGTAATTTTTTGGCAGCCGCCGCATGCGCCGATGTCGATGTTAGAGTTGCCGCCAACAAAAGCATGGTCTCGCGCTTTGAGAGGTTCAATAAGCCGTTCATGTCATTCGTCCTGTCTTTTGGTAGATTGCTTTGATAGCGTCTGCCATAAGTAGCCCGAGGCGATGGTGCGTCAGTTGATCCAGATGCACACCATCGCCGGAAAGACTTGGTACAGCTAGAGCTGCATTGACCAGATGATAGGCCGATTGTCTCGCCTGTTTGATCAGGCTTGGAAAGAGGATCGCCCGCTTCGCCTCAGCTCGCTCAGTTAGGGGGGATTCTCCAGCGCCTCCTAGGGCAGGGGGTGCCATCACAAGAGTTTGTGGTGGCAGCAGCATTCCCTTGAGAGGAAGTGGCAACTGAAACGAGCGGATTCGCTTCACCATGGAGTCAATTCGATCCAAATAGGTCTCAATCTCTAAGTCTGGGTCCTGAAGTAGGTCATTGGTTCCAAGTGCAACGACCACGAGGTCAATCGGGACATTTCGGATTAGAGCTAGAGGAATTTCCTTGAGGCCATTCCAACGACAAGGTGCCAAAAGGCCTGATCCCGCCATATCCGGTCGATCCAAATCAAGTGTGCGACCGGGCAGCGCATCTTCCAGAAATAGAAAGTCGTCCCCCAGTTGCGCCTGTGCGACGCCTGTCCAACGATCTGCAAAACGCAATCGTTCAAGCTGTGGTGTGGCTTCATCTGCCGATAACAAACCCCATGTGTTGGAATCCCCATAGGCTAGGATATGTTTAGTCATGCTGACTTGAGGCTTGAATGATGTGGCCTAAGAAAATTCGCCGAAACATCAGAAGTGCAGCCTTGTGGGCATCGCTGTCTGCCTGCAACACGTGATCGAGGGCAAGTCCGCGAAGGGCGGCAACCATCACGGTGCGAAATGAAATCAAGGTTTCATTTGCCCAGTTTAGCTCGGCCATATAGTCACAGAACCAGAAATCAAGCTGGTTTTCCGCCACTTCAAAATGTGGGCGGATCGCTTGCGCCAATGCAGGGTCTTGCCGTGCCGCGACCAATAGTTCAATCGCCGCAAAATGATGCATGCCGAGATGTTGTTCGATGGCCAGATCTATAATGGCAGCAAGTCTTGCTTCAACTCCGGTTACAGCACGCAGTTTTGCAAGCACATCTTGACCAGCCCCCAAGGGTAACGCCTCAGCAATAGCCCCCATCAGGTCATTCTTGTCGGCAAAGTGATAGTTCATCGGCCCGCGAGATATGCCAGCCTCTTTCGAGATGAGGTGCATGCTGGTTTGGGTAAACCCATAAGCCGCTAGGCAGCGAATACCTGTTTCGATAATCAGCGCCCGCGTCCTGCGGGTCTGTTCTGATTTTGACAAGCCTGGCTCCATACGAGGGACCGAGGCCAAATCGCTTGCTTTAGAGTTGGGCATAAAGTCGTGTTCCTTTGAGAGGAATTTGGGCGATCCAACCCGCCCTCGGTCTGTCTTGTGAGTCACTTAGTTTAATTTTGCTCAAAGCGGAAACCGGCTTTTGAAAATGGACAAGGACAGGCTCAAAATTGGTCATCGGATGATCACCGCGTCAAGCAGCCGTTGAACTTTTCCCCGGTGATAGCTATCCGCGAAGCAATAAGCTTCAGCCCGCGAGACGTTCTTTTGAAGGGTCTGAATGGCGCGAAATTTCTCCCAAACGGCAAGATTGTCCGAAAACAGATCGGGCCTTTGAGAGGTATGCAGGCTTAGGGCCTGATGCTTGGCAGCTGCATGGTCGCTAATGTCGACTGAAAAATCAGGGCAACAGCCCAAGCCTAGCATCGTATCTGCATAAATTAACGCTGACTTGAGCCCGCAGGCCTGTCGAACGAGCTGGCTTAGGGCGCGGTGATCTGAATGATAGTCATCTGGATGATGGGTGATCACGAGATCGGGTTTAAATGAAGCTAGCGCCGTCCGCACGGCCACTTGGGACACGGGTGTATCGGTCAGTTCGCCGTCCATAAGAGAAAGACAAATGGGCGTTACACCAACGCTTTCACCCGCCAGCTGCAGTTCCACCAGGCGCTCATCGGGTTTAGCGTCCGGTGAAAGGCCTGCTTGCCCCGCGGTTGCGACTACCCAACCAACCCGCCACCCCAAGGATTTTAGCTTCAATAATAGCCCAAGGCAGTATATTTCGACATCGTCAGGATGCGCACCAAAGGCCAGAACTGAGGGCATTAGCGTCACCTCCATAGCGATTACACCTCCACCTGAGTTTGCAGCTTGCGTTCAATTTCCGATCGCAAACGCTTCTGTTCGTGCTCTGTCAGCGGGTAGAACCAAAAAAATGGAGCTGCCAGACCCATGATGACCATTGGCACCCAAGCATAGGTCACCAAGAGTGCGAAAAGAGCCTCTGGACTATTGACGGCATTAGCCGTTTGAAAGCCGAACAATGTGGGCAAGGTCGTGCCAACAAGGGCGCCGAACGCAATCCCGATTTTGCCCAACATGCCCACCATGGCAAAGTAGAGCCCGTTGCGGGCTTGGCCGGTCTTGAGCGTATCAATGTCAACGACATCTGCAATCATAGCTCCGATGAGTACCGCTAGGGCTCCGCCACCAAAACCGCGGATGATGATGCAGGCCGCGTAAAGCATGTCATCGTCTGGCTTTAGGAGCGGGATGGGCGCACTCCATACAGCCATCCACATCACGCCAATGGCCATCGCGCGATGCTTGCCAATGCGCTTGGCTAACCAGAGCCAAAGCGGGATCGAGAGGATGCCCGCGATGCTTTCAGAGCCCAGAATGATCGGGAATAACTTCCGCGCATCAAAATACTTTTCCATCACGATGATATGCAGGGTTGCCCCAATGATACCGCCGGCCATCAGAACACCCAGTCCGCCCAAAATCATCATGAAAGGCTTGTTGTCCCCAATCACCTTGAAGCTCTCCTTCAGAGATGGCGGCTGGATATGAAGGTCTTCGATCGGGGGTTCGGGCACCAAGGTCAGCGTGATGGCAAACAGGATCGGCATCCCAATGACAAAGGCGACAGCCATCGCAAACATCGTTTCTGACAGGCCTTCAGATCCCGATTGCTGCATGATGAAAATCAGGATCAGCGCCAGCAATCCCGACAGACTGCCAAAGCCTTCCCGCCATCCCGCAACCCGTGCCCGGCCCATATATGTCCGCGATAGTTCTGCCCCCCAAGCTTTGTAGGGCGTATCTAAAACATTGAAGGCAGCGAAGGTGATTGTTATCCAGAAGCCCGCATAAAGAGCATCCACCTTCACCGGCGGCGCAAAGACCATCCAGCAGCCCAGCATCAGGATTGGAAGGCCTGCCAATATCCATGACTTGCGTCTGCCTAAAGGGCTTCGTGTGCGGTCGGATAGGATCCCCACGGTTGGCTCAACAACAATGTCGAACAGGCGCGCAGCAAAAATTATTGCGCCAACCAGTTGTAAAGGCAGCCCATGCTCCCCGGAATAGAATCCCGGAATGAATGTTATCAGCGGAGTTAGAGCCATCGCATGAGCCAGAAATGGCAAGGCGTATAGGATCGAGATCCGTGTTTCCTTATCGAGCCATGCGTGTTTCATCTTACCCTCTGATCAGGATTCTTCCATCGTCGGATGGTCTTATGCGTCAGGGGTTGTGGTCGCTGACAGGATGTTTCGAGAAGCAGAGTTTCGCCCAACTTGGTGCTGGCCTCAATCTTCACCATGGCTTCGAGGCAATGCAACGCGAACTGTGCATTGGGCCAAGGCGTGTCATAGCCTTCCAAGTGATCAACCAACGCATAAAGCCCGGCAATCCAGAGGCTGTCGTCCCATTCCTCACACGAGGTTTCCAGTTCGGACCAAGTGCCATAGCGCAGCGCTTGCTGGACCTTGCCACTAAACAAACCGGGAGGTGGCAACGACAGTGAGCCGTTCGTTCCATAGATCTCAAGCGCAGGGGCGGCACTGCCAACCCCATCAAAGCTAAAAACAAGGTCTGCGATCTGGCCATCTACGAATTTCACTAATGTGCAAACATGGGTTGGCACGCTGACGTCAAAGCGATGACCAGCTTTGGGTCCCTTGACTACGATCCGGCTGTTGCTGCTTTGACTCGCGAATGCCGTGACACATTCGATCGGGCCAAATAGGGCGACCAGAGCGGCTAAGTGATAGATACCCATATCAAATAATGGACCCGCCGCCGGTCCAAATAAGGGGGCCGGATTATGGTGCCATTTGTCCGGGCCAGGATACATCAGAATTCCACGCGCTCCGACAATTGTCCCCAAAGCTTCGACATCGAGAAGCTGCCTTACACTTTGTTGAGCGTTACCCAGAAAGGTAGCTGGCGCGCACGCAAGCGCAAGGCCGCGCTCCGCTGCAAGTTTCATGAGAGATCGTGCTTGGGGGAGATCATGGGCCAAAGGCTTTTCAGAATAGACGTGCTTGCCCGCCTGAAGCGCCAGCCGCGATACTGCCTCGTGCGCCAGAGGGGGCGTGAGATTCACAACAATGTCGATACTTGGATCTACAACGAGCGCGCGCGTGTCTTCATCTTTTGCACTTAGTCCGCGTAAGACCAATCGCGGACTTGCCTTAATGCAACTAGCATAACGCCCAGAAATATCCCCGCCGCCAACAATGCCGATACCCCATGGTGTATCATTCAGCTTGCGGCGGGGAAAGTCACGCGGGGAGGTCACGTTTAGAAGCGGTAGATCAGGGTCGCGCCATAAGTGCGTGGCTCGCCCGTGAATTTGAGCGTTGACGTGCCAGTTGGATAGGACGGCACGCCGACGAACGGAAGCACGGATGTCAATTGGCCCAAGATGGCAGCAGAAGTTGCGCGGCCAAATGTGATCTCATTGGTCAAGTTACGTCCCCAAGCCTCAAGTGCCCAGCCGTTACCTTGCTGACCAATACCTATGCGGGCATTATATTTGGTGTGGGCCTTTTGGACTTGCAAAAGATTATAGGTGAGTTCGGTATAGACATCAGAGCGATAGAACATATCGGCTTGGGTATAGAATTTCAGATTGTCACCGATGGGTCGTTCATACCGCCCCACCAAGCTGGCCGACCATTTCGGCGCGTCAGATAAGGGCTTGCCGGACAAGTCGATCTTTCCCGAAGGCCCTTGGGCATTTGGGTAGGAATCAAAAGTGGCGTCCAAGAAGGTAACCCCACCAGAGAAGGTTAGGTGTTTTGTTGGGCGCGAGACAAAATCCAGTTCGACACCCTTTGACACAACACTCGCCGCATTTTGCAGGAAAAAGCGAAGTTGGTTGTTTGAATCCACAAAGGAGGCGAGTGACTGGAAGTTTGAATAGTCCATGTTGAATAGGACAAGGCTCAAACTGGTGCGAATTGGCTCGATATATCCTTTAGTCCCAAGTTCGAAATTGTCGACTTGTTCGGAATCGAAGAAGTAGTCAGCCCCTGGAATGTTTCGTAATAGATTGGCGTCGTCATTGATGCCAAACGCCTTATAACCCCGTGTGTAGGAAGCGTAGGTGTTCCAATTGTCTGACCAGTCATATTGGGCGACAAATTTGCCTGTCCATTCACCGCCATCGCGTTGGGTCTTGTTGTCGGGAATTGTTTGGCGCGGCGATAAGGGCGTTCCATTCTGACGGAGCCGCTCAGCAAACGCGCTTATCTTCTTGTCGTCATAATTGTAGCGGAGCCCTCCTGTGAAGCTGAGTTGCTCGGAAGCTTTCCATGTTGCTTCGCCAAATAGGGCAGCGTTTCTGTTTCTGATTAGATTACCACTCGGCGAGAATTGTGCAAAAATGCCACCGCCGCCAATGGCTGCCAATTGTGGATTGATTACCGACGCACTGGTTTCTTCAACATTCTTCTGGAAGAAGTAAGCACCCAAAAGATAGGTGAGTGCCCGGTCTTTTGGTGAAGTCAGGCGAAATTCCTGGCTGATGTGTCGATTTGTGCGACCAACGGCGGGAAAGTTGATCAGATTGAGCGAGGAGAAATCGACGTCAGAGGCAGACGTTTGATTGGCCTGTCTGCCCGCTGTGATCGAAGCCAGTTCAAACCCATCGCCGAATTTCCAACGGAAGTCAAAACTACCGGCCACAAGGTCCTGCTCGAAGGTGCTGGCACCATCAACGGCGATAACTTGGTCCTTGAGTTGATTGCGTGGAAGCGGTGCCCCGCTACCATTGAACGGATATTGCTGAGAACCTGTTGCAAACCGCGCATAGAGAGCTTCTGGAACATTGTCCCAAACAGGCTGACAACAATTGATGTCGGTCTTGGAGTATTCCAGCGAAATCGTCAGCTGCAGGGGGCCTTCAGGCGCAACTAACAGCTTGCCGCGCACGCCATAGCTGTTTTGGTCATTCATATCCTTGCCGGCGAGGTTTTTCAAAAAGCCATCTCGCTTGTTGGAATAGAAGCTGATCCGTCCCAGCATCTCATTTGGGATAAGGGTCCCGGTGATGCTGGCGGCGAATTGTTGCTTGTTGAAGTCACCCAATGTTGCCCGGACTTCGCCACCAAAGTCCGCCTCCGGCCGCTTGGTCACATAGTTGATAATGCCTGCAGGCGAGGCATTGCCGAATTGGGTTGATTGGGGGCCACGGAGGACTTCAACCGCAGCAATATCATTGAAGTCGCCAATGCCGATCGAGGTGCGATCGGTGAAGATACCATCGACATAAATCCCGACACTTGGCTCGAGAGCCGCACTGCCGCCCGCGGTGGTAACACCACGAATACCGACATTGGACTGAACCGGTCCTTGGCTGTTTGAAATCACCAAGCTTGGGATCAAGGTGGCGAGTTCTGACATGTTGGTCGCACCACTGTCTTCAATTGTTTGGGAGGTAACAACCGAAACAGATAGGGGGGCTTGCAAGACGGTTTGTCCGCGCTTGGTAGCCGTTACGATGATAACCTCTTGGGCTTCAGCTGCATCGGAATTCTGCCCATTAGCCGATTGCGCTAGTGCTGGATTGACCGACAGGGCTGCGCCGGAAACGGCCGCTGCGACCAGCAAGGATAAGTGTGAGCATTTGCGCCGCAAAGCGGACTTTTTTGAAACTGTCATGGCTTTCCCCAGTGTAATCATGGCACTCATCCTTGCTCATGCGAGCTTTCATCACTTGCAGGTAAGTTAGCGCCCTTGACTTAGAACATGACACGGGATTTATAGATGTCAACATGCATGCATACGTTTTATGGGGCCCTTGATTGATGATCAAACTGAAGGAAGGTGATACTTATGTGGTCGCCCTAGAGACAGGTGAGATTGGGGGGACCGGGTCTGGCCTTTACCAGCGCGATACGCGTTGGCTATCAGTCTGGCGCTGGGACTTGGGTGCCGCTTCCCGTCTTGCGTCTCAAAGCAGCGGCGACGAGCTCTTCCAGTATTTTGCTCACGTGAATAGCCATAAGGCCCAAATCATCGGCATCGAACGACAACTTCGGGTCTTAGGCGATGGGGTGAATGACCACTTGCTCATCACCAATACGAGCTTGGACGACCAGACCCTCACGATCCGGCTTGATCAGGAAGCTGACTTCCGGGATGTGTTTATGATCTGGGCGCAAAAGGACTTAGACCCCGCCACTCCAATCGTGGAGGTGCAAACACCATCAACCCGAACATTTACTCGACGAGCCTCCGACGGTGTCGTTTCGACCTTGGAAATTGCCTTTACGCCACCTGTGCAAGACGGGGCCTGGACCCTTGAGCTCGCCCCAGGCGAGAGCCGTGAAATCCGTGTGACGGCGCACATCTCCCATAGCGGCCTGCCAATTGAAGACACAGCAAACCGGGTTTCTTTGCCTGACAAAGCCGATTTTCTCGCCCGCAATGCCCTCGCTCTTCAAAGCCCGGACTGGCAAACCGCTTATGACCAAGCCGTCAAGGACTTGAGAACGCTGCTTCTGCCAACTCGATTTGGCCCATATCCAGCCGCCGGCTTGCCAAACTTCGTCAATTTCTTCGGTCGAGACGCGCTTATTACGTCCATGATGATCGGACCGCAGAATGCTGACATTAGCCGATCCATCCTCAGATTTCTTGCCCACCATCAGGGGACGCAGATTGACCCCTTCCGTGAGGAAGAACCTGGCAAGATCCTGCACGAGATCCGGCGGGGCGAGTTGAGCCGGACCAACATTGTCCCCTTTGGGCGCTACTACGGATCGGTTGATTCTACGGCCTTGTTCATTATGGCGCTCGGCCACTATGTCCAAGAAACTGGCGATACAGCGCTTGCTGTCGAACTTCAGGACAATTGGACAAAAGCTTTAGCTTGGCTGGTGAATTGCCAGACAGCTGAAGGCCTGATCCGGTTCAAGCCTTCTGGCTCCGGGCTAACCGTGCAATCATGGAAAGACTCCCATGACTCCATGAACCACGCTGATGGCTCACCGGCAGCTGCGCCATTGGCGGTGGCCGAAGTTCAAGGATATGCTTATGCGGCATTTATCGCCGCGTCAGACCTTTTTTCCTTGGCGGGAGACAGCGAAAACGCAGGCGTCTATAAAGAACGAGCTGGGCGACTTAGAGACAATTTCCATACATTGTTTTGGCTACCCGACTTGAATACCTATGCGATGGCACTTGATGCGGAAGATCGCCCATTACTTGTGCACTCGTCCGATCCAGGCCATCTTTTATGGTGTGGCATTGTCCCAGATGACATTGCGCCAATCCTAGTCGCATCTCTGTTCCAGCCTGAATGCTGGACAGGCTGGGGTTTGCGCACACTTGGAAGTGGCGAAAAACGCTACAATCCGGTGTCTTATCATAATGGAAGTGTTTGGCCGCATGACACAGCCCTTTTTGGCGCTGGGTTGGCGCGATACGGCTTTAAGGACGAAGTCCAACTGGTAGCTCAAAGCCTCGTTTCACTCGCCTTGAATATGCCAGGCAATTCGCTGCCAGAGCTGGTGGCTGGCTTTGCCCGAACGCCGAACAAACCACCTATTGCCTATACCCATGCGTGTGCGCCACAGTCTTGGGCTGCTGCTGGCCTGATCATGATGACAAGGCTCGCAAGTGGGCTTTAACTGCAGCTGAATTCGTCGGCAGTCAACTGATTGCCGGGCCATCAGAAAGTGTGGACATGACAGCCCAGAACAATGAACCTCTCGACCGGCCCGGCCTCATTCGAGAAAAGGTCAGATTGCTTTCCGGCCGAGATTTCTGGCGCACCAAGGCAAGCACCATCCTATCAATCCCGTCCCTTAAACTGACAGACGGACCTAATGGTGCGCGAGGTGATCTGACAAGCGGGGCCACCGCGGCTTGTTTCCCGGTCGGCGTGGCACTCGGGGCGAGTTTTGATGTGGACTTGTTGCGCGAGATTGGCACGGCGCTCGGGCGCGAAGCCACGTCTAAAGCGTGTCAGGTCCTGCTTGGGCCCACGATCAATTTGCAAAGAACGCCAATTGGAGGTCGCAATTTTGAATGCTACTCGGAAGACCCGTGGCTGACCGGGTGTCTGGCGGTTGGGTTTGTGCAGGGTGTCCAGTCTCAAGGCGTCGCTGCCTGCCCTAAGCACTTTGTGGCCAACGACACAGAGTTCGAACGCCACAAGGTCAGCTCGAACGTCGATGCTAACACTCTAAGGACGCTGTATTTGCGGCCGTTCGAGATGGCAGTGAAAGAGGGCGGTGCTTGGATGATCATGTCATCCTACAATCGCATTAACGGTACCCATAGCAATTCAAACGCTCTGCTTTTGCGCGATATCCTCAAAGGGGAATGGGGCTTTGATGGGGTCGTGGTGAGCGATTGGGGTGGGTCGCTGTCGGGGGAGGGCGATTATTTGGGCGGGCTAGATCTCGAAATGCCCGGTCCCGGGCGCAGCTTCAACGACACCCTAGCGGACGCGATTTTGGCTGGGCAATTACCCGAACAGCCGTTGGACGAAGCCATCGAAAGACTATCACGGCTGGCGCAGCGCACGGCGCTATCTCGACAAGGCGAGGTTAAGGAACAAAGCATTGATAGGCCTGAAGACCGGGCCCTTGCAAAACGCGCTGCCATCGCGGGCACGGTCATGTTGAAAAATGAGGGGCTACTGCCGCTTTGCGCCGACAGACTGAAAACCATAGCCGTAATCGGTCCTAATGCAGCCCATGGTGAAATCATGGGCGGCGGTAGCTCCTTCGTGAATGCGCACTATGCCGTGCATCCCCTGCCCGCCCTCAAAACGCGCCTACATGGCAAAGCGGAAGTGTCCCACGCTGCAGGCTGCAACATCCATCGCTATATGCCGGACTTTAGGGTTGGATCCGTTCAAACGCCTGATGGCACCCGCGACGGCTTCCTTTTGGAGTTTTTTAGTCGGCCCAATTGCGAGGGCGGCCCAGTCCGCCAGTCCGTTCAGAAGCTCGCACGATGGATGGACCTCGGGCTTCTTGCCAATGCGAATGATCCCACGCGTGCTGGCAGTGTCAGATTAAGCGGAACCTTCACCCCCGCCGAGACCGGCCTTCACACATTTGGCGTCCATAGTGCTGGCCTGTGCGACATCTGGCTCAATGGTGAACGTATCATCGACAACCGGACTGGCTGGTCTCGAGGCGAAGGCTTCTTCGGCTTCGGCAGCCGGGAGCAAATCGCTACGTCTCACTTGGAAGCGGGGCAGCCTGTAGAACTTGAATTGCGCTTCGATCCAAAGGCGGGAAGCCTGCTCAAAGGATTTCGCTTCGGAGTGCTCCCTCCGCAGACCGACGACATGCTCGGCGAGGCAATCGCCCTAGCCAAAGCTTGTGAGACGGTGGTGCTCGTGCTTGGTGCTAATCCGGACTGGGAGACCGAAGGGCATGATCGTACATCGATGCAATTGCCGGGTGAGCAGGATCGCCTAGCTGCTGAAATCATTGCCGCCAATCCTAGCACGGTAATTGTACTGAATATTGGTGCACCCGTCCTAATGCCGTGGCTCGATCAGGCACAGGCCGTGATCGTGCCTTGGTTTGGAGGGCAAGAGATGGGCAACGCGATTGCTGATGTACTTCTTGGTGACGCCGAACCCGGCGGCCGCCTGCCGTTTAGCTGGCCAGCTCAATTGAACGATTCACCGGGATATCGGCACTATAACACCTCCAGCCTTGAGATGGATTATAGCGAAGGCCTGCTTATGGGATATGCGGGCCATCACGCCCATGGACCCAAGCCCCTGTTTGGCTTTGGGCATGGCCTTGGCTATGCAAGCTTAGTTATCGATTCAGTCGATGGGGTAAAGACTGACTTCGAAGGACGGTCTGTGGTGCCCGTGCATGTGCGTAATCAGTCAGACAAACCAGGCAACGCCTGCGTCCAGATTTATGCGGATTGGCGCGAAACGAATGCCGATTTCGGGTCTATCCGCTTATGTGGATTTGCGCGTGTGCAAGTGGAGCCGCGCTCTGTCTTCAATGTCAGTGTCCCGCTTGATCCGCGATGGGCGATGTCTTGGTGTGAGGCAGACGCTACTTGGTCGAGCGATGCGGAGAAGCCAAAACTTGTCGCCCTCCTTGATGGGGCAGCGGCTTTGGCAGCTGACACAAACACAGCTGCTCGATAGACAAACTCGTTGGGAGCAAATGTCTGCTTTGCGTTTGCCTTGCACTCCAACGCATAGACCAGTTTTGGCGCATTTGAGAAGGTCAGCTTTTGTTCAAGGCAAACGCTGAAGAGCCCGCAGGCCGCGGCAGCAGCTCGGCAAAGTTTGCTTGTGGTTCCTTCCATTGTTTTCAATTTCCAGGCCAATCGGGATGAATGGCTACTCGGCGCGATGACATGCCTTCATAAGGCTATCACTCCCCCAATGTGTTTCGTTTTGTGCTGATCTGTTTCTAAGTGGGGTCATAAGGAGAACAGAGGAGACATGAGTGAGGGAGAGGCAAGATAAAGGGAGAAACTTTAGGGCTTATCCTACTGATATTATGCGCAAAATAGGCGAATCTGGTTGCCCTTCATGAATTGCCATGAATTACTGTGCGCATGGCTGGCTTTTGAATCTTCGTGCGCCGCCATTTTGGAGTTCCGACCATGGCTTATGGCAGTCAGGATCAGGGTGATCGCGGTAACAGATCAGAGCCAATCTTCACGCTTCAAGAACGCCTGAGCCTGCGCCTCGCAAGCCATGGGGCCGAAGCGCAGGCTCGTTTGCCAAGCCGTCTCAAAGGCGATGGCGGCTCGGTAGGGGCTCCCTGGCCCGGAAGCTTGTTCATGCCAAGCTCTGTGGTCTTGGCAGTGATGGGACGGCTGGCACGGGCGGGTCGTAAACGCGGCTAGGTGCTGATATCTCTATCGGTGTGCAACTAGAACCCTCCGAACGAAGAGTCCTAAGCCATTGCGATACCGCTCTTCGCCGTCATGCCGTCATAGATCGAGGGGTGAATATCATCGCCGTGCGTGAGATACCCGGAGCGGAGCTTGCTCTCGGGCAGGTCTTAGGTGCGGGCATCGGTCGCTGACGATTCTGAGCAGTCGTCAGCCCTTTTCGAAACAGGACGCAACGAAGCGAAACGTCGCTAAAGCGAGAGCCAAGTCTGGCTTCCGTTACAGAGATCTGTGCCCCAATTCCACCCAAATTATCACGAAATCGTGATCGGAATTTTTGGCCTCTTGCAATATTCTGTTTTTATTGTAGTAATTGGAGCGGGCGATGGGAATCGAACCCACGACATTCAGCTTGGGAAGCTGACGTTCTACCTCTGAACTACGCCCGCATGGATGGGAAGGAGCCGAGTAGAGCCGTATATTTCGCTCAACTCGTAGGTCTTCACATCAGTTGGTCCTTTTTGACCATTTTCATGTCGGTTGCAAGGCCAGACACTGGAGAGTGATCTACCGCCATCTCAGATGCCTCCAGATAAAAGGCGGCCATCAAATCAGTCACTTCGTCGGAGATAGATAGCAAAAGCGGGTGGAGCTGTGTTTCCGGGTGTTCCTCAACAAAGGCTTGCCAACTAGTGAGGATGAGTTGAGCGCGGTCAATGATTTCGTGAAGTCCTCGCTCAGAGCGGATATTACCCATGACTGTATACTCCCACCTTATTACCCATGAGTATGGGCGCGTGGGGCACAGAATTCCAGAGTTAAATACATTGTTTACACCTGCAACTTGCAGCGTGTTGGATCAGCGCAAAATCCCACGGGCGGCCATGTCTTCGATCACGGCACGTTGTCGGGCCAAAACCTCAGCGCGTTCAATCATCTTGCCGTCTGGCGTTTTATTGGCGGGGGCCAAGCGGGTATCGGCATAGGTCTTTTCAAACGCATCCATCGGCAAGCGCGATAGCGTGTTGGTCATGCCGGTTTTCTTCCGCGTCTCGCGCAAAGCCGCGATATCGAGGACAGCATTGGCGTTAAAAGTCTCGCCCGTGCCGGCTTCGGCCAAGGTGCGCCCATACCAATCCAGCACAATCGACATGCCGTCTGTCGAGTTCGCGGCTACCGGCGTGCCATAAATGCCAGCGGAATTGGCGCTGACGACATAAGCAATGTTCTCCACTGCTCGGGCCATTTTTGAGATGTGCTTGGGCGTCAAATTCGGGCTGCCGACTTCACTAGTAGGGTGGAGCAAGATTTCCGCGCCCTTAAACACCGCCATGCGCGCGATCTCGGGATAGAGGATTTCTTCCGAAGCTATCGTGCCCAAGGTGCCGATTTCGGTCGCCGCTACGGGGAATACCGCGTCGAGGCCGTAAGCGTCGAGATATTTGTCCCAGACGTCATAAGGGCTGGGCGTATAGAGCGAAATCATCCGGCGATAGCGCAACACGACTTGGCCCGTCGGCCCATACACGACATTGGCTTGAAAATAGAGATCGGGGAAATGGGGGTCGTTCTCATAATGGTTGGAGCACAGATAAAGGCCGTGTTTCTGGGCGATGGCGGCAATGGCGTCTGCCTCTGCCCCTTGCATGTCGATTGCGGCCTTGGCCTGCCACTGCTCGCGCGTTTCCCCCAAGGGGAAGCTTGTCAGCCAGTATTCAGGCAGGACAACCAGCTTCAGATCATAGCCATTAAAGCCTTTGAGAAAGCCCTTCGCCGCGCCAATCTGGCTGGAGACACGCGCCATGGTCGCATTCATGCGGGCGCGGGCGGCTTCCTTGGTGCTGTCTTGATTGACGGCATCGCAACGGGTTTGCAACGCCAAGGCCGAGTAGCGCGTGGGCGAGGTTTGGGCGGTGGCATCGGTCATGGCTAAGCTGGCTCCAGCGGCAAGGGCGGTCAAAAGGACGTCACGGCGGTTCATGTTTTGGGGCTTCCCGCTTGTTCAGCATCCCATTTTTTGAGGAAGGTCTTTTTGGCTTGTTCGCGCCAGACGCGCTTGAGGTTGGCGACAACCCAATCGGGATCGACCTTATCAGGGCGGGCGAGGATCAAGGGCCAGCTTTTGTAATGGGGCGTGAAGAAGAAGGTTTCTGGATCAACTTCGATTAGGAACTCTCGCTCTTCAAAGGTGGTCTTAAATACCGGCGCATGTTCAGTCGGGCTCCACCACACCCACATTTTGCCATGCGCCTTCAAATTAGGCTGTCCCCATGAGACGGCATCTTCCACATTGGGCAGGTTGAGCGAGAGGGCCAGCGCCCGCATACTCTCCCACGTGAAGGGCTCAGCCTGCGGCATCAGCAATCTCCTGCGCGGTTGCACTCCACAGCTGATCATCGGATGCGAGTGCGGCAAATATCTCGCGCACTGCCCACAGGCGGAATGGCAAGCCCGAGACGTAAGGCGTCAAGGTAAAGGACAGGACTTGGCCGCCATAACGCGGCCCCTCCTCGACCAATAGATCGCGAGCCGCCAAGATTTGGTTGCGCCATTCGGCCTCGCTCTGGCGCTGGTCGATCAAAAGTTTGCGGTCATCCAATTCGTTCGCTAGTGGCACGCAGTTTAAAGCCCCCGACGCGGTTGCCATCGGCCACGGCACGCTATCGCTTTCCCAATCGAGGCAAATGTCAAAGCCTGCCGCCTTGATCAGATCCGGCGTCTTCTCGCTTTGCTGCCGGGCGGGCGATAGCCAGGTGCGCGGGGCAAGGCCTGCCGCCTGAAAAGCCTCGCGCGTGCGGGCGACATAAGCGGCCTCAATTTCGGGTTCGATCCCGCCCCAATGGATTGAGTCTGTATCCCAGCCATGGGCGGCAATCTCGTGTCCATCGGCCAAAATCGCCTCAATCAAGGGCCTTTTCTTCTCCAGAAGGACGGCATTGACGGCAAAGGTGGCCTTCAGATTCGCCGCCTGTAGCGCCTTGAGCAAGCGGAACACGCCCACCCGATTGCCATAGTCACGGCTGGTATAGTGGCGCAGGTCTGGGTAGGGCGTCACCATGGCACCTGGATGCTTGAACGGCTTGCCCGAGGGGTTCAGCATGAAAAATTCCAGCGGGATCACGATCAAAGCGGCCACTGTCTTGCCGCCGGGCCAATAGATTGGCGTCCGCTGATCGCCCTGCCGCCAGCTATAGCGGTCAATGTCTTGGCCATAGCCACGCTTAGGATAAGTCAGATAATCTGTCGGCAAGGTCATGGGCCACTCTAACCCTGCTTAGCGACAGGTTTCAAGGCAAGGATATATCTTTACGCCTCGTTCGGCTGTAGCCTTGCGAATGAGCGCTCAGGAGAGATGCGAGGGGGGTGCCATGGACAAGGAAATCGAGGCTGCGGGCGAAGGTTACATGCGCGTAGAACGTCGCGGCGACCGAGAGTTGACGATCAGCCGGATGTTCAATGCCAAGCTCCAAGCGGTCTATCAAGCGTGGAGCGAACCAGCGGTCTTCCAGCGCTGGTGGGTGCCCCAATCCTCCCACGGCATCCGTCTGGTGGCGTGCGACATGGCGGTGCACACAGGGGGGAAATATCGCCTAGAATTTGCGATGGGCGACGGAGAGCTCTTCGCCTTTTATGGCAAATATCTCGATGTGGTGGAGAACCAGCGCATCGTGTGGACCAATGATGAGGGCGAAGCAGGCGCGATAACCACCGTGACCTTTGGCGACCTCGGGGACAGCACACAAGTGAGCTTCCACGAACGTTACCCGACAGCTAAGGCGCTTGAAGAAGCGCTCGAAAGCTCTGCCCTCGCCTTGCCAGAGCAGTTGAACCAACTTGGCAATTTACTGAATAGCTAGAAGGTCACGGCCCGTCTGAGCGGGCCTTGAAGCTGTGGCCCGAGCATGTCGGGGCGGATGATCGCGAAACAGGAGGCTTAGTAATTGAACAAAAGCCCGGCGCGCACTTCCCCGCCCTTATAGTCCGTGCGGGCAGCATAATCGATGCCAGTCAGCGCCAAGTTTTGGCGAACTGCGGCGTTTCCAACGGCTGTTACCGTGCCCTTGCCGAGATCGGTATAAATATACTCGCCGCGCAAGGTTGCCCCTTCCAAGATCCGCAATTCAGCGCCAACACCAATGGCCCAGCCCGTCAGATTCTCGCTGTTGCTTCCAGCCCAAAGCAATGTCGGCGCGCCATTGACGGCAACCGAGGCTTTGGTTTCCACCTGCGCGATTGCCAGGCCACCTGTGCCATAGACAAAGATACGATCGTTGAACGATGCGCCAAGCCTGCCGCGCAAGGAGGCACGGATGCCATATTCCTTGCTCGCCGAGGTGGTGAGGCCAGTTGGCGCAATGCCTGCAATCGGTGCGCCGGAAAATGACGCAGGTTGGCTATCGCCGCCGCCGACGAGATCAATTTCCCAGCCCCACATAATAGGGCCTTCACCTCGGAAACTATTGCCCATAATGACACCGTAAGTGACGCCGTCGATCGTTGGCTTGAGCTGGTTGGGCACAATCGTTGGTCCAAGATTACGAAATGCGGTCGTGCCAACCGTGTTAACAGTCACGTCCGTATCATTATGCGTGCCAATCACGACACCGCCATAAAGCCCCCCCGCGTCTTGCGCCAAGGCCGAGCCAGCACTGAAACACAGGGTGATTGCCGCAGACGCAGCCAATAATACTCTATGCATAGAAAAACCTCCGAGGTGTCGGATCGATACGTTGTTAACTCTAATAAAGACTTAATTTTTCACTTCAGTAATCGGTCTCTTCAACCTCCGATATCGAGCCGCAGAGGGTTTGCGCCGCTATAAATATTTGTTTCAGAAAGAATTTTCTCACACGCTTCGTGATCGGGCGATAAAGTGCCCACGTGGCGCACGCCTCCAACCAAAGGAGATGGTCAGACTGGGTCGCACCAAAATTGTCGGGACTGGACCGTATCAGGGTTCAACAAAAGGCTCAGCTTGACTTAAATTTGCCCAGCAAGTTGGGAGTGATCAGAGCCTTTGCTCGGGCACTGCTTGTGGCAACAAGATTCTGAGATCATTCAAGTTGCCACGACCTCGGTCGAAACGGGGCATGCCTATAGGGATGCACGCCAAGCGACGCGGGGTCTTTGTGGATGAGGCCCCCTCAGCGCGCCCGTTCATTTAGCGCTTGGGTAAGGTCGATAAGGCTACCGAGTTGGTCGATCGTGGTGGAGAAGCGGGCGTCATCGCCTTCGGCATCGATCCCGCCACTTTCAAACATATCACGGGTTTCGATCACCACCACGACCCGGCCCTGCGCAAAGGCCAGACGCATGTTGTGGCCATTGAAAGCGGCTTCCATTTCCATCAGGCGCTCGCAAAACGCGGGGTGGAGGAGATAGCGCGCTTCGACTTGATCGGTGGACAGCACTTCAAAGCGGCGTTCAAAATCAGGGTGCACCATTTTGACAGGCTCTAGCTTCAGGCCTGTCATGCGAGCGCCCAAGTTAACCAAGCCATTGAACAGGCCCATATCTTGGCGCACCAATGTCGTCGACGTAAAGGGCCGCGCAAATTGGTAACCCATAATGACGCCTTGAAACACGGTAACGAGGCGGCGGTTCTTGCCCTCACCTTGATATTCTTGCAGATGGGCTTCGTGCAGCGTGCCTTCTGAGGCGCCGAACGTGCCATCCCAAAAGTCGCTATAGTCGGCTTGATCGGGGCTGGAAGGTAAAAGGCCCATGCGGGTAGCGAGGTCAAAATCGCTGCCGGGAACCCCGTCTAACTGATAACGAAGCCCGAGCGCTGCGCCCAATTCTTCATTCGCCCGCACTTTGATTTGTTTGGACATCGCTTGCACAGGCAAGTTCGCAACCCACCAAGCAATCGCACCGATGACGGCGCCGACGACAAAGCCGTATTCGGCTTGATCCGGCATGAACGCCATGACGGCAATGGCCGCAGCCACCGCAATCCCCATCCCGACCATCAAAATCTGGAGGTTGCGACGCTTGGCCTCTTCGCGTGCAGCGGCTTGGCTATCGAGCCAATCGCGCAGGCCGTTGGACATGACGTGGTCAAAAAGGGCTTGATGTCTCATGGGCCCTAGTTCTAACGCGGCCAAGTAAACAGAAAGCAACCAAGAATTCGGGTTAGTTCAACCGATCGGAGCCCAGTTTAACGATTTATAGGCTTTCCTCTGGCATGGAAGCACGTGTGTGGGGCCATGCTTGGCGCTAAAGTCTTCATGTGAGTGGTAACAGGCGCTTGCGCCGGACTGTTGGGAGTAGAGGCAATGGAATTGTTTATCTGGGTGGGTATCCCGGTCATTTTGATCTTTTTGGTTGCCGGCATGTATAATAATCTCGTAGCCGCGCGCCAGAATTGCAACCAAGGCTGGGCCGATATTGATGCCGCGCTGCGCCAGCGCCATGATCTCGTGCCAAATCTGGTCGAGACGGTCAAAGGCTATGCCACCCATGAATCGAGCACGCTAACCGCGGTGATCGCGGCACGTGCCGGTGCTTTGGATGCTAATTCGCCCGACCAATTGGAAAAAGCGGAAAAAGTCCTGTCTGGCGCTTTGGGGAATTTGATGGCCGTCGCCGAGAATTATCCAGACCTAAAAGCCAGCGCCAATTTCCAAACCTTGCAAGGCGAACTGGCCGATATTGAAGACAAACTCGGTGCTTCACGCCGTGCCTTTAACGCGGCGGTGGCCACCTATAATACCGCAATCCAGTCCTTCCCCAGCAATATCGTCGCGGGCATGTTTAACTTCCCAGAGCGGACCTATTTTGAGCTGGACCGGAATGAGCGCAGCACGGTGAGTGCGGTTCCAAAGGTCGGCTTTAACTAGAATATAAGCGTACCAAAGGCCGGAGCTCCTCCGGCCTTTATTTTTTTGTTTCAAAGTTAGTCAAAGTTAAACATTCGGCGCTAATATTGCGATCAATATTGATTGGAGAAGAGACGATGTGGCCACGTAATCAATCTGTCGGAGCAGGCGGCGGACGCAGCACAGCCCCCGGCGGCGGGCTCTACACGGGTCCAGGTGGCGGTCGCTCTAAAGAACCCGGCGGCGGGCTTTATGATGGTCCAGGCGGTGGCCTTTATAAGGGTCCTGGTGGCGGGCTTTCAAACGGGCGTGGTGGCGGCCTTAGCCGGGAACCCGGCGGCGGTCTCTATACCGGGCCAGGCGGTGGCCTATACACGGGGCCAGGTGGCGGGCTCTCTGCTGAAATTGGCGGTGGCGCTTATGCGGGCCTCGAAGGCCCCGTCTATATGAGCAACATCCCACCGTGGGACGTCTTCCTGCAAATCCTATGTGAAGACTATCCTCAATATGCGCATTTGGCCCATAAGATCGAAAGCGCGATCCGGCTTTAAGCCCGTTGATAAAAACGCACGATAAAGGGCATCACTCAGCGTGATGCCCTTTTCGTTTGGAAGCTAGAATTTATAGCCGATCCCGACCGAAGCCACCCAGGGATCAAGCGTCACCTTGGACTTCAAAGCTCCGAAATTGATGGTGGCGTCAGTCTCAAAGGCAATGTGCTTCAAGTCTACATTGACCGACCAAGGTCCCTTCGTCGCAATATCGGCCCCGATCTGAAGGGCATAGCCAAAGTCGTCTTTCAGATCGACATTGAAGCCATTCTTGCCGTCTTGGGAAGCAAACCAAATGTAGGTGAAGCCCGCACCAATGTATGGCGAGACACGCGCCTCTGGGGCAAAATGGTATTTGGCCGTCAAAGTAGGCGGCACATGCCAAAGCTCAGAGACCTCAACATTGGTCGCACCGCCAACAGCCTTCACTTTATGATTGCCAGAGCCAGCAATAAGCTCCAACGAAACGGCAGGGTTGACGTAATATTCGATGCCAATGGTCGGGACAAAGGAGTCATTGACCTTCACATTCAAGCCGGTGGATGCGCCGGCAGCGGTCAAGATCGCGCCGCTTTCATCCGGAACAATGCCGGTCAGGCGCACGTCTAGCTTGATGGTGCCGGCTTTAGGGGTTTGGAAAGCGTCTTGCGCGAAGGCTGTGCCGCCGGTCAGAGCCATGGCGGCGATAGCGGTTATTAGAAGTCTTTTCATTTGCGTCCCCTCAGGAAAATTGCCTCAAACTAGGCTTTGAGAACGCTGAGACTTATGAGCCTTTGCTCTGCCAAATTCGATTTGTCACTTTGCCGCGCGACGGCGTGCCGCGCGTCCGCTTGACGCAGGCAAGGGTTCAACGCCCATAGTGGGCGCCGATCTCGTCATTCAACCGATTGGGTTTGGAATTTGCGCTTAAAGCGCGCGCTCGACCATCATAGTCTTGATCTCGCCAATCGCCTTGGCGGGATTGAGGCCCTTTGGACAGACTTGGGCGCAGTTCATGATCGTATGGCACCGATAGAGCCGGAATGGGTCTTCCAGATTATCGAGACGCTTGCCCTTTTCCTCGTCGCGGCTGTCGATCAGCCAACGATAGGCTTGCAGCAAAACCGCGGGGCCCAAATAGCGGTCGCCATTCCACCAATAGGATGGGCAAGAGGTGGAGCAACAGGCGCACAAGATGCACTCGTACAGACCGTCCATCTTTTCACGGTCTTCTGGGCTTTGCTTCCATTCCTTCTCAGGCGCAGGCGTCGTCGTCTGCATATATGGCTCGATGGAAGCATATTGGGCATAGAAATTGGTAAGGTCCGGCACCAAGTCCTTGATCACCGGCATATGTGGCAGCGGGCTGACCGACAAAGTGTCGCCTGGAATTTCGTCATGGCCCTTGGTGCAGGCCAAGGTGTTGCGCCCGCCAATGTTCATCGCGCACGACCCGCACACACCTTCGCGGCACGAGCGGCGGAAGGTCAAGGTCGCATCCATCGTGCTTTTGATATGGATCAGCGCGTCCAGCACCATCGGGCCGCATTGATCGACGGCGACGTCATAGGTGTCCCAGCGCGGATTCTGGCCCGTCTCCGGGTCATAGCGGTAAATCTTAAACGTCCGCACTTTCTTAGCGCCGGCAGGGGCAGGATAATGCTTGCCCTTGGTCACCCGAGAATTGGCTGGAAGTGTAAGCTGTACCATGCGACGCGTATCCTCATACCGACTGCGGTAGATGTGACATAGTCCAAGTCATAAGCTTCGGCAAAGGGTTCTGGGCGCTGGAGTGCAGTAAAGCGACAGTCCGCCAAGCAAAAGGCAGGCCCCGGTCACAGGGCCTGCCTCTTTTAAACGAAAGTGCAGATTGTATTAGGCTTTTGCCGACCGGTTGAGCCGCTCAACGGACAGTTCTGGAAGCGGGAACATCGAGGCGTGCGGCGCATCTTCTGCGATGACATCCACACTCTCACCATAGCCATTAAAGCGGGTGGCCATGGCGACGCCATAGGCGCCCAACATCCCAATCTCGATCCAATCACCTTCGCCAATATCGGCTGGCAAACGGAACGGACCTTTGGCGGCGTCCATCGAGTCGCATGTTGGCCCATAGAAGCGGAAGTCCGCCAATTTGGACTGTGTGCCACCGTCAGGACGGATCAAGGAAACAGGATAAACCCAATTGACGTGAGTTGCGTCAAACAGATTTCCGTAGGAGCCGTCGTTGATATAAAGCGCGTCGCCCTTGCGAAGGTCGACTTTGACCACGATGGAAGTGGCTTCAGCAACCAAAGCGCGGCCGGGTTCGGCCCACAGTTTGCAATTCATCGTCACCGGCATCGCATCGAACACGCGGTGAATTTCATCCACGAAAAGCTGCATCGGTGGCGGGTTCATGCCCGGATAGATGGATGGGAAGCCACCGCCGACATCCACCACATCGATGGTGACACCCGCTTGAATGATCAATTGCGAGGCTTCACGCAGTGCGGCGCGCCAAGCGCTGGGATTCATGCACTGGCTGCCAACATGGAACGACACACCCAAATCTTCTTGGGTTGCAGCCCGAGCCCGACGCAGAAGCGACACAGCTTCTTCGCCAATGGCACCAAATTTGGCTTCCAGCTTCAGACTGGCGTCCGCATTGCTGACGCGCAGGCGCACAACAAAGGTCAAGTCCTTAGCGCCATCGGTCTCATCGAGAATTTTTTGCAGTTCTTCCACGCTGTCGAGCGCGAAGATTCGGCAGCCAAACTCATGATAGGCCCGCGCAATCGCTGCGCGGTTCTTGACCGGGTGCATGAATGCCAAGGTCGCAGTTGGGAACATGTCCCGCACCAGCTTGCACTCATTGACCGAAGCGACGTCAAAATGACGTACGCCTTCACGCCACAAGGCTTCCAGCACCCACGGTGAAGGGTTTGCCTTCACGGCATAAAGAATTTCTCCCTCGAAAGAATCGAGGAACCAGCGTGCAGCCGCCCGAACAAGATGCGGACGGTTGACGGCCAATGGCACATCCGGACGCAGCTTCACGACAGCGTCGTGCGCAGAATTGAAGTGATCCATGCGGACCCCCCTATGATCTAAACCCAGGCCGGCGTTAGTCGGACATGCTAGGCAAAAATCGGAAGCCCGATCCTTACCCGGATGTAAGTCAGGTCCGCCCTTGGAAGCTTACGCCGGAAGCGGGGGTGGAAGCCGCTGCCGTGTGGCCTGGGCCCGAGGGGGCGTTAGTGGACTGGATGCTGTTTCCAGGTCCGCCGGAAGAAGCGCGTATAAGGCTATTTTTCCGTGGCGCAATCGTTTTTTTCACCTCAAAAAACAGCACACAAAAAATCGTCGAAAAACCTATATTATTCAGTAAATTATCTAGGGTTTTTTGCTGCAATTATTTCAGCTATTCCGAAGCAGATTCGGCGAGTCACTTCTCGTCGAGCAATTGGACATGAAACTCAATGTGCCACAGAGGCGGGTGGGGCCGCCCTTAGCCTTTGGCTTGCAGGTCTTTGCGCCGCTCGCTGCCACCATAATTCGGGTCGGGCCTACGGCGCCGATCTGGCCCGAAATAATGCTTACTTTTCACAAAATTGCGCGGTCTATTCACGATCAGCGTGAGGCGCTCCATCAAGCTCTTCGCCGTGACAGGCTTCACCAAGAACTCGTTCACACCCGCATCACGCGCTGCATTCACGCGCGACCGCTCAGAGTGACCGGTAATCATGATGATTGGAAGGAAGGGGTTGGGACTATCTTCGCTGGTCCGGATCATTTTCGTGAACTCAACACCATCGATCAACGGCATGGCGAGGTCCACCAATAGCAAGTCCACGGAACTAGCTTTCATATACTCAAACGCTTCAACAGGGTCTGAGGCTTCCTTGATGTCATTTACGCCGGCAGCACGCAGCAATTCTTTCAAGATTCCACGCATGTGCTGATTATCATCGACAATCAGTATGGTTATTGGAATCGAAGTTGATGCAGCCAAAGCAAAAGCTCTCCAGAGTAGCGAAACTGATACCCGAAGAAATAATTAGCGCAAGAGTAAGGGTTCAGATCAACTGAAAAGTATTCCGGCACTGAACAATCTCAAGTACCCAAAATGAACGATACATCACAAACCTAAGGCGCGAGCAGTTGCTACGGTTAAATTACCTTGCCCAGGAAGACCATTAGCCTGCTGGAAAGCCGCCAATGCCGGTTTGGTCTTCGAGCCGATCACGCCATCGATGGGACCGTTATAGAGTTTTCTGGCAGCCAAGGCACGCTGAACGGCTTGGATAGAGTGCTTGCCCTCTGCCGTATCGACGCACACAACTGGCACCCACTCATATCGCTCCGGTGTCACTTCGACCTGGCGCTGCATGGTGCCGGTGCGAGGCTCTACTTTGGTGCGAACTTCGCGCGCTGGCTCCACCAAGGTTTGGACCCGGATATCACGGGTATCCGCCTTGACATATTCTTCACGGACCGAGGGCGGCGTGACAAGAATGCGTCGTTCGATGGTTTCTTCAATTGCCCTAACACTCTCGCGGGAGACTTGAGCCGGCGTGATTTGGACCTCGCGCTGGATCACTGCAGTCTTAGCTGGCTCTTCAACCAAGCAGAAAACTTCGCCCGTGGCCGCATCAATGCGACGCACTTCTGAGCCCTTGCTACCGGGACGCCAAACCAGTCGTGGCTCGCGGATCACCACTGTTACGGGACGGGTTCCAATCACGGCCGGGGAAGCACGCAAGCGCTCATGGGCAGGACGAACAACGATCTTCTGCTGTTCTGTCCGGAAGGTCGGGGGGGTTACGACGTAATTCTTGTAGGCGTCGCTTACTTGAAATCTCTTAACTTCGGTCTTGAATACAGGTTCACTCACCTGCACGCTTTCATGCGCATCGCGGATAATCACAGGTACTGTTTCAGTGCGATAGGTCGCCGCGACCAGCACGCGTGCATAGCATTGACCGGGCTTAGCTTGCGCCGGCATTTGCAAATCGAGCGGCTGTTGTGCCGATGCAAACGCGGGGACCAGCAAACTTGCCGATAAAGACCAAATGGCGATGCGATTCATAGATGCGACCTTACAAACGTGAATTGGTGCGATTATGCAGATATTCAACACATGGTTACCGTAAGCAGAAAGTCATCTTGAACTTATAAAGTCAATAAAAATCATGTATATACATGATAATGGCGTAATATTTACCTCAATCTTCGCTTTAATGGCGAAGTTAGCGCCTAAACAAGGCGCATCTCTGCTCAAATTGTTTCCCCCTCGATTACATCTCAGATGGCAGAGAACCTAAGCGTCCCAAGCCTGTACCCCGCGGTTGCGTCTGGCTTGAACCGTACGCGCAAAAGCGCCTAAGCTGCCGAGACAAAAGAAGGCGGACAAGATGGTTGATACGGCAGCAGTGATTTGGGATTTCGGCGGGGTCTTAACTTCGTCTCCATTTGAAGCCTTCGCCCGCTATGAGCGGCAACACGGTCTGCCGGAGAATTTCATTCGCCAGGTCAATAGCGTGAACCCAGATACCAATGCTTGGGCTTTGTTTGAACGGGCCGAGATTGATGCCGCAAATTTTGACGCCTTATTCACGGCCGAAAGTACGGCCCTAGGTCATAAAGTGGCTGGACGAGATGTCCTGGCCTTGCTGGCTGGCGACTTGAGGCCCGGCGCAATCGCGGCGCTCAAATCGTTGAAGGGCACCTATCGCTTGGGCTGCATCACCAACAACGTGCCCGTAGGCCATGGTGCCGGTATGGCTGGAACGAAGGAAAAGGCCCAAGCCGTGGGTGAAGTCATGGCCGTCTTCGACCATGTGATTGAAAGCTCGAAGATCGGGATCCGCAAGCCTGATCCCCGCATCTATCAAATGATGTGTGAGACACTCGGCGTGGACCCGGCAGCGTGCATTTATCTCGACGATTTGGGCATCAATCTAAAGCCTGCCAAGGCCATGGGGATGCGGACCATTAAGGTGACCTCCGAAGCCCAATTGCTGGAAGAACTTGGCGGTCTATTAGGTCGGACTTGGAATTAGGCCGAACACGAACCACCGCCCAGCACGCAGAATTTGGCGCAATGGGGATGGTTCAAACGGACCGATCCAAGGCTTCCTGCCAAGGTCTCACCCATTTCAAACTCCGGCTCGTAAGGCAGTAAGGTACAGGGCAAAACGACGGGCGCCACAGCACCTTTGCGTTTGACGATCATGCGAGAACTCGCGCACATCAGGCCCTTCGGATCTACCCCCAAAATCCCCCAACAGGCCGGGGTGATTTCTGGTACATCGACGCGCGCATCCATTTCCGGGAAGAGCACCAGCGAGAGGGGCTGTTCAACGTCAATCGGCCAATTGCGCGCTGCGACAAGTGCGCGAAAGCCTGCCTGACTGGCTTCCTGGCTTTCGCCCCATAAGGTTCGCCCAGCAATGGCAAGCTTTGCCCCTTGGGCCGCCAGCCAATCAAGGCCCACACAGGTCTCTTCAAATCCCCCCTCGCCGCGTTCTTGGTCATGGAAGCTGGCGCTCCAATGATCGAGGCTGACGCGGAACGTCAGTTGGTCGCCAAAGCGGGTGATCAGGCCTTGGACGCCTTCTTGCACGCGCGGGCGCATCATGGGTCGCATGGCATTGGTCAAAAGCAGAACCGGATGCCCGCGCTCCAAAGCAAGGGTCAGGATTTCAATGATATCGGGGTTGAGGAAAGGCTCGCCGCCCGTAAAGCCAATCTCGACGGCCCCTGGTTGGACCACTGCCAACTCGTCCAGAAACGGCGCTACATCTTGTGGGGTCAGATAGACCAAGCGGTCATTGGTGGGGGAGCTTTCAATATAGCAATTCACGCAGGTGATATTGCACAGCGTCCCGGTATTGAACCACAGCGTTTGAAAGCCTTCAAAGGCCACAAAGGCCCGCTCCTCCCCCTTGGCCGTGCGCAAGGGGTCTTGGAATTTTAGTGGGGATAGCGTGGCTTGCATGAATACATCCGTCGGGCTCGACCTGTTTCAACCTATGACATAGGTCGGAACAATCAAGCTATCCCCTGTCGAAGATCAGTCTCAGCGGCGCGCTTTCACGGGGACAGCCAAGGCCCCCGGACGTCGGGGATCCGCGGCACCTAGAAAGAGCCCATTCTCAATCATGATGGACTGCGCACTGCCCATGGTCTCGTCTGAGGTCACTTTATGGCCCATGCGTTCTAGAAGTGCGACCGTGTCTGGGTTGAAGTTGGGCTCCACCCGAAGCGTATCAGTCCAGCCTTGATAGATGCGCGGCTGATGGGTTGCCTCATCAATGTTCAGCTTGAAGTCGATCACATTGACGATGAGCTGGGTGACGGTGGTGATAATGGTGCTGCCACCGGGCGTGCCTACCACCAACCAGGGCTTGCCATCCTTATAGGCAATCGTCGGCATCATAGTCGACAACATGCGCTTGCCCGGTGCCATCGCGTTCAAGGGGGGCGGCGTGCCGTTCTTTTGCGCCTCAAACGCCCCTTCGTGATCGAAGTTATTCATCTGATTGTTGAGAAGGATACCCGTCCCCTCAATCATCACGCCAGAGCCAAAGTCCGCCCCCAATGTATAAGTGGTGCTGACGACATTGCCGTCCGGATCAGCCACCGAATAATGCGTGGTAGACGGGCTTTCAAAGCGAAGTGGATCGCCCACTGTCAGCTTTTTAACTTCTGAGGCTTGGTTGGGATCAATATTCTTCGCCCGCTCTTGGCCGTAGGCCTTCGAGATAAAGCCTTGCAGAGGGACCTTGACGAAGTCGGTGTCACCCAGAACTTCTGTGCGGTCGATATAGGCACGTTTCATTGCCTCCGACATCAGATGTAACGAACGGGCCGAGCCTGCGCCGGAAGCCTTTAGGTCAAAATTCTCAAGAATATTGAGGATGTTGAGCATGGTAGCACCACCCGCACTGGCAGGAGGTGCAGTTACAATGTCGATCCCGCGATAGGTACCACGCAAGGGTGCCCGCTCAACGGGGCGATAGGCGGCGAGGTCCGCTTCGGTGATCAAACCATTGTGGCGGGCCATATCGGCAGCAAACTTCTGCGCGACAGGCCCTTTGTAAAACCCATCTGCACCGCGCTTGGAGATTTGGGTCAGGGTCCAAGCCAAGTCTGGCTGTTTCAAGACCTCACCGGCCTTATAAAGACTGCCATCTGGCTTATAGAAAGCACGCTTAGCCGCTTCGCTGGTCGAGAGGCGTTCTTTCGCCCATTCGAACACAAAGGCTTCGTCTGGCGTGATGGCGATACCGTCCCGTGCCAAAGCGATAGCCGGGGCCACGACCGCTGCCCAAGGCAGCTTGCCGTGCTTTTGATGGGCTAAATAAAGACCTGCGACTGTGCCGGGCACGGAGGGTGCCAAATAGCCCCGGCTCGCGATTGCGCTTTCCTTGCCCGCATTGTCGATGAACATCGCAAGGGTCGCGGCCTTAGGGGCGACAGAGCGGAAGTCGATGAAATCTTGCTTACCGGTGGCCTGATCATGGATCAGCATAAAGCCGTCGCCGCCAATATTGCCCGCGCGAGGCAAGGTCACCGCAAGCGCAAAACCAATGGCGACCGCAGCATCAACCGCATTACCCCCTTGCGCAATGATGTCGGCCCCAACTTTGGAAGCGGTGGCATTCTGGGTCACGACCATGCCGGATTGGCCAACAACAGGCGAGTGAATACTGGGATATTCAAGAAGCTGTTTGCGCTGGGCTTGAACGGGTGAGAACACCAGCGAGGCCGAAACAACAACCCCCACAACCAAACGCATCAGGTGAGATGTTTGCTTCATCGCCGCTTCTTTCCCGCTAAAAATTCAACCCTAACAACCAAGACACAAAGGCCTCTTTCAAGCCGTGCACCTGAAAGAGGCCTCCGATGTGTTTAGCCAGTCCTTAGAAGTCCTTGGACAGTTCCAGATAGAACATCCGACCAATTGCGTCATGCAAGGAACCTAAGAAGCCATAGTTAGACGAGCTAAGCGGTGGCTTTTGGTCAAACGCATTGCGTGCGCCAAAGCGGGCCCGATAGCCGTCCTTCCGGTATTGGACATAGGTGTTGACCGTGGTCATGGATTCTAGCTGATAGTTCTGCCCATCGACCAGCAAGGTGCCGGTATCAAAGACAGGACCAACATAGCTGACCAAGGCACCTACACTGATCGGACCTTTGCGCCAGGTGAGGTTAGCCGTAGCGCGCCACTCTGGATTGCCATTGACCTGTATTTGGCTTCCGGCTTGGGTGATCGTCACACCCGTGCCGAACTTGCCCGCCGCATTGGCGTCGATCAGCTCTTGTTGCAAAGGTGAAGCGGACTGTTGGAATTCAGTCAGTTTCGAGCCGGCCAAATCCAAGCTGAAGTTACCATATTTCTGGGTCTTGAGGTCATAGCTCAAGCCAATGTCGATCCCTTCCAAGGTGCGGGGGCCGAGGTTGAAGTAATCGTCCTGTACGAACGATAGATCGCCAACCACTTGGGTGCCGACAGGGGCCAAGCGCACGACGTTCGGATTGGACTTCCCACTTTGGCGCAACAACAGATCATAGAGGATCTGGTTCTGAGCGCCCTGAATCCCGATGACACCATCGGACTTCAACGACCAAGAATCGATGGTGAAGGTCAAGCCTTTGATCGGCTGGAACACGAGGCCGTAGGAGAAGGTTTCGGCATCTTCTGGCTTCAGCTTTTGGTTGCCGGCGCGCACTTCCAGCGTGCTGACCCCAGTACAAGTCGTGTTGTTCAGGCGGCAAGCAGCAAAGTCGGTCCGTGTGTTGGCGACTTGGGTACCGGCGCTATAGAATTGCGCGAGGTTTGGCGCGCGATAGCTTTGCGACCATGAGCTGCGGAGTTTGAGTGCATCGACAATCACCCAGCTGCCAGCAATCTTTGGCTTCACCACATCGCCGAAATCCGAATAGCTTTCGCCACGGGCGGCCAATTGCAAGTCGATCGACTTAACCAGCGGCACGCCCATTTCTTCGGATACAACCGGAACAGAAAGTTCGCCAAACAAAGCCGAAACCGTGCGATCCGCCTTGACGTCAGGTGCCGGGCTCGCGCCCATAATGTCGGTGCCATAGGTGATGCCACTCACCACATCGGTGTAAGTGATCTTCCCATCGAGGCGAGAGTCGCGATTATCCTGATAGGTTTCCTTGCGAATTTCGACACCGCCGGCAAAGCCAACAGAGCCTGCTGGCAGCTTAAACAGCTCTGCCTTAGAGGCCTTAAAGTCGATCGTGGCCAAGGACGTGGTGCCGATACGATTGGCATTGACCAAGAAGGATTTGATCGTATCGGCATTGCTGGGGGTAGCATCGCCAAACGAATAGGTCGGCTGCGTTCCGCCATTGAACGGGTTGTAAGCGTCTGGCGTCGACTTGGCCAAAGCCTGTTGGAACAGGGTGTTGCTGATGACGTTGCGGGTCTCGTCGTTCGTGCGCGCCCAAGAATAGGTGACAGCCGATTCCCATTTGAAATCGCGCCAATCCCCGCGCAAGCCTGCCAGACCGCGCACCATGTCGTCGGTCACCACAAAGGTGCGAGGACCGGTATCGACAGGGCGATAGGTGGTGATCCGCAATGCCAGACCTGTTGTTGGCACACCGGTCAGGTTGGCCAAACGGTTAGGATTGGCCACACCATTGATCGTGGTAGCCCCAAAGGGATTGTAGTAATTGGTTGCAGGGATTGAGATCACTGCACTTGAAATTGGGGCCGATTGCTCACGCTGGCCTTCCAGTTCAGCATGATAATAGCCAAGCTCGGAGAAAAACTCCATCGGGCCAATATCTTGGCTGAAGGTACCGAATACGGTGGCACGGTCTAAGCCACCGCGAATGCTGCGATCTGGGTTTTCATCATAGCGCAACACGCGGGAGTTCGCGCCCGTGATGGTGCCACTGCGCAGACACAGATTGCCATTGATCACGGTGCTAGAACAACCTGCCGCAAAATTATTGGTAGGCTCGACATGGAACACGCCCGATGCCGTCAGCGCCGTCGTACCTTGGCGCACAATGGTGGACGCAGGAATGACCGTAAATGACCCCCAAGGCGAAGAGGTAGAGCGGTTATCAAACGACGTATCGCCAGCCCAAGGCGTGCCGAACAAGGCGGCGCGATGGTCTTCGCTGGCCGAGAATTCGCGTTCGCTCGCCATCAAGGGCGTGCGGTGCGTATAGCTGCCAAACAGCATCAAACGGCCACCGCCTGGGGTCTCAAAGCCTGATTTGATCGAAGCGGTGGATTCTTCGGTCCCGTCGGCAAACGCATGACGGAGATCGGCACGCACGCCCTTATAGCGCTTGTCCAGCACCACATTGACAACCCCGGCAACAGCATCAGCACCATAGATCGCGGCAGCACCATCGCGCAGCACTTCGATGCGGCTGATCGCACCCACCGGCAAGGAGTTGGTATTGGCGGTTTGCACGGGCACAAAGTTTTCTGTCTGCGTGCCCGGTGTCAGGATCATGCGGCGGCCATTGAGCAGCACCAATGTGTTGCCCGTACCGACGCTGCGCAAATTGATCGATGAATTGTCGCCACGCGCGTCGTTCAGATTGCCGGTGGTGCGTGATTCTTGGAACTGAACGTCGCCTGCCTGCGGGATAGAGCGGAACAGATCGTCACCCGATACACTGCCGACAGCGGCAATGCGCTCAGCTGTCAAAACCGACACTGGTAAATCGCCAGCGGCCTTTGCGCCTTCGATCCGCGTTCCGACAACCACCACAACCTCGGCCTCTTTTGCGGCGTCTGGTGGTGTTGGTGCAGGTGCAGTTTGTGCAAAAGCTGGTGCAACGTTGGCGAAGGAAAGTGTCGCCAGAATGGTGCAACACAGCATATTAGACTTCAAAGACATTGGCTTTTGGCCCCCCAAAATGATCCGTATGCGAAACACTGATCTTGAGAGTTCCAGTCAGGTTTCAGCACATGCACTGTCAACTGTCGCACCCCTTTTCCGACTTGCCAACCAAAGAAGATGTATTTTCTCGGACCAAGTGCTGAAGTTGACACCGCAGGACATCTAATGCCCGCCAGAGCTCGAAGGCTTAGCATCGGCACTTTGATAGACAATCGAAACACATCACAAACAGCCACATCCCTGTGCATGGGTTGGCAATTCGTTTTAGGGTGGGTTCGCAAGATTACGAGAGGCGATCTACGATGACACAGCCTGCATCTACGCGACGACTCGCCGTCATTACTGGGGCCTCGTCCGGTATTGGCGAAGCGTTTGCCCGTGCCTATGCCAAGCAAGGGGTGGACCTTTGCCTTGTGGCACGCCGTCTCGATCGGCTTGAAGCTTTGGCGCTAGAATTGGCTCAGCAGCATGGCATTGAGGCTTTCGCGGTGCAGGCAGACTTGTCTAGGCCCGATGCCACAGACCGGATCGTCACTGCTTTGGCTGAGCAGGCACGGTCTTGCGATATTTTGATCAATAATGCCGGCTATTCCCTGCCCCAGACTTTTTTGGCTACCAAGGCCCAACAGCAAACCGATTTTGTTGCAGTTCTGGTCACCTCCGTCGTCAGCCTCACCCACGCCCTTCTGCCCGGCATGGTGCAACGCGGCTATGGACGCATCATCAATGTCGCCAGCATGGTTGCCTTTTCCTCAGGCGCGGCTGGCCATACGCTGTACCCGGCAGCCAAGAGCTTTGTGGTGAAAATGACCCAATCGCTCGCTGCTGAAGTTGCCGACAAAGGCGTGTTGGTGACTGCCATCTGCCCCGGCCAAACTGAGAGCGATTTCGCAAAAGCCAATGGCACCGACCAATTAGTTGCCAAGTCCAATCTCTATAAGCAAACAGCCGAAGACGTGGTTGCGATTGCCATGTCCGCCAATGAGGCGGGAAGAGAAGTGGTTGTACCCGGCTGGCCAAATAAACTTGCGGTTGCATTCATGAAAATTCTGCCAGATAGTTGGACGGCGGCTCTCATCCGCCCGCAAGCCAAGAAATTTGCCCTACCCGACCCTACAGCCTAACGAGACGACTATGCCCCATTATGACATTCTGATTATCGGTTCCGGCGCCGGGGGCGCAAGCTTTGCCCAAGCTTTGGCGGGCACAGGGAAGTCAATTCTGATCCTCGAACGCGGCGAACATCTGCCCGTTGACCGTGAAAATTGGGACCCTCGACGGGTCTTTGTTGATCGAATTTATCGCACGGACGAGCAATGGACAGACAAGGAAGATAAGCCCTTTACGCCCAATACCCATTACTGGGTCGGAGGCAATACGAGTTTCTATGGCGCCGCCTTGATGCGCTTTAAACCTTTGGACTTTGAACGACTGGAGCATTTTGACGGTATTAGCCCAGCATGGCCAGTCAATTACGAAGACATGCGCCCTTGGTATGAAGTGGCTGAGCGTGTGTGGGAGGTTCATGGCGAACGCGGCATTGACCCCACAGATGACCCAAATGACCCGCCCTACCCGTTTCCTGCCTTAACCCATGATCCCGGCATGATCCGGCTCAAAGAGCATTTTGAAGACTTAGGCTGGACACCTTCGCCTCTGCCTTTGGGGATACGCCGTGATGATGCTAATCCGCGTGCTGGCAAATGTGTGCGCTGCAAAACGTGCGGGGGCTTCCCATGTCGGCTGCTCGCCAAAGTGGATGCACGCACTGCCGCGCTACAGCCTTTAGAGGCCGCCCCCAACGTCACGCTTTTGGCGGGCTATAAGGTTCTAGAACTCAAGACCGACGCGAGCGGCAGAAAAGTCACCGAAGTGGTGGCCTCTGGGCCCGATGGGGAAGTTTCATTCTCCGCCGATTACATCGCTTTGGCTGCGGGTGCCGCCAATTCTGCCGCCCTCCTCCTGAAGTCGGCCGGCCCTCAACATCCAAATGGGCTGGCCAATAGCTCAGACCAAGTTGGCCGCAATTATATGTATCACACCACCTCGGCTGTGATCTCGGTGGCGCTATCGCATTTCGATTCCAGCTTCCCGAAGACCTTGTGCGTCAATGATTTCTATTATGGCGACTCCGAAGAAGAATTCCCCTTCCCAATGGGTCAAATCCAGATGTTGGAATATATGTCCGGTCAGACGTTGGAAGGCCAATTGGCGGACTTCATCAGCCCCAATCTGCTCCCCGACTCCTTCATGGACGCCCTGGCCGAACGCATGGTCAGCTTCCTTGTCATGTCAGAAGACCTACCTTTGCCGCACAATCGGGTTACGCTGAACGAGAATGGCGGCATCAAACTTTCCTATACCGAAGGTGATTTGACGGCCCACAAAAAGTTAGTCGAGAAACTTGAGGCCGGCCTTAGTGGCTTCACGCGTGAGCGGTCTTCGCTGTTTGAGACCAATTTCACCATTGACCAAGAACTGCCGCTTTACGGTACCGCCCATCAATGTGGGACCCTGCGCATGGGCGATGATCCTGCAACTTCGGTGGTCGACAAATGGTGCAAGGCGCATGATTTAGACAATCTCTATGTCGTGGATGCGAGCGTTTTTGTGTCGTCCGCAGCCGTGAATCCGACCTTGACCATTGTTGCCAATGCGCTGCGCGTGGGCGACCATTTGGCGCGAAAGTTGATGGGCTAAAAACGGGCGACCGAGCCGTCGGTTCACAACCTCGTCAGGGTGCCCAATCTTGCACCACGCTTCAATTCAAGCCATGGTGGTCCCATGCCGCTGCGTCATCTCTGCGAACCCGTCGAATTAGCCCCGGGCATGACCGTATGGGCCGAAAGGGTTAATCATGGCGCCGAAGCGCCAAGCCTAGACCGCTTTCCCCATTATCATAGCGTCGCAGAATTGGTGATTTTCGAGTCTGGGAATGGCTCGTTCTGGCTCGATGGCGAGGAGACGAATCTGCACCCCCGTTGCGTGGTCTATGTGCCGCCCATGTGTCACCATGATTATATGTTCAGTCCGGGCGAGAAATCCTGGGTCTTGGTGCAATTGGATGCGGATACGGTTCAAGCGCTCGCCCAAGCGCTACCGGAACTGGATTTGGCGCGCCCTTTCTATGGCGTCCCAAGCGAGCAACAAGGCAAACAACTCAGCGCACTCTGTGACCTTTTGTTGGACACCACCCAGTCAAGCCCGCAGTCCGCCATCGTGACCCGCACAGCGGAACTCATCGTCTGGGCCGCACATGCAACCCGTGTGGCACCAGCCCCCGCACAAGGCAAAGGCCAACAAGTGGCGCTTCCCGTCGACCGACTGCGCCCAGCGCTCGACGCGCTGCGCGCCCAGCCGGGCAAGGAGTGGACGTTGGAGCAAATGGCCTCGCTCTGTCACATGTCGGCCAATTATTTTTCGCGGCGCTTTGCGGAAATCATGGGCATGAGCTTGACTGTCTATGTGCGGGTTTACCGCTTGCAATTGGCCGCCCGGCGGCTGGTACAAGGGCGAGAGCCTATTGGGATCATTGCCCAAGACGCAGGATTTGCGAGCCCAGCCCATTTTGCTTTCCAGTTCAAACAAAGGTTTGGACTAACCCCGCGCGCTTACCGACAAGCCGGCCAGACGCGCAGCTTACCTCAGCCCATAAGGACATCTGCATGACCCCTCGTTCGCTCCTCAAAGGCTTGAGCCTTGCTGCTTTGACTTGGGCATGCGTGGCAGGTAGCGGCGCGAGTGCACAGACGACCGGCCCCTTGCACGTGCCCTCGCCAGATTGGCGCGATCAGGTGATTTATTTCGTCATGACCGACCGCTTTGAGGACGGTGACCCCAGCAATAACAACCAAGGCAAGGGTGAGTTTGACCCCGCACAAAGGGGACGTTTTTCAGGCGGTGACCTTAAAGGCGTGGAAAAGCGCTTGGACTATATTCAGGGCCTTGGCGCAACTTCGGTCTGGGTGACGCCACCTGTCGAGAACCAATGGCTGGACCCCGCAACGGGCTATGGTGGCTATCATGGCTATTGGGCCAGCAATCTCAAGGCGATTGATCGGCATTTAGGGTCGCTGAAAGACTATCAAAGCCTGTCGCGTGCGCTGCACGGAAAGGGGATGTATTTGATTCAGGATATTGTCCTCAATCATACGGGCAATTTCTTCAATTATGGATCGGAGTTTGACCCAAAGGATCCGACCAAGGGCTATGTCCCTTACCCGAACTCCGTGCCAATGGCGGCACCCACGCAATATCCGTTCTCTCTCAATGACCCCCGCCGCAAGGCGGACCGTGAAGCCGGGATCTACCACTGGACCCCCGACATCAAAAACCTTTCCGAGCGCGATCAAGAGCTCAATTACCAATTGAGCGGCTTGGATGACCTAAACACCGAAAACCCAGTCGTGAAGCGGGCCTTGCGCGATTCCTATGCGCATTGGATCAAAGAAGCTGGGGTCGATGGCTTCCGCGTGGATACGATCTTTTACGTCCCGCCCGAGCTTATGACCGACTTCATGTATAGCAAGGACCCGAAAGCGCCGGGGATTGCAGAGATAGCCCGGCGGACAGGTCGCGAAAACTTCCATGTCTTCGGTGAAGGCTTTGGCATGGATCGCCGTTTTGAGGACAAGGTCGCGCGGCGGCTCAATAACTATATGGTCGGCCCACAGGGTGAGGCCCGCTCGCCCGGGATGATCAATTTCCCGCTCTATGGCACGGCGACCGACGTTTTTGCACGTGGCAGACCGCCTGCAGAATTGGCCTATCGGATCGAGAATATGATGGCGTTGCATCAGCGCGCCCACCTGATGCCGACATTCCTCGACAATCACGATGTTGATCGGTTTTTGAGTGGTGGTACCGAAACAGGCTTGCGTCAAAACCTGCTGATGATGATGACCCTGCCTGGTATCCCCGTGATCTATTACGGTACCGAGCAGGGCTTTACCGTGCAGCGCGCCGCCATGTTTGCCAATGGCTGGGGCTCAGGCGGGCGCGATCACTTCGACACAACGAGCCCGCTCTATCGCTATATCGCGAGCCTGACCAAGCTGCGCCGTGAGAACCGCGTTCTGTCGCGCGGTACGCCGAAGGTTTTGGCCGGGGAAGCGGCTGGGGCCGGAGCCTTAGTTTATCTGATGCAGGATGGCGGCGAGACCCTGCTGGTTGCCATGAATACGGCTGACCATCCTGTACTTTTGGACAATCTCGAGATCGGACAAGGTCCGGGCACAGTGCTACAGCCCTTGTTTGCCATGGACGGCAAAGCGCCGCTCTTGGTTGTTGGGCAAAACAAGCGCCTGACGACCGAGCTTGGGGCCCAGACAGGTGCCGTATGGCGCGTCACCAAAGCCCCACCGCTCAGCCTGAAGGCTGCCGCAAGCGGTCTCCGTTTAGACCCCCTGCCATCCGGCCCGATTACCGAGCCTACCCTCATGGTTCGCGGCCAAGCCGGCCCGGGGGAAATGGTTAAGCTCGTACTCGATGGCAATTTGGGCGATGCTCAAGCAATTCAAGCCGACGCCACG
The DNA here is from genome assembly GCA_001602435.1 of Hyphomonadaceae bacterium UKL13-1. Classification (GTDB taxonomy): domain Bacteria; phylum Pseudomonadota; class Alphaproteobacteria; order Caulobacterales; family Aquidulcibacteraceae; genus Aquidulcibacter. The sequence goes on from CP012156.1 coordinate 2,573,067, forward strand.
GGGCGCTGGCAGGCAAAAATCTCCACCGCTGCCTTTGTCGATGAAACCATCACGCATCGGGTGACGGCTTATTCGGCTAAGTCCGGTCAGGCCACTGAGGCAGGCACCTTCAAGGTCCGCCCGTCTTGGAGCCTGCGCAATGACATCACCGATCCAGCTGGTGACGACACAGGGCCACCGGGCTCGGCTTATGCCTATCCGACGGACCCGAGTTTTGAACCGCCGACAATGGATTTCCAGGGCGTTCGGGTGTCAACGGCAGGCGGCGCGGTGAAGCTTGAACTGGACATGGGTGCCATCAGCCAAGTCTGGGGCCCTCAAAACGGCTTTGATCACTTAAGTCTTACGGGCTTCATCCAATTGCCGGGGCAGTCGGATACAGGCGCGCGCGTCATGCCGAACCAGCGCGGTGATCTGCCCGATGGCATGCATTGGCATTACCGCTTCCGCGCCCATGGTTGGACCAATGCGCTGTTCAGCCATGTTGGAGCCAGTGCCGCCCAAGAAGGCACGAAGACAGGCCCTGCCCCCAGCATTTCGGTCGATAAGGAAGCCAAGCGGATTACGCTCATCTTTCCAAGCTCAAGCTTTGGCGACCAAGCGGACTTAACCGGCGCGAAGCTGTATCTGACGACGTGGGACTATGATGCCGCCTATCGTGCCCTAGAGCCCACAGCCGGGGCCTATATTTTCGGCGGCGCTAAATCGTCGAGCGATCCCAAAATCATGGATGCCATCGGCCCATTCTCGATTGGAGCCGCGCCTTCAAAATAGGCCAGTGATGTGACGGTCCGCGTCCACCCCGATGGCTTCGGCGGCGGGGGTTCTGGGCAGGCCCGGCATCGTCATGATGTCGCCGCATAAGGCCACGACAAAGCCTGCCCCCGCGCACAGCCGCACATCGCGGACGGTGATGACATGGCCTTGCGCCGCGCCCAAGACTGTCGGGTCAGTCGAGAAGCTATATTGGGTTTTGGCCATACAAACGGGAAGATGGCCAAAGCCTGCCTCTTGCCAGCGGCGCAATTTTGTCAAAGCGGCCTTGTCGATCACGACTTCTGCAGCTCGATAGATTTCTTTGGCGACGGTCTCAATCTTGGCGCTCAAAGGCAAGGCGTCAGCATAAAGTGGCTGAAAGCGCGCACTGTCTGCCGCCACCAGTTCAACCACCGCTTGGGCTAGTTCTTGCGTGCCCGCACCCCCGTCGGCCCAGTGACGACAGAGAATGGCGCGGCTACCATGGCCATTCGCAAACGCCTCGACAGCGGCAATCTCCTCGGCTGAATCTTGCACGAAATGATTGATCGCCACCAATGTCGGCACGCCAAAGCGGGCGAGATTTTCCAGATGCTGGCCGAGATTGGCGCAACCGCGAATGAGCGCGTCAACATCGGTTCGACCGAGGTCGGACTTAGCCACCCCACCATTCATCTTCAACGAACGGATGGTGGCAACCACGACGACCGCTTTGGGGCTGAGGCCAGCTTTGCGGCATTTAATGTCAAAGAATTTCTCAGCCCCAAGGTCTGCCCCAAAGCCTGCTTCGGTCACAACAAAGTCGGCTAGCCCCATGGCAGTCTTGGTGGCGACGACACTGTTACAGCCATGGGCGATGTTGGCAAACGGTCCGCCATGGATCAGGGCTGGATTGCCCTCCAGAGTCTGTACCAAATTGGGCTCAAACGCCTCTTTCAACAAAGCCGTCATGGCACCGTCGGCCTTTAAATCCGCGCAGGTGACAGGGCTGTGGTCCTTCCGATAGGCGACAATGATTGCGCCAAGGCGGGCTCGAAGGTCCGCCAAATCCGTTGCCAAGCAAAAGATCGCCATCACTTCGGAAGCAACGGTGATGTCAAAGCCCGTCTCGACCGGCTGACCATTGCCGCCAAGCGACGTGACGATAGAGCGAAGCGCGCGGTCATTCATGTCCATCACGCGCCGCCATACGACTTTGCGCGGATCAATCCCCAGCGCATTGCCCCAATAGAGATGATTATCGACCATGGCAGCCAACAGATTGTGAGCTGTCGTAATGGCGTGGAAGTCGCCCGTGAAATGCAAGTTGATTTCATCCATCGGGATAACTTGGGCGTGGCCGCCCCCTGTCGCGCCGCCCTTTTGCCCAAAGCAGGGGCCGAGTGACGGTTCGCGGAGACAAATGGCCACTGACTTGCCGAGCCGTGCCAGCCCATCGCCCAGACCGATTGTGGTGGTGGTTTTGCCTTCGCCAGCAGGCGTTGGGCTCATGGCGGTAACGAGAATAAGTGCTGCTTGCTGGGATCGCTGGCACGCGGCCAAAAGGGCGGTGTCGAGCTTGGCCTTGGTGCGACCATAGGGGATCAAGGCGTCGGCTGGAATGCCGATCTTAGCTGCCACTTCGGCCAATGGCTCTGGTGTCGCGGCTTGAGCGATATCAATATCAGTTGGCAATGTCCGGCCCCTTCGCACTACGGCAATTGGGCCTCGCTAATGCCATTGGCATCTGCTTGTAAAGCCATGGCTCCAGCGCAGATTAGAGGACTTCAAAGATTTGATAGACGACGCCCGTAGCTTCTTGGGTACCGACGCCAATACCAATCATGTCGTTCAGCCAGTCATATTGTGCTGCACCAGTCTCAAAGCGCGTAACGGTGCGCAGATTAAACGCCTCCGGCGACAGGGTCTCGCCCTTCTTAAACCGCACCATGTCCTCGGCTGATGTGCGCAGTGCGCCCTGGTAGGTGAGGTAGATCAAAGCGCCATCATCGGTCTTCAACGTCAAGCGCACATCAACCAGCATGCGATCTTCACCGCGATAGAGCGCCCAGTCTGCGCCGCCGGGGAGCACGTCGCCCGTCAAGCGTGGCCCCTCAAACCTGCCGCCCAGAACCGGCGCAATCAAGCGATTGCCTTGAGGTGTCTTGCCGATCCGCGCCATGGCAGCAAAATCAACTTGAAGACGGAGGGCGGTCAGGAATTGGCTGTTCAATTGGGTCATGAGGACTTTCTACCCGCATCGGCCGGTTTGGCCAAGGCACTGGCCCGTATCGCTTCACTTCTGCGCTTTGGCTTCGACTTCCCGCATGACGCGCAGCACATTGCCGCCCCAAATCTTGGCGATATCTTCTTCTGAATAGCCCTCTGCCATCAGGGCCTGGGTGATCTTCCAAACCTTGGACGCATCTTCGAGGCCGACGACACCGCCACCGCCATCCCAATCAAGGCCAATCCCAACATGATCGACGCCAATCAGCCGAATCGCATGGAGGAGATGGGCCATGAAGTCGTCAAAGGTCGCGCGATTTTCAGGAAATTCCGCATCCAACCTAACGCGGGCTTGGCGGAAGGCCTCCTGATCGGCTTGGCTGCGGCTGGCGAGATTGGGATAAGCGGCGCTAAGCTTTGCAAGCGCTTCGCGCCGCTCTGGCGATTGTGGCAAGGCTTTCAGATAAGCACCAAAAGCATTCATCTGAATCACCCCACCTTTTTCGGCCAAGGCCTTGAGGCGGTCGTCGTCCAAATTACGCGGGTGGTCGTAAATCGCCTTGCAGCCACTGTGCGAAGCGATGATGGGGGCGGTCGACAGCTCCAGCATCTGGTCGAGTACTAGGTCAGATGCATGCGACTGGTCGAGGATCATGCCTAAGCGATTGGCCTCTGCCACCAATTGCTTGCCAAGCGGGCTAAGCCCACCCCATTCTGCCTTGTCGGTTGAACTGTCAGCCCAGTCATTGGTGGCAAAATGAACTGGCCCAACAAGGCGCACGCCCAGCTTATAATAGGTCTGCAGCAGCGACACATCCTTGGCCAAAGGATAGGAATTCTTAATCGACATAAAGACGACGCGCTTGCCTTCGGCAGCAATCTTGGCCGCATCATCGGCTTTCAAGGCAAGGCCAAAGACCTTGGGGCTTCGCGCGAGCATCTCGCGGATAACAACGGCGCGCATCAGGCCTGCATCGCGGGCGGCGTTGAGGCCTTCGGGTGTACGTGGACCTTGGGCCGTATAAATCACCCAGAAACCACCATCGAGACCGCCCTCTTTCATGCGCGGCACATCGACTTGGGCAAAGGCCGTCTTCCAATCATTATGCTTTAAGATATCAAAGCCCGGGCGGGCGACCACTGCCGGAGTATCGAGATGGGTATCGAGCGTCAAAATCCGCTCATGCAAGGCACGTGCGGCGCGCTCAGTCGGCAAAGTCTTGGCGAACGCCGGTTGGCACAGGAGCGCGGCAAAGCTGACGCTAGCAAAAACAAAACTGGCTTGGCGAAGGGCATGTGCGCGCATCATCGGGTTTCCGTCATCTGATCAAGCAAGGGATTACAGGCGATCTTGCGCGTCTTGTCCGGCTTGTCGAGTCAGACACGACGCGGGCGGTGCAGCGCGCATCCAGCGCCCACGAATAAGGCGCTGAATGCTGCTGAGTTGGTGTCGTGCGCTCAGCCCAAGAACAAGGGCACAACCACCATGCCAAGACCGATCGTGGCACCGATCCACACCAAGGAACGAATGGTCTTCACGCCATAGGCGTAAAGTGGCACGTAAATGATCCGGCCAATCAGATAGATATGGGCACCCAAAACGGTGATCGTATTCTCTTTACCAGCCGCAACCGCGATCAAAACGGCTGCAATAAACAGCGGCAAGGTCTCATACAGATTGTCCTGTGCCCTGCGCAAACGCTCTGCCATGGGCGAAAGCGGTGGCATGCTTTCATCACGGGCACCCATATTCCATTTCAAGCCATATTGGCCGGTCCGTGCGACATCAAACAACAGAATTTGAACAAAGGCCAAGACCAGCGTCCAAGCCAAAACGGTCAAAAGTGGTGTCATTTTGTATTTCCCTCCCCAGAATTCCGCCCATTTTGAGCGTCTTGTCCGCATAGGATGCCAATGTGACGGCAGCGTCAAGGAAAGCGACAGGCTTTGGCTGCAAGCCCAGCTATCCACACCCCGATGTCGCAATGCAGCCTCTTTAGAGCACTCAGCACTTGCAAAAGAACAAAATAGGAACATAGTGCTGCCCATGGTTGCACGTTCTTATCTTGGCCTTCTTGCCCCTGAGCAGGATTTTGAGCGCCTGCGCGCGTATCGCGATCAACTCTTGACCATGGCGCAAGCCTATCGGCCGGGCGGCGCGGAATATATGGCGCTGTCGCGCGCCGTCATGGCTTTGGATGAAGCAGCCGGGACAGTGATGAATAAGCCGAGCTTCTATCAAAGCCGCCTGCACAAAACGACCTGAGGCCCGCCCCCCGGATTTACAGGCACGCCTATACATAGATAAAATTTATTGAATGACGATATATAATCGATTGGACCAATGCAACTTGCTGGCATAGCCTGTGGTCATGAGTTCACGAGATTGAGGAAGAGGATATGACGATGGAAACACAAGGCAAATGCCCGGTTATGCATGGTGGCGGCCAACCCGCTAAAGTCGGGACGCAATCCAATCGCGATTGGTGGCCAAATCAGCTCAATCTGAAGATGCTGCATCAGCATACCAGCCTCTCGAGCCCGATGGCGCATGGCTTCGACTATGCCGCCGCCTTTCAAGCCCTGGACTTCGACGCGCTCAAGGCCGATGTGATGGCCCTGATGACCCAGTCCCAAGACTGGTGGCCAGCCGATTACGGACATTACGGCCCCTTCTTTATCCGCATGGCGTGGCACAGCGCGGGTACCTATCGCACAGGCGATGGACGCGGTGGGGCAGGTGCTGGAACCTTGCGGTTTGCGCCCTTGAACAGTTGGCCCGACAACGGCAATCTCGACAAAGCCCGTCGCCTATTGTGGCCGATCAAGCAAAAGTACGGCAGCGCGATTTCCTGGGCTGACCTCATGATCCTCGCGGGGAATTGCGCATTGGAATCTATGGGCTTTGAGACCTTTGGCTTTGCCGGTGGCCGCGCCGATGTCTGGGAGCCTGAAGAAGATATCTATTGGGGCAAGGAAAAGGGTTGGCTAGAGGATCAGCGCTATGCCGGCGAGCGTGACCTTGAGCATCCTTTGGCTGCTGTGCAAATGGGCTTGATCTATGTCAATCCAGAAGGCCCCAATGGCGTGCCAGACCCCTTGGCGTCGGCCTTTGACATTCGCGACACCTTTGGCCGCATGGCCATGAATGACGAAGAAACTGTCGCTCTGATCGCTGGCGGCCACACGTTCGGCAAAGCCCATGGCGCTGCGGACCCCAGCAAATATGTTGGTCCAGAACCTGAAGGCGCGACCCTTGAAGAGCAAGGCTTTGGCTGGGCCAATAGCTTTGGTTCGGGCAAGGGCGTGGACACCATCACCAGCGGCCTCGAAGGCGCTTGGACCACTAACCCGATTAAGTGGGACAACAACTACTTCGACAATCTGTTTGGCTTTGAATGGGTGCAGAGCAAGAGCCCAGCTGGCGCGACCCAATTTGTGCCGGCAGAAGCCGATGCGCATGGCTTAGTGCCCGATGCACATGACCCCAATAAGCGCCATGCTCCCGTGATGTTCACCACTGACCTCGCGCTGCGGTTTGACCCGATCTATGGACCCATCTCGAAGCGGTTCCATGAAAATCCAGACCAATTCGCTGATGCCTTTGCGCGGGCATGGTTTAAACTGACCCACCGCGATATGGGCCCCCGCGCCCTACATTTGGGCCCTTGGGTACCGAGCGAAGAGCTGATCTGGCAAGACCCGATCCCGGCCCGCGACCATGCGTTGGTCGATGAAACCGACATCGCAGCCTTAAAGGCAGAGATCGGCGCATCGGGCCTCAGCATTGCAGAAATGGTGTCGACAGCTTGGGCTTCGGCCTCGACGTTCCGGGGTTCAGACAAGCGCGGTGGGGCCAATGGTGCCCGCATCGCTCTGGCCCCGCAAAAGGACTGGGCAGTCAATCAACCAGCACAATTGGCCAAGGTGTTGGATCAGTTGCGCGCCATTCAGGCCAAGTTCAATGCCAAGGCCGCCTCCGGCAAGAAGGTCTCTTTGGCGGACTTGATCGTACTGGCAGGGTCAGTCGGGATCGAAGAGGCTGCTGCCAAGACCGGTCGCCATGTGACGGTTCCTTTCACCCCCGGGCGGATGGACGCCAGCCAAGAGCAAACCGACGTGGCTTCGTTCCAAGTCATGGAGCCTGCCGCCGATGGGTTCCGCAATTACCAAAAGCCCGGCCTCTCCGTCTCGGCTGAGGAGTTGTTAGTCGATCGTGCCCAGCTTCTGACCCTGAGCGCGCCGGAAATGACGGTGCTTGTTGGCGGATTGCGTGCCTTGGGTGTCACCACAGAGTCTCATGGCACCTTGACCACGCGACCTGGCGCTCTGGCAGCAGATTTCTTCTCGAACCTGCTCGATATGGATGTAGTCTGGGCCCCTTCGGCCACGGCTCCCGGCATCTATGAAGGCCGGAACCGCAAGACCGGCGCCATCGTCTGGACCGCGTCACGGGTCGATTTGGTCTTTGGATCGAACTCGCAATTGCGGGCCTTGGCAGAAGTCTACGCCAGCCACGATGGGCAAGCCCGCTTCGTCGACGCCTTTGTAGCCGCGTGGATCAAAGTGATGAATCTGGATCGCTTCGATCTGATCTAAAGCTTCATGCGACCCTTAAGCCCTTCACCGCGCTCCTTCGGTGAAGGGCTTTTCTTTTGGCCAACTCAATCGGCCCCAAACTCCCAAATCAATCTGAGACCTGCGACGAGAGCGTCTTTGGTGGTCGTATCGACACCTGGGTCGAGCACATATTGAACATCGCCTTGCAGGGAGAATCCGCCGCCAATCGGTGCCGCATAGGTCATCTCAAAATTGGTTTCTGCCTTTGAGAGTCCAACGAAGCGAGCCAACGGCGTCGTGCGTACATGCGCCAGTGCCACGCCGAATTGATCCTCAGGACGGCTTTCCAAAAGCCCCTCCCAGACGACACCCGCCCCGACATAACGATCCACAGCATTGAGATCTGACTTCGCCGTTCCCGCCCGCAAGAAGGTGGTGGTCGCAGGATCGAGATGATACTCGGCCGTGCCGTAGAAGCCTGAATTGCCATTTTGAAAGCGGGCGAGGGAGTCACTACTGGCTTGTGAATAGGCCCAGCCTCCAAGCGCCCAATGCCAGGATTCTGCTTGTTGCTCAACTTCCAGCACACTCAACAGACCGTCTTCCTTGCGCCAACGAAGATCGGTACGATCTGGCCTAAGAGGATCGCCAGGCACGGGATCAAAAACGCCAGCTCGAAGCTTGAAACCTGCCCCCAGAGCTGCCTCGCCAACCACAGCCCAGCCCAAGGTTGGGAAAATGGATGGCCCATTCAGCCCCGATTGCGCGAAGCTGGGCACGATCCCATGCGAGGGATTGATGAAGAGGCTTGAGGCCCCCGGCGTATCAAATGTGCCGTTGAGATCGATCAATCCCAGCTTCAGATAAGAGCCGGATTCATCGAATTCCTTCGCGACCCACACCTCATAGGGCCGCAGCGCCTCGGTGCCAGTTTCAATGTTGGAGATGCCCTGCAGATCACCAACTAGGTCGCCGGAGAAAGCTTTCTTGCCGTTGTAGAGCGCGCCAATGCTCGCTTTAATCCCGCGCAGGCCGTGGGCGGCACCGTCATAATTGACTTGCACCGACACATTATCGAGCGTCCGAGATCCCTCTTTAATCCCGCCTCTGAGGTTGGAGAAGACATCAATCGTCACATTGCCCTCAATTGAAAAGCTCTTAGCGTCACTGCCATCTTCGGCATGCGCCAAGGACGCGGTTGCCACTGGCGCGAGTGCTAGGACGGCGGATAAGAACCAACGGGCCACCATCTTACGCAGCCTTGATGTCACTGAAGAAAAGATCAGCGCTTTCGCGCAGCCGTGCGGCTTGGCGGGCCACATCTTCTGCAGCTTTTGTCACCGCCTCTGAAGCGCCTGCCGCATCGGTGGCCGCCGCATCCAGTTCGCCGACACTGGCATGGGCAGCATCGGTGCCGTTTGAAGCCAGACTTGCACTATGCGCAATTTGCTCTGTTGCCCCAGTTTGCTCGCGCACGCTGTCGGCTGCCGCACGCGATAGATTTTGCATCTCTTCAATCATGGTAATGACCTGCAAAACTGAAGAGGCGACGTGATCAGAGGCATGTTGAATTCGGCTGATGCGGGTGACGATGTCTTGGGTCGCATTGCCGGTTTGAGCCGCTAGGGACTTCACTTCGCCCGCAACAACGGCAAAGCCTTTGCCAGCTTCCCCAGCACGCGCGGCTTCGATCGTTGCATTCAAAGCCAAGAGATTGGTTTGACTGGCAACGCCTTCGATCAGCGCCACTACTTCACCGATCTCGGCCACCGCCTCGGCCAGCCCTTTGACAGAACTATCGGTCTCGCGACCCAGCTTCACAGCATCTTCGGCGACGGTCGCTGACTGCGCCATCCGACCTGAAATTTGCTCGACCGACGCAGTGAGCTCGGTGGTAGCCGCAGCGATTGAGGAAACACTGTGTGAGGCTTCGAGTGCGGCAGAGGTCGCAACATGGGTCAGCGAGCGGGTTTGAGAAGCCATAGCCCCCAATTGACAGGCACTGGCTTCAAGCTCTTGAGAAGCGGAGGCCAAAGTGGACAGACTTTCGCTCATCATGGCCGAGAAGTCTTCCGTCAAAGCGGTTAGCTTGGCCGCACGCGCTTCGCGTTCGCTGGTGCTGAGGGCTGCCATTTCCTCCAGCTTGACGCGCTCAAGCGCATTGGCACGGAACCGACCCATAGCGGCCGACAGAGAGCCAATCTCACCGCCTGCTTGTGCATGCGGGGCTTCAACCGATAAATTGCCCGCAGCGAGGCTATTCATGGCTTCCGTCAAGTCGGCAATGGGTCGGGCAACGGTGCGGCGCATCACGATATTGACCGCGGCTGCAAAGACAAACGCGAACAGAAGGATTGCGCCCATGATGTATTCCGTCAGACGCGCTTCTGCTTCAGCGCGCGCGGCGGTTTCGTCGCCTGACGCCTCAATCACTTCGGCTGCGGACTCCATGGATCCTTCGAGTGCGCTAAATTTCTCTAAGAAGGCCGGCATTGCCGCGCGCGTGGCGACGGGATCGGTGGCTGAATTTGCAACAATATTCTTGGCCGCTTGAACATAATTGGCCAAAGGCTGTGCCAAATCGTCAAGCGCTTGTTTGACCCTGGGATCCTTTGTGGTTTCCTTCGAATCCGCAATTGCCTTCTCCAGCGTGGCGATATGTTCTTCGGCGTTGAGCTTGACTTCAGCAGGCGAATAGATCGCCGAAGCTGGATCTGAGGCAAGCAGGGCTGCAAGCGTGTCGGCGCGCAGCGCATCATGCATCATATCCGCTTGCATGTGGTTGCGCAGCACCTGTTTGGAAGAAACAGCGCTATACACGCCGTCATAATAGCGAAATGAGACCCAAAGCCCTGCTGCTGAGGAAGCAGCGGACAAAACAAAGAAGAGCGCCCCAGCGAACGTCACTCTTGCGCCAATTGTATCGAATTTCATGTGTTGTTCCCCATAAGATTACTTCGGTCAGCATCGAGAACACACAAAAAATGCACCTTACCCAAGGTAACATGAGAAAGGTTTTAGCTTAGTTAATTAGGCTGGCCTGTCAGCGATCCGGTTTGGGGTATGCAGGCCTGCAATCCGTCGTGAAGCTGTCGCAGCTTTATGCTAGCGCCGAACCCATGTTACATCGTCGTGCGTTTCTAGCCTCTGCCGCCACAACAGCCCTTGCAATCGCCCCGATTGCGGGCTGCGCTTCAGCACCCACCACCATTCCTGCTTTGCCAGCTTTCCCGCGAGCACCCAAGAGCCCCCGCTTGCGGAACAAAGGGGTGACGCGAGTCGCGCTGACATCCTGCTCAGATCCGACGATGGACTTAAGCTTGTTTGGGGATGTCGAGGCCGCAAAGCCAGACTTAGTTGTGATGATGGGCGACAATGTCTACGGCTCCGCTTCGCCCACAGACCCAGAGCTACCCAGCTTGAAGGAGGCTTATGGGAAGCTCGCAGACTCTGCGCCTTTCCGGTCGCTGGTGTCGTCAACGCCCACAGAAGCGGTTTGGGATGATCATGATTATGGCATTAATGATGGCGGCGGAGACTTCGTGTATAAAAAGCGCGCGCAGGCCATGTTTTCGACCTTCTGGAATGTTCCTGCCAGCAGCCCGATCCGGCATCGCCCCGGCATTTACCGCGCCTTCCGGACCGGACAGGCCGGCCAAGTCTTACAAGTCATTTTGCTGGATACACGGTATTTCCGCGATCCCTTGGTCCCGACAGACCAGCGCAATGCACCGGGCAAGGAGCGCTATATTCCCTATCCGCCGACCTCTGAAGCGGACATCCTGGGGCCTGATCAATGGGCTTTTCTGGCAGACGAACTCAATAAGCCAGCCAATGTGCGGCTGATCATCTCCTCCATCCAAGTGATTGCGGATGGGCATGGCTATGAGCGTTGGGGGAATTTCCCGCGTGCACAGCAACGCCTCTACGACTTAATTGCCGAAACCAAGGCCCAAGGTGTCGTGTTTGCATCCGGCGATCGCCATTATGGCTCGATCAATCATATCCAAATAGGCGTCGCCTATCCGCTGACCGACCTCACTGCCTCTGGCATCAACAAAGCTTTCCGGACAGAGCCCGGAACTACCGCCGTGCGCGAACCCGCGACAACGCGTTTGGGCGATGGCTATGGCCCTGTCAATTTTGGCCTGATCGACCTAGATTGGGCCGGACGGAGCCTAAGTCTCAAGCTCGCCGGTCGAGGTGGAGAAATCGTGGCTTCAACCCGTCTCTCCCTCGAAGACCTAAAGGCCTGAAGCCGACGGTCAGCAGGGCTTACAGCTCGCAGCGAAACTGGGTCCTTGTAAGCGAGCGTGTTTTATATGATCGTGCTGACCATAATAATATAGGGGAGCACGCGCCATGGATCACGCAACACCGATCGCCATCATCGGTGCCGGCTTAGGGGGCTTGGCAGCAGCCATACAGCTCAAACAAGCCGGCTATCAAAATCTGATCTTGCTCGAAAAAGGGGCCAAGGTAGGTGGCACTTGGGCACAGAACACCTATCCGGGCTGTTCATGCGATGTGCCGGTCGCGCTCTATCAATATAGTTTTGCGCCAGCGATCCACTGGACCAATACCTATCCAAGCTCGGCCGAGATCCAAGCCTATTGCGAGCAATTGGTGACGGGCTTTGGCTTAGAGCCATTCTTATCGCTCAGCACTGAAGCAACGTCTGCCGTTTGGGATGAAGCGGCCCAAAGCTGGTCCTTGACGACAAGCGACGGGCAGGTCCGCCAATTCGGCGCGATCATCTCAGCCTTGGGCCAATTAAACCGCCCCTCAATCCCGCCGATTCCGGGCCAAGCAAGCTTCAAAGGGGCCACCATGCATTCGGCGGCTTGGAACCATGATATTGATCTGGCTGGCAAGCGCGTTGGCGTCGTCGGCTCGGCAGCCAGTGCGGTGCAGTTAATTCCCGAAGTTGCAAAAGTGGCTGGCTCGCTGGTCGTGTTCCAACGCTCTGCCAATTACATCGGACCACGTGGCGACCGGGAAATTCCAGCTACCGAGATCGCACTCTTGCTCAGCAATCCGCAGGCGGCGATGGACCTTGGTGCGCGTAACCGCGCGATGATTTTTGATACGGCCGACACCTATTTCTGGCAGACCTTTAGCTGGACGCCCGAAGGCCGCGCCGCCTATGCCGATATCGCCAAGCGACACTTGGAAAAGCAAATTGCGGATCCGGAATTACGCGCCAAGCTGACACCAGACTATGCAGTTGGCTGTAAGCGGTTTCTGTTCACCGACACCTTCTACCCGGCCCTCACCCAAGACCATGTCACCTTGGAGACCGCACGGATTGAAGGCTTTGATGCGACAGGCATCCGCGTCGAGGCTGGCACGCATTACGATCTGGACGTTGTGATTTATGCCACCGGCTTTGAAACAACAGGCTGGCATTGGAGCTTGGATGTGGTCGGCCAAGATGGCATCCACCTCGCTGATCAATGGGCGGAAGGGCCTGAAGCCTATCTTGGAATCACGACCAAGGGCTTCCCCAACTTCTTCATGCTCTATGGCCCGCATACCAATCTAGGCCATAATTCCATCACTTACATGCTTGAGCGGCAGATTGAGTATGTTCAAGCAGTGTTGTCGGGGCTGGCGGAGCAAAAGGCCAATTCCGTCAGCATAAAGCCAGAGGCGCAAGCCCGCTTTATTGCCGATTTGCAAGACGCCTTAGGCCATACTGTTTGGGCCGATCCAAGCTGCAATTCTTGGTACAAGAACGACAAAGGCCAGATCACCCAGAACTGGGGCGGCAATTGCAAGTCCTATGCGGAGGCCGTTAGCAAAGTAGTTTGGGCAGACTACGTGGTCCGCTAACTCTGGCCAAAAAGGCGGTTTACTTGGCTTTGCTGCAACAGAGCGTCCAAAGGACTTGACAGAAAGGTGACAGATTGTCACACAAAAGGGGCTTGGACTTCGGTCCGGCGGCGTTTCGGGGAGGAGACGCCCTTTTGGCTCTCGCAAGAGGGTGGCCGCGCCTAACCATGGCGCGGCCTTTTTTTATCTCCCAATTTGCTCAATGATCCGAATGAATGACTGGACTGCGTCCTAATCTGACGTAGAAACGGTTTAGACTGCCGGCCTGAGTGTGAGCCTGGCACCAGCTGTGGCACAAACGCGCCAGACTATTTTCAGATTGAGTCGCAAGGACATCCCCGACATGGCCCCCTCCACGAGCCCCGAAGCATTGAATCCCGAGTTTTTGAATCTGTTGGCCGTTATTGGCCTTTATGTCTTAATCCTATTGGTCACGCTTTATTTCGCGCTCACGCGGTCTAATCGGCCTTTGGCCCAGCTCGGGCGACGGATCGAAGATATGAATGTCCGCTTTGTCGATTATCGGCAGGACCTTCAGACCGGAATCACTTCGGTCCGCGAAGAAGCCCAGCGTCAAAATAGCCAAGCGCGCGAGGAAATGGCCAATCGCATGGCAGGTATCGCGCAAGACTTGCAGCGCCTGATTGATGTGATGTCCGCAGCCCAACGCGAGCGTCTCGACGCTTTCGGGGTAAGCTTGGCGGAGTATCGTGCGGCCACCAGCGAAGACAGCCGGGCCCTGCGTGAAGAGGTCAACAAAGCCATCGCCACGCTATCGTCCGGCCTTCTTGAGGGCATGACGGCACAGGGCCGTTCTCAAACCGAAGGCCTCGCCAAAGCCCAAACCCAGATCAAGGAAATGATGGAGGCCAATGACCGCACCGCGCTTGCCTTGCGCCAGACGGTTGAAGGCCGCCTTGACGTGCTGCGGCAAGAGAATGAAGCCAAGCTGGAGCAGATGCGCGTCACGGTCGACGAAAAGCTGCAGGGCACATTGGAGCAGCGCTTGGGCGCTTCCTTCAATCAGGTGAACGAACAATTGGAGCGCGTGTTTAAATCCGTCGGCGAGATGCAGACGATTGCGACGGGCGTCGGTGATCTGAAGCGCGTGCTGACCAATGTGAAAGCACGCGGGACCTGGGGCGAAGCTACCTTGGGCATGCTGTTGGAACAGGCCATGAGCCAAGAGCAATATGCCCAGAATGTTGAAGTCAAACCGGGCAGCAATCAACGGGTCGAATTTGCCATACGCTTGCCCAATGATGGCGACACGCCCGTGTGGTTGCCGATTGATGCCAAGCTACCCGTCGAAGATTATGAGCGCCTGATCGATGCCTCAGAGCGGGCAGACACGGTCGGAATCGATGCCGCCCAGAAAGGTCTTGAACGCGCGATTAAGATTGCCGCTAAGGACATTTTCGAGAAATATATCGCGCCCCCGCACACAACCGACTTTGCCATCATGTTCTTGCCGACTGAGGGACTATTTGCTGAAGTTGTGCGCCGACCCGGCCTTGTTGACAGCTTGCAGCGTGACTTCAAAGTCCTTGTGTCTGGCCCCACCACTTTGATGGCGACCTTGACGAGCCTGCGCATGGGCTTCCGGACTTTGGCGATCCAGCAACGCTCCAGCGAAGTCTGGCAAGTGCTCAGCAAGGTAAAGCAAGAGTTTGAGAAGTTTGGCGGCGTCCTCAAAAAGGTTGAGGATAAGCTCGATCAAGCCAAGAGCGTTGTGCAGCAAGCCCGCACGCGCGAAAATGTGCTGGGCCGCCAATTGAGGGCCGTTGAAACCCTACCGGGCAGCGCGCCCATTGCGACCTTGCCCTTTGCCCAATCGCAAGACCTGCTCGACGATGTGCTGGACGAGGGCGACGACGCCTAACCTCCGACCACTCTCACCCAAACAAAAAGCCCGCCGACTTTCGTCAGCGGGCTTTCTTTTTAAGTTGGGTGATCAGCCTATTCGCGGTCGCCCAAGAAGCTGAGCAAGAACTGGAACAGGTTGATGAAGTTCAGATAGAGGCTCAAGGCACCCATGCTGGTGGCAACCGACATCGCGGTGTCATCGCCCTTCAGGTAATAATATTCGAACTTCAAGCGCTGGGTATCGAAAGCGATCAGGCCCGAGAAGATCAACACGCCCAAGCCGGAGATGACGAAATTCATCATTGGGCTTTGCAAGAAGATGTTGACGATACCTGCCAAGATCAAGCCAAATACACCCATGATCAAGAACGAACCAAAGCCCGTCAAATCACGCTTCGTGGTATAGCCCCACAGCGACAAAGCGCCGAAGGCCGAAGCCGTGATGAAGAAGGTCGAGGCCAAGGACTGACCCGTGTAGATCAGAGCCAAGACGCCCAAGCCTGCACCGATCAAGGACACCACGGTCCAGTAGAGCAGGTTGGCGCCCGTCTTCGATGGGTTACGCATCGCGAACATCGAGATGAACAGAATTGCCATCGGCGAGAACGCGACAATCATCCCGAGACCGGTGTAGCCAATGCGGCCATCATTCATAACGAACAACATGTCACGAACGGGCGGCACTGACGATGTGATATAGGCCAAGATACCCGAGAGCACCAAGCCAAGACCCATCTTATTGTAGACGCCCAACATAAAGCTCCGCAGGCCAGCGTCGACGGACATGTCCATCGTGTTCCCGGCTGGGATCGCTTGAGCTTGAAACCTATTTTGGTCGTTCATTTTCTTTCCTTTTTAACATGCGAGCAGACTTCTGCCGCATTGCTTAAGCCCTAATATCGGACCTCAGAGCATTGGATGCAAGACAACTCTACTACACGATTTTGTGTGCAGGGCCGTTTCAGGTCGCCGACTGCTTTCGCGCTTCAACCCAATGTTCAGGATCGCCGCATGTTTAGACTTCGCTATCCTAGTCATATGGTGGCAACGCGGCCTTTATGCTAGGAGCGACCTATGCTCCAATTACACACTTTTTCCCACTCCTCAGCCTCCTACCGTGTCCGCATTGCGCTGGCCTTGAAAGGGATGGCCAGTGAAAGCCACGCCGTCTCGCTAATTGCCAATGACCACCTTTCCGAAGGCTACCGCGCCCTCAACCCCGAAGGCCGGGTACCCGCGATCGTGACGGAGCAAGGTGTGTTGACCCAATCCTTCGCCATTATGGACTGGCTGGAGGACACGATCCCAGAGCCCAGCCTCTATCCAGCAGATGTTTGGCAACGGGCTTTGTGTCGTGCCTTTGCCCATGCCATTGCAAGCGACATCTTCCCAGTTCAGAATCTGGGTGTGCGGCGCAAGCTCATCTCAGATTTCGGAGCCGATGAGGCGCAAAGCACGCAATGGTGCGCAGACTGGATCGCCAAGGGCTTCGCCGCGTTAGAGGCCGAGACTGCCAAACGCGGCTGGCATGAAGGACAAGGCTATTTGTTTGGACCCACCCCGACTTTGGCTGATATCTGTTTGGTGCCACAAATGAATAATGCACGCCGCTATGGGGTGGACCTAACCCCCTTCCCGCTCTTGGTGGCAGCAGATGCAAAGGCGCGCGCGCACCCTGCCTTTGTAACTACCGCGCCTGAGACGCAAGCTGGCTGACAATCGACCTGCTGGGACCCACACCAAGATCATGAAACCACTCAATCTTGAATCCTATCTCCCCTATCGGCTGAGCGTGGCCTCTAACAAGGTCAGCGCATTAATCGCTAAAGCGTATGAAGCGCGCTTTGGCCTGACGATTCCGCAATGGCGCTTGCTGGCCATCCTCTCAGAGGGGCAACCCCTGTCGCAACAAAATCTCGTCAACCGTACCGCGATGGACAAAGTAACCGTAAGCCGCGGCGCACAGGCTTTGATCACACGCGGCCTCGTCCAGTCCAAGCCAAGCGAGAAAGATCGCCGCGCCGTGGAATTGAGCCTGACAGCTGCCGGCGTCTCCATCGTACAAGATGTCGCGCCTGTCGCACTCGCTTTTGAGAAGTCCCTGATCGAGGCCATTGGCGGAGCAGCCGCTGAGCGCCTCGAAGCCATGCTGCGCAAGCTGGAAGATCAGGCGGAAAAATTAGCAAAATAAGCGCCACTCCATCTTGGCAATTAGTAACAAATGAAACTATAATGGTGCCAGATTTGGTTGGAGCACCCTATGGCGGACTTGTTTGAAAACCCACTTGGCACCGATGGCTTTGAGTTTGTTGAGTTCACAAGCCCAGACCCCGACGCACTGGCGGCCTATTTCCGCCAATTGGGCTTTACGGCGGTCTCCAAACACCGCTCCAAAAATGTGATCCGCTTCAAACAAGGCGATATCAACTTCATCCTGAACATGGAGCCAGTGGGCCAAGCAGCGGAATTTCGCGAACAACGCGGACCATCAGCCAATGCAATGGCATTCCGGGTCAAGGATGCCGCCCATGCCTTTCGGGAAGCCATCGCGCGCGGCGCGGAAGCTGTCGACAGTCCTATCGGGCCGATGGAATTGGATATCCCAGCCATCAAGGGCATTGGTGGGGCCTTTATCTATTTGGTTGATCGCTATGGCGCGCAAAGCATCTATGATGTCGACTTTAAGCCCATTCCCGGTGCTGCCGAAGAAGAAGCAATCAATTCGACAGGTCTAACCTATCTCGACCACCTGACCCACAATGTGTTCCGCGGCAAAATGGACGTTTGGGCCGACTATTATGAGCGCATCTTCAACTTCCGCGAGATCCGCTATTTCGACATTGAGGGCAAAGTATCCGGCCTGTTTTCGAAAGCCATGACCAGCCCTTGCGGTAAAATCCGCATCCCCTTGAACGAGAGCAAGGGTGAAGAAGGCAAGACCGACCAGATCGAAGAATTCCTGCAGCGTTATAAGGGCGAAGGCATTCAGCACATCGCCATGGGCTCGTCCGACCTGTTGACCACAGTCGACCATCTGCGCGCCCGGGGCGTTGAGTTGCAAGATACGATTGATACCTATTTTGACCTGATCGACACCCGCCTGCCCGGTCATGGCCACGACGTCGAGGCCCTGCGCCAACGTCGCGTCTTGATTGATGGTGCGCCGAGTGAAGGCCAAGGCCTGTTGTTGCAAATCTTCGGCAAGGATGCCGTTGGCCCTATCTTTTTCGAATTTATCCAGCGAAAAGGAAATGAGGGTTTTGGCGAAGGCAATTTCAAAGCCCTGTTTGAAAGCATCGAATTAGACCAAATTCGACGCGGGGTTTTGCAAGGCTAAGGCCAATAGTAGGAGCGGTTTAGGATGGGTAAGATTGGGGCGCTCTGCGGGATTGCGGCATTGAGTTTGGCATTGGGTGCCTGCACCATGACCACGCAGATGGGTAACGGGCCTGAAAAAACCCGCACTTTCCTGACAAGCCCCCCTGCCCCTATTCCCGCTTGGTCCATCGCTATTCATGGCGGGGCTGGTGTCATCGAACGCAAGGATTTGACGCCAGAACAAGACAAGGCCTATCGCGCGGCCTTGGCAGAAGCGATTGAGATTGGCGCAGACATTTTGCGCAAGGGTGGCGATGGGATCGATGCGGTGGAGGCCACCGCCCAATATCTGGAAGACAATCCTTTGTTCAATGCAGGCCGAGGTGCGGCCATTGATGCCTCTGGCAAAGCGACTTTGGATGCGGCCATCATGGTAGGGCCCGGCCTGAAGGCAGGTGCCGTTGCCGGCATGCTTACCACACGCCACCCGATTAGCGCGGCTCGCGCCGTGATGGAAAAGACCCCGCACGTGTTTCTGATCGGCGATGGCGCAGATCAATTCGCCCGCGAACAGGGTCTGGAACAAGTACCCAACACCTTCTTCCTGACGGCACGGCGCTGGCAAATCCTCGAAGAAGTTTTGACCGAACAGAAAATGCCCATCCCGCCCAAACCGCCCGGCCTTAACGATGACGGCCCCGTGCGCTCTGGCCCCAATGCCGCCAAGTCTGGCGAAGCCCGCTTTGGCACGATTGGTATTGTGGTGCGCGACAGCAAAGGCGTGTTGGTCGCTGGCACATCGACCGGTGGCTTGACGGGTAAGAAATGGGGCCGGGTCGGCGATGTGCCGGTGATTGGGGCTGGCACCTATGCTACGCCAAGCTGTGCTGTCTCTGGCACTGGGACCGGAGAATATTTCATCCGCCTCGGCGTCGCCCGCGCCATTTGCGACAAAGCGGCAGAAGCGGGCATCAGCCTGCAAGAGGCCGCCGATACCGTGATGAAGAAAGACCTGACCGCTTTGGGCGGTGATGGCGGCGTCATTGTCGTCAATGCGCGCGGCCAGACTGTTGCCAGCATGAACACACCTGGCATGTATCGCGCGCAGATGAGTGCGGTCAGCCCTGCACGTGTCGCCATTTATGCAGACGAGAATTAAGGCAAGGGAAGAGACATGAACCAGCTGCGAGGCATTCACCACGTCGCCTATCGCTGTCGCGATGCCAAGGAGACCGTCGAATTCTATCACGACGTGCTGGGCATGGACTTCCAAATCGCCTTTGCCGAAGACCATGTGCCTTCCACCGGGGCCTATGACCCCTATATGCACGTGTTTCTCGATGCAGGCGGCGGCAATGTGTTGGCCTTCTTTGAACTGCCTGAACAGCCCGACATGGGCCGCGACCCCAATACGCCGGAATGGGTTCAGCATATCGCTTTCAAGGTCGATAATGAGGATGCGCTTCTGGCTGGCAAGGCCCGCGCCGAAGCCCGCGGTTGCTCGGTGATTGGCCCGACCGATCACGGCATTTTCCGCTCCATCTATTTCTTTGACCCCAATGGGCACAGGTTGGAACTCGCCCATGATACAGGTACCGCCGCCGAGTTGACAGAATTGCGGCGCGTTGCCCCAGACATGCTCGACGAATGGTCCAAGACCAAGAAGGCCCCGCGCCATGCCGATTGGCTGCACGCCAAGGCCCGCGCCAGCCACACAAATTCAGACCCGGCTTAAAACGCGCCATATAAAATTCTGGGACCACCCAGCCATTAGGAAACGCCCATGAAACTCGCTTCTCTTAAATCCGGCCGCGATGGTCGCCTCGTCGTGGTCTCCTCAGACCTGAATTATTGCACCGATGCAGCCCTGATCGCCCCAACCCTGCAAGCCGCTTTAGACGATTGGGGCCGCTGTGGCCTTGCGCTGCAGACTTTAAGCGAAGCCTTAGAGCGTGGTGCGGTTCCCACCGAACGCTTCCATGAGCGTGAAGCCCATTCGCCTTTGCCGCGCGCCTTTCAATGGGCCGATGGCTCGGCCTATGTGAACCACGTCCAGTTGGTGCGCCAAGCCCGTGGCGCGGAGATGCCCGAGAGCTTCTGGACAGACCCGCTCATGTATCAAGGCGGCTCGGACGACTTCTTGCCGCCACGCGCCCCCATCCTGCTGGCCGATGAAACTTGGGGTTGTGACTTGGAGGCCGAAGTCGCCATCATCACCACCGACGTGCCGCAAGGTATCAGTGTCGAGGCCGCCCGTGACCACATTGCGCTGGTCTGTTTGGTCAATGATGTCAGCTTGCGCAACTTGATCCCGAATGAGTTGGCCAAGGGCTTTGGCTTTTTCCAAGCCAAGCCCGCGAGCGCCTTTTCCCCCGTCGCCGTGACGCCCGAAAGCCTCGGGCCTCTATGGGATGGCGGCAAGCTGCATGTGACCTTGAGCGTCGACCTTGATGGCAAGCCGCTGGGTCGGGCTGAAACCGGTATCGATATGACCTTTGATTTCGGCCAATTGATTGCCCATGCTGCCCGGACGCGTAACCTCTGCGCCGGCACCATCATTGGGTCGGGCACGGTCTCCAACCGCGATGGCGCAGGCGGTCCTGGCAAGCCGATCGCCGAAGGCGGCCTTGGCTATTCCTGCTTGGCCGAAGTCCGCGTGGTTGAGACCATCCTGCATGGTGCCGCCAAGACCCCGTTCTTAAAGCACGGCCAAGTCGTGCGCATCTGGGCCGACGATGCCAAGGGCCACTCGATCTTTGGTGCGATTGAGCAAAAGGTGGTTGGATAGAGGTCTCAATACTGCGCACATCATCGCCGCCGGAGTGTCGGGACGGAAGGGGTAAAGCAGCATGAATATCCCCGCGTGGGAAACCACCGGGGGTGCAGGGACAGCACCCATACCCACCCAAAACATGGGCGATGCATGACCGCATTGTTAAACTTACGTTAGATTGCCGTGAAATTTGTCGATCCGCGTTGACGAAGCAGCGGTGATGGGGTGGAAAGGGTGCGAACGGCTCTCCTCGGATGCCGTCCAAGAGGTGATTAGCCTTGCGACTTCGATTGACCATGATCGCCGCAGCCGCCCTATTGGGTAGTTTTGGAGCGGCAGGCACGATGAACGGCTTGTGGGCCACGTCAGATGCACGCGCGCATAGCTTAGATGGCCTGAAGCTCGCCCTCGGATTGCCCTATGGCAACACGACCACGCACAAGATTCAGATGAGCACCTCGACCGCTTTTGCGGGTACAAACAGCCACACCTGTGTGGGCCAAGCCGTCGCTGCCGCCCCCCACAAAAACCTCGTTGCAGAGATTTTCCAAAGACCGCATGTTCGCGCTGTGCCCCGCATGGTGATGGCCGAAGCAGCCCCTCAAGCGCATGCCTTCAGCCCGGTCGCAGCACCGGCGCCACCTGAACCACCAGAGCCACCCTTACCCGCCGAACCCCCGACAGTCCCGGCCTCCATTGCACCAGCATTCGCTGCACTAAGCTCTACCCTGCATTCGCCCGACGCGGTGAAGGGCTTAATGGCGCTTGCTGAAGCTGACGCAGGCCGATCCGCGAAGCTCGCCTCACGTGCAGCAGAGGCCGCCGTTGCAGCCGAAAAGTCCCAGGCTTCTGTAGAGGTTCAGATCAGCCTTAAAAAACCGGTGATTGTCACCCAAAGCCAATATGAGGGCCTAGAGCGCGAGTTAGATCAAGCGTTGGTGCGACTGGAAGTAAGCCAAGCCCTAGCGGCTCGGATCAATGAAAGTGATCCATCGTTCTTCGTCCTTCGAGCCGATGGCAAGAAGTTTTGCGGCACGCCTCAGGCCGGTGAAGCATGCACGTTGTTAAGCCCGACAGATATTGCCCGCATCCGCTCTGATGTCGCGGCGCAAGTGAAGCTAGCCAATAATGAGCTGCGCCAAGTTCAAATCAAGCTTGCACGTGCTCGCCTGTCCGACGGCTAGGACCGCAGAAATCCTTCAGAGACTTATCGCCTGCCAGTTGTGGCCGAACTTATTGGGACAGTGATGTGGTTTGCATCGACGGCGTCGCGTCTGGCAATTGCACCCGGATGGTTGCAACTTCAGGACGTTCTGCCAAAGCGACAGCGGTCAAGCTTGGACGGTCGGCTTCAGCCAAGGCATAGGCGATGAGGGTATTGACGCATTGCGCCTCATTCACCACCCGGTCCCGACGCGCAGCCTCGGCACACATTTTAGTCGCAGCCTGCTCAATCTGCTTGAAAACCACTTCAGGCGCGGCATTGGCCGCCACCTTCTGATCGGCGATTTCTGCCTGCGCAGAACCAGCAGCCAAAACCGCAAAAGCAATCAGTCCAACAAAACGGTGTGTCATGGTTACCTCCTCAATGACCCACAAAATTGCGCGACCATCTGTCCCGTTTTTTGAATGTGACACTAAAATGACTATGTGACAACACTTATATGACAAATATATGACTTTGAGACGACATTTTTGTAAACTCGTGGAATTAGTCAATATAAATCAATTATTTGGTTTCTGAGAAAACGTAACAAAACCGTCACAAAACCTTCTGAAAAGGTCCTTATAGGCTTATCAAAGCCGAAAGAATTTCGCTGTATCCTTGGGAAACATCGGGAGAGAATTTATGCGTGCGTTCGGCAGTCCGCCAGATTTAAGCGCCATTAAGGCAAGTTATATGGTCAGTCTAAAGGCAGATCTCAGCACGCTAGAGGGGCTACAAAGTGAAGTCGATTTTGGCTTTGCCGAGCCTAAAACCTATCAAGAATTGCGCCGCCTCGCCCATGTTCACGCTGGTAATGCCGCAACGTTTGGATTTAGCGCACTAGGTGATACGGCCCGCGCGGTGGACATCCAATTGAGCGAAACCCCCGGTCCATCCGAACGGCTTGCACCCCTGATCGCCACGTGGCGGAGAGAGCTTCAAAGCGCCTGTCATAGCCAGTAAGAAGCCTTGCGCCATAGCGGCGAAGGTTTGGTGTGAAGATGCAGTGCGCGTCTAGACAGCGCCACATTTGCGGCCATAAGCAATCAGCCTGCGTTCAGAAAGAAATACCTAGCATAGGGCTTGTCTGAAAGCCGAAATGAAAGAAATTCTGATGTCAAAACTTTTACTGGTGCGTTCGATTGCAGCCGTTTGTGTGCTTGCAACCCCCAGTATCGCGCAAAACGGTCCCGCCCAAAGCCTGCTCACCACTTTGGGCCCAGGGCAGAGCCGATCGGTCGACATTTCCTTGCGGGCGCGAATTGGCCCGCTGGAACTGGCGCGCGGCTCGTTTAAGGTTAGCCTGACTCAGGACAGCTATAGCGGTGAAGCGACCTATCGCACATCTGGTATTGCCGCCTCGTTTAACAATGATGCGGGTGTAGCAACGGTTAAGGGCGCAATTGACGATGGTCAGTTGAAGCCGCGCACGTTCGTCAATCAAGAAACCAATGGCAAGAAACGCCGCATCACCATGAATTTCGCGGGCCGTTCCGTGGATGTGACCGCTGCACCCATGTGGGGCAGTATGGGCTTTCCGCCAGCGACTTTGGCCCAGAAGCTTGAAGCCGTCGATCCCGTGACGGGCCTAATGGAGCTGTCGCTCGTGACCGGCCGCGATGCGGGACGGGCCTGTGGCGGTGCTGTGAAGATTTTTGACGGCAAGCGGCGCTATGATATTCGCACCCAATATGTCGGGATCGAGAACGTCTCCACCCCGGCCTATAAGGGCCCTGCGACCTATTGCCGGGGCACCTATACCGAAGTGGCCGGCTTCAATCAGAAGAAGCAAGGCGAATCGCGGGACCCCATTCGCCTTGAAATTTGGTTGGCTGACGTGGGCAAGATGGGCGTATCTGTTCCCGTCCGCATGACGGGGTCTAAAGGCATTTACACCGCGGTGCTCTACGCCGACCGTGCCGTCGTCCGCTAAAAGTCGGATCAAACGTCTGGCAGAAGGCCGCTATCTTCTGGGTCGCCGACCTTTTTGATCAAAGCGGCCTTTAGCTTCTTCATCGCCTGATGCTCAATCTGACGGACCCGCTCTTTCGAGATGCCCATCCGCACGCCTAAGGATTCCAGCGTGGCACCTTCATCGGTCAAGCGGCGCTCTTGGATAATGGCCAGTTCGCGGGGGTTGAGTGACTTCAGCGCCTCTTGAATCCAATTGGTGCGACGCTCTGTATCGGTG
The DNA here is from genome assembly GCA_001602435.1 of Hyphomonadaceae bacterium UKL13-1. GTDB lineage: Bacteria > Pseudomonadota > Alphaproteobacteria > Caulobacterales > Aquidulcibacteraceae > Aquidulcibacter. Next base: position 2,597,781 of record CP012156.1, read on the forward strand.
CGCTCCATCACGTCTTGGTCAGGCAGAATGCCTTCATCCGGCAAGAGGTCCTGCCACTCACCACCGCCATCGACGCCATCAGACATCGGGGCATTGAGAGAGCGATCATTGGCCGACAGACGCGACGCCATTTGCTCGACTTCCCGCTCGCTCACCCCCAGTTTCGTGGCGATAATCTCGCGATTTTCGCGGGTCATCATGGCTTCGCCGGTGTCGCTGATCAGAGCGCGGAGACGGCGAAGATTAAAGAAGAGCGACTTTTGTGCCGCCGTCGTGCCCGTGCGCACAATCGACCAATTGCGCAACACATAATCCTGAATGGCGGAGCGGATCCACCAAGCGGCATAGGTCGAAAAGCGGACTTCACGGTCGGGCTCAAATCGCGCTGCCGCCTGCATCAAGCCAATATTGCCCTCTTGGACAAGGTCACTCATCGGCAGACCATAATTGCGGAAACGGGCCGCCATAGAGATCACAAGCCGCATATAGGCCGTGGTTAGTTCGTGGAGCGCACGCTCGTCTTGATGGTCGCGCCATTTGACGGCAAGCTCACGCTCGTGGTCATGCTCGAGCAGAGGCGCTTTCATAGCCTGTTTGACAAACCGTCGCGTTGCGCTTTGGGCTTCGGCTGTCTCATACGTGGCCATTTGATCTCTCCGATCCGTGTCCGCACCTGATTTGGCTACAAGCATTACGCGTGAGCGGCTGACTTGGATCAGTCGTTATGACAAATCCATGACTGGAGAACTGCAATTTGGGCAGGAAACTTTCAGGTCCGCCTCAGCTAGATGTACGGACAAATACAGCAGGCGCGAAATCGCTGTCCATCTGCACTTCCAAGGACCGGATATTGCCCTTCATATCGGCTTGGAAGGCGAATTTCACATCGAGGAGATCGTCATCATCCTCGCGGACCGGCATGCCATTGAAAACATCATAATGCCAATGATTGAGACGGATGGGCATCTCATTATAGGTTCCTACCAAGCCCGTGTCGTCGAGCCTAACAGTCCAAGTGCCATAGCCCTTGTGAACAAAGGTGCCGACAAAGGCGCCAAGCCCGCGTGAAGGCGCTGTGTTGGGGATTGGCATGGGCGGGGCTTGGGTGGCGGCCTTGGCTTCATTCGCGTCGCGGCGGGCAAGCCCACGGGCAGACCAATTAGCAGGCTCTAGCCCCATGAGGCGATCAAACAAATCCAAGCTGGCATGACCCGGCAAGGGCGTGCCGCGCATATTGGCAAAGGCAATTATGCCGACATTCTGCTCTGGGAACAAAGTGACGCGCGAGGAGAAGCCGTTGAGATTACCGCCATGGGCGACCCGTCGCATGCCGCGATAAAAATCTGTGCGCCAGCCGAGCCCATAAAGGCCACGGCTTAACTCAGTGGCTTCGGGTTGCCCACCCGTCGACACAAGCGGTGCCCACATCGCCTCACTCTGCGCCAAAGAGATCAACCGCTTATCACCATACATGCCGCGGCGAAGCTGCAAGTCCATCCAAGCGATATACTGATTGACCGAACTATAAAGCTCTCCCGCCGGCCCGATAGCGTCTTCGGGCCGCAATGGAATTTGAACCGCTTGCTTGGCGGATGTGAGCTTATGGCCAAAGGCGAAGTTGCCATCTTGGGCCATCTGGCTGGGGCTAAAGCCGGTGCGGGTCATGCCGAGGGGCTTCAGCAAGCGCGACTCGGTAAAGGCCTCCCACGTCTGGCCGGTGGCGCGTTCAACAACATGACCTGCGAGAATATACATGAGATTATTATATTGGTACTGACTGCGCAGGGGGGCAGAATTCTCTAGATAGGGCAGACGCGCCAACAGCTCCGTCTTGGTCAGCTTCTCATTATTGTACCAAACCAGGTCATGGGTGCCGAGGCCGGTGCGGTGCGAGAGCATGTCGCGCAGGCTCAAACTCGCATATTCCACCCCGCCTGCCATTTTAAATTCCGGCAGATAGGTGGTGACAGGCTCATCCCACGCAAGCTTGCCTTCATCGACCAAGAGCGCGACAGTCGCCGCGGTAAAGGCCTTGGTGAGAGATGCGCAGCAAAACAAAGTATCGGCCGTGACGGCTTGGGTCCTGGCAGCATCGCGCCAGCCAAAGCCCTTGGCATAAAGGGGTACGCCATCCTTAATGACCGCAACGGCCAAGCCCGGCACACGCCAGTTCTGGCGGGCCAGATCAAGCTCTGCATCAAGGCCTGCCAAGGGGTCAGGTTTGCGCTTGGCCGCCCAAGCGGGACCAACAAGGCCCGCGCCCAAACTTGCGCCCAATAAGGATACAAAGGCCCGCCGCTGCATCAAAATGCCCCCTACTTAGCCGCGCGATACGGCCAGCATAGTGGGCGGGGCAAGTCGGACTTGTCTAGCCCTATCTGCGCGGAATGGCATCTGCGCCGACACAGGTGCGGCTCTCTTCGCTCCACGTGCCGCCGCGGCGATAGCAATCGAGGCGCATCGCCGCCGCGCGCGCTTCGGCTTGGGCAGGATCGGACTCAACCGGGCCCAAGGCACATCCGGAAAGTGTGGCGAGGACAAGGGCAATACCACCAAGGGTCAGCGCGCGGGCCATCTGCTTAGGCCGTCAGCTGTTGGCGGGCGACGTCCAGCAGCTGTTCCATTTCGCGGCGGATCTGATGCTCGCTGACATCGGCACCCTTAGCGTCGAGGTCGGCTTTGACTTTGCGGTAGACATCTTCATCGCCCGCTTCTTCAAAATCAGCCATCACGATGGACTTAGCGTAATCGTCGGCAGCATCGCCTTCGAGGCCTAAAAGACCTGCAGCCCAAGCGCCGAGGAGCTTGTTGCGGCGGGCGGTGATTTTGAACGAAAGCTCGCTATCGTGCGCATATTTGGCTTCTTCAGCGCTTTTGCGCTCATCAAACTGGCTCATATCAGACTTCCTTGAAAACGTGTCAGCGGACAAAGTCCTATGTGGGGTCTGGATAGGTCTCTGCGCAAGTAAGCGCAAGAGGATGCGCCACATGATTGAGGCCTGTCGCGCAGCCTGTTAGGGTGGTTTTGTCGTTAGGAGTTTCGACTCGGGCCACGCTGGCTGCGAGTGCGTGCCTTGCCACCTGACCACTGAGGAGAGCGCGACCATGTCCCGCCGCAAGAAAATTTATGAAGGCAAGGCCAAGGTCCTGTATGAAGGGCCAGAGCCTGGTACCCTGATCCAGTATTTCAAGGACGATGCAACCGCCTTCAACGCTGAAAAACATGCGATTATTGAAGGCAAGGGCGTTCTGAACAACCGTATTTCAGAATTCATCATGACCAATCTAAATGCGATTGGTGTGCCCACCCACTTCATCCGTCGCCTGAATATGCGCGAGCAATTGATCCGGGAAGTCGAAATCATCCCGCTAGAAGTCGTCGTGCGCAATGTTGCTGCAGGCTCGATCTCCAAGCGTTTGGGCATTCCTGAAGGCGAATTGCTGCCCCGTTCGATCGTGGAATTCTATTATAAGAATGATGGACTGGGCGATCCCATCGTTGCGGAAGAACATATCACCGCATTTAACTGGGCTACTACACAGGAAATTGATGACATCATGGCGCTTGCTTTGCGCATCAATGACTATCTGTCGGGTCTGTTTGCGGGTGTAGGTATCCGCTTGGTGGACTTTAAGCTTGAATTTGGCCGCCTCTATGAAGGCGACATGGTGCGCACGGTTTTGGCTGATGAAATCAGCCCAGATTCTTGCCGCTTGTGGGATGCCCGCACCAATAACAAGCTCGACAAAGATCGCTTCAGGCAAGATTTGGGCGGGGTCTCTGAGGCCTATGCCGAAGTCGCCCAGCGCTTGGGCATTTTCAAAGACCCGCGCAGCGCGTTTGTAGAAGGCTAAACCGACCGATGAAAGCCATTGTGAATGTCCGTCTGAAAAAAGGCGTGTTGGACCCTCAAGGCCGCGCCATAGCCGAAGCCCTGCGTGGCCTTGGCTTTCACGAGGCCGAAGATGCTCGCGTCGGCAAAGTGATCGAGATCGAACTCGACGAAACCGACCCTGAACGCGGTGCCGCCCGCGCCAAAGAAATGGCCGCCAAGCTTCTGGCCAATCCCGTCATCGAAAGCTGGACAGTCGAGATCGCGGCTTAGGCAACGCCTTGTCATCCCAGCCGCAGCAAAGCGGAGAGCGGGGACCTCCGTGAGTTTGCGGATCAAGGTCTAGGACTCGGCTGACGCCGTCCGGGATGACATCGTTTAAGGATTTTTCCATCTAGAACCATTTTGGTGGAAACCCTGTTTCACCAAAATGGATCATCGAGGATGGCCGCGACATCTGTGTCGTCAAGTGTCCGTTTTCTTCGAAAACGGATCGCGTCGCGACGCAGCAAAGCTGCGCACTTGACTACCCAGAGGTCGCAGAGACAATTTCGTAAGCGGTTTGGTGGACCGGAAGGGGCACCAAAACGCGTCTAGATAGAAAGCCCAGCAAATGGATCGCGCAACAACAGTTGCGCTCGTCCGCGCGTCTACAGGCGCAACTGTTGTTGCGCGCGCCTCTCCCCCAACCCACACCCATAGCCCCGCGTGGAGAACCACCGGGGGTGCGGCTGAGTGAGGGGCCGGGGCGCGTGGTGTGCGCCAAATGAGGTGGGCCAGATTAACGGACTGGCCCGGAATACGACGCAAACCGTGCGCCCCGGCTGAAAAGTTCTGTGTGCTTAGGTGGTTCATGACGCCACGGGTGGTTCAAATTTCCCCCGCCTAGTTCGTAAAGGCCTCATCCTAGAAGCTTGCGCTTCCAAAAATACATAAGGCTTCCCCAAGACGTCTCAAAGGCATCGCCTAAGTTCTTGACCAAGGGCTTCACACGGCAGTCGGGCTCAAGCACACCGGGCATCAGGACAGCTAATCCCAATGAAACACAAGGTCGCCACTTCAACCTCGATTAATCCCGCTTACCATCCCCAACCGGTGTCGCCGCTGCAGCAACAACGCCCTCTCGTTGGAGATGGCCTTAAGTTATGCGGGGTTTGATGGGTGGGGGATAAGTTTTGTTTTATGCGCTCCCCCTCGCCCTCTGGGAGAGGGGAAAGGGGTGAGGGCTTACGGGCGCAAAAGCTTATCTTTTTTAGGGGCTTAGACTAGACCGGAGTAACTACATTATTGTGCGCGTAAGCCCTCACCCCCGCCCCTCTCCCAAAGGGAGAGGGGAGAGAGGCAGCAGCTGGGACACGCCGCTTCCCCACTCGTGGGGAAGCTGTCCCGAAGGGACTGAAGGGGTGGTTCCATCTAGACCGATTTTGGTGAGATTTAAGGACCGCGCAACAAAAGTTGCGCATGCAATCGCGATGACAAGCGCAACTTTTGTTGCGCGCTCCATTCCCCCCCCACCAGCCTCGCCGCCACGGACACCCCATTCATACAGACGCTGGCCGCGCCGCGCCCTTACGTTCTGCCATGCGCGTTTCGATGAAGTGGGCGAGGGCTTGGGCGGCTGGGCTTTGGCGGGAGGGTTCGAGGAGACACATGTCGGCGGCTTCGAGTGGCGGCCAATCGCCCAAGACCTCAATGCCCTCTTGGATCAGCCCGCGCGGCATCACCGCATAGCCAAGGCCTGCGCGCACAGCCGCCGCGCAACCCGCATGACTGGGGCTGGTAAACGCACTTGTCCACGGTGCCTTCGCGCGATCCAGCGCTGCCAGCGCCCGTTCGCGGTAAACACAAGCCGGTGGCGACAGCACCAAGGGCAAGGGGCGTTCGCGCTTTTCAAAGACCGCACGGGCTTCTTCAAAGGCCTTTGGCAGTGTGTCATTGGCCGGGCCAACCCAGACCAATTCCTCGCGCCAGATTGCGCGCGCCCCTGGATGGACGCGCTCGGTTGATTGTTTAATCAGCACAAGGTCATGCAAGCCTGCCTCAAATTCATCGATCAACGTTCGGGTCAACGCACAGGATACATGCAGCATCACTTGCGGGTGCGCGTCCATAAAGGCGGCCAGAATGTCGGGCAAATGCGCGGTTGTGAAATCCTCGGGCGAGCCAAAGCGCACTTCGCCCGCGATCTCCTGCGACCGGAACCGCGCCAACATCGCATCCGCCGAGGCGATCATGTCACGCGCATAACCAAGTAGCTTTTCTCCGTCCGGGGTCAGGCGGACATTACGGGTATCGCGCTCAATCAATTGACGATCAAAAATCTCTTCCAGCTTCTTGATCTGGCCCGAGACAGCCGATTGCGATCGGCCCACAAGGATGCCGGTCCGCGAGAAACTGCGGGTATCAGCCAGCGTCACAAAGGTGCGCAGAAAGGCGGTGTCGACGTCATACATGGCTTACCTAATGCGGCGATGATCGTGCGCCGTCAACGCAGCTCGCAGGTTCTGCGCCACGTGTGGCCACGGTTTTTCCGATAAATCCAATCAGGTTTTCAGGTTTCTCCTTCTGGGGGCAACCGACTATGCACCGGCCCTACAACCCAAAACGAGGAGCCAAAGATGCCGGTCGAAGTCTTACTTGAAAACCTTATCTCGCCCATAACCATGGCATTTTTGCTGGGCATGATCGCCACGTTGATCAAGTCGGATTTGGAGATACCCGAGCCCGTCATCAAAATTTTCGCGATCTTTCTCTTGTTCTCCATTGGCCTACAAGGCGGGCAAGAGCTGGCAGGCGTGGCCTTTGCCGATATTGCCAATGGGCTGGCCGTCATCGCGGCACTGATCTTCCTCCTCCCCCTCATGGCCTTTTTGGTTGCGAAGTTCGTGTTGCGCCTTGACACCCCCAATGCAGCGGGCGTTGCGGCCCTTTATGGCTCAGTCTCGTCGGTGACCTTTGTGGTGGCCCGCACTTATGCCGAGGGCAAAGGCACACCGATGGACGGCTATGTCACGGGCCTTGTGGCCCTGATGGAGTTGGCGATTTTGGTCGCGCTATTTTACGGGCGCTTCGCGCTCAGCCGGTCCAGCGGGGATAAGGGCAAGCTGACGGAAATCCTGATGGAGACCTTGCGCGGGCGCGGCCTAGTCTTGCTGGGCGGCGGTCTCCTGATCGGTGGACTGATTGGCGAAAAGAATTTTGCCAAGATTGAGCCCTTCTTTGTCGATTTGTTCCGGGGGGTGCTGGTCCTCTTCCTGCTGGAAATGGGCATGACGGCGGCACGGCATCTGAAAGAATTCGCCAAAGTTGGCCCAGCCATGGCTGTTTTTGGGATCATCATGCCGATGGTGCACGGTGCCCTCGCCTCAGGCCTTGCGACTTGGGCAGGCCTGCCCTTGGGTTCGGCCTTCGTCATCGGGGCGGTCGCAGCCTCCGCCTCTTACATCGATGCCCCGGCCGCCGTGCGCGCCACGTTTCCCACCGCTAACCCCGCCATCTATCTCACCTCCTCACTCGGCATCACCTTCCCCTTCATGCTGATCATCGGGGTGCCGACTGTATATCAAATGGCGGTTCTGTGGCGCGGGGTGTTGGGGGGTTAGGAACCCAAAGGCCGCACCTCTCAAAATTTCTTTCCCCCGCCCCCTAGACAGACGCTTCAAACTAAGGCGCTATGGTCGTCCCATTAGCAACTGAAAGGAGGTGATCCTATGTCTCATTGTCTGCGCCTTAGTGAAATGTCTGTCAGGATCCCTTCGGAGGTGAAGGCTTAACGAGTAGAAGCCTTTCTTCGAATTGAGACTGGGCCGTTTCGCCGGTCTGGCAATGGAAAGGTCGCTGGGCAACCAGCGACCTTTCTTGTTAGCTTAAAGCGCCTTGCCCATGATCTTTAAGGGAATGATCGCGCCATTTTTGGCATGCTTCTCGATCACTTCGATCAACTCATAGCCACAGCGGCGATAAAGTGGCTCACCCGCTAGAGTGGCCCCCATTTGCGCGCTCTTAAAGCCTTCGGCGCGGGCAGCGGCTTCGCCGGCATCGATGATCATCTGGCCAATGCCACGGCGCACATGCTCTGGATGGGTATACATGGCCCGAATCCGTGCAGGCTCGGTCGCGGGGTCGAGCAGGCGATTGTCGCGCCCGGCACTGTGATCGCCGCCATACAGCGTGCCGCGCCGGCTCCACCCGCCACAGCCCACGATTTTACCGTCTTCTTCCTGGACCACAAAATAGGTGCCGTCTTCGATCAGCTGGGTGTCGATCCCCATCGTCTCATGACTGCCTTCGACTTGTTCAGGCGTCAGAAAGTCATTCATCAATTGCCCAATCGCCAAGGCCATCAGGGCCTTCATTTCGGGCATATCGTCAGGGGTCGCGACGCGCAGCTTCAAGACCATGCAGCCAGCCTTTCCTCAATCAAAGCAATGGTTTCAGTCACACCAAACAAAGCGACAAAGCCGCCAAATCTGGGGCCCTGTTCTTGACCCAACAGCACTTCGTAGAGGGCCTTGAACCAGTCGCGCAGGTTTTCGAACTGGTGCGTCTTGCCGACGTCAAACACCATATTCTGGATTTCATCGCCGTCGCGCATGTCTGGCCCCATAGCTTCAAGACGGGCTTTGAGGTCCAAGATGGCGGCAAGCTCTGCCCCCGTTGGCGCGCGGAATTTCTTCGTTGGCTGGATGAAGTCGCGGTAATAGGCGACCGCAAAGCCTGCGAGTTGATCGAGCAAGGGCTGCTCTTCTGGCGTGGCCTCTGGCGCATAGCGTTTGATAAAGCCCCACAGCACGTCCTTGGTCTCCGCATTTGCTGCCGAGACGAGGTTGAGGAGCAGCGCAAAGCTGATGGGCGATCCATATTGGGGTGGATGGCCGTTATGGATGTGCCACACGGGGTTTTCGAGCTGCTTAGCAGGCTCTTCCCGCCGGAAGGCATCAAGAAACTGGACATATTCATCCACCGCGCGCGGGATGACGTCGAAATACAACTTCTTGGCCACGCGTGGTTTTTGGAAATTATAGAGCGACAGGCTTTCGGGCGGCGCATAAGTCAGCCATTGCTCCACCGAGATGCCATTGCCCTTTGACTTGCTGATTTTCTCGCCGTTCTGATCGAGGAACAGCTCATAGCAATATTGCAGCGGGGGCTCTGCGCCTAAGATACGGCAGATCTTGGAATAGATTGGGCCGTTGGTCTGATGGTCCTTGCCATACATCTCAAAGTCGACGCCGAGCGCGGCCCAACGCATGCCAAAGTCTGGCTTCCATTGCATTTTGACGTGGCCGCCTGTGACGGGAACCGTCACATCGGTGCCATCTTCATCGGCAAAAGTGACGGTACCCGCCTTGGCGTCCGTTGCCTTCATCGGCACATAGAGGACGCGGCCCGTGGTGGGCGAGACGGGAAGGAACGGGCTATAGGTCGCGCGCCGCTCTTCCCCCAAGGTCGGCAGCATCACGCCCATAATCTCGTCAAACTTTTCGAGCGCGCGCAGAAGCGTCGCATCAAACGCGCCAGAGCGATAAAGCTCGGTGGCGGACTTGAACTGATAGTCAAAGCCGAAGCTGTCGAGAAAGCCGCGTAGGCGAGCATTATTGTGCTGGGCAAAGCCTGCGTGCGTGCCGAATGGATCGGGCACATCGGTCAAAGGCTTTTGGAGATAGGGCACCAGCGCCTCTGGATTGGGCACATTGTCGGGCACTTTGCGCATGCCATCCATATCATCGCTGACACAGATGAGTTGAGTCTCAACTGTACCATCGGTCAGCGCGATAAAGGCTTGGCGCACCATGGTCGTGCGCACGACTTCGCCAAAGGTGCCGATATGCGGCAAGCCCGAGGGGCCATAGCCTGTTTCAAAGATAACCGGGCCTTGTTTGCCTATTTTCTTGACCCGATCCAGCAGCAAACGGGCTTGTTCAAAGGGCCAAGCCTTGGCTTCAGTCGCCAAAAGTGCACGGTTCGCCATTCACGTCTCATTCTTCACTTGGAGTGGGAGGTTGTTGCCAAGCCTTGTGGCGGAATCACGCCCTGAGGTCAAATCCAACCCCTGCGGCAGACCGCCTAACTTGACAGCGGAAGCTCGCAGTCTTATTTGTAAATGTGTTTATTAATAGAGCTGGAGTGCGCGCTATGATCGCACATGAAGTCATTGTCCAAGCAGACCCCGAAACCGTGTTTTCCCTCTATGAAAACATCGAAAGCTGGCCTCAATGGGATGAAGAAGTCGCGGCAGTGTCTCTGCCCGATGGCCTACGTGAAAATGCGCAAGGCTGGCTACAACCACGATCGGGGCCAAGAGCCAAGATTCAGGTCGTTTCGGTAACCCGCCCCTTCCAATTCAGCGTTGAATCTCAATTACCAGGCTGCAAGATGGGTTTTGATCATCGCATCGAAGCGACCACTCTGGGAACACGCGTCACCCATGGGGTTTACTTCAAAGGGGCAACAAGCTTTGTATTTGCTAGGCTAATTGGGCCGTCGCTCAATCGGGGTTTGCCCTTGACCTTGCAAGGCTTGAAACGTGAAGCCGAGGCGATGACAGAGTGAGTTGTTGGAAGGAGATTGCTGTTTGGACTGGTCGAAACTTTCAAACTTCACCGGACCGCAAGCGAGTCCGGGCTTCCAATATTGGGTAAACTTTATGGCTTGGCAGCGCGGCCTCAACCATATCCTGCGCCCGCTTTCCTTGACCCAGCCGCAATTCGCCCTGCTGGCCACCATCGGGTGGAAAACCCAGGACGGCAGCAATTTATCCCAGCAACAATTGGCCGACTTCTTGCGCCTAGACCGCATGCTGGTGTCGCAAATCATCAGCCGCTTGGATCGCGACGGCTTGGTCACTCGAAAGCTCGCCGATGAAGACCGTCGCCGCAAAGGCCTTAGGCTTACCACCCTTGGCATAGACAAAGTCAAAGAGGCCCTGCCCTTGGTCGAAGGGTTTGATAAGGCCTTCTTCGCGGGTAGCTAGTCTATTTCGTCCCCATCGCACGATGTTTGGCGCGGGTCGCTTCATCCAGACGCAGGAAGCGCGCGGCATTATTATAGAGGATGTCGCGCTTTTGCTGGGCAGAGAGGAAGGGCGCGTCCTCAATCACTTTGATGCCGACTTCGATGGTCTCGGGCCAGACCATTTGGTCGGAACCAAACATGATGCGCTCACCAAATCCGGCTTCTACAAGGGCCTGTAAATAGCGATAAAAGGCCGGTTTTGGCTGGGTATAGACGATCACGCCGGTGTCTAAATAGACCTGTGGATGCGCATACATCAGGGCCAATGTATCATCCAGCATGGGGAAGCCCGCATGCATCACATTGATGCGCAACTTGGGATGCTTCACCAACACATCTTCCAACAACAACGGGCTGCTCAACCGCGCGCGATAGCCTGAGCCCGGCGCATAGGCGACTCCCGGGGGGCCTGGACCGACATGTAGAGCAACTGGCAGATCATTGGCCTCGGCCGCCGCCCAAATCGGCTCCATCCGGGGGTCATTGGGCGCAATGCCGATATATTGGGTGCCAAGCTCGCCAATCATGGTGATGATGCCGGCGGCCTTCGCTTCGGCAAACTCCTTGGTCAAATTACCCTTCGGCGGAAGCTCGGGTAGCAGGCCATTCATAATCCGGTCTGGGGCGGCCGCTTTCCACACTTTCAAGCGCGCATATTTATCGCTGACGACGCCAAAAATGTTGCGGCGGTTCATGATTTCCAACGTTTTGGTGCGGATCTCATCATCGGTCGTCGGCGACCAGATCGGATTGGCGCATTTTGGGTTTTTGAACCAAGCCGTGATGAAGGTCTCATAATCCGTGGTCTGATCCCAAGCAGGCATCGGGTCCATCGGGGTGCACATCGCCAGAGGGGCTGGGCCCTGTTCATTGGCAGTGGAGGCATGCAGATGCATGTCGATAATTGGCTCTTGGGCTTGAACACTTTGTGGCGTGATGGCAAGCCCTGCCAGCGCCAAACAGGCAACCAGCCATTTCCTAAAAATAATCATCACAACCGATCCCATAATACTCAATCGCGGATAGGATGAGGCTAAACACAGGTTTTGACTTTGACAAACAAAATCCGGTCCTGCCGCAGACATTATTCAGCAGGCTGAAGTCCTGCTCGATTTAATTGCTCTCAAACCCGCACACCGGATGATCTTTAAGTTCCGGCTTGAGTCCGCTGTCCTTTCACTGATAAGGCCGAAGGGCGCAATGTCGCGGTCGCAGGGGAATCGAGTGGGCCAGAGAAAGACACAAATTGTGGTCGTTGGCGGCGGTGCCGGTGGCCTAGAGCTCGTTCGTTTGCTCGGTTCGCGCTATGGCCGGAAAGCCCATGACATCATTCTGATCGACCGGAATTTGACCCATGTCTGGAAGCCCTTGCTGCACGAGGTCGCGGCAGGGTCTCTCGATGCTAATCTGGATGAAGTGGGCTATGGCGGCCATGCGGTGCGCTGGGGCTATCGCTTCTTCAACGGCAGTCTTGAAAGCGTCGATCGCGTGGCCCGCACCATCACCACCGCGCCTTTGTTGGACGAACGCGGCGAGGAGATTATTGGCAGGCATACTATTCGCTATGATTATCTCGTGCTGGCCATGGGTGGCATTTCGAACGATTTTGGCGTGCCGGGCGTGCGTGAACATGCGATGTTTCTGGAAGATCGTCCCCAAGCGGACCGCTTTCGGCAAAAGCTTCTAAATGCCTGCCTGCGCACCAACCACGCCCATCAGACGGGCGATACCGAGGCCGCGGTGCGCATCAGCATCGTTGGTGGCGGTGCAACCGGGGTAGAGTTGGCCGCTGAGCTATATAATGCCGCCAAGGCGCTGAGGCACTATGGCCTCGAAGTGTTTGATGAATCCAAGCTTGAAGTGTCGTTGATTGAGGCCGGCCCACGCATTTTGCCAGCGCTGGATGAAAAGCTGGCTGAGAGTGCCAAGCACGAACTCGAAAAATTGGGCGTCAAAGTGCTCGACAATACCCAAGTGGTGCGGCTTGCGAAAAATGAAGTCCACACCAGCACGAGCGGCGTCATTGAGGCTAATCTGATTGTCTGGGCCGCCGGGGTGAAGGGGGCCGATGAAATTCGCACCATGGGTGATCTGGAACTGACGCGCGGCAACCAAATCGTCGTACGCCCGACCCTTCAGACCACCATTGACGACCGCATTTATGCGCTGGGCGACTGCGCCTCCTGCCTCTTGCCCGGACGCGACCGCCCGATCCCGCCGCGCGCCCAATCCGCCCACCAAATGGCGAGCCAAGTCTTCCACAATCTGGTGCGCGCCCAAGCTGGCCAGCCGCAACAGGATTTTGTTTATCACGACCATGGTTCGCTCGTATCCCTCAGCCGCTTCTCCACCGTTGGCAGCCTTATGGGCAATCTGGTTGGCGGGCGTATGCGCGTGGAAGGCTGGATCGCGCGCATGGTCTATCAATCGCTCTACCGGATGCACCTCATCGCCATCCACGGCTGGTGGCGCGGCGTGACCCTTATCGTGATCGGCCACGTCAACCACATCATCCGGCCGAAATTTAAGCTGCATTAGGGGGGTTTGGCGCGTTCGAACTCCCCTCTCCCTCTGGGAGAGGGAGCGGGGGTGAGGGCTTATTCTATCTAGATCGCCTTTGCTGCAGGCTGTGCCTCCGCAAAGGCTTAGTTCGAGTTTGAGCGCGCAAGATTTGGGGTCAAGGGGCGCGCTTCGCGCGTCGACGAAGTCGATTGCACCCCTTGACACCAAATTTTGCGCAATAAGAATAGTCCGGCGGCTTCAAGGCAAGCGGAGTGCGACTTGAAGGCGTTCCGAGTCATTTGGCTGACATCCGACTTAAATGATTTCAGGAATTGCTTGACCATAGTGCATTCCATGGATGGAATGCACAGGACAGCCCCAATAGGACAAGCCTTGCCAGATGCGCAGCAACCACCCAACGGCTTGCGGTATTTGCCGCGCTTCATCGGACTCGATGAAGCCAGCGAACTTATGGAATTCATCGATGGGCAAGATTGGGACACGGGTCTGAAACGGCGTGTCCAACATTATGGCTGGCGATATGACTACCGGGCAAAAGGGGTAGACCCTAAGAGCTTTCTCGGACCATTGCCCGATGTCTTCAGAAAAATAAGCCGCAAAATGAGCGATGAAATTGGCAAAGAGACGAATTTTGACCAAGTGATCGTCAACGAATATGTCCCCGGCCAAGGAATTTCCACTCACGTCGACTGCCTGCCCTGTTTTGGTCCTGTTGTTGCGGCGATATCGCTTGGCTCAACGTGTGAAATGCTATTTCAGCATCTTGCGACCAAGGCGCCGTTTTCGCTTCTGTTGGAACCACTCAGCCTTCTGGTTTTGGCTGGTGACGCGCGCACAGCGTGGTCACACGCCATTCCGGCCCGCCGCAACGATGTTTCTACGGGTGTGCGATTGGCACGAAGCCGACGGGTTTCCTTGACGTTTCGAACCAAAATTTAGCGCCGCGCCGTAGGGTGCCATTCCGACAGGAATGCACCACCTGATTAGCCGCGCTCGTGGGTGTATTCCTTTTCACCTAGATCGCCTTTGCCGCAGGCTGTGCCTCCGCAAAGGCAAGGTTCGAGTTTCAGCGCGCAAGACTTGTCCGGCGGCTTCAAGGCAAGCGGAGCGACGCATCGAACCGTTCCGAGTCAATTGACCAACGCCCCCCTCACCCCTCCCGCTCGCGCAACAAGAACGCGCGAACGTGGGGGTTTTCCGTTAGACCGATCGCGCGCTCCATCGCTGCCGCTGCGGCGTCGCCTTCGTCACAGGCGCGATGGGCGGCGGCTAAGGTCACCCAATAGGGTTGATAGGTGCTGACATCGCCTGCATCGAGGCTGAACAGAACGTCGAGGGCCGAACGCCCTTGCCCCATGGCTTGCAGGACGGCGGCATAGCTGACAAAGGCGCCAATGCTAGGCCGATGGGTGAGCAAGAGCTCATGGAAAGAGCGCAGCGCCGCCCAATTGGTCGTGCCTGTGATCGGGGCTTGGATATGGATGGATTGGATGGCCGCTTCGATCTGAAACCGACCGAGCCGGTTCAGCTTGGAGGCGCGGACGAGAAGGTCTTCAGCTTCGATGATCTTGGCGCGTTCCCACAAGGTCGCATCTTGATCCTTGAGGGGCACAAAATCGCCATCCGGCCCCCAGCGCGCTGCCTTGCGCGCATCGACATAGAGCATCAACGCCAACAGGCCCAAGGCCTCCGGCTCTTGCGGCATGAGAGACACCAGCAGGCGGGCGAGAAAGATGGCTTCTTCGGCCAGTGAGATATTGCGGTCATCCGAGCCTTCGACAGCGTCAAAAGACGTGCCAAACGCGGCATAAATCGCCGATAACACATCTTCCAAACGCTCTGGCAAGGCGTCGAGGTCGGGGATTTTAAAGCCGATACCGGCAGCCTTAATCTTGGCTTTGGCGCGCACCAAGCGCTGGCCCATGGTGGTGGGTGAGATCAAGAAGGCAGAGGCAATCTGGGCGGCATCAAGGCCAAGGATGGTCTGCAGCATCAAGGGGGTGCGGATGTCTTCTTGAATGGCGGGGTGGGCGCAGACAAACATGAGGGCCAAGCGTTGATCTGGAATAGGCTCTTGCGCGGCAGACGGGGCGTCCATCCTTCGCAAAATCTCGTCCATTCCCCGCAGTTTGACGGCCTCATGGCGATGGGCATTGATCAGGCGATTGCGCGCGGTGGTTAAAAGCCAAGCGTCAGGATTGGTGGGGATGCCGCGCTTGGGCCACGTCTCTAAGGCTGCTGCAAAGGCCTCTGACAAGGCATCTTCACTGCCAGCCAAATCCCCATCGCGCGCGGCCAAAAGCGCCACAAGGCGACCATAGGAGGCGCGCGCCGCGCCAACCACCGTCTCGACAATTTTGTCCTTGCCGGAAACACTGGCCGGAGTGACGCGCGCATCGCCCATGTTTAGCCTTGGGGAGGAGGTGGCATGATTGGGCGAATTTCAATCGAGCCGCCGCTGGCCGCCGGGGACTTTGCTGCCCACTCAAGTGCTGCATCGAGATCCGACACCTCGATGACGAAATAGCCGCCTAATTGCTCTTTCGTATCGGCAAACGGCCCGTCTTGGACCACACGCTTGCCATCGCGGATACGCAGCGTCGTGGCTGTCTGAGGTGGCTGAAGCCCATCGCCATTAATGACGATACCGGCTTGTTGGATCGCTTGGACAAAGGCCGTCCAGCCGCCCCAATAGGCCCCAGCTTCAGCTGGATCATTGCGCTTGTTTCGTTCAGCCTCGGTTTCGTTCATAATCAACATGAATTGCATTTTCAGTCTCCATTGCTTTTATGACTCAGACGCATTGTCTGGTCGAGGGGGGGCTTGAGATCAGGCCAAATGGGCCTGCTTGTTGGAAAAATGGGCGACCCATAAAAGGGCAGCTGCAATCGCCACCACGACGGTGAGAACAATCACTTGGGGCGGGCCCAAGGCCGCAAACACGCCATGGACAATGTCGCCAATATAAAGGGCAACATAGGCAACTAGCGAAGCCAAGAGGACAGGCTGGGCCGCCTGATTCTTAATCAACATCAGAACCGAACCAATCAGCCCGCCAATGACGCCAACACCAAAGGCAAAATTCATCCAGAACGGAATCGATAGATAGACATCAATCTGCTCTGGCGTCATGCCCTTGGCCGCCAAGCTTTCAGAAGTTGCTGTGACCGCGCCCATAAACTGGACGAGGCCAAAGATATTCCACGCAACGCCGAGGCCTGCGGCCACCCAGAACCAGGGCGGCAACTTTCGCTGTGTTCCAGCTTCAACCATTTTCTGCTCCTTCAAACATCTCAGAGACCGGGAAGAAGCCCTCGCTTCTCGCGTTCTCACCAGCATGACACTTGAGCGGATGGC
Source organism: Hyphomonadaceae bacterium UKL13-1 (assembly GCA_001602435.1). Classification (GTDB taxonomy): domain Bacteria; phylum Pseudomonadota; class Alphaproteobacteria; order Caulobacterales; family Aquidulcibacteraceae; genus Aquidulcibacter. Next base: position 2,614,508 of record CP012156.1, read on the forward strand.
CATTTCGACAGCGGTCAGAAAAAAAGTGCAGTGGGTTATGATATGAGTCGTGTCGGACCCCGCGCGGGCCGGTTCAGATCGCGGGAAACTCGCGGTATGGTAAGACATTTCGGTTAGGGCTTTACAGGTTGAAGCCGTGCAAATATCGTTTCGCGATGAGCCGAGTGATCCTTGCCGCGCTATCTACTATTTCACTTCTTTGTGCGACTGACGCGACGGCGCAGCGCCCAGAGTTGACGACGCATGATGTCGCCAACTGTCGATCCGAATCCGACCTCGCGATTTGTTTACTTGGTGTCCGAGCTCGTGACTGGTCGTTTCGCGATAATCCCGAATTTGCGCACGCACCCGACGTCTTGGCGCAACTGGACCGATGGAAGCCTTCTTCTACCGATCCGGACAGCAGCCCAGGCAGAGCCTATTACGAGGCATCTATACGCCCATTTCAGGAGTCACAGTCAGTGGTGATCTCTGTCTTAGAAGCAGATCAGCGCGGCACTGAACCGGTTACCGCACTCCTTCCCCTAACTAATTTTGGACTGGATATCAGACCCCAATCTTTCATTTTTGGCCAGATCGTGACGGCGGGCGGGGAAAGGTTACGCGTCATCGGGTTGCAAGAGATTTGGGATGCTTATGCCCAAAGTATTGGACGGGGGCGAATTGCAAGCCAAACGAAAGCCCTGCCGCCAAGCCGTGGACTTGCAATCGCAGCTCTTTCCGCTTGGGAGCAAGAGATCATCGCATTTCACCGCCGTGGCGAAGCAGCCCGGTCTGAAACAGATTTGTCGATCATGTCGCTGGCTGACGCATTCGGCATTATGGGTGATCTAGACGCTTTGAAGCGACTAGATAGAATTGAGCGCGGGATCGACCGCGCTGTTCGTCTTGAGATTTTGATGGCGGCGGGTAGTCTCGAAGAGGCAACAGATATCGCAACCATGAGAACTAAGGCGGCCACCAAAGCCGAGCACCAGCTGTGGGAGCAGTCATGGAAACTGGTTGAGGCGGCGCAGAGCGCTGGGCGAGGTGATTTGGCTGTTCGCGTGGCCCGACAAATGCTCCAATCGAAAGGGCGAACTGAACTCGACTTGCCTCGCGCAGCGCTTGTGATTGCCTCTATGGCTCCCGCACCCGAAGCAATAGCAATGGCCGAAGACTTCGACCAAAAAGCGCGAGCGACTACCAACCGAAATTCAACTTCGGCTTCTAACAGCCGCGTCGCCGTCAGCGCTGTAGCAGCGGTCGCGGCTTGGACGGTTCTGGGCCAGACTGATCGAGCGGATTCTTTGATTCAGTTATGGCGACCACGCGGCGTGGCATGGCCTTATAACAATGCGTGCGCTGGTTTCTGGTCGGGTTGCCCCGATGCCACCGTAGTGGAAATGCTCCGCCGCTCGAACCGGCTGATGGAAGGATTTGACGGCCTGAATCTGACCGCTGAGACAGCCATCGTGGCCGACCTGAGCGACGGTCGCGGGCTGTCGCGACTGGATGCCTTTCTCGCCAAGGAAAGCACACCTGAACAGCGCGAAAGGGCGCTAGCGGCCTGCGTCGAATGGGCAGTTTCGAACAACGATCTGACAATCGCAACTTCGTGCGCAAAGCGACTGCAAGAGAGCGCTGCTTCTCGTGGCCTAAGTGCGGATGAAGCGAAAATCCTCGAGCGAGATGGCGAGGCCCGCTCGCTTACAAGTGGCGTCTACATATCGGCGCGGCGCTGTCTGGCCGTCGCGGCCGCTGCTGCCAAGAAGAACGAAATGGAACTCACCCGTGAGATGGTTGGCTGTGCGCTCGATCTTTGGGGTTCGGCACCGTCGACGCGATGGGACTTCTTTGACACCTCACTGACAACAGATGTGGGAACCGCGCTCCTAAGGGAGCAAGGACGATTATGATCGTCTAGATCGGTTACGCGACCAATTTCCTTTGCAAGTTACTCAGGAAGATTTCGACAGCGGTCAGAAAAAAGTGCAGCGACGTGTCAGAATAGTTGTCGAAACAGGCTATGGGTGATGCCCTGCCCTCAAGGACGCCCAAAACGCTCATGCTGACCGACCTCATCCTGTTTCGCCATGGCAAAGCCGTGCGCCCACATGAAGCGCGCGATGACTTCAGTCGTGGCTTGACCCCGCGCGGGCGGTTGCAAGCCGCAGCCCAAGCGAGCCGTTTGAAAGAGGCGGGTTGTGATCTCCAGCTCGCCTTGGTCTCCACAGCCTTACGTGCCGCCGAGACCTGGGATGCCTGCCGACCCGTTTTCCCTGATGCGCAAGTTCACTTGTCGCGCCCGCTTTATTTGGCAGCACCCAGCATTTATCTGAACGCTGCTAAGACGGCCAAGGCCAGCCGCGTGATGATCATTGCGCATGATCCGGGCCTCCACGAACTGGCACGCAGCCTGATGAAGGGCGATACGGGCCAAGACCGAGGGCAAACTTCTTTGCGCGAACACCTGCCGACCAGTGGTGTCGCTTGGTTCTGTGCTGACCCAGAAGCCAGCTCCGGGTTTAAGTTGAAGCAATTTTGGGCCCCTGAACCCGTATCGGCCTAGGCGCTGGCGCGGGATTGGCAGTTGGGCCGCACGCTTCCTAATGACAAATCAACCCCTGTGCGTGCATGAAGTTGCATGAGCAAACCAAAGCGCACCCCTTTAAAGCCCTGGACGATTGAAGCCGTAGTCGATGGCAACCGCTTGCGCGTCCAATTATCCGCCGCCGCACTGGATCATTTGGGTGACGAAAAGGCGGCTCGAGCCCGGGCTTTGGACCTGCTCAAAGGGGCATTATTTCGCGGTCGCCTGATTGCGCAAGAGCGGTTGGAAAGCGGCGCAGGCGGGCTTGATTGCTCGCACTTATTGGCAGCCGTGCAAGATCAAGTGATCTCAGCCCTCTATGATTTCACGACGACCCATGTGTTCCGCGCGCGCAACCCGACGGCGGCAGAGCGCTTAAGCGTATGCGCAACCGGTGGCTATGGCCGCAATTCCATGGCCCCGTCGTCGGATGTCGATTTAATGTTCGTCCGCCCGATCAAGGATGCGTCTTGGGCCGAGAGCGTGATTGAATACATGCTCTATATGCTGTGGGACATGGGCCTGAAAGTCGGCCATGCCTCGCGCACGATTTCTGAATGCCTGCGCGCCGCCCGCGAAGACATGACGATCCGAACCTCGGTACTGGAAACCCGCTTTGTCTGTGGTGATAAGCTGTTGTTCCGCGAGTTGGAAATCCGCCTGCGCAAGGATTTGTTTGATGGCACGGCAGCAGACTTTGTCGCGGCAAAACTGGCCGAGCGCGACAATCGCCACCGCCGCACGGGCGAAAGCCGCTATATGGTCGAGCCCAATATCAAGGACGGTAAAGGCGGCCTACGCGATCTACATACCCTCTTCTGGATCGCTAAATATATTCACGGCACCGATGAGGTCGGCCAATTTGTCGAAAAAGGCATTTTCAGCCGCGAGGATATGAAGCACTTTAATCAGGCAGCTGAATTCCTATGGACTGTCCGCTGTCACCTCCATTTCTTAACGGGGCGGGCGGAAGAGCGCCTGACCTTTGACTTGCAGCCTGAAATGGCCCGCCGCATGGGCTATGGCGACAGGGCTGATAATCCAGCGGTAGAGCGCTTTATGAAGCGCTATTTTCTCGTCACCAAACAAGTGGGTTCCTTGACGCGCATCTTGTCGGCGCGGCTGGAGTTAGACCGGCAAAAAGCGGCGCCGCGCGGGATATCGCGCTTCTTTGCCAGCCCGCAAAAGGCCAAACAGCTGGATGACCCCCGCTTTATTGAGGATCGGGGTCGCATCGGGTTTGCGCATCCAGAACAGGTCGCCGACGATTTGTCGGCCCTGATCGATATCTTCAAAATGGCAGATAGCTTAGACCTTGATATCGATCCCTCCGCACTGGCGCGCGTCACCAGCATGGCGGCGAAGGGCCGGATTATGCGAGACGATCCAAAGTCCGTTGCCAGCTTCTTAGACCTTGCCACCTCAACGAAAGACCCTGCCCGTGCGTTGGGGCTTTTGAATGAGGCTGGTCTCTTGGGTAAGTTCGTCCCCGAATTTGGGCGGATTGTCGGCCAAACCCAGTTCAATATGTATCATCACTTCACTGTGGATGAGCATACTTTGCGCGGCATCGCCAATATCTCCGATATTGAGCACGGTCGGTTGAGCAAGGAATTGCCGGTCTCGACAGAGCTTTTTCCCCGTATCGCAAACCGCCGGGCGCTCTATCTTGCGATGTTGTTGCACGATGTTGGCAAGGGTGAAGGCGATCAGCAGATTGAAGGGGCAAAGGCTGCCAACATTGCCTGTCGCCGCCTGGGCCTTGATGCTGAAGAGGTTGAGCTGGTTGCTTGGCTGGTTGGGCACCATCTGATTATGAGCGAAGTGGCCCAGCGCCGCGATATTGGCGACCCGAAAACCGTCACAGACTTTGCCGCTAATGTCGGCACGTTGGAGCGGTTGCGCTTGCTGCTGGTTTTGACCGTGGCTGACATTCGCGCTGTGGGTCCAGGTGTTTGGAATGATTGGAAGGCGCAATTGTTACGCGACCTTTATAAGTTGACCGAGGCCACGCTGCGGGGTGGCCGGTCCGATGAAGGCTTTGTACGCCGTCAATTAAGGGCTCAAGCGGATGAGCGCCGGGCGCAGGCCTTGATTGACCCTATTCTCGCTGAATTCTTTACCAGCCTCGAAGACGCTTATTGGCTCGGATTTGATACCGATCAACAGAAATGGCATGGTGCCGAAGTGGCCAAAGCCCTGCGGCAGCAATCATCCGTCTGGTTGGCCTCGCGCCCAGCACCCAGCCGCGGTGCGACGGAGGTCTTGGTCCTATCACCTGATCAACCAGGCTTGTTTGCGGCCCTGTCGGCCGTGTTTGCGCAAGCAGGCGCGAACGTCATTGATGCGCGTATCCACACCTCTAAAAGTGGCCAAGCCTTCGATGTCTTTGCCCTGCAAGATCAGTCCGGGGCGGCCTTTGGCGAAGGTCGCCAAGACGCCATCGACCGCCTGTTTACCCGCTTAGAGGCTGCTTTAGATGCGCAGCGCAAGACTGCTCGCGATAGTCTCGCCGCAGCAAATGCAGGCATTGTCAAAAAGCCGACCAATCGCACCGCAGCTTTTGCGATTGAGCCGGTGATCATGATCGACAATGAAGGCGCGGCCTTTGATACGATTGTGGAAGTCTCGGGTCGAGATCGCACAGGCCTCTTGGCCGATCTGGCGCAAGTCTTTGAGGATGAGGGCTTAAACGTGACCTCTGCGCATATTGATAGCGTAGGCGAGCGGGCAACGGATGCGTTTTATCTGCGCGATCGCGGTGGGTTGAAGCTGTTGGAAGCGCGGCGGATTACGACTTTGAAGGAGCGTCTGATGGGCGTTCTGGCAGATGCAGATACGACGGAGGGGCCAAGCCTTTTGCCCCGCCGGAAACTTGCCCGCGCACGCGCCAGCAGCCGTCGCTAAGACCCTATTGCGTTTGAACCATTTCGGTTGTCGCCGCATATTCATCTTGCAGCCAAGCCAGAATTTCGCGCGCCGCCGGGTGATTGATTGGCTGATAGCGCTCAACCAATGCTTCGCGACGTTTGCCAAGCTTGGTGAGGCCCAAGTCCTGGAAGCTCATGATGTCGGCGCGCACCATCTCGGCCAATTCGGACCCCAAGACCTTCACCGCTGCTGCATGGCCACTCGCACCATAGCAATAATCATCACCTTGTTGGTAGGCGAGGGCGAGGGAAATCGCGGGAATACAGGTTAGATGGGGCTGGAGGGCTGGATTAAGGGCGTGGCCGGATACCCAATCCGCTAAACGATGGGAGCGGCCGGTAAAGCCGCGCAAGTGCAAAAACTGGCTCATGCGGGGGCCATCATTAACGGGGTAATTGTCCCACAACAGAGGCTTACGCTTTAACAAGGCCCCAATATCACGCACGTGGCCGACCGAAATCTCACGCGCGCAGACTTCTTCACCCGTCCAGTAAATGTCGACACTAGGATCAAGACCCAAGCCCAGCTCCCGCAGATAATGTTCGGGGCGACGGCCAAAGACGCGGTCCAGTACAGGATCGTTGGAATAATAGGTCGGGGTCATGGACAGCTTTAATTCCGGGGCAGTATCGCGCGCCAGATGCATGATTTCAATTTGCCGCTGTGCGAGATCGGGCAGGCTTGAATGCATGTCGTCGAAGAAAATGCCGAGGTCCTGAATGCCCAGCGAGGCTAAATCTTCAACGCGGTTGATAAAGGTGTTGCGAACGGTGCCGTTAAAGTCGTTGAAGGCTTCATAGGGGCTGAGGCCAACGCCAACCCGAACACCAAAGCCTTTGCAGAACGCCGCGAATTGCGAAATCTGCCCGGCTTCCTGCAATGGATGCGGCTCTACCCAGCGGCGGCGCAAGAAGGGATCACCCTTGGGCGCATAATGGAAAAAGCGATAGCCATAAGGGGCTAACATCTCAACCACAGCACGGCGGTCATCCCATGACCACGGTTGACCGAAATAACCTTCAACAATACCTAAATAAGGGGTCGACATAGGGGCACCTAGTCTTGTGATCCACTCTCGGGACGGAATTTTGCGACTAATTGATCTTGTGCGGCCCGTTGCTCTGGCGTCAAGCGGGCACCAATCTCACTCACTTTGGCTGACGCATCCCGATCACCGCCACGGGCAGCCAAGGCAAACCAATAATAGGCTTGAACGTCAGACTTTGGACCGCCAAGGCCTTGTTCTGCCATAGCACCCAAATTGAATTGAGAGTCCGTGACGCCTCGCTGGGCGGCGCGACGGAAGCTTTCGGCGGCACGGGCCATGTTTTGTGGCACGCCATCGCCATTTGCGTAATAGACGCCCAAATTGTGCATCGCTTGGCGGCTACCGCGCGCCGCAGCCCGTTCTGTCAAGGCGCGTGCTTGTGACAAGTCCTTGGGAACGCCATCGCCATTCTCAAATTTTCTAGCCAAGCGGTTCATCGCGCGTGTGTCGCCGCCATCTGCCGCACGGCGGAGAAGCGCAATGCTGCCGGCTGCATCGCCCGCTTGCTCGCGTGCCATGGCCTGGTCGAACAAAGCACCAGGTGCTGGCGTTGCGACGGGTGCCACGGGTGGCACCGCGCGCGGCTGGCTGGGTGCTGCTGCGACTGGGCTGGCCGCTGTTGGGCTCGCCGCTGCTGGGGTTGCAGGCACGCGGGTGGGTGCGGCTGCGGCGGCAGTTGCTGCCAAAGCAGGGGCTGCAACTGAAGCCACGCGCGGTGGTGCGGCAGGGCCGGCAGTCGGGGCCTTAGCAACGGTGGCAACGCGCGGTGTCGTTGGACGCTGCACCGGTCTTGGCGTTGCGTCGGGGCGGGCCGCGTTAAAGGTTGCGGAACGGAGCCGATCGCGCTGCGCTTGCGCGCGGGCTTTAGCGGCTCGGGCTTGCGCATCCGCAGATGCCATAATGCGGGCTGCTTCCATTTGCTGGGCCGTTGGAGCCGGCTTAGCGGGGGATGGGGTAGCAGCTGGGGGTGTCGCAGCCTTCGTTGCGGGCGGCACCAATTGCGCCTTTGGCAATTGCGGAGGTGGACTTGCGATGCTGGGCGCGGCGGTAGGTGCGGGGGCAGCGACGGGGGCTGCAACCGGGGCCGTGGCGGCCGCCGGAGTCCCTGCTGGCGCTGCGCCTGCGGCTGTGGCTGTGGCTGTGGCTTGAGCGGCGTCCGCAGCTGGCGCAGGGACAGCGCCTTCCACAGGGGCTGGAGCGGCGGCTTGGGCTGCCAATTCTGGCGGCAAAGGCACGTTTTGTTGATTGAGCGCGGCTGGCTTCTCGTCAGCATTCGAAGACGGCCGCAACTGGCTGTAGACAGCAAAGCCACCGGTAGCGACCAAAGCTGCCGCTGCAGCGATCCCAACGGGTGATAGGGGACCCTTGGGCTTGGCATTTTCTTTGCCGGGCTCTTTATTGGCTTGGGCTGCTTTTGGCTTTGCCGATGGTTTAGCTTTTGGTGCTTCGGCCTTCTGGTCTTTGCCGCCGGGGACTTTCAAAGCTAGCGCTGGCTTCTTCTTGGTTTGCGCGGCTTCTCGCGCCGCTGCTGCTTGATTGGCGGCGCGGCGAGCAGCAACCAAATAATCGGGGGCTGAGCTGGTATTATTGGTCGGCTCATCCCAGTCATTATCTAGGATCGAGAGACCATCGTCGGAATCGACTTCGATGGGACCCGTGGGGTCAAGCGCCATCGGGCCCAACTCGTCATCCCCAAACGGATCAAGGCCGCCGGCGAGCGGGTCTGGCACATCATCGCGCAAATGAGCAAAGTCATTCAAGGACTCGCTGTCATCCCCTTCGGGGAATGGCGACCCAAAGCTACCGCGACGTGCGGGATTGGCAGCAGCTGCAGCAGCAGCAGGCTTAGCATTTGGGCGATCCATAAAGAATGGGTCGTCAAACTGTGGCTTATCCAGCGAATCCAGACGCGTCTCAAAGCTGAAGCCGTCATCCTGCGACAGATCGACCGGATTGACGAAGCCTGCATCATCTTGAATTGGGCCGCCTAAATCGACGGAATGGTTGGGATCATAAATGGGCTCAGCATAAGCCGAAACTGCGCCCTGCTCTGCCTTGTCCAAGCGTTCGCCCATTGCCGCAAAATCGCGCTGCAAGGGCGCGATCAAGGCCTGAACGCGCGTGTCAACCGACTGTACTTCTGAGCGCACTTGCCCGAGAGCTTCATCGAGCATTTGGCGTGTTTTGTCGTCGCGACCACCGACGCTAGATGCAAGGCTTTGAAGCGCGTTGTCATGATTGGCCGCGAGACGATCGGCCAATTCCTGCATTTGCTTACTAATCGTCGCAATGGATTCTGCGGACTGGCGCTCCGACGCGTCGAGGCGATCACCCAGATTTTGCGCCAAACGCTGGATATGCTGTCCAGCCTGTTCCATGACCGAAGCATCATGCCGCTCGATCGACGACAAGCGTTCGTCAATGGCGCGCGTTATGCGAGCCAGCTCTAGCTTCATCGCCATAGAGCCCGTTTGATCCGGGCCAGCTTCACGGCTTTCCACTTCTGCCAAACGCGCATCGAGAGCTTGGGTGGCTTCTGCAAGCTTAGCACCAACGCGATCAAGGGCGTCTTGGGTGCGCTGTTCGCTTGCATCAAGACGGCTAGCGAGGGCTTGAGCCACTTCCGTCATCTGGCCGCCGACACCGCCAGAAACAGCCGCTTCAACCTGCCCCTGCAGGTCAGCACGGGTTGCCTCAATCTTGGCATTCAAATCTTGGAGGCGCGCGGAAAGCTCGTTGGTTTTGGCCTCAAGCGCATCCACGGCCGTAAGTGTGTCACCAGTCTTACCTGCGCCTTCGAGTTGGGTCAGGCGCGCGGACAATTCCACCAGCGCTTCGACCATGCGCGAGGCATTATCCTGCGCATGGGCTTCAATGCCATTCACGCGCTCCGTCACCAGATTGATGCCTTGGTTAGCACCTTCAATGGTTTGTGTGGTGATGTCTTCTAGTTGACCGAGGCGGCTTTCAAGAGCGGATAGGTCGGGGCTTGCGGGCTTTTCGCCATCTTCCTCTAGACCCGTGAGGCGGGCGGAGAGATCGATCATAGCCTCGACAAAGCGATGGTTCGTTTCCTGCGCCAAGGCCTCTGTCGTTGCCAAACGCTCAGCCACGAGACCCAAGCTTTGGTCAACCGTTTGAATGGCTTCTTGCGTGACCTTCTCAATCTGGCCGACGCGGGTATCGGTCTCGAACACTTGGGTGGACAAGCGTGCCAGCGCCGATTCCAGCGACTTTAAGGCGGCCAAAGACGCATGCGATGGGTCTTGCGACTCAATGCGGCGCAACCGCTCGCTCAAGACGACTTGAGTTTCGCGCAAATCGTTCAGATGGGTCTCAACGCGACCCATGGCGGTGTCACCACCGGCTCCTGTTTTTTCAAACTTCTGCGACAGGCGATCATCAAGTGCGTAAGTGGGTTGTTGGTCCGCCATTTCCACACCACCGGACTCGAGGCGGCGGCTCAATTGCTCTAAGGCGGCGGTCAAACGGTTTGCTTCTTGACCAAAATTTGTGGCGGATTTTGCGTTCGCAGCGGGCCGTTGGGCCGGCTCATCGGTTTCAGCGATCAGACGATTGAGCAATTCGCCCAGCGTGAGGCCTTCGCGACGCGCGAGATCCTTCGCAGCCTCGCGTGTCCGAGGCTCTACGCCCTTCACACTCCATGGCGACTGTCCGCTCATTCGAATCACTCTTCCGCCAAGTTCTGCGGTCCCACAAGAAATTTCCGAAGAAATTCAGCTACCCCCACTGTTCATTTACTGCTTCGCAGTTTTTGAACAGTCTAAATTGTGGTTTCGATATTCTTCGTACTGCTCGACTTGGAGGTGTTACGGTAAATGAGCGGTTAATAAGGATTAACAAAGACAGCCACCCATGTCGTAACTTGGGCTGATCCGCACTTTGTCCTGAATAGTCCTAAGGCGCTTTTTCGATATAGCCCGCACAAATGAAAAGCCCCGCTGGCATAACCAACGGGGCCCAATCTGGAAAAGAGCGTCATTCGCCTATTCGGCGGCGATCTTCACTTGCTTCAAAGCATCGGCATTCACACCGAAATTGACTGCTTGCAGGAAGCGAATGCCATCCTCGGCAATGTCATCGCCGACCATATGCTCACCTTCGGCCTCAAACTCAGCGAAGTCGACATACATGGCATAGAAGGCCTTGGTGCGATCGGTGATGATATTGGCATTCCACAAAGTCTTCACCAAAACGCGGAAGATGTTGGTGGCTTCCTTCATGCGTTCACGACGGTCTTCATCGGTTACCATTTCTTGGAACTGGACCATGATGATATCCGGGTCGAGGCCAAATTGATCATAGATGGCGCGCATTTGATGCGGTGCGACCAGATTGAACAACAAGGTCTGGAAGCAATGCGCGGCCCAGTCTTCAACAATCGCATGCTCTGCTGCGTCGAGCTTTGGAATGGTGCGGTCGGCCCAAATCTTCCCAAACTTGTGGTGGAAGGCTTCGTCGGTCATGACCAATTGCGTCAGCTTGCGTGCCAGCGGGTCATTCCATTCCTTGTAGATCATCGCAAAGGCACCCATGGCGAGACCTTCGATCAACATCTGCATGCCAACGATTTTCTTGTAGACTTCAGGTGCATGGACGATATCGACCAACAAGGTCTTCAGCACCTCGCCGCAAGGCAGAGGGCTGCCCCAGCGCGCTTTGATATAGGCCGCGAAAGCGGCAACATGGCGGGCTTCTTCGCGGGCTTGGTTCGCCGCATATTCCTGCGCACCGGCATCGCGCAACACGTGGCAGAGCGAAGCAGAAAGGTTCAGCGCGCCCTGTTCGCCATGCAAAATGGCCGACAATTGCCAACGGGCCATTTCATTCTTGAAGCGAATAAGCTCTTTCGGCTTATCCTTGAAGAATTCCTGGACATAAGGGGTCTCCAGCGCAGGAACCATATGGTCTGGCAAGAGCGCTTGGTTTTCCATGTCAAACGGCTCATCGAAGTCGATATAGCGCTTGTCGGTTGGGTCCCAGAAGTGATCATGCGTGGCAGAGATGATTTTGTCGAAAGCTGTCGAACGGCCCGTGTGCCGGTCGATTTCCAACATGGCAGCAAAATCTGTTGGCGCGACCGCGTCATACAGAGCGTCTTTGGTAATGTGCGACGTTGTCATGCTTTCAATCTCTCCCGTTATACTCGATTACCGGGTCTTTGGAACCTCGGCTTTGGTCCATGAGCTTAGAGCGACATCTAAGCGTGTCGCTTCTAGGCCTAACATGACACAAATTTCTAAAGGATCAATCAAAAAGTGACGGGTGCGTCAGCTTCGTTCATCAAAGGGTTGTGATGAGCGCATCCTACAGATCGTGAATCGAGCGATCCTTCGTCTCCGGCAGGAAGATCAAGGCCACCACGACGCTAATGGCCGTGATAATCACTGGATACCAAAGCCCCGAATACATATTCCCCGTCGTCGCGACGATGGCGACAGCTGTTGCTGGCATAAAGCCCCCAAAGAAGCCGGTGCCAATATGATAAGGTACCGACAAAGCCGTATAGCGGATGCGGGTTGGGAACATCTCCACCAAGGCCGCTGCCAAGGGTCCATAGAGCGCTGTTGCAGCGACCACAAACACCATCAAATAGGCCAAAACGGCCAGATGATCGATCTTAGCTGGGTCTGCCTTATCTGGATAATTTGCGGCCTTCAAAGCCGTCTTCAGCTTAGCTCCAAAGGCGTCCTTGGCAGCCTTTTGCGCTTTGGCGTCGAGGGCGGAAATATCCACGCTATCGAGAATAACAGTGCCGATTTTGACTTGCGCCACGGCACCCGCAGGGGCCACTTCATTGTCATAGGAGATGCCTGAATTGGTCAGATAGCTCTTGGCCACATCACAGCTGGACGAGAAGGCATCGCGTCCGTCTGGCGTTTTGCCGACAGGGTTGAATTGCACCGAACAGGTTGCAGGGTCTGCCCGAACAATAATCGGCGTTGCGGTTTGGGCGGCAACAAGATCAGGGTTGGCCGCTTTGGCCAATTGATGGAAAGCTGGGAAGAAGCTCACCACCGCCAAGATCATGCCGACCAGCATGACGGGCTTGCGGCCCATTTTGTCTGAAAGCCAGCCGAAGAAGACATACAGTACGGCCGAGAAAGTGGTGATAATCAATAGCCAGATATTGATGGTCTGGGGGTCGACCTTCAACTGGCGCTCCAAGAAGACTTGGACATAGAAGAAGCCCGTATACCAAACCACGCCTTGCGCCATCATCAGACCAAACAAGGCCAGCAGGATCAGCTTCAGATTGCCCCATTGACCAAAGGCATCCGACAAGGGGGCCTTCGAGGCCGCGCCTTCTTCCTTGAGTTGCTTGAACATTGGGCTTTCTTCCAATTGCAAGCGGATCCACAAAGCAATCGCCAGCAGGAAAACCGACAGCAAGAAGGGCAAACGCCAACCCCAGGATTGGAAGGCTTCTTCACCTAAAATGACGCGGGTCAAAAAGACCACCATCAACGCCAGAAGCAACCCACCGGCAGCCGACGTCTGTACCCAAGAGGTATTCCAACCGCGCTTATTGGCGGGCGAATGTTCGGCCACATAGATCACCGCGCCACCATATTCGCCGCCCAAGGCAAAGCCCTGCGCAATCCGTAAGGCAACCAATAGGATCGGTGCCCAAATGCCGATCTGGTCATAATCTGGCAGAAGCCCGACGGCGAAGGTTGAAGCGCCCATCATCACAATCGTGACCAAGAAGGCACCCTTCCGGCCCTTGGTGTCGCCAATCGCGCCAAAGACAACCGCCCCGAGGGGCCGCGCGGCAAAGCCGACGCCAAACGTCAAAAGCGCGAAGATAAACTGCGCAGCCGGGGGCGAACCCGCAAAGAAGTGCTGGCCCATCACCGAGGCCAGAAGGCCAAAGATGAAGAAGTCGTACCACTCAAAGACAGTCCCGGCCGCAGAAGCGGCGACAACAGTCTTTAGTTTTTGCGGTTCAACAGGCGACGAAGCAGCAGGTTGTGTCACGATTAGCCCCTAAATCATGGTTTAGCGGACTATCCTTGGACGTAGTTCAAGCTGCGATCAAGTAACAAGCCTGTGGTGGTTACAGGCGGACCTTAGTCTGGGGCCCGGCCTAAGCGGCGTGCCTCTTGGATCCGCCCACGCACAAGCCAATTATCGACGTCCTTGGGCGCGAGGCGCAGGGCCTGGGCGATGTCGAGTTCTGCTGCTTCATAGGATTTTTGCTGCAACAGGGTTTCGGCCCGCAAGCGCAGCGCCAGCACATCTAATGGGCGGGTCGACAGGCACGATGTCAGATCGGCTTGCGCCTCAGCCCATTTACCTTGGCCTGCCTTGGCACGAGCCCGGTCGAGCAAAAGGTCCGGCTCGCCGGGCTTTAACTTCAAAGCGGCATCCAGCACTTTTTGTGCGGCGGCAAAATCTTCAATCATCAGCCACGCATTGGCGGCACGTGCCATGATCAAGACGCGTTGATCGATGTCGCCCGCGTCGGGGGCAGAGGCCAAAGCTGTTAAGCGCTCTGCGCCGCCGCCAATATCCCCGCCCTCAATGCGGGCGATCGCGATACATTGCTCGGCATAGTTGCCACCGCTCTGGCTGCGCCAGACAAAACCGTCTTCGAGTGCTTCCTCAGGCTTGGTCTCTGCCTTGGTCATACAGGCCTGAAGCCGCGCTTCGTCGCGCGGATCGGGGGCAGCCTGCGCCTGCGTGCCAAGCGCTAAGGCCAATAGCGCAATTTGGATCAGGGTCGTAAACTGGGTGGAGCGATGGGTCACAGAACGGGTCATGCTGATCTTCTTATGCGGCTAAACGGCAAAACTGAGGCAAAGGGTTGGAACAGATGCGCGTTTTAGTTTTGGGCTGTGGTTATGTCGGCAAAGCTTTCGCCCAAACCTTGGCCGAACAAGGGGCCCTTGTGCAAGGCACGTGTCGAAGTGCGGCTAGCGCGGAAGAGCTGCGCCAAGCGGGCATCACACCCATCCTGTTTGACGGGACGATAAGTGCGGAACTGGCCGAGGCAGCCCAGCAAGCCACCCACGTGCTTGCCTCCATCCCGCCCGGCCCGGAGGGGGACCCTGCCCTTCTGGCCTTGTCGCCTGTTTGGACTCCCAAAGTGGGGACTTGGATCGCCTATCTCTCGACCACCGGGGTTTATGGTGATCGGGCGGGTGGTTGGGCGTTTGAAGATGATGTACCAACGCCCTTATCCATCGAGGCTAAGCGGCGGGCCGAGGCCGAAGCCGGGTGGCGCGGCATAACAAGCCCAGCCCACGTGTTTCGCCTGCCCGGCATTTATGGCCCCGGCCGCAGTGCGTTAGAGCAAGTCTTATCCGGCACGGCACGACGGATCGATAAGCCCGGCCAAGTATTTTCGCGCGCCCACCGCACCGACATTGTAGCCGCCCTGACCGCCAGCCTCGCCAATCCCAATCCCGGGCGCATTTATAATATCTGCGATGACCACCCTTGCGCCTCGGGCGAGGTGATTGTGGAAGCCTGCAAGTTGCTCGGGCGGGAGCCACCGCCCTTGATCCCGTTTGAGGCGGCAGGCCTGTCTGAAATGGGCAAGCGCTTTTATAGCGAGTGCAAGCGGGTTTCGAATGTGCGGGCCAAGGAAGAATTGGGCTGGAAATTGGCTTTTCCAACGTTTGTTGAAGGCCTTGCCGATTGCTATGAGGACTTGCAGACCCGCCAGCCGAGCTGACTAGGTTCGCATCTGCCGTTCAATCAGACTGAGCACGGCATGCAAGGCCAGCCCCATCAAGGCCAGCAGAAAGAGAGCTGCAAACATGGTTGCGGTCTCAAGCCGATTACCCGCCTCCACCAAACGCCATGACAAGCCGCCCGTGGCCCCGGTTCCGGCTACAAACTCTGCCACCACGACACCGACCAGCGACAAGCCTGCCGCCGTCTTGATTCCGGCCAGCAGAAAGGGCGCAGCCGTTGGTAATTCCAAGCGCAGGAAGCGCTGCGTACTGCTGGCTTTATGCAGGCGAAACAAACGGTCCAGACCGGGGTCGACCGCCTTCAGGCCCGCCAAGGCAGAGGTTAGGACAGGAAAGACTGCCACAATAACGGCCAGGATCAGAATCGCCCGACGCGGGTTTTCAATGCCCGTCCAAATGATCACCAAGGGTGCGATGGCCACAATAGGGGTGGCCTGCAGGACCAAGGCATAAGGCCCCAGACTGCGCTCCAGCAGGGGTATACGAGCAAAAATCAAAGCGACCAAAGTTCCAAGCCCGATGGAGATGGCTAAAGCTGTCAGCGCCAATCCCATGGTGACGCCAGCTGCCGGCAACAGCAGGGGTCCGCGCTCAACCAACGCCGCACCAATCGCGCTAGGTGGCGGCAAAATCACACTTGGGACTTGTAAGAAACGGGTCAGGCCTTCCCACAGGGCGAGCATCAACAAGCCTGCTAGGATGGGGGCGAAGTCTATGCTTTTCATGCCGCCACCAATTGTGCGCTCAGTACGCGCCTTGCGGCTGCAGCGGCATCTGCAAAGGCGGGTGAGGTTAAAAAGGCTGGATCGCGCGGCACATTGGGGACCGCAATTTCCGCCATGATGCGTCCAGGTCGAGGGCTTAGAACCAAAATTCGATCGGCCAGATAGACCGCCTCATCGACTGAGTGCGTGACAAACAAGACAGCCAAATGGTGATCGCGCTTGGCCTCTAGAACCAAGTCATCCAGCGCGCGCCGCCCCAATTCATCAATGGCCGCAAAGGGTTCGTCGAGCAAAAGGGAAGATGGGTCATTGACCAAAGCACGAGCCAAAGCCACCCGCATCCGCATGCCGCCCGAGAGCGTCCTTGGATAGGCGCTCGAAAAATTCGCCAAGCCCACACGCTTTAGAGCTGTCTGCGCGCGACTGAGCCGCGCATCCTTTTCCACACCAGAGAGCGCCAGCGGCAAGGCAACATTATCTTCCGCCGTCGCCCAATTCATCAAATTAGGCTCTTGAAACACCACCCCGGGAATAGCTGATCCACCCGTCGCATCAGCTTGCACCTTGCCGCTCGCCACGGCTTGTAGGCCGGCGAGGGCAGCCAAGAGCGTGCTCTTGCCGCAGCCTGAGGGCCCTAACAGCACCACGCATTCGCCAGCCCGCACGCTCAGATCGATCGGACCCAGCGCGTCCAAACGACCAAAGCGCACACAGGCCTGCTGCGCGCTCAAACGAATGGGGGACTCACTCTGCATCAAGATTTCTGAGGCAGAAAGCTGAGGTCGACGCCCGACGCCCAATTGAGGTCCGCTGGATAAACGCCTGCGCCCGTCATGATGTCGAAGAAGCTCTTCCAGCGGTCGAGGCTCATGGTGCCAATCTCGCCAGTTGGGGTCTCCACAATACCATAGGACAAGAGTTTCTCGCGGGCCTGAGCCAACAAATCGGCCGTCATGTCGGGATTGTCTTTGGTGATGAGCGCATCGCCGGGGGCAGGATCACCGCGCAAATAGTCTTTCCAGCCCGCAATAGTGGCTTCGACAAAGCCTTTCACCGCCTCAGGATGGGCGGCGATGAAGGCATCCGATACCAAGGTCATGGCAGCATAGCCGGGATAGCCCGAATCGGCGAGCAGATAGACTTGCGGGTCGATCTTGCCTTGGGTCTTCAAGGTATATGGCTCGCTCGTCACATAGCCTTGTTGGATCGAGGTGGGATCGGCCAAGAAGGGTGCGGAGTTAAACGTGTATTTGCGCACCTGATCATCGGTGAAGCCATATTTGGCTTTCAGCCACGGCCAGAACGCATTGATCGACGCATCGGCCAGCATGATGGGCTTACCCTTCATGTCTGCCAGCGACTTAATGTCGTTGCGCGGGTGGGTGATCAGAACTTGCGGGTCCTTTTGGAACGACGCCATCACCGCTTTGGCTTTGGCACCGGCTTGCACCATGCTGAGTACGATTGGCGCATTGGAGCCCAAGCCCATTTCAATGGCATTTGCGGCCAGCAATTGCGGTACGTTCACGCTGGGACCGCCTTGGATCAAGGTCACATCCAAGCCTTTGTCCGCATAAAAGCCCCTTGCCACCGCCTGATAAAAGCCGCCCTGCTCGGCTTGCGCCCGCCAATCCGTGGCAAAGCGAATACGCACGCGGCCGCCCGCCTCCTTGGGCTTTTCTGGGCTGCAGGCTGATAGGGCGAAGGGTGAAGCCAAGCTGGCAGCAAGAAGGGTGCGACGCGAAATCAAGCCAAGTCTCCTATGACGATCTCTCTATCATAGTGCAGCGAGGCGATCTGGCGAGACCTTTTGCGGGAGCAAATGAGGATTACACTGCCTTAAAAGGCGCAGTCGTCCCCGCCGACGATAACTTTGACCGTTTTGACAAGAATGCGGGCTTCCATCGCCAGCGACCAACGCTCAATATAGGCGAGGTCCAGACGGATGCGGCGGCTCATTTTGTCGAGAGTCTCCGTGGGTCCGCGCGCGCCATTGCATTGGGCAAGGCCTGTGATGCCGGGTTTCGCGCGAAACCGATCGCGATACTCTGGCAGAAGTGCGCCGTAATAATGATCATGCGCCACTGCATGCGGACGTGGCCCAACTACAGACATGTCCCCAATCAAGACATTCCACAATTGAGGCAATTCATCCAAGCTTGAGCGACGCAAGAAAGAGCCAACGCGGGTGATACGGCTGTCGTGGCGGCAGGCCTGCACAATACGATCACCATTTTCCAGCGTCGTCATGGTGCGGAACTTATAGATCGTGAACGTCTTGCCACCGAGACCAGTGCGAAGTTGCGCAAACAAAACCGGACCGGGACTTGTTGCCTTGATCAGAATAGCAATTGTGATCAAAAGAGGCGCTAGAAAAATCAAACCGACGAGGGAGCAGATCACATCAAACAGTCGTTTAAACGCACTGTTTGCTGAATTTGAAAGTTCTTTGGCCGGTACTGGTCTGTACAAACTGATCTGTGCAAGATCGGCATTAAGCCTTGCAGAAATATTGTTCATCTATTGTACCCTTGCCCCAAATTGAGACGCTTGGGGTTTCCCAATGCAAATCGCAGGCCCTAAAATATAATTCATGTGTCCGTGCAGCATGGCATAGCTTTCGAAGGGCACAAGTCTTGTCCACTTGTGTAGAAACGGATGGTGCCCTCGCCGAAACGCCGCTTGAAAGCGATCTTGCGGCGGGTCAATAAGTTAACGATACCTTTCTGTCCACCATAGAAGTCTTTTTAGGTGCGTTACCCGAGACTACACACACGTTTCTGGCTATAAACGGCCGAAACCCTACCCTGAACGCAAGAAGCAAGGCGAACTGAGACATGCAAAGTGATTCGACAGCCAAGGTTCCAGTGACCGTGCTGACTGGTTATCTGGGAGCCGGCAAGACGACTCTCCTGAACCATATTCTAACCGCACCGCACGGAAAGCGGTACGCGGTGATCGTCAATGAGTTTGGTGAGATTGGCATCGATCATGACTTGATCGTCGATGTGGACGAAGAAATCTTTGAGCTGAATAATGGCTGTGTCTGTTGTTCGGTGCGAGGTGACCTCATCCGAATTCTCGGTGCCTTATTCCGCCGTGGGCAGACCTTTGACGGGGTCATTATTGAGACAACGGGGCTCGCAGACCCCGCGCCCGTGGCCCAAACCTTCTTTGCGGATGACGAAATCAAGAACCGCGCCTATTTGGATGCGGTGGTCAGCGTTGTCGACGCTGTCCATATCGCGGGCCAGATTGAACAAAGCCAAGAGGCGGTTGAGCAAATTGCTTTCGCGGATGTCATCGTGCTGAACAAGATGGATGCGGCCACGCCAGAGCAACTCGCTTCTGCCCAAGCGATCATCCAACGCCTCAATCGTGGGGCAAAAGTGGTGACGACGTCGCGATCCAATGTGGATTTGGACGCGATCCTCGATCTTGGCGCATTCTCACTCGACCGTGCCATGAGCCTCGACCCGCATTTCCTGCCCAAAGATCACCATCACGAACATTCTGATCGCGGGCATGACCATGCGCATGATCATGGGCATGACCATCATCACCACGAGCACGAGCACGAGCACAGCCATTATGAAGGGATCGACTCGATCGCAATGCGCGTGAGCGCACCCTTGTCTGAGGAATTATTTGATGCCTGGTTGTCCGACCTCGTCGGCACGCGCGGCCTCGATATCTTGCGCCTCAAGGGTGTGCTTCAAATGGGCGACGACCCGAGACGCTATATAATTCATGGCGTCCATATGATGTTGGAGGGCGATTATCAGGGGCCTTGGGCCGCTGATTCGGCTCCAGAAAGCCGATTCGTCTTGATCGGACGGAACCTTGCTGACCCCATTGTACGAGCAGAAATTGAAGCAGGATTCCGCGCCTGCGCGGCTTGATCACCGATAATTGTCAGCGAAACCCCATGATTCTCAGCAGAATCTGGGGTTTGGTACCTCAAGATGGCCTTGACCTTTGGACCCGAAGCGCCATTGCTTGCTGCCATTGCATCCCTCTGGTTACAGATGGATGCGCAACGCCGCCGCTATCCGCCCTGGGTGCGGCGGCCAATGACTAAGGAAACGACAATGAGCAAAAAAGATTTGATCGACGCCGTCGCAGAAGCTGCTGACATCACGAAGGACAAAGCCAACACCGCGATCGACGCGCTGACCGCAGCGATTGTGAAGAGCCTGAAGGCTGGCGGCGAAGTCACCTTGGCCCCCCTCGGCAAATTTAAAGTTTCGAAGCGTGATGCGCGCCAAGGCCGCAATCCTTCGACCGGCGAGACTGTCGAAATCAAAGCAGCGACTGTTGCAAAATTCCAAGCTTCCAAAGCGTTGAAAGATGCATTGAACTAATCGTCTAGCTTGGGGTTGGGTCGATCCATCCGAAGAGATCCGCCCCTAACAGACAAACAGTCCAACTAGGCCCGACCTGACTTGAGCTGCCCTAGGCCTCCTGTCAGGTTCGGGCCTTTGTTGTATCTGGGCGATACAATGCGCTTAATCCCCGTCCGCTTTTCTTGGATGGGTCATGTGTTCCATGCCCGGCGGGTTTGAGAATGGCACAAAGGCGGCTTGGCCTTGGACCTTGGCCCAATCCTTGAGCGCCCAAACGCCGGTTGGAAAAGCCATCTGATCCCAAGGGATATCCTCATAAGCAAACCAGGCGACCTCGAGGCTTTCAGGTCCCGGCGCAAAACTGTCCTCGCTCAGCGTGCCGCGATACATGAAATGGACTTGGCTGATGCGGGGCACCTCATAAATGCCTAGAAGCGCATTGATGGTGACCTTGGCTTGGGCCTCTTCCCAAGCTTCGCGCGCTGCGCCTTCCGCCGTGGTTTCGCGCTCTTCCATAAAGCCCGCCGGCACCGTCCAGAAGCCATGGCGCGGCTCAATCGCGCGCCGACACAAGAGAATTCGGCCCTGCCCGTCATCAATCACGACACCTGCGACAATCTTCGGGTTCACATAGTTGATGAAGCCACAGGTATCGCAGACTTGCCGCATGCGATCCTCTCCGGCGGGTATTTGTAACGAAAAATTGGCTGGCATTCGGTGACTTATTCCTTGAAAGGAGCATGTATAGTTAGTTAGGTGTCGCGCAGTCGTCAAAAATCAATGATAGGACGCTTACGGAGTGAAATGCACCCGCATTTGGGGCTTGAAGGCGAGTAGCGAGATGAGTGATCAAGATCAAGAAGCGACGCCGGTGCACGCAGTATCTAGTTCCGGCGAGTCCCCAGAACCGCAAAGCACACCCGCCACCTCTTTCCCACTGAATGAGTCTCCCAGCCATCTGCTGCATCGGGCGCAACAAGCCGCTGCCGATCTTCATGCGGCTGCCTTGGGGGCCAATGGGCTGACGCAGCGCCAATTCGCCGTCCTAGCTGTTTTAGCGGCACAGGACGGTGTCTCTCAAAGTGAATTGGTGGTGCGCACCGGCATTGATCGGTCGACTTTGGCAGAGATGGTTGCGCGCATGGAGGCCAAAGGGCTAACCCAGCGGACTAAGTCGGTTACGGACAGCCGGGCGAATTCAGTGACCCTGACGGCCAGCGGTCGCGCCATGTTTGAAGAGGCTATGCCAAAGCTGGCGGAAGTTGATGCAGCGGTCTTGACGCGCCTGCCTGCCGGCAAACGGGCAGGCTTTGTGGAACTTCTGACCCGCTTGGCCATGCCGACAGCTGACATGGATGAGACCAAGGCAGGCGGCAAGAAGAAGAAAGACAAGAAGAAGAAAAAGAAGAAGGAAAAAAAGGCCAAGTAGCGGCTGATTTGCACCTTCATTTTGGCTATAGACCGGTCAGTCTAGTCTTGATATCAAAGACTTATGTCAGACATCCCTTCAGGGTTTACCCCTCATGCCCGCAAAAGCCCCGTCACCGATCCATGGCAACCCCTTTATGCCCGAACTGATCAAGGTGTTTATGAATTAGGCTTTATGCTCGATACGTGCCATTGTAATGGGCGCGGTTTGTTGCATGGGGGTGTGATTGCCGCGCTTGCAGATAATGCGATGGGCCTCTCTCTTGGCATGGCGCGTTTATCGCGTGGCGAGGCCAAGGAAGGAAGACCACAAGCAGTCTCAGGAATTGTGACGACATCCCTTCATGTCGACTATGTCGACATCGCCCAAATTGGCCAATGGATATCTATTGTGCCCCGCGTGGTCACCGCGTCACGACGAACAGGTCTCATCGATGCATTGATTTATGCTGACGACACACTCATTGCTCGGGCAAATGCCACGTTTAAAGTCCTCATTTCAGAAACATAACCATGACAATCCGCGACATAGAAACACCCCTCGCAGCGACCGCTGCCGCATTGGGTTCAAAAGAGCGATTGATTGCTGCGGCGCTGTCGCTCTTTCAAGCCAAGGGCTATCACGGGGTGGCCATCTCCGACATTCTCGAAGCGACAGACCTGCCCAAAGGCTCGCTCTACCATCACTTTCCAGGTGGCAAAGAAGAATTGGCGATTGCGGCGGTCGGTTTCATTGCTGACGAAATCGATGCACGTTTGGCGTCAGAGTTTGCCAAGAATAAGCGCGCAGGCGCGGTCTTGTTAGAATTGGCACATGAATGTGTGAGCTGGTTGCGCCGCAGCGATTATACCCAAACCCCGCTTTTGGGACTTTTGGCGGCCAGTCCGGGGGAAAGCGCCCTCACGCAAGCGATTTGTGATGCCCAGAAGCGTTGGCTGGCACGGTTCGAAACGGCTTTGGGTGGCACCGAAGAGGCCCATGATAAGGCGTGCCTTGCGCTGGCCAGTTTAGAGGGCGGCATTAGCCTCGCCCGCATGGCGCGCTCGAGTGATCTCTTGATTCGGTCGGTGACTTTGGCCGCGCTCCACATCAATCAACGCTGATGCGAGCGCGGCTATTTGCGTTCAGCCTGCCTCGGAGGCCTGAAGGGCAGCTTCACTTTGGCGCTCAATCTGGCTGGCCAAGCCTTGCATGATGGTGCGGTTGATGTCGATCAACGGCTCAACATCTTCGCCCTTTTGCATCACTTCACTGGAATAACGGCCAACCCAAAGGCTCAGCGAGATGATGGAAGCGCGCAGGTTTTCTGGCAGCGCATTGTCGGGGTTCGCACAATCTGCCGCCATAAACGACCAGACACGCCGGTTCCAATCCAGCGCGTCCATACGGCGGGAGATTTCGTGTCTCGGCAGATCTTGAATATCCATCAGCGCGCGGGTGACTTGCCCGAACAGCCGATACTCAATCTCACGCGGCGTTTCGACTCGTTGTTGCGCCTTCTGATACGCTCTGAGCGACATGCTCAATCCCCTCCATATTCAGCCGTTCGGCTTCATAATCCATGAGTTTCCGGCATCTGGACAATGCCTTGTAATACTCACCCGTCATCACTTCGCGGGAAACGTTCACGCATTCTTCCAGAATAGCGGGAACGCGAACCACGCTCATGAACTCCGTCATGCGCAGCGCGAATTCATTATATTGGTCAGGAGATTCCTGACCCTGCAGATACATCAGCATGATCGGCAGATAGATGCGACGGACTGGCGTGTTCGCCTCTTCCAATTGCATGATATCTTTTTCGCGCAGGACCGACGCCTTGTTTTGTAGCAAAAGTGTGGTTCGACGATCTCCGTTTTGAACAACGGCACCATTCAGCACGATTTTTTCGTTCGGCTTCAGGGATAGTTTCAGCGGCATTTCAAGCTCCTGCGTGCCTTAGGCGCTGAGGGGATAACGTCGGTATGACGCAATCCTACAACGCAATTTCCTCAGACAAGATAAACAAACGTGGTTAACGAATGCCTTCACGTGCTGAGGCATGGTGCGAGTCACGAATTTGTGAGCTAGAACCCACGTCATCGCTTGACCGCCCTTGGCGTGGCGGGCAACCAAGACATATGAGCGCGGCTGTTGTGCGGCGTGGGGAGATCGAGAATTGGCGGATTGGTTTGCATGGATGGCGACAGCGGATGGCTGGGCCTCATTGGCGACATTAACCCTGTTGGAAATCGTCCTCGGCATCGACAATGTGATCTTCATCTCAATTGCCGCGTCGAAACTTCCGAAAGAACAGCAAGCGACCGCGCGGCGCATGGGCTTGGCGCTGGCCCTCATCCTCCGCATTATTCTCCTATCCATGTTGGTCTGGCTGGCGGGGCTGACCAAACCGCTCTTTGCCTTGATGGGTCATAGTTTTTCGGCCCGCGACTTAATCCTGATCGCCGGCGGCGGCTATCTTCTGTATAAAGCCACCCTGGAAATCGACGAGATTGTCCGATCGAAGAAGGTTGAAGACCACGCGGGTCCAAAAACCAAATCGACAAAACTCATGGTCGTTGTCGCCCAAATTGCGGTGATTGACGTGATCTTCGCGATTGATTCGATTGTCACCGCGATTGGCATGTCCAACAATCTCGCCATCATGGTCACTGCAGTCATCATCGCCATCGCGGTCATGATGTTTGCGAGCGAGGCCGTTTCTGCCTTTATCGATAAATATGAGACGACCAAGATGCTGGCGCTGGCTTTCCTCTTGATTGTCGGCATGGTCTTGGTAGCCGATGGTTTTGGGCAACATATTGAGCGCACCTATCTCTATGCCGCCATTGCCTTTTCCGTCATGGTCGAGGCCCTCAATATCGCCGTCAAACGCAAGAATGAACGCGAAGGTCAGGATGGTGAGGGGATTTAGGTGCTTAGCCTCAGAAGTCTTCACATATAACACCCAGTGTGATATATAAGGACAATAATTGGGCTGGCGCGCAATGCGAATTTATAAGAACGCTTGGTTTGCAAAATTCGCACTCAAAGAAAACATTCTCGACGGTGCGCTGTTTAATGCCGTCGCTCGCGCTCAGAACGGTCAAATTGACGCTGATTTAGGCGGCGGCTTGCTGAAGCAGCGGATTGCGCGCGAGGGCTTTGGCAAGTCAGGGGGGTTTCGAACTCTCTTATTCTTCCGATCAGGTGACCGCGCTGTTTTTGCTTTCGGTTTTGCAAAAAGCGACAAGTCAAACTTGACCAAGTCAGAATTGAAAGAGTTCAAGAAAGCGGCCAGACTTGTTTTGGCGTTTTCACAAGTTGAGATCGATGCTTTGGTGGAAACCAAGCAATGGATGGAGGTTCGATATGACAGCGAAAACCTATAAAAGCGAGGCTTTAGCGTCCATCCATCAAATGATGGAAGGTGCTCACGAGGTTGGTGCGATCGATAAAAAAACAATGCAGGAGTTTGATGACAGTTGCCTGACTGACGCCCCGCTCTTACGCCCCGATGAGATAAAGGCATTGCGTGAAAGCGAAGCAGTCTCGCAACCCGTATTTGCACGCTACCTCAACGTCTCGAAAAACCTTGTTTCGGACTGGGAGCGCGGCGTCAAAAAGCCGGGCGGAC
The DNA here is from genome assembly GCA_001602435.1 of Hyphomonadaceae bacterium UKL13-1. GTDB lineage: Bacteria > Pseudomonadota > Alphaproteobacteria > Caulobacterales > Aquidulcibacteraceae > Aquidulcibacter. Next base: position 2,639,901 of record CP012156.1, read on the forward strand.
CGGCTTTGCGGCTGCTCTCCATTGTCAGTCGCAAAGGGCTTGCGGGGATTGTTTAAGGGGGCTAGTTCGTCCGAATATTGTAAGCATTACTTTCAGGAAACTGCAGCCCATGTGCGCCACAAACCTCGCCGTTCCAATTTTGATGCTGGCCTTTTTCTCTTTTCTTTTATGGTCTTTGAGGGACTCCTGGGTTGCTTGGGGACTGCTCCTTCCGTTTATCGTTCCTTTGGCTGTCTTCACGGCACACTTCTTTAGTGAAGGCTGTTACGGGGAAGGCGGCATCACATCCATGGTTCTCGCCTTCAATTCTTTTTGGGCGACAGTTGCCTTCAGTGTGTTGTTATCGGTGCTTATGGCTTTCAGAAACCGGCAGGAAAAAGAGTAAGGCTTGACTCCAAGTTATAGCCAGAACCTCAGATTGCGGCTCAAAGAGCGCCAGGCCCCACCACATGATTCGAAGGACCACTCGGCAAACACTTCGGCCAGGCCATCAATGAAATAGAACTTGCTCACGTCAGTTTGATCAGGCCACGGACAGCGCTTGGAACAAGCGGACTATCTGGCTCAAAAATGCGAGCGCAATGGCATTTGAGCCTTTAACAACCGCCTTTGCCTTGATTGTAAGCCTAGTTTTGGACGGTTGGTCCTAAACCTTTAGGATTGTTCCAACCTAGAAAGGCCAAATCCGGCGATTTGTGACCACGCAATGGCCGTATTTATTGTAACTTCCTGCACTGCGTGTGCGGCCCTCATGTTGCGGTCGCGAGAGGCCCATGCTAGAGGCCCCGTCACGCGAGACGAGGTTCTTGTTTCCCAACTGAGAACGATCTGTTTTTGCTTTCATTAATCGAACGGGCACCGTCTGCCGCAGTCAAAGCGCGGGGCCTGTTATGCACGTGAGTAGACCCTTTGAGTGGATCAAATCGCAGCGCCATCAGTGAAGCAGCCCAGCGCTATGGCGCGGCGCTGTTCGACCTGGCGACTGAATCCAAGAAGGTTGCTGCTGTGGAGCAAGACGCCAAGGCGCTCTTGGCCGCTTGGCAGACCAGCGCGGACCTGCGCGCGGCCTTGACCAGCCCGCTGTTCCCTGTGGAGCAAAAGGCAGCAGCACTTGGTGCCATCGCCAAAAAGATGAAGGCAAACGCCATCACGCAAAACTTTCTCGGCCTTGCAGCCCAAAACCGTCGTTCGGCGGACTTGGGCGGCATGCTGGCGGCATTCTTGAGCTTAGCAGCTCAGGCACGTGGCGCCGTTCTGGCCGAAGTCTCGACTGCAGAGCCCTTGAGTGAAGAACAACTCAAGAGCCTGACTGAAGCACTCGGCCGGGCCTTTAAGGCACCGGTTGATGTAGAAACCACGCTAAAGCCTGAACTTCTTGGCGGCCTCGTCGTCAAGGTTGGTTCCAGGCTGTTCGACGATTCTGTCAAATCTAAACTCGACGCACTCAAAATTGCGATGAAGGGGGCCTGAGGCATGGACATCCGCGCCGCAGAAATTTCCGCGATCCTGAAGGATCAAATCAAAAACTTCGGCGCTGAGGCAGCTGTTGCTGACGTCGGCACCGTCTTGTCCGTTGGTGACGGTATCGCCCGGGTCTATGGCCTCGACAGCGTCCAAGCGGGCGAAATGGTTGAGTTCCCAGGCGGCATCAAAGGCATGGCCTTGAACCTCGAGCGCGACAATGTCGGCGTCGTGATCTTCGGTGAAGACCGTGGGATCAAGGAAGGCGACACTGTTAAGCGTCTTGGCGAAATCGTGTCCGTTCCCGTCGGCAAGGGTTTGCTCGGTCGCGTGCTGAACCCATTGGGTGAGCCCATCGACGGCAAAGGCCCACTGGTTGATATCGAAGCCGAGCGCAAGCAGGTGGACGTAAAAGCCCCCGGCATTATCCCTCGTAAGTCGGTGCATGAGCCGATGCAGACCGGGATTAAGTCGATCGACGCGCTGATCCCAATCGGCCGCGGCCAACGCGAATTGATCATTGGCGACCGTCAAACCGGCAAGACCGCCATCGCCATCGACGCGATCCTGTATCAGCGCGAAGCCCATGACAACAACGCACCAGAAAGCCAAAAGCTTTATTGCGTCTATGTCGTGATCGGCCAAAAGCGTTCGACCGTTGCCCAGTTGGTGAAAACCCTCGAAGAATCGGGTGCTTTGAAGTACTCGATCATCGTGGCCGCAACCGCTTCTGAGCCTGCACCGCTGCAGTTCTTGGCACCGTTCTCGGCTTGCGCCATGGGCGAATATTTCCGCGACAACGGCATGCATGCTTTGATGATCTATGACGATTTGTCCAAGCAAGCTGTGGCCTATCGCCAAATGTCCTTGTTGCTGCGTCGTCCACCAGGCCGTGAAGCCTATCCAGGTGACGTGTTCTATCTGCACTCGCGCTTGCTCGAGCGCGCTGCAAAGCTGAACGAAGACAATGGTTCTGGTTCGCTGACGGCTCTGCCAATCATCGAAACCCAAGCCAACGACGTGTCGGCCTATATTCCAACCAACGTGATTTCGATCACCGACGGTCAGATCTTCTTGGAAACTGACTTGTTCTATCAAGGCGTGCGTCCAGCTGTGAACGTCGGTCTGTCGGTGTCGCGCGTGGGTTCGTCGGCTCAAGTTAAGGCGATGAAGCAAGTGGCCGGTCCGATTAAGGGTGAATTGGCCCAGTATCGTGAAATGGCCGCCTTTGCGAAGTTCGGTTCGGACTTGGACGCTTCGACCCAGCGCTTGCTGGCTCGTGGTGCCCGCTTGACCGAAATGTTGAAGCAAGACCAGTTCGCGCCAGTGGCCGTCGAAGATCAGGTCGTCCTGATCTATGCCGGTACCAAGGGCTATTTGGACAGCGTCGCCGTCAGCGACATCAAGCGCTATGAGGCCGAATTGAAGGCTGCTTTGCGCGGGAAGTACAAAGACCTGTCTGACGCGATCAAGACCAAGCTGGACATCAAGGCCGACAACATTGAAGCGCGCATCAAAGAAGCGCTTGATGATTTCGCCAAGACGTTTGCTTAAGAGCGGGGCTGAGGGAACCAATCCATGGCCAGCTTAAAGGACTTTCGCACGCGTATCGCTTCGGTGAAGTCGACGCAGAAGATCACCAAAGCCATGCAAATGGTGGCGGCGGCAAAGCTGAAGCGTGCGCAAGAGGCAGCCGAAGCGGCGCGCCCCTATAGTGAAAAGGTCGCCGGCACCGTGGCCAATCTGGCAAGTTCGGTGCAGGGCTCTGATGCGGCTCCCAAGCTGCTGCGAGGCTCTGGCAATGATCAGGTGCATCTGGTGGTGGTTGCCACCTCAGAGCGCGGCCTGTGCGGCGGGTTCAACACCAATATCGTCAAGAAGTCGCGTGAACTGATTGTCAGCCTGCAAGCGCAGGGCAAAACGGTCAAGATTTTGACCGTGGGCAAGAAGGGTCGCGACCAGTTAAAGCGCCTCTATGCGTCTTTGTCGGTTGGTCATATCGAGTTTGCCGGTGTTCGCACCTTGGGTTCGGCCCAAAGCGCACAAGTCAGCCACAAATTGGTTGAGATGTTCGACGCCGGTGAGTTTGACGTCGCGCATCTGGTGTTCTCGCGCTTTAAGTCGGTCATCAGCCAAATTGCGACCGTCCAGCAACTTATCCCCGTTGTCGCGCCTGAAGGCGCTGCAACGGCCGATACGGGCGGTGGCGTCTATAGCTATGAGCCAGGCGAGGAAGCGATCTTGGAAGCTTTGCTGCCACGCTATCTCGACAGCCAGATTTTGGGCGCTTTGCTGGAAAATGCTGCTGGTTTCTACGGGGCCCAAATGGGTGCTATGGATAACGCAACCCGCAACGCAGGCGACCTGATCAAGAAACTGACCTTGCAAATGAACCGCAAGCGTCAGGCCATGATTACCACCGAATTGACAGAAATTATCGCGGGTGCGCAGGCGGTTTAAACTATGATATAAGGGGTCGCTGGAGATCTGAGATGACCGATAATGTTGAGAGCCTAATCCTTGAACATCTGAGACATATCAGAAGTAAGATGGACGCAGTCAGTCTCGACATGTCAGACATCAAGTCCCGTGTGTCCTCTTTGGAAGAAACGCAAGGCCAACTTCTCGTCATGATGGGTGGCCTTGGAAAACGAATGGACCGATTTGACGAGCGGCTTGGTCGCATCGAAAGACGGTTAGACTTAGAGAACGCGTAAGCGGCTCAAAACAGAGACTTTTAGAACGGGACACGACACTATGAGCATCCATGTTAAAGGCAAGATCGCCCAAGTAATTGGCGCCGTTGTCGACGTTGAGTTTGATGGCGAACTGCCAAGCATCCTCAACGCCTTGGAAACCAGCAACAATGGCAAACGCCTTGTGCTGGAAGTCGCCCAGCATCTGGGTGAAAAGACCGTGCGCACCATCGCGATGGACGCAACCGAAGGCTTGGTTCGTGGCCAAGAAGTAACCGACACCGGCAACCCCATCATGGTGCCCGTTGGTCCTGCCACTTTGGGCCGCATCATCAATGTGATTGGTGAGCCGATCGACGAAGCCGGCCCAATCGTTTCGGCCCAAGGCAAGCGCTCGATCCACCAAGCGGCTCCTGCTTTTGTCGACCAAAAGCCAGCGCCAGAAGTTTTGGCCACCGGCATTAAGGTCGTGGACTTGCTTTGCCCTTACGCCAAGGGTGGTAAGATTGGTCTGTTCGGCGGTGCCGGCGTGGGCAAAACCGTTCTGATCCAAGAGCTGATCAACAACATCGCAAAGGCCTATGGTGGTTATTCGGTGTTGGCCGGTGTGGGCGAACGTACCCGCGAAGGTAACGACCTCTATTATGAAATGATCGAATCCAAAGTGAACGTCGACCCGAAGGAGAACAATGGTTCTTCGGAAGGTTCGCGTTGTACCTTGGTCTATGGTCAGATGAACGAGCCCCCAGGTGCGCGTGCACGCGTGGCTTTGACGGGCCTTGCCCAGTGCGAATATTTCCGCGACGAAGAAGGTAAAGACGTGTTGTTCTTCGTGGACAACATCTTCCGCTTTACCCAAGCTGGTTCGGAAGTGTCGGCACTTCTGGGTCGTATTCCTTCGGCCGTGGGCTATCAGCCAACCTTGGCGACCGACATGGGTGGCTTGCAAGAGCGTATTACGTCGACGGTTAAGGGCTCCATCACCTCGGTTCAGGCCATCTACGTGCCAGCCGACGACTTGACCGACCCTGCACCAGCCGCTTCGTTCGCCCACTTGGACGCAACGACCGTGTTGAACCGCTCGATCGCTGAAAAAGGTATCTACCCTGCTGTGGACCCGCTGGACTCCACCTCGCGCATCCTTGAGCCACGCATCGTGGGTGAAGATCACTATCAAACCGCCCGTCGCGTACAAGAAATCCTGCAGCAATACAAAGCTCTGCAAGACATCATCGCGATCTTGGGCATGGACGAATTGTCGGAAGACGACAAGTTGGTCGTGTCGCGCGCCCGTAAGGTGGAGCGCTTCTTGTCGCAGCCGTTCCACGTGGCAGAAGTGTTCACCGGTTCGCCCGGTAAGCTCGTGTCGCTGGAAGACACCATCCGCGGCTTCAAGGGCCTCGTGAACGGTGACTATGACCACTTGCCAGAGCAAGCCTTCTACATGGTCGGCAATATCGACGAAGCCATTGCTAAGGCTCAAAAGATGGCTGCTGAAGCCGCCTAAGCGCTGCTCGCATGCAACAAAAATAAGGCCCCGTAGCGATGCTGCGGGGCCTTTTAGTTTTAGGACTTTGGAGGCTGTCCTAAATCAGGGCGAGACTGGGCCAACTTGGCTCACCATGGCTTTCCACGCGCCATCGCGGTTTTGTTTCCAGACATCGAAGAAGGACAATACGGTGACCTTCCCGTCTTTTGCAGTCTCTGTCCAAACGCCTTGGGCGAAGGCATAGCCGCCATCAACCTTCACGGTGACATCGCTGATTTTGACAGAGGCTGGGCGCTTTTTGGGATCGGCCGTACTGGCCAATAAATCCGCTTTGGTTTCGGGCTTCGCTTTCCCGTAGCTGATATAGCTGTCATCGAGGAGCGCGCCCAATCCGGCGGCATTGCCGGCGGCGGCCGTGTCCGCCCAAACCTGCTCAAACTTCTTGATCTCAGCCACAATCGTCGCGGTTTCGTCGATCGCGGGCGTGTAGCAGAACATTTGTTGGGCTGTGACGGTGGAATTGGCGTCAAATTGCGCCACAAAAGCTTTCCATGCGGGGTCATTGGTGTCGGCTCGACCACTCGGTGGATTCACATGCGCGGTAGAGACCCGCTTGTCTGAGAAAGACCAAGTTCCGGTTGCCGTGTCGCGAACCATGGCGCGGCCGACCAATTGCACGTTCCGCGTGATGCCTTTGTCGCGATAATATTTCTGGTTGGCCACCGCAGCGGCATTAAAGCCATCAAAGCTGCCAGCCGATGTGAGCTCATTGAAGCGCACCGTAACAATCTCGCCCTTAGCGCATAAAGCATCCGCTGTAGGGGCCGTTTGGGCCATTGCAGAGCCTGCAGCCGCCATTGCGCCTAGCCCGATCATAAATTCCTTGAACATCGTTCGATTGCTCCCTTTCAATCCATGAGCACGCTGAGCTCCGGTCAACATAACAGGGCGCGCTCATGACGCGTGAGTAACAAGAAACAGCGACCGTCTGCACGGAACATTTTTGATCACGCTGAGGTGAGGTTTCGACTGTTGCAGTGCTTTGCATGCTGGGCGCTCAAATGCTAAACGCACCGCAACAATCCTTTCCCGCAATGAGCGAGCATAACCATGGCCACCACCGGCAAACTTCACTTTTCTTTGGTCTCCCCTGAGCGTGCCCTGTATTCGGGTGAAGTCGATCAGGTGGTGGTTCCCGGTGTGGATGGGCAGTTCGGCGTCTTGAGCCAGCATGCCCCGTTCATGACGGTCATTCAGCAAGGCGCAATCCGCATTCTCGATGGCGCGAGCGAACGCAAGATTTTCGTCGGCGGTGGCTTTGCCGACGTGACGCCACAAGGCCTAACCATCCTGGCAGAAGACGCCGTGGACTTGGCAAATCTGGACGCAGCTGGCCTCGAGAAGGACTTGCAAAACGCCCGTGAAGACGCGCGCGATGCCAAGGATGCCGACCAGAAGGCCGCAGCAGAGCGTAAGCTTGCCCGCCTCGAAGCCATCCGCGCCGCGGCTTAAGCTAGATCTAGATTATTTCAAAGCCTTGTCAGTCCCTTCGGGACGGCCTTTCTGCGCGAGGGGTATGGGCGCATGCCTGTGGCGTCACAGGCGGTGAAGAGGCAATCCCCCCGCCACAGAAGCGGCAGGGGGAGAATCTCGCTTACTTTACTGGCCACCCTCGCCGCGGCGGCTCTTGAAGTAGCGGAAGAAGTCGCTGTCGGGTGTGGTCACAATCGTCGTGCCCGCTGGCAGTGCCTTCTCATAGGCCTGCATCGAGCGATAGAAGGCCGCAAAGTCTGGGTCTTGATTATAGCTGTCCGCGATAATCTTGGCCCGTTCGCGATCTGCACCACCACGAATCTCTTGCGCTTGACGATCACCCGCCGCGCGAACGCTGGCTGCAGCCTGCTGACGTTCGGACCGCATGCGTTCAAACACACGTTCCTGGTTAGCTGGCGGTAAGTCGGCTGCACGAATCTTCACGTCAACCACTTGAATACCGAGCGCGGTTGCCTCGCGGTTCATTTCTGAGCGGATCGAGTTCATCAGAGCCGAACGACGACCCGAAATGATGTCTGTTGACTGAGCCGAACCCAAGACGCGCCGCAAGGATGCTTCCAGCAAGCTGGTCAAACGATCGCGGGCGCGGGCCTCGGTCCGGACTGCCTGATAGAAGCGCAAAGGATTGACGATGCGCCAGCGGGCAAAGCTATCGACTTCAAGACGTTCTTGGTCTGCCGTCACCACTTCGCTTTTGCCAGAGGGGGCCAGATCTAGGATGCGGCGGTCATAGATTTCCCGTTGTTGGACAAAGGGGATCATCACCTTTAGGCCGGGGTCTGTGCCATCAATGTTAAAGAAATTCTTGGGCTGACCAAATTGCAGCGTGATCGCCTGTTGCGTCTCGCTGACGGTGAACAAGGACGCATTGGCCAAGATAACCGCACCAAGGGCTAAGCCACCCAAAATCGGAAGAGTACGGGCGTTCATCGGACAACTCCCTGCGGGTTCGCATTTTGCGCAGAAGGCGCAGAAGGTGCAGCGGCTGGGGCAGCCGCCCCTTTCAATAATTCAGGCGGCAAGACAACCATCGGGCTTGCACCCGCGCGGCCGGGATCAAGCAAAACTTTGTTTGCGCCTTGATAGACCCGTTCCATGGTTTCCAGATACAGGCGCTGACGCGTGACTTCAGGTGCCAGTTTGTATTCTTGGTACAATTGGTTGAAGCGTGCTGCATCACCCTGGGCCTGCGGCACCACCGCATTGCGGTAAGTACGAGCTTGGTTGATTTTGGTTTCTGCCTCTTGGCTTGCCGCTGCTACTTCACGGAACGCATCATTCACCGCTGCTGGCGGCTCTGCCTTCGTCAAATTGACCTGCGTGATCCGAATACCGGCCTTATATTCATTCAGCGTGCGCTGGATGAGGTCGCGTGTTTGCGTTTCCACTTGCGCCCGACCGGTAGACAGCACTTGCTCTCGTTGGGACTTGCCTGCGACTTCCCGCATGGCCGATTCGGCAACTGCGCGCACAGTCTCTTCGGCATTGCCGCGCCCTTCAGGGCCGTGGGCAACTTGGAACAAGTAATCGCGGGAGTTTTCAACGCGCCACCAAACTTGGAAGCCAACGTCAACGATGTTTTCGTCTGCAGTCAGCATCAGACCATCATTCGAGCCAGCCTCAGAGCCGCCGCCAACCGTCAAAGACCGCGCATTTTGCACATCGACAATTTGGCGGGTCTCAATCGGCGCGGGCAAATGGAACTGCAAGCCTTGCTCGACCGTATATACATATTTGCCGAAGCGCTGGATCACGGCCTCTTCACCGGCATCCACGACGTAAACGCCTGTTGCGGCCCAGCCCAAGACAGCGACCAAGACGATCGCGCCGACTGTGCGCTTGTCAAACTGTATGGGCTCACCGCCGCCACCGCCGCCTTTCAAGCCGCCGCCGCCATTGCCGCCGCCGCCCAGAACGCTCTTCAAGCGATCTTCGACGCGCTTGGCCAACTCATCTAGATTGCCACTCTCGCCAGAACTACCCGGACGCCGAGGTGGCTGGTTTGGACCGCCACCCCATGGATTTTTAGGCCCAGAGCCACCGCCCGGCTGATTACCATTCGAACCACCACTAGGACCCCAAGGGCCACCACCGCCGCCAGACGAGTTATCATTCCAAGGCATATAGACGTGTTTCCATTCCAGAGCCGCTAAACCTAGGCAAAGGCACATGCCAAAGACTTGCAAGCGGGCGTTACAGTCCCTTATGTGCGTGCTCAGCTAAAGGGATCAAGAAGGTGTTTGGAATCAAACGATCACTCAAACGCGAGGATGTGTTAAAAATTCTCGATACCATGCGCGCGTCGGACGGCTTAAGCCTTGTACATAAAGGACTTATTGAAGATGTCCGCGTCTCGGAAGGGGGCGACGTGCTGGCAACAATTTCAGTGCCAAAAGGTGAAGAAAGTGCAGCTAGCCAGTGGCAACAGGCCGCGACGGCCGCCATCAAGGGTCTACCCGGCGCTGGAAAGGTCACTGTGGTGATGACTGCCCATGTCAGTGCTGCACAAAACCCACCAACGACCGACGCGCCGCCAGCTGGCCAACAGCGCGTTCGCAAGGGTGCTAAACTCACCGATGCAGCCCTCGCCCAAGGCGTCGCCCAAGCGCCGCCCGTGAAAGCTGGCATTCCCGGCATTAAAGCCATATTGGCGGTCGCGTCAGCCAAGGGTGGGGTCGGCAAATCCACCGTGGCGGTCAATTTAGCGGCAGCCCTGTCCGCTTTGGGTCTGCGCGTTGGCTTGCTCGACGTCGACATCTATGGACCGTCCATTCCCACCATGATGGGAACCGTTTCGGCTGAGCCAGAGGTGGGCGAGGATAAGAAGCTTCTGCCGGTCATGGCTTACGGTTTAAAGACCATGTCAATCGGCTATCTGGTCGATGGTGACGCCCCCATGATCTGGCGCGGGCCTATCGTGACCAGCGCCATCAAACAATTATTGGAAGACGTGACGTGGGGTACGGCGGAGGAACCGTTGGACGTATTGGTGATGGATACGCCACCGGGCACGGGCGATGCCCAATTAGCTTTGGCACAACGCGTGCCCTTGAATGCGGCCGTCATCGTCTCAACGCCCCAAGAAGTCGCCTTGGCCGATGTACGACGCGGCGCGGGCATGTTTGCGAAGACCCATGTCCCGGTTTTGGGCGTCATTGAGAATATGGCGTGGCTAACCCAGCAAGACGGCAGCCGCATCTATGTGTTCGGCGAAGGCGGTGCCAAGCGCACGGCGGAGGCTTTGGGCTTGCCATTTCTGGGCGAGATCCCCTTAGAAGTGGGGATACGGGAAAGCGGCGATGGCGGGGTGCCCTATGTCGTCGCCGCCCCTGGCAGCGATACGGCCAATGCCTTCCTATCAATTGCCGCCCATATTTATGATGGCTTGCTGCATCAAGAGATTAAGCCACCACCTGTCATTAGCTTTGTGGCCTAGGGCTCGACGATTTCTTCTTTGAAGCAGGTGACGATCCAATCGCGGACGAGTTGCAAGCGCGGATTGGTCTTGGTGTCGCGATGAAACACCAGCCACGGCTGGCGCTCCGGCATAGCCCGATGCTGGACCTCCATCAGACCGGCTTTGCGGGCGGCAAAAGCTGGCAAGGGCGCAATGCCGACGCCCGCAACCGCCGCATTGAGAAGCGCGCGCACGCTGGACGAGGAAAAGCGGATGCTTGCCTCCAAGCCCTGCGCCTTCAGCCAAATGTTTTCAGCAATCTCGCCATATTGACGGTCCAGCCAAACGAGATGCTCATCCGACAAGACCAAGCGCTCTAAGTCCTTTCCTTTCAGATAGTCGGGCGACGCAAACAGACCCAACCGGATCACGGGCAAGCGGCGCGCGATGAGTGTTTCTTCCGCCGGTCGTACCATCCGGATCGCCACATCCGTGCGCCCTGCATTCAGATTGGCAATGTCGTTTGAGACCTCCAAATCAATGCTGATCGACGGGTCTTGCGCGCGAAGACGGTCCAATCGCGGGGCCAAGACATCCGCAATAACGGACTCGGTCGCTGAGATGCGGACAGCCGGCAGATTGGGTCCCTCCTGCAAAGCGCGCGCACGACGGGCAATTTGGCTAAGCTGGCGGGCCCCCGGTTCGGCCACTTGCAAGATCGCGTGCCCGGCCTCTGTCAAACGTGCGCCGCGCGGACCACGTTGCAGCAGTTTCAAGGCCAGCTGCGTCTCCAGCCCGTCGATCCGGCGGCTGATCGTTGGGATCGACATGCCCAATTCGTCAGCGGCTTCCGACAGAGAGCCGCGCCTCGCCACCGCTACAAAACAACGGATCGCCTCCCAATCAATTGCTTGCTCATTTATCATTTTTGAAAATCCATTTTCCATTTTTAGGCCTAGCTAGACCGATCGGTCAAGCCCTATTTGGGGTCAACGGGCGGTCTGTTCCCCCGGGAAGAGGAAACTGAAGATGAAACTATTTCTCTCATTACTCGCACTGGGTGCGTTGATCGGACTGGGGGCTTGGTTTGGACTGGTCCCACAACGCGCTGCCGCCAAAGCCGCCCAAAACAAAGTTGCCGTCTATGTGTCTATCGCGCGCCCGGCCGGGGTGAGTGATGAAGCCCTAAATGCTGAATTCACCCGAGCCATCCCCATTTACGCTAAAGTCCCAGGCCTTGAGCGTAAGTATTTCACCTATAGCCAAACCGGTTTTGGCGGTCTTTATCTCTTCGATAGTGAGGCCTCGGCCAAAGCCCATTTCGATGCTGCTTGGCTGCAACGGGTTGAAAAGACCTATGGCGTCAAGGCGAGCCCCGTCTATTTCTCCGTCCCCGAAGTCACCGCTGGTGCGGCGCAAGTCGCACCATCAGCCGCCAATGTCGCGACGATTGTTGAGATCAAGACCCCTTGGTATGGCACAGACGGGCTGGTGAAGAAGGGGCTGAGAGACGCTATCCCAACCTATGCCGCCACACCGCACCTGATCTACAAATACTTCACCCAAGGTGCCGACCGCAGCTTTGGCGGCATTTATCTCTGGGAAGATCAAGCCAGTGCCGAGGCCCATTTCGGCCCTGAGTGGCACGCCCGTGTGACCAAGAAATATGGCCATGATGGGCTCGTCACCTTCCTCAAAGCGCCTGTCAGCATGATCCAGCCCGCCAAATCGGAGACGCCATAACATGAAGGTGATACGCGAACTTGGAACCAAGCTCGATACCTGGGGTGGCCGTCGCAAGATGGCCACCTTTAGAGCTGGATGGGCGGCCCATACCTCGCCCGAGATTGGCTTTTACTCCACGCCACTAACCCAGTATCGATACCGGGTGCGGGGTAGCGGTCCGACTTTGGTCTTCTCCGCTGACCCGCCGATGACCTTGGAAAACTACGATGCGCTGTTGGACGCCTTTAGCCCGCATTTCCGCGTCATCATCTTCGAACTGCCCGCCATGGGGTTCAGCGCGGTTGATCCAAGCTATCGGTTTGACTTTTACCAGACCAATGACGACGTTGCCCGCTTTTTGAAAGATATCGCAGGCGACGGCGCTATCCTCGCCTTTTCCTGTGTGGCCAGCCTATGTGCGATTGATCTGGCTTGCCGCCGGCCTGAACTGGTTTCGCGCCTCGCGCTGTTACAAGCTGGCGATGTTGCGGCTTTTTCCGCGTGGAAGGCTGGTCGTGACCCAAAGGGCATTTTGGCCCGCCCTTTCCTCGGCCAATGGGTGATGAAGCAGCTGGCACCCAAACGTATGCCAGACTGGTATCGCCTGTCCGTTGGTCGCAAAGAGATGCTGGACGAGCTAGTCGCTTGTGCCTGCCGGTCGTTTGAGCATGGGGCGATGTGGTCGCTGGCAAGTGCCTATCAGCTCTATATGGACCCATCGATCCGCCTCGACAAACCTAAGCAGCCCTTATTGGCTTTTTGGGGTGAGGCCGACAAAAGCCACCCCAAAGGCAATGCCGACAGCCCAAAGCGCTTGGCCGATCAGGTCGATTATATCAGCTATCCAGACCTCGGACACACACCAGAGCTGGAAGATCCTGCCCGGGTTTGTCGCGATCTCTTGGCGTGGCTGAAACAGGATTAGCTGCTGGATTGGACGTCGCCCTTCCCATCCCGTCAAAGAGGGCCTATATTGGAAAGGTCCGGTTCGCCGGACTATGGTGATAAACGTGCGTGAAATAAGCAGGCCGGACCGGGGTGCGATTCCCCGCGGCTCCACCAAGCTCTCTGCGTGTATCGACGCGAGTGTGGGGCCGATCAGGATCGACGGATGTGTAAAGACGTTACTTTTACCCGCGTGGGCTTCGTCAACCGCCCATTTTCACAAATGCAAACGATAACTTTGCACAGGAAGTCCGTTTGGCTGCGTAATGCGGTCTGATTGACATCCGACTAAGTCCCAAGGCTTCGGCCGAAGGCGGGGCTCGGAGGGGGGCCCGGCAACAGCAACCCCCTCCACTTTCCCCCTTCACTTTCCCCCGCCACTTTCCAAGAAAAACTTAATCCACTGACGCAATGCGGATCATGCCGCTTGCTTGGACCGCTCATTTTGACAGGCAACGAGGGCTTCAAGCAGGATACTTCGATGGGCATCGGCTGCATTGATTTTGGGTTTCCAAATGCGCTCTAAGTCTTGCAGCAATGCCCCACTAATCGGGTCTTGCGCGTGCAGGCGCATGTGCGTCTCATCGAATAGGACCCCTGCAATGGCACGTTGTTTCTCAAGATGGGCGCGTTGCAAAGCGAATTGGCTCTGATAGGCCTTGATAAACGCTTCCAGTCGCGGGTCATTCACGATGGGCTCAAATTGCTGGATTTGGGCTGGCGGCCAAGATAGGTCATAGTCTTGGCGTGGATCTTCCAAAAAGGCGGTGGTTCCCTCGGCCCAACCCGTTTGGCTATGCGGGGTGATATCCACCCATGTGCCATCAGGCCGCTCCCACACCGCATGGTGCCAAGCTAACAATGTTAAAGCTTCAATCTCGACCACCAACCAACCGAATCGAATTCGCCCGCCAGATTGCGCCACGCAGTCGCGTACGTTCCAATAACAGCGGCTTGGTCTTGCCCAAACGACGGGATGCCGCGGTACAAAATGCAAGCCGACCGCTGAAACGGTTGCGCTTAACGCGACTAGGCCCGGTGCCCCGGGACCTGCATCTCTCTGGATCAGCATAGAGTTTGCAATCTCCATAATCGCCTAAATCAGAATCAATCACGTACACGGAGTAATTCAGAATCAATCTAAATTGTAACCAAAGGGTAAATACAAAGATACTGTCCCTATAGAAGTATAAAAATCAAATGATAAATATATGTAGCCCGCTGTATCGATTATAAATTTTGAGAAGCGATGTTTTTTGCTTTCAGCCTCCCATGAAAATTCTGTTGGAACGATCGTCGCACGGCTTCGTTCAACACGTGGATTATCACTCGCCCATTGGGTGCTAAGGTTCGCTTGGACACCGAAGTCGATTGCGCACGGGCGAAAGCAGGATTAAGAAGATCTCCATAATCATAACGCCAGAAATGGCCAAAAGCAGGAGACGGGCCCGATGTCGGAAGACCTCATCGGCTATGCAAAGCTAACCCAAGATGCCCTGCGTGGCGTCGTGCGCGATGCAATCAAAGTTGCGTTGACGGGCCTGCCTGCCGACCATCATTTCTACATCAGCTTCCGCACCCGTGCGCGCGGCGTGCAAGTCGCCCAATATCTGGCTGCGAAATATCCTGATGAGATGACCATCGTGATCCAGCACCAATATGAAGGGCTGGAAGTGCGCGACGACTGGTTTGCCATTACCTTGCACTTTGGCGGCGTGCCACAGCGGATTGTGATCCCCTTTGCGGCGATCACCCGTTTCTATGACCCCTCCGTGCGCTTTGCTTTGCCATTTGACGTGGTCGACGATCTCTCGCCAGATGCGGACTTGGACGATGACGTGCTGGAATCCGAAGTTGAGGATACGGTTGTTAAAACGCCAAGCACAGGCGCTGTTGTCAGCCTCGACGCGTTCCGGCGTAAGAAGTGAGCGCAGAGACCGGCCCGGCCCGCACCGACGCGGAAGTTCTGGCAAAATTTACCCAAGCCAAATCTCGACCAGCCTGTTCCGACACGCTGGGACTTGAAGTCCTGTCGATCGATCAAGCGGGCGGACGCGTGCGGATTAAGATGGTCGGCCAAGCGGCATGGTGTAATCCGCGCGGTGCCTTGCAAGGTGGCTTTGTCACGGCGATGCTGGATGAAGCCATGGCGATTGCGGGCATTGTTGCCGGGCAAATGGCCTATGCCGTCCCGACCCTAGAGCTTAAAACCACCTTCCTGCGCCCCTGCCCGGCAGGTCCAGTCGAAGCTGAAGGCCGCGTTGTTAAATGGGGCAATAAGGCCGCGTTTTTAGAGGCCGACTTGTTTGATGCCGACGGCAAGCTCGTCGCCCGCGCCACTTCTACCGTGCTGCCCACACCTTTGCCTGCACGACATCCGCGCGCGGACGGCTGACGGCGCATTCCGGCAGGAATGCAACAAGGTCAAGGCAAACTCGAAAGCTTTTTGACTTAGAACGGCTCTAAGCCTCGCCTTGCTCGCATCAGAGCCGCCCAACAATTCTTCTTGCGCAAGCTGGGGGGTCAACCCCGCAGCTCCCCTCTCCCTTTGGGGTCGACCTATAGGTCGACGGGTCGGGGGTGAGGGCCTAGAGAACCCAGAGTTTGCGTCAGGATTTCAGACGCCTCCATTGCAAGGATTGAAGCGCTCTTGCGCGGCGGCCCCTCACCCCCGCCCCTCTCCCCCTTAGGGGGCGAGGGGAGCACGAAAGCGGCCTTTGCCAAGGCAGAGCCTACCGCGCGTGGCCTACAACCGATCCAAGCTCAGCCTATTAAAAAGCTGCGCGGCAGTCGCCTGCGTCGCCTCGTTCCAATCGGCAAGCTTGGACTTCATCAGGCAAGATTCGCTTTTCAAAATCACCCCATCATCCAAAATCTTCAATGCGTTGGCCGTCAGAGTTGCGCCCGAGGTGGTGATGTCGACAATGGCTTCGGCAATACCCGCCGCGGGTGCGCCTTCGGTCGCGCCAGCGCTGTCGACGATGCGGTGATCGGCAACATGATGGTCACGCATGAATTGTGCCGTGAGGCGGGTAAACTTCGTCGCGATGCGGAACCGTCGTCCGGTCTGACGGCGCATGTCGGTGGCCACTTCGGCGAGGTCTGCCATGGTCTCCACATCGATCCAGCCATTGGGCACCGCCACCACCACATCTGCCCGGCCAAAGCCTAAGCGCGCTTCGATGGTCAGGCGCGCATCCACATCGCCAGCAGCTTCGCGCACAATGTCTTCGCCCGTAATGCCAAGATGAATATCCCCCGCCAACAAGGCTTTGCCGATTTCACTGGCGGAGGCTAAGCGGATCTGCACATCGTCAAACCCGTCCAACGTCGCACTATAGCCGCGCTCACCCCCAGTTTGGCGCACGACGAGGCCCTTCTTGGCCAGCCACGCTTCACACTGTTCCTTCAAACGCCCTTTTGAGGGCAGCGCCAAGATCAAGCTTGCCATCTCATTGCCCTCCAAAGCGTGCAGGGCGGATCACACAGCCGACGGCACGGGCATGACGCGCCCCCGATGAAATCTCGCCTACCAAGGTGTCATAGCGCCCGCCAGTCGCCACGGGTCGCGCAAAGCTTGGATCAACGGCTAGATCGAAGGCCATGCCATCATAATAGTCAAAAGCCTCTGGGCTGAGCGCTTCAAAATGGGCGTGCGCCAAGGCCTCTGGTGCCTCTTGCTGGATGCGGTCGAGCCGCAAGGTCCAAGCCTGCCGCCAATCCATCAAATCAACACCCAATTTCTCCGCCAAGGTGACGCATTCATCCAAGCTTGCCGCCAGCGAGCCTTGGCTGCTGAGGTGAATGAGCTTGGACATGGTCTCAGCCAGTTCTGGCGCGAGGGGTTTGGCGATGGCGCGTTTGGCGCGCGCAGCCAGACGATCGGCCACATGGCTCAATTGCCGGTTGCCGGGCAGCGATAGGTTCGCCAAGGTCAAAACCTCTGCGACCGTACTGCGGGCGCGTTCGGGGTCAAGTTCGGCAATCGTGCGTTCCAGCGCACTGATCTGACGGCTTGGTCCCGTCCCGGTGGCTTGGGCCAAGACGCGCTTCAGCGCACTCTTATGGCTCGCCACTTCGCCTAACGCGCTGTTCCACGGATCGGGGAGATCGGCCTTGGCGATGATATGGGGTAGCAGACCACCGTCACAGAGGCGGACATAAAGATTGCGCTCGCCTGCCGCTTGGCACGCTTCCCACGCGGCGAGAAACACAGTCACATCGGCTTCAATCCGGTCGGCATCGCCAAAGCGTTCGAGGCCGATTTGGACGAATTCAGGCGCGCGGTCTTCACCGGGCTTTGGTGCACGAAATACCTTGCCCTCGCACACCCAAGCGGCCGGCTCATCATCGCCTTGCGCATTCTGGGCATAGTGCAAAGCCGCAGGAATGGTCAGGTCGGCGCGCAAGCACAGTTCGGCCCCGTCCGGCCCGGACGCAAAATAGAGGCGCGGGCGCACATCTTCGCCGGCCAATTCCAGCACCAAAGCGGCCGGCAATAAGGTCGGCAAAGCCACCTCTTGCCCACCCCGGGCCTTCAAAGCAGCCCAAGCGGCCTGCATCTTGGGACCAGTCTCTTGGTTCATGGCTTCAGCATGTCCTGGACGGCTTCTACCAATTGGGCGCGCGGCACTTCGACTTGGGCTGGTCGCTCGCGCCGCCACGCTTCGTTCGACTCAATCGCTTGGGCCAATTGCGCACCGAGATTAAGGTCTTTCAGCGTGACCTTTCCGGCGTCGCGTTCTTGGCTGCCTTCCATCACGACAACCGGGGCTTTGCGGCGATCGGCATATTTCATCTGCGCCTTCATGCCAGAGGTGCCGAGATAGACTTCTGCGGCAATGCCTGCGGCACGAAGTTCACCTGCCATTTGCATATAGCCCGCCATGGCATCCCCATCGAGGGCGAGGATAACGACAGGGCCTTGCGCCGCTTCGGGCGGACGGCCAGAAGCCGACAAGGCCGCGACGAGGCGGGATACACCGAGTGAAAAGCCAGTAGCTGGGGCGCGTTCACCGCGGAAGCGCATCACAAGGTCATCATAGCGCCCACCAGAACCGATGGAGCCAAAGCGGACCTTATTGCCCTTCTCATCTAGCGTCTCGGTGAGGAGCTCAGCCTCAAACACAGGACCGGTGTAATATTCCAAGCCGCGCACAATGGCGGGGTCAAAGAAGGCGCGGTCTTCGAGAATATCCAAAGCACGCAGGGTTGCGTCAATCGCGCCAAGCTCTGCCACGCCTTCAGCCCCAAGCTCGGTATCGCCCACCACCGCGTCCAAGGCGCTCAAGGTTTCAAGGCGTGTGGCTTTGCGGGTGGAGGTAAAGGCCAAGACTTGTGCGATGGCATTGGAGCCAAGCCCTGCGCCTTTGGTGAAGTCGCCAGACTCGTCCTTTCGGCCCGCGCCCAACAGCAACTCAACCCCTTCAGGGCCCAAACGATCCAGCTTGTCGACGGCCCGGAGCACGCCCAGACGCGTGGCCGTATCGGCGACATCGACGCCAATCTTGGCTAATAGGCCGTCGAGCAATTTGCGGTTTGAGACATTGACCACATAAAGCCCGCGCGGCACGCCAGCAGCTTCAACGGCTGCAGCCCCCATCGCAATTGCTTCGGCATCGGCTTCAGGGCGGGCAGAGCCAACACAATCGGCATCACATTGCCAGAACTCACGATAGCGGCCGGGGCCCGGCTTCTCGTTACGCCAGACAGGCCCTGCAGCGCAGCGGCGGAAGGGCTTCGGCAGGCTATCCCAATTTTGTGCGGCAAAGCGGGCCAAAGGCGCGGTCAGATCATAGCGCAGGCTCATCCATTGGCCGTCATCATCTTCGAGTGCGAACACGCCTTCATTGGGACGATCTTGGTCGGGCAGGAATTTACCCAGCGCATCGGCATATTCAAAGCTGGGGGTTTCCAGCCGCTCATAACCCCAGGACTCATAGACCCGCAGCACTTTTTCCACGACGCTGCGCTCTGCCGACAAGGCATCAGCCCGGCGGTCGATAAAGCCGCGCGGCGAACGAGCAAGCGGACGGCTCGGCGCATTTGGTTTGGTTTCGGTCATGTTGAAGCCCGGTGGGAGAAAAGATGGAGGCGGTGTTTATCGCGACATGGCGCGGGCGGCAATCAATCTGCCTGATATCGCTGTGCCTTCTGCGCCAGCACACGGTGTTTTGATACAGGAATCAAGGTGACACTGGGAAAGAGCAGGGTTAGACAAATTCTTTAGGTCCTGTTGTGAGCCGCTGCATGCGTGCTGATCAGAGAAAGATTGCGTCATGAGCGAAAAGTCGCAGCGTCGCCGGAAAGCCCTTGCTTCGGGAACAGGTGTGGCTATTGCGATCTTCGCAGCTTTGGCGGCTACGGGCCTTTCGCTCACCGGCCCACTCAAACCAGCAACGCCGGACAAACCCACCAATGCCGAGGCCCCTAAAAAGACCGACTGGCGCGGGGTTGCACGCCTCGCTTTGGACAAGCAAGAGTTCTCTTTTGCTGAAGTGAAGTTCAAGGCCGGGGTCTTGACTGTCTCGGGCGATACCGAAGCGGCAGAAGACCGCGCGCGCGCTTTTGAGGTGGTAAAACAGGCTGTTTTGAGCGATCCAAGCCATGTTGGCGTGGTGCTCGCGCTGGAAAATGCCATCACATTAGGTGGACAAGCCATGGCGGATGCGCCTGATGCGGCCTCCACCATGGGGGCCACTCCGGACGCCAAAGCGTGCCAGACCGCCTATGACACCTTGCTCGATGGGCGTGTGATCAATTTTGGGTCGGGCAGTGCGGTACTGGCCGAAGATTCCAAGCCTTTGTTGAATGCTTTGGCAGCAGTGGCCAAGCGTTGTGAGACTTATCGAGTTGAGTTGGGCGGACATACCGATGCCCGTGGCGACGCCACCGCTAACCAAGCCCTGTCAGAGCGACGCGCACAATCGGTCGCGGATTATCTGGTGTCCAAATCGGTTCCAGCCAGCTTGTTGGGCGTGTCCGGCTATGGCGAGACCCAGCCCAAGGATGCAGGCGGCAATGCGGAGGCCGACGCCAAGAACCGCCGGATTGAGTTCAAAATCGTCGAAGATGGTGCCCAATAGGGCCTTCGCAAAGCCGTTCGCTTAACGCGTCAGGCCCGGCACCCATTTCACATCTTCAGCGCCATTGGCATTGGCGCGACGGCCCGCGACGAACAACAGGTCAGACAGGCGGTTGAGATAATGCAGCACCGCGTCCGAGACGACTTCGCCTTCGGTTTGCATCAAAGCAGCCACTTGCCGCTCAGCCCGCCGCGTGATGGTGCGTGCTACGTGCAAATAGGCTGAAAGGGCCGTGCCACCGGGCAGGATGAAAGAATCAAGCGCCGGGATGGCCGCATTCATCGCGTCGATTTCGCCTTCCAGGCGCGTCACTTGATTGGGCAGAATGCGCAAGGCTTCCCAAGCGAGTGGCTTGCCGCGCTCTGGCGTTGCCAAATCAGCACCTAGGTCGAACAAATCGTTTTGGATACGGCCCAAAATCGCGTCGAGCTCGGCATCGGCCTGACTGTGCAAGCGCGCGACACCGATAGCGGCATTGGCCTCGTCCACTGCGCCATAGGCTTCAACGCGGGCATCAAACTTCGGCACCGTCTCGCCTGTCGCAAGGCTGGTTGTCCCATTATCGCCGGTGCGCGTGTAAATCTTGTTGAGCGTGACCATGCTTCATCCCGTAAATCTGTCCCTGCCTTACTATAGGTCCAAAGCTGTCCTGCCAAAGCACGAAGCTGCTATTTTGCGAGAAGAGCACCACGCGAGCCCAGCTTGAAAGGCCGTGAAGTTTGACCTAAAATAGGCGCGGCATGTCTGAGGCCTACACTGTTTGAGGAGACTTTATTCCGAGATGAAAAGTTTCATCACCTCATCTCTCGGCTTCTCATCGGCCTATTTGATCTACTATTTGCTCGTGGGCGGTCAACTCGATGGTCGGCAGTTGGCGATCATCGTATCGGGCGGTTTTGTGTTCGCGGTGTTGTTCGAAGGCTTAAGTCTCTTGTTTAGGCGCTTGTTCCTCTGGCTCGGGCGATATTACGCAAAGCGGCAGAAAGAGGTTTGAGCGTCTGGCTCACTTAGCAGCCTCCCCAAAAGCAAAGAAACCTCGAACTTGCGCACAATCGTGCTAAATCAGTCTCTATGACCCATCCCATTCGACTGCTCTGCTTAATCCTTGCCATTATCTTCACCGCTTTGATTGGCTGGGCGAGTGTGCGGGGTGATTTTGGGGCGGAGTTTGCGGCCATCACAGCGATGCCGTGGGGGCAAATCTCGCTGATCGATCTCTATCTCGGCTTCTTGCTCTATGGCTTTGCAGTCTGGGTGGTGGAGAAGGACCTCAAAGCCCGCTTGCTATGGGCATTGCCCATCATCTTTCTCGGCAATGCTTGGTCCTTGGTTTGGGTCGCCGTGCGCTGGCCGCAAATCCTAGCACGTCTGAAGATCGAGCCAACCGTCCCCCCAGCCGACCCTAAGTCCTGACCGCGCAAATATCGGGTAGGCCACGGCCACGACCTGCATCATCCAAGCCATAGCCAACCAGAAACCGGTCCGGGAGGTCAAAGCCCAGATAGTCTGGCGCTGGTAGTTTTGCTGCCAAGGGCTTACGCGCCAACAAACACGTCAAAACCTCACTCGCGCCTTTGGACGCCAGATAGGATTTGGCAAACAGGATCGTGCGACCCGTATCATAGACGTCGTCGACAATCAGAACTTGCCGCCCACCAATGGGCTTCTGCAGATCGGCCAATACATTGATCCGGCCACCGCTTTCATGCGCGTCGCCATAGCTCGACAGCCACAAAAAATCGGTGCGCGGGGTTTTTCCATGGCGGGCAAGACCGCGCACCACGTCTGCCATGAACACAAAGGCGCCCTGTAACAGGCCAACCACGACAGCATCTTCTTCCAACCGGCCTGCAATCTGACCGGTCAGCTCTTGGATTCGGCTGTCGATTTCTTGCGCGGACACCAAAATATCCAATTGTGACGTCACGGCCCCGCCCCTCTTCTTATTTAACGTGCAGCCACTGGCGCGTCATGGCCTTCACCATGATCAACCATTGGAACATCTGCGGGTTTTGCTGGTGCTGCGGGCTCTGCCCCCATTAGGCCGGACTTGCCTGTTGGTGGTTCAGGTTTTGGACGCGGGCCCTTACGCGGTGGGTCTGCAAAACTGATCACAGCCTTCAGGCTGCCGCGCACAGGATTAGAGCGGGAACTGGCAAAAGCATGCGCTTTGCCGGGGCCAAGGCTCTCAACGCCCGGATCCACCATCCAAGACAGCCGCTCTAGGCCCTTTGCATCGACCAGCGAGACTTTGAGATAAGGGATGAATTCTGACGTGCGCGATACCGATTGCAACACGCCTTTGACTTCGACTTTGGGGCCTTTGTCATCGGCTGAAGACGTGATGGTGATGTCACGAATATCCACGCCATAGAGATTGGCCGGCATGCCGACTGCAGCAAACGCCGTGGCTGACTTTGGCCACAGGCGCACGATGTCAGTGCGATAAATCCCGGCCGCAGCCAAACCGCCGATCAACAGGCTGAGGCTAATGGCCCAAGGAATTCCAGCCGCCAAACGATGGGTCGTCTTGATCTGGTCTAGCGCCTTTTTGCGCGCCATTTCATGGGGCTCTAGCTTGCCACTTTTGGCCTTTTTGCTGCCAAGACCCAATTTCGCCAACAAGCCCGCCTTCTTTGCTTCAGCAGCGCTAGGTGCTTTTGACGTGCTAGAATTATAGCCAATTGTCCCAGCGGGCATCGCGCGCCACGAATTTCCACATGCCGCACAGCGGACAGTGCGCCCCGATGGTGGAATCGCACCATCAGCGACATTGTATTTCGCAGAACATTGAGGGCATGTGAGTAGCATGAAAGAGACGAATCACCCGGCTAGCGCAACCATAAAAAAGCGCTTATTCGCTGTCAGAGTCTACTCATGAATGAAAAAACTCGCACCCCTGCCTATCGAGAGGGCGGACCGATCGTCCGCTTTGACAAAGTTGGCGTCACCTATGGCTCCGGCACCCAAGCCTTGCGCAATGTGTCGTTTGAGCTGGAGAGCGGTGGCTTCTACTTTTTGACGGGCCCATCGGGGGCGGGCAAATCCACCCTGCTGAAACTTATGTATCTGGCCCTGCGGCCCAGCCAAGGGCGCGCCAATCTGTTCGGTGTGGACGTCGGTAGTGCCAGTCGCGACGATCTGCCGATGTTGCGGCGTAAGATTGGCGTGGTGTTTCAAGACTTCCGCTTGCTGCCGCATTTGTCGGTGTTTGATAATGTCGCCATGCCGTTTCGGGTGCGCGACGTGCCCATGGCCGATTATGCGGAAGACGTAGACGATCTATTGCGCTGGGTCGGCCTTGGCGGACGAATTGATGCTTTGCCTGAGACTTTGTCGGGCGGAGAACAGCAGCGTGTGGCGATTGCGCGGGCCGTGGTAGGCAAGCCCTCTCTCTTGATCGCCGACGAGCCGACCGGCAACGTTGACCCCGATATGGGCGCCCGGATCATCCGTTTGTTCATTGAGCTTCATAAATTGGGCGCAACCGTGGTGATTGCGACGCACGATCTTGACTTGGTGCGTCGTTCTGGAGCCCCTGTTCTCAGACTGGAGGCTGGCGAGTTGACCCAGGCCCCCCATCTAGACTCGGTGCCAAAGGCAAAGCGATGATTGATAAGCTGAAATCGCTATGGAGACAGATAAGCCGCGAATCAGACCGCGCGCTCTTGCCAGCTGATTCACGCCAAGTGCGGCCTTTGACCATTGTGGTGTCGATCATGTGCGCTTTGGGTTGCTTAGCGGGACTGGGCGCCTCAGCCGGGTTCAGGGCCGCGAACACCTGGACCAGTGACCTTAAGAGCGCGATGAGCGTTGTGGTGCAAAGCCCGCGGACCGACGAGGATTTGACCCGCGCTGCTCAGATTGTCGGCCGTATCCAAGGGGTGACGCGCAGCGAAGCCATGAGCCGCGAGCGGGCGAAGGAACTCTTACGCAATTATGGCACGGATATGGGAGCCACTTTGGATGCTTTGCCCGTCCCGCGTCTGATTGAAGTGGGTGTGGTCGCCGGTCAAACCAATGTGAAAGCAGATATTGAGAAAGCCTTGAAGGTGGCAGGCTTCACCATGGTGGTGGATGACCACAGCCGGTTTACAGGCGAAGTGCTGCGCACCTCTACTGTTGTGCGGATTGTCGCCATCATGGCTTTGGTCGCGTTAGTCGTCGCCGCGATTGCAACGATTGCCTTTGCCGCGCGCGCCGCGCTCGAAACGCGGCGGGAAGCCGTCAACATCCTGCATCTGGTGGGTGCTAAGGATTCCTTCGTGGCGCGCGAAGTTCAGATCCGCTTTCTGCGGCTGGGTTTTGTTGCTGGGCTACTGGGTGCCAATGCGGCTGGTGTGATCGCTTTGATCGGATCGACCGTATTTGCTTTTGGGGCGTCGGATTTTACCAGCGGCGCACCTTTGTTGAATTGGACCGATTTGTGGATCCTGCTGGTGGCGCCCCTTGTGACGGCTTGCGCCAGCGCGGTTGCGGCAGACCTTGCAGCTCGGGCAACTTTGAGGGATTTGGTGTGAGATGGCATGGCTTCGGCGAAAGACACGTGAACGGGGGCAACACCGCCCATCGGGCACGGTTGTGCGCTCGTCGACCCTAATTTCGCGCCTCATTTTTGTCTTGAGCTTGCTCGGCGGCTTAAGTCTCCTGATTGGCTTCATCCGATTTGGCGATCATGTAACCTCCTTAAAGACCCCGCTCGGGCCAATTCGGGCAGATGGCGCTGCGGCTTTGACAGGCGGCTCAGACCAGCGGCTGATTGCAGGGGTAAAGCTTGTCGAAAGCAAAGCGGTGCCGCGCCTTCTGATCTCTGGCGTCAACCGCGTGACCACCGCCAAAGAAGTGCGCGCTGTGGCAGGCGGGGCGGAAGTAACCTATGCCTGTTGCATCGACATGGGCCGGCGGGCAACAGACACGATTGGCAATGCCGAGGAAGCCGCCATCTGGGTGCAGGTTCATCAGATCAAAACCTTGGTGGTCATCACTGATGCTTATCACATGCCGCGCAGCCTGTTTGAGATGCGCCGGGCTATTCCCGACGTGGCCCTGATCCCCTACCCTGTGCAGACCACGCGTGAATTTGATGGCGACTGGTGGAAGAATGAACGTCCAACTCGGGCTTTGGCGCTGGAATATGGCAAGTATCTTGTCTCTATCGGGCGTGGGCTTTTGGAGGGCGACACAGAAATAGCGTTGAGGCAGGTCGGCCTGTTTCACAAAGGAAAGACTCCATGACCTTGATCCGGTCGCTTTTATTGATGGTGTGGATGTGGGGCAGTGTGCTGATCGTTGGCACGTTGGGCGCGCCCTACGTGTTCGTGTCGCCCCTGGGCGGCGCACGCGTCATGGAAGCTTGGGCAAAGGTCATGCGCTTTGGCGCGAAATGGATCGCGGGCATTACCTATGAAGTGCGTGGGCTGGAACACTTGCCCGAAGGCCCGATCATGATCGCGGCCAAGCACCAAAGCGTCTTAGACACCATTATCCCGACACTGTTCACCAATATGCCCGTCTATGTGTTGAAGCAGGAGCTCTTAAACCTACCGATCTTCGGCTGGTATTGCCGCAAAGCCGGCCTCATCGCGATTGATCGTTCGGGCCATATGAGCGCCTTAAAGGCCATGGTCGCCCAAGCGAAAGAGCGGTTTGAGCAAGGCCGCCCGCTAATCATCTTCCCAGAGGGCACACGCCAAATGATCGGGGCAGAGCCTGACTATAAGCCCGGCGTTGCGGCAATCTACATGCTGCTGGGCGTGCCCTGTGTGCCGCTGGCACTCAATACAGGCACATCTTGGCCTGCCAAGGGCATTTGGCGGCGTCCGGGCAAAGTGGTGTTTGAGTTTCTCCCTGTCATCCCGCCCGGACTAAAGCGCGGCCCCTTTATGGAATTGCTGGAAAGCCGGATTGAAGGCGCAAGTCAGGCGCTACTTGAAGAACATGAGGTCAAGCAGGCCTTGCATCGCAAACGGCACCGCGAAGATTCATCCGGCGGCGACGTCATCTTCTTTTCTGGTTCGGACAGCAGCACATCCAGTTCCAAATCTTCCTCCAAAAGTGACGCAGACTCTGATTGGGGGTCGAACAAAGATATCGATGGTGATGGCAGTGATGGCGACGGCGGTGGTGGCGGCGGTGGTGGCGACGGCGGCGGCGGCGGCGGCGGTGATTAGTGGCTAAGTCCAATTCACTCAGCGGGCTGATCCTGCCTTTGGCCACCGGTGCGCTCGTGCTCGGCGGCTATTATGTCTATTGGAACCAGACGGCGCAAAGAATCCAGGCGCAGGTCGTGCAGGCCTTGCCCACATTGGCGAAGGATGCCGTTACGGTCACCGGCTTCCCATACCGATTTGAAGCCCGCATCACTGGATTACGCGTCCAGACAAGCACCGGCTTTGCTTTTGAAGCCTCACGCTTTGTAGCAGCCGCCTCGCCATTCAATCTCAACCTCTGGGCCCTCGAAGGGGCGCTAGAGCCTAAGTTAAAGCTACCCGGTGGGCCATTGCGCCCCTTGCAGGCGACGGATCTCAAGGCCAGCTTGCGCTTGAAAGAAGGTCTGTTGGCACGGTTTTCCCTGACCTTTCTGGGTTTGCAGGCGGGGACCGCTGACCCATCGGGGCTAGGGCCAGCGCCTTGGCGAACAGGGGCTGGTGGCGTCCACTTAATCGCAGACCCCAAAGACGCCAGCCGGCTCGCTTTCGCGCTTGACCTCTCAGCACTGGAGTTGAGCGCTTTACCAGAAGGCCCTGCGGCCATTCTGGGCAAAAGAATAGACCATGTGCGCCTGACGGGTCCGATCAGCCAAGGCCAGACTTTGTTGCGATCGACCAAAGCGTGGGCACAGGCAAAGGGTGAGTTCACCATCATGGCCGCCCAACTCAACTGGGGGCCTTTGGCTTTTGATCAGGGCACCGGCCGTTTAAGCGTGACCTCTGACGGGCAATGGCAGGGCGAAATTCGCGGTCAAGGAGCTCTCAAGCCCAATGGGATGGCAGTCCCCGCATTGTCTGCGCCAATTGAAATTGGCATTGAAAATGGGCAAGCGCGCCTGCTCGGCTTTTCTGCTGCGCGGGTGCCGAGGGCCTATGATTAGCATTGCTGGAATTTCTTGCGCCTAAGGCGCCATAAAGCGGCGCGAACATCAGCATTCTCAATTGACTTCGGGCGCTTGCGACTTTAAGGACACCCTCCCTAACGCTCGCCGTCATGGCGGGCGCTTTCGTTTATTTCGCGAACCCCATCCCGATCCCCGGTCTGGTCCGTTCGCCCCTTATCAAGGAACAGCGCGATGTTCGCGGTGATCAAAACTGGCGGCAAGCAATATAAAGTCGCTGCAGGCGACAAGCTTGTGATTGAGAAATTAGAAGGCGAAGCAGGCAGCGCCATCACTTTCAGCGACGTGCTGATGGTTGGCGGTGAAGCTGGCGTAACCGTCGGTGCTCCCCTCGTGGCGGGCGCAACGGTTGCTGCAACTTTGCTGGAAACCCGCAAGGGCGACAAAGTGATGGTGATGAAAAAGACCCGTCGCTCGACCTATCGTCGTCGTAACGGCCACCGCCAATGGGGCAGTGTCGTTCACATCACCGCCGTCAACGCGTAACCAAGCGCACAGGAGACTGACACATGGCACATAAAAAAGCCGGCGGCTCGTCACGCAACGGTCGCGATTCGCACTCCAAGCGTCTTGGCGTCAAGAAGTTCGGCAACGAGATGGTTGTTTCGGGCAACATCCTCGTGCGTCAACGCGGCACCAAGTTCTTTGCTGGTGAAAACGTCGGCCTTGGCCGCGACCACACCCTGTTTGCGACTGCCAATGGCCAAGTCGTATTTACCCGCAAGCGCGACGACAAATGTTTTGTCTCCGTCATGCCGATTGCGGAAGCAGCAGAATAAGGCGGTCCTGAACCACTCCGGATCGTCCCCCTGAAAGGGGTGATCCGGTCAAACAGACCATTTCCCGCGCGGGGGGCCGGATCACCGGCCCCCCGTTTGCGTTATGCCCTGATGCATACGGGTCCTTTGAACCAGACTCTGGTTCGGGCCAGTCTCCCCCCACCCCGCGCGGGTTTCCTGACGGAGACTTTGCCATGCGTACACAAATTGATACGAGCCGCCTCACCCTGCGCCCCATGCAGATGACTGACCTCGCACGCGTCGTATGCCTGGCCAATGATCTCCGCGTATCCGGCAATCTGTCGCGCATGCCCCACCCTTACCGCGAAGAAGATGGCGAAGAATGGTTGAGCAAACAGCCCGAGATGTGGGCTGGCAAAGAAAACTATGTCTATGCGATTGATCATAAGGTCGAGGGCTTTATGGGTGCCATGGGTCTGCACTGGATGGACCGCATGACACTGGATGGCAGCTCCGCCTGGGAACTCGGCTATTGGCTGGGCGTTCCATACTGGGGTCAGGGATATGCAACCGAGGCGGGGAAGGCCTTGATCGCCGCAGCGATCCACGACCTCAATCCTGTCTATTTGGTGGCTGGCTTTGCCACTGCAAACACACAATCTGGTCATGTGCTTGAAAAACTTGGCTTCTACAAGGTCGATGCGATTCGCGAGATGCGCGTCTTAGCAACGGGCAAAAATTCGCCCACACAAGTCATGCGTCGCGATATCGCTGAAGCAGAAAGGAGACCGAGGCCATGACACCAGCTTTATTGACCCCGCGTCTCTTGTTGCGCCCCTTGGAGCATGAGGACAGCTTGGCCCTGGCGGACCTATTGAACCGGCCAGAGGTGGCGCGCGGCCTGTGCACCATCCCCAAGCCCTTCACAGCCCTACATGCCAGCGCCATGATCTTAATGATCCGGGCGAGTGAAGCGCGCGGCCTAGAGTTTGTTTGGGCCGTTGAGAACAGTGAGGGTGACGTGGTGGGCCAGATCGGCCTGCGGCAGACCCACCCTAGCAGCGCTAAACTGGGCTATGCCTTCCTACCTGAGTTCTGGGGCCAAGGCCTTGGGAGCGAGGCAGTGCAGGCCGTGCTCGACTGGGCAGCGCGCCAAGCAAGCTTCACCACAATTGAGGCCGAAGCCCATCACGACAATCCGGCAAGCCTTCACTTGCTGGAAAAGCTGGGCTTTGTTCAAACAGGTCCTATCCAACGTTTCAGTCTGGCCCAACAAGGCCAGATCCCGCTGATGGCTTTTCAAAAGAGCCTCACTGACGCTGTCCAATTGGCAGTGGCTTAAAACGAAGAAGGCCCGCTGATCGCTCAGCGGGCCTTTTATTTTGTGTTGGGGCGGCCTGATTAGGCGGCGCGGACGCGTTCCAAGAATTCTTGGGTCTCTTGATCCAGCTTCGCAGCTTGTACCGAGAGCTCGCGGCTGGCGGCGAGCACTTGGCTCGCAGCAGCGCCGGTTTCCCCTGCGGTTTCGGTCACACGCGACACGTCCGAAGCCACCGATTGGGAAGCTGCAGCCACTTGCGTGATCGCGCTGGCGATCTCTTGAGTTACGGTTGCCTGCATATCCACCGACTGGCCGATCATGCCAGCATTTTGGTTGATGCGGGTGATAACCGCTTCGATGCGCGACATGGCACCGACTGCACCATCGACCGCACCTTGGATCGAACCGATTTGAGCGGCGATATCCTCGGTCGCATTGCCGGTTTGGCTGGCGAGGTTCTTAACTTCTTGCGCCACGATAGCGAACCCGCGACCAGCTTCACCGGCACGTGCCGCTTCGATGGTGGCGTTCAAGGCCAAGAGGTTGGTTTGATCGGCGATACCCTTGATCAGCTCAACCACTTCGCCGATGCGACGGGCTGAATTGGCCAATTCGCTCACAGCGCCTTGGGCTTCACCGCTCAAGCGAACTGCTTCAATAGCGACCGAGCTCGATTCGGACACGTTCGACTGAATGGTCGAGATCGAGGTGGTGAGGCTTTCAGCGGAACCAGCGGCAGTCGAGGCACTAACCGTGCTTTCTTCTGCAGCAGCGGCCACGCTGGACGCCATCATATTGGTGCGGTCAGCTGCAGCCGTCATGGCTTGAGCCGTTGCTTCCAACTCTGCCGAGGCCGCAGCCACGGTCCGCAGCATGTCACCCGCCACTTGCTCGTAAGCTTGGGTTGCCGAAGCAATCGCTTCTGCACGGCGCATTTGGATCTTGGTCTCTTCGCTGGCGGCCGCTTCAAGCGCAATGCGCTCAATGGCGTTTTCACGGAAGACTTCAACCGCTTCAGCCATTTCACCCAGTTCGTCGCCACGATCGCGGCCTGGGATCATCATGTCGGTTACGCCGCTCGCCAAGGTGCGCATGGCATCGGTGAGGTCGGCGATTGGCTTGGACAAGCTGCGAGCAAACCAGAAGCCAGCGGCAGCCGCAGCGCCAATTGCAACCAGCGTGGCCAATAAGATGTTGAGAGCCAAAGCCTGCAATGGCTCTTGGGCTTCTGCAACCGTTTCGTCGGCAGCGACGACAAACTTAGCTCCAAGTGCCGTGAAAGGCACAAAGGCTGAAATAACAGCATTGCCATCTGCGTCGTTGGTGGTGGTGGTGATGGATTGGCCTTCAAAGCCCTGCTTAACGAAGTCGTTTTCAACTTTTGACTTAAGGATTGTTGGTTCTTTCGCGTGTGGCGAGTTATTGCGCACCAAGAAATCTTCACCAATCAGAGTATTTTCGCCGGTCTTGCCGTTTGCAGGCTGTGGCTTCATCGCCGCATCGACTTTGTTGATCGACAATTGGATGGCAAAGACACCCTTGAGCTCGCCATTCGCGCCTTTGATCGGCACAGCGATAAAGCCTGCAGGCACATCGGCCGAAGGCGCATAGGGCTTAAAGTCAGCCAGCTTTGGCTCAGCATTCGCGCCAGCGGCGATCACGTCGCGGACGAGAACGCCCAGACCGGAATCTTTCCACTTGCCGTTTGCCAATTGGGTCGCGAAGTCGCGCTCTTTAAAGACGGTATAGACGTTTTGCCCGTTCGCATCGAACAAGAAGATGTCATAGAAGTCGTTGGTGCGCAGGATGTTACGCAACCAAGGATGCAGTTCGGCATGAACAGCGTCATAGGCCGTGCCATTGTTGGCGGCGTCCCACTTTTCCTTTTGGCCCGCAGCATTGGGGTTTTGGTCAATATAGGTGGCTTGAAGTTGGGCTTCAGCATCTGGACCC
The DNA here is from genome assembly GCA_001602435.1 of Hyphomonadaceae bacterium UKL13-1. Taxonomy (GTDB): domain Bacteria; phylum Pseudomonadota; class Alphaproteobacteria; order Caulobacterales; family Aquidulcibacteraceae; genus Aquidulcibacter. Next base: position 2,671,378 of record CP012156.1, read on the forward strand.
AATTGCGCGTAAGCGGCAGAGAAGCGATCTAGTGCTGTGGAAATGATCGCGCTGGACGCCAATTCCTTGGCTTGTGCACCGGACGTATCGAAGAAGGCTTTCGCTGCTTCAGCGCGCGATTGCGCGGTCGCTGTCAGCAGGTCTTTTGTTTCGGAGTTGATATTGCTTTGGGAGTTTAGATAGGCCGCCCCACCCGACATTGCCGCCGCGAGCGCCGCCAGCCCCGCGATCACCATTGGTAGCTTTTTAGATATTGCGACCTTATTCAGCCCAGACAACATTACAACTCTCCCCGGTCCAGTGCTGATATCTCCAGCCATCGAGCCTGCCTCGATAGCACTCAGCGCTATAGATTCTGGGGAACATCCTATCCGGTAAGTGGTTACGTTAAAGTTTACAAAGGTTGACGCCATTCAGTGTTCAACTGCTTTGTTGAATACCTGAGTTTCAGATTACTTTGTTTGTCGAATGATCGCTTCAATTGCCGTCCATGCCTCAGGTTCCTCAAGAGTTGGCGCATGACCAACATTGGGGACCTCAGCCGTAATCAGATCAGGTTTAGCAAGCTTCATCCGCTCGACAATATCTGCGGACAGGAGATCGGATAACGCGCCTCGGATCACAGCCGTGGGGATAGGGGCCAAGGCCGCATATTGATCCCACAAGGTTGGAATGGCCTCAGTGCCGCCCGAGCTGGCCACTTGGGAGATAGCCGGATCATAATCGAATAAGATGCCTTCAGGCGTCTCTATGCAGGTTTTTCGGGCAAAATCGTCCCAAAACGCGGCATCCTTGCCCGGAAATGCGGATTCGCCAATGACAGCAATCATGGCCGCAGCCTCCTCCCAATTCGAGGCCCGACCAATTTTTCCGACATAGCCTTGGATACGCTTCAGCCCGGCAGGATCCACTTCTGGACCAATGTCGTTCAAGATCGCGCCGGCCACCGTCGCTTGAGAGAATGCCGCGACCAGCATGGTGATGATGCCGCCCATACTGGTACCAAGGAAAACCGCCCGCTTTAAACCCAAACGGTTCAAAATCGTCAGCACGTCTTGGGCATAGACAAGTGGATTATAATTGCTGGGATTGGGATCCCAATCAGAACGACCACGACCGCGCACATCGATGGCCAGTACACGGCGACCCATGCGGCGAATCGGTTCGATCACGCCAAGAAAATCTTTGTGGTTCCGCGTCAGACCATGCAAGCACAGGACTGGTGGGCCCGTATAGGCCCCGACCGGGTCAAAATCAGCGACGAAAGTCTTCACCCCGTCGTGTCCAACAATCATATGTTCGTTCATGCCCGCTCCCAACAGCGCCCCAAACTTTCTTATGTCACTGTTTAAGGCCTAATTGGGGGTGCGAAACAAGGTCTGAATGGACTGCGCCACTGAATCGTGATCAAGAAACGTCATAATCGGACGTATGTTGGCGCGCATTTTCGCGATTTCTCTTGCAGACTCGCTTTTTCGTTCCTATCTTGTTCTTACGAATCGCAGCGAGACCAGAAAGGAATGGCGATGCAATTATCTCTCTTGCCAGCCTTGGAGGCAGAACGCCCCCGCACCAAGCCCGAAGCCCCGTCGCACCGGCAAGATTCCCCCTTGCCTGCGGTTAGTCGGCCCACGTCTGCCCAGATCAATTATCTCAAGCGGCTGACCGGTATTCGCGCCGACGGGCAGTTGCAACGCTATGTCGCGCGCAAAATTGGCAAGCCGGGCATGAACCAAGGCAAACTCGTGCTCACCAAGCAGGACTTTGCCCAAGCGATTGACCGTGAACTGAATGAAAAGCGCTGGGCAGCTTAAAGTGCGGCTTTAAGCCAACACGAGGTCATCGCGGTGCACCAAGGCCGGCCGGCCCGCATAGCCCAAAATGTCTTCAATCTCGTCGCTATGGCGGCCAAGGATCTGAAGCGCGTCGGATGAGGAATAAGCAGAAACGCCATGGGCCACGATGCGGCCACTGGCATCCTTGATGGCAATCGCGTCGCCGCGCTCAAATTGTCCTTCGACGGAAGTTACCCCGATGGACAATAAGCTGGCCCCGCCCTTGAGGGCCTTGGCAGCCCCGGCATCGACACAAAAACTACCAGCGGGATTGAGGCTGTGACCCAGCCAAGCCCGCCGCGCGCTTTCGCGGTCGGCCGCAGGGATAAACCAAGTCGAGCGACCGCCCTCCAAGAGGCGGCGGAACGGATGGTCTAAGAAGCCATCCTTGATGGCCACACTGCAGCCAGCAGCGGTGGCGATCCGGGCTGCTTCAATCTTGGTGCGCATCCCGCCAGAGCCAACACCGGCTTTTTGATTGATACCGCCAGCCATCGCTTCAATCGCGTCCGTAAATTCGCGTACTTCGCCAATATGCGGCGCGGCGGGATTTTGCCGTGGGTCGGCCTCATAAAGACCATCGACATCGGAGAATAGAATAAGCGCATCGGCACCAACCATCTGCCCAACCCGTGCGGCCAGCCGATCATTATCGCCATAGCGCAACTCATCTGTCGCGACCGTATCATTCTCGTTGACGATTGGTACCGCGCCACACGCCAGCAGGGTGTCAAGTGTGGCCCGCGCATTCAGCCAACGACGACGCCGTTCGGTATCATCCGGCGTCACCAAGGCTTGCGCCACGGCGATGCCTTGCTGGGCAAATGCCTCGCCCCAAGCGGCCATCAAGCGGACTTGACCAGCTGCGGCAGCGGCCTGTTTTTCTTCCAGCTTCAATTTGCCTGCGGGCAAGCCAAGAGCGCCGCGGCCAAGTGCGACCGCTCCAGAAGAGACAATGACAATCTGCTGGCCCTGGCTGCGGGCGAGCGCCACATCCTGCGCCACCGTTGACAGCCAAGCGGTGCGGGCTTCCCCGCTGGAAGGATCAATGATCAGCGACGAACCAAACTTTAGAACAATGCGCTTGGCTTGACGCAAAGCCCGATGCGTCATGGTGCCCAGCCGTCCTCATTGGCCTCGGCCATCGGTTCACCGAATGAGTCCACGTCATCTAGGTCCGGCGACAAAATCCCGCGAGACTTTGCAACTTCACGCCACAGCAAGCCCAAAGCGCCGCGCACGCCAGCGTGCGACACCCCCGAAATTGCCAAAACGGTACGCCCAGCCTCCTTCGACAAAGCGGCCCGCTTTTCGGCAACTTCCTCGGCGCTTAAGGCATCAATCTTATTGAGGGCGATGATCTCTGGCTTGTGAGCGAGGTCTTCGCCATAGGCCTCAAGCTCATCCCGCACGGTGCGATAGGCTTGGGCGACATCTTCTTCGGTACCGTCGATCAGATGGATCAAGGCAGCGCACCGCTCGACATGGCCCAAGAAGCGGGTTCCAAGCCCTGCCCCTTCCGCCGCCCCTTCGATCAAGCCTGGAATATCGGCCAAGACGAAACGCGTATCGGGACCCAAGATTACGACACCCAAATTCGGGTGCAGCGTGGTAAAGGGATAAGCAGCCACCTTCGGATTAGCCGACGACACCGCCGCCAAAAAAGTAGACTTGCCGGCATTCGGCAGACCCACCAAACCAGCGTCGGCGATCAGCTTAAGTCGAAGCCAAATAAACTTCTCTTCGCCTTCAAGGCCGCGATTAGCGCGGTCGGGTGCTTGATTGATCGAGCTTTTGAAATGCAAATTGCCCCAACCGCCATTGCCACCCTTAGCCAGCACGACACGGTCTCCAATTTGGGCCAGATCGGCGATTAGGGTCTCGCGATCCTCTTCCAGAATCTGCGTCCCCACGGGCACTTTTAAGACGAGATCTTCCGCTGAAGCCCCATGTTTTTGCCGACCCATGCCATTTTGGCCGCGGTCGGCTTTGAAGTGCTGCAGATAGCGATAGTCGATGAGGGTGTTAAGTCCGTCCACGGCTTCGACAACGATGTCGCCACCACGACCCCCGTCACCACCGTCAGGTCCACCATATTCGATATACTTCTCGCGCCGGAAAGAGGACGAGCCATTGCCGCCGTCGCCAGAACGGATGAAGATTTTTGCTTGATCAAGGAATTTCATAACCCGCGCAGACTAGCGCGGAACGCGTCATAATGAAAGCCAAGCCAGTCAGGAACCAAAATTCAGGCAGTCGGTGTCGTCGCTAGGGGCACAAAGGGGGCATCTGGCCGCTCCGGCATGACCGTTTCCACGTGGGCTTTTAGATGTTCAGTGACCTCGGCTGCATCGCCTAAAAGATGTTCAGGCGGGATGGCGGGACCCGCAGACAAGGTAAAAAGCTGACCCTTCTTGTTCAAGAGCTCTTTGAACAAAGTGATGTCGCGCAATTCCTTGGAGAAGCTATCAAAGAAGTGGAACCAAAAGCTCCAAGGGCCTGTCATATGGATGGGCACAATTGGGGCGTGGTTCTTGCGGGCAATGGAAACAGCCGAACTCATCCATTCGGGATCTTGCAGAACCCCATTCACATGGCGCGCCAATCGACCAGCGGGGAAGATAAAGATCGCCCGCTCTGCCTGAAATGCACTTTGCGTCAGGCGCAAAGTCTCGCGCGTTTTTTCTCTTGTGCGCTTATGCTCTTCCCACTCCACCGGCACTAAGACGTCCGTAAAGCCAGCCGAGACGCGGTGGGCATCGGCATTAGCATAGAAAATCAGATCAGGCCGGATCGGCTTGATCGCATCCCAAGCCGCAATGCCATCGGCAATGCCCGTCGGGTGATTAGCCACAATCACGCAGCGACCGCTTTGCGGGATATGATCAAAGCCATGGGTTTGAGTGCGAACAGATAGCCGGTCCGCCACTTCTTCCAGCGCGGGCAAGCCAGGTAGTGAGGCGATCGAGTCGGCCATGGTGACTGCCTGATCATAGTCGAGCAATTTATTGAGTGAAGCCCGAATGATCGGCCAGAAAACAGATTTGGCGAGGCTGGGCGCCCGCTCCTCGATCAGGATATCGATGATATGCTTGTCGGGATGGGTATGCTGTTCAAACATCAGACAGTCCAACGACACCTATGGCCACTGGGTTGAAGCTGCCACGGACTGGTCGGATTTGGCAAGCCCGCGGCTGCCCGTCGTCAAGCGTCGACGCCAAGCCCAGGGCATTTGCCCCAGACTTGGCTGACAGGATGCGAGAGTGGGTTAGAAGGCGACGCGAACCCGTGCGCGTATCTGCTCCACCCGGACATCGGTGCGGTCGATGGTTGTCTCATAGCTGAGCCCCAAAGTGGCCGACTTCACTTTCGCCTCAACACCGAGGCCAACTTCACCCCAAGATTCGTCTTGGGCAAGGCCCGCAACATTGGCCAAAGTTACGCTGGTGGCCGAGGCAAAGCCGAGACCGTTAGCGCCGGTATCGGAGGCTTCGAAATCATGCGCCAAGGCGACCCGAACCCAAGGCTTAATTGTGCTGCCAGAGCCAAAGTTACCATAAGCTGTCACGCCCAAACGCGCCACGAGCGATTCAACCGTGCGCTCGCCGACCGTAAGACCAATTGGTCCAGACTCGCGATAAGCGTCGATCTCTGCCTTATCATAGGCCATCGACACGCTGGGCACATACGAGCCCCAGCTTGTCTTATTGTTGGCGCTGAGGGCTGCACCGAAGCTGGTCAGCGTGCTGTCAGTGGAGGCCGAGGCCGCCAACGGACCCGCAAAGCGAGTCATGTCCAAATTGCCGGCACCACGTGACAGATACCCATCCAAGGCCAAGACTGGGCCGGAAACGCTACCATAGACCGAGAGTGCGGCTGCATCAGACTTGGTCTTTGCGGTCCGGCTCGACAGTTTGCTGGTGCCATTGGCCAAATGAAGCGCAGCACCCAAGACATAGTTTTTCTGGGTGTAATCAACGCCGACAAGACCCGTTACCGTTTCCGTGCGCGCGCCAACAAAGCCTTTTTGGGCCTCTGCACTTGCCCGCAAACCGCGGACTTCGCCAAAGGCGCTCCAGCCTGGCTTCATGGTGCTCGAAACGTTCGTGGCCGGCATAATCTCGCCTGCATCCGTCATGACGCCCAAGCCACCGCCCAAAGCAGCGGTCTGGATACCACCCCAATTGGCCCCTTGCGCGCCCGTTTGGCGAACTTGAGCAACGCGACCCATGACCATCGCGCTCATGGATTCAGACGTCCGCAACATAGATTGTGCCGCGAGCCCATTATCCCAAGGCGTCAAAGCCTGCAGGAAGTTGGCAGCTTCCACGGGATTCAGGCGGTCCGAATAGCGGTAGACCGACGCCAAAGAGCTGTAATTGCTGGCGCGGTTGCTATCGAGAAGGCTGGCAAAGCCCGAGCATTGCACACTGGCACATGCCGCAAAGGATGCATATGGCACAGCTGTGATATCGACGAAGACATCCTTGCCTGCCACTCGAGGTGTGGCGCGCAGGACGCCCGGCAGGTTCGACGCAATCATGGCGAATGCACCGCTTGTCGTGCCGGTTGCGGATGCCACCGTCCAACTGGAGCCAAAGTCAGGCACATAGCCATTCAGGAAGTTAGCGGCAAAGCCACCGCCGAGCACCAAATTGCCGGTGACATTCAAGCGGTCGGCCGTGATCGAGTTGGCAATGTCAACGCCGAACATGCCGGTGCTACCAAAGCCCGCACCACCGCTGATGGACAAGGTACCAACGCCACCCACCGCGCCCGGGGTCAAGACGCCGCCAGCGACCAAGACGCCAGATTGGGTCAAGATGGAACCAGAGCCGGACACCGTACCGCCCAGAACATTGAGCTGGCGCGGCGCGAAGATGCCATCGACGTTGAGCACACCGGCGTCAACAAAGGACGAGATCGTCGTGTTCAGGCGGCTGCCGACTTTGATATTGAGGCCCGACTGCGCGCCGCGCACATTCAGGCGGTCGATCGTGGCGGTAACCCCCGTCATGGAAGTTGTACCAGCCGCGCGCAAATTCACTTCAAAATAGCGCGTCGAATTCTGCACACCCGCCACGCCATCAGTATTGTTCGGGGTAAAGCCGCTGGAGCCAACACCAGTTAGTGCGCCAGAGTTGAGGGCGAGACGGCCGGCTGTCCAGGCCCGTGTGGTTTGGGCTTCGTTGGCGTCTTGACCGTTGATTGGAGCCGGATTGTTGGCGACTTGCGTTGCGCTCACCTGGCCCAAAGCGACAGAACCGGAAGCGGTTGATGTCGCGCCAGCAGTACCACTCATCAAACCATAATAGCTGGCACCCTGATCAAGATCGTCGGACGTTGTGTTGACGGTCAAACGATTGCCAGCCAGTTCCTGTGTCGCCTTTACCGACGAATTGGTTGCGGAGACCCCGGCCGCTGCGCCAGCAAGCTCGCCATAATAGGCAGAACCTTGGTCAGAGCCGACCTCATCACCGTCGATTGTGAGACGGCTTCCGGAAAACGCTTGAGCAACCATTTCGGCAGAAACCGCCGGACCCGCATTGCCACCCGTTGCGGGGCAGTTGCCGAGATAGGCGCACAGTGCGGGTGGTGTCGGGTTACGATTGACCGTTCCAAAGTCTGGAGCCGCATTGCTGTATCCCAAAGCGGCACTGGTCGGAACCGCATTCACCAAAGTGTTGCCCGCACCCAAGGTGAAGTAGAGTGGGTCCAGCTCTTGGGTCCAGCGCGTGCTATCTGTCCATTCGCCGTCCCCAGCCCGGGTCGTTACGTATTTGTAGGGGTTGTTGATGAGAATCTGATCCCAATACAGGAAGAGCGGATTATAGCCCGCCAGCGAACCATAGTTAGAAAACGCCTGTCCAAAGACGAGATTGTCGTTTGGATTGCCCACGGCATCAAAGAACAAACGCGTGCCCTGACTCAAAACACCAAGCGAAACATCGCGTCCAAAGGCCGAAGTCATCAAAGGAGAGCCAGAATCTCCAGACCCTGTGATCGCTTCACCCGCGACCGCGCGGCCGCCCAAGGTGTTGTAATCGAGCGTATTGGAAGCCGTGCGCGTCACGCTGGACGAGAAGGGTTCTGTTGCGAAGTTTGGATTGTCAAAATCCAGCCAATACAAATCTTGATAGCGCAGGCCATTTGGCTCCAAAAAGTCACCGATGGCTTGGCCATACACGCCAACCGTCAACTGGCGTTCGTCACCCAAAAAGTCGACGACATTTTGCCCCAGACGACGGAAGAAGTTCTCCTCCAGCGCGCCGGAGGTGCGCGCACCTGTTAAGCCGTTGCCGGAAGTTCCATAGCCACCAATCGTAACAGGGACGATGCCGTTGACTTGAGAGAACAGAAGCCCGATGCCATTTTGTGCATCGCGGCCCAATAATTCTGTCGGCGTGTCAAAGCCGGCCAATGCAATGTCGGCAGGCAAGAATGCGCCGGAGTTGGGATCTGCTTCCGAGCCAAAGCGGGAGCGCGGATCATACCAAACCATGGTTGAGTTAACCATCGTGCGACCGTCGCCTCTCGGAACGTTGAAGTCTTGTCCGAACAGCCAGTTGCGAAGATTGGTAGTCCCAAACGTCCCGTCGGTCGTGTAGCCGACTTGGGCGCGATTTCCGCGCGAATTGCCGTCATAAGCACCAGGGGCCAAGGTATCGACGCAATGGGCAGCAAAGAGCACGGTCCGAGGATTGATGAGCAGACCCGTACAGGTGCCGCCGCCGTTCCCAGCCTCATTGCGAATACCCAATCCAACCCAATAGGGCCGCGAATTGCTGGTATCGACCACCGAAGCAGGCGGCGTTGTGGACGGAGTCACCAAAGCCAGTGCAGGCGCGCCAGCTGTTACACCCAGCCCCAAGGCCAAGCCTGCCACTGTATTGGTTAAAGTTTTTCTGGAAATTTTCATCGTCTTGCCCCCGCTTCTCAAATCAACCTGAACACCATAAATTGTTGCTGGTGACTTTAAGTTAAGGAAAATTTAGACGAAAGACAACGCCAGTCAACTCCCCCGCTGCCCAAATCAAAGCTTCGTGATCCTTGATTTGTTAACCATTGCGCGGCAGCGCCGCCTTGCCGCCTGACCTGCGCTGAAGTGGTGCGGTTTATCTCTGCCGCATCACAGGCTAAGGCTATCGCAAGACAAGGGGCAGTACCATGCGCGAAATCCATCATTTCATCGACGGGCAATCAAAAGCGGCAAATACGGGTCGCTTCCACAATGTGTATGACCCTTCAACTGGCAAGGTTCAGGCGCTCGTCGAACTGGCATCGGCGGAGTTTCTGTCTGAAGCGGTGGCAGGCGCTAAAAAGGCGCAGCCGGCTTGGGCCGCCACCAATCCGCAAAAGCGGGCGCGTGTCATGTTTGCGTTTAAGGCCCTCTTGGAACGCGACATGGAGGATTTGGCGCGCCTATTATCCTCCGAGCACGGCAAGACGGTGCCAGACGCCAAAGGCGATATTCAACGCGGCCTTGAAGTGATCGAATTTGCCTGCGGAATTCCGCATTTGCTGAAAGGCGAATTTACCGAAGGTGCAGGTCCTGGCATTGATATGTATTCCATGCGCCAGCCCTTGGGCGTGGTGGCGGGTATCACCCCGTTTAACTTCCCCGCCATGATCCCGATGTGGATGTTTGGTGTGGCTATTGCCTGCGGCAATGCCTTTATCTGTAAGCCCAGCGAAAAGGACCCTTCGGTGCCGATGCGCTTGGGCGAGCTTCTCCAAGAAGCCGGTCTGCCAGATGGCATTTTCCAAGTCGTCAATGGCGACAAAGCGGTGGTGGATGCGATCCTTGAGCACCCCGATGTGAAGGCCGTCAGCTTTGTCGGCTCGTCGGCGGTGGCCGAATATATTTATGCCAAGGGCGCGACCTATGGAAAGCGCGTTCAAGCGATGGGCGGGGCGAAGAACCATGCCATCATCATGCCCGACGCTGACCTCGACCAAGTCACGAACGATCTTATTGGCGCAGGCTATGGCAGTGCGGGAGAGCGCTGCATGGCGATCTCCGTCGCGGTGCCCGTGACCGACAAAGTGGCAGACGCCTTGATTGAACGCCTGAAACCCCGCGTCGAGGCCTTAAAAGTTGGTCCAAGCCTCGACCCCGACGTCGATTATGGCCCATTGATCAGCCATGAGCACCGCCAAAATGTCATCCGCTGGATCGATAAGTCGGTGGAGGAAGGTGCAAAGCTGGTCGTCGATGGTCGGAAAGTCTCGTTCCAAGGCTATGAGAGCGGTTTCTACCTCGGTGGCTCGCTGTTCGATCAGGTCAAGCCACATATGGATAGCTATAAGACCGAAATCTTCGGGCCTGTCTTGCAAATCGCACGCGCCGAAGATTTTGAAAGCGCAATTGCCCTGCCCAACGCGCACCAATATGGCAATGGCACCGCCATCTATACCCGCAATGGCCGCGCCGCGCGCGAATTCGCCAGCCGCGTTGAAGTGGGCATGGTGGGCATCAATGTGCCGATCCCTGTGCCATTGGCCTATCACAGCTTTGGCGGCTGGAAACGCTCGGCCTTTGGCGACGCCAATCAGCATGGTAGCGAAGGCGTGCGCTTCTTCACCAAGGTCAAAACCGTCACCGCCCGCTGGCCAGAAGGCGCGGGCGCGGCTGAGTTTGTCATCCCGACGATGAAATGAAGGTGGGGGGATAAAAGCAAGCTAATGACTCAATCGACATGGGCAAACTGATACTGATAACAACTTGGTTCCTCTCTGGCATTGGGACCCTTATGCTATTGTGGCAATCAATTCAGTGTGTCCGCGAGAAAGCTTGGAAGAAGTTAATCAAACTCATCTTGTTCACCATACTTATCTTCGTTGCGGCTTATTTGATGGTCCTCGCAACCGTATTCATTGCCTACAAAACAGGTGGCGATACTTATAGCCTCTCCTTTTTTGGGATCTTTCTATTCCTTCCCTTAATGTATGGCGTCGGCACCATTTGGCTTGCACTGCGCATTGGGAAAGAAAGCGGTCAAAAGAATGCCTGATAGCCTCAATCACATGTCTTGGGATGCTTTAGGTCCATTGGAGTTCGGCGATTTAGCGAGCTCCAAGGGTTTGAAATGCTAGCGGCCCTCTACCGCCAAAAGGCCGAGCAAGGCCTAATCAAGTTCGACCCCGCGCAAGCGGCGGCCGTCGAACTTTTGGGCGTCTTGCAAAACCGCCTGACGGACTGGCGGCCCGGTAAAGCGCGGTTCCTCTTTGGCAGGCCTGAACCTGCGCCTGAAGGCATTTATCTCTATGGTGGCGTGGGGCGCGGCAAAAGTATGCTGATGGACCTCTTCTTTGAGGTCGCACCCGTTGAGAAGAAACGGCGGGTGCACTTTCATGAGTTCATGGCCGAGGTTCATGCGGGGGTGAATGCCTGGCGCGCGATGAGCGCGGCAGAGCGCAAACAACAAGCCCATTTCGTCAAAGGTGCCGGCGACGATCCCATCCCGCCAGTCGCCAAGGCCATCGCCAATGAGGCTTGGCTATTGTGCTTTGACGAATTTCAAGTGACCGATATTGCCGATGCCATGATCCTTGGCCGCTTGTTTGAACAATTGTGGATGCGCCAAGTCGTGGTAGTCGCCACGTCGAACCGCCACCCGCGCGACCTCTATAAAAATGGCATCAACCGCCAACTCTTCTTGCCCTTCATCGCCATGCTGGAAGAAAAACTGGAGTTGCACGCCTTGGATGGCCAGCGTGACTATCGCTTGGCGCGCCTCGAAAGCCAGCCCGTCTATCATAGTCCACTCGATGGCCGCGCCTTTGCCGCCATGGATCAAGCGTGGGCGGCCCTCACCCAAGGAGCCCAACCCCGCCCGACCTCGCTGGTGGTCTCGGGCCGAGAGCTAAAAATTGCCCGCGCCGCTGCCGGGTGCGCTCGGATGAGTTTTGAGGATTTGTGCGTGGCAGCCCTCGGGGCCAGCGATTATTTGGCACTCGCCAAACGGTTTGAGACGCTGATGCTGGACGGCGTGCCGATCATGGGGCCTGAAAAGCGCAACGAAGCGGCCCGCTTTCGCACGCTGATCGATGCGCTCTATGAGAATAAAACCAAGCTGATCATGAGTGCCGAGGCTGAACCTGATCGCCTCTATGGCACAGGCGACCAAGCCTTTGAATTTGAGCGCACCGCGTCGCGCCTCTACGAAATGCGTTCCCGCGACTATTTGGCGGCGGAGCGGGGTGGGGATGAGCCTCTAGACCCCTAACCCACCACCCGCATCGTCAGATTGATCCGTCCACCGCCCGGAACCAAGGTCGAAGAACCTGACAACACCCGGTCGATGCCGTGGTAGAAATGCCGCGACGCTCCACCCAAAACGACCACATCGCCAGAGGTCAGCTTTAAAGACGACGTCGGCCCACCGCGCTCTGCCCCACCGAGGCGAAAGACTGCGCTGTCGCCTAAAGAGATGGACACGACAGGGGCGGCACGATCCCGCTCATCCCCATCCACATGCAAGCCCATCTTGGCCCCGTCGCGATAGAGATTGACGAGGCAGGCTTGCGGCAGAAGCGGGTAGTTGGCTACCGCCTGCCACAAATCGAGAAGGACCTGCGGAATGGCGGACCACGCTTGGCCAGTAACCGGATGGGTAGCCTGATAACGATAGCCACCGTCCTTGTCTGACACCCAACCGAGCGGACCTAAATTCGTCATCTCGACACTGAAGGCTTTGCCGGTTTTCGGCATGGCCGGACGGAAGAAGGGCGCGCGCTCAATCAGGGGCGCTAGGGCCGCCAATAGGGCCTCTTGGGCCTCCCGATCCAGATAGGCGGGATAGAAGTCAAAACCCGAATGCAATTGGTTGCGCACGCATTTCACCTTCTAGCCTTGCGGTCCAACAGAGCGACACCATATGAGCCTCAGCGCCCTTCACGGGCATTTTACTGGCAAAACAACATAGCCGTTCTTTTGGGCTTCCGCATGGGGGACAAAAAGATCGGTGTCCGCTTTTAAGGGACTTGAAGAACATGAGCAAAGTCATCGGTATCGACCTCGGGACCACCAATTCCTGCGTAGCCATCATGGACGGCAAATCGGCCAAAGTGATTGAAAACTCTGAAGGTGCGCGCACCACGCCGTCGGTCGTCGCCTTTGCTGCTGATGGGGAGCGCCTGATCGGCCAACCTGCTCGCCGTCAAGCTGTCACCAACCCAGAACAAACCTTCTTCGCCATCAAGCGCCTTGTCGGCCGCACGTTTGACGATCCGATGGTCAAGAAGGATATCAATCTGGTTCCTTATAAAATCACCAAAGGCCCCAGCGGCGACGCCTATGTCACCGGCCGCGACAAGGATTACAGCCCTTCTGAAATCTCGGCCATGATCCTGACCAAGATGAAGGAAACCGCGGAAGCCTATTTGGGCGAGACCGTGACCCAAGCCGTCATCACCGTGCCTGCTTATTTCAACGACGCCCAGCGCCAAGCCACCAAGGATGCGGGCAAGATTGCTGGCCTTGAAGTGCTGCGCATCATCAACGAGCCAACCGCTGCAGCTTTGGCCTACGGCATGGATAAGGGCGGCAACCGCACCATCGCCGTTTACGACTTGGGCGGTGGTACGTTCGACGTGTCCGTGCTGGAAATCGGCGACGGCGTGTTTGAAGTGCGCTCCACCAATGGCGACACCTTCCTCGGCGGGGAAGATTTCGACATGCGCATCGTCGACTATCTGGCTGACGAATTCAAAAAGGAAAAAGGCGTCGACCTGCGCAATGACAAATTGGCGCTGCAACGTCTGAAGGAAGAAGCCGAAAAGGCAAAGAAAGAGCTGTCGACCACCGCTCAATATGAAGTGAACCTGCCGTTCATCACCATGGACGCAACCGGCCCACTTCACTTGAACCTGAAGCTGACCCGCTCGAAGCTGGAAGCCTTGGTCGATGATCTGGTTTCGCGCACGATTGATCCGTGCAAAGCCGCGTTGAAAGACGCTGGCCTGACGGCGGCAGACATTGACGAAGTCGTGCTTGTAGGCGGCATGACCCGCATGCCAAAGGTACAAGAGGCCGTGAAGCAATTCTTCGGCAAAGAGCCACATAAGGGTGTAAACCCGGACGAAGTGGTGGCTTTGGGTGCGGCAATCCAAGCTGGTGTGTTGCAAGGCGACGTCAAGGACGTGTTGTTGCTGGACGTGACGCCATTGTCCTTGGGCATCGAAACAAAGGGTGGCATCTTCACCCGCTTGATCGAGCGCAACACCACCATCCCAACCAAGAAGAGCCAAGTCTTCTCCACCGCTGACGACAACCAGTCGGCTGTGACCATCCGCGTGTTCCAAGGCGAACGCGACATGGCAGCAGATAACAAGTCGCTCGGCCAGTTCGATCTCGTCGGCATCCCACCTGCACCAAGCGGCGTGCCGCAAATCGAAGTGACCTTCGATATCGACGCCAACGGCATCGTGTCGGTTTCGGCCAAGGACAAGGCGACCAACAAAGAGCAATCGATCCGCATTCAGGCCAATGGTGGTCTGTCCGACGCTGATATTGATCAAATGATCAAGGACGCTGAAGCCAATGCCGACGCCGACAAGAAGAAGCGCGACTTGGTGGAAGCCAAGAATGGCGCGGAAAGCTCTGTCCATATGGTTGAAAAGCAATTGGGCGAATTCGGCACCAAGCTGGAAGTCGCTGATCGCGAAGCCATTGAAGCAGCCGTTGCTGCCACCAAGGAAGCCGCTCTGGGTGAAGATGTCGAAGACATCCAAGCCAAGACCCAAGCCCTGATGCAGGCCGCCATGAAGATTGGTGAAGCCATGTATGCGGAACAACAAGCCGGTGCGGCGGAAGCCGATGCCAAAAAAGATGCGGGCGATGACGGCGTTGTCGACGCAGACTTCGAAGACGTCACCGACGACAAGAAGTAATCGAAACAACCCCCTTGCGGATGGGCCCTGAAGGCTCGTTCCCAAGGGGGTTCGCTTCGGGCCTTGGTTGACGGACGCACTGCCTCTCCCGCTTTCCCACCAAGCCTAACGTGTTCGCTGATGCCCGTGGTCCACACGCAGAGCGCATGCAAAGCGACCTCTAGTCAACAATCCAGCTCTATTTCGGGGATCTTATGAGCGACGATTATTATGATCTTCTGGGCGTGGCCCGTGATGCGGACGAGGCAGTGCTGAAAAGCGCCTACCGCAAGAAGGCCATGCAATGGCACCCCGACAAAAACCCCGGCAATGCCGAGGCTGAGGCAAAATTCAAAGACATTAATGAGGCCTACGCGGCGCTGTCGGACCCACAAAAGCGGGCGGTCTATGATCGGTATGGTAAGGCCGGCCTCAATGGCGGTATGGGCGGCGGTGGCGGTGGCGGCTTCCAAGGCGATGCTGGCGACATTTTCGAATCCGTCTTTGGCGACATTTTTGGTGAAGTGTTTGGCGGTCGGCGCACGCAACAACGCGCGGGCCCGGCGCGTGGCGCTGACTTGCGCTATGATTTTGAAATCACGCTTGAAGAATCTTTCCGCGGCAAGGATGCTGAGCTTAACATCCCTACCAATCAAGTCTGCGAAGTTTGCGACGGCTCTGGCGCAGAACCTGGCACGCGCCCAGAGGTCTGCCCGACCTGTAGCGGCACGGGCCAAGTGCGCGCTCAACAAGGCTTCTTCATGATGCAACGGACCTGCCCCACCTGTCATGGGCGCGGCACCATCATCAAAAAGCCCTGTAAGTCCTGCCATGGCCATGGCACCAAGCAAGTCGAGCGCACCTTGTCGGTCGCGATCCCAGCTGGCGTTGAAGATGGCACGCGGGTGCGCTTAACGGGGGAAGGCGAATTGGGTGCACGCGGCGGCCCAAGGGGCGACCTCTATGTCTTCCTATCCGTCAAAAAGCATGAGTTGTTTGAGCGGGATGGCCCCACGCTCTATTGCCGCATCCCGGTCACCATGACGACGGCGGCCTTGGGCGGCAAGATCGAAGTACCGACGATTGATGGCGGCAAGGCTGAGCTTGATATCCCAGAAGGCAGCCAAACCGGCCGTCGCATCCGCCTACGCCATCATGGCATGACGACGTTGAAGTCGGCCCTGCGTGGTGACATGCATGTCGAACTCTTCGTCGAAACCCCACGCAGCCTTTCGGCGCGTCAAAAAGAACTCTTGCGCGAGTTTGCTGGCGAGTGCGGCGAAAAGAGCCACCCAGAACACACAGGCTTTTTTGATAAAGCCAAGGGCTTTTGGGACAAAGTGACCGGGACGGAGTGATTAGTCCGCTTTAGGTGGCCGCTTGGCCATCAGGGTGCGGGTCATGACGCTCATGACCAATAGGCCGTCCTGATCTTGCACTTCATGGCTGGCCGTCAGCACGCCTTCGCGGTCATTGCGGTCTTCTGTCGCCAAAAAGGTCAGGCGAACGGATAATTCTTCGCCGGCATAGACCGCCTTATAATAGCGAAGCGCATCTTGGCCCAAGCGCTGTAACACGGGCCATTCACGAGTCTCTTCCCACAGCATCCGCCGCCAGAGGGCATAGACATGGCTTTCTGCGGCGCGCGGCCCGGCCCCTTCGCGACCCTTTTCGCTGGTCTTCAAAGGCAAATTCGGCGCAAAACGCTCGTGAAATAAGCTAATATCCTCTGCGCTTACCAAGGCCGCGCCGAAATCATAGGTTCGCCCGACGATGATATCCTCAAACCACCAACCCGGTTGTCTCGGCAAAATGCTCACGCAGAAGTCCTTTCCGTTTTCGGCCCCCTAAAGGGGTTCAGACCCGAAGGTCCAACGGTGGTTTATTTCGCTTGGTTTTTCCAGCCCTAGTTTCCGTCATCACAGTGTTTTTCTGCGCGACCCAGACCCGCACCATTGGCCAGCACCCCGAAGGACGCTAAGTAACGGTGGAAAAGGACTTTATGCATGAAACGCGCGCTCTTGGCTCTCTGGCTCTTGTTCTCGTGGGTTGGCTTCGCGCAGGCGCAAGTCCCCGCTGGGATCTCAACGCCAATTGGCATCAGCGCCAGCTCGCAAAATGTCGAGATCACGCTGATCAGCGAGCGGGCAGCCGTTCAAGCCGGTGACGTCTTCCACGTTGCCATCCGGCAAAAGATTGCGCCGGACTGGCATACCTATTGGCGCAATCCCGGCGATTCTGGCGAGCCAACTTATTTGAACTGGACTTTGCCCGACGGCGTCAAAGCAGGCGAGATCAAATGGCCCGCCCCCACCGCCATCCCCTTTGGCCCATTGGTCAATTACGGCTTCTCAAAATCCGTTGTTCTGCCGGTGGAAGTGCAGGTTCCGGCCTCCGCCAAACCCGGCACCAGCATCTCGCTCAAAATCGATGCCACCTGGCTTGAATGCGCCGATGTCTGCATTCCTGGCGAGGGCAGCGTAGCGATCACTCTGCCCGTTGAAGCCACAAAGCGCGACAGTGGCGATGCCTCGGCCATACAAGCCGCGCTCGCGTCTCTGCCCAAGCCCTTGCCGGGCAAAGCTCATTTGACCGATCTGGGCGCTGGTGGCCTGCAATTGGTGGTCACGGGCGTACCCGCAAACGGCAAAGCCTATTTCTTTCCCCATGAACTGAGACTCGGTGCGCTGGTTGATTTTGCCGCACCACAAGAATTCGTGCGTGGCAAGGATGGCTTTGGCTTGAACCTTGTGAAGTCCAAATCCTTGCCAGGCCCCTTTGTCGGCCCGTTTGGGGGTGTTTTGGTGATTGGCGATGGCAAGGATGCCAAAGCCTATAGCCTCAGTGCGGAACTGATCGCAGCAGCCCCCATGGCGGCCGATGCGGGATCAAAGCCAGCCGGCGGGACCGATGTTGGCCTGATGCAAGCGCTGTTGTTCGCCTTCTTAGGTGGCCTGATTTTGAACCTCATGCCATGCGTCTTCCCGATCCTATCCATGAAGGCCTTGGGCCTATTGGAAGCCTCGCACGGGGATAAAGCCGAAGCGCGCACCCACGGCCTGTGGTACGGGTTTGGAGTATTGGCCTGTTTTCTGGGGCTTGCAGGGCTGCTGATTGGGCTACAGGCCGCTGGCATGGCCGTTGGGTGGGGCTTTCAGTTGCAGTCACCCGCCATCATCGTTGGCCTTGCGGTTTTGATGGTTCTGATCGGCTTCAATCTGTTGGGCTTTTATGAGATCGGCACCTCTCTGCAAGGTGCCGGCGCTGGCCTTGCCAGCAAAGGTGGACATGCAGGCTCGTTCTTTACCGGCGTCTTGGCCGTGGTGGTCGCGGCCCCCTGCACCGCCCCCTTCATGGGCGTGGCCTTGGGCTTTGCCGCAACCCAGCCTCCGATTGGGGCCTTGAGTGTGTTTGCAGCCTTGGGCTTAGGCTTTGCCGCACCTTTTGTCGCGCTGACCTTTATGCCCGGCCTGATGCGCGCTTTGCCAAGACCTGGACCTTGGATGAGCCGACTACGGGAAGCTTTGTCCTTCCCCATGTTTGCAACGGCCATTTGGTTGATCTGGGTCAGCAGCGCGCAAGTCGGTCAAGCGGGCGTTTTGGCAGCTCTCGGTGGCGTCTTGGCTGCAGGCTTTGCCGTTTGGATTTGGCGGACTTGGCCAGGCCATAAAGGGCGCTCCGTCGCCTTAATGGTCCTGACTGCGGGCTTGGTTGGGGCGGGAACCTTTGTCACCCAAGCCCCCGCAAAAGCCACAGAAGCCGCCTCCTCCAGCTTTGGTGGCGAGCCTTGGACGCCCGCCCGCGTCGAAGCGCTGCAACAAGAGGGCAAGACCGTCTTTGTCAATTTCACTGCCGACTGGTGTGTGACCTGCAAGGTCAATGAAGTCACCGTCTTTGCGGACCCTGCGGTGCGCTCGGCCTTAAATGGCGACAAAGCGGTCTATCTGGTGGCGGACTGGACCAGTCGCGATGATGTGATCGCCAAAGCGCTGGCAAGCCACGGGCGCGTGGGTGTACCCCTCTATCTGGTCTATAAGCCGGGCGTGGCCGAACCCCAGATCCTGCCGCAATTATTGAGCGCTGAGGTCGTCAAAACTGCCCTGAACTAGGAGGAGAGCCGATGAGATTTGTTTGGCTGACAGCCGCATTGGCTCTGGCGAGCTTCACTTGGATCGATAGTCGCGCGGGCGGCATCTATTCTCCAACCGAGCCCAATTCTCACCCCAAGACCAAGGGCGTGCCGCCAGTACCCGGTGCCATGGCCCCTAGCATTTCCATGCAGGATACCAATGGGCGTAAGTTTAATTTAAGCGCCTATCGCGGCAAAATTGTCGTGCTGGAATGGACCAATTTTGAATGCCCCTATGTCGCCCGCCATTATGGCAGTGGTGCCATGCAGGCGGTGCAGGCTGCAGCGCTTAAAGATGGTGTCGTCTGGCTGACGATTTTCTCCTCAGCCCCCGGCAAGCAAGGCTATCAGGACGCTCGCGGTGCCGACTATTTCACCGCCGAAAAAGGCGCCAAACCCACCGCCAAAGTGCTGGACCCAACAGGCGTGGTCGGACGGGCCTTTGGCGCACGCACTACCCCGCATATGTTTGTGATCGATGAGACGGGCCATATCGCCTATGCCGGTGCAATTGACGACCAACCCCGCGCCGTCCTGCCCGCAGGCGCTGTGCCGCGCAATTATGTGCGCGAGGCAATTGCGGCAGTCAAAAACAAACAAGCCCCGGCCATCCGCGCCACTGCGGCCTATGGATGTTCGATCAAATATTCGGGAAGTTAGTCGTCGGCTTCCGCCAAACGACGGGCGGTATCATCGGCGATCAAAGCCTCGACCATTTCTTCTAGGCCACTGCCTTCTAAAAGCGTATCGAGCTTATAGAGCGTCAAATTGATGCGGTGATCCGTCACGCGACCTTGCGGGAAATTATAGGTGCGGATGCGCTCAGACCGATCGCCTGAGCCGACTTGGCTTTGACGGCTGGCAGAGCGCTCTGCCGCAAGGGCGGCGCGCTGTTGCTCATAGAGGCGCGCCTTCAAGGTTCGCATCGCATTAGCGCGGTTTTGGTGTTGGGATTTTTCCGACGAGGTTACCACGATCCCGCTGGGGATGTGGGTGAGACGCACGGCGGAATCGGTCTTGTTGACGTGCTGACCACCAGCCCCGGACGAGCGATAGGTGTCGATGCGAATGTCTTTTTCGTGGATTTCAATTTCCACATCTTCGCGGGCGGGCAGCACTGCGACGGTTGCAGCCGACGTATGGATACGACCGCCTGCTTCGGTGACAGGGACACGCTGGACGCGGTGCACGCCGCTTTCAAATTTCATGCGACCAAAGGCCCCTTCGCCCGAAACCGAGGCGATGATTTCCTTATAGCCGCCCATTTCGCCGTCCGAGACGCTTTCAACTTCCACCCGCCAGCCACGCGTGGCGGCATAGCGCTGATACATGCGAAATAAGTCACCTGCGAACAAGGCCGCTTCATCGCCACCGGTTCCGGCGCGCACTTCCAAGATGACGTCAGCCTCGTCATCGGCATCCTTGGGCAAGAGCAGGATTTGCAAATCCTGCTCCATCGTCGGAATAGACTCGCGCAGGATCTCCAGCTCGGCCTGGGCCATCTGCGCCATTTCGTCGTTACTAGGCAGATCGAGGATCATTTGCTCAAGCTCAACGCGTTCGGCGCGCGCTTTTTCCAGCGAACGGATCGCATCGGCAACCGGGGCGAGGCTGGAACGCTCTTTCGACAGGCGCATGATCTCGCCCCCGTCTGAACAAACAGACAAACGGGCATCAATCTCGTCAAAGCGGTCGAGAACACGAAAAAGGCGATCTTGGGTCAGGCGCATGAGACCGCGGCGGTTAGCATGACATGGGAGGGTCGGTCGAGGGATGGACACACAAGCGCGGCGCTAGTGGCCGCACCCATGCGTGGCTCAAACGAAAAACGCGACCCCGAAAGGTCGCGCTTTGAAGGCTGTGAGGCTTGGGCGGTGGACACCCAAGGCCCAACTCCAAATTTAGGCAGCGGCGGTTTCAGCCAGCTTTGCTTTGATGTCGCGGCGAATTTTGCGCGCACGATCCGACATCTTGGTCTCATCGATCTTCACGATGAAGCCATCGAGGCCACCATTGTGATCGACCGAGCGCAGAGCTGCCATGGTGATGCGCAGCTTGAAAGCGCGGCCCAAAGCATCCGACGCCAAGGTGACGTCTTGCAGGTTTGGCAAATAGCGACGCTTGGTCTTAATGTTGGAGTGGCTGACGATGTGGCCAACCATAGGTCCAGTTCCAGTCAATTCGCAACGGCGCGACATGGCGATTTCTCTCTTGCTAAAGCCTTGTCACCCTCGAATAAGAGTGTTCATCGGCGAATTCGTGATTTCTGCCTTGTCCAGAACCCTCAGCCCACACCATCGTGGGCCGGGACAGGATTGGACCAGCCAGAAGAGGGGCGCGGATACGGGTTTGTGAAGATAAAGTCAAGACAAAGGGCGGTTTCAAACTGCCAAACCGATGTTGAGCGTGGCAGCTGTGCCCTCTGACCGCAAGCGACCGCTTTTTGCCGCTTTCTCATCAGATATTAACTTTATCGCCGCACTGAGGCCGTATTCCTTTACTAGGTGTCGATTCTAACAGTTTCGTTCCTAATTTCTGTTCGCGCGAACAGAGCTGACCATTGAACCCATTAGTGAGGCGTGCATGGACGCGGTAGCCACAGTAACAAGCTTTTCCTTCCTCGATTTGTTCCTCAAAGCCGATTGGATCGTTAAGGCGGTGATGATCGGATTGGCCTTGGCCTCGGTTTGGTCTTGGGCTGTTGCGATCGACAAATGGCTGCAGATCCGCAAGCTGGAAGCCGGTGCCCGCATTGTGGAGGCCGCTTTGGCTGAGGGTCGTGGCATCGATGCCATCGAAGAAAGCGCTAAGCCAGGTGACGCGATGGCACGGGTTGTCGCCGTGGGTATGGCCGAAGCCCGCCTCGCCCGCCGCATTCCCAATCAAACAGAAGTTGGCCTTGGCCGCGCGATTGAGCGGATGGAACGGGTGATGCAGGCCGCGACTGCACGAGAAATGGCGCGCGCTGAGCGTGGTCTAGCCGTTCTGGCGACCATCGGATCGTCCGCGCCCTTCGTCGGACTGTTCGGCACAGTCTGGGGGATCATGAATGCCTTCCGGGGCATTGCCCAATCGCGCGATACGAATTTGGCAGTTGTGGCTCCAGGCATTGCAGAGGCCCTGTTTGCCACGGCACTGGGTCTGTTGGCGGCTATCCCAGCTGTCATTTTCTACAATTGGCTCGCAGGGAGCCTAGACCGGTTTGCCACCCGCTTGGACGCGTTGAGTGACGATGTGATCGCACGGGTTTCCCGCCGCTTGCAGGACCCGAACTAATATGGCGATCGGGATTGGATCTCGGCGCGGAGCCGGTAAACGCGGCCGACGTAGCCGCCGTCTGATGGGCGAGATCAACGTCACGCCTTTTGTCGACGTGATGCTGGTGCTGTTGATCATCTTCATGGTCGCGGCCCCCTTATTGACCGTAGGCGTGCCGGTAGATCTGCCTAAGACGGAGGCCAAGAGCCTGCCCAGCGAACAAGAACCGCTGACGGTGACCATTCTCGCTAATGGCCAAGTCTATTTGCAGAATGAAGTGGTGGCTTATGATCAATTGCTGCCACGCCTGACGGCTTTGGCTGGCGAAGGCTATGATCGCAGAATCTTTATTCGCGCTGCCGAAAAAGCCCCGTATGGGATTGTGATGCAAGTCATGGCTCGGGTGAATTCAGCTGGCTATCGCAATCTGGGATTGGTGACCGATACGGTCGAGCAATAGGATAGGCCCCGAGCGCATGCGCGCCAGTGACCCCCATATCGCCAGTCTGAAGTGGCAAGAGCCCAGTCCGTTTGGGCCGGGTGTCGCCGTGTCGGCTGTGGTGCATGCAGGGATTATCGCGCTGGGCCTTGTACTGTGGCAGAGCCCGCCCGCCTTCACACCCGAAGATGTCATCCCCGTTGCCATTGTCGCCGACACACCCAGCGCGATCGGACCGGAAACCGCGGCAGAGACGGTGCGAACTGGGGAAGAGACGAGCCCGTTGACGGTGGCGGAGGCCCCGGTGTCTGATGCCGCGCCAGCGCCAGAGCCGACACCCGTCGCCCCACCGGCACCTGCACCACAACCAATCCAACAGGCACCACCACCCAAGCCAGCCCCTGCGAGCGCGCAGAAAGCCGCTACCCCACCGCCAGCACCCACAAAGACCAGTCCGCAAAAGGCCTTAACCAACCGACCTGCGCCCAGCCTGCCAGCCAAGACCAAGGCACCCGCCAAGCCGACCCCTGATCTTCAATTTGACTTCGCCGCCGCCAGCAGAGCAGCGAGCCAAGCAGATTCTGGTGGCCGCAGTGCACCAAAGCTCGCCGCCACAGGTCAGTCCGCCAAGCAGGGTCGTGCCGGTGGCGGCACCATCCTCGCTGGCGATCTTGAAAACGCCCTGCGGGCACAGATTTACCAATGTTGGCGACGGCCAGCGGATACATCGCCCCGGTTGGTCGTCCGTCTCCAAATCGAATTGAAGCCAGATGGAAGTTTAGCGTCGGATCCGAAGTTAATTCGCCCGTCCACGAAAGCGGGGGCCGATGGTAAGCTTTTGGTTGCCATTGAGGACGCGGTGCGTGCTGTCCAGCAATGCGCGCCGTTTTCCTTGCCTGCTGATCGTTTTACCCAATGGCGCTTAGTGAATTTTGACTTTGACGCCCGCAAGGCTGATCGGCCTTGATGTAAAGCTGTCTATAACGAAAATTTGTCCTACCTTGCCGCAAAATATTCATCTTCTAGGGTCAAGAAAACGATAATGACACCACGCCTTCTCTTGTTTCCGACCCTGACCCGCGCAATCCGTGCGGCGCTGACGGGGATTTTGCTTGCTCTGGCTTGTCTGACCCCGGCATTCGCGCAATTGAATGTCAGCGTGACCGAAGGGCATCGGCGGCCGATGCCGATAGCGATTGCAGATTTCTCAGGGCCACACGGTAGCTCTATCGCTGGCGCTGTGCGTGACAATCTTGCGCGCTCGGGCCTGTTTCAAGTCCAGAATCCAGACTCCTTCTTGCAGCGCGATATGGATGTAAACGTCGCGCCCCGCTTTGCCGATTGGCGGATCACCAAAACCGAAGCTTTAGTTGTTGGGCGTGGTGGCGTGAATGCAGGCCGGTTGCGGGTCGAGTTTCGCTTATGGGACGTCTATGGCGAAAGCCAGATGTTGGGGCTGGAATTTGCGACCACCGACGAGAATTGGCGCCGGATCGCGCACAAGGTTTCTGATGCCATCTATCGGCGCTTGACCGGTGAAGTTGGCTATTTCGATAGCCGGGTTGTGTTTGTTGCCGAAAGCGGCAGCCGAACCAATCGCGTCAAACGCCTTGCCGTCATGGATCAGGATGGTGCCAATCCCAGCTATCTGACCGATGGCACCGAGCAAGTTCTCAACCCGCGCTTCAACGCACAGGGCCAACAAATCGTCTATTCAGCTTTGACAGACCGGGGCATCAAACTCTGGGTTGTCGATATTGAGACCGGGCGGAAAGAGGCTGTGGCCATTCCAGGCAATATGGCGTTTGCGCCCCGATTTACCCCGGACGGCCAGTCCATCATTTTCAGCGCGGACCGCGACGGCGATGTGGATGTGTTCATCAAAAGCTTGCGGACGGGCAAACTGACGCAACTGACCCGCAATCCCGCTATCGACACCTCGCCCGATATGTCGCCAGACGGCAGCCAGATCATCTTTACCTCAGATCGCGGTGGCACCACACAAATCTATGGCATGAATGCCGATGGATCGGGCGCTCGTCGCCTGACCTTTGGCGAAGGCCGTTACTCGACCGCCGTTTGGTCACCCAAGGGCGATTTGATTGCCTTCACGCGCCAATTGGGCGGGCAATTTCAGATTGGCGTGATGGCAGCCGATGGGTCGAACTTGAAGATATTGGCAGAAGCCTATTTGGTTGAAGGCCCGACTTGGTCACCCAATGGCCGCGTGATCATGTTCCAGCGTGAAGGAGGCCCCGGTCAATCACCAAGCTTGTGGACGGTCGATGTCTCTGGCACCAATCTGCGTAAATCCCCTTGGTCCGCGCCGGGTTCAGACCCGGGCTGGTCCGCAACCCTGCCTTAAGCGTTTTAGTCTTGTCGCGTTCAATCCCACCTTTTGAAAACACCCCTTCACTTAGGAGCCTATTATGACCCCTTCCCAAAGCCTGCCCCCAAAAGCCCCAAGCTTCAAAGTCCGTTCGCTCTCCTTGTTGCTGGTCTCCAGCTTGGCCTTGGTTGGTTGCGCCAGCACCAAAACTGCAAAGCCGCCTGTTGCTGAAACCACTGCCCCAATTGCCGCGTCGAATTCAGAAGCGGCGTCGACGATGGCACCAACTGCGCCAGTTGCCAGTGCGCCTGTGGCCTCTGCCCCTCTGGCACCGGCGACTATGGCCGATACGTCTGGCCAATCTGAGACTTCGAATTCCGCTGAAAGCCTTTCGCCTTATGCCTCTTTGGCTGAAGCCGGTGAGCGCATCTTCTTCCCAACCGACCGTTTTGATTTGACCGATGAAGCCCGCTCTATCCTGACCCGTCAGGCAGCTTGGATCAAAGCCAATCCCGGCAAGCGCGTCTTGATCGCTGGCAATTGCGATGAGCGCGGGACACGTGAGTATAATTTGGCCCTGGGTGCACGCCGGGCCAGTGCCGCGCGCGACTTCTTGGCTGGCCTGGGTGTTGATACAGACCGGATCGAGACCGTTTCTTACGGCAAGGAGCGCCCCATTGATGAGCGGCCAAGCGCTGAAGGCTGGGCTGTGAACCGGAACGCGCAAACCATGTTGCTGGATTAATCATGGCCACCGCTCAAGTCGCCCCTCCGATCTTAGGCCAACTGGCAACCTTCCCCGGCAAGACGGCGCAGCGCCGTCTATGGGCTGAGGTGTGCTTAAGCGTGGTGATCATAGGGGCAGGCTTGATGCTGCATGCTGAACCTGCTCTGGCGCAGGCACGCGGCGCAAACCCGCCCGTGCCTGCTGCTAAACCGGCCGGTCCAACGCCTGTAGCGGTGCCGCCAATCTCTGCCGAACCCATTTCGGCCCGCCTGATCATCCGCCTCGAACAAGTGGAGCGCCAAGCCGCCGAGCTGACGGGGCGGATTGAGGTTCTGGAAGCAGAGCTTGCCAAGCAGCAGACAGTCCATAAGCAATTGGTTCAGGAATTAGAGGCCGAGCGCGCGAACAAGGCCGCGATCAGTGAGAGTTCTGCGCGTGTGGCCGAAGTATCGACCGTGGAAAGTAGCCCCGCTGCTCCGCAAGAGGTGCAGGCCTTGGTCGGTGAAGCGCCACCTGCCCCTGCCCCGCCACCGGGGGCAGAAGCCTTATTCAACGCGGCGCAATTAGCGCTCCAACGCGGAGATTATCTGACGGCTGAGACCAATCTGAACATGCTCGTCACCAATTTTCCAACCGCGCCAGAAGGCATTGAAGGCCGCTGGCTGCTGGGGGAAGCGCGTTATGTTCAGTCTGCTTGGGGCCCAGCTGCAGAAGCCTATCTGAGCTATTTGGATGCGGCCCCGCAAGGGCGACGCGCCTCGGAATCCTTGGTGCGCTTGGCAGGGGCCTTTGGTCAGTTGGGCAATACCAAGATGCGATGCTCCGCGCTTGGCGAATACAAGCGCCGGACGCCCAATCCGGATGCAACGCTGAAGGCGCGGGCAGACGCTGAAGCGGCGCGATCGCCATGCCCGACCACGTAGCGGGCAAGGGCGCGGAATACCCCGCCTCTAGCCCAATCGGTCAGGCACTTCCCGACATTTTCGCAAAGCTCGACCGCTGGCGACAGGACTTTGGGTCGCCTCTGCTGATCGCCGTGTCCGGCGGTGGTGACAGCATGGCTTTGTGCCGGATGGCAAGCCTATGGGCCAAGGCCTCTGGTGCATCTGTTCATGCCGTTTCGATTGATCACGGCTTACGGCCAGGTTCAGCCGATGAAGCCGCCCAAGCCATTGCGTGGGCGCGCGCACTTGGCCTTCCCGGCGAAGTCGTTCGGCTAGATGATCGACCCGCACAGGGCGGCCTGCAAGCTTGGGCACGCCAAGCCCGCTATCAAGCTTTGGCATCTGTCGCCAGACGCGTAGGGACCAAACTGATCCTTATTGGCCATACGTGGGACGACCAAGTTGAGACGATTTGTTGGCGCCTCGCGCGGCAATCTGGTTTGGACGGTTTGGCTGGTATCGCAGAAATCGCCATCAATCCCTTTGCCCCGCTTGAGGCCCCAAACCTGCTGGGACGACCCCTTTTGGGGCTGAAACGCGCCGAATTGCGTGCTTGGCTATTGCGAGAAGGGCAAGCTTGGCTGGAAGATGAGAGCAATCAAAATCTAGACTTTGCCCGAATCCGTACCCGCAAATTGGTGGGTGAGATGGCCGCACAAGAGGTAGATCTCGAACGTTTCATCCGCCTCGCGGCCACAGCCGACGCGCTACGAAAAGCACAAGAGCAAGCCACATTGGACCTTCTCAAGCGCTCTACCCTATTCCCATCGCCGGCAGGGTGGCATTTAGATGCCGCTACTTTTTTAGCTGCAGAGCCTGTGGTCGCCGAACGTGCCTTAGGCTGGTTGATCTATAGCCTCACCCAAGCTGACCACCCGCCAGAGGCCGACAAACTGGGCCGTTTGCGCGCCGGCCTCCTCGCAAACCCAACCCAACGCAGAACCCTTGGCGGCGTTGTTGTCGCGCGAAAAGGTGACGCACTTTTGCTGATGCCCGCCCCGCCTCGGCGCGGACAAATCGCCTGCCTGAGACCAACAGCACAGAGCCTATGGGCACGACTTTTTGCCGTTTCACGTCAACCACACGAATTTGTAACCCAATAAAAGCGAATTCGCGCAGAAGACGGGCTTACATGATTGGATTGAACGACTATGTTAGACTCACCGGCTCCCAAAAAATGGGGCATGGTGATCGATCATCCCCCATAAGGGGCGGTGATTTCAGAAAGAGATAACGATGAAGCTGCGCGATCTTGCAATCTGGGGATTTTTGGCTTTGGCACTGGTGACAGTGTTCACCTTAATGAACCGTCCCTCCCCATCTGCCTCGATGACGACGATGGCCTATTCGACCCTATTGACCGAAGTGGACAATGGGCGGGTCAAGGAAGTCACCATCATTGGCGACCAAGCACGTGGCCGCTTACAAGACGACAAAACCTTTGTCGCCATGGTCCCGTCTCAAGCGACCGATTTCGTGTCACGGCTAGAGAAGGCCAATGTCGAAATTCGCGCGGAATCTGTGCCACGCACGCCTTTCTTGAGCGCGTTGATCGCGAACTTGTTGCCGTTGCTGATCATGGTCGGCCTGTGGTTCTTCCTGATGCGCCAGATGTCTGGCGGCGGCGGTAAGGGCGGCGCGATGGGCTTTGGTAAGTCCAAGGCAAAGCTTTTGACCGAAAACAAGAACAAAGTGACCTTTGACGATGTCGCCGGCATTGATGAAGCGCGTGAGGAATTGCAAGAAGTCGTCGATTTCTTGAAAGACCCATCGAAGTTCCAGCGCTTGGGCGGTAAAATCCCTAAAGGCGCGCTGTTGGTTGGCCCGCCAGGTACCGGTAAAACCCTAACCGCACGTGCGGTTGCCGGCGAAGCCAATGTGCCTTTCTTCACCATTTCAGGTTCTGACTTTGTGGAAATGTTTGTGGGCGTCGGCGCAAGTCGGGTACGCGACATGTTCGAGCAAGCCAAGAAGAATGCGCCTTGCATCATCTTCATCGACGAAATCGACGCGGTCGGTCGCCATCGTGGTGCCGGTCTTGGCGGCGGCAATGATGAGCGTGAGCAGACTTTGAACCAGCTCTTGGTCGAGATGGATGGTTTTGAAGCCAATGAAGGCATCATCATCATTGCCGCGACCAACCGCCCCGACGTATTGGACCCAGCTTTGTTGCGTCCGGGCCGTTTTGACCGTCAAGTCACCGTCGGCCTGCCAGACATCTCGGGTCGTGAGAAGGTCTTGAAAGTTCACATGCGCAATGTGCCTTTGTCGTCGGATGTCGACGCGAAGACCATCGCGCGCGGTTGCCCCGGCTTCTCCGGTGCTGACTTGATGAACCTCGTCAATGAAGCTGCCCTTCTGGCTGCCCGCCGTGGCCGCCGTCTGGTCACCATGCAAGAGTTCGAAGACGCCAAGGACAAAATCCTGATGGGCGTTGAGCGCAAGACCATGGCAATGACGATCGAAGAAAAGAGCCTGACGGCCTATCATGAAGGCGGCCATGCCTTGGTCGCTTTGACCGTGCCCCACACCGACCCAGTCCACAAAGCCACCATCATTCCACGTGGCCGCGCCTTGGGCATGGTGATGCAATTGCCAGAGCGGGACAAATTGTCCTTCAGCTATCGCCAGATGATGAGCCGCTTGGCCGTTATGATGGGTGGTCGCGTTGCCGAGGAGTTGATCTTTGGCAAGGACGCCATCACTTCGGGTGCCTCATCCGACATCGAGCAAGCAACCCGCTTGGCCCGTGCGATGGTCACCCGTTGGGGCTTCTCAGACGAATTGGGTACGGTTGCTTACGGTGAGAACCAAGAAGAAGTCTTCTTGGGCCACTCAGTCTCGCGCACGCAAAATGTGTCGGAAGCCACCGCTCAAACCATCGACAAAGAGGTTCGTCGCCTTGTCGAGTGGGGTAATGCGGAAGCAACCCGCATCTTGACCGAGCGTCGAGCTGATTTGGAAGTCTTGGCGCAGGGCTTGTTGGAATTTGAAACCCTGTCAGGCGAGGAAATCAAAACCTTGCTCGAAGGTGGCTCCATCAAGCGCGACGATGCCGTGACACGCCCACCGGCTGGACCTTCTTCTGCCTTGCCAACCATTGGCAAGAAAAGTGGGGGGACAACCTCAACTGGTCCGGAACCTTCCCCAGCCTAAACCAATCAAAACCCCTTCCAGATTTGGGAGGGGTTTTTTGTAAGTAGAATGTGAAGCGAGGACGCCATGGCGCGCGATTTAACTAAATTCACCCCCGACGAAGCGGTCGCCAAACTTTCAGGCTGGCAAGAAGTTGCCGGGCGTGCCGCGATTGAAAAAACCTATAATTTCGCCGACTTCAAACAGGCTTTTGGCTGGATGACACGCGTGGCCTTGAAGGCAGAGCAGATGGATCATCACCCGGAGTGGTTCAACGTCTATGCCAAAGTCCATGTCCTTTTGGCCACCCATGATGCCGATGGCGTAACGAACTTAGACGTCGAATTGGCCAGCTTTATGGATGCCTGTGCGGGAAACTGAGAATCACGACCTCTAATTTCAGAAAAAAAGAGTTAATTTAACTCGGTGATAACCACGCAAACCCTTTTAATCCCTTAGGACATTCGGGCCCCTTAGGCCCTTTGCTATTGGCTTATGGGATTGTGACATGGGTGCGCGCACACGGTCAAAGTTAGATACCTTGCATTGGCGCCAGCGCGTGACGCGTGATGGGCTGTTGGGCGCTGGCATTCTTGGCGGTACCGTC
Organism: Hyphomonadaceae bacterium UKL13-1; assembly: GCA_001602435.1. Taxonomy (GTDB): domain Bacteria; phylum Pseudomonadota; class Alphaproteobacteria; order Caulobacterales; family Aquidulcibacteraceae; genus Aquidulcibacter. The sequence continues at coordinate 2,701,654 of CP012156.1, forward strand.
ATGAGCCTCGCGACCATGACCTTTAATGCGCAAGACCCCAGCTGGAATGTGTCGGGCAGCGACAAGACCTCCAATTGGCTGGGCGAACCTGGTGCCAATTTGGCCGACTTTATGTTGCAACTGCTTGGCATCGCCATCATCCCCGCGCTTTTGGCCCTGATTGCCTTTTGTTTCCTGGCCTTGCTGCGAGGCCCTGGTGGTGTGCCGCGTTTGCGCCTTCGCGCTTGGCTGGCAGCCCTTGGTGTTGTGATGTTTGCCGCGGCCGTATCGGGCCTGCCCCATGCGCCATCTTGGCCGATGCGAACAGGCCTTGGTGGCCTGATTGGTGATAGCATCCTGCACATACTCGCTATGCCGTTTGCCGGCGCGCAAAGCGGTGAAGGCTTTGGTGCCGTAATCGCTTTTGCCGTGGCGATTGCCTGCGGCATCGTCGCGATGCAGCTGAAGCGGAATGATATCGATGCGGCCATTGATGCAGCTACTTATGGCTGGGCCAGCCTGCGGGTTGCTGCTGATGATGTGATGGCGCGCTTTGGTGGGGCCAAAGCCCCCGCGCGCAAACCAGTCTCCAGCGCCCGCAAAAAGTCTGAGCGGCCCGTGACCTCGCGTGACATTGATCCCCATGATGTGGCCTCGATCGCCGCCCGCTTTGCCCCGACAGATGCCAAGGCCGGTGTGGCGCGCGATGTCTGGCGGGAGCCAGAGGTCCATACCACCACCTATGAAGCACCCGGCTATCCCGCTGGCGATATCCCGATAGAGCGGCCCAAAAGCCCCAAGCAATCCGAGCGCGCCGGCCGTGAAGCCCAAGGCGTCCTGCCCATGTATCCTGCCGGGCCAGACTTCGAACTGCCGCGCCTCGACTTGCTCGCCAAGCCAAAGCCGCGCGTTGCCCATCATGATGAGGCTGGCCTCAAGCAAAATGCCCGCCTGCTGATGACGGTGTTGAGCGACTTTGGCGTGAAGGGTGAAATCCTCAACGTGCGCCCCGGCCCCGTCGTCACCCTCTATGAGCTGGAGCCTGCAGCCGGGGTGAAATCGGCCCGTGTCATCGGTTTGGCTGATGATGTGGCGCGCTCTATGTCGGTGCAAGCCTGCCGCATCGCCGTGGTGCCCGGCCGCAATGCCATCGGCATCGAACTCCCCAATGCGCGGCGCGAGACAGTGTATCTGCGCGACCTCTTATCCACCAATGACTATGAAAGTGGTCGCCAAGAGCTGCCTCTGGCACTGGGCGAAACCATTGGCGGCGAGCCTTCGGTGGCCGACCTTGCCCGTATGCCCCACTTGCTGATCGCAGGCACCACCGGCTCGGGTAAGTCGGTTGGCATCAATGCGATGATCCTGTCGCTTCTCTATAAGATGACGCCGCAGCAGTGCCGCTTCATCATGATCGACCCCAAAATGCTGGAATTGTCGGTCTATGACGGCATTCCCCATCTGCTCGCCCCGGTTGTGACCGACCCGAAGAAGGCTGTCGCCGCACTCAAATGGGCTGTGCGGGAGATGGAAGATCGCTACCGTAAAATGAGCAAAATCGGCGTGCGCAATATTGGTGGCTATAATCAGCGCGCGGCTGAAGCCCAAGCCAAGAACGAGACCTTCTCGCGCACCATGCAAACAGGCTGGGACCGCGAAACCGGCAAGCCCATCTATGAGACCGAGACCTTCGAGCTCGACCACATGCCCTATATCGTTGTGGTGATCGACGAAATGGCCGATCTGATGCTGGTTGCGGGCAAGGACATCGAAGGCGCGGTGCAGCGCCTTGCGCAAATGGCCCGTGCGGCAGGCATTCACTTGATCATGGCGACACAACGCCCTTCGGTCGATGTAATCACCGGCACGATCAAGGCCAATTTCCCGACCCGTATCTCCTACTCCGTGACCTCGAAGATCGACAGCCGCACCATTCTGGGTGAACAAGGTGCCGAACAGCTCTTGGGCCAAGGCGATCTGCTTTACATGGCGCAAGGCGGAAAAATGCGCCGCTTGCATGGCCCGTTTGTCGCCGACAAGGAAGTGGAAGAAATCGTCGCCAGCCTGAAGGCGCAAGGCGCACCTGAGTATTTCGACGAAATCACGGCCGATGCCGACGAGGACAATCCCTATGCCGACGGGGCCGATCTGGACGGCATGGCAGGCTCTGGCAATGACTTGTTCGACCGCGCCGTCGCCATTGTTGCGCGCGACCGCAAGGCCTCAACCTCCTACCTGCAGCGCCGCCTATCCTTGGGCTATAATCGCGCCGCCAGCTTGATTGAACGCATGGAACAAGAAGGCATGATCAGCCCACCCAACCATGCCGGCAAGCGCGAAATCCTGCTGCCCGATCACGGGTGAGAAGGCCTAGGCCAAAGGTGCAGCTCGGATGAGACAGCGATCTCTTCTGCTAGTTTTGCCTATGGCCCTAGCAATCGCAACTTATGCGCCCAAGGCACCGGATAGCACGGGAGCCCAAGTCAGCGCCAGCGACAACCAGCCCGCCCTATTCCGCCATTGGCTAAGCCGCGAGCCCAGTCGCGCAGCAGAATTTGCAGATTTTGAACGCTTTCTGATACGGGAAAAAGTCGACGGCATTTTGCCGGCCTGGTCCCTCCTCTGGGTGGATCGCCATCTCGCAAGCCGAAAATGTCCAACCGAGCCATTCGTGCTACCTCCGAAGGAACAGTGGCCGAAGCTCGTCCCCACGCTCAAACTCATTCGTGACCACGTCCAGCCTTCGATTGGACCCGTGGAAGTTGTTTCTGGTTTTCGCACAAAAGGCTTCAATGCCTGTATCGGTGGCGCATCTCGCAGCGCCCATCTGCAATTTGGTGCGCTCGACTTGATCCCCGTCAACCCAGCCAAGGCCCCACATGAGCCCTACAAAAGCCTATGCCGCATGTGGCGTACAACACCCACAACTTTAGCTCTTGGTTTGGGTGCCTATTATGACCCTGATTACGTGGGGCCGCGAGGTAGACAGCGCTTTCACATCGACACGTTTGGGAAGCGAACTTGGGGCTTTGGTTATGGGGCGAAGACGAGCTTTTGCCTCGATGACAGAAGCCGCTAGTCCACTTGTAAATCGCCAAAAGGGCGCCTTGCGTCAAAAAACTCAGCTTTGGGCCGATTTCACAGAAGCACGTGCCTTCAAATCTCCTTACAAAGTAGTCAAAAGGACTTCCATGAACAGACGTCACCTACTTCTTGCCGGACTTATCGGCCTGTTGCCAGCCATGGCGCAAGCGCAAGCCCTTTCGGGTGCCCAGCGCACCGCTGCGATTGCCTCGCTGACCCAGTCAATCAATGCGATCACCCGCATTCAGGGCCGGTTCCTGCAGACCAATCCAGACGGCAGCACGGTCGGCGGGCGTTTCTGGTTGCAGCGGCCCGGGAAGGTGCGGTTTGAATATGACGCGCCGTCGCCGCTTTTGCTGATTTCCGATGGCGCGACGGTCAGCCTGCAAGATCGCCGCTTGCGCACGACCGACCGCTACCCCCTGCGCAAGACTCCGCTCTATTTCCTCCTCAAAGCGAATGTGAGCTTGGAAAAGGACGTGCTGGTCTCCGGCGTGGAAAAGCGCGGCGGAATGACGATTATGGCGGTGCGCGACAAAGCCCGTCAGGCCGATGGTGAATTGACCATCATTTATGACGACACGGCCAATCAATTGCGCGAATGGGCCATTGCCGACCGTCAAGGTCGGGTGACGCGCGTGCGCTTGGTTGAAGCCAATACGGGTGCGGCGATCAATCAGAGCCTGTTTGCTACCCCAGGCCCCACCCGCAAATACGATCCCAAGAACTAAAGCTCGCGGAATTGTGACAATTGAGTCACACGCAACAATTAAATACTTTTAATCTTGCTTTTGTTTTGGAATGTGTCTATCTTGCCACTCATGGATGCAGCACATCCGGACTGGCGTCGTCCCCCCGCTCTCAGTTCCGGTGCAGCGTCCATATCGCCGGCTTTCTCCCCGGCGCAGACCCGGCGTGCCCTGCGCTGATCGTCTGAACGCCCGGCCTTCATGGTCGGGCGTTTGACGTTTTAGGCCTCCGGCTAGAACGGTTTCACCGCTCCAAAGAAGGCCGTGGTGGCAATCCCGATCCAATAGCAATAAGCAATCAGGCGACCGCGTCCGATGGAGATTTCCAATTGTGTCTGGGCGGCTTGATTCGGCCCTTCGGCGAGCACGCGGAACAAAGTCGTCCATTCCCGCATGATGAAGCGCAGGCCCAAGCCAAACACCAGCATCAAGGCATAGGTGAACATTTTGGCGGGATACCAGTAAGAGCCCGTCTCAATCGCCAAGGGCCCATGGCCAAAAAATGCCAAGATCGACACCGCAAACAAGGCGGGGATCAACACAAAGCGGACTTTCTCATCCAGCTTCGTCAAGGCAATGCCCACGTCCGTCTCGCGCTTGAAAAAGGCTGCCCAACACAGCGCCAGCCAAGACAGCGCCAAAATCCACATCACGGCCAGGCCGATGCCATCCAAGAAGGGCACGAAGCCATAGAGATGGCCCATATGCAGACCGAGCGGCAGAAGCAGGATGATGCCCGTTCGCGCCAAAATATCGATGCGATAGGCGGTCTCCATATGACGGCGACGCTCGTCCAAGCTAAGGTCGCGATTGGTCACATGGTAAGAGGTTTGGAATACGCCCCATTCGCCACCCAACCAATAGACCATGGCCAATATGTGCAGCCAGCGAACCACATCGACTTCATTGATGACCATGTTTTCCCCTCCAGCCTACCAAGGCACAGTTTCGAAACATAGTTTAAATGATATATCCTTTTGCACAAGCGACAAAAGAGCGCACCTTGGCTGCTATTCTGGCGAGACGCTGACCACGGCCTTGCCGACGTTTTGGCCGTGCATCAGACGCTCAAACAAAGCAGGCGCGGCTTCCAGTCCGATCGCACGGTCTTCATAGAAGACCAAACTGCCATCGGCGATCCACGTGCCAGCCTCTTTCACAAAGGCATCCCAAAGCGGATAAAAGTCATAAACAACAAGGCCCATGACTTGCGCCCGCTTGCCAACAATCAAGCCAGCATTGAGTCCAGGTGGTGGTTGATCGGCATGATATTGATCAACAAGGCCACACAGCACCATGCGCCCATAGGCTGCCAACCGCATCAGCGCTTTGGAAGCCATCTCGGTCGAGACATTCTCAAAATAGACAGTTGGTGGCTCTGGCAAGGCCTCCGACAAGGCTTGCTCCCAACCATCCTCCTTATAATCGATACAGGCATCAAAGCCGTAGGTGTCGGTGACGAGTGCGCATTTCTCTGCGCCGCCTGCAATGCCGACCACCCGTTTAGCCCCTTTGATGCGCGCGATCTGACCGACCGTGCCACCGACGGGGCCTGCAGCGGCATCAACCAAAGCCACATCGCCGGGGCCAACTTTGGCCAATTGCGTCATGCCTGCCCAGGCTGTAAGGCCCGGCATGCCTAAGACGCCTGCATGGGCAGCTAAAGGCGCGGTCTTTGGATTGAGGAGTCGGAAGGTACCGGGGCCGAGATTTGCTACCTCCCGCCAGCCAACTTCCATGGCATGGACCCAATCGCCTGCCTTGATGCCCGCCGCCTTGCTTTCAAGAACCTGACAGACAGCGGCACCTGGAATGGCGTCGACGCCGGGCCGTGGGGCAGGCTCACCCATATGCTTGCCGCGCAGGCGCGAGCCGACATAGGGGTCGAGCGACAAATGCACCACACGCACCAAAACCCCGCCTTCAGGGCACACGGGGGCGTCTACTTCCACCAAGGCAAAATCATCCGCACAAGGGCGCGCGGCCAGCGCGTGCTTCAGGACAACTTGCTTCATAGCTCGACCAGTTCAAACAAAATGCCATCCGGGCCGCGCATCGTGGCTGCCCGCTTGCCTTGATAAATCTCACCCTGATGAACAGTCGGCGGGGTGATCAGCCATTTGGCATGCTCGCGCACGCGCTCGCGAAAGTCCGGCAGCAGGATGGTCGAGAGGCTAACCCCCTGCGGCAGGCGGCCTTTCCAGCCAGGGCGCGGCCCCGCAGCGGGCGGCAATTGGTCAAACTCAAAGAAGACGTCGCGTGCATGGGTCAGGGTTGCGATGGTGAACTTCTCTTCAAACGGGACCCCAAAGGCATTGGCCAACATGGTGTAGACAATGTCCATATCCCGCCCAAAGCTAAGGCCCAGCACATTCTGACACCAGTTGAGCGCGCCTTGCAGGTCTGAGACCGCGCAAACATGGATGAACTGCCGGTCGATCAGGCTGGTTGCACGCGGTAAATCATACATGGGCAGATCGTCGCGAATTTGGGTCAGATACACGATCTCATCATCGGGGCCTTGCACCTGCATCGGGAAGATCGCCGGCATACCGTCTAATTCGCGTGGCGGGCCAATAATTTTGAACGGGCTTTGCAGCATCCGTTCATTCACTTTCAAAACGTCATCGACGCAGATTTCGATGGCGGCCCAGCCATAGGTCTTCAGCGCTTCATAATCGGGATGGGGCTCATCTTGAATGAGGCGCAGATAAATGTCCGCCCCACTTTCTGGCTGCATCACGACATAGGGCAAGCCCGCACTATCGGGCGCGCCCCACGAGCAGGCTAGGTCGCGCGCCAAGACGCCGCTCTCCACCGTGCGATAGAACAGCCAATCGCGGTACAAGGCCTCAGACCGGTTGAGATCACGGACGTTTAATGTCGCGGCGCGCAAAAGTTTCACTTGCTTCCTCCCTATAAAGCAATGGATATATCTTTTGCTGAAATTATGGAAGCAAGCAAACCAATAGTCGAGGACGGATCTATGCCAGCCTATATGATTGTCACCGTGCGGGTCCACGATCGCGAGAAGTTCTTGGAAGTCTATGGCAAGCCGACGGCGGCTTTGATTGCGCGCTTTGGCGGGAAATATATCGTGCGGGGGCCGGGCTGTGAAAGCTTTGAAGGGCCGCGTGCGAATGGCCTCGCGGCAGTCGTCTCTGAATGGCCCAACAAGGCGGCGATTGAGGCCTTTTGGAACAGCCCCGACTATCAGCCCCTGAAGGCCGCCCGTCAGGCCATCTCTGAGGCGGATGTGCAAGTGGTGGAAATCGCCTGATGCGCGCGCTCGTCACATTTAGTTTGGCACTCGTCTTGGCAAGTTCGGCTTGGGCCAAAAGTTTGCCGCCACCTGGACCCCATCAACCCTTAGTCGGCGCACGGATGGAAAAGCCCGAGTTAAGTGCGCGCACCATCGTTGAGCGCGCGACCGCCCATGCTGGCGGGGAAAGCTGGCGACGGCCCACAACCCTCTATCTGGAGGGCTATGGTACTTTTTACGCCCCAGATGGCACGCCTCTGATCAATGAGAGCCATAAGATGTGGCGGGTCTATCCTGAGTTTAAGCCCCAAGCCCATAATGCCGATGGCAAAGTGCGGATCGAAAGTCGTCGCGACGGCAAGATCGTCACCTTCTTGGCATTTGATGGAGCGCGAACCTATGGCCCAGACGGAATCTTGCCGCCTTCAGCTGCGGATAAGCAATGGGCAGAGAATTTTGGCTTTGGCGTCATCCGCTTTGCCTTGGATGATGGATTCACCCTTGCCCGCCAGCCCGATGATCTCGTTGATGGCCAGCCGGTCTATCGGATCGAAGTCACAGACCCCACTGGGGCCAAGACCTTGTTTGGTATATCGCGGGCCGATTACGCCATCCTGTCCGTCGGTTTTGCCACACCGCGAGGCTGGCATGAGCGCATTTATTCCAACTTTTACAAAAAGCCCGGCCTATCGTGGGTCCAGCCCGGTCGCATCCGCCTCTATTATAATGGGGTCAAGCAGAATGAGATCGTCTGGCGCGATTTTAAACTCAATGAGCCGATGGCGGATGGTCTTTTCACCGGACCATGATTAGGCTGGCCGCTTAACTGAAACGGAGAGCGTGCCATGAAGGCTTGGATGATGCGGCCCATCTTGTTGACCTTGCTGTTTGCAAGCCAAGCTCAAGCCCAAAGCTTGCCGCCCAGCGTCACGCAAGAGGCCCGCGCCTTACCGGGTCTCTCTCAGTCCGGTGAGATCATCATTGATCGCGCGGGCATTCCCCATATTTATGCCGCCACGGCGCGCGATGGCTTTTTCCTTCAAGGCTATGCGGTTGCGCGCGACCGGCTGTGGCAGATTGATCTGTGGCGCAAGCGCGGCCTAGGCCGCCTCGCCGCCAGCTTTGGCCCGTCTTATGTGCAGCAGGATCGGGCAGCGCGTCTTCTCCTCTATCGCGGCGATATGGCCGCCGAATGGAAGGCCTACCCGGCGGAGGCCAAGGATTGGACTGAAGGCTTTGTGGCCGGCATCAATGCCTACATCGCAGAGACCGAGCGCGGGCAACAAAAACTTCCCATCGAATTTGTCGCAACCGGTACCAAGCCAGAGCGTTGGCAGGCCGATGATGTCGTCCGCATTCGCTCTAATGCTTTGGCTTCAAACCTGACGAGTGAAGTCGCCCGAGCGCGCGCCCTCTGCGGCGGCGATGTGAAGCTAGAGCCCCTGCGGCGCAGGCTGGAGCCCGCAACGGCAGTCAAAATTCCACTAGGCCTCGACCCCTGCAGCATTCCGCAAAACGTCCTCGACACCTTTACGCTGGGCACGAGCGACGTGAAGTTTGATGGCAAAGTCTTGGTGATGGCGCGCCGAGAGACCGAAAGCCAAGAAGGCTCCAACAATTGGGTGATTGGTCCGCAGCGCAGCGCGACAGGTCGACCCATCCTCGCCAATGATCCCCATCGTGCACAATCTATACCTAATTTGCGGTATCTCTCGCACATTGATACGCCCGAGTTGAAACTGGCTGGTGCGGGCGAGCCTGCGCTGCCAGGCATTAGCTTTGGCCATAATGGCGAGATCGCTTGGGCTCTGACGATCTTTGCGATTGATCAGCAAGATCTGGTCGTCAACGATTCCAAAGTCACTTTGAAGGAAGTCCGCGAAACCATCGAGGTCAAAGGGGAAGCCCCCCAAGAAGTGGTGCTAAAGTTCAGCGCAGATGGGCCGATCCTCTATGAAGATCCCGCGACCCAGCGCAGTTTCGCCCTGCGGACCACGTGGAACCAGCCGGGCGGCTCGGCCTATTTCAACGCGGCTTGGGCCTTCAAAGCTAAGTCTTGGGATGCGTTTCTGGTGGCGCGCGATCATTGGGGCGCACCACCCCTAAATCTGCTCTATGCCGACAAAAAAGGCGATATTGGCTGGGCACCGGGTGGCTTTGTACCTAGGCGACATGCGGGCGATGGCCTTCTTCCCGTGCCAGCAGGCGACCAATACCAGTGGACCGGCCTGCTTGATCCCGCGCTCATGCCCGTCAAACGCAATCCGAAAGAGGGCTTTATCGCGACCGCTAACGAGATGAATGTGCCCGAAGGCTATCCCCATCTCCTCGCTCTGGAATGGACCGAACCCAGCCGGGTGAACCGGATTTCGGAGGTGATCCGCGCCAAGCCAAAATTTGGTATCCATGATGCCATGGCTTTGCAGAATGATGTGACCTCACCCTTTGCGCGCCGGACGGTGGCCCTGCTGAAAGACCTTAAAGGCAGGACCGCCGCCGAAAACTCGGCCTTGTCACTTTTGAGTGGGTGGGAGGGCTATATGGGGGCGGATTCCGCCAGTGCTGCCTTGTTTGAGATTTGGACAGGCCGTTATCTGGGCGAAAGTGCCGTGAAGCATTTGGTTCCAGAACCTGCACGCGCCAATTTTGGCCGCCCGCCTGCGACTTCGGTCATTCCTGTCTTGGCAGCCGGCACTTTGCTGGGCGCGGACCCTGCAAAAGTGCGCAGCGAGATTCTGCTCGACTCGCTGGGCGCGGCTTGGACCGAGGCAGAGCGCCTGATGGGGCCAGACGCGCGCCAATGGCGTTGGGGGATTTTGCACCAAGCCGACTTCAAGCCTGCCCTGCCCATTCCCGGGCGCGAGGCTGAACGCCGCGTGGGTCCCTTCCCCATCGGCGGCAGCGGCACGACCCCGAACGCGACGAGTTGGACGAGTGATTACAAATTCGCCTCCGGCCCCTCGGTGCGTTTGGTGATGGATGTGGGCGCGTGGGACAATAGCGTCGTCATCAATAATCCCGGCCAATCCGGCGATCCATCAAGCCCGCACTATCGCGACCTATTCCCGCTATGGGCCAGTGGCCGCTACGTGCCCTTTGCCTGGACCCGCGCGCGCGTCCTGCAGGAAGCCGAGCATGTGATTAAGGTGGTGCCGGTTAGGTAGGGCCGCGGCGGACTGAAGGATCACCAAACCGCGTCCTAAACGGAAAAAGGACCGCGCAGCACGAGCTGCGCCTGCTGGCGCGTGAACATGCGCAACGCGTGTTGCGCGGTCCCCTCGCCCCTTTTTGAATGGCGGGCAGGAAATCTCGGGGGCTGAAGCACCCTTTCACCGGCTTCGCCGCGAGCGGGGAAGCGGCAGCGTACGCCCTTACAAATTCCCCACCACCAAGCGGAACGGATGGATGGTATGGGACTTAAACACACCCGCGAGGGCATAGGGATCGTTGGCAGCGAAGGCTTCAACGGCCGCTTGATCGGCGACATCCAAGATGAAGTGCGAGCCGATTGGTCCACCGTCTGGCGCGCTTAAGACTGGGCCAGCTAATTTCACCGCCGCGCCAAAGGTGCCGACATAGTCCAAATGGGCCGGGCGGGTGGCCAAGCGCTGGTCCAGCGCGCCTTCATGATCCAAGCATGTCAAAAGAAATAAAGTCATTAGTCTGCCTCCACCTTGAATGGCCGCGAAAGGAGTTTTCCAATGGCCTGTGCCACATCCACCCGTCCAGCCAAGATGGCAGCAACAGCTTCACAAATCGGCATAGCAACGCCTTTGCTGGCTGCAAGTTCGAGTAGCGCCGGGGCGGTTGAGGCCCCTTCGGCAATGCTGCGTTTGCCCGCTGTGGCGTCTTGGAAGCTCTGCCCTTGGCCCAAGGCGTAGCCCAAAGCGAAATTGCGCGAGGTGGCGCTGGAACACGTCAAAACCAGATCGCCTAGACCGCAAAGGCCAGCCAAGGTGCGGGCATCCGCCCCCATGGCAACGCCAAGCCGGGTCATTTCGGCAAAGCCACGTGTAATCAAGGCCGCGCGCGCACTCTCCCCCAAGCCCCGCCCTTCGGCCATGCCGCACGCAATGGCCAAAACGTTTTTGACCGCGCCGCCAATTTCTGCGCCCACCAGATCGGTTGCCAAATAGGGCCGGAAGGTCGCGATGCCGATCAAATCGACCAAGCGCGCGCCAACATGTGAGTCGCTACAGGCCAAGGTAACTGCCGTAGGCAGCCCAATCGCCACGTCTTTGGCAAAGCTTGGCCCCGAAAGAACAGCCCCAACGCAGTCGGGCAACACTTCGGCTAGCACGTCTGTCATCAGTTTCTGCGTGCCCTGCTCAATGCCCTTGGAGCACAGGACGATGGGCGTACCCGCGCGCACATGGGGGGCGAGCGCGGTCAAGGTTTGGCGCATGAACTGGGCAGGCACGACTGCGAGAATGGCGTCGGCAGACGCTAAGTCAGACAATTGCCCGGTCGCCTGGATGCGTGGCGACAGCTTAACCTGCGGCAAAAAAAGACTATTTTCGCCAGAGTCCCGAATGCTTTCCAAGACTTCAGGCTCCAGCGCCCACAAGCAGACGTCATGTCCAGCGGTTGCGGCCACCTGCGCCAAAGCGGTGCCCCAAGCCCCTGCCCCTAGGATGCCAATTTGCGCCATTTTAAGCTCGCTTCCCCTGTGTAAATTTGACGCTGGCGTCAGGTTTGTAAAAACTGAACATTTTGTTGATTGTTCATCATTTCCAGTCTAAGGGGTTTCGCATGGATGAGAAAGCAGAAACCCGCGATCGTATCTTGGAAGCCGCAGGTCGGCGTTTTGAGCATTACGGCTATAGCAAAACCACGATGTCGGAGATCGCCTCCGACCTCAAGATGTCGACTGGGAATCTTTACAGATTCTACCCCTCTAAGCTCGACATTGCCGAGGCCCACGCCCGTGCGCATGAGTGCGACGAGGACGAGATGATGGAAACGGTCGTGGCCTCTGGTGGCTCTGCCGGTGTGCGCTTACAAGAGTTTCACCGCGTGATCCTTGAGCATACGTTCAAGCTGATCGACGAGAGCAAGAAGATTTTCGAGCTGGCGCAAGCCATCTCGCGCGAACGCCCTGCCTATGCCAATCGTCGCCTCGCCATTGAGCGCGTCTATCTGGTGCGGATGTTGGAAGACGGGATTGCGGAAGGCTTGTTTGATCGCCACGACAATCTCGACGAGCTGGCAGAGATGATCCAGTGCGCCACGATGAAGTTCCGCTATCCCCAACTCTATAATTGCTTCCGCATCGATGTGCTTCGGCGCGAGCTCGAAGGCACGATGGACTTGATCTACAAAGGCCTTCTCAAGCGCTAATCCAACCCTGCAATGCGCACCGCGCCGCAGGGTGCGTTCCGAGAGGGATGCACCATGGTCAAGCCAGACTTTCAGGCTCTTTGACTTGGAACCGCCCAATGCGTCGCTCCGCTTCCCCCGCACGCGATGGCGACAAGTGGCCGAAAGCGGAAGGTCTGCTTTGGGGGTAAGTTCTTGGGAAGCAGACAATTGTTTTCCATAACGACGGATTGCGGGCGCTAACTAGGCAAACAAGTATTTTTGGGGCCACGCAGGCTTGCAACGTAGCAAATTTTTAGAGGCCATAATCAAGGTGTTTTTGAAGGTAATTTTATCCGCGTGAATTCTTTTCCACCTATGAAGCCAGGACCTGTCACACTTACTTCATATTCTTCAGCGGCCTTGAGGGGTCTTGAATTTCCAGCCAAACTATAGTGGCGAGGCACGTTTGGATAAGTAAATTTGTTCGTGCAGAAATCTCTCTCACCTTCGTTTAGAAAAATCTGCCAATCAGTAACCATCTTTCCCTCAGACACATGAGAAATGTACACGTTTGTGACACAGGGGCTTTTGTTCCCACGCACTAAAACCTCGATTTGAATCACTCCATTTTGTTCTTGCAAGACTGTAACTTTGGATGTCATTTGACATCCACTTAGGAATATTGTCGCGAAAAGAGTTAGTGGCGTCAGCCAAAGGTTTCTATAAGCCATAAATGCCTGACCCTCTTTAGCCATGCGCTTCGCTAGCGCGTATCAGTGGCTGTGTCCTTCATTGTTTCAAAGCGCAAATTACAAAACCAACCAGATTCCCCAGAGGGTTTGAAGTCGCCAGGTAACACTCGAATTTTAATGCATTTTATTTTCCGAACATCAAAATCTTTTTCCTGGCGGCCCGTTGTAATGTTAACTTCGCCATTTGGGTCGTAATCGAAATAAATGCGATTTGAATATGAATAGGGGGCTGTTGGCCTAACTACGAAAGCGACAATGTATTCAGAACATGGGACGATATTTTGCCCTTCAGTGCATGTCCTTAAGCGTATTTGATTTGGTCCCCATGCAATCCGCTTCGCATCGACAGCATCCACCGTGAGATAGCCCATTGTCTGGCCCCTTGGGCCTGCAAGCATCGCCGCGTCTTGAATTTCAATATGAGTATCGTCCGTGTAACATCCAGAGACCGGGAAGATTGCAAGAGAAATAATCCCTATTCTGGTGGCCACTTTCATTTTCGAACTCCTTCAATCAGAAATGCGCTCCGCGCTGTAGCAACTGTCTTGACCGAGGTCATGCGGGTGTCAATTCAGTGTTGATTTGATTGCTCCAAGGCTGTCCTGAGCGGATCATGGCGTTGAGGTGTGTCAGGAGTTTTCTGGCGACCGCGATGATAATGGCTTTGAACGGGCGCTGTTGGTTTGATAGTTTGGTGCGGAACTCTTTAAGGACAGGATCGCGGCTACTTGCGATGAAGGCGGCGAGATAGAGGGCGCGTCGGATCTGGGCGCGACCGCCCCAGATATGGCGAGAGCCGCGTCGTATGCCGCTGTCGCAAGCGTGTGGTGCGAGACCTGCAAGGCTGGCGAGAGCTCGGCGGTTGGTCGTCCCGATTTCAGGTAGGCCGGCGACTAAAGTGGCGGCGACAACAGGGCCGATGCCAGGAGCACTTTGGAGGGCTGCATCAAGTTTGGCGAGTTGTGTCGCAGATTTGATGTGGGCAGCTATTTCCTTAGTCAGGGCTGCGAGACGGGTCTTGAGGAAGGTGAGCGTGGTGGCGATATCGTCTTTGATGAAGAGATCAACCGTGGTTCCAAGTCTCTGTTTCTCCTTTGTTATATAGCCGATCAAGGCCTCACGGCGCGCAACTAAATCGGCTAATCTTGCCCGTTGTGGATCAATCGGATCATCGGCTTTGAGGGCAAACTTCGCGCCCATATCGGCAAGCATGCGGGCATCGACAGCATCGGTCTTTGCCAATCGGCCCGTTGCGCGCGCGAATTCTCGCGCTTGTCTTGGATTGACCCTCGCATAGCCAACTTTGTGGATGGTGAGCGCGTGAAGTAACGCGCGCTCACATCCGCCTGTGGCTTCAAGCACGACCACGACGCCTTTGCTACTAAGCCCGGCGGCGAAGGTGTCGAGTATGGCGGGGTCCATTGTTAGGCGTTGATGTTGGTTGGTGAGGGGACAAAACGTATCGATCCAAGCACGCGAAACATCGACACCGACATAAGTATCTGTCATGGTAGCACTCCTATCCTTGTTAGCGGAGTCGGTGGTGGTAGACCGCTCCCAGCAACTGTTCAGGGTGGGCAACCGTTCAGGAAACGGCTCGGGCGGGCCCTCAGCTACGCGACGGTCTTGCAGGACCAAGGGTGCATACAGGGTCCCGCCCGACTTCCTTATGACATGGATCGAAGTAACAAGGGTGCATTCCATCCATGGAATGCACCATGGTCAACCGAATCCTGAGCTCGTGTATCTTGGGCCTTAGCTAACTGACTCGGAACGGCTTCAGGCCGCACTTCGCTTGCCTTGAAGCCGCGCAACAATTCTTATTGCGCAAGTTGGAGTGTCAAGAGGTGAAATCGGCTTCGCCGACGCGCGAAGCGCGCCTCTTGACACTCCAACTTGCGCGCACAAACTCGAACTTAGCCTTTGCGTAGGCATAGCCTGCAGCAAAGGCCTTCCAAGCGAAGAAACCTATAACCGGGACCGCTGTGCGTAATGTGGTGCAGTCCTGACGGACCGCACCCTACAGGCTGCCGAACGTCCACTTTCAAGCAACCGCCAGCCCGCCCGTAATGGCAACCCTTGGCGCATTTGGGACTGTCCGCATTTCGGCGACAATTGGCCGAAAGGAGATGGTCTGCTTTGGGGCCGCTTGGTCGGTAAGCGGATGTTCATCAAAACGGCAAATCCTAACTTAAAGTGACCCAAATTCGTGGAGGCACTTCAATAGGAATTCGCTAAAGCAGCAATCGTTTGTTCGACATCCTGATCGGTGGTCGCCCACGACGACACGCTGATCCGTGCAGCGAAGCGCCCTTGCCAAGTTGTTGCACCAAGCCAAGCAACTCCACTGTTCTGAAGTCGCTCCAAAGCCCTGCGTGTTGATTGTTCGTCGGCGCAAGCGAAAACAACTTGATTGAGCACAACCTCATTCAAAACGTTGTATCCAATTGCCTGCAAGCCTGCCGCCAATTTGAGCGCATGATTACAGCAGCGCTCGACGAGCGACTGCACACCAGCTCTGCCTAGCTGATGGAGCGCAGCCCAACATTCGATGCCCCGCGCCCGACGAGAGTTCTCAGGCACCCAAACGGAACCGTCGCGCTGGCCATCCTTACCGAGTTCGCTATAGGCGCAGTGAGCAGTCTTCAAGCTACTGTGCCAACGCGCTTCGCGCACCGCGACCATGCCACAGTCGTACGGCGTGTTCAGCCATTTGTGCGCGTCAACCGTCCAGCTATCCGCGCGATCATGGCCAGCCATGACCGAATCGAATTTCGGTGTTGCTGCCGCCCATAATCCGAACGCCCCATCGATATGCAGCCATGCCGCGTGTCTAGCGCATAAATCGGCAATATGATCGAAAGCCTCAAAAGCCCCGCTATTCACGTTACCTGCTTGTGACGATACGATCTTTGGACCCTTGGTTAAATTCAGTACACTAGCTAGCGCATCAAGGCGCATGCGTCCCTGATCGTCGCAGGGTATGCGCCGGATCTGTAGCTCCCCTATGCCCATCATGCGAGCAGCCGAATGGATAGTGGAATGTGCCGCTTCGCTCATCAAGATCGTTATTGGAGGCGCACCGAACAAGCCGTGCTCATCAAAATTCCAGCCTACCCCGTTAAGAACCGCGTTCCGTGCGGCAGAAAGGGCAGTGAAATTCGCCATTTGTCCGCCCGTGACGAAACCTACTGATGCCATTGGTGGCAGACGCAAAACGTCGAGCAACCAAGCGGCTGCAACTTCCTCAAGAACTGCAGCGACTGGCGATGTTGCGTAGACTTGGGCATTTTGATCCCAGGCGGCGGCTAGCCAACTGGCAGCTACGCCAACGGGCAACGACCCACCAACTACATATCCAAAATAACGGCCGCCGGCGCTCGCGATTGTTGCAGGCGAACCTATGTCGTCGAGTTTAGCGAGCACCGAGCCTGGATCGGCTGACTCCTCCGGAAATGGCACTCGAAGTCTCTCAAGGGCTGCAATCGCCGCTTTTGACGGAAGAATTGATCTCTTGTCGATCTTTTCCAGATACCGCGTAGCGCGCGCTGCTGCGTCTGAGAGCAGCCCGGCGATAGATGTAGGGTTCGACGAGTGTTCAAATTTCGATTCCATAACAAAAACTCTATCGATCCCCTTCGAAGGCGGCAATCTGATTCCAGAAATGCTCTTCGCGACTTAGGGTACATTTCATCCATGGAGTGCACCCTGGTCAAGCAATTCCTGAGATCCTTTACATTAGGGCCTCAGCCAAAGCACTTGGAACGGTTCAAGGCCAAACTCCGCTTGCCTTGAAGCCGCCCGACAATTGTTACAGCGCAAGATGTGGGCTCAAGGGGCGCACCTCTGGCGCGTCGGCGGACGCCGCCCTTGACTCCCCATCTTGCGCGCCCAAACTCGAGCTACGCCTTTGCCTGGGCAGAGCCTGGGGCAAAGGCTTTCCTAGTGGAAACAATCAAAACGAAGCCGACTGTCATTGCGATGGTACAGTCCTGCCGGACCGCACCCGACAAGCTGCCGGCTTAAATGTCCGCATTCGAGCAACCGCCAATCCGCCGTAATCGGCAACAGCTGGCGCATCTCGCACAGGCTGCTCTCTGGCAGAACTTGGCCGAAAGGAGATGGTCTGCTTTGAGGGGGGTGATGGGTGAAAGCTGCCATTCAAAGGCGGTCCAAAACGAATTTGGCTATCGCTAACGGCATTGGAGATGGTGCAGTCCCACAGGACTGCACCCTACGGCGCGAAGCGCATGGCAGGCAGCGATCAAGCTCCAGAGAAACCCCCAGAAAGTTGAAGGTCATAGTCACGTTCTCGGAGATGAACAACCTGAGCGTCTGTCGACAGCATGGGGAACTTCCCACGGTCGACGTAACAGCCATAAGGCAAGGGACCGGCTTGTCGTAGAGCGACTTCGCTAACAGCATTCGGACTAGCCGGGATTAGGTTCCGGCGCCATGTAAGGTTTCCCTGCGGGCAGCGACTATTGGGGCTTCAGCAGGAGGTTCCGATGAAAAAATGGTTTTGGGCTTATATCGCTTGCTTCATCGCGCTGACCGGTGCGGACTTAGCATCCACGATCCTGGGTATCGCGGCGGGTGCGAGCGAATTTAACCACACACTGGCAACCAGCGAAAGTGGTCTCAAAATTGCGCAATTTCTTCTGGTGAATGCCGCCATGCTTGTATTTACCAGCTTCATGTTGATCTGGGCGTGGCGCAATCGCCTCCGCATTGACACAAAATATATCTCCCGACCTGAACGGGCGATGTTCAACTGGATCTACCTGAATCCCTTTTCGGAGCAGAATGTGCCAAAGTCTGCATTCCACTATTTAGCCTTGGCGCCCGGCATGCTGTTCTTCAAGACTGTCGTATCCTTCAACAACAGCCTGATCAGTTTCGGTCTGCCAGATTTCTTGACACCTGTCGCGTCGGCCATTTTCACCTTCGTACAGGGGCCTCTTGCCTACTGGACATTGATCTGTCTCCTGTTCCTGCCGATCTGGTGGCTCTCTCTTCGCGTGGCGGCGGCCTTTGTGCGCGCCAGCAGCAAGAGCGTCGAGCAGTTGCCCGTGCCCTTGGCGTGACATCGGGTGGCATCGGACATCTTCGACCAGGCGCTGGCCGAGCATGCAGCAATGATCGACCGGATCATTGCTGGAATGGAAAGAAATCCGGCGTGCCAGGATGAGGTGCGGCAGGAAGTGGCTCTCGCGCTCTGGCGCGCAGCGCCATCCTGGCGTCGGGATTGCTCCTTGCGGACATTCGTGGCGCGGGTGACGCACAATGTCTGTGTTAGCCATGTTCGGCGGGTCATCCGCGCACCCAAGCACGACCAGATCTCAGACACGGTTCAGGATGAAGCCGAAGCGGTTGACGACGCGGTCGTTCGCGCAGATCTAGGCCGACGGTTGCAGGTGGCGGTATCCGAATTGCCACGTGGCATGCGGGAGGTGGCAACCCTCTATCTCGATGATTTCTCGGGCCGTGAAATAGCGGAGACCCTTGGCATCAGTGAAGGGGCAGTCTTCACGCGTATCACGCGGCTGCGCGAGATGCTGCGCAAGGTAATGGATACAAAATGATGGACCTGGACGACCAGCTAGAGGCAATGCGTGCGGCTTGGCGGGATGCTTCTGTCGGCGACCTTTCGATCAGCCAGTTGCGGGCGCAGGTGCGCACGGAACAGCGGGTGTTGCGGCGGGCAACATGGCTTGAAGCGCTCGTCTCTTTGGCTATGAGCGGCGTTTTCGCCGCATGGGCCTCACGGGCGGAAGGTGTCGCGCAAACCATCTTCATCGGGCTGGCGGTCTTCGCGATCGCATGGCCCGCGATCACGATACAACTCAGGCGAAAAGTGTGGCGGATGCAGACCGAGACGGTCGAGGCCTACCGCTCGTTCGTGCAGCGGCGCTCCCAAACCGGCCTGCTCCTTGCGAGACTGAGTTATATGGGCGGGCCGCTGGGCCTTGTCATAGGGCTTGCCCTTGGAAAGGCTGGAGTACTGCCGAACGTTGGCGTTCAGAGCCATCCGGCTGCCATCTGGATCGCGGCGGCCGCCTTCGTAGTATTGTGTGGATGGAGCATGCGCGCGGCCCGGAGGCACAAGCGCGCCCTTGCAAACCTTCGGGCACAAAGCACGAATACGGATGCCATTGGCGAAGAGTTTTGAATATTGAGCGCCTATCTCGTTACCACTTCTGACGGCGGTGTTCAGACACTTTTTCCCTATGAAGTGCACCCATTGTTCGGTCCGATTGAAAGTCTGCTTTGGAGGACGGGTCAACACCGTCTAATCGACCACCTCTGGCGTATTTGAGACTGTCGGCATTTCGGCAGAACTTGGCCGAGAAGAGACTGGCGGGTTTGGGGGGCGTGGGGGCGAAAACGGACATTAAGATAGACTATTGGAAAGATAATCAGTTAGGGACGGAAGTTGATGGCGGCGACGTCGCAGACATTGACCTCGGTGGCTCTCTCTATCCCGCAAGAGCTGCAACAATTGTTTAGGCACTTGTGGTCTGCAAGGCCGATACTAGAGTCGTTGGTCATGCTATTGAATGGTTATTTCGTCTCCGACTTTCACAATGTGGAATCTGTCGCCAAAGACTTGTCCAAAGCGGTTTAACACTTCATCGCTTGTATCATGTCCTCCCAAAGCAATTAGACCAATATCGCGCTTTTGAAGCATCGCAATATCAGCCTCAACGTCGGTGCTTGAGATCGGATTAGTCGGGCCACTGCCCGAAGCGAAAACGCGCTGAAGATTGATGCCGAGAAGCTTCAGCCGTCCATCCGGCACTGGATAATGAAGGTCACCGACTATGCCGTAAATAGGTTGGCCGAAACTCTCGTCAATTCGCTGAAGCAAGCGCGAGAGCGTTTGATGCCCACACCCAACTACGACGACAAGGCCTTTGCCTTCTACATTAATGACGAGCGCTTGTTCCTCGATACGGCCAATGAACAACTCGCGCGCTATCGGTCCCGTACTGGCGACCCCGTCCATCAAACCTTGCGGGCGTGTGATTTTCACGACCTTTAAATCGGGATAGGATAAAGTTGCTGGAGCAAAAGCCTGAATTTGCCCTAAGTCCACTTGGGTCGCATCAACGGAAAAACTGCCATTCTTCTCCCACCTTGAGCCGCCCACGTGATCGCGATGCACGTGGCTCAAAAAGATCGCGTCGATTGATTGCAGCGATACGCCAAGTGAATTCATGTTCGCCAACAAGGCTGAGGGTGATGTATCTTTCTCGTTCCAACCAAGGTCGAATAGAATTTTATGGCCTTCAATTTCAATTAGATACGACACTCCGGCCTCTGTCTTTAATTCTGGCGAGTTGGCATGCCAATTGACGAGCGGCATGACTTTGAGCGATTTGGTCGCTCCAAACTCTGCGACCTGGACTTGTTCCCGCGCTTGCCAGATTTGATCAACTTGCGCGATGCCTTCGCGATGACGCGAAACCGCAGACACCAAAGCTACAAGCACTAAACCGACCAAGGTAAACAGAACCAATCGCAAGCCAATACTGCGCCAAAGACTATAACCAAGGAGATAGGGCTTAAGGTCTTCTGGAATAGCCATCTGCTTTAGCGCTGATACATTGGACCCGCCGGTGTTGCCAACAGGAATCCAGCCAAACAAATAGCCCGGTATGGTCGCAAGTATCCGTATGATTTGTCCAAGCACTTCGCGCATGTCAGACTGTTGAATCGCAAATCTAAGCATAGTCATGTGAACGACGATATGGCTCCACAAATCACGCTGGCCAAGAATATGCGCACGTTCTAGATGGTGCCATGCACCTTCAAAATCCTGATCTGCAATCAGGCTGCGCGCTAGACCCATTTCGCTTGTGAATGCTTGCTTCAGTTCGCCCTGCATTGTATTTTTTGCCCTATGCTGACCTTTGTGTAGGGCAGGAATACTCACCCAAGAGTATCAAGTCTTGAACAATTCGATTGCGTCAATTCATCAAGCTAGAGATCATTTTAGCGGTTATGCCAAAATGGCTGCGCATGGCGCGCGCAAAATGGGACTGATCGGCAAAGCCTGCACTATAGGCAGCGCTGGCAATTGTGGACCCAAGCGCCAGCGCGCGGCTCGCGCGTTCCAACCGACGCCAGATCATCCAATCCGATAGCGAAACACCGAGGTCACGCTTTGCAATTACCCTTAGGCGCGCAGTCGAAAGGCCCACTTGCTGCGAAACTTCCTCGATAGTCTTGCGTTCGTCATCTCGTTGCAAAAGCGCCAGCGCTTTCTCCAAGCGGTGATCAATGGACAATGGTGCACTGGGCAGTGACTTAATAATGTTGTCTAGACAAGTGTGAAGAGGGCCATCTAAATTGATTTGCGCGGGCTTCTGTTTGCCAAGCAAACCGATCATATCAGAGCTCAACTGATCGCAAAAATAGTTTGCCAAACGGGTTTGTGGTTCGATTAAAATAAGTGTCACCTCGTCAGTGGGCTGCAACGAATGGATAACATTTGGCGCGACAACGATGGCTTTTCCTGTCACCGTAACATGCTGACCATTGACCGTAACTGCTTCTTTGCGCGACAATGCAATTTGAAGAGCCGGATGTGCGTGTGCCGAGTTATCAGCGGACACCCCACGAAACGCCGCCCATCCGATTCCCAAAAATGCCGACCCTTGCCACGTCATGTTCGCTCCACTAAGCCGCCGCCTTTGAGAATTCTTAAATTGAGAGCGAATACCAATGTGGCAAACGCTTCAAATCAAGAATGCACCATCGTCAAGCAAAACTTTGTTTTTTGTGCTTAAGCCTGTAGCCAAATAACCCGGAACGGATACTCAGGGCATCCCGCTGCTTGCCTTAAAGCTGTTCTTCAAATCTGTCTGTGCACATTGGGGAGTCGAGGGGATTGTAGGCCTCGCCCACATGCGAAGCGTGTCTCTTAAAGCCCCATCTGGGGCATTCAAACGCGATTACGATCTTTGCCAAGGCAGAGCCTGCAGCAAAGGCCGAGTCAGTAGAAATATCCGTAGCCTAGACCACTAGTAGCGATGTGGTCCACTCCCGCAGAACTGCACCCAACGCACTGGAGCGTGATGCCTCGCAAAGGAAATGTCCGCTTTCGAGCAACAGCCAAACCGTCCCAAACGGCAACCCTTGGCGCATTTGAGACCGGCGGCATTTCGGCAGCACTTGGCCGAAAGGAGATGGTCTGGTTTGGGGGGCGTGGGCGGCGAAAGCGGACTTTCAAGGGCGGGCCTACGCGAATATCGTGGTCGTCAGCGGCATTGGAGATGGCGCATTCGAGGCGGAATGCGACCTACGGCGCGAAGCGCATTCCTAAAGACACGTCAGCGAAGGGTCTCATTATTGGAGTTCTATTGCTTATACGCATGCTCCATCTTTGATCACATATTCGAAAGTGGCTTCTATATCGTGTGTGACATATCCAATCGGGCAACTGGTTTGCGAACCGTCTTTGAGCCTTACTGTGATCTTGCCAGAGCCTTCGCAGCTAATCGCCATTCGTGCCAGGAACTTCGACCCATTTTGCACGAGTAGCTGATTTTTTCCGCACAGCTGGAGTTCTGCGGAAGCAATGTCTCCGGACGGCGCGCGCACGATGAAGTAATTGTTGACGCGCGTACAACCAGTTAAGAGAATAACGCAACCTAATGGCCATAGGCGCTTTAGACCTTTCCACGGAATACTCAACTTAGTCTGCCTGGCATGGTGATTGGGGTCAAATTTCAACGAGCATCTCATCCTTGGTATATGCGAATTTGGGCATTTTGCGGGTTGGCGTTCCTGCACCGGTATTGGCAGCATTCTGACCGACAACATTGTTGGCGATATCGACTTGCGCCTCAAGAGTTGGCCAACCCGCCACAGTTCGAGCTGTGCGCCTCGCGCCGTCGCCTTGGGCTACGACCCAACAATTTTTATCGGGTAATCGAACACAGCCTTTGCCAAGGCATAGCCTAGGGCAAAGGCTGTCCCGGTATCAGAAACACCGAAGAAGGTGCAAATGACGAAGTGGCGCATTTCTGCCGGCATGCATGCGGTCCGCGAAACGTATCGCTAGAATTTCTTGGCGATTCCAATTACGATATCAGTTGTTCGGTAGTCAGCTTTAAGTGTACGGCCACCGCCCTTTAGACTTGGGCTATTGACCGAGAACGTCCGCAGTTCCCCGAATCCCCTCCAGTCGCCAGCAAATTCATACTCCACGCCAGCCATACCCTGAACCGCAAACATACTTGCTCTGGAGTATGGGCCACGGTTGGCTGTGGGTCCGGCATTCAAATCAAAATCAACTTCACGGGTCAAACCAATGCCCAAGCCAACATAGGGCTTGAAACCGCCGGCTTCGTTGAAGGTATATAGACCATTCACCATGATAGACGTTGAGGCGTAATCGCTGTTGCTTGCAGCAACCCCTCCGAGGGAATTCAGTGAGCTGGATCTGTAGGTGTACTCAAGCTCGCTCCGCCAAGGCCCAGCATAGTCGTATCCGATGGCTCCACCAGCAAGCGCGCCCCCGCCGAACTTTCCTTTGGTGCGGGTTCCTCCGATCTGTAAGTCCGTATTACTCAATGTGGAGCTGCCGCCATAAACCTTGGCATAGAGACCACCCTCTTTATCGGCTGTTTGAGCGATTGCTGAGCTTCCAAATGCAAAGAGCGCTGCGATAACAGCCAACGTGCGGTAGAACATTTTCTTTTCCTTCTAAGTGTTTCGTAGGGAGATTGAGGTCGGGCTGATTACTCGACCTGTGGGGTAACTACGTGATGTGGCTTGAAGGAAAAGCGCTGTTGCACGAACGGTATCCGACACTGCACGAACGGACAGATTATCTGCAGTGAGCCAAAAATTTTCCTGACTGGCCGGCCTCATGTTTGCGCTGCGCGGTGGATGCGTCCGAGCCCTCCCGCATTCAAAGCGGAGGTCCATCGTCATAGGAAGTAGGACACAGGCTCTGAGGAAATTGCGACAAGCCTATTTAGACAGACCTGATCAATTCTTTGGCACCCAGCAAAAATTCTGGGTCTGGCATATCAAATGATTAGAAGGGTTTATTGCAATTACTCTCATAAAACCTGCGATAAGTCATTCTTCCGACGTCGGCTGACCGGTATTTTAAGGCCGGTGTCCATTTGTAAAAAACCACGAGAATTGAGGCGTTTCTTCTGCAATATGTGATTTTGTGCAACCCAATGAGATCGGTGCACTTGAACACCCGGATAACCAGCCTCTTTCAGTTCCTCAATGGCGCGGCCAAAGGGGTAAAGTATCAATGCTTGACCGAGGATCGTATAAACTCGCGTATAATGAAGCTCCGCAGATAGAGCGACAAGATCGGCACCGAGGGGCGGCGGAAGCGACGCGACAAACGGCAGCTTCAAGGATCCCGACTTAATCTCATCGCTTCCAGATTGATTGACCGGCGAGCTTGTATCTTGGGTACCAGTTTCATCGGTCTTGGCTACGGGCAAGCCTCGCGTCTGGAACAGGCCAATAGCACCTCTCAGGCGAATGGCATTGAGACCTAACCAAGCTGATAGGGCCGGCGGCGAAACAAAAGCTAGTTCTTCCAAGAACTCTAGGTACCAACTTTGTGGAAGAGTAACCGTGGCTTCATCTAGTCCTAGAATTCTATCTAGCCATATTCCTATCGGAACAAATAGCACGGCTCCGAGAAAGCCTGAAAGTGCCAATTGTGCGATAAGTGGCCACTTAAAGAATGGGCTAAACTTTTGGAGGCCCAATTGCATCGTCTGCATAATCAGCAAAAGTGCGCTTACCTGGAACAGCCAAAATACGGCCCGTTGCGCGATCGACAGTTCTTGGGTCGAGCTTGGATTTACAAGTGTGATGACGGTAGCAATGCAGATTATTGAAAAGGCCAAGAATCTTGGCCAACTCAATTGCTCCGAATTTGATGGGTCGAGTTTGAATGTCATGCGGCGTCATTACCCAAAGGATAAAGTGGCTTCAAGCATCCGTTCGAAGGCCTAACATGAAATCATTGTAGTGTTCAGTGCCTCCAACTCGCCCCCAAATGCATCGCATGTCCGCTCTCAAGCAACCGCCAATCCGCCCCCAACGGCAACAGTTGGCGCAAAGCAGCCACAAAGCTAAACTTAAAAGGCTCGGGTTAGCTGTAGCCTTATAAAAGCGTTCTGCGCAACAGGATGCGTTCCATCACGAATCGCAAATCGAAAGGATCGTGCAACACGAGTTGCGCGCTCAGACTCGTCGACCGCCTTTGCCAAGGCATGGCCTTCTGCACCTTTCCAATAATTAATGAACGATATGCAAATTGTTCATTGACAAGCGTACAGCGTTTCCCTATATAGACTGTACAAACACAGAAACAGAAACGGATCCTCCCCATGACCAACACAAATTCGAACCCACACTTTTGGAGCTTGATGCTCGCAACCGCCCTCGTCGCTTCTATCCTCACCCCAATCGGTGAATTGGCAGCACGGGCGGCTGGCTACTAAACCAATAAAGCTGGGGTTCACCCGGCGCATTTTAGCCAAAACCCTCTTCCAAGCCCCACGTCTCCCCCCCAAAATCGGACGTGCTACTCTGCCGCCAAAGCTTCGTGCTTTGGCGGCATTTTCATGTGTGAAAGCCTAAACTTGGTAAGAAATGAGCGACGCTTTTGTGCGATAAGGAACGCTAAACAGGGGCAGACAACTTCGACCTGCCAACCGAAAGGTAGATTTGTGGTCAGGCAGTCCGTTCAAGAGGCACCTTTCATTAGCGTGATCATCCCAACCTTTCACCGTCCAGACGGTGCATTGGCGGCTGTGCGCTCGATTCTGAGCCAAGAAGGTGCGCCATCGTTAGAGCTTATTCTCGTCGACAATGATGCCAACCAATCCTGCAAACCTATTGCGGATCAACTAGCCCTTGAAGCAGGCCAAACGCCCTTCACCTATGCGGTGGAACCTGCCGCCGGGGTTGCTAATGCGCGCAACAAAGCTGTGAGTTTGGCGCGCGGGACGTTCGTTGCGTTTCTAGATGATGATGAAGTGGCCAAGCCAAATTGGCTAGCCAATCTGGTCCGCGCGCAAGAAGAGACGGGCGCAGACGTCGTGTTCGGTCCGATCGAAGCCCGCCTGCCCGCCAAACATAATGTGCCCCACGCCTATTTCCAGAACTTTTTCTCCCGAGGCCTCGATGGGCCAACGCGCCTGATCGATATCCCCTATGGCTGCGGCAATTGCTTTTTAAGGCGCGCAACCGTCTTCACCAAGGCAGAGCCCTTCAATCCAGCCGCCAATGAAACCGGTGGCGAAGATGATATCTTATGGCGCGAAGTGGTTGCCAGGGGCGGCACATTTGGCTGGGCGCATGACGCTTGGGTTTATGAAGATGTACCGCCCAGCCGGGCGACTTGGGCCTATCTAACCAAGCGCGCCTTTGCCTTTGGCCATAATACCACCGGCCAATGGTATAATCGGGCGGACAAGGATTATGTCCGGATGGTGATTTCCATGTTCAAGGGCGTCGCGCAGGCGCTGGCGCTTGCGCCGCTGGTCGTGCTTTTGTGGATTGTGCGGCACGAACGATTGGCTTGGGCCTATGACAAGATGTGGCGGGGCTTGGGCAAAGTCTTCTGGTTTGGCCCGTTCCGTGTCGGCTTTTATGGCGCAGCGGCACAGAAGAAGCAGCTGGCCGACCAGAAGGCTTAAGCCTTCGCCCCTTTACGTCCGGTTTTATACATCGGCGCGGCGCGGGCTGCTTCGGCATCGAGTGGCCAGCGCGGGCGGGCCGGTGCATCCAAATCATCCGACAGGCCTTGCGCCAAACGCTCTGCCCCCGCCAAGGCGATCATCGCAGCATTATCACCGCAATAGGCCAAAGCTGGTGCAAAGAAGGACCAGCCAAACTGCGCGCACAAGCCTTCTAAACGGGTACGCAGCGTCAAATTAGCTGCCACGCCGCCTGCGACGACAAAACGGCCAGACTGCCCCTCCGGCAGCACCATCGCAGCCATGGCTTGACGGGTGCGATCCACCAAGACGTCGCCAACCGCGGCCTGAAAACTGGCGCAGAGATCTGCAATGTCCTGCTCGTTCTGAGTGCCCAAGGCCACAGCCTCCCGCGCGACGGCGGTTTTGAGGCCAGCAAAGGAAAAGTCACAGCCGGGGCGGCCCTTTAAGGGCCGGGGCAAATCAAACCGCTTCGGATTTCCGGTCTGCGCGGCACGCTCCACCGCTGGGCCACCGGGATAGCCCAGACCCAAAACTTTTGCCGTTTTGTCGAAAGCTTCGCCGACAGCATCATCAATGGTGGAGCCCAAACGCGCGCACGCATCTAGGCCCGCGACCCGCAAGAGCTGGCAATGCCCCCCGGAGACCAAAAGCAATAAATATGGAAACGGCACATCGGCTTCAAGGCGGGGGGAAAGCGCATGCCCCTCTAAGTGATTGACCGCCACCAAGGGCAGGCCACGCGCCAAGGCAATCGCTTTACCGGTCAGCAAGCCCACCATGACTCCGCCAATCAAACCGGGGCCTGCGGTTGCGGCCACACCGGTAAGATCGTCAAAGCCAAGCCCTGCCTTGGTCATGGCCTGATGAATCACATGATCAATCACGTCGACATGGGCGCGGGCTGCAATTTCAGGAACCACCCCGCCATAGGGGGCGTGCGCCTCAATCTGACTGGCGATGATGCTGGACAAAACGCGGGCACGACCCTGCTCCAAAACCACCACAGCCGCAGCAGTTTCATCGCAACTTGTTTCTAGTCCAAGGACGATTTGTGGATCAGAATTGGGCATCTGTCCGCTCATGCTGGCTCCGAAGCTTGACCTGCCTTGCCACTAGGGGTGATTAGTAAGAGATGCAACGCTCTGAACTGGAACCTATCATGCGTATTGGTGCTCGCGGCTCTCCACTTTCGCTGGCCCAGACCGGCCAACTCCGCGCTCTTTTGGCAGAGGCGCTGGGCATTCCAAGCGCCGAAATCGAAGATCGTCTGCCAATCGTGCCGATCACCACGACCGGCGACCGCATTCAAGACCGTCCTTTGAGTGAAGCGGGCGGCAAAGGCCTGTTCACCAAGGAACTCGACGATGCGCTTTTGGAGGGCCGGATCGATTGCGCCATTCACTCGCTCAAGGACGTGCCGACCCAATTGCCCGACGGCATTGTGCTGTTGCCCGGACCAGAGCGGGAAAACCGCCGCGACGCTTTGGTGACGGTTGCAGGCATGGGCCTAGATGATTTGAAACAGGGTGCCGTGATTGGGTCGGCCAGCCTGCGTCGTGCCGCGCAATTGCTGCATGCCCGCCCAGACCTGACCATTGTGTCCTTGCGCGGCAATGTCGGCACACGGCTTGAGAAGCTGAAAGCTGGCCAATGCGATGCAACTCTGTTGGCGGCAGCGGGCTTGGCCCGTCTGGGCTATAGCGATGTGCCTCATGTGCTGTTGGACCCTGTCGCCATGCCACCGGCCATTGGCCAAGGCGCCTTGGCGATTACAGCCCGTGCCGGTGATGCTGTAACCGCAGCGGCCTTTGCCAAAATTGCAGACCCCGTGACCGAGATTGAAGTCGCCGCTGAGCGGGCCTTCTTGACCGCCCTTGATGGATCCTGCCGCACCGCCATTGGTGCGCTCGCCAGCTTGGATGCTTCGGGCACGCTGTCTTTCATCGGCGAAGCCCTGCAAGCCGATGGGCAAGAGCGTTGGCGTTGTGACGGAACCCTTGCCCACGCCACCAGAGACAAGGCCGAAGCGTTGGGAACCGAACTTGGCCAAAGGGTCAAGGAAATGGCCGGAAATGCGTTTGCAGGAGCGCATGGATGACATGAAAGCCTGTGTGATTACGCGGACCGAACCCGGTGCCCAAGCCACTGCAGAGGCAGTGCGTGGCCTTGGGCTGAACCCGTTGATCATGCCAGCGGCACGGGTTGAGATTACCCCTGCAACCCTGGATCTCGAAGGCGTGCAAGCGCTTTTGATGACCAGTGCGGCTGCCGCACGCGCTATTCAAGTCACCGAGACCCTCAAGGCCTTGCCACTCTATGCCGTCGGCGATGCAACGGCCGAAGCGGCTGTGGCAGCGGGCTTTGAGACCGTGATCTCAGCGGGCGGCGACGGGGCAACCTTGGCCGTCTTGGCAGCCGACCGCATGAGCCCAAGGCAAGGTGCCTTATTGCACTTGCGAGGGCGCGAAGTCGCCGGCGATGTCACCGGCATGTTGCGCGCCTGCGGCTTTGAAGCGCGCCATGTCGAAGTCTATGCGACCCATGACCATCCTGATTTCAAAGCCAATATTTTGGTGCATTTGGCAAAGGATAGTGGTTTTATCCTGATCCACTCGCCCGCCGGGGCGCGTAGGCTCGCAGCCGCTGTAAGCGATGCGGCGCTGAACTTGGCCAGTTGGTGCGTGGTCGGCCTGTCGTCGGCCTGCATTAAGCCATTGGAAGAGTTGGGCTTTAGCTCGACCAGCATCGCCGATTCCCCGGATGAAGACGCGCTGATGGAAGCCTTGCGCGACGAAGTTGAGAAACAAAGCCTTGAGTGAATGGGCGCAGCAGAGTTTAACTAGATTATGGCTGATGAAAAACTTCCCCCAGACCCGCTTGATTCGACCGTAACGCCTGAGCCGAAGGCCGAGCCAAGGCCCGTTTCAGACCCGTTTTTGGACGCCCAATTGCGGGCCGCGGGTTCTGTGTCCTCGAAAGCGACTGAGGCGAGTGTGCGTGCGCCTGTGTTCCCCACTTCGACCAACGACACCCCCAATGCGCGTCGGGGCGGCGTTGGCCTATTCACGGTCCTTATCTTCTCCACCGCTGCTGCCTGCGGGGGCGCGGTTCTGGCACTGGCGGCTTTGAGCCAGCCTGCCGTGATGAAGCAGATTGGCCTCGGCCAATTGGTTGCACCAGATCAGGGGGATTCCGGTCGACAACTGGCTGCGGTGGCGGCGCGCTTGGCCGCGCTTGAGGGTCGTGTCTCGCGCCTTGAAGGGCCAAAGCCTGCGGCTAAGGCCGACCAAGCGGCACCAGTTGATCCTGCCGCCCCTGCGCCAGCGCCAGCTGTGGATACAGCCGCTTTGGATGGCGAGCTGAAAGGCGTTTCAGGCCGCGTCACCGCGATTGAAACCCGTCTGGCGGCTTTGGACCCCACCGGTGCAGGCGGGGCGATCATCGCCAGCCTACAAGCCGAAATTGCGGGCCTGAAAATCATGGTCCAAACGCTGCAAAGCCAAGCGGCGCAAGCCCCTTCGCCCGGCGTGACTTTTGCAGTCATCAATCTGGTGGAAGCAGCCAGCCGACCCGGCCCCTTCTGGCCGGAGTTTGAGACGGTCCGCGCCGCGCTGCCGGGCGTTGCGGAAGTCGCGGCCTTGGAAGATTTTGCCCGTAAAGGCGTGCCAACCCGCACCCTGTTGCAAGAGCGGTTCGCCGCCCTTGAGCCCGCCATTGTTGCCAGCGACCGCGCCGCCCAGAAAGAAAGCGGCTTTTGGGGATGGATCAAGGGCTTTTTCGCCGATCTGGTTCGGGTTGAGAAGGTGGCCGACGTGAACGGGACCAGCGCGCAATCGAGCTTGTTGCGCGCCAAGGTAAAACTGGATCAGGGCGATCTGGCCGCCGCTGTTGAAGAAGTAAAAGCGATCAGCCCTGCTCCGGCTGTTGTAACCGAATGGATTGACGGGGCCCAAGGCCGCTTAACTCTTGAAAGCCGATTGGCCGCAGTTCGCGGTGCCGTTGAACGCGGTACGCGCGCACCACCACCCCAAGCACCGGCTGCCCCTACTTCAACACAACCCGTCGCAGCTAGCGCCCCTGTTGGCATTATTCCTGCAACCCCGGGCCCTGTTGGTGCTGCCAAAGCACCTGCAGCCCAACAAAAGCAAGGAAATCTGCCATGAAATTGATCCGACTGATCATCCTGATCATTTTGGGACTAGCGATGCTGGCAGGCTTTGTCTTTCTGGCCATTCAACCCGGTGAGATCGTCTATAATGACGGCCTGAAAAAGGTCAGTGTCGGACCGGGCGTTGCGGCTGCGATCCTGATGGGCGTTACCATTTTGATGACCGCGACCTGGGGCTTTATTGGCTGGCTGTGGAGCTTGCCCGGACGCATGAAGCGCGCCCAACAGGAAAATGCCCGCAAGAAGTGCTTGGATACTTTGGGCCTCTCCATGGCGGCATTTGACGCTGGCGAGATTTCCGAAGCCCGTCGACATGCGCAGAAGGCACTTGGCTTTGCCCCAGATGCGGCAAGCGCAAAGTTCTTGGCCGCGAAGTCTGCTGTTGTGGCGGGTGACGGGGCAGCGGGCGAGCGCCTCTATGGCGAACTGACCGATGTGGCTGGCTATGGCGTTGCAGCACGCCGTGGCTTGGCAGAGCTGGCTTTGAACCGGGGCAATTTGGCTGCAGCAATTTCGCATGCCGAAGCCGCCCTGCAGAGTTCAAAGAAGGCACCTTGGCCTGCCGAGTTCCTATTTAGCCGCCGTGTCTTGGCTGCCGATTGGGATGGCGCTTTGGCGGCCCTTGATGATGCCGAAAAGCGTGGCCTCGTGGGCCAAAAGACTGCCACGCGCCGACGCGCCGTTGTGCTGGCTGCTGCTGCCCATCGCGCGGAGCGTATGATGGAACCAGCCCAAGCCCTAGAACTCGCCCAGCGCGCCAGCAAATTCGCCGCAGGCTTTGCCCCCGCCGCCGTGATGGCCGCCCGACTGCAAGCCATTATTGGCAAGCAGTGGCAGGCAGCCGGTACGTTGGAATCCGCTTGGGAGGCAGCGCCTCACCCTGCTTTGGCAATTGCCTATAAAGACCTGAAGAGCGAAGAGACCCCGCAAACCCAAGCGCGCTGGCTCGATGGCCTGATCCGCCTCAACCCCAATCATCGCGAAAGCCGCATTCTGGCGGTTGAACAGGCTTTGCTGAACCAAGATGCGGTGACAGCCATTCAGGGTCTAGAACCCTTGCTTGCCGAGCGGCCTACCTCGCGAATTCTCGCTCTTCGCGCGGCAGCGGCAAAAGCTTCTGGCGATGAGGCTGGCGCGCGCGAATGGCTGGGCAAAGGGGCCAATGCGCCGCGCGAGCCCGATTGGTCGGACCTTGACCCAGATGGCAGCGCCTTTGCCTATGAGGATGCCGATTGGGCGCGCTTGATTGAATCCTATGGTGAGCGCGGACTTCTGATCCATCCACGCCTTGAACGATCTGACACCGAGCGTTTGGTTGCCCCAGAGCTTGCGGCTTTGACAGAGCGCACTTTGGCCACCAGCACGGCCAGTGGCGACCCTGAGCCTGTGGTGCCCGATGATCCAGGTATTGGCGCGTTTGACGGCCTGGGCGCGGACGAGGATGAGACCCCTGCCTCTGGCAAAAAACCGTGGTTGAAATTCTAGTTGAATTAAACCGCGACGGCTGCCTTGATATGGGGATGGGCTTGATAGCCCTCTAGCTTGAAATCGCCATAGCTGAAGCCAAAGAGGTCCTGGACCTCTGGGTTCAATTCTAGGCGCGGCAAAGCCATAGGCTCGCGCGAGATCTGCAAGCGCGCTTGGTCGAGATGGTTCAGATACAAATGCGCGTCGCCCAATGTGTGCACAAAGGTGCCGGGCTTGAGGCCCGTGACTTGCGCCATCATCAAGGTCAACAAAGCGTAAGAGGCAATATTGAACGGCACCCCAAGGAATACATCGGCCGAGCGCTGATACAATTGGCAGCTCAATTTGCCATCGGTTGAGACATGGAACTGGAACAAGCAGTGGCAGGGTGGCAGCGCCATATCGTCGACATCGGCCGGGTTCCAAGCCGAAATCACATGACGGCGGGACCACGGGTTGGACTTCAGATTGGCGACCAATTGGCTGATCTGATCGATAGAGCGGCCATCGGGTGCTGCCCAAGACCGCCATTGCTTTCCGTATACCGGGCCAAGCTCGCCTTCTGCATCGGCCCACTCGTCCCAAATGGAGCAGCCATTTTCTTTCAACCACGCAATATTGGTTTCGCCGCGCAGGAACCACAACAATTCGATGATGATCGAGCGGGTATGCAGCTTCTTCGTTGTCAGAAGCGGAAATCCATCGGCCAAGTCAAAGCGCATCTGC
The DNA here is from genome assembly GCA_001602435.1 of Hyphomonadaceae bacterium UKL13-1. Taxonomy (GTDB): domain Bacteria; phylum Pseudomonadota; class Alphaproteobacteria; order Caulobacterales; family Aquidulcibacteraceae; genus Aquidulcibacter. The sequence continues at coordinate 2,734,863 of CP012156.1, forward strand.
CGCCCGAAAACACCCAAAGTGCCCGTGCCCGTGCGATCTTCGCGCTTTTGCCCATTCTCGAGAATATCGGCCAGCAGAGCCTGATAGACGCGGTCTGCATGGGTGGCGGAGACAGTTTCTGTCGTAGGGGAAAAATGTCCGTCAGCCATGAAGTCTTCATCCTGTCTTAGGTGTGCGCTACCTTAACACCACGATTCGGCCAGACCAATGGATAAGTGATCGACTGCTGCAGGCACTCAGCGCAGAGGACTTACAAGTTTTGCCTTTGCATCGCGCCTGAGATGGTCCACAAACTTAGAAAAACAGATTATGAGGGAGGCGACCATGGCGCACGTTTCAGACTTACAAAAACCGCTCAATTCCGGCTTTGGGATGCGGTCTTCCGCGATGGATGTAATCCAAGGCATTGATCTGACGGGCAAGACCGCTGTGGTGACCGGCGGCTATTCCGGCCTTGGCCTTGAAACCGTGCGGGCTTTGGCTAGCGCCGGAGCACGCGTCATCGTGGCAGCCCGGCGCCCAGATACGGCCGCGACCGAGCTTGCAGGCGTGGCGGGCAAGATTGAGATTGCTGCCCTCGACCTTGGCGACCCCGCCAGCATTGACGCCTTTGGCGCAAGCCTCAGCGGCCCTGTCCATATCCTCATCAATAACGCCGCCATCATGGCCAACCCACTGACTCGCGACAGTCGTGGTTATGAGAGCCAGTTTGCCACCAATCATTTGGGTCACTTCCAATTGGTTGGCCGCCTGTGGGACAATTTGGTTGCAGCCAAGGGCGCACGCGTCGTCTCGGTTTCTTCAATTGGCCACCGGATCGGTGCACCAGACCTGAATGACCCGAATTTCGAGACAACGCCCTATGACAAATGGGTGTCCTATGGCCGTGCCAAAAGCGCGAATAGTCTGTTTGCAGTTGAGTTGGATGCGCGCGGCAAAGCCCATCACATCCGCGCTTTCTCGCTGCATCCAGGTGGCATCATGACAAACCTACAGCGCCACTTGCCGCAGGAAGAAATGATTGCCATGGGCTGGATGGATAAGGAGGGCAATCTGAACCCTCTGTTCAAAACGCCAGAGCAAGGTGCGGCCACCAGTGTGTGGTGTGCGACTTCGCCTCAACTTGAGGGGATGGGCGGGGTCTATTGTGAGGATTGCGATATCGCGGTGCGCCATGTTGCAGGCGGAAAAGCCCATGGTGAAGTGCGCGACCATGCCGTGGACCAAGATGCGGCCCGCGACCTTTGGGCCCTGTCAGAAAAATTAACAGGCGTTTCATACGGTTAAATCCAAAAATCAACAAAACTAAGACGATTACCTAAAATAAGACTCGACAGGATCAAAACAAGAACATAGTCTAATCTCATTCGCAGCACAGCAGAAGGCAGGGCGTGTGATGATATTAGATAAGTCTATGAAATTAATTGGTTTGTTTGGCGTCTTTGTGGCAATTACGGCCGCCGCCCCCAGCTTTGAGCGCGGGGAAGCGGGCCAAGTCAGCAAAGTGCTTGATGGGGATAGTTTTGTCCTCGACTCCGGGCTGGAAGTGCGCCTCGCTGAGGTGGAGGCACCGCGGGTTCGCCCTGGAGACATCTGGGGGCCGCGGGCAACCCAGGATTTGGAACGTCTGATTTTAGGCAAGAAGGTTGAGCTGCGCTATGATGGTCTGCGGCGTGACCGGCGCGGGCGGGCGATTGCCCATGTGTTTGTGCCGCAAGGCTTGGGCAAAGAAGCCGTTTGGGTCCAATCGGCCTTGCTGAAGAATGGTCTGGCGCGGGTTCACACCTATGCGGATAACCGCCGCGCAATTGGCGACCTTTGGCAGGCAGAACGCGAGGCGCGGCGGGCTGGGCGCGGCGTGTGGACATCTGGTCCCTATCAAGTCCGCTTTGCTACCCCCGAAGCGCTTCAGGGCGGGATCAACAGCTTCCAACTGATGGAAGGCAAGGTGGAAAAGGCCAGCCAGCGCGGCAAAGTCATCTTCTTGAACTTCGGGACGGACGAGAAGACAGACGTAACGGCTATCGTGCCTGAAACGGCTTTCCCACGCTGGCGCGGGGGCGCGCAGGACTTGCTGGCCCTACAGGGCCGCACCATCCGCGTGCGCGGCTATGTGCGCAGTTCCAATGGCCCCAGCGTCTGGGTTGACCATCCAGAGCAGATTGAGTTCATCATGGCCCCCGCTGCACCACGCCAGCAGGCAAGCCTAAAGCCGTGAGGCGTGCGTAACAAGGAGCAGATTTGTAACCGACGCCCTTTTGGGATCAGTCAACACGATCAAGGAACAGCGGGGCTTGGTGCTTTTGCTGTTCCGCCAGTCGTAAGCTGCTCTGGCGCGTTTGCCTGCTCGCGAAGTGTTTGCGCGATAGATCGCATTTCCTTGGCTCTTTCAGCAATGTTCTGAAGGTCGACATCGCCTAAAGGATAAAAGCCTTGGACCTGCAGATTTGGATTGCTGTTAGCTCTTGCGTCACGAACTCTCAACACAGGTTTTCCGCCGAGCAGATAGTCACCCATTCCCTCTTCGTTGACCCTGACTTCAAACTCGAATGTTTTCGTGAATTCAGGCGAACGGCTCGGGAAGGTCCCATAGCGCCATTGGAATTTGAAGCTTTCGGCCACCACCGCGCCAGCTGCAGTCAGGCTCTCGTCTGACACACCCAGATAAGCAAGCTCAATTGTTTCAGGCACCAAGAGATTTGGATCTGCTGGCTTAACGGTGATTGGCGGCGTAGTGGGCTGGTTCAAGAGCGTCCGACCGCTAACGCTCACTAATAAATAACGGCTGCCCAAAGCAAAGATGGGGTCCTTCCACAAAACCTCATAGCGACCGTCCTTGTCCTCATCTTCAAGACAATGGCCTTTCACGCGCCATTGATGAAATTCTGGAGCTGTCTTGGCCATCTGCTCAGCATTACGCCAACACAAAAATATCGAATGATTTCGATACTGCAATGGAAAAAGAAGAGCGCCCGGAGGTCCAAATCGCTCAGGCCGATTGAGGGGGGTCGCATCCTGAGAAAAGGCACCCGGTGGGCGTATGGTTTGGCGCGCGACGATTTCACCCACTTGTATGGGACGCGGCGCTGGGTCTACTTGCGCCAACGTAAGAACATGCATGCGGGTTGGCATGCTGTTTTCCAATTGCGCGGCCTGTCCGTCCACAATTCTCGCCAATGTGAACATGGCCGCTATTAGTTCCTTTTGGCTAGGGGGCGGTGGCGTCTCTACTTTCTTTACAGGCTTGGCAGGCTGCTCCATTGAGGCCAAAACTTTAAGGCGGTTAGTCCCCTCCTGACGGAGGCGTAAGTTTCCAGCCGGAGTCGCCAATAGTGCGCTGCCATCGGCTTCTCTTTGAGCCGGGAGGCTGTCAACCCAGACGCCTTGGATCATCAAATCGACATCGACATCCTTCGAGTCCCACTCAATGAAACGATATTCCATCCGCAGATCGGGAAACAGCTCAACCTCCTTTTCTTGAAAGCTGAACTTGAGTGCGGTACTGGCGTTCATCACAGAAAAGCTTTTTAGAAGATAGGGTTGTCCAGTGATGATAACCTCAGCCTGACCATCTTCCTTTTGTTGAAGGCATGCATGTGAGGCTTTGTCCTTGTCATTGCGACCAAAGAAGCACCAGATTTGCACATAGTTACGCTGTCCATAGGATCGATTGATTGGAACGCCATTGATGGTTGTGGAGTTGATGGTTTGGGAAGTAAAGCGGCCAGCCCAATAACCTTTAGCGCCTGCTTTTAAGAGAGTTTTCTCGCCATTTCCAAACAGGCCAGAAATAACGAGATCTTCTGTCAGCTCTGCCGTCCGGCGATATTTGAAGGGAATGGAAGCAAGCGCTTGGTCGCGGCCAACTGCTCCATTGGCGACACGCACTTCGGCACCGTCACGCACCAGCATGACCATATTGAGTTCAAGTGGCCCGACTTGTGGCTGCGGGGGTGCCGGTTCCGCAGCCTTGGATGCTGCCTCGGGTGCCATTTGTGCCGTCACAGCGGCAGGCAAAAACGATGAAAGGAAGGCGATAAAAATCAAGTAAAAGTAATGTCGCATTCCCAAACGCTACTTCAGATTTTAGGCTTGTCAAGAATGAACCAACTACGCAGTTCTGGCTATGTACCCTTCAAACAGGCGAGACAGGTGCACCACCCTTGCGGGCCTTGATCAAGCGACCAGACATGGCGGTCAGTTCGCCCATGGCTTTCAGTGGCGACAGCTTTGGTTCGGCAGGCTGGCCGCGACCGAGGCGGTAGAATTGGCTGTAATACCAATAGATGCCGGCAAAGCCTTGGATGGTGCGGATCAGCTTGATCGGGGATTTGGGACCGAAGAAGCCTGGCCGCTCTTGCAGCTGTTGTTCCCAAGCTGGCAAATGGTCCGTTGTCCCGTCCAGAAGCGCATTGGCGGCTTTGAGGTCGATGGTCAAAGGCCGGGCGATGCCAATCACGTCCACGCCTTCATCCAAGGCTGCCTGCATGCCGGCAAGGGTGCGCAGGCCACCGGTGAGCATAATGGGCATGGTGACTTCGCGGCGCAGGGTGCGGGCAAAGTCGATGAAATAGGCTTCGCGAGCTAAGGTCGAGGCGCTTTTGGTCGGGCGTGGGGCGGATGGGTCGAGACCCTCCATCCCCATCATCTCTGGCGCTTCATAATTGCCGCCCGAAACTTCGAGCAAGTCCACACCCAGCTCTTGCAGCCACTTGGCCACTTGCACGGAATCTTCCGTCGTCAAGCCGCCCTTTTGGAAATCTGACGAGTTGAGTTTTACGCCAACGCCAAAGCCCGGTGCCACGGCAGCCCGCGTCTGGCGCACCGCTTCTAACAAGGGCCGCGCCCGGTTTTCGAGTGAGCCGCCGTAAAGATCGTGGCGCTGATTGGCCAAAGGATTGAGGAAAGACGATAAGAGATAGCCGTGGGCGGCGTGGATTTGCACGCCTGTAAAGCCACTTGCTTGGCAGGTAAGGGCCGCTTGCACAAAGGCTTGGATAACGGCCTCAACTTCGACTGCACTCATGGCTTGGGGTTCGCCAAATTGACCGCCGGGCAGACCCAATTTTACTGCCGAGGGTGCCTTGGGGTTTGGGTTGACCAATTTCTGGGTTTGTCGACCAGCATGGCTGATCTGAGCCCACAAATGGGTGCCGTTTGCGGTACCAGCTTGGGTCCAAGCCCGCAGCGCTGCTTCAGCCTCTGGCGTTGGCGCATGAGCCAAGATGACATTGCCCGGACGCTCGAGATGATCTGCGTCGATGATCACATTGCCTGTAATCAACAGGCCACAGCCACCTTCGGCCCAACCTTGATACAAGCGGACCAACCCGACGGTCGGCACGCCACGACTATCGGCCAAGCCTTCCGTCATGGCTGCTTTAGCCAGCCGGTTTTTCAGGACTGCCCCGCAAGGAAGCGTGAGAGGGGTCTGGATCGTCGTGGTCGCCATAGCAACTCTCCCGCTGAATTGTTGGTTTTGGGTGAAGCCCGTGGGCTCATCCAAAAAGACTACATTTGCATGACCCAGCCATCAACGGCCTTGCCGGCTTCGCGCATGGCTTCCGACATGGTTGGGTGGGCATGGCAGGTGCGTGCGATATCTTCGGCTGAAGCACCAAATTCCATGGCCAAGCAAGCTTCGCCAATCATTTCGCCCACGCCGACGCCAATCATATGCACGCCCAAGATCCGGCGGGTTTCGGCATGTTCGAGGATTTTCACAAAGCCATCGGTCTCGTGATTGGTGCGGGCGCGGCTATTGGCCATGAAGGGGAATTTGCCGACCTTATAGGGCGTGCCTGCGGCTTTTAATTCTTCTTCGGTTTTGCCGACGCTGGCCACTTCTGGATTGGTATAGACCACACCTGGAATGACATCGAAATTCACATGGCCGGACTTGCCCGCCATGATTTCAGCCACGGCAGCACCTTCTTCCTCGGCTTTATGGGCCAGCATCGGGCCATAGGTCACGTCGCCGATCACATAGACGCCAGGCGCCGTTGTGGCCCAATGGGTGGAAGGGATAAAGCCGCGCGCATCGGTGGCAATGCCCACCGTCTCCAGCCCTAAGCCATCGGTATAAGGCTTGCGACCGATCGAGACCAAGACGACGTCGGCTTCCAAGACCTTTGCATCGCCGCCCTTAGCAGGCTCAACCGTCACCTTGACGCCAGAGCCTGTATTCTCAACTTGGGTGACCTTGGTGCCGAGTTCAAAAATCAAGCCCTGCTTCTTCAGGATGCGCATGAATTGGGTGGAGACTTCGCCGTCCATCGTGGGCGTAATCCGGTCAAGATATTCAACCACAGTCACTTCGGCACCCAGACGACGCCAGACAGAGCCCATTTCAAGGCCGATATAGCCCCCGCCAATCACGATCATCTTCTTGGGCACTGCAGCCAGCTTCAAAGCGCCAGTGGAGGAGACAATCCGCTCTTCATCGATCGTCACGCCGGGCAAGGACAGGATGTCAGACCCCGTCGCGATGACGATATTTTTGGTGGCAAGGCTGGAAACCGTGCCATCGGCCGCCGTCACATTGACCGTACCAGCCCCTGCAATCGCGCCCGTGCCAACCAGATAGGTGATTTTGTTCTTCTTCATCAAGAACTCAACGCCTTTGGTCAGGCCATCAACGGCGTCATCCTTTTGCGCCAGCATTTTGGTGAGGTTAAGCGAGACACCGGTCACTTCAATGCCCATATCGGCAAAGTGATGCTGGGCCGCTTCATAGGCTTCGGAGGCATGCAGGAGGGCTTTGGACGGGATACAGCCGACATTCAGACAGGTCCCACCCAAGCGGCCGCGCTTTTCAACGATGGCGGTCTTCAACCCCAATTGGGCTGCCCGAATGGCGCAATTATAGCCACCTGGACCACCCCCGATGATGACGACGTCAAACTGTTCTGCCATGGTAGAAGCTCCTGATTGGATGGTTTTAACGACCGCTCTTACGCCCCTTGGGCTGCAATCGCTACAGAGGGATGGACCAAATTCTGCAATTGGCCCGGTCAAATTTCCTCAAGCCAAAGCGCCTGTCAGCGTCAGCCAGAAGAAGAGGGTAAAGCTCGCTAAAAGCGCGACGCATTGGGCCGCATCAACCAAGCGCTCCATCGGGGTGGTCTTGTACAAAATGAGGCGGATATCGCGACAGGTCATGAACAGGATACAATCAATCGCCAACGCCAGCCCCAAGGCCCAAAAAGCCAGTGAACTTGAAAAGGCCAAGGCAACCAGACTTGTAACCAAAGCGCCAATCGAGGTGCGCCAAGCCGACGCCCGCCAGCCCATGGCATAATTGGCCATCAGGTCGAGATGATGTTGGGGTGTTTCAGCCAGCGCTTCCGGGATCGGCCCCTCGCCCTCCAGCACCTTGGTGACCTGTGACGCGAGCCACAGACCCAATATGCTGGAGACAGCGTAAAGAAATACGATGATCCCGGCGAGGGTTAGCATTCAATCCATCCCAGCCCTAAAGCCTCGGTCACGACGGAGGCGACCTGTTTAGATGTCCAACAACATACGCTCTGGATCTTCCAAGCATTCTTTGACGCGCACAAGGAAGGTCACGGCCTCTTTGCCGTCCACGATCCGGTGGTCATAAGACAAAGCCAGATACATCATCGGGCGAACCATGATTTGACCGCCAACAACCATCGGACGATCTTGGATCTTGTGCATACCCAAAATGCCCGACTGCGGCGCGTTCAGGATCGGCGTGGACATCAGCGAGCCATAGACGCCACCATTGGAAATGGTGAAAGTGCCGCCCTGCATGTCATCAATGGTCAAAGCGCCATCGCGGGCCTTTTTGCCCAGATCAGCAATGCCCTTTTCAATACCGGCGAGGCCTAAGTCTTCAGCGTTGCGCAACACAGGAACCACAAGACCCTTTTCGGTGCCCACGGCGACCCCAATGTCATAGAAGTTCTTGTAGATGATGTCGGTGCCATCAATCTCAGCGTTCACGGCCGGCACGTCCTTCAGGGCGACCAGACAAGCCTTCACGAAGAAGCTCATAAAGCCCAATTTGGTGCCGTGCTTCTTCTCAAAAATGTCTTTGTATTTGTTGCGCACCGCCATGACATTGGTCATGTCGACTTCGTTGAAGGTCGTCAGCATGGCTGCGGTGTTTTGCGCGTCCTTCAAGCGGCGGGCGATGGTTTGACGCAGGCGCGTCATCTTCACACGCTCTTCGCGGGCACCCAAAGCGCGGGGCGCTGAAGGCGCGACTGCAACGGGCGCAGGCGCTGCAGCCAAAGCTGCAACAGCGGCCAAAGCGTCGCCCTTGGTGATCCGGCCATCCTTGCCGCTGCCGGTCACAGCGCTGGTTGGAACGCCTGCGGTTTCCAAAGCACGTGCGGCAGATGGCATCGGCTCATGGGTTGCCACTGGGGCTGCAACTGGGGCAGGAGCAGCAACAGGTGCTGGTGCCGCGGCGGCCGGGGCAGGCTTGGCTGCGGCTGGGCTTGCGGCTGCACCGGCTTCCACCCGACCAATCACCATGCCGGGGGTCACGGTTGTACCATCTGTCGCTAAGATTTCAGCCAGAACGCCGTCGGCTGGTGCCACGACTTCTAGAGCAACCTTGTCGGTTTCGATCTCGACCAGAATCTCGTCTTTTTTGACCGCATCACCGGCCTTTTTCGACCAAGAACCAATCGAGCCTTCGGCAACGGATTCACCCATAACGGGGACGACGATATCGAGCATAAAACCTCCAGCGGAGTCAGAATGGTGAAGGGGCAACAGGCCCCTATGTAAGGATCGAAAGCGAGTTTCGCCAGATGATTAGTAGGTCATCGCTTCATTGAGGAAGGTCTCAAGTTCGCGAATATGCTTCTTCATCAAGCCAGCAGCGGTGGAAGCCGAGGCGGGACGACCAGCATAGGCCGCACGCTTGGCTTTATTCTTTGTTTTGCCAAGAACCCATTCGATATTGGGCTCCATAAAGTTCCAAGCACCCATGTTTTTGGGCTCTTCTTGGCACCAAACCACATCGGCATTCTTGAAACGCGACAATTCGGTGATCATCGACTTGGCAGGGAATGGATAAAGCTGTTCAACGCGCAGGATCACCACATCGTTCAATCCGCGCTTTTCACGCTCTTCAAACAGATCGTAATAGACCTTGCCCGAGCATAGGATGACGCGCTTGATCTCTGAATCTTCCTTCAAAGTCACCGTCGTGGTTTCTGGGCGATAATGCGCATCGTCCCACAAAATGCGGTGGAAAGACGAGCCGGGCCCCATTTCCGCCAAGGTCGAGACGCAGCGCTTATGACGCAACAGCGACTTTGGCGACATGACGATCAAGGGCTTGCGGAACTGGCGATGGATCTGACGACGCAGCACATGGAAATAGTTCGCAGGCGTCGTGCAGTTCACAACTTGCATATTGTCTTCCGCACACAATTGCAGGAAGCGCTCAAGGCGGGCTGAGGAATGCTCTGGACCTTGGCCTTCATAGCCATGCGGCAGCAACATCACCAGGCCACTCATCCGCAACCACTTCCGCTCACCCGAGCAAATGAATTGGTCGATGACGACCTGCGCGCCGTTCACGAAGTCACCGAACTGGCCTTCCCAAATGGTCAGGCTGTTGGGCGAGGAAAGCGAATAGCCATATTCATAGCCCAGCACCGCTTCTTCCGACAAAGCGCTGTCGATGACTTCATATTGGGCTTGGGCGGTGGAGATATTGTTGAGCGGCGTATAGCGCTGCTCAGTCAATTGGTCGACGAAATGGCTGTGACGATGGGAGAAGGTGCCGCGGCAAGAATCTTGGCCGGACAGACGCACCGGGAAGCCTTCGTCCAACAGCGAGGCAAAAGCCAAATGCTCACCCAAGGCCCAATCGACATTCTCACCCGTCTCGACCATTTTTTGCCGGGCTTGCACCACACGCTCAACGGTCTTGTGGATCGTCAAATCGCTTGGGATATTGGTGATCTTCTCACCCAAATCCTTCAATTTCTCGATCGAAAGATTGGTGTCGCCACGACGATCTTCGCCCTCAGGCAGACCAAGACCAGCCCACACGCCGTCCAACCAGTCAGCTTTGTTAGGCTTATAGGTTTTTGCAGCCTCAAACTCACTTTCGAGGAAGGCTTCAAATTCCTTGACTTCGGCCTCAACCTCGTCAGCGGTAACAATGCCCTGCTCGATCAAGCGGGCGGCATAAAGTTCACGGGTTGGCTTTTGGTTCTTGATCTTGGCGTACATGACGGGATTCGTCATGGTGGGATCATCGCCTTCATTATGGCCAAAGCGGCGGTAGCAGAACATGTCGACCACCACGTCTTTTGCGAATTTCTGGCGATATTCGGTTGCCACTTTCGCCGCAAACACCACCGCTTCTGGATCATCGCCATTCACGTGGAAGATGGGGGCTGCCACCATCAGCGCGACGTCTGACGGATAAGGTGACGAACGCGAGAAGCGCGGTGCGGTTGTAAAGCCGATCTGGTTGTTGACGATCAAATGGACCGTACCGCCAGTGCGATGACCACGGACGCCAGAGATGGCAAAACATTCTGCCACCACGCCTTGGCCAGCAAAGGCGGCATCGCCGTGCAAAAGAAGCGGCATGACGGCGCGGAACTGATCGGCCTTTTCCGGCCCATGAGTCATCATCTTGGCGCGGCATTTGCCCAAAACGACGGGATTGACGATCTCGAGGTGAGATGGGTTCGGGGTCAGCGACAAGTGGACGCTATTGCCGTCAAACGCGCGATCCGACGACGCACCCATATGGTATTTCACGTCGCCAGAGCCACCGACATCGTCTGGCGTGGCAGAACCACCTTGGAACTCGTGGAAAATGACATGATAGGGCTTGCCCATCACGGCAGACAACACGTTCAAGCGGCCACGGTGTGGCATGCCCAGAACAATGTCCTTCACGCCCAGATTGCCACCGCGCTTGATGATTTGTTCCATCGCAGGGATGAGGGCCTCACCACCGTCCAAGCCAAAGCGCTTGGTGCCGGGGAAGCGTTTGTGCAGGAATTTCTCAAAGGTCTCGGCCTGAATGACTTTGCTCAGGATCGCCTTCTTACCTTCATTGGTGAAGGCGATGCTTTTGTCCGGGCCTTCAATCCGCTCTTGCAGCCAAGATTTTTCGGCTGGGTCCGAGATGTGCATGAACTCAATGCCGACCGTCGAACAATAGGTGCGGTTCAAAACATCCAGCATCTGGCGCGGCGTGGCATATTCCATGCCGAGCACGAAATCGATGAAAATCGGCCGATCCAGATCTTCGGGACCAAAGCCGTAGGATTCCGGCTGCAGTTCTGGCTGAGGCTCACGGCCCTCATCTAAGCCCAGCGGGTCCAGCTTTGCGGCCAAATGACCGCGGATACGGAAGGCGCGGATCATCATCAAAGCCTTGATGCTGTCGCGCGTGGCGCGCATGACATCAACTTCTGAGACGGGCTTGCCAGCATTGGCGGGTGCCGCAGCAGCTTTTTCAGTCAGCTTCTTTTCGATCTTGGGCTCAATCAGCGCCCAATTGCCGTCCAAAGTGGCGACCCATTCGCCAACTTCAGACTTTGGCCAATCGTTTCGTTTCCAAGAAGGGCCGTTGGCGGCGCGCTGTGCGTCGCCTGCCCCATCGCCCATCCCGGCAAAGAAGCTGGCCCAAGACGCGTCAACCGACGCGGGATTGGCCGCCCATTTGGCGTATTGCTGCTCGATGAAAACAGCATTGCCGCCATACAGAAAGGAAGTGTCGAGGAGTGCGGAATTTTGCGCACTGCGCATGTCGTCTGCCATAAGCCAACCGTCCATTCGTGGGGACGGTCGGTCAGGGCGAAGGAAGTCGGCCTTGCCCGGCCGTCACACATTTACTTCTATATAGTCATTCGCTTTTCAGGCGACTGCTTTATTTATGCTTAAAGCACATCAACCCTTAAGAACTTCCAACAATGTTGAACCCAATGCAGCAGGCGATGGCGCAACGCGAATACCTGCGGCTTCCATGGCTGCTATCTTGTCTTCCGAACCACCTTTGCCGCCGGCGATAATCGCGCCAGCATGACCCATGCGACGGCCTGGAGGCGCGGTACGACCAGCGATAAAGCCTGCCATTGGCTTTTTACGGCCACGCTTGGCTTCATCGAGAATGAATTGCGCCGCATCTTCTTCGGCGCTGCCGCCGATTTCACCAATCATGATGATGGACTGGGTCTCTGGGTCGGCCAGGAACATTTCCAACACGTCGATGAACTCGGTGCCCTTCACAGGGTCGCCGCCGATACCAACAGCGGTTGTTTGGCCAAGACCAGCGTTAGAGGTTTGGAACACGGCTTCATAGGTCAATGTGCCCGAGCGCGATACGATGCCGACATTGCCCTTTTTGAAGATGGAGCCTGGCATGATGCCGATCTTGCACTCATCTGGGGTCAACACGCCGGGGCAGTTTGGCCCGATCAGGCGCGACTTAGAGCGCTCCAACCGGCTTTTGACTTGCACCATGTCGGCAACTGGAATGCCTTCGGTGATACAAACGATCAGCTCGATCTCGGCTTCAATGGCTTCGATGATAGCGGCAGCGGCCCCTGGGGGCGGCACATAGATGACGGTGGCGTCTGCGCCGGCCACATCCTTGGCTTCTTGAACCGAATTGAAAACAGGAAGACCCAGATGGGATTGCCCACCTTTGCCTGGACTGACCCCACCCGTCATGCGCGTGCCATAGGCAATCGCTTGTTCGGAGTGGAAGGTACCATTCTTCCCGGTGAAGCCCTGGCAGATTACCTTGGTTTCTTTATTGATCAGGATCGACATGAGGCCCTCGGCTAACAGCTGATATGTTGGCCGCCGTGTTAGCGCAGCCCGCTCCACTTGCAAACCGAAAGAGGCGGTAATCGCCAAATGAATCTCACCTCGCCCTGAGGCAGCTAGGGTAATGTGATCTGAATGGGCTAATCTGAGACCTTCAGCATGATTTTCCCGGCATGTGTATTGGCCTGCATTTTGGCTTGCGCGGCTTCAGCCTCTTCCAGATCAAACACCGAATCCACCACGGGACGCACGAGACCTTTGGCCACCCAAGGCCAGACGTGGGCCTCGACCGCGCGCGCGAGCCGCGCCTTTTCTGCGACTGGTCGTGCCCGCAGGGTTGAGCCAGTCAAGGTGAGGCGCTTCAGCATCAAGGCCATCAGGTTTAGTTCAACCTGCGGCCCTTGCAGGAAGGCGATTTGGACGCAGCGCCCGTCCATTTTCAAGCAATCGAGGTTTTGCTGAACATAGGGTCCACCAACCATATCGAGGACCACATCCACCCCGCCATCGGCTTTGATGATTTCTGAAAAGCTCTGCGCGCGATAATCAATAGCAACATCGGCACCCAGCTTAGCACAAAGACCTACCTTTTCTGGTCCACCTGCCGTGGCAAAGACTTTAGCGCCGTGGGCTTTGGCCATTTGAATCGCTGTGGTGCCAATCCCTGACGCACCACCATGGACCAGAAAGGCTTCACCCGGCTGAAGGGCTGCGCGCTCAAACACATTTGCCCAGACTGTCAGGACTGTTTCTGGCAGTGCTGCCGCCTCAAGCATGCTGAGGCCGTCGGGAATGGCCATGCAAGAGCCTTCATCGGCCCACGCATAATCGGCATAGCCACCACCGGGCAGAAGCGCACATACTTTGTCGCCCAGATTCCAAAGCGAAACATCGGGGCCAATCGCCACAATCTCACCCGAACATTCCAGCCCCATCGTGTCAGGCGCACCCTTTGGCGGCGGATAGGCCCCCATGCGTTGGATCAAATCAGGTCGGTTTATCCCCGCATAGGCGACTTTGATCAGGACTTGGCCGGGGCCAGCAATGGCGCGATCAATCTGCTCAACCCGCAACGGGGTGCCGGGGGATGCAACAATCGCACGCATTTTTTCAGGAAGGGCTGTCAAAACTGAGACTCCGGCGCCAAAATGGGATCAGGAGGCTACTCATGCTCGACGATGACCCATTCGCCAAGTCAAAACCCCAGTCGGTTCGCTTAGAAGATCTCTCCATTCGGGAGCTTCAAGAGCGCATTTCCGACCTCGAGGCGGAAATTCGGCAGATAAATGACCTAATTAAGGCGAAAGAAGGCAGCAGAAAGGCAGCGGATTCCTTTTTTAAGACAAGCTAACCGCAAAAGCGGCACGGCCCTTGCTGTAACACATTCGGGAAGCATGGTGCTTCTTCCACTCAAACGATGGCTCTGGGCTGGAGCTTTTGTTTGGTCGAGTGGGAATAATCGGGATTGAAATGGAAATTGCTCTAAAATGGAGCTCTCCAGATCAAGCACTTGGCCCGCAAGACTTTGCGGGTTAAAGACTGAGATTGAAGAAGGGCGGAATGCCGCATGTTGACGGAAGTTTCAAAACAGACCTTGGGTCAAAAATCAGCGTTTGATCGGATCGCAGAGTTTGCGAGCTCGGACATCTTTGAACGCATGTTCCGTGAAGGCATGGACCTGGTTGAGGAAACAGCGGCCTATCTGGACGGCGATGGCCGGCAAGAAGCTCGTGGGTTGGAACGGGCTGCAGCTTTGGCCTATGCCTCGGAAAGCATGCGCTTGACGACCCGTCTGATGCAATCGGCGTCTTGGCTGCTGGTACATCGTGCGGTCCGCGAGGGTGAAATGACCCCGCGTGATGCCCATGATCCAAAGTATCGTCTGGGCGCGCGGACGGTCTGCAGCGCAGAAAAACAACCATTGGCAGAACTGCCAATGCGCTTACTGGACCTTCTAGAACGCTCTAAGCGGCTTTATGAACGGGTTGACCGCATGGAAGTCAGCCTCTTTGAAGCCAGCGAAACCCCACCGGAAAATCCAGTCAACGCACAATTGATGCGTCTTCAAGCGGCGCTGGGCGCGTCGAACTGATAGAAGCCGGCCTCGCTTTGCAACTCGCAAAGCGAGATGGCGGCTTCAATCGCCCCTAACAAACTTGGCAAATGAATCGGCTTAGGGGCGTGGGCGTCGGCCCCCGCTTCGATTTGCGCATCAATCTGATGCTGCAAGGCGTTTGCGGTCAGCGCGACGATTGGTGTCCGCGGGCGGTGTTCGCGTATTTCTTGCGCCCGGATCGCCCGAATAGCCGAGGCACCATCCATCACCGGCATCTGCATATCCATCAGAATGGCGTCAAAGCGGTCGCTTTGCCAAGCCTCCAAGGCTTCTTGGCCATTTTGGGTAAAGACCAGTTCCATCTCAAAGCTCGACAACAAAGCCTTCAAAACCAATTGATTGGTTTGATTGTCCTCGGCGACCAACAGCTTCAAGGCGGAGGCTTGCTGTAAGCCCTGCGGCGACGTACCATCGGCGTCCAGCTCTGGCCCACTTTCAACCAGATCCTCGGGCTCGTCCAAAGGTGCCGATACCGCTTGGAGCGGCAGGATACAGGTAAAGGTCGAGCCAACACCGACTTCGCTGTCGACCGACAATTCGCCACCCATGGCCTCTGTCATGGCTTTTGCGATGGACAGGCCGAGACCTGTGCCGCCGTAGAGGCGCGTGTGCGACGAGTCCGCTTGGGTGAACTTCTCAAACAATTGTGCCAGGCGATCGGGTGGAATGCCAATGCCGGTATCGGAGACCGAAATCGTCAATTCGCGCTTAGGACCCAAGTTTAATGAGATGGTGACAAGACCTTGGTCGGTAAATTTGATTGCGTTAGACACCAAGTTGAAGACAATCTGGCGCAATCGCGCGGGGTCCCCCAAGCGCCAGTCCGACGCATCGGCCGCCACTTGGACTTCCAATTGAATGTCCTTAGCCGACGCCCGCGCATCAAATAAATCTCGCGCTGAATAAACCAATCTCTGCGGCGAGAAGGGAATGGATTCAAGCTCAATCTTGCCTGCTTCAATCTTCGACATATCGAGAATGTCGTTCAACAAGAGCAGGAGCATGTCGCTGGAATCGATCATGACAGACAGCATTTTGCGCTGCTCGTCCTTCATTTGGGTCTTCATCAGGGCTTGCGCCATCCCGATCACGCCATTCATCGGCGTGCGGATTTCGTGGCTCATCATCGCCAAGAATTCTGACTTGGCCTGCGCTGCGTGCTCGGCCCGGATGCGGGCCACGGCATTTTCCTTGAACACGCTCAAGGCCCGGGCCATGCCGCCAATCTCATCAGCCCGCTTTTGATAGGGCGGTTCGATACTGAAATCGCCTTGGGCGACTTTGCGCATGGCCTTGGTCAATTGCCCAAGCGGTTGGACCACGCCGTCGCGGATAACCGTCAACACACCCAAGAGCGCGACCAGAAAAAGCCCGATGGCGGCTACCAAGACATGCCTCTGCTGGGCTTCCAGCCGTGCGATCCGGACTTCGAGGCCACGGATCAGTTCTTGATTGGCAGCCAAAGACGTCCGGACGACAGCATTTCGCGCAATTTGCGCATTCGTCTGCGCAGCTTTGGGGTCTGGATCGTCGATCAGGCTGGCGATCTCTTGCGACATGGTGAGCTTGAGGTCCGCAAGCCCAAGCTCTCGCGTCCGGGCTTGGTCTGAAGCGCGCACAGCATCATCAATGGACACTTCAAAGGCAAATGTCTTGGCATCGAGGTTGCCTTGATGCTTGGCGACCAAACGCCAGAATGTATTCTCAGGGGTGAGGCCGGGCAGATTGATATAGCTCTTGGCAGAACCGAAATAGCCGATCTGTTCAATCAAAGGCGTCGCATGGATCGCCACCGCCTGCATCAGATAAAAAGTGGAAAGTTCGGTATCGAGAATGAGGTTTGAGGATTCTACCACGCGGGTGAAATGTTGCTGGCTTGACCCTAAAGCATCGCGCACGCGCGTCGGTTCATAAATCTTCATGCTCTGGAGATCACCGACAGCTGCCTTGAGCGCTGCAAAATCATCTTGAAATTGAAGGCCGTGGGGGGCCTGCGCTCGTGCTTCCAGGACCTTGTTGAACGCTGGCTGCAAGGTCTGAGGGATCGGCCTTTTATCAGCCAGTGCTGAGGCAGCATTGGCCATCGTAGCATGCAAAACCAGCAAGGGCTCAAGATAACGCGCGCCGTTTAACTCTAACTTTGAGAAAGCAATTTCTTCATTTTGCTTATGGATCAATTGCCACGTTAGGAAAAACACGGGCAAAGCAAAGAGAATGAACGCGAGTGCAAGACGGCGAGCAATAGAACGAGATACAAACGAAAAAAGCGCTCGGAACATACCGAGCGCTTTAAACCATCTGCGTAACTATCCAGTTAAATCAACCGAACAAATACTTATTTCTTGATGAAACCAGCAAACTTATCTTTGAAGCGTGCAACGCGGCCGCCACGATCGAGAAGCGTGTTGGTCGAGCCGGTCCAAGCAGGGTGCACGGTTGGATCAATGTCCAGCGACAGGGACTTGCCCTCGCCACCGATGGTGGAGCGGGTCTTATAAGTGGTCCCATTGGTCATCACGATGGTGATGAAATCATAATTAGGATGTGTATCGGCTTTCATCTTCGTGTCCTGCGCGCAGGCCCCGGAAGGGCGCGCGATGTTGAGAGCGGCTTTGAACCAAATAGAGCGGCGCGGTTAGAGGAAAATCGCCGCAGAGTCTAGTGTTGCGCGCAGGTCGTGCGCAGAGACCGCGCCATCATTTTAACTGCTGACAATATTTCACGTGCGGCCTGCGCGTGCTAACTCCCTGCGCATGACCGATACCCCTGCCAGCCGCGTCGTTGAGGATCGCCCCAGTCGCGGAGCCGTACAAGCCGAATTAACTGCCGATGCCGCTGCGAAGCGTGGCCGTAGCTCTGATCTGCGCCCTCTGACGCGACTCATTCCCTACATTCAGCGGCGGCCAAAGGATGTGGCGGCGGCGGCCATATTCCTTATTCTGGCAGCGGCAGCGACCTTGGCCCTGCCTGTCGCCGCGCGCGCTCTGGTCGACCGTGGCTTTGCCACGGCAACGCCGCAAGCGGTCAATCAATGGTTTCTGTTGTTGGTGGCCGTCGCTTTGTGCATGGCCGTGTTTTCTGCCTCACGCTTTTACTTCGTGACTAAACTGGGCGAGCGGGTCGTGGCTGACTTGCGTGCAGACGTTTATGATCGCCTGATCGGGCTTTCACCCTCGTACTTTGCGCGCGTCCGCACCGGTGAAGCTTTGTCACGATTAACGGTTGACGCGACACTGATCGAATCGCTCGTTGGGTCTTCGGCATCGATTGCCATCCGCAATTTGGTCATGTTGGCGGGTGGCTTGTCCATGATGGTGGTGACCAGCCTGAAGCTAACCTTCATGGTTTTGCTGATTATCCCCTTGGTTTTGGTCCCCTTGTTCACCATTGGACGGCGGGTTCGCGCACTCTCAACATCTGCACAGGACCGCGTCGCAGAAGCGGCGGCGGAAGCCTCCGAAAGCCTCGACGCGGTTGAGACCGTGCAAGCCTTTGGCCGCGAAGATTGTGCGCGCTCGCGCTTTCGCCAGGCAATTGAGACCAGCTTTGCCGCAGCCCGTCGTCGGATTGCCGCCCGCAGTCTGATGACAGCCGTGGCGATTGCGATCGTGTTTTGCGGGATTTCCTTCGTGCTGTGGGAAGGTACGCGCTCAGTATTGGCGAACTCCATGACGCCGGGTGCCTTGACCCAATTTGTCATTCTCTCTGTGCTGACAGGCTCTGGCGTCGGGGCCTTGGCAGAAGTTTGGGGCGACGTGCAAAAAGCGGCGGGGGCAACCCAGCGGCTATCTGAAATCTTGGATGAAGTGCCCGAAATCGCAGCCCCGGCCCAAGTGGTCAGCTTCCCTGCAGAAGCACCGGGCCATGTTTCCTTCAAGGACGTCGCCTTTGCCTATCCCAGCGATGGCGAGCGCAGCGCACTTAAAGGCATCAGCTTTGAGGTGAAGCCCGGCCAGACGGTTGCCATAGTCGGCCCTTCAGGCGCCGGCAAGTCGACCTTGTTCAAGTTGTTGCTGCGTTATTACGACCCTGCGGCTGGCGCGATTGAGGTTGACGGCATCGACGCCCGCGACACCGACCCCATCGCGTGGCGGCACCGCTTTGCCTATGTCTCACAAAATCCGGACCTGTTCACCGGCACGGCTATGGACAATATTTTATTTGGCAATGAGGGTGCGACCTCAGACATGGCCCAAAATGCCGCGCGCCGGGCAGAGGCAGAGCCCTTCATCCTCGCGCGTTTGGGTGGCTATGACAAAGCCATTGGCGACCGGGGCCGCGCCCTTTCGGGTGGTGAGCGGCAACGCTTGGCCATTGCGCGGGCCTTGGTGCGCGATGCGCCCGTCTTGTTGTTGGATGAAGCGACCAGCGCGCTGGATGCCGAGAACGAACGCTTAGTCCAAAAGGCCTTTGATGAAGCCATGGCTAATCGCACGACCTTAGTGATTGCCCACCGTCTGGCCACCGTTCAGCGCGCGGACTGGATCATCGTGCTGGACGACGGAAAAGTCGCCGAACAAGGCACCCACAGCGAGTTGGTGGCGCAAGGCGGCCTTTATGCCCATCTCGCAAAGCTACAATTTGAAACCCAAACTCAGGCGTGAAAGTCAGGTTGATGAAACCCTCTCAGATCATTCTTCTAACCGGTGTCGCGATTGTCGGTATCCTGTCTTATACGTGGTTCCGGACTGCGGCGCGTGCAGGCGAATTCACCACTTTGGTCCCGGTATTTGATGGCACCTGCACAGACATCGCTGGCATGCCCGGCGCCGAAGATATGGCGATTGATCGGACAAATGGGCGCATCTTTGTATCCTCAGACGACCGTCGCGCGACGGCGCAAGGCAAACCAGTTCGTGGCGCGATCTACAGCTTGCCTGTCGACGGCCTCGCCAACCCACCGCCTTTGAAAGATCTAACCGGTGGCCAGCCTGCTGCTTTCCACCCCCATGGCACCTCCTTGTTCCGGGCAGCCGACGGCAAAGTCACTTTAATGGTGGTGAACCACCCCAAGGGCGCCATGGACTATAGCGGCACCACGGTCGAGGTTTTTGACGCCCAAGCCGACGGTAGCTTGAAATTGCGCCGCACGGTCGCTGTGCCGGGCCTCACCCGCATCAATGATATCGTGGCAACGGGGGCCAATAGCTTTTACGCGACCAGCGAAAGCGACCTTGAACGCGGTTCCTTGGCTGAAAGCTTAAGCTTTGTTTCCGGCGATGATCGCACGGGTGCGATTTGGTATTTTGATGGCAATGCAGGCAAAAAGCTCGACAGCGGGCTCGGCTTTGCCAATTCTTTGGCGCTCTCCAACGATGGCAAGACGCTTTACGCCAGCGCCACCATCAGCCGCAGCATCTTCCTCTATGATCGTGACCCCACAAATGGGGCAATCAAACGGCGTGACGCAGCCTTGGTTGGCACTGGCATTGATAATCTCGACGTTGATCCTGACGGCATTGTGTGGATGGCAGCGCACCCCAAAATGCTCAGCTTCATTCAACACGCAGGCAATGCGGCCAAGCCTTCGCCCAGCCAGATCTTGATCCTGGAGCCGTCGCCCACAGGCAAGGGCGGCAAGATTGATCAGGTCTATCTGAAGGACGGTACAGACGGCTTCTCCGGCGCGTCTGTCGCCATCCGGTCCGGCACCACCATGGTGCTGGGCAGCGTGTTTGAGAAGTCCGTGCGGGTTTGCCAATTGCCCAAAGTCTGGCGTCAGTCTGAGAGCCATCCTGCCCAGCGCCTATTGGACACCGAGCGCGATGAGTTGCAAAAAGAGGCTGAGAAGGCTGCCAAAGCGGGCGCGACTGAACCAGCCAAATAGAGGCTGATGATGCGGGGGCACGCCTTTCAGCTTCACGAAACCCCCGTCGTGGCCTTGGCAGAGGCCGCGCTTTTTCTGCCGCGGACGCAGACTTTAATCGTCTCTGACCTGCACTTTGAAAAGGGCTCTGCCTTTGCTGTCAAAGGGGTGATGCTACCGCCTTTTGATACGGCAGAGACACTGCGTCGCCTTGAAGCCCTATTTGAGCAGCTTGCGCCAAAAGTCTTAATTGCCTTGGGCGATAGCTTTCATGATCTGGGTGCCGGGGGTCGACTGGCCGAGACGGACCGGGCTAAGCTAGAAGCCTTGGTCGGCCAGACTGAGACCATTTGGATTGAAGGCAATCACGACCCAGCGCCACCCGCTTGGCTGGTCGGTCAGCGCGCGGCTGAACTGACCCATGACGGTCTGTTGTTTCGCCATGAGCCGACTGGCCACGTACCGGGTGAAGTAGCGGGGCATTTACACCCTTGCGCGCGGGTGACCGGCAAGCGCGGCGGCAGCATCCGTCGACGCTGTTTCGTGACGGATGGGCGCAGCCTGATCATGCCTGCTTTCGGCGCGTTCACAGGCGGGCTGAACCTGTTTGATCCTGCCTTTGACGGCCTGTTCCAAGGCCCTGTTCATGCGCTGATGCCAAGTGGCACGGGCACGACTGGTAAAGTCCATGCGATTGCGGCCAAGAATCTAACACCGTCGCACTAGGCATTTTCGGCCCCTAGCCATGGCACATGATCTGCGACGGGCAGACCATGAACGCCCTTTCGCCTTATGCAGCTTTCGCTTCTGTGCCATATCGGCACAAAGTCACCGCTGTGCCTGTGATTGAGGCGATCCCAGACGACTTAAGAGGGTCAAGTCAGGACTATTCTAGTCGTGCGCGTTTTGACAAAACCGCCTCTGAGCGTGGCCGCTATGACGCCAATAGTGCCGCGGCCGGCTTTTCCATTCATGTTCTGGTTGAAGCTGGCCTGACAGGGGATGATCCATTCGCCGCTTTGCGCGGGGCAAAGGCCTATCAAGCCCGCATGCGTCAGACCCGCCGCGTGCAACTGGTCGTCTAGCGGCTTCTAAGCGCCACTTCCAAAGCTGCAACTTGGGCCTCAA
Organism: Hyphomonadaceae bacterium UKL13-1; assembly: GCA_001602435.1. Lineage (GTDB taxonomy): Bacteria > Pseudomonadota > Alphaproteobacteria > Caulobacterales > Aquidulcibacteraceae > Aquidulcibacter. Next base: position 2,756,702 of record CP012156.1, read on the forward strand.
GGGCTGCAACACGGTTTTGCAACTGATCCATCTGTGCTTCGGTGCTGACGGGCTTGGCCGCAACGGGCGTGGAGATGCCGCATCGATTGGCAATCTCACCCGGCGAAGCATGGAGCAGGGCAGCTAAAGCGGCGACTTCGCGCGCGCTGACTTCCTTTTGATCCTTAAACACCCAAGCGAGTTCTTCCTGCGTCCAACCCACAGCGCGCGCTAGGTCTTCTTTTTGCAGATTGAGCGCGGCCAAACGCTTACTGAACCAGCCTGCATCAAAAAATAGGGCCAAATTGCTTAGTCTCCATAGGGATCATATTTACTGGACCCGCGAGCGCCACTGGACGCGCTGGCAATATTGAAAATTACCCCGCCAATCATGTCGAGCCAGCACATCAGGGTCAAAAGAAAGAAGGTTGAGGTCGCAAAGGCTTCAAACAATAACAATGCCCCGGCGCAGGATAGGGCCAACAAAACTGCCAAGGTGTGATGGATGATGGCGAAACGGCTAACACCCACGCCGCGCGTCAATTCAAAGAACAGGATGATCAAACCCATCATCAACAGCAAATCGCCACCAGACAGCGCCCAAGGTGCGCCAGAAGGCATGGTGAGCACGAACACGCCTTTCTCAATCGATTGGGTGAAGACATCGGGTCCACGCGTAGAGGCCGTCACCCCACCGAATAGCGCATAGATCAGGACGGGGATCGTCAAGATCGGCACCATCTCAAAGATACGTCTCAACACCAGCATGGCTGCGAATCACCCAAATTTTTATGCCCTGCGGCGCAGAGTGAACCTACACTCAAGTTTCGTCCACATGGCCGAAGTCGCGGCGGCGGGTTCTGAGCCAAATCACACCGCCCAAATCCGTCAAAGCAGCCAGCAAACGGCCAATATTGGTGTATTTTGAAGCGCCAGTTGAGCGGTGGCGATGATTGACGACTGCAAACTCGGCTACCGCCCCTTCGCGCTGCACCAGAGCGGGCATATAGCGGTGCATGTGATCGAAATAAGGGAGACGCAGGAAGAGCTCGCGCCGAACCACTTTAATCCCGCACCCAGAATCATCGGCCCCATCGCGCAGCAAAGCTTGACGCACATTATTGGCCAAGCGGGAGGCTATTTTCTTGGCTTGGCTATCTTGCCGCTTCACCCGCCGCCCGCCGACAAAGCTGAGACCTTGGGGCGCGTCTGGGCGATTGAGTTGCTGGAGAAGGGCTGGAAGGTCCGCTGGATCATTCTGGCCGTCGCCATCAAGGGTGCCAATCACGGGGGCCCGCGCCGCCAAAACGCCATTCATAATCGCCCGGCTCTGCCCGGCATTCTGACGGTTAGCGAGGACGCGGAGCGCGGGATAGGTGGCCTTCAGCGCCACCAACTTTGCGTGGGTATCGTCCTTGGACGCATCATCGACGAAGATCATTTCATAAGCCCAGCCATCGAGGGCCGCCGCAATTTCCTGCACCAAACTGGCCACAGCCCCACTCTCATTATGGACCGGCACCACAACAGAAATGTCGAGCGGTTCTAGGCGGGGCATTGATGGATTCGGTGTGGACATGGCGACCCTTTAACCTGAGCCTCTAGAAAGTGCCAGTTGGCGCTGGCATAGAAAAAGGGCCCGCATCGACGATGGGGCCCTCAACTTCTCTTGTTTCGAATTTGATGAGCCTAAGCCGCCTTGCGAACCGCCGCGACGATCTTTTGGGCTGCATCGGCCAAATCGTCGGCTGGAACGACTGCTAGACCGCTGTCGCGTAGGATTTGCTTGCCCAATTCGACATTGGTGCCTTCCAGACGCACGACCAAAGGAACCTTCAGGCCCACGTCGGTAATGGCCGCAACCACACCTTCAGCGATCACGTCACAGCGCATGATACCGCCGAAGATATTGACCAAAATGCCTTTCACGGCAGGGTCTGCCGTGATGATTTTGAAGGCAGCCGTTACTTTTTCGCGTGTCGCACCGCCACCTACGTCGAGGAAGTTGGCAGGCTCTTCGCCATAGAGCTTGATGATGTCCATGGTTGCCATGGCGAGGCCTGCGCCATTGACCATGCAGCCAATCGTGCCGTCGAGCGCGATATAGGCGAGATCATATTTGGACGCCTCGATTTCCTTGTCATCTTCTTCCGACAGGTCGCGCATGCCGGCCCATTCGGGGTGACGGAATTCTGCGTTAGAATCAAAGCTCATTTTCGCGTCCAAGCAGACGAGCTTGCCGGTGCCTTCTTCGACGATCAGCGGGTTGATTTCGCACATTTCCATGTCGCCCTTGGTGAAGGCGGTATAGAGCTTCACGCACAGGTCGTGGCATTCGTCTGCTTGGCCAGCGTCCAAGTTCAAAGCCTTGGCAACCTTGGCGCTATCGGCAGGGGTGACGCCAATGGCTGGGTCGATGACGATGGTGGAGATTTTCTCTGGCGTGTCGTGGGCGACGGTTTCAATGTCCATGCCGCCGGCTTCAGACGCCACAAAAGCGACGCGACCGGTGCCTCGATCAACCAGAACCGAGAGATAAAGTTCGCGTGCAATGTCGGCACCGCCTGCGATATAGAGGCGCTGAACTTGTTTGCCAGCAGGTCCGGTTTGCACGGTGACCAACGTATTGCCCAGCATGTCCTTGGCGTGAGACGCGACGTCATCGAGGTTAAAGGCAAGGCGCACGCCGCCTTTAGCTTCGGGTGGGAGTTCTTTGAACTTGCCCTTGCCGCGACCACCTGCGTGGATTTGCGACTTTACCACCCACATAGAGCCACCCAATTTCACGGCGGCAGCCTTGGCTTCTTCTACCGAGAAAGCGGCAATGCCTGGAGGAACGGGAAGACCATAGCTTGCGAGGACTTCTTTGGCCTGATGTTCATGAACGTTCATGGATGAAATGTCCCCTGTGCAGCACAAAATTTCGTTAGGCGCTTCTAGCCAGCCCTGCCGCCCCACGCAACCGCTTGATCCACCCGCTTGCAGGTTAAACTCAATGGCTTAGTTGGCTCAACCCTAAATGGCTAGACAATTTCAGATCGCTTCGGACACTTAGAGCCTGAGGCGATTGTCAAACAAGGAGGTGCGTCTTTCGTCCGTGGAAAGTGAAAGACGATGCGCGAAAGTGCCCATGATTTAAAGCCTGCAGAAGAAACACAGGTCCAAAAGAGCGCTGACCCGCCACCAGATGCCGTCGCAACGGCCTTGGCGCAGGCGCTGTGCCGCCTCGCCCGCATAGACCCGGCCCTTTCAGCGGCCAAGCCTGCCGGGCGGGTTTTCGCCACTTTGATCCTGGCGTGCTGTATCTGGGCAGTGAGTGCCCTCGTCCTGCCGGTGGAGACACATGCCCTCACTTGGGCGGTCATGGCATTGGCGCTGTGCTTAAGCCTGTTTCGACTTTGGGCCTGCTGTTTGCCACCCCCATCGAGCCCACTTGCGCCTCACGACGTGCCTGCTGGTTCTGAGCCGATCTGGACGATATTGGTCGCGCTGTATCACGAAGTGGACTCGGTCGCGTCCTTACTGAACGCCTTTGACAAACTGGATTGGCCAAAGGACAAGCTCGACCTCATGTTCGCGTGCGAGGCCGATGACGCGGAAACCCGAGCTGCTCTGGAGCTTTGGCGACATCGCGCCCGTTTCCGAATTGTCGTGATCCCCAAAGGTGGGCCGCGCACCAAGCCGAAAGCTTTGCAAACAGCGCTACCCTTTTGTCAGGGGCGGTATCTGACCGTTTATGATGCCGAGGATATTCCCACTCCGGGTCAAATACGCGAGGCTTGGCAGGCCTTTCGATGCGGACCAGACACGCTGGCCGTCGTGCAGGCACCGCTGGTGATTTGGAACGAGCAGGAGAGTTGGATTAGCCGACAATTTGCACTCGATTATGCCATTTGGTTCCGCCTTATCCTACCCGCCTTGGTCCGCCTGTCACGTCTCTTGCCGCTTGGTGGAACCTCCAACCACTTTGATATCAGATATTTACGTGAGGCAGGTGGCTGGGATCCGTTCAATGTGACCGAAGATGCCGACCTAGGAATCAGGCTAGCGCGCCGCGGCTTGTCGGCTGCCTTGATCCAATCGCCGACGTTTGAGGAAGGGGCGCCGACTTTAACCGGCTGGGTGCGCCAACGCGGTCGCTGGATTCAAGGCCACATCCAAACGTTAAGCCTCCATTTGCGCGCACCTTGGCTTTTAGCGCGGCAAGTGGGGAGCGCTGGCCTACTGGCCTTTTTCTTGGGCCTGACCGCAGGCCCGCTAAATGCGGCAATTCTCTGTGTGTCGGGCCTATTGGCGTTCGGCCAGGCGATCGCCGGGGCATGGGACCACGTGCTGATCTGGGCAAGCCTGATGGGGGTCAGCCAAGCCATCATCGGCATCATGGCAGTGCTACGAGATGGCAGGCCGACATTATGGATCGCCTGCCTTGCCTTCCCGCTGTATCAAGCCTGCCAGGTTCCAGCGCTGTTTCGCGCGTTTTGGCGCATCTATCTTTCCCCCTCAATTTGGGACAAAACCAAGCATGGTGCAGAGGCACGGCCGCGCAAGCCCGCTGCAGCTGAAGATCAACACACAGTGAGCGAGCCGCAGACGTGGATTGGGCAGCAACTTTAATTCTTCTCGTCATCAGTCTGTGCGGGTTTGGCTTCGCCTCGTGGCGTGCCTCGCGACCCGCCGAGTTCGGCAAAGTTCGCCTGATCCCTTGGACGACAGTGTCGCTCATCTGCGGTGTCGCTGCTTTGTTCATGCTGGTCCATGCCGTCAATCTGATGGGGATCAAGACCGGTAATGCTTCCGGCCCAATGCGCTAAAATCCGCGACCATCATCAGCCCAGCTTGGGGGGCTAGTCAGCGCCTTCCGCCCGTTCTAATTAAAACGCAACGTCCATCAGAGGCGGCCCATCAAGGTGAGCGGAGGCATCATGACCGACATTGAGACTTTTCGACAAGAAACGCGGGCCTGGCTTGAAGCCAATTGCCCCGCCTCTATGCGCACCCCGATGCCGGAGGGCGAGACCGTCTGGGGTGGCCGCAACGCCACCTTCAAAAACCCAGACTCGAAAGCTTGGCTGGAAGCCATGGCCTCAAAAGGCTGGACCGCGCCCAAATGGCCCAAAGCCTATGGTGGCGGGGGCCTGACCGGGGAAGAGGACCGCGTGCTGCAAGATGAATTGCGCCGCATCAACGCGCGCCCCGCTCTTTTGTCTTTTGGCATTTGGATGTTTGGCCCCGTGATTTTGGAGTTTGGCACCGAAGAACAAAAGCAAACCTATCTGCCCGATATGGTGCATGGCCGTACCTGGTGGTGCCAAGGCTATTCAGAGCCGGGTGCTGGTTCTGACTTGGCAGGCCTGCAGACGCGCGCCGTCCTTGATGGCGATCATTATGTCGTCGATGGTCAAAAGGTCTGGACCTCTTATGCCAATCACGCCGACTGGATGTTGTGCTTGGTGCGAACTGAGCCGAATGCACCCAAGCATGAAGGTATCTCGGTTCTCTTGTTCGACATGAAGACCCCCGGTGTAGAAGCCCGCCCGATCAAATTGATCTCTGGTGCCTCGCCCTTCTGCGAGACCTTCCTGACCAATGTGCGCGTGCCTGCATCGCAGATGCTCGGCCCCAAAAACAAAGGCTGGGACGTCGCCAAGCGCATCCTGCAGTTTGAGCGCACCAATATCTCCGCTTCGGGCTTTGGCAGTGGCGCTGGCCTTGATTTGGTCGACGCCGCGAAGGAATCCATTGGCCTTGAAAATGGCAAGCTGGCCAATAGCGACCTGCGTTCGCGCATCACCAAACAGCGCATGTATGAGCGCGCCTTCCACTTGACCATGCGTCGTGGCCAAGAAGAAGCCAAAGCCGGGGCGGAAGTCTCGCATTATGCGTCAGTCCTGAAGATTGCGGCTGCTAAGCTTAATCAAGACAAGACCGAGCTCCTCGTAGAGGCCCTGGGTATGGAAGGTCTGGGCTGGGAAGGTGAAGGCTATCGCCCTGAAGCGTTGAAGGTCACACGCGATTGGCTACGCGCCAAAGCCAATTCGATCGAAGGCGGTACGTCGGAAGTCAATCTGAACATCGTAGCCAAGCGCGTGCTTGGCTTGCGCGACCATCAATAGGAGGGCCCGATGGCATTTTCACTTAACGAAGACCAAACCCTCCTAAAGGACGCCGCGGACGGGTTTTTCGCCGACAATGCGCCTGTGGCCAGCTTCCGTAAGCTCCGCGATTCCAAAGAAACCCTCGACCCTGCGCTTTGGGGTGAGATTGGGGCGATGGGATTTTCTGGTGCCTTGATTGGCGAAACACATGGCGGCTCGGACATGGGTCTGCGCGCCATGGGTCTGGTCCTAGAAGCTCAAGCGCGCACGTTGGGCGTTTCGCCCTTGTTCCAAACTGGTCTGATGGGCGCAACCATGTTGAAGCTGCAGGGCAGTGCGGCTCAACAGGACCACTATTTGCCAAAGATCGCAGATGGTAGCCTCAGCCTCGCCTTGGCACTGGATGAAGGGGCGCATCATGCCCCGCATAAGATCGACACCAAAGCCACCAAAACCGCCGATGGGTGGAGCCTTTCCGGCAAGAAGCGCTTTGTCCCCGACGGTGCCCATGCGCAAACCTTGATCGTCATCGCCCAAACCGATGCCGGCCTTGGAGCCTTTTTGGTGGCAGGAGATGCTTCAGGGGTAACGCGGCAGGCTTTGTCCGGGGTTGATTCTCGTGACGTGGCGGACGTGACCTTGGACTCAGTGGCAGTTGATGATGCGGCTTATTTGGGCGGTAAAGCGCTGGATGAGGCGACCCTCGACCTCATTCTGGATCATGGTCGGATTGGGCTGTGTTGCGAAATGATGGGCCTGATTGGTGCGACCTTTGACATGACGCATGACTACCTCAAGACGCGCACACAATTTGGTCAGCTCATCGGCTCGTTCCAATCCCTCCAGCACCGCGCAGCGGCCATGCTGGTTGAAATCGAGCTGACCAAGTCCTGCGTGGTGGCGGCCATTGACGCCATTGAACGCGGCAAGGGTATCGGCGAAGCCGTCAGCCTCGCAAAAGCCCGCGCAGGTGACACGTTGCAATTGGTCACCAATGAGACGATCCAGATGCATGGCGGCATTGGCATGACCGACGCGCATGATAGTGGATTTTACTTGAAACGCGCGCGTGTTTTAGAAACCGTCTACGGATCAAGTGGCTATCATCGTGATCGTTGGGCAAAGCTCCACGCTTATTAGGTTACGGTGCGGTTCCTTTGCAATAAGGACCCAGCCGAAACGAAATATCAATCACTTTAGCGTTAGATGGACCCCTATGTGTGTGAGGGGGTCCAAATGCGCCACCATGTTTTGCATTTTCAACACGGCAGCTGGCAAGTTCCGGCGGACTTTAAACCCGACTCTTTTGAGGTCGTTTTTGCCTTCCTCGATCCAGAAGTGGCCCGCACCACCCAAGCCTTCGCCGAACTAAAGGCCCTGCTGCCCAATGCCCAAGTGATAGGATGCACGACCGGTGGCGAGATCGCCAATGGCCAAGCCTATGTTGGTGGCGGCTTTGCTGCCCTACTTGGCTTTGACAATGTGAGCGTCCAAGTGGTTGAGGCAGACATTGATGCTGCAAACGAGAGTTTTGGCATTGGCAAAGCTTTGGCCAGCCGCTTTGACGGCGCGGAATTGGCGGGCGTTTTCATCGTCTCCGATGGCGCACGCGTGAATGGCTCGGCCTTGGTTGAAGGCTTCCGCAAAGTTTTAGGGCCGCATGCTTCAATCAATGGCGGCCTGGCAGGCGACGGAGACCGGTTCGGCGAAACCTTGGTCGGCTGTTCGGGCGACATGAGCCCCGGCAAGGTTGTAGCAGTGGCCTTCTTTGGCACTGGCCTGCGCCTGCGCACCGGTTCATTCGGCGGCTGGGAAGTCTTCGGCCCGATGCGCAAAATCACCAAATCCGAAGGCAATACGCTCTATCAGCTCGACAATAAGTCCGCCCTCGAGCTCTATAAGCGCTACCTCGGCGATGAAGCCGAAAAGCTGCCGGGCTCTGCCCTCTTCTATCCGCTGCAAGTCAGCAACCCAGAAAATCCCGCCGAAACCGTCGTGCGCACAATCCTCGGCATTGACGACGCAACGGGGGCCATGACCTTTGCGGGCGATATGCCCGAAGGCTGGACCGCGCAATTGATGGTCGGCGAAACCAACGGCTTGATCGAAGGCGCAGGCAAAGCGGGCCTTGCAGCATCGGGTGGCGACAATCACGGCTTTGCCATGCTCGTCTCCTGCATTGGCCGTCGCCTGCTTCTGGGCCAACGGGCCACGGAAGAGGTTCGCGCCGTGGTCGATGCGCTCGGCGGCATCGCACATGCGGGCTTTTATTCCTATGGCGAGATATCGCCCAATGGCTTCCAAGGCACGTGCAATTTGCACAACCAAACCATGACCGTCACGGTGTTTGAGGCGGCCTAATGCACAGTTTGCTGGCGCGCCAGATCGAACAATGCACCGATCAAGATGGGAGACTGGACCAAGAGCGCTTCTACGCTCTGATCTCGTCTGCCTATGATGATGATGCCCGCGCGCGCCATCGCCTCGAACGCTCCATCACCTTAATGTCGGAGGAAATGGGGGAGCTGAACGCGCAAATCGCATTGGAAGCCCGCCAAACCCTGACGCGTTACATTCTTGAATCGCGCGACGCCTTGATCACGCTGGATGCGGACAATCAGATCCTGTTGATGAACCATGCCGCGGCGCAAGCCTTTGGCGTGGACGATGCACGCGCTGTCTCCGGCACAAGTATTGATCGCTTCATCGATCCCTCGCACCTCAATGAAGGCCAAGTAAGCACGTTCAATGGCCGTCACAGCGCGGGCCATGACGTGCCCATTTCGGCGACCTTCAGCTTGGGCACGGTCGACGGCACTGCTTTCCGCATCATTGCCTTGCGCGATGAAACCGAGCGGCGGGCCCGCGAAGAAGCCCTTGAGATCGCCAAGCAAACGGCAGAACATGCTAACGAAGCCAAGTCGAGCTTTTTGGCGATGATGAGCCATGAGTTGCGCACGCCCTTGAATGCCTTGTTAGGCTCAGCCGAGCTGATGGCACGGACGCAGCTCGACGATACGCAGGCCAATTACGTGCGCATGTTCAATGAAGCTGGTCGCCTGATGATGGCGATGGTCAATGACGTCTTGGACTATGCCAAAATTGAAGCCGGTCAGCTGGAAATTGAAAAGCATCCAACCAGCCTCAAACAATTGGCGCGCGAACTCGACACCCTGTGGGGGCCACATGCGGCATCCAAGGGCATTTATCTGAAGATTGATACCGACCATCTCGACTGGGACATGGTTATTGGCGACCCGACACGTCTGCGCCAGATCGTGTTCAATCTGGTATCGAACGCGGTGAAATTCACCGTCTCAGGTGGCGTGACCATCCGCCTCAACAGCGTGACCAAAGGGCGGGAATGCCGCCTGGACATTGAGGTTGAGGATACGGGCGTCGGCATCCCGCTAGACCGACAAGCCTCCATCTTCAAAGCCTTCATCCAGGCCGACAGCTCAATCACGCGCCGTTTTGGCGGTACCGGCTTGGGCCTCGCCATTGCCAAATCCTTGGCCCAACAGATGCAAGGCGACCTGACCCTTCGGTCTACGCCCGGCAAGGGATCGACCTTCTTGTTCGAGGCGCGGTTCGAGGCCACGCTTGAACAGGAAAATGCCGACATTGAAACGGCATCCGACAGCGAAATCACCCGCCCGCTGCAAGTCTTGGCGGTCGATGATAACGCGCTCAATCGGCAGATTCTCGCCGCGATGCTGGACTTGTGGCCTGTCCACACCGTCTGGGCGACCAATGGCGTGGAAGCGCTAGAGGCGATGGAGGTGCAAGCCTTTGACGTCGTTTTGATGGACGTACAAATGCCCATCATGGATGGCATGACCGCGACGCGCCGTGTTCGCGAAGGTCAAGGCATGAATCGCCATACTCCGATCGTCGCCCTAACGGCAAATGCCCGCAAAGAAGATCGCGACCAGTGTATGGCTTCCGGCATGACCGACTTTGTGACCAAGCCAATCAGCGCAGAGGCGCTCGCCAATGCGCTGATGCGGGCAACGCAAATGAATGAAGTGTCTGACGATCCAGACCAGTCAGAAGTGGCCTAGGCACCTCAACAAAGCTCACCCCAACAACTTGAACCGCTGTTGCGGGCGCTTTAGACCTAATCCAGAAACGGGTTTTTGGAGCTGGGGGCGCAACATGTTTAAATCTCGCTTGATGATGGCTTTGATCGCCACGACAGCCTTGATGCCAACGGCTAGTTTCGCGCAAAGCCAGGCCATCCCGCATGAAGAACTGGGCGCTATTGGGACTGTGGCCGCTGTCCCTGCTGATTTTTATTGGCCCGGTGCCAATTATGACCCAGCGGTTCCCTCGCCCAAAAGCGTTTTGGGCTATCAGATTGGCGAAGCCATTACGCCGCACGCCCAAATCATCCGCTATTTTGAAGCTTTGGCCGCCTATGCCCCCGACCAGATGAAGATTTTCGACTATGGTCGGTCGTGGCAGGGCAAGCGCTTGATCTATGCCGCCATTGGCAGCCCGGAAAAGATTGCCAATCTGGATGCGATCCAAGCCGACGCGCAAAAGCTGGCCGATCCGCGTAAACTGGCAGCAGGGGAAGCCGAAGCCATTATCGCCCGCCACCCCGCCGTCGTTTGGCTGGCTTATTCGGTCCATGGCGACGAGATTGGACCAGCGGATTCTTCGCTGCAACTCGCCTATCACTTATTGGCCGCGCGCGGCGACCCACGCATGGCCGAAATCAAGCGCAACACGCTGGTGATAATCGTGCCGATCCAAAATCCTGATGGCCGTGATCGCTTTATCAGCACCAATCTCAACGGCACCGGCATGATACCGGACGGCGACCCCATGTCGGCAGAGCGGGATCAGCCTTGGCCCGGCGGGCGCGTCAACCACATGCAGTTTGACCTAAACCGCGACTGGTTTGCCCTCACCCAGCCAGAAACCCGTGGTCACACGGCGGCCGTGTTGAAATACTATCCTGTCGTGGTGGTCGATAGCCATGAAATGGGCAGCGACCGCAGCTTCTTCTTTCCGCCAGAATCTCAGCCAATCAATCCCAACGTGACCAGCGAGCAACTCGCCCTGAAAAACCTGCTCGGCCAGAATAATGGTCGCTGGTTCGATCAGTTCGGCCTCCCCTATTTCACGCGCGAGAGCTATGACCTGTTTTATCCCGGTTATGGCGATGGCTGGCCAACGGCCCAAGGCAGCATTGCCATGACGTTTGAGCAAGGCTCTGCCCGCGGCATGCTCGCCAAGCGCAGCGATGGGTCGAAGTTTGCCTTCCGCGACACCGTCAAGAGCCAGTTCGTCGCGGTCTTGTCGACAATCGAAGTAGCGGCCCGCGAACGTGGGCGCTTCGTCCGCTCCTTCTATGACTTCCGCCGCACGGCGATAGCCGAAGGCAAGAGCGAGGCCGTGAAGTCTTACATTCTGCCAACCCAGACCGATCAGTCCAACACGGACAAATTGGCTGCTTTGCTCAGTCGGCAAGGCATTGAGGTCAATCGCACCACCAGCAATTTCACCGCCTGCGGTCGTACCTTTGCGGCGGGTTCTTTTGTGGTGTCAGCTGCGCAGCCCGCTAAACGCCTAATCCGCAACCTGCTCGAACCCGACACAGCCATGGAAGCCAATTTCGTGGCCGAGCAGCAACGCCGTAGGCGCGCCGGTCTTGGCGACCAGATCTATGACGTGACGGGTTGGTCCTTACCCCTCCTCTATAATGTTGAGGTCGTCCCTTGCGCGACCGACCCTGCTGTGACCAGCCAAAAGGCCAGCACGGCGATGATCCAACCCGGCCAAGTGATCAATTCAGACGCTAAGGTGGCCTTTGTCGCAGCCTCTGGCTCGACGGCCACCTCGCGCTTTATGGCGAAAGCTTTGCAGCAAGGCATTGCCTTGCGCACCATGGCGGAAGCTTTCACGTTGGAAGGCAAGACCTATCCAGCGGGCAGCTTGGTACTGGCGCGCGGCGAAAATGGCGCGGACCTCAATCAAAAGCTGGCGAGCCTTGTCGCTGAAACCGGCGCGGTCCTGACCGGATTTGACTCCTCTTGGGTCACCAATGGTCCAAGCTTAGGCTCTGACAAGGCGATCAAGTTACGCAATCCCCGCATTCTTTTGGCATGGGATAGCCCGACGGACCGCAATTCAGCGGGTGCCACGCGCTATGTCCTGGAGCGCAAGTTTGGCGTGCCTGTCACCCCGGTCCGGATGCGGCGTTTGGCTGGCCTTCCTTTGAGCGGCTATGACGTGGTGATCTTGCCCGATGGCGAAGGCAGCTATGGCGCGGCCTTGGGTGAAGCAGGAGCACGCAATTTACGCACCTTTGTGCAAAATGGCGGTGTCCTGATCTCGCTGGGCACCGCAACAGGCTGGTTGGCAGACCCAGACGTCGATCTGATTGGCCTAAGACGCGAACAGGCGACTGTTACAGAGGCAGAAGCCAAGGGGCGCCTGCCAGAAGCCAAGACCAAAGCGGGTGCATCTGGCGTTGATGGCGTGAACTTCCCAGATGAAGCCACTTATAAGCAGGCTATAGTCGAGACCAGCCGCGATCCAACCGAATTGGACGGGGCGATTCTGCGCGGGGAAATTGCCAAGGATCATTGGCTCACAGCGGGCATCGCGCCCACTTTGCATATGATGGTGGCTGGCTCAGACATTTATCGGCCGCTCACCGCTGACGTTGGCGACAATGTTGTGCGCTTTGCCGGGCCAGACCAAGTAAAAGCCAGCGGGATTGTGTGGGATGATATTCGCAAGCAATTGGCCTTTAAGCCCGCTTTGGCGGTCCAGTCTCGCGGGCGCGGCTATGTCGTCGCCTTCACGATTGACCCCACCTATCGCGGCATGGCCGATGGCCTCGATTCGCTCGTCATGAACGCCATCTATTTCAGCGCTGCGAGGGCCCGTCCGGTACGGTGACAGGGTGCTTCAGAAACAACTCTGTCATCCCGGACGGCGCAGCCGATTCGGGACCTCCTGCCGCATAGTCCTTTAAGGTCCCCGCTCTTCGCTGACGCTTCGGCGGGGATGACATCGTGGGGGGAACGGAGCGCGCAACAAAAGTTGCGCTTGTCATCGCGTTTGCAGGCGCAACGCGAGTTGCGCGGTCCTTTTGGTGATCCTTCTGTCTCACCAAAATCGGTCTAGATGGAAACACCCCTTCAGTCTCTTCGGGACACATCGGCTTATACGCCGATTTCCGGCGAAGCCGGTGAAAGGGTATTTCAGCGAGCGCAATCTATCCCTCAAAAAAGTCGCTTGACACGGGTGGTGTATTACTATACCAACACACCAGAACGCTAGAACAGCAAGTTCTAGTTCATTGGGAGTTGTCTATGACGCAAGCTTGGCGCGACGATCAACCCATCTGGAGGCAGATTAAGGACCGGGTCCTGTCTGCCATTCTCGATGGTGGCATAAAGGAAGGAGAGCCTTTGCCGTCTGTTCGGCAAGTGGCTTTAGACCTTCAGGTCAATCCTTTGACCGTTTCAAAAGCCTATCAAGAATTGGCAGATGACGGTCTGGTCGAACGTCGCCGTGGCCTGGGCATGTTCGTGATCGATGGCGCCCGCAAAGGCTTAAGCGCCAGTGAGCGGAACACCTTCCTGAAAGAAGAGTGGCCGGTCGTGGTGACACGTATCAAGCGCTTGGGCTTGAGCGTGCAGGAATTGCTAAAAGATGTTGAGGGGAATGGGCAATGACGGAAGTATTGATTTCGGCCAAGGGCTTGGCGAAGAATTATGGCAAGAAGCAAGCGCTGAAGCCGACCAACCTCGAAATCCCAGCCGGCCGGATTGTCGGTGTGATCGGGGCCAATGGGGCTGGCAAGTCCACCTTGCTCAACTGCCTGCTTGGCCTGTCTGACTATGAAGGCGATCTGCAAGTCATGGGCATGAACCCTTTGATGCAGCGTGCAGCCTTGATGGAGCAAGTGTGCTTCATCGCCGACGTTGCAACCCTGCCGCGCTGGGCAAAAGTGGCAGACCTTCTCGACTGGGTAGCTGGTCTACATCCTAAGTTTGACCAAGCCAAAGCAATCGCCCGCCTTAAGACCACCACGGTGCAATTGGACTCCAAGATTAAGGCCCTCTCCAAAGGCATGATCGTACAAGTCCATTTGGCGATTGCTCTGGCAATTGATGCGCGCATCCTTGTGCTGGACGAGCCAACCTTGGGCCTCGACATCGTCAACCGCCGTGGCTTCTACGACGCCATCCTGTCCGACTTCTTTGATGAGACCCGCACCGTGATCATCACGACCCACCAGGTCGATGAAGTTGAGCCGATCTTGAGCCATGCGATCTTCATTCGCGATGGCGCCGTCACGCTCGACGCCTCGATGGATGTCGTGACGGAACGCTTCTTGGCGGTGGATGTCCTCGACAATCAGAAGGCCGAAGCAGAAGCCCTGCGCCCACTTTATGGCCGCTCGCTTCTGGGCCGCACCACTTATGTATTCGATGGCGTGGCACCCGAGCAGCTAAAGACTTTTGGCGAACCGCGCCGGGTTGGCCTCGCCGATTTGTTTGTCGCTTTGGCGCAATAGGGGGAGATGATGATTACTGGCTTACTCTTTACCTTAGCTCAGCGTCAGGCACCGGCCGAAGGCCGTGCCTTTCCCAGCAAGGCTTTGACCCCAAAAGCGAGCGCATCAAAGCTAGCCCTAATCCCATCGAGCGGCGATATCGTCGTGAAATTGGCCCGGACGTCGGGCGTGGTTTTAGCACTCGTTGGCTTGGCTCTTCTTGGCGTAGGCGGTGTGGAATGGTCGTTTGACCCCGCCATTGGCCTCAATATTCAAACTGCTGTTGTCAGCTTCACCCTTCCTGCGGGAGTGTTCTCATGAACAAATTTTTGACCCTCATTCGGCGGGATATGGCCGATAATCGTGGTGCTTTGGTCATCACCCCCATCGTGATCGCGGCCATTCTTTTGACCGTGACTTTGTTTGCCACCTTGACCGGCAATGCCCGCTTTGGCTTTGACCCCGAAGACTTTGCAGCCGCCAAGCAACACCGCGGCGAACACGGCCAAATGATCATTGATGCCGAAAATGGTCCAGCGACCGTCAAGCGCGGTCTCGATGGTAAAATCACCATCACCAGCCCTGATGGCGAAACCAAGACTTTGGACCAAGCGATTGACCCGAAAACCAAGGCTGGCCTAGAAGCCATCCTGCCCGTCGGCACGGCAGCGGCTGCGGTGTTGCCCTTGGCGATCGCCCTTATCTCCATCCTGTTTGTCTTAGCAGGGGCTTTGCATGACGAGCGCAAGGATCGCACCATCCTATTTTGGAAGTCCATGCCGGTCAGCGATCTTCAGACCACCAGTGCGAAGCTTGTCTCGATTGTCGGCGTCGGTCTGTTCTTCGCCTTGGCCGTGACGATTGTCTTGCACGTCGCGATCACGGGCCTCGCCGTCGCAACCCTTGGCAATGTTGGCATCACCGGCATCAGCGCTGCAACGGTCTTCCTCAATGCCATCAAATTGTGGAGCGTGTTGGCAGTCGGGCTTCTGATCTATGTTGGCTGGGCTTTGCCAGTTTACGGATGGGTGACCATGGTCAGCGCTTGGGCCCCTAAAATGCCCTTCGTTGCAGCCTTTGCCCCTCTGTTCGTTGTGCCCCTCGTCTATATGGCGATTGCCTATCGTGGTGATGACAATGACACGATCCTGAACGCCTTGTGGGAACCTGCTGGCCGTCTGATTGGCGAACCTATGACCAACGGCATGAGCCGCATCATCGAGCCCAGCAACGACCATATCCCCGCGATCCCTGTCACTGAAATGCTGGGCCAATTGTCCAACAGCCTAGCCCAACCTGGCTTCTGGATTGGCTTGGCGGTAGCGGGTGGTTTCATCTATGCCGCCAGCGAGATCCGCCGCCGCCGGGCCCTCTAAGTCTCGGCAAACCATCTCACCAAAGGGGCCATCGACGACCGTCGGTGGCCCTTTTTTAATCCCAACGACAAGGCGTAACCCATGACCGCAAGCACTCAATTTTGGACACACGCTCGGCTTACGGGCCTGCTTCTTTTCTTGGTGACCGTCGCCCATATGGCAGGCTTTCAGATCGCCAACAGCTTTGCGGTCCCGGGCAACTTTGCTGCAACTGGCCTCAAGATCGCGCAGAACGAAGGCCTCTATCGCCTCGCTCTGCTCAGCTATGGCGTCTCCAGCATTTTCAGCGTCGGGCTAGCGGTCACCTTCGCACTGTGGCTAGCGCCCATTAGCCGATTGGGCGCAGGACTGGTTCTGGGCTGGCGCTTGTTTGAGGCCATAAGCTCGACCGTAGCTTGGGCAATCCGCTTTGCCTTGGTCGACAATCAGACCCAGCCCAATCTTCTGGGCGCACCGGGGGCTGAGGCATTGCACCGTGTGTTGCGAGATATGTCCAATGCCGCCTTTGATCTCGGGGCTTTCGGTCTGGCCTTGGCAACCCTGATTGGCTTCTTCATCCTGTTCCAAGCGCGCAGCTTACCACGACTTCTATCCGCCATCGCCTTTCTGGGTGCTATGCTCATTCTAGCGAGTTCGGTCGTGACTTTGGGCTGGCCCGAGACGGACATCCCAAGCTCCATTGCCTTCGCGGTGACCTTACTCAGTAATTTGGTCATTGGGCTCTGGCTGCTTGTTTGGGGCGACCGCTCACCACAGGCCAAAGTGCTGGCACAACAGGCTTGACACCAAAGCCTATGTCTATAGCCCGTGCCAGTGACAACACAGGGGTTCGTCTTGGCGTTTGAAGCAAATTTCGATGGTTTGGTTGGTTTAACCCACAATTATGGCGGGCTCAGCGCTGGCAATTTAGCCTCTGCAGCCAATGCGACAGCTGTGTCCCGCCCGAAAGAAGGCGCGCTTCAAGGCTTGGCGAAAGCCAAAAGGCTGGCCGATGCGGGCTTGGTTCAAGGCCTGCTCCCACCCCATGAGCGCCCGCACCTGCCCACGCTCAAGGCTATTGGATTTTCGGGCTCTGACGCAGGAATTCTAGCCCAAGCTTGGAAGGCGGACCCCGCACTTGTGCGCAATGTTTCGTCGTCGGCGCAAATGTGGGCGGCCAATGCGGCGACCGTGTCGCCTTCAGCAGATTGCGCTGACGGCCGTCTCCACTTCAGCCCGGCAAACCTTCTGACTATGCCGCATCGCGCGCTGGAAGCCAGC
Source organism: Hyphomonadaceae bacterium UKL13-1 (assembly GCA_001602435.1). GTDB lineage: Bacteria > Pseudomonadota > Alphaproteobacteria > Caulobacterales > Aquidulcibacteraceae > Aquidulcibacter. The sequence goes on from CP012156.1 coordinate 2,773,936, forward strand.
CAGACCGAGCGCAGCTTGCGGGCGATCTTTGCCGATACAAGCCATTTTGCAGTTCATAAGGCCCTGCCCTATCAGCCCTTGTTTGCCGACGAGGGGGCCGCCAACCACATGCGGCTGTGCGCCAGCCATGGTGAAGCTGGGGTGGAGATTTTTGTCTGGGGCCGCAATGGCTTTGGCCAACAAGAAACGCGCTTCCCTGCCCGCCAGACGTTGCAAACCGGCGAAGCCATTGCGCGCCGCCATGGCCTCGCGCCAAATCGTGTCTTGCATCTCCAACAAAGCCGGAAGGCCATTGAAGCGGGGGCCTTCCATAATGACGTGGTGGCCGTCGCCAGCCTGCAAGTCCTATTTTGCCACGAGCATGCGTTTGAAGATCGGCTGGGCACCTATGAGGCGATCAAGCGCGCCTGCGATGGCATTATGGAAGTGGCCATCGTCGAAGTGCCAGAGGCGGACGTGCCCTTGGCGGACGCGATCAAATCCTATTTGTTCAACACCCAATTGCTGTCCATGCCGGGCGAAGACCGCTTGGTCTTGATCGCACCGGAAGAGTGCCGCGAGAATGCAGCCACCAATGCCTATCTGGAAAAACTGGTTGCCAGCAATGGCCCCATCGGTCGGGTCCAGTTCGTCGATGTCCGCCAATCCATGCGCAATGGCGGTGGGCCGGCCTGCTTGCGGCTGCGGGTTGTGATGGATCAGGCCAAGCTACAGGCCGTCAGCGCGCGTGCTGTGCTCGATACGGCGCTCTATGACGATTTGGTCGCGTGGGTGAACCGCTATTATCGCGAGACTTTGGGGCCAGACGATTTGGCCGACCCCAGCCTGCTGCAAGAAGGGCGGACTGCTTTGGATGAGCTGACCCAAATCATGCACTTAGGATCAGACTTCTATCCATTCCAACGCGGCTGAACGGGGCCCTACTTCGCCCCCGGCAGGCTGTAATGCACCGTAGCGCCCGGGCCCAAAGGCCAGTCGAAATAGACCCAAGCCGCTGTCATCGCCATGCCGGCAACCATGAAGGCCAAAGCAAACGGCAGCATCATGGAGAGCAGCGTGCCGACGCCAACATTCTTGTCCCAACGCCGACAAAAGGCCAGCACAAGCGGGAAGTAAGACATCAAGGGCGTCGCGATATTGGTATAGCTATCGCCCATCCGGTAAGCCGCGGTCGTCATTTCCGGCGAGATACCGAGCAGCATGAACATCGGCACCACGACGGGGGCCATCGCACTCCATTTGGCCGAAGCTGAGCCAATGAAGAGGTCCAAGAAGGACGAGAAGGCTTGGACGCAGACGAGCAAGAAGGGTGCTGGCAGGCTCAATTCCTTCAAGGCTGCCGCGCCATTGATCGCGGCAATCGGCCCTAAGTTCGACCAGCTGAACATGGCGATGAAATGGGCGGCGAAGAAGGCAAAGACGATATAGGGGGCCAGTGAACGAATGCCCTCATTCATCATGGTAACCACATCCGACGAGGAGCGGATCGACTTCACCGAGACACCAAAGGCGATGCCACCCAGCAAGAAGATCAGCGTGAAGGCGGCAATCAGGCCTTGGTAAAAGGGTTGCAACTGGGCGGTGCCCTTCTGGCTTTCATCGATCAATGGGGTGAAACCGGGCCAAAGGGCTAAGGCTGCAAAAACGGCGATCACGGCAAGCGCAGCGAAGCCAGCCCAAGCGAGCCCACGCTTCTCTTCTGGCGTGACAACCGACTTGGTCAATTCTGCTTTCAAATCGTCATCTGGATTGCCTGTCCAAGGACCTAAACGAGGCTCTAGCACGCGGTCGGTGATGAACCAGATGATGGGCGTAAACAGCACGACAATGGCCAAAATGAACCACCAATTGCCCAAGGGGTTCATCGTCCAAGTCGGGTCAATGATGCGGGCGGCTTCTTGGGTGAAGCCGAACAAAAGCACGTCGAGTTGGCCCGGCGTGATATTGCCAGCAAAGCCGCCGGAGACGGCGGCAAAGGCTGCGGCAATTCCGACCAGCGGGTGACGACCTGCTGCGGCATAGACCAGCCCGCACAGAGGAATGAAAACCACATAGCCCGCGTCCGATGCATGGTGGCTCATCATACCGATCAAGCACACGACCGGGGTCAGAAAGGCGCGCGGCAAATCGCGCAGGCTATTGCGGATCAAAGCGCTGAACAGGCCAGCACGCTCTGCCACTGAGGCCCCCAACATCACAACCAACACAACACCCAGAGGCGCAAAGCTTGTTAAGGTGCGGGGCATATCGACAATCAGCTTTTTCAGATTGTCTTCGGTGAACAGGCTGGTGGCGTCAAAGATCAGGAGCCCATCTTTCACGACCCCACCACTGGGTGGCTTTTCGCCGGAGAAGGGGAGCGAGGCGGACCAGCCAAGGGCTGAGCCAATCACCGACAGCACCATCAAGAAGCCGATCAACCAGACAAAAATCATGACAGGGTCGGGCAGAAGGTTCCCCACCCGCTCAACCCAAGCTAAGAAACCGCGCTGGGTGTTGGGGACAGGCTTGGCTGGAGGCGTGGCTTGGGTCATAGACATCTCTGAAATCGTTGAAGGCGCGTCATGTGCCTGTTTCTCAGTGGTTGTGCATCTCACAATGTTGGCATCTGTCCGTCATCTGTTCTGCTCAATCGCCCTTTAAGGAGCCAATCATTCGTGTCGGACCGTCCAAAAACGCGGCTCTATCTCATCACGCCGCCGAAAATTGAAAATCTCGACTTGTTTGCCAAGTCCTTGCAGGCGGTTATTGAGGCTGGCGATGTGGCTTGCCTGCAATTGCGGCTAAAGGAAGCAACGGATGCTGAAGTCCTAGCCGCAGCTGCAGCAATCTTTCCCCTGGCCCAAGACTTGGGTGTAGCTTGCCTCGTGAATGACCGCGCCGATCTGGCTAAGCTTGCCGCGGCGGACGGGGTGCATATTGGACAGTCAGACGGCACAGTGGACCAAGCGCGCAAACAGGTTGGCAAGAATGGAATTGTTGGCGTGACCTGTCACGACAGCCGCCACTTTGCGATGGAAGCTGCAGAAGCCGGGGCCGACTATGTCGCTTTTGGCGCCTTTTTCGACACGGCCACAAAAGCGGCACCAACGCGCGCCAATCTCGACATACTTTCATGGTGGCAAGAGATTATGGAAATCCCGTGCGTCGCCATAGGTGGCATCACCCCAGACAATGGGGCAGAGCTTGTAAAGGCCGGAGCCGACTTCTTGGCTGTCTCGGCTGGTATCTGGTCGTGGCCCAAAGGCCCCGTTGCAGCAAGTGCTGCTTTCAAGGACATGTTTGACACATGCGCCTGACACGCTTTCGCTTTGTCCTGTTAGCCGGTGTGCTCGCGCTGCCGCAGGTAACAATGGCGCAAACCCCCGCCCCTTCCAGCCCAATGGCCTTAGAGGCTGAGGCCGATCAACGCGCGTTGGAGAGCGCGTTGCTGGCGCTCCGCACCGGCCAATATCGTGAAGCCCTCAGCCAAGCTGAAAACCTCGCCTCGCGCGGCAATCCAAAAGCCGCTGCTTTGGCAGGCTCCATCTACGAGCAAAATCTCATTGACACTGCGACCCCGGAAGCTGCGGTCCGTTGGTATCGCCGCGCAGTCACCGGCGGCAATAGTGATGCCATGTTGGGGTTGGCTCGGCTCGGCATGGCCCGAAAAGGCGGTTCGACGCCGGGAGAAGCCCTTTCCATGCTGCAGCGCGCTGCTGCGAATGGGCGGAAGGAAGCCTTGGCCCCCTTGGGTGACTTGTTTCTCTCCGGTGCCGCAGGGCCAAAGGATCGCACACGCGCCGCGAGCATTTATGCGCAAGCGGCCAGCTATGGTGATGCCGATGCCGCTTATGCGGCAGGTATCCTCTATGCCGACGGGGACCCTGACCCAATGGATGATCCTTTAAAGGCCATTGGCTACCTCCGCCAAGCTGCGCAGGCCGGCCGCGCGGATGCCGCAGCCGATTATGGCCTGATGCTGTATCAGGGACGCGGCGTTGCCCGCGATCTCAAAGGTGCCGCGCAATGGTTTAAGACGGCCGCTGAAGGCGGGGACATGGACGGCGCTTTCTACTGGGCCTTGGTCAATGCCAAGGGCGAAGGCACGCCGCAAAACCTAGAGCTTGCCGTTCAATGGGCGCGCGTCGCCAAAGGCTCATCCCCCGATGCCGACCGTCTCTTGGCGCAACTGGAAGCCATTGCCGCCAAGCCAAAGCCTGCCGCCAGCAAGCCCTAAATCAAGTTAGGTGCCGGCGTTCAAATCGATTCACAAACAAGCTGTCTGTGTGCTAGAGCAAACAGGTGTTAGCGCCAACCACCCCTCCCCCCTCGACGCGTCGCGCGATTGCGCGAACCATCCGTGCCGATGCGCTGGTCAAAGGGTTGCGGACGCTTTGGCCACCCCTCTTTCTCTTGGCATTTGTAGGGGCCGCAGGCAGCCTAACCGAAGGCCTACCCGCCGCACTGGTATCGGCTGGGGCAGGCCTTACGTGGCTCATCACCGCCTATCTATTCTGGCGCGGCTGGCAGCTCTTCCATCCGATGAGCGAACATGAAGCCGGGCGCGCGCTTGAAGAAGCCGCCGGCTTGCAGGAATTACGCCCCCTCACCGGGGGCGATGATCGGCGGATCAGCGGCGATGACGCGCTTTGGTCTTGGCACCAACGACGACTGATCGAAGCTGCCGCGGCTTTATCCACCCCTGTGAAGCCCAAGTTAGACTGGCAAGACGCAGCTAAGGCCTTGGCCTTGGTTGCAGCACTGGGACTTTGCGGGCTGAACCCGATGGCGACTGCACGCGGATTGACGTTTGATTTGTCGCCCTTAATGGGTGACAACGATCTGGTCGTCGAAGTATGGGCCGAGCCGCCCGGCTATACGGGTCTGCCCTTAATCCGGCTGGACCGTAGCCAAACCGATATTGCCTTGCCAGTCGGCTCAAAGGTAACAGCGCGCGTCGATGGCGCACGCGGTGCCCCCGTGTTGCGCGGTCCTTCCCGCACCACCCGCTTGGAGTCAGCCCAAGGGGCTGCTTGGCAGGGGCAAATTGAAATCACCCGTTCGGGGACACTTAAGCTGGATCGCCTCGGCACGCGGGCACAGTGGCATATTGAAGCCACCCCAGATCAAAAACCACAACTTGCTTTGCCAAAGCCCATCCAAATCGACCCCAAAGGCCGGCTCGATATCGCGTTCCAAGCCAGTGATGATTATGGGCTTGCGGCGGCCTTTGTCCGCATCCGACCAGTGAAGGTGCCTGAAGGACTTGCCGGTCACTCGGTGTTCGACACCGCCATTCCGCTTGAAGGGGCAGCGGGCGAAAATGGTGCCAGACGTGTCTTTGTGGAAGTGGCCGATCACGCGCTAACAGGCCTGCAAGTTGAAGCCCAGATCGTGGTACGTGACGGCTTGGGGCAGGAAACCGCGTCCGACGTAACCAAGCTCACGATGCCAGAGCAGAATTGGCAATCCAGCCTTGCGGCCGCCCTCCAAGAGGTCCGCTTGATGATCCTGCGCGAGGCGCGCCCCTATCAACGGACTCTGCCGCGTTTTGCCACTCTTTTTGAGCCCTTGGATGTTGGGGGGACAGCATCGGACTCCCTAAATCTTGGACCCATAAAGCTTGACCTAACCGACCCCCAACCCGGTGCCCCGCCGGGAATTGCAAAGGCTACCGGACATCTGCGCGCCATTGCCGAAACCATGGTTCAATTCGGCTTAAGCGATCTGGGTCAACTAAGCCTGCATTATGCGCTGGAGCGTTTGAGCATTGCGCGCGATGTTTCAGACGCCCACAGCGTCGCGCCCCTCTTGTGGCAAATGGCGCTGCAGATTGAGGCCAGCAATCAGACCCCGGCCCAACAAAAAGTCGCACAAGCTCGCGAGGCCCTCAAACAAGCCCTCGAACAAGGTGCTCCACCTGACCAAATCCAACAATTGACGCAGGAGCTGCGGGAAGCCGTTGGCGAACGGCTGCAGGAATTGGCCCAGCAAGGTGCCTCTGGTGAAGGCGGCGAACAAGGCCAATCCGGCCCGCAGATCAGTGCTGGCGATCTGGAAGACCGGCTGCGGGAATTAGAGGAGTCCGGCAGTTCAGGTTCGCGCGAGGATGCCTTAGCCCAATTAGATCAGTTGGACGAATTGCTCGAAAACCTTCAACCTGGTGCGCCCGGTGCCTCTGGCCAAGCAAATGGTCAAGGCCAGGGCGGGCCGCTCGATGATGCCATGCAGCAACAACGGGCGCTGTCAGATCAGACCGAGCAATTGGGCGAAACACCGCCCTCCGATCAATCGCGCCGCTCGGCAGAGGGTCTCGCCAACCAACAGGAGGGCTTGGCAGATGCGTTAGGCGGCAGTCGCCAGAGCGATCCAGCTCAAGAACAAAGCGCGGAAGAACAGAATAAGCGCCAAGCCGCCGAGGCCATGCGCGAGGCCGCTCAAGCCCTCAGAGAAGGCGATCTTAACCGTGCCCAAGATGCCCAGTCGCGTGCCTTACAAGCCTTGCGACAGGCAGCAGAATCGAGCCCGCAGGGCCAAGCTGGCAATGATGGCGAGACAGACCCCTTAGGCCGCGCTTTGCCCAAGCGGGATGATGGCAAAGCGACCAAAGTGCCCGATGGGGTGGAGAAGCGGCGCGCCCGCGATGTGCGCGATGAATTACGTCGCCGCCAAGCGGACCCGCAGCGCGACAAGAATGAGCGAGACTATATCGATCGGCTTTTACAAGATCGTTAGGAGCTAAGAATAATTTCTTGACAGTATAACTGTCATCATGACAGTATAACTGTCATGAATGAAACTTTGACCAAAACCCATCGCGACCGCCAACGCGACGCCACCGCCGAGATCATCCTCGACGCGGTCGGTCGATGCCTTGAAGACGTTGAGTTGGCGGAGCTGACCTTCACCCAAGTTGCCCGCATGGCCGGTTTGGGCGAACGCACGATTTATCGCCACTTCCCCAACAAAGAGGCTTTGCTGGATGGCTGGTGGCGGGCGCATAAAGCGCGGCTTGGCCAAGAAGCTTTCCCAGATACGCTGGTGGCGTTGTTGGACTTTCCCGTCAAGGCCTTCCCATCCTTTGACGAAGAGGCTGAGATCATGCGCGGCGCGGTCCTGTCACCACAGGGTCGGGCCATGACCTTATCGCGCAATGAAGAACGGCAAGCGGCCATCCGACGTGCGGTGCGGGCAGAGCTCGGCCCTGAAGCCTCTGAGGAGATTGTGCTGACCGTGTGCGCCAGCGTGCAACTTATCCAATCCGCCACCGCTTGGCTTACCATGCGCGACTATTGGGACCTTAAAGGCGACCAATCCGGGCAGATCGCGCGCCGCGCCATCCAAGCCATCTTTACTGCCGCGCGTAACGGCACTTTGTAGGAGTATCCCATGATTTTGCACGCCTCTATTTCCGCTACCGATCCAAAGCACGTGGCCCATGTGCTCGCTGAACTCTGGGAAGGTGAGGCTTTACCCTTTGCGCCAGTTTCCGGGGCCTGGATTGCCATGGCAGGCGATGTGCGCGGCTCTGGCATTGAGGTTTATCCCAATGGCCGCGCCCTGATCCCCGGTGCTGACGACGCCATGTTTGACACCACCGAGATCGAGCATCCCGCGCGCTATGGCGCAACCCATCTCGCGATCCAATGCCACCGACGTCAGGACGAGATTGAAGCCATCGCCCGGCGCGAAGACTGGCGGTCGGTGCGCTGTTCTCGTGGCGGGATGTTTGATGTCATCGAGTTTTGGATCGAGAACGCCACCATGATTGAGGTCCTGACCTCTGAGATGCAACGCGATTATCAGGCCACATCCTCGATTGAGGCGTGGCGGGAGGCAATTGGCCACATGGCCTGAACTAGGGGGATGGACATGACGACGATTGAAACTTTTGAGAAGCCACGGCGCTTCTATCAGACCATGGCATGGGTCTTTTTGGCCATTGCCTTTGGTGGCTTTATCCCGACCTATTGGCTGAAGCTGATGGATGGCAGTTTCGCTGGCAAACCCATCCTCCACATCCATGGCTTTATGCTCTTTGCTTGGGTGTTGTTCTATGCGGTGCAGACCAATTTCGTGGCCAATCGTAAGATGGCCGACCATAGAAGCTGGGGGATTGCTGGCGTTTCGCTGTTTACGGCTCTCGCTATCTCGATCCTTTTGGCAGCGATCAATACGATCAAGCAGGGCGAGTTAACGGGCTTTGCGACCCAAGCGGCGTCCTTCTCCATCGTGACCTTCTCGGGCATCGCCTTGATCGCGGCCTTCATCGTGCTGGCGATCATGAATGTGCATCGCGCTGACTGGCACAGCCGCTTGATGACTTTATCTTTCGTGCCCTTATTGCAGGCCCCAATGGCACGGCCATTTGCGGTTATGATGACTCCACCGGGGGCCGTTGGGCCACCACCGGTTCTTGTCACTTTGCCGCCAGCGATCGTCATTGACCTCATCTTGGTCGCCATGCTGATCTATGATCGCAAAGTCACGGGCCGTTTCCATCCCGTCACACTATGGGGCTCGATTGCCATTATTGCGGTGCAAATTCTGTGCGTGCCTATCTCAACCAGCCCAGCTTGGATCGCAACAGCCAAGGCAATTGCGGGCTTGGCAGGCTAAACAAAAAGGGCACCAGACCGACGATCTGGTGCCCCATTCTTTTTGTTCTAAGTAAGCGGCTTACTTGTCTTCCAGTTCACGCGACCATTGGCCAAGTGACGCCAAGCCATTCATATGGGCCCGCTTGTAGAAGGCCGCTTGGGCAGCCTCGATATTTTCTTCCTTGCCAGACCAAGCCTTTTGCGGGGCGGCTTGCAGCGCGCGACCGTAAGAGAAAGTCAGGTTCCAAGGCAAAGCATGCATCGCATTCATTGCGTTCAAATGCGCGGTCGCATCGATGTCGGACTGGCCGCCCGACAAGAAGGCAATCCCGGTCACGGTCGAAGGAACCGTGTTCTTCAAGCACTGAACCGTCTTTTCAGCCACTTCGTCGACGCCGGCTTGGACCTTCGCCTTGCGACCCGCGATCACCATATTTGGCTTCAACACGATGCCTTCCAACTGCACCCGCATTTCATACAAGGCTTGGAACGTGCTTTTCAGCACATATTCGGTCACTTCAAAGCAGCGATTGATATCGTGATCGAGATCCATCAGGACTTCGGGTTCTACAATCGGCACGATGTTTTCTTCTTGGCACATGGCGGCATAGCGCGCCAAAGCATGCGCATTGGCCTTGACCGAGCCAGCACTTGGGCGACGCGCGTCAATATCAATCACCGCGCGCCACTTCGCGAAGCGTGCACCATGGACATAATAGTCGCGCAGACGATCACGCAGATTGTCGAGGCCATCGGTTACGCGCTCACCGGGAAAGAAGGGCATTTCGCGAGGACCCATATCGACCTTAATGCCGGGGATGGCACCATGCGACTTGATGATATCGACCAAACGCGACTCATCACGCGCGAACTGACGAATGGTTTCATCATACAGGATGACGCCCGAGATGTGGTCCTTCATCGCCTTTTCCGACCGGAACAACAGCTCGCGATAGTCGCGACGGGTGTTCGGGTTAGACTCAACGCCGATCGCGTCAAAACGCGAGCGAATGGTAGCGGTGCTTTCGTCGGCGGCCAAAATGCCCTTGCCGGGGGCGACCATGGCTTTGGCGGTCGCGACGAGTTGATCGAGATTCATATCTGTCCTCTTAGATACACAGTTGGATTAAGATGCGTGTTTCAGGGCTTCGACGCCCGGTAGTGCTTTGCCTTCCATCCATTCGAGGAAGGCCCCGCCAGCGGTGGAAACAAAAGTGAAGTCGGAAGCGACCTTGGCTTGATTAAGCGCAGAAACGGTATCGCCGCCGCCTGCGACTGCGACGAGGCGTCCCGAATGCGCCAAGGCTGCCGCGGTGCGGGCTGCTTCCATGGTGCCAATGTCAAAAGGCGGTAACTCGAACGCGCCCAAGGGACCATTCCAGACCAAGGTCTTGGCGGTCTCCAAAGCAGCGGCCAAAGCAGCAACCGATTTTGGCCCGGCATCCAAGATCATCTCTTGATCCTTCACATCACCGATCTCACAGGTCCGATGAGGGGCATGGGCGGCAAAGGCCTCGGCGACCACTACATCGGTGGGCAGCAGGATTTGGCACTTGTTCGCAGCAGCTTGCGCCTCAATGGCGCGGGCGGTCTCCAAAAGGTCATGCTCGCACAAGGACTTGCCAACATGGCCCCCGCGCGCTGCCAGAAATGTATTCGCCATACCCCCGCCAACGGCTAAGATATCCACGCGTGAAACAAGGTTTTGGAGAAGGTCAATCTTGCTGGAGACCTTGGCCCCACCCACAACGGCCATCACTGGATGGGTTGGGTTGCCGAGAGCCTTATCCAGATAATCAAGCTCATGGGCCATCGATAGGCCGGGATAGGCTGGCAGCAAATGGGCAATTGCTTCGGTTGAAGCATGGGCACGATGCGCCGCCGAGAAGGCGTCATTCACGTAAACATCAGCCAGACGCGCAAAGCCCTTGGCAAGCTCTGGGTCGTTCTTCTCTTCGCCGGGTTGAAAACGGGTATTCTCTAGCAAGAGCACATCACCTGTTTTCATCTCGGCCACCGCGGCTTCGGCAACAGGGCCAACGCAATCAGCAGCAAATGCAATCGGTTTATCCAACAAAGCGGCCAATGCCGGTATAATCGGCTCGAGTGACATGGATGGAACGACTTTGCCCTTTGGCCGATCAAAATGGGCCGCGAGAATGACCTTCGCGCCTTTCTCAATCAGAAGCTTTATCGTCGGCACAGCCGCGCGGAGGCGTGTATCATCGGTAATCACACCGTCCTGCATTGGGACATTGAAATCAACGCGGACAAAGGCACGCTTGCCCTGAAGATCTGCAGTCTTAAGCGATAGAAAAGTCATTTTCACCCTATCAGCGCGTGAAGTGCCGCGCCAAAACCAAATCCGACGCCATGTGCGAGCACGATCAGCACCAAAGCCAGAGCCAAAGTGCCAATCGTTTGTGGCAAGCTCGCACGAACCATGCCAGCAACCCGCCGCCTGTGCACGAAGCACCACCAAGTCGTTGCCACCACCATCATCACCGGGGCTGCCCACCAGGACACGCCAAACATGGCCAGTAGGATGGTGGTTGAGACAAGCACTGCCTCAACCAGAGCATTGACGAAGCGCGAGGGTACAAAGTCAGACTTAGCTTCAGCCACGTCCATCAGATCAATTTAGCCATGGCGATGGCAGTGTCGCTCATGCGGGTCGAGAAGCCCCACTCATTATCGTACCAAGACAGGATGCGCACCAGCGTGCCGTCCATCACTTTGGTTTGATCCAAAGCAAAGGTCGAAGAATGGCTGTCATGGTTGAAATCAATCGAGACATTGGGGTCAGCCGTGTAACCCAAGACGCCCTTCAAAGGACCATCCGCTGCGGCCTTAATGGCAGCATTGATTTCATCCACTGTCGTGGTGCGCTTGGCAACAAACTTCAGATCTACGCAGGAGACGTTTGGCGTTGGTACGCGGATCGCCACCCCATCCAAACGACCCGCTAGCTCTGGCAAAACCAAGCCCACTGCCTTCGCAGCGCCAGTTGACGTTGGGATCATGGAAAGAGCTGCAGCGCGGGCGCGGTACAAATCCTTGTGCATTGTATCCAACGTTGGCTGGTCACCCGTATAAGAGTGGATCGTCGTCATGAAGCCCTTGTCGATACCAATGGCGTCGTTCAGGACCTTTACAACCGGTGCCAAGCAATTGGTGGTGCACGAAGCATTGGAGACAATCAGATCATCCTTGGTGAGAGACTGATGGTTCACGCCGTACACAATCGTCTTATCCGATTGCTCGCCGGGCGCGGAAATCAAAACGCGCTTCGCACCAGCCGTCAAATGTGCAGCAGCCTTCTCACGAGCTGTAAACAAGCCCGTGCATTCCATCGCGATATCGACTTGATTTTCACCCCAAGGCAAAGTCGCAGGATCACGAAGTGCGGTCACTTTGATGGGCTTGCCATTGACGACAATCGTGTCGCCTTCAACGCTGACGGTGGCGGGGAAACGGCCATGCACGGAATCGTATTTCAACAGGTGCGCATTGGTCGCGGCAGGGCCCAAATCATTGATGGCCACAACTTCAATATCATCTCGTCCATTCTCGATGATGGACCGTAAAACCAGACGGCCGATACGGCCAAAACCATTGATCGCGACGCGCACGCTCATACTAATCTCCGTAGTAAAACTACAAAATCAAGGCACTTTCGCCTTATTTTGTTGGAACATGACATGTGTGGGAGCCCCATGTCATTTGTAGGGTGCCTATAGCCATCATCTGTCGAATCGTCCACCCAATGGCGCCGATTGCTTGCCGATGATTTGGGGTTTTGGCAGGACTCAGCTATGGGAAATGTCATGAGCATTGGAAAGCCTCCCCCGCTGGATCAAACTCTTGTCCGTTTCGACAGTGCGTTGTCACGACTTGAAACGGCTCTCGCAGCGTCCATGTCGCGGGTAACAGAAGCTGCGCGCCGCGCGGGATATGAAGATGGTCGCCAAGCTGGCGCTCGCGAAGTTCAAGAAGCGCGTGGCTATCCCTCCACACCCGATGTAAATCCCCTGTTGCAAGAAGAACTCGACGCCGCGAAAGCGCGGGAAGTGCAGTTGCAACGGGCAGTCGAAGAAGCCCGTGCTGCCCTCAAGGATGCCATGAGCGATCTTCGCGCAGCCCTGACGCCGCTCTAAGCTTACTGGCGGACCACAGAAAGTCATGACTATGAAGTCCGTCGCGTTAGATCATCCCGCTTTGTCCATTCGCGGGGCCATGCATGTAGTTCGAACGCCTTCGAGCCTCAAGGCTTGGCGCCTGCCTGCTTGGACATGGGCCCAATCACCAGATCCTTCTGTGGACCTGATGGTCGGCATGACCAGTGGTGTGCGCCTCTGCTTTACCACCGATGCAGAAGCTCTTTGCCTAAACGTCCTCGAAACGGGCATTCAATTGGCAGGCACACCACGCCGCCCTGTGACCTTCGACCTCTATTTGGATGGGGTGCAGTGCGGATCAGCCGCGGCCAGTTCAGGCCACACGATTGTGGTGAATCCCAAGGGTCCATCATTCGTGCCGGGCACAGCCTCGGAAATCTCATTTGATGCACTGGGAACTGGGCTAAAGGCCATCGAGCTGTGGTTACCGCAATCGGCCCAGTTAGAGGTGCTCGGCCTATCTGTTTCGAGCGAAGCAGAGATCCACCCCAGCCCTGAGCCGACGGGTCTGCGCTGGGCTCATTATGGCAGCTCGATCAGTCATGGCATGGAAGCCAAAGGCCCATCTTGGACTTGGCCTGCAGTTGCTGCCCGAGCGTTGGGACATGAGCTTATGAATATCGGGCTGGCGGGACAATGCCATTTGGATGGCTTTGTGGCGCGCAGCCTGCGTGATGGGCCATTTGATGCGATCAGCCTAGAGGTTGGCATTAACATCATCGGCGCGGACACGATGCGCAGACGCGTCTTTGCGAGCGCCTTGCACAGCTTCTTAGACACCATCCGAGAGGGCAAGCCGGACGTGCTCCTCCTCGTTATCTCGCCGATCTTCTGCCCCCTGCTTGAGACCCGCACTGGGCCACTGATGCGGGACAGCTTGGCAAGCTATGGTTCAACCGAACGGCCTCATAGTGCTATGGACGGGGCGCTCACACTCCAAGAGTCGCGCGCCATTATCGCCGATGTCGTCGCTCGACGGCGAAATGCAGGCGATGCAAACCTGTCATATCTCGATGGCCTCGCCCTTTTTGGTGCGGCGGACGAAAGCGATTTACCAGACCACTTGCACCCTAATGCTGCTGGCCAAGAGCGTATGGGACATCGCTTTGCTGCGCTAGGCTGGACTGGTTGATCCGATTAAGGGCGTAATTTCAATTTTACTCCCAGCCACCTAAAGCCTATAGGGCCATGCATTATTCTAGGAGCGTAAGATTTGACCAAGATTTTGATCACAGGTGGTGCAGGTTATATTGGCAGCCATGCGGCTTGGGCGTGCGTTGATGCAGGCTATGAAATCGTGGTTCTCGACAATCTATCCACGGGTGTTGCGCGCAATGTGCCCCCCACGGCGACCTTGATCGAGATGGACATTGGTGATCGGGCGGCCGTTGCAAAGGTCCTATGCAGCCACGAGATCGACGCCATCATGCATTTTGCCGGCTCCATCGTGGTGCCGGAATCAGTGGTCAATCCTGGGCTCTACTACGAGAATAATACGGCTAAAAGCTTGGGGCTTATCCAAGAGGCGGTAAAGGCTGGCGTAAAGGCGTTCATCTTTTCGTCGACCGCCGCTGTTTATGCGCCCGGCAGCGCGGAGCCATTAAGCGAATCCGCGCCCAAAGCGCCATTGAGCCCCTATGGCCAATCCAAGCTGATGACCGAACTGATGCTGGCAGATATGTCGGCGGCTCATGGTCTAGCGGTTGGTGTTTTGCGCTATTTCAATGTCGCAGGTGCGGACCCTCAGGGCAGAACCGGGCAAAGCACGCCAAACGCAACGCATTTGATCAAGGTCGCCTCCCAAGTGGCCACTGGCCAACGCCCTCAGATGGAAGTGTTTGGTACCGATTATGACACCCCAGACGGCACCTGCATTCGTGACTATATTCATGTCAGCGATTTGGCGGACGCCCATGTGTTGCTGGCAGAGCATCTTCTAGCCGGCGGGGCCAATGTCACGGCCAATTGCGGCTATGGAAAAGGGGCTTCGGTTTTGGAGGTCTTGGCTTCTTTGGAAAAGCAATTGAACCATCCGATCGCCGCCAAGATGTCACCGCGCAGAGCAGGCGATGCGCCGTCTTTGGTTGCCAATTCGGCCCACCTAAAGTCCCTGATGCCGTGGAAACCCAAATATGAGAATTTGGATGATATTGTCGCGGCAGCTTTGGCTTGGGAACGCCATCTGACCCAAATGGGTTAAGGCAAATGGGGCCAAGGCCTTAAATCTATCCGACTGATCGGGGAAAAACTCTAAGCTCGGCGGGTCTTTAACCAATTGGATGAATGGCCCATGTCACGCACCACCCGCTTAGATCCACCTCTCCTCTTAGCCTCCCAAGCCGACAAACATGTCAGCTATAATGAGGCCATGCTCACCTTGGATATTTCAGTCCAACTGACGATCATGAGCAGAGCCTCAAGCACACCACCATTCGATGCAAAAGAAGGCGATTGCTATATCCCAAAGGCCCCAGCTAACGGGGCGTGGAATGGCCTTCACAATCAGCTAGTCGCATTTCAAAATGGCGAGTGGCAGTCGGTCCCTGTAAAAGCGGGATGGCTCGGCTGGTTATTGGATGAAGGCATCAACATCCGATACAATGGCGCTGCATGGAATCCAGTGCCCGTCGTCTCCAGCGTCAACCCGATTGACCAAGTCGGCATTAATACGACAGCCGACACGACCAATCGTTTGGCAGTAAAAAGTGAGGCAGTTCTGCTTTCGCACCCGAGCGAGGCGCTTGGCAATCTGCAAGTGAAGCTCAACAAATCCCAGGCCACCACCACGGGGTCGATACTGTTTCAAACCAATTGGTCTGGCCGTGCAGAGATTGGTCTCATTGGCTCCGATGATTTGGCGGTAAAAGTCAGTCCAGATGGTACCAATTTCAAGACTGCTCTCAGCATTGATCGCACGAATGGCGGACTAAAGAGCCATGGCGGCCTGATTGACCCCAATACGGGGCTGCGCGCACTCACGCTCATTCCGGCCGTGGTGAAGGACATTTGGCGATCAGATATGGATTCGCCGGCCACGCCGCGAACTTATGTTATTGCCGGCGTGTCTGGCGATAGTGTCACCCTAACGACCAATGACGTTGAGCAGATCTATAATCAGGCACTTCGTGGCGTTTCAAAAGTTCGAATTTGGAATGTTTCCAAGACACCGGCCCAAGCTGCTTGGGTCAAATGGAACAGCTCCGCAAACATATTCAACGTCCATCAAGCTTCAGATGTTGCAAGTTGGAAAGCGGGGGAAATCTTACGCCTCGGCGATCCGAATCCAACCAGCACGAACACTCTTGGCATGATCGCCCTCGATATCAGCGACTATCTTTTCAATAGTTTTGGCGTTGTGTTCCCCCAACGTGGCTTGAAACTATCCGTTGCTGTCCAAGGGGTTGGCGGATGGGTTAGCCTAGACTGTTCCGGCAACGGCGCGGTCGGCACCACTTTGGGCAGTTCGTCAAATAGTGACGGTTCGCGCCAAAGCGCCTTTGCCGATATCTTTACCCCAGTTTTGTCACCGATCTCTAATTCTAACCTATTGTTCTTGCGCGAAACCCTTGTCGCCCCAGCAACTGCCCTTGCCGCTACGCGATTGTTACGCGTGGTTGGATTATGGGTTTAGGGGGAAATAACGTTATTGCTAATTGGTGCAATGCATATTCTAACGCTTTCAAAGCTCAACAGTTACTGTCGAAGTTAGTCACCCGACATGTCAATTAGGCCCCCAATGACCAAGGGGTATTCAATCGGCAAGCACGGTCCCATCAGCACGCCTTGTCCTATCAATCCAAATCCAAGCTGCACTTGCTGCCTTGACTACAGCCGATCGACCCCGGGTACTTGACCAGCCTTTACTCAGACTGGCATCATCCTAGCGAGCAGCGTTCAAAACCACCACTGGGACGTAAACGGCGAAGTCGTTGAGCGTTGTCAGACAGGAGCAAGCCTTGGCCAGAATTTCTTCACAGGCTCGTATCGGAGCGAACGTGTGCATTGCGGAAACCGCTATAATTCATGATAATGTTGAACTAGGTGACAACTCAAGTATCGGGGAATACTGTATAATTGGCCACCCGGCACGAGGTGAGGCTTCGGGGAAGACCCTAAAGATAGGGGCGGGGGCAAACATTCGATCACACACGATTATATATGAAGGATCCGAATTTGGAGACCAACTTTCAGTCGGGCACTCGAGCATTTTGCGGGAAGGAATAAGGGCCGGAGTAAATCTACAAGTTGGCAGTATAAACGACCTAGAAGGCATGGCCGTCATTGGAGATTGGGTAAGATTCCATTCCAACGTACACGTTAGCAGGGGCACCACGATAGGTGATTTAGTTTGGATCTTTCCGTATGTTGTAACGACGAATGACCCAATACCACCGTCCGGACTATGCGAAGGAGTAACCCTTCATGCAGGCAGCACTGTGTGCACAGGATCTGTGGTTTTACCTGGAACGCAAGTAGGAGTGGGAGCATTTATTGGAGCGATGACCAGAGCTGGTGGAATAATTAGATCCGGTGCCTTAGTTATTGGCAACCCAGCGAAAATGGTTGGAAGTGTTCGCCGATTGAAGCACGTAGATAGTGGAAAGCAACACCCATGGTATACTCACCATGCGGACGCCTACCCACCAAAAGCCCAATCTCGTATTGCAGAGATACTCGCAGAAGTCGAAACAGCTTGCGATGAAATTGATTCGCTTTCGCCCCGCTAGTTACTAAAGTGCACAAGTTTAGGTTCAAGGGGAGGCGGGGTTGGTCGTGAAATAAGTCGAGGACCGAACCCTTGCTCTGCCACCTATCGTTGGGCCGCTTTGGGCTAGAGTCTTCGGTCTTGCTCGGCTCCGGTCGGCTGGGTCATTCCATACCAAACCTCCTTGTCCAGCCAAGGAAAATTACGGCAAAAACTCCAATTCCAAATGGTACAAATTTCGGGTGCCAGAGCACCTCCCACCACACTTTGTTGCGGTGGCCCTGCGCGGCTGAGTGGGTTAGACTGCGCCATAAGAACTAAGTTGCTGCCTTAAATTTCGTCCGCCAGGGAAAGCCTGAAACCCAATAAAACGAACCTCAAGCTCATGGCTCCATGGAACACTCATCGTGACCTTAGTCAGCGGCGGGAGGGCGTGTATATCAAAAACAACCACGTTACTCGCACTGCCGGAATATTTGGCAACTAACTTCGCCTCACCGAACGGAGGAGTGAGGTATTCAGGGGTCACCATATGCAGAACAGAGACGTCAAGATACTCCGCAGACTGATCGTCTCTAAGAACGACAGTGAGTTGCAACCGCAAGTGCTCTTTAGTAACTAGATGAAAATTATGTCTTGTATTGCCTCCATAGTACATCCCGAGTCTTTCGAGCATTGTAACTAGCTTGGTAAAGCCACCTATACGGAGCGGAGTGGATATTGCTTCTGCATTCTCCGGCTGTCCAAATGTCCAAACCGGCTTCTCATCCAAATCAATTGCAAGTTCAAAATCGTCGTATGCGAGGACTTCACCACCATGAGTTGGAGAGGAAATATAAGTCTCCCGTGGCAAGCAATAGATTTCACCCAGAGAGTTGTAAGCCGGCGATAAGGTGGCCGGTCGCCAAGCTACGTTCAGCACTGCTTCGGAGTCTTGGGTCATAGGCTGCACCCGCGTTCGAAAGGGCTGAATGGCCGGGTAAAGTTGACGAGCTTTGCTGATGGAAATTGGGGTCTGCTGTCCCATCGCTGCGAAATAAAACCCAGTCGTAGCATCAAAAAAACGCCATTCATCATCAATAAAAATCTCAGATGCTGTATGTGCCCCCTGATAAGGGACATTGGAGAAACCGATCCTGCGACATGGAATACCCAACTGCTTTAGAATTGTTGAAAGTAATAGGTCGCGATCACCGCAAGACGCCCAACGCTCACGCAAGATGTCCAACAAATCTCGATTGCTCTGCCCCGCCAATTCACGATCAGTTTTACGCGCGGAAAAGCCAACCGCGATGAAAGCTACGACACGCTTTACCACTTCCAATGTCGTTTCACATGGAGCGCGTAAGCTATCTATAAGCCGCTCTAGGTCTTGGACGTCTCCATTGGGCAGATACAAAACATCAAGTTCAGCTTTGCGCTTCTCGTGATCCAAATTTGTGGGCTCAGTCCTCAATTGAGCTTCAGGGTCCTTTGACGGCATCGGCACTCCATCAGCCCGAAGGGATGTGGTGCCGTCGCGAATCTCATCCGCAGCATTTGAACTGCCAAATGCCTCGCGCTTCTCAGAAGTGAAGGCCGAAACTGGAGGGATTGATCTTGTCATTATGCGCCGCTTTACTTCTGACCCGAGCCCGTTGATAGCAGCTGAGACGTGACTCGGTATTTCTAACTAGAATTAACCCCGGCCAGGTTATTTCCCCTGCCCATGCCCCGAAGCTTCTGCCATTTCCTTAGGGGTTAAGTTCGCCTTTCTTTCTGGTTTATGGGTGGCGGTCAAGGCCCGCTGAGCAAAATCGGTCGAAATGGCCTAAGCATAGCTTATACGCATTACACCGCACGTTCCAAGTAGGCCGTTATCGCATCATCGACTGGACCGTCAAACTTAATCTCCCCCTTCTCCAGCCAAATCCCTCGGCTACAAATCTCGCTTACAAGTGACAGATTATGACTTGTAAAAACGAACAATCCAGCACTGTCGATCATCTTCGACATTCGTGCTTGAGCAACTTTCTGAAATGCCATGTCGCCTGCGGCAAAGACCTCATCAACCAGTAGAACATTACCTTCCAGAAAAGTTGCAATTGAGAATGCGAGGCGCACAACCATGCCACTAGAGTAACTCGAAACGGGCAAGTCTATGTAACTTCCAAGCCCGCTAAAAGTAATAATCTCTTCTTCCCTCGCGGCGATCTCGTCAGGGCTTAGGCCTTGTAACAATCCGCGGAACACGACGTTCTCGCGTCCCGTCGACTCCATTTCCAAGCCCACTCCGATATCAAAAACTCCTTGCACAACACCAGTAACATCAATCGTGCCAGCAGCTGGTGGCAAGATTCCAGCAATCGTTCGCAATAGAGTAGACTTCCCGGCGCCATTGCGTCCGATGATTCCGACGCGCTCACCAGCTTGGATTGTCAAATTGATACTTTTCAGCGCTGGAGGCGGTCTCTTCTTCTTATTTGTTCCGCTCTCTTGAACACCGAAAAGTCTCCCGAGCGTGCTGGCCATGTGGAAGTTGTGACGTGCCTCCATAGGATAAAACACGGAGACCTTTGACAAGAGCACTTGTGGGCTTGGAGCCTTAGAATATTTATCTTGCACTGAAACGGATCCTTTCACTTGTAGATAAATACAGCAACGCTGAGCTCCACAAAATGATTGCCCAAATTCCGACAACCGAGAAAGAGACCAAATCTGGGAGCTTGCCGTAAATCAATGGAATGCGAACCAAGTCGAGGCTTTGAGAGATTGGGTTCAAGAAAGTAAAGAGCTTTAGCGCACTACTGTCAAACAAGTCTCGAGCGATAAAGACTGGTGTAAGATAATACAAAACCATCACAAAGTATGTGATGAAAGGTCTGAGCCCCTTCTTTTTGTAGCCCACAAGACCACCGATGATCGCCAGAGGTGCGAACGTGATGGCAATCAAAGCAAAAACAACGGGAAGAACGGCCCAAGACAGTCCAAATTTGACGCCGCCACTAATTGCAGCGACGGCTATAAGCCCTAAAATCCCATAACAAAACAAGACCGACTGAAAAATAGAATGCTGAAGCAAATAGACCACTATAGGAGTCCTTGCTTGCTTCAGAAAGGGCTGTGCATTTGTCAGTACATTGAGGCTACCACCCAACAGTCCTGCAAAATACTCAAACACGACAATACCAGAAAGTACGTAAACGATAAACTGGGCGATGTTTCCACCACCAAAGACGTTTCCAAAAACAACGGCGAAAATTCCGGATAAGATCAGCGGATGCGCGATTATCCACAATAGGTCACCGCCTGCCCCACGGACTTTGTCGCGCATCGATGATGATGCTAGGTGAGCAGTTAAGTGACGGTACCGCCAGAAATCTGCCCAGTAATTATCCCAGGTCCATACCGACCCGTTTAGGATGTAGTCGCCCTTTAACTTCACAACTGCTTCTCCTTGAGCTCTCGGCCTTCTTCCAGCTTATTCGATGACAGTTAAACACTCTGGGATGTCTTACTCTCGCTCCAAGGAGGTTCGATAAAGCAGTTTCTGAAATTCGATAATGGCTATTCAGATAATTCTGCAGCAGATCACCAGACTATCGTAACCGTTTCGGGCTCGTGAGACTTGGATCGAACTTGATCAGCTCAATGGGGTACGACAACAGAATCCCCAGATTGGATTCAGGTTGCCCGTACCCCATGTTCCATCGCCCCCCGTCAAAAAAAGGGGGGGCAGCTTATCGCTTCCCCTTACTTGGACGGCGTGAAGCGTCAGACGGTTTGCCTTTTGGAGCCCCTCCTGCAATCGGTTGCTTCCCACTTTCGCTGGATGTTTTCCTGGGCGTCCTTTCCGCAATCCTTTGGGCCAAATCGGCGAGTTCGGGGCACGACCAAGGTGCTAGACGGAGAATAATTTGGTCCCCTCGATATCCGCACAGTTCAACATCATGCTGGTTTGCTACCAAAACACTGGCAGCGGCCCACAAATCTGGACTGACCACTGCTCGGAACAAGGCATGATTTAGCGATCTTAAAATAGCGTATGAATAATAATCCCAGTTCGAGGCTACATGGCCAGTCAAAAGCTCAAGATACCGAGACTTGAGTCGTGCTTCTTCTTCGGCGCTTCGAGTAATTTCTATGGCATCAACCATGATACTTGACGAGAGCTGACTTAAATCACCATTCCAGTGAAATGGAGCCGGACCATCTGGCAACAAAGCACCTTCTATAGTATCTAAATAGAAGGAAACATAAGCAGATGTAGGACGCAATCCTGCGAGTGGATTGGGCAATGCTACTCCAAACTCAAGTGCGTCAATGCTTCCTTCCGTGGCACAATCTGAGTTTATTACCAGATTCTCTGAGCTATCAAGACGTACAACCTGAATGGATGGAATGCGATCCACTTTTATATCGTCTGAGATAACACAACCTTTGACTAATGCTTCTTCGCGAAATTCCGCGACCGCCTGCGAACGACCATCAGTTAACTTCAAAATTGACCGAGCTTCAGAGGCAACAGTCTGGGCTTCTCCTTTCGCCATATTGGCGCGTCGCAACAACTGTCCCAGAGCTTGTCCTGCCTGTTGTTGCCTTGCTGGTGTCCATTCATATCGTGTCCGTACCATCGACGGGGCGTCATTTCGTGGCTGACTCAATACGGTCACCAGAACAACCTGCTCTCCGAGTGAAGTGCGGCATGCCCCACTTACAAGCAGCTCCTGTCCGTCATGTTCGGTCAACGGAAGTCTCACAGGAGCACCCGTCACGCCCGGAACAACAGGCGAAAGAATAAATTCCGCAAGATGCTCAGCTAAAACATGGACCTCTTCAACTGCTGGCCTGTTGTTCAACGCGTTGGTTCTCTGAACTTCAACCAAAAGGAGCACAAGCTGAGAACCTATTTCCGCCAAGCATACAGTTCGCTTGCCCTCGAATACTTCCGTCAATCCCAAATTAGAGAAATAAATTCTGCCCCGTCCCCAACCGGGTATATCAACCAGCTGCTGGGAAATGATGTTCGCGATAGCCTCTTCAGGCAAATATATGACGCGCGTCAACTGAATCTGATGCCAAGAGGCAGTCCCGTCTAACACATCGCGTACGGTTACCGAACACATCAGTTTGTAAGTTTCAAAATGGTCGCCAGTCTCAACAAAGAACCGCTTGATTTCATCTGTCGGACTAGTATGGCCAATAACGAGAGGTAGATGCAACCTGTCTTTGGTTACAATCACTTGGCCACCGCCTTCCAGTAAACGACTGATCATTTTGGTTCTCCAAGCGAAGAAGTGTCAACAAGGATTCTTTCGGCTTGGACAATTGGCCTTACTTTTCTTGAGCGCGGCGCAAACCGCTTTCCCGCAGCCATTTCATATAACTTCAATGCAGGTTTAACCTCATTGTCCCAAGAGAACTTTGGCCCCTTGGATATCAAAGCTTCCCTAAATCGGTCCGCGCCCCCCAAGGATTCGTCAAACATTTCTTCGATCGCCAATGCGTAGTCGATATCGGCCCTCAATGGACGCACTACACCAAACTTATTGCCCCCAACAATCTCATTGACGTAGTGCAGGTCCGAGG
This sequence comes from Hyphomonadaceae bacterium UKL13-1, assembly GCA_001602435.1. Lineage (GTDB taxonomy): Bacteria > Pseudomonadota > Alphaproteobacteria > Caulobacterales > Aquidulcibacteraceae > Aquidulcibacter. The sequence continues at coordinate 2,796,969 of CP012156.1, forward strand.
ATCCAATCATGGGAGTTCCAGACATGATGAACTCATACATCTTATTAGGTGACGAAATGGAGGTGTTCTGATCCGTTGCCTGATATGGAAGGAACCCGCAGTCCGCTGAGCCGGCGTAAAACAAAACTTTATCCCAGTCTACAAACGGCAGGAAATGTACTCTGCCACCAATGCCAAGGTCTTCGGCCATCTCCCTAAACGATGGAACTTCAGATCCCCAAGTTAGGAAGACCATGTGGATGTCACCACGTCGGGCTTTAGCTAGACCTCGCAGCAAAAAATCAATTCTTCGACCCGTATTAACTCCGCCTTGAAACATCATAATTTTATGATTTGCGGGAATTGGAAGACGTTCCCTAAACAAATTATAGCGCTTTTTGGCGTCAAACCCTTCGGGCACATTTGTGGCGTTTGTGCAAATTGCGTAGGGACCAGTATAGCCAAAATCACGCTCAACAATATGAGCGTGCAACTCATTCATAACAATTAGCCCATCGATATGATCCATGAGCTTACGCTCCTCTGCAAATATCCGACGAGCGTTTTCCGGTGGAACACCGGGCTGATAAGAATAAAGTTCATGCGAGTCATAAATGACTGGAATCCCAAGATGCCTTTTTATCGTCACCGCCGCGCGTAGAGTTGGAAAATCGTTTGCCGTGACAACGTCGGGAGTCCAAGCTTCTGCGGCATGCCTGAGCACTGCGTTGTCAAATGGTGTAAGTTTCACGCCAGATGGTGCTGTTGTCGGGTATCCAGACTGCTCGCCAGCAAAAAATTTGGGCAGCAAAATCGGAAACGCAAACACGCCAAGCAACAGGCTAGTCAGTCGCTCAAAAATGCCCAGCTGCCCACGACTTTCCAATCGCTCTCTCATTAGGTCCGGATATGCAAGAGAAAGTCGAAAGATATCTCGTTTCTTAAGCGCCAATCCCGACACCTGAGCTTTCGCTGCATCATACAATGCCTCAAATCGCAGCCGCCTTAATCGCGAGTCTCCTAGGAAAGGGTTGATGTTTGGCTGAACATGCGGCGGAGGCGGAAACACGCCTTTCGCCAAAGGCGCATCCGCGCCAGGTGTATCTGACACAGGTATAGAGTGAATATCCGCGTTAAAGCGCTCTTCAAACCCAATTGGTGGCTCTAGGTATAGAAGCCGGGTCTCGTGACCAAGCTTCTTTAGAGACAGAGAGAATAGGTCAATCCTGCGATCGACCAAGATGTTCTTGTCCAAAAAGAGTATTCTCACGATTTACCCCAGCTCTATTCATTTGTTACTTTGATTGGTCTTACAGAATACTTGTTCAACTCAGGCCCTGCGCAGAACTCGTTGAACAAAACCCAGCATGTCACTTTAGGCACCAACGTGGACTAACAAACAATCGTGTCTAATTCTACTATTTCAGGCACCAAAAACTGTGGCCCGGTTTAAGGCCCAAAGAGGAAAAGTGGTACAGGCTAAAACTTCAGCGTAAGCTTGAAAGTCAGCCAGCAGCTAGAAGGTGCAACACGCAATCAGCAACCCGATCGGCGGCTTTTCCACCACCAAAAAAGTCCACCGCTGGCTGTCCTGCTGGGCGAGCACGATTATATGCATCTAATATGGAATCCTTGTCGGTTTTCCCAATTTCAGCCCAGCCATTTTCGAGCATGTCATGCCACGTATCTACTCGAAATAGCATGACTACTTTGGTACCAGACCATGCGGCTTCCCTTGGAAGTCCGCCGGAATCGGTAAACACGCAAGACGCTCCTTCAATCAAGCCAAGCATATCTAGGTAGCCAACCGGATTAATAGGGCGAACTACTCCTAAGCTTCCAAACTTAGCTTTTGCCGCTTCTAAAGCCGGAAGAGTCCGAGGATGTACCGGAAAGATGACAGGCACACCTATGACTTGCAACGCCTCAAAAATCTCTACAAAACGGTCAAGCTCTGATAGATCGGTGTTTTCTGGGCGATGCAGTGTCATCAAATGGTAGTTTGTTCCCTCAACGCCTAATTCCTGACGGACTTGATGGTTCGCCTTGGAGCGGTTTAAAACAAAGCAATCGCACAGCAAGTCGCCGGTCAGCTTGGATTTTTCCGCCAGGCCTTCTTTGGCCAAATTTTCCATGGCACGTGGTATCGGTGCAAGGTTCAAATCTGCGAGATGATCTGACATAATGCGGTTCAACTCCTCTGGGCGCCGCCGGTCAAAATCCCTCAAGCCTGCCTCCACATGAATGACAGGAATGTGCAGTTTCGCCGCCGCCAGCGCACCAGCAAGAGTTGAATTTGTATCGCCGTCAACCAAAAGCGCATCAGGCCGATTCTCCAGGAGAAAGCCTTCGATAGCACCCAACATTAACCCAGTGGCTACGCCCTGACTGTGTGAACCAACGGAAAAATTTGCAACTGGATCTGGCAAACCCAAATCTCGAAAGAAAACTGAACTCATTGAATCATCGTAATGCTGGCCGGTATGAATCAATACTTCAGTCACGCCCCGACGCTTGAAGGCGTCATGAAGAGCAGGAGCTTGCATGAACTGAGGGCGTGTACCCAGAACTCGGACAATTGTTGGTGTTTTCATCTTGCGCCCCTAGCTTCAGCAACCAGCTTATCTAGCCTTACCGCTTTGGCTTGCCTAGCTTTCATACTCTTTAGAATGTCGATCAGAAAGTTTCTCGCACCATAACCTTGATATACTTGATTTTTTAATATTGAAAAAGGTGCATCTTGAAGGTTGCGATAGCCTTTGGTTACATCTCTGCGATAACCATCATCGGGACAGTTTAAATAGATGAAAATGGGATGAACATTGAAAATTTTGAGGCCAGGCCCATTAAAAGGCACATGAGAAAGATCCCAAGGTTTATTGAGGTCAGCATGAACTCCATCCTCCCAGCAATAGCTCAACCGAGCTAAACCGTACTGATCAAACTGACCCTGACAGAAGGGCATACCCCAGTTCAGCACACTAACATCGTAAGTGAGCCCAGCCTCAGCCGTCATTTGTGCAATATTCTGTCCAAAGAAGTTTCGATGTGCTCGCAACCCTTTCGCATCAGGATAAAGGTCAAGAAGATCCAAAACTTTGCGTTTGAGGCCATGTTCTGCATGCGGCCTCGTGTTATCTGGATGAAGGCCAACCTCCAGCCAGCCAGGAGGGCGTTGTAGCAAGTCACTTTTGTGTGTAGCAAAGGCTGTTAATGGAATATCAAAGCTTTCTACGAGGCAAAGTAAATCCTCAACAGCGAAATCCGGTGCCCAATCTATGTCGCAACTTAGAGACCAAGAGGTCAATCGTTCTAAGTTGTAATGGGCAGCAAATGGGTCCTCTTTGAAAAGGGCCGCGACATCAATTTCTATCGAGTTCATTGACTACCTTTGTCCTTTGAAACGATTGGTATACTATGCAACTTCAGCAAATCGGGCACGCAAACGGTCTGGCCGGAAATACTACGTGACCAGTCGTTCGCCGCTTGGACCAATCTCAACTTTAGCCCAGCATACGGAAATCCAGCCCATAATTTGTCTTCCCCAACCAAAAGCATACGCGCATCCGCAGTGACAGCACTTCCGAAAACCGGATCAACAATAAAATCCCGACCGTTTACATCTACAATTACACGACCAAGCTGCAAATCACCAATTTTAACTTGGTCAAAAACCGCGGGGAGTTCAGCGAGGCTTGCAATTGCAATAAACATTGTAACTCGTGCATCCTGAGCAGTAAGGGGCAATATAATTTCGCTACTTTCAGTAGCCGCCACATAACAGACAATCCGATTCAATAGGTCCTGGGCATCCTTTGCCGGTGCCCGCAATGATGACAAGACGATTTCCAAATTTCCACGTTCGGATGGATGGATAAAGAATCGATTTGGCAGCGGCTGAAAAAGAGGCTCATCGCTGTTTATGAAAAGCTCGGATTCAGCAGGATTGGAACCTTCATTGGGCAAACTAGGTTTGACCTCCCTCCTGAAAAATCGCGTTAAAAACTTCTTCATGTCGCGCCAATCTCAATCCTTCTGTACCAAACGTTTCTAGTTGGGCAATCCGTTCGCTTACTAAAGAGTCGCAGCCAAAAGGCATGCTCTGCCCAAAAGTGCCAGAGTAGTTAGCAATTTCTTGCTTCCTTTCGCATCAAATGTCCTTGGTCATGAAAGTTCTGATACCAAAGCTCAACTGACAATAGCCCCCAAAGCTTTCGGGAGAACGATCCCACGTCATCGAGTCCAGCAAGAATCGCTTTTTGCTTAAGATACGGTCGGCTGCCAGCCCGCTGGCTTGAAAACACATCATAGAGATATCCAGACAAAGAACCAGAGAACCATTCCTTTATCGGCACAGGGAAGCCCATTTTGTCTCGGCGCTCGACGAGTTGTTGCGGCAAAATGTCGGCAAAAGACGATCGGAGAATGCGCTTTGTCTGGCCTTCACCAATCTTCATTTCCATGGGAAGCCGCGCAGCAAAGTCAACAATTGGTTGATCTAAAAATGGCACTCGTGATTCAAGCCCATGCGCCATGCCCATGCGATCCTCGACTTGCAAGAGCGCAGGAAGCAACCATTGAAAGTCAAACCGAGTCATCTTGTTCAATGCCTCATTGTCGGTGATGCCTGCTGCGTCAAAACTTTGCTTAAATCTTGTCTCGGTACCTGCCATTGGAAGCTCGCCCAAATCGACTTCCCCGGCCAAGTCATTCGCGCGGGAAATCAAGCGAAAATATCTTTCAGCTGGAGGCCCGAACAGGCCTTCTGCAAAAAATGTCCGCATAAGTGGCACATATTCCCGAAGCATACCAAGATTATTGGTGAGCGCCGCCAACCCAACAGGAGCAAACCTCGCGTCCGCTGTTCCCATGATTTCACTTTTCAGTGCCTGCTCCAGATAGCCAATTAAATAGCGCGTGTAGCCTGCAAAAATCTCATCGCCGCCTTGGCCTCCAAGAACCACTTTCACATGCTTTGCGCACAGGCCAGATACCATGTACTGGGGAAAAGATCCTGGTCCTGCTATTGGCTGGTCGAGATGGTAGATAACTTTTGAAATGTTATCCAAAAAATCTTGCGAGGTGATGTCAATTTGATGCAAGGTTCCGCAAGCCTCGTTTGCGGCGATTTGCGCAAAACTACTCTCATCATAGCCGCTAAATTCAGTAAATTTCCCATGGAAAAAGTCTCGATTGTGATGACTCGAACCAGCTGACAAAATCGCGATTAGGCTCGAGTCCACGCCACCGGAAACATACGCACCAACTGGAACGTCGGCCCTCAAATGCAGACGCAGAGAGTCCTGAACCAATCCTCGAAGCTGAGCCTCAAATTCATCAGGGCGACCTAATGCGGCATTGCCATAAGTTGGTAGCCAGAATTGGGAGATTTCAATTCTCCCATTTTCAATGCAAATGCTATGGCCGGGCAATAGCTGCTTCACATTTCGAAACATGGTTTGATCAGATAACGGAAATTGAAAATGCACGTAATCGGCAAATGCGTCTGCATCTGTTTCGATGTCGTCCAAAAATGGCAAAATGGCCTTCATTTCAGAGGCGAAATAGAAAGCTCCGTCTATTACGGCATAGTAAAAAGGCTTTATTCCGTAAGGATCTCGATTAGCGACAAGCCTATTTGTTCGCGCGTTCCAATGTGCATATGCCCACATGCCGCGAAATTTTTTGACAGCATCATCTCCAAACCTAGCGTGAGCCGCAATAATTGTCTCGGTGTCTGAAGTGCCACTAAAGCGCCAATCGCTTTCGAGCTCTTCGCGAAGCTCCAAATAATTATATATTTCGCCATTATGAACTAGGACAGTCTGGTCCGGACCAACCATTGGCTGCGCCCCAGTCTCGCTCAAGTCAATAATCGCCAAACGGGCGTGGGCTAAGCCAACTCGATCATCCTGATCAGTCCAAATCCCCTCCCCATCCGGCCCCCGGTGACGGATCATTTTTAGCATTAGCTCAAGTTTACGCTTAAGCCCTCGCACGGGCGTACCGTCAATTGAAACAATTCCCGCAATCCCACACATAGAGTCTCTCCGGCTTCAAAAGGGCATGTCACATATTATCAGGATTCCACAATTCGCCTTGTGCCGTAGATCGTTGCGCAACTGCAAGACCCAGACTTCTTCTTATCTCATTACCCTGCGCTTGGATCGTGGCTGATTGTGAGCACCATTTTACAGTTTTATCCAAAGCTCTTGTGCACGAAGAATGAAGGATGGCATGTCTTAGCGTTCATAGCCCAAACTCGTTCTCGATTATAGAAATAATCTTACCGCTTGAATCACCAACGCCATAATCGTCAATTTGTGAAATCGCGCGTGCCGGGCTTGAGTCATTCCATAAGCGGTTCCATCCTGCTTGAATGGTCTCAACCCACTCCGTTTCATCTCTAAGTGTAATGCAAGGTTTGCGATGAAAATATGCTTCTTTTTGCAAGCCCCCAGAGTCCGTCAAAACAAACTCACACGCCGCCAAGAGTGCATGCATGTCGAAGTATCCGACAGGGTCGATCAATCTGATGGCGCTATTATCCTTGAAGTATGACTTAAGTCTACCTATGACCCTTGGGTGCGCTGGCAGTACAATTTGAATTTGCTTTGCTTTCTCGGCTACAAAATCAATGATTGCGTCAAGTCGGCTAGCATCATCCGAGTTCTCCGCTCGATGGATTGTGCAAAGGGCAAATGGCTGGTTCTCGATACCCAATTTTGAGACTATTTTGGACAACGCCTTGGATTTACTTTTCGCAAACAAAGTTGCGTCAGCCATCACATCCCCGACCAGATGCGCCCCCGTCTCGATTCCTTCATTCTTGAGGTTCAAGACAGCCGTCCGGGTTGGACAGAAGAGTAACTTGGAAAGATGGTCTGCCATGACCCGATTTATTTCCTCGGGCATTTTGCGATTGAATGATCTGAGGCCGGCTTCTACGTGAAGCACAGGTATATGAAGCTTTGCGGCAGCAAGCGCACCCGCAATCGTAGAATTTGTGTCCCCATAAACTAAAACTGCGTCGGGCTTTAATTCTTCCATGCAATCTTCGAGCGCTTCAAGCATTCGGCCAGTCATACGTCCATGACCGCCTCCACCTAAATCAAACCGCCTCACTGGCTTTGGTATTTCAAGCTCATCAAAGAAAACGTCTGACATCCCAGCATCGTAATGCTGCCCCGTGTGAATAATTGACTCCCGCAGAGTAAGTGACTGCTGAATCGCCCGATTTATTGGAGCGGCCTTGATAAATTGCGGGCGCGCACCAACCACAGTCAGAATATGAAAGCGATTGAGATCATTATTGGATACATCCGGGTTCGTCATTTATCTCATGCTCTCCGTAACTTTAAAACAAGATTGCCGCACGTGATCGAATGGACTAGCGAGGTCAAGCAACAATATCGTGGAGCTCGCACCAACGAGCAAGACATGCTAGCCGAAAGATTGCTGAGTTTGTTTCAGGATCTTCTCCGACACTCGCTAGTAGCCGTGTTACCTTTGTCCAATCGACCATTGCCGATAATCTTCTTTGATTCAATTGGATAGTCTTAACAGCCCATGCTCCAAGATTCTTCCTCATCCACTTGTCCTGAGGAGTAACAAATGAAAGCTTCCTGCGCCGCTCCAGAATCCCTGTGGGGAGAATTTCAACCAATGCATCACGCAGCACTGCCTTGGTCCATCCGTTCCGGATTTTCAAATGCGCAGGAATAGCATTTGCGACTTCGACGACTTCTTTTGATAGGAACGGAAGTCGAGATTCTATCCCAAATGCCATCGCATTCCTATCCTCATATCGAAGCAAGCTAGGCAGCGAAGTTTTTGCGACCAGAGTGTTCAAGTGCTTTTCAATGGCCGTGCCCTTCGCCAAACTTGGAGCAATTACTTCAAATTCGCTGGACGTCACCTGAGTCTTCGGCGGCCATCTTCCACGTAACCACGCGATCCGGCGACGCAATTTCTCAGGGAAAGCAGAATTAAAAGTAGCCTTAGCAAGCCCAACCAGTGACAGGCCCTTTATGTTCTTTGATAAACCTTGCGCTGCTTCCAACCAAGCCTTCACTCCGCCTGTATGAAGCAACGTGGCTAGCCAAGGACCAAAACAGTCTTCGTAGCCCCCGAACAATTCGTCAGCACCTTGACCGTCTAGCATCACAGAGACGCCCGCCGCTGCTGCGGTTTGAAACACCTTATATTGGGCAAGAATCGAAAGACTTGCGAAGGGCTCACCTTGCCTAATCAGTAGAGTGTCTATCAGGGAGATTGCCTCATCTTCCACAAGCGTGACGTAGGTTAGATCCAGCCCTCCTTGGGCTACAACTTGCTCGACGTATTCGCGTTCGGAAATAGAGTCTCCCGACAAATCAGTGTCGTCGAAAACAGCACAAAAACATTGAAGCGGTCTCGTCGTCTCCCCCCGCTGGTTAGCTACCAATCGAACAATGGCACTCGAATCCAACCCACCTGACAAACAGGCCCCAACCGTGACGTCCGCAACTTGCCGAAGGCGAACAGAATTCTCGAGCGCGGTTCGAAGGCTTAGCCTTGCGTCAGGCAATGCCATTACGTTAACTTCGGACCAATTCTCTTCGCCCTCCGCCCAGCTTTTGTCCAGCAGCAGTTTTGGCCCATCTGCACCTAGCTCATATGCGCGAAGTCCGCCTGCAGGGAGTCGGGAGACCTCAGAATAGAAGGTATCCTCACCCATTTCTACGATTCCATAATCTAAGAATCGTCTCGCAACCGTTTTATTCAGCTGTGCGGATTCTAGATAGCCCGCCTCTTGGAGAGCGACAATTTCGGAAGCAACAGCCAAGCCCTTTGCAGTCTCAGTTATGTGCAAAGGCTTTTCGCCAAAACGGTCACGTGCAAGCCAAAGTGAGGTAGTGCGCTGATCGTAGATAACGAAGGCGAACATGCCATCAAGCCGCGGGATCGCCTCGTAGCCCCATTGCATCCATGCAGCCAACAGCACTTCAGTGTCAGTCTCAGTGCTAAAAGTGTAACCTATTGCCTCGAGATCTTGGCGTATCTGCCTGAAATTGTAGATTGCGCCATTGAACACGATTGTTAGGGGCCCAAGCGACATTGGCTGCACGCCGAGATCACTCAAATCATAAATGGCTAAACGACTATGTCCTAACGTAAGTGGCCCAGAAGGGGTTTCAATAATGCAGGAGTTTTGGCCATCAGGACCTCGATGGCTAATTGCAGCTAAGGCTGAGATAACAGACTTTGTTTGGGCCTCTAATGTACCTCCTATGCTTGCCCAAAGCCCACACATGGTTGAACCCAATCTCGCTTTTTACTAGAATTCAGTTGGAGATGGAGGGCCAAAGTAGCCGTCACCCCCAAACGTTGTAAGCTTTTTAAAAGTCAACTTGTAACCTTTGTTGGCGGACAAAGCTTGCCACATTTCTGAAGCAAATTCTTCGACGCTATACAGCTCACGAACATACCCCCAGAAAATCTCTCGTGAGATGGTTCAACTGTATCACGCTTTTACAATTTTATTACCGTATGCCTTAAACAGGTGACGAGTTGCGTTCCTAGTGTCGATAATTAATGGCACCGAGCGAACCAGAAGTTCATAATCAACACTGTCGTGATCTGTCGCAATCAATGCGCAATCAAATGTAGATAGAGTTTCAGCGTCAAACTTAACTGATATCATATTTGCAATTTCTGGATGATCGAGCGATTCCCCGGTCGTCGGAATATAGGGGTCATGATAAAACACCTGTGCACCGCGACGGCTAAGAAGGCTGATCAAATGAATCGATGGACTCTCTCGCAAGTCATCAATGTTCTTTTTGTAAGATAAGCCCACAACCAGCACCTTGGCCCCAGAAAGTGCCTTGTGCATCCTATCATTCATTGCTTCAGACAGGGCTTCAACGGTGGTTCGCGGTAAACTTTGCGTAACCTCCCCTGCAAGCTCTATAAAGCGCGTTGACATCCCATGTTCCCTTGCCTTCCAAGTGAGATAGAATGGATCGATAGGGATACAGTGCCCTCCGAGCCCGGGTCCTGGGTAAAAGGCTTCGAAACCAAATGGCTTCGTCTTTGCAGCATCAATGACTTCCCATACGTCAATGTTCATTCGCCCAAAGACGTGTTTTAACTCATTTACCAACCCTATGTTGACGAGGCGATAAATGTTTTCGACCAACTTGACAGCTTCCGCAGTCTTCAAATCACTCACCGGGACTGTCTGAGTAATCTGACCATACATTGATGTAGCCATTCGACGTTCGTCATCAGTGTCGGCTCCAACAATTTTTGGAATGGAAGTCGTAGAGAAGTTTGGATTACCTGGGTCCTCCCTCTCAGGGCTATAAGCAATCGCGAAATCAACGTGTGCTTTTAGCCCGGAAAGCCCTTCCAGTATCGGTCGCATCACCTCTTCTGAAGTGCCCGGCCAAGTTGTCGATTCCAAGACTACCAATTGACCTCGTCTCAGACGCGGCCCAATGGCAGAACAAGTCTTCTCAACATATTTCAAATCAGGCTCACGGTATGCATTTAGCGGTGTGGGCACACACAACAGGATAGCGTCAGGCTCATTAAGACGATCAAAGTCCGTAGTTACATCCAAGCGGCCTGTTCGGCTCATCGCTTGAACGCGCTCTTCTCCAATGTGTCGGATGTATGAACGCCCTTCTCTGAGCGCTTCAACTTTGGTTGCATCAACATCAAAACCAAGAACGCGAAAGCCACATTTAATAAAGGCTTCCGAAAGTGGGAGGCCTACATAGCCTAAGCCGAGGACCCCAATAAGCAGGTCCTTTTGCTCAGCACGCCGCACCCACTCCGCCGCAATCTCGGTCATTGGTTGCTCGATTCGGTCCACTTTTGAAATCATGTTCATCTGTCGTTTCCCAATACGTACTGCCGTACGGTTTCGATAACAATCTTTTGGGTCGCTATATCCAAGTAAGGGTGCATGGGCAAGCTAATGACTTTGGAGGCCTTGGATTCACTTACGGGTAAACCGCCCGGTCCTTTTGGATAGCCTGAATATACATTTTGCTTGTGAATGGGGATTGGATAATAGACGGCGGTTGGTATTCCCCGCAACTTCGCAAACGCGGCCAAGCCATCTCTGTCACTCACTTCAATTGTGTATTGAGCCCAAGTCGACAACCCGCCCTGAATTACCTTGGGAACACAAACGAGATCTGCTAAGCCATCATTATATCTCGCGGCAACTTGATTCCGAAGCTCTATCTCCTCCGCGAAGATCGCTAACTTCTCTATCAAAATGGCCGCTTGGACTGTATCAAGGCGTGAATTCATCCCGATACGGACGTTTAGATATTTCGGATCATGCTCGAAGTTTTTGCCGGCCAGATCTGACTTCACAGCCTTGCCATGCACTCGTAATGAGTCCATTAAATCGTAAAGGGTCTCGTCATTAGTTAGCATCGCCCCCCCATCGCCATAACAACCGAGTGGTTTGGCAGGAAAGAAGCTCGTTGTAGTAACGTCAGCCCACTTGATTGGGTGTTCTCCATTAATCGTGCAGCCAAACCCTTGAGCCGAGTCAGCAATCAGTTTCAGATTATACTTTCTCGCTATCTCAGCGATCGCTGGATAATTCGCAGCCTGCCCAAACAAATCGACTGCAATGATCACTTTTGGAACCAGCTTTCCCTCAGCAATTGTTTGAAGAATTGTCGCTTCCAAATGCGCTGGATCCATATTGTACGTATCAGGATCAATATCAACAAAGACAGGTGTGGCCCCCAACCAAGGAACCACCTCAGCCGTGGCTGCAAAAGTGAAGCTAGGACAAAACACAGCGTCTCGCGGCTTTATGCCCCAAGCCATAAGCGGTAAGACAATAGCCTCTGTCCCATTCGCACAAGAAAGCGCAAACTTGGCCTGACCGAAGGATGCGAGCTGTCGCTCAAAAGCCTTCACCTCGGGCCCCATGATAAAGGTGCCGCTGTTTATCACACTCATGATTGCATTATCAATTTTTGACCCAAGCCTGCGTCGTTGCGCCCCTAGATCGATGAATGCTATCGGTGTTAATACTTCAGTCATCAGTCTTCATCCATCTTTTTTCTGCTTCTCACCATTTCAACAGGCTAGCCGTCCAAAATGGAGAATTTGAGCCTAGTGTTTATACCTTCACGCCCCATGTCTCTACGTCAGGCAGGCATGAATTGCATCACATTTTGTTATTTCATGACCCCTTGAAAGGCAGTCGACTGCCTTGTCCACAGTGATCAACCTACTGAGCCGTAAGAACTCTTAATACGGCAATCGCTTCATCTGCATCTGTGCGGGGTTTTTGACCAGTGGCGCAACAATCCAAGAAGTGTTGACATTCTCGCCTCAATGGCTCGCCCTCCTCGTACATGATCATTTCGGGTTCTGCCTTTGTCGCAATTGGCTCCCGTCCACTAGTGTCAATGACATGCCGGTAGAGACGCAACTTTTCGCCTGGTTTCGCACTATCCTCAAATACCGCCATGCCGGCTTCACCTATGACTACCAGTCGGTGCTCTTTGAAGGGATGAAGCCAAGATACAAAGACATGGGCACGCGAACCGTTCGCAAAGGTCATCTCTACACGATTTTCATCTTCAATCCCGGGGACAATATAACTGCCGCCGCTATGCTGAACATTTGTAGGCGACTGGCCAAAGAGGGCCAACAACATCGAAACATCATGCGGTGCAAAACTCCACAGCGCATTTTCTTCAACACGAAACTTACCCAGACTTAGACGGTGAGAGTAGGCATATTTTAGCGTGCCTATGAGGCCGTTGTTCACAAGCTCTAGCAGCGCCTCAAATGCAGGATGGTACCGCAACAGATGTCCAACCATCAGAATTTTTCCGCTTGCATCCGATGCAGCCTTCATTGCGTATGCGTCTTCCAAAGACAGGGCGATTGGCTTCTCAACATATACATGTTTCCCTGCTTCGAGCGCTCGAATTACCAAGGCGGCATGGGCCTCCGCCGGCACAGAAATCACGACACCAGTAATCTCTTCGGAGGCCAGTACATCCTCATAGCCAAGCGCAGGCACGCCATAGGTTTCAGCAATTCTCATTGCAGTTGCTTGAGATCCGTCAACGACGGCGGCCAAAGCGCCGAGTTCGGAGAAATTACGTACTAAGTTCTTTCCCCAGTAACCGCAGCCAACGACCGCCACTTTTGCCTTTTGCATTGAACTATCCATTTTAAATAAGCATTGGCCGGAAAAATACCCAAGAGTGCAATCTTTAGGGTGTCACAATAGACAGCGCGCCATCGACTACTTCATATCGCTCACCTGTGCGCGGGCAAACCAACGAGTCATCCAGCACATCACCGGTTCTTGAAACCCATCCAATCCTACGGGCAGGGACTCCAGCCATAAGAGCGTGTGCCGGAACATCGCGAGTAACGACCGCACCCGCCGCAATAAACGCGTACGCACCTACTATGCGGGGGCAAACTATTGTTGCGTTAGCACCAATGGAAGCACCTTTTTTGATTATTGTTTTCCCAAACTCTTCTTTTCGATTTACAAACGCACGAGGTGTTGTGACGTTGGTGAAGACACAGCTTGGCCCACAGAAAACATCATCCTCAAGAGTTACGCCCGCATAAATTGAGACATTATTCTGGACTTTGCAGCCGTCGCCAACGGTTGCATCCGGTCCAACCATTACATTTTGCCCGAGCGAGACATTTGCGCCGATAGTAGTCCTTGGCAGTACATGAGAAAAATGCCAGATTTTGGTGCCGGGCCCCACAATTGCACCATCATCAACGTAGCTAGATTCATGAATGTAGGTGTCTTCAGGCATCATGGTCCATCCTGGATTTATATGGATTGACAAACTTCTGTGATACGCGAAACGAGGCCCACACTAAGCAATGACAGAAAACGCGAACTACAGTAAGAATTCGCGCTCTCTATGGCCCGTTCCCCGAGAGAGTGTCAACTGATGGGGTGCAATTTGAACCAATCACCCTTACTGGGCATTCAGATTTGACACAAGTCCAGCTTTGGAGACTCGGGGATCATGGCGAAAGAAATAATTATAATAACAAGACATTACCCACCCGAGGCCGCCGGCGGGTCAAGGAGGCCTTGGGCGTTAGCTTCGGGCCTGAGAGCATTAGGCTGTCACGTACGGATTGTAGCGCCGCTTGGTGCCGAGGACCCAGAACTTATGGGCGTCGCGCACCCCACTTTCCCATTTCTCCCTGATTCGTCGAGCATTGATAAATCAACACAAACATTTGGAGATTTATTCCGTCGGTGGCTTCTCTTGCCAGATCCAGAAGTTCGCTGGGCATTTCGGTGTTTGAGGGCCATCAGAAAAGCTAATTTGCGACCGGACTGGATCATTACGACAAGCCCACCGGAATCCTTACACCTAATTGGAGCCATCCTCAGAACTCAACTTAAGTGCCGGTGGCTTGCAGACGTGCGCGATTTATGGCTTTCAAGCCCCCAGAGGAAAGAGCGCAATGCCAAGTGGCGGCAGGTTATCGAAAGAGTAATCGCGCGGGCGACTTTGGCGCGGGCCGACGCATTTGTAGCGGTCTCGCCAATTGTCCTTGCCGAAGCAGAGAGCTTAAGCGGGCAGGCAACCCCATTGGGCATAGTAGTTGGACACTTTACTGCAGAACACCCTGAGCTAGAACCTTACAAGCTCCCTGTCGAAACATTTAACATTGTTCACACTGGTCAAATTGAACTTTCAAATCCGCTTTCAGAGATTGACGATTTGATATCAGAATTTGTGGAATTGTTGGAGTACAAGCCCGAAGCGGTGCTATGGCTGGCTGGCAGACTAAGTAAGGCGGAAATGGGTAAGATTGCGAAATCGAGCGCCGTAAAGTCGATCCAAATACTAGGATCAGTTTCAATCCAAACTTCGCGCAGTCTACAGGCTGCTGCAGATGCACTGGTGATAGTTTCTGGCCCAGATTCACATGCGCTTCCCGGTAAAGTGGCGGAGTATGCAGCGACCGACCGTCCGATCCTCACTGTTGGGACGGGTCCATGGATGTCCCTTCTGCCAACTGGGCTGGCCGCTCCATTTTCCGAGGTTCGAAAAATGGAAAAGGGCTGTATCCGCTCCAGCGTGTCAAAATCTGAACAGATGTGTCCCTCAGAAGCCTTCCTTAACTTGATGCAGAAGGCTGAACGCGAATCTCGTTCTTGATCCTGAGTTTCATATGTGATTACCACTCATAAAAGTTGATGACCTTATTAACTCAACCTAAAATCAAGCGCGACAAAATCCGCCTCTGACCTTGGCGCTGGAAGATCGCACCTGATGCTGCCATGCTTAGCCATGGAATTGCAACAGTGACACAGAAAAGACATCTGGAGATCCAAGATTTACGCTCTTTTTTCCAACCCCTGCTCGTATCGTGTTACAACCTGTCTCAGAAGGCAGGCTCTTCAATTGAGGTCAACCACTATTGCCATGCAGATAAAAGAAACAAAAATCGCCGATGTTCTAATGATCACACCGCGCCGCTTCGAAGATGAACGCGGCGTCTTTTCCGAGGTTTATAATGCGACGGCCTTAGCCGACTATGGGGTGAGATTAGAATTCATACAGGACAATCATGCATTTAGTGCCCGTCGCGGAACGTTGCGCGGCCTGCACTTTCAACCCGAACCGTACAGCCAAACCAAACTTGTTCGCTGCGTGAGGGGTGCGATTTTGGATGTCGCTGTGGATATACGACCTGAGTCACGAACCTATGGACAGCATGTGAAGGCCGTATTGAGCGAAGATAACTGGGACCAACTGTTGATACCAAAAGGATTCGCGCACGCCTATCTCACTCTGACGGATAATGCGGTCGTTCTGTACAAGGTGGACCAACCCTATGCCGCCCAACATCAAGGTGGTCTCATTTGGAATGACCCTGATCTCGCAATCGATTGGGGCGACGTAAAGGATATAGAGCTCATCATCGCGGATAAAGACCTAGCACTGCCCCGATTGCGTGACCTCACGAGCCACATCGACTAGTTTCAGGCGGGACGGAAAAGGTTAGGTTGCACACATGCGATTCTTGGTTACGGGCGGGGCTGGCTTCATTGGTTCTGCTGTCTGTCGGCACCTTGTAGGCGTGGAAGCTGGGCAAGTTCTCAATGTAGACAAGCTTACCTATTCCTCTGATCTGCGCTCGCTAACCTCAATTGAAAATCATCCGAACTATCAATTCATCCAAGCCGATATTTGTGACCGCGAAGCCATCGTTTCAATCCTAAAGAAATGGCAACCCACCATTATCCTGCATCTTGCTGCTGAAACCCATGTTGACCGCTCAATCACGGGCGCGGCACCCTTCGTAGAGACCAACATCAGGGGTACCTTCACTTTATTGGAGACATGCCGAGACTATTTTGAGGGGCTATCCCCTGCTCTAAAAGCTGCCTTCCGGTTTGTTCATGTTTCGACAGACGAAGTTTTTGGTAGCTTGGGACCAACTGGTGCCTTTAACGAAAGCTCTCCATACCAACCCAATTCCCCATACTCGGCCAGCAAAGCGGCGGCAGACCACTTAGTCCGCGCTTGGTTCCATACCTATGGCCTACCAACCCTAACAACGAATTGTTCCAACAATTATGGCCCCTATCAATTTCCGGAGAAATTGATCCCTTTAATGACCATTCAGGCTATGCGACGCCAGAAATTGCCGGTTTACGGCACCGGTTTGAATGTTCGCGACTGGCTGCATGTCGAGGATCACGCGCGCGCGCTGTTAGCTGTGGCACGCAATGGGCGCGTCGGCGAGACTTATGCAATTGGCGGGCAAAGTGAGCGCAACAACCTTCAAGTGGTCGAAGCAATCTGCGACCAACTCGATAAGCGCGACCCAGGCCCCCAACCACGTCGCCACCTCATTCAGTTTGTGGCCGATCGTCCGGGCCATGATGCGCGTTATGCGATCGATAGCTCAAAGATAACTCGCGATTTGAGTTGGCACGCGCTCCACAATTTCGAATCCGGACTCTCAAATACGATTGATTGGTATTTTGGCAGTCAGACGTGGTGGGAACCGCATTTGCGGTCTGTGCAGGCCATCGCCTCACAGCCTGTGCTGGAGCCATCAGAGTCTGGTACGACGCCATGAGGCTGGTCATTTTGGGCCAAAGCGGTCAGCTTGCGCAGGCCCTTCGATCTGTCTGCTCAAGCATGGCCGTACCACCTATTTGCTTGGGCCGCGCCCAATGCGACTTAAGCAATGCACAAGCGGTGGCGGACCGTCTCTTCGAGATAAAGCCCGAGGCCATCATCAATGCCGCAGCTTTCACTGCCGTTGAAGCCGCAGAAACCCAAGTTGACCAAGCAACAGCCCTCAATACACATGCGCCACAAGCCCTAGCCGAAGTGGCGTCGCGGCTGAATGTCCCATTCCTCCATATTTCGACGGACTATGTGTTTGATGGCCGGCAATCCGTGCCCTATTCGGAGAAGGACGCGCCCAATCCCTTGAACGTCTACGGACGTACAAAGCTGGATGGCGAGCGTGCGGTCATCGCCACCTATCCTGAGGCCCTAATCATTCGGACGTCTTGGGTGTTCTCCCCTTACGGCCACAATTTTGTCCGAACGATGTTAAAGCTGGCCGCTAAGGGCGACCCGCTCTCTGTTGTTGATGATCAAATCGGTACACCCACTTCCGCTCTTGATTTGGCAGAAGCTTGTATTCAAGCCTTGAAGGCGAAACGGGACGGCGCGGAGGCCCGTGGGCTTTTTCATTATGCCGCGCGGGGTGAAACAAGTTGGTTTGGTCTTGCACAAGAAATCTTTGAGCAAACAGCTGCATGGCGAGCAAACAAAGAGGTAATTGTTCAACCTATTGGGTCGGATGAATTCAAAACGCAGGCCGTTCGACCCAAAAACTCCCGCTTGAACAGCGACGCGTTTGTTCGCACATTCAACTACCACCAACCGAGGTGGCAGGAGAGTTTGGCCAATACGTTGGCAATGTTAGAGCCCGAGTGCAGACTGGCAAGGAGAGCACCATGAAGGGGATTATACTGGCTGGTGGCTCTGGGACGCGGCTTCATCCACTTACCGCAGTTGTCAGCAAACAGCTCCTGCCCATCTATGACAAGCCAATGATTTATTATCCACTGACGACCCTTATGTTAGCTGGGATTCGAGAAATACTTGTTATCTCAACCCCCCATGATCTGCCGTTATTTCAAGCCTTGCTAGGCAATGGTCATCGTTGGGGCATTGATTTAAGCTATGCCGTCCAAGAACGGCCAGAAGGGCTTGCGCAGGCCTTTGTTATTGGTCGCGACTTTGTCGGCAATAGCCGATGCGCGCTGATCCTTGGCGACAATATCTTCTACGGCAATGGTTTGAGCCAAGTGCTCCAGAAATCTGCCGCGATGGCAACCGGCGCTAACGTGTTTGCATATCATGTAAATGACCCCGAAAGATATGGCGTTCTGGCATTCGGCAGCGATGGAAAGGCCATCGCGATTGAAGAGAAGCCGAAAGTGCCAAAATCAAATTGGGCAGTGACCGGACTGTACTTTTATGACCACCGTGTCACCGAGTTCGCTGCCGAAGTGAAGCCATCAGCTCGCGGCGAGCTAGAGATCACTGATCTCAATAATCGGTATTTGGCACTTCAGGAACTAGCCGTCACGAAACTGGAACGTGGCTACGCATGGCTCGATACCGGGACACACGAAAGTCTTCATGAAGCTGGGTCTTTCGTCAGCATCCTTGAGCACCGCCAGGGCCTCAAGATCGGCTGTCCCGAGGAAGTTGCCTACAAAAACGGCTGGATCACGCGTGGTGACTTGGAAGCCCTTGCCGTTCCGTTGGGCAAAAGCGACTATGGGCGTTACTTGCTCCAAATTGCCAGTCAAGATTCTTGAGGCGCAAGCTCCTAGGCGTTGCGTCCGGCAAAATTGCGAACCGTCTCGACGATGTAATCTTGGGTCGCTTCGTCCAAATCTGGATGCATGGGAAGCGAAATCACAAGATCGGCTTTGGCTTCCGTCACGGGCAGCCCGCCGGGGCCAACCGGAAAGCGGCTATAGACGTCCTGCTTGTGGATGGGAATCGGGTAATAAGCTGCAGTCGGCACGCCACAGGTTTTGGCATAGGCTGTCAAGCCATCACGATCAGGGACCTCAATCGTATATTGCGCCCAAGTGGAGACGCCGCCTTCAATAACTGTCGGCACAACCACGCTGTCGCCAAGAAGCTCATTATAGCGCGCGGCGATGCGGTTACGTGCTTCAATTTCTTCGGCAAAAACCGCTAGCTTTTCCAAAAGAATGGCGGCCTGAACCGTGTCGAGGCGGGAATTCATGCCGATGCGAATGTTGAGATATTTCGGGTCATGCTCGAAGGTTTTTCCAACCAAGTCGCTCTTGGTTGCTTTGCCATGGACCCGCAGTGAATCCATCATTTCCCACAGTGCATAATCGTCCGTCAGCACGGCACCGCCATCCCCATAACAGCCCAGCGGCTTTGCGGGAAAGAAGCTTGTGGTGGCTACATCGGCCCAATGAATGGGATGTTTGCCATGCAGTGTGCAGCCAAAGCCTTGGGCAGAGTCTGCGATCAGCTTCAGGCCATATTTTTTTGCGATTGCCGAGATCTCTGGGTAATTGGCGGGTTGGCCGAACAAATCGACCGCAATAATTACTTTGGGTTTCAACTTGCCTTCGGCAATGACTGCCTCAATCGATGCCTCGAGATGGGCTGGACTGAGGTTATAGGTCACGGGATCGACGTCCACAAAAACAGGGGTTGCGCCCAGCCAAGGCACAACTTCGCCAGTCGCAGCGAAAGTAAAGCTTGGACAGAAAACGGCATCGCCCGTCCGGATGTGCCAAGCCATCAACGGCAAAACCAAAGCGTCGGTACCGTTTCCGCAGGACAAAGCATATTTCGCCTGCCCAAACTCAGCCATGGCCGCCTCAAAAGCTTGGACTTGCGGCCCCATGATATAGGCACCGCCATTGATCACCCCCATCACCGCATCATCAATACGCGATCCGAGCCTGCGGCGTTGCGCCAAGAGATCAATAAAGCCGATAGGGGGGCGGGTGCTATTAGTCATGGTTTGTGCAGCTCACTCTCAATTCAGGCCGTGCATAGGCTTTGACGCCTCATACGCCATAGATTGGGAGATTACTGCAAGCCACCGCAGAAGGCCTGATCACTTTTGGCAACCAAGCACAACAATCAGGCGCGGGTGGCATTATCGATTGCTTCAGCAATCCGCACCGCTGCTGCACCATCGACGGCAGAGATTGCAACTTGGCGCTCACCGAGAATGGCTGCAATGAAGTCAGCCGTAGCCGCGCCCATGGGATCTGGAATGCGGATTGCAAAATCTGCATGCAGGCCAAAGCCCGCTCCGTCGCTGAATCTTTTGGCGATGAAATCAATCGCCACCTCGCCGGCTGCATAATTAATCGTCATGCGGCGGTCACGCTCTTCCGCTGCCCGGCTGGCGAGGAAATGGGCTTCACCACCGCCTTCGAACGTCAACACAGCTTCAACCGCGTCTGGGTTATCTGGCTTGCCGGCTAAACGTTTTGCTTTAATTGCAACCGGCTCAGCACGAAACAGCAAACGCGCCAAATCGATATCGTGGACCATTAGGTCTAACGTGACCGACACATCCGCACCACGAATACTGGGCAAACCAACGCGCGTCGCCTGCAACAAGCTTGGCCGCTCTTCAACGTCAAACAGACCCATGGCTTGGAAGATATAACGCTCTTGATGACCCGCCTGCAGCACTAGGGCACGTTCGGCGGCATGCTGACACAGGATGTCTGCGTCCTCGGCAGTGGCGGCCAAGGGCTTTTCGACCAAGCAATGCTTACCTGCATCAATCGCCGCGCGCGCAACGCCACCATGCGCGATGGCGGGGGTGGCAACCACGAGCGCATCGACTTCAGCGAGGATTACCGAAAGATCTGTAAAGGCTTGGGTCTGCATTTCAGAGGCCAAGGCTTCTGCGCGCTCTGCACTCAGATCGAATATTCCCACTAAAGTAGCCCTTGGATTGGCTTTGATCTTATTGGCATGATTACGGCCAAATACACCGGCCCCAGCAACACCAATTCGGACCTGCTTCATGGAAACGTCTGACACGGGAAGAGCCTTCTGATAGGTCTCAAACGCAGGCGCTCCTGCTTGAGCATTGCGACGAGTGGCTAATGTGCTTTTAGCCGGTCTGCAACCCGCAACACTTCGGCGAAGGCCAGAAACAAATGGTAGAAGGTCGAGGTGGGCATGGCTTTCGCGATGGGTTGTCCTGCTTGGTCAAAGGCATCTAGCCACCCACCCAGGGGCTCGACCGCCAAATAGCGATTGAGCAATAGCTGCAAAGTAGGCTGCAGGACGGGAATTGGCTCCGCCCCTGTGAGCTCATAAAGCGCTACGGCGGCTTTTAGCCGCTCCGTGTTTGGCCACGTGCGCGAGCCAGCATCCACAAATTGCCCATCATCGAGAATGACATTGTAGGTCGCAGCACTTGCGTGATCGACGCCTTTTTCCTCACCGAAAGCAATCAAGCTTTCAACCTGCTCTGTGACATCGACACCCAGTAATTTATGGGCTGAGGCCAAAATCCAGGCCCACTCAAACTGATGACCGGGTTCTACCCAATGTCCCTTCACTTCTGCCAGACGATCGAGATTGTCATCGAAATACTCGCACAACGTATGTCGCACGGGATCATAAAAATGGCATTGGAATAGATTGATGATTTCTCTAGCCAAGCGCGCAAAGATCGGGTCTTGCGTGCTTTCAAAGCAAGCCAGACAGGCCTCTAGCGAGTGCATATGCGGGTTTTGCAGCCTTGGCCCCCTAGCGGGGAGCTGATGCCAGAACCCAAGTTTTGGGTGCCGCATCTTGGTGTCGATCAAGGCGACAGTCTGGTGCATCCGCTCCAAAACATCTGGGGTCGGCGACACGCGGTAGAACCAGCCCAGTGAGAACAGGGCGAAGGCGTTGTCGTAAAGGTCCGTCGTCGAATCAAGGACCTGATTGTCAGAAGTGACCAGCTTTGCCCATCCCAAGTCTGGCCCCTGCCAACAATGCGCCACCATCGCCTCATACATTTTCTTGGCGTGGGTGATGCCTGGCTGCCAGCCGAGCAGATAGGCATGCGAGAAGACATAGACCTGGCGGCAGAACACCCGGACCCGCTTGAAGCCAGGGTCGGACAATCCGCCATTTAGGGACAATTCTTCAACCGGCCCGCCATGGGCATGGTCCCAACCGCGTTCTGCCCAGAGAGGCAATGCATGATCAAACATCCAAGTACGCAGGCGCTTGATCTCTAGCTCCATATCTGGGTGCTCCTCAATGGCTTAGACGGTTTGATTATAATGCCCAACTTCGGAAAAGGCCGACAAGCGCGGCTTAGCCTCTTCGTGGAACAAGGCGCGCATGTCTGCATCAGAGACCGAACTCTCAACCACAACCACGAGTTCCGGTTTATTGGAAGAGGCACGCACAAGCACAAAAGAGCCATCTTCTAGAGTGACGCGTGCGCCATTGACCGTGTTGACGTCGCGGATCGAACGGCCAAGAATTTTCCCACCAGCCGCAGCCAAAGCGACATAATCCGCGACGACGCGATCAATCACGCCATATTTGACTTCATCCCCGCAATGAGCAGACATGGTGAGTGAAGTCCAAGTTAAGGGCAGCTTTTGCTTCATTTCAGAAAGCTTCGCCCCATCAGCGCGGTCCAGCATGGCGAGGATCACGCGGGCGGCCACCAGAGCGTCGTCATAGCCCCGCCCGTAAGGCGCGCGAAGGAAAAAGTGCCCAGACTTTTCAAAGCCTGCTAGAGCGTTGAGCTCATTAGTACGGCGCTTAATATAGGAGTGACCGGTCTTCCAGTAATCGACTTTGGCACCATTGGCCTTCAAGACAGGATCAATCTCATAAGCCCCAGTGGACTTCACATCGACGACAAAGGTCGAATTCGGATGCAGGGCGCTCATGTCACGGGCGAGAAGTAGGCCGATCTTATCGGCAAAAATCTCTTCCCCAGAATCGTCAACCACGCCACAGCGATCGCCGTCGCCATCAAAGCCTAAGGCCAACTCTGCCCCCGTAGCACGCACGGTCTCGGCCATAGCGTGCAGCATTTCTTCGTCTTCTGGGTTAGGGTTGTATTTCGGGAAGGTCCAATCGAGGTCGCAGTCCATTTCAACCACATCAGCACCCATCCGGCGCAGCGCGTCTGGGGCATAGGCTCCGGCGGCACCATTGCCACACGCGACAACGACTTTGATTGGACGGCTAAGTTTGAAATCACCCACTGCATCGGCAATGTAGCGCTCGCGCATGCCCTCAATCCGGGTCAGGCTGCCGCCCGGCCGTTCAACAAAGGAACCCGACAAGACGATGTCGCGGAGCTTGCCCATTTCATCAGGGCCAAAGGTCAAAGGCTTTTCGGCACCCATTTTAACCCCGGTCCAGCCGTTTTCGTTGTGGCTCGCGGTGACCATAGCAACTGCAGGCGCGTCCAAAGCAAACTGCGCGTAATAGGCAACCGGAGACAAGGCCAAGCCAATATCGAGGACTTCGCAGCCGGCCTGCATCAAGCCGATCGTCAAGGCCTGCTTAATGGATAGGGAATAAAAACGGAAATCGTGACCAACAACAACGCGGCTGGCACCATATTCGTGTAACAAGGTGCCAAGACCTAGACCCAAGGCCTGCACGCCCAGAAAATTCAGTTCCGGCGCTTTCGAATTGCCCTGTATGCCAAACCACCAACGGGCATCATACTCCCGGAAACCTGTGGCCTTCACCAAAGGATTCATTTCAAAATCCAAAGTATTGGTGGCCAAATCCGTCCGAGGCTTAGGCATCGTGGTGTTCGTCATTTTATAAGCTCCAATTGAAGTGGCACTGCACTAGCGCGGAATGGGTTTAGAATAAAGTGAATGCGTTGAAGCAAGGCATTGGGATGCCTGCCC
The DNA here is from genome assembly GCA_001602435.1 of Hyphomonadaceae bacterium UKL13-1. Classification (GTDB taxonomy): domain Bacteria; phylum Pseudomonadota; class Alphaproteobacteria; order Caulobacterales; family Aquidulcibacteraceae; genus Aquidulcibacter. The sequence goes on from CP012156.1 coordinate 2,820,934, forward strand.
TTGTTTATTTATCGAAAAACCACCGTCCGATGACCGGCCAAAAGAACACGATGTTCACAATGCCACCGGACAGCACGAGCGAGTACGGTGCATTCTAGATCGCGACCAATTTCGATCAAATCATCGGGCGTATCCGAATGGGTGACGCGCTCTACCCCTTGCTCGATAATGGGTCCTTCGTCGAGATCTGCAGTAACATAGTGAGCACTAGCCCCGATCATTTTCACGCCCCGAGCATGCGCTTGGTGGTATGGCTTAGCCCCTTTAAACCCCGGCAAAAAAGAGTGGTGGATATTGATGCACCGGCCGTGCAGGGCTACAACTGTCTCTGGCGTCAAGACTTGCATATAGCGGGCGAGCACCAAGAGATTGGCTCGATGCTCTTGCATAAAAGCCAGAAAGTCCGCCTCGGCTTGCGCTTTCGTTGATGGGCTCACGGGTCGAAAAAGATAGGGCAATCCATGCCATTGGACTTCTTCACGCAGATCTTCATGATTGGATGCAACACCGACAATATCTGCCCGTAACCAGCCAGACCGCCAGCGGTGCAACAAATCATTCAAGCAATGGCCGGACTTTGAAACCGCCAGAACAATGCGTGGCTTCTCGCTGGTTGGATGAAACGCCCAATCCATGTTGTATCGACGCGCAATGGGCGCAAAGCCGGCTTGCAGCTCCATCAAGGGCAATGGGACAGACTCAGAGCTCGACTTGAAGGCCGTTCGCATGAAGAAATGGCCTTCAAGCTGATCATGAAAATGATCCGCTTCTTCGATCGTTAGCCCTCGATCGGCCAAGAAACGAGATACCGCGGCCACAATACCTGTTTGGTCTGGACACCTGACCGTGAGTATATAATTGAAATCGCGTGGCATCTTAGCTCTTCGCTTTGAAGGCGTCTGCCGCTAGACGAACGTCTTGGGCACGATCCTTGTGCATGACCAAAATGCCTTGAGCCGTTGCGATGACGACGAGGTCTTCCACGCCGATCAAGGCAACCGGGGTTTCCTCTGAACGCACGAGGCAGCCTTGTGTATCGAACAAGGCTGTTGGTCCCTGAGAGACATTGTCGTTGGCGTCCTTTTCGGCCAAATCCCAGAGTGTCAGGAAGGAACCAACATCATTCCAGCCCATATCCACCGGGACCACTGCCGCACGGTCGGTCGGCTCCATGACCGCGTAATCAACCGAGAGAGATGGGGCTTTTACAAACGCAGCCTCGTCTAAAAAAACGCACCCCTCATCTCGGCGACCTTGGGCGAGCGCCTCCCGTGCAGCTACCAAAACCTCTGGGGCATACAGTTCAAGTTCTGCCAAAAAGGCGCTGGCCTTGAAAAAGAATATGCCCGCATTCCAAGCATAATGCCCATCGGCCAGATAAGCCTCGGCCGTTGCCAAGTCAGGCTTTTCACGGAAAGCTTCTACCGCAAACACACCTTCACCGAGCGCTTCACCGCTCTTAATATAGCCATAGCCAGTTTCGGGCGCAGTAGGGGTCACGGCGAAAGTAACGATACGACCGTCTAAGGCCGCTGCGCAGGCATTCAAACAGGCCCGATGCAAATTCTCTGGGCGAGCAATTACGTGGTCGGCCGGCAAAACTAACATGAGCGCTTCTGGATCACGCTCTGCCTGGATAAGGGCCGCTACCGCGAGCGCGGGGGCTGTATTACGCGGCTTGGGCTCAAGCACGATGGTAGCATCAGTAACATTCTCGCGCGCTAATTCTTCACTTACAGGGCCGAAATGACTAAGGCCACAAATGACCACTGGCGCGCCGAATTGCGCCGCCTGATCAGCAGCTACTCGCTTCAGGGTTTGTCCAAACATCGTAACAGCGCCAGCTAGCGCATGAAACTGCTTGGGTTTGGTCTGGGTAGACAAAGGCCAAAGACGCGACCCCGCGCCACCTGACAAGATAACAGGCGTAATCAACGGTGAATGCGTATGTATTGCCAAAAACTTACCCTTATCCGCGTTGATCACCCCAAATGAAGGCAATCCAATTGTGGCTCGGGTCCGCGGTCGTCCTAGAGGATCGACTGGCCGGTCTTTGCCCAATCTTTCATAAATGCTTCTAACCCGAGATCCGTTAAAACGTGCTTATAGAGCGCATTGAAAACTGCAGGCGGCAATGTCGCACAGTCCGCACCAGCAAGAGCCGCATCACGAACATGCATAGCTGTACGAGCGGAAGCTGCCAGAATTTGGGTTTCAAAGCCGTAATTATCATAAATAACTCGAATATCGCGGATCAGTTCCATGCCGTCTTGGCCATTGTCGTCGAGGCGACCGATGAAGGGCGAGATGTAGGTCGCACCTGCTTTAGCGGCCAAAAGAGCTTGGACGGCAGAGAAGCACAATGTGATGTTTACCGGTGTCCCTTCGTCGCTCAAAGTCTTGCACACGCGAAGCCCAACGGGGGTCAATGGCAGTTTCACGACCACGTTTGGCGCGATCTTCGCCAAGAACCGCCCTTCCGCCAACAATGTTTCATAGTCACTCGCAACAGCTTCAGCGCTGATCGGGCCTGAAATTAGACCACAGATCTCTTCGATGGCCTCGGCGATCTTGCGACCAGACTTCGCAATTAAGGAGGGGTTGGTTGTGACACCGTCAACGAGCCCCGTCGCGGCCAGAACCTTCAAATCTGCGACTTCGGCGGTATCAATGAAAATTTTCATGGGGGGACTCCAATCAAGTGAGGCGGCACGTGGGTTCGTTTGATGGCCCCTTAAAGCACACTGGAGGCACCCTCAAGGCCACGGTCCAGTTTGGTGTTGCGGTTCTGTTGGAAGCGGCTGCAAAACTTGCTAGGTTTTTTCGCAAGTTTGGCATGATTCATGCGTGCTAAGTCTTCAGAAGAGTCCATGGCGGCTTCCCTGTCACCTGCATGTGCAGGTGGGAAGTATTGCTGAGACGGACTATAGAATGCTTTCACTTATGCCTGCTCAGGGAATTAAATGATGAAAAAAATTCGGAAGGCCGTTTTGCCTGTGGCAGGCTTTGGTACGCGTGTATTGCCGGCAACCAAATCATTGCCGAAGGAAATGTTGCCCGTATTCGATCGGCCAGCTGTCCATTGGGTCGTCGAAGAGGCACTAGAAGCCGGGATTGAACACTTTGTATTTGTGACCGGCCGAAATAAAAATGCGATCGAAGACTATTTTGATCGGGCCTATGAGCTTGAAGATTCGCTGCGTCGAGCGGGTAAGACCGTCCAGTTGAAAATGCTGGAAGATATGTTGCCAGAGGCGGGCTCAAAGAGCTTTGTGCGCCAACAATCGCCTTTAGGACTAGGACACGCCGTTTGGTGCGCCCGGGATATCATTGGGAATGAGCCATTTGCCGTTTTGCTGCCCGATGTTTTGGTACAAGCCAGCCCTTCCTGCTTGGCACAAATGATTGCTGGCTATGAGGAAGTTGGTGGCAATGTCATTGCCGTTGATCCTGTGCCAATGGATCAGGTTTCGAGCTATGGCGTCATCGCGCACGGCCCAAAAGTTGGCAAGTCCATGCCGGTTACGGGCATGGTTGAGAAACCGGCCAAAGAAGTAGCCCCGTCAAACCTGCGCATTACGGGGCGCTATATCCTCCAGCCTGAAATCTTCCATTATCTAGAAACACAAGAGCGTGGCGCTGGCGGTGAGATTCAACTGACCGACGCCATGTTGCGCCTCATGCAAGTACAGGCCTTTCATGCCGTCGAGTTTGCGGGGCGCGATTTTGATTGTGGCTCCCGCATTGGCTATGCAGAAGCCTTTGTCGGTTACGCGCTGAAGGACCCTGAACTTGGAGCAGATGTACGCGCCATGATCGAGAAGCTTCTCGCTAGGGACTGAATAATACCGAATACCACTTTGTGTACTGCGCTTTTGCAGAATTAGACTTATTTTCTTCAAACCCATCGCTTAAAGAGGCGGGCTTAGGGTTAATTCAAATGGGCCTATTCCTAGGCCCTGCATCAGATGACATAGTCTGAAATAAGGGTAAAATTATGCGCGTTACGATGGTTGGCACGGGATATGTTGGATTGGTTTCGGGTGCCTGCTTTGCCGATTTTGGCCATCAGGTCATCTGCGTCGATAAGGACGCTGGCAAGATTGATCGCCTACACCAAGGCATCATGCCAATCTTCGAACCTGGCCTAGAGGATTTAGTTGCCTCCAACGTTAAAGCAGGTCGCCTCTCCTTCACCACCGATTTGAGTGAGGCCGTTAGGGATGCGGACACCGTGTTCATTGCGGTGGGAACACCTTCGCGCCGTGGCGACGGCCATGCTGATCTATCGTATGTCGAGCAAGCGGCTCGCGAAATTGCGGAACATATGCAGGGTTACACAGTGGTGGTGAATAAATCGACCGTGCCGGTTGGCACTGGCGATTTAGTCCAATCGATCATGACGGAAGTAAACCCAAAGGGTGACTTCTCTGTCGTTTCGAACCCGGAATTCCTGCGCGAAGGGGCTGCCATTGGCGACTTTAAGAGGCCCGACCGAGTTGTGGTAGGCACCGAAGATGAACGGGCGCGCCAAGTGATGCGCGAACTTTACCGACCCCTCTTCCTGAATGAGACACCCATTCTGTTCACGGACCGCCGAACGAGCGAATTGATCAAATACGCCGCAAATGCCTTCTTGGCCGTCAAAATTGCTTATATCAATGAAATGGCTGACCTATGCGAACAAGTAGGTGCCAATGTCCAAGAGGTCGCTCGTGGCATTGGATTAGATAATCGCATCGGCAAGAAATTCTTGAACGCTGGCCCAGGATATGGCGGGTCTTGCTTCCCGAAAGACACTTTGGCCTTAATGCGCACAGCTCAAGAGGCGCATGCACCAGTTACAATCGTTGAAGCGACAGTTGCTTCCAACACAAACCGGAAAAAGCGCATGGCCAGTAAGGTCATTGAAGCTTGTGGTGGGGAGGTTCAAGGCAAGACGATTGGGATTTTGGGCCTGACGTTCAAGCCAAACACCGATGACATGCGCGATTCCCCTAGTTTAGACATAGTTCCAGCCTTGCTAGCAGCAGGTGCCAAAATCCGAGCCTATGATCCAGAAGGCATGGAAGAGGCCAAGAAAGAGCTGTCTGGCATTGAAATGGTTGGCGGGCCCTATGAAGTCGCAGACAATGCTGATGCAATTGTTATCCTGACTGAATGGGATCAGTTCCGCGCGCTCGATTTTGAGCGCATTGCCACGCAAATGAGAAAGCCAGTCATGGTGGACTTACGCAATATCTATAATCCGGATGATTTGCGCCAAGATGGCTTCACCTATGTGAGCATCGGCAGGAAATAGTCCCTACATTTAGAAATCGTAAGTGATTTTTGAAGAGCGCAAGGTTAAATCGGAACTTTTGGATCATTCCTAATCGCCGCGAGCCCATGGCAAAGTCTTGGGAGAGTTCTATCCTCCTGTGGCCGCAAGTACGGAAAAAGTTGGCGGCATTCAAAGAGTCGCACCAGCTCTATCGCCGTACCTAACGACCAGCCAGATCAATGTTTGCCATTGAAGACTGCTGCGCCTCACCACGTCTGAAGCCCGGCAAGATACGTTGCAACCACATCAAAGCGGCGGTTTCCTTGTCTTTTCGGGCTGCATCGAGCACATGATCGATAAGGGTTCGCAGGTTTTCGGGCGGCTCCATGGGATCGCTGGCTACAAGGACACCTTCAACAGGCGTGTTCTCAACGCGCTCAAACGTATGGAACAATTCCTCGTGCAAGCGCTCGCCGGGGCGAAGGCCGGTTTCAACAATCGCAATATCCCGCCAAGGTTCCTTGCCCTTCATTCGAATCATGGCTTCAGCCAGTTCCATAATCCGCACAGGTTCGCCCATATCTAGCACGAATTGGCCACCGGAAATAGCGCCACCCTTCTCTGCACCTATGGCGGCGGCTTGCAGCACCAACGAACTGGCTTCTTCAACCGTCATGAACCACCGCGTCATCTCCGAATGGGTGATCGTAACAGGGCCACCTCGGGCAATTTGGCGCTCAAACACGGGCATAACCGAGCCGCTCGACCCCAAAACATTACCGAAACGGACAGAGTGGAATGCGCCTTTGGCACGGCGGGAACAGTCGCGCACATACAATTCAGCAACGCGCTTCGCTGCCCCCATCACATTGACAGGGTTCACCGCTTTGTCCGTAGAAATGAAGACAAAGGATTCCACGTCCACGGCCATAGCCGCATCGGCTACCACGCAAGTGCCGCCTAAATTAACTTCAAGGGCTTCGCAGAAATGACCCTCCATCATGGGCACATGTTTGTTTGCGGCCGCGTGAACGACGACGTGGGGCCGATACTTTTCAAAAATCGCATTGATGCGCTGGGCGTCACGAATATCACACAGGCGTGCCACAATATCGATATTTGGATGGGTTGCCCGGATCTCTGACGAAATCTGGAAAAGATTATTCTCAGACGAGTCAACCAATACAATCCGGCTAGGGGATAGCTCTGCGATTTGCTTGACGATTTCGCTGCCAATGGTCCCGCCGGCACCCGTCACCAAAATCTGCTTAAACCGTACAAGCCCGCGAGGTCCGCGTAAGTCGAGCTCTCGGCGCGTGCGACCAAGAACATCGGCGGGGTGCACCGCCCCCAAGGTGGCCCCGGCACCTTCAGGGATCCGCATCAGGGCGACCCCTTTACGAGCGGCTACTTGGAGCGCCACTTGCGCAGCGCGCCGGGCAGGATCACGGCCAATCAAGGCAATCCGGACTTCGGAATTACGGGAGAGCGCGTCAGTAACAAGGGCCTCGAGTGTCTCAAGGCCGCCAAAAACCCGTGCTCCCGCAAAAATCTTTCCGACTTGCGTGCCCATGGTTGAAACAATGGCGATCGGACGGATAGGCAATGGCCCCGTTAGACGCGCTGCGTGAATGGCTTGGGTAATTGCATCCGTCGGGCCAACCAAAATAGTCGCCGGGGCGTTCGGGGCGATGGTCCGAAACAAGGCACGTATGCCACCACCTGACAGCACCCGCGCAAAACCACGGGCAGCAGCCATCAGAACGAGCGAAACTAAGGCTGCCAAAGCGGGTGATATGCGCGGCACGGTCACTGAGGGGTCGACGAAAAACAAAACCGCGACCGTACCAATGCCAGCCGCCGCAATGGCTTGTGACAGCCGAACCAAATCATCCGCAGAGGTCCAACGCCAAACCAATTGATTGAGACGAAAGGCGACCAGAGCTACCGCTATCGCCATGCCATAACAAACAAGCGCAATAATGGTGCCTTCAATCGAGGCGGGTGCCAGCCCGATCCCGTAAGCAAGGTAAAGCGCAAGCCAGAAGCTGAATACAGCTAGCGCGATATCGATCAAATAGCCTGTGGAGAAGATTTTTAGCTTATGACGGGTCAAATCAAATCCTCAAACTGAAGGTCCCAGCGAATGATCAAGTCTTTGCCAGTCTCGGTTGCTTTGGGGGTAACAAGCAACTGATGGCGGCGATTTTGTGACAAACCAGCGGAAAAATTCATATTGGACTGACTTATCTGAGTATCAAAACCAGGGCAACGGAACCGCCAAGCCTGTCGCGCCGGTGTACGGATCAATACACTCTCGCCATCGCGGCTGGAAACAGGATCGCAGCCTTCTCCCAAATCGAAGATTAAGCCGCGCACGAGCACGCGGGGCCCATTCACGCCTGAAAACAGGGCATCTTCACCGTGAATATGCCTGCCGTCCTGTCGGACCTTCACGGTACGGACGCAAGTGTGGCGATGGCCTTCCACCTCAAAGCTGGACTTACCTTCCAATAGCGCATGGCCGTCATCATCGCGACGGCGCATTTGCGGGTCCAGCATCTCCACGTGTCGGGCGAACTCTAACGCTGAGACTCCAAAGGAACTGCAGGAGATAAGCTCAATACCCCCTGCTTCCACTTCGCAAATTGGCCCAGCTTGCGATGGCCCCAATGGCGTGCGCATCCACAGTCGCGTGGAACCAGATTCCACAAAGCCGATATGCCCAGTTTTGAGAATTGAGGCGCGTCGCCAGCGTCCAGGTCCCAAAACAGATTCAACAAGACCGCCATAACCATGTTGCTTGTTGAAGGTGACAAGCGACCCGTCAGTACGCTGTAAAGTCGCGAGCGCGGTTCGCACGCGCTCATTGATCGGCTCAACCTCAATAACCCGAGTCATCATCGCCAGATCTGCAGCAGCCGATAGCGTACCTAGGGGCGAACCGTCGGCAAACATGCCATCGGCGGCGATGAGTTCCTCTAGGCGCTCCAAAGCTTCATCAAAAGTGGCTTGGCGTAACAGACCTGGTGCGCTGCCTGTAACACTCAAGAGGGCCGAGGCCCGTGTCCAAACAGCACGGCGGTTCAAAGGCTCCCAGCCTTGGGTGAGACTGGCCAATAAGCCGCGATCTGGCTCTACCAAGCGTCCAATATCTGCCAGGAGAGCATGCCAGATTCTAGCCTGCAAATTTGCTGAAAAGCCTTGCGCCATCGGAAGAAGATGGGCCAGCCAATTGATCACTCGACGACCACGCCAGACCATGATTTCACTGCGACTAGGTCCGTTCGTCGCAGCCTTCCATTTAGCCAATCCAGATTGAGGTTCCTGCGCTTGGCGCACAAACCATTGATCGAGCCAAAGCTCCAATATCGGGACCAAATCTCCATAGGAAGGCGACAAATCGCGCAAGAATTCAAAAGATGCCGTCCAGCTGTGGGTCATCGCCGCCGGTATAGAGAACGGCCCTAGAAAAGGGTCGAAACCGCCAAGTTCTGTCCGAGCTGGCGTGCGTCCCTGTAACAGGTCCAGCCCCTCTTCCTGCACAGACGGACGAAAGTCCGGCAATGGATGCCATTGCCGCGGGACCAAGGTCCCATCTTCCGCGAACACACCGGACTCAAACAAACCGCGCAACTCGTGCCCGAAGCGCGCGTGACTGCCCGCCCCTGACTGATTCTTGGTTTGAATTGGCATCTGAGGCCCCTAGCCCGCTGCCGCTTTGAGTGCGGCGATATTGGCCTGATAATGAAGTGGGCCACCTTTAAAGACGGCTGTCCCAGCGACCAAAGTGTCAGCGCCGGCATTGAAACAGTCGCGCGCCGTTTGTGGGTTAACCCCACCATCAACTTCCAAAAGAATTTCCCGCCCCGTCTGATCGATCATCTTTCGCAGGACTTCTATCTTTCCTAACTGGCTCGGCAGGAAGGTCTGCCCACCAAACCCCGGATTGATACTCATCACCAAAATCAAGTCGACCATGTCCATGACATGGGCCAGAACAGATTCATGGGTGGATGGGTTCAAAACCACACCGGCCTTTTTTCCAAAATCTCGAATGGTTTGCAGGCTCCGGTGCAAATGCGGCCCAGCCTCTGGATGAATTGAAATGATATCAGCCCCTGCTTCAGCAAAGGCTTGTAGATAAGGATCGGCGGGCGCGATCATCAAATGCACGTCAAAGGGCTTATCTGAATGTGGGCGCAAAGCCTTCACGACCTGCGGCCCAATTGTGATATTGGGTACAAAGTGGCCGTCCATTACGTCGATATGAATTAGATCAGCGCCCGCTGCCGTAATGGCAGCCACTTCTTCGCCCAACTTGGCGAAGTCCGCAGACAGAATAGATGGGCTTATGCGTAGCTGTGACATGGTTTGATCATGCTCTGTTTCGGGAGATTACTGCAAGATGGCATTTCGGCCCGCGCCCCGCGACCCTATTCAGGTTTTACAAAGCGCCCGATGAAAAACCCGTCCATGCCGCCACGATCGCCCCAGTAATGGGGAAAGATACGCAGACAGCCTTGCTCTGTCACAGCGTGGCCTAGGTCTGGAACCTCATCCGGTGAGATCGGGGCCAGTTTCAGCCCGGCCTCAAGCGCAGCAGCCACAGCTGGGTCGGCCTCTTCTGGCTCTAGCGAGCACACCGCGTAAACAAGCCGGCCGCCAGGCTTAAGGGCTGCCGCAGCAGCCTTTACAAGCTCGACCTGCACAGCCGCAAAGCGGGCAACATCGCTTGGTGTTTTGATCCATAGCGCTTCTGGATTGCGGCGCAACGTGCCGGTCGCACTGCAGGGCGCATCCAGCAAAATGGCGTCAAAATAAGGTTCCTCAGAAACTGTTCGTGCGTCGGCGACTTGCAGACGGGCAGTCAAACTGGTGCGGGCAAGGTTTTCAGCCACGCGATTAATCCGCGCGGCGTCGAGGTCTAGGGCCGTAACGTCGGCCCCTGTCGCAGCCAATTGCATCGTCTTGCCGCCAGGCGCGGCACACATGTCCAAGACTTTCTCGCCGACTTTGGTTGCCAAAAGCCGCGCTGGCAGAGCCGCTGCGGCGTCTTGAACCCAATAATTGCCCTCCCCCCAGAGCGGCAGAGTGGTTACATCGCTGGGTGTTTCCTTCAGACGGACGCTGCCCGTCGGAAGGACAATGCCGTCAACTGCTTCGGCAATGGTTGCAGCATCACCCTTCGTGGTCAGATCAAGAGCGGGCTGGCGAGCGAGGCTTTCAGCAATCGCGTCTGCCGCCTCGGCTCCATAGGCTGCGCGCCAACGGTTCCACCACAAGGCGGGCACGCGCTCACGGTCATGGGGTCGCACCAAGGGCTCTGTCGCGATCCGGCGCAGAACCGCATTTATAAGACCGGCAAACCCGCGTCCCGTTGCCTCAAACTTTGCCAAATCAACCGATCGACCAACCGCCGCATGAGGTGGTGCCAAGCCTTCGATCAATTGGGCGGCACCAACGCGCAACAGCGCCTTTGCAAAATGCGCGCTGTCCGGCAGTGGTTTAGCCAGCTTCGTTGCCAAAACGGCGTCGACAAGACCAAGCGCGCGCAAAGTTGCCAAAGTCAAATGGGCAGCAAAGCCCCGATCGCGCCCATCGAGGCGAACAAAGGCCTGCTCTTTCCGCATAGCCTCTTCCAAAGTCCAACGCTGATCGACAACATGGGAGACGAGGCAAACAGCAGCAAAGCGCGCAGGATCGGGATTGACGAGCGCGCGATGGGGGCGACGCGCATCTGAGCCCTGCTGGCCTGAGTCTCGGCGTGGCGAGCCAGAATGCGGTTTGCGGGGACGAGAACGTTCAGGATGAGAAGGATCAGACGGCATGGCGCAGGCTCCTGCGCGTCCAGCCGCCCCGGGTCAAGTGCTAAGACACAAGCGGCGATGCGCCGCCGTCTCGAGTCTCCCTATCCCCATGGACCTTTTCTCCGCCCCCAAGGGCCTGAATTTCGAGTCGAACCCTCATCCAGCCCCAATGTATTGCCGGGCAAATCCTTGGCTTTTAGCGCCTGCAATTGCGCCACACGGTTCTCCGTGGCCGGGTGGGTTGAGAACAAATTATCGCGCAACCCACCTGCCAAAGGGTTGATAATGAACATATGGGCCGTTGCAGGATGACGTTCGGCATCCTCATTGTGAACTTGGCGAGCCCCGTACTGAATTTTTTGTAAGGCAGAGGCCAGCCATTGTGGATCACCTGCAATCTCTGCCCCCAGACGGTCAGCCTCATACTCGCGCGAGCGGCTGATGGCCATTTGTACGACCGCCGCTGCCATGGGCGCGAAAATCATCATTGCGATCATCGCAATCGGATTCGGCCTTTCCCGGTCGCCACCAAAGAACATGGCAAAGTTTGCCAGCATGCCAATCGCGCCCGCCAACGTCGCGGCAATTGTCATGGTCAAGGTGTCATGGCTCTTCACGTGCGCGAGCTCATGGGCCATGACACCGGCAATCTCTTGTCGGTTAAGCATTGACAAAAGCCCAGTCGTGGCCGCAACGGCCGCGTTCTCTGGATTGCGGCCAGTTGCAAAAGCGTTGGGCTGTGGGTTCTCAATCACATAAATGCGCGGTTTTGGCATATTGGCCTGTTGCGCCATGGTCAGAACATCCTGCGCGTAAGTCGCGATCAAGGGGTCGCGGTGGTCCGGCCCAACCTCGACTGCCCGATAGGCGCTCAAGACCATTTTGTCAGAGTTCCAGTAAGAGAACACATTCATGCCCGAAGCCAACACAAAGGCGATGGCCATGCCACCTGCGCCACCGATCAAATAGCCAACGCCCATAAAGATAGCGGTCATGGCGGCTAGAAGCATGAAAGTCTTGGTGGTGTTCATAGAAAGCTCGACTCCGATTGGGCTGGGCCTATATGTAGGGGCTGTGATGATTGAAAAAAGCGCCCCGCCCGTCTCATTGCCTTCACCAGTGCGTGAAGGCGAGTCATTCGACCTGAGCTCGCCAGCAGGTCGAGCTTTGGCAGAAGCGGCTGCCCGGCGCGCGCAAGCAGAAGCAGAAATGGCCTTAGCTAATGAAATCAATGGTCCCAAAGGGGCTGAACCAACCCGCTTCGGCGATTGGGAACGCAAAGGCATTGCTTACGATTTCTGAGCGCCGGTTGGTGTGTCAGATCAAGACATGAAGTCGCCTCATAGGGTTTTGCGAAGAGGCCATAGCCCTGCAAATTCCCCGCACACGGGCACAGCCTTGAACTTTTTGACTTTATCAGCCCTTTAGTCGCTCTCGACGTAAATTTGAGCCGAACCACAGGATGTGGTTTGCCACTAAAGGGGGTCAGAATGACCAAAACTGCTTTCATCGTCTCTATGATGGCGCTTGCCGTAGCTGGCCAAGCCTCCGCAAATGGCATGGCTGCTTCTGGTGCACAACCAGCAGGTTCGGTTGACCCCTGCCTCCTTGGAAGCGCCGCCGACCAAACGGCTTGCGCGGGAATGATCCGGGTCGCCCCGGGAATGACGGTGCAGAGCCAATCCAGCACCTATTCTGCCTCCCAGAGTTCAGGCCCTACAGTCCTGTTTGATCCGAACCGTGGTTATCAAGCAGCCCGCACACCAGAGGCACAGCCGGCCCATACCCATGCACTCGCTGCCCCCAGCGCGCCAAGCCAGCAAACAGTGACCGTGACTTCCACCTATAATAGCAGCGCATCCCAAGCTTCTTCGAGCGATCAGGGCATGATGTCCTCAAGCGCGAAGCCTGCAAATCAAATCATTTCCATGAACTGCGTTGCCCCGCAAGCAGGTGCCAATGTAGCCTGTCGCGGCTATTGGGTCCCTGCCCCCCAAGGACAGGCAGCCCAAGCCCCTCAGCCACCCATGATGGTTCAGCCGCAATTTCAGCCGCAGCCCCCACAAGTCGTGATTCTGCAGCCACCGACGGCACAATCTTCCATCATGCTGCCACCGCCCATGTTGCCGCCTCCTGTGACCCAAACCTTTGTGACCCAGACCATGATGCCACCGGTGCCTTGCTGCCAACAGCAAGAAGTGACCCTGATTCCGGCAAGTTTCTTTATGGGCGGCATGAGCTATGGCGTCGGCTTCCCAACGGAGACCTCCTATAGCTATGGCGGTGGCGGGTACGCCTTTGTTGGCGGCGGCACACGCTTCTCAGGCGTGCGCGACCGGGTCCATATGGATCCACCACCACGCAAGCCCCGCACCCCTCCACACAAGCCTTGCGGTTGCCACTAACGCAGCCGATTTAGTCGGCGCGGCGGAACTTCTGCACTTGTGACTTCATCAGTCGCAACGCGAGGCCGTCGGGCAAAAGCTTGCCAATCGCGGCAATCGTCTTGTTGGTGGTGCCCGTCACCACCACAGGCTGATTGGCTTCCAGCGCATCATAACCAATTTGAGCAACCGTCTTTGCATCCTGCCACAGCCATTTGGGCATGGTAGAGACTTGATCGCGCATGCCGTTCACATCGTGGAACTCAGAATAAGTAAAGCCAGGGCAAAGCGCGCTGACATGCACGCCATTGTCGGTATTCTCCAGATTGAGGGCTTGGCTGAACTTAATCAGAAACGCCTTCGAGGCCCCATACAGGGTAGCCCCCGCTGCGGAAGGCAAATGCCCGGCTAGGGAGGCGACATTCATGATGCGGCCAAAGCGACGCTCTTGCATGCCCGGCAGCACACGGTAAGCGAGCTCGAGTGGGGCTTCGACCAAGACCTGCATGAAAGCCGCATGATCTTCCCAGCTTGAAGCCAAGTAATTGCCCTGTAAGCCATAGCCTGCATTATTCACCAAGGCGTCCACCGGCCGACCAGCGGCCTCCAAAGCCGAAACAATCTGCTCGGGCGCCGCACGGTCGGCCAAGTCTGCGGCGATCGTAATACTTTCAGCACCCCATGTCTGCTTCAACTCTGCCGCGAAAGTCTCCAACCGGTCTGCGCGGCGGGCAGTTAGAGCAAGATCATAGCCGCGCTCAGCAAAAATGCGGGCAATCGCCTGACCAATCCCCGCAGAAGCACCAGTTACCAAACAAAGTCGTCGTGCCATATCTTGCTCTCCTGCCCCCAAAAGGGATTAGCTGTTCTGAGGGTGGATAGACGGCCCCTGCCGGCCCGTCTAGCTCAGAAATTGGTGACGCTTGACAAGTTCTGCGGCAAAGTCAGCGAGAAACGCGCAGTAACTGGCGAAATCCCGCAATCCCCACCGCCAATTGTGCTTGAGCATTGAAGCCACCCGACAAAAGGCGTATTGGCGCCGCCTACAATCGCGTACTGGCAGCGGGTCGTTAGTCCGACTCACTGTGTTCGGGGAGCCAAGATGGCATCGCCTTCAAATATGTCAGCGGACCAAGAGGCCTCCAAGGGCTTTAGTGATCCAGCCAGCGGTGCCCAAGGTGGCGGCCATGGCCATGGTAGCCAATCCGCTAGCGGATTTTTCATGCTCGCCCTCGGCTCGGTCGGTGTCGTGTTTGGCGATATCGGGACCAGCCCATTCTACGCGATGCGCGAAGCGCTCGCACACGCCAAGGGCTCAGGTAATCTGGAAGTAGCCGTGCTGGGGGTGGTTTCCCTAGTTCTCTGGGCTCTGTTCCTAATTGTGACCTTAAAATATGTCGTGTTCCTGATGCGAGCCGACAATAAGGGCGAAGGCGGCACATTGGCACTTATGGCGCTGGCCCAGCGAGCGATGGGCCGGAAATCGCCTTGGGTCTTCTTTTGCGGTGTTATGGGCGCAGCTTTCTTCTATGGCGATGGCATTATCACGCCGGCCATTTCGGTTCTCGGTGCGATCGAAGGCCTGAAAATCGCGCCAAACGTGGGCGATCTTTTCACGCCATATATTTTGCCAATTTCAGCAGTGATCTTGGTAGGCCTTTTTCTGGTCCAATCCAAGGGCACCCATAAAATCGCGGCCTTGTTTGGCCCGATAACGGCTTTATGGTTCCTGACACTAGCTGGCCTTGGTATCCATCATATCGCGGATGATCCGCGTGTCTGGCTAGCCTTTAACCCAATCTATGCCATCCGCTTTTTGTTAGAGAATGGCCTCGTCGCTTTGGTTATTCTGGGCTCCATCTTCCTCGCTGTTACCGGTGCTGAAGCGCTCTATGCAGACATGGGCCACTTTGGGAAAAACCCGATCCGCGCAGCTTGGTTTGTCCTGGTCTTCCCATCCTTGGCGCTGAATTATCTGGGTCAAGGGGCGTTCGTGCTGGCCAATCCGGCGGCAAAGGCCGATCCTTTCTGGATGATGGTGCCGGAAGCCGCGTTTTGGCCTGTGATGATCTTGGCGACAATGGCCGCCGTAATCGCCAGCCAAGCGGTGATAACCGGTGCTTTCTCGATGACTCAGCAAGCAGTGCAACTGGGCCTTCTACCGCGTATGCAGATCCGTCGTACCAGCGAAACCCAAGCGGGCCAAATCTATGTACCCCAAGTCAATACCTTCTTGATGATTGGTGTCTTGGTGCTTCTGTTCTCGTTCAAATCCTCCGGCAACCTGACCTCCGCATATGGCATCGCCATCACTGGGGCCATGTTCATGGACACGCTGTTAGCTGTGCCCGTGGTGACTCGTCTGTGGAAATGGAATGGCTTCCAAGCCGCCCTCTTGCTGGTGCCGATTGCGGCCCTGGATATCGTCTTTTTGGGTTCGCAGATTCTTAAAATCCCGCATGGCGCTTGGTTCCCACTGGTGCTGGGGGCTGCCATCGTCGTGATAATGTGGAGTTGGCAAGAGGGTAGTCAAATCCTTTCAGAGAAGACAAGGCGCGATTCAATTCCGCTGCGCGACCTATTGAAGACCCTCATGGCTCACCCGCCACATCGCGTCGCCGGGACGGCCATTTTCTTGACAAGCGACCCTGATCTCGCTCCGGTGGCGCTGATGCATAACCTTAAGCACAACAAGGTTCTGCATGAGAAAATTGCGATCCTAAGCGTCCGTACTGCCGAAACGCCTCGTGTGGCGGATGCCGACCGGATTGAGATTGAGGAGATCATCCCGGATGTCCGCATCGTCATCGTCAATTATGGCTTCATGGAAAGCCCCAATATTCCTAAAGCACTCACCATGTGCCGGAAGCAGGGGCTAAAATTTGACATCATGTCGACGAGCTTCTTCTTGGGCCATCGCACCATCGTGGCGTCCAGCACGTCCGGCATGCCTCTGTGGCAGGATCATTTGTATATTTTCCTGTCCAAGAACGCGACCAATGCGACAGACTTCTTCCACATACCGTCTGGCCGTGTGGTAGAGTTGGGCACGCAGGTCGTGGTGTAACGCAACGCCTGCTGTTAAGGGCCTATTCAAGGCGGCGATATGGTGCTCTAGTCGGCGGCGTGAATCCGCTCGATTTTTCTCATTTTTTGCTGTGGACTGGGGATTTGTGCTTTGTTGCAGGTCTCATCCTTATGGCGTTGATTTCAGCCTCTGCCGCAGCAAAAATTGACTCTGGTGCGCGTGTCCCCATGCAATTTGGACTCAATGGTCAGCCCACATGGTCCGCGCCTAGACGGTTTGCCCTATTGTTCGCGCCAGCCCTCGCAGCAGTCTTTGGATTGCTGTTGACCTTTCTAGCCCATCGGTTGCCAAATGGGGAATTGACCAAAGAGGCCGTCTCCTTAGGCACCTCTCGGGTGTTTATGGCCTTTACCTTTGTTCTGGCACATATGGTTCATCTGGCGTTTGCGCTCAAATGGATCAACAAAGACAAGCGGCGCGGAAAGTAATGCACCTTTGATTCAGACGAAGGGGATCAGATATTGCTCAGGCCGCTTGATCTCACGACGTGGATTGCCTAGCACGACACCCACGCTCTTCAGCCTTGGAACCCAAGCCCCATGACCACCCAACGCAAAGTCAACAAAGTCGTTCTCGCTTATTCCGGTGGCCTCGACACCTCGATCATTCTGAAATGGTTGCAAGAGACCTATGGCTGCGAAGTGGTGACCTTTACGGCCGATCTAGGTCAGGGTGAGGAATTGGGCCCAGCCCGCGCCAAAGCTCTGGCCGCCGGGGTGAAACCTGAGAATATTTTCATCGACGACCTGCGTGACGAATTCGTCCGCGATTATGTGTTCCCGATGTTCCGCGCCAATGCGCTGTATGAGGGGGTCTATCTGTTAGGCACTTCAATTGCCCGTCCTTTGATCGCCAAGCGTCAGATCGAAATCGCCAACCTAGTGGGGGCTGATGCCGTCTGTCATGGCGCGACCGGCAAGGGCAATGACCAAGTGCGGTTTGAAGTGTCCTACTATGCCTTGAAGCCGGACGTGACCGTGATCGCACCGTGGCGGGAGTGGAGCTTCCAAGGCCGCCCGGACCTGATCGCTTACGCTAAGAAGCACGGGATTGAGATTGCGACCGGGAAAGAGCAAGATGCGCCCTTCTCCATCGACGCGAATTTGCTGCACACGTCCTCTGAAGGCCTCGTGCTGGAAGACCCTAATGAGCCAGTGCCCGATCTAGTATCCAAACGGTCCGACCGTCGCACCATCACGCCTGAAGAAGCGCCGGACAAAGCGACCTTGATTACGATTGGCTTTGAGCGCGGCGACCCAATCTCGATCAATGGCAAAGCCTATGGTCCCGCAGCACTCTTGAGCGAACTCAACCGCATTGGCGCCGAAAATGGCGTAGGCGGCTTGGATCTGGTGGAGAACCGCTTTGTCGGCATGAAGTCGCGCGGCTATTACGAGACCCCAGGCGGCACAATTTTGTGGCAAGCCCACCGTGCAATGGAGAGCATCACGCTCGACCGTGGGGCTATGCATCTCAAAGACGAATTGATGCCGCGTTATGCCACACTCATCTATAACGGCATGTGGTTCACGCCAGAACGCAAAATGCTGCAGGCAGCCATCGATGCCAGCCAAGAAGATGTCTCCGGCGAAGTCACTTTGAAGGTTTACAAGGGCGGCGTCTATGTCCAGGGCCGTTCCAGCCCGCTCTCGCTCTACAACAAAGAACTCATCAGCTTTGATGCGGCGGGCGGCTATAATCAGAAGGATGCGGAAGGCTTTATCAAGCTGAACGCGCTTCGCCTTCGGATTGCTGCTTGGCGCGACCAGCGCGCTGGCAAGAACGACTAAGTTTATCTCTTGGACATTCGCTCAGCGCGCCGTGCGATGCGGATGAGCAGTTGTTCGACCAAAGCGGTGTCAGGGGATCCTGCCCGCTTGACTTGGCCATCAGCCTCAAGCGTTGCAGTCAAAACATCTTCCAAAGCACTGCGGCTCCACAGACTGACTTGACGAGCAACCTCCGCTTGGCGTTTCCAGAATACACCCATTTTGGGATGCTTCAGGATGTCGGCCGCATTGCCACCACCCTCAACGCCTGCGCGCACTTGCAGCAGCAAGCGAACACGGCGGCCTGTTCCGTTGAGAATCGCAACCGGATTAGCGCCACCACCAAACGCTTGCTCAAGGCGCTGGACCATTAAGGTTGGGTTGCCAGAGAAGGCGGCATCAATGGCTTCATCTAAACCTGCCTCACGCCCGCCCGAGCCAACCGCCTCAACGCCAGCCAGATCGATAACGCCTTCAGGGCCTGCATATACAGCAAGCTTTTGTACTTCTGCTGCCACAGAGTCGGTATCTTGAGCGACAGCTTCTAGGATGGCGGACAAAGCGTCAGGCTCTATACTAGCCCCGGCGGCCTTGGCCTCGGCCCGAGCAACGCCCAACAATTCATCTCGCGTGGCTTCATAGAGCTGCAGCGACCAAGCGTGACCAGAGTCTTCAAAGGCTTTGCGGGTTTTTGAGCTGCGGCCAATATCGCCAACATCTAAGATCAGTACGCCTTCGGGCTGAATGCCGCCTTTTTCCGCCCGCTCTAGCAAGCCCGCAAGCAACGAGGCGTCTTTTTCCCCGCCCACCCGCACATGGGCAATTGCCGCCCCGCCAAAGAGAGATGCACTGCTGATAGCTTCTTCGACGCCACCAGGATTGGCCTTTAAGTCATCTTCGGAAAACCGCTTGAACTCTAAATCCGGATTATGACTTTGGTGACGGCTGGCGATCGCCTCAGCTAGCCGGCGTAATTGCCCAGAATCGGGGCCAGACAGGATCACAAAACGCGGCGAAAGGTCCTTTTGCGCAGCTTTCGTAGCCGCAAGACCCGTCAGTTTCATCGTGCTGCCCGAACTTGCCGCTGGAGGTCCAACCACAAACGCTCTGCGATTTGACCCGCGACACGCTCTTCTGCATCCGCCTGAAGCGCTACATCGCCATAGGCTTGATCGAGACTTTCATAAGCCACGTTCGTCGCGACACTGCCACGCACCGCAGGCAATGGCGGGGCCGCGGCCAATACGTATGTCGCCGTTACGGTCAGTTCATTACGGGTAGAAATGCCATCGGTGCCCTGCGCAGCTGGCGTGAAGACACGCTCAAACTTCACAGTCAAAACACGGGGACTGCCGGTGCCTTTTTCCAAGACGGCGCGGCGATCCAATTCTTGGCGCAGGTAATAACCTGTGCGGCCATCAATGGCCGCAACCGTCACCGGCCCAATGCCAGAGCCTTGTGTGCTATAGACGGGCTGGAAGCCACAGCCTGCCAAAGCGACAGTCAGCGCTACCATCCAAGCAGTTGTGCCAAACTTTGCCAAGGCATTGCCCATCCTATGCTTCACGGGTCACGATATTGATGATCCGGTCGGGAACCACAATCAGTTTAGCCACAGTTCGACCTGCAAGAAAATGTGCAGCTTCAGGCAACGCCAGAGCCAAGGCCTCCAACTCTTCCTTGGAGGTGCCCTTTGCGACATTTAATTCACCACGCTTCTTACCGTCGACTTGTACCGGCAACATAATGGTGGCTTCCGCTAACAGGCTTTGATCGGCTTCTGGCCAAGGTGCCGTTGAGACAAAGCCGTCACCCCCCATTCGCGTCCAAGCTTCCTCAGCCAGATGCGGCGTGAAGGGCTGGAGCACGCGGGCGAGAATGCCCAAGACTTCGACCCGCGCCGCCAACATGTCGGCACTCTCGTCGCTCTCTGCGCGACGCAGATGACCGACCAATTCATGGAATTGGGCAATCGCACTGTTGAATCGATAGGAATCAATCGCCAAGCTAATGGCGGCAATCGCCTTGTGGCCGGCACGCCGCAGGTCAAGTGCGGCACCGCTGACGCCCGTAGCAACCTGGAGTGGGCCAGATGCCCCCTCTGGCAAGGCGTCAAAGGCTGCCCAGATTTTCTGAACAAAGCGCCAAGAACCCTCAACACCAGACTCAGACCATTCAACGTCCCGCTCGGGCGGAGAGTCAGACAAGACAAACAGGCGCGCAACATCGGCACCATAGGTGTCAATAATGTCTTCCGGATCAACCGTGTTGCGCTTTGACTTCGACATCTTCTCAATCGGGCCGATTACCGCAGGTTTGCCGGTCGCAATCTCTATCGCCCTATTGCCGGTGATTTCGACCTGGTCTGGCGTCAACCATTGACCTTCTTGCGACTTATAAGTCGCGTGCGTCACCATGCCTTGGGTGAACAGGCGGCTGAAGGGTTCGGAAGTTGGCTGATGGCCGACCGCCTTCATGGCGCGGGCAAAGAAGCGCGAGTAGAGCAGGTGCAAAACGGCGTGCTCCACCCCGCCAATATAATGATCGACGGGCAACCAATGGGCGACTGCGTCTAAGTCAGTTGGCCAGTCCTCTGGCTGGCCGCAGAAGCGGGCCCAATACCAGGACGAGTCAACAAAAGTGTCGAGCGTATCTGTCTCGCGCAGGGCTGGAGACCCGCACTTAGGGCAATCCACATGCTTCCAGCTTGGGTGATGGTCGAGCGGGTTACCCGGTCTGTCGAAGGTTACATCGTCGGGCAAGGTGACCGGCAATTGGTCTTCCGGCACACCGACTGGGCCGCAAGTTTTGCAATGAATGATGGGAATCGGGCAGCCCCAATAGCGCTGACGCGACACACCCCAGTCGCGCAGACGGAAGTTCACCGTGCGCTGACCTGCGCCCAAAGCTTCCATCTTGTCCATGGCGGCGGATTTGGCCTCGTCGCTAGACATCCCATTCAAGAAATCTGAGTTAAACACGCTGCCTTGGCCCAAATGGGGACCATCCACCAATGTTACCGCGCCGGGTTCCGCGCCTTCGGGCAAGATCACCGGCTTGATTGGCAAATTGTATTTTGTCGCGAATTCATAGTCGCGCTGGTCATGGGCTGGGCAGGCAAAGATCGCGCCAGTGCCATAGTCCATCAACACGAAGTTCGCGATCCAGACCGGCAAGCTCATGCTTGGATTGAAAGGGTGGATGACCCGCAAACCGGTATCGAACCCTCGTTTTTCTTGGGTTTCAATTGCCTCTTCTGATGTGCCAGCGCGGCGGCAGGATTCGCAAAACTCTGCCAATTCTGGATTGGTCGCTGCCAACGCCAGTGCAATCGGATGGTCGACAGAGATTCCGGCAAAGGAAGCGCCAAACAAAGTGTCAGGTCGGGTTGTATAAACTTCTAATCCCTCACCCACTGGCGAGGGCGTGGCCGAATCAAATTGGAAACGGAAGCGCAGACCTTCGGACCTACCAATCCAATTGTTTTGCATAATGCGCACTTTTTCCGGCCATCCAGTCAAGCCTTCCAGTGCGGTGATCAATTCCTCGCCATAACGGGTAATCTGGAACATCCATTGTTCCAGATAGCGCTGCTCAACCAGCGCGCCAGAGCGCCAACCGCGACCATCCACGACCTGCTCATTGGCCAGAACTGTGTTCTCAACAGGGTCCCAATTCACCTTGCTCTTCTTCCGGTAGACAAGGCCAGCGTCGAGGAAGTCCAAGAACATTTTCTGTTGATGGCGGTAATAAGAAGGTTCGCAGGTCGCGAACTCGCGCGACCAATCAATGGCAAAGCCCAATTGCTGCAGCTGGGCGCGCATCGCATCGATGTTTTGGCGTGTCCAAGTGCCTGGATGGGCTCCGCGTTCACGCGCAGCATTCTCAGCAGGCAAACCGAACGCGTCCCAGCCCATAGGATGCAATACTTGATCGCCAGCTGCACGACGACGACGCGCAATCACGTCACCCATAGCATAATTACGTACGTGCCCAATGTGAATGCGCCCAGATGGATAGGGGAACATTTCCAAGACATAGCATTTGGCGCGCGAGGGATCGGGCGGGCCAGCCTCGAACAATTTGGCGGCGTCCCACCGCGCGCGTTGGCGCGGTTCGGTTTCGCGATGATTGTAGCGTGCAGCCATGAAAGACCCTTATTGACTCTGACCAAAAAGAATAGGTGGACGGCCTTGTGCCGAACAGCCAAATTAGCCTTATGCCTTTGCCCTAAAAGCAGGCGTGCTGCCAAGAAGACACAGGCAGTTATGCCCGCTCTGATGCAGAGCTAGGCCACGTTCAGTCGCTTCAGCAAATGTAATTGGCCGGCTTAGCGCGTTTCGAGTTGGGCAATCCGCAGTTGGCGCGCACGAGTCAAAATTGCGTTCTCGATCTGGATCGCTGTGTCAGGGTCAACGGTGGCGTCAACCCAAGCGCCAGTTACATCTTTTGCCTGACGGAAAACCTGCACCGAAAGGCCATCTGCACGCAGACGCGTATCGAGAATATAGACTTGCACCTTAAAGCGCTCGTCCGGCTTTTCAGCGACAGAGTGCCAATCGGTCACATAAGTACCGCCGAAGGGATCCGAATCCAGCAGCGGCATGAAGTTCAGTGTATCGAGCGTTGCCCGCCACAAGAAGGCATTCACACCAATGCCTGCTTCACCAGTGCCCTTGGCGGAGCGGCCCGAAAACAGGCCCGTACGTGCCTTTTTGGCCTGTGGTGCAGCAGCGGCAGCAGCGGCTTGATCAGTCGAAGTCGTCTTGGCGCGGGTGGCGCAGCCACCCAAACCGGTTGCGACCATGAGTGCGACGATGAGTGTAGGCGCGACAACGCGCATTGGCATGCTCCAGACTAGCTCCCCCGCCCGCCCCGGACGGAAAGCCAAGGGTCTATAGCATGAAGCTGTTCTTGCGCTAGAGTCAAAGGTGCGATCCAATGTGGGCGGTACTGTTGGTTTTTCAATAAAGTCCGACCTACGCGTTGCAGATTCATCACTATAATGTTGCGATGGTCAGCAAAATCGCTTGAATGCAGAAGTTCACAACAATTTAGGATTGCTCTTAAGCACGCAAGGAAATAGTAAAGAATTGCAGCCATCTTCGTTCACTAGATGGTCTAAAAGGGAAATTAGGCGTGTTCGGAAGCCGTTTGATCATGGCAGGAAGTTTGGCAGCACTCATGGTGATGAGTGGTGGTCAAGCTGTTGCGCGTGAACAAAAGGGCGTAAATCCACCGACCACCAGCAGCCAAACGGCGCAAGCCCCTTGGTATGAGCGTTTCACCTTTGGCTCGGAAGTGCGTGACGGTGCTAATGCTTGGGTGCCACGTGGTGAACTGAAAGCTGCAGTAAAGGTCGATCCTCGCAGCCGTTGGGGCATGACTTTTGGCGTACAACAAGACCCGACAACCGCTTTGACGCCGCGCAATGGCCAAAATTCGGGTCGCACATTGGCCGGGGCCTTCTATCAGGTTTCCCCAAAATTCCGCGTTGGCGGCGAAGTCGTTGTGCCGAACGAGCAATTAGGTGTGTCGCAAAGCCGCGAGCGGTCGCAACGTCGTGAGCCGGGCGTTAAAGTCGAATCAGCCTTCAAGTTCTAGGCGTGATTTTGGCACCCTTTGTGTGCCCACAACCTGAGAATTAGCCTCACAATCCACTAATAAGTGCAACACCATAGAGTTTGCTGCGTGCGAGTAAGCGCACCGTCTTGGCCCGAATCCCACCAAGCGCGTAGAGATCGCAAGTAGGAAATGCGCGCTGCAAAAGCGCCAAGCGAATCGTGCCTTTAAAGCGGCCGGCCCCGGGCCTATTTGCGCTCGGACTCTGGCTCGGAAAGGCCACAGAAACCAGAATCGCTCTGATGCCCAATCGCTGGGCTTTACCAATGCTGAGACCTCGATGGGCAGAGGCAGTCTCGATCAAGCCGCCGGTCTTGCTGCGATTGCGTAGCTTTAGCCGCTTCTCTGGCCAGTGAATGCCATCCAATCGATTCTGTCTGGCCAAACGCGGAAGGACTGTCGCAAGCCTCTTGGGCCGTCGGTCTCGCTGAGATGGTTTGGGCGATGGCTTTTCGCCGTAAGTCCGCTCAATCAGAATCGAATCTGGCGGACACGCCGCAGCCTGCCGCGCCAAATCATAGCCACGCGCGTCGTCGGTCAGGACCACAAGGCGGGGATAGCCTGACTGCAATGGCTTTCGGAATGAACGCAGGGCGGCTAGAAGCCTTGGCATGGACATAAACCAACGCATCGCCGAAATCACCGACCGGATCAAGCAGGCCTCACAAGCAATAGGCCGCCCAGCCGATGACGTCACCCTTGTTGCCGTCTCAAAAGTCCAACCTGAGGACCGAATCGAAGCGGCTTTGGCAGCAGGTCTCCGCGTCTTTGGCGAGAACCGGGTACAAGAAGCTCAAAGTCGTTGGGCAGACCGCCGGAAAGCCTACCCCAACTTAACGCTCCATTTGATTGGCCCTTTGCAGAGCAATAAGGCCGAAGATGCGGTGGCTCTGTTTGATGTGATCGAAACCGTCGACCGGCCGAAGTTGGTTGAAACACTGGCAAAGCTTGCTCAAGCCGGTCACAAACTTCCTAAGCTCTTAGTCCAAGTGAATACGGGTGAAGAGGAACAAAAGGCGGGGGTCGCACCGGCTGACCTTCCAGCCCTGTTAGACCTGTGCGCCAAGCACGAACTACCGATCGAAGGCCTGATGTGTATTCCGCCCGAGCATGAAGAGCCAGCGATGCATTTTGCCCTTCTGGCCAAGCTTGCCATGCGCCACGGCTTATCAGTTCTCTCGATGGGCATGAGTGGTGATTTTGAGACGGCCATCAATTTTGGCGCGACCCATGTACGCGTCGGCTCAGCGTTATTCGGAGAGCGCGTAACGACAGCTTAGGCCTTTTGCCGCCTAATGCGACGGAACAGGCACCTTGTAGCGTTAGACCCTGCAAGGAGGCGCTAGTATCATGAGCCTAAATGCTGTCATCGCTGCCAATCGATTTGGCCTTGGGGCTAGGCCCGGCGAACTCGCCCAAATTGCGCGCGACCCAAAGGCTTGGCTATTAAGCCAAGTTGGGCAAAGCCAATCCACCAACATGCTATCGGATGGCCTCCTATCGAGTGCGCAAGCTTTTGAAGCATTGCAAAGCTACCAAGAAGCTCGCGCCGCACAACGGCGCACGGAAGCGTCACCCAATCCGGCAGTGAATGCCGAAGAGCGCGTGCGTCTGGCCGATCTCGTCGGCCAAACCACCGGCCGCGAGATTGAAGCCCGCATCCAGCATGCGGTGACAACACAGGCCCCTTTTGCCGAGCGTTGGGTGCAGTTCTGGTCGAACCATTTTACCATGGCCGTGCGAAATCTTCAGACCACCCCGTTTCCAGGCTCTTTTGAGCGAGAAGCCATCCGCCCCCATGTCTGGGGTCGGTTTGAGGACTTATTGGTGAAAGCTGACACCCATGTCGGGATGCTGATTTACCTTGATCAAGCCCAATCAATAGGCCCCAATTCCCAAGCCGCACAGACCCAACAAGGCCGCAGGCGCGCTGCAGGCCTCAACGAAAATCTGGCACGTGAAATTCTGGAGCTGCACACTTTGGGCGCTGATGGCGGCTATAGCCAAACAGATGTCACAGAATTTGCCCGCGCGCTGACAGGCTGGACAGTCGCTGGGCCGCGCCTTCGTCGCTTGGCACAAGGCTCTAGGGTTGGCACCACAATCTTCGTGTCCGAATTGCATGAGCCGGGCGCGCGCTCCATCCTTGGCAAAAACTTTCCCGCGGCAGGGGAGCGGCAAGCCCTAGACATTTTGGCGCATCTGGCACGCCAGCCATCGGTGGCAAAGCGGATCGCCTTTAAAGTCGCCCAGCATTTTGTGGCCGATGATCCCCCGCCCGCACTGGTGGCGCGCTTGGAAGCTTCCTTCCGGCAAAGCAGCGGTGATCTCTCGGCATTGGCTAAGACTTTGATCCAAAGCCCTGAGGCGTGGGCGCCAGAGACCCGAAAGTTTAAGACACCGAATGACTTTTTGATCTCGACCATGCGCGCGAGCGGGGCAAACACGACCTCGACGCAAGCCCTGCGGGCAACTTTTGAACAATTGGGACAAACGCCGTGGCGCGCACCCAGCCCGAAAGGTTGGCCCGATGTGGCCAGCGAATGGGCAGCTCCCGACGCCATCCTGAAGCGGATTGACTGGGCCAACCTTGCAGCGGATGTAATCGGCGAAACCTTCCAGCCTATCGCCTTTGCAGAATCAGCATTGGGTCCCGCCCTAACAGATAAAACCAGAACTGCCATTTCGCGGGCTCAGACAGCGCGCCAAGGCATAGTGCTCGCCCTTATGAGTCCGGAGTTTCAACGCAGATGACCAACCGCCGTACACTCCTTACCGCAGGCCTCTCCGGCCTATCCCTCGCCATGCTGGGCGGAACGGCTAGCTTTGCTCAAGCCGCGACAACATCAGGCAAATTCGTTTTCATTATTCTGCGTGGAGCGATGGACGGGCTCACAGCTGTCGTCCCCTATGGCGATCCAAATTATCGAAGCTTCCGTGGTGCCATAGCCTTAGACGGGCCGGGTGGGCCCAATGGAACCTTGCCGCTCGTGGACGGCTTTGGCCTACATCCGGCTCTGAAGGAGATGCACGGCCTCTGGCAAACAGGTCAGATGTCTTTCATGCATGCAGCAGCCAGCCCCTACCGCGAGCGCTCGCATTTTGATGCACAAGATCTGCTCGAAGCTGGAACCGCACAATTAACAAGCGCACGCTCTGGCTGGCTGAACCGCGCTTTAGCCATGCTGCCTAATGGACCAAGTCAAGAAGGCGTTGCCATTGGGAGAACAATTCCTCTGGTCTTACGCGGCCCCGCAAGGGCCACATCCTGGGCACCGCCCCTAGCCCCAGAAAGCGATGGCGACACCTTGGCGCGTCTATCTGACCTTTATGCGGGCGATGCCATGCTATCCAATGCCCTAGCGATGGCGATCGAGACCGACAAGATTGCTGACGGCGGAACCATGTTGAGCGGCAATGCAGGCCGTGGTCGCCAAGGGGTCTTTGCGCCCTTGGCAAGTGCGGCGGCACGCATTCTGGCTGCCCCCGGCGGTCCAGCTGGTGCTGTCCTGTCGTTTGAAGGCTGGGATACCCATGCCAACCAAGGTGGGGCGCAAGGTCAATTAGCAAACCGTTTGGACGCATTAGACACTGCCGTCAAAGCCTTGCGGGAGGGTCTTGGCCCAGTCTGGGCGAACACGACGGTTGTGATCGCCACGGAATTTGGTCGTACTGTGCGGATCAATGGCACAGGCGGTACCGATCACGGCACAGGCGGGGTTTCCTTCTTGTTGGGCGGCGCGGTCAAAGGCGGAAAGATGCTAGGCGATTGGCCGGGATTGAGCCGCCTCTATGAAGACCGCGATTTGGTCCCAGCCAATGACGTACGCCAACTTTTTGCCCAAGGCCTCACCAATGCCTGGGGCTTAGACCGTCAGGCTGTGCTGTCACGCGTGTTTACCACCTAACAGCACAGCCTAAGCCAACTTACTTGGTGCCAAAGACCTGCTGGAAGAACAGGGTCTCAGCTTCGCGTTGGGCGTCACGATTGCCCTTTTTGGCAAAGCCATGACCTTCGTCCTTGGCGACCATATACCAGACTTGGCCACCATTATTGCGGACTTTCGCCACGATCTGATCGGCCTCTGAAATCGGCACGCGTGGATCGTTCGCGCCCTGGATCACAAACAATGGCTTGGTGATCTTGTGCGCATTGTTCAAAGGCGCGATCTGTTCGTGGAAGGCACGCATGGCTGGATCGCGCTCGTCGCCATATTCCACGCGGCGCAAATCACGACGGTAGCCATTGGTGTTTTGCAAGAAGGTCGCGAAGTGGGAAATCCCAACTATGTCGACGCCACCGGCCAAACGATCATTGAAATTGGTCATGCTGGCCAACACCATATAGCCGCCATAGGAGCCACCATAGACGACCACCTTACGCTGGTTCAGATCTGGCTGGGTCGCGATCCAATCCAGAAGGGCACCAATATCTTTGACAGAGTCTTCACGCTTAAAGCCATTGTCGAGGTCGACATAGGTTTTGCCATAGCCGGTTGAGCCACGCACGTTCGGGAAGATCACAGCGGCACCCAGTTCATTTACCCAATAATGCACGGTTGAGGAGAAACCGGGGCGAGACTGCCCCTCTGGGCCACCATGAATATTAATGATCACCGGGGCTTGGTTAGACGCGCTTGCGTTCTTGGGCTTGTAGATAAACGCAGGAATAGTGCGAGGCTTGCCGTCTACTTTGTCAAAGGTTGGATAGTTGAAGAAACTTGGCTCCACAAAATTGGCTGAGTTTAGACCGCCAATCTCACTCATGGTCCAACGGGTCAGCTTTTTGGTAGCTACGTCATAAGTATAGGCATCGCCCGGCGCTTTGGCGGTCGAGAGCGTCATGCCTAGGCGCTTGGAAGCTGGGTCCCAATCAACACCGCCGACCGTGCCAACCGGCAAAGCGACCAACTCTGCTTTTGCCCCTTTGGTCGTGCTTTGCAGATAGAGTTTCGAGAGCCCGTTCTCGTTGACCGTATAGGCCAAAGTCTTGCCATCAGGGGACAAGTCAAAGCCTTCAACATCCCAACCCATTGCAGGTGACACGCGGGTCCGCGTGCCGGTCGCCAAGTCCAACTGAACGAGATAGGAGAATTCAGAGCCTTCGTCGGTCAGGATGTAAATCGACTTGCCATCTGCCGCGAAAGTCCCGCCATCATAGGCAACTTTCAAATCCGGGGTGATGGGGGTCAAGGTCCCAGTCGCAACATCCAAGGTCCAGCGCTTCGAATAATTGACCGAGATGCCCTGCCCCAACAGGATGGTTTTGCCATCATCAGACAGGTCAGCAATCCCAAACCCGCCTTCGGCCCGATAGACCAAACGGCGGCTGTCAGGTTGTTCTGGATTGGCGATGACAATGTCGCGTACCGCTGTGCCATTGCGGGTAACGGTCCAAGCCGCCAGCTTGCCATCCTTGGTAAAGCGAACGCCAGCATTTTGCGTGCCTGCCTCGGTGAAAGCTTTTGCAAGGCCGGTGGCACGATCAAACAAATAGGCTTGGGTGAATTCATCCCCACCCTTGTCTTTACCAAAGACGAAGCTGCCACCAGAGTTTGGGCGCACCGCCGCACCGCCAACAGGCTCCGCATAATAGGTCAACTGACTGCGGGCACCCATGGGCATTTTGACTTCATGGATTTGCGGCACATCGCCAAAGCGGGTGGAAATCAAAATCCCGCCATCGGGCAAGAAGTCTTGGAAAGAGGCAGCGCGGGTATTCGTGTATTGGATCAAACGCTCTCGAATGGCTTCCGGTGTGACCGGCACATTCTGCATGACCAGTTGCCCAACGGTCCGGGTCTCCACCGCAGCAGTTGCAGGCGTAGTTGCGGCAGTTTGGGCCGTTGCAATCGCCATCGCCATAGGCGAGACAGAAAGCGTTAGGGCAAAGACGATGGCACGGGTCGAAATCATTCTGAGCTCCTTCAGGGGCGAGGGTCGCCTTGGTCAAACGTAGGTAGTCGCGCTTTTCAGCACAGCTTTAGTCAGGCTTTGTCGGAGAGGTCTAACAAAGCCTCACGATATGCGAAAGATAAGCCATGTTAAAAACCAGTAAGCCTTTTGAAAAACTCGTGATCGCTAGCCACAACAAGGGCAAACTAAAAGAAATCGCTGCCCTCGTTACCCCCTTTGACATTGAAGTCGTTAGTGCAGGTGATCTTGGTGTACCTGAACCAGAGGAGACCGAGGTTACCTTTATCGGCAATGCACTGTTGAAAGCTCGCGCCTCGTGCCTCGCGTCCGGCCTGCCGGCCTTGGCGGACGATTCGGGACTGGAAGTCATGGCACTTGATCGCGCACCAGGTATCTATTCAGCGCGCTGGGCCGGACCTGACCGCGACTTCTATGCCGCCATGGCCGAGATTGAGCACCAGTTGCAAGCCAAGGGGGCAACAGATCGCTCGGCCCGCTTTGTCTGTGCTTTGGCACTGGTCTATCCAGATGGCCGCGAACAAGCTTTTGAGGGTGAAGTCGTGGGTGAAGTAAGTGCCACGCCCCGCGGCACCAATGGGTTTGGCTATGATCCGATTTTTGTCGCCACCGGCCATACAGAGACCTTTGGCGAGCTAGACCCCGCAGTGAAGCACGCGATGAGCCATCGGGCAGATGCCTTCGCGAAATTTGTTGCTGCAGTCCTATCATGATCGAGCGGCAATTAGGGCTCTATGTCCATTGGCCCTATTGCGCGGCAATCTGCCCCTATTGCGACTTCAACGTCTATAAAGCGCGCGGGCTGGATACAGAGCCCTTGGTCAGCGCCATTCTAGCAGACATGACTTATTGGCGCGACCAGACGGGTAAGCGCCCGCTGACCAGTTTGTTCTTCGGAGGTGGCACCCCCAGCCTGATGGCACCGAACCAAGTCAGGCGCATCATTGAACATGCGGACAGCCTCTGGGGCTTTGCGGAGGGTTTCGAGATCAGCTTGGAAGCTAATCCCACCGATGCAGAAGCCGCTCGCTTTCAGGATCTGCGTCTCGCAGGTGTCGAGCGCCTCTCACTTGGCCTTCAGGCGTTGGATGACGTAAGCCTTAAGCAGCTGGGCCGGTTTCATAGTGTCCAAGAAGGCTTGGCTGCCGCACGTCTGGCCCGGACGATCTTTCCACGCTTATCAATCGATTTGATCCACACCCGCCAAGGCCAAACGTTAGAGACTTGGCAGCAGGAATTAGAGCTGGCGCTTACATTGTCGCCAGACCATGTCTCGCCCTATCAATTGACGATTGAGGATGGGACAGCCTTCGCGCGCGCCGCCGCACGCGGTGCGCTGCGTCTACCCGATAATGATCAAGCGGCTGACTTCTATACCTTGACCCAAACCATCCTCGAGCAAGCAGGCTTTGATGCTTATGAGGTCTCTAACCACGCCAAAAGTGCGGCCAATCGGTCGCGGCACAATGTGCTTTACTGGACGTCGCAGGATTGGATCGGCCTCGGCCCCGGGGCACATGGCCGATTGGGTTGGGGCACCGATCGACGCGCGACTAAAGCCCATATCCGTCCTCAAGCCTATTGTGAGGGTTTTTCAAAAAACGGCCATGGCATTATGGAAGATGAAGTTCTGGCACCCGACGCCGTTCGCGACGAATTCTGGCTGATGGGGTTGCGCCTGCAAGACGGCGTGGTCGTTCAAAATGCGCCCGGTGAACCGCTACCCGAAGATCAAATCAAAGCGCGCGTGCGCCAAGGCCTTATGTGGCAAAGCCCAACGCACCTAGGACTGACATCCGAAGGCCGTCTTGTCGCGGATACAATTATCGGGAAGTTGTTAGCAGCCCAGCGCTAACCTACCCGGCGGGCCCGCCATTGTTGTGCGCTCTGGCCCCAAGCATTGACCTGAAACTCATGCATAGGCTCTGGCATTCGGGTTGGGCCCAAATTGGTAGATCCCAAACGCGCAGCCAATTGCTCGGATGGCGTATTGGCTGGGTCGATGATGTGGATAATGTCGGTCCAGCCTAAGTGATCGACAACCCAGTCCATACAAGCGGTTGCGGCCTCGACCCCATAGCCTTTGCCCATGGCTGCAGGCGCTAAACCCCAACCCACTTCCGTGCCGGGCCAGCCCTGCGGCATCCAAGGCCCGATACGACCAACCCATAAGCCTGTATCGCGCTCAAGGACAGAAAACATCGAAAAGCCACGCAGCGACCAAGCACCCGTGATGGCTGCCAATTGTCGCCACGCCATGGCTTCGGGCATGGCACCGCCGATGAATTTCACATGCTCAGCGTTCGCCATCATAGCGGCGAAAGCGGGGAAATCGTCCTGCGTCGGTGGACGCAGGACCAATCTCGCCGTGGTAAGGGTAGGACCGATCGCCACGATTAAGCCAACGAGGGCTCGATCTCTTTACACGCCGCCAAGAGGCCGTTCACGGCCGCAACAGACTTCGCCCACATATCTTTTTCAGCCGCATCCATCGGGAACTCAATGATGTTCTCGATGCCGCCAGCACCAATCACGGCAGGTACACCGACATACATGTCGCTGATGCCATATTGGCCAGTCAAATGGCAGGCGCAAGCCAAAACGCGCTTCTTGTCTTTGAGGTAGGAAGCCGCCATCGCGATGGCACTTTCGGCTGGCGCATAATAGGCCGAACCCGTCTTCAAAAGGGCGACGATTTCGCCGCCACCACCACGGGTACGCTTTACGATGGCGTCGAGTTGCTCTTGGCTGATCTTACCTTGCTCTACCAAGACAGGCAGCGGCAGCCCGCCCACGGTGGAGTAGCGCACCATTGGCACCATGTCGTCGCCATGGCCGCCCAAGGTCCAAGCGTGGATGTCTTCGACGGCGACTTTGAAGTGCTCGGCCAAGAACCAACGGAAACGTGCGCTATCGAGTACGCCAGCCATCCCGCAGACCATATGGTGCGGCAGGCCAGAGAATTCGCGTAGTGCCCATACCATAGCGTCTAGTGGGTTGGTGATGCAGATGACGAAAGCGTTTGGTGCGTAGGTCTTAATCCCTTCGCCGACAGCCTTCATCACTTTGAGGTTGATGCCGATCAAATCATCGCGGCTCATGCCTGGCTTACGGGGTACGCCAGCGGTGACGATGCACACATCTGCGCCCGCAATCGCGGCATAATCATTGGCACCTTTGATATCGATGTCAGAACCAAACACGGGGCTTGCTTCATCAATATCCAACGCCTTGCCTTGTGGCACACCTTCCGCGATATCGAACAAAATAATGTCGCCCAACTCTTCGCGCGCCGCGATATGGGCCAATGTGCCACCAATCATGCCTGCACCGATGAGCGCAATCTTCTTACGAGCCATATCTGTTTCCCCTCGGACTAGATCCTTGCTTATCATAGGCGCTCTAGCGCGCGTTTGAGGGCACTGCAACGAAAGACAGCGGGCAATTGTGCGATTGATCCGCCAGAGCGGCAAATTTTGCCTGTTAACCGTAATGACCCGGCAGTGTTTACCATGTTTGCTATCAATCGCCTTTTCCGTCCTCTTAAAAATATAGATAAAATACAATTGATTATATGATTAACGCCGCTGGCATGTCATTTGCGGAGCCCTTGCCAGAGTTTGCGGACTGACCCTCAAAGTACCGAGGGTTCCGCCTGAATGGCTGGAAGGACTTTAGAAGATGGCAAATAGCGTCCACACAAATATGGGAGCGATGGTCGCGCTTCAAAATTTGAATGCGACCTCACGTGAACTGAGTGTTACCCAAAGCCGGATCAATACCGGTTTGAAAGTTGCTAAAGCGCAAGACAACGGTGCGATCTACAACATCGCCCAGCAACAGCGCTCTGAAAATTCCGCCTACAACGCTGTCGCGGACGGTTTAAACCGAGCAAAATCAATTGCTGACGTAGCGCTTGCAGCTGGTGAGGCACTCTCAGACATCTTTACTCAGATGCGCGAAAAAGCTGTTGCGGCATCCGATACCTCGATCTCAGCAACCAGCCGAGCGGCTTATGACTCCGAATTCAAGGCCCTGCGCGACCAAGTTCCTTCCGTTATTGCCAACGCCGTCTTCGATGGCGCGAACATCTTGGGCGGCGGTGCCAACTTGACGTTCCTAGCGAACACGACTGGCAGCCAAACCATCACCTTGCCGACCCTTGACCTTGCGTTGGGCGCAACCACAGGCACTACGCCAGCTGTGCCAGCCGCCGATGTCTATTTGGGCGCTACCTCTGACTTGAGCACGGCAGCATTAGCGGCAACATCCCGCGACCAAGTTGTAGCATCTTTGAACTTCATCAACAGTGAGTTGGCTCGCCTTGGTGCCTCAGCGAAGCGGGTCGATAATCACGCAATCTTCGTGTCCAAACTGCAAGATGCCATCACAGGTGGTATCGGCAATATGGTCGACGCAGACCTTGCCAGCGAAAGCGCGCGCTTGCAGTCGCTGCAAGTCAAACAACAATTGGGCACACAGGCTCTCTCGATCGCCAACCAGGCACCGCAGAGCATCCTGTCGCTGTTCCGTAACTAAGGGATCAAGTTTAGGCGGAAACAATCTGGACCAAAAACTTCTTGGACCAGTGGGTAATTTACGAAATATTCACCATGTTTTCGCCACAACTTCTGCAAGTTAAATTGGGTCGTCTCACTGCGAAGTTTGTCGAGACTGGCCGGGTGATTAAAAAAGAAAGAGCGAACCATGTCAGGTAGTGTGCATACAAATATGGGAGCCATGACGGCCCTCCAGAACCTGAACAAGACCAATCGCGAAATGGACGGCATCCAAAGCCGGATCAACACCGGCTTGAAAGTCGCCGTCGCGAAGGACAATGGTGCGATCTACAACATCGCGCAGCAGCAACGGTCTGAACTCTCTGCCTATGACGCGGTTCGCAACAGCTTGAACCGGGCTAAGTCAATCGCCGATGTGGCATTGGCAGCTGGCGAGCAGATTTCCGACATTTTCTCGCAAATGCGCGAGAAGGCGGTTGCAGCTTCCGATGCCTCGGCGAGCACCACATCTCGAGCAGCCTATAATGCCGAATTCATCGCGCTTCGCGACCAAGTCGCCTCGGTCATCGCCAACGCCGTCTTTGACGGCGGCAACGCAATTGATGGTGCAGCCGGGAGCTTCACCTTCTTGGCAAATTCTACCGGCAGCTTGACGGTGACCTTGCCTATCATCGACTTGCGATTGGTTGCTGGTGCGGGCACCGCAGTGGCTTCACCGGCTGCAGATGTCTATTTGGGTACAACCGACGTTCTCGATACGGCAGCCAATGCCGCAACCGTTCGTGACAGAATCGCGGCTTCACTGGAATATGTGAACTCGGAGTTGGCGCGTCTTGGGGCTTCTGCCAAGCGGATTGAAAATCATGAGATTTTCGTCGGCAAGCTGCAAGACAGCATCAAGGGCGGGATTGGTAATCTGGTTGACGCCGACCTTGCGGTTGAATCGGCACGCCTGCAAGCGGCTCAGGTTAAGCAACAATTGGGCACACAAGCTCTGTCGATTGCAAACCAAGCCCCACAAAGCATCCTGAGCTTGTTCCGTCAGTAAGCGGTTGATTGAGAGCGTACTTTACCGATCAATCGATTCCAATTGATCGGAACACGCCCTAAGCTCGGTTCAGGCAGGGCGTACGAAACTGTCGAGCACTTTCTTTTCGCCAGATTTTTCAAACTGAATGGTCAATTTAGACCCTTCAACATGACGTACTGCGCCATAGCCAAATTTATCATGGAAAATGCGTTGGCCGACGGCATAGGTGGCATCCTTGGCCCCGGTGCGCGCCAGAAGCTTAGCTTCGCCATCAATGATGGGCCCACCAAACCCTTTTGCCATGCTAGGCGTCAGCTTGCTTAATGCCGCTGCAGCCTGCGCGCGCTTCCAGCCGGGGCTCTCATAACCAGTCCCAAAGCCATTGCCTGGCTGGGTTGAAAGCGGGCCATAGGCGGCAAAGCGCTCTGCCGCGCCACCTGTACCTTGATTGAAATAGCCCGTGTCTGACACTGCATCGACATGGCCATCAGGGAGCTCATCGACAAATCGGCTGGGCAGGACGCTGTTCCATCTGCCATAAATCTGGCGATTAGCGGCAAAGCTGATGCGCGCACTTTCGCGTGCACGCGTAATGCCGACATAAGCAAGGCGACGCTCTTCCTCTAAGGCTTTGTCACCTTTTTCATCCAAAGCACGTCTCGACGGAAACACTTCTTCCTCCCAGCCGGGCAGGAAAACCAAAGGCCATTCAAGGCCTTTTGCAGCATGTAGCGTCAGAATTTGTACCGCATCACCCTCTTCGGTGCGGTCGAGGTCCATCACCAATTCGATGTGTTCCAGATAGGCCGCCAGCGTGTCGAACTGGCCCATTGAGCGGACCAATTCCTTCAAATTGTCGAGCTTGGAGACCGACTGAGGGTTTTTGTCGGCCTTCAGCATGTCGGTATAGCCGCTTTCATCCAGAATAAGCTCTGCCAATTCCGTGTGCGGCAGTTCCAGTGCCTTTTTGCGCCAATGCTCTAGCTGATGGATGAAGCGCGTTAGACCCGTGCGCGCAGGGCCTTTCAACTCATCGCTGCCCAATAATTGGCTCGCCATGGTGAATAACGGAACGCCAGCTAGACGGGCAGCAGTGCCCAAGCGCTGCACACTCGTATCGCCAATCCCACGCTTGGGGACATTGACGATCCGCTCAAACGCTAAATCATCATCCAAAGACCGGATCAGGCGCAAATAAGCATGTGCATCGCGAATTTCTGCCCGTTCAAAAAAGCGCGGCCCGCCAATGACTTTATAGGGAATCTGCAACATCAAGAATCGCTCTTCAAAGGCGCGCATCTGCCACGACGCACGCACCAAGACGGCACTTTCATCATACCGGCGACCAGTGCGACGCCACTGCTCAATATCATCCGCGATCAAACGCGCTTCGGCTTCCCCGTCCCAAATGCCGCGCACAAGTACGCGGTCGCCGTCTGGAATGTCGGTCCAAAGCGTCTTTCCAAGGCGATTCTTGTTGCTGGCGATCAGATAGCTGGCTGCGGCTAGAATATGAGGCGTTGATCGGTAATTGCGTTCTAGCCGGACGATTTTCGTCCCAGGAAAGTCATGCTCAAACCGCAGAATATTGTCGACTTCCGCTCCACGCCAGCCGTAAATCGACTGATCATCGTCCCCAACAACGCAGATATTCTTGCGCTTGCGTGCCAAGAGGCGCAACCATAAATATTGAGCGACATTGGTATCCTGATACTCGTCGACCAGAATATATTTGAAGCGGTCGTGATATTCCGCCAGCAGGTCGGGCTCTTTCAAGAATAGACTGATGGTCTCCAGCAAGAGATCGCCGAAATCGACGCAATTGAGAACTTTCAGGCGGGATTGGTACAGCGCGTAAAGCTTCGCGCCCTTGCCATTGGCGAACAGGAACGACTCGTCGGCCGGGACTTTTTCGGGCGTCAACGCACGGTTCTTCCACCCGTCGATTAAGCTTGCAAGGAAGCGCGGCGTCCAGCGTTTTTGGTCGATGTTTTCCGCTTCAATCACCTGCTTCATCAAGCGGATTTGATCATCGGTATCGAGAACCGTGAAGCTTGGCTTGAGGCCGACTAATTCCGCATGACGGCGCAAGATCATCGCACTCGTCGAATGGAAGGTGCCGAGCCAACGTAAGCCCTCAGCCGCTGGCCCAATGAGAAGCTGGGTCCGATCGCGCATTTCGCGCGCCGCTTTATTGGTGAAGGTCACCGACAAGATTTCCCAAGGCTTCGCCCGACCCGTCACCAACAATTGTGCCAAGCGTGACGTCAACACCTTAGTTTTTCCGGTCCCGGCACCAGATAACACCAAAACAGGGCCATCCAGCGCCTCGACGGCCTCGCGTTGTTGCTCGTTGAGGCCCACCATCCACGGGTGATCAAGCCCGCCTGCAGGCCCAACCATAGTGCCTGGCGCACGCGCCATCGCACGTTGAGAAATCGTCAAGGCTGGCTGGGGAGAATTGGGCTCACTGGACATGGCGTTGATTCGCTAAGATAAGAACGATAAGCGAACATAGGGATTAATTGTGCGCTTGTCGCGTAGTTCACGCAATCGCGCCTGCGTGAAGCGCAAGGCCACTGTTTTGCCGCAAAATGGATTATGACAGGCATGATGATACGCAACCTTCTCCTGACCAGCGCCTTATTCTGCTCGATGGCCGCCTCGCCTGCTCTGGCACAATCTATTCGCACCATTGAATCAACACCCCTTCAGGAAGTTGGCCCCTGGGGCGCTGCAGCCTTGCCACTCGGTCTTGAACGGCTAGATAGTGACCTCTGGCAAGGTGCTGACCCGGGTACTTTAGCACTAGCCTTTGATCGGATCGGCCCTGACCTAAGGTTTCCGAGCCTGCAGCGTTTGGTCCGCCAAGCTGTGTTTTCGGGCGGCTCAGCCCCTGTAGGCGACATTGAGTTGGCGCGAGCACGGTTTCTGGCTGCTAATCGCTTAGGCCCATCAGAAGCGGCAACGCGCCTGTTTCTGACCGTTCCGCGATTGACCGCCGACCCAGCCTTAATGAATCTCGCGATCGATGCCGCTTTTCGTGCTGGCCGAACTGATGAGGCTTGCGGGTGGGTCGCATCACCCGGCTTAGACGAAGCCAATAGTACCAATGCCAGCCCAAGTTGGCTTGAGACGCGGGCCACCTGTTATGCGATGAATGGCGAAGCCGGTGCCGCAAATCTTTCGGTCGACCTAGCCAGAGGCAAAGGCCAAACCGATACCTGGCTTGGCCGCGCGGTTGCCGCTGTCTCTGGCCCCGTTACTAACCCGCCGCCGTTTCGGGCGGACAGCGGACGCGCGCTGGCACTGAGCATGAAGGCGCAATTGCGATTCCCCAAAGGGCTGGCGAACAACGGTGATCCAGCAGCACTTTCCTCGATTCTCATTTGGCCTGATTTCGCAACGCGCGTGCCGACAGAAGAGGCCACCTTATTGCTTCGGCGCGCAGCTCAGACAGGGGTAGCGTCACCGGCACAGGAAGCGCTGTTGCGGATGCCGATCCCAGCAGCAGTCGAGCCCGCGTCGCCAGCCGCAGATGCAACCACAGTTCCACTGGGCGCAACATTAGCCCCTCCTCTGCCCCAACCACCGCCTCCTCCACCAATTGCCGAAACCTGGGCCAAGACATTTAGCCAAGCGGCCAATGCGCAAAGCCGAGCCCTAGAAGCCCGCTTGCTGGTGGATGACCTAAGGGATCTTTTTCAAACCGCGCCTGACCAAATACCGCCACTAGCGATGCAAACCCTCGCCGAGGCCGCCCTTTGGACCGGAGATGTGCGCCTTGCACAGGCTCTCGAAATCCGCAGTCCTACCCCACTTTCGTCCCGGCAAAGGCTGGTCTTGGCTTTACTGGACCCTGTGGCGGGTGATCGGCCCATTCAGCGCCATATTGAGGCCGCCACCAACCCCAATGCCCAACGCCAAGCCATTCGCGATGCTTTGATCGCGTGGTCTGCTGGCATGCCAACACTTGGTGGGCTTGCCGCCTTGGTTCAGCCCGGCCTACCAGATATGAAGGGCGGGCAAGCGGGCGTGCGGACGGCCCTAGTTTTAGCTGCAGAACGGGGATCTAAGGGCGAAGTAGCCCTGCTCGTGGGTCTTGCTTTACAAGGCCAAGAACCCGCAAGCGCCGATGCAGAGACTGTCGCCATCGCGGTTCGTGCTTTGCGTCGTGTAGGCTTAACGGCACAGGCAGTCGATCTGGCACGCGATTATTTGTTGGCTTTGGATATGGTCATCCCCACACGCGCTGCAGCCGCTGCAACCCCTGCTGCCCAACCTGCAGCTGCCAAGCCAAGTCCGGCACCAACCTCCGCGTCAACAGGCTTGCGGACAAACACGTCAGCACCAACTCAAGCCAGAGCGGCGACACCTGCTGCCACCACACAACCCAATCAAGCAAAGCCGGCACCAACACTTCTCCCAACTAAACCGACGCCACCTTCACCGAAGGCCAAAACCAAAGCCCCATCTAAGCCCAGTTGGACACCACCCAAGTGATCGCGCTGATTGAAGCTTTCCTAGAGATGATTGGGGTGGAGCGCGGTGCAGCTCGCAATACATTAGACGCCTATCGGCGCGACTTAACTGACTTTGACGAATTTCTGGTCACCCGAGGGGTGGAAGCCCTTGTGGTCGACCATGTCGATATAGAGGCCTTTGCCCAGGATTTGAGTGTTCGGGGCCTCAGCAGCACCACGATCGCCAGACGCCGAGCCGCGTTGCGCCAGTTTTACCAATTCGCGGTCAGCGAAGGTTGGCGCTCTGACGACCCAACAAGGCGTTGGGACGGCCCGAAACAAGCGCGCAATTTGCCTAAAACAGCAGAAGTGGCCGACATCGATGCACTACTTGCTGCCGCGACCGCGCTAAAAGGCTGGAAGGCGCAGCGCGCAGCCTGTTTGATCGAACTCGTATACGGCTGTGGTTTGCGGGTGAGTGAGTTGGTTGGCCTGCCCATGCGTGCGGTGCCCAAGCCAGAAATTGCCGCGATGCGGGTCAAAGGCAAAGGCGGCAAAGAACGCCTTGTCCCTCTAGGCTCCCAGGCACGCCAAGCACTCGATACTTGGCTGGCGGTACGTGGCCATAGTTTGCCTGAAGGCGCCCAAAAAGCTGAGGCTGACAAATTTCTGTTTCCAGCTAAGGGCAAGGCCGGCCATTTTGGTCGTCGTGAATTTGCCCGCTTGTTAGATGGCCTCGCGATTCAAGCAGGCCTGGACCCAAAGAAAATGAGCCCGCACGTCCTACGTCATGCCTTTGCAACCCATTTGGTGGAGGGCGGAGCGGATTTGCGATCGGTTCAAGTCATGTTGGGCCACGCCGATATCGCCACCACCCAGATTTACACCCATGTGGCCGATGCGCGCTTGACTGAGTTGGTGACGCGTAACCATCCACTCGCGCAGCGTACAAAAAGGGGCCCTTGAGGGCCCCATCGCGCGATCGTATTGATCTAGATTGAATTAGGCGGAATGCCGCTTCGCGGCGCGGATCATCGCCGCCTCATCCAAAAATGCCTGTTCGCGCTTGGCCTTCGACGCATTGGTCCGGCTAACCCGACGCTCTTCGAGCATTTCAAATTTCTTTTGCTCTTCAAAAGCAGCCTGTAAGTCGCCTCGCAGTGCTTCCAATTGCTCTTCAACGCCTACAAGCGAAGCCTCGAGATTGGCGCGTTGGGCGACCAGCACTTGGGAATAAGCAACCCAATGGCTCATCATTGCCGGGTCTGCTTCTGCACGCGCACGCTCGCGCTTTTCGGCGACCAAGAGATCGGCCTTTTTGCGCTCAATATCTTCACGCGTGCGTTCAGCCGCACTGATCAGCATCTGCACGCTGTCGACCTTATGCTTGGCCAATTTAATAAGCGTTGAGCCGGTTTTCATTATGACTTTCCCTGCGTTACAGGTCCTATCTACACGCTGTGGGTTAAGAAATCGCTCTTTCGATCTGTAGAATTTTCCCGCAGGTAGGAAAACTGCATCATAGGCTCAAAGACTTAGATCAGCTTTGTGCGATCATGATGTCGGACAGGCGTTGGAAAGTCTCAGCAAAGGTTGTGCGTTCTTGCTTGCCTTGGCTCAAGAATTCCTCCAGCGGCTCGGCCAAAGCGATGGCGCGATCCGTGCCTGGGTCGGCCCCGCGCCGATAGGCACCCAAACGGATTAACTCCTCCATATCCGAATAGGCTGCCAAGGCGCGCTTGGCATCACGCACCAAAACTTGTTCTTCAGGCGCGTGGCATTCCGGCATGAGGCGGGAAACGGACTTAAGGATATTGAGCGCGGGGAAGCGGCCACGTTCGGCAATCGCGCGCTCTAGCACCAAATGGCCATCGAGAATGCCACGGACGGCATCGGCAACTGGCTCATCATGATCCCCGCCATCGACCAGCACCGTGAAGAGGCCCGTAATCGACCCCGTCTGATGCCCGCCTGTCGGCGCACCGGGCCCGGCACGCTCCAGCAGTTTAGGCAATTCTGCAAATACCGTTGGGGTGTAGCCTTTAGTTGTTGGTGGTTCACCCGTGGCCAAGCCGATTTCACGCTGTGCCATCGCAAAGCGGGTCACGCTGTCGAACAGGCATAGGACTTGTAAGCCCTGGTCGCGGAAATGCTCTGCCACAGCGAGGGTAGTATAAGCAGCTTGGCGGCGCTTGAGGCTGCTCTCGTCCGAGGTCGCCACGACTACGACCGAACGACGCAAGCCTTCGGTACCCAAAGTGTCTTCGACGAACTCTTTGACTTCGCGACCGCGCTCGCCAATCAACCCGATCACCACTACATCGGCTGCAGCCCCCTTTGCCAGTTGCGACATAAGAACAGACTTTCCGACGCCAGAGCCCGCGAAGATCCCCATGCGCTGGCCTTGGCAAAGTGCACAGAAAGCATCGATGGCGCGAATGCCCGTCTCCATTCTATCGCCCACGCGAACACGCGTATGAGCCGGAGGTGGAACGCCTCTTAGAAGTCTAGGATGGGAGCCATTCGGCACAGGCGGGCCACCATCGACCGGATTGCCGAACGCATCGATGACGCGTCCGAGCCAAGCCGAGGATGGGGCAATCATTGGGGAAGTCCCCTCAAAGACGAGGCTGGCCCCCGCGCGCAGACCTTCTACCGTTTCAAATGGCATGAGAAGGGCGCGCCCATCGCGATAGCCGACGATCTCTAGGCGAGCATAACCTTCTGCAGCTTCCACGATGGCCCGAGCGCCCAGAGCCATGGCTTGGGGCGGACCACTTGCTTCCACCATCAGACCTTTGACCGCAACAATTCGGCCTTCATAGCGCGTATGGTCCTGACGCTTCAGGGTTTCGGCCAATTCCGCCAAGCGCACACCGCCACTTACTCGTGAATGTCCATCTGGACGCATCCTGCAGCCCTGCTTTCCCTGCTAAAACCCGTCACACTTAAGACGCCATGTGAAGAAATGAGTGAACATGGTTGATAAAGTCGCATTTGAAGTGCTTCGCGTTAACCTGTCGTAAAGATCAATTCGGCAAACGTTGGTCCAACATATGGAAAATGTCAGACAAGCCGCAAAAAGCGGTTAACCATCTTTAAGCAAATCAGCTTAGGCATGGGTCGTTGGTTGTTACACCGCCCATTCAGGGCATGTCGGAGGGGGCTCCATGCGGGTTCTGTTAATTGAAGACGATAGCGCGACGTCGCAGTCGATTGAGTTAATGCTGAAGTCTGAGGGCTTCAATATATACACGACTGACCTTGGCGAAGAAGGTGTCGATCTGGGCAAGTTGTATGACTACGACATTATTTTGTTGGACTTGACCTTGCCTGATATGAACGGCTTCGACGTGTTGCGGCAATTGCGCAATTCCCGCGTTGGTACGCCGATCCTGATCCTATCTGGAACCAGCGATATTGACACCAAAGTTCGTGGCCTCGGCGTTGGCGCTGACGATTTCGTCGCGAAGCCATTCCACAAGGACGAATTGGTCGCCCGCATCAACGCGGTGGTTCGCCGCTCGAAGGGCCATTCACAGTCGATGATTCGCACCGGCGACATCGTGGTGAACCTTGATCAGAAAACGGTGGAAGTGAACAATCAACGCGTTCACCTGACTGGCAAAGAATATCAAATGCTGGAGCTGCTCTCTTTGCGGAAGGGCACGACCCTGACCAAGGAAATGTTCCTGAACCACCTGTATGGCGGTATGGACGAGCCAGAACTGAAGATCATCGACGTATTTATCTGTAAGCTTCGCAAGAAGTTGGCAGCGTCTGCCGATGGCCAGCACCACATTGAAACAGTTTGGGGCCGCGGTTATGTCCTGCGTGACCCAACTCCAGGCGAGCAATCGGCTGCGGCTTAAAGGTTCGAGCGGACTTCTCATTTGATTTCAAGTGCCTTCAAAAGGGCCCGTCATCTGGCGGGCCCTTTTTCAGTTCTGATTAACCACATGGCACAATACTTGCTGGTAAGTTCTTTAGGCACACAAAGTGTCATAAGATGGAACAAAGCGATGAGAAATGCACCACGTTATACCGTCGAAGCTTCATTCCGCCCGCGTGAATTGCGGGACTATAGTGAGCCAGTAGTACGCCCGTCCATTCGCCTGCAGGTCCGTCCGACCTTTTGGCAGCAGCTGCGGCAAACGCTTGGCCTCTAGAGCAACGCTAGACCGATAGAGAGCCTCCAGGCGGATCAACTGTTGCTCCAATTTGGAGTTTGAGCGCAGCTTTGATTGAAATGGACTAAAACGTGCTCTGCTTCCATGTTCCGTCGCGGCCCGAACTTTGCGCCACTCGGATAATTGCAGACCAAAGCGTAGAAATCACTTTCCCTGCGTGTCCAGCTGATCTAATTGTTATAACAAACAGATCAGCCTAGGACAAAAACCATGACCCCACCAGTAACGGCATTGCGCAATTACGACGCGGTAGAGCTGCGCCGCTTGGATGTCGCCCACCATTTGCCGGCGCAAGCGGACTATGGCGAAATCCGCGACTTGGGTGGCTCGCGTATTATCACCCGCGCTGAAGGTTGCCAGTTCTGGGATATTGACGGCAAAGCATATTTCGATGGCATGGCTGGGCTGTGGTGCGTCGGAGTTGGCTACGGCCGCAAGGAATTGGCCGACGTCGCTCATGAGCAGATGCTAGAGCTGCCTTATTACAACAGCTTCTTTAAGACCGCGACGGCACCAGCCGTTCGCTTGGCGGCCAAGATCGCGGGTATTGCTGGCGGCGAGCTGCAGCATGTATTCTTCAACTCCTCAGGTTCTGAGGCCGTTGACACCATGTTCCGTATGGTCCGCCACTATTGGGCTGTTCAAGGCCAACCCTATAAGAATGTCTTTATCTGCCGCCGCAATGGCTACCATGGTTCAACCGTTGCTGGCGCAAGTTTGGGTGGCATGAGTGCCATGCACGCAATCGGCTCCCTGCCAATTCCTGGGATTGAGCACGTCATCCAGCCTTACGCTTTCAACGAAGGCTTTGGTGAGGATGAAGAGGCCTTTGCAACCCGCTGTGCCCAAGAGATAGAAGATCGTATTTTGCAGGTCGGAGCACACAATGTCGCAGCTTTCG
Organism: Hyphomonadaceae bacterium UKL13-1; assembly: GCA_001602435.1. Taxonomy (GTDB): domain Bacteria; phylum Pseudomonadota; class Alphaproteobacteria; order Caulobacterales; family Aquidulcibacteraceae; genus Aquidulcibacter. The sequence goes on from CP012156.1 coordinate 2,865,908, forward strand.
TTGGCGAACCAATCCAAGGCGCCGGCGGCGTAATCATCCCACCGAAAGGCTATTGGCAGAAGGTCGAAGCGATCTGCCGAAAATATGATGTTCTTTTGGTAGCCGACGAAGTCATCTGCGGGTTTGGCCGCACTGGCCAATGGTTTGGCCACAATACCTATGGCTTCACGCCCGATATCATCACGACCGCGAAGCAGTTGTCTTCCGGGTATGCCCCGATTTCAGCCACCATTGCTTCTCGCGCGATTGTGGAAGTTCTGCGGGAAAAGGGTGGCGATTTTGTACATGGCTACACCTATTCGGGCCACCCTATGTGTTGCGCCGTGGCGGAACGCAATCTGGAGATTATTGAGCGCGAAGACCTCGTGACCCGCACGCGTGAAGTTACCGGCCCCTATTTGGCAAAGGCCCTACAGCGTTTGGTCGGTCATGAATTGGTCGGAGAAGTGCGCTCACAAGGCTTGTTAGGTGCCGTCGAAATCGTATCAGAGCCCGGTACGAACCACCGCTTTGGCGGCAAAGAAGGCAAAGCAAGTCCAATGGTGCGCGACGCCTGCATTTCCAATGGTTTGATGGTACGCGGCATTCGCGACAGCGTCGTGATGTGTCCGCCACTGATCGTATCTACCTCAGAGATCGACTTTATGATCGACACGATCGAAAAGTCGCTGAACCAATGTTTGCCTGCTCTACGCGCGCTTTAGAACCAGTTTTGGCGTGATGCAGATGGGAACAAAGGACCCACCACAGTCCTTTGCTCTTGGCCATTAGCCCTCGAAGGGCTAATAGGGCCTCCTACGGAGAAATATCATGGGTTTAAAAGTTGCTGTCGTCGGCGCAACCGGCAATGTTGGTCGCGAATTGCTTGCCTTGTTGGCAGAGCTGAAGTTTCCGGTTTCTGAGATTGCCGCGATTGCGTCGCGGCGCTCTTTGGGTCGTGAAGTCTCATTTGGCGACAAGATACTCAAGTGCCAATCCCTTGATTATTTTGATTTTACTGGATGGGACATCTGCTTGATGAGTGCCGGCGGCGCGACGTCAAAAGAATGGTCGCCCAAGATCGCGGCACAGGGCTGCTTGGTCATCGACAATTCTAGCCAATGGCGGATGGACCCCGACGTTCCGTTGGTGGTGCCAGAAGTCAATCCAGAAGCGGCTATGGAATACAAAAAGAAGATGATCATCGCAAACCCCAATTGCTCCACCGCGCAATTGGTCGTGGCTTTGAAGCCCCTGCACGATCTGGCGAAGATCAAGCGCGTTGTCGTGGCGACATATCAGTCGGTTTCCGGAACCGGCAAAGAGGCCATGGACGAGTTGTGGACCCAAACGCGCGGCATCTTTGTGAATGATCCTGTGAAAACCGAAGTCTATCCAAAACAAATCGCCTTTAACGTGATCCCACATGGCGGCGACTTCATGGAAGATGGCTATACGACTGAGGAATTCAAACTTGTCGCAGAAACCAAAAAGATGTTGGACCCTGCGATCAAAGTGACGGCGACCGTTGTACGGGTGCCTGTATTTGTAGGCCACTCAGAAGCTGTGCATATCGAGTTTGAAAACCCCATCAGTGATGAAGAAGCCCGCGAAGCCTTGGAAGAAGCGCCAGGCGTGGTGGTGATGGATCGCCGTGAAGCGGGCGGCTATATGACGCCTGTGGAAGCAGCCGGTGAATTCCCGGTCTATGTGTCGCGTATCCGTACCGACCCAACTGTCGAGAATGGTTTGGCAATGTGGGTTGTCGCAGACAATTTGCGCAAGGGTGCAGCCCTTAATGCCATCCAGATTGCCCAGCTTTTGGTCGAGCGCGGGGCGTTTGAGAAAAAGCTGACTGTGGCGGAAGCGAAATAAGAGAGTCTGACCTTACCCCTTCTGCTTTGCGCTTGGCGGGGTGACGCTAGGCAGCGAAGGGGGAAAGATGACAACGTTAGAACGAACAAAGCTGCCGCCAGCATTCTGGGCAGCATTGTCTGCTTATATCATGTGGGGCCTGCTACCGGCCTTTCTGCATCTATTTGCCAAAATCCCCCCTTTAGAAGTTACGGCCCAACGGATTGTTTGGACCCTGCCCTGCGCCTTTCTTGCCGCTCTGATGTTTGGCGGGTTTGCCTCATTGCGGATTTCGGCAAGAACCTTAGGACTACTGGCCCTATCTGCAGCTTTGATTGGCGGTAATTGGCTGCTTTATGTTTGGGCAGTTGGCCAAGATCGGATTGTGGAATCAAGCTTGGGCTATTTCATCAATCCGTTGATCAATGTTTGTATGGGCGTAGCTTTCTTTAAAGAGAGACTGACCAAATGGCAGGTTGGCGCGTTGGCCTTGGCGCTCTTGGGCGTGCTCAATCAGACCTTCCTTGTCGGTGCATTTCCCTATGTGGCTTTGGGCTTAGGGTTTTCATTTGCGCTTTACGGGCTGGTGCGCAAACTTGCGCCGGTGCAGCCAGCTGCAGGTCTATTCTGGGAATCGGCCATCCTGTTTCTGCCCGCTCTCGCAATTGTTTTCTGGCACATACAAAGCGGTGGCCCTGTGATGGGCGGCACTGCCGGCATGATGGGATTATTGATTCTCTTAGGCCCCGCGACAGCTATCCCGCTGATTTTGTTTGCGACTGGTGCTCGAGGCCTTAAACTTACCACGCTGGGCCTGTTGCAGTATCTAGCCCCAACACTGCAATTCAGTACGGGCATTGCCTTGGGTGAGCATTTCACGCCTGCCCATGGTGTCACGTTCGCCCTCATCTGGGCAGGCCTCGCGCTCTATAGCGTCGCGACTTTCCAATCGAGCCGCAAAGCCGTTTGAAGACGGCTGTTGATCAAACAAGAAAAAAGGCCCCAGCTAAACAGCCAGGGCCCAAAAAGTATTTCGCATGCAGGGGACCTAAAAGAAGGTCATAATCCTGTTAGCAAGCAATGTGCCACGAATTGATTGGTTGCGAAAGAGGAAAAATACGTGGTTGACAGTTAGTTTACGGTCTGACGGGCCGCATCTGTCCCGAGCTTGCACAATCGACAAACAAACGCGTGCCAAACTGCCACGTTCTTGCCTGTGCAAATAGCATTTGGCCTTTGTTAGCTTTTTCTAACCATGTTCTGCATGCAAACTATCATCAAGTGAGGTTAGGCTATCGCTATGCATTTGACGATCTTTGAGACTGGCCGCCCGCCTGAGCCCATTCGTGGGAGCTTCCCCTCTTACCCTACCATGCTGGAGGCTCTTTTAGCCCCCCATATTCCAGGATTGACCTGTCAAGTTGTTCAGGTTCTGGATGGGCACAAACTACCCGACCCTTGCGACGTTGAAGCCGCCCTGATCACCGGGTCGCCTGCTGGCGTTTACGATGACTTTGCTTGGATTGCGGACCTCAAAAATTGGATCCAACGCGCGGGCGAGCAGCGTGTACCACAAGTTGGCATCTGCTTCGGCCATCAACTCATGGCCGAGGCATTTGGTGGTCGTGCTCACAAAGCGCCGCAAGGCTGGGGGCTAGGCCGTCACACCTATCAGGTCCACGCGGCGGAACCTTGGATGGGCGGGTCCAAGAAACGCTTACATCTGGCTGTGAGCCATCAAGATCAGGTGCTGGAGGCACCCAGTACGGCGAGGGTGTTGGCTCAGTCAGACTTCACGCCAAATGCGGCATTGGTCTATGACCATGCGCCTGCTTTGTCCTTTCAGGGCCATCCTGAATTCTGCCCGCGTTTCACCGATGCATTGATCCGCTCGCGGCGCGGAACACGTTTCTCCGAAGAGATGGCTGATGCCGCGCTCGCAAGCCTAGAAGCTCCCTTGGATGGCGACGTGGTTGCCGCTTGGGTTGCTGGATTTTACGCTCATGCACTTGGCGAAAAGCGTGCAAGTCTAGGGAGGGTTGCGGCCTAAAAGATGGTAGCGGCAAGACGTGGATCACCCATCGCCATAAATCCGCAATTGCGGCATTCCTCTTGAATTTTCCCGTAGAGGAAAGCTTGCCCGTTCAAATCCAGCATGGCTCCCCCGGCAGCAGTTAACACGCCGTCACCTGCTGCGGTGTCCCACTCCATCGTTGGTCCAAACCGCGGATAAAGATCGCCTTGGCCAGCGGCGATCAGGCAAAATTTCAAGGACGAACCGCGTCGGACCAGTTCTGAGACTGGGACTGTTTTCAAGAATGCCTCTGTGGCCGGGTCTTGATGGGAGCGCGAAGCCAGCACGGCCAAGGCGTCGCCCGCACCGCGAGTTTGGATCATCTGCCAATCGTCGGTTTGATCTACTTGCCAAGCCACATGCGGAGCGCTGCGCGAATCTCCAACCCATGAAAGTCCCGTCTCGGGCATGTGAACGATGCCCACAACTGGTCTACGCCCCCGCACATAAGCAATGTTGACGGTGTAATCAGGGTCGCCAGAAAGAAACTCCCGCGTGCCGTCAAGGGGATCGATCAACAGGAAGTCGTCATCTGGACTCGCTAAAACCCTGAACCCCTCGTCACCCTCTTCTGTGATCAAGGGAATACCGGGGAGAAGCGTGCTTAAGCCTTCAAGAATTACTTCATTTGCAGCGAGATCTGCATCGGTGACGGGTGACCCGTCAGATTTCGCTTCGGCCTGAATCCCGACACGTTTAACTTCCAAAATTGCAGAACCGGCGCGGCGCGCCAGCGCTTCAAGTGCTACCACTAAGCTGTCTGGCACCGAAGGAACTGAGCTGTCGTGATGTTGCATGTCAACCTAAGAAAAGATTGGGCAGCCTTGCCCGTTCCAGTGTCATGGCAGGATTTTGAGCTTCTGAATATAGACGCCGATTAAAAGCTACGGGCCAAGGCGGCCACTTGCTCGATCAAAGCGACGGCTTCATCAGGCCCATATGGTTGGGTAGGGCTATGTCCCCAGACGGGTCCAGGCCATGCGGGGTCCCCCAAACGACGACCTACAATATGGACATGAAGTTGCCGCACCATGTTGCCCAGCGCGCCAATATTGACCTTTTCGACTCCCGCAAGGCCGCCCACCAGACGACCAAGGGCTTGAATTTCGGCCCAAGCTTGCTGCCCATCCTGCGGTGACAAATTGAATAATTCCACCGCGCCCGGCACACGCGGTACGGCCACGATCCAAGGATAACGCGCATCATTCATCACCCGCACCTCACACAAGGGGTATTTTGCGGCAAACAATGTGTCAGCTGCCAAGCGGGGATCGAGCGAATAGGTCATTTAGCTCATAAAGCTCGACCGCAAAGGGATCGCAGCCCAATAGTCGAATTCCAAAATCGCTTCGGGGCTTTCAGGTCCTTGGAAGTCATAGGCTGAGACATTTTTGGTCGCGATCAGCCTCAACCGCAAAGCACCATGACCATTGCTGAGTAGAGCTTTGTCGAGCACTTCGCTCCAAGCATAAATCGTATCGCCCGCAAACAGCGGATTGATATGTCGACCTGCATTGATAGCTAGAATTTCTGCGGCATTGGCCAAGCCATTAAAAGCCAAGGCACGAGCAATCGAGATCACAACCCCACCATAAATCAAGCGCTTGCCTTGTCGGGACTGGGCTTGAGCGACGGCATCGAAATGCACTTTGGCAGTGTTTTGATAGAGCCGCGTGGCGACCTGATGTTCAGCCTCTTCCACCGTCATGCCGTCGACATGATCAATACATTCCCCGATCTGATAATCCTCAAATGCAAATGGGGAACCAGCCAATTCAAAGTCATAGGTGCCTGACCAAGCTGGTGCCGGAACCGGCAAGTCTTGGGGAGCTACAAAGGCAGGCAACTCTGGAATGACTGGAGTTGGCGCCGGCGCGCTGGGGTCGCTTTTATGAACCATCACCCACCGGACATAGCTGAGGATGGCTTCGCCTTGCTGATTGAAACCGGTCGTGCGCACATAAACCACGCCAGTCTTGCCATTGGAGTTTTCCTTGACGCCAATCACCTCAGAGATGGCGGACAGTGTGTCCCCCGGGAAAACAGGTGCGAGGAAGCGGCCATCGGCATAGCCCAAGTTCGCCACGGCATTGAGGCTAATGTCTGGGACAGTTTTGCCAAAGACCGTATGGAACACCAAGAGGGGATCAATGGGGGCCGCGTCCAAATCGCCATCGCGGGCAAAAGCATCCGAGCTATATAGCGCATAACGCGACCCTGTCAGCGCCGTATAAAGCGCGACATCACCCTCCGTGACGGTCTTTGGTGTCGCGTGTCGTAAAACCATTCCGACATGGAAGTCTTCAAAATAAAGTCCCGGATTTGATTTGGTCATTAAGTTGCCTTTCTGCGTTTTGGTTAGCGAGCGAAGGGCCCGCCTGCAAGGCTTTGAAGCGCTTGTAGATGGCGACCAATGGTCACAAGTCTGACAACGCGTTGAGCAGTTCAATTCGGCAACAGATTGGCCAAAGCATGGCGGATCAACCCTTTGTGATAAGCAAACCTGCGGATGGCCACGCTAAAGCCGAGAATGGTCCTTCAAAGACATAGCGCGAGCACCGAAAACGCCCTATGATCGCGCCTCTGGGATCCTGTTTTGGGGGTAAAAATTTGAGCTCTGGATTATTGGCGCTGTTGGACGATGTCACAGCGATCGCGAAAATAGCGGCAGCAAGTTTAGATGATGCAGCGGCTCAGGCCGTTAAGGCCGGTGGCAAAGCTGCAGGTAAGGCTGCCGGAATCGTGATTGACGATGCGGCCGTAACGCCGCGTTATGTCGTCGGCTTTGCTTCCGACCGCGAACTCCCGATCATCGGCAAGATCGCGTGGGGCTCCCTCAAGAATAAAATGATCATTCTATTGCCAGGTGCGCTGTTTCTCAGCTTCTTTGCGCCTTGGACCATCACCCCACTCTTAATGCTGGGTGGCGCTTATCTGTGCATGGAAGGCTATGAGAAGGTCATGGACATTGTCCGCCCTCATGACGGCCATGGCGAGGATGATGCGGCTGATGACGGGGACAAATCCTCCCTCGAGTTAGAAGACGAAAAAGTCGCAAGTGCCATTCGGACCGACTTTATCCTTTCGGCAGAGATCATGGCGATTACACTTTCCACCGTTGCCACAGCACCCTTATGGCTGCAGGGTGGCGTTCTGGCGGTCGTTGGGATTGGCATGACCGCCTTGGTCTATGGGGCAGTTGCTTTGATTGTGAAGGCCGATGATGCGGGGGCTGCGATGGCGCGCTCCACCAATGGAGCTGTTGCGGCCTTTGGGCGCGGCCTTGTCCTCGGTATGCCGGTTTTCCTGAAAGCCTTGAGCTGGGTCGGCATGGTCGCCATGCTCTGGGTCGGCGGCGGGATTATGGTGCATGGCCTCTATGAATTGGGCTATCCCGCCCCAGAAAAGACCATCCACCATTTGGCAACTTCGGTGTCAGCCGCAGTGCCTGCGGTGGCAGGCTTTGTGACCTGGCTGGTGAGTGCGGCGATCGCGGCGGTGATCGGCTTGGTCATTGGTGCGATCGTGGAACCAATTGCCCACAAAGCGCTGGTTCCAGCTTTCAGTAGCCTAAAGGGCCTTTTCAAAGCGAAAGCGTGAACTGAAGTTCCTCTTATCCGCTTGACCTGAAGCCGATGATGGTTCATTTGTTATAACAAATGACAGTCGTGCATTCTCCTTCGCGTCATGTCTGCTCCGCAGCCAGTGCGCCAACCACCTGGTATCACGCATCAGCAAAGCGCCCCTTTGCCCGGACCATTCCCCTGATAGGGGAGGTAAGCGCAGACGTGGTTATCATTGGCGCAGGCTTTACAGGCGTTTCGGCCGCGCTTGATCTGGCAGCCGCTGGTCTGAAGGTGGTCATTCTCGAAGCCAATGAGGTGGGATCCGGGGCGTCTGGCCGAAACGGCGGCCTCGCGTGCTCTGGCTGGCGTCATGATCAAAAATGGCTGGAAGCGCGGATGGGGCGAGAGGATGCGCGCAGACTTTGGTTGCTAGCCGAAGACGCGAAATCGGATCTACTGACCCGTATGCAGGATTTCCACATTGATGCGGATTGGACACCTGGGCAGATATTTGCCGCCCATACCCCCCGCTTGATGCAAGACCTTGATGAGGACGCAGACTTTATGGCTCGCGCTTACGGCTATGAACGTCCAAAACGCTTAGACCGCGAGGAAATTGCCCAGGCCCTTGGCACCTCTGCTTATCATGGGGGTTGGCGCGACCCTTCGGCCGGCCATATCCATCCCCTCAAGCTACTCTATGGCTTGATGCAAGCGGCGTTAATCGCAAAAGCCAACCTGCACGAGTATAGCCGCGTAACCGAAGTTGGGTCTGACCGGGGTAAGCATTTTGCAAAGACCGGGACAGGCCGGGTGCTAGCCGATCATATTCTTCTGTGCGGGGACGGTTATCTCGATGGCATTGAGCCCGATGTCGAGGCCCGCGTCTTGCCGATTGGTAGCTTCGTCCTCGCAACAGAGCCTTTACCTAAAGACAGCGCGATCTTGCCCGAGCACGATTCCGTTATGGATACGCGCTTTGTTGTCAATTATTGGCGCAAGACCGCTGACAGACGTCTGATCTTTGGCGGCGGTGAGAAGTACACGCCAAACTGGCCCATGGATGTTGAGAGCTTCGTGCGGCGCAATCTGGTGAAAATTTATCCAGAACTCAGAAGCATCCGGGTCACCCATGCATGGGGCGGGGCCCTTGGCATCACGCCAACCCGTCTGCCCTACCTGCATCAAGTGCGTCCCGGCCTCCTGTCAGCGTCAGGATACTCTGGCCAAGGCGTTGTTCTAGCCCCTTATTTCGGACGCATTTTGGCAGCTTGTGTCTTAAGCCAGCATCGCGACTATGACGTCTTAGCTCGTATGCCTGTGCCGCATTTTCCGGGCGGTCGCGCGCTTCGTTGGCCACTTTTGACCGCGGCCATGTCTTGGTATGCGCTTCGAGATAAACTACCGTGAGACGATGCAAAGGCTGAGGAGGCCAAGACGTGAAGCTTTCCGAACCCCGCCTATTCCGCGCCCAATGCCTGATCAATGGCGAATGGACCGGCACATGCGACGAAGCGATTTACAACCCTGCAACTGGGGCCGTCTTAGGCAAAGTCCCAAGACTTGGACGGGAAGCGGCCGAGCATGCCGTGGAGGCCGCCAATGCAGCATTACCCGCTTGGCGCGCCAAGACCGCCAAGGAAAGAAGTACGATCCTGCGGCGCTGGTTTGACCTAATCATGGTCCACCAAGAAGATTTGGCGCAAATCTTAACCGCGGAGCAAGGCAAACCAATCGCAGAGGCGCGCGGAGAAATCGCATACGCTGGTTCCTTCATTGAGTTTTACGCCGAAGAAGCCAAGCGCATCTATGGCGAGACTTTACCAGCGCCGAAGGCTGACGGTCGCATCATGGTTTTGCGGCAGCCGCTGGGCGTCGTCGCGGCCATAACGCCGTGGAACTTTCCAGCCGCCATGATTGCCCGCAAGGTCGGCCCAGCCTTAGCGGTGGGTTGCACCATGGTGCTAAAGCCCGCGCCTGAAACACCATTTACCGCGCTTGCTTTGGCAGAATTGGCATGTGAGGCGGGTGTGCCAGCTGGCGTGCTCAATGTAGTGACGGGCGACGCTGTCGCGATTGGTCAAGCTTGGTGTGCAAGCGACATTGTTCGGGGGCTGTCCTTTACGGGATCAACCCCCATCGGCAAACTCCTGATGCGCCAATGCGCCGATACAGTGAAGAAGCTTGGCCTAGAGCTTGGCGGCAATGCACCATTTATTGTGTTTGATGATGCCGATATAGATGCTGCTGTTGATGGGGCTATCGCATCCAAGTTCCGCAATATGGGTCAAACCTGTGTGTGTGCGAACAGGATTTATGTGCAAGATCGCATTCATGATGCCTTTGTGGCCAAGCTGACAGCCAAAGTCGCCGCCATGAAAGTGGGCCCGGGAACCGACGAAGGCGTCACGCAGGGTCCTCTCATCAATCAGGCGGCACTTGCCAAAGTCCAAAGCCATGTCGCCGATGCACTCAGCCAAGGTGCGAGCATCCAAACCGGCGGTAAAATAAGCCACTTAGGCGGCACCTTCTTCGAGCCCACGGTGATAACAAGCGTCACCTCAAGCATGAAGTTTGCCCAAGAAGAAACCTTTGGCCCTATCGCGCCCATTTTCCGCTTCTATACCGAAGCAGAAGTGATTGCGGCTGCCAATGACACTCCATTTGGCCTGCAAGCCTATTTCTATACCAAGGATTTGGCGCGCGCGTTCCGGGTAGCCGAAGCGCTGGAAACAGGGATAGTCGGGGTGAATTCAGGCCTGACCTCGTCAGAAGGCGTGCCTTTTGGCGGGATCAAGCAAAGTGGATTGGGACGCGAGGGGTCCCACCATGGGGTCGAGGAATATCTTGAGCTCAAGTACGTCTATCTCGGCGGGATTGCTTGACCTAAAACTGTGCATAATTTGCCCCCTATTCCATTGGCGTTAATCTTTGTTAACCAATCTTAGCTTAGATTTAACAAACTGAATCAAAACGAGCGGATGCGTACAGAAAGTGCCATTAGACTTGTCAGCCTTTTTGGCCCAATGGGGGCGTGATGCCGTAACCGCAGGCGGTGCTGCAGTCGTGGCTGGCTATTTGGCGTATCGCTTTGGCAAACAAAGGCGCGTCCCCACTTCAAGCCCACGCGCCAGTGCTGCGATTGCCGCCTCAGGCTCTGTTGCGCTTGTTTGGCCAGATCATGATGATGGAGGGGGCTGGGGCGAACCGGAAGAAGAGGCTGATGCCTCCACTCGCGCTACCCTTCTTAAGCGACTCGACCTGACAGCCAAAAGCCCAACAGAAGAGCCGACGACCTTTGACATCCTCGAAGCTTTGGTTTCAGCGTCATCCGAACTTGGCACCCGCCTGACGCAATTACGCCAACGGGGCGAGGCCTTTACTCTATCAGTTTTAGGCCTCGAAGTTATGGGCAAGCCCCATGGCGCGAAAGCGATTGTCTGGCTGACACCGGGAGCGGCGGCAGGCGATCTTGCAGGTGCAGGGCAAGCAAGCTTCCCTGCGTGGCGGACAGATAGCCAAGGGGCTCTCTTGTGGGCTAATGCGTCCTATCTGAAAGCGGTTGAGGCAGTTGACCTTGAAGACGCACGGGCACGCGATTGTGCCTTAGACCAAAAAGCCCGCGATGATGCAGCCCAAGCAGCCAAAGGCCAAGCCACAACCTATACGCGGGCCATCACCATTGATGGCAAACGTCGCATGCTGCGGATAAGCCTCTTCCCGGCCGACGATGGGGCATCTGGTATTGCGTTTGATGTCACCGAAGAAATTGAAGTGCGTGATACTCTGGCCCGTGAAGCCAAGGCGCATGAAGAAACCTTGAACCATTTGACGGACGCGGTCGCGGTTTTTGACTCCAGCCGTCGTTTGACTACCCACAACAGTGCCTTCTCGAATTTGTGGGGGCTGGAGGATGCGTGGCTGAATGATGGGCCGACCCACGGGGAATGGCTGGACCGCCTGCGACAGTCTGCCAAAATTGCTGCAACACGTGACTTTGCGGCTTGGAAGACGAAAGAACTCTCGCACTATCAAGAGCCGGGACTGATCCCCGACGAGACTTGGACCATGCCCGATGGCCGCATCTTACGCGTGGCGCGGCAGCGCCAGCCGTCGGGTGGCCTCCTAATTCTGTTTGAGGATATTTCCGACAAAATGGGCTTGCAAGCGCGCTTCAAAACCTTGATCGAGGTTCAGCGCGCCACGTTGGACAAGCTAGGTGAAGGGGTGGCGGTGTTTACGGCTGACGGGCGGCTGTCCTTAGCCAACAGCGCTTTCGCTCGCATGTGGGGTCTCGACCAAAGCTTCCTTGAAGCGCTACCAGAATTTGATTTGGTTGCGGAGCGTGCGATCCTTGTGCATCGCGATCCCGTTTTTTGGAGTGAGTTGAAGGCACGAATCTCTGACCCGTCCCCGCGGTCGCGTCAGGAGAAGCAGGGTGAGTTTATCTGTGCCGATGGCACAAGCCTAACTTGGCTGACCCGTCCTCTACCCGATGGCGCAACTTTGGCAGCCTTCGCCGATGTTACTGCTGCGCGAGAAGTGGAAACAGCGCTGCGCGATAAGGCCGCCGCTTTCCAAGATGCTGACCGCCTCAAGACTGAATTCGTGCGAAACGTGAGCTACCAATTGCGAACGCCACTTACGACTATTGGCGGCTATGCGGAGCTTCTGGCCGCAGGCGTGGGGGGCACGCTGACCGAATCCCAGTCAGATTATCTGAACGCTATCGGCTTGGCTTCCAGCCAATTGGAAAAGCTGATTGAGAATATTCTCGACCTCGCCATGATCGATGCAGGGCAAATGTCGCTTGATTTGGGTGATGTGAGTTTGGCGGAAACCTTAGAAGTCACGGCAGAGATTGCCCGCACCAATTCAGTGAATGACCAAGTTCGGATCGTGGTTGAATGCGATGATAGTGCCGGGATTATTCGAGCAGACAAGGCGCGTATCCGGCAGATATTGTTCAATCTTGTGTCGAATGCGCTACGCTTTACGGGCAAAGGCGACATGATTACCATTGGCGCTCGCCGTTTTGACGATACGGTCCGTCTCTGGGTGAGTGATACGGGCCCCGGTATTGATATGGCGCGCCAAGCTTCTGCGTTTGAAGGATTTGCCGATGGCGACCGACGGGCAGGCGTTAGTCTCGCACTGGTCAAGCGCTTTGTGGAATTACATGGTGGCTGGGTGTCGTTGGCTTCACCCAATGCCAAAGGCGTAACCGTATCCTGCTATCTGCCAGCTAAAGCCACGCACCTCCATGCCGCACCAGAGCTGGATTTGGTCAGTTAAATCGGGCTTCAAGCGCGCGCATAGGCGGGACTGCCGCTATGATGGCTCGCGACTGCGCTGGCCAAAGCGGCCTCAATGCCTTTGGCAAGAGATTCAGGGGTTACAGGCTTAGCGATGTGCACGTCGCAGCCTGCCTCAAGCGCCTGCTCAACGTGTTCTTTCATCGCGTTGGCACTGAGCATGGCAATTGGGGTGCGGGGCAGTTGCGCCGTCAGCTCATAAGTACGGATGGCCTGCGTAGCCTTCAGGCCATCCATCTCTGGCATCTGCATGTCCATCAAGACAACATCAAACTTGCCAGCCTCAAAGGCCTCTATGGCTTTGACACCATTTTCGACAACTGTGAGATCGACGCCATAGGGCTGTAAGATCATGGCCACCACACGCTGATTTGTCGGATGATCTTCCGCCAACAAGACCCGCAGAAGCCGCGACGACTCGCTTTCTTCAGCCATCACTTGGTTTGAGGTAGTTGGCTGCATCGCGCGCAGAATATCAAAGGCATCCAGAGGCATAGACCGGCTCAGGGGCAATTTCACCATGAAGGTGGAGCCTTGGTCCGGGATCGACACAACGCTGATTGTGCCCCCCATCATTTCAGTCAGCGCCTTACAGATCGATAGACCCAGACCTGTACCACCAAATTGGCGCGTAATGGACCCATCAGCTTGCTCGAACCGATTAAACAACCGAGCGCGCGCTTCTTTGTCAAAACCAATACCTGTGTCGGAAACCTTGATAATGAGGGTTGCCATCTCCCCCTCAGTCTCAGGCTCATTGACCTCAATCTGAACCGTTACCCCACCTTCCTTCGTGAACTTCACTGCATTTGAGGCGAGGTTGGAAACAATCTGGCGAATGCGAACCACATCGCCTTTAAACAGTCCACGTGCATTGGTTCCAAAGGTTAGACTGAATTTGAGGAACTTCTCGGTCGCCGCAGTCTGCATCAGGTGCACAGCGGCCTCGATCGCTTCGTGCAAGTCAAACGTATCAACCTGCAAGGACAATTTGCCAGCTTCTATTTTTGACACATCGAGAATGTCGGTGAGGAAGCGCTCTAGCGTCTGGCCCGATTGGCGGATCAAACTGACCATCTCAAACTGCTCATCACTCAGCGCCGTGCGACCAAGCGCACCGGCCAAGCCAATCACCCCGTTCAGCGGCGTGCGGATTTCATGGCTCATATTGGCGAGGAAAACGCTCTTGGCTCTACTGGCAGATTCCGCCGCGGCGCGGGCTTGGCGAATTGCGGCCTCCGAACGGCTGTTGCGCAGAACATAAGCCAATTGATGCGTAATCAAGCGCCAGTTGATCGGCTTCACAACGAAGGAAGTCGCCCCAGCGGCAAATGCCAAATCAATGGCTTCCATGTCGTCACGGCCGGTGATCACGACGACAGGCACGCTCATCAGGCGTGGATCGCGGGCCATGGCCTCCATGAGTTCGAAGCCGTTCATGTTTGGCATGTCGAGGTCCACGAGGGCGACATCAAAGTCGCCCTTACGCAGGGCCTCTAAAGCAACCAAGCCATCTTCCGCAACGCTGACTTCCACGCTGGGGCTGACGAGGTGGGAAACGGCAAATTCGCGCAGAATGGGGTCGTCATCAACGACCAAGACCCGCGCGTAATCCGTTTTGACAAAATGGTCGATGCTGGCGGCGGGTATACTCATATGTCCACCCAACCTAATCGACGCACAACACCGCAAAAGCGGGCGGTCGAGGGACACGGCTTTAGTAGCGGTGCGCTACGTTCAGTCTCTAGCATTTGGAGTGGCATAAAGCGCTGCACCATTGCGTTGATCAAACCCCACACCCAACAAATTTACCGGACATTTTCGGTAAAATGTCGCATAAACTCCTTAACTTAGGGTCAAATGAACGCTGGCTTTTTTATTTAAGTCCTCCAAGTTTGCACAAATACCTAGGGTAATAGACGCAAACCCAGCCTGACAGCCGAAAAAGCGGGATCAAGCCTCGCAAAGCCTTCGCCCAATTCTCCCAAAAAGGGAATATTGCACTGTCTTTGATGGCTAAAATGCTATTCAACTGAGAACGTTGCGATTTCTTCTCGCAATTGGCTGATGCCAAGATTCTCGTGCGAAGAAATTGGCAAAACCTCTGGGTGTGCAGCCGGACGCTTCTTTAGGCCCTCTTTTGTGGCCAGGAGAACAGCGTCGAGCTCCCCTTTCTTCAATTTATCAACTTTCGTGAGGATAATTTGATAGGACAAAGCGGACGTATCCAACATGCGCATGACTTCGAGGTCATTGGGCTTGAGACCATGACGGCTATCAACCAACACAAAGGCCCGTTTCAACGTCGCGCGGCCGCGCAAGAAGTCCCGCGTGGCCTCGTTCCAGCGTGCAATCTCTGTTTTAGAGGCCACCGCGTGGCCATAGCCAGGCAAGTCAACAATCCGGATACGCTCCACCTCGTCCTTGCCGGCGATGGCAAAGAAGATCAGTTCGCGCGTCCGCCCGGGCTCTGAAGATGCCCGTGCCAGCCCTTTGCGGCCAACCAAGGCATTCACGAGGCTGGATTTGCCGACGTTTGAACGCCCAGCAAAGCAGACTTCTGGTGCACCCATGGGAGGCAAGTCCGACATGGTCTTCGCCGCCCAGAGGAAACGCGGCTCCAAGCGAAACAGGCGCTCCCCTGGTGGGAGGTCACGCATTGGAGCCATGGGTTCAGACATGATCAGGCCGTTTTCTTCTTGCCAAGCTTGGCAAAAAACTCGTCAATCGGGTTTGATGTGCCTGATCGCTTGGAGATCACATATTGCTGCACAATCGTCAGCAAGTTGGACCACGTGTAATAGATGACCAGACCCGAGCCAAATCCTGCGAACACGAACACGAAAATCCATGGCATCAGGGCAAAGATCTGAGCTTGCATCGGATCGGTGGCCGTAGGCTGCATCTTCTGCAAAAGCCAGAACGATACACCATACAAGATCGGCCAAGCACCAATCGCTAGGAACGTCCCGATTACGGGGATGACCGTTGGATCATAAGGAAGCAGGCCGAACAGATTGAAGATTGTGGTTGGGTCCTTAGCCGACAAATCGGGGATCCAGCCGTAGAAAGGCGCGTGGCGAAGTTCGAGCGAGATCGAGAGTACTTTGAACAGCGCAAAGAAGATCGGCATTTGCAGCAAGGCTGGGATACAGCCTGCCACCGGATTGATCTTCTCCGTCTGATAAAGCTTCATGGTTTCTTGCTGTTGGCGCTGCACGTCGGCGGCAAAGCGCTCTTTTATCTCAGCCATTTTAGGCGCGAGATCGCGCAGTTTCGCAAAGCTTTTGTAGCTCGTGTAGACCAGAGGGAATGTGACGACCTTGATGACCACGGTGACCATCAAAATCGCAATGCCAATATTGTTTGCGACTAAGCCGTTGAAGAACATGAGCATGGCGTAGAACGGTTTGGTCAGGAACCAGAACATGCCCCAGTCCACTGCATCCTCAAACCGCGGCAAACCCAATTCTTGACCAAGCGCCCGCAATTCTGAGACCCGCTTCGAGCCCGCAAAAAGATGTTGGGTGGTAGTCAGACTTTGTCCTGCGCCTAAAGCAACAGGCGCTGCAATAAAGCTTGATTCAAACACTTCCTCGTTGGGCAATTGGGTGACTTTAAAGGCACCATCCACTTTGGTCTTTTGATCTGGGATCAACGCAGATAGCCAATATTTATCTGTGATGCCAAGCCAGCCACCGGTACCAGCTTGCTGCAGGGCTTCACCCTTTTCAAGCTTCTGATAGTTCATCAACTTGAGCTTGCCATCAAACATGCCAACCATGCCTTCATGATTGATACCATTGGGTGGCTCTTTTGGCTTGGCATGGCGACGTATCGCGCCGTAGGGCTGCAACGTAACGGGGGCTGCGCCCGCGTTTGCGACCGTGTCGGTGACCGTAAAGAGATAATTCTTATCGACCTTTACCACCCGCTTGAACGTTAGGCCTTGGCCGTTGTCATAGGTCAAGGTGATGGGTGTGTCAGGCGTGAGCTTCTCGCCAGGAATGGCCTTCCAAACGGTGTTGGGGCCAGGAAGTGCCCCAGCGCTGCCATCGGGTGCCGTAAACCCAAAAAAGGCATAATAGCCGTCTGCCGTACCCTGAGGATGCAGCAGGGTCACTGGTTTGGAGTCTTTCTTGATCGTGTCCTTATAGCGCTTCAGAACCAAATCATCGAACCGCGCGCCCAGAGTGGAAACCGTCCCGCTGACAGCATCCGCATCAATATTGATGCGCTGGCTGAGACCCAAAGCATCCGGACGGCTGACCGGCTGTCCGGAAGATGCTGCGGCTTGAACAGGCGTAACAGCGGGTTGAGCGGCGGCCGCTTTTTGAGCAGCGGCTTGCGCCTCGCGCTTTTGCGCCATCTCTGCCATCCGGGCCTTCTCGCGCGGCATTTCATAGAAATATTGAAAGCCAAGCAAGATCGCCAAAGACAAGGCAATCGCGATCGCGAGGTTCTTCGTATCAGGCGCTGAGGGTGGCGGAGACATAGGAGACGGGGACATTGGGGTCCTTGCTATCAGCTTCTAAGATGTGGCTGTGGCGGTTGTAACAGGTGGAGGGGCAGACTTCGCCGACAGCCTTAAGAACAGGGTAGTCAGGTCGTCAAGCAATGCTGGCCATTCTGCTGTCACAGTTGCAGTACGCGCGACAGCTACATAGTCAAAACCGGACCGTCCATGAAGTGGCAATAGCTGTAACATTGCTGCACGCAGACGGCGGCGCGCCCGATTACGTGTGACGGCGTTGCCGACTTTCTTGGAGGCTGTCAGGCCATAGCGGATCAGACCCTTCGTTTCAGCCGCCGCGTCGACCGTAGGCCGAGCCTGCAATAACACAAATCGCCCAGCGGCCTTACGACCCTGAGCGACATGCAAAAACTGACGACGAATAGTCAGCCGATCAATGATGGCAGGCGGGCTAACGGACATAGGATTGCCCAGGCCGCCAGATATCCTAAGCGCTCAGACGCTTACGGCCTTTGGCGCGACGACGGGCCAAAACCAGACGGCCGCCTTTGGTTGCCATACGGGCGCGGAAACCATGGCGACGAGCGCGGACGAGGTTAGATGGTTGAAACGTGCGTTTCACGGCAGTTACTCCTGGCGGATAACCGCCTTGATAGAGAAGAAATTTGAACGCGCGCTGTTACAGAGCGCTTGGCTAAGAGTCAATCTCTGCACGCAGGCAGAGACTGGGTTTGGCGGCCTAGAACTGCTTTCTGAAGCTCAACTCCACAGAACGACCACGCGGCGCAAGCAACGCCTTTTGATAGGCTTCAGGTGTATTGCCGGCAGAATCGCGGACCGTCTGAGCAGAATCGGTCAGATTATCGACCCGCAGGATCAAACGAGAGCCCTTGAGGAAGGGCGCTTTCTTAACCCATTGAGGGCGCGCTTCGAAATTCAAGAAGCCGCGCAAGTTAAACGTAAGCTGATCGTCGAAATAAAGATCTGTCGCACCGGGAACGCCGCTTGCACTGGCAATGATCTTGCTCTCGCCACGCCATTCACCAAAGGCTCGGAAGCCAATCCCCATATAGGACCAACCGCCATTGAACTCGACCGTATGTCGGCGCGATCCGCCGCCATCATCAACCGCTGCCCCTTCGAGCAAGTCCAACTTTGGCAAATTTGGAGCTAAGACAATGGTATCTTCCAGCTTGATGGAATGGAAGATGGAGATGCTCCAACGGCCAGCTTGACCACCCGGCCCGCCACCGGGGCCGCCACCAAATCCACCGCCGCCAAACCCGCCGCCGCCGAAGAAGACGCCGGGAGGCGGACCGCCGCGTCCGCCGCCAAAGCCGCCCGGGCTACCCGTAGCGGGGCGCTGGCTGGTTGCTGGAGATGCCCGCCCAGTTGCCGGTGTTGTCGCTTGGCCTGCGCCCGCGCCGGTGACCGCCCCACCCTCTTGTGGTCGGCTTGGCCGCTGGTTTGCTGGGCTAGCTTGGCCGTTAGCAGAGGGAGTAGCTGGCACAGGTGGCCGCTGGCCACCGCCAAATCCACCGGGACCGCCTGGGCCACCGGGGCCGCGCCCAATTTGGGGGCCAAAGCCTTTGGAGAAGGAAAAGCCATAGCGCAAAATCGTGCTGTCAGCGGAATCATAATTGATCGGGCGCTGATCAATCCCGGTGAGAACGCCCGCACTATTGCGTTCAAAGCGACGCGGATAAGCGGCCTCCAATGCGGGCGTTAACAAGGGAAAGGACGCGACCGTATCTTCGCTGGTATTGATCGCATAGCTCAGCGTGAGGTCGAGGCCTTCAAACTTCGCAGGCGAATAATTGACGCTAAAGGTGGTGTCGGCTCGGCTTTCTGCTTTCAGGCCTGAATTGCCACCGCTGGTGCGGTTGACCAAAACAGTTTGGCCGCTTTGGAAATCGAACACCGCAGAACCCGGTGTCACAAGAACTGGATTGCCCAATTGCTGAATGCTGGGGGCAGCCTCTGAGGCATCATAAGCCACGGATAAACGCACCGTCGTGATCGGGGACCAATTCACCCCAAGTCCACCGCCCTGCAGACCGCCAAAGTCCGACAAGTCGGTGTAAAAGCCATTCACGCTAAGACTCAAGTCGCCAAACTTTTCTCCAAAGCCCGAACGCCGACTGGTCACGGGGACCGAAAGATTACCACGCGCAGTGACATCACCTCGGCTGAGATTGGTCAGCGTGACAAGTCCATTGCGTGTGGATTCTGAGTCGAGCTGGCGATCCTGATAGCCAAGGCGGAAGGATCCACGAATTGGTCCAGCTGGTACATCGATCAGCGGGCCGGTCGTGTTATAAATCGCCTCGAAGACACTGGCCGTGGAATTGGCCGTCTGGGGCTGGGTCAAGGCAGAAAGTGTCTTAGTATCCGATTTGGTCTGATCGGCAGAGCCTGTGGCCGTCCATTGCCAGCCTGCGGTCGTGCCATTGACGGTGACAGCCGCACGCGATGTATCCACCTTTGAATTGCGCTCGATCGGCGCATTTGCAACTGGCAAACCTGTCGGACTGAGCGCCAGACCTAACAAGCTTTGACTTTCATTTGAGTCAAAACGGAGATCGAACGTAGCGCCCATCGACTTGCCGAAATTGCGGTTGTAGCTGATGCCCAGCTCTGCGGCGCTCGTCTCAGGCAAAAGCGTTCTGAAAGCAGAACTGGCGGGAGATGCAGCGCGGCGCACACCACGCTCAGCTTCGGTGACGCTATTTTGACTGGACACTTCACCATTAATCGACAACCGCCCCTTGGCGCCGATGTTCAATACGCCCAATTCGAGTTCACCGCGCGATTGTTCGCCCTCTGCAGCTGTTCCAGCTGTAATTTCAGTGGTGATGGCGCGAAATTTGTCTTTCAGAATGAAGTTGATGACGCGCTGATCTGCTGAATAACCATATTGTAGGGCGGTAGATTCCGGGAAGACCTCAACGCGCAGAATGGCCTCGGAAGCAAGGCCTTGAACCTCACGGAAGCTGCCGATGCGTCGCCCATTCAGCAAGATAACAGGCGGGCCACTTCCACGCCCACGGCCCGAACCGGCGCGAGGGCCCAAAGCGGCGAGCACTTCGGCAACGTTGGACGCCCCCAAGGCAGTGATTTCAACGGTATCCAAAGTGGTTTCAGGGACCGCATCACCTGGCACAGAATTTGGGCCGCGCTGGGCACGCACCACAATCTCCTCAACCGGCTGGTCATCTTGAACCGATGAAGGCGGGTCGACAGGTTGGACGGTGACCGGAATCGCCGTGGTTTTAGCTGGCTGTATCTGTGCAGTTTGCGCCAGAAGTGGCGTGGAAAAGCCCAAAGGCAAAAGCGCAGCTGCGCTGCTTAAGAGTGCCAAACGAATGGACATCGGGGAGACCTATTTTTCTTGTTGGACAGCTGTAAGCCACCCAGATGGATTTTTGCTTAGCGTATTGAACGTAGCTATACGTCTATTCCGTCGCAGATGATGATGACAAAGTTGTTATGGCTAAAATGGACCCCATTGACCCATTCTGCTCAAGGCGCAGGCAGTGCTGGTTTCCCATATAGGACTTCAATTTCGGGCTGAAAGATGACGAGCACATTCCATCGACACCTCCTCATGATCGAAGGGCCCATCGGTGCCGGCAAGACAAGCCTAACGATGCGGCTTGCTGAGCACTTAGAGGCTAAGGGGCTTGAAGCGCGCGCGTTTCTGGAATTTGACGCAGACCACCCCATCAGAACCGAGCAAGTCGACCTTTTGGTGGGCCGCGAACCGGCACCCAAAGCTTATGGTCTCGATCCCTGGGCCCGGTTGGCAGCCCAATGTGTCGTCAATCGAGGGGTCGTGCTGCTGGATGCGACGTTGATCCAAAACACTTTATTGCCAGCTTTTGCCAACGGTGCATCAGAAGCGCAATTAGTGGATCTTGCGACGACGCGCTTGGCTGCTGTGGCTAAAGCCAACCCGCTGATCGTATATCTTCGTGTGGATGATATGGCAGCACACCTCGAAAACCTCCACAAATCTAGCAGTCGAGATTGGTCGGCCCGTAATTTGGCTTGGATTGATGGGACTGAATGGACGCGGGCGAAGGGCAAAAAGGGCTTGGCGGCGCTGGTCGCCTTTCATGAAGCTTGGCAGACTTGGATTGAGGCGTGGCTGGCACAGCAGGGTGATACAAGTCTGGTCCTAGCTGCCCATAGCTTAGAGATCGGCCCCTTAAGCCAACTTGTTTTAAAACATGCAGCTAAACCCAGTTAAATGAAGCTGTTTTGCCACTTCTCCTGACGAGAAACGTTGACGAAACGGTCGCTCTCTTCCATGTCACAGACAAGTAATCTGGGGATAAGCATGGCAGGCCCACAAGCAAACGATAAGCGACCTTTGTCGCCACACCTGCAAGTCTGGCGTTGGCACGTGACGATGGCGACATCGATTTTCCACCGGGCATCGGGCGTCGCCCTTTATCTGGGTGCAATTGTCCTGACCGCATGGGTCGTGGCTTTGGCCAGTGGCCCTGCGGCCTATGCCGATTTCATGAGCTTTCTGATGAGCCCGCTTTGCCTATTGATCCTTTTCGGCATCACCGCTGCGGCTTGCTACCACTTGGCCAATGGCATCCGTCACCTCGCGTGGGATGCTGGTAAAGGCTTTGATCCGAAAGTGTCGACTGCGACCGGTTGGGCCACCATTGTCGCCGGTGCGGTCGGGGCGGTTTTGGTTTTTGCACTCGCATTTTTGGCATAGGGGAAGACGATGAACCACTCTTTACGCACCCCGCTATCTCGCGCTCGCGGTCTTGGATCGGCGAAGCATGGTGTGGGTCACTTTATTCAGCAGCGTGCGACCGCGATTTTCCTCGCCGTCCTGCTACCTTGGTTTGCCTTGTCGATCCTACTAGGCACCGATGGCAGCTATGACAGTGTCATGGGTTGGATGAAGCACCCCGTAAATGCCGCAGGGACTGCCCTTCTAGTTCTGACGGGCCTGTTCCATATGCGCCTCGGCATGCAAGTGGTGATTGAGGATTATGTCACAGGGGCTGTTGCGCGCACTGTATCTTTGCTCGCCAACACGGCCATCCCCGCTATCTTAGCAGTCATCGCGATCCTTTCGGTCGCCAAAGTATTCGTTGGAGCTTAAGCCCATGACGGCCGACTATCAGTGGAATGACCATACCTTCGATGTTGTAGTGGTAGGTGCAGGCGGCTCTGGATTGCGCGCTGCCTTGGGTGCCGCACAAGCAGGCCTGAAAACGGCCTGTATTTCAAAGGTCTTCCCGACACGTTCGCACACCGTGGCTGCGCAAGGCGGTATCTCGGCAGCTTTGGGCAATATGGGCGAAGATGACTGGCGCTGGCATATGTTTGACACCGTGAAGGGGTCGGACTGGCTGGGCGATCAAGACTCAATCGAATATCTGACCCGCAACGCACCTGCCGCCGTCTATGAGCTAGAGCATTGGGGCGTGCCCTTCTCGCGCACCGAGGACGGAAAAATCTATCAGCGCGCCTTTGGTGGCATGACCCGCAATTATGGCGAAGCGCCTGTGCAGCGCACCTGTGCTGCCGCCGACCGGACCGGCCATGCCATCCTGCACACTTTGTATGGCAATTCGCTGAAATATGACGTGGAGTTCTTCATTGAGTATTTCGCCCTTGATCTGATCATGGACGAGACCGGTGCATGCATCGGGGTGACCGCTTGGGAATTGGCGACCGGCAAGCTGCACCGCTTCCGCGCCCAGCGTACAGTTCTGGCCACTGGCGGTTATGGCCGCGCGTATTTCAGCTGCACCAGCGCCCACACCTGCACCGGTGATGGTAATGCGATGGTGCTGCGGGCGGGTCTACCCTTGCAGGATATGGAATTTGTTCAATTCCACCCAACCGGCATTTATGGCGCAGGCTGCTTGATCACTGAAGGCGCACGCGGAGAAGGCGGCTATCTGACCAATTCGGAAGGCGAACGCTTTATGGAGCGTTATGCACCGACCGTGAAAGACTTGGCCCCACGGGATATGGTCTCGCGCGCCATGACGATGGAGATCCGCGAAGGTCGTGGCGTTGGCCCCGGTAAGGACCACATCCACCTCCATCTCGACCATTTGGACCCAGCCATTCTGGCCCAGCGCCTGCCCGGCATCTCGGAAAGCGCCAAAGTGTTTGCTGGCGTCGATGTCACCAAAGAGCCGATCCCTGTTCTGCCAACCGTGCATTACAATATGGGCGGCATCCCGACCAATTATCATGGCGAAGTGCTGACCAAGGTCGGTGGCGACCCAGACCAAGTTGTTCGCGGCCTCATGGCTGTGGGCGAAGCGGCTTGCGTGTCGGTGCATGGGGCCAATCGTTTGGGCTCTAACTCCTTGATCGACTTGGTGGTGTTTGGCCGCGCTGTCGGGCTGCGCTGTGGCGAAACCGTGCAAACCGGTGCCCGTCAGCCAGAAATCACCGATGCGATGACCGACAGCCATCTGGCGCGTCTGGACCGCTTCCGCCAAGCCAAGGGCGGCACGCCCACGGCAGCGCTGCGCTTGCAAATGCAGAAGGTCATGCAGAACCATTGTGCGGTTTATCGGGAAGGGGAAACCTTGGACGAAGGCTGCAAGGAGATGGACAAAGTGTTCTCTGGCGCGCCAGATATCGCCATCACCGACCGCTCGATGATCTGGAACTCTGACCTCGCCGAAGCCATGGAATTCGACAATTTGTTGAGCCAAGCCATGGTGACCATGTATGGTGCCGCCAACCGGACCGAGAGCCGAGGTGCCCATGCCCGCGAAGACTATTCGGCCCGCGACGACGTCAATTGGATGAAGCACACGCTGACTTGGTATGATGAAGCAACAGGTTCAGTCAAAATCGACTATCGCCCTGTGCACATGAACACCATGAGCAACGATGTGGCGACCATTCCACCAAAGCTACGGGTTTATTAGTCGATGGCGGGGGTTTACCCCCGCTCATCCTTGGGCGAGCCCATGACGATATAGCTGGTGATGGTGGAAACCTGTGGCAGAGCGCCGAGGACTTCGGTGTGGAAATGCTTGTAGGCAGGCAAATCAGTCGTCTCAACCCGCAATAAATATTCTACCGTACCTGTAATATTGTGGCATTCCCGAACTTGGTGCGCGCGCTTTATGGCGGCTTCAAAATCTGCCTGCTCTTGCTTGGTATGACGCGAGAGACCTACCGTCACATAGGCCAGAAACCCGATGCCAAGGGCAGCGGCATTGAGTTGTGCGCGATAGCCTTGAATGATGTCCCGCCGCTCTAATTCCTGCACACGCCTGAGACAGGCTGAGGGTGATAAGCCCACTTTGCCGGCAAGTTCCACATTACTGATGCGCCCATCCTGAGAAAGCACATGCAAGATTCTTCGGTCAATATCATCCAATGTAGTCATAACATGTGATGATCTAGTCCATATTGCGTAATTTGCAAGGACATTCGAATAGACTTCGCATAATGTTGCGCCATGATGACACAAGAACTCTTCCTTGGCCTGTGTGGCTTTGCCCTCGTTTCCTCGATCACACCGGGGCCTAATAATCTGATGCTGATGGCATCTGGGACAAATTTCGGCTTTGCCCGCACCTTGCCCCACATGCTGGGCGTCTCGATTGGATTTGTCCTGATGACTGTCTTGATCGGCCTCGGATTGGCGCAAATTTTTGTGCGCTTCCCCGTAGCCTATACCGTTCTAAAAGTCGGATCCGTCGTCTATTTGATCTATTTAGCGTGGAAGATTGCCACAGCTGCGGCTCCCAAGGCTGACGCCGCGGCGACGGCAAAGCCCTTCAGCTTCCTTCAAGCTTGCTTATTCCAATGGGTAAATCCGAAGGCTTGGACGATGGCTCTCATGTCTGTTACGGCCTATGTGCCAGCGGATCACCCGATGCTGGGTCTATTGGTTGTGGCGGCTGTATTTGGTGCCATTAATTTGCCTACCGTTGGCCTATGGGCGTTTCTAGGCATGCAGATGCGTCAATTTTTGCATGATCCGGTCAAACTTCGCGCCTTCAACGTCATCGCCGCTCTTACGCTGTTGGCCTCGCTCTATCCCGTCGTGACCCATGATTTGCTGGCCCACCCAAGCTTGGCGACGCCGTAACGCCTAGACTGCAGGCAACTCCAGAACAAAGCGTGCGCCGCTGCGATCTTCCCGATTCTCTGCCCAGACCGCGCCACCGTGACTTTCGGCAATTTGACGGGCAATCGCCAAGCCAAGGCCGGAGTGTTTGCCAAAAGCGGCTTGACCTTCTTCGCCGACACTGGTCGGACGGTGGGTATAGAAGCGGTTGAAGATACTTTGCAGGGATTCTTCGGGAATGCCGGGACCTTCATCTTCTATCGTGATCCGGATGACTTTGCCGTCCCGGATGCCGAATAAGCTAACCCTGCCGTCTGTCGGCGAGAAAGACAGCGCATTATCGAGCAGGTTCGTAAGGATGCGCGAGATGGCCTCTTCGCGGCCACTCACCGCCAAACGGTCGGTCTCATCTGGATGGCGCACGACAATTTCTACTTCGCGCGCATGACCAATCGACCCATAAGCTCTGGCGAGATCATCGATCATGTCCGCCATAAAGAACTTCTGCTGGCTGGCACGGGCGAGTTCGGCGTCCAATCGAGACGCATTGGCGATGTCAGTCACCAAGCGATCCACCCGGCGTGCATCGCTTAGAATGATGGATTCAAGCTTTGCTTTGCTTTCAGGCGTGGTCGCGCGGGGCAAAAGTTCGGCGGCATTGCGGATCGCGGCCAAGGGGTTCTTGATTTCGTGCGCGACATCGGCGGCAAAACTTTCATTGGCGTCAATTCTGTCTTGCAGCGTAGCCGTCATCGCAGCCAAGGCGTCTGCCAAGTCCCCGATTTCGTCTGGACGCTTGCGTAAAGAATCTGCGTCCAAAGCTTGGGCACGCCCTCGCCGTACGTTGTCGGCAGCTGCAGCTAAGCGGCGCAGCGGCACGGCGATGGACCAAGCCAACATACTGGCCGAAATCGCCGTCACCAAAATGGCCGAAAAGATGAAGGGGTAAAGGGCGCGTCGTTCTGCCTCCACGATCTCGCTGACATCCCCGCTTTCAAGGGTCAAAACCCCAACAACGGCGCGAATGCGCTGAATGGGGACGGTAACCGAGACCACCCGTCGACCTTCTTCATCAAAGCGCTCGCTTTGGACGACATTGCCCTGCAGAGCAGTGGACACTTCACGGATAAGCGCTTTTTTAGGGTCGTCGCTGGCACCTTGAATGAAGACCCTCACATTGGAGACAGCCTTGCCGGCCACCTCCCCAATATCGGGTGCCGCAGGCCCCAAAGGCGGCAATTCCCGCACATTGACGATATCGTCCAAGATTGTGCTGTCAGCGATGGGGCGGAGGTCTCGGCTGAACAGGCGCAGGCGGGCCCCCGGCTCTCGCGATAATCGCCGCAAAATCGCGCGGGCTCGGCCTTCATCTAAGACAGGTACGGCATCAGCTGGAATTGCAGCTTCGGCCAAGACACTGGCGATGGTCGAACCCTGCGCGCGCAAGGCGTCCATACGCGCTTTAGTTAGGCCGGATCGTAATTCGTTGAACAGAAGTGAGCCCAGCACCAGAATGACGATGCCGGCAAAGTTCGCGATAAAGATAATGCCCGCAATGCCGCCACGACGGCGCTGCCTTCGGGTTTTGCCAAAGGGTTCAGTAGGCTTCTTTTTAGGATTCTTTGTAGCGATAGCCGACCCCATAAAGCGTCTCGATGGCGTCAAACTCACCATCAACTTCACGGAATTTCTTGCGCACACGCTTCACGTGGCTGTCAATGGTGCGGTCATCGACATAGACGCTGTCGTCATAGGCAGCGTCCATAAGCTGGTCACGGCTCTTAACAAAGCCGGGCCGCTGGGCAAGGGCTTGTAGCAAGAGGAATTCTGTCACCGTCAGGCGGACGGGCTTTCCCTTCCAATAGGAAGCATGCCGATTTGGGTCCATGGTCAGCGAGCCCCGTGTAACGACCTTCTTGTCACCGTCGGAAGTACTGGCCTCATCTTCAACGGCGTCGATTGGACGAGAGCGGCGCAAAACGGCCTTCACCCGCTCCGACAATAGGCGAGTCGAGAAGGGCTTACGGATGAAATCATCAGCCCCGACTGAAAAGCCAATGACTTCGTCAATCTCATCATCCTTTGACGTCAAGAAAATGACTGGCACGTCGGAGCTTTCCCGAACGCGACGCAATAATTCCACCCCGTCCATACGTGGCATTTTGATATCTAGGATCGCAATATCTGGCGGGTCCGAGATCAAGGCAGGCAGCGCCGTGGCCCCGTCCGGATAAGTGCGCACGTCATAACCTTCGCTCTGGAAAAGGATTTCCAGGGAAGCGCGGATGTTTTCGTCGTCATCGACCAGAGCAATTGTCGTCATAAGCTTACTTATAAGGCGGTTTGTGGCCGCATGTTACCCCTCACAAGGCAAGATTATGGCGAATAAAGTGTTTATGAGACGCTAAGCTGCGCAAATAATAGGCTAACCAGCCTTGGCGCGCTCTTCGGTGTCGAGCATTTCGTCGAGATAGGCCATCGCCAAATCCGTCAGCTCAAACTGAGGCTCGGTCCAGAAATCCTCAACCCCGCTTGGAATGGCCGCATCCAAGACGGCATGAATCTCGCTCTCATCGTCATTCCAGAGGATGGAGACATCGGCCAAGCGCGCGGCCTCGCGACCAAGACTTTGCGCGATGACCGCATCATCCATGCGCTTAGCGCTGACCCGCAATAGCGTCATCCCGCCACCAATATCCTCAGAAATGTCGGCATAGGATAGGATGGCATTGAGCAATGCGCCCGATGGTGGGGCAATTGCCACCGCCACAGGGGTGGACTTTGGCTTGGCAACGCGACGACGGGACTTTGGATAAGGAAGGATGGTCATATTCGGGTCTCACTCTGTGTGTGAGTTAGGTATGCACCCTTACTACGACAAAATCGGGCGTAGATTTTGACCACAATGAGTCTGCAATGAGTCCGCCGATTATTGAGGCACTGATTAGGGTGGAATAGGTGCCGTTTACCATTGTGACGCGGCGGCGAGTCCTATATGCGGTCCGTCATTCAGCCGACGAAAGTTTCCCCTCCCATGACCAGCCATACAGACCTCGCCAACGCCATCCGCTTCTTGTCGATGGATGCCGTTCAGGCCGCCAATTCTGGACATCCCGGCATGCCCATGGGCATGGCAGATGTGGCAACGGTCCTGTTTACCAAGTTTCTGAAGTTCGACGCAAAGGCCCCTGAGTGGCATGATCGCGATCGCTTTGTCTTGTCGGCTGGACATGGCTCCATGCTGATTTATTCGCTGCTGCATCTGACTGGCTATGAAGCCATGACAATGGATCAGTTGAAGAACTTCCGGCAAATGGGCGCCCTCACCGCGGGTCATCCGGAATATGGTCATGTTCCCGGCGTTGAAACCACGACTGGACCTTTGGGCCAAGGTATTTCCACCGCCGTTGGTATGGCGATGGCCGAGGTCCACTTACGGGCCACTTTGGGCGCAGATGTTTGCGACCACCACACCTGGGTGATCGCATCAGACGGTGACTTGATGGAAGGGATCAGCCATGAGGCGATTTCCTTGGCAGGCCACCTGCGGCTGAACCGTTTGATCGTCCTGTGGGATGATAATGAGATTTCCATCGACGGGGCTCTGTCGGTGGCCGAGACTGGCGACCAACTCCAGCGCTTTGATGCTGCTGGCTGGCAAACATGCCGGGTTGACGGCCATGATCCGGTTGCACTGGAAGCGGCGATGTCTTCGGCTTTATCCTCTGACCGTCCAGTTTTGATCGCCTGTCGCACGCAAATTGGCTTTGGCTCCCCCAATCTGGCTGGGACCGCCAAGACACACGGCTCGCCGCTCGGAGCTTCCGAGATTGAAGCAACGCGCAAAGCTCTCAATTGGCCCCATGCACCCTTCGTCGTGCCAGACGCGATTGTTGCCGATTGGCGCGAGGCTGGTAGTCGCGGGGCGAAGGCCCATACTGAGTGGCAAGCACGGATGGACAAGCGGGCGGACTATGTCGCAATCGAAGACCTATTAAACGCAAAGATCGACCCAGCGAAATTGCGCGACCTCACCGAAGTCCATTGCGCTGCCATGGCCGAAAAAGCGCCATCATTGGCGACCCGCGAAAGCTCTGGTGCCGCATTAGAAGTCTTGGTCCCGGCCTTTGATCTTCTCATGGGCGGCTCGGCTGACTTGACCGGTTCCGTGAACACCAAAGTGGCCGGCATGAAGGGCTTTGGGGCAAACGCTTATCAAGAGCGTTACATCCATTACGGTGTTCGCGAACATGGGATGGCCGCAGCCATGAACGGCATGGCCCTGCATGGCGGCGTCGTGCCCTATTCCGGCACCTTCCTCGTGTTTGCCGATTATCTGCGTCCAGCCCTGCGCCTCGGCGCTTTGATGGAAGTCCGCACCATCCACGTCTTGACCCATGACAGCATTGGCTTGGGCGAAGATGGACCAACCCACCAGCCAGTTGAGACCCTTGCGTCGCTGCGTGCCATTCCCAACGTCAATGTGTTCCGCCCTTGTGACCCGGTTGAAGTCGCCGAGTGCTGGGAACTGGCGTTGCTCGCGCCGAAGACGCCATCTGTACTGTCCTTGACCCGCCAGAAGCTCGCCTTCCAACGCAAAGATGGGTCACCAACCAATCGCAGCGCGCAGGGTGCCTATGTCTTGTCACCTTCGAGCCTCCCAGAGAAGGCGGTCTTGATTGCCACCGGGTCAGAAGTTGAAATTGCCATGGCAGCCCAAGCCAAACTGGCTGAAGCTGGTGTTGGCGTGCGCGTCGTCTCGGCTCCCTGCCTCGAATTGTTTGAGGCCCAGTCGACAGCCTATCAACAAGAAGTCTTGGGTGGCGACTTGCCCAAGATCGCAATTGAAGCAGCTGTGCGTTATGGCTGGGACCGCTGGATTGGCCCGACAGGCACCTTCATTGGCATGAAGGGCTTTGGCGCATCTGGGCCTTATCAAGCCCTTTACGCGCACTTTGGCATCACCAGCGAAGCCGTCTGTGCAGCCGTTGAGGCTCTTGGCTGAACTTGGCTGGGCCGCACGTCTCGATCCTGATTGTTGCTTACAAGAGCCGGACTCATTTGCCGCGCTTGTTTGACTGCCTCAACGCGCAGACCTGCCGCGACTTTGAGACCATTCTGATCGACAATGCCTCGCCCGACGGCACCGATCCGGACTTAGTGACCCAAGCGCGGGCGACACAATTTGTTGCCAACGCAACTAATACAGGCTTTGCTGCAGCGAATAATCAGGCCGCCAACCTAGCAAGCGGCCAGTGGATCATCTGCCTTAACCCAGATGCCTTTCCAGAGCCTGAGTGGCTCGAGGCGTTAATGGCTGCAACCGAGCGCTATCGGGACGTAACCGCATTCGGCTCCACCCAGATTTTGGACGAGGACCCGACCCTGCTGGATGGGGCCGGCGATGTCTATCATGCATTTGGCATTCCGTTTCGCGGTGGCTATCGCAAACCGTGGCCAAGTGACTTATCCGATGGTCAGACCTTCAGCCCGTGTGCCGCTGCGTCTATGTGGCGCGCGGACATATTTGCCCAATTGGGTGGCTATGAAGAAAGCTATTTCTGCTATTGCGAAGACGTCGACCTTGGGTTTCGCCACCGTTTGGCGGGCGGGCAGACAATTCAGCTAGCGGAGGCGCAAGTTCGACATATGGGCTCGGCTTCAAGTGGTCGGCTATCAGAATTCGCTGTCTATCACGGCACGCGCAATAGGCTGTGGACCTTCATTCGCAACATGCCGGGCGCGTTGTTCTGGTTGCTACTTCTGCCCCATTTCACCGCGACACTTTTACTCTGGGCGCACACGGCTTGGCGCGGCGCAGGCCATGCCTATGGTCGCGGGCTTGTCGACGGCCTGAAGGGCTGGGGCCAAGCGTGGCAGGCCCGAGAAGCCATTCAAGCCAATCGCAAAGTCAGCCTCATGGACCTGGCGCGCCAATTCGCTTGGTCGCCCTTAAGCCTGCTGAAGCGCGCAATTGTGTTGCGCCAGATCACTCGACCGTAACGGACTTCGCCAGGTTGCGTGGTTGGTCCACATCCGTGCCTTTTGCCACCGCCACATGATAGGCCAACAAATGGATCAAGGGCGAATAGACGATGGGGGCCACGAACGGATCAGCCTTTGGCGCTTCAATCGTATGACGCGCAACATCGCCAGATTCTTCAATACCTAAAGCGTCTGAGAACAAGGTCACGCGGCCCTTGCGCGCCGCAATTTCTTGCACGTTAGAGATCGTCTTCTCAAACAAATGGTCATGCGGGGCGATGGCAAAGATGGGCGTGACTTCATCGATCAAGGCGATCGGGCCATGCTTCAACTCACCGGCCGCATAGCCTTCCGCATGGATGTAGCTAATCTCTTTAAGCTTAAGGGCTGCCTCCAAGGCAATTGGATAAGCCATGCCGCGACCGATATAAAGGATCGACTTGGCGTGGCTGGCTTCTTCTGCTGCCGCTGCAATGGTGGATTCAACCTTTAACGCTTCACGAATGAGGCGCGGGGTTTCCATCAGCAAGTGTGCCAGACGGCGCTCTTCGTCGCGGTCAATCTTCTTGCGTGCCAAGGCTGCGGCGACCGAGATCGCCGCGAGTGCTGACAATTGCGCGACGAAGGCTTTGGTCGATGCCACGCCGATTTCAGGCCCTGCCAAGGTTGGCAGAACGGCATCTGCTTCCCGGGCGATCGAGCTTTCGGGCACATTGACGACCGCAATCGTCTTCCAGCCATTGCGCTTACATAGACGCAAAGCTTCCAACGTGTCAGCCGTCTCACCCGATTGCGAAATGAACAAGGCTGCGGCGCGGCCTGCCGCTACAGGCTCACGGTAGCGGAACTCTGAGGCGATGTCGGTTTCGCATGATAGACCCGCCAGTTGCTCAAACCAATACTCACCGACGCGACCCGCCAAATAGGCCGTGCCACATCCAATAATCCATAATTGGTCGATCTGGGCAAAGTCGACGCCAAAATCAGGCAAAGTCACGCGCTCTTCCAATGGGTCCACATAATGGCCAATGGTGCGGGCAGCAGCATCAGGCTCCTCGTGGATTTCCTTCTGCATATAGTGGCGATAATTGCCCTTCTCGACAGCGGCAGCACTGGCCGCCACAGACTTGATCGGGCGCTCAACCGGATTGCGAGCAATATCATAAATGGCATGGCTGGTCCGACTGAGGACAACCAGATCGCCCTCCTCGAGATAGATGACGCGGTTGGTAAAGGGGGCCACGGCAATACCGTCTGAGCCCAAATACATCTCACCCTCGCCAACGCCAACCACCAAGGGGCTGCCTTGACGCGCACCAACCAGCAGATCCTCTTCACCCGTAAACAAGCAGGCAATTGCAAAGGCTCCGCGTACCCGCTTCAAGGCCTCAATCACAGCATCCTTTGGGCTTGCGCCTAAATCCAGCGCCCGTGACACCAATTGGGTGATGACTTCGGTATCGGTTTCTGAATCAAAGATGCGGCCTTCGGCCTCCAACTCTGCCCGCAGGGTCCGGAAATTTTCGATAATGCCATTATGAACCACCGCGACGCGATTGGTCGCGTGGGGGTGGGCGTTGCGCTCGGAAGGAGCTCCATGGGTTGCCCAGCGCGTGTGGCCAATGCCGGTCAGGCCGGGCAAGGGTGAAGCCACCAAGACATCTTCTAAATTCTTGATCTTGCCTTGGGCGCGACGGCGGTCAATCTTGCCATCTACCAAAGTCGCAATCCCCGCGGAATCATAACCGCGATATTCAAGCCTCTTTAGCGATTCAACAAGACGGCCAGACACAGCCTCTTTACCCAAGATTCCAATAATGCCGCACATATAAAAGCGCCTTTCAAGTCTTGCGAGACCTATATGAGTGGAGTGTTGATAGAAACCTTAAGCCAGACGCGCCACCCCTGCTACTGTCACTCTTGGTGACAGGGCGTTGCATCAACATTTCGAGGCGGTTCAGATCAGGTGGCAGGCTTTGGATAGACTTGCTGCAGGAAAGCCTCAACTTCCTTCGCCGTAGCAAGGGCCACTTCCTCCTGTGGTAAGTGACCAATATTGGGGTAGGACACGAGCTTTGATCCCTTGATCTCTTGGGACAAGCGCTTGGCGTCCGCGAACGGAATCCAGGGATCAGCTTCACCCCAGATCACGAGAGTTGGCGCAGTAATGGTGGGGATTTGTTGATAGGCCGTGGGTGCGTCTGGGCCTGCCCGCATCCGGGTCAAGGTCGCTTGTCGATTGCCTTCGCGCATCAACAGGTCGTGGTACCGCTGCACCATTTCTGGCGTCACCA
The DNA here is from genome assembly GCA_001602435.1 of Hyphomonadaceae bacterium UKL13-1. Classification (GTDB taxonomy): domain Bacteria; phylum Pseudomonadota; class Alphaproteobacteria; order Caulobacterales; family Aquidulcibacteraceae; genus Aquidulcibacter. The sequence continues at coordinate 2,899,535 of CP012156.1, forward strand.
ACGTATCATCCACCATGACTTGCTTAAGGTTGGCTTCAATCATGCCTTTGGTGGTGACACGGGAGAAAACGTCCCCAACAATGGGTGCACGTGCCAACCGGAAAATTAGAGGTGGCTTGCCCGTATCGCGGGGATAGCCAGCGGCATCCACCAGAATGAGGCCCGCGACTTTCTCGGGATGGGCGAGCGCATAACGCCATGCCACGCCGCCACCCATCGAGTTACCACCCAAGACAAAGCGATCGACTTTGAAATGCTGGGCCAGATCGTCCACCACCTGCACATAGGTGGTACCGGAATAGACGCCACTCTTGGAAGGGCCAGTCAGGCCATGGGCCGGGAAGTCAAAGCTGATCACGCGCCAATTGTCTTTAAGCTGGCTAACCCAAGGCTCCCAAGTATGGAGCGAAGCATTTGAGCCGTGGGCGAGGATCAGCACGGGGGCGTCGCGCTTGCCCTCATCGCGCACATGCAGACGGACGCCGTCGCTGATATTGATGAATTGGGATGTCGGGGAGGTATAGCGCGCTTCAACGACCGCGCGCGGCAAGTCTGGGCTACAGGCCACCGCCATGAGGCCAGCCAGAGCCACCCAGACCCCAGCTAAAAATCGTTTCTGCATCGCGCCTGCCTCCCCAAGTATCATTATGTTTGTCGTGTGCGGGTCTAAGTTCAGCTACCTCACCATGCGCCTATGTTTGGTGCACTTGTCCAAGGTTCTTGTGGGGCTAAAGCAGCACCGCGCTGCAAGAGTTCGACCGAGATCCCGTCGGGCGAACGCACGAAAGCCATATAACCATCCCGCGGCGGGCGGTTGATGATCACGCCACGGGCGGCCAGATGCGCACACAGGCCATAGATGTCATCGACGCGATACGCCAAATGGCCAAAATTGCGCCCGCCATCATAGGCATATTCGTCCCAATTATAGGTCAGCTCCACCATGGGCAGGCCGCCGGGCAGGCCGCTTTGCGGCGCTTCGCCTTGCGCCTTGAAGCGCTCGGCATCCACAGGGGCAGCAAGAAACACCAAAGTGAAGCGCCCCTTCTCATTCTCAGTCCGGCGAAGCTCGACCAGTCCCAAGCCGCCACAGAAGAAATCCAAGGCGGCGTCCAGATTGCCGACGCGGATCATGGTGTGCAGATATTCCATCTTGAGACCTTTCAAACAGTCACTTCTGTTGGGTAGCGCTCGTTTCGAGCTTGTTCTAGCGCTTCTTTGAGGGCGGCGGCAAATGCGACGCGCTCTAGCGGTGAGAGGCAGGTTGCTAAGGGCAGGCTGGCCCCGCCGGCGGACAAGGTCACTTGGGTCTCATATTCGTTGACTTCATCCACAATGACGCGGGCGAAACTGGGGCTGACACGCCACCACCCGACCCGACCGCGATGACAGGTCTTTGAAATTGCGACTTGGGCAGCACTTACCTTCACCGTTTCGCATTCCCGCGCCCCGGCTCCGAAATTCACCTTAAATGCCAAATAGACCAAAATGACATCCAACCCGAAAAAGCCAATCACGGGCCAAGCGCCAATGGAGAGAAAGGCTAAGCCCGAAAAGAAACTCATGGCCGCTAGGGATAGCATAACAATGCGAAAGCCATGGGTTGAGAGCGACCGATTGGGTCGCAACACGGCGTCCATATAAATGGCGTCGCGCTGATCAAACTCTGGGGCATCTGAAAGGGCGGTGATCGACAAGCTCATGGTGCCTAAGCTAGCGCAAACGATCACAAAGCACAGTTCGAGAATGTAGAAGGTTGCAGGTTTTTTGAAGGGGCTAGCGGGGCTCGTCGCAATTGGCTATGGCGGGGCCATGGCCACGAAAGCAAAAATTGTAAAATCCAAACTGAAAGCCGCCGAGATTGCAGCCCTCTATGCGCAATTGGCACTAGAGCGACCCGATCCGCGAACCGAGCTGGATTACACCGATCCTTATACGCTGGTTGTAGCCGTGGCGCTGTCGGCCCAAGCGACCGATGTAGGCGTGAATAAGGCGACCAAACGCCTGTTTGCGGTGGCCGATACGCCGGAGAAAATGGTGGCGTTGGGTGAAGAAGGCGTTGCTAGTTATATCAAGACCATCGGCCTATGGCGCAACAAGGCAAAGAACGTCATCGCCTTGTCAGAATTGTTGCTCGAGAAATATGGCGGTGAGGTGCCCCGGAACCGTGAGGCCTTAACCGAATTGCCAGGCGTTGGTCGAAAGACCGCCAATGTGGTCCTCAACGAAGCCTTTGGCGAACCCACCATCGCCGTAGATACGCATATCTTTCGCGTCTCAAACCGGACAGGTCTCGCGCCTGGAAAAAACCCAGATCAGGTTGAAGCGGTGCTGGAACGGGTAACACCGGACACGTACAAGAAGGGTGCGCATCATTGGCTGATCCTGCATGGCCGCTATGTCTGTGATGCACGCAAACCTGCTTGTTGGCGTTGTGGCATTGCCGATATCTGTAAGTTCAAAACCAAGACGCCAAACCCGGCCGACGCGCCCAAAAAGGCCAAGCCCGCCGCGAAGAAGCCCGTCAAAAAGGCAGCCAAACCCGCGATTACCAAGGGCTGAGTCCGCCCAGTCGCCACGCACCGATTCGCAGCCTATAAGCGGGCGCACCCAATTTGTGATCACCCGCCGCCGGAGCTTTAGCCATGTCCACGACCCGTCCCGTCCGCCGAGCCCTTATCTCGGTTTCAGATAAAACGGGGCTGATTGAAACGGCGCAGCAATTGGCCGATCAAGGGGTAGTTCTGGTTTCTACCGGTGGCACCAGCAAAGCTTTGGCCGCGGCTGGCTTAGCTGTGATCGATGTGGCCGATGTAACGGGCTTTCCCGAAATGATGGATGGCCGGGTGAAGACCTTACACCCTGCCGTGCATGGCGGCTTGTTGGCGCTGCGTCATGTTGCCGATCATGAAGCAGCCATGACGCAACATGGCATCGAAGGCATCGATCTGTTGTGGGTCAATCTCTATCCGTTTGAGGCAACTTTGGCGTCTGGCGCGGATTTTGAAACCTGCGTTGAGAATATCGATATTGGTGGACCAGCCATGATACGCGCCGGGGCCAAGAATTTCGACTGGTGTGCGGTGGCAACCGACCTAGGCGATGTACAAAAGGTCTTGGCCGATATGACCGCCCATGGCGGCACACAAGAACTGACCCGTAAGCAATTGGCCGCCAAGGCCTATGCCCGTACCGCAGCCTATGATGCGGCGATTTCAGGCTGGTATGCCGATCAAGTTGGCGAGGCCTCACCCGATTGGCGTGCCTTTGGTGGACCCAAGGTTCAAAGCCTACGCTATGGCGAGAACCCTCACCAGATTGCGGCTTTCTATGCGACGACAGAAAAGCGGCCCGGTGTGTCTACCGCGCGCCAGCTTCAGGGCAAGGAATTGTCCTATAATAATCTCAATGATACCGATGCCGCCTATGAATTAGTCGGTGAGTTTGACGCCAAGGAAGCCGCAGCTATTGCCATCATCAAGCACGCCAACCCATGCGGCGTGGCGATTGGCTCCTCCCTGACCGACGCTTATCTGCGCGCTTTGGCTTGCGACCCCGTTTCAGCTTTTGGCGGCATTGTGGCCTGTAACCTCAAATTGGATGGCGCGGCCGCCGAAGAGATCGTCAAGATTTTTACCGAGGTGGTGATTGCACCCGATGCCGACGAAGATGCCCAAGCCATCTTTGCCAAAAAGAAGAACCTCCGCCTCTTGCTAGCCGGCGGTCTTCCAGACCCGACCCAAGCTGGCCTGACCTTCCGCACCTTGGCTGGCGGCTTCTTGGTGCAGAACCGCGATACCGGACGCATCATGGCCCCGGACCTGAAGGTCGTGACCAAGCGGGCCCCAAGCCCGCAAGAGTTGACCGACATGCTGTTTGCCTTCCGGGTTGCCAAGCATGTGAAGTCCAATGCGATTGTTTATGCGAAGGACGGCGTCACGGCGGGTATCGGGGCTGGCCAAATGAACCGCCGCGACTCGGCCCGTATCGCAGCGGTTCGTGCGGTGGAAGCCGCTGAGACTGCCGGGTGGAGCCAAGCTGCAACCATCGGCTCGGCCTGTGCATCTGACGCCTTCTTCCCCTTTGCCGATGGCTTGCTGCAAGCCGTTGAAGCGGGAGCCACAGCGGTCATTCAACCTGGTGGTTCGATCCGCGATGATGAGGTGATTGCCGCCGCAGACGAAGCGGGCATCACCATGGTGTTCACAGGTATGCGCCACTTCCGGCACTAGGTGGAGACGGGCGCATGAGAAGATTCCCCCGCGAGACGTTAGACGCACGGGCAGAGCGCCTGCTTGCCCACTGCCAGATCATCAAGCCCGAGGGGGACGGTCCGTTCCCGACCGCCTTCTTGTTTCACGGGTGCGGCGATCCCGATGGTCCCCAGCCCGGCTATGCCAAAGCGGCAGCGGCTAAGGGCATTGCCAGTATTGTCGTCGACTCCTTCCGCCCGCGTGGTATAAGTTTGACGGAAGCCCGCGTGCTGGTTTGCTCTGGCCTGCGCCTGTGGGGTCGGGAACGGGCGGGTGATTTGATCTCACTGATGCATTGGGCGCGCGGCCAAGACTGGGTGAAGGCAGACCGCCTTGCTGCAGCAGGGTGGAGCCATGGCGGATGGACCGTGATGGATGCTCTGGCGCTCGGGGCAGAAGTGGCAGAGTTTGCTGACTTAGAGGACGTGCCCGCTGATCCGCTTGCGGGCCTTTCCACCGCCTTTCTGGTCTATCCTTGGTGCGGCCTCGGCGCGCAAACGCTGCGCAAAGGGTGGCAGAAGTCCATCCCGACCTTTCTGATGCTGGGTGAAGACGACACCCTTTCGGGCACAAGGTACCCGCTGAAAGCCGCCGACAAAATTCGCAGCGAGGGTGCCCCCGTCGAGACCCATATCTACCCCGGCGCGACGCACTCCTTCGATGAAGAAACCTCCGTCAATCCGACGTTTCGCTATAATGCTGCCCAGACCGCGGATGCCCAAGCACGCTTTGCCGATTGGATGGCTAGCCAGTTGCTTTAAAGCACGTTTTGATCCGCGTGGATCAAAGCAGCACGCGTGGATTCATAATATTCTTGGGATCAAAGCTGGCCTTAATGGCGCGCATGAGCACCAGATTAGCCTCTGGCTCGCGCCGCAGAAACTCATCACGACGGCTGATGCCAATGCCATGTTCGGCCGAGATTGAGCCATTAAAGGACATGGCAACATCATGGATCGCCTCGTTCATTTGGGGCACCAACGCCTTATAGGTCTCTGCCGACATCGCGCTTGGCTGGATCACATCATAATGGATATTGCCGTCGCTGCAGTGACCAAAAGCCACGATGCGGGCACCAGGTGCCACTTTTTCTGCTGCAGCATCGGCGAGGGTCAAAAAGACTGGTATCTTGGAAACTGGAACCGAGACGTCGTGCTTGGCCGCCACGCCTTCTGGCTTTTGGCACGCACTCATCTCCTCGCGCAGATACCAGAAGGACTTTGCCTGCGCTTCGTTTTGCGCGACAACCGCGTCGAGGGCGAGGCCAGCTTCAAGGGCTGAAGCCAAAGCCACTTCGACCGTCTCAATCAGGTCCGCATTCGGGCCTTCAAACTCAACCAGTGCCAGCCAAGGGGATAGGTCGCTGAAGGGAACTCGCACATTGGCGATGTTCTTCAGTGCCAGCGTGACGCCTAAATGGTTCATCACTTCAAAGGCGGCGACCGCAGCCGTCTCTGCTTCTAGGCGATGGAGAAGTTCTACCGCCTGCGCGGGCGTCTCCAAAGCCAATAGCGCCACCGTGGTATGACGGGGTTGAGCGACCAATTTTAGGGTTGCGGCCGTGACCAGCCCCAAAGTCCCCTCTGCCCCGATGAACAGTTGCTTGAGGTCATAGCCCGTATTGTCTTTGCGCAGGGCCGACAGGCCCTCATAAAGTGACCCGTTCGGCAAGACGGCCTCGAGGCCCAAAATCTGGGCGCGCATCATGCCGTGGCGACGCACATGGACACCGCCTGCATTGGTCGAGATCAGGCCCCCAATGGTGGCAGAGCCTTCTGAGGCCAAACTTAAGGGGAAGCGCTTACCGATTTGGCGCGCTGCGTCTTGGACTTGGGTTAAGATCACACCAGCTTCAGCCACCAAAGCATCATCGACCGGATCAATCGAGCGAATGGCGTTGAGCCTTTTGGTCGAAATCAACACTTCGCCGCGCGGGATTTGAGCACCAACGAGACCCGTGTTGCCGCCCTGCGTGGTCACGGCCAGACCCGCCTCATGACATTGGCTGAGGATCATTTGCGCCTCAGCGGTTGAAGCCGGCATGAGCAAGATCGGCGCAGTCCCACTCCAGCGGTCGCGCCACTCAATCAAATGGGGGGCGATCAGGTCAGGATCTTCCGTCCAGCCTTGCGGGCCGACGAAGTCCTTAATGCGGGTCAAGGTCGAAAATTGCGCGTCCATCTGCGGCCTATCGTTTCATCATCAAAAGAAAGTGGACGTCAAAGCCCGTGATATTGGCGGTACCAATCCACAAACGCATTCACGCCGACTTGGATCGGTGTAGACGGCTTATAGCCGATTGCCGCGACAAGTGCAGTAACATCTGCGGAAGTATCAGGCACATCACCAGGCTGCAGCGGTAACATTTCCAAGACTGCCTTCTTGCCGACCGCATTTTCAATCGCCGCGATATAGTCTGCCAGCACCACCGGATTATTATTGCCGATGTTATAGATGCGGAACGGCGCGGACGAGGTGGACGGGTCTGGCGCATCACTGTCCCACTCCAGATTTGGCTTGGCAATTTGGTCGCTGATGCGGACCACACCTTCTACAATATCGTCGACATAGGTGAAGTCGCGGCTGTGATGGCCAAAGTTGAAGACTTGGATTGGCTCCCCAGCGAAAATGGCCTTGGTGAACAAATAAGGCGACATGTCCGGCCGTCCCCAAGGGCCATAGACGGTGAAGAAGCGCAGGCCCGTGGTCGGCAAGCCGAACAAGTGGCTATAGGAATGGGCCATTAATTCATTGGCGCGCTTGGTTGCGGCGTAAAATTGTAACGGATGGTCTGCGCCATTGGTTTCCACAAAGGGCATATGCGTATTGCCGCCATAGACGCTCGACGTGCTGGCATAGGTCAAATGCGCGATCTTGTGGGCGCGGCAGGCTTCCAAAATATGAGTAAAGCCAACGATATTCGAGGCTACATAGGCGCGTGGGTTATCGAGCGAATAGCGCACACCCGCTTGCGCAGCCAAATGGATCACTCGGTCAAAGGCATGATCTGCAAAGCACGCATCGACGGCCGCAGGATCGGCTAAATCAGCACGGATAAAGGTAAAGCTACCTGGGGCGTCATCGGCCAAACGCTCTAGCAGCGCCAATCGGGCTTCTTTGAGTGCCGGGTCATAATAATCATTGACCACGTCAAAGCCCACAACATCATCGCCGCGGCGCACCAATGCAGCAGCGGTGTGAAATCCAATAAAGCCGGCAGCCCCAGTGACCAGCACGCGCATCTTTCCGTCCCTTATATTTGGGCCAAATGTCGGGCGGCGATCGTTCAAAGCAGCGCCGTCGGCCAAACCCTGTTACCCACATAGGCATCATTGCTGGATTGGTGCGCTAATGCCACCGTCTCAAGCAGAACACATGACCTTACGGGTAATTGATGCACCGCTAGCCCATTTGCTAGTTTGCCACAGAGTTGAAGGAGGGGGGACAGATGATGTCAACAATCTGGCGGCAGTGGGTGACGGCTTGGTGCTATCTGGTTTTAGGGTTGGGCGTTATTTTTGCCGGAAGCGCGTGGCCGCAGACCGATGCGGCAGTCCGCCTGTTCTATGATGTCATTTACTGGCCGTTGGATGGGCAAAGCGGGTGGCATGAGAGCCTGCGCCTGACAGCGGCCATTCTGGGTGCGGTGATGATGGGGTGGTCGCTAACTCTGCTTACCCTTGTCCAAGCAGCCGTGAAACAACCTCAACTCGCTCTCTGGCGACCGATGACCGGGGCCATTCTGGTCTGGTGGGCCGTCGATAGCAGCATTTCATTTGCCCTGAACACGCCGGGTAATGCGGTATCGAATACGGGCTTCTTGCTGCTGTATTTGATCCCGGTCTTGGCTAGCGGGGTCCTTAAACAGCCAAGCCGGGCTTAGTCGGCATCCATCTTCAAGGCAGCGATGAAGGCCTCTTGCGGGATATCGACGCTGCCGAATTGGCGCATGCGCTTTTTACCGGCCTTTTGCTTGTCCAACAGCTTGCGCTTACGGCTGGCGTCGCCGCCATAGCATTTCGCCGTCACGTCTTTACGCATGGCCGAGATGGTCTCGCGCGCCACAACACGGCCACCAATGGCGGCTTGGATGGGGATTTTGAACAAGTGCTGCGGGATGAGCTCTTTCAGCTTTTCGCACATAGAGCGCCCACGCATTTCTGCACGGCCCGCATGAACCAGCATGGAGAGCGCATCGACCGGCTCTTCATTCACAAGGATCGACATTTTGACCAGATTGCCAGCCTTATAGCCCTCAATCGTATAGTCGAACGACGCATAGCCTTTGGAGATGCTCTTCAAGCGGTCATAGAAGTCAAAAACCACTTCGTTTAGGGGCAGCTCATAGACCAACATGGCGCGCGTGCCGACATAGGTCAGCTCACGCTGGTTGCCACGGCGATCCTGACACAGCTTCATAATGCCACCCAGATATTCGTCTGGGGTCAGGATGGTGGCCTTGATCCAAGGCTCTTCAATCGCCTCAATCGCCATCACATCGGGCATGTCGGCGGGATTGTGCAGATGCAGCGTCTCGCCATTTTTCATCTTGATCTCATAGACCACCGAGGGGGCTGTTGCGATCAAGTCGAGATTGAACTCGCGGCTCAAACGCTCTTGAATGATTTCCAAGTGCAGCAGGCCCAAGAAGCCGCAGCGGAAGCCAAAGCCCAAAGCGGCGCTGGTTTCCATTTCATAGGAGAAGCTGGCGTCATTCAAACGAAGTCGGCCCATAGCCGCACGCAAGTCTTCAAAGTCTGCCGCATCGACGGGGAATAGGCCGCAGAACACCACCGGCTGGGCAGGCTTAAAGCCCGGCAGCATGCTGGTCGTCTGGCGACGCTCTTCGGTGATGGTGTCACCAACCGCGGCATCGGCCACTTCTTTGATTGAGGCGGTCAAGAAGCCAATTTCGCCCGGCCCCAGTTCGTCCACTTCGGTGATCTTGGGCTTAAACACGCCGACTCGGTCCAGGGCGTAATTCGCCCCGGTCGCCATCATGCGGACCTTCATGCCCTTTTTCATCACACCATCAATGATGCGGACCAGAACCACCACGCCCAAATACTGGTCGTAATAGGCATCCATCAAAAGCGCCTTCAAAGGCGCATCGCGGTCGCCTGTCTTCGGCGGCGGCAGACGCGTGATGATGGCCTCCAGCACATCTTCAATGCCAAGGCCCGTTTTGGCCGAAATCATCACCGATTGAGAGGCGTCAATGCCAATCACCTCTTCGATCTGCGCCTTAACGCGATCGGGTTCAGCGGCTGGCAGGTCAATCTTATTAAGGACGGGCACGATCTCCAGATCGGCATCAATCGCCTGATAGACATTGGCCAAGGTCTGCGCTTCCACACCTTGGCTGGCGTCCACCACCAAGAGCGCGCCTTCACAAGCCGCCAAAGAGCGCGACACTTCATAGGCAAAGTCGACATGGCCCGGGGTGTCGATCAGGTTCAGAATATAGTCTTGACCCTCGCGCTGGAACTCGAGGCGCACGGTTTGCGCCTTGATCGTGATGCCGCGCTCGCGCTCAATATCCATGCTATCGAGCACTTGTTCCTTCATCTCACGCTGGGTGAGGCCGCCCGTCAATTGAATCAGGCGGTCAGACAAAGTGGACTTGCCATGGTCGATATGGGCAACGATGGAGAAATTACGGATGTTTTCACGGGGAGTCATGGGGTCGACATAGCCTGACAGGCCCTAAGGGGAAAGGGCCAGATACCGTTAAGCGATCAATCTGGCGTGTGGGCACGCAGATGGAACATCAAGACTTGCTCTGGAGCCGTCAGCGGCAGGCCTAAGCCGACCTCTTGCAACAAGCGCCCAGTCATCACTTGGCCTGCCCCCGTCAGATCTAGTGCCTCCACACTGGAACCCGCCGACCACGACCGGAATTTGGTCGGCCAGACGAGTTTCACGAGATAGGTCATGTCGGGATCGAGGCCGTGGAACAGGACGCGCGGTAAGAGACGCTGAACCTGACTGCGCATGATCGCGATGGAATAAAGCGCCTCGGTCTGATCTTGGGCGATTACGCCCATGCCCATCAACTCGTCGGAAGTCTTCAGACGTACAAGATTACCGGTGTGTAGCAGGTCTCGATGGGCCTTATGGCAGGCAATCGCTTCTTTCAGGGTCGCAAGCTCTGTCTCGGATTCTTCCAACAAATTCAGCTCAAGACCCATATGGCCGATCATCGCGGTTCCTGCCCGCATCGCCATTGATAAGGTGCGGCCCGTAATGTGGCAGCGGCGCGGCCCGACATGGGCACCCAAAACTTCCAGCGGGAAGAAGTAGCTGGCCCCACGCTGAATATCTTGGCGGTCTAGGGCGTCATTGCTATCCGATGTCCAAATCCGGTCGGTATGGCTCAACACGCCATAATCGGCGCGCGCGCCACCCGAGGCACAGGATTCAAACTCCACTTGCGGATGGGCGACCCTTAGCCGCTCGAGCAAGGCATAAAGCGCTTGGACTTGGGCGTGCGAGCGTTGATAGCCCTGATGATCGCCCGGATGGCTGATGTCGCGGTTCATGTCCCATTTGACATAGCCAATCGCATGATCGCGCAAAACGGCGTCGATCCGCTCAAACAAATAGTCGGAGACTTCGGGACGGGAAATGTCCAGTACAAACTGGTTCCGGAACGGCACTTGCTCCACATGGGCAAGCCCCAACACCCAATCGGGATGGGCGCGATAAAGATCTGAATCTGGATTGACCATTTCAGGCTCAAACCAAATCCCCATTTCCATACCAAGGCCCGTAACATAATCGATCAGCGGCTTAAGGCCCTCGGGATAGACGTCTGCTGAGACATACCAATCACCCAGACCAGACGTGTCGTCGCGGCGCGAGCCGAACCACCCATCATCGAGCACAAAGCGCTCTACCCCCACCGCCGCAGCGCGGTCGGCAATGGCTTTGAGGCGGTCTAAGTCGTGGTCGAAGAATACCGCTTCCCAGGTGTTATAATGAACGGGGCGAACCTTGGCGCGCGTCTCTGGTCGCAGGATCTGACTGCGGACATGGGCATGGAAGCGCTGGCTGAGGTCCGAGAGGCCGTCGCGACTATAGGCGGCGTGGATGGTAGGCGCGTGGAAGGTTTGGCCCTGTTTTAGCCGGATTTCACCGGGGCCTAACAAGGCACCTAGCCCTGCAAACACCCGACCATCATGCAAGCTATCCACCCGCATGCGATGATTGCCACTCCAGCCAAGATGCAGGCCGTAGGCCTCGCCTTGCACTTCATCGGTGGTATCGCTGCACAGGATGATGGCGGGCAGTCCATCATGCGAGGTGCGGCCCCGGCGGCTTTCGCGAAGATAGGTACCCGCAAAGCGCTTCACGCGTTCACGCTGAAACTCCAGCGCCCAACGCCCGGTAATGCCGATGATATCGGTCATGTGATTGGCGATGGGCAACACTGCTGTGGCGCACTCGGCAACTTCGAGCAGGCCCTCGCCCAAATTGGTCAGCGCAGACTGGACGGTCAAAACGCCCGTCACGGCATCGAGGCGCAAATCATAGGTCAAGCCGACTTTGGTGTGGTCATCGCGGCACGAAATATGGATGCGGTCACCTTCAAGCGTGGCCTCTGTCACCACAAAGCAGCTACCCCAATCTTGCCCATTGCGATGAACAACGACACCTGATGGCCCGAGCAGGCCAAGGCCTGCCTCCATCGCCAAGGACGCCTCAACAAACACGTCGGCACTGCCCGGTCCGCCCTGATGGCCGGCGAGTGCCTTTAGAACCCGTGCATCCACATCATCAGGCAAACCTGTCCCCCAATGCAGAATTGCGGGCGGAGATCCCAGCTTAACAGCCACAACCAAACTAGCCCCACCACCGTGCAGGATCAGATTTTCCATAATGTTGTTGTTCCCAAATCTAGGTCTTGCAAGTTGCGTACGGAGAGCCCGCTTTTATTTTCCATTTCCGAAGCTTGCCTCAGGCGGAAGGGCTTACTAGTGTCTGCGCCTAAAGAAAAGGCAAGGGGGAAATGCCATGTTTCAAGGCAGCGCGTCGGCGTTACAAATCGGCATTTTCTTCGGGCTAACCGCCCTGATCGCCGTCCTGACTTATTGGAAAGTGCATGGCGCGGGGGCTGGCCATAAGGATCGGCAGAAAGATGGCGGGACAACCCGTGAAGTGTTTCTGGCAGGCGGTGGCCTATCTTGGTTATTCGTGGCTGGGGCCATCACCTTAACCAATCTCTCGACCGAGCAATTGGTCGGCATGAATGGCAACCAGATGTTGCTGTTAGCTTGGTGGGAGATTTGCGGCTTCTTTGGCCTCCTTATTCTGGCGTTCGTCTTTGTGCCCATCTATTACCGGAACAATTGTACCACGGTGACGGAGCTGTTGGAGAAACGCTATAAGGGCGGCAGCATCCGTACCGTGATTTCCGCGCTTTTCCTGATTGGCAATGTGCTGATCTATCTGCCAGCGGCGCTCTATAGCGGCAGTCTGTTCCTGCAATCCATGTTTGGCGTTGAGTGGTCGCTTTTGTGGTTTGCCGCGCCCATGGCCATTATCGCAGCTATTTATACCATTACGGGTGGCCTGCGGGCGGTAGCCGTGATGGATACTTATTCCGGCATTGGCGTTCTGGCGATTGCGTTTCTGGTTGTGATCTTGGCGATGGCGGCGGTCAATTTTGATCTGGTGTCGGGTGTTCCTGAAGAACGCATCTCTATGATCGGCTCCTTCACCTCGCCCATTCCGTTCCATACGCTGTTTACGGGCATGTTGTTCATCCAAATCTTCTACTGGTCGACCAACCAAAACATCACCCAAAAGGCGATGACGGCCCCGACCGTGCAAGAAGCGCAAAAGGGGGTTCTGGCCGCCGCCGTCGTACGCATCCTGATTATCCCTGCCATTGTGGTGATCCCCGGCGTCGTAGCTTACAAGCTTTTCGGCAGTGTGGGAGATGCGGCCTATGGCAAGCTGGTTGCCCATGTGTTGCCGTCTTGGATGTCGGGCGCTTTTGCCGCCATGATGGCCGCGGCCGTGATTGCGCATACCAGTGCCATTCTTAACTCCAGCGTCGCGCTTTATTCCATCGACTTCCATGAGAAGTTCATTGGCACGGTGAAGAACCATTGGCGCTTGGCGGCGATTGCCTCGGCGGTCCTGACCGTCACCTCCATCGCGCTAGTCCCAGTCTTTCAGAATGCCAAGAGCATCATCAACCTTTTGCAAGAGCTGAACGGCCTGTTCTCGATGCCGATCCTGTCGGCCTTTATCGCGGGGCTCTTGTTCCGCAATGTTGATGCACGGGCAGCGATTGCGGGCCTTATCTTTGGCTTCCTGCTCTATGGCTTCCACAATTTCGTGCTCTACAAGCCAGACACCTTGTATCCGGGCGAGACCTTCTATCAGCATATCGGCCTCTACTGGCTGCATTATATCGACGTGATGCTGATCGTGCTGATCACCTCGGTCATCACAGCCTTGAGCGTCAATCGCTGGGTGTTTGGCAATAAGGCCGTGTTCATTTTTAGCGCCAAGGGGCGTGCGATGAGGGCGATGGAACCATGAGCGGTAAGATCCTTGTTATTGATGAAGGCACCACCTCCACCCGCGTGATGTTGTTTGAAGCCGATGGCACCTGCCTCGGCAGCGCGCAGAGACCCTTGACCCAGCATTATCCTGCCCCCGGTCTGGTTGAGCATGATGCCGAAGAAATCTGGACGCTCACCCTCGCCTGCGCCCAAGAGATGGTGAGCAAGGCCGGTGGCGCTTCGGCCATTGCAGGCATTGGCATCACCAACCAGCGCGAGACCATCGTGTTTTGGGACAAGACGACGGGCAAGCCCCTGGCCCCGGCCATTGTGTGGCAAGACCGGCGGACCGCTGACATGTGTCAGGCCCTGAAAGAACAAGGCCAAGAAGCCATTGTGCAGGCCAAGACGGGCCTCTTGCTCGACCCCTATTTCTCTGGCTCCAAGATCGGCTGGGCCTTAAGCAATTGGCCGCAATTGAAGGCAGCGGGCGACAAGCTCGCGGTTGGCACGATTGAGAGCTATCTCGTCTACCGTTTGACCGGTGGCGCGCATATCTCCGACGCGACCAATGCCTCGCGCACCGCGCTGATGGCGATTGGCAGTGCGGGCTGGGACGATGGCCTGTGCGACCTATTCGGTGTGCCGCGCGCCATTCTGCCCCAGATCGTCGATTGCGCCGGACCTCTGGGCCAGACTTTGCCAGAGCTGTTCGGCGGCGCAATCGCCATTTCGGGCATGGCTGGCGACCAACAAGCGGCAACCATTGGCCAAGCCTGCCTACAGCCCGGCCAGACCAAAGCGACCTTTGGCACCGGGGCCTTTGTCCTGACCCAGACCGGGCGGACCCTGCCGCAGTCGAAGAACCGATTGCTCGCCACCATTGCCTGGCAATTAGACGGCGTGCGCCATTATGCCTTGGAAGGCTCGGTCTTCGTGGCCGGAAGCCTGATGCAATGGCTCCGCGACGATTTGGGTCTAATCGAACGAGCTTCCGACTCTGAAGGTCTGGCCCGCAGCGTGGCAGACAATGGCGGCGTCTATCTCGTCCCTGCCCTATCCGGCCTTGGCGCACCCCATTGGCAACCCCATGCCCGTGGGGCCATTCATGGTCTCAGCTTCTCAGCCAAGAAGGCCCATTTGGTCCGCGCAGCCCTCGAAGCCATGGCCCATCAGACGTATGACCTGAAGGCCGCCTTTGCCGCCGACGGGGCCGATTGGGCCGAGGTCCGTATCGATGGCGGCATGGTTGCCAATGATTGGATGGCGCAAGACTTGGCCGATATTCTGGCCATCGATGTCGAGCGTCCCCACTTCATCGAGACCACGGCTTTGGGTGCCGCCATGCTGGCCGGGGTTGGCTGTGGCCTCTACGGCTCGCTCGAGGAGGCCGCAATCATGCGGGGCAAGGTTGAGCGGTTTAACCCCGCTATGGCCAATCCGATCCGGCAGACTCGCCTCAGCGGCTGGGCCGATGCCCTGAAGCGCGTCCTCGCTTAAGTCTCTAGATTCAACGCCCTGACAAGCACTCCTGTCATTTTGACAAGGGTGCTTGACATTGTCTCGCCTGTGTGTGACAAGTGTCCTTGTCATAATAGCAAGGAAGCCTGACATATGTCTGCACTTGAAAAACCAAAAGCCATCTTCTCTCCAAAGTGGCTCGTCAGCGTGGGCGCGCTCGCCGTTTGCGGCGGTGCCTTCGGCTATGTCACGGGCGACTGGTTCGCCGAGCGCTTTCCCCATGGCGGGGGATTTAGCTATTTGGCCGAACAAGGCTACCCACCGCTGACGATCATTAGCCTCGTCTTGGGCGGCGTCCTGCTCTTCATCTATGTCTGCTCCGCCATCGTCTACGGGCTCGCCATCGTCAATAAGGGCATCGCCAGCAACCGAGTCCTCACCGGCGGACTTGGCGGCAACCCATCCTCCCGCAAGGCCTACCCTTATATCTTCGTCTTTTATATCGCTTATGCCGCGGTGTTCGGCATTTTGACGCTTTATGCGGCCTCCCCTAATCTTCCGACCAGTTTTGCATGGCCGATGTTCTTGATTGGCCTCGTAAGCAGCATTGCTATGGCTTGGAGCGCGACAAAACTTTGGTTCATTCTGGACGAATTCTTTCGCACGATTTGGGTGGAAGCTTGCGCTTTAGCCTCCTTTATCATGCTGGTAATCGTCTTAATCGTTGCAAGTGCGGTCTCGGTTGGCCTTATGCCAGCGGTGACACTCTATTCCGGACTGGTCCTTTACCAACTCATTTACTTGATTACCTACGGCATCGTCGCAGGCGCGCGTGATCCCAACATGCTCGAGATGGGGGAGCCAGAGGACGCATGAAAAACCGTCTCAAAGTTCTCCGTGCCGAGCGGGATTGGTCTCAATCCGATCTGGCTGATGCGCTCGACGTCTCCCGCCAAACCATCAACGCCTTGGAAACAGGGAAATACGACCCCTCCCTGCCCTTAGCCTTCAAAATTGCGCGTTTATTTGCGCTGCCGATTGAAGCCATCTTTGAGGACACCCTATGAACGACCCCGCCTCCACACCCAAAAAAGCGAAATGGTCGCGACAAGGCAAGATCAATTTCTATATCATTGGCTCTCTCCTGCTCGGCGGTGCCGTTGGTTTCTTGTTGCCTTTCAACGAAGCGAACGGACCCAGCCTTCTGGTGGTCGGACTATTGAGCCTCGCCACGATCATCGCGGTTGCAGCCACCATTTTCTACACCAAGCTGTTGGATGAGTTGGCCCGCCACACGCACGAGGTTGCGCTCTATTGGTCCTCTGTTGTGTCCATCGCGATCTGCTTCGTGCCTGCAGCAGCGATCATCGGCTTTCCAAACTTTGAGCTCCCCAGCTTGGAGAGGCTGCTAACTACTAAAACCCATGCTTTCGCTGCTGGCATGGCCGTGCCCATTTTGATGCTCCTGGTTTTCTATTTCGCGATCTGGACGCATCTTTGGCTCAAACGAAACAGGGCCTGAGCCAGCCCACCCGGACTTTGTTTTACCTCCCTCCCAAACCTTAACGCTTACGAGGATCATGATGATGAAAAAGACTCTCTTAGTAGCCCTGTCGGCTTTCAGTTTTGCCCTGTTC
The DNA here is from genome assembly GCA_001602435.1 of Hyphomonadaceae bacterium UKL13-1. GTDB lineage: Bacteria > Pseudomonadota > Alphaproteobacteria > Caulobacterales > Aquidulcibacteraceae > Aquidulcibacter. The sequence goes on from CP012156.1 coordinate 2,916,404, forward strand.
CAAGCCCCATCCGTTCTGGCCCAATCGGCCAAAGCGCCAGCTACCGCACCTGTCAGCCAAAAAGCGACGCCTGCGATGTGGGTCGTGAAGGACCGAGACACCACCATCTATCTATTTGGCACCTTCCACTTGATGGCCCCCGGCATCGATTGGAACCATGGCAAAGTAAAATCCGCCTTCGAAAGTGCCGACACCTTAAAGCTTGAGATTGCCAATATCGAGGCTGAAGCCCCCATTATCGGCAATCTGATGGCCTCTAAGGGCCAATTGCCCGCCGGCCAAACCATTTATGATGGCCTAACCGAGGCCCAAAAGACGGCCTTAAGCGCCATCATCGCACAAAGTGGGTTTCCACCCGAAGCCATCCAGCAAATGCGGCCTTGGATGGGCAGTCTGATCCTGTCGCTTGGCCTCTACCAAAAGCTGGGCCTCGACCCGAACCAAGGCGTCGACAAAACGCTCGACGGTTTGGCACGCGCCGCCAACAAGCCGGTGGAAGGCTTTGAAACCGGCGCAGAGCAAATTGGCTTTTTTGCCAATCTGACCGACGACCAGCAAAAGGCGATGCTGGTCTCAACCATCGAGGATTGGGACCAAGCCACAACCATGCTGAACGACATGATTGATGCCTGGAAGACGGGTAATGCGGACAAACTGGGCGATCTGATGAACACCAGCCTGCGCAGCCAGCCTGAATTGTCAAAGCTCATTTTGGCCGATCGCAACAAGCGTTGGGCAGATTGGATCGCTACGCGCATGGCCACGCCCGGCACCGTGTTCGTGGCCGTCGGTGCTGGCCATTTGAGTGGACCAGACAGCGTGCAGGCCTTCTTGAAGCAAAAACGCATCAAGTCCACGCGGGTGAAGACGAAGTAAGCCATTTGCTTCGACCCCTATGCCCCTCGCCCTCTGGGAGAGGGGCTTGTTATTGCGCGCACTCCAACACCACCATCCCCGCCAAGAAAACCTCGCGAGGGTGCACCATAAAGAGGGGCCGGGGCGCGTGGTATGCGCCAAATGAGGTGGGCCAGATTAACGGACTGGCCCGGAATACGACGCAAACCGTGCGCCCCGGCTGAAAAGTTCTGTGTGCTTAGGTGGTTCATGACGCCACGGGTGGTTCAAATTTCCCCCGCCTAGTTCGTAAAGGCCTCATCCTAAAAGCTTGCGCTTCCAAAAATACATAAGGCTTCCCCAAGGCGTCTCAAAGGCATCGCCTAAGTTCTTGACCAAGGGCTTCACACGGCAGTCGGGCTCAAGCACACCGGGCATCAGGACAGCTAATCCCAATGAAACACGAGGTCGCCACTTCAACCTCGATTAACCCCGCTTACCATCCCCAACCGATGTCGCCGCTGCAGCAACAACGCCCTCTCGTTGGTGATGGGTATAAAATATCTGAGGTTTTGAGAGTGGGGATAAGTATTGTTTTATGCGCTCCCCTCGCCCTTTGGGGTCGACCTGTAGGTCGACGGGTCGGGGGTGAGGGCTGACGGAGGCAAAAGCTTATTGTATTTAGGGATTTAGATTAGCCCTCAGCCCTCAATTATTGCCAGTGTAAGCCCTCACCCCCGTCCCCTCTCCCAAGGGGAGAGGGGAGAGCGGCAGCAGTTGGGACACGCCGCTTCCCCGCTCGCGGGGAAGCTGGCCGCAAAGCGGACTGAAGGGGTGTTTCCATCTGGATCGTTATCAGCGGGACAGAAGGATCACCAAAAGGACCGCTCAACACGAGTTGCGCATGCAAACGCTATGACAAGCGCAACTTTTGTTGCGCGCTCCGTTCCCCCCACGATGTCATCCCCGCCGAAGTGTCAGCGAAGAGCTCCGTGAGTCTGCGGCACAAGTTCCAAGATCGGCTGACGCCATCGGGAAAGACAACATTTGGAATTCTGAAACTTACCGCGTGGGGACTGGGGTCTCGCCGCGGTAATCATAGAAGCCGCGATCGGTCTTGCGGCCGAGCCAGCCTGCTTCGACATATTTCACCAAAAGCGGACAGGGGCGATATTTCGTGTCGGCCAAGCCTTCATTGAGGATCTGCATGATCGACAAAATCGTGTCGAGGCCGATGAAGTCAGCCAGTTCCAGCGGGCCCATGGGGTGATTGGCACCCAAGCGCATCGCTTTATCAATGCCTTCCACCGTGCCAACACCTTCATACAAGGTATAGACGGCTTCATTGATCATCGGGATCAAGACGCGGTTGACGATAAAAGCGGGGAAATCTTCGGCATTGGTGATGGTCTTGCCCATGGCGGTGACCACTTGGGTGGCCGCTTCATAGGTTTCTTCATTGGTAGCGAGGCCACGAATGACTTCCACCAACTTCATCATTGGCACCGGGTTCATAAAGTGCAGGCCGATAAACCGCTCTGGCCGATCGGTGGAAGAGCCAAGCCGCGTGATGGACAGCGACGAGGTATTTGACGACAAGATCGTATCTGGCCGCACAATGGCACACAGCGACTTGAAGATCGCGCGCTTGACGTCTTCCTTCTCGCTCGCCGCTTCAATGGCCAGATCGATGGCAGAAAGGTCTTCAATCGCCGTTGTCGTCACGATGCGGGCCATAGCCGGAGCGATTTCGGCATCTTTTATCAGGCCGCGGGCCGCTTGGCGGGTCAAATTGCGCTCAATCAGGGAGCGACCCATGTCTAGCTTCTCTTGGGAGATGTCATTCAGAAAGACATCATATCCTGCCAAAGCCGCTACATGGGCAATGCCATTCCCCATTTGACCCGCGCCAACAACGCCAATTGTTTTGATTTGTGCCATTTGATGGAAAGACCTGCCCTTTGATATCTAACTGCTTTCTTCGCAGTTGCAGCAAGCTAAGCGCGAGGCGCGATTACGGCAAGCACCTTGTGCTGCAAACCACACACTTCAGCGGCATGGCCCTTGCAATCTACCCTTCGTAACAGCGTCAGCCGTCCCGTTTCGGATCGATCCGGTGGCATGACGCTTCTGATTTTGACGACCAGGAGGACTAGATGGCCAATTCAATCGACCTACATGTGGGCCGCCGCTTACGACGTCGCCGTCGTCTGATGGGCATGACCCAGCAGCAATTGGCCGACAGCGTGGGCATTCGCTTCCAACAGATCCAGAAGTATGAATGTGGTGCCAACCGCATTACCGCGAGCCGCTTGTTTGAACTGGCCGGCGCGCTCTCGATCGCGGTGCAATATTTCTATGATGGCTTGGCTACCTTAACCGCTGCTAATGAGCCGCCAGCCAATGATGATGAGATCGGACCTGAAGTTCTGCGTCAGAAAGAAACGCTGGAACTGATCCGCGCTTATTACCGTCTGGGTGAACGTCCACGTCGCCGCCTTCTGGACCTTGCTAAGGCCCTGAAGGACGACGCCACCGACGCAGCCTAAGTGCTTTAGCCGCTCTTATTTCTTCAAGACAGTCGGCCAGTTACGGTTGGCAGCAGCAATGTTGCCAGCCGTATTTTGCTGCCAACGAGTCTGAACTTCCTTGTTATAATTCAGATAAAGCTTACCGCCGACAATGGCCCAAGCATTGGGGTCGATCCCGGCGGTATAGCCTTGGCTAACGGCCCAGGCGCAATAGCCGCCAAATTGCGGGGCATAGCGCGCAGGGTTTGCGGCAAAGGCGTCGCGATTTGCAGCGCTGGAGAATTGAAACTCTGCACCTTGATAATTGACCTTGAACTTTGCATTGCCCTGCACAGGTTTGCCAGCAGTGAAATAAGCCACCGGATCATAGCCCTTGATGGCGACGTTGGAACCAAAGCTGGTCCAGACGGGGGCTTTATCGGCCAGAGCAGGTCCGGCGATGGCCAGTGGGCTAAGGGCAAGGGCGAAAATCAAAGCAAGTTTAAGGGGTTTCATGGCGGGAATCCTGTCCGTGAATGAGATGTTTGATAGGGGTTTGGCGGGGAAAAACGCGGTGCGTGGATTACATCGCTGCTTGAGTCATAGGGGTGGGCTCTGGGCTCATGGGTGCATCGGCCACAAAGACGCGGCGCAAATCCCCCAGAAGCCCCAAGATGTCTGGCAAGCGAAGCCCGATCAGTACGACAGAGCCTGTCAGCAAAGTCACAGCTGCAGCAAACAAGCCACCGCCATCATGGTTCGGGTCAATGCCCAAGGGCGTGAACAAATGGAAGCTGACCGCGCCCGCCATCACCGCAAAGGCAATCATGGCCCCCAGCGCATTTAAACGCTGCAATCGGGGTAAGAGGCCCACGATCAATAAGGTGGACGCCAACAGCTCTGCCGAACCAATCACATATTGGCTGAAGAGACCGGTGTGAGCAAACAGCCCCGGCAAACCCAAAGAGCTTGCCCAACCATCCAAGGCCCCGAAAATCACTTGGGTCTTGGGGTGGTCGGTGAATTTATAGCGCAAGCTATCGAGAAAGATGGCTGCTCCAAAAACTGAAATGGCCGTAGCCGCAATGTTCCTAAACTTCATGGCCGTGGCCTCCTGTGGTGTCTTGCAGGAGGATACGGGGGTAGTTTGGACTTGGTTACACGGGGTGATTATTTCCCAAAGCAATGCGGATTAACTTCGCATCGAGGCTGACTTTCAAGTATAGTCGGTTCTCAATCCCGCCAGACCATGGCTTCGCGCTGCACAGGGTGGCCCCCATGATGACGACGATAAAGCCCCTTCATATCCAACGACTAATTGCGCTGCCTTATTTGATCTTGGGTGGATGGTGCTTGCTGGCACCGCATATGGTGGAGGGGTTGATGATCAATCCGCCGTTTCAGCATTTGAGTACGACCAGTGCGTTGCTGATCGGCTGCTTTGGCGCGCAGGCGGTTTTGGGCGGGCTTTTCATCTGGTTTAGCCGCTTTAATGCGCAGACCTTCTTGATCTATGCCTTTGCCTTAGTGCCGTTTTTTGTCTTCAATTATTGGTTCGTCTTTGAGATCCCCATCTTCAACCGCTGGATGGCGCTCGATCTCGGCTCCAACGCTCTGATGCTTGGCCTCACGCTGTGGGGTTGGCGGATGATGCGAGCGGAAGAGGCTTTAAAGGCTTCGGCGAACTAAGCCCCCTCACCTTTTCCGTCGCCAAAAGGTGAAAGGCTCTTGATAGACTTCTTGATCGAGGTCGGTGATCACGCCTTGAATGCGGGCTTGGGCGTCTTTGACGCCTTGATTGTAAAAAAGGGGCCCGAGTTCGGCGACCATGAAGTCGAACAGGGCCTCGACCGCCAGATTGCCGACGGGCTCGTCAAATTGCTCGTCACAAAATTGCTCCAGCGAGGTGACGGCCTCTTTGCGCAAAGTGGGCGATAAGGGCTTCATGGCCTCTGCCTTTCGGTGTTTAGCTGGCCGGTGTGCTGGGTTCCAGCTTGCGGAATGCATGGGCCTTATAAACGCCGAGGATTTTCAACTCGGCGGAGAAGAACTTCAATTCCTGCAGCGCCAATTGCACATTGCGCTCGTTCGGGTGGCCTTCAATATCGGCATAGAATTGGGTGGCGTTAAAGCTGCCGCCGATCTGATAGCTTTCGAGTTTCGTCATGTTCACGCCATTGGTCGCGAACCCGCCCATGGCCTTATAGAGGGCGGCCGGAATGTTGCGGACTTGGAACACAAAGCTGGTGATGCATTTACCGTCTTCCATCTCCGCATCGTCTGGCGCGGCCGAGAGGATGACAAATCGGGTGGCATTATGGGGCTCATCCTCCACATCCGGGCGCAGGATCGGCAAGTCATAGAAGGCGGCCGCCAAGGTAGAGCCTAAAGCGGCGACGCTCTTGTCGCCCATTTCGCTGATTTCCCGGACGGCACCGGCCGTGTCCGCGGTTTTGACGGCCTCTGCGCCCAGCTCACGAATGATCTTGCGGCATTGGCCCAGCGCCATGGGATGCGAGCGGACCTTTTTGATATCGGCCAAGGTCGCACCTTTGACCCCCACCAATTGGTGGTGAATAGGGGCAAAATATTCGCCAACGATATAGAGGCCCGCCTCTGGCAAAAGATGGTGTACATCGCCGACACGACCGGCCAAGGTGTTCTCAATCGCAATCATGGCGCGCACGGCTTTGCCACTGGCTACCGCCGCAAAGGCGTCTTCAAACGTCTGACATGGCAAAGGCTCTAGAGACGGGCAAGCCGCCTTAGCGGCAGCATGGGAATTAGCCCCCAATTCGCCCTGAAAGGCGATCTTACCTTCAACAAAGTCGCTCACGATTCCTGCTCCTGGTACCAAGCTCTGGCACTTTCTAAATGTTCTGGCGTATCGACGCCCTTGGGGAATTCATCAACGGCGCGCGCCACGATGGTCATGCCCAGCTCTAACGCCCGCAATTGCTCCAGCTTCTCGCGCAATTCCAGCGGCGACGGGGCGGCTGCAACAAAGCGCGCCAAAGCGCGCCGCCGCCAAACATAGAGGCCGACATGGCGCTGAATGGGGCCAGGCCCCGTTGGTGCGTCTGCCCGGGTGAAATAGAGACAGCGACCCGTTGTCGCACCCCCTGCAGGATCGTCAGGCCACGAAACCACCGCTTTCACAACATTGGGGTCAGCCCGCTCCGCCAAATCCGTGCTGGGGGAAACCAAGGTTGACAAAGCGGCGTCTGGGGCATCTTCCAGTGCGGCGAGAGCTTGTTGGATCAAAGCGGGATTAAGCGTCGGCATATCGCCTTGCAGATTGATAATTGGATCGAAATTGCCGTCGGGGTCTAATTCGGCCAGTGCGGCATGAATTCGGTCCGAACCAGAGGGCAAATCCGGGTCTGTCAGCACCGCCATAGCCCCTGCGGCCTGTGCAGCGGCGACAATCTCAGGCTCTCCGGCAGCGACTGCGACAGGGCCAAGGCCCGCCAAAAGCGCGCGCTCAATCACCCGGGCAATCATCGGCTTGCCCGCGATATCGGCCAGAGGCTTGCCAGGCAGCCTGGTTGCAGCCAAGCGTGCGGGGATGACGATAAGGGGTTGCGACATGGTGATGACCCTTTGCGAGGAGGCGTTCTTAATGCCCAAAGCCTGAGAATGCGAGCCTAAGTCTGCGCGGTGCCACAGCACAAACTGTTGAAAGCCGCTTAGACGCATGCCATAGGACAATCTAATACGCAAAGTCCGCCAAACACCTTTGAAAAGAGGGCGGGCGGTTCGGGACAACCACGCGACAACAGGGATATTAGCACCGTTATGAGCAGCAACAATCTGTGGTTCAACATGGTAGCAGGCGCCGTTTTGGCGACCGGCTTGGGCATTATGGGCCTTCGTACTTTGGGCGATATAGTTTATGCCAACAATCACGAAGCCGTTGGCTTTCCAGTAGAAGTTGCCGAAGCACCCGCCGGGGGCGCAGAAGCCGCTGCTGGTCCAGAACTGATGCCAGACTGGGGAACTGTTTTGGCTGACCCCGCCAAGACTGCGGAATTGGTTGCGCAAGGCGACAAGCTGCACAAAGTCTGCTCGTCCTGCCATAATGTTGAGCCAGGCAGCGCCAATAAGACAGGCCCCTCACTTTATGAAGTATTTGGCCGTACCGCTGGCACCCATGCAGGCTTTGCTTATTCCGATGCGATGAAAGCCTATGGCAAAGCTTGGGATTATGATGGCCTGTACAATTTCTTGAAGGCTCCTAAGGGCTATATCAAGGGCACCGCCATGGCTTATGCCGGTATGGGCAAGTCGTCTGACCGCGTGGCTTTGGTTGCTTATTTGCATTCCTTGTCGCCTTCGCCAGCTGCTTTGCCTGCGCCAGATCCAACGCGTGATCCTGCCCAAGCCGCAGCCGCCGCCGCTGCAGCTCCAGCTGCTGCTCCTGCAGAAGGTGCGGCTGCCGCCCCAGCTGCCGAAGGTGCCGCACCTGCCGCCGCCCCAGCCGCTGCACCGGCCGCTGAAGCCGCACCAAAATAAATCTGGTCGGCTCTATAAGCCGGTCCATATTTAGACCTGAAACAAACGAAAATTGGAAAGTGGGGCAAGTTAGGCTAACTTGCCCCTTTAAAACCAAAAGCTCACTCAGTGGAGACGCCCCATGAAAGTCCTCGTACCCGTTAAGCGGGTCATTGATTATAACGTGAAGGTCCGCGTAAAGCCCGATCAAACCGGGGTGGACTTGGCCAACGTCAAGATGTCGATGAACCCTTTCTGCGAGATCGCCGTTGAAGAAGCCGTGCGCCTGAAAGAAAAGGGCGTCGTTTCTGAGATTGTGGCCGTCTCCATTGGTCCTCAACAAGCGCAAGAAACCATCCGCACCGCTTTGGCGATGGGTGCTGACCGTGGCATCCTAATCCAAACCGATGACGACCTTGAGCCTCTGGCGGTTGCGAAATTGCTGAAAGCCGTGGTCGCCGAAGAAGCGCCAGAATTGGTTCTGATGGGCAAGCAAGCCATTGATGGCGACAATAATGCTACCGGCCAAATGATGGCTGCATTGTTGGGCTGGCCACAAGCCACCTTCGCGTCGAAAGTTGAAATCGCCGACGGCAAAGCGACCGTTACACGCGAAATCGACGGTGGTTTGCAGACCTTGGAAGTGGCTTTGCCAGCCATCGTCACCGCAGACTTGCGCTTGAACGAGCCACGCTATGCCTCACTGCCAAACATCATGAAGGCCAAGAAAAAGCCAATCGACGTCAAGTCGACCGGCGATTATGGCGTCGATGTCTCGCCACGTCTGAAAGTATTGAAAGTGACCGAACCACCAAAGCGCGCTGGCGGCATCAAAGTCGAAAGTGCTGAGCAATTGGTCGGCAAACTCAAGGAAGCAGGGGTTCTCTAATGGCAGTTCTCGTTGTTGCTGAGCACGATAATGCGTCTGTGAAGGACGCAACCAACAAGACGGTGACCGCCGCTTTGGCCTTGTCGTCAGACGTCGACGTTTTGGTCGCGGGCCTTGGTGCGGGTGCCGCTGCTGCGGCTGCCGCTGGCATTGCTGGTGTTCGTAAAGTCCTCCACGCTGAAGGCGCAGCCTTTGATCAAGGCGTGGCAGAAGCTGTTGAAGGCCTCGTGGTACCCCTGATGGCCAATTATGACGCGGTTTTGTTTGCGGCCACCGCAACCGGCAAGAATGCGGCCCCCCGCATCGCAGCTGCCCTGGACGTTTCGCCCATCTCGGAAATCCAAGAAGTCGTGAACGCCTCAACTTTCGTGCGTCCAATCTATGCCGGCAACGCGCTGGAAACGATTGAAACCTCGGACTCCAAGAAGGTGATCACCGTTCGCACCACCGCTTTTGCCGCTGCTGGCACGGGTGGGTCTGCTTCGGTAGAAGCCGTCACGGCGGGCGCGCCTTCGGCAGACGTCACGTTCAAGGGTGCTGAGATCGTCAAGTCTGACCGTCCCGAACTGGCCGGCGCCAAGCGCGTTGTGTCAGGTGGTCGCGCCATGGGCTCGGCGGACGAGTTCCACAATGTGATCGAGCCTTTGGCCGACAAATTGGGCGCTGCTGTCGGTGCTTCACGCGCAGCTGTAGACGCAGGCTATGCGCCGAACGACTACCAAGTCGGCCAAACCGGCAAGGTTGTCGCGCCAGAGCTTTATGTGGCTGTGGGGATTTCTGGTGCCATCCAGCATTTGGCGGGCATGAAGGATTCCAAAGTCATCGTCGCCATCAACAAAGATGCTGATGCGCCAATCTTCGCGATTGCCGATTATGGCTTGGTTGCTGACTATAAGTCGGCTGTGCCAGAACTGATGGGCGAATTGGCGAAAGCTGGCCTGTAATCCTACAACCTGCCTTCGGGCACGGGTTTGAAAACAAAACGCTTCCTTGCTTGGCAGGGAAGCGTTTTTGTTATGGGGTCAGTCTAGATCTGAAAGCGGCGGTCTTGGGCCGCCAGATAAGCAAAGCGCTTTACCTCGCGACGGCCACGCGTCACCGTATCGAGGACAAGGCCTGAAAACACAGAAATCACAGAAGTAATCATCAAAGCGCTGGCCAAAATGGCTGTCGGGAAGCGCGAAACGAGGCCAGTCTCCCAAAACTCCAGCACGACCGGGATACCCAGAAACAAAGCTGTCATCGCCAGCACCACGCCTAAGATGCTAAAAACCGCCAATGGCCTTTCTTCGCGCACAAACAGGCCGATGATCGAGACGATCCGGATGCCATCGCGAATGGTATTGAGCTTGGAAATCGATCCCTCAGGCCGCTCGGCATACGGGGTTGGTTGTTCCTTGATGGTCATGCGGAGCTCAAGCGCATGCACCATCAGCTCGGTCTCAATCTCAAACCCGCGCGAATGGGCCGGAAAAGATTTCACAAAGCGGCGAGAAAAAATCTTATAACCCGACAGCATGTCCGTGGTCATTTGGCCAAACACGGCACTGACCAAGCCCGTCAACAAGCGATTGCCAAAGCGGTGGCCCGGCCGATAGGCCTTCACAGCCGTGTCCACACGGGCACCATTGACCAGATCGGCATGGGTGGAAACCATCAGCTCAATCAAATTTGGGGCCGAAGGCGCGTGATAGGTGGCGTCGCCATCAATCATCACATAGATATCGGCCTCAATGTCCGCAAACATCCGGCGAACAACTTCGCCTTTGCCGGGTCGATCTTCTCGGCGCACGATGGCACCGGCAGCAACGGCGCGCTCAAAGGTGTCGTCAGTCGAGCGGTTGTCATAGACATAGATCTTCGCATCAGGCAGCGCTGCGGCAAAGTCTTTGACGACAGTCGCTACGGTTGCACCTTCATTGTAGCAGGGCACCAGAACCGCAATTGATAGATCGTGTTTGTATAAGTCTGACATCAGAACCTCTAAGCCACTTTTGCCATAGGGTGGATTGCCTGAATTACGAAACGGGATTCGCACCAATCGCCTAGCGCGCAGAACGATCCGACGTGAATTGCCACAGTCAGACGGAGTAGCTAGAGGGATTGGCGAGATTTGCTGCGATAGACGCATCACAGCTTGATTGAGGAAACCGGCGTGTCTGAACAAGTCCAAGATGTCCCAGCCCAGAAGAAGCATCGCTATGGCTTGGACCTCCTCGACTTCTTCTGCCAAGGCTGGCGACCGCACGCGCTGATCCTTGTGGTCTTGCTCGCTTGCGCTTTACCGGGCTTTTTGGCGCTACAGCCGTTGGACCGCGATGAGAGCCGCTTTGTGCAAGCGACCACCCAGATGTTTGAAACCGGTGATTTCATCCGCATCAGCTTTCAAGATGAGCCTCGGAATAAAAAGCCCATAGGCATTCACTGGCTGCAGGCTGCGACCGCAGGCCCACTCCATGGACCCGAAACCCGAACGATACAGACCTTTCGTATCCCATCCTTACTGGGCGCTGGTTTAGCTGCGCTGTGCGTTTTTCAAATCGGGACCCTTCTCTATAGCCGTCGCGTTGGCCTCGTGGCAGGCATCGCCATTGCTTGTGGGCTTTTGCTATCCACCGAGGCGGGAATCGCCAAGACAGATGCAGCGCTCGCTGGCTTTACGGCCTTGGCTTATCTGGGGCTGGCGAAATTACGGTCACCTTCGGCGGGCAGATCGACAGATTGGGCACCTTGGGCACTGTGGGTTGGCCTTGGCATGGCGGCTTTGATCAAAGGCCCAATTGGACCGCTCTTGGTAATCCTTTCTGGACTGATGCTGCTGGTGTGGGAGCGCGACTTTGGCTGGGTAAAGCGCGCCGCGCATTGGCCGTCGATGCTTCTGGCGGCGGCGATCGTCCTGCCGTGGTATATCGCAATCTGGCAGGCAACCAATGGCCAGTTTTTCTTCGATGCTGTAGGCCAGGACCTTGCACCCAAGCTTGCCGGACAATCAGAGAATAAGAGCGTCCCACCGGGTGCCCATCTACTCTTGTCGCCAGTCATCTTCTGGCCCGGCAGCATCCTGATCCCGCTTGCTCTTTGGACTGCCTGGCGAGAGCGCAAAGATACTCGCGTGCACTTTCTCTTAGCTTGGTTGGTTCCTGGTTGGCTGATGTTTGAAGCAGCTCCAGCCAAGCTTGCCCATTATACCCTGCCAGTTCATGGCGCAGTTTTGCTGTTAGGGGCGGTTGGGCTTTTCAGTGCGGGTTGGCAGAAAGCGTGGCTGCGTTGGACGAGTGTCGCAGTTTTGGCCTTTGGCACCTTAATCATGACGGCGCTACCGCTTGTGCTCGCACAGGACGTTGCAGAGGGCGCGCAGACCCATGCCCTGCAAGCAAGTGCGGCCATCGGACTAGCAGGGATTGTCGCGCTGGTGTTGGTGATCCGCCAAACCCGTTGGGCGGCGGGGGCCTTGATCGGTACCGCCATGGTTGCCAGCCTTGCGATCAAAGGCCTGTTTGTGCCGTCGATCCCGCAATTGGATTTGAGTCAGCGAATTTCTGCCGCTTTGATCAAAGAGGGTTTGCACCCCCGCCTGTCCCCTGGACAGCCCGGCCCCTTGATTGGGGCAGGCTATCAAGAGCCCAGCCTCATCTTCCTGACCCGAAGCGATTCCGCATTATCCAGCGTGACAGCCGCTGTCGCCGCGGCAAAGCCCGGGGTTGGCCTTGTAGTCAATGCGGACCCACAATTTGAGGCCCCGCTGATCGAAGGCTTGGCCCAAAAGGGCTTAAGCGTCGCTTGGCGCGGTGCGCCACTCGCTGGCCTCAACTATTCAAAGGGCGATGACGTGACCCTGAAGATTGGCGAGGTTGTGGCTTCGCCTATACGTATTCAGGCGAGCGGCCCCCAGCGCTAGACCGAGGTCCTTGCGCCGCGGGTGGGGCGAATTCCAAATAGGCTTGGCGAATATCGGCCGCTAAATGCTGCAACTTCGGCAAAAGCTCACCAATCGCGCGATCATCGCTCAACGCAGAGCGAATAAAGCGCACCGTCACCGCCGCGAGCACCTCTGGACCCTCACCAGCGGAAGGCCGCAGAACGGGAACTGCAATATTGATCTCGCCACCGACTGGCTTCGCATCAAAGGCAAAGCCGCGGGTTCGGATGGTTTCCAATTGCCCCTTCAGCGACGTTTGTCCATGACGGTGAAGACCGATTTCCTCGAGCAGATTGCGCTTCTGCGAGGTTTCAAACGCCTGCACGACTTGCCCAGCACCGGATTCGAAAAGATCGGCATGGGCACCACTGGTGAGGCGATTGAGGGCAAGCGGGCTGGTCCGATCGGTTGCCGCACGCAGCGTGAGATCCGAACCGGTCAAAGTCCAAATTCCAACGGGCCAAAGGATTTGCTTGCCCAGCGTGGCAATCAAGGGCCAAGCCCCTTCCCGGATCCAAGCTTCGTTCTGCGCACCCTCGGCGAGATTGGTCACCGCCAAGGTCGGGCGATAGCGATCATCCATTTCATCGCGAATCACAAAACCACCCTGACATAGGGTTTCTAGGATTCGATACGCGGTCGTTCGCGGAACACGGGCACGCTCTGCCACTTCTGTGACGGTCATACCGTCTTGGCCGTTTAGCGCGCGCAGCGCTTCTAAACCGCGTAATAATGCACGTATTGGGCGCACTGGTTCTGAATGGTCGTCTAGCATCAGGTACCCCTTATCTCCGTGTGCGCACTCGATCCCCCACAGAAAAGAATGTGACTAATTTTATTGACACAATAATGCGTCCAATTTTTTGGAATATCAAGGGGAGATCAAGTAGCGCGCTGCGTTAACTCATTATTTTGCGCGGATAATCCGTTTGAGAATCGCAAGTGCCAGCAAAGGGGCGACCAAGAGGACGCAAAGATGTCCAAACGGTGGACGTGCATATTTCCAAAAATAATACAAAAAGCTCTGCAGCTTAGCGGTTTCGACACGCCAAGAGGCTGCCTGACTCGTGCCGCCAATATGTGTCGCTCGCGCGGCTGGATCGAACATAACTTTGCCACCACCAAGACCATAGCGATGGCAGAGATCAATGTCCTCAACATGGAGGAAGTAAGCCTCGTCAAACCCACCAATCCGCCAAAACGAATCGGACCGAGTTGCCATTAATGCGCCGGAAACAACCGGGACTTCTATCGGGGCGACAGGCATAGGCTCGCGGTTGCGGTTAAAGTCACGCCAGATCCCTGCCTCTGGGCCCGGCCGCCCAAGCCCAGCGAAACTGACGCAGGCCGACCAGAGCGATAGCGTGCCGCGGCGGGCTCCGCGTTGTTCAAGACCTTGCTCGTCACAAATATGGCCACCAATAAGGCTTGCCACATCCGTATCTGCCAGAGCTGCCAACTTGGCCAGCGTCCCTGTTTCGACCACACAATCGGGATTGACGAAAACAAGGACAGGGCACGTGGCCGCACGCGCGCCAAGATTGCAAGCCCGACTAAAGCCGATGTTGCCATGCCCTGTGATGAGCTTCAAACGAGGCTCGCGCCCCGCCCAATTTGCCAGTTCCTCTAAAACCGCGTCGGGATTGCCATTATTGACGAGCACGATCTCCGCGCAGGCCGGAGCGGCCAAAAGGCCTTTCAAGCAAGCGCGAAGAATTTCCCCGCTATGATAGGTTACAACAATGGCGCTGATACGGGCCTCAGTCCCCACGATGTGCTCGCAATGCAGTGGCCCAGCGACGTGGATTTCTCAAGGTGAAGGAGAAAGCGATCAATGCGGCGAAACTGGTCCAAACCCATTCTCGCCACGCCGAATGGCTGAAGCCCCAATTGAGGGCGAGGAAGGTCAATCCCCCGACCAAAGCGGCAGTCGCAACGCGGTAACGGCCAAACACGCGAATGGCGACACCGCCCGCTAGAATGATGGTCGTAGCAGCAAGCAGGGCGCCGATGCCACCCGTTTCCAGCCAAATATGCAAGGGTGCAGAATGGGGGTGCAATTGGATGATTGGCCACTCAAAGCCACCATACATGATTGGCGTATCAAAGGTGCTGCCAGCGCCCAATCCCCAACCCGTCAAGGGCTTTTGAGCAATATATTGGGCCGCTGTCTCCCACATTTGCGCCCGCCGGCCATAGGACAATGGCATCTCGTCGCCCGGCAAATATTCAAAGGCGACACGGGCGATCGTGGGATAAATGACAGGGGCAGCGGCGATCAGGATGGCCGCTCCGCCGCTGACCAAGGCGATGGCAAGCCGCGGAAAGCTTAAGGCGAAGAGGGCTGCAATCGTGCCCAGCGCAAAGCCAACAGCATTGATATCTGTACCGAATTGAAAGGCAACAAATATCGATAATCCAACCAAGGCCAAGCGGACGCGGGGGTGGGACATTTGTTGATGAAGGCAGGCATAAGCGACCCAGAATAAGGTGAGGGTCGCCGAAGCAGCCCGGCCCATATCTCCGGCAATCTCCAACGGCTCTTTTTCGGGAGAGGCAAATGAGTTCATCGCATATTTTGAGATGGCTTCGCTTGCGAGAATGCCCAAGGATACAAACACACCCGCGACAATCGCGCGCTGCGCCAACAGCCTATCTTCCCCGCGACACGCATAGACCGCCCAGATGCCTATGGGCGCCAGGACGCAAACGGCCGCCAACCGCCGTACGGTCTCAGCAGCCAAATCTCCAGCTGGTGACCAAAGTGAGGTCGACAGCACCCACAAACTGAACAGGCCCAGACTTAGCCACGTCTCGCCATGCCGCTTCAATGCGGCGACGAACGCCTTATCGAGGGGCTTGCCGGCTGATCTCAAGCCGTAAATCAACCCCCACAGGCCAGCGATCCCCAAGCTCATCGCCAGGCCCGAAACACCTGTGCCGGCGAAAAAGCCAAAAGCAATGCCGAAAGCCCCCGCGATTTTCGCGCGGGGGTCCATCGGTCTGGTTTGATTGGGGCCTAGTGGGGCAGCACTCAAGCAAGCGCCTCTTTCAAGTCAGGGGCTAACGACTCTGCAGTCAGGATCGCGACCGCCTCATCGAGCGTCATGATCTCTTGCGCTTGGCTACCAAAGCGACGCAGGGCGACTTTGCCTTCTTCGGCTTCCCGTCGGCCCACGACTGCCATGACGGGCACTTTGGCGAGCGAATGCTCCCGCACTTTGTAATTGATCTTCTCATTACGCAGGTCGGTCTCAACACGAATGCCGGCCCGCTTAAAGCGCGCGGCTACTTCGTGCCCATAGTCATCGGCTTCTGACGTGATGGTCGCAACCACCGCCTGAACCGGGGCTAGCCAGGTTGGCAAAGCACCGGAATAGTTTTCAATCATGATGCCGATGAAGCGCTCAAACGTGCCAAATACCGCGCGATGCAACATCACTGGACGATGCTTCAGGCCGTCTTCGCCGGTATAGACCGCATCCAGACGTTCGGGCAGCACATAGTCCAATTGGAACGTGCCGCACTGCCACGTCCGGCCGATGGCGTCGGTCAGATGGAATTCCAGCTTCGGACCATAAAAGGCCCCATCCCCTTCCGCGATGACGAAATCCACGCCCACGCTGGTCAAGGCATCGGCTAAGGCCTTTTCCGCCTTATCCCACGTCTCGTCGGTACCAGCCCGCTTTTCCGGCCGTGTCGCCAAGCGATAATGGATATTGGTCAGGCCGCATGCCGTGTAAGCGCGGTTGAACAGGTTCAAAAAGCGCTTGGTCTCTTCCCCGATCTGATCTTCGCGGCAGAAGATGTGCGCATCGTCCTGCGTCATCTGACGCACCCGCATCAAGCCATGCAAGGCACCATTCGCCTCATTGCGGTGGCAACAGCCAAACTCCGCCATACGAATTGGTAGGTCGCGATAGCTGCGCTGGTCGGACTTGAAGATCTGGATATGGGCCGGACAATTCATTGGCTTAAGCGCCAACAAATCTGCCTCGCCCGAGAAGATGGGCGCGCCTTCCTCAACCGAGGGCGCTTCATCGGGCACCACAAACATGTTTTCGCGGAACTTCTCCCAATGGCCCGATTGCTCCCAGAATTTAGAGGCGAGCAATTGCGGCGTCTTCACTTCAACATAGCCATCGGCGTCGAGCTGGCGACGGATAAAGGCTTCCAGCGTGCGCCAGATCATATAGCCCTTTGGGTGCCAGAAGACCGAGCCTTGCGCCTCTTCTTGGAAGTGGAACAGGTCGAGTGCCTTGCCAATCTTGCGGTGGTCGCGCTTTTCAGCCTCTTCCAAGCGCATCAAATGATCGGCCAATTGCTTATCGTCGGCCCAAGCGGTGCCATAAATGCGCTGCAACTGCGGGTTCTTGGGGTCGCCGCGCCAATAAGCGCCTGCCAGCTTCATCAGCTTAAACGCTTTGCCCAGACGACCCGTCGAGGGCAAATGCGGGCCACGGCACAAGTCCTTCCAGCTATCGCCTTGGCGATAGACGGTGATGACTTCACCCGGCGGGATGATGTCGTCGATAATATTGGCTTTGAACGTCTCACCAATCTCGTTGAAATGCGCGATAGCCGCATCGCGGTCCATTTCTTCGCGGACGATGGGAAGGTCTGCATCGACAATCTCGCGCATGCGCTTTTCGATGGCTTCAAAGTCATCTGTGGAGAATTTCTCTTCGCGGTAGAAGTCGTAATAGAAGCCGTCTTCAACCGTTGGGCCAATCGTCACCTGCGTGCCGGGGAAAAGCTCTTGCACCGCTTGAGCTAACACGTGGGCCGTATCGTGGCGCAGCACTTCGAGGCCATCGGCACTGTCGCGCGTGACCAGTTCAAACTTGCCACCGTGATCAAGCGGGCGGCTTAAGTCCCACCATTGGCCATCGACCTTTGCGGCAACGACTTTCTTGGCGAGGGATTTGGAAATGCCTTCGGCAATGGCCAAAGGGGTGATCTTCGGCTCATAGGGGCGAACGGCACCATCGGGGAATTCTAAGTGGATCATCTTGTTTACTGCCAGAGTGTAATTTCAGAGAGAAGCTTGATTGGGTGTGCTTTGACTGTTCGGCGTGCCGCCTGCCCCGTTTGGATCGACCAGGCGCGCGCCCAGCTTCCAATCGCCATAACGCCAAGGCGTGAAGGCTGAGACCGGCTCACAGGTTGCGGGCGCTGGGTCATACCCAGAGCCACCGCCGGGCCGACATCGACACAGACGCGCAAGCCCCATCCAAGACCCACGCCACGCCCCAAACTGGCGAACACAATCTGCGGCATAGGCTGAGCAGCTGGGCAAATAGCGACATTGTTGACCGATCAGCGGCGACAAGGTGACCTTGTAAACGCGTTGCGCGGCCAGAAGCACCCGTGCCGGTACAGAAAGGGTCGTCGGTCTTGCCATGATCGTTGTCAGCTGCGTCGTCAATCCGCCTGGAAGCCGAACCCGCTATATCCAGTGCCAAATCTCAGGGGAGGGAGAGAAGTCTTTGTCGAACAGTCAGGCAGGGAGAAATCTCGCCGCAGCGAAGCGCCCTGCCGCGCCTCGCCGGCTTTAGTCAGTAGTCAAATGGGTAACCTGATAGATAATCATCACGAACCTTCTCTACCCTGATATGGGGTGTCTTGTCACCACCCTTGACGTCAGATTTCCCCGGCGGCAGATTGCTTGGCAAGGGCCCGCTCAACCGCCTCAACAGCGGCATCGAAAGCCAAAAGTGCCGAGGTGTGGCGTGGCACATAATCCCTGACAGCCTCTAAGTAACGTAACTCCCAGAAACGTCCGGTGGGCGCTGGCCCCGGCTCCTTCAACATGGCCTTAAAGGCGTCGCGCGCCGCACGGATTTCTGCGGCGCTGGCACCCACGATATTGCGCATCAAAATGCTGGCACTGGCCTGCCCCAAAGCACAGGCTTTCGGCTCAATCCCAGCCGCAGTGACCTGACCATCCTGCAGACAAACATCGACTTCAATCTCAGACCCACACAGCCGAGAGACGCGATGCGACCGCCCATCGGGACTTTCCAGCAAACCGACAAGGGGAATGTCCGCCGCAAGTTCCAGAACGCGCGAAGAATAAAGGTCTTGGCTCATGGTCCTAACATAGGGATTTGTTGGAGGGTTGGAAGGGTGTGAGGTCTGCTATGCGCCAAGGCTTGCCACTTGGGGCGGGTTGGCGATTGCTTGGAAGCGGACGTTCGCAGTCAGGTAGGGTGCAGTCCAATGGGACTGCACCGCCGCAACGACAGCGGTCTTCGTTTTGATTGTTTCAACTAGGAACGCCTTTGCCACAGGCTGTGCCTTCGCAAAGGCCGTGTTCGAGTTTGAGTGCGCTAGATGAGACAGGATCGGCCTTAAGGGAGCGCGCAACACGAGTTGCGCTTTTCCCCGCGCAGAGATGCGCAACTCGTGTTGCGCGATCCTTTCGATTTGCGGTCCGTCAGGACTGAACCGCCTTACGCACTGCGGTTTTGGTTATAGTTTCTCACTAAGACAGCCTTTGCCGCAGGCTATGCCTACTTATAGGCTTCGTTCGAGTTTGGGCGCGCAAGATGGCGGGGCAAGAGGCGCGCTTCGCGCGTCGACGCGGTCGATTTCACCCCTCGACACCCCAGCTTGCGCAATAACAATCGTCGGGCGGCTTCAAGGCAAGCGAAGCGACGCTTTGAACCGTTTCGAGTCCATTGGCCCAGCACCCACACATCTGGGTCCAAGTTTTGCTCAAGCCCAAGGCGCAGCCCGCATAACCACACACAATCACATGACGGGGATCAAAGCGCGCCTGATCATCGCAAGCCAAAGGTCTTGGGCAAGTTCGCTCGCCCACCTCAACAGCTTAGCAGATCAGGATCAATTTCATGTCGACCATCGCGGGTGCGCACGCCCCAGTCCGAATGCAGGCTGCCGTCGTTACGGCTTTTGGCCAAAAGCTTAGTTTTAAAGACTTTGATGTGCCAACGCCCGGGCCGAACCAAATCCTGATCAAGACGGAAGCCTGCGGGGTTTGTCATACCGATGTTCATGCCGCCAAAGGCGACTGGCCCGTCAAGCCCGCCCTTCCCTTCATTCCAGGTCATGAAGCGATTGGGATTGTGATTGGGATGGGCGAAGGCGTCACCAGTGTGAAAATGGGCGAGCGCGTGGGCGTGCCGTGGCTCTATTCCGCGTGCGGCCATTGCGAGTATTGTTTATCGGCTTGGGAGACCGTGTGCCCAGAGGCCCAGTTTAGCGGCTATACGCACAATGGCGGGTTCGCGAGCCATATCATTGCTAACCCAGATTATGTTGCGCACATCCCTGCTGGCTTACATCCAACAGAGGCCGCGCCGCTGATTTGCGCGGGCGTGACGACCTATAAGGGCATCAAGGAAACCAAGGCCCGACCGGGCCAATGGGTCGTGATCTCCGGCTGTGGCGGGCTGGGTCATCTGGGCATTCAATATGCCAAAGCTATGGGGCTTAAGGTGTGCGCCGTGGACATTGACGACGCGAAGCTGGCCCACGCCAAGCGGCTAGGGGCAGACGTCATTGTGAATGCCAAGGAGGTTGATCCAGTGAAGACCGTGAAAGCGGCAACGGGTGGCGGTGCGCATGGCGTCTTGATCACAGCCCCCTCTCTGCCCGCCTTCAATCAAGGGATCGGCATGACGCGAAAGCGGGGAACTTGTGTGCTGGTCGGACTGCCGCCGGGGGAGTTTCCAACCCCTTTGTTTGACGTCGTCTCCAATTGTATCTCAATCGTCGGGTCTTTTGTGGGCACACGGCAGGACTTGGCCGAATGCCTAGCTTTCGCCGCAGATGGCAAGGTCAAAGCGGATATTGAGCTGCAGCCCTTATCCGCCATCAATGACGTGCTGGCGCGCTTGGAAGCAGGCGATGTGCCGTCGCGCGTTGTGATCGAATTCCCATGAGGGGCCGCGCGAGCCTGAGCCCAATGGCATAACGGCCTCCATGCGCCTTTACTATTCCAGCACGGATGCGTGGACGGCCATTTACGAAGCTTGCGAGCAGGCAAAGAATTCCATCTCGCTGGAGGAATACATCTTTCGCGACGACTCAGTTGGCAGCCGCCTATTGGATATTCTGATGGCGAAATCGCGCGCGGGCGTGCGCGTACGGTTGTTGCTGGATGCCTTTGGAAGCCGCCGCATGCGACAGAATGCGATCGTGGCAGACCTCAAGGCAGCTGGCGTTAAACTCGTCTTCTTCCGGCCGATGAACTTGGTCCAAAGGATGGTGCCGCCTTTGGGCTTACCGCGCGATCATGCAAAGGCGCTTCATATTGATGGCACCACCTGTTTCATCGGCAGCATGGGTCTTGCCCAACATATGGCCGGATGGCGCGATACATTGGTGATGCTGCAAGGCAAGGTTGCCCAACATGCTTTAGCGGATTTTGACCGCGTTTGGTGTCGTGAAGCCTTCAACCTCGGCTATCCGCCAAACGCGTGCACCGGTGCCAGCGAAGCGGAGCCTGACCACTTTGTCGCGCAGATTCCCGAGTTTAAGACCAACACAATCCGCGAGCTGTTGTTGTCAAAAATCGCGGCAGCCCAACAATCCATCCTGATCGCGACACCCTATTTCTTCCCGCCCCAAGCACTCCGTCGCGCCCTTCTAGCGGCCCATCGGCGCGGAGTCTTGGTCACCTTGATGCTGGCTAGCCGAACCGATGTACCGCTTGCCGATGGGGTGACGCGGGCCCTGATCAAGCAGTGGCGGTCTCTTGGGTTTGACGTCGTGTTTTACCAGCCAGAGGTCCTTCACGCCAAATATGCCATTATCGACTCCGTCTGGGCCACAGTGGGCAGTTGCAACTTTGACTTTCTAAGCCTCGTCTATAATCGCGAGGTCAATGTCGTTTTGGGTAACCAAGCCTATGTTCTAGAATTTGTGGCGCAATCGGAAATCGATCTGGGCAATTGCGCCCCGACCCCTGCACCAGCGTCGAGTCCAAACACGTGGGACAGCTGGATTGGCCAAATTGGTGCCCTTGTTTGCCGCTATGTTTAAGCGATGAAAATCCTATTCTCAAACCTCGGCTATGCTACGGGCATTGACGGTACTTTGGGCCATCACGCCCGGAAAGCCTTGCGTCACGCCTTCCAAACCAAGGCCATGCAGCACCAAGTATTGCTGCAATTCGGGGCGATTATCGAGCAAAATGACCCTGACCTCTGTTGCCTAATCGAGATCGACAGAGGGTCGGCCCATTCCAATGCCTTCAATCAAATAGAGGCACTCCGCTCAACCAACTATCCCGTCTTTGATATTGCCGACAAATATGGCCCTAGAAGCCGGCTATCGAAAATGCCTTTCCATCATGGAAAAAGTAATGGGTTCCTTTCAAAGGTACCGCTCGAATTTTCCCACCTTTATTTTGAGAGTGGTAGCAAGCGGCTCATTTACAAAATCCAGTTAGCCCCAGAGCTTACCCTCTTTTTCGCGCATTTCTCTTTGTCGAAGAAAGTGCGGACCAAGCAATTTCTGGAGATGCGAAAGCTTGTTGAAAGCACCACCGGACAGGTCATCCTTCTCGGCGACTTTAATATCTTTACGGGCTTAGGAGAGCTTGAGCCGCTGGTAGCGGGAAACGTCTTACAGCTGTTGAACGCGCCCGCCGTGCCAACCTTTCGTTTCCACCGCTGGCAACATATGCTGGATCTATGTCTGTACAGCCCTTCTTTAGCCGCCGAAATCAAGCTTAGCGTTATCAAACAGAGCTTTTCAGATCATGACGCGCTCTTGGTAGAGCTTGGCTGAGCCAAGAGAGTAGGTCGAGCACGACCATGGAACCGCCATGATCGTGCTCGCCTTTGACTGGCTGTGACTATGCAACCATCAAGTTGTTTTGGACATTCATGGCACCAGGTGCTGCCCAAGCGGTAGCACCCGCAGTGAGCTTATCAGCCCAAGAATGGACCGTTCCGGTCAGAACGACTTTGCTCTCATCGGCCCGAACAGTGATTGTTTTTGGTGCGAACCGCGAACGATGCAAGGCATATTCAATATCGGCAGCGACATTGGCAACATTGATGCGCGGCTTCAGAGTGATGTTATTTGTGACACCCTTTACCCCGAGCATCCGGCGGACATCTTGTTCGGCGAATTCTGATTGATAATGCCAGTCAACGCTACCGCTCAGCGTCAGCCAACCCTTTTCGACCTCGACCTTGATGCTGTTTTCGGCAAGCGAGCTGTCCCAGCTCAGGCGATGCAAGGCTGTTGTGGCAATCTCGTCGTCAGCGCGTTTCAGATGGATAGGCAGACGAACCTCGATCTCTTGTGCGACGCCCTTCACCCCCCAAACACGCAGAGCAGCCTTTTCAGCAGCGTATTTGGCAGCATAGTTTTCGACGTGTCCGGTAAGGGTCACTACGCCATCTTCGGCACTAACGCCGATGTGGGCCGCAGTGATACTGGGTTCCCATTGAATTTCGTCAGTGACGCGGGTCTTAAGGTCGCTATCGTGGGTCATGATGGTGCCAATCGTGTTTGAGGATGTTCGCCGATTTTGCGGCAGGGGATGGCTTTTCCACGCGCAGGCCTTCAGTTCTAGGTCTGAAGCGCGTCTCAGTTAAATGCGCCAACGCGCACTTCCGTTCCAAAGTTTAGCGACTTTCTTCACTTGGTGAAGTTTAACTATTCCCGCCAACCCGGAATAAATCCGACCGGTTTCAGAGACCCGATGTTAATCCAAATGAATTAGAAGAGGCGAGGAATTATTACGAGTGTACCGCCTTGATACGTCCTTATGCGCTGCAGAAGCACTTCTCTAACGTCCGGCAAGAAGCACCAGTCATCGTCCTGATGATTGCGATTGCGGGGTGTGCCTTTGCCCTAGCGTCCAATCACTCTTGGCCGTTGCTTTGGGCGGTCGGGTTTTTGGCGCTGTTTGGCGTTGATACTTGGTTTGCAGGATGGTTGGTGCGAAGTGGGCGCGAACATTTGCGTACCAAAACTGCCGCAATCCAATTAGGGGCGATGTGCGGTCTGACTGTATGCGGCTTTATGGTCGCTCCGATTGCGATGATTGCGACGGGTGATTTGGCGTTGGCAATTGCCGCTACAGCTATGTTGGCAGCCGCCGCGACCCGAGCGACAGGCATTCTATCGGTGTCGCGCATCTCTGGCAGCATGACCTTGGCACCGTTCCTGGTACTTCCGGTCTTGAGTTTATGGCATCCATTTATGGACCCTGCTGCGCACTCGGAATTCAGTCATTACGTCGCGTCCCTCGCGGCCGTTTGCGGGCTGGGCTATGTCGTCATGGCTTGGCGGACCCGCGATGTGATTGAACAAAAGCTCGAGCGCGCCCGCAAAGAAGCCTTGTTGCAAGGCCGCGCCGCTGCGCGGGATGCGATGATCTCAAAATTGATCTTCAAGCATACCAGTATGCGGGCCGCGCTGTTTGATACCAAGGCCCGCTTTATGGCCGTCAATGAGGCTTGGCTTGGCGCCATCCAACTGAGCGAGCAGGACTTGCTGGGCAAAACCATGGCCGAAGCGATGCCGTCTGCCAAACAAGATTGGCATGATGCCATCACGCTCGCACTGACAGGCGTCAGCAGCCAAAAGATGGCCGATCACCGGATTCGGGCAGATGGCGCGGAAGTCTATCTCGATTGGGAAGTGCACCCTTGGTATACGCCGGATGGCAAGATTGGCGGCGCGATTGGCTATGCCCAAGACGTCACCGAAGTCTTTTTGGTGCGCGCCGATGAGAAGGCCAAGCAAGAGCGTCTGACTGTAATGATTGCGCGCGCGCAAGAAGCTTTGGACGAGAAACGCAAGCTTCTGGAAGAGATTTGTAGTCCAGAAGTAGTAAGCCTTCGGCCTAGCCAGCCATCTTGGCATGCCAAGCTTGAAAGCTTGAAAGAGCCGCTCGACATGTCAGGCGAACAAGACCCCAATAATCAAAGTGCTGGGCAATTGCTGGCAGGCTTTGAGCGGGTCTTGAGCGATATCGATCAGCGAGACCACTTGCTGGCGACCGCCGTGCAACAATTGAGCGAAGCGCGCCAGAACGCCGAGATCGCCAGTCAAGCTAAATCGCAATTGATGGCTAACGTCAGCCACGAGTTGCGCACGCCGCTGCACGCCATTTTGGGCTACACCGAAATGCTGATCGAGGATGCCGAGCAAGATGGCCGACAAGACGCAGCGCGGGATGCCCGCAAGGTTCAAGATTCAGCCCACCATCTCTTGAAACTGATCAATGAAATCCTCGATCTTGCCAAGATCGAGGCGGGGAAAATGGAAATCACGCACGAGCCCGTGAACTTGAACGAGCTTGCCGACGAAGTTCTGCAAAGCTTAGGCCCCTTGGCAAAAAATCGCGGCAATCGATTGATCTTAGCAACCCCCGATGACCCAATCGTGGTGCTCACAGATGGGTTCCGCTTGCGCCAATGTTTGATGAACCTGATCTCTAATGCGATCAAATTCACCCAAGACGGACAGGTTGCAGTGTCCTTTGAGAAAGTGAGCACGGCTACAGGCCGCGCGCATTACGAGATCAAAGTGGCAGACACCGGGATTGGCATGAACGCGGAAGCCCAAGCCCGTTTGTTTGAACCTTTTCAACAAGGCGATGGCTCTGTCACCCGGGTTTATGGTGGAACCGGGCTTGGCTTGGCCCTCACCCGCGAGATGATGCAATTGCTGGGCGGGACTGTCTGTGTGGAAAGCGACGCGGGTCTTGGATCAACCTTTACGCTCTCGCTGCCAGCAAAAGGCCTGCAAGCCAAGGATGTCGACCTCCAGATCATGGCAGACGAGGCTGCGCCCTTGATCCTCGTGATCGATGATGATGAGGTCAGCAATACATTGGCGCTGCGGGCTGCCCAAAACCTGGGCTTGAATGGTGCGATGGCGGCTACTGGCAGTTCGGCCCTCGCCTATCTGGCCAATCGCCCGGTTGATCTGATTATCTTGAACCTCGAGCTACCGGATATGGACGGTTATGCCTGTCTGGCGGCCCTGCGTGCCAATGCGGCGTTGAATGACACACCGATTGTTGTGATTGCCGCCGATGACGACCAACGCAAGTCGATCGCGCTGGGTGCACAAGAGCATTTCATGAAGCCCATTTTAGGGTCGGTTTTGGGCGCAGCCATTGCGCGTTTGATCCGCCCCAAAAGCGAAGCCCTCGATGTGGAGACCATCGAACTGCCGCGCTATCGGCTATGGAGAGCCAATTCATGACCCATGGGATACACTTTCATCTAGTCAGTGATGTTCAAATCATGTCACGACTAAACGATAGGTAACGGGGGACTGTCATGCAAAGAATTTTGCTGGCTGAAGATCATGACGACAATCGCGAAATGCTGATGCGTCGTCTTTCGCGAGCTGGATTTGAAGTGCGCGGGGCTAGCGATGGCCAGGATGCGCTAAATCAAGCCTTGGCATGGAAGCCGGACCTTGTGCTGATGGATGTATCCATGCCGATTATGTCGGGCTTGGATGCCACCCGACAGATCCGCGAAAAGCTGGGCGCGACAATTAAAGTGATCGCACTAACCGCCCACGCGATGAATGAGTCCCGCGAGGCCTGTTTTGAAGCGGGTTGCGATGCCTTTGCCACCAAGCCCGTAGATTGGCCGCATTTGATGGAAGAAATGGCCCGCCAATTCCAAGGGAAACCTGCGCCATGACCGAAGATATTCAAGACCAATTCGCCAATACCAACATCCTGATTGTCGACGACATGCAGGACAATATCGATGTGCTGGCGCGGCGCCTGCGCAACCGACAGGCCACAGTCTATGAAGCAAGCGACGGCACAGAGGCGCTAGACATTCTAAGTGTCTCGCCCATCGACGTCATCCTGTTAGACGTCATGATGCCGGGCCTGAATGGCCTTGATGTCGTCAAGAAGATCCGCAGCAAACGCTCTGCCGCAGCTTTGCCGATCATCATGGTATCCGCCCGCACTGATCAAGCCATGATGGTGGAATGCCTGCAAGCCGGCGCGAACGATTATGTGACCAAGCCGGTTGATTTTCAGATGGTTTGCGCCCGTATCGCCACGCAATTAGGCATTCGCGAGACCTACCGGGCAGCGCTTCGCGACCGATCAAAACATATCAGTATCGCCGAAGAAAGCCGGGTTCGCCTTGCCGAAGCCGAAGCCAAGATCGCCAGCCTGACCGGCAAAGGCTGAGCGTTCCAGGTCTTTAGCCCTTGTAATCGTGCCAGTGGCCCGTGCCATCCAAGAGCTGCAAGCCACCCTCGGTTTCCTGCAGATAAACTGGGTCCAAAGGTGCCTTAAAGGCCCCGCCGGGAACATCCAGAACATAGGTCGGTTGGGCAACGCCTGTCAGGGTGCGGCGCAGACCCCGCATGAGTTCTTGGCCTTCGGCTATCGGCAGTCGGAAATGGCCGGTGCCGGGTGCCAAGTCTGGATGATGCAGATAATAGGGCTTTACCCCTAAAGCGACGAAGCCGCGCATCAGGTCTTGTAAGATGTCCAAACGGTCATTGACGCCGCGCAATAAGACCGACTGGCTGACCAGACTAATCCCTGCTTCTCGCATACAACGAATGGCGTCTTGAGCGGCTGGCGTGAATTCACGCGGATGATTGGCATGAATAGCCACCCAAGTCGCAACGCCATCTGCCCGCAAAGCGTGGACGAATTCCTCGCTCACCCGCTCAGGTGCTACCACTGGCACGCGTGTATGCCATCGCACGACTTTAACATGGTCAATGGCGGCTAAGGCTTGTGTCAGGTCGCGTGCGCGGCGCGGCGACAGCATGAACGGGTCCCCACCGGTCAGAATGACCTCAAAAATCTGGGGCCGCGCGCGGATGTAATCCAAAGCCTGATCGAGATTATCCCCCACCAAGGCTTCGCCACCGGGGCCGACCATTTCACGGCGGAAGCAGAAGCGGCAATAGACCGGGCAGACCGACAAGACTTTCAGCAAAACTCGGTCTTCATAGCGGTGGACAAGGCCTGGCAAAGGCGAAAAGGCCGCATCATCGATCGGGTCGGCGCTTTCCTCTGGGCTTTGCTGCAACTCCAGCGCAGAGGGCACAAATTGCGCACGGATCGGATCACGGGGATCGGCCTTGTCGATCAAGCCCAACATGGTTGGGGTTACGGCCACCGCATAGCGTTCAGCAACCGCGTCTAGTCTTGCGGCGTCTTCAAAAGTCACAAGGCCTTGGGCCTGTAAGTCGGCGATCTTCGTGCTGGTTGCCTCTGCAGCGGCGGGCTTTAGAAGCGCTTCAATCTTTGCCTGTGGAGCCAAAGCCGCCTGTTCCCCGTGCCGTCTCGTCGAGTTCTTCAAACTCCATCCAGCCGATCTGCGTGATGGGGGCAATGACCATTTGCGCGATGCGGTCGCCACGATGGATGCGGAAACCTTCCCAGCCATGATTGATCAGGATCACACCAACTTCGCCGCGATAATCGGCATCAATCGTGCCGGGGCTGTTAAGGCAGGTGATGCCGTTCTTCAGAGCAAGCCCTGAGCGTGGCCGCACTTGCGCCTCATAGCCCGGTGGCAAAGCGATAGAGAGGCCGGTTGGGATCAATGCACGGCGGCCCGGCAACAGATCGATATGGCCACCTTCAGGCAAGGCTGCGCGCAAATCCATCCCTGCTGATTGGCTGGTTTCATAGGTCGGCAAGGGCAGGTCGCCAAAGTGCGGCAGCTTTTTGACGGCAACCAAGGGGCGTACCGCCTCATTCGCATCGGAAGGCGTCGTGGGCGCACGGGTCGAGAACGGCTTCAACATCCTTGGTCCTTCACGGGGTACTTGCGGTTCGCAAGCGGGTCAAAAATCTCAGCGGCATGTCTGCCGCCAAACTTAGCTCAATCCAGTAGCCAGATTCGGCTGAACCGTCGGCTCAAATCCATAATGCTTCAACCACCGGACATCGGCAGCAAACATGTCGCGCAGGTCCGGGATGCCATATTTCAGCATAGCCAAACGGTCGATGCCCATGCCAAAGGCAAAGCCCTGATACTGGTCAGGATCAATACCGCAGGCGCGCAACACATTGGGATGCACCATGCCGCAGCCCAAAATCTCCAGCCAGTCAGTGCCGGTCCCGATCTTCAATGCCCCACCCGAACGGTCACAGCGGACGTCCATCTCAGCCGAAGGCTCGGTGAACGGAAAATGGTGCGGGCGGAAGCGCACATCGACATCGTCGATCTCAAAGAAAGCGCGCATGAAGTCCATCAGCACGCCCTTCAAATGGCCCATATGCACGCCGTCTTCGATGACGAGGCCTTCAATCTGGTGGAACATCGGCGTGTGGGTTTGATCCGAGTCGCAGCGATAGGTGCGGCCCGGGGCCACAATGCGGATCGGCGGCTTCTGGTTCAACATGGTGCGCACTTGCACGGGGCTTGTATGGGTGCGCAGCAACATGCGCGATCCATCTTCCTTCTCTTCAAAAAAGAAGGTGTCATGCATATCGCGAGCTGGATGCTTGGGCGGGAAGTTCAGCGCCGTGAAGTTATGGAAGTCGTCTTCCACATCTGGACCTTCCGCGATGGCAAAGCCCATGTCGGCAAAGATGGTTTGAACCTCTTCAAACACCTGCATGATCGGATGGATTTTGCCGCGCCGCTCTGGCCGCACCGGCAGGGTCACATCAATCCGCTCGGCCAAGAGGCGCGCGTCGAGGGCGGCTTGGGCCAGCGCCTCTTTCTTGACGGCAATCGCGTCGCTCAGGCTTTGCTTCAAGCCATTGACCAAGGGGCCAAAGCTTTGACGCTCTTCCGGGCTCATCCCGCCCATGCCTTTGAGCAATTCCGAGACGCTACCCTTTTTGCCAAGGGCGTTGACGCGCACCACTTCAACGGCCGCTTCATCTTGGGCAGCATCTAATTGGGCAAAGAGGTCGCGGGAGAGAGTGTCAATGTCAGTCATGAAACGGTCCTAGCGGATTGGACGGCTAAATGGGAGGGGGGTGGCGCAGATGATTGACGGTCGCGCTTTGCCCAATCCTCACAGAAATGTGCGCGAGCTCGCCGCTGACACGGCCTCCCCTGCCCCCTAAGGAAGCGGCTCAAAATTTCAGGCGGGCCCTAGTCCCGCGTCGGGGAGAAACCAATGATCCGTACCGCCCTCTTCGCTTTAGGCGCTTTCGCGATGCCCTTGGCTGTTGCGGCTAACCCAGCCCAGCCCGCCCAAGCAACGCAAGCCTTCAGCAATCCCTTCTTTGAAGCCAAAACCACCAAATATGGTGCACCGGCCTTTGACCGCATTCGCCCGGAACATTTCCGTCCGGCCTTCTATGAAGGGATGCGTCAACATAAGGCTGAGATTGAGGCCATTGCCAACGCCAAAACCGCGCCGACATTCGACAACACCATTCTCGCGATGGAAAAGGCTGGCCTGTTCCTAGACGACGTCTCGGCCGTTTTCTTCAATATGACATCGGCCAATTCCAGTGCGCCGATCCGCGCCATTCAGCGCGAAATGGGACCCGTTATGGCTGCCCATTCGGACTCAATCCGCCTTAATCCGAAACTGTTTGCACGCGTTCAAGCCGTGTATGACAGGCGTTCAAGCTTGCGTACCCCCGAACAGCGCCGCTTGGTTGAGCGCGTCTATCAAGGCTTTGTGCGCTCAGGTGCCAAGCTGAACCCTGAGCAAAAGGCCCGCGTTTCAGAAATCAATCAGCGCCTGTCGACCCTCAGCACCAATTTCAGCCAGAAAGTCTTGGCTGACACCAACCAATTCGCGCTGGTTCTAGAGACCGAAGCCGATCGTGCCGGTCTACCGCAATTCTTCCTTGATGCCGCCCTCGAAGCCGGTCGCGCCCGTGGCATGCCCGGCAAATATGTGGTGACCTTGAGCCGCTCTAGCGTGGAGCCCTTCCTCGAGCTTTCGACCAGTCGTGCTATGCGGGAAAAAGCTTGGCGCGGCTGGGTGCTGCGGGGTGACAATAACGATGCCGAAGATACCAAGGCGACCGCCAGCGAAATCGTCACCCTGAGGCAAGAACGCGCCGCCATTTTGGGCTATGCGCATCATGCTGCCTTCACCTTGGATGACACCATGGCCAAGACCCCGGCTAATGTCAGCGCCTTGCTGAATGGGGTGTGGGAGCCTGCCAAAGCAGCCGTGACGCGCGATGCCGCCGAATATCTGGAGCTGGCCAAGTCGCAAGGCTTTACAGGCGACAAGCTGGAGCCATGGGATTGGCGCTTCTATGCCGAGCAAAAGCGCCGAGCGAAGTACAATCTGAATGAAGATGAAGTGAAGCCCTATTTCTCGCTCGACTCCATGTTGGACGCGCAATTCTGGGTCGCCAATCAATTGTTTGGCCTGAAGTTCAAAGAAATCACCGGCACTGTGCCCGTCTATCATCCAGATGTGCGGGTGTGGGACGTGATGGAAGCCGATGGCCGCCATATCGGCCTGTTCTATGGTGACTTCTTCTCCCGCGAGAGCAAGCAAGGCGGGGCTTGGATGTCCAGCTATCAGGGCCAAGACCGAGTGAATGGCAATCTAAAGCCCATGGTCGTCAATGTGTTGAACTACACCAAGGCCCCAGCCGGCAAACCAACGCTCCTCTCCTATAATGACGCCGAGACCTTATTCCACGAGTTTGGCCATGGCCTGCATGGCCTGTTGTCCAATGTCGCCTATCCCAGCCTCGCAGGTACGGCCGTCTCGCGCGACTCTGTGGAATTCCCAGCCCAAATTTATGAGCACTGGCTGGGTCAACGCCAAGTGCTGGAGCGCTTTGCCCGCCATAGCGACACGGGTGCTGCCATGCCGAAAGAGCTGTTGGACAAAGTGATGGCCGCCCGCAATCACGATCAAGGCTTTGCCACGGTTGAGTTCTTATCCTCGGCCTTGGTCGATATGGATGTGCATAGCCAACCGAACCTGCCCAAGGGCTTTGATATGGGGGCCTTTGAAAAGGAAAGCCTCGCCCGGATCGGAATGCCGCGTGAGATCGTGATGCGCCACCGGCCAACCCACTTCGGCCATATCTTCTCGGGCGGCTATTCGGCGGGCTATTACTCCTACATGTGGTCGGAGGTGCTTGACGCCGATGGCTTCCGCGCCTTCACCGAGACCGGCGACATCTTCAATAAGGACGTGGCTAAGCGCCTGCGCACCTTCGTCTATGGTGGCGGCAATTCGCGGGATGCGGCGGAGGCTTACCGCCAATATCGGGGTCGCGATCCTGACCCGAAAGCGTTGCTAGAAATGCGCGGCTTGGCCGACGGCACCAGCAATAATTAAGCTGCGGCAGCGCGGCCTTGTTCAACGCTTTGCGTATGGGTGATGATCAGATCAGCCATATGCTTGGTTTTTGACGGGGGGAGGTCATGGGCCATCTGGTCGATGACCTCTAGCTTGGCACCTTGAATACGACGTGCGGTATCGACCCCGCACGCCAGTGGCACCAATTCATCCTGCTTGCCGTGAATAATCAAAGTTGGCGCTTTGACCTTGGCCAACTGCCCTGCGCGCGCGCCATCGGCCAAAATAGCAATGAGCTGGCGCAGCGTGCCCTTGGGATCATAAGCCCGGTCATAGGCAGCAGCCGAGTGATTGACAAAGGCATCGGGTGCTCTGGCGGGATCAGGGTAAGAGATCAATTCCAGCGTCCGCCGACCGATCTCTATGGCTTCCTCCCGGCTGGGTGCCGTGCTGCGCCGAGCCGTCAGACGTTGGCGGAGTTTGGCCGGGGCACCGGGCAAGCCGCGTGCGCCACTGGTTGACATCACAGAAATCAAACTGCGCAACCGGCTTGGGTGATGGATCGCCATGCTCTGCGCAATCATCCCGCCCATGGAAACGCCGACAATATGGGCAGCCTCAATCCCCAGATGATCCAATAGCGCCACCGCATCAGCCGCCATATCCTTGACGTGATAGGCGGTCTTAAAGCCAATCCCGAACAACAGCCCCGCAATCGCCCGCACCGGGCTTGCCACTTGGACGCCATGAAAATGGGTGGATAGGCCCACGTCGCGATTATCAAACAAGATCACGCGATGCCCGGCAGCTACCAGCTGCGCCATGAAGTCTTCCGGCCAAGCAATCAATTGCCGCCCCAGCCCCATGACCAACAACAAGGGTACGCCCGAAGCCTCGCCCCGTTCTTCATAATAAAGCTCAATGCCATTGGCTTGAATGGTCGGCATGCACATGTCCCCCGATGCAGGCGTGGTGGGTTTGGTAGAAAAAGCCCAAACAAAAACGGCCCCGAGATACCTCAGGGCCGTTTTCGATTTGTGTCAATCGCGCTCGCGTTGCTCGCATTTTGATTAGCGCGCAACTTTGATCCGATGGATCAAAACGCGCTTACGCGACGCTTAAGCTGCCAAAGCAGCCTTTGCCTTTTCAACGACGGCTGCGAAGGCAGCGGGTTCGCGGATCGCGATGTCGCTCAACACTTTGCGGTCGACTTGGATGCCGGCCTTGAGCAAGCCGTTGATGAAGACCGAATAGGTCATGTCATGCTGACGGGCTGCTGCGTTGATGCGCTGGATCCACAAAGCGCGGAAGTTGCGCTTCTTGGCCTTGCGGTCGCGATAGGCATATTGGCCAGAGCGCCATACGGCGGCGGTGGCGGTGCGGATGGTGTTCTTCCGGCGGCCTTGGAAGCCTTTAGCGGCTGCCAGGATGTTCTTCCGACGGGCGCGGGTTTGTTGCCCTGCTTTAATACGTGCCATTGTCTATATCCTTACAGCCCGTAGGGCGTCCAAAGTTTCACGCGAATTGCATCGCCAGTAGCGAGCACAGACGTTCCACGGTTTTGACGGATATATTTGGATTTGTGCGACATCAAACGGTGACGCTTACCCACGACGCCATGCATAACTTTGCCGGTAGCCGTGATCTTGAAGCGCTTTTTGACGCCACTCTTAGTCTTCAGTTTCGGCATTTCGCTCTCCTGTGCTTAGATGCACGGACTTGTTTTCATGAAGAATTCAAGTCAGCTAAAATAACCGCCACGGCATGCCGTTTCGCCGGACGATCAGATGGGAGGCGCGATCTAATCTAAGAGCACGCAAAAAACAAGGGATTGGACTGAGTCTAGGCTTGGTTGAGCCCATCAGAACACAGGCCCTTCTGCAATCATATAAAGACATGTTTATATCTTTCCTTGCCTTTTGTCGAAGCCTCGGTTAGAAGCCGCCTTCTTAGGCCCTGTGCGCGAAGGTCGCTGGCGCAGGCATCGACTCTTCGAGGACTCTTCATGACTGACTATATCGTGGCCGACATCGGCTTGGCTGACTGGGGCCGCAAGGAATTGGCAATTGCTGAAACCGAAATGCCCGGCCTGATGGCAACACGCGCCGAATTCGGCCCAGGCAAGGTTTTGAAAGGCGCCCGCATCGCTGGCTGCTTGCACATGACGATCCAAACCGGCGTCTTGATCGAAACCTTGACCGCTTTGGGCGCCGACGTCCGCTGGTCCTCGTGCAACATCTACTCGACCCAAGACCAAGCCGCCGCCGCGATTGCTGCTGCTGGCGTGCCTGTTTTCGCCGTTAAGGGCGAAACGCTTCTGGAATATTGGGACTATGTCCATAAGATCTTTGAATGGTCCGATGGCGGCTATCCAAACCTGATCTTGGACGATGGTGGCGATGCAACCTTGTTGTGCGTCTTGGGCCCGAAGGCTGAAAAAGACCCCAGCATCTTGAACAACCCACAAAACGAAGAAGAAGAAGCGCTCTACACTGTTATGAAGCGCTATTTGGTCGAAAAGCCAGGCTTCTATTCGGCGATCCGCGACGCCATCAAAGGCGTGTCGGAAGAAACCACCACCGGCGTGCACCGTCTGTATCAAATGGCTGAGCGTGGCGACCTGCCATTCCCAGGCATCAATGTGAACGACAGCGTGACCAAGTCGAAATTCGACAACCTCTATGGCTGTAAGGAATCGCTGGTTGACGGTATCCGTCGCGGCACCGACGTCATGATGGCTGGTAAAGTTGCGATGGTTGCTGGCTTTGGCGACGTGGGCAAGGGCTCTGCCGCCTCGTTGCGCAACGCAGGCTGCCGCGTGATGATCTCCGAAATCGATCCCATCTGCGCGCTGCAAGCCGCCATGGAAGGCTATGAAGTCGTCACCATGGAAGATGCAGCACCTCGTGCAGACATTTTCGTCACCGCGACTGGCAACCTCGACGTTCTGACACTCGACCACATGCGTGCGATGAAAGATCGCGCCATCGTGTGCAACATCGGCCACTTTGACAGCGAAATCCAAGTTGCGGCACTGCGTAACTACAAGTGGCACAATGTGAAGCCACAGGTGGACGAAGTCGAATTCCCAGACGGGAAGCGCATCATCGTCTTGTCCGAAGGCCGCTTGGTCAATTTGGGCAATGGCACGGGTCACCCCAGCTTCGTGATGTCGGCTTCCTTCACCAACCAAACCTTGGCTCAAATCGAGTTGCACACCAACCGCGATAAGTATGAGAACCAAGTCTATGTGTTGCCAAAGCACCTCGACGAGAAGGTTGCCATGTTGCACCTTGAAAAAGTTGGTGCCAAACTGACGAAACTGACCAAGGTCCAATCCGAATATATCAGCGTTCCAGAGTCCGGCCCATTCAAGCCAGACACCTATCGCTATTGATCCTGTGCCCGGACCAAGGTCCGGCACAGATCGTGGGGCAATCGGGGGATTGCAAAGCGGCGGCGCAGTTTTCTGCGTCGCCGTTTTCTTTTGTGCGGGGCTTAGCCTACCACGTCATCTTGACGGGCGGCGGACCTTTGTAATTGGGGTCCGTCGCTGAGGGCGGTGGTGGCACGATGGTGCTGGGGGTGGCGACAGGTGTAGTAGGCGCGGGTGGCTGACTTGCCAGAACCTCCGCCCGGATAGCCGCCAACGCGCTGACGGAGGCATAGCCATCGGCGGTTTTCCCACGGCTCTTCTGATAGGCTTGCAACGCCGCCCGCGTGCGTGGGCCTGCTTGACCATCGGGTGCGCCGACATCAAAGCCGAGCCCATTGAGCAAAGCCTGCAATTCCGTCGCGCCAGCCCGGCCAATTGGCGGATCATCAGTCGGCCAGCGGGTTGGCATCCGGCCCCTGCCTGCGATTTGATCTGCCAGAAGGGCAACCGACAAGGCATAAGCGTCAGCCGCATTATAGGCACGGATCGCCCCATAATTCACGCCAACCAGAAATGCCGCGCCCCGAGCACCTGCGGGTGCCAACAGGCGCACTTGCCAATTGTCATCATCTGCGGGAGCGGCTTGGCCTTCTGGCAGGGTCGCTGTAACCGGAATGACGCCGAGGGCCTTCCAGAATGACAAAGGCCGCCGGACGCCGTCTGCTAAACTCCAGTCAAAACCTTCTGGCACGTTGGCTTCTATACCCCAGCGCTCACCAGCCTGCCATCCAGCGCGCGCCAGATAGTTTTGCGTGGAGGCCAAGGCATCGATTGGGTTAGACCAAATGTCGCGCTTGCCATCGCCGTCGCCGTCGATTGCGCGACTGAGGAAAGAACTCGGCATGAATTGAGTGTGCCCCATCGCGCCAGCCCAAGAGCCAACCAGATCGCCGCGCGAGGCTTCGCCGCGCTCTAGAATGTCAAATACCGCCAGCAATTCGGCTTCACCCAGAGCGGTCCGCCGGCCTGTATAGGCCAAAGTGGCAAGGGAGCGGACGACGTCGGACGAGCCCTTATTGCCACCGAAGCTGCTTTCGACGCCCCAAATGGCGATGGCAAATTCGACAGGCACGCCCGTGCTTTGAACAATGGGGGCCAAGGCGTCTTTGCGCGCTGAATAAGCGGCGCGCCCCTGCTCAATCCGGTTCTGGGATACAGCCCCAGCCATATAGGCCCAGATGGGGCGGACAAATTCGGGTTGGCTTTCATTCAGCCGCTTCACATCGCTGTTTGGCGCGATATTGGCCAAAGTCGCATCGACAATGGCGGGCTGCTTCTTGTTGACCAAGACGGCGCGCGTGGCAAAATCGCTGCGCCACGCGTCAAATTCAACTGAGCCGGAGGAGGCAAAGGGCGGCGGCACATAGGCCAACGGCTCTTGCGCGCCAGCCAAGGTCGAGGTTGCAACAGCCAAAGCTGCCAAGCTGAAGGTTCGGGCCATCATGCGGTCAGTGTAAGATGCTGCGGGTGAAGCCGCAATGAACAAGATGCGCGAAGTGCCATTCTGCCCTGTCCACTGCCTTGATAACCTTCTAAGTAAAGCGGATAACATTTGAGTGATCGAAAAACCGGGGCGCCTGTGACAGACCAATCAAGCCAAGCGGCGGCAACGCCACCTGCTGCCCGGCCCGGTGCCATGATCTTTATTCTGGCCACGGTTGTGCTCGACATGCTGTCCATCGGCTTGATTGTTCCAATCATGCCGCGGCTGGTTGAAACCTATTTCTCAGACGTGACGAGCGCCGCCCACGCCTTTGGCTGGTCCATGACCATGTGGGCCACCCTACAGTTTTTCATGTCGCCCATTCTGGGCGCGCTGTCAGACCAATATGGACGCAGACCCATCATTCTTTTGTCCTGTCTCGGCTTGGGTGTTTCCTATTTCGCCACTGCCTTAGCGCCAACTTTCTTGGCTTTTTTAGCCTCGCGCGTGATTTCAGGGGCAACGGCTGGCAATATCTCCGCCGCGAATGCCTATGTGGCCGATGTGACGCCTCCTGCAGGGCGGGCCAAGGCATTTGGGATGTTGGGTGCGGCGTTTGGCGTTGGCTTTACCTTTGGGCCAGCCATGGGTGGCCTGCTAGGGGCGATTGATGTCCGCTTGCCGCTTTATGTTGCGGGCGGCCTCTGCTTCCTCAATGCGGCATATGGCTATTTTGTTTTGCCCGAATCCCACAAGCTGGAGAACCGCAGCCCATTTAAATGGCGTAAGGCCAATCCGATTGGGGCCTTGGCCGTGTTTAAGGGCCAGCCCATGCTCTACGCTCTGATCCCCGTGTATGGCCTGTTTGCGCTGGCGCAGAATGTGTTTCCCTCAAGCTTTGTTCTGTATGCAGAACATCGCTATCATTTTGACACCATCACGACCGGTGCGACGATGGCTGCCTCCTCTACGCTGATGATTTTAGCCCAGCTTTTCATCGTTCAACGAGTGGTCGGACGCTTGGGTGAGCGGCGCTCTCTGATGATTGCGCTCTTCTTCGGGATGAGTGGCTTTGCTCTCTATGGTTTGGCCCCGACACCCATTCTGTTTTGGTGCTCCATGCCCGTCATGACACTGTGGGCGCTTTTCAACCCTTCGGTTCAAAGCTTGATGACGCAGCGGGTCTCAGCCAGCGCGCAGGGCCAGTTGCAGGGAGGCCTTGCGTCTCTCATGTCCATGATGGGGATTTTTGCGCCGACCCTTTACACAAGCCTGTTCGCACTGGGCGTGGCCAAGCAATTGCCCGGCGGCCTCGACTTGCCGGGGGCACCATTCCTGACGGCTTCCCTGTTTCTTGCCACTGCCTTGATAATCGCAATCTTGGCCGTCCGCCGCAGCCCTGGCAGCGGCAAGCCCCAGTAAGATGGCAGAAGGCATGCCTCACATAAAGGTGACAACAGGTTTGGCAAAGCAAGCTACCATCGTCACAGGCCCGTCATGGGAACGTCCTAGCAAGAGGGCGAATTGAGCGAACAAGCGGTTAAGGGAGTGCATGATGGGACAGCGTAAGTTAGTAGCAGCCAGTGTCTTGGCCCTAGTGAGCCTTGCAACCCCAGCCCTCGCCCATCCAAACCATGCAGCCGCGACACCGACCCTCGCCCCGTGGCAGCAAGCCTCAGCTTGGCCCGACCGCATCATCACGACATTTGAAACTGACCCGACAACCAGTTTCGCGGTGACCTGGCGGACCGATGCCAGCGTTACCCAAGCGGTCGCTGAAATCGTGCGCGCGACACCCGATGCCCGTTTTGATCTGGGTGCTACACGCAAAGCCGCGGACTCTGAGCCCCTCGACCTTGAGACCATTAAAACCGCCGGGCAAGAGTTGAAGATGACGTGGAATGCAGGTCTGGCCCCTGTCACCTATCATTCCATCAATTTTGACGGGCTAGAGCCTGACACGCTTTACGCCTATCGCGTTGGCGGTGGGGACGGCAAATGGAGTGAGTGGTTCCAAGTCCGCACCGCGCCCAAGTCTGGACCCATCAAGTTTCTCTACGTCGGCGACGCACAAAATGGCGTTCTCTCGCATTGGTCGCGCCTGATCCGTGCCGGCTATCAAAAAATGCCCGACGCGCGCTTCATCATTCACGCGGGTGATTTGGTCAATCGCGGCTCACGCGATATCGAATGGGCAGAATGGTTTAAGGCCGTCGGCTTTATCCATGGCATGATCCCTGCGATCCCAGTTTCTGGAAACCATGAGTATGACAGCTTTGGCATTATTCCGGCGCAACGGCGGCTTCTGTCTGCTCTGTGGCGGCCGCAATTCCGTCTAAGCTCGGGAGAGAGCCTGCCCGCGACTTTGCGCGAGACAGTGTATAAGGTCGCCTACGGCCCAGACCTCGACATCTTCGTGCTGGACACGACCTCAGAAGATTTGGCCGCCCAAGCTTCTTGGCTGGATCAGGCCCTGGCCCAATCCAAAGCCAAATGGCGCATTGTGACCATGCACCATCCAATATTCTCCTCTGGCGAAGGGCGCGACAATCTCTCGCGGCGCAATCTCCTCTTGCCGATCTTTGCCAAACATAAAGTCGATCTGATCTTACAAGGCCACGATCACACCTATGCGCGTGGCACGATTGCCGAAACCGATCCACAGCGACCCGAGCGCTCGGTTGTTGGTGGTGCAGAAGATGTTGCCATGATGTTTGTGAACTCAGTTTCAGGACCGAAGCAATACAAATTCAAATCCTCAAGATGGGACGAATACGCACCGTCAGGCGTAAGACTGGACCGATTTGGCGAAGGCACACAATTCTTCCAAACCATCGAGATCAATGGTGGTGCCCTTCAGTACCGCGCCTATGCCGCGACCGGCGAACTCTATGACAGCTTTGATATGAGCAAGGACGCGGCGGGCAAGAAGCAGGTGACAAAGGGCCCAGCGGCGACCATGGAACAGCGCACCTATGGCCCTAATTTTCCCTATCGCGACTTTAAAGACCCGCAATAACGAGGTCCTTTGGGCCAAGTGGGCCTAAAATCCGATTCGGACAACTTGGATAATCAAGGTCCACGCGATGAGCGAGAAGACCACAGCAATGGCAAAGCCAATGGGGCGCAAATCCCTCATGGAGTCGTCATCTTCATGGATTTGCGCCGCAAACTCCATTTCCAACCGCTCTTGAATGGATTGCACGGGCGAAGGAACATGAGCGGGGTCTCGCTTAAAGCGTGCAGAATTTTCAGCCGTTACCAGAACCGCGTCCTGCACCTGTGTTTCCACTTGGTTATGGACTGATTCCAAATCAATTGCTTGAGCCTCTGACGCGTCGCGCAGACCCTTTTGTTTTGCTTTGGCCATGCCAAATATTCCCCCGTAGCAATCCTCCTATAACCCGCGCGTATTGCCGCCCACTTAAGCCGATTAGATAAATTTGAGAGATTCATAAATGACGGCCACGTCCAGATTTCTGTATCCATTCGGCGAGGGCCACATACCGGTGAGGTATGAACTGGGCTAGTTACTGTGCGTATGGAGACGTTACAGACGATAGCAGCGGGATATGGGGGTCGACTTGATGTTGTTGATCTGGGCCGTCGGCGTCGCTTTTCCGATGATTTCAAGCTGTCGGTTGTGGCGGAGAGTTATGCGGCTGGTGCAGTGATTACTCAGCTTGCGCGCCGCTATGGGGTCCATCCAAG
Organism: Hyphomonadaceae bacterium UKL13-1; assembly: GCA_001602435.1. Lineage (GTDB taxonomy): Bacteria > Pseudomonadota > Alphaproteobacteria > Caulobacterales > Aquidulcibacteraceae > Aquidulcibacter. The sequence continues at coordinate 2,956,811 of CP012156.1, forward strand.
TCAGATCTACGTTTGGCGTGCGCAGGCTCGTGGTGATGGTGGTGGGGTTGGCCGGATTTCGGAGCCACCGGCATTTGTTCCGGTAGTTGCGACTGGCGACCATGGGGGTTTATGTGAACCTTCGCCAGCACCGGTAAGTGCCCCACTGGTCATTGTGTTGTCAGGAGCTCGGCGAGTTGAGGTTCACCCGGGCTTTGATGCGGCCACGCTGGCAGCAGTGGTCACCACGCTGGAGGATTTACGATGATCCCGGTTCCGTCTGGTGTGCGGGTATGGCTGGCGTCAGGCGTCACCGATATGCGGAAGGGCATGAACAGCCTGACCACCATGGTGCAGGGTGGCTTAGGCCGTGATCCCCATGGCGGGGACCTGTTCGTGTTTCGGGGCAGAGCTGGCCACAGTGTGAAGGTGTTGTGGTACGATGGGCTGGGCTGCTCGCTCTATATCAAGCGACTGGAGCGGGGCCGGTTCATCTGGCCGAGCCCGGCTGATGGTGTGGTGTCGATCTCGCCTGGTCAACTTGGATATATGCTCGAAGGTATCGACTGGCGTCATCCGCAGAAGACGTGGAGACCAACAGCTGCGGGCTGATATTTCCTGCTCCATGTGCCCATTTTTGCTGGTGTTTGACACCGTTTCGTGATTCTCTTCTGAGGTGTTGGAACGCCCTGATGACATAGCAGCCCTGAGGGCTCAGATGGCTGCCATGAAGGCAGAACTGGTTGCCGAGCGACTGGCCCGGGCAGAAGTTCTGGCCCAGCTTGCAGAGGCTCTGGCGTTCAAGGAACTGGCCGCCCATCAAGCACTCGAGATCGCCAAGCTCAGGCATCAACTCTATGGCCGCAGCGCCGAACGCTCGCGCCAGATCATCGACCAGCTTGAGCTGGCCTTAGTCGAAGCGGTTGGCGATGCCACCCAGGCCGAGATCGTCGCCGAGGAAGCAGCTGCTGATGCCGGTATTGATGGTGGTGTGGTTAAGGTCGCAGGCTTTGAACGCAAGAAGCCAGCGCGTGCGCCTCTACCAGAGCATCTGCCGCGTGAACGCGTGGTCGAACCATCCCCCTGCGCCTGTGATCACTGCGGCTCACACAGACTGGTCAAGGTCGGCGAAGACGTCACAGAGACGCTCGAAGTGATCCCCCGCAGCTGGAAGGTAGTCCAGCATGTCCGCGAGCGCTTCTCCTGCAGGGCGTGCGAAGGCTTCTCCCAGGCATCAGCCCCGTTTCATGCGATTGCACGAGGGCGGGCTGGCCCATCACTTCTGGCCATGATCTTGTATGAGAAGTACGGCCAACATGTGCCGCTCAACCGGCAAGCCGAGCGCTATGCCCGCGAAGGGGTTCCCATCGCGCTATCGACGCTGGCCGATCAGGTCGGTGCCTGTGCCCACGCGCTTACCCCCATGGCTGAACTGATCGAAGCCCATGTCTTGGCTGCGGGTCGCATCCATGGTGATGACACGCCAGTCCCATTACTCGATAAGGGTAAGACAAAGACCGCACGATTGTGGACCTATGTGCGCGATGACCGACCGTTCGGGGGTGCTGACCCGCCAGCAGTTTTGTTCAAGTTCTCCGATACCAGGTCTGGCGATCACCCGAAGGCACATCTGAAGTGCCATGGTGGTGCCATCCTGCAAGCCGATGCCTTTGCTGGCTATAACCATCTGTTCGAGCAAGCCCGAAGCCCTGCCCCGTTCATCGAGGCGGCCTGTTGGGCCCATGCCCGGCGCAAGTTCTTCGAGATCGCCAGCCTGCCCAAGAAGGGTCCCCAGAAAGACAAGGCAGGGTCAGCTGTGCAGGCCGCTGCACCCCTTGCCCTACAAGCTGTCAAGAAGATCGACGAACTCTTCGCCATCGAACGCGAGATCAATGGTGCAACCGCCAACGAGCGCCTCGCCACCCGCACCAGCCAGTCCGCCCCACTGGTCGCCAACCTGTTCGACTGGATGAGCGAACAACGTCAAAAATTATCCCGCCACGCACCCGTTGCCGCTGCCATGGATTATATGCTCAAGCGACAGCCCGCGTTTAGCGTCTTTCTCACCGATGGCCGGGCCTGCCTTAGCAACAATGCCGCAGAGCGCTCCCTGCGACCAGCCGCCCTTGGCCGCAAAGCCTGGCTGTTCGCAGGCTCACAAGCCGGAGGCGAACGCGCCGCCCTGATCTATACCCTCATCAGCACTGCCAAGCTCAATAACATCGATCCCCAAGCTTGGCTCGCACACCTGCTCGCCCACATGCCCTCATGGCCAGCATCACGCCTACATGAACTCGCACCTTGGAACTGGAAACCAGCGCCCTAAGCCACGCCGTGGCCCTCGCCGGATGGATACAGATTTCTCGAGAGGGGATGCTACTTAGTCAGAGTGTATAATTCCTGTTGCAAACATCATGTAATCAGCTGGCACTGAAATTGCTACCGATAGTATAGGCGTCACTTTTCAGGACATAGTGGCGGTCACAAATTGCATCGGTTACCTCAAGATCAGGATCTGTGCCTGCCGAGTTGCCCGATTTTGTCATAGGTAGAGTAGATGCGCGTTACGATGATTGGTTCGGGCTATGTAGGCCTAGTTTCAGGTGCCTGTTTCGCAGACTTTGGTCACGATGTGACTTGCGTTGACAAGGATTCAACGAAGATCGATCAGCTTAACCGAGGTGTCATGCCTATTTTTGAACCTGGGCTTGATCATTTGGTCGCGCGCAACGTTGAGGCAGACCGACTGCGCTTTACCGTCGACGCTTCACAAGCAATCTCAAACTCTGATGCCGTATTCATTGGCGTCGGCACACCTGCCCGCGCCTCGGATGGCCATGCGGACTTATCCTATGTCTATGCGGCAGCAGCAGAGATTGCGGACTTAATCGAAGGCTTCACCGTCATTGTGACAAAGTCGACAGTCCCGGTTGGGACGGGTGATGAAGTCGAGGCGATTATTCGCAAGCGGCGACCTGATGCGCAATTTGCCGTGGTTTCAAATCCCGAATTCTTGCGCGAAGGCGCCGCCATCCGCGACTTCCAAGAACCAGATCGGGTTGTGATCGGCGGTGCCGATGACCCACGTGCGCGCCAGATCATGCAGGATCTGTATCGTCCGCTTATGGCACAGGAAACGCCAATCCTGTTTACCTCACGCCGCACGTCAGAGCTGACCAAATATGCCGCCAATGCGTTCTTAGCGATGAAGATCACGTTCATCAACGAAATCGCCAATCTGTGCGAACGCGTCGACGCGGATGTTCAGGAAGTCTCCTTGGGCATCGGGTTGGACGAGCGAATCGGCAAGCGCTTTTTGCAAGCAGGCCCTGGTTATGGCGGCTCCTGCTTCCCAAAAGACACGCTGGCTCTAATGCGGACTGCCCGCGAGGCAGGCGCACCTGTTGAACTGATCGAGGCGACGGTTCGCATCAATGACGCCCGTAAACAGGCTATGGCGGATAAGATCGTCCAAGCCATGGGCGGTGTTGTGCAAGGCAAGACCATCGCCGTTCTGGGGCTGACTTTTAAGCCCAATACGGATGATATGCGCGACGCGCCATCTCTCGACATCATTCCCGCACTGCAAGCTGAAGGCGCGCGAATTCGGGCCTTTGATCCTGAGGGCATGCACGAAGCACAGCGCCACTTCCGAAACATTGACTATGCGACCAGTGCCACTGACGCCATTCAAGGTGCTGACGCGTTGGTAATCGTTACCGAATGGGACGAGTTTAAAACGATTGAACTCGGCAAGTTAAAAATGATGCTTTCTGCTCCAATTGTAGTCGACTTGAGGAACATGTTCAGCATTGCTGAAATGAACAGATACGGAATTCGCTATTTTGGTGTAGGACGGCCGCAGGACTCCCGCCAGATTTCAAACATTAAGGAACTACACGATGTATCATGCTAATAAACGCGTTCTGGTCACTGGCGGGGCAGGCTTTTTAGGTTCGCACTTGTGCGAGCGCCTGTTGGAAGCGGGGGCCGAGGTTATCTGTGTGGATAACTTCTTTACCGGCACCCGTCGGAACGTAGAGCATTTGATCGGCCATAAGCGCTTTGAACTGATGCGTCATGACGTTTGTTTCCCGCTGTTTGTTGAGGTCGATGAGATTTATAATCTCGCCTGTCCAGCTTCGCCGATCCATTACCAGCATGACCCTGTGCAGACGACCAAGACCAGTGTGCATGGCGCGATCAATATGTTGGGTTTGGCCAAGCGGGTGCGCGCTAAAATCTTCCAAGCCTCCACATCAGAAGTCTATGGCGACCCAAGCGTCCACCCACAGCCAGAGGAATATTGGGGCAATGTGAACCCAATTGGTCCTCGCTCTTGCTATGATGAGGGCAAGCGTTGCGCCGAGACCTTATTCTTTGACTATAACCGGCAACACAAGGTGCGCATCAAGGTTGCGCGTATTTTCAACACCTATGGCCCCCGCATGCATCCCAATGATGGTCGGGTGGTATCAAACTTTATCGTCCAAGCCCTGCAGAACCAAGACATCTCGGTTTATGGAGCTGGCGAGCAGACCCGTTCCTTCTGCTATGTCGATGATTTGGTTGCCGGCTTCATGAAACTGATGGCGACAGGTGATGACGTTATCGGGCCGATCAATCTGGGCAATCCTGGTGAGTTCACCATTCGCCAATTGGCAGAATTGGTGATTGAACTGACCGGCTCGAGATCGCGCATCGTGGAATTCCCCTTGCCACAGGACGATCCAAAACAGCGCCGCCCCGTTATCGATAAGGCGAAAGCCCAACTCGACTGGGAGCCAAAAGTCCATTTGCGCGAAGGCTTGGGCAAAACAATCGCCTATTTCGATCAGTTGCTAAAAGAAAATGATCGCAGCCCTGCCGTGGCGGCCTCCTAGAAGCATTTGGTCCGAAAAACCGGCTGGATCTGCCGTCTCGCCCTCAAAAGACGCGGCTGCGGCTCAAAGCCAAACTCAAATGGTCCACGCTGAATGCCCCCAACCCAGCAGCAACGTGATCAATAAGTAAACATGTGAGTAAAAACGATGTCAGTGCGTAAAAGAGCCTTAATCACCGGTATCACGGGCCAAGACGGCGCCTATTTGGCCGAATTATTGTTGGGCAAGGGCTATGAGGTCCATGGCCTGAAGCGGCGCTCGTCGTCCTTTAATACCGCTCGAATTGATCAAATCTACCAAGATCCTCATGAAGAAGATATTCGCCTGAAACTGCATTATGGCGACATGACGGATTCAACGAATTTGATCCGCATCGTCCAAGAAGTTCAGCCTGACGAAATCTATAATCTGGCGGCACAGAGCCATGTGCAAGTCAGTTTTGAGACCCCCGAATACACTGCCAATGCCGACGCAGTTGGCACATTGCGCCTACTCGAAGCCATCCGCATTCTCGGAATGGAAAAAGCCACGCGCTTCTATCAAGCCTCGACCTCTGAGCTTTATGGCCTAGTCCAAGCCGTTCCGCAAAGCGAAACGACCCCTTTCTATCCACGCTCGCCCTATGGTGTGGCCAAGCTCTATGCCTATTGGATCACCGTCAATTATCGCGAAGCCTATGGCATTCACGCGTCTAATGGCATCTTATTCAACCATGAGAGCCCATTGCGGGGCGAAACCTTCGTAACGCGCAAAATCACCCGCGCCGTAGCGGCAATCGCCCAAGGCTTGCAAGAACGCTTATACTTGGGCAATCTCGATGCTGAGCGCGATTGGGGGCATGCACGCGATTATGTCGAAGGCATGTGGCGCATTGTTCAACACGAAGTCGGGGATGATTTCGTCTTGGCAACGGGTGAAAAGCGCTCGGTGCGCGAGTTTGTGAATTTGGCTTTCAAAGAAGTTGGCATTGAAGTCGCTTGGGAAGGCTCAGGCATCGGGGAAATTGGCCGCGATGTGAAGACCGGCAGGACTTTGGTCGCTGTCGATCCACGTTACTTCCGCCCCACGGAAGTGGACTTGCTCTTAGGCGATGCGTCCAAGGCCAAACGCCTGTTGGGCTGGGGCCCAGAGACCAGCTTTGCGCAAATGGTCACAGAGATGGTCAAAAGCGATTTCGGTCTGGTTGCTCGTGAAGCCTCGCATCGCCGGCTGGATGAGGATTTTGGCAACGTCGCCCGATGACCTGTGGGGCGCGGAAAGCGCCCAACCTGTCGGACTAAATTTGATCGGCTGTGTGTGGAGATCGATCCCATGTTGATTTCAGTAATCATGGTGACGTGGAATTCAGCTGCCACGGTGCGCCACACGATGGACAGCTTCTTTTCCCAAACCTATGGGCCAAAGGAATTGGTTGTTGTCGATGGTGGGTCTCGGGATGAAACGATGGCGATCGTCAAATCTTATCCACAAAGCAGCCTAACCTGGATCTCAGAGCCCGATAACGGCATGTATGACGCCTTGAACAAAGGTCTCAAATTGGCTTCGGGAGATGCCGTTGGTGTGCTTAATTCCGACGATACTTATCATTGCCCGTCGAGCTTAGAGGCGATCAGCAAAGGCCTTAAGACGGCCGATACCGTCCATGGCCATCTGAATTTCGTGACCGATCACAACTCCAAGACAGTCTCGCGGGTCTGGCGCGGCCAACCACGGCCTCGCCAGGGCTTTAGAACCGGGTGGATGCCGGGACACCCGACTTTCTATGCAAAGCGGTATGTTGTCGAAAAAGTTGGTGCTTTCGATTTGGCTCTTGAGACATCCTCAGACTATGACTGGATGTTGCGCGCGCTAGAAGTGCATGGCTTCAGTACCCATCTGATTGATGAGGTGCTTATCGATATGCAACAAGGCGGGCGCAGCACTTCTGGTCTTGCCTCCTACATACATCACAATCTTGAGGCTTTGCGGGCACGACAAAAGTGGCTCAATGCTGGATTGATCGACTATGCGCTGTTTGCTAAGCCCATACGTAAAGTTGGCCAATTCTTGGCTGTGAAGCCATAGGATCCGACAGCGCCACGATTAATTTCTTGCGGGCCAGCTGTCGCTGATTCAGACAAAGGTCTTCAACCCTTTTTGAACCAAGCCAGAGTGCACTTGCACCCAATTCGAGGATTTCATGACACCTTCCCCAGTGTTTGATTTGAGCGGCAAAAAAGTCTGGGTCGCCGGGCATCGTGGCATGGTCGGCGGTGCTTTGGTGCGACGCTTGGGTTCTGAAGGATGCGATGTCGTCACAATTGGTCGCGATCAAGTGGATCTTGTCCGGCAGAGTGCTGTGGAGACTTGGCTAGAGGCTGAGAAGCCCGATTGTATCTTCTTGGCCGCAGCTAAAGTTGGTGGGATCCAAGCTAACAACACCCGTCCGGCCGAATTTCTCTATGAAAATATGATGATTGAAGCCAACATCATCCATGCGGCTTATCAGGTCGGCGTGAAAAAGCTGATCTTCCTTGGCTCGACCTGCATCTATCCCAAAATGGCCCCACAACCGATCCCCGAGAGTGCGCTTCTTACCGGGCCGTTAGAGCCAACCAATGAGTGGTATGCGATTGCAAAAATTGCCGGGATCAAGTTGTGCCAGGCCTATCGCCGTCAATATGGCTGCGATTTCATTGCCGCTCAACCGACCAATCTCTATGGCCCAGGTGACAATTATGACTTGGAATCAAGTCATGTCTTGCCAGCCCTTTTGCGAAAGGCGCATGAAGCAAAATTGCGCGGCGCTTCGGAGCTTGTCGTCTGGGGCAGCGGCAGCCCGCGGCGTGAGTTTCTTCATGTGGATGATTTGGCCGATGCAGTGGTTCATCTTGCCAAGATTTATAGCGACGAAGAGCACGTCAATGTTGGCTCTGGCGCGGAAGCGACGATAAAGGAGCTAGCCGAACTTGTCTGCGAAACTGTCGGTTATCAAGGTGCGTTGCGGTTTGATGTATCAAAACCGGACGGCACGCCCCGAAAATTGTCCGATGTGTCAAAATTACACGGATTGGGCTGGAACCACGCACGATCCCTGCGCGATGGCTTGAACCAAACCTACGCGGCGGCGTTTGCGGAAAAATAGAGCAAGCACTTATCTGGCATTCATTGATGTAAAAGTGACGCAAATTACCCCTATTAGGCGTCCACAGCAGACCCATGAGTTAATTGAGTTTAGAGTGGCATAATCTTTGCTGCTCTCGTCATGCATCGCCTATGGCAATGCCTCCAAATACCTGACTTTTACAATAATCGCGTGTGTTGAGTATGAAGAGGCACAACAGGATGAGGGGACGGATGTTGAATATAGAGAGATTGGAAGGTGTTTATAGTGAGGGAGACGCGTTGGGTACGCGTGTGTCGAGTTATGGGGGTAAGCGTTGGTTTGATGTGTTGGTGAGCAGTTGTTTATTGTTGTTTTTGTTGCCATTTTTGATGTGTGTATGGATTGCGGTGAAGGCGACGAGTAGGGGTCCTGGGCTTTATTGGTCGCGTCGGGTGGGGCTTGGCGGCGGGTTATTTATGATGCCGAAGTTTCGCACGATGCAGGTAGAGGCACCATCGATGCCGCGCGAGGCGTTTGATGCGACGTGCGGGTATTTGACGCCGATTGGTCAGTTTTTGCGTAAGCTGAGCATTGATGAGTTGCCCCAGCTTTGGTCGGTGGTTGTGGGGGATATGAGTTTGGTGGGTCCGCGTCCATTATTGGGCAATGACCCGACGACGAAGATCCGTCGGACGCTGTTTCCGGAGTGTTTTAGCGTGCGTCCTGGGATTACGGGATTGGCGCAGGTGAATGGTCGCAACAGTGTGAAGCCGAAGGCGAAGGCGCGTTATGATGCGTTTTATGCGGTGCATTGTCATGCGGGGATGGATTTTCACATTTTGTTGCGGACGGCGGGAGCTGTGCTGGATTTGCGTCGGATATTATAAGACTTGCGGGTTGGAGCCCGCGAGAAAATACCCGAGCGGGTTGGAGCCCGCGAGAAACAAAAATATCCAAGCGGGTTGGAGCCCGCGAGAAACAAAAATATCCAAGCGGGTTGGAGCCCGCGAGAAAATACCCGAGCGGGTTGGAGCCCGCGAGAAAATACCCGAGCGGGTTGGAGCCCGCGAGAAAACAAATAAGGAAGAGCAATGCTTGTATCTGGTGAGGGTATGAAGAGAGTTTTGGGCGGTTTGTTGCTGGCTGTAGGGTTGGTGGTGAGCGCGTTGATGATGACTGGGTCGCTGGGTGTGGCGCAGGCGCAGGCGCAGTTTGTGCCCCAGGTGAGTGGTGGCCAGATGGGCAGCCCAGTGGCGGTCCAGACTGGTGGTGAGAGTGCGACCGCTAGCGGAGCAGGCACGGGTTTGGATTATGTGTTGGCCCCCAATGACCGGGTCAGGTTGATTGTGTTTGGTGAGGCGGACTTATCGGGTGAGTTTGTGATTGATTCTGGCGGTATGGCGTCGATTCCCTTGGTGGGCGAGGTTCAGGCTGCGGGGATGAATTTGCGCACGTTCCAACGCGAGGTGGAGCGCCGATTGAAGAATGGTTATTTGGTTGATCCCCGAGTGAGTGCGCAGATTTTGAACTTCCGGCCGATCTTTGTGCTGGGGGAAGTGAAGGCTCCAGGCGAGCATCCGTTTGCGTCGGGTTTGACGTTGTTGAATGCGGTAGCCCAAGCGGGCGGCTTTACGACCTTGGCCAATACCCAGCGTGTGTTTATTCGCCGCGAGGGGGCGTCTGGGGAAGAAGAGATTGTGGTGCGCAGTGGTGTGCCGGTGATGCCGGGAGATACGATCCGGATCGAGAAGTCGGCGATGTTTATTTATGGCGAGGTACGCACCCAAGGTGAGATGCCGATCCCGCCGGGTTTGACGGTGCGTACGGCGGTGGCGCAAGCGGGTGGTTTTAGCGAATTGGCCGATACCCAGACGGTGTTTGTGAAGCGTGCGGGTAGTGAGCAAGAGATTGCGGTGCCGTTTGATTCAGGTGCCTTGGTGCAATCGGGTGATACGCTGCGGGTGGATAAGTCGTCGTTTTTCATCATGGGGGAAGTGGCCAAGACGGGTGAGTTGCCGATGCGTCCTGGTTTGTCTGTGACCAATGCGGCTATTTTGGCGGGCGGATTTACGACCCGTGCCGATACCCGGACGGTATTCATTCGCCGTGCAGGAGAAACGAAGGAAAAGCGTTATAGACTGACCAATGATTTGGTCGTGCAAAAGGGTGACACTATTCGGATTCCTGAACGGTTCTTCTAAAGCGCGTTTTGATCCGAAGGATCAAAGTTGCGCGCTCATTCTAAATTAGAGCAACTGCTTTTCCGCTCTATGTGATAAACATAGAGTAGGGGTTGCTTTAAGTAAGGCTGGACTCGTAAATGTTATTCCTTGATAATAACTGAGTATTTGCCTGAAAGCAGGTCAAAGTCTCGGGAAGAATAGCCAGAGTTGATAAAGGGGCCACTGAAGGATCTATAAGTTGGATCCTGAAGGGTCGAGAAGAGGGTCGAGAAGACAGGCCTCAAGACACGGTCGGGAAAGACCAGCTTGGGCTTGTGTGTGGTCGGGTAAGGAAAAAGACAATGATAAAGAAACTGATGGTGGGTGCGGCTGGGCTCATGATGCTTGGCTTATCAGGCGTTGCGGTTGCCGCTGAGACAGCCCAATCGCTGCAGATTAAGTTGGTCAGCGCGATCCAGGCGGCCTCGAGCGCCAATCAGCCTTTGGTGCCTGCGGTTTCATCGACGATTGAAGCCTCTGGGGCGAGTTCTGCGGTTGTGGTGGATGCGCTGACGCGTTTGCTGGGCCAATGTCCGTCTGGGGAATTGCTGGAAGAATTGCGCAAACGCGCTCCCGAGCGGATCCCTTTATGGTGCAGTGAGGCTGACCAAGCTGGGCTTCGGGGATTGCGGTCTTTGACTTTGGCCCAAACTGGGGGCGCTACGGGGGATACAGGCGGTGGCACGGGTCTACCCTTGCCGCCAGCAGGAGCAGGTGCCTCGACCGGCTCGAGCCATCAACCCGCGCCTTAAATGAGGCCAGAAGGCAGGCGGGCTTTTTCATAAAGCCTGATTGAGAAAATTTTTATGCAGACAGGCTAGAAGGTCTGTTGAAGATCAATCCGACGCTGGCAACAGCGTGAGTGTGGTGAACGAGATGATGCGAACGATACAAATTGGACTTGTGGCTAGCCTTGTGGGTCTTCCGAGCTTGGCATTTGCCCAAGTTATCAATCCCAATCCGACTTTGATCCAGTTTGGGACCTTGCAAGCGGTTGGCTCGAATAGTTCGGTGTCGAGCTATCGGGGCCAGTTTGTAGACCGGGGCCGCAACAGCGGGGTGCGCGATAAGCCCCGTGGTGCGGGCCTTGAGCCGGTCAATGTGCGTCTGGGTGCCTTTGTTTTGAGCCCGACGATTGATTACGATACGTTCCAAACCGACAATGCCAAGCGGTCTAACACCAATAGTCAAAGCGATACGGGCTATATTATTCGTCCGCGCATGACTTTGGCCTCCAATTGGAGCCGCCATGCGGTGAGCTTTGGGGCAGGTGTTGCTGGTACGGTGTATCAGGATTTCTCGACGGAAGATTCAACCGATCTTGAGCTGCAGGCTGCCGGGCGTCTCGACATTCGTCGCGGTGCCAATTTGCAAGCCGCTTACCGCTATTTTGAAGGGGTAGAGAGCCGCTCGACGGCAGGCCTACCGGTCAATGTGGCAGAGCCTGGCCAGTATGAGTCGAGCGCTTTGACTGTGGGCGGTGTGTGGGAACTGACCCGTACGCGTCTGTCGGCCAATGTGGACGTGAGCGACGTCAGCTTTGATCCGGTCCCTTTGACCAATGGCACCACCTTGTCGCAGGTTGATCGTAATTCGGAAGGCGCGGCTTTGACGCTGCGCACCGACTTCGCGCTCACCCCCAGCACGGCCATTTTCGCAACCGCAACCCATGGCACCCGCAATTATCAAGAGCGGACAGGCGGCTTGTTCCCCTCGCGCGATTCAACGCAAGACCAAGCTCTGGTTGGGGTGAATTTTGACTTGTCCAACCTCGCACGCGGCGAAGTGGCCGTGGGCTATTTGGCGCAGAACTTTGACGCGGCGCTTTATGATGACACGGAGGCGTTTGGGTACCGGGCGGCTGTGGAATGGTTCCCAACGACTTTGGTGACAGTTGGTTTGGTTGCCACGCGCAACATCACCGATTCTCCGGTTCAAGGTTCGGGTGGAGCGGTTACGACAGGTCTGGGCGCACAAGTGGATTGGGATGTACGTTCCAATTTGGTACTGTCAGCGCGCGCCCAGCGTGAGATATTTGAGTATGATAATGTTATACGTCGTGACGAGCGTACCACTTTGACCGCTTCGGGGGCGCTTTTGCTCACCCAATGGCTGTCTGTGGTGTTTAATGTCACCAATGAGAAGCTTGAAACCAACAATGTGGCTGGCCTGAATTTTGATGAGACACGCTACAGCGTACGTCTGTCGCTACGTCGTTAGGGGTTTTTGAGGGGCAAAGCGTGCTTTTGTCCCCTCAGGAGCATCCGATCAGGTCATAGATGACGCCAGTTGTTCCATCTTGGGATAGGTGGCGTTGTCTCATATGGGGGCAAAGCGTCTTCAAGCGCATTGCTCCGGTCTTGGGATTGTTATGTCCCGGGAGCTCTTGAGAATCTCTGGTTGGGGTCTTTGGGCTCTAAGAATTCAAAGTGAGTGGGCCATGATAAGGCTCGCTGACATGTCAGTATGTGATTGGAGTTTGGAATGTCAGAAGCAGGCTCGCTATCGTACTCAGGTGCGCGTGCCGCCCGGGTCGCCCCCAGTGATGATGGTTCCATCGGGACCATGATTGACACAGCGTTTAACTTGCTGCGTCGCCGCTGGCCGATTTTGTTGGCAGGTATTGCCTTGGGTTTGATCGCTGGGTTTGTGAAAACAGCTGTCACCCCGGTCAGCTATGTGTCTTCCACCTCCATTTTGATTGAAGATCAGAGCAACCAGATTGCCAGTGAGGATACCGCAACGGTTAAAGCGGTCAGCCCGCGCCTGTCGAACGAAGTGCAGTCATTGCGTTCGCCAGCGTTGATGGAGCGGGTGGTTCGTCAGTTGAACCTGCAAAACGACCCTGAATTCAATCCGTATATGTCCTATCAGGCACCTGCGCCAACGTCTCCCAAACTCCCAGCAGCAACACCCAATAAAGTTGCCTTGCCAGTTCCCGATGCCCGGCAAGTTGAAGTGACAAAAGCCATGCTGGCGCGCGCATTAAGTGTTGAAACCGTCACCGGCAGCACAGTCATCGTCATCAAGATGAAGGCGTCAAACCCCCTCAAAGCCGCTCAAATCGTGGATGCGGTCGCTGAAGGCTATTTGGCTGAACAATTGGATTCCAAGCTCTCCACCACCCGTCAGGCCAGCGTGTGGCTGCAACAACAAGTCGAACAAGTTGGTGCTGATCTGAAGCGGCAATCGGCTGCCTTGCAGGCCGAGCGTGCCGCCAGCGGGCTCAATGTCGCCGGCGGGTCGAGCCTTGCCGACCAACAAGTCAGTGCCCTGTCGGCTCAGTTAAGCCAAGCCCGCGCCGACGTCGCAGCGCGCCAAGCGCGCGGTTCTGGCGGGGGTGTGTCAACCGGTGTCGGGGAAGTTTATGATTCCCCCGCCGTTCAGGCCTTGCGTGTCAGCGAAGGTGAAGTCCAGCGCCGCATCTCTGAACTCTCAGTCCGCTATGGACCCGCCCACCCGCAGATGCAGGTCGCCCGCGAGCAGCTCGTCGATATCCGCCGCCAGCTCCAACAAGAAATCGGCCGCGTCTCACGGGGCAGCTCCAATGAGCTTCAGGTTGCCCAACGCCGTGTCGCTGCCATTGAGGCAGAGCTTGCCCGCTGGACCGCAGCTTTGGGTCGCGACACCCGCCGCGCCTCGGTACAACAACAACTGCAAAGCCAAGTCACCGCCACCGAAGCCACCTATCAAGGCTATGTGCAGCGCCTGCAGCAAATCACCGACCTTGAAAAGCTTCAGCGTCCAGACGGCCGCATCATCGTACGTGGCCAAGTCCCAGGCCGCCCAGACTCACCCAAGCCCGCCCAAGATCTCGCCCAAGGCCTGCTCGCAGGCCTTGCCCTCGCTGCAGGTCTGATCGTGCTCCTCGAAAGCCTCCAGCGCGGCCTACGCACCCCCCAAGCGGTTGAAGACTGGACCGGGGCCCCCTGCCTCGTCTCCGTCCCCAAGCTCACCGCACGCGAAGTCAAAGACCTCGCCGCAACCGGGGGACAAGGGCCTGCGGACTATGTCGCAGTCAAACCCCTCTCGCTCTATGCCGAGGCCCTGCGCCAACTGCGCGCCGACCTCATCCTCGCCCCCGATGGCGAAACAATCCCGCAAGTCATCCTGTTCTCGTCGGCCGTCGCCGGGGAAGGCAAGTCCACCACCGCGCTGGCCTTCGCCAGAACCCTCGCCATGTCCGGGGCTAAAACCATCCTCATCGAAGCCGATATCCGCAGGCCAACCATCGCCGCCATCGCCGGCCTCGAAGCCAAAACCAATCTCGTCGAGGTCATCAACCATCACGACCGTCTGGAAGCCGCCCTCTCGCGCGATCTCCTCACCGATCTCGATATCCTGCCAACACAAGCCATCAACGACCGCACCGGCGTCGATCAAGCCCTCGAGCGCTTCTCAGGCCTCCTCGATACCCTGCGACCCCACTACCAGTTCATCGTCGTCGATACCGCACCCGTCCTCGCCGTCGCCGAAACACAAACCATGGCCCGACAAGCCGATGCCGTCATCCTCGTCGTCCGCTGGGGCGCTACCACCGGCGACGCCATCCGCATCGCCGTCCACGAACTCCAATCCGCACGCATCACACCTCGCGGCGTCGCACTCAACTCCGTCGACTTCAAAGCTCAATCCAAATACACACGCGGCGACTCCGCCTCATACTACAACTCTTACTCCAAATATTATTCACAGTAACAACACGCGAAACTGGCTCGAAATTTGCTGTGAATAACTGCGGAGACTGAGAAGTCAAACCGCTCATATTGGATTGGTCCGCGTGCGCTTTCTAGAATATAGCGCTGGGATGATTCTATATCTGTGATGACTATAAAGGTGATAAGGACTTCTAGAGATGAAGAGTTTAGCTGAAAAAGGTCCTGCAAGAAGTGATGCAACAGCGCAGTTGTTGTTGCTTCTGGCGCGTGACACGCTTTCACCTGAGTTGACCGCGACCGCATTGAACCTGATGGATCAGATTCAAGATTGGGAAGAGCTCGTTATCCTAGCTACCCACAACGCAAGTCTGCCGTTTGTTTACAAGCATCTGTTTGCACTTAAGCCCAAGTCATTGCCTGAGGCGATCCTGAGCGACATGCGTCTGATGACCATGGCTCAGACTTTCAGCGCCTTAAAGCTGACTGCCGGCATGACAGCCTTTCATCGTGATTGCATTGCACCTGTCGGAGCTTGCCATGCCTATATGAAAGGGCCCGCTTTAGCGCATCGCTTTTATCGCGATCCGGCAATGCGTTCCTGCGTTGATGTCGACATTCTGGTTGCCGAGCGCGACTATGCGAAGGTTGCGCGCCTCGCTCACGCCCAAGGTTATCGCTTTGTGTTGGACCCAGACGCAGGGACCTTCATTGAGCACGAACAAGATTTATCGTTCGCGATTCGACATTCAGATGTCATTTCCCTGTTCAGCAAAGATAATGTGCATATAGAGCTGCACCGCTACATCGAGAAATCCACACCCATTTTTCCAGTTGCGCGAATATTGAATGAAACTCACAGCATGCAAGTGGGGGATCAGACAGTTCAGACTTTGTCGACGGCCTGGCATTTTGTGTACATCACTTATCATCATTCCCGCCATTTCTGGTCCCGCCTACATTGGGTCGCCGACGTCGACGCCTTAAGTACGCATCCAACCTTTGACCGGCAGGAAGTTCTCAAGATTGCGACAGAAGTTGGACTCAAGCCTACGGTTGAGGCCGCCATCGAGTTTGCGCGTCTGACGGCGGTTCCCTCAGAATGGCCGTCCGTGCTGAACCAGACTCCGGGCGGGATATTCTTGGACGCTGCGCTGCGGGGGCTGCCGGGTGACTCGGCCTTTGAATTGGAAAGTTGGGACGCCATGTTCCTCTTTGACTTTGGCGACCAATGGCAATTCGATGCCGATCGGAAATTCTCTTTTTGGCTTCAGTCCGCACTTCGTAGAATGCAGCCAACTGTTTATCAGTACATCGCCAAGCGGCGCGCTAGACCTTTGGAATGGCTCTATTATCTCGAGAACTTCGCGGCGCTGTTCGGTAACTTTAAGAAGCGGTTGTCGGCGCAGTGAACCAAGCCAACGGCATCAGCTTGGTCGGCCAAGTGCGAGCGACCCTGCAAGCGGTTTGGGCGACTTCCAGACGCGTTTGGAGCATCTTGATCGAAAGTGGTCCATGGCTGACCGCAGGCGTGATTCTGGCGACTGTGCTGGAGGCGGCCCTCTCAATTGGATCGCTTTATGCCATCAAACTGCTTGTGGATTCAATTGGTAAGGGCTTGCAGTCGTCGCACGCCAACCAAGAAATCTTCTTCAATTTAGCACTGACTGGCGGTAGCCTAATCCTTGCCGCTATGGCGCAGTCGTTGGCTAATCTGTTGCGTATGCGTCAGGGGTTCCTCGTAGGCGACTTGGTAAGCAGTAAGATCCACACACGAGCTATTGAGCTAGATCTGAGCTTTTATGAAAGCCCACTCTATCTTGACTCACTTCAAAAGGCGCGCGAGGCGGGCGGGCAACGGCCGGCACAAGTTATTGGCAATGTCATTTCCGGACTTCGCGGTGTTGTTGTCCTTGTCGCCATCCTAATCATGCTAGCAGCCATTGAGTGGCGTTTATTGCCTGTCTTGCTCGTAACCGTCGGCCTAGCCCTTTTGGTGCGCCTCATCTTCACGCGACGGCTGTTTCAATGGCGCATGACGCGGGCGCAGCTTGAGCGCCGGGTCAGCTATTTGGACTGGATGATCACGTCCAACCATCACGCCAAGGAAATGCGGATCAACGGCTTGGGAGGCTTCTTTGCTTCCCAGTATAAGGAGATGCAGACCAAAATTCGCGTGGAGCACATGGCCATTGAGCAAAAGCGCGCTGTGGCAGAACTCATTGTGACGGCCATCGCGTCCCTGGTGTTTATGGGGGCGGCTGCCTTTTTAATTGATTCCGCGCTGAAAGGTACGCTATCGCTGGGCCAAGTTGTCATGTTTGTTCTATTGCTTCGTCGGGCTGAAGGCTCTGGAAACGAAGTTGTCGCGAGCATTTCAAAGCTGGTTGATGACCATTTGTATCTGGGACGTCTTTTTGAATTCTTTGACACGATGCCGCGAATTGTCCGCGATCCTAACCCAGTCGCGATTACGCTTCCGATGAACCGTGGCATTTGGATGGAGAACGTCAGCTTTACCTATGAAGGTGCAAGTCGGCCGTCAGTATCAGGTCTGAATTTTGCCCTGCAGCCCGGGAAAATCATCGCTTTGGTAGGTGAGAACGGGTCCGGCAAGACCACGCTCATCAAGCTTTTAAACCGTTTGTATGATCCGACAGCAGGCCGAATTCTTCTCGATGGTGTCGACATTCGGAAGCTTGATCCTGATGCCTATCGCGAGCTCTTCAGCGTAATTTTCCAAGATTATTCCTGTTATGCTGAGACGGTTACCAACAATATTCGTTTTGGAAATGTTGCACTTCCGCATGGGGAAGCGGAGATTCGTCAGGCAGCAACCGAGGCAGGCGCAGACTCCTTCATCGAAGAATTGCCGCTGGCCTACCAAACGCCGCTGACAAAGCTCTTTGATGACGGCCATGACCTCAGCATTGGTCAATGGCAACGCGTCGCATTGGCGCGCTCCTTCTTTCCAAAGTCTCAATTCGTTATTATGGACGAGCCGACCAGCGCGGTTGATCCAGCAGCGGAGTATGAGCTTTTCGAGAATTTCCGAGAGCGACTAGGTGGGCGCGGCGCTCTCATCATCAGTCATCGGTTATCCACCGTTCGCCAGGCAGACTATACCTATGTCCTCGAAAACGGAGAGATAAGCGAAGCAGGTACTCACGATGAGCTTTTGCTGAGAAACGGAGCTTATGCTCGGCTTTTTAATATGCAGGCAAAGAACTACTTGTAAGCGGCAAGTTTAACAATGGTTGGACATCCAGGGTAAGGTTGATGAAATTTCACAGATGCCCTATCCCGTCCAAGTTATCTTCAGAAGGCCACCTAATCAAAGGTAGGTTTGTTCCGAAAAGTCCAAAACCAACAGAACGAGAGACATGTTATGACTGAGAACCCAGGGAAACCCATCTACGTACGCGCTAATGTTCAAGGCAGTATGCTTGGTGACGAAATTGTCTTCTTTGACGAGCGAGCTGGAAAATACTTCGCCACCGGTAGCGTTGGCGCAGACATCTGGAATCTGCTTGTGGACCCCATGGATATCGATGGTATTTGCGCTGCGCTTATGGAGGCCTATGAGGTCGATCATGAAACCTGCTACGGCCAAGTGATTCATTTTTTAAAGAAAATGGAAGAAGCAAATCTCATTGTACTGCGCAGTACTGTATAAAGTCGGAAAAATTCGCCTATTAGGAGACTAATGCATTGGAATTATTTAAAAATCATTTGACTCACAATAGAGCCCTGTTATACATATGGTAATCATAACGTAGAAGGAGATAACGTGATGATGAAAAAGACTTGGACTGCACCAGTCGTTGAAGAACTGGATATCGCAGCTACCTTGGGCGGCATTGTAGCTACCCAATTTGAAAATCAAGTGACCAACTTCAACAATGGCACGCCGCCAGCGTTTGGTTCTATCCCAACCGGCAGCCGTTAATTTGTTGCCGATTGTCATTTCCCTTGCTTCGGCAGGTATTTGATTTTTGGATTACTTTATTACGACACTGAGAAGGGCTTAACTCTTTTGGGGTTAAGCCCTTCTTGCTTCAATCGAAATGAGTTGAGTTCTCAACTGGTGAGTCGCAGTTAGATTAAGTTGACGGGTCGTCTGTTTGTGACGACTGGGACGCGATCCAAAAGCAAAACTCTTGCCGGTTGCCTCTACAATGAGGGATAGAACTTCTAGTCGGGATTTCGCTCTCTTTGAGCACTGGGCGGCTAAGGCGTCGTGGGTTTATGGGTGCAATCTTCGGGCGATTTGATCGCCAAGGTGCTAAAGACACCGAGACCGAAAGAGAGATGGTTGCCGCTGAGCTTCGTATTTGGGGGCCGGACTCGTTTGATCAAAAACATTCATCATGTAGCTTTATTGCTCAATCGACACTCGTCATTTCACCACACGCCGTATTTGAGAAGATTGTTGTTACGCCGTCAGGATTTATTGTATCCGCCGACGCCATAATCGATAATCGGGCTGAACTTTTACTTGAGCTAGATTTACTAGAAGCAGACGCTACGGCGCTCTCTGATACAGCACTTATCGCGCTTGCTTGGGAAAAATGGCGAGAAGCGTGCGTGTCTCACATCGTCGGGGATTTCGCGTTCTCCGTTTTTCATCCAGATCTCGACTACCTCTTTCTGGTACGCGATCACATTGGAACACGACCGCTCTTCTGGGCGCAACGCAATGACACCCTTGTGTGGTCCACCAGCGCCAAAGTCATCGTGAGCCATCGCGAGTGGACCTGGCCGATTGACGACATGGCAATCTTAGCATTCCAAGCAAGCCCGGAAAGTCCACTCCCCGATACGTTCTATCAGGACCTGCATACGCTAAAGCCGGGTAATTTTGTTTCTATCGACCACGGTCAAACCAAAACTGTCAGATGGTGGAATCCAACCGTCAAATCGAAGATCGAATTGGAAAGTCCAGAGGATTATGCGCGCGCCTGCCGGGCGATTTTAGAGCGCGCTATCCAAGACCGATGCCACACAAGCCATCTTGTTGGAGCCCATCTAAGTGGTGGGATTGATTCAACTGGGGTAGCTGTCCTTGCATCTAGATACTTGAAAACGCAG
Source organism: Hyphomonadaceae bacterium UKL13-1 (assembly GCA_001602435.1). Lineage (GTDB taxonomy): Bacteria > Pseudomonadota > Alphaproteobacteria > Caulobacterales > Aquidulcibacteraceae > Aquidulcibacter. The sequence goes on from CP012156.1 coordinate 2,976,726, forward strand.
AATAAAAGCCTTTGCGGGGGCTATACTTGGTCGCCAGCCTTCTCAAAAGAACACCCAGACTACGGCCCTAAGGACGAGCGCCGTCGCATTGCTTTGGTGGGCGAACAAGAAGGTATTCCAATTAAATTTGGCAGATCTAGTGGTTCAAACATTTTTGAGTTCTTCTCCCGTCCCTTAGATGTTGAGGGAATAGCGGATCTGGCAGACGAACTGCCGACGCTCTCAAACGCGTCAAAGGATGGCGCTCGAGTTGTTTTATCGGGCTGGGGTGGAGATGAGGGTTTCTCCTCACATGGGTTTGGCTATCTTGGCTATCTTATCCCTCGGCTGAAACTCAGGAACGCCGCAAACTTTATCCGCTTTCACACACGCGGTCTTAGGAATATTCCAAATGTTCTGAGTATGGTTTGGAGGGGAGGATTTTACCTAATGCTCCCTGACTTCCTGCACAATCTAATTGGTCGGTTCCAAAACAAAGTTGAGAGATCGACTTTTATGAGGACAGACGTTTTTGCAAAAAATAGTAGATATATCCGCGACATAAAGAGGGCTTTACGTTTTTATCCAGATCCTGCGAAGAATATCAAAGCGTGCCTTGATCATGGGCATATCGGGATGCGGATGGAAACTTGGGCTGCGTGGTCGGCACCCCATCAGCTTCAGTATCGATACCCCTTAACCGATCGTCGCCTATTAGAATTCCTCATGATGCTGCCGCCCGAGGCTTTACTTCTAGACGATCGCCCTCGTGGTTTGTCCCTGCGCGCCTTAGAAGATGTTATTCCACCCAATGCAGAGAAACACGACTTAGCGAACGAAAAATTTCGTAGAGCCGCGCGCGAGGAGAGCCTGCAAATCACGATGAAAGCCGTGCGGAATGGCCTCCTCTCTGAAGACTGCCCATGGTTCAATATGCAAGAATTTCGCGATGCAGCGACCAGTCCCGCCGATCAGTCCACCACAGAGGGCGTTATGAAGTTTGCTGAAGTGATGACGGCTATGCGCTTGTGGTTCTTCTGGCGCCGTGGTGGCCAAAGCACAAAGTAGGTGCAATGCTCATCGCGTTGTGCATCTATTGGCAGAGTATTTCAGAACAAGATGTTGTATAGCAAGTGCCTGAATGACGGCTCCATTATCTGCAGAGTGTGGTTTAGTACAGGCACGACATTTGCATTCGAGGAGCATGGTGGCGTGGTAGTCTAAATTGGGATCCGCTTGATGCTATTTGGAAGTTGGGTATGAGGAAGTTGAGAAAGATCTACTGGGCCTTTCGCCGATTTTGGTTGCTACCAGTCGAGCGGAAACTCATGTACGCGGAGGCCTTTGTGCGATTAAGCAGCGCGTGGCTTTTAATTCGACTCGTTCCGTTTTCGGCTTGGCGCGGTCTGATGGGCCAGCCAGGACCGCTTCCTCAATCAAATGCTGCCCGTGATCAAGACAAGGCCATTGCAAGCGAAATTGCCTCGCTTCATTTCGTGGTCCATCGGGTTTTCGGCACACGGTTCACCTGCCTCATGCTGGCGCTCTCCGCGCGTGGCATGTTGAAAGTCAGGGGAATACCAAGTGAGCTGGTCTTAGGTGTGAAGCGCAAACCCGATAACTCCCAAACCGACAAACTTGGTGCCCATGCTTGGGTAAGAAGTGGCCCAATAGAAATCATTGGTCAGGAAGGTAGTGAGGACTTCACGCCTGTGGCTGTTTTCGGTGCGTATTGACCATTAGATAAGAATAAGAACAACAGGATTCATGTAATGACCGCCACGGCCCGACCAATCTACTATTACAAGCTTTTTGGACTCGCAGTTCGTTCCGAAATTGAATTTCCGGAATTCACGATGATGGAAGCCGAAGAGATATCATCGACCGAGCGGCCTTGGGCCGAACTCATTCATTCGAATGTGCCTCTCGCTTTAGAGGGTAGTACGAAGATCGCTGAATGGGTGGAAGTTACCACCAGCGAATGTTTGTTCTCCGTCGAGGACAAGTGCCGGTTGTTGGTCAGTGGCGGCAACAGAATCGTCTTGGACCTCTTTGATGGTGTCCCCTACGAGGACGTAAGGCCCTATTTGACGACTTGCGGCTTTGCTACATTGGCCTTTCAACGCCAATACATTCCCCTCCATGTTAGTGCCGTGGAAACGCCCAAGGGTGTTTGGCTGTTCACTGGTCCATCTGGGGCAGGCAAGTCGACGCTTTCGGTTGCACTCTCTAAAGCCATGGACTGGCCGCTTCTAGGTGATGATTTGGCTGTTATGGAGTTTCCGGATCCGGCCAATACGATCGCCGGCGGTTTGTGCCATTTTGGTGTGAACAAAGTTAAGCTATGGGACGACGCCGCAACCTCACTTGGGATTGATCGTTCCAAGCTGGAGCGCGATTTCTTCCGACCACATAAGTATCATGTCATGATCCCAGCTGGCCGCGGCACGATTGCCTGCGAGAACATTGTCGGCATCATGAGCCTTTCTTGGGGCGATGACGATCAAGACGTGACCTTAACGCCGATGTCAGGATCAGCAACCTTCTCGACTCTGATGAATGGTATCTACCCGCCGTTCATGGCACCGGCTTATCTTGATCTTAATCGGCTGCGAACGCTGCTCATTGGTCACTCCCAGACCCTAAAGGGTGTGTCGGCAGTTCGACCGAAACGCGAAGGCTCGCTGGACGAGGCCATCAAAGCCATCGCGGCCTTGATCGTGAGCTAGAGAATTACAAAATGAACCGCTCTGGAGGCTAAACAGCCTCAAAGCCAAGGCCCTCTATCCAACGATCTGCTTCCTCAATCTCGCCGAAAACAGTATGTGTTGAGTCACTGAACTTCGCCTCATGGACGTCGCTAAATCCTGCATTTCGCAACTCAACTGCCAGCCCCTCATAATCCCACATCCAAAGATGACCGGAATTGCCAAGGGTCGATTCAAGTATGCCCGCAAGGCCTCTCTTTCTCGACTCGGTGCCTAACATAGTTGCGCGCATAAATTCGATTGAGGCTGTACTGTTATCTTCAGCGACATACCGTTGAGCCAATATTCTCAGATCGGGTAGAACCCCCCTGAACACCCCGCCTGGCTTTAGGATGCGCCGTGTTTCCGCTAAGGCGCGTCTCAGATCGCTTAGGCTCAGATGTTCCAACACGTGTGAACAATAGACGTAATCAACCTCGCCATCCTCAAACGGCATTCGCTTTGTTATGTCGCCAAATTCGACAATTGTCGGGAATGTCACCCTTCCATGCGTCAGGTACTTCCCAATAACGGGCAGTCTTTGAATGAACAGCGTTGGGGAGCCATCAAAATTTCGCCATCCCGCTACCGCACTCAGGCCGCAACCATATTGAATCTTTATCATAAGAGGTCCTTCCAAAGACGGGTACTGAGCAACCGCTCAGTGGCAATTCAATGAATCTCTATTTGTTATAAGAGCTACTATAGGCCGAATACCATATAATTATAAGTTATTACAAACCATAGGCCTATGCAAAGCACGGCTTCAAAATCCAAACACAATCGTCAGACAGCATTGGTTGGAGAGCGTGTGGAGCATTAAGTAAAGTGATCAAGGATTGAGGCCTCTGACCCTGGCCCGATCAGGCAAGAAGCCAGTAAGATGCTAGCGCCGGCGGTTCTGTCAATCCGATCCATTCCACCATCCACGCTTACGCGATCGTCAAGTTGCCGGATTGAGTCTTCTGTGCGCCGCAGCGAAGGATCACATCACTCTAAAAGATGTATAAGTCGGACCCAGCTAAACTTGACGAAAACCTTCCTTGCCGTGGCGCTCCGAGAGCGCATTTGTTGCCTGGCTTTTCCAACTCAGAGAGGCTTATTCGGAAGCCACATGCGTTGCCACCGAATTCCTTAGGCTAGGCCAAATTTCGCCAAGAAAGGGAATTTGCGTCCTTCAAATAGCGAGATATTCGGCATGACACCGAGGGGGCTGTGTTGGCGCGTCCAGAGAAAACAAGAAATAAACTATTGGTTTTATACGCAAAAATAATCGAATGTGGCGGCCGAGTTCTTGGAGTCTTGGGTTAGATGCCAGTTTTACCGAGATTTAACCACGAAGCTTAGGCAATCGGTATCACTGCTTTGTTATGGTGAATCCAAGAAAGCCAAGTGGGTTAGGCAAAAAGAATGATAAATCACAAGCGATTGACCTTGGGTGCTTTGATGGCTGCAACCGCGCTTACAGCGAGCTGTGGATCGGGTTCGGTTGCGCCAGTTCTCGATGCCGGGTTGGGTGCTTCAACTGCTGCGCAAAGCCTGATGGCGGCCCCGTCTGCATTGTCCGCAACGCAAGTTCCAGTCATTGCGGACAAGCCATCAAGCCGAGTTGAAGCAGCCCGTTTTTTGAACCAGGCAACCTTTGGGGCGACATCAGCGGAAGTTGATCGCCTGATGTCCATGGGCTACTCGGCTTGGATTGATGAGCAGTTTGCGCTGCCCCGCCAGCAAACCTTCTCAAAGTGGATGCAGGTCGATGGCCCGCGCTCCAACCCAGTGGACTTCGGAGATCAGAATTCAGACCGCGAGAGTACGGCTTGGTATACTTTGGCGAAAGGTCAGCCAGATCAACTCCGACTCCGCACCGCTTGGGCCTTTTCGCAAATTTTTGTCGTTAGCCGCATGAAGGTCGGCTCCAACATTGTTTTATGGATGGATACGACGGCGGATGGTGCGTTTGGTACGTACCGCGAAATGCTCCAACGCATGACGTTTAGTCCAGTGATGGGTCAGTTTCTGGATTATCTACAGAACACAGATAGTAATGGCCGTGTTCCAGACCAAAACTATGCTCGCGAAATCATGCAATTGTTCTCGATCGGACTTTGGCAGCTAAATCCAGATGGCACCACGAAGCTGGACGCATCGGGCATGAAGATTCCGACTTACAGCCAAGCTGATGTGACTGGACTATCCTACGTCTTCACTGGCCTTAATCTCCAGAGTGGTGGTGATCGGGTAGGCACGTGCCGCGACGACGCTGGTCGCCTTTTGCCTGCGACAACAGATACGAATCGCTTGTGGCGGTGCGAACTATCCGTATGGCCTTATGCTTCCGCGCGCCAGCATTCCTTTTTGGGCGTCACAATCCCTGCCGTCTCAACAGCCAGTTCAGCCGCCACTCGACAAGCAAATGGGCGCAGGAATATCGGGATTGCGCTCGACACTTTAGCGAACCATCAAAACACGGCTCCATTCATCAGCAAACTGATGATTCAACGATTCACAACAAGCAACCCAAGTCCAGCTTATGTTGCCCGTGTCGCAGCTGCGTTTAACGACAATGGCCGTGGTGTCCGGGGTGACTTCAAGGCAGTCGTCAAACAAATTCTATTGGACCCAGAAGCTCGCAGCCCAGACGTTCAAACTCTCAACGAGTTTGGAAAAGTTCGCGAACCAATCCTAGCCATAGCCCAACTTAATAGGGTCTTGAATGCGAGCGATGGCAAAGGCAATGTCTGGGCAGGAAGTTCTGGCTGCCGCGTTTACTTCAATGTCGTCTCCGAATTGGAGCGCCCCTACAACTCTGCCACGGTGTTTAATTTCTACCGTCCCACGTTCGCATCCCCTTCGGGTAAGGTGGCCGCGCAGAACATGGTCGCACCCGAGATGCAGATCACCGATACCAGCACCACGCTTGATTGGTCTCGCTTCCTTCAGCAAACGCTTCAACGCGGTGGTACTGGTTGCGGAAGGGGCGCGAAAATCCAAAACAGCTTTGCTTATGACGAGTTTTGGGCCGAAAGCACAAATGCCGAGCAATTGGCGGATAAGGTTCTCCTTCTGCTCGCCCCCGGTGCCAATTGGTCAGACCTCCGGCCCGCTTTGATCCGCTCGATCAATAGTATCCCAGGGGCTACCCAAGCAAATCGTATTGATCGGATCAAAATCGCAATCATGTTGACGATGTTGACCCCCGAATATCGTGTCCAACGTTAGAATAAAAAGAAACGAGCAAAGTCATGTCTATTGACCTCAGCGCAACAGGGATCAACCGCCGTCACTTCTTAGGTGGAGCCGCGTTGGCGGGTGGATTCTCACCGCTGGCATTGCAAATGGCCGCGTCGAATGCATCTGCGGCCGGTAACGATTACAAGGCTTTGGTTTGCCTCTACTTGGATGGCGGCTTTGATCACCTTCACGCCATCCTTCCGTCAGATCCGACCAATTACGAAGCCCTCCGCGCCCTTCGCCCTGGTATCAGTTTGCCCAACCGGGCCAATCTGAGGTCATTGGCGACGCGTTCACCGCAGGGTGGTCGCACGGCGGCCCTTCATCCTATGCTGCCTCGGATGCGCCAAATCTACGACCAAGGGAAGATGGCCATCGTCTATGGTCATGGTGGCATGAATGCGCCAGCGACGAAGAATGAGTATACGAACGGCTCCGCCCGTCTGCCCTCGGCTGCCGGGTCGCACAATAATGGCGATGCGCAGATCCACACATTCGGCGACGACGGCACGCGCTATGGATGGGGCGGGCTAGCCATGGACGTCCTTGGTTCCATGAATCAGGACAATTTGTTCGCCAGCATGGGTGTAGGGCCGCTTAACAATGCCTTCAGCACGGGGCGCACAATTGATCTCATTAAGGCTGACATCAATGGACAAGCTTCAAATATTGCCGGGCTTGGCGCGCCTGTTTTTGGTTCGACGGTCGCCGCAGCGGAATTGAATGCCCTAATGCAGCGACAAGGCCTGTCCACGGCAATGGGCCAAGATTATGCGCAAGTGAACCGTCGGATTATGGAATCTTATCGTCAACTCAACGATGCATTCAATGCGACGCGCAATCTTGCACCGCTACCGACCAACACTTCTTTGCCAAACTTCCGCACCGCTTGGGCCGACAATGATATCGCAGCAGCCCTTAGAACCGTCGCGAGATGTATTTCCGCGCGCAATGTTCTGCGCGTCAACCGCCAAGTCTTCTTCATCAACATGCGGAACTTTGACACGCATGGCAATCAAGTGGCCGACTTGGATGGACGGAACTTTATCCGCATGGATGCGGCGATTGGCTATTTCTACGACACCATGGCAGCCATGGGCCTTGGAAACAACGTGACGCTTTTCACGACTTCCGAATTTGGCCGCTCTATCCGATCAAATGGCAGCGGCACCGACCATGGTTGGGGCGGGGCAAGCTTTGTCGTAGGCGGTGCCGTCAATGGCGGGGACATTTATGGATCGCTCATGGATATGGCGATCAACGGAAACGACATCCTCAACATCGGCAACTCCCCAGCAGCGATCCCGACAGTCAGCAATCAACAATATTGCGCGACTTTGGCGAGTTGGTTGGGGGTCCCAGATTCTGTATTGCCGGATATCTTCCCCAACTTGAACCGATTTAGCCCGTCGAAGCTCGCATTCCTGTAAGCCAGTTCTCTCGAATAAAACCCGTGGAGCTAGATTTTGATTTTGGGGTAATCCCGACTCATAGCTTGCGTGATTATGAGGTATATTGGGATGACGATTGCGTCAGCCGGGCTTCGGCCTCCCGGTTTTGACGCAGGAGCACCGCGATCAAGTTGAAATACCAAAACTTAAGGAGGGCATATTGCAATCCTGCATAGCCGTCCAAACATCCTAGGCGACCAAAGTATTGGAAAATGGCATAGGCGGCCGCAAAAATCGGACTTCTGATCAATCGATATTTGAGTTTCTGGCGTGAGGTGAGCTTGGCAAGCTGACCCGTAGGGGCGGCTTCCAGCAAGTTGATCCGAGCACACTCCCAAATCGCATATTCCCGATGGCGCTCGATTTGCTTTAGAATTCCTCGGTCATCATTATGATCGATCGGCGCGCGCAGCTCGCCCAAACTTCCCTCAATTTGGGGATGTTCGTGAATCTCCATATCGAGATTGCTCCAAGCGGCCTCCTCGATCCGCTCATACAAGCCTGAACCAACTCGAAACAAAGCCAGCTTTCGCTGCGGGATGCCAAAGCGGAGCTTTTTTCCAAGGAAATAATTGCGATAGTTAAGCCAATAACCAGCGTGCGCGGTGTTCTGAACGGCCGCCGCCACCTCAGTGCAAAAAGCGTCGGTTACAATTTCGTCAGCATCCAAAAACAGGACCCACGCATTCTTGGGTTTATGATTGAGCAGGTACCAATTGCGTTTTTTCGGGAACTGACCGTTCCAGGCAAAATTGATAACTCTATAGCCAAACGACTCAGCAATTGAGCAAGTCGCATCCGTACTTGCAGAATCAATCAGCACAACTTCTGAAAAGCGACCGAGCGCACGCAGGCACTTGGCCAAGTTGGCTTCTTCATTCCGAGTTGGAATGACGATTGTGATTGGGATGAGATCAGAGGTCATGGGATTGGATTGTTTTGCGGGAACCTATGACCCGCCCTGGATTTCCAACAACAACTGAATGGTCTGGAACATCCTTCACAACGACCGCTCTCGCCCCGACTATGGAATAGTTGCCAATATGCACGGCGGGCCCAATAAAGGCATCTGCACAGATCCAAACGCCTTCACCGATCTCGATAGGGGGTTTCAAAAGTGGCATATCGGACCGTGTTGCGTCATGCGTTCCCGCGCAGATATGGGCCTGTTGAGAGATGCAGGTCCGAGCGCCGATGCGAATCCGTCCCAGACTGTAGAGTATGGCCCGATCGCCTACGGCGACATCGTCTCCTATCTCTAGGTTCCAAGGAATGGCGATGCGTACGCTGGGGTGAATGTGAACATTGTCGCCAATTCTAGCTCCAAATAGGCGCAGAATTGCATTGCGGATCCACCAAATCTGCCGTGGTGTCCAGCGAAAGAATGGCCCCTCGACGGTGTCCCACAGCAATCGCCCTAACAACTCGCGCGGTGTCCATTTTTGCGCACTGCGGTTCGCTGCGATATCAAGGGCGTGATGGGTTGTCATAATTGGGTAATCACATTGCGTCATTGAAGCTTAAGGCTGGCAGGAGGGTCGCCACCATTCTGCAGCCAGTAATATACAGATGCCATTTCCATGCCAATGCCTGCCCAACCGAAGTCACGCGCCATCCAAGCTCTTCCTTTTATTCCCATTGTAGCTCTCTCTTGAGCTGGCAAAGTCATCGCGCGCTTCATGGCATCCACCAGCGCGTCGACGCCATGATCAATCCACCAACCACACCTCTCTTTTACCAAACCTTCCCAAGGTGCCCCTTTTGTGGAGATAACGGGCAGCTCACAGGCCAGTGCCTCTGCGACGGTGATACCAAAGTTCTCGTTAAGGGTTGGCAGCACAAAAAGGTCTGCGCCTTGGTAAACAGCCCACTTCGCGTTGCCATAGGCCGGGGGCTCAATTGAGAACCGTTTAAGACCGAGGCTCAAGGCTAAGGCGCGTAACTCGTGATCATGGCCAACTTCCGCGTTGCCAACGAGTTTCAAGTCCCAATCTGGGAAACTGCTTTCCAGTATTGCCCAAGCTCTGACTAAGCGATCAAGACCCTTTTTGGGATGAATTCGTCCGAGTGACAAAATAGTCCGCGCAGAACGATCTTGACGGTTCACGGCTATTTCCAGTGGCAAATCGATCCCATTTGGAATGATCGCTACAGGATTAAGGAGTCCCGCTTGTCGTATTTCCTCATATTCTGACTCGGCGGTCGCGTGGAGGCAGTGGGCCGCTGCAAGGGCCTTTTTTTGCCAAAGCCACCAGATTGGCTCCTTCTTCCAGGCCGAAATTCGGCGCGCCTCGACACCAAGCATCCCACGCGGAGAATGGACAATCTTTGCGGGAAATCTAGCATTTTGGGATAGGTGCCAAGCCGGGTACAGATTCGGTAACAGCCACAGTCCGTGATTGTGAATAATCCCACCTTGTTCAGCGACTTCACCGATGGACTGATGCAACTGAGGCGACGAACAAAGGGTTGAAAGCAAAGGCAGTGGCGACTTTGGGAACGAACGAATAAATATGTCGTCGGGCGGCGCATCATCTTCGGGTTTGAATTGGAGTGTCCAGAGTTCCAAATCGGAACAAAATGGGCGGACGGCTCGTGCCAAAGCTGGGACACTGTAAGACGGTCCGCCGCCTTCTTTATTCAGACCGGCCAAGACGTGCCGGCAAACTTCAATACGCGGCTCTCGAGAGCTTTCACTCTTCATATTCTTCGCAGCTTCTGTGGCGAACGCGGCTGATGCCCTTGCGGTTGGGCCTTGAGGAACGGATAGCGGATCAGCATCGGGAACAAAATTCTCTGCAATAGAAACACGATCGCTGCAGTCAGCACAAAGGAGCCGACGAGTTTGACATATGCTGTGCCAAAATAAGCGATTGGCAGTGCAATCATCAGACAGAGGCCAGCGTTCATCAATGCTGATCCTTGTTTGCTCCGGCTGATGTTTCGGTAGACAAAGCCGACAGCAAAGCCGATGACCGCGGCACCAATTAGCCCTCCATAATATCCGAAGTCCGCGTAGAGCTCCCCAAGGTATCCAATACTGATGGAGGTGTCTGAGTTCCAGGTCATTGGTAGGCCAGAATATTTTGACATTACCTCGGTGTCATTCATCAGGACTGGTTTGTCCTTCCAAAGAACTCGAGGCACAGTTATGTGTCCAAACACAGATGCCGTGATGCTGCCATTTTGATGGGGCATGGAACGGGGAATGTTTTCCATAACCAGGCCCAGATATTCAATATATCCATGACGCGTTATAAGCCGCTGAAACCCATCGGCAATCTTGTCGTTATCCATCGATAATGCCGCGTTGGCCAGAAAGTCGACGCGCTGATCGATGGGTACATCGACGATCTGAGCGCCCGTCCCTTTGTTTACGAAACTCCGGTAGTCAGGTTTAACCGACGACCAGAAGATCCCAATCGAAAGGATCAAGCATGCCGCGGCACCAACACTGATAATGTTTATCGGGGTAACTTTCGGCCGCGCAAACACGGCAGCAATAAAGAATGTCAAGATCGAGTTTTTGAACTCAGCAAAAAACCCAGTCATGCCAAATATCACTTCAAATACGATAACCAGCAAAAGTATCCCAATGGCTCTTTGCCGGTAAAGGCACCAATAAGTTAGAAAAAATAGGCCAAGATACTTAATGTTGGACGCTTGGTTCAGAGGCTCTCGAAGGGGGCCAGCAACAACCGAGGCAGCGGCCAGAACATATCCTGCGACGATTATGGTTCCGCAGATGAAAAGAACTTGCGCTTGAGGCCATTTCTCAGCTTCTTGGCGGATCCGCTCACTAAAGGAAACAGACCCAGATGTCTGGCCGCCCATGCCGACTTTCATGCCAATCGACAAAGCAAGCACGCCTAAAAGTCCGTAACTGGCTGACTTGTTCAGGTCGGTCCCATATTGCGCCAACTCCGCAAGCGGCACACCCAGCCACGAGGTGGAAAGTGGCAAAATCGCAACTTCGCTCCATTGGAACATGGCTGGCAGGAGAAGAATTGGTGGTTCGTTTGACGTCCAAAGCAATAAGATGATGGTGACCAAGCATAGCCCACAGAACAAAACTAGCAGAGGCACTGGACTGGTTAGCATCCCCCAAAAGGTCATCAATGCAACGCCAAAGATCGTCGCATTTGCCAATGGCGGCCTACTCTTGGAGTGCTCAGTACGTGAAGGAGGAGCTATCTTTTGGCCTTGCATGATTCAATGTCCCACCATTTTCCGACTTGTTTTTGAAACAAACGCAATGGAAGAAACTATCCCATCTAGAGCTGCCGAAATTGAATATTGGTCGCTTAGCTTCTGAATATCGTCAGTGCTTTTGGCATCTTCGCTGCTTCTTATAATTACATCTGCTAAGGAAGCAACCTGACCCATTTCAAATGTACGTCCAGCTAAACTGTTTGTTGCTAAATCCGGCGCACAGCCAACCTGATCTGACACAGCAATAGGCAAACCGCTCGCCAAGGCCTCATTTGCGACAAGGCCCCATGTCTCCCGTCCGGTCGATGGCAGGACGAGCAAGTCGGCCGCTGCATAAGCGGCAGGCATTTCCGACTGGTTCTGGAAACCAAGTAGGTCCAGCGGGACCTCAGTTGCCTTAGCTTCTTGGATCAATTCAGCTTCTAACGGCCCTGAACCTGCAACCATTACGCGACAGTCTAGGCCCTCAGCTCGCACCATTGCCACGGCGCGAACCACATCGAGTGGCCGCTTAAAGGGTAAAAGCTTGCCAGCAAACAGGACCACAAAACTAGCGGGGTTGATATTAAGGCGCTTTCTCAGCGCTGATCTGGCTTCAAGCGTTGCACTCCTCGCAAACCGCTCAGTCTCAACACAATGCGGCGAATGAAAAAGTCGATCCGTGGGGAATCCGTACGCGCGCCAATAATTGTAATTGTTTTTGCCGACATAAAGTGCGGCATCAAAGGCTCTTAAAAGGATTGGATAGGCGAGGGCCTTCACCCACCGCTTCATCAAACTGCGGGGTGTCGATAACTGACTGTCCCCACGGACCAAAATCGGCAAGCCGAGCCGCTTGGCGGCAAAGACACCTTGAATCATGGATTTCAAATGCCAGCCAAGTGTCAAAACAACCGTGAAATGTCCGCCCTTGAGGAGGTCATAGATTTCCGGTGTGTCGCACCCGCCAAACCAATCCGTCCCTGGCCGCTTTGAAATATTGTTCAGGAAGCTGAATGAATAACCTTCAGTTAGTGGAATGTCCCATTCAAATGCGCGGCCAAAACCGGCCGCCGCTTGCTGCTCTGGAGTCGCAGAGTGTGCATAAAAGACATGCAAATCAACACGCTTAGCAAGCTCTCTGAACATTGGCGCATAATATTGTACGGGATGGGAAGCTAAGATTGCAAGGCGGATACTTGGCGACATCAAACTTAACTCTTCTGCGCTTCTGAATGTCGACCTGGAAGCAATTTCTGGGCCAGTTTAATGGCGGGAACCCCGACCAATTTGATAAATACAGCCACCGCCGCAATTGAGACAGTTAGGTCGGCCAGTGCAACAACCATATAGCCAAAATCATCCGCCACAAATCTCTTCCTTAAGTTGCCTCCCGGCCACCAATTGGAACCCTGATCCAATAGAGGGAGGACGGTATACAACCAAACCAAAGCAAAATTGGCTCGACCGATCTCAATATACGGACTGTTTTGGTGTGAAACAGGATTACCAATGCGGCTCCAAAGCCAACTAAAGCTTGCGCCATGGCATCCCGAAGGATCATGACCAAGGCGCAGCTTGCCAAGACAACAAGTGAAGTCACTATGTTAGCGTGTTTGGTAAGGCCTAGGAAGACAACAAATCCCGTCACAAACAACAAAACAAGCTCGGAAGTACGCCTACTAGGATAACAAAGAACAGGACGGCAGATAAGACATGTAGGGTGCGATTTGTGCCACTCAAGAACGGTCAACGGCACCTAATGGAACAAGTGGGCAGCAATTTGCCTAATGTGAAAGTCTGGCATCTGCCTTTGAAACCCCGACACCAAACTTGAGACCAAGCCCAAGCCAACCACCAGATCCCAACCAAGCCACCCAAGAGCCATTGAAGCCATTTGTCATATGAAACCAGGCAACTGCTAAGGAGGCCAGTCCTCGCAAGTTCTCAACGGTGGGTATTCTCATCGGCTGTCCGGTCATGCGATGATTTCGTCGAACAGGCTCGCATAGCGTCCTGCGACACTCGATGCCGTATAGTCTTGGTATGTTTGAGGGTTTGGTGGAGCCAACTCCACCTTTCCTTCGGCAAAGAGCCGCATATTCTGTTTCAAGATTGGCCGCAAAGCCTTCAACTGATCTAGCGTCTCGAAACTATGACTAAAGCCACCACCTGCACGAGATAGAATGTCATGGGCGCTAGAAGCTTGATGAAACATAGACACGAATGGGGTACCGGACATGAGCGCCGGGTAGATTTTTGAAGCCGTATAATGGGGCTCGTCAGAACCAATCAGCATTAGCCCATTTGAATTGGCTAGGATGTGGAGGGCCTCCAAGAACGGTACGCGCTGTGGCACCTCGCGAACAAGGTCGTCAACCTTTGCTGCTTGAGCCAGCGGGCTAACCAAATGCGTGCCGACGCCATTTGGCTGGTTGCTCGTGCCCACAAAATTGAGCACCAGTCGATTAGCTAACTCTGGTGCCTCACTTCGAAACTGTGCAAGCGCTTCAAAGAGCGTACTGACCAGCGGTCCTGCCTTGGGTAGGAAGGTTCCAACATAACTCAAGTGAATGCGGCCTGCTTCCAGTTTAACGATTGGATTTTGGGGTGGCGACGCGCGCAAAGCTTCGAAATCAGCTGGGTCGCCGCCTATTGGGATGCCTGCCATCCGGCTGCGGTCCAACCACGGATAACGGTTCGCCATTTCCTCGTTTTGCCGATCGGAGACGGATGTCACGAAGTCGGCATGGCGAAGGGCTATTGGCTCTAACGTGAGCGCCAATTGATGAGCGAGAGCACCTTTTGAAAGTTTGGGGCGGAGCGCACCTTCGGCGGACACCCAAGGGTCCTGGAAATCCAACACAACGGGCAGACCGAACTTCTTCTTGATCCAGCCAGAAAGAAGCAAGGGATAGAAGGGTGAGCCTGTGATAAAAATCACGTCAGGCCGTTCCTTCTCAATTGCTAAGCGAATAGCGTCTTTGATCTGGAAGTAGGCCCGCAGGCCAATATCTCCGATCCCAAACCGACGCGCAATTGAAGCCGGGAATGCTGAAGTCTTTATCTGCTGCACAGTATCAGGAACCAGCCGGGCAAGATCAGGATCAAGGACCTCGGTGTAATGTTCGTCACCCGCCCGAATGATGATCGGGGTCCAGCCGTGGGTCGACAAATGCTTGGCCATATGCCGAGCACGATGAACGCCAGCGACAGTCGCCGGCGGGAAGTGTGGGGCAATGATAAGAACAGTTGGCACGTTTACGGCGATCCGGTTTGTAGATGAAGCAGGGGACTCTTCAGGCTAGAAGTACTGGGCTGAGGCTGTGAGTTAAAGCGAAGCAAATCATGCGTTTTGATGCCGGAATACGAGATCATCTGCATCTTAAGCTTTTGCCAATTGAGAAACATCATCGCCCAGCCGCTACTTTCTCACAGAAGGTCTCCATCGCAGCTGCGATTGTGCTCATGCTGGCTGCCGTTGTTGCTGCCTGAATGACACCTTCGCGCAAGCATAGAAGTTTTTCTGAATCCTGAGCCAACTGGCGCATGGTGGTAACATAGTCGGCTGTCGTATTGGCCTCGACCACGCCGCCCTGCTGCCAAACATAGCCTCTGCGTCCAATCGTGGTTGTCAGGATGGGTATCTGCCAACCCAGCGCCATAGCCAGCTTAGTGCTGCAACCGCGGGCTTGGCAGAAGATTGGGTTCAAGAAGGCTGACCAGGTTGACGCTTCACGCTGCATGTCGGCATCATTTAGGGCCCCTAAGTATTTCACATGGCGGTAACGCTGCACCAGCCACTCACCTAGCTTAGGCGGGTTTCCGACAATATGGACTTCCAGTTCGTCCGCACCTTGGCGCTGACATTCGTCAAGGACTTGAACAAGGCCTTCCAAGCTCGGGGCGTGATCCAAAGTTCCAACAAATCCAAAGCGACCAACAACAGGCAACCAGTCCAATGCATCGGGCTTGACGGTCCGTGGCACCCAAGTGCTTGCAGCGCTACCAAGCCAAGTTTCAGTCTGAGCGTCGTAATCCGACAAAGAAATGACCCCATCGATATGGGCCCTAGCATCTACTTCATCGCAGAAAACCTGCGCGAGCGCCTGCTTACGGGTCGGCCGCAATCGCGCGGACAAGGGCAATTGACGATTGAGGCGGGCCACATGGAGGAGGTCGGTTATCTCGCAGCCATGCGAAAGCGCAATGATCGGAATTGAGGGACCGATGACCGCTTTCAATTGCGACGCAACAGCGCATAAGGCCACTTGGTTCAGAAAAACGATATCCGCTTCACGCGCCGCCGCCAACACGTGCTCAAGATCCGTTGATGCTACTGGACGGAAATAAGGTGATGAATTGAGCCGCCGGAGGATTTTGGTATCAAGGCGTTGATCATTACGGATTCGAACAATCTGAACCTCTAAGCCCATCGCCTCAAGCGTCTCAAGATACTCGGCGGTGCAGCGCTGTACCCCGCCCTTGCCGTCGCCAATATGTTGGTGGTGAGTTACAAAAACGGCTTTCTGAAGGGTCACTTTGCAGCCCTCTGACTGACCAGCTTCTGGTACAGATTGGCATATTGGTCGACGATCACGCCTTCAGAATAGAAGCCTTCCGCGCGATCGCGACAGGCTCTGCGATTGATTGAGAGCGGTGCGTTGATATGCGAAATCAGCTCGTCGACGGTGTCGCAAACAATGCCGGAAATGCCATGTTCAACCACTTCAGGGACGGCCCCGCGACGTAATCCTACAACCGGTGTCCCGCAGGCCAGAGCCTCGGCCATGACGATCCCAAAAGGCTCCTCCCAAAGAATGGGCATTAAGAACGCCGAGGCTTGACCAAGGAGCTGATTTTTTTGACTATCGTTGACTGGCCCAATATAGGTAATCTGTTGGCCATCGACGTGGTTCAACACATTTTGTTCTACCCATGCGCGCTTGTCATCTGGAATATTGCCCGCAATCACGAGCCGCCGATTGGTTCTTTTTGCAATCTCAATGGCGAGGTGCGGACCTTTGATCTCCTCGATGCGTCCCAGAAAAACGAGAGGCGCATCATCTGAGACCTCCGAAACGAAGTCATAGATCGACAGATCAACGCCATTGGGGATCATATGCCAAATGCCAATGTCACTCACAGGCTGGATCATCCAATCACTAATGGCGCTGAATTCCAGACTTCCACCAGCCAATTGATAGGCAAGTTTAGTGGTCTTGCGGCTGATCTCACGCTGATAAGACATCAGCTTAGGCGTTCGATCCGCGAGAATTGGCGCAAGATAGGCGATGCGCGAGAAACTATGTACCAAGTCGAACTGCCCCGATCGAACATGGCTCCAAAGGGAAGAGGCGTTTTGAACGCTGTGCCAAGGATTTCGACTGTTTTTGCCGCGCCATTTCACCAGCTTCCCAGCAGATTGGCTGTCACTATGTGCAAAGAGCGTCACTTCATGGCCACGCTTAACAAGACCCCGCGCCAACATATCAATAATCCGCTCAATCCCACCATAAAGAACAGGGGGAACTGGCAGTTCCGGGTCTGCTGTAAGAGCGATTTTCAATTTATGGCTTGTCACTGTGGGCTCTCTGTCTTTTGGGACTACGATTGGCTTTGTTCAATTTCAACGTTTCGGCCAGTTTTTGGACCCGCTTTGCCGATTTCCATCCAATGATGCGGCGGAGTTTTTGAAACCCGGGAGGCCCATCTGGTGGGAGGTTGGATCCTCCGAGCTCCGAAATCCTTCCTACAGTAATACGGCGGTACTCAGGAAAGCCAGGATAGGTGATGTAAACAAAATCCTGCAGACAATTTGCGCAGGCTAGCCGCGCTTCTGCTGAATTCAGCTTTGCCAACAAGTGGCTTGTACCTGCATGGACTGAATGAAACGCGGAGGTGATGGCATTGGCGCTTCGCTTTGCCGAAAGGCTGTTGAAGACCGCCGAGCGATAGTAAAGGCCTGCCTCGGCCGCAAAAGTCATGTGTTCTGCTTGCGACAAGATGCGTCCAAAGAACTCAAAATCATCATTCAGGCTCAAGGACTCATCCCAACCGCCGTAGTTTTCGATCATGGAACGCGGCAAGAGGAACATCGCCGACTGCATCATCTGTCGCGCATTGGTCCATTCACAAACCAACCAGTCTGGTCCTGACATGTCCGTTTGGCTTGGTCGAGACTCAAAGCGAAGGGCTTGATGATCACCTTTGAACCGAATCCAAGGTGAAAATGGAACGATGAGCGAGGAAGCCGCACTTCTACGGTACAGGCTTTCCAAATGCTTTGGGTGCATAATGTCGTCCGCGTCAAAATAGATGACTTGCTCGCCTTTGCAAGCGGCAAACGCGGTATTCCGGGCGCTTGACGCCCCCCTGTTTGGCTGCGAGATCACTTTTAGTCGCGGATCACTTAGGCTTGCTAGAACTTCCCGTGTTCCATCCGTCGAGCCATCGTCAATAACAATGATCTCAAAATTTTGAAACGTTTGTTGCAATACACTCTCGATCGCTGCCCTAACAAAGGGAGCGGCGTTGTAACACGCTATCAAGACAGAAATCGCTGTCCGATCGTTAGGCATTATTGTTGATCACTCCCACAAAAACACGAATTTGAAGCATGCACGGTGCGTGCCAATATGCTGCCGGCAAAAGATAGACAGGCTTAGTATGCTTGCATTGTTTCAGGCTGTTGGTGTTTGACTCACTCGTTGGACCTAATCACGCCTTATTCCTCAACGCGGGCTTCAAGAGTCTAATGCCTGCTTCTCGAACCAGCAGGCTATTTATAGGCAGGAATTGCGCGATTTTTTCAAAAATGACCGAACCAGTTGGCCGGGATTCGGGGTCGAGCCGCAGCGCAAGCTTTGCTGACTCAATCGCCTCATCATTTTGATCATAGGACAAAAGCAGTGCCGCAACATTCCATAGACCCGCAGCAATCTCGCTGTGATATCGCTCTGCGCCCTCATACTGGAGACAAAGCTTCAGAGACTCCATGTTCGAAATGGCACAGTTTAGTCGGTTTTTCGCCGACATCGATGTGCCTATTCGGTAATTGATGATCGAGACTTCTGCTTCACTCGAGAAAGTCAGATTGCCAAAGGCCAGCTTTCGATGAAAGGCAGAGTCCTCTGCATATAGGATTTTGCGATCTTCATCATAACCGCCAATCGCCTCGTAGAGAGCATGACGATACAGCCCACAAAATGGATTGATCTGTTTGCCTATCGAATAGCGCTTGGGATCGGCTTCTAATGCCGCGCGGTCAAACCGTTGCGTGAGAATGAGCTCATGGGTCTCATTGTCCCGGTACTCATAATCGAAAAGCACGACATCAAAGTGATCTTGCTCGATCCATTTGTGAGCCAAAGCGACAAAATTGGGGAGCAACTCGTCATCGGCATCGTGGAAATGGATCCAATCGGTCTTTACATGGCGAGCGAGCGCATTCTTACCTGCGCTGCAGCCTTTATTCACATCCCCGCGCAATACTTTTGCCCCATGAGCCGCCGCGACCTCAGCCGTATCGTCGGTGGAACAATCGTCATAGACCCAGATTTCATCAAAAGCTTGGGTTTGAGCATGCGCAGACTTGAGGAGCCGGGGTAAGTAGGGTGCCGCATTATAGGCGGGAATCAGGAGCGAAAGCGTCGGTCTTGGCATACTCACTTGCCCTTAAGTTTACTGACAACACGTCGTCCAATGTGATTTACCAATGGCCGTAGCGGGAGGTTGTTGAGGAAATAATACTTCTCGGGGCTATGCTGTCTAGGCTTTGTGACCTGAAGCAACCAATCTGGCGCACTTGCTTCAATTTGCTTGTTGTCAATGGCTCGTATGTAGGCGTCTATGCGCTGCTTTGCAATCAAATCGGGGTCCAATAATGAGGCAATCTGAGCTTGCGCCGCAGCGCCCATCTTAAGGCTCTCCTCTGGACTAAGCGCTAATGCGCGTTGCAAAGCCACCGCGAGAGCCTGCGCGGAGGTGCCGTCATAGACAAAGCCAGTCACGCCATCCTCAATGAGTTCTGCAGCCCCTGCGCGGTCCGAGCAGACCACAGGGCGCCCAGAAGCCATTGCCTCGATCACCGTGAAGTTAAAAACATCCCAAGTCGAAGGAATGAGGTTCACGAGAGAAGAGGCTTGCAGGGTTTGAACCGCCTCAGGAGGTACAGGGTCATGCGTAACAACACGTCCCTGCCAAATGGCCGGATACATCTTGAGCAATTGGTCTTTGGTTGTGCCGATACCAGTTTCAGAATTAACGAGATCGCGACCGTACCAATGCACGACTGGACAATCAGGTAGCAAAGTCAAAGCTTCCGAAAGAATCCTTGGCCCCTTCCACATTTGAATGCGGCCGAAGACAGATATTATGGGCCTTATCGTTGCCGGCTGGCTTTGCGATCCTGACCCAATCCAAGCTGGAGGCAGCAATTCAACCGCATGACTGCCTGATGCCCGGTTCCAATAATCCTGATTTGCTGCACTATAGGTTTGACAAGATGCCACTAAACGGGCGGCTTCTGACTCAATAGCAAGTGAGAGCGCGCCAGCAATTTCTTCGCCGATCGCTGGGTCTTTGCTTTGAATTTGTCCAATACTTCCATGCATTTGAGCAATCACGGGCGTGTTGCCGGCGAGCAAAGGCGGGACCATTAGCAACCCAAAATCCGTTGCCTCTATGATATCAAATGGCCCATTTTCTTGGGCTTGTTCCCAACTCGCCCAGGCGGCGGCGAGATGACGACTGAGAGACGGCAATGCACTCAGGTGGTTCATCTTATCCAACCAGGCATTCACCCGAGCCGCTTCCAGCTTCCGAATCACCACGCCATCGACGGATGTCCGCGAAGGCATGACTGAATTGGCAAAGCAGCTTCCCTCAATTACAGTTACTTCCGCCCCGGCGCGGACCAAGGCAGGTGCTAAGCATCTGTAAAATGTGCCGATTCCACCACCGAAGCCGGTGTACTCCGGTGACAGAAAGCAGATCTTTAGCGTCACTTGATTGTCCTATCTTTAGTGGGCACGCAGGCTGCGCAGCTTTTTGAGGTAAAAGGCAGCACTTTGCATCTGGTTTGAACAACTCAATCCCGCAGTTCCAAGCTCAAAGGCAAGCGATTGAAGCCCAGCCCCCAACTTGCATCCAAGGCATGGTTCTCGCCCGCAAGCGGTGGCGGGGCGAAGTCAATTTCATCAAGATTTAGGCGTGAGACGACTTTATGTGTCTGCACATCCAAAACCTCAATCGTGACAAGATAGATGTCATGCGCGAGATTAGGCATCTCAAGAACTAAGCCGACGTTTCGCTGGTTTTGTGAGATCTCGAGGCCTTTACTTCCAAAGCCTCCGACAGAGCCGATGCCAACGGCGGTACCGGAAACGGCGGTGAGAAACGCCCGAACTTCATATGTGCCCGCGGGAACCGTTAAGCCGCCAAGATCAATTTGAATTTTTGGGACGCCATTGAAATCAACAACTAAGCGCTCAACATGCAGGTTGTCCATATTACCCGTCGTCGTCGAGGACCGAGCTAATTGCTTACTATACGCATCCAAAACCCCTTGGATTTCGCCAGTGTGTGCAACCGCACCGTGCTTCATCAATATCCCCGCCTTACACAACGACTTAATCGCCCCCATGTTATGGCTTACGAACAAAACGGTGCGGCCTTGGCCGGCAACATCCTGCATTTTTCCAAGGCACTTTTTCTGGAACTCTGCGTCCCCGACTGCGAGCACTTCATCAACCACCAGAATTTCTGGTTCCAAATGTGCGGCAACGGCGAACGCAAGGCGCACATACATGCCGCTTGAATAGCGCTTCACAGGCGTATCTAGGAATTTTTCGACACCAGAGAAATCGACAATTTCGTCGAACTTACGGGCGATCTCCGCGCGGGTCATGCCGAGAATAGCACCGTTCAAGAAGATGTTTTCGCGACCGGAAAGCTCGGGATGGAAGCCGGTCCCAACTTCCAGGAGACTGGCTACCCGACCTTTGATTTCAACCCGCCCATCGCTCGGCTCTGTGATGCGCGATAGAACTTTGAGCAAAGTCGACTTGCCGGCACCATTGCGGCCAATGATTCCCACAACCTCGCCACGCTTGATTTCGAAGTTTACATCTTTGAGGGCCCAGAACTCTTCAAGCTCGTCCCCAGCAACGATGGCCTTACCACGCGCCATCTCACCGGCACCTCGCAAGAAATTGCGGACATTCTGGCTGATGGCATCACGAAATGTATTCGGTCGATCTGCCGACTGGTGGCCAATAATATACTTTTTGCCAAGGCCTTCAGCCCGGATGACGGTATCAGAGCTCATTAGAATAAATCCGCAAAGGTTTTTTCGGTTGCTCTGAAAGTTCGGATTCCGAGCCACAAAAAGAAGGCGACAACGACTAAGCTCAACGCAAAGCCTGGCCAATAAAGGTTAGCCTGCCCGCCGAGCAGACACCAACGAAAGCCATCAATCACGCCAACCGCAGGGTTGATTGAGTAAATGAGGCGCAAATTCTCGGGGACGACGCTGCTCGCAAAGCCAACCGGCGACACATACATGCCGAACTGCACGATAAAGGGCACAATAAAGCGAAAATCGCGATAGCGCACATTCAACGAAGCAAGGATCAATGCCGGTCCAAGGGCAGCGAGAACGGCCAAGATCACAAAGAAAGGCAGGAAGAGGATCTGCCAGCTCGGGTAAAACCCAAGTACCACCATTAGGCCAAGCAACAGAACGAACGTCACGAGAAAGTCGACCAGAGCGACAATCGAACTAGCGGTGGGGACAATGAGCCTGGGGAAATACACTTTCCCGATCAAGTTAGAGTTTGAGACGAGGCTGTTGGCCGCTTGCGAGAGGATGGTCGAAAACAGAAACCACGGCAGCATGCCTGCCATAACCATGACTGGATAAGGTGCTGTCCCTTCCGTGGGTAACTTGGCCAGCGTCCCAAACACAACGGTAAAGATTACCATCGTCAACAAGGGCCGAATAACCGCCCAAGCCACGCCGATCACCGTCTGCTTGTACTGAACGGCAATGTCTCGCCATGCCAGAATGGCGAACAATTCGCGATAGGCCCACAAGTCAGACCAATAATTGCGTTCGGTGCGGCCTGCTTCGAGGACAAGCACGCGCTCTTGCCCAGGGGTCGTTGGTGCCGATTGATCCAGTGATGAGGTCATTGTTTCTTTCTGTGTCATGGTCAGACGTTAAATCAAGTGCGCAAGGGCGGTTTCAATATGCAGATTGAAGACTTTGCGGCCGAACCGCTCTGTGACTGCATCTGAAAGCGCCTCCGGTGCAGGGCGTGGCTTGCGAAGTGCGGCTTGTAAAGCTGCAGGGAAATCAGTTTCATTGACGCAGACACCTAGGGCTCCGTCGGCCAATGCATCACACGAACCACCCACATTCAGCCCGATGGCCGGAGTGCCGCAGCTCATGGCTTCTAGGAATACGATCCCGAAGCCCTCGCCAGTAGATGGCAAAGCAAATAGGTCCGCGGCGCGATAGAGATCGGGTAGATCTTCAATTGGAACCTTCCCCAAAAACCTCACCTTGTCAGCCACACCACAATCTCGGCTGAGCTGCTCCAGTCGCGGGCGGTCTGGTCCATCACCGGCAATGAGGTAAGAGACGGCATCATTGGATTGCGTGAGTGCCCTTAAATTGCGAATGATCCGATCATGACCCTTATAGCCGCCACGACTATCCAGTCTCGCAACGGTCAGAATGGCTTTCTCGCCTTCGAGATTAAATTTCTTGCGCGCGGTCTGTCTGTCGCCCAACTGAAACTCAGGCCCAACAGTATTTGGAACCACAATACTATTGGCCTGGTCACGCAAAGACTGACGATCATAGCAAGCTTTGGTATGCCGACTGACGCAAAGCACGAGGTCAGAACGCTCGAGCGGCGTGAGCCGCGCTGGCGCTAATTGCTCCCAGACTTCAGTTCCATGCAATTGGGAAATCATTTTTGCGCCAATCAATTTGGCGATCAAATAAGCCAAACTGCCGTGATAAAGGTGGCCGTTGAAAACAATGTCTGGCCGAAGAACCAAGGCGCGCGCGATTGCCCTAAGGGCATAGCCAAGTCGTCCGAGAACTGCAGGATATTGTTTTATCTTCGCGGGAAGTGAACCAATGTGGTCTGGAGATAGTCGAACCAATACTTCGACTTCTCCGATAGACTTCGCATGTGACATAGCCGTCAGGATGTCGCGGTTATACTGCGCAATACCACCATAGCCGCCGAAAGCATCGGTCGCTAGAAAAAGGATCTTAAGTGGGCGCGGCATAAATAAAGTGTCCAAGTCTGGCGCGACAAGCGAATACTCGCCTTCTCTCAGCAAAGGCGATGCCAGTCTTTTAAGGCATTTCCATGATAGATTCAGCCCAAGCCCGGGAAAATGATGCGGCGCTTAATGGCTTGTCAGAGATCGATTCTGTCTTCCAACTCGCGATTGGTGTGCAGAAGCCAGTTTTGGGACGCTTGGTAATCATTGCTGGCAAGGGTGTGCGGGCCGCTTTCGCCAAGGCTTGCTTGCCAAAATTCTGCTTGAAGGAACGCAATGTGGGTGCCACTTGCGCAAGCAAAATACAATCTACGAGCGGTGTGCGGATTTCTAAACTATGGGCCATACCAGCCCAATCAGAATCGCGCAAAAGCTGGTTGCGCATATAGTTCGTGGATTCTAGCGCACATACCCGCCCTATGGCAGCGCGGGGGGCAGGCTGCATACTGGCAGCAACACGCGCTAATGGCTTCAGACGACCCAACCCTAGGCTCAAAAGCTCAGGATCGAGAATGGTCTTCAACTCGAACGGCAGGAACAAGCCGCGCCGCAATAGGTAAGCGCCGGGGTACGTGCCGCCATAGGTCAACATGCCAGCAAGCTTAGGTGAGATACCAGTCTGCTTAAACAGGCCCAAGGCCGCGCGGCCAAGTGCACCCATGCCGGGAATTGCCGCTGGTACACTTAAATATTTCACCCATTGTGGGACATCTTGGAAACTTGGATACCCTGCCAAAAGCTCATCGCCACCAAGACCGGAGAGGGCAACCTTCAGTCCGGCTTCATTGGCAGCCTTTGAGACAAACCAAGTATTTACGCCATCGATCGAGGGTTGGTCCATTGCTTCCAAAATCAAAGGCAAGTCGTGTTTGAACTCCGCTCGGTCCACTGAGCGCACAACATGTTCAGCTTGATAGAGTTTTGCGATTTCCCGAGCCAAAGGAGTCTCATCTTCGGGTGTACCTTCAAACTCTTTAAAGCCCAGCGTAATAGCACGAATCTTCTCCTGACCTGCGTCACGCATGAGACCGAGGAGTGCGCCTGAATCGATTCCGGCTGATAGAAACACACCGACTTCAACATCAGAAAGCAAGTGGGCGCGCACACTCTCCAATGCGGCCTCTTTAATCCGGGCTTCCATCTGAGTGGGTGAGCCGTGAATGCGAGGGGCACCCGCCAAGACTCTGGCGATCGAGTAAAACGCCTTTGATGGATGGACGCCTGCGGCGTCCACGATTTGCGTATGACCAGCTGGCAATTGACGGATGTCGCGGTAGCAGGTGAACGGCTCTGGTACGCTGCCCCAGAGATAGAAGCCAACCACACCTGCTGGTTCAGGTTCGCGACTAATCTGTCCACCAGCTAAGAGCGCTTTAACCTGGCTTGCGAAGCGCACAGTCCAACCATCATTGGCGATGTAAAGCGGCTTGATGCCATAAGGGTCACGCGCAAAGAATAAACGGCGTGCTTCCCGATCCCAGATTGCGATGGCAAACATGCCGCGCAAGCGGTGAACCATCGCTTCACCCTCGAGCGCATAGAGGTGCAAGATCGCCTCGGTATCCGAAGTGGTGAGGAAAACGTACCCTTTGGATTCAAGATCGCGTCGCAGCTCTGGATAATTGTAAATCTCACCATTAAAAACAATGGTGTAGCGACCTGTTCCGTCACTCATCGGCTGGTTGGCGCGCTCGGAAAGGTCTTGGATCGACAGCCTGCGATGGCCAAAGCCGATGCGACGGTCTTCACTCCACCAAACCCCGACACCATCAGGGCCGCGGCGAAACATATGATCACGGGTGGCAATCAGTTCTGCTTCAGATGGCACGGAAGCAGAATGATTATAGGCAAAGATGCCATTTATGCCGCACATAGGAAGGAAGCTCTTAAGGTGTCATCAAAACATAATTGGCTTACTAGCGCTCTAAAGCTTAACGCAAATTCACCATTGAACATACTCTTTACATTCACGATCATCGCATTGAAAGGCCTGAACTAGAAAATTGCGGGCAATAAACTACTGAATTCTATAAATTCGCAGTTTTACGTATGTTTCAACAAATTACCCCTTTTAAGTGACTTTCTGCTTCACCTAGAACTGCCACGACACTGCCCACAAAACACTCTGTCCACTAACGTTGCGTATGAGAATTACTTCTCTCAACAGATCTCGGATCGAACGCCTCTGCTGAGTTCACAGCGAGACGGGGCATCGTCGAGGCTTTCACTCAGAAACCGCTGCCAAGGCACCATGCTCCACAAAACTCAAAACAGCTAAGTATCGACGAAGTCCCGTTGTTACTGTGAATAATATTTGGAGTAAGAGTTGTAGTATGAGGCGGAGTCGCCGCGTGTGTATTTGGATTGAGCTTTGAAGTCGACGGAGTTGAGTGCGACGCCGCGAGGTGTGATGCGTGCGGATTGGAGTTCGTGGACGGCGATGCGGATGGCGTCGCCGGTGGTAGCGCCCCAGCGGACGACGAGGATGACGGCATCGGCTTGTCGGGCCATGGTTTGTGTTTCGGCGACGGCGAGGACGGGTGCGGTATCGACGACGATGAACTGGTAGTGGGGTCGCAGGGTATCGAGGAGGCCTGAGAAGCGCTCGAGGGCTTGATCGACGCCGGTGCGGTCGTTGATGGCTTGTGTTGGCAGGATATCGAGATCGGTGAGGAGATCGCGCGAGAGGGCGGCTTCCAGACGGTCGTGATGGTTGATGACCTCGACGAGATTGGTTTTGGCTTCGAGGCCGGCGATGGCGGCGATGGTTGGCCTGCGGATATCGGCTTCGATGAGGATGGTTTTAGCCCCGGACATGGCGAGGGTTCTGGCGAAGGCCAGCGCGGTGGTGGACTTGCCTTCCCCGGCGACGGCCGACGAGAACAGGATGACTTGCGGGATTGTTTCGCCATCGGGGGCGAGGATGAGGTCGGCGCGCAGTTGGCGCAGGGCCTCGGCATAGAGCGAGAGGGGTTTGACTGCGACATAGTCCGCAGGCCCTTGTCCCCCGGTTGCGGCGAGGTCTTTGACTTCGCGTGCGGTGAGCTTGGGGACGGAGACGAGGCAGGGGGCCCCGGTCCAGTCTTCAACCGCTTGGGGGGTGCGTAGGCCGCGCTGGAGGCTTTCGAGGAGCACGATCAGACCTGCAGCGAGGGCAAGGCCTGCGAGCAGGCCTTGGGCGAGATCTTGGGCGGGCTTGGGTGAGTCTGGGCGGCCTGGGACTTGGCCACGTACGATGATGCGGCCGTCTGGACGCTGAAGCTTTTCAAGGTCGGTGATTTGCTGCAGGCGCTGCACATAGCCTTGATAGGTGGCTTCGGTGGCGGTGACTTGGCTTTGCAGTTGTTGTTGTACCGAGGCGCGGCGGGTGTCGCGACCCAAAGCTGCGGTCCAGCGGGCAAGCTCTGCCTCAATGGCAGCGACACGGCGTTGGGCAACCTGAAGCTCATTGGAGCTGCCCCGTGAGACGCGGCCGATTTCTTGTTGGAGCTGGCGGCGGATATCGACGAGCTGCTCGCGGGCGACCTGCATCTGCGGGTGGGCGGGTCCATAGCGGACTGAGAGTTCAGAGATGCGGCGCTGGACTTCACCTTCGCTGACACGCAAGGCCTGAACGGCGGGGGAATCATAAACTTCCCCGACACCGGTTGACACACCCCCGCCAGAACCGCGCGCTTGGCGCGCTGCGACGTCGGCGCGGGCTTGGCTTAACTGAGCCGACAGGGCACTGACTTGTTGGTCGGCAAGGCTCGACCCGCCGGCGACATTGAGCCCGCTGGCGGCACGCTCGGCCTGCAAGGCAGCCGATTGCCGCTTCAGATCAGCACCAACTTGTTCGACTTGTTGTTGCAGCCACACGCTGGCCTGACGGGTGGTGGAGAGCTTGGAATCCAATTGTTCAGCCAAATAGCCTTCAGCGACCGCATCCACGATTTGAGCGGCTTTGAGGGGGTTTGACGCCTTCATCTTGATGACGATGACTGTGCTGCCGGTGACGGTTTCAACACTTAATGCGCGCGCCAGCATGGCTTTTGTCACTTCAACTTGCCGGGCATCGGGAACTGGCAAGGCAACTTTATTGGGTGTTGCTGCTGGGAGTTTGGGAGACGTTGGCGCAGGTGCCTGATAGGACATATACGGATTGAATTCAGGGTCGTTTTGCAGGTTCAACTGACGAACCACCCGCTCCATCAACGCTGGCGAACGCAATGACTGCACTTCGTTCGACAGGCGCGGGCTGACCGCTTTAACCGTTGCGGTATCCTCACTGGCAATCTGGTTGCTCTGATCTTCAATCAAAATGGAGGTGGAAGACACATAGCTGACCGGGGTGACAGCTGTTTTCACAAACCCAGCGATCAAACCCAAGGCAATACCTGCCAACAAAATCGGCCAGCGGCGACGCAGCAAGTTAAACGCTGTGTCAATCATGGTCCCGATGGAACCATCATCACTGGGGGCGACCCGGGCGGCACGCGCACCTGAGTACGATAGCGAGCCTGCTTCTGACATTCCAAACTCCAATCACATACTGACATGTCAGCGAGCCTTATCATGGCCCACTCACTTTGAATTCTTAGAGCCCAAAGACCCCAACCAGAGATTCTCAAGAGCTCCCGGGACATAACAATCCCAAGACCGGAGCAATGCGCTTGAAGACGCTTTGCCCCCATATGAGACAACGCCACCTATCCCAAGATGGAACAACTGGCGTCATCTATGACCTGATCGGATGCTCCTGAGGGGACAAAAGCACGCTTTGCCCCTCAAAAACCCCTAACGACGTAGCGACAGACGTACGCTGTAGCGTGTCTCATCAAAATTCAGGCCAGCCACATTGTTGGTTTCAAGCTTCTCATTGGTGACATTAAACACCACAGACAGCCATTGGGTGAGCAAAAGCGCCCCCGAAGCGGTCAAAGTGGTACGCTCGTCACGACGTATAACATTATCATACTCAAATATCTCACGCTGGGCGCGCGCTGACAGTACCAAATTGGAACGTACATCCCAATCCACTTGTGCGCCCAGACCTGTCGTAACCGCTCCACCCGAACCTTGAACCGGAGAATCGGTGATGTTGCGCGTGGCAACCAAACCAACTGTCACCAAAGTCGTTGGGAACCATTCCACAGCCGCCCGGTACCCAAACGCCTCCGTGTCATCATAAAGCGCCGCGTCAAAGTTCTGCGCCAAATAGCCCACGGCCACTTCGCCGCGTGCGAGGTTGGACAAGTCAAAATTCACCCCAACCAGAGCTTGGTCTTGCGTTGAATCGCGCGAGGGGAACAAGCCGCCTGTCCGCTCTTGATAATTGCGGGTGCCATGGGTTGCGGTTGCGAAAATGGCCGTGCTGGGGGTGAGCGCGAAGTCGGTGCGCAGCGTCAAAGCCGCGCCTTCCGAATTACGATCAACCTGCGACAAGGTGGTGCCATTGGTCAAAGGGACCGGATCAAAGCTGACGTCGCTCACGTCCACATTGGCCGACAGACGCGTACGGGTCAGTTCCCACACACCGCCCACAGTCAAAGCGCTCGACTCATACTGGCCAGGCTCTGCCACATTGACCGGTAGGCCTGCCGTCGAGCGGCTCTCTACCCCTTCAAAATAGCGGTAAGCGGCTTGCAAATTGGCACCGCGACGAATGTCGAGACGCCCGGCAGCCTGCAGCTCAAGATCGGTTGAATCTTCCGTCGAGAAATCCTGATACACCGTACCAGCAACACCTGCCCCAAAGCTCACCGCATGGCGGCTCCAATTGGAGGCCAAAGTCATGCGCGGACGAATAATATAGCCCGTATCGCTTTGACTATTGGTGTTAGACCGCTTGGCATTGTCGGTTTGGAACGTATCGTAATCAATCGTCGGGCTCAAAACAAAGGCACCCAGACGCACATTGACCGGCTCAAGGCCCGCACCACGGGGCTTATCGCGCACCCCGCTGTTGCGGCCCCGGTCTACAAACTGGCCCCGATAGCTCGACACCGAACTATTCGAGCCAACCGCTTGCAAGGTCCCAAACTGGATCAAAGTCGGATTGGGATTGATAACTTGGGCAAATGCCAAGCTCGGAAGACCCACAAGGCTAGCCACAAGTCCAATTTGTATCGTTCGCATCATCTCGTTCACCACACTCACGCTGTTGCCAGCGTCGGATTGATCTTCAACAGACCTTCTAGCCTGTCTGCATAAAAATTTTCTCAATCAGGCTTTATGAAAAAGCCCGCCTGCCTTCTGGCCTCATTTAAGGCGCGGGTTGATGGCTCGAGCCGGTCGAGGCACCTGCTCCTGCTGGCGGCAAGGGTAGACCCGTGCCACCGCCTGTATCCCCCGTAGCGCCCCCAGTTTGGGCCAAAGTCAAAGACCGCAATCCCCGAAGCCCAGCTTGGTCAGCCTCACTGCACCATAAAGGGATCCGCTCGGGAGCGCGTTTGCGCAATTCTTCCAGCAATTCCCCAGACGGACATTGGCCCAGCAAACGCGTCAGCGCATCCACCACAACCGCAGAACTCGCCCCAGAGGCTTCAATCGTCGATGAAACCGCAGGCACCAAAGGCTGATTGGCGCTCGAGGCCGCCTGGATCGCGCTGACCAACTTAATCTGCAGCGATTGGGCTGTCTCAGCGGCAACCGCAACGCCTGATAAGCCAAGCATCATGAGCCCAGCCGCACCCACCATCAGTTTCTTTATCATTGTCTTTTTCCTTACCCGACCACACACAAGCCCAAGCTGGTCTTTCCCGACCGTGTCTTGAGGCCTGTCTTCTCGACCCTCTTCTCGACCCTTCAGGATCCAACTTATAGATCCTTCAGTGGCCCCTTTATCAACTCTGGCTATTCTTCCCGAGACTTTGACCTGCTTTCAGGCAAATACTCAGTTATTATCAAGGAATAACATTTACGAGTCCAGCCTTACTTAAAGCAACCCCTACTCTATGTTTATCACATAGAGCGGAAAAGCAGTTGCTCTAATTTAGAATGAGCGCGCAACTTTGATCCTTCGGATCAAAACGCGCTTTAGAAGAACCGTTCAGGAATCCGAATAGTGTCACCCTTTTGCACGACCAAATCATTGGTCAGTCTATAACGCTTTTCCTTCGTTTCTCCTGCACGGCGAATGAATACCGTCCGGGTATCGGCACGGGTCGTAAATCCGCCCGCCAAAATAGCCGCATTGGTCACAGACAAACCAGGACGCATCGGCAACTCACCCGTCTTGGCCACTTCCCCCATGATGAAAAACGACGACTTATCCACCCGCAGCGTATCACCCGATTGCACCAAGGCACCTGAATCAAACGGCACCGCAATCTCTTGCTCACTACCCGCACGCTTCACAAACACCGTCTGGGTATCGGCCAATTCGCTAAAACCACCCGCTTGCGCCACCGCCGTACGCACCGTCAAACCCGGCGGGATCGGCATCTCACCTTGGGTGCGTACCTCGCCATAAATAAACATCGCCGACTTCTCGATCCGGATCGTATCTCCCGGCATCACCGGCACACCACTGCGCACCACAATCTCTTCTTCCCCAGACGCCCCCTCGCGGCGAATAAACACACGCTGGGTATTGGCCAAGGTCGTAAAGCCGCCCGCTTGGGCTACCGCATTCAACAACGTCAAACCCGACGCAAACGGATGCTCGCCTGGAGCCTTCACTTCCCCCAGCACAAAGATCGGCCGGAAGTTCAAAATCTGCGCACTCACTCGGGGATCAACCAAATAACCATTCTTCAATCGGCGCTCCACCTCGCGTTGGAACGTGCGCAAATTCATCCCCGCAGCCTGAACCTCGCCCACCAAGGGAATCGACGCCATACCGCCAGAATCAATCACAAACTCACCCGATAAGTCCGCCTCACCAAACACAATCAACCTGACCCGGTCATTGGGGGCCAACACATAATCCAAACCCGTGCCTGCTCCGCTAGCGGTCGCACTCTCACCACCAGTCTGGACCGCCACTGGGCTGCCCATCTGGCCACCACTCACCTGGGGCACAAACTGCGCCTGCGCCTGCGCCACACCCAGCGACCCAGTCATCATCAACGCGCTCACCACCAACCCTACAGCCAGCAACAAACCGCCCAAAACTCTCTTCATACCCTCACCAGATACAAGCATTGCTCTTCCTTATTTGTTTTCTCGCGGGCTCCAACCCGCTCGGGTATTTTCTCGCGGGCTCCAACCCGCTCGGGTATTTTCTCGCGGGCTCCAACCCGCTTGGATATTTTTGTTTCTCGCGGGCTCCAACCCGCTTGGATATTTTTGTTTCTCGCGGGCTCCAACCCGCTCGGGTATTTTCTCGCGGGCTCCAACCCGCAAGTCTTATAATATCCGACGCAAATCCAGCACAGCTCCCGCCGTCCGCAACAAAATGTGAAAATCCATCCCCGCATGACAATGCACCGCATAAAACGCATCATAACGCGCCTTCGCCTTCGGCTTCACACTGTTGCGACCATTCACCTGCGCCAATCCCGTAATCCCAGGACGCACGCTAAAACACTCCGGAAACAGCGTCCGACGGATCTTCGTCGTCGGGTCATTGCCCAATAATGGACGCGGACCCACCAAACTCATATCCCCCACAACCACCGACCAAAGCTGGGGCAACTCATCAATGCTCAGCTTACGCAAAAACTGACCAATCGGCGTCAAATACCCGCACGTCGCATCAAACGCCTCGCGCGGCATCGATGGTGCCTCTACCTGCATCGTGCGAAACTTCGGCATCATAAATAACCCGCCGCCAAGCCCCACCCGACGCGACCAATAAAGCCCAGGACCCCTACTCGTCGCCTTCACCGCAATCCATACACACATCAAAAATGGCAACAAAAACAACAATAAACAACTGCTCACCAAGACATCAAACCAACGCTTACCCCCATAACTCGACACACGCGTACCCAACGCGTCTCCCTCATTATACACACCTTCTAATCTCTCTATATTCAACATCCGTCCCCTCATCCTGTCCGGTCTTGTCGCGCCCGAGGGCCGAAACGTAACGGAGGCGATTTCGCCCTTTGGGTGAACGCGTGGCCGGCTAAAACGTTGCCTGGCAGGCGTCGGCAATAATCCCGATCTACGACGTGACATCTCTAAACTCTCAATATTAAATGCTTGTCCCTAGCGGGTCTTCAATGACCCTTCGCGGATATAAGTTCAAGTGGAAGGCAAGCTTGAATCAGGTCCAAGCGCTTTTCTCGATCTATGCG
Source organism: Hyphomonadaceae bacterium UKL13-1 (assembly GCA_001602435.1). Lineage (GTDB taxonomy): Bacteria > Pseudomonadota > Alphaproteobacteria > Caulobacterales > Aquidulcibacteraceae > Aquidulcibacter. The sequence continues at coordinate 3,009,858 of CP012156.1, forward strand.
TTAACTCATAAGTAAGATGTTGATCAGAAATGGTAACCGTCAGAAACAATTTAGAATTTACGGTTCGCTTTTGGATGAGTTTTCGTTTTATCTGGTTTAGGTATTTACTTGTAATGAACAATAGAAATTCATTCTCAGAACATTTTGATTAAAATTGTGGCACATCGGTTACATGGATCGACGATTGTTTTCATTGATCATATAACCAGAAATCAGTATCTGTCCTGTCGATTGTAGCTTTTGATGTGGTCGGCTGTTGGCTAAGGATGCAAGCACGATACGAAGCCCTGACGAGCACGCGCTGAGACGGCCCGGTTTTAATGGCAGGCATTGGAGAATCGAAATTGTCTCGGACAGAATATCTGAAGGGAAGCATCGCTGTTGTCGGACTGGCGATTTCGGCGGCAGGAAGCTTCTTCACCTATCAGTCTTGGCGGGCTGAGCGCGCCTCAATCGGCCTTGACCTCTATGCCAGCCTTCCTCCCGGTGCCACAGCTCAAGCCGCCATGAGCCGAGCGACTTATGACCTCCGACTGCCACGTGACGCGCGCCTATGGGAACTTGAGGCCGACAGGCTTTTAAAGATTAGCCTAGAAGAAAACGCTGCGTCGGCGCGTGCTGCACTGACAAGGGCCCGTTTGCTTGCCCCTATGCGGTCGTCAATTCGCATGCGCGAGACTTATCTGGCTTTGCGGAAGCCAGAATCCGAGAGTAGCTTCAACGAGCACTTTCTCGAATGGCACCGCCTATCCCCACACGACACCACTATGCAGGACTGGCGCTTGGCCATTGCAGCATCAGGTTGGGTAAAGCTCAACCCTGAGGCACGCGATCGGGCGCTGAGTGATGCCGAGGATCTGTGCTTGCGATGGGGGAAACAAAGGACGATTCAGTTCGTCAATGGCTCTGGCGCGGATGCGGGGCTGGCCACTGCATTGCGCCTGGAACGGGTCAAGCAGAAATGCGTTGGCGGCTAAACCTGCCGGATTGATTGCTTGATGCATCAGGCCGATTTCGACGCTTCTTTCGACGTGCCTTGCCACCCAGCCCGCCGCAATAGCCTAACAAAAACGCCCAAAACGCCGCAATTGCAGGAATAGACATCGGAAAATCAACCAAGCTTTGGGCGATTGCCGCACTGGCACCCAATAGTAGGGACACGGCTAGGACCGGCGAAGAAGACCGTACTTTGAGTCCGTTCACAGCAAAGAGAACGATACCGGTCAAAAGGATACCCCAAGCCACCATGCCAATCAGGCCTGTCTCGGAGGTTATCAACAAGATTGAGTTTTGAGGCGTAATCACAATCATCGATGATGCGATTTGGGGGGCGTCGCGGAAGGGTTCCATTGCTCGTGCAAATGTCCCCGCACCCCAACCGAGGATTGGCCGCATACGAGTAAGATCCAGCCCTGGCTCCCAATCGGCAAATCGCCCATCAAATCCTTGCGCCAAATCGAGCGGTCGGGTCGACAAGCCCAGTTGCTCCGAAGCATTCCAGCCGATGAATAAAACAAGTAGAGCCGCGACACCGAATATGCTCGTCCGAAGGTGCGCACCGGGCCGCACGATGAGGGCAAGGCCGAATATGATTCCCAACGACAAAATCCAAGCGGCGCGCGACATGGTTAGAAATATACAAACGGCCGCTGCGGCAGCGAGCACGACAGCCCCAACCCTGACCCACAGTCTTTGCTTGCCCTTGTGTCGGCGATCTTCAGCAACAAAGGTTCCCAGACACACCGAGAAGACCATAACCATTAGAATTGCAAAGGTGTTGGCGTTCAGGAATGGTCCTTCCATGACAGTCTCACCGCCTGACTGCTGGAACGACCTTGCCGACAAGCCTGAAGAATGCAGCATGAATGCATACATAATCACCGAAAATGTCAAAACGCCGAGCAGCCAAAGAACAATCTCCCGACGCTCACGGTCCGCTGCAAAGATAGCGCCAAACACAAAAAAGGCGACGGCGGAGCCCATGGAAACCATCGCACGAAGCGTCAGGTCAACGTCAACTGTGACGCTTTGAACCGGAAACCAAGATTTGTTACCACCCGTCAAAAAGGGAATCGGGAGGAGCTGGGCGGCCATGACCAACCAGACAAGGACCAATCCAATCAGGGCCCATTTTGGATTTGGCACCTTGGCAAGTGCGGCTCGATTTTTTTTGTCGATTAGAGCCAGGACCAAGAGGCAGGAACTGATTGCGGCAAAGGCAGCTGTATCAAGGGGAACCTCAGCGCCGTGCCGATAGATTGCGCCAAAAAGCACGCCAAGCGCGATCAATGGCCAAAACCAGGGCCTTAAAACTTCGTGCCAAAGCTGGCTGAGCTCGCTTGGACGTTGTGGCAATGCCACCGGTTGCTCGGCGTCGCGATTGGCCCGCTGCAGGTTCTGCCTGGATGCCCCCGTCGCCAAAATTTGCGTTCCCTAGCTAGTTGAGAGTTGAACCGCTTTTCTGATAGGGCTTTGTCTGCCCATGGCGTTCATAACGTGCAAGTGTAGCTCTAAGCAATCCCACTTAAACTGGCAGCCCGAAATGCTTCATATGGGGTTCATTTGAAAGATGGTTAGGTGTAGAGAAACGCGCACTCTTTGTTGGAATTCTAAAGTCTTCTAAATCATATGCTGCGGCGGGACTGCGGCACCAAACTTGCTTTAGCCGCCATGAGTTCTCATTTTGGACCTTTCAAATTACCGACTTTTCCAGATCGGGTGGAAATTGGATGAAATTAATCGGCGGACCTAGACCACGTCCAAACCGGGTGCCAGCGATAATCGCGCTGGCCGGACTGTCGAGTCTTGTCATCGGCTCTGCGGGCGTTGTTATTTGGAGCTCTTACGCACCTCCCACGACTTTGCCCGCGGGTATAGAGAAGCTGCCACCGCTGCCACCGGCCCCGGCGATCCCGAATGACCCTATGGAGCTTGCATTTGGATCCGACAGGCCAGACTGGAACTTATCTGAATTCAACGTTGAAGGGACGGCTAACAACCCTTCGGTCTATGCCAATGTCAGCAAAGAAGACGCCCGCCGCTTCAACCAAAACCTACCATTTGCAACAGAACTCGGGGCCCCAGCTCGCCCCTTCATCTTGACGGCGAACAGCCCACTTGAACGTTCACGTGCCATGCATTGCATGAGCCTAGCGGTGTATTATGAGGCAGGTTCTGAAAGCGCCAGCGGCCAACATGCTGTTGCGCAAGTCGTCATCAATCGGATGCGACATCCTGCGTGGCCTCACTCTGTGTGTGGTGTCGTGTTCCAAGGGTCCGAGCGGCCAACCGGTTGCCAATTCACCTTCACGTGTGATGGCGCATTGAAGCGGCCGCCAAGTGGACGACGTTGGCGGATGGCCCAAGCCGTGGCTTCGTCTGCCCTAAGCGGATATGTTGCCACCGAAGTGGGCTTAGCAACACATTACCACACCGATTGGGTGGCACCGCGATGGGCCCCTAGCTTGAAGAAGCTAACCCAACTCGGCACACATATTTTTTATACTTGGAAGGGCAAAGGTGGCACGCCTGTGGCCTTCACGGCACCCTACCCGGGAAAAGAGGCTTGGCCCCGAAAGGCGGCAGCAACCGCTCCTGAATTGGGCGAGGCAATCATCGAACCAGACCCGACTGATGGTTCAGGGCTTAGCGAAATCGATTTGGCTAAGTTGAATGCATTACGCACGCCCAATATGGCAAGTCAGCCTCAAGGTGGAACCAATGGCCTTGAGCAAAATCAAATCGTCAACGTCCGCGCGCGCGCTGAGTCCCTAGCCGCCCAGCAAAGCAGCGCAAGCGGCTTGGACGACCCCGACCCTGCCGCCCCTTTCAGCTTGCCAGCACCGGGTAAAGACGGACTAATGCCGGATCCCGATATTTCCCAGTTGGTCGCGAAGCCGCGTACAGTGCCGGAGCAAGCAAGCCCTCGCGCCCAATCGGCGCAAGCGGCTTCACCAGCTACCCAACAAGGCACTCCTGCACGCGACAAGCAGAGCAGTCGTGCCTTGGATGGTCTGTAACCTCAGACCGGTCGCATTTGTATGGAACCTTATCTGACCCAAAGCCGATCATTCGTGCTCCGAGCGAGAACGCGAAATGGTGTGTTTTGGCGAAGTGCCATTCTGACCGGAGGGAGCCTGATCTGCCTAAGCATCAGTCCTTGGCTTAGCGCGCTGTTCGGTCTGGTGTTTTCTATTTTCCTACTGCGACCAGCGACAGCCATCTTCTGCTTATTGGGACTGGCCGCACTGTTGCCCCAAGGCAATTTGAACATTTTTGGCCCTGAAGCAGGCGAACCTGCGATCGAATTCATATTGGTATGGGCGGCTCTGTTCTTATCAGCACTCCTGATTGTTCGCGGCGATTGGCGTATTGGAACGGTGACAAAGATCACCTTGATTGCAGCCGGGCTCGGCGGCTTGATAACCCTCGCGACATCCGGTGCCTTGGTCGTCAGCATCTTTGCGCTCGCCCAGTTCTTAGTGCCCTTGTGCGCGTTAAGCATATGGCTAGACAATCTCTTTCGTCCAACGACCTGCGCGTTTGAAGCCCCATATGCGGTCGCGGGCGTTTTGACTGCTTTCGCATTTGGTTGTCTCGGGGTCTATGTTGTCGGCAACGGGTATGAATACAATAAGGTCGATTTTAACGGCCTAGCCTGGCAGCCCCAGATTGTAGGGCTATTTCTCGCCCCACTGGCCGTCTTGATCCTTTATTTGAGACGGCTCTCGCTCTGGTTAAGGCTTACGATACTGACTGTGAGCGTTGGTTTGATTTGGCTGGCCTGGAGCCGAACTGGCTTAGGCGGGCTTGTGTTGGTCGCTGCGATTGAAGCGACGCGCTTTGCCCTTAAGAAGCTGTGGAAGCCTGCCAGCGCCTCAGAGGGGTCTGGCAAGCGCCTGCGTCGCAGCCTTTCACGGCTGGGATTAGGGGGCCTCTATGCTGCCTGTGTTATCGGGTCCTTATGGTATGCTAGCGGGACATCCACGGCAGTGATCAAGCCTGATGCACCATCCCAATTGTTCAATTTGGAGGGCTACACCGCATCGCGGGGCATGCCGATTGCGCGTTCCTATGGCAATATTGAAGGCCACCTTGCAACGGGGATCGGGTTTGGGGTGCCTTCTGATCCAAGGCTATTGGATCCCTACACTGCCATCGAGAATCTCAGGATCCTCAAGACCGAAGGGCGGTTTGAGATTCTCATTGATAAAGGCAATTCCTATGTAGCTATTTTTGAGGAGGCCGGTTTGCTGGGCGCTCCGATCTGGCTCGCGCTCTTCTTCTTCATGCTTTACCGCGTGGCTGAAACAGGCCCCGTCGGCCGCGCGTTGGCAATTTTGTTCCTTGTCTGCGCGCTGGGAGAAGCCATTGTGTTTTCAGTCAGCGGCATTGGCTTATTGCACTGGGCGTCGTTGATCGCGGCCGCAGGCTTTGCGAAGCAGCCTCGACGGCGCGTCTCGCATCTGGTTCCAGCAGAATACACCTATGACAAGCTGGTCAAAAACCGCCGTGCCGAGGACCGAAACTAGGGGCTCGCCAAAGCGGCTAACCTATCAACCAGGCTTCAAGTCTGCACGCGTTACGTGCAACCAGTCGACCTTGTCAGCCTCCAAGCGGACTGAGGTCAGTCGACCGGTGGCATAGGCTCCGGTATCCACTCCGATGCGGCGATGATCGGCATAAGGCTCCATGTCTGGCGAATGGCCGTGCACCACAATCACTGGCAGAGCACGACGATCCTCCAGAAACTCGCTACGGATCCACAAAAGGTCATCATCCTTTTGCGCTTCAATCGCTTTGCCTGGGCGAATACCGGCATGGACAAAGAAGTACCCGCCTAGGCGATAGGCGAGTCCGAGATTCTGATAAAAATCCATATGGGCACTGGGGATGGAGCCCAACAATTGCTGAGCTGCAGCCTCCCAAACCTCGGGCTCAGACCGCGCCGTCGGCGGCGTGACGCCATAAGAAAGCATGGTGGGCGCACCGCCAAATTGCAGCCATTGGGGACCAAATTCGGGATGTTGCAGGAACGTCAAAAGCGCGTCTTCATGATTCCCCTTCAAGAAAACCCAGTTAAATCGATCATTCGCTTTGGCTTCAATCAACGTGTCGATCACCCCACTTGGGTCATCGCCCTTGTCTACATAATCGCCTAAAAAAATGATCGTCGGACGAACTTGATCAAGTTGCGCACTTTTATTGGCAATGGCTTCGAGCATAGCTTGCAAGAGGCCTAGGCTGCCATGAACGTCGCCGACCGCGTAAGCGACCTTGCCCGCGGGCATGAATTGGGTGCGCGTCTTCTCTACCTTTGACCACTTCCAAAACGACATCTACGCCAAAACACCTTTTGGACCTGAGAAAAATGACTGGCTGAACATGAGCGACATCTTAGCCGCATTTATCCCTTATGCGAAGCAGAGTCTGCGGCGTCGTGAATGAAACAGCCCCCGTGGGGCCTGCCGATGCTATTCGGACCGGCCACCCGTGGGTCGGATAGATAGGACGACCGGCTCAGACATGTCGGCCCCCTCAGAAGTAGTTTCCCAAGCTGAAGCCAAGGCAATTGTCGGCGACTGCGCTTCGCTTTCGCGACGCACGGGGGAGACTCGCGTTCCCAGATTGGTGAAAAGGCGCGAGCTGGGTTGCTCAGACTGGACCGCATCGGCCCAATCTAGCATGGATGTGCTCGACTGCCGCTTGACCCACGTATAGCCAGTCTCTTGAAAGCCAACGATCCAATCATTGAGATTATCCAACACGAGATCGCCTTGATCAGTGGAGATCACAAGGACTGCATGCAAGCTCGTGCGCGGAGAAACGGCAACCGCCAGATAAAGTGCGTTCTCCGGAATACCGGCATTAATCAGCGCGCGACGCTTCTCGAGGGCAAAATCCTCGCAATCGGCTAAGGGCCGTGTGCGCACGGTGCGATATTCCGGGGCAGAAAGTGGCATCGTCCAGAATTCGGTACGACCAAACGCAACCTGATCGGTCACACCAATCATCGCGCGATTAATTTGGCGATTGATCTGATTGATCTGGGCTAATTGCTCACGCGTGGCATTAAAGGCACGAATGGGTCGAGCAGATGGCGCAGCCATAACACGGGCCGGGATAGAATCGCTCAAATCGGGACCCAAGCCCGTCAGCATAAAGCCGTCTTCTTGTCGCTCGGGCCGGGCGCGCGTTGTGACGGTGATGTTGCACTGCTGAGGTAAGCGACGGCAAAATTCACGCAGTCCGTCTGGCGCGGTTTCACGAACGCCTACCAGCATCGCAGTGGCTTGACGCCGGCTTGCCGGCTGTGGCCTTGCAACCGGTTCTTGCCAATAGGCCTTCGACGAGGACTCGATGCTTTCCTGATTGGCAATGCGGCGCGCTACGAGACTGTTATCGACAGGGCTGGCTTCGGTACCGACGGCTAGACGATGCGGTACCTTCTCGACGGCTGCTTGTGGCGACGGCATTGACCAATTATCGACTGGGCGATGTGTGGAAACTGTGGAGCAGGCCGCCGTAAGCCAAAGCATTTGACCAAGTATGAGTAAGCTGACTGACCGTAACTTCACTGAACCATCCCCCAGTTGAGAGGTCAGTGTCCCACAAACATAATAAAACTTGGATTTTCTATTTGATAAAATTTTATTCTACGTCATTAAAATTGATAAATGAATTATTTATTCTAGCTTATGTTGATTTATACTAAGTTAATATCAAGTCTAATTTTTGAATTCTCAGAGCGAATCTAGTAGAAATATATGTTTCCCGTGTTGAAAAAGCCAAATTGGCTGCCATGATGCATGGCCTCTTCTGATTTTCCGGAACATTTAGGGAGAGCAGCAAATATCCACCTCACCCGCCAAATATCCAACGAGTAAGCATAAGAAATGCCGCACCCATTGTGATAGCAATCTATTCCAATAGGCGGGGCGCACGTTATAGTCAGAGGCGTTGGGTAAAAGAATGAAAGGCCAGAGAAAATTATGAATCAGCCTTTCATTGCGATTATACTCGTCTTTGTATTCGCCACCCAGTTTAGTGAAGTAAAAGCTCAAAGAGCGACGGCTGGAACGGGCGACCTCGGAAGTACCACAACTGAGGGGAACACCTATTGGGTAGCCGCTCAATTGGCTTTGCAGCGCGGCGAAGGCGAGGCGGCATTTACCTCTTCCGACCGCGCCTGCCAAGAAGGAACGGCCATTGCGTGCACGGTCGCAGGGGAAATGATCGTCCAAGGCCAGACCAAGATGGGCACACCAGAGCAAAGTGTTGCGCTATTTCAAAAAGGTTGCGACCTTGGCAATGCCAACGCTTGTCAGGGTTTGGGTCTGATGCTTGTGCAAGGCATTGGTGTGGCCGCGGATGCCAAAAAAGGGCAAAACGTCATGCAGAAGGCCTGTCAGGCCAGCAACGCGATGGCCTGCGTCAATCTTGGCCTCATGTATAGAATGGGCTTGTTTGGCCCGCCTAACCCTAAAGAAGCCAATCTTTACCTCAATCGCGCTTTGGCGCTTCAGCCTGATAATGAGTTAGCTCTACAAGCGATCAAAGAAATCGGCCAGGCACCGCAAGTCCGCCCCCCCGCCGGTTCACCTCAAAAGCCATCTGCGCCAACGGTATCGACGACAGAATTGCGCGGCCGGCTCGCCAGTAATCCTGCCCCGGCCATGACAGCGGCATCAGGACCACAAGCTGCTCCGAATACTTGTTGGGACTACGTCACAACACAATGGAACACGGCGCGCGAATTCACGCCATCAAAGCCAACATGGAATCCCCCCGCATCCGTACAAGCTGTCACTTTAGGTGACGCACAAACAATTGGCCTGCTGATGCTTATGGCCAGCAGATCAGGGGCCACCCTGCCCGCTGGCATCCAATCACTGGCGGACTGTCAAAGCCACTATGAGACCGCCCTGAGAGCTTTCCTGAGACAGCAATGGACCATTGCCCCCAATGCGTTGGCCCAGAACACCGTCATGCAAGTCAACCCTTCAATTGAATTGGCAGGCCAAACGGCAAATGGGGAGCAAACACTCCTGCTTATGATCGATATCGGCGGTAGCAGCCCACGGCCGCCGCCCTACGCCGACAAGACCTTTGCTATGTTCCGAGTGAATTGTGATGCGGGAGAAGTCACGCCCCAATTCTTCTTTCAAACCGACCGGCAAGGAAAACTGCAGCCAGCAACGACCAGTTCGATCGCCGCACCGCCTGCCACAGTCTCCGAACGCGCTCGAAGACTGGGCTGCGCCCCCCAATCAGAGCGACGCCTCTGGACGCAGCTAAGCGGCCTTGAGGCAGCGCTCTCACTACGATTTGAACAGGATCAACAGCAAACCCCTTGAATAGAGGCGTGCTTTCGCCCACTTGAGGGCGGCTAGTGGCGCTTGTTAGGCCACGCGAGGAGAAATGTCATGGGTCCACCAGGTCCAGTTGAATGGCTTTTGGGTACAGTTTTGGGTCTCTACCTGTGGGTCGTGATCGCGGGAGCTGTGATGAGCTGGCTCGTCGCTTTTGACATCATCAATCTACGAAACCGCTTTGTTGCGACAATCTATGACACGTGTGAGCGCCTAACGACGCCAGCGCTCAACCCGATCCGCAAAGTAATCCCAAATCTGGGTGGTGTGGATTTGTCTCCGGTTGCTTTGATCATTGGCATCCAGTTTCTGCAAAACTTCGCAGTTCCCCTCATTCCGTTCTGATCTGAACACAGTGCCCTGATCTTGTTTGGATGGGGCCACACAGGATAGAGAAAAGCCTCACTGACCCTGAGGCGAGGACTTCCCATGAGCGCACGGATTATTGACGGCAAAGCCATTGCAGAGGCGGTCGATCAAGAAGTTGCGCGCGATGTTGAAAGCCTCGTCCAGACCTATGGCGCGCCGCCTTGCTTATGCGTGGTGCTCGTTGGCGATGATCCCGCTAGCCAAGTCTATGTGCGCAATAAGGGCCGCCGGACCCAAGCCGCCGGCATGATCTCGCGCGAGATCAAACTTCCCGCCAGTGTCAGCCAAGCCGAACTAGAGAGCCAAGTTAAAGCCCTGTCGGCTGATCCCGATGTCGATGGCATCCTCGTGCAACTACCTTTGCCAGCGGGCTTGAATAGCGATGCTGTGATCGCTTGCATCGACCCCGCCAAAGACGTGGACGGCCTGACCGAAGTTTCCGCCGGGCGACTGGTTCTGGGCCGTCCGGGTTTGCGTCCCTGCACGCCGACGGGCTGCGTCATCTTGGCCAAGCGCACCTTGGGCGACCTAAAGGGTGCACATGTTGTCGTGGTGGGCCGCTCTATTCTGGTTGGCAAACCAGCAGGGCTCTTGTTTTTGGCTGAAGACTGCACCGTGACGCTGGCCCATTCGCGGACGCGGGATCTCGCCTCCGTTTGTCGCTCAGCCGACATCTTGGTGCCAGCCGTCGGCCGGCCGGAAATGATTAAGGGCGCTTGGGTGAAGCCCGGCGCAACAGTGATCGATGTGGGGATCAACCGCGTCGATAATCCAGCTAAAGGCCCCACTGCGACGCGCCTAGTTGGCGATGTTGCCTATGAAGAGGCTTTTGAAGTTGCTCGTGCCATCACACCAGTTCCTGGCGGCGTGGGGCCGATGACCATAGCCTGCCTATTACAAAACACGTTGCAAGCCGCTTGCGCCCGGCGCGGCTGGACATTGGTCTAACCACAGCCAGTCCTGCTTGCCAGAATGAGCCAATGTGCGACAAGGCAGGGGCTAAAGCCTGTCTTGGGGGGGAACTATCATGCTGCGTTTTCTGATCGCCTGCCTGTGCTTGATCTGGGCAAGCCCTGCTCTCGCAGACCCATCCTTTAAAGCCACCTCACCCGATGGAAAAATTGTGGTTGAGGTTGGCAGCTCTTACGGCGAAGCCACCTATCAGATCAGCCGCGCAGGAAAGCCAATCATCACCCGCTCTAAAATGGGCTTCTTGTTCACCAATGCGCCGAAATTCGACCGCTCGCTATCTGCGATCAGCCACACCACGCGCTCGTTTGAAGAAACTTGGGATTTGCCTTGGGGCGAGGTCAAGTCAGTCTTGAACCGCTACAACGAACTGACCGTCACATTTCAAGATGGCCGGGGTGCGCCACGACAATTCTCGGTCACCTTCCGCGTCTATGATGATGGCGTGGGCTTTCGCTATAATTTCCCAGACCAGCCGAACCTGAAGCAAGTCGCGATCGGCGAAGAGATGACGGAGTTCAATCTCGCTGAAGATGGCACCGCTTGGTGGCAACCGGCGGGCGAATGGAACCGCTATGAATATCTGTATAACCGAACACCAATCCGCGAAGTGGGCCAAGCCCATACGCCAATGACCGTGCGCACAAATAGCGGCTTGCATTTGTCCTTCCACGAGGCCGCGCTGGTGGATTATTCATCCATGTGGCTGCGTCATGCAGGCGGCACAAAGTTTATCTCGACGCTCTCACCCAGCTCGCGCGGGGCTAAAGTGGTGCGTACAGCGCCCTTCTCCACCCCGTGGCGGACAATCCAAATCAGCGACGATGCGGCTGGTCTGGTGATGAGTCATTTGATCCTCAATCTAAATGAGCCCAACGCTTTGGGCGATGTATCTTGGGTCAAGCCTTTTAAATACATCGGCATCTGGTGGGAGATGCATATCAACAAGTCGACCTGGGGCAGCGGCCCTAAGCATGGCGCAACCACGGAAAATGCAAAACGCTATATCGACTTTGCCGCCGAGCACGGCTTTCGCGGCGTCCTGATCGAAGGCTGGAACAAGGGCTGGGATGGTGATTGGTTTGGCGGCGAAACGGGCTTTGACTTCACGACTGCCTATCCTGATTTCGACCTGAAAGCGGTCACAGACTATGCCCGGTCAAAGGGCGTCCATCTGGTCGGCCATCACGAAACAGCGGCTAATATCGCCAATTATGAGCCCCAGATGGAAGCCGCCTTTGCCCTCTATGAGAGCTTGGGCGTCGATAGCGTGAAGACGGGCTATGTCGCCGATGCGGGCGGGGCACGCTACCGCGATGCCAATGGCCAAATCGTGTTTGAATGGCACGATGGCCAAGAGGCGGTGCGCCATCACCTTCGGGTCGTTGAAACCGCTGCCCGCCACAAAATTGCGATCAATGCCCATGAGCCGATCAAGGATACGGGCCTGCGCCGAACCTATCCCAACTGGGTCTCGCGCGAAGGGGCTCGCGGCCAAGAATATAATGCGTGGGGCAATCCCGAGAACCCGCCAGAGCATGAAGTCAATTTGGTGTTCACCCGCATGTTGGCAGGACCCATGGACTTCACACCCGGCATCTTTGCGATCAATCCGACCCAAGAAGGCCATCGGGCGCGGACGACAATTGCCAAGCAGCTTGCGCTTTATGTCACGCTCTATAGCCCCATCCAGATGGCCGCAGACCTGCCGGAGCATTATCTGGCCAACCCGATGCCCTTCCAATTCATCAAGGACGTGCCCGTCGATTGGTCGGAGACGCGGGCCTTGAATGGCGAGGTGGGTGACTTTGTCACCATCGCCCGCAAGGATCGGGCGAGCGACAATTGGTATTTGGGTGCGATCACCGACGAGAATGCGCGACGCTTAAAGGTGCCGCTCACCTTCCTTGATGCCGGGCGAACCTATAAGGCGCAAATCTATCGCGACGGGCCCAATGCCGATTGGGACAAAAACCCACTCAATATTGTGTTTGAGGAAAAGATCGTGACCCGCAACCAAGTGCTCGACATCCGCTTGGCAGCCGGGGGTGGCCAAGCGATTAGGTTTGTCGCCCAATAGATCCTATGCGGTCCGCGCCTGCATCCAAACAGCGGCTTCGCCAATGGCGATGCGGGCAGCGGTCACCTGGGGCCACATGTAATGGAATACATGAGGCATGTGTGGCACGATCTTGAGCGTCACATCGACCAGAGCCAGTCCAGCGGCTTTTGCCAAGCGCAGAGAGTCGGCCAACAAAACCTCCTCAGAGCCGACATGGATCAGGATGGGCGCAAGGCCGGACAAATCAGCCAAAACGGGCGACGCCAAAGGCCCTTGAGCAGACGCGCCGTTCAAATAGACCGCCGCCCAACGGTCTAGGCTTGCCTTGTCGACGATAAAGTCGACTTCAGCCTTAGCCGCATAACTTGCTCCCTCTTGTTGAAGATTGGCCCAAGGGGAAATAACAAAAAGGCCTGCGGGTTGGGGCAGACCTTCCGCCTTCAGCTTTAGCGCCGTTGCCATGGTCAAACCACCGCCGGCAGAATCGCCTGAGATAATGATTTTCGAAGCCGGAATCCCCTGATCCAGTAAAGCGCGATAGGCCAAGACGGCGTCGTCAATCGCGGCGGGAAATGGGTGCTCGGGTGCCAAGCGATAGTCAACTGAATAGGCAATCATGCCCGAGGTTGCCACAAATTGCGCGACCATGTGGCTGTGGCTCTTGGGCGACCCAATCACATAGCCACCACCATGGAGGTAGAGCAAAGTCCCAGTTCCAGACGTGTCGGATCGCGTGAGTTTCTCAGCAGCAACCCCGTTGAGCGTGACCGTGGTCACACTTACACCCTCAGCCACAGGATAGAGTTGCCCCATGGCATCGTAATCGAGGCGCAACTTGGCGATGTTGGGCGGCTCGCGTAGCTGATCCGTCATCGCTTGTACTTGCACGCGCACCGCCGCGACTTCAGCCTGACTGATGGATGCTGGAATTTCGTGGCCCATGTTGTTTCCCCCTATTTTTTCCTACCGTGCAGCAGAGGCCATGGGTATGCAAGCAAGAGCTAGGCGAATGGGTTCAAAACCATAGCTCTGAGCGTTTGATCCTGTGGGCTGCGCCATCTCTCTAAACCGATGTCAGAACCAGACGGCAGCGTAGGAATCGGGGCATCAGCCCGATAGGTGCGAAACAGCCGGTCCCAAAAAGAAAAGCTAAACCCATAATTGCTGTTGGTCGCCACGGGGTCGGGATTGTGGTGGATCAAATGCATGGCTGGAGTCACGAAGACCCAGCGCAGCGCTGTGTCTAAAGGCTTGGGCAGCGCAATATTGGCGTGCGTGAACAAGGCCCCGGCACCCAAAACCAATTCGAAGGCAAACACCAAGGCAGGCGGGGCGCCCAAGAGCGCGACGACGCTACCCTTAAAAATCAGCGATGCCATGATTTCAAACGGATGAAATCGCAGGGCCGTGGTTACATCCATTACCACGTCACTGTGATGGGGGCGGTGAAGGCGCCAGAAAAAGGGAATCTTATGACTAAGGACGTGTTGACTCCAAACTGCGAGGTCTAAAATCAAGAAGCACGCGACCCAGACCCAAAGTCCGCTCAGTTCCAGCCAATTCACCAAGCCAAAGTCGATCCGTTGCACAAAGCTTGCCACGGATGCCAAGCCACCAGCCAGCACGAGGCGTGAAACCAAGGATCCCAAAAGCGATAGGGCTCCGTGGCGGGCGATACGCGCGGCTGTAACTTGTGACGAGCGAGCGGGGCGCATCCACTCAAGAATCGCAAACAGGGCTAGTAGACCAAGTGTCGTAGCGAGGCGGAGCGAGGCATCGGTCATGCCGATTTCAATATCCCCGAAAGCGCCTTGATTTCAATCAAGCGTCCGGAGCTGCGCCGCCAGGCAAGACCAATTTGTCGTCCGATCACCGGTGGGGTAAAGGCGCGCACCACGAGTCCGTCGGCGGCAATGCCAGCATCGGCAGCGATCTTGGGCAACAACGAAATGCCGAGTCCCCCAGCGGCCATTTGCACCAAGGTAAACAATGATGTCGCTCGAACCTCTTCTTGGCCGGGCCGCGTCATGCCACATACGCCAATCGCGTGATCGCGCAGACAATGACCATCTTCCAACAATAAAACGGGCTCGCCTTCCAAGTCTGCTGCCGACAAGTCAGCCTTCTTGGAAAGCGGATGGTCTGGTGGGCCAACGAACAAAAACTCATCGTCAAACAAAGGCATGGTGTCGATGCCTTGGGCTTCATAAGGCAATGCAATCAATGCTGCATCTAGGGTATGCGCGCGAAGTCCATCGATCAATCGACTGGTTAAATCCTCACGCAAATAGAGTTTGAGTTTGGGGAAAGCCGCTTTTGCGCGCGGCAGGACCTTAGGCAAAAAGAAGGGCGCAATCGTTGGGATGACACCCAAACGGAATGGCCCAGTCAAAGGTTCTGCAGCACCCTGTACCGCCTCCCCCAATTCATCGACTGCTGACAGGATGGCGCGGGCGCGGGCGGCGGCAATCTCGCCAGCTGGTGTTAGCGTCGCCCCACTCCGGCCGCGCTCAATCAGCTTTGTGCCCAGAATGGCTTCCAGCTCTTTGATCGCCGCAGACAGTGACGGTTGAGTAACGAGGGCTTGTTCAGCAGCGGCGACAAACGAGCCATGCTCGGCAATCGCCGTCAAAAAGGATAATTGACGCAAAGTGGGCTGAGACATGAGACTGCTATACCCCAAACAGCAGGAATGTCATTATCCGCATCAAGATGAACGAATTGCAACTTGACGGTCATGTAGGGATCGCCCATGCCGATCCGACGTAAAGTTAAGCCTCTAAGTGTTTGGGAGACCAACATGCAACAATTATTTGACCGCCGATCTGTTCTGCTTGCAGGTGCTGCTATGACCGCTTCAACCGCTTTGCCCGCCTTCGCCCAATCGTCTGCGCCTCGCCGCGGTGCCCCCTTGGGACCAATCGCCAAGAAAATTGCCCATGAGATCACACAACATGGCCAGACGCGCACGGACAATTATCACTGGCTGCGCGACGCCAATTGGCAAGCCGTCATTGATGAACCGTCAAAGCTGAGCGACGAAATCCGCACCCATATTGAAGCCGAGAACGCCTACACCAAGAGCGTACTACTGGATCCAACTGCGAAGTTGCGCGCGGATTTGTTCGAAGAGCTGAAGGGCAAAATCAAGCAGGATGATTCGAGCGTGCCGGCCCGTGACGGTGCCTGGGCTTACGCCACTCGCTTCCGTACAGGCGGCCAATATCCAATCGTCTACCGAAAGGCTGTGGACGCAGCGACAGGCGAGGCAACGGGTGCCGAACAAATTCTGATCGATGGCGACAAGGAGTCCAAGGGCGAAAAGTTTTGGCGCTTGCAGGATTGGGAGCAAAGCCCCACTCAAGATCTGTTGGCTTATTTTGTCGATTATGAAGGCGGCAACAAGGTCACTTTACGGTTCCGCGCTACGGCCAATGGCTCTGATCTGCCGTATAAGATTGAAGGCGCATCCGCAGGCCTCGTGTGGGCCAAGGATGGCCGAACCTGCTTCTATTGCCTGTTGGACGACAATTTCCGCGTCGCTAAAATCATGCGCCACGTCGTAGGTGAAGACCCAAAAACTGACGTGATGATCTTTGAAGAAAAAGATGCGTCCTTCCAGACCGGTATTGGCAAAACCGCCTCAGGCGATTATCTGATCATTTATCGGTCACAGAGCGAAAGCTCCGACGTCTTGATACTGCCTTTGACGACACCAACGGCCAAGCCAAAGCGGTTCACGCCCTATCGGAAGGGCGTCGAATATCTGCCAGATCATCATGGTGGTCATTTCTATATCCGCAACAATTCTGGCGGTGCGATTGACTTTAAGATTTCGAAGACACCCGTCAGCAAGACCAACGCTTCCAACTGGACTGACTTCATTCCACACGAGGCAGGTTGCTTTATCGAGACTGTGCACCTGTATGCTGGCCACATGGTCCGCGAGGAATCGGTCGACGCTCTGCCCCGCCTGACGGTTCGGGACATGGTGAGCGGCAAAGAGCATCAGATCGACTTCCCAGAAGAAGCCTATGATCTGTCAGTCTTACGTGGGTTTGAGTGGAAGACGACCAATCTGCGCTTTACCTATAACTCACCCTCAACCCCTACCGAGACGTGGGATTACGACCTGAACTCCAAGGCTCGTACCCTGCGCAAGACGCAGGAAATTCCGTCGGGCCATGACAAGAATAATTATGTCGTGCGGCGGACAGTGGCGGTTGCGAGCGACGGTGCGCGTGTGCCATTGACGATCCTCTATCATAAGAAGACACCGATCGACGGCACGGCACCTGCCTTGCTCTACGGATATGGATCTTATGGCATTTCCATGCCAGCTAGCTTCTCGACGGCACGCCTGCCTCTGGTGGATCGGGGCATGGTCTATTGCATCGCGCATATCCGTGGCGGCCAAGATCGTGGCTATCAATGGTATCTCGATGGCAAGCTGATGAAAAAGCAGAATACTTTCTCGGATTTTGCCCGTGCGGCAGAAGCCTTGGTTGAGCAGAAGTTTGCAGCACCAAAGCAGATCGTCATTGAAGGCCGTTCCGCAGGTGGCCTTTTGGTTGGTGCCGTGATGAACCAGCGGCCAGAACTGTTCGCCGGGGTTATTGGTGGTGTCGCCTTTGTCGACGTGATCAACACGATCTCTGACGCGGAGTTGCCTCTCACGCCACCTGAGTGGACCGAGTGGGGCGACCCGATCAAGTCGAAAGCGGCATTCGACTATATGATGGCCTATAGCCCCTATGACCAAGTTGGTACCAAGGCCTATCCACCACTGTTCGCCCAGACTGCGCTGTCCGACAGCCAAGTCACCTATTGGGAGCCGACCAAATGGGTGGCAAAACTGCGGGAACTGAGCCCAGAGGCAGGGCCCTTTATGCTCAATGTCAATATGACGGCGGGCCATGGCGGGGCCTCCGGCCGCTTTGACCGCCTTAAAGAAGTGGCCGACAGCCACGCCTTCGCACTTTGGTGTGTCGGCAAAGCCTAAACCAGCGGACAGCCCTCGATGGTTATTCGGTGCATAAGACGAAAGTCGCCGTGGTAATCATTGAGGGCGTAATGCCACGTGGCCCGATTGTCCCAAAAGGCCACCGAGCCCGGCTGCCAAACAAAGCGAGTTGTGAAGGCGTCACTCGTTGCATGATTGTAGAGATAGCTTAACAGCGGCCAGCTCTCTTCTTGGGTCCAGCCTTCAAAATGCAACGTGAAGGCCGGGTTCACGTAAAGCGCCTTGCGACCACTCAGAGGGTGGGTAATCACAACGGGGTGGATGGCATCTTGGGTGGCTGCTTCCGCATTGCCGATCCGCTGTTCGCCATCACCACGATAAGCGCCTTGCGCCCCAAACACGTGGCGACTGGAATGAACGGCTCGCAGCCGCGACAATGTTTCTTTCAAGCCGTCTGACAGGCCATCATAGGCCGCATACATCGATGCGAATAAGGTGTCTCCACCTGTCAGCGGGAGGTCGCGCGCGACCAGAACAGACCCCAATGCAGGCTCTTGATCATAAGAATGATCAGTGTGCCACGCCCCGCCAATATTGGTGGTTTGATCCTTCTCCTTGCGGACTTCGGCAATTTCTGGATGGGTCGGCGTAGCCTTAAAGAACCGGTTGATATTGATGGGTCCAAAGCGGCGCGCGAAGGCAATATGGTCGTCGGGCGTCAATTTTTGATCGCGGAAGAACAGCACTCCATGATCCGCAAATGCCTGCTGCAAAAGGGCTTCTTGCCCAATTGTCAATCCGCGCAAATCGACCCCGTGCACGACGGCACCAACTCCGCTCAAAGCTTCTAGCTGCATCCTCACCACCTAAGTCTCTTTTCTTAGGCCGCAGTGTGATGGGAAATCCGCGGCGGTCAAGCTCGGATTGCGTGATAGGGCGGGCATGCTGGAACTAAGACATGCCCGCCCTCAAGTTACTTTAAGCGGCGCGCACGCGGATCAGGAAGTTGTCGACTTCATCGCGCAACTTGGTTGCTTGAATGCCAAGCTCTCGTGCGGCGGCTAAGGATTGCTCAGACGCGGCACCTGTCTCGGCAGAGCCCGCTTGAACGAGGCCAATCGACTGCGAGACTTCAGACGTACCATTGGCAACGTCGATCGTGTTCCGGGTAATTTCATTGACCACAACCATCTGCTCCTCCACCGCAGCACTGATAGAAGCCGAGATTTGATTAATCTCGCCAATCGTGCTGCTGATGCCGGAAATAGCCGCGACGGCTTCATTCGTTGCTGCCTGAACCTCGTTGATCTGAACAGAGATTTCATCGGTAGCCTTCGAAGTCTGCTCTGCAAGGCTTTTGACCTCGGAAGCTACCACGGCAAACCCTTTACCAGCCGGGCCGGCACGAGCGGCTTCAATTGTCGCATTCAGCGCCAGCAGATTGGTCTGTGAGGCAATGTCTGAGATCAGTAACACCACTTGGCCAATTTTCTCGGCCGCACGGGACAAGGCATGGACTGTGTCATTGGTGAGCGTGGCCCTTTGCTCTGCCTCGCGGGCAATTGAAGCCGCAGAGGTTACTTGCTGAGCAATCTCGCGGATCGAGGCACTCAATTCCTCAGACGCTGACGCCACCGTCTGTACATTGGCCGAAGATGTGGCCGCACTATGAGCCACTGAGTCAGAGTGCGCGCTGGTTTCACGCGCCGTACGGGCTAAGGCTTCAGAAGTTGCGGTAAGCTCAGTGGCGGAAGCCGCGACAACTTCGACCACCTGCCCAACCGAACGTTCCAGGCTGTCAGCGAGGCCATTCATCATGGCGTGCTTTTCGGCCTCAGCCTGCTCGCGTTGCTGTTTTTGGCTATCCGACAAGGCTTTGACTTCGCGCGCATTGGTCTGGAAAACCTTTAGGGCTGCAACCATCTCGCCAATTTCGTCCTTTGAGGCAAAACGGTCGATATCGCCATCGAGTTTGCCTTCGGCCAAGGCGCGCATCTCGCCCGAAATCGCCACCACTCGGGCCGCTACGCGTTGGCTAATGAACCAAGTCAAGAAGCCGACCATGAAGAGCGACACCACCGCTTGGAACAACGTGAACATCAGCATGCTGTTGGCCTCATCGGAGATTTTGCTGGCCTCAGTGTCGAGGTCGCGCCCGGCAAGCGACACCAGCTCTTCGGCTGTTGCGAGTGCGGCCGAGGATTCGCCAAAGAAGCTGTTCAGATCGACGCCATAGCCCCCGTTTGCTGCGCTTGCGAACAGCTTAGATCGGGTTTGAGCGTAGGAACCAAAGTAGGTCGCTTCTATCTTGGCGACTGCAGTCTTGACCGCTTGAGGCGTATGCGGATGGCTGGTGCGCATCTTAATCTCGGTCATGGCCGCCTGCGCCCGAGCAGCGTACACGCTGGCTTGGCCCATTTGCTCGGCCGAAATGGGTGCTTGAGTCGCGGTGGCAATGGCTAGAATAGTGCGTTCTCGTCCACCAAATTCGCGCAACTCCCAAGCCAAACGTTGAATTGTTTGAAGGTTGATCACGGCGCTAGGGGCAACCGCATTTGCTGGCATCAGTTCAGAATCCAACGAGCGGATTGCTTCAACTGTAGACTTGATGCTGGATGGCACGGAACGCACCAAGTTTGCATCCCGGGCAGCAGCATCCACAGCCAAGGCCGGATCCGCGCTTGTCCGTTGGTTCTTGATGGTTTCGAGATAACCCGATAGCGACTTGGCGAATTGATCGGGCCGATCAAGGTGAGGGGTTTCAGCCACCAGAGTTTTCAACTCGCTGAACCCTTTATCGACGATTGCGCGCTGTTGAGTCAGCAGGCCAGCAAGCTCAGCTGGTAGAGCGCTAGGCAGGTTCAAGCCGACCTGCGTCAGCGAACGCTCAAGCGACAACTTCGTGGTTGCGTCATACAATTTGTCACTTACCAACACTGATGACACAAGCGCCAGACCGGCTTGCCGTTTCTCCCAGGATTGAGAGAGCGCAAAAGCAGAACACACAATGGTTGTAAGTGTAATACCAGCGCAGGCAGCCATGGCGATAGTCTTCATAGACATGATTAGCTCCAATCATAGATCATCTATGATCAGCCATAATGTTTATAGTGTTTCTTATTGCTTAATCTATGCGGCCGGATGACGGACGCGTGATGTCACTCACAAACAAGTGATCAAGTTACTTATTTATCAGATTTAAAGCTTCGAAACCAGTCAGTAAATCTATTAATAGAACTGCCGCTCGGGCCCCGCCAATGTGCAACTTGCCTGAAGCCAGCGCAGATTGATGCCAACCCGATTGGCCCCGTCATCTGCCCAAGAATAGGAGACGGCGCGTGGGTTTCCCTTTTCGTGCACGTAAAGCGTTAGGGACGGCCGATTGGTGCCATATGGCCATTCTGCTAGGCGTAGGCGCAGATAAAACTCCCGCGCGGGCGACTCATCGGTCTTTATGGCGAGTTCGCCGCCTTGATCATGGATCCAGCCGCGGTCAAATGTCCAACTTTCCGGGCCTACGCCGGTGTCGCCGTGCTTTGCACCCCGCAGGACTGAGGTCCAGCACGTAAATGGACGCGCTTTGTTGAGTTTGTGCGGAACATTGGCTGTGTTGCCATAGACATAGGCCCCAGTCTCATCGACCGCTTGGTCAAGGATGGTGATGCTGCGGTTACTCAAGACAAGATTATCTGTGATCACCAACGTCTTGCCGCTGCGCTGCGACTTCACCCGACAGGCGGCGGGCTTCATCGTCCCGACGAATTGTTGCTCTTGCCGACGCCAATAAACCTCGCAGCCCGGATAAAGAATCATATTTGTCGGGCTGAGGACAGAAAGCTTAGCAGGGTCCTGATACGCTCCCTTTATTGCCTGGGCTTGGTCGGCTGAAGGCGCAAAAATCTCTAGCTTAATTGCTTTTTCTGCGGCATCGATGGAGAAACGATAAAGCCGCTGGCGATAGATTTTGTTGGGATTATTGTCGGAATATTGCTCGACATAAAACATATTCGGCCCGAACGCCGGTAAGGTAACTGGGGCAAAGATTGAGTGAATGCGCCCGTTGCGTTCCATCTCCGGCGTCTTGAGTTCGCCGTCAAAATAGACCTGCAGGTCATTGTCGTAGCGACCGGGGAAATACTCGAGCAGAACGCGCAAATCCTTCGCCAGAACGTCTTGCGCGGTCGGGGTACGCTCTTGCGCCATTGCGGCCGAGGCAGCGCATAAAGCCAGACCACACCAAGCCAAGCTGGTCATAGAGGGGAATAGCTTCGCGATCATGGGGGCCACCTTTTGGGTATAAAGTCTCAGAAAATTGGAAATGATAACAAAAAAGCCCGACGCGGGAAGCGCCGGGCTTAAATGCTGCTAGCTCATGCCTGAGATCAGTAATTGACCTTCAGTTCCAAGCCAACGCTGCGACCGCGGCGTGGCATAAAGAAGAAGGCGCGTGGGCTGCCAGTGTCGATACCCGATGCCGCAGCGCCTGTCAGGCCAGCAGCAGCGGCTGAACCTTGGAACACATCAAACCAACGCGTAGCGATGGGGATCGAGTCTTCGTCGGTCAAATTCTTGCCCCAGAGCGACAATTTCCAACGCTCACCACTGAGGCCGACGCGGCCACCAACCAAGGTAGTTTCACCGGTTTCTGCGCCGCCATGGACTTGGATATATTTGGTTCCTTCATAAGAAAGGTCGGCCGAGGCAAACAATTCCAGATTCGCACCCAATTGACGGGAATAGTCGATGTTGAAACTGGCTTGGTCAGCCGGCACCAACGGGATCTTAGCCCCGACGATAGACCCATTTGCGCCTGGCAATGGCACGACCGAGCCATTTGGCAAGGCCGGTGGGTTTGGCGAACCAGCAACACGACGGGTCGTGGTGCAGGTCGTGCCAATTTGATAGCCGCCAGAAGTCAGCGTGTATTGGAACTCATCACAGCCTTCCGTGAACTCAGTGCTGATATGCGAGTAGTTCAGGCTGAAGCCCAAATTATCAGTTACACGGAAGCGGAAGTCCGCTTCAAAGCCCTTGATTTCGGCGTTGCCTTGGTTGGTCACGATTGAAGTCAAAACACCACTCGAGCCCGAAACAGCCGTCGTCAACTGCATCTTGTCAGCCTTTGTGTCGTAAGCAGACAAGGCCAAGGTGCCACGACCATCAAACAAGCGGGCCTTATAGCCAACTTCGTAATTGGTCGAGGTTTCGGGATCGAATTGTGGGAAGCCGTTGGCGATACCCAAAGTACCGTTCAAGCCGCCTGGCTTGGTGCCTTCTGCATAGATGGCATAGATGGTTTGGTTCTCATTCGGCTTCCAAGTCAGGGTCGCACGTGGCGTGAAGGAGTCGAAGTTACGCGAGTCATCATAGGTCAAGCCGCCAACTGCCACCCCAGCTACGTTGGCACCGCCAACAAAGCCTGTACAGGTTGGCGCAATAGTTGGGTTCGAACGAACTGCGGCACAGAAGTTTTGCGTCGACCGCTTTTCAGCCTGCTGGCGGGCTTCCAAATCGATCGACAGCGTGTCGGTGATGTCGAAGCCCAAACGACCGAAGAGCGCCCCGTTGGAGGTGGAGTTGGTCAAGTTCTTTTGTGTCATAATGACGCCATTGACGGGGGTAGCTGTCGCACCCGCATCGGCGGCGAAGTCAATCGAGAACCCCGTTTGGTCTAGGCTGTAGCCATACAGGCCCAACATCCAGCGGACGCGCTTATCTTGCGGCGAAGACAGCTTCACTTCCAAGGACATGTCCTTGGACTCCGTCGAACCAGAGCTGCCGAACAAAGAGTTGGAAGCCATGATCCCATTAGCACCGAGCGTCTGCGGGAAAGATGCCCCATTTAAGAAGTCCGAGTCAGAGCCGGTCTTCAGCGTTTCATCGCGGAAGCCATAGCTGACATTGACCGTGTAGTCGTTCGGAAGATCGACATCGGCGATCAGCGATCCAAAAGTCAGGTCGCGCTCAACGCCTAAGAAAGGCGCAGCTGGGCGCGTGCCGCCACCACCTGTGTTCTGGAAATAAACGCCGGTATCCTTGATAACGCCGCAGAACCATTGGTTTGGATTATTATCGGTGGTGGCCGCAGCCCCACGATAGGCGTTCGAACGATAGCCGGGATAACAATTGTTCTTGCTAGACGCTTGGAAGCCAAACGCACGTGGACCATCCTCGTCCTCAGCATGGACAACGCGAGCGCGCAGGGTGAGGCCTTGGACAGGACGGGCTTCCAAAACGCCGCTTACGGACTTGGTTTGCTCGGAACCGAGTGGATTGTCGTCTCGTGCAGCCGAATTTCCCCACTCCCCGTCATAGGTATAATAGCGCGCAGCTAAGCCACCCGACAACCAAGACGTGATCGGACCCGCCAAACGCAAGTTCGCAGTCTGCTCATTATGCGTGCCAATCGACAGCGTTGCGCCAGCCTTCAAAGAGGTGCCTGGGCTGTTGGTGATGAAGTTGATCGCACCCGAATAGGTGTTGCGACCATAAAGTGCCGATTGCGGCCCTTTGATCACTTCCACGCGGGCCACGTCGGCCAAATCGATCGAGGAGATATCGCCCTGATAATAGACACCATCGACGAAGTAAGCGGTACCGGCTTCCACGCCGGGCTGGGTACCTGCCAGAATGGACGCTGCACCGCGAACCACTGGGCGGTCGGTTGCGCGACCAAAGGCCTTGGAGAAAGACAAGCCGGGGGTGAAGCGCGCCAAATCGTCAATCGCCTGAATGTTCAAGCGCGACACGTCCGATGCGCCAACCGCGGTTACGGCAACTGGCGTTGAAATCAAGCTCTCTTGAGTCTTACGAGCCGTCACGATGATGGTTTCAACTTTGGAACGATCTGCTTCCGTGTCCGATGCGGCTTGAGCGAAGGAAGTACCGGGCATCGCAATTGCGAGGGCCATCAGGGCTGCAGAACCAGTCAAAAGTAAGCGCTGTGTCATATGGTCTTCCTCTATGGAATGTGGTCCCCGCCGCACACACTTACGACTGGATCACGGATGATGACATTTGTGTAAAGAGTATATCAAATTCTGGGAAGGTGTGTTCTGTGAAAATTTATATCGTTGTCTTGCTTTAGTGGCCAATGAGCAACACTTATCGCCAACTTGGGCGCAAAATGATCCGATATTCGGGCTAAACACTCTGTTTAGGTCACGCCTTTGAGTGCCTCCCTTGGCAGGAAGGCACTCAAGCGATCGAGGTTCCGCGACGGATTAAAGGGGGCCGGCTTGCACTTGTCTTAAAGCCCGGCGAGGATCGCGGTGCCCATATCGGCGGTCGAGAGGCTACCGCCTAAATCTGCTGTGCGTGCCCCTTTATTCAAAGCCGCTTCAACCGCCATGAAGAGTTTGTCTGCAAGCGGCACCTCCCCCAAGGACCAGCGCAAGGCCATTTCCAACGAAAGGATTGCGGCAACCGGATTGGCGAGGCCCTTGCCAGCGATGTCGGGTGCCGAGCCATGGATCGGCTCGTAAAGCCCGGGCTTACCAGCATCCCCGAGAGCTGCGGACGGCAAAAGCCCAATGGAGCCTGTGCAAGCAGCGGCAAGGTCAGACAAGACATCGCCAAAGAGATTGTCGGTCAATAGAACGTCGAATTGCTGTGGCGCGCGCACCAATTGCATGGCCGCATTGTCGGCATACATATGCTCTAGCTGGACATCACCATAATCGCTGGCATGCAAAGCCGTGACTTCCTGACGCCATAAAAGTCCGGATTCCATGACGTTCGACTTCTCAAGGCTTGTCACCTTGTTGGAACGCTTGCGCGCAAGTTCAAAGGCAACCCGGGCGACGCGGCGGATTTCGGCGCTGGTATAGATTTGATTGTCAAAGCCACGCTTGCTGCCGTCGGCCAAGGTCTCGATCCCGCGCGGCGTGCCGAAATAGACCCCGCCCGTCAATTCACGAACAAAGACAATATCGAGACCCTCGACAAGGTGTCGTTTTAGACCTGAGGCATCGGCCAATGCGGCGAAACAGAGAGCAGGACGAAGATTGGCATAGACGTCCATCTCTTTGCGAAGGCGCAATAGGCCCATTTCTGGGCGAAGCTCGCGGGCAACGTTTGCCCATTTTGGCCCACCAACCGCCCCCATCAACACCGCTTGGGCGGATTTGGCCGTTGCCACCACCGCATCGGTTATTGGGACACCCTGCACATCCAGGCTCGCCCCACCAAACGAGGCAGTTTCAACATCAAGCTGTAGGCCGTGCCGAGACATTAATCGGTCGAGCACGCGCTCAACCTCAGTCATTACTTCAGGGCCAATACCATCACCGGGCAATAGAAGGAGTTTATTTGTCATGCATCGCCCATAACCACGAAATGCGTGACTGTCACGGACGAATGCAGAGGGATCGCCTAAGCGGCTTCGCGGTAGCCCGCTGGCAAGATGGGTTGGGCCGCAGTGACACCGATTTCTTCCGATGTCAGGGCTTCTTCATTCGCATAGGAATCGAAAATCATCGCTTCGATTTCTTCAGTCGGCGCAACGAACACCGCCAATGGTCCAATAGTCGCTGCTAAAGCGCTCAAAAAGCCTGGATCCAAGAATTGATCGAGCACGAAATCTGCCTCTTGCTGATACCATTAACGAATTGGTAACAGAAGTTAAGCAGATATGAATCAATTTGAAAAGCATTTAATCTAATTTTTTTAGGTACTTCAGCCCAACCAAGGCGTCATTAACTTTCTTTTGTGTTCGTGCTCCGAGATTTGATCCTGCTGCATAAGACTTTGCCCGATTTCATCTAACCCCTCCAGCAAGGACTTTTTCCGACCCGGATCGATCTCAAAATGGTAAATATTCCCATCGGGGCCGGTAAGAGTTTGGGCGGCAAGGTCAATTTCAAAGCGCGCATTCTGCCCGTTGGCTTGGCTCATCAAGGCATCAACTTGGCTCGCATCCAAGATAAGCGGCAGCACGCCATTCTTGAAGCAATTATTGAAGAAGATGTCTGCAAAGGAGGCGGAGATCACGCATTCGATGCCATAATCCAACAGGGCCCAAGGTGCATGCTCACGCGACGAACCGCAGCCAAAGTTAGGCCCGGCAATCAGGATTTTTGCACCCTCATAGGCTGGCTTATTCAAAACGAAATCCGGATTTGGTGATCCATCGGACAAGAACCGCATATCAAAGAAGAGACCTCGCGACAGGCCCGTGCGCTCCACCGTCGACAAAAATTGCTTAGGAATGATCTGATCGGTATCAATATTGGCGACGGGCAAGGGCGCTGCATGGGCGGCCAGTTTTGTGAACTTCTTCATGGGATTTGTCCTGTTTGGAAATGTGGCGATCGCGGGTTAGGGCTCGTTGACGGTGACGCTAAATGAACCGCCAGACTTCTCGATCGTGACCTTCTCTTTATCTTGCGACTTGATCTCTAGTGTACCTTCGCCGTCCGAATCGAACTGCCCTGTGAACACAGCACCTTCCTTGTCGGTACAGCTCACTTCCTCCAAGGCACTCAGAGTAGCTTCTGACGCCTTCGTCAAAACCGGGCTACAATTGAGGTTGCCATTGGCTTGCTCCTTTTGAAGCGCTTTAACGACAGTGCCGCGAAACTCGCCCAACACGCCGCCCATGATGGCTTTCAGCCAAGGGGCGTCATTGAGCCTCAGCGTCTTTGCGGCATCTGGTGCTGCGTCCGCTTTGCCTTCTGTAGCGCTCTCTTCAGCCGCTAGCTGCGCAGCGTCTTTGCTCGCCGCAGGCGGCGGTGGTGCTTGCATGGTGCGGGGATTATCAACCGCTTCAAAAGTTGGATTAATCTCAACAGGCTTAGGCCGCAGGGCTTGATAAGCACCCAAACCAAAAATGGTGGCACCGATAATTATCAGCGGCACGAAGATGCCCGGACCCTTTTGCTTTGCCATTTCGACTAAACCTCAAATGCTGCCACGACGGGAACGTGGTCACTGGGCTTTTCCCATGCACGCGCGTCTTTGTGAATGGCAAAACTCTCCTTGATGAAACGGGGCGCAAAGTCAGCATTGGCCCAAATATGGTCCAGCCTTCGGCCGCGATCATTTTTCGTCCAATCTGGGGAACGATAACTCCACCAAGAAAAGACCTTCTCAGGAGCCGGGCGCGCAACGCGGGCTAAATCTACCAGCCCGCCGCGCGCCAAAATGCGGCCCATGGCATCGGTCTCGACCGGGGTGTGGCTGACAACGTTCAGCAATTGCATATGCCCCCAGACATCATGTTCACCGGGCGCAACATTCAAGTCACCCACCACCACTAGCGGATCCGTACGGTTCCGGCCAGCATAATGGGCTTCCATGCGCTCAAGAAACGAGAGCTTGTGACCAAATTTTGGATTGATCTGCGTGTCCGGCTCGTCCCCGCCCGCGGGCACATACAGATTATGGATCGTGACGCCCGCAACTTTCACAGCGGCAACGCGTGCCTCTTCGTGGCGACAGAAAGCAGGCTCTTCCACTTCTTCAAGCGGCAGGCGTGAGGCAATCGCTACCCCATGCCACCCCTTTTGGCCTCGGATATGCAGGTGCGGCAATCCCATCTCGGTAAAGGCCGAGGCTGGAAATTCGCCATTGCGGCACTTGATTTCCTGCAAGCACAAGACATCGGGACGATGCTCTTCAACAAAGCGCTTTACCAGCCCTGCGCGCAGGCGAACCGAATTGATGTTCCAAGTGGCGACTGAAAGACGTGTCATCGCACTGGCTTAAGCGACTTGGGGGAAATGGGAAAGTGCGCTAAGCGGCAAAGTATGGGTAAAACACTTTATGACAAGATTTGGGACAACCACGTCGTCGGCACCGCCGAGGATGGCGTATCCCTTCTTTATATCGATTTACATCTGATCCATGAGGTCACAACTCCGCAGGCTTTCGCGGGCCTGAAGGCGGCTGGACGCAAAGTCCGCCGTCCGGATCTGACCCTGGCCGTGGCCGACCATAACACGCCGACAGAGAACCAAGCCGCAGGCGTGGATGCCGTTGCTGACCCCGAGGCCCGCCTACAATTGCAGACACTGGGCCGCAATGTGGCCGAGCATGGGATTGAGTTCTTTCCTATGGGCGAAATCCGCAATGGGATTGTCCATGTTGTCGGGCCTGAACAAGGCCGCACCCAGCCCGGCATGACTATCGTTTGCGGTGACAGCCATACCTCGACCCATGGTGCCTTCGGCGCGCTCGCCCATGGCATTGGCACCAGTGAAGTTGAACATGTGCTGGCGACCCAGACCTTGCGTGCCCGCAAAATGAAAAACATGGCGGTGGTGATTGAGGGAACTTTGGCACCAGGCGTTGGCGCTAAGGACATCGCTCTGGCCATTTGCGCTAAGATCGGCACCGCGGGCGGCACCGGCCATGTGATCGAATACCGCGGTTCTGCCATACGCGCGCTGTCTGCAGAGGGGCGAATGACCTTGTGCAATATGGCGATCGAAGCAGGTGCCAGAGCGGGACTTGTGGCCCCAGATGACGTTACCTTTGCTTATTTGAAGGGTCGCCCTTCTGCACCGAAAGCAGGAGCTTGGGACCAAGCCGTCTCGTTCTGGAAGACCC
Source organism: Hyphomonadaceae bacterium UKL13-1 (assembly GCA_001602435.1). GTDB lineage: Bacteria > Pseudomonadota > Alphaproteobacteria > Caulobacterales > Aquidulcibacteraceae > Aquidulcibacter. The sequence goes on from CP012156.1 coordinate 3,039,142, forward strand.
TATTCACAGATGAGGATGCGGTATTTGACCAAGTGGTTGAGATCCCCGCTGAGAGCATTGCTCCGCTAGTGACTTGGGGTACAAGCCCCGAGCAAGTGGTGGCGATTGACGGAATTGCCCCGGACCCAGAGCATTTCAGCGATCCAATAGAGCGCGAGACCGCGCGTCGATCCTTGGCCTATATGGGTATTGAAGCCGGGCAAAAGATGACCGATCTTGCCGTTCAGCGCGTCTTCATCGGCTCTTGTACCAATTCTCGGATCGAAGATTTGCGGGTAGTGGCTGACCTTGTGCGCGGGAAAAAGGTGGCCGAGGGTGTTCGCGCCATGATCGTGCCGGGATCAGGCCTTGTTCGCCATCAGGCCGAGGAAGAAGGCTTGGACGAAATCTTTGTGGCCGCTGGCTTTGAGTGGCGCGAGCCTGGTTGTTCGATGTGCTTGGGCATGAACCCAGACCGGCTGGTACCATTTGAGCGCTGCGCTTCAACATCCAACCGCAATTTTGAAGGCCGCCAAGGACGGGATGGGCGCACCCATCTCGTCTCACCCGCCATGGCCGCAGCCGCTGCCCTGACGGGCAGATTGAGCGATGTTCGTGAGCTGCTTGCCTAAGGGCCAGCGCTAACGCGCTGGCTCACCCCGGGCCAAATTGGTGCATTGCGCGACCCAATTTTCCCGATAAACCCGGGCACCAAAGGTCGGCAAATTCTTAGACAGCCAAGCGACCTGGTCGATATTCATCGTGGCGATCTGATAGAAGTAATAGATGCCTTGGTCGTTCAGCCAAGCCTTATTCTTCGGGCCCACACCATCAATCAACAATAGTTCGTCTTGATTAGCCCGGCGGCGGGAACGCGGCGGGGCTTTGCCAGCGCCTGCCAAGGCAATCGCTTCTTCCAAGGCTTCTGGTGCCAAAGCGGCCAAAGGCGACGGCGTGAAGTTTTGGTTGCTAATAGGCTCCGGCGGCGGCGGCGGTGGTGGTGGCGGCGGTGGAGCGACCGCTTTCACTTTCCGCTTTTTGGCAGGTGCTTGGGTTATGACCACGGGGCTTTCAACCACCACTGGCGCAACAACGGGTTCAACCACCGCTTCGGCCTTCTTACGACCCCGCTTTTTAGGTTCCACCGCGGCAGCAACAAAGGCCACCGGCGCAGGCTCAACTTCTTGAACCAATTTCGTCGCCGTCATTTGTTCAGGCATTGGCGGCGTCTCGACGCTGCCGCCAGTATCGCGGCCCTCAAAGAACAAGACACGGGCCTCAAGATACTTATTGCGCCATTTTAGCGCGGCAACATCTTCATCAACACTTTCGCCTTCACGCAATTTGGCATTAGCCGCAGCCAGTTCATCCGCCCGCGATCGCACTTCGGCCAATTCAGCCTCCAAAGCGGCAGCTTTGCGCGTCCCGATTGCATCGGTGAGTGCAGATCCAGCACCAGCGGTCACTTGCCGTTTCAGTTCATCACGCTCTTCCCGCACAAGACGCAGTTCCTCCTGCAATTCTTCGGTATTGCAATTGCAGAGGTTTAACACGCGCGCCAGAAAAGCACCGATTGCCGCGGACACCAGCACGATCAGAATGCTTTGACTTAACAGAAACATGGCTTTGGTCCTTGCCTTCCCTAAGGAGGGTGATTGGGTCTTTAGTTTGACTCAGTGATTTTAAATTCGATGCGGCGGTTTTGTTCTCTCAAGGGGCTGTCAGGTTGCCCTGGGATATCCCCGTTGCCATTGGGGAAATCATTCACCAAGGGTTGGGTTTCGCCATAGCCTTTAGCGGTGACCTGGCTGGCAGGCACGCCTTTAGAGATCAAGAAATCGCGAACTGTATTCGCGCGTCGTTGGGACAATCGCAGATTCAGATCAGCTGCGCCACCTGTATCGGTGTGGCCACCAATCTCAATCTTGAAGCTGCTGCACGCCTTGGCGACGACTGCGACGCGATCAAGAACTTCTTGTCCACCAAGAAGTGGGCTGCTGCCCTTTTCGAACCGAATAGTGCCCGTTTTGCCCGCTTCTGTTAGACGACTTTGGCAGTTGGCTTCTGCTTGCTGCGACGGGGTCACTGCCGGAGTTCCTGGGGTAACCGCTACATCAGGCTTGGTTGGCAATGGTGAACGGACAACCTCGGAGCCTGGATAGCTAATTCCGCGGCAATCAATTTTAGCAAAGACGCCAGGCAGACTGGCACGACCCTTGACAGCATCTACGACCGTCGAGCACGCTGCTTTCGCGGTCGCCTCGTCCACCGAAAAACCGCTAATCATCAAACGCTCATCTAATGTATCTGCGCGAGCAAAAGTAAATCCCGCTTTGTCCAAGCTTTCCTGCGCCAAAGAACGCGTTTCTTCTTGCAAAACCACCATGCGTTGATAGTGGACCCACATGAGAATTGCCAAACCTAAGGCACCAAGCACAAAGACTGGCCAGCAATTCCTAGGATTAAGCATGCTTTATTTGCCGTTTCAGTTTTGGAGGTCTTAAGCGTAGTGAAAGAAGCGCACTAGCAGGACCTCGCGATCAAGTTTTAGTAAACTCATCTTCAGTTCAACGACGTCGGAAAGCAAGAGCACTCGCGTCTGACGTGCAAAAAACACAGCATTTTGCGGACTTCACTCTCCCATTGGGGCAATCTCACGCTATGAGGAAGACATGATCCAAGACGTGACAAGCCCGCAAAATAGTTTGGTCAAGTTGGCCAAGTCGCTTGACCGCAAGAAGGCTCGGACAGAGTCTGGCTTATTCTTGGCCGAGGGTGCACGCCACGTCGGAGAGGGTCTCGACCTAGGTTGGGAACTCGAAGCACTTTTGTTTTCCGCAGCCGCTGAGGCTCGCCCCGCTGTGCAGTCCCTCGCGCAGCAAGCTTTGAAGACCGGTGCCCGTGTAGCGCGTGTGTCAGACCGTGTGCTTGAGGCCGTCGCGAAGCGCGATAATGCCCAATCGGTTCTTGGTCTATTCCGTCAACGCTATACCCCCTTGGACGCTTTGGCCGAGGCACCATTTATCATTGCGTTGGAGCGCATCCGCGATCCCGGTAATCTGGGCACCATCCTCCGAACACTCGATTCGGTTGGCGGCGGCGGCGTTGTCTTATTGGAAGAAAGTTGCGACCCGTTTTCTATGGAAGCGGTGCGCGCGAGTATGGGCTCTATTTTCTCATCGCCTGTCGCAAAATCTGACTTTGCCGGGTTTGAGACGTGGCGCCGCACGCAAGGCTTTAAGATGGCAGGCACCTCGCTAAAAGGGTCGACCCGACACACCGACACCGATTTTGGCTCAAAAACTGTCCTTTTGATGGGCAATGAACAATCAGGCATTCCAGACTCTTGGGCAGAGGCATGCGATGTTCTGGTACGCCTGCCGATGGCAGGCCGCGCCGACAGCCTCAACCTCGCGATTGCGACGGCTGTTACGACTTATGAAATTTGGCGTCAAAAAGGCTTTAAAGGAGCCCGTGATTAGATGGCTCAGAAGTCGCCTCCGTCTCTGAAGACTGCGCCAATGCGCATGGCCCCCGTGTTAGTGGCGGATGATTGGTCTGACTACGCGCTGATTGATTCGGGCGACGGCCAGAAGCTGGAACGCTTTGGCCCATACACCTTCATTCGGCCAGACAGCCAAGCGCTATGGCCGCGCCGTCTTAACGAGAAAGACTGGGCCTTTGATGCGGCGTTCTCCGGCCAAGAGAGCGAGGAAATGGGGCGTTGGCGCTTTGTGCGACGAGTCCCAGAGACGTGGCCAATTTCGTGGAGCGGGATTAAATTTCACGCGCGCTGCACGCCGTTTCGCCATTTAGGCCTGTTCCCGGAGCAATCGGTGCATTGGCGCTGGTGCCGCGACTTGATCGAGGCACGCGTGAAGCAAGCACCAAAGGCAACACCTCCTAAAGTCCTGAACTTATTTGGCTATACAGGCGTGGCCAGCCTTGTCTGCGCCAAAGCGGGCGCGAGCGTCACCCATGTCGATGCGTCCAAAAAAGCAGTCGGCTATGCCCGCGAGAACCAAGCCCTCGCCGGCTTAGATGATCGGCCAATTCGATGGATCGTGGACGATGCGTTGAAATTTGTTGAGCGCGAGATTCGCCGAGGCAACAAGTATCATGGGATCATTCTTGATCCGCCAAAACATGGGCGCGGACCGACCGGAGAAATCTGGAAGCTTGAAGAAGGGCTGGACCGTCTTTTGACGGCTTGCGTCGAGCTGTTGGAAGAGGACGCATTGTTTTTGGTGGCCACAGTCTACGCGGTACGCTTAAGCTTCTTGGCACTCGACAATGGTTTAGCCGCAGCACTCGGCGATCGGGCCGGTCAACGCGAGGCGGGTGAAATGGCGATACCAGAGCTCGGCTCCAGCCGCCTGCTGCCCACGGCCATTTTTGCGCGCTGGTCGAACCAGCCCTAAGCTGCGAGAGCGAATGAGATTATCAGCCGTGCTGTGCTGATGTTTCTGAATCGTTAACCGATGCAGGTCAGTGAATCAGGTCGAAATGGACCTATCTGCATCATGGCAGTCACACAGACCTTAAATGCAAAGCCTTTGGCCGTTGGCCTTAAGCACGCAGGCATGAGCCTAGCGACACTATTTTTGTCGTTGGGCTTAAGCGCGGGCGCGATTCAGGCCTTTGGTAACGAACAAGACGCGGGGCCCAGCGCTGTGCTGGAGGTGCCACGCTATAATCCTGCTTCTGCTAAGCCAGTTACCACCAGCATGGAACCAAAAGTCGACCTTGCGACCCAAAGCATGGCGATGGGCTGGCTGCCTTGGCGACTGCAAGATGGGGCCATGACACCATGGCTACCCGGAACGCCGCCACCCAATTCCGCAAGCGCGGCCGATCAGGCAATTAGTGAAGCAGAGGCAGAACGCTTGGCCGCCATTGCAAAGGCAAAGGGCGACCCTGTTGTTACTGGGGCTGCCACGGCAGCTTCCGCAGGACAAATTCCACCTGTGTCCGGTTCCGCCCGCATTATGGCTCCCTCGTTCGGCACCGCAACAAATGAAAGCGGCGTACAAGTTTATCGTGGGCAAGGCGGAGCCGCCTTGACCCAAGCCCCTGCTGCTGGCGTCCACCAACAAGGGCCAGGTGGACTTCTGCCAATCATCGGTCCCGGCAACCGCACGGTCTATGACGCTTACCGTAAGCCCTTTTCTGAAACTGGACGGCCAAAGGTCGCTTTAGTGGTCGGCGGACTGGGCCTAAACGCGCGGATCACCCAGCGCGCTATTGATGAATTGCCTGCCGAAGTGACTTTGTCCTTTGTGCCTTATGCGGAAAATCTCCAAGGTTGGATCAATAAAGCACGTGCCAATGGGCATGAAGTTCTAATCGAGATTCCGATGGAGCCATTTGACTACCCTGAAAATGATCCTGGCCCTCACACCCTTTTGACGACGGCGTCTGCTGACGAGAACCAACGTCGACTTGAGTTCTTACTGTCGCGGGCCAGCGGCTATTTCGGAGTGACCAATTATCTGGGCGGTAAATTCGCCACCTCCAACGAATCCAGCGGCGCGATCATGCGGCAATTGCGGTCTCGCGGCGTGGCCTTCATCGCCGATGGCTCGGCCTCACAACTCGATGCCGCAGCCAGTTCTGCCGGGCTACGCAATGCCCAAGCGGATCGCTTGATCGATCAAAGGCCATCGGGTGACGATATTGCTGCGCAATTGGGTGCCCTTGAGGCGATGGCGACCCAGCGCGGTGCAGCCCTCGGCTTTGGGGTAGCCTATAGTGTGACCATTGACCAAATTGCGCGGTGGGCGAAAGATGCAGGCCGACGGGGGCTAGTTCTAGCCCCAGCATCTGCGGTTACATCATGAGCAAAGATACCATCCCCGCTCCGCCGGAAGGCTATCGACCGAATGTAGGCATCTTATTGTTCGACATGCGAGGATTAGTCTGGGTCGGCAAGCGTCGGGGCTTTAATGGCCAGCATGCTTGGCAGGCACCACAAGGTGGCATTGATCGCGATGAAGATGTCGAAACGGCCGCTCTTCGCGAACTCGGCGAAGAGACCGGCATTGGCGCAAGCTTGGTTTCTATCATCGGCCACACGACCGACTGGCTGACCTATGACTTCCCGCCCGAAATGCAGCGCGGAAAGTTTCGTCGCAACAAGGGCCAAGCCCAAATCTGGTATGCCCTGCGCTTCTTGGGCTCGGATCGCGATGTGAAGCTAAATGCCCATAAGCAAGTTGAGTTTGATGCTTGGCGTTGGGAACGGTTGGAAGCCCTTCCAGAACTGGTGGTGCCATTTAAGCGCGAGGTTTACACACGGATTGTGCAAGACTTCGGCCACCTTGCTGCGGCCTAGCTTCTTGTGGCATGACCGTCTGATTGCAAAAGACGGAGAGTGCAGGTGGAAAAGCCAATTCTAATGATTCATGGGGTTGGATGTGGCGGTGACGCTTGGTCCGTCATGGCCCCATTGATGCAAGCCAAAGGCTGGACGCCCTACACGCCCACGCTTTATCCACAATTCCGCGTCAAAGAAAATCCAACCGGCCAACTCTCAACCCTTGGCCTACACGACTATGTTGAAGCAGCTAAAGCAGAGGCCTTGGCCATCGAACGCTCTACAGGTGAAGAACCTGTTTTAATGGGCCATTCGATGGGCGGCTTGATTGTCCAGAAGCTGGCAGAGCAAGGCGTTGGCAAAGCCGCGATTCTGGTGACACCAGCACAACCGGTCGACTGCCAAGTCCAAGATTTGCGTGTCCTATTCACCTTTGCCAATGTGGTTCTTAAGGGTGATCCCAAACTTTCTTACAAAGTCTGGAAGACTGGCTTTCGCTGGGGCGTTCTCAATCAGGTTGCGCCAGAGCGTCACGATGAGATTTATGCCTCGGCCCTCTTTGACTCTGGCCTCGTCTATCAGCATCTCGGCAAGCCGGCGACCGACCCACACCGAGTTGCTGTCATCAATGAACGTTCCATTGAGTGCCCAATCCTTACCATTGGGGCCGTGCAGGATCGCGCGACGGTTATTCAAGCAGTCCGCAAAGTCGCGCAGAAATATGCCCGCGTCGGCGGGGATTACCGTGAATATGACGGAGCTGCACATTGGATCATTGATGAGCCAAAGACCGCCGCAGTAACAGCAGACATTTGCGAATGGCTGGAATCCAAGGGTCTATAGACCTTTCCTAAGGGAATTCAGGTCGCTGAAACAAAGTTACTGCACGATGTGCAGAAAAAAGTGCAATCGCACGATTTCCGTAACCACGTGTTCACCTTGTTCACGGCAAACTGTCTGGACACGTAACCTTGTCCCGGATCCTGCCCGCATATGGCCTACCAAGACGCCGCACTGATTGCTGAACCAGAACTCGATTTGGATCTGATCCGCGATTTCCTGATGCAAAATCCAAACTTTGTGCGTGAAGACACAGAGCTTCTGAACCGCATCGCGGCAGAGCCGAGCACCGGGAATGTTATTGCGATTGCGGACCTTGCGCGCGAGCGGATGCTACGAGAGACCCGTGCGGCTCGGTCGCGCTTTGCATCAATCGTGGAAACGGCTCGCGCTAATTACGAAGCCCAAATTCGCGTACAAGAGGCCATTCTTGCAGTTTTGGACAGCCAGGACCCTGAAGATTTGAACGAGCGCCTGTCCGGCCATGTGGCATTTGCGCTAGCGGCCGATGTCTGCGTTTTAGCTGTTTCTGAATCTAATGCCGCCAGCCAAGCCCTTGATAAGGCAGGTTCGGCCATTGAACGCCTCGTGCCAACCCACCAGCCGACGATGTTGGGCCCAATAGAGCGTCCACGCGCGTGGCTCTACGGAGATCGCTGCGAGCTCGTCCACTCAGAAGCCTTGGCCCGTTTAGAATTTGGTCCTACCCGCCGCTTGGGTATTTTGGCTATCGCCAGCCGCGACGTCGACGCCTTCAGGGCGGACCACGGCGGTGAATTGGTGACCTTCTTTGCGCGCGTTTTAGAGCGTGTCCTGACGCGCTTTGCGGCTGACGGCTTGCTGTGAACGACCCGGTCCGTCAATCGGACTCGCCAAACGAAGCGGGCGACGGTTTAGCCCAAGCACGTCTGGATTGGATGCACTGGCTGAAGCACGAGCGCCGACTAGCAGGCCATACGCTTGAAGCCTATCAACGCGACGTGGACACTTTCTTGGGGTTCTTGGTTCAGCATCGCGGCGAAGACTTGACCCTAGCGAGCCTGCCCGACCTAACCGCCTCAGACTTGCGCGCGTATTTAGCACGGCGACGTCAGGCCAATACCCCCTTTGGCGATCGATCTGTCGCTCGCGCGCTTGCCGGGATCCGATCCTTCTTTTCCTTCTTGGACCGACGAAGAGGCCTCTCCAACACCAACTTAAGCTTTGTGCGGGGTCCAAAGATCAAGCCGGCCCTCCCGCGGCCTGTTAGTAGCGAGGTAGCGTTTGAGTTGATTGATCTGGCTGAAGAGGCTGAAGAGCCTTGGATTGGTGCCCGTGATATGGCTGTCCTGACGCTACTTTATGGCTGCGGTCTGCGCATTTCAGAGGCTTTAGGCCTAACCGGCGCTGAGTTTCCATTGCCATCCACCTTGCGCATTCTCGGCAAGGGTCAAAAGACACGTCTGGTTCCGACCTTGCCGGTCGCGCGGGAGGCAATCGCTGCTTATGCCAAACTATGCCCGTATCCAATCTTAGCCGATGGGCCGTTATTCCTCGGCGCGCGCGGCGGACCGCTCCGCGCGAGACTAGTTCAAGCCAGCATGGCCAAACTGCGCGGACAATTGGGTCTGGCAGATTCCGCGACCCCTCATGCATTGCGGCATGCTTTTGCGACCCATTTGTTGCAATCCGGTGGCGACCTTCGATCCATTCAGGAATTGTTGGGCCATGCATCCTTGTCGACAACGCAGCGCTATATGGAAATCGACCCTGCTCACATGATTGCGGTGTTTTCAAAAGCGCACCCGCGCGCGTAGATTGGCCTCCCCAGCTTCGAGCCAAATGGCTAAAAGTGTGCTTTAAAGCATCCTTACACAGAGTTTCGCCTAAAAATTGGACAGGCAAGTGTGCCCTCTTTCCGGGCAGGTGGTGGGCTGACTGCTTAAAATTTGGGCTAATCCCTTGGATATTGCGGAAGGGGCAGGCGGACACTTGCCCAGAAGTGCCCAATTTCTAACGCTGCGGCTTGGATGGAGACTGGGCTAATTGTGAGCTCAAGATCGCAAACCTTGTGGGGAGCACGACGAACGTGACACGTATCGCAACACGCACACGACCGGAGCTTAGCTTCGAAGCGCTGGTACGAGCAGGGCTAGCCGCCCTAGCAGCACTGATTTTCATAATGGCGATTGGCCTGGTTTCGCCTGCACATGCGCAGGATGCCGCCAATGCCGTAGCCGTAGCCGCAACCGCGGCACCGGCAGCCGAAGCAGCCCCAGCGGCCGCCAAGCTAGTGGCAACTTTACCAGATAAAGTGGTTGATAAAGCAGATATCACGTGGATGATGCTGTCGACCCTTCTAGTTCTTTTGATGATCGTTCCTGGCCTTGCCCTGTTTTATGGCGGGTTGGTGCGCGCCAAGAACATGCTGTCCATGTTGATGCAGGTTTCCACAGTGATGGTAATCGGCATGGTCGCCTGGATGCTGTGGGGCTACAGCTTGGCATTCACGTCAGGCGGCGAAATCGACAGCTTTGTCGGTGGTTTTGACCGCTTGTTCTTGAATGGCGCTGGCTTGGACGCAGACGGAAACCCCGTTCTTGTCGCCACCTTCTCAACGGGTGTTTACATCCCAGAACTCGTGTTCGTCGTCTTCCAAATGACCTTCGCAGCCATTACGGCGGCTCTGGTACTTGGTGGCGTGGCGGAACGGATGAAGTTTGCAGCCGTCGTAGTCTTCGCGGTTCTTTGGCCTTTGTTGTCCTACTACCCAATGGCGCACATGGTTTGGTGGTGGCCTGGCCCTGACGGCTTGGCAGCTGCTTCGGCCCAAGGTGACTCATTCACTACTGGCTTGATCTGGAGCTTTGGTGCCTTGGACTTTGCCGGCGGTACGGTGGTTCACATCAACGCTGGGATCGCGGCATTGGTTGGCTGTATCATTCTGGGTGCCCGTTCTGGCTACCGCAATGAGCCCATGCCACCACATTCCTTGGTCATGACTTTCATCGGGGCTGGCCTTCTTTGGGTTGGTTGGTTTGGCTTCAACGCAGGCTCGAACCTCGAATCCAACTATTATGCCGTCTTGGCCATGGCCAATACCTTCATCGCAACCGCTGCAGCAGGCTTGAGCTGGGTATTGTATGAGTGGGTCACCCGTAAGCGTCCTTCGATGCTGGGCTTGGCATCGGGCATCGTCGCTGGCCTCGTGGCCGTGACCCCCGCTGCTGGCTTCGCAGGCCCAATGGGTGCGCTGATCCTCGGTCTCGTGGTCTCGCCAGCCTGTATCTTCTTCTGCTCGGTCGTCAAATCCGCGTTGAAGTATGACGACAGCTTGGACGCTTTCGGCATCCACGGCATTGGCGGCATCATCGGCGCCATTGGCACCGGCATCGTGGTTTCACCAGCTTTGGGTGGCGCGGGCATTGTCGACTACACCAAGTGCTTCGATGAAGCCGGCAAGATCCTCGCCGTCTGCCCAGCTTATCCCTACGACATGGCAGCCCAAGTCATCGCGCAGGCTAAGGGTGTGTTGGTCACGGTTGCTTGGTCTGGTGTAGCTTCGGCCATCGTCTTCTTTATCATCAAGTACACGATTGGCTTGAAAGCCTCGGTCGATGATCAAGAAGAAGGTCTCGACATTGCGGAGCATGGTGAGCGCGCTTACCACCTCTAAAACGCAGTCTAGCGCTAAATCAGAAAGGCCAGCCTCACGCTGGCCTTTTTTGTGCTTATTCGTCTAGGCGGCGGATGGTCAAAATGGAGCCATAACTCGCGCCAATCCGCTCGACGGCTGCTGCCAGGGGCTCCTGCGCCACCGCCATATGATAGCCATTGGCGTGAAGAATATGGGTCTCGTCTGTCATCAAGGCGACATGGCCTTTCCAACAGACAATATCGCCGCGCTTTAGGCCCGTCAGGCTTTGATCGAAGAAGACAGGTCGGCCAATCTCACGTTGCATGTATGAATCGCGCGGCAAGAGAATACCCGCAGACTTAAAAGCTGTCTGGATCAAGCCAGAGCAATCAAGCCCCAAACTCTCAACCCCACCCCATTGATAGGGCGCGTGTAGGAATTGTTCGGCGGTTGCGACTGGGTCTAAGGCCATTTCCGAGAGCGGCTCGAGGTGCGACTCATAAATCCACCCCGCCCGCTCCACAGTCACGAAGCCATTTTCGCGCTCGCCTTTGAGGGCTACTTGTGCGCCGAGACTCAAGAGAAAGTGGGGGGCTGCTCGGGCGCTTGGCCCCGAGAAGGCATAAGTACGCAATACTTTGATTTTGTGGGTTGTGGCCAAAACTGGTGCGGACAAGGCCGCCATATCAAACCAGCCGACATAGCCGTCGCTCTGCATTTGGCCCCAGCCAAAACCGCCCCGTTCCTCATAAATGTCGATCACATCGCCATGAAGCGCTTGGCTCAATTGTTCGCCATCTGGCTCCGGCACCTTGCGTAATGGGGCAACGCCCGCGCTCACCTGATGGGGGATAGGGTCAACGAAGCGGGCGGATTCCACAAGTCCTTTGAGTTTCGTGGCGGCCAGATCACTTCGGTAGGGATGAAGATTGGGGTCCAGCATGTCTAATGTCCCTCACGCCAGTTTTTGCAGGGCGATTGCCTCGTCGCTTTCGTCCACAGTGATAGTCCGACCAACTTGAGTTATCTCAGCAATGTTGCGCGCGATGGAAGCTGCGTAAGTCGATAACCGTTCAGCGCCCGCTTCAGTCCCGACAACAAAGATGTTGCGCCGATCAGCTGGGTCCGGCCGCCTTTCAACTAGGCCCACATCCTGCAAGGTATCAATGGCTCGCACGATCGCTGGCTTCCCCACGCCGAGACGCTGTGCCAGAGCCCGCACCGTGTGTGGCCCTGCTTCAAGATAAACGGTCAACATTAACGCGGTCTGACGAGCGGTTAGGTCCGGCCCATCGGATTGTACCGAGCGCGAAGTCACGTCTAACCACAAGCCAAGCGCTTGCTTATTAAGTCCAGCAAACTGATCCAAGTTCGACCCCTAAGGCTATGGCCGCCTGCGACCGTGCCATCTGCGCCTTTAGGTGAATCGATTTGCGCTTTGGGGAAAGAGTCCCTGTGGACTCAATTGCTTGCGAACGGTGTTGGAAGGATTTGGTTCCGAATTTAGCCGAATCTTTTCCGTAGCATGGCCTCGATCGCACGAACTGCATGAACTTCGCCACCTTGTGGCCGACCAGGCTTTTCCTTCGGATTCCAGCAATAGACATCGAAATGTGCCCAGATCGGCTTGTGATCTTTTGCATCAACGAACTTTGAGATGAATAGCGCCCCATTGATCGCCCCAGCAAAAGGACCGCCAGAGTTCTTCATATCTGCAATCGGGCTGTCGAGATCATCTTCATAGGGCCGCCACAAAGGCATTCGCCACAAATGGTCACCTGTCAGAACTGCCGCTTCGTTCAAAGCCGCTGCTAAGTCGTCGTCTTCGGTGAAGAAGGGCGGCAATTCTGGACCCAATGCCACGCGTGCAGCACCGGTTAGCGTCGCCAGATCGAGGATCATGGCATTGCCGTCTTCGCTGGCGCGCGTGACGGCGTCCGCTAAAATCAGGCGACCTTCGGCATCGGTATTGTCAATCTCGACACTCAAACCGTTTCGAGCGCGGATGACGTCGCTAGGCCGGAAGGAATTACCATCCATGCTGTTTTCAACAATCGGCAGATAAACCGACAAGCGCACATCAAGACGGGCCTCGGCAAGCATTGAGAAGAGCGCCAAGGCACAAGCGGCCCCGCCCATATCTTTCTTCATCAGCGCCATGCCAGCGCCAGGTTTGAGATTGAGCCCGCCGGTATCAAACGCGACGCCCTTGCCAACCAGAGCCAAGGGATAGGCGTCTGGACGGCCAATGCGCAGGATAACCAAGCGCGGATCCTGCGCAGCACCCCTACCAACAGCATGGATCAACGGATAATTTTGCGCCAATAAATCTGTGCCCCGGATCACTTCAATCTCAGCGCCATGGCTTTCGCCCAAAGTAACTGCCGCCGCCTCTAAGGCGTCAGGGCCCATGTCATTGGGCGGCGTATTGACGAGATCGCGGCCCAGCTTAACGGCTGAGGCCGTACGGCTCGCAGACACCACATCCGCTCCTGTCGGTGCAATCAGTCGAGCAAGACGTTGATCCTTGCGCTTATAGCGATCAAAGATATAAGCCCCCAACAGATAGGCTACTAAAATCGCGTGGCCCTGCTCTTTCGCAAGAGGCGATGCAATCCGATAGTCGCCCGCCGGCAGCTTGCTGGCCAATGCTCCATAGACCGATGTATCTGTCCCCGCGCCAAGCCCGAACAAAACCCGCTCTAGCGTCCCATCTGGTGCGGGAACCAACAGCACGCGACCGGCTTGGGCGCGAAAATCTTGGTGGCCTGCCAAGGCAGCTTGCGCGCTGGACTTGCCTTCAAGGTAGGCAGGCCATTCGGCGCTTGAAATGGCGTGGATGGGGATAAAGGTGGCGTCTTGGGGGGCGATATTTGGATGCATGGGCTTTCTTTAGGCCGATCTGAACCCGGTGAAAAGCGATTAAGGCGGGGAGAGGAAGACCCGACCTTGAGGGTTTATTAACAAAGATTGACGAAAGATTGGCACCTGTGATTCGTAAGGTCCTCACCATGTCGTTCCGCTTCCGCGCCCGTCAAATTCCGCTAGCCACATTGAGCTTAAGCTTAGGGTTGGTCTGCCTCTCCGCGCCCCCAGCACAAGCTTTTCCTTTCTTTGGGAAAAAACCAGAAGCTACGGCCAAAACGCCCAGCGCAAAAGGCGCACCACGGGTGCAAGGCCCAAAAGCCGCACCTGTCGACGGCCCTTCAGCGACGTTGCCAACGCAGGAACAGACCGGCGCCAGTAAGCCTGCATCGGCAAAAGAACGCCAAGCAGCACGCAGTCTGGATATGATCAATCAGGCATCGTTTTGGCTTGGCGAACTTGAAAAAAATCCAAGCGACGCAGAAGCCGCCTTAGAAGGCTCGATTGCCCTCCGCAAGATCGGCTCGGCGGAGCGGGCGGTCCAGCTGGCGGCCATGGGCTTGCAAGTCAAGGGCGAAAGTCCACAATTATGGGCCGCTTTGGCCTTGGGTCTTGTGTCCGGTGGCGAAAACGAGCCAGCCCTCCAAGCGCTACAAAAGGCCGCCGCATTAAATCCGAAAGATTCTAATCTCCAATCGGCTATGGGGGTCGTCTATGATCGGTTGGATCGCGCTGATCTTGCGGCAACGGCTTATGAGGCAGCGCTTAAGCTCGCTCCAGACGACGCTTCCATCCTCAGCAATTATGGACTTTCCATCGCGATGGCTGGCGACTTGAAGAAGGCAGAGGACATGCTGCGACGCGCCAACCAAAGCCCGCTTGCTCCACCACAAGCGCGTCAAAACCTTGCCCTCATTGTCGGACTGCAAGGCCGCTTTGAAGAGAGTGAGCGTTTGGCAAGCCGCGATCTTCCGCCCTCCGTGGCATCCGAGAATATTGCTTACCTAAAGGCCATGCTCAATGGTGGCGAAAACCGCTGGACCCAATTGCGCCAAGAAAAGACCAACTAAAGAAAAAGCCGCCAGCCATCATAGGCAAGCGGCTTTTCCTTCAGAATTCTGTGGTGTCTATTAGGCCATAAAGCCTAGGTTTGGATTTGTGAAATTCTTCAGGTTCGGGAAGATCACGTTGAGGTCTGTGTTCGAAACCCCAAACCACGTCCCCAATGTCGCCGCATATTGGTCCACCGAGGTGGTGGGAATATGGGCGTTTCCAGACTGGTCTGGATTGCGGAATGTGCCCAAATCGCTGCCGACAGTCGGGAACTGGCCGTACATATCGCCACCGTTTACCGCACCGCCCATCACCAGATGGTGGCCACCCCAAGCATGGTCAGTGCCATCGCCGTTGGTGTTAAAGGTCCGGGAGAAGTCGGAGCCCGTGAAGGTTGTCACGGAGCTACGCATGTCCACGCCGCCGATATTTGCCAAGGTCGCATCAAAGGTGGCCATGGCGTTGGCCAATTTGCTGAGATTGTTTGGTTGGGCTGTGTTTTGGAAGTCGTGGCTATCATGGCCGCCGACCGCAACAAAGAAGACCTGACGGCGCAAGCCAAGCGCAGGTGCGGCTGCAATCATGCGTGCCACAGTCTGCAATTGAACCGACAGAGAGTTTGTTTCCACATTGTTGGTGATCGGATTACGATAGACCGGCGGGGCGGGAATGGCCGTCACCAAGGCACCTGTCGCCGCTGTATTCAGCGTGACAGAAGCATCCAGCGAGCGACCAACGATTGTCGCGTGGTCGGAACCCATATTTGCAACAAAGCCCGTATCGCGGATGATTTCCCGCATTTTAGCTGGGCCTTGGTTTGAACCAAACAGCGTCGTTCCACCAGCAGCGTTCACAACCACCGCGGGCGTCGCGCCTGTCGAGACCTGATATTGCACCACCGTACGGCCAGACAGAAACACAGTGTTCCCGGCGGTCGACATGGCTGTATACAGGCTATTGGCACCATTGCCCGATGCCATCAGATCGCCAAATTGGCCACCCCAACCGGTGCGCACGCCTTCAGTGAGGCCGGCTTGCCAAACGGCCTGTTGGTCGTTGTGCGAGAACAAATTCGCGGGCACCTTCTTGGTGCGTGCTTGATACTGCGCCTTTGTCACGGGCTCCACCAAAGAGCCGACATTGGCGATTACAGCCAGTCGACCCGCGGTATAAGCCGGCAGAAGTGGTGCCAACATGGGGTGGAAGCCAAAGGTACGCGTCGTCGCGTTGGTACCCGCTGGAATGGCCTGGGCCGTCTTTGGCGTGAACGGCAGGATGCCGCCCCAAGCCTCAGGTGTGCCTGCAGCAACGGTCCGTCCAGTCACGGAAGAGGTTGAGCCAACTGCTGCTGCTGCTGTGCCGACAGGCATCAATGCAATGGGGTCAGACCCAGTGTTGCGGGCAGCCCAGTAACGGTTCCAGGAATCGGTATCAGAAGCCAATACCGTATTGTTGGAGTCATTGCCACCCAATTGGAAGATACAAACAAGTGCTTTGTATCCCCCTGCAGTCTGGCTAGCAGCCGAATTAAAGGCGGCTAATTGCATGCCGAAGGCCGTTGCGACAGGTGCGGCAATACCGACTGCACCGGTTGTTGCCATAAATTGGCGACGTGTATGACGTAAATCTTTCATGGCCGCCCCCTTAGCGCTGCAAGATGTAATCTGGAGAAACAACGGTCAGATAGACCGCCAACTTCGATCGGTTCAGCAGAGCCGCATCAATTTGCGCCTGTGTCGTCGTGCCACCCGAAGGAATGGTGACCGCGGTGACCGCATCTATGATTTGCTGGCGGCGAGCCGCCGTCATATTGCCATAAGTCAAAAGATAATTGACCCGATCGACCAAGGCAGCTGGATCGGCTGCAACCGCCATTTCCTTGACATAGCTCAGCTTGACGTCACTGCTGGTGCCGATACCCGTGTTGACCGTGGTCTGCATGGTGTTCATGTAGCCAGCTACCGTGACTTCATCGACAATTTGCATTTCCGGCGCGACGAGCCCTTGCGTGCCGGTTTTGGTGTTTGGTGGCGTATAGCCAGGGCGGAAGAAGTTAAACACCGAGGGCGAAGCCATGGGAGATTGACCTAAAGACGTCGAGGCGCTGGTCGAACCCACTGGCCATAAGCCATTGGTTGATGCCGCGTTCAAAGCACGCATCAAACCGGTCATACGGATGACAGGCTCGCGCAGCTTCCCGAAGTTTGCGTCGACCCCTGCTGACATATTGCGCGCTTCACTGTCCAATAGAACTGCGCGGACCACAGCGGCCATATCGCCACGTACGCCCGAACCATTGTTGTTGAAGACATTCGCCACCCGGTTCACATAGGCTGGGCTGGGGTTAGATGTGACCAAACGCTGGATCATCTGCTTCCCGATGAATGGGCCGACGTTCGGGTGGTTGAAGATCGTATCAAGCGCAATCTTCAAGTCACCCGCAGGATTTGGAGTCGTGGTTGCAGGGATCACCGTGCCCAAAAAGCGCTTCTCAGAGATCGAATGGAAATTTGGGTACGCAATCATTGGATTTACAAAAGACGCGTCATTGCGACCGCCGCCGGAAAACGTCGAGTTGGTTGGCGTCGTGGCAAACCAGCTAAATCCGGTAAAGACTTTCGCGAGGTTGGAGATGTCTGCTGCCGTATAGGTTGGGATTGGATTGCCCGAACTATCCAGCTTTTGCGTTCCATCATTATTGAGTTCGAACAAGCCAATCGACATCAACTGCATGACTTCGCGTGCGAAGTTTTCATCTGGCGAACGACCCGTTGTGAGGTCTTCTTTCTGGTTTGCCATATGGGTCAAATAGACACCCATCATCGGATGCAGAGTCACATCTTCCAGAAGCTGGCGATAGTTACCAAAAGCGTTGCGGCCCAACATATCGTAATAAGAGCCGAGGCCGCGAACGTTCATTTGCGGTTCGGCAAATGAGATCACGAAGATTTGCGACAAGGCAAATTTGGTTCGTTCGCGCAATTGATCTTGCGACGTCACAGCTTCGCGCCAGAAATACTCGTAGAAGTTCGACGAGCTAACATCGGCTGTCGGGTTTGGTGCAGCCGGAGCTGGCGGGTTTCGCAATTGATCCCGACGCGTGTTCAAATAATCGAGGGCCAGAGCCCCTTCTGGAAGGGCCTGCTGCGCCGTGATCCACGCGGCGAAAGTCGTGTCCCGTGTGGCTTCAATTTCGGCCTCAGTGGGCCCAAATGTCGATTGAATGAGGAAACGCGATGCCTCTGCCGCAGTCGCACGCGGTGTAACGACACCACCACCGCCGCCGGCTGGTGGAGACGATCCACCTCCGCCGCCGCAAGCGGAAACCATCCCTAACAATAATGCAGCACTAGCTACTTTAATCCAACGATTTCCCATAACGCACCCCAACTCAAGAAGCCATTTGCGCCAATCGTGCAGACACACGTCGAGCTTTGCTGGCTCTTGCTACCACGGAGATGTCTAACGGATAAGACAATAAAAATTCGTATAACTAAATGGCGAATTTTTACTTAAGGGGATTATTTCAACTAAAATCCATCTAAAACCAGATTAGACTTTTGGAAACCTACCTCAGCAAGCGGATCTCGCGTACCTGCCGACGGCCTTGATTGCGCTCTAACTGTACGATCACGTCAACCACACTGCGAACATAGGCCAAGATGTCCGCATGGGTCATCGCCGTACCAGTTTGCAAGGCCATCAGCGCAAGCTGTTCTAGGGCCCCATCTGGCGTGTCGGCATGCAAAGTGGTCACAGATCCTGGGTGGCCTGTATTAATGGCCCGCAGGAAGGTGAAAGCCTCCTTACCGCGAAGCTCTCCCACAATGATCCGATCCGGCCGCATGCGGAGCGCAGATTGCAACAGATCATCGACATCGACGCGGGCCTCGCCAGTCTGTCCCTTTACTGCCACAAGACCAACGGCATTCTCATGAACAAGTCGGATTTCTGCGGCGTCTTCAATCAGGATCAAGCGCTCATCTAGACTGACTTCCTTCAAGAGGGCGTTGAGGAAAGTTGTCTTTCCCGTCCCCGTCCCGCCTGAGACAACGATGTTGCGCTTTTGTTGAACGGCGAGCTTAAGGAATGCCGTCACATCTCCCTTGGCGAGGCTGGCCTTTAGTTCCTTATCCGGGTCAAAGGAAGCTTTTGTGCCACCTGCCCCGACAATATGCGATAGCGCACCCGCCGATACATAATCATCTAGGGTCAGATCGGTCAGCACGTGCTTGCGAATGGCCAAGGCGACTTCGCCCCGCGTGGCAGGCGGCAACACAATTTGAATGCGCTCTCCAGTCGGCAAGCTTGCCGACAGCAAGGGATGCTCGCGGCTGATCCCTTGCTTGGAAATCCGCGCGATCTGGGAGGCAAGACGGGTCAGATTGACCTGAGTCACATCCGGCGCTTCATATCGGACAATACCGCCTGTGACACTTTCGACCCAGACCTCGCCGGGTCGATTGACCAAAATGTCGGTAACGTCCGGTCGATTCAACCAACCCGATAGCGGCTCAAGAAATGCGGAGAGATAGACGCCCCCCAAAACTTGCGGTGCGCCATGTGGCCCACTCATGGTCGGTTCCCTGGGGGCGGATCAACAACTGGCGCAACGCCCGCTGCTGGCGAAACTGGGTTCAGAGAGAAGTCGAGGTCACGCGCGACAAAGACTTGGATGGCGGTCCCTTGCTTAACTGTAACAGTCGGCTTGATCGTTTCACCAGAGGAAACGGCACTCGGAAGCGTCTGAGCTGTGCCAATGACCAATTGATTGGAATTGGTGTTGCTGAGCGCAGCACTGATGGCCGTCGATAAAAGGCCTGGGCCGTAGCGTTGGAAATAATGACGATCCACTTTTCCATCTAAGCCAGCACGGCCAAGCGGATCCGTTCCAGGCGATGCTAATTGGATTGAGACACCATCCGGGCGCAGCAGACGCGTCCAGACAACAAAGGCCCGCGACTGACCCAATGCCACTTCCGAGCGATATTGCCCGACCAAGCGAGAGCCTCGTGGAATTAGGACCCGTGTGCCGTCAAAACTCAAAACATCGCGGCTAACCACAGCCCGAACGAAGCCCGGAAGATCAGAATTGATCGCAGTTTCTAGTACGGCTGCGATCAAGGCACCCTGAGGTACCGTCGTCTTTGGGTTGCGCAATGCGCCAGCACGGGCGGCGGGAACTTCGCCAGAACTAACGCGCGCAGCAAAGGCATCATTGTCGCCCCCGCCGCCGCTTGCTGAAGCATTAGCTGAAGCCTCTGCCGCTGCGCCGGCAGGCACAAGGTCGACAATCAAAGCAGGAGAGCGCATCCGCTGCGTCAGATCCGCTCCAGTCCGCGTGGGCGGTGGTGGAGGGGGTAGCGGGGTTGGCATTGGGCGATAGACATCGCGGATTGGCGGCGGAGGCGGAGGCGGTGGCGACGGTGCCCATGCTTGAGGCGGAGGGACCGCCTCATTCGCGGCCGGATTCTCAGGAACCATCGGCTGGGAAGGCATAACAGGAGGCGCTATCGTCTGCGCAAACAAGCTTGGTGGATCGGGAATGCGCTGACCAAGACTGCCGTCGTTTTTTGAGTCGCGCGTTGGGGTCAAATCCCCAGCTCCAGCTCGTTTTTGCGCCGAAACCATAGTCGTGAAAACAATCGTGCCAAGAGCAAGAGCACCGACCACCCCAGCAATCATCACCCACGGACGGTCTGGATAAGCGACAGCAGGTGCCGCATCCACGATGAGATCAGAAGTTCCTATTTCCGGCGCGCCCTCTGTACCCATTGCCGAACTGGCTGCAGGGTCAATAGGCTCCAGCGAGCCACTACCCATCTGGCTCATGGCTTCGACTCCTTCGGTGCACCAAGGCCGAATAGACCGCGGGACTTTGGCTTCGTTCGGCTTGAGGGCCGCATCACAGGTGCATTGGGGCCGGGATCCGGCTCCCGCCAAGCATCATTGCTGACAATGGTTTGGTCAGTCCCGTTGCGCAGAACAAAAGCTGGGCCAACCCGTTCAACCACCATGACATTGCCGCGCATGATAAAATTCACGAGCGATTCAGAGCCATCCGCGCTCAAAGCGAAAACAGCTGGGGTTGCGGCTCCAGATGGCCATTCCAGATAAGTTCTTTGGCCATCGTCAAAAATGCGCGATGGCACATTGCGGGTGCTACCCGAGACCGAGTAATTTTGGTTTGAATTGGCTTGTGGCTGAGGCACCAAATCCTTGGGCTCTAGTGCCACGGGTTCAGGCGGATAGGTAAACTTCACGCGATAGATGATGTTTGGATCGCCAGGCCCTGTCGGCTCTTCCGCGCTTAGCTGGAAAGTGTAGCGGCGTTTGGAGGTAATCACCGACATATTGGTAGCCGCATCAAACTCAATCGGCTTTACAAATAATGTGTCGGCGCGTCGATTGGGCGTAACTTGCCAAGCTAAAGAGTCACCAATTGAGACATTCTCAATGCGCTCATCAGCGCCAAACTCAATCATCATCTGATAGCCATAATGGCCGCGCAGCGAGACGACACTGTCTTCTTTGAAAAAGACCGTCTGAACGCGTGGGTCCACCGCACCCGGGATTGGTACCTCCCGCATTTGGGCGCGCACCGGGTCAGCACCGATAACCAGCGTGGCGAACACGACAGCTAAACAGATGTTCCAGTGTGGCTTGAGGGGCGTCATTGGGCTGGGAACTCCTCACCATTCGGATTGCCCGATTTCGATTGCGGCTGCGCAGCAGGCGTGGCTGAGGTCGGCGCCTGGGCACCCGGACTTGTAGGTGCTGCGCCCACAGGTGTCCCAGGTGCGACATTCCCTGGAACAGGAATCGTCGTCACACCGGACGCTGGCATTTGCGCTGGCGCTGGCATCATCTGCATTGGCGCGGCTGGCATTGGCACTGGCTGAGTGGTTTCGGCATCACGCCGATAGCTTGAAATCTGGAAGCCAAGCGGGTTCAAATAGCGGTCTTGCTCATTGATTGGCTTACCCGAGAAACTATAGACAACGGACGCCACCCAAGGCTGACGCATGCCAGCCCCGCCACCACCCTCCGAGCGTTCCGTATCAAAGCGGATCATGGCCGAGCGTGGGCCCAAAATAGTCACGCTTTTTACGGTTACCTGGATGCGCGTATTTGGGCTGACGCGGCTTTGAATACCATTTGGATTAGACTTGTCCCAATCACGCAAATATTCGGTCTCGGCAGCGCCTTGCGACCACGCGAGCGTTTTCCGATATTGTTCTCGGTAGTCGGCAGCATCAAAGGTTTCCCGCGCCAGCACATATTGAACCACAAATGATTGGGCGACGGCTTCGGTCTCACTCAAGGTACCGAGATTTACGCCACGCGTGGTTTGAACATAGCCGGTCTCACGATCGACCGTAATTGTGTAGGGCATGGTTTGTTTGAGTGGCACCAGCACAACCAAGGCGACGGCCTGAATGGCCGCAATCCCAACCGCGATCCCAGCAACGATCCACGCGGTGCGTTGCGACCGACGGAGGGTGGCATGGGTGTCCTGCGCCCATGTACTGGCAGCCTCATAATAATGCGCGCGGGCCGCAACGCCATTGGGCGGAACGCCGGGTGGGGTGGAGGATGGATCAGCGTGCGGGCCGGTCATGGTGCTTTTCCAGTTGCCGAAAGGCTTAGTTTTGAAGGAGGTTGGGTAAACATGCTTTCGCGAGGTCGACTAGGTCGGGTTGGATTACTGCGCTTACGACCATTCTGACCCAAGCGGACCGAGTAATCGCCTCGCACCCCTTCACCGCCGCCGCCTGCGACGAGTTCTGTCCGCCGATCAAGCGTGGTTGAAGATTGAGCGCCGGCACCGGAAACTGCAGCGGCCAAGCGGGCATCCCGTCGATCAGAGCCAGATCCAGAAGCTCCGCCCGAAACAACAGAAGCCAGCCGTGAGGCGCGGCTGGCTTCTGTTGGGGTGTCGACTCCAAAACCTTGACGCCCAGTAGCGGCCTCATTGACCGTAATCGGCTCTGGCTCACGTGATTTGACGTCAGGCAAACGGAACCCTGCGACCAGACGCGTGCACAGGCCAATCACGCTGCCAAAGACGGCGGTAAAGGTTAGGATAATCACCATGACAGTCAGAATTGGCTGCAGGTCATACCGATTCTCGGCCCGCGCCACGGCGAGGCCCTGCAAACTTGGCTCTAGCGACGCCAAAAGACCAGCCATGAAAACAACTGTGGCCAGTGGCACCAGTGCAAAGCCTAATGCGGTTCGAAGCCAGCCCTCAAAGAAACCCTTGGTGCTTTCAAAAAGCAGGAGCCCGACAAATAGGGGCCCAATAGCCAACAACAGGCCCAACATCAGTTTGGCCAAGATCAAAAGCCCTAACGTGGAAACCAACAAGGTAATTGCCGAAAGCCATAGGGCCGTTGCCCCAAAGGCAGGCCCACCTTGCAGTGCCGAACGCATTTGGATCACGGGTGCCAAACCCTTAAGGCTCTCTGGATCGGTTCCAGGGGCCGCCTGCAAGACAAAGCTGCCTCCATTCAAGGTAGCTCCAGCCACATTCGGCCCTTGCCCAGGCACGTCACTGACCAAAGCCATGGCACTTGCGGACTGTGTGAGTTGATCAAATGTATATTGCAATCGGGCAAAGATGTCAGTTGGCCCCATGGTTTGGGGCATCGGCATATTGGCCAAAAGGCTGTTGGCGATTTCGGCGGGGCCGTCGAACAAGAGCGAGAATACAAGGCTTTGATAGCTCGCCCAAGACGTGGTCAACATCACCACGGCGCCTAGTTTGATTGCGATCATTGGCAAATCGCCAACGCGCAGATCGGTCCGGCCAGTCAAGAGACGGAACCCCAACAAAGCGACATAAATGGTCAGAAGCACGGTGATGACGGAACCAAGCGTGGACCCAGGCCCAAAGAAGGCATTGTAGCCACCCTGCACACCCTCACGGATGTTGCAATCGACGGTATCGAGCAGGCCGCGAACCAGCCCTAAATCCGCGCGTGGGGCCGAACATTGACCAATCATCGCCGTCCCCCTCTGTTGGAATCGCGAGCCTGATTGACGCTAGCGGTCAAAAGCGGCAGCCAAATGGCAGGATCATCACCATGCTCGGCCCGCAGCGCGTCGAGGCGCCTGACGGTTGACTCGCGTCCCGACAGAACGGTCAAAACATCCGGCATGCCATCTAGATTCAGTCGCGCGACCACGCTGTCGGTACCATGCTTGATCACAAAGCAACGTGACGTGTCTGGCAAAGCGCGGATCAGGTCCAACTCGTGCAGAGTCAAACCAAATCCACGACAATATTCGTCCTCTTGCGCCTTTGGGTTGGGCATGAAGATCTGTGTGGCCGCTTGCTCAATAATCGCAGAGGAAATCTGGCTCGACAAAGCGTCCGATGCGCTTTGGGTAGCGAACCCCACAATCCCGTTGCGTTTACGAATAGTCTTTTCCCAATCACGAATGCGGGCCACGAAAATGGGATCGTCCAAGGCCTTCCAGCCTTCATCAACAACCAGAATGGCAGGCGTGCCATCGAGACGTTGCTCCACACAGTGGAACAAATACATCATGGCTGGCGTGCGCAAAGCGGGGTCGTCTAGAATCGAGGTCATGTCGACGCCCAGTGTGCGGGTCGACAGGTCTAGGCGGTCTTCCTCATTGTCGAACAGCCATGCGCGCACGCCATCATGAATCCAAGGCTCTAGTCGCGACGCAAGGTCACCCGGAACCGGACGGCGCACCCCGGCGAGCAATTCGGCAACATAGCGCAGGCGACGATACTGTGGGGCTTGGTCAAAATTCGCGGCAACAGCATCGGCGATCTGAGCCTGCTCATCAATGGTGAGCTTTTCACCTTCAATACTAACCAGACGCGACAGCCACTCCGTTACAAACGCCCGATTGGCCGGGGTATCGGGCAGCGACAAAGGGTTGAGGCCCGAGGGATTGCCATGACGCAAGGTTTCATACCGGCCACCAATAGCGCGAATGAAGATTTCCGCACCGCGGTCTTTGTCGAACAGGACAATGCGAGGGTCAAACTTGCGTGCTTGGGTTAAGAGGAAGTTCAAAACCACCGTCTTGCCAGAGCCTGATGGCCCGATAATGGTGAAATTGCCCAGATCATTCTTGTGGAAGTTGAAATAATAGGGCGTGGCCGAAGTTGTCTCCAACACGGTTACAGCTTGCCCCCAGACATTGTGATCTTCTTGGCCGATCGGAAAATTATGGAAACTGGCCAAGCCGGCAAAATTACCTGTCGAAACCAAGGCGCGCCGAGCAATATCTTTAAAATTCCCCGGAAATTGCGCCCAGAAGGCCGGCTCCAGATTCACATCTTCGCGGACAGAGATAATGCCCTCTTCTGTAAAAGCGGCCTGAACATCTGCGGCAGCTTGATCGAGTTGCCCTTGTGAAGCGGCCTTGATGCACACACTCATATGATGCTCGCCAAAGGCCGATCGACCGGCGGACACGTCATCCTTGGCAATCGACAAGTCCCGGCGCAGACTGATTGCGTCGTCATCTGCTGCGCGCATCCGACGCAGTGCTAAGTTCATGCGGTCCAGTGCCACCTGCCGATCCACAAAGGCAAAACTCTCGGTCACCGTCATTTCAACGGGCAGGCGCATAAGGTCATCCAGCATGCCAGGTGCCGTGTGGGGCGGGTAGTCCTTGATCGAAATCATGGTGCCAAACTGCCGGGCAAGCCCGGGGGCCGCATGAAGTTCAAATGCCTCCAACCCAAAGCTGATACGGCGATAAGGAATATGAAAACCGAGGTCGTTGTCTGGCAGCAATACCGGCCGCAACTCACCATTATAAAGGCCTGACAAGAACTCCAAAGGTTCAGAACAAGGGCCATGCCGACTATCGTAAACAGAAAGCACCCGTGCGCCATAGGGAGCGAGAGACGCCATCAGTGCGTCACGCGCCGTATCCAATTCCCGCATATCGCGAGCACGCTCTGCGGCGATGGCTTGAGAAGATGTACCCCGCAACAGTTCCATCGTTTTGTCGATAAAGCCAGTTCGCCCAACGGCTGGACGGCGAATAATGGTCAAGAACAGGTCGTTGATGAACATCGCCCGGCCGTCGAGACGGGCCGACCATTGCTGATCGACTTCGCGCGAAAATGCATCTGGGAATTCCGCATCCAGCGAAGGCTTCACCGGGCTTCGGACAACATGATGAACCACTGCAAACCGGGCATGGGCGATCGAGCGCAACATCGTATCTCGAATGGCCTTGCGGTAATTGAGGTCCTCGGTATCTGCTGTCTCAAAAGCCAAGCCGTCCAGCTTGATGATCTGCAGCAGCATGCCATCGCGGGTTTCGATGGTCGTATCGTCTACATGGCGCGCATAAGGCAGCCGAGCGCCAGCGGGGGCTTCTCGGTGAGCAATTTCGGCTAACGTAGCCAAACGCTTCTGCTGGGCGCGCGGACCTGCCATTTAGACGTCAATCATCTCCTATGGCCTGTAAGAATTGCATCGCCAGAAGGCGAAATTGGCCACCCGCGGCGAGCTGATCATGCGGGTGATCCACAGGTCGAGAAAGCGCGGCTCATCCCGTGCCGCAATCACTCCGACCAAGTGCAAGACGACAGCAGCAACCAAAGCCCAGACGGACTTAGTAACCAAAAAAACTTCTGCCGTGATGATGCCGTTGAGGATGAACCACGTATAAGTCACGCCCGCAAACATTTGCGGGCGTGTCAAAGCAGCAAAAACAGGATCGCGCTCTAGCTGCGCCATATTTGCCCCCTAAAACCCTTGTGCAGCGCTTCGGATGCCTCCGACAATGGCAGCCGACCCAAACAGGATGAAGCAACCCAAAATCACCATACCGCCATGCCGCCAATTCATCCGACCGGTGAGCATCATAAAGCCACAACCGGCCACCGCTATCACCGCGACTGCGGTTGCGACCGCGCCCAACAGTGTTCCTTGCACCCAATTCACCGCGCCCAGAATAACGCCGGAGCCGGCGGGGTCGAGGTTGGCAGATTGTGCCAAGGCGGGGCCTGCCCACAAGATCGCCCAGATCGAAATCAGCGCCCAGAGCGCTTTGCGTACTTCTGTCATCGACATGTTCCTCAAACTTACAAATGTACTAGCGGATTGAAAGCCGCTCTGAGATGGCCTTCACATAGTTTTGGGTTTCACGATAGGGTGGAATTCCACGATGGCGGGTTACCGCCTCCGGACCGGCATTATAGGCGGCTAACGCTAAGCGAACATCGCCCCCGAAGCGATCCAACAAGTTGCTCAAGTATGCGACGCCGCCAAAAATGTTATCGCGGGGGTCATAGGGATCGACGCCCAGCCAAGAGGCAGTTGAAGGCATCAGCTGCATCACCCCGATTGCCCCCTTTGGCGAGATGGCCGAGCCGCGAAAGCGCGATTCTTGCCATGCGACAGCGCGTACTAGGATGGGGTCTACACCATATTTTGTTGCCGCCTCGGTAACATAGGCATCCAAGGTTGGATGAAGCCTTAAAGGATAAGCGGGCTCAATAAGTTTAAAACCAGACGAAGCTGCCGCCGCAGCAGGCGCTTTCGGCTCGGGCTTTAATACCGGGCTGATCGTATTGCCGAGAAACAGGGTGGGGCCAGAATAAACGGTCGCCGTTCCATTGGACCCAACTTCGATAACATCTGCTGCCGCCGGACTGAATCCAAGGCTGGCACAAGCGGTTACAAACCAGGCAAATCTTTGCCAAGCTATGAACCTCCCAACAAATTTCACTTTATAGATCATGTGCATGCCAAGCGCTTGGATCGGTTACTTTTGTCTGAAACTGTGAGTTTGTCGAGAGTCGGCTCGCTTTACCCTCAGTTGCCCTCCGCCGTTTTGACCTGATCCGCTCGGAAATCCAACTTTCCCTTGACCATAAAGCAAACTGGGGGCCCATAATACCGAAGATGTGGCATCATGGACCCCGATCAGTCGGGAGGTAAAGGGGCTAGTGATTCGCGACTAAACCACGCGAATCAGCGACGGACTGTTAGGCTTAAGGAAACCGAACGACCTCTTTTATAGGTATTGGCCTCCGAACGACCCAGCTTCGATATCTGGAATTCTTGGTTGTCCTCGGCCAATAAATTGCGACCACTGATACCGAAGGTATAGTCGACATTGGCGATGGTGAAGTCGCGCTTATAGACCAGATCGATGTTGGTGCCGGGGTTCTCGATCACAGATGGAACCGAGCCCAGACCGCGGCGGGCGATACGCTCGTCAACCCAACCAACCAGCAGCGTCAATTGCTGATTGTCAGTCTCATAGCCAAGTTGCAGGTTGGCAATATTCTTAGGCGTGCCCTGCAGTTCGCTGCCATCGAGGCCAAACTGAGTTGCCGAAATCGAGCGGAAGTCGATCGGGCTGATAACGTTGGTGCCAGCGGGTGCGCTGACCTCAGAATGGGTATAAGTATAGTTGGCAGCAAAGTTCCATTTTGCATCTTGGAGCACGGGCAATTTGAACGGCAGTTCGAAATTGGCGCGATATTCCAGTTCCAAGCCATAAAGTGTGGCTTCAGGTGCGTTGATAAAGCGCGTGAACGAGCGCTCAAGTCGAACAATCACTTCTTCAATCGGATTATCGATCTTCTTGTAGAAGGCACCAGCCGTTACGAATTGACCGCGACCAAAGTAATATTCGAGACGCGCGTCGTAATTCTCAAACTCGCTATCCTTCAGGAAAGGGTTGCCCTGATAAATGCGGTTGGATTCTGGATCGATATAAGGCGTGAAGGCCAACTCGCGGAATTGCGGGCGCGCAATGGTCTTAGAATAGCCCAAACGCATCTGTAACTCGTCTGCGAAGTTCCATGTGATGGTGGCCGCTGGCAGCAAATAGTCGTTAGCAAGCTGAACCGGGGCCGTTGGCGTATCACCAAACCGGTTAGTGGTCCGCACTTTTTGCGTCGCATCTTCATAGCGCACACCGACAGACGCGCGGATGAAGGAGGTCACCTCAAACTCCGAAGCCAAATAGGCGGCTAAGTTTTCCAAGCTACCGACATAGGCATCGTCCTTGCCGGTTTGTTCGGTAATCACGAAGCGGGCTGGGTTGATATTGTCGGGCGAGAACAAGTAATCAACGCGGGAGCGTAAGACGTCATTTGAGGTGGGCCCACGTGGCCCTGTGAAGGCGAACGAAATGAGCTCATAATTTCGATCGGTGTTGGACGTGACCGCGCCGCCCGATAATTCGACTTCGCGACCCTTTGCGAGCTTCAGGACATATTTCGCGTCAAAACCGAAGCTTGAGACTTCGTCCTTGAGCTCTGAGAAGCGGATGGCATTGCCCAATGACGCGCCATTGAAGGCGGTGATGCCATTGACGACGGTGTATGAAATATCGCGCTCATAAGGGGCTTTGCGGGTAGATTGACCGATCGATCCACGCCATTGCAATTCAACGCCACCGAGTTTGTGCTCACCCGAAAGCTGAGCAGAGGCGAGCTCGCGCTCATACCAAGCGGTGCCTTCCGTGCGATAGGATTGGCCTGTTGGCAAGTTTGTATCTGTGCCAACTTCAACCTGCGCCTTTTTCGAAGTGCTGCGAACCAGAAGACCGGTCAGACCGACGCGATTGTCGCCCCAACTTGCGCTGGCACTGCCGAAGCCGTTGATCACAATATCCCAAGTGGACGAAAGGTTCGTCCCTTCGGCTTCGATCGTGTCAGAGACGACATCCTGACGGAGGGCTTCTTGGGTCTTAAAACCGCTCTTATAGCCCAGCACACCGACCAGACCGACCGTCGCTTCCTTCACGTCGAAGCTGCGACCCGCCGTCAGTTCGGCGTCAAAGTCTGGGCGGGTCTTTTCACTTTGCACGACAGTCAAAGGCGAATTGATAAAGCTCTCGCCGATGAATTCCAGCTGCTTTGGTGTGAAATTGGTATCGTTGATACGCTTACCAGTGGAGACCGCGTCGCGCACAGGCTGGGGCAAACGACGCAGATCGGTATCAAGACCTGTCCAGTCGAGCGGGTGGCCTTCATAAACCAAACCAGTCTTACCGGTCGTCTCAGAGTTGAAGCCTGTGCCAACCTTTAGGGTCAGGAAATCTTCATTCGGGCTCTTCAGAGTCCGCAAATCAATCACACCGCCGCCAAATTCGCCGGGATAATTTGGCGAGAAGGTCTTTTGGACGGTCGCGCCATTCAAAATGTTGGACGGGAACAAATCCAAAGGCACTTGGCGACGCAATGGCTCTGGGCTTGGCAGCGGGGATCCGTTGAGAAGCGCTGAAGAATAACGGTCGCCCAAACCACGGACATAAACGAACCGCCCCGAGACGACAGACAAACCAGTGAGGCGCGTCAATGCAGCTGCAGCGTTATCATCACCCGTACGGGCGAGGTCAGCAGCCGACAAGAAGTTTGCAACTTCCGAGGTGACGCGTTGCGGCTCTGGGATGAAGCGTCCCCGAACAACGACCACTTCCACTTCTTGTTCAGGTTCATCACCTGCTGCAGGTGCTTCGGCTGGCTTTGCCGGAGTGGCAGGAGCAGCTTGCGCGCTGACGAGACTGGGCACCAATGATGGCACCACAAAGATGCTGGTGAGCAACAGAATTCTGCGCAGACGGGCTGGAATGGTCATGACGGACGGGCCTTTAGGAAGTCTGAGGAAGTGGCCACATAGGCCAAAGTAAGAAACCAATCGGTGCGGCAAGGAGGCCCTGCCGCACCGATCTCTTTAAGTTTAGCAGGTCGAACCAGCGGCAAGACTGCAGGTCCAAGACGACCACCACAAATCAGTCGCATCTCGCACGGCACCGATGTAATTGGTCGCCGTAAAGAAGGTGTCGACCGTGCTGGCATTCACCGCAGTCCGTGCCGATTCTGCCGATCCGTTGATAAAGCGGCTGGTCAAAGTGGCTGTCGTGCCAGTGGTGTTGTTAGAGCCTGCATTCACACGAGCCGTAGCGACGGCACCATAAGCGCCCGAGCAGCTGGACAAGATCGAGTCAAGCTGAGGAGCTGGGCTTGTATTCGAAGTCTCGAAGTTCAAGCAGGTAGTAGAGCCGGTTACGACACCATTGAGGAGGCGTGCCGAGCCACCAGGCGTGCCGCCAGTGTTGTTCAAGATGATGCCGGTCAAGTTTGCCGATGCATCGTTCTGAGGCACACCCACGAAGGTGAAGTTCGTGATGATTGGGTTGGTGTTCAGCGTACCGGGTAAGCTGGCGACGGTGCGGTTGCTGCCTTCGATCAAACGGTCAGGACCGCCAGTTGAAGTCAGAGCCTGAAGCACGATCCCGAACTGAGCCTTGCCGACCCAACCTTCATCGAAGTCGAGCGAATCATCGAGAGCGCCGGTAACAATCCAATTGCGCATGTTGACCGTGCCGCCGAAGATTTCGATGCCATCATCACCCGAGTTGTGGATCTGAATGTTGTTGATTTCCGTTGCCGAACCAACGCCACCCAAGGTCAAACCGTTCAAGTCGTCGCCTGCGGCTGCCGAGGTCAAGAAAGCACCGGGGTAACGGATTTGAAGATAGGTGATCCGGCCGCTGTTATCCGCCGAAGTTGCACCACCATACAGGGCCTGACGACCAGTTGCAGCGGTGATGCCTTCGATGGCATTTTGGCAATCGACGCTGCCTTGGGTCACGGCAGTCGAGCAACCACGAATTGGCGCAGCACCGAGGACAATCAGGCCAGCCCATTCGCGACTTGCACGTGCTTTGTCGGTTTGGGTGCCGGCAACGTCGTTACGTGAAGTCATAATCACAGGGGCTTGCGACGTGCCGTTGACGAAGATTTGTGAACCACGGTTGACGATCAGGACGTCGGCCGAGTTGGAGCCATAGAGGCGTACGCCTGGGTCAATCGTCAAGCTTGCTGCGGTACCTGCGTTCAACGCGGCACCCCGGTCGAAGCCAACGTCTACCCGACCTGAGATTTGGTAGATATTGCCAGCGGTCAGGCGGAGGTTGGTTGGGATCGTGCCGCTGCCGATAACGCCGCTGAGGACGCAATTGCGTTGGCCTGCGATCGTGCCTTGCTCAATCGTACCAATTGGGCAGGCGGCGGCTGGAAGAAGCTGGATGGTCCAACCTGAAGCCCAGTTCGAAGTTGCCGTGGCCGTGGCAGAGAAAGCGCCGACATAGTTGGCGGCTTCAAAGAATGCGTTGACCCCTGTTGGGTTCAAAGCCGTGCGAGCCAATTCATTGGGGCCTGGCAACAAAGACGCACTCAAGGTCGAAGTGACGTTCGAGACGTTGTTAGAGCCTGAAGAGAAGGCTGCTGCGGCTACTGAGTCTAACGTGCCTGGGCAGTCAAACATCAAGGAGTCGTAGCGAGCGGCTGGCGACGTATTGGAGGTGCTAGCAACGGCGCAGGTCGTTGTGCCGGTAACGACACCATTGAGGAAACGGCCTGCAGCACCTGGCGTGCCGCCGGTATTGTTCAACACAATACCTTGCAAGTTAGCGCCTGCGCTGTTGGTACGAA
Organism: Hyphomonadaceae bacterium UKL13-1; assembly: GCA_001602435.1. Lineage (GTDB taxonomy): Bacteria > Pseudomonadota > Alphaproteobacteria > Caulobacterales > Aquidulcibacteraceae > Aquidulcibacter. The sequence continues at coordinate 3,071,275 of CP012156.1, forward strand.
TGCCAACGGCGGTAAAGTTTGCGATGGTTGGATTGGTGTTCAAAGTGCCTGCCAAGCTGGCAACGGTGCGGTTGCTACCTTCGAACAGACGGTCGGGACCACCTGCGTTTGGTGTTTGCTTGATAACCAAGAATTGGACGGCCCCGGTCCAGCCTTCATCGAAGTCAAGACCATCATCTAATGAGCCAGTGATGACCATGTTCTTCATGTTCACGTTGCCGCCGAAGACTTCGATGCCATCATCGCCAGAATTATGGACTTGGAGGAAGCTGATGTCGGTAGCCGAACCTACGCCGCCCAAGGTCAAGCCGTTCAAATCGTCGCCGGCTGCTGCCGACGACAAGAATTCACCTGGGTAACGGATTTGGACATAACGCATCGTGCCGCTCGTGTCGGCAGCAGTTGCGCCGCCGTAGAGCGCTTGACGACCGGTTGCAGCCGTAATCCCTTCCACCGCATTTTGACATTCCAGAGTGCCCTGAGCGACTGCGGTTGAGCAGCCACGGATTGGCGCGCGACCCAAGAGGATGACGCCGCCCCACAGGCGATTGGTGGTGTCAGCATTTGCTGTTCCGGCAATGTCTTCCTTACCGGTGAAAACAATCGGCTGGCTCGGCGTGCCGACGGCATTAATCCGGCTACCGCGGTTGACGATCAAAAGGTCAGACGCTTCGTCGCCGAAAATGGTGACGCCAGGTTCAACGGTCAAAGTCGCAGCAACACCGGTCGCGGCGTTCCCGCCAGCGCCTAAGTCACGACCAACATCCACGCGGCCTACCAAGCGATAAGCAACGCCGGTGACACGGGGCAAGGTCAGATTGGTGAGCACTTCACCAGTGAGGTTACAGACCGTGGTCGTTCCAATTGCGGTGCCAATGGTGGTTCCTAGGGGGCAAGTTGCCCCACTTCCGCCACCACCAGTCCCACCGCCACCCGTGCCACCTGGGGGATCACCCACAAATGTCGAGCCTGGCGATTGGATACTGCCGCCCTGCGAACATGCACCCATAAAGAGTGCCAAAGCGGCAACTAGAGTCCCGCGACTTGCGATTAATTTCATCCTATTCCCCTCACTGGCCGATGCGACGGTTCCCTCAGCGAGTGGTAAACACCATAAAAGGCGTTTTTGCTGGAAAACGGGCGCAATTTCGCTCGTGCCGGGCTTCCCTAGTCCTTGGATGTGACAGTCTCACAAATTCGGTGTGACAGAAATATAAAATGAGCGTGACAATTTTATTGCATGTTAACGTTTACTCCGACGTCACACTCGAGACTTGTGCACACCAGATAGTCAGCATACAGAGTATAAATTGAACGAGGCTAAGAAACCTTTGTTGAGCTATTGGCGGAGCTAGATGTCGCCGTGGAAGCTGGCTCCACAAGTGCCAAGGCTTCTTCGATGCCAGTGATCAAGGTTTCAGGCGTAAATGGCTTGGCAATATGGAAATCAGCCCCAGCCTCAAGCGCTTCAGCCTTATGGTGCGTCATTGCATTGGCCGAAACCGCGATGATGGGCATGCGAGGTCGATCATGAGCCGCCTCCAACAGGCGGATAGCACGGGTCGCGGTCAAACCATCCATCACCGGCATTTGGAGATCCATCAACACCAGATCGAAATCCAATCGGTGCACTGCGTCCAGCGCCTGCTGGCCGTTCTCGCACAAGGTCAGATCTACGCCCAATGGCTCTAGGATCAGTTGCAAAACCCGGCGATTGGTTGGGTGATCATCGACTGCCAGAATCCGCAACCGATCAGACGACGCTTCGGCCACGACATCTCGAGAAGCTTCACGTTGGGAGGTCGCGATCACACCTGGGGTCTCCGCAACCGGCAAAGTCAACTCGAGACGGAATATCGACCCGGCCCCAACAATCGATTCTGCGCTGACGGTTCCACCCATAAGCTCAGCCAATGACTGGCAAATAGCCAGACCCAAACCAGAGCCGCCATGAGCCCGCGTAATCGATGCATCAATTTGCTCAAACCGATTGAACAAACGTGCCAAGTCTTGTGACTCGATCCCCGGCCCCGTATCTGAAACCGCAATCACCAACCGCATCGCTTGGCCATCATTGTTTTGGGCAGGGAACATGTCCACTGCCAGCTTGACGGAGCCATTGGTCGTAAACTTGATGGCGTTCGCCAGCAGGTTTGCCAAAATCTGCCGGATTCGCACCGCATCACCCACCAACCAAGTATGGTCAGATTCCAAGCAGGGCTGACTGAACTTCAAGCCTTTGTTGTCCGCGCGTACGGCAAACAAGGCCGACGTGCCTGAAATGAGATCCGAGAGCCGGAAGGGTGTAGCTTCAATTTCAAGCCGACCCGACTCAACTCGGGCCAAGTCGAGAATATCGTTCAAGACGCGTTCGAGTGACACGCCCGAATCTCGAACCAAATCCACCATTTCGCGTTGGGCAGATGACAAATCACTTTGCGCCAAAGCCCCGGCAATAGCGACAATGCCGTTTAATGGTGTTCGAATTTCATGGCTCATATTGGCGAGGAAAGCACTCTTGGCGTTGTTAGCCAACTCAGCGTTGGCGCGTGCTTGATCCAGAGCTTCTCGTCTGGCTACGTCTTCGGTGATGTCTGTCACGAAAGAACGGATAGTACCCGAACCTGATGCAGGGCGACCAAAAACGGTCACAATCGAACGTCCATGACGGATGTTTACCCCATCGAGACAAAAGCGGAAATCGACTGTTTGTGGACGGTTTTCAAGATAGGCTTGTCGCGTCACCTGATTGACGAGCTCACGATCCTCTTCAATGACATTTTCGGAGAAGAAAGCCGCCAGATCGCCGTTGCGATCCTGATCGGCTCGAAGGAAATGCCCGACCGCGCCAAACCCAATAATTTTGTGGCCCGGCTGTTCAAGGTCCCAAACCATTGACGAGCCACTCATCAATGCGGTCTCAAGTCTGTTTTCCAGTTGCTCGGCACGGGTCAAGAGAGTTCGAAGCTCCGTCTGGTCGTCGACCATGCCGAAAATCTGAACCACCTGACCTTGGTCGTCCAAGACCGTATGGACGATGGATGCCACTTGGCGGGTCACGCCGTCCATCCCAACGATGGGCATCACGAACTTATGGACACCGGCTGTTTGATTGAAGCGGAAGATGTTCTCTTTCGCCAGATCCCGAAATTCCGGTGCGACTTGAAGCAATTGGTCACGCGCAGTTGGCGCTTCCGTATCAGGCTGCCGACCATAGGCGCGGAACGTGCCAGGCGACCAGAATAGGGTTCCTGAGCGCCCATCAAAATCGAAGAAACCTATCGGCAGATCATTTTCCAAAAGATCGAACATGTAAGCGTCACGGTCTCGACGCTCCAACGCGTTGGCCAATTGCTGGGCGTGGCTGTCCTTTTCCACGAGCAGAGCCTGCATCTTTGCTTGGCCATGGGTCAGGTAAGTAGCAAACCAGAGCATGCAACAAAAATAGGCCGCCGTCACAGAGGCGAGAATAACGCCCTGTGGCTGAAAGGCCAACCAAGATCCAAGGGCAAGCAGACCGGCCCAGATCGGCCACGTTCCGAGAATCAGTATCCGTAAGCGCGAATTAGTCTGCGCAACAAATACGTTGGTACTGGCCGCCAGCATGATCGCCGCAGCCGCATAGCTCATCCCAGAGTGCGTACCTGCCGCAATAATGGCTACAGACGGAACCCAAGCTAAAGTGCAGCGGGCAATGAGCATCAAGATAAGCTGGTTCTCGGCTTGGCGCGCTGTCATTAAAAGCAAAGCTGGGTCTTTTAAGCCCCGCATTTGACTTAACCAGTTATTGGAAAAGCGCTTGAGATGTGCATCGAATGCGATGCTAGCGAGAAAAATCAGACAGGCCCAGATCGGTGCCCCTGAAAGCGCGATGCTGATGTTTAAGAGTCCATGGCTCACAAAGCTGGCAGACCAGTGGACCCGCGTGTTCTTAAGTGCCTGCCGAACACCTGTGATTCGAATGGCCGCCCGCGCGCTTGCTGGATCAAGCGTCACACGATCCAAAGCAAAACTCAAAAAGCGAGAAAGGGCACCTACCATGGAGCTAGACTAACAGCCCGCAATGAATCTTGTTTTAACGCGCGGGCATTTGGTTATTCTGGGCCAGAACAAGTATCAGAATTGGAGTAGGCTTGGATTTGGAGTGCCTTTTATGCTGGCACTGCCCACCAATCCAGCCGACATAAATTGGCCAGTTGTTAAGCATTACAAGGTTAATTGGCCGACACCATTGCAACAAACTGAGCCGACCAATCGCCATGCACGCTAGCAACCTAAGCATGAACCATGATTATATGGCGGTGGTTCACTGCCGCGACAAAGCATGGGGTCAGCACGCCTTAACCCGGATCGGCTCGATCTTTATAGCGACGACAGCGGTTGGTATTTCCGTCCCTGGCCATTGGTGGATATTCTGCGTTGCCGCGATGACAATTGGCTGGGCGCTAGAAGGAACATTTTATCGCTGGCTGAGCGACAAAATCGATCACCCCGAGAAATTAGACCTCGAAGACTTGCCGCGGATCAAGCGGCTAACCATTCGCGCGATTATTGGCTTGGTGGCGCTGTATGCCACGCCCTTTCTGGCGCTCGCCTTTGCGCCTGATCCGGGCCCAAGTCTCGGACTCATCTTCGCATGCGGCAGTTTGTTGGTCATTTGCGGCCAGCACGTGCTGGATCGAAACATGGTCTATTGCACACTACCCGTCATAACCTTGGCCGTAATCCTGTGCGCTTTTCGACTTGCTGATGGCTGGGTCGGTTACCTGCTAGGCTTTCTCGCCTTTCTCCTCTGCGTCAACACGGTGGTGCTGACGAGAGCTTCATTCCAGTCATCTGAAGATTTGATTGAGGCACAAGGCAAAGCGCTTCGCCTCGCTGACGAACTCGATGATCGCGTCGTGCAGCGCACACGCGAATTGGAAGAGGCCGTAAAAGTCGCAGAAGAAGCCAATCGCGCCAAATCACGTTTTCTAGCGACGATGAGCCACGAATTGCGCACGCCTCTGAATGCGGTGATTGGCTATGCCGAGATGGTTGGGGAAGACGTGCGGTCTGGTGACCTAGGTTCAACCGAGGCGGACCTTGAGAAAATCCGCAATGCAGCCCGTCACCTACTTGGTCTGATCAACGAAGTGCTCGACATCTCAAAAATGGAAGCCAATGAGCAAGTGTGCCGCCCCGCGCATTTTGATGTACGTTCGGTTGCGCAAGAGGCACTCGATGCAATCATCCCGTTGGCTGCAGCCAGTCAAACCCAATGCGAGCTGGAAATCGACCCAACGCTTGAGCTTTTGGCCTTCAATGACGAAGGCAAGCTACGCCAATGCTTGCTAAACCTGCTGTCAAATGCCGCAAAATTCACCAACAAAGGCACTATTAAGCTGACCTGTCGTTTAGGTGGCAAACAGCAAGAATGGATAGCCTTTGACGTTGCCGATACCGGAGTTGGTATCGCGGAAGAAGACTTGCCGCGCATCTTCTTGCCCTTCTTCCAAAGCGATACGAGTTTGACACGCTCGGTCGAAGGTACTGGGCTGGGTCTCGCCATTAGCCATAAGCTATCTCACCTCATGGGCGGCGACCTCATGGTGAAGAGCAGCGTCGGAATCGGCTCGACTTTCACGTTGATGATTGCACGACAGTTTGTCGAACCCGGCGAAGCTGCTGTCTCGCTGCCCGCCGTTCCCGTCACCAACTAGCTTAGAAATCGGTAACCCGCTCGATAATGATAGCCGGAGCCATACCCCCGGCTGCACACATGGTCACCAAGCCATAGCGCCCGCCGGAGCGCTCAAGCTCGTCAAGCGCCATGCCGATCAGGATCGAACCCGTGGCACCAATTGGATGACCAAGTGCCATCGCACCCCCATTGATGTTGACCTTGGTACGATCCAGTTTGAGGTCACGGATAAATTTCTCTGCCACAACGGCAAAGGCTTCGTTGATCTCCCACACATCAATCTCACTCACCGTTAGCCCCGCTTTAGCCAGTGCTTTCTTGGCCGCAGGCACCGGCGCGTTCAGCATCAAGGTGGGGCAGTCGCCAACATTGGCGGTCGCGACAATACGGCCGCGCGGCTTCATGCCATGAGCCTTTGCATAAGCCTCTGATGTGAGCAGTAGGGCCGCCGCACCGTCAACAACGCCCGACGAATTGCCAGCGTGATGGACATGGTTCATCGCGCCTTTGAGCCCTGGATATTTGCTGGTGATCAGATCGCCGTAGGTCCGTCCACTCTCGTCGACTTTCATCTCTGCCCACATGTTAAAGACGGTCTTGAGGCCGTTGAGGCTTTCAAGTGTCGTTTGTGGACGGGGAAATTCGTCGTGGTCCAACGCGACCGTGCCATCGAGATTCTGAACCGGCACAAGAGAACGGTCGAAGCGGCCCTCGGAAATAGCGTGGGCTGCGCGCTGCTGGCTGACGTATGCCAGTGTATCCACGGCCTCGCGATCAATGCCTTCAATCGTCGCGATCGCATCGGCGCAGACCCCCTGTTGCGATTGGGGATGCTTCTCACGCAGGCTCTTATTGCCAGCATCCAGCATTGGTGGTGCGGTTAAATCAGCCGTGGCTGCGGTATAGCTCATCATTTCAGTACCGCCAGCGATCACGCAATCTTCCATGCCCGACATGATCTGCGCGGCAGCCAGATTAACTGTGGTGATGCCTGAGCCACAGAAACGATCGAGGGTCACGCCGGATGCCTTGATGTCATACCCCGCGTCCAAAGCGGCCATCCGCCCCAGGTCACAGCTCTGCGCACCGCGTTGAGAGCTCGTGCCCCAGATGATGTCGTCGACTGTCGCGGTATCGAGACCGTTGCGATCTGCGATGGCTTTCAGAACCGTCGCGGCCAGATGTTGCGGATGCAGATGGGCGAGCGCGCCCTTGCCAACTTTCCCGATTCCACGAGGGGTACGGCAGGCGTCAATGATGTAAGCATTTGTCATGGTCACTCCCTAAGTTTGTTGCCCAGATCTGATCGCCTGAGTTTCACGGAGACTGTAGCCTCAGCCCCGATAGAGGGCAAACAAAAAGGGGTGCCGGAAGCCGACACCCCATTGTACTTGCAAGTTGTGGCCGCTTAGGCGGCGCGGACTCTGGTCATCGCAGCCTCAAAGGCCTGAGTAATCTTTGAGCCTGCATATTTTCCATACTCACACTTGGCCATCACATCAGCCGGCGGGAAGATGGTTGGGTTGTTCTTGTAAGTATCATCCATCAGCGCTTTAGCGGCAGCGTTTGGCGTTGGATACAAAATGGTTTTAGTGATGTTAGCCCCATTTTGACCATCCAACAGGAAGTTAATGAATGCATGCGCGTTATTGGGGTTTGGTGCCCCGGTTGGGATGCACATGCAGTCAGAGTTCAAGAGCGACCCTTCTTTTGGCACCACAAAGGCCAAGTCGGGATCCTCAGTCTCTTTCTGGGCAATATCGCCATTGTACTCGAGCACGATATCGACTTCTTTCGACATCAAGAGGTCCTGGCCATTATCATCATGGAAGTTTTTGATATTGGCTTTTTGCTTGATCAGCATGTCTTCAACTTGCTTGATCAATTCAGGTGTCGCGTCATTCACGCTCTTGCCCAAATATTTGAAACCCAAACGGAATACGTCCGCGCTTTCAGATAAAAGAGATAGGCGACCTTTATATTCGTCGCTGTCGTAGAGGTATTTCCAGCTGTCGGGAATGACCCCGCCCTTCATGGCTGACTTACGATAGCCGATGCCGAGTACCAGCCACGTGTAGGGCATGGAATATTTACGGCCGGGATCAAAGTCTGCATCCTGGAACTCTGGCAGAAGGTTCTTTTTGTTCGGGATTTTTGCATGATCTAATGGGGCTAACATTTTAGCCTCAATCATGCGGGCGACATATTCATTGGACGGCATGATGACGTCAAAGCCTGGGTTCCCCGCGCGGAATTTCGCAAACAGTTCGTCATTATTGGCAAAAAGGGTCATGTTGACCTCAACACCGCTAGCCGCCTTGAAGTCTGCCAAAGTGTTTTCGCCGATATAGGTGTCCCAATTATAGAAGGCGAGCTTGTTGCCCTCAGAACCTTCAATAACCAGTTTGCCTTCGGTCTTTGCTTCCGGCTCAGCGGGCTTACAGGCTGAGAGAGTTAAAGCCGCGGCCGTTGCACCAAATGCAGCCATGAATGCCCGACGCGAATGGGGTCGGAGCCGCAGGAACAGATCAACTTCTTCACGTGACAGTGGTCGTTCAGTCATTCACGTATCTCCTTCTTTGGTTACATCGGAGGTTTAGGCGTTGCGGAAACACCAATCATAATCCGCAAGTGGAACATGTGCGAAGTAGCGGTCCTGTTCAGTCCGCTTAACGATTGTATACATGGCTTGAAAACGGGCACCCAGATAGTCTTTCAGGACTTCAGATGACGCAAAAGTGTCCACCGCTGCAAACCAATTCTTGGGCAATTCTACGGGTGCCTTATCAGCCTGGGCATATCCATCGCCCGTAATTGCAGGGCCAGGATCAAGCTTGTTCGTTAGACCATAGTGGACTCCTGCCAGCATGGCAGCCAATGCCAGATATGGATTTGCGTCCGCGCCGGAGACCCGATGTTCGACATGTCGGCTAGCTGGCGGCCCCGCCGTGACGCGCAAGCCAACCGTCCGGTTATTCACGCCCCATGTCGCTGCCACTGGGGCATAGGAATTACCAACAAAGCGACGGTAAGAATTCTGGTTTGGCGCAAAAATGGCTATGCCTGCGGGGAGTAACTGCTGCATTCCCGCAATCGCATGGCGGAGCGCAGGCGTGCCTTGTGGATCTTCGCTGGCGAAAATATTACGCCCGTCTTGATCAAGGACCGAGACGTGCAGGTGCTGGCCATTGCCGGCGCGCCCTTCAAACGGTTTCGCCATAAAAGTGGCTTCCAGACCGTGACTGACGGCACACCCTTTTACGAGGCGCTTAAACATCATAGCTTCATCGGCCACACGCAGTGCGTCCGCACGATGTTCCAGACCGATTTCCAACTGTCCCGGAGCAAATTCGCTGATCGCCGCTTCAATCGGCAATCCTTGCGCTTCTGCTGCCTCATAGAGGTCGCGCAGATACGGCATGTAATCATCAAGCTCACGCAGGCCATAAACTTCATGTCCACTGGGCGTGTGACCTGTGACGGGCGAAGACGGCAAGGTCGGAGCCTGGCCCGCATAGCGTTGATCAAGAAGATAGAACTCAAGCTCGCATGCCACATCTGGCGTGAGTCCATCGGCAGCAAACCGATCCAAAACACGTTGCAGGACATTGCGCGGGTCAAGGTCGCTGCCCGGACCATCAAGCTCGTAGAGCGACAGAACACACTGGGCGATGTCGTCGCCTAACCAAGGTGCCTTGAACAGGGTATTGGGCGCTGGCTTAGCCAAGCGGTCGGCATCGCCATCTTCCCAGACAAGCCCGGTTGCTTCGCAATCGGCCCCTTGCATATCCACTACCGTGATAGAACCCGGCAAATAGCGGCCATGACCATAAACCGTCAAAAGCTCGTGGGGACGAATCCGCTTGCCGCGAGGCGGCCCACTCATCGGATTATAGAGAATATCGATAAAGTTGACGCCGGGATTGGCGGCCAGAAAGGCTTCTGCCTCTGCTTTAGTAGCAATGCCGTATGTGTGTTGGGTTGGCTTTCTAGACAAAATAGGACCTCAGACTTTCAGGAGTAAATGTTCGCGTTCCCAGGCCGAAACGACCCCTTCGAAGGCGTCAAGCTCGTCCAGCTTAACGGCAGCAAACACGCGACAGAATTCTTCACCCAAGACTTCTCGCATGGGTTCACAGTTTTGGAAACGACCCAACGCCTCATCCAAGGTGCGAGGCAGTGAGCGGGGCATCCGGTAGGCCGATGTTGTGATCAGCGGACCCGGCTCGAGGCCCTGCACCATGCCGACATAACCGCATGCCAGAGACGAGGCGATCGCAAGATAGGAATTCGCGTCGGCCCCGGGTAAACGGTTTTCAACCCGGCGGTTGCGCCCGTCGCTGATCGGTGTCCGCAGACCGCACGAACGGTTATCGAGGCCCCATTGCACGTTGATTGGCGCATCAAACTGCGGCCGCATCCGCCGGAATGAGTTCACATTGGGTGCAAATAGCGGTGCCACATCAGGTAGATAGGTTTGCAAGCCACCCACGAAGGATCGGAACAATTTGCTGTCTGTCCCATTGGTATTGGCAAACAGATTGCGGCCAGTTTCCTTGTCCACCAAGGACTGGTGAATATGCATGGCGCTACCAGGCTGATTATCCATCGGCTTGGCCATGAAGGTGGCATAGACATTCTGAGATAAGGCCACTTGCCGCACGATGCGTTTAAACATCAAAACCTGATCGGCCAGCTCCAGCGCATCGCCGTGATTGAAGTTAACCTCCAACTGAGCGGCGCCGGCTTCGTGGATCATGGTGTCGATATCGAGTTCGGCAATCTCGCAATATTCATAGATTTGCTCGATTAGATCTTCATATTCGTTGATCGCCTCGAGGCCATAAGGCTGGGACACGGTTTCGGCGCGGCCGGACCGTCCAACCGGGGTTTCAAGCGGCAAATCAGGGTCGATGTTGCGGGCAGTCAGGAAGAATTCGACTTCTGGCGCGACCACAGGCTCCCAACCGCGCTCCGCATAAAGGTCCAGCACCCGACGCAGAACTTGGCGCGGGGCGATATCAATCAGCTTACCCGCATGGGTGTAGGCATCTGTCACCACATAAGCCGTCGGGGTGCGGTAGCCGGGTGCCACACAGATAGAGGACGGATCCGGCACAAGCACGCAATCAGGGTCGAGGGTGCCGGAAAACCCGTCCTCATCGTCGGATTCCGCATCTGGATATTCACCCGTAACCGTTACGCGCAAGATGGACGAGGCAATGCGCAAAGTGTGGTTTGACACCCCCTTCAAAAAGCGCGCAGCGGGCACAACTTTGCCCCGGATAATGCCGTTCATATCCGGCAAAATCAGCTCTATTTCAGATACGCCTTTGTCTTTGATCCAAGCTTCAAGGCGCTTGTGGATGCTAGGGTCTGTTTCAAACGACATAGGTCACCAGTTTCCGCTATAGAATCTCGTTAAGAATGGAATTAAGGGCAGCAACATAAGCTGCTGGAGCTTCTCTGGATAGGCTAGGCCCCGCTAACAGCATGTTGTGAAAGGGCGTAACCAAGAAGCCGCGATTTAAAAGTCCAAGGTGGATCGCGGCCTCAAGCTCATAATCAAAGCTTGCGCGCATTTGCTCGGCATTTGTTGGCAAGCTGGGAGCAAACACTGTCTCGAGCCGAGCACCCAATCGAATAACCGACCACGGCAAGTCGAGCTTTGCGATTAAGGCATTTAGGCCATCTTCCAACGCAATAGCCCCGGCGATCATGGCGGCATAATTGGTCTCGGTCATGACGTCCTGCAGGCAAGCGCGTAGTGCTGCCATTTGTAGGGCAGAGCCTGACAAGGTTGTGCCGACACCAGAATGCCCCGCGGGTATCTCGGTGCGCACCCGCTCGATCCCGCGCTTCATGTCTTCCGTAAAGCCCCAGACACCGGTAGGAATTCCGCCAGCGATTGCCTTGCCCGCAACCCAAATGTCGGGCTCAAGGCCATAGGTGCCCGTCCAGCCGCCGGGACCGGTTGAAAGCGTGTGGGTTTCATCGATCAATAAAAGACTGCCGTGGGCACGGGTTAGGCGACGGACCTCGTCCAGAAAGCCCGACGCCGGTGCCACCATCCCGCAATTGGTCAGCGCAGGCTCCATAATGACGCAAGCGATTTCGTCGCTCTTCAGCGCAGCCTCTAACGCTTCGACATCATTGAAGGGCACGCACGTGGTCACTGCCGCCAAATCATAGGCTTGGCCCCAAAGACTGGGCTTGGCGACCGTCCGGCCAGCCGTCAGATTGACCGCCGTCTCATCTACTGCACCGTGATAGCAGCCATCAAACACAAGGATTTTAGCCCTCTTGGTAATGGCCCGCGCGGCACGAAGGGCAAAGCGATTGGCGTCTGACGCGGTCAAAGTAATCTGCCAATACGGCATACCAAACTTGGCCTGCAGAAGACTCCCGACCTCTTCGACATCGACAGATGGCAACATTGAGGTCAAGCCCCGCGAGGCTTGAGCCTGCACGGCCTTTGCGACGGGTTCTGGATTGTGCCCAAACATGGCCCCCGTATCACCCAAGCAAAGGTCGGTGAGAATATGGCCATCAAGGTCTGTCAGGTTGGTGCCGCTTGCTTGCTGGACGACCAATGGGAATGGCATTGGCCAGTCCAGCATCCAATGCTGTGGAACACCGCCAAAGAAGCCGTTTTCTTGATTTGCGCGTGCAGCAGATAGAGGACGGCTTTGCCGATAGGCTGCGCTTTCGCGCGCCTTAAACTCCCCCAACTTCTCCCGGACGATCGGCACATTCCACCTCAGGAATTGTTATAACGTTCCAAGGGTGGGGTTGGTCAAGCCAAAAACGGCATTAAATGCGCTTTATCATCCAATCGAGGCCATCTTGTACATCTGCGGCAATGGCTGCCCGCAATCCAGCTTCGTCACCGGCCTCAAGTGCCTTAAGTGCGTCGCCGTGGCGATCGGATAGATCGAGGTCATTAACGGCATCCGGAAACATCAAGCGCATAAAGGGGCCAAAACGCACCCAAATGCTTTCAATCATCGGCACGACGACATTGGACGGGCAAGCCCGGTATAGCCCAAAATGGAAAGCATGATTGCTGGACATATAGCCTACGATGTCGCCTTGCCGCAGCGCCTCATTCATCGCGTCATTGGCTGCGGTCATGGCTTGGAGATGCTCGGCAGTAATGAAGGGTAACGCCCTTGCTGCCGCCTCAGGCTCCAGAAGCGTGCGTGCGCGCATCAATTCCATAATCCCGGTCCGGTCCATTTCTGGCACCGTGATCCGCCTAGTTGCCCCCATGCTTAAGGCATGCTCAGCCGTCAGGCGCCAGACTGCATCGCGCACCGGGGTAACGCTGCCGCCTAATTCTGTTGCAAGGGACCGCAGGCTGAGACTGTCACCAGGCGCAAAAGCCCCACGCGACAATCGCGCCCGTAATTCTTGGTATATCGCTTCGTGCAGGGGCTCTGCGCGGTCGACACTCTCTCCAGCAAGGATCTCAGTTTCTGACATTTGACTATTGTTGGGTTATTTTGCGGGGTCTGTCGATCATTTTCCGATCACAAAACTTGGCAAGCAGACTCAAATGACAGACGCGGCAAGCGTGTGAACAAATCCTTGTCTGTTCCATGACCCAAATTGACTAGGAAATTAGATTTCCAGCCGTTCTCGCTGAAGAAAATCCGATCTACGCCGGCATTGTCAAAGCCGCTCATCGGGCCACAATCTAGCCCAAGCGCACGGGCCGCCATCATCAAATAGGCACCTTGCAGCGTACCATTACGGAAAGCCGCTTCTGCGCCGCCGTCAGGCATACCCGAAAACCACGTAGCGGCATCTGGATTATGCGGGAACAGCTCTGGGATTTTGTCGTAAAACTTTGGGTCACTTGCGATGATGACCGTCCAAGGTGCCGACATGGTCTTGTCAACATTGCCGGGGGCTAAATAAGGCTTAAGCTTAGCCTTGCCTTCTGGCGAGCCAATAAAGACAAAACGGGCAGGCGAACAATTAGCGCTGGTTGGGCCCCATTTTGTGAGATCATAGACCGCACGCATCAAGCTTTCGGGCAAAGTCTCCTCAACCCAACCATTACGGGTACGAGCATCCACAAACAATTGGTGCAAAGCTGTATCGTCAAGCGCGCCCATCACAATCCCCCTTCAAAACAAGCAATTGGTCTACAGAGCCTGTTCAACCCGCAACACTTCAGGGACATAATGCTTGAGCATGTTCTCAATCCCCTGCTTCAATGTGATCGTCGATGAGGGGCAGCCGGCGCAAGAGCCGCGAAGTCTCAGATAGACGGTGCCGGTATCTGACTCAAACCGGTCAAAATCAATGTCGCCACCGTCTTGTGCAACAGCAGGGCGCACACGGGTCGCCAGCAATTCTTCGATCTCGCGCACGATCTGGGCCGCATCACCACTATAGCCACCTGCTGAAGAAGTTGGTTCAGACGTGACGGTGCCGGTCATCACAGGCGCACCCGAGACAAATGTGTCCATGATCGCGCCCAAGAGCGATGGCTTGATATGTGGCCAATCGATCTCTGCATCTTTCGTAACGGTGATGAAGTCTGCGCCAAAAAAGACGCGGCGGACCCCGTCAATTTTGAACAAGGCAGCAGCTAACGGCGAAGCTGCGGCTGCTTGGGCGTCGTTAAACTCGATTGCCCCGGCTGGATGTACATCGCGTCCGGGTAAAAACTTCAGAGTGGCAGGGTTCGGAGTGGCTTCGGTTTGAATAAACATGAGATAGACATGGGCCTCTTGTTAGGGAAATTCAACGTGTTTCAGGATCTAGCGGCACATCTGGATGCGCTAGGTCGCAAGGTCTGCCAATTCTTCATCACTCAGTCCCGCTGGGACAATCATAATCGCAACAGCACGAGCTCCAAAGCCAAAGCCGCCGCGCATGGCTGCAGCAACCAAAGGCCCAGGGCCACCGCGCCCCGAAGCTGCCGCCAACAAAAGGGTTTTCACGCTTGGGGTTGCATCAATGAAGGCGCGAATTTGATGATCTAGCGTGCCCTCCTGCACCACTAATTCAGGCGCGAGCCCAGCAGCTTGCCACGCAACATCGGAGAGTTCCTGCAAATCATCTAATGCTTCAAGGCGCATACGCTCACGCATCGCCTCGCCCATGGCTGACCAAAGGCCCGGATCCATCGGCTCAACCACACGCAGAATGATCAACTTCGAGTCGGTACTGGCCGCACGCAATGCGCCGAAATAGACAGCGGCCCGGCATTCTGGGCTGTCGTCCGCAATGCAAAGAAGTTTGCGCTCGCCCATGCCCTAGACCCTTTAGCGTTGAAGAATGTCAGTGATCTCGCGCAGTTTTGACCGCGCGCGAAGCAAATAGAAGCCCTCAGTCGATAAATGATTTGGCATCAAGAGCGCATTTGGTGAGGCATTCTGCACGATCAAAGGCTGCAGGCTGGCTGCGGTAGCGAGGTCTGCCAACATGGCATCATAAAGGGCTGCTACGCGCCGCTCGACGATAACATCCTTGAAGTCTTCGCGCACGGCGCGCAGCGCGATGAAATAAGCATAGGACTGGCCTTTGACGAAATAGAATAACTTGTCAGCCCGCCGATCGATAAAAACTTTGCGGCCTGCCCCGATTTGTTTCTCCAAAGCGTCAGATGACGATCCAAGATCCAAGGCTGATCGCGCCAAGAGCGCTTGCAGATTGTCTGAGCGCACATCGAAAACTGCCCGACCATCCGCTACCCGCGCATTGTAGGCGATCAATGCGGTGCGCGCTTTACGATATTCTTGGTCTGCAGACGAGGTTGGCCAAGGGTCGAGGAGCCATGTGTCGGGCTGACGGGACAGACCCTGCCGGGCGCGGCCCAAGTCCGGATCGGCTGCGGAGGTACCGCGCGAACGGCCCACATAGCTCTCAATTTCCACCGTGATATTCGACAAAGCCTTGACCATGCCGGACTGAAAATTGGCCATATTGCCGCCATAGCGCAGCAAAGCAGCGGGCTGGAAAGGTTGGGTATTCGGCGCCCAAGCTGTTTGGTTGATCTCGCGATCGATTAAGCCCGCAATGACGGCAATGGTCCGTGAGGCACCAGGCCCCGGATCGTCAGCCTTGAAATTCAAATCATCATTAATGCGATGGGTGAGGACGGCACCCAAGATGTAATAGATTGGAACCACAACCAAGACGGCGGCGATTGCCCAGCCCTGCCAACGTTGCTTTGGCTTCGTCGTCACAGGCGCAGCGGCGGGCACAGCCTCAGCGGAGGCAAACGGGTCTTGGGGTGGGCGCGGGGTCACCATACGCTTCAGACCAGCCAGACTATGTCGTACGCGTTGACCAAAATCCATCTGACTTCTCCGAATAAACAATCTATCGAGCACGGCTGCGCTCCAAGTGGCGCTGCCTTGTCCCCAGATCAATAACGACAACGCACCCTTGTTACTTCGATCCATGTCATAAGGAAGTCGGGCGGGACCCTGTATGCACCCTTGGTCCTGCAAGACCGTCGCGTAGCTGAGGGCCCGCCCGAGCCGTTTCCTGAACGGTTGCCCACCCTGAACAGTTGCTGGGAGCGGTCTACCACCACCGACTCCGCTAACAAGGATAGGAGTGCTACCATGACAGATACTTATGTCGGTGTCGATGTTTCGCGTGCTTGGATCGATACGTTTTGTCCCCTCACCAACCAACATCAACGCCTAACAATGGACCCCGCCATACTCGACACCTTCGCCGCCGGGCTTAGTAGCAAAGGCGTCGTGGTCGTGCTTGAAGCCACAGGCGGATGTGAGCGCGCGTTACTTCACGCGCTCACCATCCACAAAGTTGGCTATGCGAGGGTCAATCCAAGACAAGCGCGAGAATTCGCGCGCGCAACGGGCCGATTGGCAAAGACCGATGCTGTCGATGCCCGCATGCTTGCCGATATGGGCGCGAAGTTTGCCCTCAAAGCCGATGATCCGATTGATCCACAACGGGCAAGATTAGCCGATTTAGTTGCGCGCCGTGAGGCCTTGATCGGCTATATAACAAAGGAGAAACAGAGACTTGGAACCACGGTTGATCTCTTCATCAAAGACGATATCGCCACCACGCTCACCTTCCTCAAGACCCGTCTCGCAGCCCTGACTAAGGAAATAGCTGCCCACATCAAATCTGCGACACAACTCGCCAAACTTGATGCAGCCCTCCAAAGTGCTCCTGGCATCGGCCCTGTTGTCGCCGCCACTTTAGTCGCCGGCCTACCTGAAATCGGGACGACCAACCGCCGAGCTCTCGCCAGCCTTGCAGGTCTCGCACCACACGCTTGCGACAGCGGCATACGACGCGGCTCTCGCCATATCTGGGGCGGTCGCGCCCAGATCCGACGCGCCCTCTATCTCGCCGCCTTCATCGCAAGTAGCCGCGATCCTGTCCTTAAAGAGTTCCGCACCAAACTATCAAACCAACAGCGCCCGTTCAAAGCCATTATCATCGCGGTCGCCAGAAAACTCCTGACACACCTCAACGCCATGATCCGCTCAGGACAGCCTTGGAGCAATCAAATCAACACTGAATTGACACCCGCATGACCTCGGTCAAGACAGTTGCTATAGCAAGTCAAGAACCATATGGCCGCGATGTGATCGTCGCAACCCGCGCGTGTCCGCCCCTGATTCTTAAGCCTCTCTCGTATTTGCGTTCCATCAAATACCCGCAACAGCGCAATTCTGGCCCTTCTTTTTCCGCAAAAAAGGGCCAAAAATAAAAGTCGATACAATCATGTTTACTGGCATGTTTACTGGCGCGCCAATCCAACCAGCGGTTTTTGCGATGATCACAGGTCCGTGACTCTGGACCTCAAGCGAATTCGCACTATAAGTACAATGATCAGAAGGCTCGCACGCCGATTTTGAGAGGAAAAACCATGAAAAGACAAATTTTGGGTTCTGGAATTGCTGTCTCGCTCGCGGCTTTGGCCTTGGTGGCCGGCTGTGGCCAACAAGCAAGCCAGAAGGCAGAAGCACCTGCTGCAGCTACCGAAGCTGCTGCTCCTGCAACCAACGAAGTTGCTGCCGCTCCTGCCGCTGAGGCTCCTGCGACCAATGAAGTTGCTGCTGCCGCTGCTCCAGCGGCTGAAGCTGCGGCTCCAGCCGCTGCTGCTGCCGCGCCTGCCGCTGGCGCAATGGTTCTGGCGATTAAAGACAAAGCCGGCGCAACTCTCTCGGGTGACCCAGTAAAGGGTGAAGCCGTATTCCGTCAGTGCCAAACCTGCCACGTCGTGACCGCAGGCGTGAACAAAGTAGGCCCATCTTTGCACAACATCATTGGCCGCCCAGCTGGCCAGGTTGCAGGCTTCCGTTATTCTGAAGCCAACAAAAACTCCGGCATCACTTGGACCGAGCAAGAAATCTACACCTATCTCGAAAATCCAAAAGCCCGCGTCCCAGGCACGATCATGGCCTTCGTCGGCGTCAAGGATTCGCAAAAGCGCGCGGACTTGGTAGCCTATTTGAAGACCCACACCAATTAAGTTTGGGGTGCAGTCCCAGCCGATTTACTTTGGCGACTGAAATTTTAAAGGCGGGATGCTCAGGCATCCCGCCTTTTTTATGCGGCAGGCAAACCAGCGAAATTTTGCCGCTAGATCTTACGACGCGCCAAATCCATTAAATGCAACGGCAGCGATAGCGTGAGGAAGAAGGCCACCCAGATTAAGCTTGATTCCGTTAATGCCGCGCGCAGCGCCAACATCAAACAGGCACCCGGGCCCAAGGCCAACAAGAGTGTGATAACGCGAGTCGTCAAAGTACCGCTCTTACCAAGCCAACAAAGGACTAAAAACTCCAGCAAGATGGCTGCCAACGCCAGATCTATCGCTAGGCCAGAAACGAACAATTGGGTGACGATAGGCGGCAGGATCTCAGGCATGGACGTGCGGCATTTCTTGCGTCAGGTGGGCGACAGGCCCAGCAAATGCCCCATATCTTTCAAGAAGATGCGGGCATGGGCCGCTGGCTTTGCACGCACCAATTCCTTGTTCATATAGGCCTGCCACGTCAGATATTGCACATCGGGATCAGCACACATTTGGACAAAACGCTCCCGCCGCTTGTCGCTGCGGTACCAAAAATGCTGCATGATAGCCAAAACCCAGAAGACCTTGCCATGCGCCTTCATGAAGCGTTTGCGGGCGAGCTTGAGCGCAGAGACCTTGCCAGTTGCGAGCGCTTCGGACACCGCCGCAGCGGCCTCCCTGCCACAGACCATGGCATAATAAATGCCCTCACCCGAAGACGGCGCGACTACGCCGGCAGCGTCGCCCGCCAGCAGAACATCGCGGCCATTATCCCAACGATCGAGAGGCTTTAGGGGAATAGGTGCGCCTTCGGTTCGCACAGTCTCATTGACATCTAGACCCGAAGCGGCGCGCAAATCCTTGATCGCACCGCGCAGGGAGAAGCCCTTTTGCGCACTACCAACGCCGATGCTGGCCGTCGATCCATGCGGAAAAATCCAAGCATAAAAGTCTGGCGATAAATGGCCTTGATAATAGACATCGCAACGGCTGGGGTCGAAATCGCCGGACAGAGTCTCGTGTACGGCGATAATCTCATGATAAGCAAAAACGCAGGGGATTTTCTCGGCACCCTTAATGGTTTGCTTGCCGACTTTGGAACGCGCCCCATCTGCGCCGATGACATAGCGGGCGGTGACCTGTTGAGCATGGCCTTCACTATCGACGTAATGGATCACAGTTGGGCCATCAGCCTGATGCTCCAACCGCTCAAACTCACCCTTGCGACGTTCCGCACCCGACTTGGCAGCCCGTTCGCGCAAAAATTCATCGAACGTGTCGCGATTGACCATGCCGACGTAGCCGCCTTCAATCGGCATATCAACGACCTTGCCGCTGGGCGCGATCATGCGCGCCGCGTTGGCGTGCGCGCACAATAATTGTGCTGGGATATCAAAGTCGCGCATCAGACGGGGTGGAATAGCCCCGCCGCACGGCTTGATCCGGCCAGCCTTATCTAGCAGCAAAACACGATGACCTTGCACTGCAAGATCAGTCGCCGCGGTTGCGCCCGATGGGCCACCGCCAACGACTATGACATCAAATTCTGCCGGCTGTGCCATCGTCTTATCCTTGTGCCATTGGGGAACCATGCCCGATGAGTTGGGTTGAGCCAGTTGCCTGCGCGCGGTCGCCGGATCTCTGGTGATCGAGGCGACTGGCAAGATAGGCGGAAACCAAGAAGAGGCCGGCCTCAATCACAAAGACGACGAGGAAGGCATGGCCGGTTTCCGGTAGCACGGCACGCAGACCGTCAACGCCCATCGCACCGAAAAAGCCACCAAGACCAAAGGCAATCGCTTGGGCCGCACCCCAAATACCCATGCGGATACCAACCCGCGACTTCTGACCATTTCCCGCAAGTCCCATCATGGAACCGATGGCCGAAACGGCGAAGACCCCATTGGCAAAACCCAACGCAAAGACTGTTGGTTTAATAGGCCAGCCCGGTCCGACTTCTGCTGCTGCGGCAAGAGCCAAGAGCGCGAGTGCGGAGCCTAGACACCCAAAGATCGCCCAGGCCGCCATCCAGCTTTTGCCGGCGCGCGTGCTGCGCCCACCAATGGCCCCTGTAAGGATCATGCCCAATAGAACACCCATATTCTGCATGCCCGACATTTGGGTGGATTGGCCCGGCGTCATATTGAAAACCAAGCCGGCAAACGGCTCTAGAATCAGGTCTTGAGCGCTATAGGCCAACATCGACACAAAGACGAAAATCGAGAAATTACGCGCCAAGGGCTCCGCCCAAATTTCCTTTAGTGCTTGCCTGAACGGGACTGGCGGGCCCTCGTCTGCCTCTGGCTCAGCGGCAATGGGCTTGGCCCCCTTAGGCAATTCAATGCCATGGACAGCCGCCAATGTTATCAAGAAGGCACAACCTGCCACCCCCGTTGCCGCAAAGGCCAGAGCCTGCGCGCTAAACGGCTCAATCATTTTGCCAACCAAGATAGAGGAAATCACAATCCCCAAGATCATCATGACCCACGTGATCGAGGCAGCAGCGGGCCGCCGCTCTGGCGTTACGCGGGTTGCCAATAAGGCCAACAAAGATGTGCCAGATGCGCCAACGCCCATCCCAATCATCAAATAGGCCAGAACCGAAATCAAAAGACCAAGCACAGGCGTGCTGGCCAACATGAGAGCCGCGTTGGTTGCCCCTAAGGCCCCCAAGCACAGACAAGCCATGCCACCAATAATCCAAGGTGTACGACGGCTTCCGAGGTCTGAACCATATCCCCAATGTGGACGGGTGATTTGTACCGCAAAGTGCAGGCCTACGAGGGCAGCAGGCAGCATCGCAGGCATAGCCATCTCAACCACCATGACGCGATTGAGTGTTGAAGTCGTCAGCGCGACGACGGCCCCAAGCGCACTTTGAACAAGCCCAAGCCGAGCAATACCGAGCCAACCCAAGGGCTTGTGCGGAATTTGGGTCATGCATTTCCTCCAAGCAGGGATCCGACGCCAATGGCGCTGACCAGCATTCCCAGCACATAGAGGCTAGTTCCAGTCGCATTGTACCAAGGCGTGTGCTTCAAAGGGTCGCTCAATAAGCGACGCATCAGCGCAAATTGGGCAAGCAGTGCGATCAGCACGCCACCGGCATATGGCAAGAGCCCCCAATAGATGAGCAAGCCAATCACGACAGCCTGCGGCACCGCCATCACGAAACAAGCAAATCGCGCGGCACCGTCGACACCCATCACAACCGGCAAGGACCGAAGGCCAAGTTGGCGGTCGCCCTCTACTGCCTTGAAGTCATTCAAAGTCATGATGCCGTGCGCGCCAGCGGCATAGAGGCCCGCGAGCAATAATATTTTTACGTCCGGCAGAGTCTGGGTGACAACGGCGGCCCCCGTAAACCACGTCAGCCCTTCATAGGAAAATCCGACAGAGGCCGGGCCCCACAAACCGCTTTGCTTGAGGCGAAATGGCGGCGCGCTGTAGGCCCAAGCAAGCACGATGCCCAGCGCTGCGGCTACAAATACCCATAGTCCCAAAGTCGCCGCGAAAGACAAGGACACCACCGTCCAGACCATTGCGATCCATAAGCCCCAACGGCCGGGAATACGCCCAGAAGGGATCGGCCGATTAGGTTCGTTTATGGCGTCGACATGACGATCAAACCAGTCGTTCACGGCTTGACTAGTTGCACAAATCATCGGCCCGGCCAAAATTGCGCCCGCCAATGCCAGCGGCCACTTCTCTGAAAACGGGGCCCCAGAGGAGACGACTCCACACATGAAAGCCCACATGGGCGCAAACCACGTGATGGGCTTAAACAGCTCCAGCACCGCTTTGGGTGACGGCAGATTGGATCGCACCGAGGGAGCTATTGTCTCATTCATAGGGCGAGCCTATGTTGGACACTTAAAAGTGTCAATTAAAATCGACACTAAATGGCTTTGACAGTGCGCTGAAAAAAGGCTGCATTTTCAATGCAAATAGGCGCTTAACCGGGGCATACTTAGACTTTTGCCCGAAAGGACTTGCTACTTATTGCCACATTGATTGGTGAAGGTGTAGCTGCGGCCTACTGGCCGTCATCCTCAAAATTGCCAATTCCAAAACGATGGAGCTTGGAATAAAGGCTTTGTCGGCTTACACCTAAAATCTCAGCCGCCGAGGCGCGGTTATTACCCGTCAGATCAAGGGCAGCTTCGATACAAAGTCGCTCAACAAAATCTGTTGTATCGCGGACGATTTCCTTCAGAGAAACACGGCCTACCAATTCACTCATGTCAGCCGGTGAACGAACCAGCTCTAGTGGCTGTTGGCCACGCTCCATCTCACGGCGGGTAACGCGTCGGATGCTAAAGCCATAGAAGCCATCTTCGCCTTCGGTAACCGATACCGCGCAGACTTCAACATCTTCCAACTCACCAAATTGGGTTTGCAAGACAGTCGGGAAATTGCGGACAACGCCATACTTCACAAGGTTTTCGAGAAGGATGTTGCGGTCAACACCAGGACGCCCCAAAAACCGTGTCAATGTTTCGCCATTTGCTTGCTCAGGCGTTGGTAAATGTACGAGATCGAGGAAAGCGGAGTTTTCCGTGAGAATGTTCAATTCGCGATCAGTGACCACGAGGCCGTCTGGCAAAAGATTGATCGCCGCCAACATGCGGTGGTTGCTGTCTACCGCAATAGGCTCTGACCGCTCGGCTGGAACCAACCGAACCAAGAAGTGCATGCTGCGGTCCTGCCGAAACAGGGAAGCACTCACATTCAGCTGTCGACCATTAGATGTAAGATTCGTTTGCGGCGCTGCGCGGCTGGTTGATGCCTGTGCGACCGAAAGAAGTGACGCAGCATCTTCTTGATTTTGTACCGCAAAAAGGCGTGAAAATGGCTTGCCCACAAGCGATCCATCTCCACCGATCAAGCGATCTGCAGCTGGATTTGCCTCTGCAACACGACGGGTGGACCCATCAATAATCAGAACCGCTTCGCTCGTCGATTGAAACAGCATGCGGTAGCGTGATTCAGACGTACGCATCCTCGCATAGTCTCGCTCCATCGATTGCTGTGCTTGCAGCAATCGTTGTTGCAAAACCGACGCGGCACGATGGTCGCGGCCAATCGCGATAATTCGACCGTCATCCCCGGTTCCCACGGCAACATAGCGCAAAGAAACAGAGTCGCCCCGCCGAGATGGGTGGTTGAGCTCCCGCCAACGGATCGCCTTGTCTGATGCAGCATCTCGCAGCATCTCTTCGACCTTTGGACGGCTATCTTGAGTTACCGTATCGGACCAAGGCTTGTTGACCCAGCTTTCGAAGTCATCGAGCTGCAGGTCTGAATTGCCGACCGCCAGATCGCAGATCACGCCGTCACGATCTATAACGATCGCTACGTCCCCGCCAGCGGCGAGAACCTTTACCGCAATCGAAGCCTCTAAGTCACCAAGCGCTGCGGGTTGCAGCAATGGGCCGAAGTTTTGATTGGGGGGGCGATGTTCCATTTGTGCGTTGATAACCTTGAAACTAGCATAGACGATTAATGCCGGTGGGTGTGCTCGTATATGACTGTTTCAGCGATTGCGATAGCTTCTCTGCCGTCACTAGCAGAGAAATCGGCCCCGATGCTTGCGGCCAGTTCGGGCCGCCCAACAATGTGACTTCCTCCAACCAACACGAGAATATGGCGATTGTGTGAGACTTTTCGTACCTGACGGATCAATTCTTTGACAAATGGGACCTGAGCCTCGGAAGAAATGCCGATTCCGAGGATATGGAAGCTCTCACTGCCCACAATAGCCAAGACGTCATTGATCCGGGAATTGGGTTCGCACAGGGTTCTCCAGCCCGCCCGTTTAAACAATTCGTCCACCATGCGGATGCCAAAGCTATGCATCTCACCTGCAGGCGTCACAAAAAGACCCGACGCCAAATCTGCGCGAACATCTTCTTCGTTGCGATAGGTATCGCTTAATCGGTTCAGAAGCGTCTGCATCCGACCAAGGCCGATTGTGACGTCTGAAAATGTTGCCGTGTCATCTTCCCACATCGCGCCCAAATGCCGCGCAGCAGGTGCCATAAGGTCTACATAGACTTCATCCAGACGCATACCCGAGTTCAGATAAGCATGAAGGATCGATTCCACATCATCCACTTCATGCGTGAGCAATATGTGGGCGAGATCCACGATGGCATTCTGCCCCAACTCCTTGCTCGTAGCCTGACTGTTGTTTTGTTCGCGATGGGTTTTATGGGCCAGCATGAGGCGCGGAATAATGTCACCTTCAACCATTTGCGCCAGCAGCTCCATAATCTTCACATCGGTAGATTTTTCCGTGACCTGTCCGTGTGCTGTTTCGGATGAGTTCCAAGCCGACGTCGAGCTCTGCTTGATGTCCTCTTGGTCGGGGCTTCTGGGGTCCAGGTGCACCAAGGTGTCTTGATTGGACATTTGCTTCTCCAGGTAGTTTTCGGAGTCACACCGTCTCGTACGCGTCCAGCTACGCGCTGCCCCCTGTTGTTAGTTCCCGCCTTACGAGGAAAACAGTCATCAGGTCATCCCAAACCAGAGCAGGTGCCCTTTTGCTAAAGCTTTTTCTGACCTCTGGTTTTGTAAGCTTACACGAAGATTCAATATGAGCCAGAGCCAAATTAAAAATTTTATCCCCAAATGTCAAAAAGTGTCAGTTTTATTAGGCGTCCAAATAACTTGACAATCAAGGGGGGCGTGCGAAACTGCGGGATGGCGTGGGCATTTTTCGCCGGACGTCACCGGAAATCACGAATGCAATCCTTGCATACCTTATTAAAATCAACAGCTTCGCATTCATTTTGCGAGTGCGAAGCTGCGCCTGCGATAGAGCATGGTGCGAGGCACAAAGGGTTTCATTCAGTGGAGATTTTCAGCGCAGATCAAGCTGGTGTTGACTGTGTTTTGTCCAACCTACCCGTCAGTTCAGCATCAACGGTGGCCGCAGAACGGTCTAAATCGCCGAGAAAACCCTTGTACACGCCCGAACAAAGGGCGCGGCGCGATGCGACGCCTTGGACTTTGGTTCAAGCTATTTTAGCACCGCTACAATTTCTGGTTTTCCTAATCAGCTTAGGCTTGGTTGCTTATTATCTCACCACTGGAAAGGGGTATGAGGCCGCCACAGCGTCCATCCTGATCAAGACATTCTTGCTCTATACCATCATGATTACGGGGTCGATTTGGGAAAAGGTTGTCTTCGATGAATGGCTCTTTGTTGAGGCCTTTTTCTGGGAAGACGTCTTTTCGATGTTGGTCCTCGCACTTCAGACACTTTATGTCGTTGCCCTCCTGAAGGGCTGGTGGACGCCGGAGCAACAAGTCTACATCGCGGTCGCCGCCTATGGGACCTATCTAGTCAATGCCGCGCAATTCCTATGGAAGCTGCGCGTTGCCCGCCTTGAAGGCAAGAAAAATGACGCGGGTTCGCAGAGCGGGCAAATGTCACCTTCAATGACGGCCCCAGGCACCAATTGGGCAGGGCAGCAATCATGACACCTCAGGCCCAAAAAATTGCGGATGCGTGGCGACAGCTGATTGTAAGTATGCTGCCCTTTGCGGACTCAGCTAGCAAGGATCTGCCGATTAGTCGGCTTTTGCGCTTATCCTTGTTCCAAATTTCCACTGGTATGGCCGCCGTCTTGTTAACCGGGACGCTCAATCGAGTTATGATTGTTGAGCTGGGTGTGAGTGGCACTTTGGTCGCTTTAATGGTGTCGCTGCCGCTTTTGTTTGCGCCCTTGCGCGCGCTGATCGGCTATAAGTCCGACACGCATAAGTCCTATTTGGGCTGGCGTCGTGCGCCTTACATTTTTATGGGCACGATCGCGCAATACGGTGGTCTAGCGATCATGCCGTTCGCACTGCTGATCCTGTCAGGCGATGGGCGTGGGCCGATCATCTTTGGACACATCGGAGCGGCACTGGCTTTCTTGCTTGTCGGCGCTGGTATGCACACCACACAAACCGCTGGCCTGGCCTTGGCGACTGACCTCGCGACAGACGAGACTCGGCCACGCGTCGTCGCACTTCTTTATGTCATGCTCTTAGTTGGCATGTTGATTTCATCCTTGGTTTTGGGCGGTTTGTTGGTGGACTTCAACGCCATGCGCTTGATCCAAGTCATCCAAGGTGCTGCGGTTGTCTCGTTGGTTTTCAATACAGTCGCGGTGTGGAAGCAGGAAGCTCGCAATCCAACCCTAACAGCGCCAGACCGCGAGCGGCCCGTCTTTAAAGAACAATGGAACTTGCTCATGCAGCAAGGGCGTACGGTGCGCCTCTTGGTTTCCACAGGCCTCGGTGCCGGTGCTTTTGCGATGCAAGATGTCCTATTAGAGCCCTATGGCGCTGAAGTTCTGGGGATGAATGTCGGTTCTACGACTGCCTTGACCGCGCTTTGGGCTGCAGGGACTTTGACCGGATTTGCGTTTGCCTCCCAACAACTCAGCCGAGAAGGCGAAGCGCATCGGCTCGCAGGTTATGGCGCACTTATTGGCATTGTAGCTTTTGCCTGTGTCATTTTCGCCGGGGCAATCTCCTTGACCCCCCTCTTCTGCTTAGGCGTGATGGGGATCGGCCTGGGTGGCGGCCTGTTTTCAATTGGCACGCTAACCGCTGCCATGGCTTTAGCTGGTGACGGCCAGCAGTCCGGCCTTGCCCTCGGGGCGTGGGGCGGTGTGCAGGCGACAGCCGCGGGCCTTGGCATCGCGCTTGGCGGCGGCATTCGCGATTTTGGTGCCCAATTGTCTGTTTCTGGGGCCTTGGGACCAGCCTTCAGTGGCCAAGCTACAAGCTATGGCATTGTCTATCATTTGGAAATCGGACTGCTGTTTGCAGCTCTCGTGGCGATCGGTCCGCTCGCCAAGCACGCGCCGGGCACATCGAAAATTCGTGAAGCACAGGAACTTAACAACACACGGGAGCGCCGCTTTGGGCTCTCGGAATTCCCAACACTCTAACTAAGATGGAGAAGTGACATGTATAACCAATATTTCGCGGGGACCGTGGATGTCACAGAGATAGTTCTCTATCTCTTCTTTGGCTTTTTCCTCCTGTTGGTACTTTACCTATTGCGCGAAGGCCGGCGCGAAGGTTTCCCACTGGAACATGATGTTACTGGCGCTTTGGAATCGACCCCAGGCGGTTTGTTTCCATCTACGCCAAAGACCTTCAATCTGCCTAACGGCAGCAAGTTGGTGAAGCCAGACGACTCGCGCGACACTCATGCGACTCAGTTTAAGCGCACGGCCCCTTGGGCTGGTTCGCCAATTGAGCCCGATGGCAATCCCTTATCAGCCGGCATTGGTCCCGGCGCTTATGCCATGCGCGCGGATAAGCCAGACATGACTAATCATGGCACAACGCGCCTTGCACCGCTTCGGCTCGCGACAGATTATTCGATCGACAAGAAGGATCCAGACCTGCGCGGCTTTGCTTTGGTGGGTCTCGACGGTTCATCTGCTGGGGTGATTAACGACATTTGGGTAGATCGGGCCGAATTCCTAGTCCGCTATCTCGAAGTTGATGTCACCCCAGAAGGTGGGCCTGCTAAACATGTGCTCGTTCCGATGACCATGTGCGTCGTCCAGAAGAACCTCAAGCGGGTTCGCCTCGATGCTGTCCTAGGGAACCAAGTTGCAGGTGCGCCAACTCTGGCAAATCCAGATCAAGTAACCTTGCTGGAAGAAGAAAAGATCACTGGCTACTTTGGTGCTGGCTATCTCTATTCCACGCCCGCCCGCTCGGAACCATTGATATGAGCGGCGAACACGACTTTGAGCCTATTCGCGGTCTGCCCGGCGACTTACCACCAGGCGAAACCATCCTCTGGCAGGGAGAGCCCGACTGGACACTTATGGCCCGGCGTGTTTTCCGGGTTGACTGGGTTGCAGCCTATTTCGTGTTACTGATGGCCTGGCGGGTCATTGACAGCACAGCAAATGGCCAAGGCTTTGGAACAGCGTTTTTGGCTGCGGCTTGGGTCGCCCCGATTGGCATTGTTGGTCTGGGTATCTTGGTAGGCCTAGCTTATTTGAACAGCCGCACCACAGTCTATACTTTGACCAACCGTCGCTTGGTAATGCGGTTTGGCGCAGCCATGACCAAAGCAATCAATATCCCTTACAAGATCATTGAAAGCGCTGCAGTCAATCAGATGGCCGACGGAAGTGGCGATATTGCCGTACATTTGGTGAAGCCCAACAAAATCTCGATCATTTTGTTGTGGCCACATGCGCGTCCCGGCTTCATTTCTCAGCCACAACCATCACTTCGTTGCCTGCGCGATGCCACGAAGGCAGCTGCCGTGTTGGCCGAAGGGCTGCGCCTCACGCATGAGCAGACCCATGCCACCACCCCACGTGTCGAGGAAGCTTCGACAGCCTCAAACGGTGGGAACGTTGGGGCAGAACCTGCCCTTGCCTAATCTGCTGATGGCTCGCCCTGCCTGCGTTGGGCGAGCCTTAGCAAACCTCTAGCGTCTAAAGTCCAACTGAAGGAACATTACCATGAGTGCAATTGACCATGAGCCATTTCCAAAAGGGGCCTTATTTGCTGCGGGCAGCTTGATCGCCTTTTCGTTGATCGCTGCAGCCGTGGGGCGCTATCAGAATCTCAATCCACCTGTGGATTCTATTGTCTCGGCGCCTATTCCCAGCACCGTTTTGAAACTACGCTTTATCGACGAGGCAGACGGCTCAGTCATTGTGCGCAATGCCGAAACTGGAGCTACGCTCGATACAATTGTTCCTGGCGAAGACGCATTCATCCGTGCCGTGATGCGGGGCTTTGTGCGGGATCGAAAGGCCCGCAAGATTGGTGCAGAGGTGCCGTTCAACCTCTCGCTTTACCCGAACAAGCGCTTGACGATGTCTGATCCCACAACCGGCAAAGAGATTGATTTGCGTGCCTTTGGCCCAACCAATGAGGGCGCGTTCGCTCGCTTCTTGGCAACGCCTGAGGCGCGATGATGGTCGGCTGCTGCAATAGCACTCGTTATAAGCGAGATCTCTGATGGATCTCGCCAACCTCGCTGCGCCTATTGTATCGACGGTATTTGCCTGGTGGTTCAGCACAGGCATAATCTTGTTGCTCGTGCGCTTGCCACCAAAGAGCTACGGCACAGCGCTCAGCCTGTTCGCTTTGGTTCTAGCGCTGGCAACAGGCGGCGTAATCATGACGGCAGACGAGAACACGACCTCAGCAGCATATTTCGCGGCTGGTTGCGCATTGTGTATCTGGGGCTGGCATGAAGCAAGCTTCTTGATGGGCAAGATTACTGGGCCACGGCCTGCGGCTTGCCCCGCTGAGGCCAAAGGCTGGACACGATTCAAATTTGCGACCCTGACCGTCATTCACCATGAGATTGCGATATTTTTGACGCTTCTAGCGCTGATCGGTCTGACCTGGGGCCAGCCAAATCCCGTGGCCGCTTGGACGTTCGGTATTTTATTCGCCATGCGGATCAGTGCCAAGCTCAACATCTTTCTGGGCGTCCCTAACCTGACTGATGAATTTTTCCCAGCTCATTTGGAACATCTCAAATCCTATCTGCCCAAGCGACCGATGAACGCGCTGATGCCGGTTTCAGTAATTGGCTCGCTCATTCTGTGCGCTTGGTTGATGACTCAAGCAGATCGCGCCGTCGAGGGTTCTGCGATGGCAACAGGCTTTGTATTGCTATTCACGTTGGCCGCCTTAGCTCTATTGGAGCACTTCTTTATGGTCTTGCCCGTTCAGGATGCCGCACTTTGGAGGTGGGCCTCGCCAAGTAAGGGTGCGCAAAAGTTAGAAGCCAATCCGGCTAAAGATCAGGATCTAAGTCCAACTGCATGGGAGTCGACAAAGTGAATCATCTCGTAGCGACCCCGGTTGAGCCGCTCTTGTCGAAGAAATCTAGGTCCCAAACGTCCCAACCAATCATCCCGGCAATTGGTAAGGATGGACTTTTGTTTCCGATTGAGAAACTCAAAGCGCATGAAGATGGAATTCTGCATCTCGCTGTCTCTATCTTTGTGTTCTGCGGTCCAAATCTTTTGATTCAAAGGCGCGCAGCGAGCAAATATCATTGCGGGGGCCTATGGGCTAATACCTGCTGTACCCATCCGCATTGGAACGAAGCGCCAGAAGATAGTGCTCGCCGCCGACTGTATGAGGAACTTGGCTTAACCCTCGACCTGACGCCCGCTCGTGTCGTTGAATACTATGCGGAAGTCTCAAATAATCTGATCGAGCATGAGCGTGTTCAGGTCTATCGTGCCGATGTCGCCACTCAAAACTTGGCATTTAACCTTGCACCCGAAGAAGTGGCGGACGTGCGTTGGCTCGATGTGCGTGAGCTGAAGAAAGATGCTGTGGCAAACCCGCAACTTTATGCGCCCTGGTTCAAGATCTATTTGGCCCGTTGGGGTGATCTCGGCCTTTAGGACCTTTAGACTTTAATCCGGCAACTTAGATAAAATGTCACCCAAAAGGCGGGTCACAACTTCGCGCGCTTCTTCTATTGCCAAATCTTGTTCAAAGCGCAAAGCGTGCCAGTTCTGGAAACTCAAGATCACCTTGATGCTGCGGGTAGACAATGCGTCAGCCAGAATTGTCGCGGGCAGCAAGGCTTCCACTGTGCTGGCTTCCAGTTGCAAGGTTCGCCGATATTCTTCCGTCAGAAAGGCCGAACGAAAGCGCTTATAGCTAGCTGAAAGCCGGAAAGGATGGATGCGCTCAAAAATCGCGGTGCGCCGACCAACAATCTGCAACAGTCGCTCTTTCCAGGTCGCGCCTGTCACAGGCTCATGAAGTAGCGGCATAACCTCTGCCGACACCCGCTCACTCACCTCTTGATAGAGCGTATCCATGTCGTCGAAGTGACGGAAGACCGACCGCAACCCAACTCCAGCCACTTCCGCGACGCGCGCAGCGCTGGGGGACAAGTCGCCACCCTCAATCAAATGAAGGACCGCGGCGACAATTTTGTCGCGACTGGTTTGACTGCGTGCACGACGGCCATCGCCAGGGAGGTCGGACGCGAAAGGTAAAGTTAGGATCGTTGCAGAAGCCATCACTAATCTCTTGCCTTAAAACGCCAAAATGGCAAGCCAAACCACCAGCCACCCTGCTTGTGGACGCTATATTGACATGATAAGTGTCAATTAATGCATCTGGGGGGAGCAAAATGATCGGATTCAGCATCGCGACGGCCGTCCTGATTTTGGGGACCACAAATCCGGCAGCGGCCGCGCCAAGCGCAAAGCAGCGCGATGAAGTGCGCAAAGCCTGCATGGCGGATGTTATGCGCCTTTGCCCGCGCGAAGCTGCCGCTCGCGACCGCCTTGGCATTCGTGCCTGCCTTAAAGCCAATGTATCCAAGACCTCGCAAGCGTGCCAATCGAGCTTACGGGCCGTTGTCCCTGGTCTTGAAAACCAAACCAGCTCCAGCCGCCCAAGTTCCTCCGATCGTTCACCCCCGCCAGCCCCCAAACAATAGGAGTCCGCATGTCACCCTGGATTATTTGGGGCACGGCCCTCGTATTGTATCTGCTGTTTCGGCTCTGGTACGACAATTGGCAAGGCCCAGTTAAGACTCACGAAATCGAAGCTTTTCTCGACGCCGTCGGTGATCGCTTAGAAGAAACGGGCAATAGCCGAGCCGTTCTGAAGGCTTTTCTGGAGCAAGACGATGGCGGCGAGTTCCTCATGCTCAATCTGGTCAAGGCTGAAATGGGCGAGGTTGAGGACCCGAAAACCGGTGAGATGGTGCGGGGCTTTGAGCTATTGAAGCGTTACTCTCAACGCTTCATGCCGGTGCTGCTGGGACGTGGCGGACATCCGGGCATGGTTGGGCGCAAAGTCGGCGGTTATGTTGACGCTTGGAATACAGCCCCCGACCCAGGTTGGACTCTCTTTGGCTTAATGCGCTACCGTAGTCGGCGCGACATGATGCGCTTGGCCGCTGATCCAGCCTTTATTGCTGCCCATCCAGAGAAGATTCTAGGAACACCTGTGACTTTTTCTTTTCCAACCAAACGGATGGTCAGCCTTTATATCGGGCCCCGTGTGACCGTTCTTTTGGTGCTCGCCTTGGCTGCGGCGCTGACTCAATTGGCGGTTGGAGGTTGAGAACCGCGAAGGGGAAAGGACAATTTACCGCCTGCCATCAGGCTATGATAGTCGACCATTGGCCCGATGAGGGCTTGCCCCCGAAGCACCACATCTGCCGCCCGCGACTGATCAATCTGCAGCACTTTTCCATTCGCCAAGTGAAGGGTAGCATTGGAAACGAGAGGGCGGCCCAAAGTAAATCGGCCACTTGCTGGCTCAACGGGGTAGAATCCCAGCGTAGCAAAGACATACCAAGCGCTCATCTGCCCGCAATCATCATTGCCGATGATACCGTCAGGTCGATCTGAATAGAAGGCCTGAGCGATCTGCGCGACCTTGTCATAGCCTCGTTCTGGCGTGTCACTAAAGGCATAGAGCCAAGCAATATGATGGCTGGGTTCATTGCCGTGCGCATACTGACCTATCAGCGCCTCTTGCCCCAGATGTTTGTTATCCCCCAGCGACGGAAGTGAAAAAAAGGTATCAAGCCAAATCCTTAGTCCGCTTGCCCCCCCAACAAGCGTGCGAAAGCCCTCCACATCGTGCAAGGCCGGTGTAGCGGTATATTGCCATGCATTGGCCTCCGTATAGTCGCCGGGGTTATTCATGGGTGATGTGGGCACCAACGGATCAAATGGCGTTCGCCAGCCACCAGCCTGATTGCGAGCCCGCATGGTTTTGGTCTGGGGATCAAAAAGCTTCTGATATCCACGCGCACGAGCTTCAAATCGCTGTGCGACATCATGTTTGCCTAAGAGCTTAGCCACGCGTGCCACAGCATTATCGCCAATGCCATATTCCAAAGTCTTCGAGACCGCTTCACCTTCGCCCAGATCGTAGGGAAGATAGCCATACTTCTCATAAGCGGACCAATCCTGCTGGGCCCAGACGGGAGCGTTTGGGCGCGGATTCGTCGACGAGGAAATCATGGCGGCGAAAGCCTCCTCGCGACCAAACCCATTGAAGCCTTTGACCACCGCATCGGCAATGACCGGCAGCGCGGGATTGCCAATCATGGTCCATGTCTCCTGCCCCCAAGCTGTCCAAAGCGGCAGATAGCCCTGCGCTCGATGATGATCCAACAGCGTTTGAACCATGCCATCCACGCGCTCGGGTACGATCAAGGTGAAGAGCGGATGGACCCCACGAAACGTGTCCCAAAGCGATAAGGTACTGTAATACTGCCCTGTCTTGGAACGGATTACCGTTCCGGTCGGGCCACGCACGCGTCCATCTACGTCTGCTATGTCACTTGGATGGATCATGGTACGATAAAAGGCGGAATAGAAAATCCGCTTTTCTTTAGGACTGGCGTCAATGTCGATACGTCGTAATAGGGTGTTCCAGCTTGAACGAGCAGACTGCACCACGGCCTCAAAGCTTGGCTGACCAAAAGCCGCCATATTGGCCTTGGCACCAGCAACATCGACTGTTGAGAGCGCGATGCGGGCCTCCAACTGTTTGGCCCGCCCTAGATCAAACTCCAGAATAAAGCGTGGAGCTTGATCGCCCGGACGGCTTGGCAGGGTTGTGATGTGCTTTATGGGTCGATCAAATCGAACGACGAATGACGCCTGTCGTTCTACCCAGTTTTTTGACCAGATCGTGCCACTGATCTTGCCGCTCGCCGCGTCAGTTTGAACATCCGATTTCAAAACCCGTGGACCATCGCCAAACAAAATGCCATGTTGAAGATCCAGCAGGACTTGAACTTTGCCTGCTCGACCAAAGCGATAGCGTTGAATGGCAACGCGTTGCCCCGCTGTCAGCTCAACATGAACATTGTGATCTTTCAACGTCACAGCATAATAGCCGGGGCTGGCTTGCTCGGTTGCTTTATCGAAACTGCTGCGGAAATTTGTGGTCGCAGGCGTCCATTTCGTGCCGGCTGAGGGCTGCAGTAATACGTCGCCCAATTCGCCAATGCCCGCCCCGCTGATGTGGGTGTTGGAAAAGCCCAAAATAGAGCGCGCCTGATATTGATAGCCGCTTGAATAACTCCAGCCACGATCTTCCATGTCTGGACCCGGTGCGACCATACCAAAGGGCACCACAGCGCCGGGGAAAACATGCCCAGTTCCATCGGTACCAATAAATGGATCAACAAAGCTAATCGGCTGCTTCTCTCGCGCATGCGACGACGTGGCCAGTGCGAAGCAAGCCAAACTGAAGAGCCAATAGGTAAGAAGTTTCACCGCCTTCATCTTCATCCTGCTCCCGTCTGTCATTGGGCGAAGAACTTCAAAGACCGATGTAGATTGGACTTCCAATAATCCCAATCATGCCCGCCGGGCAGCTCTTCATAGGTGTGCGCGATCCCGGCCCTTTCCATAGCTTGGTGTAGCGCCCGATTTGCCGACAAAAGTTGATCCTCGGTGCCACAGTCAAAGCGAATACGTGGAAGGGGACCCTTGGCCCCTTCTAAGGCAGAAAAAACATCTTGATCGCAAGGATCAGAACTCCAGCCGTCAGTGGTCTCTTCAATGATTTTGGCAAGTTGGTTCTTGTGGGTTGCAGAGGAATGAGCGCTGATCGCTGTGAAGTTCGATGCGAATTTTGAGCCGAGACGAAGGGCGGCAAAGCCACCCATAGACAAGCCTGTCAGATAGCGCGCTGAGGCTGGGCTGCACGCTTCGGTCAATTGAAACGCGATTGCTGGAACTTCTTCGACAATCCAACTCTCGTAATTCGCATCTGTATGCGGAACATACCCAGAGCCATCCCCCCAAAGACCATCTGACGGCATCAACAGCACCATGGGCGGGATCAGCTTTTGCTCAATCAATTTGCGTGCCGTTAGGTGAGCCTCACCCTTAAACGCCCAGGCCCAATGCGAGCCATAGACACCGTGTAACAGTGTGACGATTGGCAGCGTGACACCTGCTGCCACATCGTCTGGCACAAAAGCCGTCACATCCGCCCGCCGACCCAAGGCTTTGCTCTTCACCGTAATGTGGGACAGCCCACTAGGGTCAACGGTTAGGTTAGCTCGTTCAAAGGTCCTAAACATTGGCCCTACCATTTTCAAAGATGATGACGCCTTTTGCGGTACGCCCCGCCAACATGTCGTCGATTGCCGTATTCAAAGTGTCTAGGCGGTAGGTTTTTGAGATCATGGACGGCAAATCAAGGGTGCCCTCCACGGCCCATCGCATCAAGCGTGGGAAATCTCGGTCTGGGTCGCACCCGCCATAGAGAGGCGTCACATATCGCTTATCCCACCAGAACCAGGGCATGGGCACTTCAACCGGTCCATGCGCACCACTGACTTGGACAGCCATCCCACCATTGCGAACCAGCCGCAAAGGCAGAAAGGCCAACGCAGCCACACCTGTTGCTTCGAACGCAAAATCGACTCCGCGTCCGCCCGTCAAGTCTTTGATTTGTGCGGCTAGTTGATCGTGATTGGGGTCCGAAGGACTAACTAGGATTAGATCTGTGGCACCCATTTTTTGGGCACGGTCCAGACTATCCTGCCGCAAATCAATTGCGATGATTTTGGAAACGCCAGCCAGCCTTGCACCCTGCACGACCGACAAGCCAACGCCACCGCAGCCAACAATCGCCAGCGTATCGCTGGGAGCAGGCTGCGCAATGTTCAAGACCGACCCAACGCCCGTCATCACGCCACAGCCAAGGATGCACGCTTGCGCCACCGGGATTTCGGGTAGAAGCGGCGTCACAGCAGAGCGTCTTACCAGAGTAAACTCAGAGAACGTGCCAAGGTTAAAGGCGCGCTCGATCGATTGGCCTTGCCAAATGGTATGATTTAGGGCCGCCCGGCTCGAGCCGAGATTCTCAGGATCAATGCCGTGCGAGCGCTCACAGATATTGGCATGGCCAGTTTCACATGGCTTGCAATGACCGCAGGGAATTGCCCAGTTGAGCAAAACCGGGGTGCCAATTGGCAAGTCGCAGACATCGGGGCCAACGGCCTCAACCCATCCTGCCCCCTCGTGTCCGGCAACCAATGGCCCGTCCCAAGACAATGAGGCATAGTCTGTGTGGCAAACCCCTGCTGCCCCCAAAGCAACGCGCACTTCATCGCCGATGGGCGCGCGGACTGATATCCTGTCAAAGACAAAGCCGCCCTGGCCATCTGTAATGGCGGCAAGACCCGTGCGGGTAGCAGCCCCTGTGCTCATACGGCATCCTCGAAAATGACAGGGTTCTTTGGCGTTCGAATGATTTCTCCGACACGGGCACCCGGGCACCATTGCGCCCAATCCCCTGCTTGTATGTCATTAGTCGGCTGTTGCAGGACCATATCGACATCCATGTAGATGACAGTCATCACGCTGCGAGGCTTAGTGGAGACGTTCGGGCCTGCCTTATGAAAAGTCCAGCCCAAATGGAAGCTGACATCACCTAGATCAAACGGATTTTGGACGAACGGAAATCGGCGCGACTCCATCATTGCTGTAATCGCCGCCTCACTTTCATCGGAGATACCAAAGTCCCGACCAAAGGCTTCATGCTGGCTACCCGCATAGAAGCTAAGCGGCCCCATCTCGGTCGGGACGTGTTGCAAAGGGATCCAAGCCGTCACGGTACGATCAGTTGCAAGCGGCCAATAATATTGGTCTGCATGGGCTGGGGTGATGCCACCGCCCGGCTCTTTATAGAGTGACTGGTCATGATAAAGACGCACGCCGCGTACACCCATCAAAGCGGCGGCGATCCGGCCTAACGTTTTGCCCATGACGAAGGATTTTACACGCTCACTTTGCTCCCACAGATTCATGACTTGCAGAAAAGCGCGGTCATAGGTGGTGCGCTCCTCAAGGGGCTTGGTCTGGGTCGAGAGGGCAATCGTAAGTCGCGTGATTTCGCGGCCGTAATCAGCCAGAATATCTGGCGGGAGAACGGACTTCAGATGAATAAAGCCGTCCTTGTCAAACTGGCGTAGGTGCTCTGGCTTGAGGTCAAAGGGGCGATCGAGATCAGGATCAAGAACAAGACTCATGATTGGCATCCGTGGTTTTAAAGTGGGTTTTTAGAAATCAGAAAGGCAGAAACGGGCCCCAGCGTGATGTCATCGCCATCGACCTGAACCGTGCCAACTGCCAGATCAGGCTTCAAACGGCTATCGACCAAACCAGGAATCGTTTTGGCTTTCGGCGAGAAATTGAAGCCCGCGAGGCAAGAAGCAGCCCCAAATTTGCGGGAGAATATCAAGCAGGATTCATCCTCATAGAGCACGCTATAGTCGCCAAGACGCATGGCCGGGTTCGACTGGCGCAACGAGATCGCGTGCCGCGCAAAAGCCAAAACCGATGCAGGATCTTGGGCTTGTAGGTCAACGCTGTGATCCCGGTGCGCTTCTATAATCGGCAGCCAAGGTTTGACGGTTGAAAAGCCCTGAAATGTATGATCGTGAGACCAGGGTTGGATCGTACGGCACCCGTCGCGACCCTTATTCGCGGGCCAGTTCGCAACGCCCAACGGATCGCGCAGGTCTTCATAGGCCAAGTCTGCTTGGGTAAGGCCCAATTCTTCGCCTTGATAAAGGAAAATCGTGCCGCGCAATGCTACCAATAACGCCAGCGCAAACTTGGCGATTTGGCTTGTTGGGGCGTCAAGCTTCCATCTGCTCGCAACGCGGGCGCAGTCATGATTGCTGAGCGCCCAAGATGGCCAGGCGGATGCCCCCTCCCCTGTTGTCCAAGGTTGCATCGCCTCGTGAAAATGTTGAGGGTCGGCCCGGTCACTCAATAATTGAAACGAATAGGCTGTATGCAGATGATCTGTGCCAGCCGTGTATTCGATCATGCGGGTTAAATTGTCGTCAGAACCGATTTCTCCGACAACAAAGCTGCCTGGATGAAGGTCAAGCAGCTCCCTGATCCGCCTCAAGAAAGTAAGGTTTTCTGGCTGACAAACGTTGTAGATATGCCGCTGCATTGTCGCCGGACTGTCACCTGGCTTCGGCGGATTATTCCGAAGCGCTTGGTCGTGGAAATAGTAATTGACGGTATCGAGTCGGAAGCCATCGACACCGCGGTCTAGCCAGAACCGTCCGATAGCCAAGATTGCCTCTTGAACCTCGGGGCAATGAAAATTGAGGTCTGGCATCTGCGGCAGGAAGTTGTGCAGATAATATTGCCCGCGCCGAGGCTCCCATGTCCAAGTTCCGCCGCCCATCCAGCTTTGCCAATTGGTCGGACACGACCCATCTGGCAAGGGATCGGCCCAGACAAACCAGTCCGCCTTCGGGTTTGTGCGGCTTTGACGGCTTTCTTGGAACCACGCATGCTCCAAAGCCGTGTGAGACCAAACTTGATCGATAATGACTTTGAGCCCCAGCTCATGCGACCGGGCGATCAACGCGTCAAAGTCTGACATCGTGCCAAACATAGGATCAATGGAACAATGGTCGCTGACGTCATAGCCAAAATCGCGCTGAGGCGAAGCAAAGAAGGGGGACAACCAAATGCCGTCCACACCAAGCTCTGCGACATAGTCGAGCCTTGAGGTCACGCCCCGCAAATCTCCAATCCCGTCGCCATTGGAGTCAGCGAAACTCCGAGGGTAGATTTGATAAAGGGTCGCGCCGCGCCACCAGTGAGAATCGGAAGATTGCATTGTCAAGTTGATATCTTTGAGACAGGCCTATGCCATCTGCTCGGCACAGTTCCAGTTTAAGGAAGAAGATGACCGTTTGTCACATTCGTTCCCATCACCACACATGCGAAAAACTATCGCATTGTCACCTTCTCCAGAAATTGCGTCCCAGTCTTG
Organism: Hyphomonadaceae bacterium UKL13-1; assembly: GCA_001602435.1. Lineage (GTDB taxonomy): Bacteria > Pseudomonadota > Alphaproteobacteria > Caulobacterales > Aquidulcibacteraceae > Aquidulcibacter. The sequence goes on from CP012156.1 coordinate 3,110,313, forward strand.
AAGATAGGGGTTCAGGACGAGATTGGGTGCAGGATACCTGCATGAGAAGCAAATTACCCATTTCAAGATTTGTCGTTAAATTGAGCTATCAAAAATAGGTGTTTTATGGTCAAAAACAGCGATTTTTGTCGTCTTTAGTGACTTTATAAACGTTTGATACACCAGTTTCTGCTTATCTATCCCTTACTGAACAAGGGTAATAGGTAGCTGTGTTGTTTTCGACCGGACAGAAAACTAAGCGACGCGGCGAACGCGGCAATCTCGTCGTGATAACCGGCTTAATTGCCGTACCTTTGGCGATGATCGTAGTGATCACGATAGAGATGGTGTCTCTCTCCAGTGAAAAGGCCCGCATGCAAGCCGCTGTAGACGCCGCGGCCCTTGCAGGTGCTCGCGAAATGGCCGTTGCTGGCGGGAATGCCCGGGACGCAAATGGCTTTGCGGAGACATTCGCTTTAAACCAAGTTTCAGACCTTTCGCCGCGCGTCGCGATGAACTTCACTGCCAGTCAGAACGCAAATGGCGGCTTTCAGGTTTCCGGCGTCGGCGTGCGAGGGTCCTTCTTCGGCAATATGGTTCCACCGGGCGGGTTTACCATCCGCGTTAGCGCAATTGCCGAAGCGCTCAATCAGCAGCCTCTTTGTGTGCTCGCTCTGCCGGAGAACGAAGACGACGAGGACGAACCGTCTGGATTGGTCGCACAAATGACCAGCAGTGTGCAAGCAACGAATTGTTTGGTGCATTCCAATGGCTCAATGACCACTCAGAACAGCGCCACAGTGTCTGCGGGCACGATTCAGGCCTCCCGAACCGCAACAGGAACTGGCTATTCGCCAGCCGCAAATAATGGTGCCTTGAAGGTCACAGATCCGTTCAAGGGCAGGGCTATCAGACGCAATGGCGTTTGCTGGTCAACCCCACCCGCCCCGAGAACAGTCACAGGGCGCACCGTGTTCACACTTAATTCGGGGATCCATCAAGAAGAGCTTATCGTAAGCGGAAATGCGACAGTGACGCTTGGACCAGGAGATCATTATTTCTGCAACGCTGTCACCGTTAAAGGCAACGGCACTCTGCAGGGAACTGATGTGGTGATGATTTTCCATGATAATCAGACATTCCGCGCAACCGAAAGCTCAAAGATTTCATTGACGGGCCGAGCGACAGGTACTTGGTCAGGATTCGTGATTGTCACATCGCGCGACAATGAAGAGCAAATGGAGATTTCCTCCAGTCTCGTCGACAGATTGTTGGGCACGATCTATTTGCCAAACGCTGAACTTCTGATCAATGCTGCCGGTGCCGTCGCTGAAGACTCGAAATGGAGCGTGGTAGTCGCTAAGGACATTATTCTGGATAAGAAAGCCCGGTTAGTAATCAACACGGATTACACCGGCTCTGGCGTCCCTGTTCCAATCGGAGTGGGCGACAAGAAACTGAGTTCCAACGGAACCCGACTGAGACAATAAGCTGTCGGCTTCCTCTTAACTCCCTTGATTTTAGAGACAAGGGAACGCCAGAATTCGATCATTTGGATGCTTGGAAGCCTGCCCCAAACACGTGGCGCTTCCATAAGCTTTCAAGTTTAAACAAAAAAATTAATTGATCGGCAATCTAATTACCATAGGGTAATACATTCACGTTGTGCACTTGTGAGTTCTCGCACGCTCATCAAGGGCCAATCGGGTTTGACTCACCACTCATGGATTTCACACAAAAGCCAGCGAGGTCAGTTGGCTGTCATCACAGGCTTGGCAGCTATGCCGCTTGCGATGATTGTAGCTATCACAGTTGAAATGGCTGCTCTGACAGCTGAACGGGGTCGCATGCAGTCAGCGGTGGACGCCGCGGCTTTGGCCGGTGCGCGCCAGGCGTCGCTTTCAGTGGCCTCGGCGAGTGTTACCAACTATGCGGTGAGTTTTGCCAGTCAACAGGTCGTCGACCTAGCTCCCCGAATGAGAATTAGCTTTACCGCCACTCAAAGCGTCAACAACACTGTACAAGTAAATGGCACAGCCAATCGTGACTCATTCTTTGGCAATTTGGTTCCGCCCGGCGGATTTACAATTCGTGTCAGTGCCACGGCAGATGCGCTAAACCAACAGCCGCTATGTGTATTAGGACTCCGTGACCGAAACAAGCAATCTTCAATTTGGGTGAGTGGCAGCGGTCAGATCCAGGCGAGCAATTGTCTTGTCCATGCAAATGGAACAATCCGATCGACAGAATTGGGGCGCGTGACAGCCGGCGCAATCTCGGCCCGTGTCCGCGCCTTCGGCACAGGGTTCTCACCATCCGTGAATACAGGCGCAATGATAATTCAAAACCCGTTTCAAGGCCGCCAGATCATAGCAAAGAGCGAATGTCAGAAGGAGCAAGGCGAGGATGAGGTGACTTATGCAGGCACCTCAAATGTGACGCTTCCCGCTGGCGTACATACACAACGTGTCAGTGTTGCAGACCAGGCGAAGTTGACTTTAGGTCGAGGCGACCACTTCTTCTGCGATGGCCTCGAGATTAAGGATGAGGGGTCGTTGCGGGGCGAAGATGTCGCCTTGTTGTTTGAACGCGGATCTTTAATCGCCGAGGATGAGGCAATGTTGGACCTGACCGGGCGGACCACTGGCGCATGGGCTGGGTTTCTAATTGCTGCCGACTTTTCCAATCAATCCGACATGGTCATCTCATCCCCGAATGTAAACAAACTACTGGGGGCTATCTATCTATCGAATGCCAATCTCAATATCGACACCGCGGGCATGGTAGCCGAGGATTCAAGGTGGAGTGTCGTAATCGCACAAAATGTTAACTTGTCCGGCAATTCCCGATTGGTCATCAATAGCAATTATGCGGGCTCTGGTGTGCCTGTTCCTGTAGGAGCTGGCAGTAACACTGGCCCACAACAGTCAGGTGCGCGGCTTAGGCAATAGGCAAGAAGACGCAAGCGAGGATCCACTCCAACACAATTAAGGGCTTTGAGCGACACCTGGCAATTACCTGATATAATGCCTTTTTGACCTGAACATTAACCAAAACATTGATTTTTTGCCTGTTTCCAACTGCAGAAATTCTCTCAATCCGCCACAGAATGCCTGTTCTCGCAAAATTTTATCGAATTGTTTAGCCGATCTTTCACCCACTGTTACTAGTGAGAATATTTGAGTTTTCGCCGACGCGCGCATTTTGAATAGGCCAGCCCATGTCAGGGATACGTAACTTAGCTGCTCTCGCGACTTCGGCTTCGACCAGTCGGGTGCTCAATCTGAATATGGTCGCGAAACGGTACCCTGACGATCCAATGCGCAAAAAGGCGCCGCTTTTTACGGATGACCTGTTAAACCGTTCAATCCTAGTCAAGCACCGGCTGCGGCGAGATGAGGCCTATCTTATCCCAAATTCCACCGCCGTCGCCACCAAGATAATCTTTCCACTTGATTTTGACGATCTAGAATTAGGCGGGCGGTCTATTTTTGTGAACCAAAAAGGTTTCCGGCAAGCGATTTGCGATCTTGTTGGCTACCGTGAACTGGAACTTGAGAGAGACTTTTTGGTCTTAGGCATGTTGAACGATTTGCCTTCTCTGGACCCGTTCTTGGTGCGGGAACAATTGCGTCGGAACCATCACCAACCTGCGGAATGCTACTTCTCGATATCGCCCGCAGACACCAGTCGGATGCAAAGCTTTACCAGCGCTGAGATGGCCCCACTCATCCGTATGGCTTTTCGAACCACGAGCGGTAGCGGCAGCGCTGGCATGGTTGGCAAGCTGGCCGACGCGCTGTTGTCTGCAAATGCCGATGCGCGCCTCGACCCATTGCGAGAGACGTTGGGCTTGCACGGCGATCAGTTCACCCAAGGCATCTTCAGTTGGAAGGGCTTTATCTACTACAAATGGCAATTCTCGGAAATGATCCAAAGCCTGATCCGCGTGACGCAGGAGATGGATCAGATCAAGCCGTCAGGCCGCAATGATGTCGCAACACGCGAGGAAATCCGTGTGCTCAAAACATCCATTCGCAAACGGATTAGAGAAGCCGCCCGCAGTTGCAGCCAAGTTCTGGCGCTCTATGACGATGCGTTCGCCGATCTTGTGCATCGTGGCAATACGGCAGCCTTCCGCAGGTTTTTGTTAGAGGCCCCTATTTTCTTCCTAGACCTCGGCCATTCGATGGGCATGATTTCGCATATCTCTTCATTCTGGAGCTATCGCTTCAATGGCGGAGCCGCAAACTTGCCGACTTCGGAAGAATTCCGCGATATTTTGAGCGAGTTTGAGACGGGGCTTGCGCCCCGCCAATCCTATTCTCAGCCTTGGTAATTTGACGCTTTACCGCTTGTTTGGGCTTCCGGCATTGACGTCATAGGCGGCCAAGGTGGCCAAAGTCACGATCTCGGAAACTGGGGCGGAGAGCGAACATATCTGAACCGGATGACGCAAGCCGACCATCATCGGCCCCAATACGGTTGCCCCACCCAAAAACTCGACAAGATCCGTTGAAATGCGTGCAGAGTGGATGGCAGGCATCACCAACACATTGGCTGGTCCAGACAATCGCGAGAATGGGTAAAGCCTGTGCGAATCTGCGCTGAGGGCAACCCCAACTGACATTTCGCCTTCATATTCAAAATCAATCTCTTCCATACGGTCGAGGATCGCTGTCGCTTCACGGCACTTCTCTGATCGTTCGCCCATAGGACGACCAAAGGTAGAGTAAGCCACAAAGGCAACTCGGGGTACAAAACCGAGACGCTTGGCAGCGCCTGCTGCCTGAATGGCGATGCGGGCCAGATCCTCAGCATTCGGCATTTCAGTAACATTGGTGTCGGCGACAAAAATGGTCCGGCCTTTGGAAATCAGGACGGAAAGGCCGATCGGCTTGCTCTTAGCCGCCGCGTCAATCGCCAACATCACTTCATTCAATGCTTGATCTGTGGTGCGGGTTGTACCGGTCACCATGCCATCAGCATCGCCCATGGCCACCATTGTCGCGGCAAACACGTTGCGATCCTGATTAATCATGCGCTGGCAGTCGCGCAGCAAGTAACCGCGACGTTGCAAGCGGCGATAGAGATAGTCCGTATAATCGACATTTCGGTCAGATAGACGCGCATTGAAAATCTGCAGGCCCGAATCCTCGGGCACACCTACCAACGACTTGTTGCGGCGAACCTGCTCTTCGCGACCAATCAGAATGGCCTTACCCATTTCCAACTGCTCAAATTGATAAGCGGCGCGGATAACCGCCGGATCTTCACCTTCCGCAAACACAATGGTTTTCGGATTGGCGCGTACCGATTCCTGCAAGCTTTGGAGAAGAGAGGCAGTTGGGTCGAGCCGTTGGGCCAATCGATCCCGATAAGCACCCATGTCATCAATTGGCTTACGGGCTACACCCGTATCCATAGCGGCTTGCGCCACGGCTGGCGGAATGGCGGCAATCAAACGCGGGTCGAATGGTGTTGGAATGATATAGCCGGGGCCAAACTTCAATTGGCGGCCGTGATAGGCCGCCATCACTTCGTCGGGCACGTCTTCGCGCGCAAGTTCTGCCAAGGCTCGCGCGGCGGCAAGCTTCATTTCCTCGTTAATCGTCCGCGCGCGAACGTCCAACGCCCCTCGGAAAATATAGGGGAAGCCGAGAACATTGTTGACTTGGTTGGCATAGTCCGAGCGGCCGGTGGCGATAATCGCATCGGTCCGCACTTCCAAAATTTCTTCTGGGCGAATTTCCGGGTCCGGATTGGCCATTGCGAAGATGATGGGGTTTGGAGCCATACTGGCGACCATAGCTTGGCTTACCGCACCCTTGGCCGAAAGACCCAAGAAGCAATCCGCACCCTTCATCGCTTCTTCCAACGTCCGAAGCGGGGTGTCGACCGCATGGGCGGACTTGAATTGGTCCATGCCCTTTTCACGACCACGATAGACCACACCGTCGCGGTCACAGACGATAACATTCTGGTGCGGGACACCCAAAGTCTTGATCAACGAAATACACGATAAGCCAGCCGCACCGGCACCGGACACGACAACTTTGAGATCTTTGAAATCACGACCGGTGATTTCGCAGGCATTGATCAGGCCCGCTGCAGCGATGATGGCGGTTCCATGTTGATCATCATGGAAAACCGGAATGTCGCACAATTCTTTCAGTCGGCTTTCAATAATAAAGCATTCTGGGCTTTTAATATCTTCGAGATTGATACCGCCAAAGGTGCAGGAGATGTTGCGAACGGTACTGATGATCTCTTCGGAATCCATCGAATCCAATTCTATGTCGATTGAATCGATGTCTGCAAAGCGCTTGAAAAGGACTGACTTACCTTCCATCACAGGCTTGGAGGCCAATGCACCCAAATTGCCGAGGCCCAAAATGGCCGTACCATTTGAAATCACTGCGACCAAATTACCTTTGGACGTATAATCGTAGGCGGTGTCCGGGTCTTTTGAGATAGCAAGAACAGGAACCGCAACGCCTGGAGAATAAGCAAGCGACAAATCCCGCTGAGTCGCCATCGGTTTAGAGGCAACAACCGATATCTTCCCCGGTGTAGGCAGGCTGTGAAAATCGAGGGCTTCTTGGTCTGTGAAAGTCTTGCGCTCGCTGCTCATCAGATATTTTTCGTCCTACGCTGTTCTATTTCACCCTTGCTAGACCGGGCAGAGCGTTCGATCAACGCATGTCTACTTTTAAAACCGCGTTTGACACTTTGCCAGCAGAAGAATCCGCAGCTAAACCCGTCTAATGACAGCCCCAGGCACCACACCCGTAATGGCGCAATATCTGGCCGCCAAGGAACAGCATCGCGATGCTTTGCTCTTCTTCCGCATGGGTGATTTCTATGAGCTCTTCTTTGAAGACGCCAAAACAGCCGCCGGTGCCCTTGATATTGCGCTGACTAAACGGGGCCAGCATCAAGGGGAAGACATCGCGATGGCAGGTGTTCCAGCCCATGCTGCGGACGCCTACATTGCGAAATTGGTCAAAAAAGGCTTCAAAATTGCGATTTGCGACCAAACCGAAGATGCCGCTGAGGCGCGTAAGCGCGGCTCTAAATCCGTCGTGCGCCGGGATGTCGTCCGCATTATCACGCCAGGCACCATCACCGAAGACGCCCTGCTAGACCCGCGTCATGCCAATCGGTTGGCCGCTCTGGCCTTCGCTGCAGGGGGGCTGGAAGCAGCCTTGGCTTGGGCAGATGTTTCCACGGGTGAATTTGCTGTGATGGAAGCACCGATTCAGCGCCTGATCGACGAAGCTTCCGCTTTGTCGATTGGCGAATTGGTAATTGTTGATAGCGATTTTGATAAAGCAGGCACCAAGGCTATTGCCGCTGTCTCGGGCTCTGTCACGCCGCGTCCTGGCAAAACAGCGGATGCAAAGTCTGCAGCGCGCACCTTAGAGCTTGGCTTTGGTGTGCAGACGCTGGACGGGTTTGGCAGCTTCGGAAAAGCAGAACTGACGGCCTTGGGGCTAGTCTATGACTATATCAGCCTGACCCAAGCAGGCCTCGCCCCGAGTCTGATGCCACCCAAACGGGTTGAAACCTCGGGCTTTATGGCAATTGATGCCACGACGCGGGTGAGTTTGGAGCTTGAACGCTCGCAGCGGGGTGGTCGGGAAGGTTCCCTGCTCGCCGCAATAGATCGCACCCGCACCGCAGCAGGCGGGCGAATGCTAGCCGAACGGATTGGCCGACCCTTGCTGGATCTTGCTGTCATCAAGGATCGCCTCAACGCCATTGAGCATCTGAAAGGCGCCGGCGAGCAGCGGCGCGAAGTGCGCGACACCTTGGGCCAAATCCCTGATGTGAGCCGCGCGCTTTCGCGTCTGGAATTGGGCCGCGGCGGGCCGCGCGATTTGCTGGCTTTAGCCATTGCTTTGATTGAAGGCGACCAGATCAGCGCGCGCCTACCGCTTGACTTACCCGCAGAGCTGGCCTCCGTGCAAAGCCACCTCAGCCTGATCCATCAACCCGCCTTGGCCGCATTGGCACATCGATTGATTGCGATGATCATTCCAGAGCCAGGCCTTCTCACCCGTGATGGCGGCTTTGTCGCGACCGGATTTGATCCCGTGTTGGATGAAATCCGTCTGCTTTCGACCAATGCCCGGCAAGTGGTGGCCAATCTCCAAGCGGAAGTCTCCGAACTAGCGGGCCTTCCACTTAAAATCCGCAACAATGCAGTTTTGGGTTTCTTTATCGAGGCCACGCCTAAGCAGGCGGAAGCCTTGATGAGCCCACCGCTCAACGCGCTTTTCATTCACCGACAGACCACAGCCAGCGCGATCCGCTTCACCAATCAGCGCTTAATGGAGCTGGATGGCCAAATTGCGCGGGCTTCAGAACGGGCACTCGCGCGTGAGCTTGAGCTTTGGAGCGAGGCCTTAGCTGGAGTGGTTGGCCAGAGCGCTGCGCTACGTGCGGTCGGCGATGCACTCGCGACTTTGGACGTGGCCGCTGGACTTGCCGAATGGGCGGTTGAGGTGGACGCGACGCGACCCCTTTTGGATGACGGCCTAGGGTTTGAGGTGCGCGGCGGTCGTCACCCGGTTGTCGAAGCAGCGCTTCGAAAATCAGGCGAAGTCTTTACCTCTAACGCTTGTCAGCTAGATGGCAGCGGCTCTGCTGCACCACGCCTAACTTTGATCACCGGGCCGAATATGGCCGGTAAATCCACCTATTTGCGGCAAAACGCCCTATTGGCAATTCTGGCTCAAGCAGGCAGTTTCGTGCCAGCAGAATACTTGCACTTAGGGCTGGTGGACCGAATCTTCTCCCGCGTTGGGGCATCTGACGATTTATCAAAGGGTCGGTCGACCTTTATGGTGGAGATGGTCGAGACCGCGACCATCTTGAACCGTGCTGGGCCTCGGGCTTTTGTCATTCTCGATGAGATCGGGCGAGGCACGTCGACCTATGACGGACTGGCAATTGCTTGGGCGGTAGCAGAGCACTTACACGACTCCAATCAATGCCGCGCCCTATTTGCCACGCACTATCATGAACTTACCGCTTTAGCAGAGCGTTTGCCGGCTTGCGGCAATGCCAGCCTGCGCGCCAAGGAATGGAAGGGCGATCTCGTCTTTTTGCATGAAGTGGTCGATGGGGCTGCGGACCGATCTTATGGCGTACAAGTGGCCAAACTCGCAGGTCTGCCTCCCAGTGCAGTTGCGCGCGCGAAATCGGTTTTGAACAAACTGGAGAAAACCCAGAATAATGGGGGTGCAGGCGCACTGGACGACCTGCCGCTGTTTGCGGCGACAAGCCCTGCTCCAGAAATTTCAACGACACCCACTGCTCTGGAACAAGCCCTACTAGATTTAGACCCCGATCAACTAACGCCACGCGAAGCCTTGGACTTTGTCTATGCCCTGAAAAAGATGATCTAGTCGCAGCAATGCGCCTTTGTCGTCATTTTGTCACAATACTGAAGCGTGGATGTCATATCGGCAGACTAACGCACCGTGAAACCTCAAAGCGCGCCTTTAGCGCGGTCGCTTATTTTGGATTGTTGATATGAGCTTCAAGCACCTCAGCCTGACTGTTCTTGCGTTAAGCACACTTGTTTTGTCAGGCTGCAATCAAAATGGCGGGCGTGACCGCGTTGCTGTGGTGGGCTCTTCAACTTTGTTTCCATTTTCAGCGGCGGCTGCAGAGCAATTTTCGGCGCGCGGCCGTTTCAAAACACCACGTGTGGAATCAACAGGCACAGGCGGTGGCTTTGCAATCTTTTGTCGCGGCTTAGGCCCGGGCTTCCCCGATATCTCAAACGCCTCGCGACGGATCAAAAAGGGGGAGTTTGAGACCTGCCAGAAGAATGGCGTTACCGAGATCGTCGAGATCAAGATTGGCTATGATGGAATTGTCATTGCCAACTCAAAGTCAGCCACGCCCGTAACTTTGACCAAGCAAGAAGTCTATCAGGCCTTAGCCAAAGAGATTTACGACCCTTCGAAAAAGGCCTTCGTTCCTAATCCATATACGAAGTGGAACGAAATCAATCCCAATTTGCCTGCCATCAAGATCGACGTGATGGGTCCCCCGCCAACTTCTGGCACGCGCGACGCCTTTGCTGAACTCGTTATGGCCAAGGGCGCCCAAGAAGTGCCTGAAATGAAGGCGCTGAAGGAAAAAGACGACAAGGAATTCCAGAAAAAGGCGCTGACCCTTCGCGAGGATGGCGCTTGGAAGGATTCCGGGGAAAACGACAGCTTGATCGTTCAGGCTCTGTCGCGCTCACCCGAACAATTTGGCGTTTTCGGCTTCTCGTCGTTTGAAGAAAATATGGACCGCTTACAGGCAGCGCCCTTGAATGGGGTAGAGCCATCTGCGGAAGCCATCATTGACGGAAAATATGCCGCCTCCCGGTCGCTCTATTTCTATGTGAAAAAAGCCAATGTTGGGGTCGTGCCGGGCCTGCAGGAGTTCGCGATGGAGCTCTTGTCCGACCATGCGGCAGGGCTGCGCGGTTATCTACGCGGCAGAGGCATGGTGCCGCTGCACCCAGATGAGCGGGCAGAGAATTTCCAAGTGGCAAAGACCCTCCCCGTCATGAGTGCACCCGAAAAATAACGCCTTGCCACTCTGCGCGGGCTATTGCACACAAAGCGGATGCGCGTTTCTCTTTTTTCTATCTTCGCCGTGTGCTTTGCCACCATGACCTCACCCAATGCCGAAGCCTCGAGCTTCGAAGATGCGACAGGCCGGTTCGCCAACCTCGCTCTGTCGTGCATCCATACTGAATATCCCAACAAAATCGCCCATGTGCTGAATTCCGCCGAAGATGCGCGGACGCCCAGCCAGTTGACGCCAGCCTTTTACGGCTGCTTCGACCACCATTCTTCGGTACACGGACATTGGTTGCTGGCGCGGCTTGCAAGACTGTATCCGCAGGCATCTTATACACCTGCTGCCCGCCAAGCCTTAGCCAAAAGCCTGACCAAGGCCAATTTGGAAGCTGAGCTTGCCTATATGAATGCGCCGGGCCGCGCTGGCTTTGAGCGCCCCTATGGCTTGGCGTGGATGCTGCAACTGGGCGCGGAGTTGCGCCAATGGGCCAAGCAAGACGCAAGCGTTGCCGCATGGGCCGCTGACTTTGCGCCGCTAGAGCAGCGCGCCGCCGGGCAACTTAAAAACTGGTTGCCAAAGCTTCGAACGCCCATGCGCGTTGGGGAACACTCGCAAACCGCTTTTGCATTAGGGCTTGCCCGCGACTGGGCGGTCGAGGCGCAAGACAAGGCCTTTCTGGCGCTCATCGATGAGCGCGCCATGACTTACTTCGGCAAGGACCGAGACTGCCCCTTGCGGTTTGAGCCCGGGGGTGAGGATTTCGTTTCGGCTTGTTTGGGCGAAGCAGATCTGATGCGCCGCGTTTTGGCACCACAGGCCTATGCCAAATGGTTGAGTATTGCTTTGCCCACAATCCCCAAGACCGCCAGCGCAGACTGGTTGCCTGTTGGCATTGTGACGGATCGAACCGATGGCAAACTGGCCCATACTGATGGCCTCAACCTGTCACGTGCTTGGATGCTGGAGGGCATGGCCGCTGGCCTGCCCGCGCATGACAAACGCAGGCTTGCCCTATTGGCGGCAGCGAAAGCCCACCGTGACATTGCGTTGCCCGCTGTGACGGGCGAACATTATGAAGGCGGACATTGGTTGGGCACATTCGCGACCTATCTGGTGACCCAGCGCGGTCTGAAGGCTGGTCACTAAAAGGCCCTTTAGCCCTTTGTTCTAGATTTTAGGAACACGCCAATATGGGTGGCGACAGGTCTCTCCGTGCCCGGAATACCCCCTTGAATGGGGCGATTCAGGACACGCGGACCACGAACAGGATCTCGATATACGAGCGCCGTTGACCCACCACCATCGAGATTGATCGCATCAGCCGCCCCTAAGGCCTGCAGAATCAAGGCCGTTTCGGCAAAGCTAGCCCCTTCGCTATAGCCTGTTTGGCGACCGTCAATGGTTACGAGCCATAGGCGGTCACCTGCCGCGTTCATGCCAAGGGCCGAGCGGGGATGGCGGGTTGTATTCTTTGGATCAACCTTGAGAGCGCCCGCCTGAACCAACAGCGGCCCAGCTGCCAAGCCGTTGGTAAAACGCTCAGGGCAGGCCAAGGCAGCCAAAATCTGTACCTGTTTGCGGTCAAAACAAACGACCGCCTTCGCAACACCAGCTTTTCCGGGCGAGGAGGCAGGCGAAACCACGCGGCCATTAGACTTTGCAAAACCTTGCGCGTCTTGACCCACACCTTCTGTAGCAACCACAGGGCCAAAATAACCGCCATTGATCGCGACCACTGCACCGGACTCCCGCAGATAGGTCGATGTCGTCTTCGAGCGATATTCAGATGTGTCCGATGCGCTGCCACCTGAAACGGCAAACGAGAGGCCAGAGGTTTTCAAATCGATCTCTATGATCGCGACCTGCATCGGCACAGCGCCGGGCCATGCCCTCTGGCTATAAGAAATGCCATCAGCCACCACGTTTTTTGGAGGCGTCAAATCAAAGGGCTTGCCCGACGAGAGTGGTGCACCACTCGCGCAGGCCGAAAGCGCTACGAAGGCAAACAAAGCGAGATATCGGGTGATCGGCTTCATCGAATTGGTAGTCCTCGTAAAGGCGACACTGCACGCATCGCGATGGCCGTATTGACCCTAACCACACTGGGTAGCCGTGTCAGTACTTCACGGTGAATACGTTCAAGGTCGGCCACATCGCGGGCCGCGACGCGGAGCAGGTAATCCGAATCCCCGGTCATCAACCAACATTCCAACACCTCGGGTGCCGCCCGCACTGCACTTTCAAACGCTGCCAGATCGCGGTCGGTTTGCGCACCCAAAGCGATGGAGACAAACACCGTCAAACTAAAGCCCAATCGCGCCGCATTCAGCTCCGCCCGATAGCCCTCCAGCACACCGGACTTCTCCAAGACATCGAGGCGCCGACGGCAGGCGCTTTCCGACAGAGCGATTTTATCGGCCAAAGTAGCGATGCTTGCGCGGCCATCACGTTGAAGCAAGCGAAGCAAAGCGCGGTCCTTATCATCAAGCGTAGCGGATTCCATTGCAAAACATCCTTTTTATCGAGCTTTCCACTACTAAATCTGAACGGCTAGGGCAAGTTTGCGCGGAACCGCCACTCAAAGCGTGTTACGATCACCCATCGGAGGAGACAGACATGAAAATTGGCGTGCCTAAGGAAATTAAGCCTCAAGAAAACCGCGTCGGCGCAACGCCGGGCACCGTCGCACAGCTGGTTGCCGCTGGTCATGAGGTGTTCGTTGAGTCCAATGCTGGCGCTGGCATTGGCGTTTCCAATGAAGCCTATGAAAAAGTGGGCGCCAAAATTCTGCCAGACGCGGATGCCGTGTTTGAAGCCGCGACCATGATTGTGAAGGTGAAAGAGCCTCAGCCGATCGAATGCGCGCGCCTGAAACCGCACCATATCCTGTTTACCTACCTCCACTTGGCCCCAGATCCAGAACAAGCCAAGGCGCTGATGGCGTCTGGTTGCACTGCGATTGCCTATGAAACCGTTGTGGGCCGCGATGGTGGACTTCCGCTTCTGGCCCCAATGTCAGAAGTGGCGGGCCGGATGGCGACCCAGGTTGGCGCACATTGCCTTCTCAAGCCTCAAGGTGGCCTAGGCAAGTTAATGGGCGGCGTGCCAGGCGTTGCACCTGCCAAAGTCGTCATTCTAGGCGGCGGCGTCGCTGGCCTCAACGCGTGCGAGATCGCTCATGGTATGCGCGCCGATGTTACGGTTTTTGACCGCTCGAAGGCCGCACTGGTTGCGATTGACCGCCAATTTGGCGGCATGGTCACGACCCTGATGTCGACCCCGGATGCCGTTGAAGAAGCCTGTATCGAAGCCGATCTGGTGATTGGCGCAGTGTTGATCCCCGGCGCTTCGGCACCAAAGCTTGTGACCAAAGACATGCTGTCGCGTATGAAGGACGGCTCTGTCCTGGTCGATATTTCGATTGACCAAGGCGGTTGCTTTGAGACATCGCACGCCACGACACATGCTGAACCGACCTATGTTGTCGATGGCGTGGTGCATTATTGCGTGGCCAACATGCCAGGTGCTGCACCTTTGACCTCGACCTATGCCCTCAATGGCGTGACAGCTCCCTATATGCTGGCACTGGCCAATAAGGGCGTCGACCAAGCTTTGGCGGAAGATCCAGGTTTTGCTTTGGGCCTCAATGTTCGCGGCGGTCAAATCATGCACCAAGCCGTGAAAGAAGCCCTCGGCCTTTAATCCAAACGATCAAGCGGGAGGGCAAAGCCAGCTCTCCCACTTTGCTCGCTCTAAGCCAAACGACTGGCGACCTCTTCACCAATCGCGAAGGAAGAGGTTAGGCCGGGGGAGTCGATCCCAAACAAGCAAACCAAACCTTCCAAGCCGTGGCTGGACTGGTCGAGGATGCGGAAATCCTCAAACTGGGTCAGCGCATTGCCGACTTTAGGCCGGATGCCCGTATAGTCGGCTTGCATCAGACTTTCGTCTAAACCAGGCCAATAGGCGCGGATCGATGCCGCGAACATCGCCTTCCGGCTTTCATCCACACGATAGTCCAAGGTGTCGACCGGCTGAACATCCGGGCCGAAGCGGGCATGGCCACTCATATCCGGCGTTACGTGAATGCCAAGCCCACCGGCAGAAGGCATCGGATAGATCAAATGCGTGAAGGGGGCCTTGCCGCCATAGGTGAAGTAATTGCCCTTCGCGAACTTGGTTTCGGGTACCAAGGCGGGATCAAGGCCCTCAACCGCTCGGCCGGCTTGTGTGGACCAAAGGCCTGCCGACAAAATGAGCTGGCGCGTGGTCAGCGTCATCGGCTCTTCGCCGCCAACGCGGACTTCAAAACCACCTGCAATTGGAGTGGCACCTAAGAAAGGTGCATTGCGCGCTAGCGCACCGCCATGATCTTCAATCACGCCCAAAAGCGCCAGCATGTAGGAATGGCTATCGACAATACCGCTGGAGGGCGACCAGATGGCTGCTTGCGCCACAATCTCGGGCTCCATCTGTTTGATCCGGTCTGGGCCGATAATCTCCAAGTCTGGGATATCATTGGCATAGCCGCGATCATGGATAACCTGCAAGGCGGCAACATCGGAAGCTGAAGGCGCAACGATTAGCTTGCCGAGCGCGCGTGCGGATATCCCCCGCTCCGCGCAAAAGGCATACATGGCATGCTTGCCGGCAACACATAGTCGCGCCTTTAGCGATCCAGTCGGGTAGTACATGCCTGCATGAATGACTTCGGAATTGCGCGAGGAGGTTTCTTCACCGAAGCGGCTATTCTTCTCTAACACAATAACGCTTTGACCCCGGCTAGCCAAAGCACGGCCGACTGCAAGGCCAACCACGCCGGCACCGACTACAATTACGTCTGTATCGGTCACGGCGCTGTTTTCCTCTTAGACTTCAACACCTGTGCCGATGGAGCAAGCCACACCGGTTCCACCAATGCCGCAATAGCCGCCAGGATTTTTGGCCAGATATTGTTGGTGATAGTCCTCAGCATAATAGAATTCCGGTGCCAGCATCACTTCGGTGGTAATCGGCCCATAGCCCGACTTCGCCAAGGCGGTTGCATACTGGGCGCGCACAGCTTCGGCAACCTGCAACTCCTGCGTATTGTTCACATAAATGCCAGAACGATATTGGGTGCCAATATCGCCACCTTGCCGCATGCCCTGCGTTGGATCGTGATTCTCGAAGAAGACCTTCAACAAGCCTTCCAATGCGATCTCGCCGGGATCATAAACCACTAGGACCACTTCATTGTGACCCGTCATGCCCGTGCAGACTTCTTCATAAGTAGGATTAGGTGTTAGACCAGCACTATAGCCGACTGCGGATGAGTAAACGCCGGGGGTTTGCCAGAACTTACGCTCCGCCCCCCAGAAACAACCCAGTCCAAGAGTAATGGTCTTGAGGTTCTCGGGCCACGGCCCTTTCAGGGGGCGACCATTGACAAAGTGACGTGCAGGCACATCTATCGGCGTGGACCGTCCCTTCAAAGCTTCGTGAGCCGCTGGGATTTGTAATTTCTTCTGTTTGGAAAATAGCATAGTAAGTCGCTCCAGAGCTTTCCTAGATATAGGTCTCAGGATCTTTTACGCCAGATGCGTCTTTCGGGTTTCGTGTCAGTCTTTGATTAATCACATTCTGCGACACCTACTAGGATGAGTATGACAGCTGAACTTGCCACTCCAAGATTGCTTCCCCGCCGATTTGGTTTGAACAAACCAAAGTTGGAGGTGCATGAAGGCGATTTAGCGCGTGCCGATCTGATCCTGTCACGCGCAACTTATTGTGATCCCCAATCCAATGCTGCGCTTCTTGGTGACAAGCGCCTATTGTTTTCGCCCTCGGGTCGCAGCTTTTTGAGCTATGCGCCCAAGGGGCGCACGTGGCTGGCCTTCGGTGCACCGGTAGGGCAAGCTGAGGAAGCAATTGGCCTCGCACAGCGCTTTATCACCATAGCCCGCAAACTCGGCGCAAAGCCTGCATTTTATGGCGTTGGGCCCAGCTTTGAAGGTATCGCTGAAGCGTTGGACTTACAAAAGGTCAAGACGGGCGAACGCGCCATTTTGGACCTCACGACATTTTCTCTTGATGGCAAACAGCGCCAAGTCATTCGCACCCATCGCAATCGCCATGTCAAAAACCAGTTTAGCGTTCGCATTGAAGGGCCTGGTGCCGTACGCGCCAATCTGGCCCGCTTGCAGACCATCTCTGACCAATGGCTGGTGCACCAAGCTGGCGGCGAAAAAGGCTTTGGGCTCGGTCGGTTTGATGTGCATTATATCGACCGTCTGCCCCTCGCGACCGTTCGGGCCGCCGATGGCCACATCGCTGCTTTTGCCTGCCTATGGCCTTCCGCTGACAAGTCACGTATCGGCGTTGATCTGATGCGTTATGGCGAAGATGCGCCGAACGGCGTGATGGACTATCTGTTCGCTGAGCTGTTCTTGTGGGCCAAAGCGCAGGGCTATCAAGCGTTTGACTTGAATACCTCGCCACTGGCGGGGGTGGAGCCCTGCAGCAGTTCGCCTTTTGTCACCAATTTGGCCAAGCTAATGTATGAGCACGGCGAGAAACTGTATAATTTTCAAGGTGTACGGCGCTTCAAAAACAAGTTCCATCCGGAGTGGGAGGACGTCTATCTCGCCGCCCCGAAAGGGGTGTCGCACTTCGTCGCACTGGCGCGGGCGACTTTATTGATCAATCGGCCGCTCTAATCTGCGCACCAATCACAGCAAAATCCACCCTCGACTTCACAAAAAGCCTCGCTAGAGTGGTGGCATGCGTACGATCCTCTTTGCTCTCTTGTCGTTTGTAACCTTTTGGGTTGCCCCAGTTTCCGTCACGGCCAAGCCAGTTCAGCCTGAAATCGGCAAGGGCTGGCAAGAAGCGGTGGTCCATGTGGCCGACCCAGCGCCGTGGGTGGCGTTTTTTACTGAGGATGCCGGTTGGAAAGTGGCCTCACGCGGCCGCATCGACCCCACCATCCTCAAATCCTGGAATCTCGCGCCCACTGTTACAGGCACGGAGGTTCTTTTGATGAATGAGGGCGACTCCAAAGGCTGGATTCGCCTTGTGACCTTAAAAGGCATTGCTTCAGAGCCGATCCGTCCAGCCGCACAGGCTTGGGACCCCGGCGGCTGGTTTTCGCTGATGACCCGTTCACGTGATGCCACCAACGTTTACAATAAGGCCATTGCACGTGGATGGACGGCCTATAACAGCCCACAAGAATTCAGCTTTGGCGGCGTTCAATTGCGCAATGTCGTGATCCGCGGGCCAGACGGCGTCAATGTGTCAATCTACGAGCGCTTGGTACCGAAGCTGGAGGGCTGGGAAACCATTAAGGGTATCAGCCGCGTGTTTAATGTTATGACCATGGTCAAGGATTTCGAAGCCGAGCGAGCCTTTTTTCAAGAGGGCTTGGGCTTTGGCGCGTGGTTCATCGGCAATTATGAAGACACCATACCGGTGGCCACCAATTTCGGCCTCCCCGTCAATCTTTCCACCCATATCCCTCGTCGGTCAGGGATTTTGTGGGAGAGCCAGAGTGAGGATGGCCGGGTTGAATTGATGCGCTTTGTCGGCCTCGAAGGCGTGGATCATGCCCCACGTGCCAATTTCACCAATCGTGGAATTGTGGCTTTAAGGCTGCCAGTGGCCAATTTAGACGCTTGGGTTAGCAAGGTGCGCGCGAAAGGCATTGAGGTAAGCACAATAGGTCAGCCTAGCCGCCTTGCCCCTTACGGGCGGGTGAAAACAGCTTGGGTCCAGTCCCCCAATGGCGGGATCGTCGAAGCTTTTGAAGTCCTGCCTTAATTAGACGCGGACGGATCCGGCGGCCCGAAAGTAGCGACCAGCTTTTCGAAGGCCGCTTGCCGCATCTCAGCCATGCTGGCCCCGGCTCTCTTTTGCTCCAGTCGCTCGGCGGTTAGGGTTTCCAGCATCTCTGCCCAAGCCTCTGGAAAGGCTGCGGTCAGGCGCTCGCGCACATAAGAAGCCGCAGCGGGGCTGCCCCCACCGGTTCCGGCACTCAATACCAACCGCCCTCGACGGACGATTGCCGGGGTATGGAAGTCGCATAACGGCAGCACATCTTCGGTATTGAGGAGGACTTTCGCAGCGCGAGCGGCAGCGCCGAGCAGCTCTGCCTCAGCGGGCTCTAGGTCCGCTACCCACATGAGTTGCAAGGCAGCCAAATCATCGGCATTGGGCAGCCGCGCGATTAGGTCTGCACCGGCTGCCGCGACAAGCTCTGGCTCAGGCCGATCCGAATAGATCAGGGGCGTCGTACCTAAGCCTTGGAACCAAGCCAATCGACGAACGGTCAGTGTGCCCCGCCCAACCAAGCCGATCCGAGTCTGCGCCGGGTCTAAATGAATGGGTATCATGCTGTGCCGCCCTTATTGTTTTGCAGCATCGATTTAGGCGGCTTTGCGTTGAGAATGAACCCCGAAGAATTTTTGCGCCTTCCTTGGGACTTTTTGTCGCGCCTCTCACGGTGGCGATTGCTCGACGGCACCTAAAAATTAGCGCAAACAGACCATTCACAATTTCTTGATCGAGGATGAGAGCCCAATGGCACGTTACCATGGACATACCGAGCGCCACGCTATTGCGCGTATAGGCTGGCTGCGGGCGGCAGTTCTGGGGGCAAATGACGGCATTGTCTCCACCGCCAGCTTGATCGTAGGTGTAGCAGCGGCTGCCGCAACGCGGGACTCGATCCTCCTGACCGGCGCTGCAGGGTTGGTGGCGGGTGCCATGTCCATGGCGGCGGGCGAATATGTCTCTGTCAGCTCGCAAGCCGATAGCGAAGCCGCCGATATCTCTAAAGAGCGGCAGGAGCTGATTGATACGCCCGACCATGAACTTGCAGAACTGACCGCGATTTATGTGGCCCGCGGCCTGGAAAAAGAGCTTGCCCAACAAGTCGCCGTCCAAATGACAGCCCATGATGCTTTGGCCGCTCATACACGCGATGAATTGGGCATTAGCGAACACACCACAGCCAAGCCGATTCAGGCTGCCTTGACCTCAGCTGCCACCTTCAGCGTCGGGGCTGCCCTGCCTTTGGCGACCGTCATTCTGGTTCCATCGTCAATGATCATTCCAACCGTATCAATTGGTGCGCTGGTGTTCCTAGGGCTGCTGGGCGGACTTGGGGCCACAACCGGCGGGGCAAAGCCTTTACCAGCAGTTCTACGCGTGACGTTCTGGGGAGCCTTAGCCATGGCTCTGACCGCAGGGATCGGGCATTTTATCGGCGCGTCGATCTAGAAGGCCCAAGGACTTTAACTGGATAGGTGCCCAGAATTGAGGCGCGAGATGTGTGTCATTTTAGCACTCATGCTTAAGAATTTTGCATCGCTTAGCACCACATCACTGAAGATTGGCCGATTGCGCACCGGAATAGCTCCGTCGCGGTCCCCCAAGCGCTTGCGCGGCTGCGCAACACGAGATTAGTATATCATTTCTGATGGGGGCATCGGCGCTATTGGCACACCAGTCATGGCCGCGATTCCCTTACGTTTTGATGTTTTCGCGTTGAGCTTTAGGAGAATACGCCATGAAACTTCGCAATTGGGCACAGGTAGGTTTGATTACCTGCTTGGCAGGGCCCGCTTTCGCACAGACTGCGGCAACTACGCCGGCACCGGAAGCCAAACCAGTCGAAACAATTATCGTTACGGGGTCCAGCATTCGTCGTCAGGTTGAGAACAGCGCACTGCCGCTGCAAATCGTCAGCCGAGAAGACCTGAAACGCGAAGGCATTTCCAGCCCAGAGCAATTGGTCGCCTATTTGACGGCGAACGTCGCGGGGATCGACAACCTCGCGTCTAACGCGGACGTCACGGAAAACCGCGGTGCACGGGGTGGGTCTTTCGCCAACTTGCGTGGTCAAGGCTCTGCCGGGACTTTGATCTTGCTGAACGGCCGCCGCGTTGCGGCCCACGGGATCAATGGTGGCGCGGTTGATATCAACCAATTGCCAATTGCCGCCATGCAGCGCGTTGATGTGCTGAAAGACGGCGCGTCGGCCATCTATGGTACAGATGCAATCGGCGGCGTGATGAACTTTATCACCCGAACAGACTATCAAGGCCTGAACGCCCGTGTCTTCACGGACGTGACCGAAGAGGGCGGCGGCAATATCTATCAAGCCTCCCTGATGGGCGGCTATGGCGATATTTCGACCCAGAACTTCAACATCATGGCCACGGTAAGCTATCGTAAGAACGATGAACTGCTGGCGAGCGAGCGTGATTTTATCGACACCTTCCAGATCAATCGTGGTCTATCGCCCGATACGCGTGGCACACCGTTCGGGACCATCTTCCCGCTGACAACGTCAGCCACCTCACCCTTCACACCGAATGGCACGTTGTGGGGAACGACTGCGACAGCGCCACTGGTTCCTGGCTCCACGACGCTTCGCTACACCAACGGGGTCAACCCCTTGGCCTTGCCAGGCGGCCTTGGTTGCTCTGCCATCAAAGATATGGACGATTATGCCGAGCAAATCTGGTTCTCGCCTACGAACTCCGTCACAGCCAGCTTAGCCTGTTCGTGGGACTCAGGCGAACAAGCTAGTATCCAGCAGCAGCAAGAAACCTTGAACGGCCTCGTGCGCGCTGTTTATCGCGTCGGCAAGCATGAGATCGTTGGCGAATTCACCGCTTCTGATGCGACCGCCGACAACCGCTTTTCCCATATTCAGTTGACCCCCAATGCGACAGCCATTGGCGGCCCTGACTCAACCTCTTTGAACTTCGCTTATTTCCGCATTCCAGGTGTCAATGACGCGGTTTATGACCGGATTGCCAATGCTTTGGTTGCGGCTTTCCCAACCGATACGGCACTGGCTGCTCGTCGGGCGCTGAACCTGCCAATCGCCATGCGCTGGCGTTGTATTGAGTGCGGACGTCGCGAAGTCAGCACCAACACCAAAACCAGTCGCTACTTTGTAGGTGCTGATGGTCCATTGCCCTTCGGCGATTGGAACTATCGCGTGGGCGCGTCCCAAGCCACCAGTGAAGCGGAATCGACCTTGGGCAGCGGCTATTATTACCGCAATGCGTTCTCGGTGAATGGTGTCCAAAAGAACAACGGCATCGTGAACGTCTTTAACTCTGGCGTCCTCAATCCCTTCTTGTTGCCCGGCCAACAACAAACGGCCGCCGCTTTGACTGCACTTGAAACGGCTTCGGCGCGCGGTGTCACCTTGTTTGGTGGCAAGTTCACCGTCACCCAATTTGATGGCTCAATGTCCGGTCCTCTGTTTGAGTTGCCAGGCGGCAAGGCTTATGCGGCGATTGGCGTCGATTTCCGGACTGAGGAATATGCATTCAATGGTGACCGCCGGGTTGCTGCAGAGCGGGCCAACATCTTGGGCGCGCCCTTTGATGATGCCAATGCGTTGAGCAATGTCAGCCGTGATGTGAAAGCCGTCTTTGCCGAAATGGTCTTCCCCGTTTTGGACAATTTGGAATTCACCATTGCTGGTCGCGTCGACGAATATGACGGGTTTGGCCGTACGACCAATCCAAAATACTCGTTCAGATATTCGCCATTGGACATGCTGACATTCCGCGGTTCCTATAGCACGGGCTTCCGCGTGCCATCGTTCAACCAAATCTACAACGGCGTTACAGCGGTTGACTTGGCTTTGGGCTCGGCTGTGGTCGATCCAAAGACCTGCGCAACCTTGGTCGTCTCAACCTTGCCCGGCTGCGGCAATATTCTCGACCTTGGCCCTGTGCGCGAATTAACGGGCGGGAACCTTGGCCTCGGCCCTGAAGAGGCAGAGAACCTATCGTTGGGCTTCGTCTTGAAGTTTGCGAAAAATGCCTCGGCCACGATTGACTGGTGGCGGATTGAACGGACTGGCACGATCGCCTCTCTAACCCGCACCCAGTTGCAACAGAACTATACCGACTTCGAAAGCAAGTTCGTCCGTGATCCCGTCTCGGGCCGCATCATCACCATCGACCGCCGGATCTTGAATGCCGGTGGGAGCTTGATGGAGGGCATGGAAATCAGCCTTCGGAACAGCGGCGAGATCATGGGTACGAAATGGAGTGCGGCGCTCGATGGTACTCACATCATCAACCGTCAATCCAAGTTGTTACCATCGGCGGCTTATGGCGCAA
Organism: Hyphomonadaceae bacterium UKL13-1; assembly: GCA_001602435.1. Classification (GTDB taxonomy): domain Bacteria; phylum Pseudomonadota; class Alphaproteobacteria; order Caulobacterales; family Aquidulcibacteraceae; genus Aquidulcibacter. The sequence continues at coordinate 3,133,022 of CP012156.1, forward strand.
ATGAAGTTGATACGTGGACCCGCTTCCAAGACTTGACCTTGTCTTGGCGGCACAATGCCTTTGTGACGCTAAGTCGTGGTGATTGGGCCGCAACTCTGTCGCAATCCTATCGCCCAAGCTATCTGGATAATGCCAATTATCTGGGCATCGCATCGGGCGTGGTTGTCCCCGCGAATTACCAGCAGCGGGTCAAGAGCTACACCACTTATAACACCACGGTCACCTACCGCGGGATCAAGAACATGGTGATCACTGGCGGGATCAAGAACCTGCTGAATGAAGATCCACCATTCACCCTGAATTACGATTCAGACTTGGGTAGCGGGAGCTCGTGGGATCCACGCGTTGCAGACCCGCGCGGCCGGGCATTTACGCTTAGCTTGGAGTATGAGTTCTAAAGCCTTGCTGGCCAATTATCATCAACGCAAACGAAAACGGGGCCACTTGGCCCCGTTTTTTTTGATCGCTGAATGCTCGAGCCGGATTTAACGGCTACCGATCGACGTTCCAACCGTATTGAAACGGTTGCTCATATTGTTCCCAAGGCGACCCAAGGAGGTGATGAGCACAACAGCGATCAACGCTGCGATCAGACCATATTCAATGGCCGTCGCACCAGATTCGCCCTTACGAAACTTTTGCAGAAACTTTTTCAACGGACTTTTCCTTCTGACATGCGCGTGAGAGATGGCATCTACTAAGCGAGTTGCTTTTCTCCTCAGGTATAACGTTTAGGGCTAAATGATAAAAATCAGGTAAAATTGGTCGATAAGACCCAATCAAATAGAGTGCATATCAAGCATTGATATGTATTCAAAATTCTGCCTGCAATAAAAAATAATGCACTTGAAATCAGTCACAACCAACAAGCAATTAAACTGGTACTGTGATATTCTTGCCGCCAAAGACCGACTGCCAATTTTCAATCTCGCTCACAACCACGTCATCAGTAGCATGCACTAATTCCGCTACGTTCGCATAGGAGATCAGTTGATCGGGGCCCGCAAGCAAAATCGCGCCTCGCTCGGCAATCACATCAAGCTTTTCCGCGGTGACTTCGGAGATTGCCGAGAAGCGCTCAAAATCACCGAAATAGCGGATTGATGCGATCGCACCGCCAAAAGTTGGCAGAAAGACTCCTAGAAAGGTAAAGAGCTTTGAAAAATGGCTCGCCACTTCTTTAGAGATCAAATGCGTTGTCCCTGCGAGCTTGAGCCCAAGATAGAGTGACACCGAGACGACCGCGAGGGTAAATAGCGTTTCGGACAATTGGTCTAAGCGATGATGTGTCTTATGCAGGCGCTTGGCCTTTTGCCGATGATAGGCGCTTTGTGCGGCGACGTGGCGAAGGACGAGATCAGAAAGCGCCGTGCGCAAGTAGGATGACGTGATCGTCACGCGCGGAAGGCCCACATCTCGCAAACCATGGCGGACATACCATTCGGGCCAAGACGTCTGTGTGCCCCGTGGCCAACGTCCAGCCGGGCGCGCCACACCGAGTGTCAGCAAGATCGTCGCGTGTCGCAAATACTCAGCTACGCGCCGTGTCTCAAACCAACGACGGTGCCAACGGCGCTTCTGTCCAATCCAAGTGATGGCCAGAATTCCGGCGAGCAAGACAAGTTCAAACCCGGCGAAAATCCACTTCTGCTCACTCGAGGCAATCGGCAAATAAGCTATGCCGCCAACCACAGCAAAGGCGCCGAACAAGAAGTTGAGGATCATGCCGCCGCGATAGGCGTCAGATAAATGCGACGAGATGCCATCCGCCCAAGCGAGGCGTTTGTGGATGTCTGCAGAAATCTTCTCCACAAACCCCGGATCTTGCTTCAACAAGTTGCGGGCAGCCTCAATCTGCACTTGCCCACTACCTGTCAGAATCGCCTCTGGACTTTCATAGGTGACGCCGAGGTTTCGGAAACGATCAGCCATGCCCTCTGAACCAAAAAGCGCCTCCACCCGACGATAACCATGCCACCAAAACTGACTCTTTGGTCGCCACTTTTCGGTATCGAGCGCCTTTAATCCCTCCTCATGGTCAACCTTCTGGGCCTTGGCTTTGCCGGGTGTGGGGCGCAGAACCGATTCAACCAGTGTGCGCAAATCAGCAAGAGGTTGCGTTGGTTCCCCCGCCAGATGAGGCAGAACGGCCAAATGCTCCGGCACACTCAAAATGCGCCAGCTTCGAGGGTTGCGCGCATCAATCCAAAGCACCGGTGTGCCCATCGACAGGGCGAGCGCGATGGTATGGCCGGTACCACCGACAAAGCTAGTACTCGCCCCGTCCCAAACACCGACCACGAGATCTGATTGCTCGATCATGACTTGGGCAGCCAAGGCGACACGTTCAGAAGCTGCAAAGGAATAGGCCTGGGCAGCATTGACATCTTTTGGGGCGGTCAGCTTGGCAAGATAGAGGCGCTCTATCAGCGCATCCCGGTCTGCGAGCTCAAACAGACGAGCGGAATCAACTAACTCATCAATCACAGCCGCCCGTGCTTTGGTTGGGGGTGAGCAGGTTCCAGTCCCCGTTAACAAAAAGTGGGCTTCATCGGCATTTGCCGGATGGGCATTAATCGCGGTATTCAGCTTGCGCCCAAAAGGCAAAGGCGCGACCAATTCCCAATCCCGGTTCTTGGCTTGGCGCGCAGCGATTTGATCGAGCCCATCGACCAAGAGGGAGTGCATGCGAGTTGGCGCGACTGTCTTGTGCGGCTGGGTTAGGCGCTCTTGGGCAACCGCCATATCAAACATATCGAATACTTGGCTCAAGGCCTCTTCGATCTCGGCCCGGTTGACCGAGAAGGCGGGGTTAGCTTCACGATGGCCCGTCACGCCCAAGCACAAACGGATTGCGGGAGCGGCGGGGACTGAAAACAATATGGGCTTAGCCATGGACACGAGCTATCCCCAGCCAAGTCGAATCGTGAATTTCGGGGGCTCTAGAGCCTGTGAGGTGGCTATGCCTCTCATTTGAAATCCTCATTCTCGTCCCGCCGATTTCCAACGTGCCTTAAAATTCCAAGTCTCAGCGTTACAGGAGCCGCATGATCTCGTCGAGGCCTTAGTAGGGGGCTTTTCGGGTCTTTCACATCTTGATTTTCCCCCATTTACCTCGATAGTCGATCCTCAGATTTTGCATCGTGAGTTTTTGACATGCTTTTTCAAGCTGCCGGTATTTCTGGGCGTCTGGCAGGTATCGCATTCTTGGCGATGCTGGGTATCGGGTCATCTTCAGCCGCCTACAACATGGCAGCCGATGCACCTCCTATGCTGCCGGAGACTATTCTGGGTGGCGCGGATCAGGACTATGAAGTGGAACCGTTTGAGCGGCTCCAGATTTTTGACGGCTGCGTTATGAATCTCGACGGCAGTCAAAAATTTTGCATTCACAAAGGCATTGGCGGCTTCCTTCTTGACCCGAATGAAGCCCGTTGGCAGGCGCAAATCTCAAGAAATGTTCCGGCCTCGGAGTATTCAGCCGCAGATCGTCGGAAGTTTCCATTATGGGAGCTTAATCACGTTTGTGGTGGGTCTTTGATTGCACCAAATTGGATCCTGACGGCGGCGCACTGTGTCAATCGGGAGGATATACGCCGCTATGGCTTGACTGTTCGCTTAGGGGTTGGGGACCTATCAAAGTCAGAAGGGGTTGCCTTCAGGATTGACCGCGCGATTGTCCATCAAGACTATAGCACCACGACAAAACTAAACGACATCGCCCTGTTGCATTATGTCGATGAGCGCACCGACCGCAAATCGCTGACGGAACTGGGCATAGAGCCCATCTTCCTCCACGGGGACCTGGGCGAAGGCCCTCGGCTTACACCAGACCATCGATTGATAACCATGGGATGGGGTGTGACTTCTACCGGACCTGACGGTCGCAATTCAAAGAATCTTTTAGGCTTTAGACTCAACCGCATGCCAAATGAGTTTTGTGCCCAAGCGCTGAAGGCACCAGAGCGGATCGATGCGAGCGTGATTTGTGCTATCGGGCCGGGGATTGACGCCTGCCAAGGCGACAGTGGCGGCCCTCTCAATGCAGCAGTCTACCATTACGATTCCCGTCGCACCGTTGCGGTTCAAGTTGGCATTGTAAGTTGGGGAATTGGCTGTGCTGTTCCCGGAAATCCCGGCGTCTACACACGCGTTTCTCGGCATTTAAGCTGGATCCGTCGAGCAATGGCGGCCCCCGGGGACGTGACCGTCATGCGCTAAAGGTTTGGCGTATCGCCCAGTGAATCAAGCAAAGCTAAGGCGGGTACCTGCATGGCTGCAACGGCACCCGCCCGCTCACGATAGAGAAGAAAATTAAGCCCTATTTCGGTGCTTCCGGTGCACGACGATCTGGGTTTGCACGATCTTCTTCAGCTGGCGGCATTTCTGCTGGTGCAGCTGCGTCGACGGCATTCATGCTCTCTTCTGGCATGGCAGCGGCAGCATCGGTCGCATTCATCGCAGCATCTGAAGCCGCATCAGCAGCTGGCGCAACTTCATTGGTGGCGGCCGCATCTGCTGCAGGTTCAGCAGGTTTCGGCTGGCTGCAGCCTGCAACTGCGATGCCCGCGACGGCAGCAAGTGCGATGAGTTTCAGTTTCAACATTTCAGACCCTCCCAAACAATTTGGACCTCGAGCTTAAGCTGACCCGCAAGGGTTTTGCAATCAGGAAAATGGCGACTTTGGATGGTCGGGAGCGTCATTTTCGCCAAACTGCCCGATTATTTTTACCCAAGGGTCTGATTTTGGTTGCAGTCGCTCCAAATTAGGCAAATATGATGGTCGGCTTGGGTTGCCCAACTCGGGTAAGTCAGTGCGTTTGGAGCAGGTTCCATGACCATGTATGCAGCGGATCTGAAGCGCCTTGGTTGGGGCAAAAATTTGTTAACTAGCGCGCTTTGGTCTCTCTTGCTGGTGGCCCTCCCTCTAACCGCCACCGCGCAGACAGCGCCGGAGCCGGGTACGGGCGCTTTGGGCGGGGCCGACCTTGATGCCGAAGCAGTTCCAGAAGGTGTGGGGCAGGGGTTACTGCCTTGCCAGGCGGGCCAAGCGGGTCTGCAATCTTGCCAAGAGACCATCATCGGCGGCCAGAATGTCGGCCCTGGCGAAGCTCCGTGGCAGGTTCAAATCTTCCGGGCCTATGACCTAAAAGCCGGAAGAAATCCAAACCAAGACTGGAAGGACCATGTCCTATGTGGTGGTTCTTATATCGGCAATAATTGGGTCTTGACCGCGGCGCATTGCTTCGAAAATGCGAATTTCCCTCTAAGCGAGTACCGCGTGCGACTTGGTGTACGCGATTTGAGCAAGGATGAAGGCGTAAGCTTTCGGATCGATCAAGCCATTCGGCATTCGGGATATAATTCAACGTTAAAGCTCAATGATATCACCTTATTGCACTTTGTTGATGAGCGACTCTTGAAATGGGATCTAGGCCGCTATGGCATCGAGGCCATCGCCTTGCACGGCGATGTTGCATCTGGGCCATCCTTAACACCCAATCACTTGTTTACCGTCACCGGTTGGGGCCTCACCACCTATCGCGATAAGGATAGCTTCTCTCCCATACTCCAAAAGGTTCAATTACAACGGATGCCAACTGAAAGCTGCGCAGAGAAATTGGAGACCCCAGACCGGATCAATTCGACTGTTCTTTGCGCACGCGAGCCCGACCGGCAAATGCTGAATGATCGACCCGGGGAAGAGAGCCAAGATGCCTGTCAGGCCGATAGCGGCGGACCTATGACTATCGTCAATGTCCAAGGCACGCCGATACAAGTTGGGATAGTCAGTTGGGGCAGAGGGTGTGGATTTCGAGGCTTTCCAGGCGTCTATACGCGCGTTGCCATGCATATTGATTGGATCCGATCTGCCAAGCGCTTACCGGCCGAGCGCCGTTCGTACCCTTAAACAAAGCCAATATTGCTCACCAAGCGCTGATAGGCCGCATTGAGTTTGAGCTTGTCCAACAATGGGTCCGTAAACAGGTTCGCTAAACCCGCGTCCTTAACTTGATAGGCGCGTTCAAGCTGCGCGACGGCTCGATCCAATTCGCCCCACATCGCGAAGACTTGCGCCTGCTGATAGAGACCTGAATCCCCCGCCTCGCGAACAAGCTTTTCAAGATGGGCTTGCGCCTCGGCCTTCTTGCCCGCCAGATGATCTAGGATGGCAAGGCCCGGCAAGGCGAAAACCCGATTAGGCTCCGCCTCGAACGCCGTACGCGCTTCAGCCTGTCGATCCAGAAGCATGAGCGCAGTCCCCCGAAAACTGTGCGCAACACTCATTTTTGGGTTCATGCTCAAGGCGCGCTCAAAGAGTGGCAAAGCCTCACCATAACGCCGTGCCAAAAGCGCTATTGTGCCAGCTGAGCGATAAACTGTCGGATTGAGCGGGTCTAATGTCGTCGCGCGGACAATGGTTGCAGCGGCTTCGTCAGCTCTGCCAGTTCGGGCACAGAAAACGGCAAAGCCCGTCAGGACGTCACCATCGCCGCGGCCATAGTTTATCGATTGTTCGAAAATGGGTTTCGCAGCTCTTACGTCAAGGCCCACATTGAACAGGCTAAACCCGAGCGCGGAATAGCCATCAGCAAAGTCGGGCGCGAGGGCGACGGCCTTCCTGCCGGCTGCAATCGCATCCAAGCGCATTTTTTCCGCAGCATTTGGGGAGACTGATTGGCCATAAAGGACCGAGAGCGTGCGCGATCGCCAAGCATGGGCGGCAGCGTAGTTCGGATCTAAGGCGAGGGCCGCGTCAAACTCAGACAAGGCGTCCAGATCGGTTTGGCCACCAAGTGCTGATTCGAATAAGGCGCGCCCTTTTAGCTTGTGCTCAAACGCGGCTACATTTTGTGTGCCACCAGGGCTGCTTCCTGATGCCTTTGTTGGTGGTGCTTTTTCGGAAGCCTGCCGCGCGACGCGATCAACCAAGGCTGTTGTAACCGATGCGGCAATTTCGCTTTGCACAGCAAACACATTGTCAATCGGGCGCTCAAACGTCTGCGTCCAAAGGCTAAAGCCCGTTTTGCCATCGATCAATTCCGCATTCACGCGGACGAGCGAATCGGCCTTGCGGGCATTGCCATCGAGCAGATAGGCGACGCCCAATTTGTCTGCCATTTCCTTGGCGGTTTGGGCCCGCTCCTTAAAGGCCGCGGATGAGGTTTGCGCGGCGACTTGAAGCGCTGAATTGCGCGCAAGTTCAGCACGTACCTCCGCTGAAAGCCCATCAGCGAAATAGTCTTGTTTGGGGTCCCCACTAAGATTGAGGAACGGTAAGACCGCGACGCGATTGTCTTCAGCTCCCTGAGAACCCATCGCGCCTCCTTGTTGGTCCTTGCGGTTCAACCACCAGATTAGCCCGGTGCCTAAAAGGCCGATTCCAGCAGCGCCGCCCCCAATCAACGTTCGCCGATTAAGGCTCTGCTTGGACTGCGTGGCCAAATAGATTTCCTGGATGCCGGGCACTTCTCGGGATGGATTAGAGGTGGTGCCCTGGACCTCATGCGAGCGGTTGGTCAAATGCTGCCGTACATCGGCCAAAAATACCCGCCAAAGAGGATCGGTTCGATCACCTGCCCAATGGCTAAGTTCAGCCGTTTGGGTCAGTTCAAACATAATGGGCCGCTCGCAAGCCTCAATCATGGCGGGGACCAAGGTCTTCTGCCGATGCGCGACCGTGGCCTCGGCTCGGACCCATCGGGATGATGTTGACTTCTTGGACCACAGAACGACTACGGCACCGGCCTCACGCAGCGCTCGCTCCGTGACCTCATCATACGCTTCGCCGGCGCGGAGCGTGGTATCCCACCAAACCTGAAAGCCCTCAGCCGCGAAAGCATCGGCAAATAGCCGCGCTTTGGCTTGGTCCTCTCGGTTATAGGACAGGAAAATATCCGGCACGCACGTTCCCCATGCTGTAGCCTTCCTCTCTATAGAAAGGTGAGCAGGTCGTCGAGGCCTTAGACAAAATTCTCGATCAAGATCAAGCGATTTGCCAAAGGCGGCGACATTCGCTGTGCGTTTTAAGCACGCACCAAGTCTGACGCCGCATGAAGTTCTGCCTCATCGAGACCTAGCGCCGAAAGGGCAGCGGTAAGGATGCCGAGGCTATCGAGGCCAGCTTCAGCAATCATCGCATTGGGGCTAGCCTGATCTTGGAACCTGTCCGGCAGCGTCAAGGTGCGAATGCGCAAGCCAGCGTCCAGCGCACCTTCTTTTGCCAAGAAGTGGAGCACGAATGCACCAAAGCCACCCACAGCGCCCTCTTCGATTGTTAGTAAAACTTCATGCTCGCGCGCCAAACGACGGACTAAATCTTCGTCGATTGGCTTAGCAAAGCGGGCATCTGCCACCGTTGTCGACAGTCCCATAGCACTGAGGCGATCCGCCGCCCGTAACGTGTCCCCGAGCCTTGCCCCGAAAGATAGAAGCGCAACCTTCGTGCCTTCGCGCAAGATCCGGCCTTTGCCAATTTCCAATGGCGCAGGATCGGCCGGCATATCCAGACCCAAAGCTTCGCCCCGGGGATAGCGAACCCCGCTGGGGCCATCGTCATAAGCAGCACAGGTCGCAACCATGCGCGCGAGTTCAACTTCATCTGCCGCACCCATGAGCACAAAGCCAGGGAGCGCACCTAAAAAGCCGATATCAAAAGAGCCCGCATGGGTCGCACCATCCGCCCCGACAAGGCCAGCGCGGTCGATTGCAAAGCGGACAGGCAACTTCTGGATCGCCACGTCATGGACCACTTGATCATAGCCGCGCTGGAGAAAGGTGGAATAGATTGCGGCAAATGGCTTCATACCATCGGCAGCGAGGCCAGCAGCAAAGGTGACGGCGTGCTGCTCTGCAATTCCAACATCGAACATGCGATCCGGGAAAGCCGCTTCAAACACGTCTAGGCCCGTCCCAGTTGGCATAGCGGCCGTGATAGCTACGACACGGGAATCCTTGCGCGCTTCATGCACCAAGGAATCGCCAAATACCTTGGTATAGGTTGGCGGACCGACTGGGGCCTTTTGCTGTTCGCCGGTGATGACATTGAATTTCGAAACACCGTGATACTTATCAGCCGCACTTTCAGCCGGCGCATAGCCTTTGCCCTTTTGTGTACGGACATGAATTAAAACCGGCTTATGGTCGATGTCGCTGGCATTGCGTAAAATCGGCACCAATGTATCCAGATCGTGACCATCAACGACGCCAATGTAGTGGAAGCCCAGCTCTTCAAAGAAGGTTCCACCTTGAACCATGCCACGGGCGTATTCATCGGCCTTACGCGCCGCATCCGCCAGCGGCAAAGGCCAGACTTCAATCATCTTTTTCGCAGCTTTGCGCAGCGACAGAAACGATCGGCCAGAGAGAAGGCGCGCAAAGTAATTGCTCATCGCGCCAACGGGCGGCGCGATCGACATATCATTATCGTTCAAAATGACGATGAGACGCTTCGTGGAAGACGCGGCAATATTCATCGCCTCATAGGCCATGCCAGCAGTCATGGATCCGTCGCCAATTACCGCGATGACATGGTTGTTGTCACCCTTCAGATCGCGCGCGACACAAAATCCAAGCGCGGCCGAAATGGATGTCGCGGCATGGGCCGCGCCAAATGGGTCGTAAGCACTTTCAGAGCGCTTGGTAAAACCGGACAGGCCATTGGCTTGGCGCAGTGTGCGAATACGGTCGCGACGACCGGTTAGAATCTTATGGGGATAGGCCTGATGTCCCACATCCCAGATCAAGATATCGTTTGGTGTATCAAAAACATGGTGCAAAGCCACTGTCAGCTCTACCACGCCCAAGCCAGCGCCAAGGTGACCACCAGTGACCGACACCGCATCAATCATGGTGTCGCGTACTTCACCCGCCAATTGGGTCAGCTGTTCTCGCTCGAGGAACCGCATATCTGCCGGGGTGTGGATTCTATCCAAGAGCGGGGTTTCGCGCATGGCCTGCTTCCTTCTAAGGCGAGAGTGGCGTTTTAAATTTTGCGAGGGCAACCAATTAGGTTGGGTCCAAAAGTCAAGGCCTTGTTGCGAGGCCCGCTTGTGGATGAGAGGCAATTGGGGCCAATGCACAAACATTGACCCCAATCAGACGTGTTCGCTTAGCGAGGTGGGGCGTAATGATGGACTTCAGCCCAGCCATACCAGTCGCTGACGACAGTCCCGGTCAACAGGATGCCAATGCCACCAGTTAGGGTGGTCAGAACAGCGAACCACCAGGCCCAGCGGTGGATGGACTCCATGGAGGCATTGAAGCCCATGGTCCAGCGCCAGAACAAAGCTGCCCGTTCAGAAGCCGTACCGCGATCGGTGATCTGCTCAATCTCGCGCTCGCCACCATATCGGCTGACGGCAAGAATGGTCGCACCATGCATCGCGAACAAGAGAGCCGACCCATAAAGGAAGACGATCGAGAGGCAGTGGAACGGATTGTAGAACAGATTGCCATACGTGATCGAGAAAGCCCCGGTCCAATCCAAATGGGAGAAGATCCCATAAGGTACCGCTTCACTCCAGCTGCCCATGAGCATAGGACGAATGAAGCCCAGCACGAGGAACAACCAAATCGCGGAGGCAAAAGCCCAAGCAACATGGGTGCCCAGACCGAGCGCCTTGGCACGATTATACGTGCGAAGCCACCATAGCACCACCGACACCGTGAAGAAGAAGCCCGTAATAACGAACCAGCCCCCTTGATCAAGCGGTGGCAGAATATTGAAACCCTGTTCCGGTGGCGGTGGGTTCAACGAAAGCCATGGCAATTGGCGAATGAACTCCACGATGTTGTAATCCACCGAGGCGAACATGTTCATGCCGATGATGAAAAAGGCAAGTAAACCAAAGCTCAGCGATGCCGTACCTGTCCAACCCAAATAGATTGGTCCCAATTGGGCGTTGCCGATCTTGCCTAGCAAGCGCGAGATGCCGATAAAGCCTTCGCCGTCGCGCTCCAAACTGCCCTTTGGCAAAGGAACGCCAAGCTCTGCAGGTCCTCGAACCTGGACTTGTGTAAAGATGTTTTGATAGCCAGCCATTTTGCGTGCTCCTGCCTATTAGCCCCAAATTGGGAGTTTAAGCCACATATCCCACCACTCAGGCCAACCGAGTGACCAGAGAGGACCGCTGATGACGATACACACCGCACTCCAGAAGGCCGCCGAAATTGCCAAAAACAGGCCAAGACGGTGGATTCCAAGGGTACCGATGGAGTAGCCAAGAATATCGCGGAAGAACGTGTCTTCATGTTCCGGGGTTTTAACCACCTCGCCTTGACCAGGGTTGGTCGCGGACAGGATGAGGGAGCCATGCAACGCCAATGCGAACGTATTCACAAAGAAGAAAGTGACCGCCACCATGTGGACCGGATTGTAGTGGAAATTGATATATTTGTATCCGGTGTTTGAAACCCAATCCAAGTGCGTGAAGATGCCATAAGGGAAGGCATTGCTCCAGGATCCCATGAGAACCGGGCGGATAACCTGCAAGGTGACATAGGCGAGGATCGCAAAGCCAAAGGCAAATGGTACATGAAGCCCCATGCCAAGCTTTCGGGCGATTTCAACTTCGCGCAATGCCCAAGAGGAAAATGCACCAACCGCGCAAATTGTAATAACTTGCCACAGACCACCTTGTTTCATCGGTGCCAGGCCCAGTCCATAACTCTCAGCGGGCGGTCGAATGTCGATCAGCCACACATTCCAAGTCGGGCCTATGGCTGCGCCATAAAGGATCAAAGCGGTGCCCAGCGCCGAGAAGAAAATCGCGGTCACCCCGAAGAACCCTACGTAGAAAGGCCCCACCCAAAAGTCGAAGAGGTCGCCGCCAACCAGCGTCCCACCTCGAACACGATATTTGCGTTCAAAACTCAGCAAGGCCATGATTTGCGTCCTCCCTTGCTCGCTGAAATCAACACGTCAGCGAATTCGTGCATAAAGTGACAGTGGGAGCAGACGACCTTGATTGTCGGTCGTCTGCACCTACCAACGCGTGCGAACGGCGAGGCCCGCAAGCGCATTTTTGGACAGCTCAGCCGTGAGACGAAGCTGAGTTCTGCAAGTCGGCAGCCGGTGCCGCTGCAGCAGGCGGCTCATTAACTTCAAGGAAGTTGTACCGTGTCGTGCTGAGCATCAGGAAATGCATGAGCATAACCATGGTAGCCATAACAGTCATAAGTGCCACCAACAGGCGACGTGGATCAAATAGAAGCCAAATGCGATACATGATCTATCTCCCTTCCTAGAACCACGGACGCCACATCCAGATTAGGATGTGGGCGACAAATGAGAGCGCGAAGAACGCAGCAAAACCACCCATGAAGATACGATGGAATTCCTTCGCTTCATTGCTGGTCAGACCGCTCAACGAGCCTGAGTTTGAGTCATTAGCCATTAATTACCCTCCATATGTTGGAACGGCTATTGCTGTGGTGAGCCCCCACAACTGGGCCAGTCGCGTCGCGGAACGACGCGGCGGCTTGGAAGGCTCGCGCAAGGCGGGCCAAAAAGATTATCCCACGAGCTGTAGCCCGGGAGAAAATTTCTGAAGAGGGGGAGATGGATGCATACATGATCCGACCTCACGCCATCTCTTGCTGGGTGCGCTTCACGCGCTCCAGAATAACTGTGGTTTCGCCCGCAAGCCGGGCTGCCCGTTCTGCGCTATCGCGGAGGCGCTTGGCCGCAGAGATGCGGACCAGGACGGGTTGCCTATCAACAATGGCATCGAGGGCAGCCTTGGCATCATCATCCCAAGACAATTCGACATGACGCCGCGCTGGCGTGGCCTCAACCTTATCCATTTGTCCGGCGAGGGGCAGGATGTGGAACAAAGCGTCAAACAACGCATTGCACACCTCTTGGATCAGATAGGTCGCGCCGGAATAGCCCATGAAAGGCGTGCCGGTGTGGCGGCGAATAATGGCACCGGGGAAGCTGGCTGGAATGAAGCAAGCCCGCGAGCCAAGCTCTGCCATGTACATCCGCTCATTCACGCTGCCGAACAAGATCAGGGGCGGACTGGTCTTTAAAGCCTCCAGAACTGCTTGATTGTCTGGCTTGACGCCTGCGCGTCTACCGAACGAAAAGGTGCAAGGCAGACCCATATCGGTCTCAAGGAAGTTGCGAACGCCACGGGCATAGGTCTCGTTTGCCACGATGGCGAAGCTTGCCGTGCCAAAAAAGTCTTGCGTGACGGAGCGCCACAAATCCCAAATTGGCTTGATCGTGGTGTGCTTTTCCTTAGCGATGAATGGCTCTGGATCCAGGCCCGTGATTTCGCCGAGTTTGCGCAAGAATAAAGTCGTGGATTCAAGGCCAATCGGGGCCTGCAAGTAGGGACGTTCGAGCGTTTCACAAAGATTGCGGCCAAATTCCCGGTACATGCAGACATTGACTTCGGCTTCTGCCAGTCGCTTCACATCGGCCAGATGCGAGCCTAGCGGGAAGACCATACCGACTTCGGCACCGATGCCTTCGATCAAACGCCGGATCTCGGCGAGGTCAGACGGCAAATTGAACATGCCATAGGCCGGACCAATGATATTGACCTTGGGCTTAGCGCCTTCCTTGCGAGGCTTAAGCTTTGGCACTTTCTTGGTACCAAAATTCGTCCAGAGCCAGGTCAACGCACGGTCTGCACTCTGCCACTGATCTTCATCGATCGTGCGCGGCAGGAAGCGCTGAATATTGGTGCCTTCAGGCGTCACGCCGCCACCGATCATTTCGGCGATGGAACCCGTCACAACCACCGCAGGCAAATGCGGGTCGAGTGCTTTCCAAGCCCGCTTCATCGCGGCCTCAGTGCCGGTTTGGCCAAGCTCTTCCTCGCCCAAACCCGTTACGACGATGGGTAGTTCGTGCGGTGGCAAAGCGTCGGTGTAATGCAAGACCGAGGTCACGGGCAGGTTTTCACACCCGACCGGTCCATCGATAATGACTTGCAGGCCCTTGATGGCGGTAAAGGCATAGACGGCCCCCCAATAGCCACCGGCACGGTCGTGATCGAGCACTAAGGTCATGTTCCCACGGCCTCCTCTGCTGCGCGCGAAGCGGCTAAGGCTTTGGCGTATTTGGCTTTGAACTCTGGGCGTTCGACTGGGGTATCTTCCCAGACACCCGCTGTGTCGTGAGAGCCAACGCCGTCAAAGAAGGCAGTCATCTTCTCAAACCGAGCGCGATTGGCCAAAGCGGCATTGATGACCGTTGCCAGTGAACCGGCACCAGCTGGCCCCATCAAAGGCCGAGCGGAAATCAGATTCGTGAAGTAAAGTGCGGGGATCGATAATTGCTTGGCATGCTGCACCACAGGTGTCGTGCCGATGGCCAAGTCTGGCCGAATAGCGTCGACAGCCGCAATATCTTGCTCCAACGAGGCGCGATATTGAACCAGAACGCCTTTGCTTTCGAGCCATTCCCGATCAGGTTCTGACCAAGGTGTGCGCGGGCAGGCCGTGCCGACATAGGCAACTTCAGCCCCGCTCTCGATCAAGAGGCGAGCGACCAAAAGTTCGGAGCCTTCATAGCCCGATACGGTGAGGCGACCCTTGATTGGGGCCGTCAATAAGGCGGCCTTGATCGCTGGTAGGAAGCGGTTCTTAGCGAAGTCGACTTTGGCCTGCGCGATACCGCAGGCTTCGCCGATAGCATCGAGCCAAGCAGCTGTGCCGTCGCGACCAACAGGGGCAGAGCCAACGATCTTGCGACCTGCCGTCTGAAACTCTCTGACACTTGCGGTATAGAATGGGTGGATCGCCGCAACAGCGGCGCAATCGAGCGCCGCATAAAGCTCTCGCCACTCACGCGTCGGTACAACCGGCCCAGCTGCCAAGCCTAAAGGCTCTAGCATCATGCCGATGCCAACAGGATCTGCCGGGAACATCTCGCCCAGAAGCGTAATAGTTGGCCGATCTTTCGACAGGTTTTGTGGCGCCTGAACGGGTCCGGCCTCTGCTTCAGTTCGGGCATAGCGCAACATGGCCCCTGCCAGAACGTCCTTGGCCTCTGCATGGGTTGGAATACCAAAGCCTGGCACATCGATGCCAATGATGCGGACACCATTGATCTCTTTTGGTAAAAGCTGCAGCGGTACACCTGAAGCGGTCGGCACGCACAAATTGGTCACGACAATGGTGTCGTAGAGTGCGGGGTCAGCAAGCTCAAACACCGCATCGCGAATGTCCTCAAACAGCTTACCCGTGACCAGTGTCTCTGAGCTGAATGGCACATAACCGACGCTACGGCGCGCGCCATAGAAGTGCGAAGTAAAGGTCAGGCCATAGACGCAACAGGCCGAACCCGACAGGACCGTCGCCGTACGCCGCATGCGAAGACCAACGCGCAAGGACCCGAATGCAGGACACATGCTTTGTGGTTGGTCGTGCGGACCTTTTGGATAATCGACGGCGTACAGATCCAGAATTTCAGACTTACCCGCTGCCTTAGCAGCCGCGGCCATAGTTTCTGCACCTGCATGGCATCCTTGCCCTGCTTGTTCTGAGGAAGCAGGCACATCATCCAGCGGCGGTTGGAAGGGAGCGTGATAGTCGGTCATCGCTGGTTACACCGTGTCATAAACCACCTCCAGCGTTGGCTTCTCAGCGAACACGCCACCGCGCATATCGGCTTGGGTAGCCGGGCGCAGCACGAAGTCGCCACCAGTCTGGTCGGGTGAAAACAGGCCTAACAGGCCATCTTGGGTTAGAGGTGTTGGGCGGACAGGCGGGGCCGAGGCCACGTTCAAGGCCAGTTCCTCAAACAGAGGGCCCCATGTGTCACCTGGTGTGCCAATGATCTGATAGTTTGCGGATTTCCGGCGAATATCTTCATCAGCTGGAATAGCCGATAGAACTGGAATGCCGACGGCCTTAGCAAAGGCTTGCGCTTCACCCGTGCCGTCATCCTTATTGATCAGCATGCCGGCTACGCCGACATTGCCACCCAATTTGCGGAAATACTCCACCGCCGAGCAGACGTTATTGGCGACGTAGAGCGACTGCAGGTCGTTCGAGCCAACCACAATCACTTTCTGACACATGTCGCGGGCGATCGGCAGGCCAAAGCCGCCACACACCACGTCGCCCAAGAAGTCGAGCAGGACATAGTCAAAGCCCCAATCATGGAAGCCGAGCTTCTCGAGCAACTCAAACCCATGGATAATGCCGCGACCGCCACAGCCGCGCCCGACTTCGGGGCCGCCCAATTCCATGGCGAACACGCCATCGCGGACAAAGCAGACATCCTCGATGCGGACTTCTTCACCCGCGAGCTTTTTCTTCGCCGAGGTTTCGATGATGGTGGGGCAGGACTTGCCGCCAAACAAAAGCGATGTGGTGTCCGATTTTGGATCGCATCCGATGAGAAGGACGCGCTTACCTTGTTGCGCCATCATATAGCTGAGGTTGGACAGGGCAAAACTCTTGCCACTGCCGCCCTTGCCATAAATTGCGATAACTTGGGTTTCTTTGGTAACTTCCCCGGTGTGAACGGGATCAGGCTCTTGCGAGGCCTCTTCTACCAGAGCACGTCTATCCAACAGCGTAACGGTCATGCGCAACCTCTCCAGTCCAAGATCATTTTGAGACAAGCAGCATCGGAAAATGCTGTCCTGTAGGCACCGGCGGCACCTTCGGCTTCGGTTTCGTGGGTGATGAGTCCGTCGAGCGAGAGACGTCCATCATCAATGAGCTCTAGCGTCGCGGCCAAGTCGGCCGGGGTCCATTCTGCAGCGATGCGAATACGCGCCTCACGCATGAAAGCGGGCGGGAAAGCAAAGCTGATTGGCTGGTCATAAAAGCCCGCCAAAACAATCTCGCCACCACGGGCCAAGCGCCCGATCCAGCTGTCGATCAATGTACCTGCGCCGCTGGCGTCGAGAATGACGCGATAGTCGCGACGGTCATCGTCGGAAGGGTCACAGACGCCATATCCCATGGCCCCACCGCGACGGTCCGGATTGGTTTCCCAGACCACGGGCGCGGGATACCCTTCAGCCACAACGATGCGGGCCAATAGTCGGCCCAAGACGCCATGGCCGATGATCAATTCGGGTGGCAGCGCGCCGTCGGCAATGGCGTGGCGGGCAGTTGCCGCCAAAGCGATCAGGACGCCACGGCTGGCCAAGGATTCTTGAATAGGAATAACCCGCGCGCTGGGCGCGATCAGGCGTTGCGCCGCGCCGCCGAACAGGCCGCGCGCGCCGATGAAGCCAGTAGAGCCCGGAATGAAGACCGTCTGACCAATGCGATCTTTTGCGTCTTCGCCAGCGTCCACTACGCGGCCAACTGATTCATAGCCTGGCACCAGCGGATAACCCATGCCGGGGAATGGCGGCATCCGCCCACTCCACAACAAGCGCTCTGTTCCCGTGCTGATGCCACTGAAGTCGACATCCACAATGACGTCGTCACGGCCAGCATCCTTAAGCTCAAGCGTTTTCAGCGAGAGTTTTTCAGGTGCCTCCAGAACAACGGCTAAAGTTTCCATGCCAACATTTCCCTCGTGAATGCAGTATCCGCACCCACTCATCCAGAGTGTCACCTTAATTGGACGATTATAGATGTCAATTGAAACTGACGCGAAATCGTTACGATCACTGAGGGAAAGTTTTTTGGCGAAAAAGCCGTAAAAACGGGGCTTTCGGCCGGATTCGCCTATGGATGGGCGATTAGGACACGGACGAGCATGGGTGTTCTGGTCGGTTTGTTCACGATGCGGCTAAAGCCTGCTGCTTGTGCCATGGCGCTAATTTCGGCTGGCGTGCGGGCTCTGCCACGGCCCATCGCCATCAAATAGAAGCCAAAATAGGCCTCGGCCATCGGGTCGCGATCAGGAAATCCAGACATGGGTTCGGCAATCATCAAAACACCATTGGCAGGCAAGGCAGCGTGGGCAGCGCGCAACAGCTTCATCACCGTCGCATCATCATGATCGTGCAGAATGCGGACGAGCGAGATGATATCGGCCCCCGGCGGCAGGACGCCATCGAGGAAATTGCCGCCTAGCGCTTGCGCCCTCTGCGCCAAAGGACCAGCCGCAAACGCTGCGCGGGCCCGATCAGCAACCGCCGGCAGGTCAAAGACCCGCACATTTAAGTGTGGTGCATGGTTTGCCGCCGCCGCGGCAAACGCCCCTTCACCACCGCCGACATCCATTAAGACCCGATGTTGCCCCAAGGAATAAGCATCGAGAATGTCGCTGGCAATCATCGGCTGGGTTGCGCCCATCAAGGCCGAATAGGGCGAGATGGCTTCGGCTTGAGTCTGATCGGGCCGATCATAAGCGGCATAAGGCCAGAAGGAAGCCAATTGCCCCTGCCCGCCACCGTGCTTCAAGAGTGCAACTGGGTCTGCGAGATCGGCATAGAAGAGCGCATGGTGGCGGATCATATCGCCCAGCCCGGCATTGCCGAGAAGGGCTGCGCCCTGCAAGCCCAGTGCGTACCGATCTACACCCGCCAACTCCACCAGATCGAGGGATTGGGCCGCTGTCAGAAGACGCGCAGCAGACTCCAGCGGCAGATCCATAGCTTCTGCCAAAGCTTGCGTAGTCTTGGGGCCGTCTGCCAGAAGATCCGGCAAGCGCAATTGTACGCAGGCCAATAAAACTTGAGAATAAACAAAGCCAGCTACAAGGCCAAACAAGCGGTCTGCGCTGTGATGCGCTATCGGTCGGGTTAGAAAAAAGCCGGCAGCCCAACGCTGAAAGCTTGGACTAGAAACCAAGCGATTGCGCCATGCTGTCCAAGCATCCAGCCAGGAACGCGGTATCATGGATATCTAGGCAGCGCTGCGGGCAAGTTGCTTTGGCACAAGGCGCGTCGCCTGAACCCGCACGGTTTCGCGCAAGGCCTTGGCCCCGGCACAGTCTGGAATGGATTGCGCCGCGCGGTCCAAATGCGATTCCAACAGGGCAACCGCACCTTGCACGCCGAGTGAGGTCACCGCACTTGGCCGTTGCAGCGCGTGGTCGCGGCCGCTGGTCTTGCCGGATTCTTCGCAATCACCCAAAGCATCCAACAGATCATCGGCGACTTGATAGGCCGCCCCTAAACCTTCGCCCAAGGCACGCCAAGGTGTGGGATCAGCGCCCGCAGCCAAAGCGCCTGCGGTGGTTGCCGCTACAAACAGCGCTCCTGTTTTGGCCTGATGATAGGCATCCACTGGGGCAGAAGTCTCACACTCCCAAGCTTGGCCTGCGACAATGCCATATGGCGCGCCCACACCGCGTGCAATGCAGGAAATCAAGCCCGGCAAGCGAGCGGGGTCTTGTGCCCCAGCCCGCGCCAAGACTTCAAACGCCATCACGATTAGGGCGTCACCGGTTAGAAGCGCCAAAGGCACACCAAACTTTGCATGCACCGTTGGCTTGCCGCGTCGCAGATCTGCATCGTCGAAGCACGGCAAGTCGTCGTGAACCAAAGAAGCGCAATGCAAAAGCTCAATCGAAGCAGCCGCCGCATCGGCCAAGTCCGGATTGGCCCCACCGCATGCGGCAGAGACAGCTAAACAGAGTTGCGGGCGCACCCGCGCCCCGCCCGGGAAGACCGCATACCGCAGAGCAGCAGCCAATCCGGGCGCTGCATCATCCGCTTGCGCCATGGCTACAGCGGCTTCCAATGCCCGCTCAATCCGTGCTGTATGCGACATATCTCGCTCTCCAACCTCAATCTGTCAGACGATTTGGACACATGTTAGCGTCTAGGTCAATTGACTTTTTAACGGTTTTGCATGGAACTGACGTCTCAATGGTGCAGCTTTCTTCCGATCAGAGCCTCAAAGGTCCAAATTTCACCGCCCCGGTGGGTGGCGAAGGGGGCTATATTTGGTGGTATCTGGATGCGGTAAGCGACGATGGCAAGTATGGGATAACCCTGATTGCCTTCATCGGCAGCGTGTTTTCCCCTTATTATGCTTGGTCTGGCTGGAAAAATCCGTTCGACCATTGCGCGATCAATGTGGCCCTCTATCGGTTGGACGGGGCGGGTGGACGATGGGCCATGACCGAACGGCGGGCAGATCAATTACATCGCAGTGCGCACCATTTTGCGGTTGGGCCGAGTTCTCTGCATTATACGGGAAGTGAATTGGTGGCGGATATCTTTGAAGTCTGCGTGCCGATTCCCTCTCGTCTGAAAGGCCGCATCCGCCTGATCCCCGAGGTAGAAACAGGGGCTAGTTTTGATCTCGACTTGAATGGTCGACACAAGTGGCGACCTTTAGCGCCTCGGGCACGGGTAGAGCTTTCTTTCGATAGCCCAAGTCTGTCTTGGTCGGGTGACGGCTATTTCGATACCAATTCCGGGCAAGAGCCTTTGGAGCGGGCCTTTCAAGATTGGCATTGGGGGCGCGCGCATCGCGGGAACGACTTACGGCTCTTCTATGATGTCACCAATCGATCTGGACCACGGCGTGCGACTTTTTTGAAAGTTAGCCATGACGGCAGCGTTTCGGAAACAGCGCCGACCCAGCAAAAGCGTTTGGGAAGCACTTTTTGGGGTATCAATCGGGAGGCCTGGTCGGATGGGCCTGATCCTGCCCGCGTGATTAAAACGCTTGAGGATGCACCTTTTTATGCGCGTTCTGCTTTAGAGAGCGAACTTGAGGGCGAAAAGGTTTTGATGATGCACGAAACCTTGAATCTGGATCGGCTTAAGATGCCGGTCGTGCGCGCAATGCTACCCTTCCGGATGCCCAGACGCTTTTTCTAACTTCGCATTTTTTAAAGACGCTTTTTCCTGCTCGGCCTGCTTCTTTGCCTCTTCTGCTGCGATCCTTTTTGGGGATAGCGAGATCACCTGCCAAAGAGCAAAGCCTAAAATCGCAACGCCGAACAAAATCTCCATGAGGAACATTGGACTAAATGTCATCGGCTTCGACTCCCTGTTCGATCCCGTATTTCAAGGTCTGAGAATAGATCCATGACCCAATTAAGGTCATCCTTCACGCTGTGACCCCGCTTGTTGGCTGGTCCAAAACCCGGAGGGGATTGAACGATTGCCGCCACCAAAGGCCGATTTACCCCGCGCGCGATTGCCAATTCACCTTTCGGTGCAGGACGCGCAGCGCGCTGCATCGCCGCCCCAACGAGCCAGGCTTTACGGGCGGCTGTTGTGCTGGCGCGCTTGGAAATGGAATCATAGCCCTGCGCCCGAATGACCTTACCGATTTCGGCATAGAGGAGGCGAGCCGCAAAGATGGCGGGACGGACCGTTGCCGGCAGGCGTGCAATGGCTTGGTCCGCTCGGCGATAAAGCTCTTCTGCGCGGGACAAAAGGCGCTCAGTTAAGCGGGCAATCGCGGGTGAGAACTCTGGGTTAGCAAGCCAGACTTCTGGGTCAATGCCTTCTTCGCGCAACCAAGCCCGCGGGACATAAAGCCTGCCCTGACGGGCATCTTCGCCAATGTCGCGCCCTATATTGGTCAATTGCATCGCGACACCAAGATCACAGGCGCGCTCCACCATGGCCGCATCGCGCACACCCATCAAAGCTGCCATCATGGCGCCGACCGAACCCGCAACCCGCTCGCCATACTCTTCCACATCAGCCAAGGTTTCATAGGTGCGCTCAGCGACATCCCATTCAAAGCCTTCCAACAAAGCGTCAAACACAGCGCGAGGAATACCATAGGCGCGGACAACATCGGCCAAACAGCGATCCGCCGCTTCGGTCTGCGGACGTCCAGAATAGATGCCATCAAGGCGGACCCGCAGGCGCGCAATCGCATCGCCTTGGCCATTTTCGACATCGACCGCATCATCCGACAAACGACAAAAGCCATAAAGCGCATAAGCTGCTTCCCTTAAGGCCTCCGGCAGCAATAGCGACGCAGAATAGAAAGAGTGCGAGCCCGTTTTAATCAGGTCCCGACAGGCGGCGCGGTCGGATGGGGTGGCATAGGGGAGCGGACGAACCTCAGGCTCGGCCAAGTCCAAACTGTCGGCTGCGAAACTCAGCATGCCCATCCAATCTTCGGTTTAAGGTTCAAGACCTTCTCCCTGCAGCTAATCATGGACTTAAAATCTAGGCAAGCAACCATTAGAAGTCCTCCAGACGTTCACCCTCGAACCAAGAAATGTCCTGAGTAGACACTTGGCCAAAGGTTTGTTGCTGTCGCATCGACATGGCGATGATCGAAAAGGCGGTGATCGGCATGGTGATAAAGGGCATCGGGTCGCGGGCATCCCAAGTGACGTCTTGCGCGGTCCGGAGCACCTTCAACCGGTCCCAATAATGCGGACCTTTGAACATGGCGGCCTGAACTTCGGTGAGAGTCGGGTAGAATTGCTGCATCAGCTTGGTCTGTTTGAAGCGGATCGGCTGGGCACCTGGATTTAGGATTGCAGGGGCGAGATCTTCCGTCTCGATGAAATGCACGCCGCTGGTGACGCGCGGATTACATTCAATCGCTGAAGCTGTCCCCGCCTCATCGACAAAAAAGTCAAACGAGATGAAGCCGCTATGGTTCTCTCGCGACACAAATGTCTCGACCCATGCTTGGATCGCGGAAATCTCGACTCGTTCAAAGGCAACGGCCACACTGCCTGTCATCACCGCCCCCTGATAGGTGACATTGATCAGGACTTTGCCGTCATGGGCCATGGCGAACGTGCTATATTGTTTGCCCTTGACTTGGACTTGCACGACAGCAGGCTCGGTCAGATTGGCGGCAATACCAATCAGGGATGTGCCAGCTGTATGCAGGCTGACCGCCCGGCCCGAACAGGAAAAGATCGGCTTCACAACAAAGTCCTGATGCTCGGCAATTGCTTGTGCTTCCGGGCTTTCGATCAAGGCTGTTTCGGGCACAGTCAGGCCATGCGCTTGGGCGATAGCTGGAAAGCGGGCTTTGTCATGCAGTGCCAAGAGCCGGTTGACTGGTGGAGCATAGAGGCGGGTTCGGGCTGGCAAGCGGCCAGCCAAATGGGCCACATGCATGGTTTCCTCTGACAACGGCAGGACGAGATCTACCCATTCTGCCTCTATCAGGCGCAGGAGCGCGGCCAGATAGGCCTCTTTGCCCTTTGAGGGTGGCGGCACTTGAAAGGACCGATCGACACAATTGGACGCGCCGGTCAAATGAGACTTGAACGGCTCTGCCACCAAAACGCGCCAACCCGCTGCCTTAAAAGACCGGGCAAAGTCCAAGGCTTTGGGTAGACGACCAATGGTGATCAGGACGGTTTGGCTCATGTACGCAAGGAGACCTTCATCATGACTTCTTGTGCGGGCCGCGTGGTCAGCCGGGCGACTGGTCTCACCAGCTCTGGCTGTTGCACCTCAATCCGATAGGTTCTCAAAATGCGCGCAAGGATCAAGGTTGCTTCCGTTGTCGCGAAAGCCGCCCCGACACAGACGCGGGGGCCCGCGCCAAACGGAATATAGGAACCGGGCAAAATTTCATGCTCTCGCTCTGGCAAGAAGCGATCAGGATCGAACACATCTGGGCTTGGCCAGAGCGATTGATGGCGATGCACGGCCCAAGGCGCAATCATCACCATCGTGCCGCGCTTAATCTTCTTCGAGCCAATCATCGTCGCGCGGGCCGCAACGCGCGGAATAAAGGTGATGGGCGGATAAAGCCGCAAGGCTTCTTTGAAAACATTGCGGGCATAGGTCAGCCGCTTCACATGGTCGAACTCTATCGGGCCAGAACCCGCAACGGCGACCGCTTCAGCCTGCACCTTATCTGCGACTGCGGGCTGCATCGCGGCAATGAAGAAAGCCCAAGTGAGCGCGCTGGCGGTGGTTTCATGGCCGGCCAAGAAAAATACGCCCAATTGGTCGATCAATTCTTCGCGGGTAAAGCGTGTGTCGGTCTCTAGATCGCGTGCGGCAATCACCGCTGCGGCAATGTCATCAAATTGCGCGCCCGCCTCTAAATGCGTGTCGAGGAGGCGACCGATATGCCCACGGATGCGGGCACAAGCCTCCAAGACATCGGCGCGCTGGGGGATCTCGTCAAACGGCTTGCCAAAGATCAAGCGCACCAACTCAACATGCGCAACGCTGCGCTCAAAGAAGGCGAAGGACTCAAACACGTCGCGCGCCGTATCATTGGCCAGTGAGGCCGAGAAGACGGTTCGGCAAATGATGTCGGCGGTCAATTGCCCCATGGCGAGGTCCAGCGACATTTCTTGGCCCGAAGCCGCAGCTGCCTGCAGACGCACCTCAAAATCATCCAGCGCACCGACCATCGACGGAAAGGCCTTAGCCAAGCGAATATGAGAAAAGGCCGGATCAATCATCCGCCTTTGCTGACGCCATAACGAGCCACTGGACACAAACATGCTGTCGCCAACCAAGGGCGTCAGGGCACCAACCATCAAATCATTCTTCGGGAAGATATCTTCAGGATCGGCCAAGATGGGCTTGGTCAAAGCTGGGTCATTCACAATTTGGATCGAGCGGCGCGAATAGCCCAATGGCCCCATCGGCAAAAGATAGGCATCGGCTGGCATCAGGCTCAATAAATCGCCATCGCCTTGTCGGATAACCCGAACCAAACTGGCCAGAGGCCCCATGGGTGCTGGCCGAGGAGGCTTATAGGCCGCGCCTTGAGCGTGAAGTCCGTCCGCCGCCACCAGTCTACCTCAGCCCACTCATCCTGATCGCTCCGCAAAAAGCCGCGCCCAACCCCTTGAAGCCTAACGCTTGACGCGTCACTATGTCCAGCCCGTTAGACGCTTTCGACTGGATAGACAGTGATGCTTACCTTGTTTCACACGTTGGTTGCCATCCATATCGCGTTTGGGGCGGTGGGGCTGGTCAGCTTCTGGGTCCCTGTTTTAGGCAAGAAGGGTAACCGCAATCACCGGCTGTGGGGTAAAGTTTTTGCACGGTCTATTTTGGCTGCGGGCTGTGTCGCCCTACTGCTGAGCATTTGTACGTTGATTGATCCCTTGGGAACGCATCCGCATTTAAAGGACGCTGTCTTTGTGCGCGGTATCTTTGGCATCATGATGTTTTATCTGGCGATCTTGACGATCAACTTGGCTTGGTACGGCCTCGAGACGATCAAGAACAAGGCCAATCATGCCGCCAACCGCCGCGGCCTGAACCTTGCGCTGCAACCCATTTTAATTGCCGCTTCCTTGGCCTGCGCAATCGAGGGCGTTCTGATTGGTCAGTATCTGATGGTGGGCATGTCCATGGTCGGCTTCGCGACGGCGGGCACCAACCTCTTCTTCATGCTGAACCCCGCGCCCGGTCCGAAAGTCTATTTGATGGAGCATGTGAAAGCCATCGTGGGGGCCGGGATCTCGGTCTACACCGCGTTCTCCGCCTTTGGCGCGGTTCGATTGATGCCTTCCATGGCCTTGCATCCGGGCCTTTGGGCCATCCCCTTGGTGACGGGGCTTGCGATCATCCTTTATCACCATCGCCAAATACGATTGAGCTTGCGCGCCCGTGCGAGCCAAACCGCAGGTGCCGCTTCGTGAAGGCAAAGAAGATCCTCGTCATTGGCGCGGGCATGGGCGGCCTTGCGGCGGCCATCGACCTTGCCCGCCAAGGCCATCAAGTCGACGTCGTTGAGCGCGCTGCCGATGTGGGTGGCAAGATGCGCCAAGTACCGGTCGGCGATACCGCTATGGATGGTGGCCCGACCGTCTTCACCATGAAATGGGTGTTTGACGGCTTGTTTGAAGATGCGGGCCTGTCTCTCGAGGATCATCTGACCCTTTTGCCCGCAACCATCCTTGCCCGCCATGCTTGGACCCAAGGCGGTAATTTGGACCTGTTTGCCGACCGCGATGAGTCCGCCGAGGCCGTTCGCGAATTTGCTGGGTCCAAGGATGCGACGGGCTATTTGGCTTTCTGCAAGCGAAGTGCCGCTATCTATGAGACCTTACGCGGGCCCTTTATCGCCAGTCAAAGGCCGAACCCGATTGAGCTTGTGGCTCGGGTTGGCTTGAACCGATTAGGCGCAATGTGGGAGACGGCCCCGCATCAGACGATGTGGGGGGCCTTGGGCGCTTATTTCAAAGACCCACGCTTGAAGCAATTATTTGGCCGCTACGCGACTTATTGCGGCTCCTCTCCCTTTGCGGCTCCAGCGACTTTGATGCTGGTGAGCCATGTTGAGCAAGAGGGCGTCTGGCGGGTGCAGGGCGGCATGGCAAAAGTCGCGGCAGCCCTGAAAGCCCTTGCGATCAGCCAAGGCGTGACCTTCCATTTCAACGCCGATGTGGAACGTATCGAGACACGCGACAAGCGCGTCAGCGGCCTTGTTCTAAAGGGCGGAGCGGCAATGCCAGCCGACGCCATTGTGTTCAATGGCGACATTTCAGCGCTTGGCAGCGGCCTTCTGGGTCCAGATGTGATTCCCGCGGCAAGGCCCGGCGCCCTGCCGCAACGCTCACAATCTGCGATAACTTGGTGCGCGACCGCCACCACCAGCGGCTTGGCACTCGCCCATCATAGTGTTTTGTTTTCCGACGATTACAAGGCTGAATTTCAAGATGTTTTCACCCGCCAGCGACCGCCACAAGCCCCGACAATTTATATTTGCGCGCAAGACCGCGATGATGCTTGTGCGCCGCCTGACAAGCCAGAGCGCTTGTTGATCCTGATGAATGCGCCTGCCAATGGCGACACTGTGGACTATGGCCAAGACGCCCAAACAAAAGCGAAAGAAAGCGCTTGGGCGATGATGACAAGCTGTGGGCTGACCCTTTCTATTGAGCACGAGCAGATCACCACGCCCCATGGATTCAATGCACTCTTCCCAGCCAGCGGCGGCGCGCTCTATGGCCGCGCCAATCATGGGCCGATGGCCAGCTTTCAAAGGCCCGGCGCACGCAGCGGCATTAAGGGGCTCTATCTGGCTGGCGGCTCTGCCCATCCGGGTCCCGGCATTCCGATGGCCGCGCTTTCGGGACGGCTAGCCGCCGCCCGTCTACAAGCAGACTTGGACAAGGCTTAAGCGGTTTTGACCTTCCCAGCCCAAGCACTGGCTGGCGGGATCAACCGATCAATGACCTTCGCCGAAGAGACAACCCCTGGCAGCCCAGCACCGGGATGTGTGCCTGCCCCCACAAAATAGAGGCCCGGCACATCCGAACTGATGTTATGCGGCCGGAACCACGCACTTTGGAACAGCTTAGGCTCCATGCCAAAGGCTGCACCATGGGTGGAGAGCAGGCGATCCTGAAAGTCTTGCGGGGTCAGCATATGGGATGACACAATCGCTTCAGACAGGCCGGGCAGAACCGTATCGGCCAAACGCTGTTCGATCTTTTTGCGATAAGGCTCTGCCATGCTGGCCCAATCGACCCCGCTGCCCAAATGCGGCACGGGGGCCAAGACGTAAAAGGCATCGCAGCCTTCCGGCGCAAGGCTCGGGTCGTTTGCCGTCGGGCGATGCAGATACAGGCTGAAGTCGTCCGCCAATGTCTTTTTGGTGAAGATATCGGTCAGCAATTCCTGATAGCGTGGCCCGAGCACCATGGTGTGTTGATAGCAATCGTCAAACTTCCGATTGGTGCCAAAATACCAGACAAACAAGCTCATGGAATAATCGGCGCGCGCGATCTTTTCATCCGTCCAAACTTTGCGCGGCTGATTGCGCAGCAGCTTGGTATAGGTCCAGCCCAAATCCGCGTTCGAGACAACCAAATCAGCATGGACGATTTCACCATTGGCCAGACGCACCCCTGCAGCCCGACCATCCTCTGTCAAAATCTCGTCGATCTCGGCATTATAAATGAGTTGATTGCCATGGCCCTCGATCAGATCGACCATGCCCTTCACCAGAGCCCCGGTGCCACCAAGGGCGTAATGGACGCCATAGGTGCGCTCGAGATGGGCGATCAGGCAATAATAGGAGGTGGTCGCAAAGGGATTTCCCCCGATTAACAACGGATGGAAGCTGAACGCCACCCGTAGTTTTTCATTTTTAAAGAATTCCGAGACCTTGCCAAAAACGGTGCGGAATCCACCCAGACGGATCAAGTCAGGCGCGGACTTGAACAAGGTCGACAGCTCATGAAACGGTTGGTCGACCAATTTGGTGAAGGCCTCATCATAAATGGCCTCACTGGCCTTCATATAGCGATCAAAACCTGCAAGGTCGTCTGGCTCAAAGCGGGCAATCTGCGCGCGCATCGCATCAAGATCAGCCGTCGCCTCAAAAACCGTCCCATCATCAAAGCGGATCTTGTAAAACGGGTCGATGCTGCGCAACTGCACGTGGTCCGACAGGGTCTTGCCGCAAATGTCCCACAATTCCTCGAAGATGAACGGCGCCGTGATGATGGTTGGACCGGCATCAAAGGTGAAGCCATCTTGACGGTAGACATAGCCGCGGCCACCGGGACCATCGAGCTTTTCATAGACGCTGACGCGATAGCCTTTTGCCCCTAAACGGATGGCAGCTGCTAAGCCCCCAAAACCGGCACCAATAACGATGGCATGTGGGCGGTTATCGGCGCGAGCCGAGGCGAAATCTGAGGGTCGTGTTGTAAAGTTCATTGGACAATTAAACCCTCAATTTGCATGGACGCAAGGCCTAGATCATCCAGAAGGGATGGAAACTCAAGCACCTGCACAGACCCTTCCGCAAACGGGGTACCAAATGACGCACGGCAAATCATAGATTACTCCCGTTTACCTCGAGGTGGGATAGAATTAGTTCGAAGCCTGCGTGAGAACAGCCAGCAGCGCAGCAGCGACAGCCTCTGGGCCTTCTTCATGCGCCAAATGACCCAAGTCCGGCAGATTGATGAATCGGGCCTGTGGCACGTGTTGGCACAAATCAACCGCGCTGGCCGGCGGCACCGCCGCGTCTTTTGACCCGCAGAAGAGATAGAGCGGCATCTGAAGGCCCGCCATGTTTTTGACCAGTGGAGCAAGATTCCAATTGGCCATCATGCCGAGCATGCCTGCGACATGGCCGGGCGCTGTAAACAAATCCCGATATCGCGCCATCATGTCCTCAGGAATGACCGATCCCGTGCTGCGCATCAGCTTCTCAATCCGACGGCGATCTTTTGCCCCTTCCGCGACCGCATAAATGGTGATCGGGTTGAGGGCAAGAACGTGGGCGACCACTGGAAAAATGAGGGCTGCAAGGCCCTTAAAGGGCTGGAACGCGCCATTAATGGCCAAAATCGCCTGCGGGCGGATATAGCCGTCCAGCGCCATTTGCACCGCGATCGCGGCCCCTGCCGAATGCCCAATAACAAAGGCAGGCTCAACATCCAAGGCTGTCAGTAAATCGCGCAAGAGGCGGGCCATACCGGGTAGCGATTGGCCGGATTCAGGGGGCGTTTGGGTAAAGCCATGCCCGGGCAAGTCTGGCATGATCAACGTATAATGCGCCGCCAGCATGGGCGCGATACCAGCCCACGAGTGACATGACGAACCGGTACCATGCAATAAGAGAAGTGGCGGCCCTTCACCGATCGTCTGCAAGTGCCACTTCTGATCGCCAACCTGGATGAAGCGACTGCTTTGGCGATTGGGCCAGTTTACCCCCTCTCGGCTCCATTTAGGCTTCCGATACATCAGTCGAGGTCCAAGCAAATCAAGTGGAATTCACGGCGTAGGTCAGAGGTTTGCTTTCTAGGTGTTTCGATCATGTCCACAGCGTGGTCACGTGTAATTCGCGTCACCGCGATTCTCGAATGTTCCACTACTATCACCCCCGAGACGACATAAAACACCCTTGTGACGCTATACTGCCAGAGACAAGCGCACCAGAGTTGCCACCTGACAAGATTGTTACCGAAGGCAGGCAAAAGCCGTTCCGGCGGGTCTTGGGAGAAAGAACAGCATGAGACGGCAAGGTTTACAATGGAAGTTTCACCCGCAACGGGACCTTCTGCTCGCCGAAGCTCACGCCCGGCCCTCTACCCCCGTTCAAGCGCCGCATCTCGCTTCACGTATCGCCACCATGTCGGGCGAAGGCGGTGTCAGTGCCGACCGTGCGCATATGGCCGCCCTTTGCCGGAAAATTGGCACGTCGGAGCCCGGGCCCGAAGCACGCTGGTGCGTGGTGGATGGCGGAACCTGGCGGCTGCGGTGGGAACGCCACACGGAAATATCGACCTGGACGGTGTTTCGCGACAGCCCAGCAACCCCGGACTTTATGTTCGAGGCCACAGCCCTCGATCTCCTGCCGCAAGACTGGCTGGCTGGCTTGCCCGGTGAGGTTTTGGGCGCGGCCCATGTCGTGCTGTCCACATTGGCACCGGAGCATTTGCCTTTTGCCGATAGTGATATCATTGCCGCGCGGGTAGCAAATGGCTCCATCGATGTCTTCAGCGACTTTCGCCCGGGCCCTGATTCCTTCACGCGCTTTGTCATGGTGCAGTCTGACCCCAATCCCGTGACCGCAGGACGGGTGTTGCAGCAATTGTTTGAGATTGAGACCTATCGCTTGCTGGCGCTCTTGGCCTTCCCACTGGCCAACTCAACCTCTGCCACCTTGGCGCGCTTTGAAGCCGAAGCGGCGGCCTCAGCCATGCAAGTTGCCGATGAAGGTGGCGTGGAAGCCGACCGAAATCTCTTGTCCCGCCTCGCCGCTTTGGCCGGGGAAGCCGAAGCCATGGTTGGGGCGACCACCTACCGGTTTGCTGCCGCCCGCGCTTATGAGGGGCTGGTGCAAGAGCGGATCGGACAATTGCGCGAACAAGCCATTGATGGCCGCCCGACCATTGCTGACTTTATGGAACGCCGACTAGCGCCCGCCATGCGGACCTGTGTAGCCGTGGGCGACCGCCAACGCGATGTCATTGAACGCATCGCCCGCACCACGCAGATGCTCAACACGCGCGTCGAGGTGGCGTCTGAAGCAATCAATGTCGGCCTTTTGGCCTCCATGGATCGACGCAGCCAAGAACAATTGCGCCTGCAACAAACCGTGGAGGGCCTCTCGGTCGCCGCCATCTCTTATTATTCTTTGGGATTGATCCATTTCGCGATGGAAGGCCTCTCCGAAACAATTTTCCACTTCAATGCCAAGGCGGCGACCGGGCTTTCCGCTCCCTTTGTGGTGCTGGGGGTTTGGTTCATTCTGAGGCAATTGCGCAAGGATATTTCAGGCGAGAAGTAGGGGCTCATCCCTCCCCCCCACGCTGTCATCCCTGCCGGAGCGCCAGCGAAGACCGGGGACCTTGTAGGACTTTGCGACACAAGGTCTAGGACTCGGCTGACGCCGTCCGGGATGACAGCGTTCGAGGTTTTTTCGCCTGGAAGGCTTTGGTGCAGGCTATGCCTGCCCCAAAGGCCAACTTCAATTGTTTTCGGGCGATTTGACGTGTCAAGTCCAGATTTCCTTTGGAAATCTGCCGCGCAGCGGCGCGAAGCGGACTTGACTCTTCAGATCGCCCGATCACGATATTCAAAGCGGTTTGGTGAGACAGAAGGATCACCAAAACCGCTTCCAGATCGAGAGCCCAAAAATGGAGCGCGCAACAACAGTTGCGCATGTCAGCGCCTATAGATGCGCAACTTTTGTTGCGCGCTCCTAGCCACCAACACCTTTAGCCCCGCGTGGAAAACCACCGGGGGTGCGGCTGAATGAGGGGCCGGGGCGCGTGGTATGCGCCAAATGAGGTGGGCCAGATTAACGGACTGGCCCGGAATACGACGCAAACCGTGCGCCCCGGCTGAAAAGTTCTGTGTGCTTAGGTGGTTCATGACGCCACGGGTGGTTCAAATTTCCCCCGCCTAGTTCGTAAAGGCCTCATCCTAGAAGCTTGCGCTCCTAAAAATACATAAGGCTTCCCCAAGGCGTCTCAAAGGCATCGCCTAAGTTCTTGACCAAGGGCTTCACACGGCAGTCGGGCTCAAGCACACCGGGCATCAGGACAGCTAATCCCAATGAAACACGAGGTCGCCACTTCAACCTCGATTAATCCCGCTTACCATCCCCAACCGGTGTCGCCGCTGCAGCAACAACGCCCTCTCGTTGGAGATGGCCTTAAGTTACGCTGTGACTGGATAGAGTGGGATAGATTTTCATTTGTGCGCTCCCCTCTCCCTGTGGGAGAGGGGGCAGGGGTGAGGGCTGGCGGAGGCAAAAGCCAGCTACCTTGTGCACAACGGCCTCGCCAACCCGCCTTATAGATTGGGTGCGCGTAAGCCCTCACCCCCACCCCTCTCCCAAGGGGAGAGGGGAGTGGGCCTTAGCCTTTGGGTGTTGCGGGGCGAATTGACGCTGCCGATCTGGTCCTATTTTGGTGCAGCCTACGTTCCACCAAAGGGACCGCGCAGCACGAGCTGCGCCTGTCAACGCGTACCGATGCGCAGCTCTTGCTGCGCGGTCCCCTTCAGTTTCTTCGGGACAGATTTTGGCGAGACAGAAGGATCACCAACCCCTTTCGACGTGAATAGACCCTACAAAGCCGCAGGCCCGGGTGCGGGCGACCCGAATGAAAACGGCCACCCAAGCGGAAAGCTGGGTGGCCGCATCGTGTCTGAAATATCTGTGACTTAAGCCGCAGCCGATACCCGACCCAAAGCGCACTGTTGCCACAAGTCGGACAAGGCCGTCACCAGACGCTCGATATCGGCGTCGCTATGCAAAGGCGATGGCGTAATGCGCAGTCGCTCAGTGCCGCGAGGAACGGTCGGATAATTGATCGGCTGGATATAAATGCCAGAGCGTTCCAACAGCCAATCGCTGATCATTTTGCATTTCACAGGATCGCCCACCATCACCGGAATGATGTGGCTGTCATTGGCCATGCAGGGAATGCCAACGGCTTCCAAACGACGGCGCACCAACGCGACGCGGTCTTGATGACGCTCACGCTCTGCCGCGCTCGCCTTCAAGTGACGGATGCTGGCGCAAGCACCGGCGGCGACAGATGGTGGCAATGCGGTTGTGAAAATGAAGCCCGAGGCAAAGCTGCGAATGAAGTCGCAGAGCGCCGTGGATGCTGCGACATAGCCGCCGAACACGCCAAAAGCTTTGCCCAATGTGCCTTCAATCACGGTCAGGCGGTCCATCAAGCCTTCCCGCTCGGCCACGCCACCGCCGCGTGGGCCGTAGAGGCCGACGCCATGGACTTCGTCCAGATAGGTCATGGCGCCATATTTTTCTGCCACATCGCAGATCGCGGCGATTGGGGCGATATCGCCATCCATCGAATAGACCGATTCAAAGGCGACCAGCTTTGGCTGTTCTGGCGGCAGGCTGGCCAGAACACGCTCAAGGTCTTCGGTGTCATTATGCTTGAAGATACGCACTTCGGCACGGCTGTGGCGAATGCCCTCAATCATCGAGGCGTGATTGCCCTCATCGGAAACAACGACGCAATTGGGGATTTTGCTGGCCAAGGTGCTCAAGGCCGCCCAGTTCGACACATAGCCAGACGTGAACAAAAGGGCTGCTTCCTTGCCATGCAAGTCCGCCAGCTCTTGCTCGAGCAAGATGTGATAATGATTGGTGCCCGAGATGTTGCGCGTGCCACCGGCACCGGCACCACAGCGATCAATCGCTTCATGCATCGCCGCCAAGACCTTGGGATGTTGGCCCATGCCGAGATAATCGTTCGAACACCAAACCGTCACTTCATGGACACCGCCATCGGCATGACGCGTCGCGCGCGGGAATTGACCCGCATGACGCTCAAGGTCTGCAAAAACGCGATAGCGACCTTCGGCCCGAAGTGCGTCCAGTTGGCTGTTGAAATAGGCTTGGTAGTCCATGTTATTTCCCCTCCCGACAGCCTGGCGGTGCTTTCACCACCACCAAGCCGTTTTGTTATCTGTTTGGCAAGCGACTTACCAAACGGGTTGCAGCCGAACGTTGCTGGGTAGCTCATTCGAAAGTGTTGGTAGCAGATAGAGACTGACGAAGGTTGCAGCGACTTGCGCGCTCCACCCCAGTCGTTTTAGGCCGTTCATGATGCCGCCTTCTGCTTTGGCAGCCTCAATCTTGTCTGACAGAATGCGCAGGCGCTCAAAGCCCGCGCGGAATGTTGGATTGTCGGTGTCCAGCATGACTGGGAAGACCTGCTTGGAGATCTCGGTCGTCAGCGAAAACACCTGATAATCATAATCGGTTGGGTTGACCCCCAAGGCCTTGTGGAAGGCCGGACGGGCGTGGTCGCGCACATACATGGTGGCATAGACCGACAAGAGGAAGAAGCGGATCCAGAGCTTATTGGCACCCTGCAACAAAGTCGGGTCAGCGCGCATGATCAAAGCAAAGGCTTCGCCATGGCTGAACTCATCATTGCACCATTCCTTGAACCAGTTAAAAATCGGATGGAATTTGTGCTCTGGATTGCGCTCTAATTGCCGGAAGATGGTGATGTAGCGCGCATAGCCAATCTTCTCCGACAGATAGACTGCATAGAAGATAAATTTCGGCTTGAAGAAGGTATATTTCTTGGTCTTGGTCAAAAAGCCCAAGTCCACGCCAATGCCAAAATCCTTCAGACTTTCATTGATAAAGCCTGCATGGCGCGATTCATCGCGGGCCATATATTTGAACAGCGCCTTGATGTCTGGATTAGACACACGCTTGACGATCTCGGCATAGAGCACACAGCCCGAGAATTCAGACGTGATCGAGCTGACCAAAAAGTCCACAAACTCGCGGCGTAATTCAGGGTCGAGATCGTCGAGGCGATTGTCGAACGCGGCGTCGCGCTTAAAGTGACCCCGGCGCGGATCGGCCGCCATAGCCGACAGCATTTGGTCCCATTCTTCGCGAACCAAGGATACGTCGATCTTGTCCATCGCCGCATAATCGGTGGTGTAGAAGCGCGGGCTCAGGATCGTGTCGGTCTTGGCCAGTTGGGTGGTGTCGAGATAGGAATCGTCAAAAGCGGCTGCGGTCATGGCAGTTTCCCCGGTGTGAAGCTGACTTCATAGAGCTCGAAAAGCTCAAAATAAGAGGCGACTTTGATCCAAAGTCTTTCAAGGGCTGTCGCACGGATAATCTTGACACCCCGATGGAGCGTGCAGGATTCGCCAAACGACAGCCGGATCGGGGGTCCTTGGACTATCATCTTGTCGCCCGGTCCGAGGATGGAGTCATCGTCCAGAGAGACATGGGCATGGAGGCTATTCTCATCGTGCTGAATCTCAATGGTACAAGTTGTCACATGCGTGGCGCGCTTGAGCACATCTGGCCATTGCAAGGTCCAGAATTCAGGTTGTTGGTGAAAGAGATAGGAATTGCTCATGACCGGACCAGCTCCATCGCTTGCGAAGTGTAAAAGCCGCTGACGACACGCGTTGTGCGACCGATTGTCCAGCCTACCATACGCGGGTCAGAAGCCACCGCCTTGCGTAAGAACGCCTCGCTGACAGGCTCAATCGCCGGAGCGCGATCAGAGCGCGGGAATAAAAGCCCCACGGTGTGCATGAGGGTCAGAAGCGGGGTCTTGGGCGCAAAGGTAAAGACGATCGAGCCACGGCATCTGGCCGCCAAGGACGATAGGGCCGTCATGATTTCATCGCGCGGGTAATGGATCAAGGAATCCATTGAAACGATATGATCATAGGTGCCATGGGCTGGGTCGAGCATATCGCCGACGCGGAACTCAATCGTGCCAGGAGCGGGATCGATAGGAGCGCGCTCACCCGCCACCGAGACGAGGCTGGCGGCGACATCTACAGCTACCACGTTCGCCCCGCGATGGGCCGCGATAACGGCCAAAGCACCGGTGCCGCACCCTGCATCTAAGATGCGCTTGCCGGCCAGGGAGTCGGGCAGCCAAGACACCAAAATCTCCCGCATTTGATCGCGACCAGCCCGCACGGTTGCGCGGATTTTGCTGACAGGTGCCGTTGAGGTCAGCTGTGCCCACGTGTCCGACGCCGTGCGATCAAAATAGGTCTCAAGGCGTTGGCGGCGCTCAACATAGGTGGTGGTCAACATGTCCAAAGCTCCCGATCAATCAAAGCCAAGGAAGTCAAAGATGTCGCGGTCTTTCATCGGCTCGGCTTTCAGCTCTTTCGTGCCAACCCACAACGAGGCAGCCAGACGAAGATACTCATTCTGCACTGCCTCGAGCTCGGGGGAGGGTTCCATTTCAAACAAAGTCGACTTCTTCAGACGCGAGCGGCGAATAACGTCGAGGTCTGGGAAGTGCGCAACCCGCTCTAGGCCGCAAGCCGCATTAAAGCGGTCGATCTCGTCCGTGTCCTTGCTGCGATTAGCAATGACGCCGCCTAAGCGCACGTCATAATTTTTCGACTTCGCTTTAATGGCCGCCAAGATACGGTTCATCGCAAAGATGGAGTCAAAATCATTGGCGGTGACGATCAAGGCGCGCTCAGCATGTTGCAAAGGGGCAGCAAAGCCACCGCACACCACGTCGCCCAGCACGTCGAAGATCACCACATCGGTGTCTTCCAACAAATGGTGCTCTTTCAGGAGCTTCACCGTTTGCCCGACGACATAACCACCGCAGCCGGTGCCGGCTGGCGGACCGCCAGCTTCAACGCACATCACGCCATTATAGCCTTCATAGACATAATCTTCCGGGCGCAATTCTTCGCTGTGGAAATCAACGCTTTCCAGGACATCGATGACGGTCGGCACAAGCCGCTTGGTCAAGGTAAAGGTGCTGTCATGCTTGGGGTCGCAGCCGATTTGAAGCACGCGCTTACCCAGCTTGGAGAAGGCCGCCGACAAATTGGAGGAAGTGGTGCTCTTGCCAATTCCGCCCTTGCCATAAATGGCAAAGACCTTTGCTTTGCCAATCTGCAAATTGGGATCCAGCTCTACTTGAACGCTGCCTTCACCGTCACCGCGCAATGAAGGCGCGCGCGTGATCGGGGTCGCTCTGGGTTTCAGGCCGCGGGGTAGGTCTAATAGAGCCATGGTTACTTCTCCTAGGTCAGGCAGCGGCGGCTGCGATGCCTTCCAAATTGTCTTCAAGTTCATCACTGGCATTGCGGAGCGCTTCCAAAGTCGCGCTGTCGGGCTGCCAATAATTGCGGGCGTGGGCTTCCAAGAGGCGGTTAGCCATCCGGGCGGAAGCTTTCGGGTTGAGTGCGGCCATGCGTTGGCGCATGGCGTCATCGAGCACATAGGTCTCGCTGATTTTTTGATAGACCCAAGGCTGGACCTGACCGGTCGTGGCCGACCAGCCCATGGTGTTGGTCACTTGGGCTTCGATTTGGCGCACGCCTTCATAGCCATGCGACAACAGGCCTTCATACCAGCGTGGGTTCAGCATGCGGGTATGGGTTTCAAAGGTAACTTGCTCAGCCAAAGTGCGGATCTTGCCATCGCCTTGGGTTTGGTCGGAAATATAGACAGGCACATCCACGCCGCGGGCGCGCTTCACCGCTTTGGTGATCCCGCCCAACGTATCGACATAATGGTCAATCGTGGTGACGCCGAGCTCTACCGAGTCGAGGCCTTGATAGGTCAAATCGACCGTCTTTAAGATGCCTTCCAACACAGCCGACTGGCGCATCGGTGGGCCCTTGCGGCCATAAGCAAAGCATTTGCGGCTTTGATAGGCCTCGGCCAATTCATTTTCATCTGTCCAGCAGCTGGCATCAATCATCTGATTGACATTGGCACCATAGGCCCCGTCTGCATTGGTGAAGACGCGCAGGGAGGCTGTTTCCAGATCGCAGCCACTTTGAGCTTGTTGGGCCAAAGCATGCTTGCGGACAAAGTTCATATCGTCAGGCTCATCCGCGCTGGCGGCGAGCCAAGCGGCCTCAGCCAGCATGCGGGTTTGCAAAGCCAAAAGATCGCGGAAAATCCCGGACAAGGTCATCACCACATCTATGCGAGGCCGGCCAAGCTCTTCCAGCGGAATAAGCTCTGCCCCACATAGGCGTCCATAACTATCAAACCGTGGCCGCGTGCCCATCAGATAGAGCGCTTGCGAAATCGTGCTGCCTTCGCTCTTCAGATTGTCCGAGCCCCAGAGCACCATGGCGATGGTTTCTGGGAAGGCACCGGTTTCATCCATATGCCGGTCGAGCAGCTTGCGGGCCTGCCGTGCGCCATCATGGCTGGCAAAGGCGCTGGGAAGACGGAATGGGTCAAAGCCATGCAGATTGCGCCCGGTTGGCAGAACCGCTGGCGTGCGAACCAAATCGCCACCCGGTGCAGGGCGGATATAGCCACCATCAAGGGCATGGATCAGGGCTGACAGCTCATGGTCCGTCTCCATCAAAACATTGCTTTCAGCCAAAGCCTCCAAGCGTTCGATCAGGGTACGGGTCGATTTCAGTCCACCGGCCTCGATAGCGTCGGAAGGGCTTCCGCCCTCGACCAAAGCCTCGATCACCGAACGGGGCAAAGCGGTTTCGGGGACGCCATTGGCCATCGCCAGTAACAAGTCGATCCGCTCTGCCTTTGAGGGGGCTTGGCCGATGACGTGCAAGCCTTCTGGGATCAGCGCATCATTCAATTCGCTAACGCGGGCCTGCAACGTCTCCATCTCAACCGCACAAGGGCCGTGCCACACGGGGGTGGCAGGGGCGAGGTCTAGGGCTGCAGCTTGGGTCTGGATCAGTTCGATCAGGCTGTCGCGATCAACGCCATCACCATTTTTGGCCCCATGCCAACGACCGATGCTTTCACGCAAATCCTGCAGGCCTTTGTAGAGGCCAGCTTGCACAATCGGCGGGGTCAAATAACTGATCAGGGTCGCGCCGCCGCGACGTTTGGCCAAAGCGCCTTCTGAAGGATTATTGGCGGCATAGAGATAATAGTTTGGAATGTCGCCGATTAAGCGCTCTGGCCAGCAGTCTCCAGTCAAGCCCACTTGCTTGCCGGGCATGAATTCCAACGCGCCATGGGTGCCAAAATGCAGGAGGGCCGAGGCCTTAAAGTCTTCGCGCAGATAGCGATAGAAGGCCGAAAACGCGTGGGTGGGCGAGAAGCCCGCTTCAAACAACAGGCGCATCGGATCGCCCTCATAGCCAAAGCCTGGCTGGAGGCCGACAAAGACGCGACCAAATTGCGCGCCCAGAATGAAGATCGAGCGGCCGTCACTGAGTTGGCGACCGGGCGCTGGGCCCCATTGCGCTTCAATCTGACCCAAATGACGTTCGCGGCGCACATGGTCGTCCACCGAGATACGGGTGTGGACATTAGCATCGGTGCCAAAACGGGCAGAATTTCCGATCAGAAGCTGGTCGCGCAGGGCGTCCACCGACTCTGGCAGGTCCA
Organism: Hyphomonadaceae bacterium UKL13-1; assembly: GCA_001602435.1. Classification (GTDB taxonomy): domain Bacteria; phylum Pseudomonadota; class Alphaproteobacteria; order Caulobacterales; family Aquidulcibacteraceae; genus Aquidulcibacter. The sequence goes on from CP012156.1 coordinate 3,172,136, forward strand.
CATCATAGCCTTCGGCCTTCAATGTGGTCAGCGTATTAAACAAGGACGCGAAAACGGCGAGATAGGCGGCAGAGCCAACCGATCCGGAGTTCGGTGGGAAGTTAAAGAGGACGATGCCCAAGTTGCGCTCTGCCCGCTCTGTGCGGCGAAGCTTGACCATTTTGGCGACGCGATCCGCCAAGGTTTCGGCGCGCTCGGGGCACACCCGCATACGCGGTGGACCTTTTTCTTCGTCAAACGTGCAGCCATGGCTACAGCCGCTGCAGGCAACGCCCGAACCATCCGAACGGCCGCCATAGACGATGGGGGCGGTTGCGCCGTCCAGTTCTGGGATGGCGACCATGATGGTGGATTCAACCGGCGACAGGCCCATGTGCGAGCCGCCCCAGCCTTGCAGGGTCTGAAACTCCAACGGCTGGGCGGAGACATAAGGAACATCCAGCTCTGCCAACACTTTTTCGGCCGCGACCGCATCATTGTAAGCAGGGCCACCGACGAGCGAGAAGCCAGAAAGCGAAACAATCGCGTCCACCGTAACGCGGCCATCGCGCATAAAGAACTTCTCAATGGCGGGCCGAGAATCGAGGCCACTCGCAAAAGCTGGAATGGCGCGAAGGCCGCGCGCCTCTAAAGCTTCGATTACGCCCGCATAATGGCCAGCATCGTCGGACAAGACATAAGAGCGCAACAAAAGGACGCCGACGGTGCCCTTATGCTCACGGCGCAGTTCTGGCAAAGCCGACAGGCTTTCGCTGATGCGTTGTTCGGCTTGAGGGTGAAACAGACCAACTTCGGGATAATCGATCGGGGCTGCAGCGTTCATTGCGCCGCGCAATTCCTTGCGTTCGCCATTGGCATAGCGGCCAATCAGATTGCGAACCATGGAGACGACATTTTCTTGCGAGCCCGACAGCCAATATTGCATGGTCAGGAAATAATGACGCAGGTCTTGGGCGGGGCCGGGAATATATTTCAACAACTTAGGCAAGCGGCGCAACATGGCCATTTGGCCAGCACCAGAGCTTGCGCCCGACTTCGTCTTATTGCCGCGCAAGCGCTTCAACATCGCCAGCGGGCCCTTGTCAGAACCATCCATGCTGAAATTGCCCAGCTTGGTCATTTTCACAACTTCGCCGGCCGACATAATGCCGATCATGGCATCACAATGATCCCGGCGCGCCATCAGTGCTGGCAAGACGGCTTGAATGTGCTCGTCGATGAACATCATGGAGACGAGGATGATGTCGCCTTTAGCGATATCGCGATGGCAGGCTTCCAGCGCGCCGGGCTTTTCAGCCCAATCGGTGGCTGCGTGCATGTCGACCCGAATGCCGGGGTTCTCAGCGGACAAAGCGTCGGAAGCGCGTTGCACCAAGGTGCGCAGATGATTGTCGAGCGTGACGACGACCACCCGTACCGGTGTGCTCCCATCCTGTGGGCGCGAGCTAGGGCCGTCTTCAGCGTGCGAAGTGGCTTTTGGCATCGTAAAGCGCCTCAATCGAGATGGTCTCTAGGCCCTGTTCGACGGCGTAACGCTCGGTGTTGCGCTTGGCCTTGCCACGGACAAAGAAGGGGATTTTCGACAGTTCTTTGCTGGCTTCTGGGCTCCAATTCACGACAGTGATGGTTTCTTGGGTTGTCGCTTGTGCCGCCATGGGGACGAACTCAGGCTCTGGCGCTGGCTGGGCAGCAGCCTCGACCTTGGCATGACCACCGAGATGGGACGGCCCCGCTGCATCATTGAACTCAAAGTCCTCACGGAACATGGTCAACAAATGCTCTTCCAAGCCCATCACGAGAGGATGGACCCAGGTGTCGAACAAAACATTCGCGCCCTCAAAACCCATGACAGGGGCATAGCGGGCGGGGAAATCTTGCACATGAACAGGTGCCGAAATCACCGCACAAGGCACGCCGAGGCGCTTGGCGATGTGGCGCTCCATCTGCGTGCCAAGAACCAATTCTGGTTGCAGCGCGGCAATGGTTTCTTCGACCAACAAATAATCGTCGGTAATTAAGGCTTCGACACCAAGCTCTGCCGCGCAAGCCCGAACATCGCGGGCAAATTCGCGATTATAGCAGCCAAGGCCAACCACTTCGAAGCCAAGCTCTTCCTTAGCTACGCGGGCTGCTGCCATGGCATGGGTGGCGTCGCCAAACACGAAGACGCGCTTGCCAGTCAGATAATTGGAATCCACTGAACGCGACCACCAAGGCATGTGCGAGCCGTGTTGAGCCAAGACAGGCTCCGGGTCGACACCAGCCAAAGCGGCCACTTCACGGACAAACTCGCAAGTGGCTTGGAAGCCCATTGGAATGGTGCGAACGGCCTTTTGGCCATATTGGCGCTCTAGCCAACGCGCGGCGGTGTCGGCTATCTCGGGATAGAGGACGACGTTAAAGTCGGCCTGCGGCAAGCGGCGAATGTCGTCTGCCGTAGCGCCCATCGGGGCGGCGACATTGATTTCAATCCCCATTTGATTGAGCAAGCGGGTGATCTCAATCACGTCATCACGGTGGCGGAACCCTAACGCCGTTGCACCCAAAATGTTGCAGCTTGGCTTTGCGCCCTCAGCCTTAGGAGCAGGCGCTTCAGTCGCGAGGCCCCGGACGATTTGATAAAAGGTCTCAGCCGCGCCCCAATTTTCCTTCTTTTGATAGGAAGGCAATTCCAGCGTGATGGTGGGGACGGGCAAGTTCAGCGCGCGCGCCAAGCCGCCTGGATCATCCTGAATCAGTTCTGCGGTGCAAGATGCGCCTACCAGCATGAGGTCTGGATCAAAGCGCTCAAACGCATCGCGCGCGGCAGTCTTGAAGATTTCAGCGGTATCGGTGCCAAGGTCGCGGGCTTGGAAGGTGGTGTAAGTCACGGGAGGCCGCGCGCCGCGACGCTCAATCATTGTGAACAATAGGTCGGCATAGGTATCGCCTTGCGGCGCATGCAGGACAAAGTGGACACCCTTCATCGCGGTTGCGATGCGCATCGCCCCAACGTGGGGAGGGCCTTCATATGTCCAGACCGTCAACTGCATGACCCTAAACCTTCAAGACAGAGCGGCGGAAAAGCGGGCGGGCAAACAGTCCGGCTAAGTCACCGGCACAGTCGAACCCATGGACAGGTGAGAAGACGAGTTCGATCGACCATTTGGTCGAGATGCCTTCCATTTCGAGAGGATTGGCGAGACCCATGCCGCAAACAACCAAGTCTGGCTTGGCTTCGCGGCAACGGTCCAACTGACGGTCGACGTCTTGGCCCTCACTCAAGGTGACATTGTCGGGCAGATATTCCATCTCGGCGCTGAGAAGCTGGCGGTTGAGGTAAGGCGTGCCGACTTCGATCAGCTTCATGTCGAGTTCGCGCGACAAGAAGCGCGCGAGGCTGGGTTCCATTTGCGAGTCTGGGAAGAAGAAGATGCTTTTGCCAGCCAAATGCTGCTTTTGCGCTTCTAAGGCGCGCTTAGCCCGCTCCCGCCCGGGTGCGACAACGGCTAGGAAATGAAGCTCTGGGATGCCAAACGCATCGGCAGCGGCTTTCAGCCAATGGGTCGTGCCCTCTGCGCCAAACGGGAAAAGCGCAGGCAGATGTTGCGCGCCACGCTCTGTCAGGGCGCGGGCCGTCTCGCCCAAGAAGGGCTGGGCCAGCAGAAATTTCGTGTTAGGACCGATTGCAGGGATGGATTGCGAGTTGCGCGGCGGGAAGAAATGAACCGGCCCAATGCCCAACTGATTGAACAGGCGGGAGAATTGGTCTTCCACAATGTCGGGCAATGTGCCGACGACCAAGAGCGAGGCTGGTGCCTCCTCGGACGCAACCGGTGCTTCTGGGATCATCGCCACCAAGCACGCATCTTCGCCTTGGGTGAAGGTCGTCTCAATGCCGCTGCCGGAGTAATTGAGAACACGAACCGAAGGACTGTGCTTCGTCGACAAACGCTCTGCTGCGCGCGACAAATCGAGTTTAATCACCTCTGACGGGCAAGAGCCGACCAAGAAGAGCAATTTGATGTCGGGACGGCGCGACAAGAGCCTGTCCACCACTCGGTCAAGCTCCTCGTTGGCGTCTACCAGACCGGCCAAATCCCGCTCTTCCATGATCGCGGTTGCGAAGCGAGGCTCCGCAAACACCATCACGCCAGCGGCCGATTGGATCAGATGCGCGCAGGTTCTGGAGCCGACGACCAAGAAAAACGCGTCTTGTATCTTACGATGCAGCCACACGATGCCAGTAAGGCCGCAGAACACTTCCCGCTGGCCCCTTTCACGAAGAACGGGGCGCGCCTCAGAATTCGGGCTTATCAACGTGACCGCGTCGCTCATGCTCAAGAAGCCTCGTCGGTTTCGCTATGGACGTGCTTCGTATGCGTAACAGAACTGGAGCCCGCATGAGCGGGCCACGGATTGGCAAATTGCAAAAGACCCTCAATCCAACGCGTTAGAATGGATGGGGAGGTCTTTTTTCGCTCGGAGGCCCTACCGACAGAAGTCTCAGAAACACGCCATTCGTGTGAGTTAGAAGGCTGCATCAACATCGGAATTCTCCAGCAGAAATCGGACCTCTGATAAGGTCATCTCGCAAGGTATGCCTCCCTCTCACATCTTGTCAATAGAAATAGACGTCCAAAACTTTTGACAGTCACTAGACGAACAAACTCTTGCAATTTGTTCCTGTGGTGAGACAGTCATAAATGATGCAGGTAGCAGATGAGGTTAGGGTGGAATCTTCGACAAGTCGTTCACCGGGCGTTGGGCCAGACGATCCGAGGATAACCCAAGCGCTGAACACCCCGGCGCCAGCACGTTCTCTGTGCACCGATTGCGGGATATCGCGCACGTCAGACCCGAAACGCTGTGGGCGGGCCTGTCAATTCATCAGCCCGAACTATCCAGAGATGGAAACCCAAGTACACGGGCGCGCCCGTGATACCGAAGCGGGCGACGAATTATTCTTTGGCCCTGTGAAGGCCATGTATCAAGCCAAGCTGAATGCGCCCTTGCATGGCGCGCAATGGACCGGGATCACCACCCGCCTTGCCGAGCGCTTACTGGAAACCGGAGCGGTTGACGCGGTGCTGACCATGAAGCCCGACCCAGAAGATCGCTGGCGGCCCGTGCCGACTTTGGTGACAGAGGCTTCAGAGCTGGCCCATTGCCGCGGCATGCGGATGGGCTATGCGCCTTTATTGACCTTGTTAGAGCCCGCGCGCGAGCTGGGCTATAAGCGCCTCGCAGTCATCGGCATTCCCTGCCAAGTCTATGCTCTGCGGGCGCTGGAGGCCGAATTGGGCTTTGAGCGGCTTTATGTGATTGGCACGCCCTGCTCAGATAATACCACCACCGAAAGCTTCCACCAGTTTCTGGACCTTCTCTCGGATCAGCCCGAGACCATCAGCTATTTGGAGTTCCGAGCCGATTACCATGTCGAGCTGCGGTTTGATGATGGCCACAAGCAGATCATCCCTTTCTTGCAATTGCCGATCTCGAAACTCCCGCCCGACTTCTTCCCGCTGACCTGCCGGACTTGTGTCGATTATACCAATGCGCTGGCCGACATGACGGTTGGCTATATGGGGGGGCAGGGCGAGCAATGGTTGTTGGTCCGCAATGAACGCGGTGAAGAGCTGCTGTCACTTTTGGGCGATGAAGTCGCTTTGACCACCCCAACCAGCCACGGCAAGCGCGCCAGCGCGGTGAAAGGCTTTAAAGCCAATGTAGAGCGGGCGGCTGGTGGCCTACCTTTGCGCGGCATGCCCAATTGGGTGCGGCCTTTGGTGGGCTGGCTGATGCCGAGAGTTGGTCCCCGCGGCTTAGAGTTTGCCCGCACCCGTGTGGAGATGAAGGCGATTGAAACAGTGCTTCACCTGCGCCGCGAAGAGCCGCAGCGCATGAAAAATATGATCCCCGACCATGTCTGGCAATTGACCGCACCCTATGGCCTCACCTCTGACAGCCAAGAGCGCAAGCCAGTTGATGAGTCAGATGCTAAGGTTCAATCTGCGGCTGAAGCAGGTGCCTAAAGCCAACCCCTTCCTTTCGGAGCCTTTTTGATGCGTATCGCTTTCCCCTTCACAGCCATTGTCGGCCAAGACGACATGAAGCTGGCCATGCTGATCGCAGCAACAGATCCAGGCATTGGCGGGGTGATGGTGTTTGGTGATCGCGGTACGGGCAAGTCGACCGCCGTCCGAGGCTTGGCCGCCCTTTTGCCACCGATCAAGATGGTCAAGGCCTGTCAATATCATTGCGATCCACGCGCCGATAAATCCAGTTGCGCCACGGGCTGTGTCCACCGTTTGGAGGGGGAGATACCCGATGTGGGCGAGATGGCCACGCCCGTGGTCGACTTTCCCTTGGGTGCCACAGAGGACCGCGTTGTCGGTGCCCTTGATCTGGAGCGCGCACTGACCCAAGGCGAAAAGCACTTCGAGCCCGGCCTATTGGCCCGCGCCAATCGCGGCTTTCTCTATATCGACGAAGTCAATTTGCTCGATGACCATCTGGTCGATTTGCTGCTCGATGTTGCGGCTTCGGGGGAAAATGTGGTCGAGCGCGAAGGCTTGAGCGTGCGCCATCCGGCGCGCTTCGTGCTGATTGGCAGTGGCAACCCGGAAGAAGGGGAATTGCGGCCGCAATTGCTGGATCGCTTTGGTCTGTCCGTCGACGTCAAGACCCCTGACGAATTGGCCTTACGCGTGGAAGTCGTGCGACGTCGCGACTCCTTTGACCGCGATAGCGCCGGCTTTGCCGCCCGTCAGGCTGAGGCCGAGGCCGCCGTTCGCGAAAAGATTGTCGCAGCACGCGGTCGTTTAAGCGAAATCGAAACCCCCGATGCCGCGCTGGAATGGGCGTCGCGCCTGTGTATGGCCGTCGGGGTCGATGGATTGCGCGGCGAGCTGACTTTGATCCGTGCTGCCCGCGCCGTCGCCGCGCTCGAAGGTGATACCAAGGTGGAAGACCATCATTTGCGCGGGATTGCGGTGATGGCCTTGCGCCACCGCTTGCGCCGTAACCCACTTGATGAAACCGGCTCGTCCACCCGGATTGAACGCGCCATGTCTGACCTGTTTGGCTCATGACCCAAGAGGCGCAGACGGATAGCGTGCCTTGCGCCGCGTGGCCGGAAGCGCTCTTGATCGCCACCTTGTTTGCGATGGACCCCCATGGCTTGGGCGGCATTTCGATCAAAGGGCGCAGCAGCCCGTTTTTTGATGCTTGGCTCGATCTATTGAGAGAGCTGTTGCCAGAAGGCGCGCCTCTGCGCCGCTGCCCCGTGCAGACCGGTGATGACCGTCTACTCGGCGGCCTTGATCTCGCAACCAGCCTCGCGCTCGGCCAACCCGTTGTGCAGCGCGGTCTGCTAAGCGAAGTTGATGGCGGGGTCTTGGTTCTGCCGATGGCAGAGCGCTTGAGCTCCGCCACCGCCGCACGGATCGCTGCCGCTTTGGATGAAGGCCAGTTTCAGCTGGAGCGCGACGGTTTGACGTCGCTTCTGCCCGCGCGGTTTGGCCTGATCCTGCTGGATGAGAGCATCGGCCCTGAGGAATCCCCACCCTTTGCCCTTTTAGAGCGGTGTAGTTTCCGCCTCGACGGCAATGGACTGGGTCTTGCGGATTTGGCTGGCGATGGCCTCAGCCTTGAAGACATTCAACGCGCGAAAGCGGCTCTGCCCAGCGTCGGGCTAGAGCAAGACGCGCTCGTCGATGCGATCTGCGAAGCGGCCCAAGCCTTTGGCTTACCTTCTGCACGGCCCGCGCTTTTGTGCTTGCGGGTTGCGCGCATGGTGGCGGCTCTGGATGGTCGCAAGGCGGCGAGTTTGGGCGATGTGACGTTAGCCGCACAGCTGGTGCTCGCCCCACAAGCCTTGCAACTACCGCCACCGCCGGAAGAGCCGACGCCAGACGAGGCTGATCAACAACCAGAAAACCAAGACGAAGCAGACCCTGCCGAAGCAGAATCGGAGCCTGCACCGCCACCTGAAACCCCACCCGATACCCAAGCAGAGGCAGAGGCTAAGAACCAACCCAATCCCAGCGAAGTGCTGGTCGATGCCGTCAAATCTGCCCTGCCCGCTGAATTGATCGCCGCACTGGGAAGCCAAGCCAAGCCTAATCGGCAAGGCCGCGCGAGTGGCAGTGGCGGCGGGGCGATGCAGAAGTCGCCGCTTCGCGGTCGGCCCATCCGCTCGCGCAGCGGAACCTTAAAGCCCGGCGAGCGCCTGAATATCATCGAAACCCTGCGCGCTGCGGCACCCTGGCAGAAGTTACGCCGCCGTCCGCAAGCCGAGGGCGCAACGGGCATGAAGCGCATCGAAGTCCGCAAGAGCGACTTCCGCATCCGCTGTTTCGCCCAGCCCAAAGAGGCCACCACCATTCTGGTTGTCGATGCGTCGGGCTCGTCCGCTTTTCAACGGCTGGCGGAAGCCAAGGGCGCGGTAGAGCTTTTGCTGGCGCAAGCCTATGTGGACCGCAGTCGCGTGGCCTTGGTCGCCTTCCGTAATGAAACAGCCGAAGTGCTATTGCCGCCAACCCGCTCGCTCGCCCGCGCACGTCGGCAATTGTCGGATTTGGCGGGCGGAGGCGGCACGCCCTTGGCGGCAGGGATCGATACGGCCCTGATGCTGGCCTTGGCAGAAAAAGCCAAGGGCCGCACGCCGCGCCTATTATTCTTGACCGATGGGCGCGGAAATATAGGCCGCGAGGGCAAAGCCGGCCGCGCTGTTGCGATGGCGGACGCGCTTTTGGCAGCCCGCGCTGTGGGCCTGTCCGACATAGCGGCTGTCCACATTGATACCTCGCCCTTCCCGCGTCCGGGTGCGCGCGAACTGGCAGAAGCCATGCGGGCGATCTACGCGCCTCTGCCCTATTTGAACGCGCAAGCCATAAGCGCCATTTGACCCCTTCAGCTAAACCTTTGATTTCAAGGGCAGTGGACGTAAGGCAGGGCCTTATGCCATAGAGTTTTGGTATCTGCTTTTTGGGGAAAGCTGGGCCATGGCTGTTGGGTTTACCGCTTTAGACTGGGTGATTTTGGGCGGTTATGTCGCCATCATCGCCATTGCCGGAATTTTGGCGACCAATAGCAAGATGGCCAAGGCCAATGATTATTTTCTGGCTGGCAACAACGTACCGATCTGGCTGGTCGCGATCTCGGTCCTCTCCACCAGCCAATCGGCGGCAACCTTTCTGGGTGCGCCAGATTCCAGCTATCGCGGTGATTTCACCTATTTGGGCAGCAATATCGGCGCGGCCTTAGGCGCAATCATTGTCGCCCTTGTCCTGATGCCGCGCTTCTATGCCATGCAGGCGACCACCGTCTATGAACTGCTCGAAAAGCGTTACGACCGTACGGCGCGGCAGGCAGCGGCGGGCATGTATTTGGTAGGCCGCGTGCTGGCCAGTGGCGCGCGCCTCTATCTGGCCGCCATTGCGGTTTCGATGATCATGTTTGGCGACATCGCGCCAGAACATATCGTCCAAGCTTCGCTTTTACTCTTGGTGTTTGGGCTGATCTTCACCTTTATCGGTGGCTTGAACGCCATCATCTGGAGCGATCTGGTTCAAGTCGCGATCTATGTCACCGCCGCTTTGACCGTAGTCGTCTTCCTCTTGATGAAGATTCCAGCTTCAGGTGTCGAGATTTGGCAGGGCCTTGCCCATACGCCAGAGGGCACCAATAAGCTGCAACTGATCGATTTCAGCCTGGATTTCAGCGCGCCCTTCTCCTTCTGGGCCCTTATTACCGGGGTGGCGATCTTGAATGCGTGTAATTTTGGCCTCGACCAAGACACGTCCCAGCGCCTCTTGGCCTGCAAGGATGCCAAGCAAGGCAATCAAGCCATGTTTGTTTCGGTGTTTGCCACCATCCCTGTCGTGCTGATCTTCATGACCATTGGCTCGCTTCTCTATGTCTTTTACCAGCGGCCAGACCTGATGATCCAAGAGGGCAGCCAAGAGGTGATGACCAAGTTTGATGGGCAAGACATAACCGTCTTCATGACCTTTATCCTGACCCAAATGCCACCGGGCCTGCGTGGCTTTGTGACCGTGGGGGTGATTGCAGCCGCTGCCGTCAATTCCGGTCTGATTTCGATGTCCTCGGTTTTGGTGCAGGACTTTTACCGGCCTTGGCGCGACAAGCGCGGGCCAAAGCCTGAAGCCCATTATGTGCGGGCCGGCCAATTGGGCATGGTGGTGCTAGGCCTCGCCTTATTCGCCATGTCGATCTTGTGCTTTTATTGGCAACAATATACCGACACGCCGCTTCTGACCTTTGTGCTGTCGGTTATGACGTTTGCTTATTCAGGCTTATCCGGCGTTTATATCACAGCCGTCTTTACCAAGCGCGGCTCTACCGCCAGCGTAATCGCCGCTTTGATCGCTGGCTTCATCACCATCCTGCTGCAGCAAGCCTATATCGTGGACTATTTCGGCTTGCCGCCTGCTTGGAAGAGCCTCGCCTTCCCGTGGCAATTGTGCATTGGCACGACCGTGGCGTTTCTGGTGTGCCAATTGGGGCAGACGAAGAAGTCTCAGCCTGCCCCGAGTGCGGCGGTTTAAGACCAAAAGCCGACAGCGGCTTTGGTGTCTTTCAAGATCGGCTGGGCGATCGCATTGGCGCGGTCTGCCCCTGCACGCAGGATCGCATCAATCTGGGCAGGGTCTGCCAGATAATTGGCCATCGCGGTGATCGTTGGCCCAAGGGCTTCGACTGCCAGATCAGCCAGACGCGGCTTAAAGATGCCAAAGCCAGCACCGACAAATTCAGCCACCACTTGTTCTTTGGTCTGACCCGACAAAGCCGCATAAACGCTGACCAGATTGTCAACTTCCGGCCGGCCCTTTAGCTCGTCTACATGGGCTGGCATCGGCAAAGTATCGGTCTTGGCCTTTTTGATCTTCTTGACCAAGACGTCGATTGAATCCGTCATATTGATCCGCGAATTATCCGCCGGATCGGATTTGGACATCTTCTTGGTCCCATCCTGCAAATTCATCACGCGCGCCGCAGGCCCGCCAATAATGGGCTCTGGCAAGGGGAAGAAGCCGTCGACTTTGAAGTCTGAATTGAAGCGGGCGGCAATGTCGCGCGACAATTCAAGATGCTGCTTCTGGTCGTCGCCCACGGGCACATGGGTGGCCTTATAGGTGAGGATGTCTGCGGCCATCAGGACCGGATAGTCGAACAGGCCAACCGAGCTGCGCTCAGCATTTTTGCCCGCCTTGTCCTTGAACTGGGTCATGCGCTCCAACCAGCCCATGCGGGCGACGCAATTGAGGATCCAAGCAAGCTCCGCATGGGCGGATACATTGGATTGCACGAAAATGACCGAGCGAACGGGGTCTACGCCAGCGGCCAGATAAGCGGCGGCGACTTCACGGCTTTGCGCGCGCAGCTTCTCAGGGTCTTGCGGTACCGTAATAGCGTGCAAATCCACGACGCAATAAATGCATTCGGTGGCGGGCTCGTTCTGCAATTCAACAAAGCGCCTGATCGCGCCCAGATAATTGCCCAAGTGTAGGTTCGCGGTCGGTTGAACCCCGGAGAATACCCGCTTTTTCATTAAGTCGGTCATTTCAGTCTTCTTACTCTAAAACTCATCTTGCGCGGAGGCAGCAGGGGCACCTGCGGGCTTTTGCAAAGCCAACTTGATGTCGGCCATAGTAACTGCCCGCACGAGGAAGGCGATTGCCGCATAAACGATCGCACCCAGCAAGCAAACCAATAAAGTCGCCACTTCCTTACCAAATACCAGTCTGGCTTCAAACCAGCCTTCGATGGGAACCCGGTTTAAGGCTGCGATTCCCAACACGGTGGCCATAGCCGCGGTGGCCACAGCGATGCGGAGGAATTTGCCAATCACCCACGGTTCAGGTCGCCAGATGCGTTCTCGCAAAAGGGTTGAGCCGAGCAAAAGCGCATTGGCCCAACCCGAAACGCTGGCCGCTATGGCAAGGCCGACATAGCCCTGCAGGGCCAAAGCGCGCAGACCAAAGAAGAGGGAGGCCCCCAAGCCGATGTTCACCAAAACGCTGATCAAAGCGAAATTCATCGGCCTTTTGGTGTCGCCACGAGCGAAGAAAGGTGGGGCCAAAATGCGGATCAGGACAAAGGCGGGCACACCCCAGCCATAGTGAAACAAAGCGTCGGCCGTCGCCCGTGCATCAGCCTCGGTGAACTGGCCGCCGGCCCAAAAGCCCTGCATGAGGAAGAAGGGCACCACGACCAAAGCTGCGGCCGCTGGCAAGGTAAAGGCCATAGATAGCACAAAGGCCTCATCCAAGGCCTTGGTGTCGTCGCCCGTTTCGGGGCTGGCAACGGCGCGGGCGAGGCGCGGCAATAAGGCTACCCCAATCGCCACACCGATTAGGCCCAGAGGTAGTTGAAACAGGCGGTCTGCCGCATAGAGCCAGGATTTAGCGCCAACTTCAAAGCTTGAAAGGGACTGGCTGACCAAGACATTCAGATGCGTGGCACTGCCTGCAATCACCGATGGGCCCATCACCGTGACAATGGCTTTTACTTCGGGCGTTAAGCGCGGCACGCGAAAGCCGATGCGCACGCCTAAGCGCCGACAGCCTATATATAGCGCCGCTGCCTGCAAAATCCCGGCAATCGTAATGGCCACCGCCGCATTCAAAGCTGCTTGCGTCGGCTCTTTCACAAAGATCACAGCCGCCAAAATCGTGAGGTTCAAGAGCGTCGGTGCCGCCGCAGACAGCGCAAACTTGCCTGCGGTATTCAATACACCTGAAAACAGCGAACTCATGGCCATGCCAACGAGGTAAGGCATGGTGATCTGGGTTAGCAGGATGGCGAACTGGAAGGCCTGGGGTTTGTCGGCATAGCCACCGTGGATCACCAGCATGATCCATGGCATGGCCAATTGCGCGAGGATCGTCACCAAGGCCGCAACCAAGGTCAGTACTGAAAAGGCCTGACTGGCCACTTCGGCAGCTTTATCCTTGCCGATCTCGGCCTGTGTCTTGGCATAAAGCGGCACAAAGGCCTGACTAAAAGCACCTTCAGCGAGGATACGGCGGAATAGGTTTGGGAAGGTTTGCGCTGTTGCGAACGCATCGCCTACCCAGCCTGCACCCAGAAGATTGGAGATCGCGCGGTCTCGGGCATAGCCCAACAGGCGGCTCAATAAGGTGAAACCAGCTTGAACAAGGGTATTGCGGGCAAGCGACATCGACAGATTAGCTCCAGTTGCTGCACCACTAACCTGTGCGGATCAATTGCGGGAGGGTGGCTGCTGACATTGACCAAATTCAGGCAATTATCTTGCGCAAACAAGGTTTTTTCACCATGGTTGAGGCATGAATATGCCCGCACCCAGTTCGTCCGCTCCCCTCCCTACCGATATGACGGCCCTGAGGGAGGCGATTGACGCCATTGACGGGCAATTGGCGCGCCTGATTGCGCAACGTTCTGGCCTTGCCCGAGCCATCGCAGAAGCTAAAAAGGCTGCGGGCGATTCAGGTTTTGGGTGGCGTCCTGCGCGTGAGATCGACATTTTGCGCGGGCTTATCACGCGGGAGCCAGACCTAGACCCGGCGTTGGCCGCAGCGGTATGGCGGGCGCTGATTGCGGCCAATCTGGCGGCCCAAGGTGGGCTGGATGTCGTCACCACTTTGGAAGCCGCCCCTTGGGCCAAGCTGGCCTTTGGCTCCGCAAGCGAGACGCGCATTCTATCGGCTTCTGAGGCTTTGATGGCCGCCAAGCAGGGGGCAAGAACCATTGCGTGCTTGCCTTGGCCAACGGACACACACAGCTGGTGGGTTGATTTGTTGGACGTGAGCCTTGCTGGGGTACATGTCTGCGCCGCAAGCCCGCAAGTTGTCGCCAATGGCGCACCCGCTTCGCTGCTGCTCGCCCATCGTGCACCTGAAGCCTCTGGCGGGGACATCAGTCTGTTGGCTGGCAGCAAAGCCGCTTTAGCAGGTTATGGCGGAACGCGATTGAGCGAGCAGGGTGACTTCGCCCTCATCCAATTGCCCGGTTTCTTAGACCTCGACGAGCCTTTAGAGGTGGGTGTCCGCCTGATCGGCTGTTTTGCATTAGCTTAGGCTTCAGCTTTCATAGAAAACATCGGTCAAATAGAGCCCGTCGCTGGGGGCGACTGGGCCACAGCGTTTGCGGTCACGCGCCTCTAATGCGTCACGAACATCGTCCGGGCTCCATTTCCCGCGACCCACTTCCGATAAGGTCCCCATCATGGAGCGCACTTGGCGGTGGAGGAAGGAGCGGGCCTGCACCCGGGCTTGAATCTCCGGCCCGAACACGCCTTCAACTCGGCAAAGCTCAAACCGGCTCAAGGTCTTGATCGGGCTTTTGGCCTGACAATCGGCATCGCGGAAAGTGGTGAAGTCATGTGTGCCGAGAAAATGATTGGCGGCTTCTTGCATGCGCGCGACATCATGCTCCTGCGACACGCGCCACACCCGTCCCAGCTCTAAGGTCAAGGGTGGGCGGCGGTCGACCATGCGGAACAAATAGCCCCTGGCTTGCGCCGAAAAGCGTGCATGAAAGCTATCGGGAACGGCCTCCACTTGACGGATCGCCACCGGGCCGTAATCGCGCAGCCAAGCATTCAACGCCTCTTGCAAACGAAACGGGGCCCAATTCTTTGCCAGATCGACGTGGATCACTTGGCCAGTCGCATGCACGCCCCGGTCGGTGCGGCCTGCGGCATGGGTTCGGCGCAATTCGCCCTCAATCGCCACAATGGCGCGCTCAACCGTGTCTTGCACGCCTTTCCCATCCGATTGGCTCTGCCAACCAGCGAAATTGGTGCCGTCATACTCAAGGGTCAGTTTCCAACGCTGCATCAGAAGCGTTTAGCGCAGCATTTAGCCGCTTGCGAACCCCCTTGCTGCGTTGACCTTTTGGCTTCGTCAGCCTAGCGCAGAGAAAAATGAAAATACGGAACTTATGCTCATGAAAACTCCCCGCGCTTTCTTCAAACCCTTGGCCATTGGTGCGCCTGCGCCATACCGTGATCTACCGATTAAAGTGGAGCGGATGATCCACTTTGTGCCGCCGCATCTGGAAAAGGTGCGCGCCAAAGTGCCCGAGATTGCCAAGGGCGTGGACGTTATTTTGGGCAATTTGGAAGACGCTATTCCGGCAGACGCGAAAGAGGCCGCTCGCGCAGGCTTTATCGAGATGGCCCGCGAGACCGATTTTGCCGCTTTGGGGACAGGTCTATGGACCCGGATCAACTGCCTGAACAGCCCATGGATGCTGGACGATGTGATGGAAATCGTCGCCGCCGTTGGCGACAAGCTTGACGTCATCATGGTGCCTAAGGTCGAAGGCCCTTGGGACATTCACTATCTCGACCAATTACTGGCCCAATTGGAAGCCAAGGCGGGCGTCACCCGTCCGATCCAATTGCATGCGATTCTGGAAACCGCCGAAGGCGTGGCCAATGTGGATGCGATTGCTTTGGCCAGCCCTCGTATGCAGGGTATCAGCCTTGGTCCCGCCGATTTGGCAGCCAGCCGCGCAATGAAGACAACCCGCGTTGGCGGTGGCCATCCGGGCTATCGCGTGGTCGAAGACCCCCACGCCGATGGACGGGCGCGCGTCAGCGTTCAGCAAGATTTGTGGCATTACACCTTCGCGAAAATGGTCGATGCCTGCCAAACCGCCGGTATCAAGCCCTTTTATGGCCCGTTTGGCGACATCAAGGACCTTGAAGCCTGCGAGCAGCAATTCCGCAATGCCTTCATTATGGGCTGTGCAGGCGCTTGGTCGTTGCACCCCGATCAGATCGCCATCGCCAAGAAAGTGTTCAGCCCCGATCCCGCCGAAGTCGCCTTTGCCAAGCGCATCTTGGAAGCCATGCCCGATGGCAGCGGTGTCGCCATGCTGGACGGCAAAATGCAGGATGACGCCACGTGGAAGCAGGCCAAAGTTATGGTCGATAGCGCCAAATTGGTCGCTGCCAAAGACCCCGATATGGCCGCCGTTTACGGCTTCTAACGCCACTTGCCTGTCAGGCGGGCAGGCATTGCCCGCCGGACGGGCGGGTGCAGCTGTACCGACAGGCAACACAGTCACGCCCTTGCCCTTAAGGAAACTTGCCGTCAAATGGCGCCATGCCCGATACCAATCCTGCGTCCGCCCGTGATTTAATCAAAGACTTAGGTGCCCTGCTTGGGGAAGTGATCAAGGATCAACATGGCGACGCCCTGTTTGATGCCATTGAGTCCATACGTTCTGAATCGGTGCGCGAATATCGCGGACAAGCCCCTCGGGGTGCGACCGTGAGCTTGTTGGACGGGTTAGAACTAGATGAAACCTTGGTCTTCATCCATGGCTTTTGCGTATTTTCGCAATTGGCCAATCTGGCCGATGATTATGTCAGCCGTACCCAAGCCGTCCGCCAAGACCCGTTGGCTTTACTGAACACACGGCCAGACCTGACGGTCGAGCATGTCTCAGACGTGCTCGCCAAAATGGTGATCGCGCCCATCCTGACCGCCCACCCGACCGAAGTGCGCCGCAAAAGCGTGCTGGACCGTGAAGCCGCGATTTCAGATACATTGGATGCTCGCATTGACCTGGTTGATGGACGCGACATGCGCGTCGAGCGGCTGCGCCGTGAAATCCGGCTCTTGTGGCAAACCCGCGTGCTGCGTGGTGAGCGTATTGAAGTGGCCGATGAGATTGCCAATGTCGCCAGCGTGCTTGGACGCTCCTTCCTGAAGGAAATGCCCAACCTCATTCGGCGGCTGGAGCGGCGCTTGGGCAAGGAATTACCGGGCATTTTGCGCGTCGGCTCTTGGGTCGGTGGCGACCGTGACGGCAATCCTTTCGTGAATGCCCAAACCCTGACCCATGCGGTGATGTCGCATGCCAGCTTGCTGTTGAGTTCTTTCCTCGAAGAATTGCACCAGCTGGGTAGCGAATTGTCGATTTCCACCGAACTGACAGCCGTTTCGCCAGACTTGGCGCGCTTGGCAGAGGCCGGACACGATGCCTCGCCCCATCGGGCGGACGAGCCTTATCGGCAAGCCATTCGGGGCATGTATGCCCGTCTGGCGGCCACTTATCAGGCCATTACCAAAAAGCCCCCTGCCCGCGCGACGGATCTGGAGGCCGCAGCTTATCATGGCCCCAATGAGTTGATTGCAGACTTAGAGATCGTTGGGGAATCCCTGCGCAGCCATGCTGCAGGCGATGTCGCCGATGGACGGCTGGCACGATTGATTACGGGGGTGAAGGTCTTCGGCTTCCACTTCGCCCAAATGGAATTGCGTCAAAACTCGGACGTGCATGAGCGCACCATTAGCGAGTTGCTGGCTGCGGCCGGTATTGAGGCCGATTATGCGAGCCTGTCTGAGGAGGCCCGTATTGAGGTTTTGCGCGCGCAGTGGCGCTCTCCCCGCAATCTAACAACGCCCTATGCCAATTACGGCCCAGAAACACTCAAGGAATTGGAAGTATTTTGGCAGGCAGCGACCATTCGCACCGCCGTGGGCGGGGAAGTTTTGCGCCGTGTGATTGTCTCCAAGACCGACAGCGTCTCGGACCTTCTCGAAGTCGCCTTACTCCTCAAGGAAGGCGGGCTGTTCGCTCAATCTCCCGACCCCAGCCCGCAGATTGCCATTGCACCTCTGTTTGAAACCATTGCGGACTTGCAGGCGAGCGAAGCCATCATGCGCAGGTGGCTGACCTTGCCAGAAGTAGCCCGCGCCCGCGCCGCATCTAATCCGGTGCAGGAAGTGATGATTGGCTATTCCGACAGTAATAAGGATGGGGGCTATCTAACGGCCAATTGGGAAGTGCGCGGCGCGATCGGTCGTTTGGTGGCCTTGGGCAAGGAATTAGGCGTCACCATGCGCTTCTTCCATGGTCGCGGTGGCTCCATTGGTCGGGGCGGCGGCTCGTCCCGCGATGCGATTGCGGCTTTGCCTGCTGGCAGCATAGAATCGGGCCTGTCGGTGACCGAGCAAGGTGAAGTCATCTCCTCAAAGTATGGCCATCCAGATAGTGCGCGCGTATCGCTGGAGACTTTGGTAGGCGCGAGCCTTGAAGCAGCCCTCCACCCAATTGACCACGCGCAAGAGGAAGCCCTTGCGCGGATTATGCCGCGCTTGAGCGATCTGGCCTTTAAAGCCTATCGCAGCCTAGTCTACGACACAGCTGATTTCGCACGCTATTTCCACCAGTCGACGCCCTTGAAGGAGATTGTGGACCTTAAGATCGGCAGCCGTCCTGCGGCCCGCACCGCGTCAGGCCGGATCGAGGATTTGCGCGCGATCCCTTGGGTGTTCAGTTGGTCGCAAGCCCGCGTTAATCTGCCGGGCTGGTATGGCTTTGGTAGTGCCATTGCGGGCTATCAGGAAGCCGTGGGGCCATCGGCGATCGAAGAGCTAAAGGCGCTCTATCAATCGAGCCCCTATTTTGCCAATCTCGTTTCCAACATCGAAATGGTGCTGGCCAAGGCCAATCTGGAGATTGCGCGCCGCTATAGTGAGTTGGTGGACGACCAAGACATGGCGAAAGCCATCTTTGCCCGCATCGAGGCCGAATGGCAAAAGACATTGGACGCGCTGCAGCTTGTCACCGGGCGGGCGGAACTTGTGGGCAATAATCCGGCTTTGGCGCATTCCATCAGTTTGCGCATGCCCTATCTCGACCCGCTAAACCTCTTGCAGGTGAAATTGATCAAGCAATTGCGCGCAGGCCCCGAGGGTGCGCAGGCCGAAACCGTCAAAAAGGGCATTCAATTGACGATCAACGGGATTTCCGCCGGCCTGCGCAATACGGGCTGATCAGGGCTGCAGCAAAGCCGCGAGTTCGGCCTTTGCCGCCTCATAATCCGCTTTAAAGGCCGGATCCTTGTGCAGTTCCACCAAGAGCGCCGCGCTGAGGGCTTGCCCTGCCGCGACATCGCTGGGGTAATGCACGCCGCACACCGCGCGGCTGAGGCCAAAATCTAGGCCACGCGCCTTCAGGGCGTCTGCCTTTGCTGGGACAAGTTCTGCCAAGAGCGTGCCTGCCATGGCACCCCACATGGCATGACCGGATGGGTAAGAATTCAAGCCACTTTCTGGCAAGCGCACACAAGCCGTCACCGCCGGATCCGCCAAGGGCGGACGGGGGCGCTTATAGAGCTCTTTAAATGGCAATGCGGTTGCACCCACATCGCGCAAGGAGCGGGCCATCAAGCGGGCAAGGTTTGGCGCGCTCGCCTCCGTCACCTTTGGGCCAAGTAAGGAGCCGAAAGCCGAAAAGACCTCAAGCTTTTGATCGGCTTGGGCGAGGGCGACGCGTTCGGGCGTGCGCTTGGCTTGCAGGTCCAGCGCAGCGGCGCGGTCATCCTGATCTGCCTTTGAACCGGGTGCGGGTGCCGCTGGGAAATTGGCTACAGCAACTGCCGCAGGCAAATAGCCCTTTATGTCATCTGCTTGCGCACAGCTGATGACGGCAGAGGTCAGCATGAAGCCGGCAAGGACCCAACCTAAGGAAGGGCGGGCAAAGGATGGGAAACGCATGAACATCAGAACTCCTTTGGGTGCGATCCGTGCACCCGGAACCGCGCTAATCCTGCTCGATCCGGCCAACCCGAAACGCACCAAGATCGGCATAAACCGCCTTATCGGCAAAGGCGAAGGCGGCATCATCGACCCGAACATCGGTGCGGCGCAAGTGGCGCGACAGCGTTAAGCCTTCCAAGGTGCGGCAACGCGACAGCGCAACATAGGTCTGACCATGGGCAAAGGCGCCTCGTCCAAAGTCGACATGGACAGCATCAAAGGTCAGGCCTTGGGCTTTGTGGACCGTCAGCGCCCAAGCGGGCCGCAGCGGCACTTGCCGGAAGACGCCCACCGCCTTGCGCTGGGGTACGCCTTCGGGATCGGGCTCGTAAATATAGCGCTCCCAATCGGCCGGTTCGATCTCATGCACACGGCCACCGATGCGAACGAAGACCGACGTCTTGCCCAGATCAACTACCGTCGCCAGCGTGCCATTGACCCAGCGTTTGTCTGGATCATTGCGCAACAGCATGACCCGCGCGCCCACCCGCAACAAAAGGTCGCTGTCGGTCGGGAAAATGCGCTCGTCAAACTGGCCCTCGACTTTAGCCCCGTAAGAGGCCTCAGGCCCGGAAAGGCGCGCCATCTCTAGATCATTGATCCGGCGGGCGGCTTCATTGGTGGTGGTCAGGACGATGGCCCCATCACCATCCTTATCGGAAAAGGGCGGGGGTTCACCCACCACGCGAGAGTCCAAAAGCTCTGCATCCTCCATCGTCGGCCGTCCGCGCCGCATCCGGTCCAACAGGCCGAGGAAGGCTGCATCGGATTGGCGAAACACCTGACACAGCTCAATCGACGTCCAAGACAGTGACTTTACCGACGGCGCATCAAAGAAGTAAGGCCCGCCAAACCATTGTTCGAGGATGGGCTCATCTTCCCGGCTCACAACGGGCGGCAATTGCGCACTATCACCAACGCACAAAAGACGGACGCCGCCGAATGGCCGGGGCACACCTCGGTGCAAGCGCATGGACCGATCAATCGCGTCCATCAAGTCCGAGCGCACCATGGAAATCTCGTCAATCACCAGAAGATCGAGTGTTTTCAACATGCGGCCTTCGCGCACACGACGGACGTCCTGCGGCTGGATCATGGCGGGCGGCAACTTGAACAAGGAATGGATCGTCTGACCACCGGCGTTTAATGCCGCAATGCCCGATGGGGCGACGATGGCGGCTTTGAGGTCTGTTTCATCCATAAAGGCTTTGAGGAAGGTGGTTTTGCCGGTACCGGCCCGGCCCGTTAGGAACACCCCGCCTTCGGCCTTCTCAATCCGCTCCGCCACTTCACGGTAAGGCCCGTCGTCGAGCGAGAGGGCGACTGCCTTCGCCGGGCCTTCGATCCGCCCATGGCCACCTTGCAAGCGCGCCATCGCCATGGCCCCATCGGCATCATCGACTTTAGCGACGACGGTACCATTGCGGATCAGCACAGCCGAAAAACCGCTTCCGGTATCCACCAGACGCGCAATTCCGCCCCGCAATGCCATTTCCCGCACTGTTTTCACGTGTGACCTTTTCAACCTCTTCCTTCGGTGGGTGCGCCTTCTGCGTCAAGCAGCGGCTGCGCGAATATGTATCGATTAGAAATTCTAACTTGTATCTCGCAAGCCGAAGTCGCACCTGATGTGTTATACGCACGGACACAAGTGAGGACGAAACATGACTCAAGACGCCAATAGCCCCGCGATACGCGCACAAGGCCGGATTTTCTCGAACATTACAGAGACAATTGGCGCAACGCCTTTGGTACGCCTAGACAAGATCGCTGCCAAGTATGGTGTGAAGGCAGAACTTTTGGGCAAGCTGGAATTCTTCAACCCGATCGCTTCGGTGAAAGACCGCATCGGCGTGTCCATGATTGAGGAATTGGAAAGCCGCGGCCTGATCAAGGAAGGCTCTGTCTTGGTGGAGCCGACTTCGGGCAATACGGGCATTGCCTTGGCCTTTGTGGCGGCCCAGCGTGGCTATCGCCTGATCTTGGTCATGCCAGAGACCATGTCTTTAGAGCGCCGTAAGATGCTGGCCTTCCTTGGGGCTGAGCTGGTGCTAACACCGGGTGCGGAAGGCATGAAGGGCGCTGTCGCGCGCGCCAAACACTTGGTCGAAGAAACGCCAAATGCCTTGATTCCAGGCCAATTTGTGAACCCAGCCAATCCAGCTGTACACCGTCGCACGACGGCTGAAGAGATTTGGATCGATACAGAAGGCAAAGTAGATGCCTTTGTGGCAGGCGTCGGCACCGGCGGCACGATCACCGGGGTTGGCCAAGTGTTGAAGCAGCGCAATCCCGGCATTCAGATTGTCGCGGTGGAACCAGCGGGCAGCCCGGTTTTGTCCGGCGGCGCACCTGGGCCGCACAAGATCCAAGGCATTGGCGCGGGCTTTATTCCAGAAGTGCTGGATCGGTCGGTGATTGATGAAGTCATCACCGTGACCAATGAGGAGGCTTTTGATTTCAGCCGCGATCTGGCCCGCACCGAAGGCGTGCCCGGCGGGATCTCGACCGGAGCTAATTTGGCTGCGGCGATCAAATTGGGCCAACGCCCTGAATATGCCGGCAAGCGGATCGTCTTTATCGTCCCCAGCTTTGCAGAGCGCTATATTTCCTCGGCCTTGTTCGACGGGATCGGCTAAACCATCTGGCGGTCTGCGACGTGGACTTCGGGTCGCAGATCGCCCTTGTCATAATCTTGCGATTGACAAGCAGGCCTCAAACAGCCAGATGTGGCCATGTTTCCATGCAAATCTCCACAAGAAGCGATTGATAGGCTTCAAGACATCCACGCAGCATCCGTTCAGGCCCTGCACGATGCCCTCGCCCGGTTTGTTCAAACCCGGGTTCCCCCCACTCCAGAAGAGCGCGCACGCTTTCGCTATCCCGAAATCCGCGTGACTTATGCGCCGGACGGTCCGCCGCCCGTATCCCAGCGTGCTTATGCGAAGTTTAACGCGCCAGGTGTTTACACCACGACGGTCACCCATCCGGCGCTGTTCACCGACTATCTGCTTGAAAATCTTGAGCCCTTGGTTGGCGAATATGGCGCAACCGTTGAAGTCGGCCTGTCCGATGCTGAGATGCCTTATTCCTACGTCATCGACGGCGTAACCGACCTTGGGGTCGGCGATGTACCGCCGCAGGAATTAGCGCGCTGGTTCCCGACGCCGCAACTGACCGCTGTCGGCGACGAAATCGTCGATGGTGAGTTTGAAATCCTGCAAGGCCAACCTCGACCGCTCGCTTTGTATGATGGGTTGCGGGTGGATTATTCGCTAAAGCGCCTGACCCATTATTCAGGCACGGAATGGCGCTCCTTCCAGCCGTGGATCCTATTCACCAATTACGCCCGCTATGTCGACGAATTTGTGCGCTGGGCGATTGATCAGATCCGCCAAGGTGGGCGCTATGATTCCTTGATCTGCTCTGGCGGGGTAACGATTGACGCCTCTAATCTGGATGATGATCCAGAAGGGCGCGTCGCGGCCAGCCCTTGGCGCAAGTATCAAATGCCAGCCTATCACCTCACCACCAAGGACGGGCAAGGCATTACCCTCGTCAATATTGGCGTGGGGCCGTCTAACGCGAAGAATATCACCGACCATTTGGCCGTTCTGCGTCCACACTGTTGGCTGATGGTTGGCCATTGCGGCGGCTTGCGGCAGAGCCAGCGGATTGGCGACTATGTGTTGGCGCACGCTTATTTGCGCAAGGACGAAGTCCTCGACCGTATCTTGCCAGCGGACGTCCCCATTCCGCCGATCGCGGAAGTGCAAATGTCCATCCAGCAGGCCGCCATGGAAGTCACGGGCGAAAGCGGGGAAGCCCTCAAGCGTCGTCTGCGGACCGGCACGGTGGTGAGCTTCTCGGACCGGAACTGGGAGCTTTATTGGGGCCGGGAGCGTCGCTTGATCAATATCTCACGCTCCATCGGCGTCGATATGGAAAGCTGCATGATTGCTGCCCAAGGGTTCCGCCACCGCGTGCCTTATGGCACCCTTTTGTGCGTATCGGACAAGCCGCTGCACGGCGAGATCAAACTGCCCGGCACTGCCAACATCTTCTATGAGCGCGCCATTGGTGAGCATCTGAAGATTGGGATCGCAGCTATTGAAAAGATGCGCCTCGACGGGGTTGTGCTGCACTCACGCAAGCTGCGCAGCTTTGACGAGCCGCCCTTCCGCTGATTAGTGCAACCAAGACGAAAAAGGGGCCCCAATCGGGGCCCCTTTTGATTTGTCGGTTTTGCCCGGCCTATTCGGCGGCGGCTTGGCTGGCGCGGCGTTCGACTTCCTCTTTCAAGGCAATCGCTTTGTCTTCACTGGTGACGGTTGGCACCTTCGAGAAGAAGCGCTTGATCTTCTGATCGAGGTCATCGATCAGCGTGTAGACGGCAGGCACGAAGATCAGGCTCAACACGGTCGACAAGGTCAAGCCGCCGATCACCGCAATCGCCATCCCATGCCGGAATGCACCAGCGCCAGCTGTTGTCATAGCGGCAGGCACCATGCCCGCGATCATCGCAATCGTGGTCATAATGATCGGGCGCGACCGCTTGCGAGCCGCATCAATCAGGGCCTCATGACGCGGCACACCGCGATGTTGAGCTTCGATCACAAAGTCGACCAGCAGGATCGAGTTCTTGATCACGATACCAATCAACATCAACAGCCCAATCATCACCGGCAGCGATAGCGGCTCCTTCACAAGACCCAGTGCAATGAACGCACCAGCTGGGGCCAAGAGAATGACCGACAGAATGGTGATTGGGTGCAGGAAGTCTTTGAACAACAGCACCAGCACACAATAGATCAGCAAGACCCCGAGGCCGATGGCGCCGCCGAATTGGCCGAACATGTCGCCCAATTCTTCTGCATCACCATCTGGTTTCACTTTCACGCCAGGACCTGGATTTTTGTAGAAGTCTTCCTTCTGCAATTCTTCCAAGGCGGGGCCAAGCTGCTTGCCGGCGGCTAAGCCCGACGAGATTGTCACAACGCGCTGACGATCTTCCCGCGTGATACGGGCTTCACCACCACCGAATTGAATGTCGGCAACGGCACTCAAAGGCACGGTGTCACCCGTTCCCGTGTTTACACGCAACGCACCAATGGCTTCAATGTCGGCCCGGTTTTCTCGCGCCAAGCGCACGAGGATCGGGATTTGACGCTCGCCCGCATTAAACTTGGCGAGGTTGAGCTCGATATCACCCGTTGTCGCCAAACGTGAGGCGGTGGCGATTTCAGCGATCGACACACCCAAGCGCGCAGCTTCTTCCCGCTTTGGCAGGATGTGCAGTTCGGGGCGGGTTAAGTCAGCCGAGGAACGCAAGTCCACGGCCCAAGACTTTTTCCGCATTTCACTCATGACACGTTGGGTCGCAGCGGCCAAAGCGTCTGGGTCGTCCGAGGTCAAATTGATCGACAGACCACCCGAACCCCAGCCACCGCCAAACCGTGCCCGAATGCCTGGCACTTTGCCAACGGATTTGCGGAGCTCGCCTTCATAGGCTTGCTGCGAGATGTCGCGTTCTTTCCGCTCCACCAGCGAGATGAAGTAAGTTGCACCCGTCAAATCACCGTTCACGCTTTGCACGACGGACTTGGTTTCAGGCCGATCCATCACAATGCCGGCAACTTCGCGGGCACGCGCATCTGCTTCGTCTGGCGAGAGGCCCGGTGGCAAGTCGATGCGCATTTGCACAAAGCCTTGGTCGATGGTTGGCGTGAATGTCTTGGGCGCTAAGCCCAACATCAAGACCGACACGATCATCACCGCAACCCCAACAGCAACCGTCTTCCAACGGTTCCGCAAGGCCATTTCAAGGAAAGCGATGTAGCGCTTGCCAGCTTCACCTTCATGCTCTGGTGGTGAACGTGTGAGGATAAAGGCCGCCAACAAAGGCGTGATCAAGCGGGCAACCAAAAGCGAGAACAGCACCGCAACCGCCACCGTCAAGCCAAAGCTCTTGAAGAATTGTCCGACGATGCCTGTCATAAAGGACACAGGCGCAAACACCGCGACAATTGTCGCCGTGGTCGCAACCACGGCTAGACCAATTTCGTCGGCCGCTTCCAAAGCTGCCGAATAGGGCGATTTGCCCATTCGGATGTGGCGGATGATGTTTTCGATTTCCACAATTGCGTCATCGACCAAGATGCCCGCCACCAACGCAAGCGCCAAAAGCGTCACATCATTCAGCGTGAAGCCCAAAAGGCTCATGACCCAGAAGGTTGGAATGGTCGACAACGGGATGGCAATTGCCGCCAAGAAGGTCGCTCGCCCATCTTTGATGACGAAGGTCCCAATGCCGAGAATTACGGTCCCGATGGACAACAATACGGTCTTGGAAATGTGAACCCCGGTCGTCGTTTCGAGCACCCAAGCAAGGCCAACCAAGGTGACACCAATAATGGCTGCCGCGGCAATAACAGGCCGCCATCCGCCCAAAAAGACCGCAACCACCAAGGTCGCTAACAGCGCACCTTCAAATAACGTCTCCATCGACATGTCGAAGCTTTCTTGGACATAGTCGGTAGGGGTGAACACAGGTTCGATGATCAGGTTCGGATAGGCTTTGCGTAACTCTTCGATTTTCAACTTGACGGCCTCATAGGCCTTCAAGGAACTTGCGGTCTTGGAACGCAGGACTTGGAACATCACGACAGGTTGGTCGTTAAAGCGGCCAATCCCGCGCACTTCGCTCGACCCATCGCGGACATCAGCAATATCGGATAGGCGCACGACGCGACCACCGTTTAGGACGATGGGCGTGTTACGAAGTTCCTCCACCGTTTTAGCAGAGCCCAAAGCACGGATAGTTTGTTCTCCCGCACCAGATTCTGATTTGCCAGCTGGCAAGTCGATATTCTCACTGCGCAGCGCGCGGCTGACCTGTGAGGCTGTCGCGCCGAAGGCAGTCAAGCGGGCTGGGTCCAAATCAACGGTGATTTGACGGCTGGCACCGCCCCAGCGTTCGACGCGGCCAACGCCTTTTACCGCCAGCAATTGGCGGTTGAATTCGCGGTCGATCAGCCAAGAAATGTCCTCTGCGGGCATATCGGGGCCACGCACAGAGTAAATCGCCAAAGGCTCTTGATCGTTGAAGTCGATCCGAGCGACTTGCGGCTCGTTAATGCCATCGGGAAGGTCTGAGCGGATCTGCGACACCGCTGCACGGGCGTCGTCAACTGCTTTGGAGATATCGGTGCCGATTTGAAGTTCAACGAAAGTGTTTGAACTCCCCGTAACCAAGGTGGTCGTCATTTTCTTGACGCCCTCGATCGAGGCCAAAGCGCCTTCGACTTTGGTCGCAACCTGGTTCTCAAGCTCGCTCGGTGCAGCACCCTGCAGGCCCACAGACACGGTAAAGGCCGGGAATTCGATATCTGGGTTTGAGTTGATCGGGAGCTTGAAGAAGGCCCCAATCCCCATAATCGTCAAAAGAAAGAAGAGTAGGATCGGGGCGATTGGGTTCTTGATGGCCCAAGAAGATATATTGCGCATAACGACTTACCTCACTTCTTGGGGGGGGTTGCAGGTTGAGCAGGGGCGGAGGCCTTCAGCGCACCCTTAATTGGGTTGATCTTTTCGCCTTCAGCCAAGAAGGCAGAGCCGGCGGTTACGACCATCGCCCCAGGTTGTGGGCCAGACACTAATTCGACCAAGGAGCCCTCGCGGGAGCCGATGGTCACTTTTACCTTGGTGACTGAATTGTCATTGCGGAGCACAAAGACCGAAGCCCCTTCGCGACCATAGACCAAAGCAGCAGCCGGCACGGCTGCCACACCGCGTGCTTTCGAAGAAGCGCTGCCCGTCAAAAACACACCAGACTTCACCGCTGGGTTTAGGGCCAAGGTAAAGCGGGCAATGCCGGTACGACGTTGCGGGTCGATTTGGGCTGGAAGACGCCGCAATGAACCCGATACCATCGAGCCGTCAGGTGCGGTAAATTCAGCGGGCATGCCGAGGCTTAAGCGGCTGATCTCAGATTCAGGCACTTCGGCGGCTACTTCCAAGGCGTCATTGGCAACAATGACAAACATAGGCTGGCCAGTGGACCCAGCGATTTCACCCACATTGACCGAGCGGGAAATGACCTGACCGCCAACCGGAGCGGTGATCAAGCCGTTATTCTGGCGCGAGTTGGATTGGGCTTGCTGGGCAATTGCCACGTCAAGGTCAGCACGCGCGGCACCGACGCGGGCGGCGGCTTGGGCAACAGCCTGACGACGACCGTCTAGCAAGGCATTGATGTCGCCTTTTTGCGTGCGCAAACGGGCTTCAGCAGCACGGGCCGCGGCACGGCGTCCCTCCAATTGCTCGACCGACAAAGCACCCTCGCCCTTAATTGATAGGGCGCGCTGATATTCTGCCTCTGCTTGCTCATAGGCGATCTGCGCCGAGGCGGTGTCGAGCGCGCTTTCGCGTGGACCTGTCTCAGCCCGGGTTAAGTTTTGCCGGGCGGCCGTTAAGCCGACTTCTGCTTCCGCCAAGGACGTGCGCGCGCGGCGGACTTGTGCGGCCAATAATTCGCTATCCGCATTGACTTGGCGACCGTCTAACCGCGCCAAAGCCTGACCTGCGACAACGCGGTCACCGGCGTCGGCCATGATTTGAATCACGCGCGCCCCGGACGAGGTTGGGAAGACACGGGCCTCTTGGATAGCCTGAACTTGACCCGCGACGACCAAGCGTCCGGTGAAGTTTTTCACTTCTACAGGAACCACCGAAACGGCTTGCGGCATCCGGCCGCCCTCTTTCGCCTTGGCGTCAGCACCTGCTTTTTTCGCGTCTTCGCCTTTTTTTGCGTCACCGGAGTTACCACACGCGGAAAGACCCAGCGTGGTGGCAAGGATAAGCGCCAAGGATACAGCTTGGATTTTACGCGTCATTAGAAGCTCCAATCGGCTTTTTCGCCGAGTTTTTGGTAGGGGAGGGAATTTGAATGGGGGTCGAAGCCGGATTGAGATAGCGCAACACTAAGTTCTTCAGGGCTTGGGCGGCTTCTTCGGCGGTAAAGTCGTTCATAAAGGTCATGCGCAAGCCAAGGCCGTCGGCCGCGGCCATCAAAACGGCGGAGGCCTCTGCAGGATCTAGGGTCGGTTCGACATGGCCCAGCTCTTGTCCGGCGCGCAACAAAGCGGTGATTTCTGTGCGAATCTTGCTCTCGGCTTCGCGCGCAACAGCGGCGAACTTGGGATTGCGCACGGCTTCAGCCATCAGCTCCGCCGCGAAGGCCGCACGATTGGGTTCAGCATAAGCTTCGGTGAACTTTTCACACAGCTCAGACAAGGCAACGAGGAAGTTGTCGGAAGCCCGCACTTCGTCAAAGGCCAAGGTAGCTGTGCGACGTTCATCGTCGGCCATAGCCGCGATGATCGCCTCCTTAGAGGGGAAGTAGCGATAGAGACCGCCTGGGCTGATACTGGCCTCGGTGCAAATCTGATCCATCGAAGTCGCATGAAATCCGCGCCGCTCAAAGCATGCTTGAGCTGCATCCAAGATCTCCCGACGTCTAATCTCAGCTTTCAACGGGTTGACGGTGCGCGACATAAGTCCTATTCCGATAGCGAACGTTCGTTCGCATTATGCGGCCTTGCTCCCGAGGTCAAGCGGTCGAGCGAAAAAACATCATTATGTGGAGACAGCATGTCTACGTCGGCACTTGAGTTTCGGATGTCAGCCAACAAGAAGAATTTCCTCAGGCTTGGCCTAAGCGGTAGTCTGGCGGTCCTGATTTTATTGGGTGGTTGCGCCACTGGCGGATCAGTCGGGTTTCCAGGCATGGGCGCGCCCAAGGTCAAAAACCCGGTTAGCACGCTGCCGGATGCTTTCCGCGACATGCCCCCTGCGCCAGCGGGCGAAAGTGCCGCTTGGTGGTCGCAGTTTGCAGACCCCGTATTGGACAAGCTGGTGCGCGAGGCGCTGAGCGAGGGCATCTCCGTCCAACTGGCCAATCAACGCTTAATCGAAGCGCGCAATAATGGCCGCGCCACGATTGCAGGCTTTGCCCCTCGCCTCACGGCAATTGGCTCTGCCGACACAGATTATGCGATTGGCGATACCAAGCTGACTTCGGCTACCGGTACAGCCGTCGAGCAGCAAACCACCGGAACAGGTGTCTTGCGCGCCACGTGGGAAGTGCCCTTGTTCGGCCGTTTTGGCTCTGCCGTTTCTGGCGCAAGGGCGAATGAGGCTGGGGCGCGGGCGTCGCTGGAAGCTGCCAAAATCGCGATTATTGCTGATCTCGCCGCCGCCTATATTGATCTGCGTAATGCCCAACAAAGCTTGGCTTATCTGCAGGAAGATTTGGCACGGGCCGACTCCTTGGCTGCGATTGCAGATTCCCGTGAATCCGCTGGCCTGATTTCATTGGCAGACAAAGGTCTATCCCAAGGCCAAGCAGCGCAAATTCGTCAACGCGTGCCCGATGCTGAATTGCGGGTTCGCGGCGCCTTGGACCGGATCGCGATCCTGCGCGGTGTCGTGCCAGGTTCACTTGATCAGACTTTGGCCCCGGTGAAGGATTTTACGTTCCGCTCAGAAGCGCCCATGGTTGATGCCGTTCCTGCCAATTTCGTCCGTCGTCGTTTGGATGTGGCGCGCGCTGAACAAGATGCGGTGCTGCAAGCGGCAGGCGTGGGCATTGCGCGCGCAGATCTTTACCCAAGCCTCTCGATCGTTGGGACCATCACCAGCCTCTCGTCCCTGGCAGGCAACCCACTTGCCCAAACCATCCAGCGCGGCAACGCAACCCCCGCCATTTCAATCCCGCTGTTTGACTTCGGGCAGAGACGCGCCAGCGTCAAAACGGCCGACGCACGTTTCCAGCAAGCGCTGTTAGCCTATCGCTCGACCACGCTGAACGCGATTGCGGAAGGCCAGAATGCGCTGTCCGCCTATGGGCAAGCCCAAGCTCGGGCCAAAGCTGGCGTGGATGGGGAGCGCGCGGCGCAAGTGCGATTTGACGCGACGCAGGCTAGCTTCAACGTAGGACTTGCCTCGTTCAAGGACCGTCTCGAAGCTGAAAGCGCATTGGCCAGTGCCCGTCAGGCCCGTTTGGCCAATCAGGCACAGCTGAGTGATGCGGCGATTGGCCTTTATCGGACGTTTGCGGGTTCCCCCGGGATTTAGTTTGTCTATCAGGCGGACAGGCGCTTCACCAATCGCTCCATGAACGCACACCCAGCTGCCAGTTGGGCAATCTCGATGAATTCATCGGGTTGGTGGGCTTGCAGGATGGAGCCCGGCCCGCAAATGACAGTCGATAGCCCACCGCCTTGGAAAATGCCGCCTTCGGTCGCATAGGCCACGGCGCGGGTCGTGTTATCGCCAGTCAATGCCCGCGCCAAAGCCTCTGCGGCACCGTCGGTCTCGGGTGCCATCGCCGGTGAGAGCGAGCGGCGCATCATGCTGGCCCCGCCTTCTGGGGCCCGCGCCTTAATCCTTGCATCGACCTCTGCCACCCAAGCAGCCACTTTGGCTTCATGCACATGGGGATCGTCACCGACCTCAAACCGCATGTCCCACGTGATGCTGCACGATTGGGCGAGAATGTTGGAAGCTGTACCACCTTCGATCAAGCCGATGGTAAGCGACGTGCCCGGCGGCTCAAATGGACTGTTGGCTGGCGCATTTGCGCGGACTTCTTCGGACAAAGCGCGGAGATTCGCCAAGAGCGGCACCGCCTCCATAATGGCGGAGACGCCTTGTTGCACTTGGCTGGAATGCGCTGCCCGCCCCGTAATCTCGATCTGGAAAGTCGACAGGCCTTTTTGCCCGGAAACCACGCCCATATCACTTGGCTCGCCAATGATAACAGCCTCTGGCTTAGCATAATGCTGATTGAGCACCTCGACGAGCGACGGCGCGCCCAGACAGCCAATCTCCTCGTCATAGGATAGCGCAATATGAATTGGTGCAGTCAGGTTTGCCTGTGCCATCGCTGGAGCCAAAGCCAGCGCACAGGCTGCAAATCCCTTCATGTCGCAGGTTCCACGACCATAGAGTCGGCCATCCAGTTCCGTCAAAGTCCACGGATCGGTCGCCCATTCCTGCCCATCAACGGGGACGACATCGGTATGGCCTGACAAAACAACCCCACCGGGTGCATTGAGCGGTCCAA
Source organism: Hyphomonadaceae bacterium UKL13-1 (assembly GCA_001602435.1). GTDB lineage: Bacteria > Pseudomonadota > Alphaproteobacteria > Caulobacterales > Aquidulcibacteraceae > Aquidulcibacter. The sequence continues at coordinate 3,203,813 of CP012156.1, forward strand.
AACTGATGATCAAATTGGTCTTGGTACCATCGGCGTTGGGGATGCGTCGCAAATGGGGCTTCAATGGCGCGACATAGGCCTCAACCCATTCAATTAACTCTAAATTTGAGTTGCGCGACGTGGTGTCAAATCCCACCAGTCTTGTCAAAATCTCGATGGTGTCAGTCAGGTTCTGGGTACGGGTCATGTGAAACACTCTGCCATGGCCGCAGCGTTTAGGCCAATTCTTTCGTTGGTTAAGTTGATTTCAAGATATAAACATGTATTTATATCCTGAAATTTCATCCCGGAGTAGACCATTGGCCCGAGCGTCATATCTTTTCACATCTGAAAGCGTTTCTGAAGGACATCCAGACAAAGTCTGTGACCGGATTTCAGACGAAGTTGTTGACCTGTATTTCCGCCACACCATCGCTGAAGGGTTGGACCCTTGGGCCCTGCGCTGCGCAGCTGAAACCTTGGCCACGACCAACCGCGTTGTCATCGCCGGTGAATTCCGTGGCACCGACACCGTCACTGAAGACTTGATCGCGCATACCGCGCGCATGGCCATCAAAGACATTGGCTACGCTCAAGATGGCTTCCATTGGCAATATGCTGATATTGAAGTGCTGTTGCATGGCCAGTCTGAACATATTGCCATGGGCGTGGACGCCAGCGGCAATAAGGAAGAAGGCGCGGGCGATCAGGGTATCATGTTCGGCTATGCCACGAATGAAACCCCAGAACTGATGCCAGCCCCAATTCAATTCAGCCACAAAATCCTGAAAGATCTGGCTGATGCCCGCAAAAGCGGTGTGCTGGCCATGTTGGGCCCAGATGCAAAGAGCCAAGTCACGGCGCGCTATGAAAATGGCAAACCCGTTGCAGCAACTTCAATCGTTTTGTCGACCCAGCACCTCGACGAGAGCCTGACCAGCGAAGACATTCGCGCGATTGTCGAGCCCTACATCCGTAATGCTTTGGGCGACATCCTGCCAATCGACCGGGATTGCGTGTGGCACATCAACCCAACCGGCAAGTTTGTTGTTGGCGGTCCTGATGGCGATTGCGGTCTCACCGGTCGCAAGATCATCGTCGATACCTATGGCGGCGCAGCCCCCCATGGTGGTGGTGCATTCTCTGGCAAAGATCCCACAAAAGTGGACCGCTCTGCCGCTTATGCCGCGCGCTATTTGGCGAAAAACATCGTCGCGGCCGGTCTGGCAGATCGCTGCACCCTGCAGCTGTCCTACGCCATCGGCGTTGCAGAACCTTTGTCCATCTATGCAAACTGCGATGGGACTGAGCGTTGCGATCTCGACAAGCTGGAAGCCCGTTTGCCACAGCTGATGAAGTTGACCCCACGCGGCATTCGCGGCCACTTGGACCTGAACAAGCCCATCTATGCCCGCACGGCAGCTTATGGCCATTTTGGTCGCGCACCTGATGCCGATGGCGGCTTCTCGTGGGAGAAGACCGATTTGATCGATGGCTTGAAAGACTTGCTGGGTTAAGCCACCAGACAGAAACAGAAAAAGGCTGTCGGGTCCAACCCGACAGCCTTTTTTTATGGTCGCTCTCGCGCTTTAGCCCGCGATATATTGGGCGCCATTGATGGTGAGCGTTGAGCCATTGATGAAGCCAGGATCTTCCACCAAGAACACAACCGCGCGTGCAATTTCTTCGCTTTCGCCCAAACGTCCGCAAGGAATGCCAGCCTTTACCTTCGCCAATGCGTCTGGATGCATAGCCGAGACCATCTCAGTGGCAATATAGCCCGGCGCGACGCAATTGACGGTGACGCCTTTGGCGGCACCTTCTTGCGCCAGCGCTTTGGTAAAGCCGATCACCCCGGCCTTGGCCGCGGAATAATTGACTTGGCCAACCTGGCCCTTTTGGCCATTGATCGACGAGATATTGATGATGCGCCCGTAACCACGCTCACGCATGCCATTGATCACAGGACGGGTGCAGTTGAACAAGCTGTCGAGGTCGACATTGATCACACCACGCCATTGCTCTGGCGACATTTTGTGGAAGAAGCCGTCTTTGGTGATTCCGGCATTGTTGACGAGCACGTCTATCGGACCAAGGTCAGCTTCAATTTTGGCCATGGCCGCAGCGCAGGCTTCATAATCCCCGACATCGAATTTATAGGTTGCGATACCTGTTTCCGCGGAAAATGCTGCGGCGGCTTCATCATTGCCGCCATAATTGGCCGCAACTTTAAAGCCAGCATCGCGCAAAGCGATCGAAATAGCCGCGCCAATACCGCGTGACCCACCTGTAACAACTGCAACTTTAGTCATGTTTTTCCTCACCACCCTGATGTGTTTGTTTTATCGGCACCCTAACCAAACTCAGTCTGCTTGGAAGTTGTTTTTATGTCGCACTGCAGTCTAATGTGATTGGCCACCACCTTTCGGATTTTTGTGAGAAAGTAGAGCCCATGTCGAAGATTTCCCGTCGTGAAACCTTAGGGGGCCTAAGCCTCGGACTGACCGGGGCGATGATGTTGCCGGACGCGGGGCTCGCCAAAGGGCGCCGTGCGCTGAAGGCCGGTGCTGTGGCAACCGCCGATACCCCCTCCGCAGAGATTGGCGCGCAAATCCTCGAAGCCGGCGGCAATGCGGTCGATGCGGCGGTCGCCATCGGATTTGCGCTCGCCGTAAGCTATCCAGAAGCGGGCAATATTGGCGGTGGCGGCTTCATGACCCTTGTCATGCAGGGCAAGCCCTATTTCCTCGACTATCGCGAGACTGCGCCGGGCAAAGCCAAGGCCGATATGTATTTGAACGCGCAGGGCGATGTGCGCTCAGGCACCACCGTTATTGGCAATTTGGCTGCGGGAACCCCCGGCACCGTTGCAGGCCTGTTTGCGGCCCATCGCCGGTTTGGCAAATTACCTTGGGCCAGAGTGGTTGCACCTTCCGTCCGACTGGCGCGCGACGGCTTTGCCCCGCCGGCACAAATGATCCGCATTTATCAAGAAGCCTTTGCGGAGTTGGGGCGGGATACCAACTTTGGCAGTTACTTTGGATCAATGGCGGAAGGTAAGGCCTTTACCCAGCCAGACCTTGCCAACACGCTGGAGGCGATCGCGCAGCGGGGGCCTGCTGCCTTTTATCAAGGGCGCGTTGCGACCCAAATCGTGGCGCAAATGAACCGAGGCGTCGAGAAGGGCCTAATCAGCCTATCCGACCTGGAAGCCTATCGCCCAGTCTGGCGCACCGCACTCACGTCAAAATGGCGGGGCTATGACGTCGTGAGCGCCCCACCGCCCAGCTCTGGCGGGATTGCCTTGCTACAATTGTTAGGCATGAAGGAAGCGCGGGCCGATTTGTTTGCCGGCGTGGCGCATAATTCGGCTGATTATATTCATTTGCTGGCGGAGTTGGAGAAGCGCGTCTTTGCCGATCGCGCTGTCTATTTGGGCGATCCAGATTTCGTCCAAGTACCGGTGGCGAAACTGCTGGCTGCTGACTACATCAAGGCGCGGGCGAAGGGTGCGCAAGCAGAGTTCCCTTCTCCAACCGATCAAATTCAACCAGGCCTCGAAAAGCCGCAGACGACGCATTACTCGGTCGTTGATTCAGACGGAAACGCCGTGTCCAACACCTACACGCTCAATGGCTGGTATGGGTCGGGCGTCGTGGTGGAAGGGGCGGGCTTCCTTCTCAATAATGAGATGGATGATTTCTCGGCAAAACCCGGTGTTGCCAATCAATATGGCGTGGTTGGTGGCGACGCCAATTCGATCCAACCGTTCAAACGCCCGCTGTCATCCATGACGCCAACCATTTTGATGAAAGACGGCCTGCCCGCCATGGTGCTAGGTTCGCCCGGCGGATCTCGCATCATTACGACCGTATTCCAAGTTCTGCTAAATGCGCTCGACTACAAGATGCCTTTAAAGGCTGCGGTGGATGCACCGCGTTATCACCATCAGCTTGTGCCCGAGAACACCATCTTCACAGAGCCCTACGCACCGGCAAGCGCGGATCTTAAGCAGGAGCTTGAGCGCCGCGGTTACCGGATCGAAGCGCAAAACTACAATGGCGATATCGCGGCCATTCAGGTAGCCAATGGTCAACCCAGAATCGCCCCAGATCCGCGCGCCCGTGGCGCAGCCCGCATCACGAGAAGCTAAACCCACTAACCTAGCGGGCGACGCGCCGTTGTAGCTGAAGAACTTCCACGAGTTCTTTAGCATGATCCATTGCGACAACGATTCCATCGTCGCTCTCAATCTCAAAGAGACGCTTTAACATTCGCGACAATACCATTGCATCGCTGGGGCCCAGAGGACCCAAGCATTGCAGCGCGGTTCGCATCACGCGCAAGACTGGTTCACTTGGAAGTTGCGGTAAACTGCCATCATTGGCGGTTTGGCGGCAACCAGAATTAGAGCGATGGTTATCATTGAGAGTCGTAGCAATCGAAAAGATGGTCATATCAAGTTCCAGAAACAAATAGACTGAGGCTAGATTGAAGCTGCAAGAGCTTCGCTGTGCTGGTCATGGTTGCGAATTGGGGGATCAGGCGCATGGCTGCATGAGCAATCGAGAGCGATGGATCATGGGCGTCTGCGGTGGCGTGCGACACGGCATCTGCCACCAATTTAACCGCTACGCCTAAATCTGCTGCGGCGACCGCAGTAGACAGACAGCAGGGCACCAAGGAGCGACCAATCAGAATAATTTCGTCCGTCCCGCTCATGACCAAGAAGTCACGCAAAGCGGGAGAGGACAAGGCAGAGGGCCCCCGGCATTGAAAGACCGGCTCCTCTGGTTGGGGTCGAAGACTTGCAATCGGGTTTGGTGCCCGATCTTGGCGATAAACATGGACGATCTGCCATCCCTGCTTGCGGGCAGTCGCCAGGATCAAGGCACTGTTGTGAATGCAGGTCCGCCAGGAAGCTGGTTCTTCGGACAAATGTCCGTCAACGACAAGATCGTTGCAGATCAGCAGCGGAGGTGGTTGGTTTTTTTGGCCCGGATACGCATAACTATGGGAATTCATCATTAGGCTTGCCTTGCTGTTCGCACTGGAATCAGTCGTTCGTTGGAGCGGTCCAGCACGCCGGGGTGGTCCCATTCGCCTTCTGGCCGCAACAAAATCATGGGGTCGGTATTCACGTGGATGGCGTCGTCACGTGCCGGGATGAATTTCTCGACTTCAACATATGCATGGTCTGAGAAGGCGAGGTTGGAGCGGCCGGGTCTTGGGCTCACACCGCAAGCGCGTTGCCAAAGGCCGACGATTGAAGGCTCCACATGGCCTAATGCATGGCCATAGCCCTTTTTGGCTCCAAGCTCGAAAGATGCATCCAACAAGGCGGCACCAAGGCCCGACTTGCGATAGCGCGGAAGAACAGCAACCCGCTCAACTTTGAAGAAATGCGCAAACCAGCGTAGCCGGACACACCCAACCGGTTCATTATTCAAACGGGCAATGAGATGGGTTGCGCCCGCAAAGTCATTCCCATCAATTTCCTCATCATAAGGGCAGGATTGCTCGTGCATATAAGCGATGGCGCGGAGAGAGATTACTTGCATGATCTCATCGAGGCGATGAGCAACGTGAATCTCCCACTTGGGTCCGTTGCTAGGCACCAATCGTTCGGCCAAACCAGAAGTCGAGATCATGCAGCACCTCTGGTTTGCGACAGAAACGCTTCTATTTTGTGATGCGACGGCATGCGGAGCGTGCCAATCTTGGTTCCCTCCAACAAACTTAGATTCAAGCGGCCCATGAGAAGCCTAGCACCATCATCGGTGACGGCACGCGCATACCAGTCCGCTGCCGGAACGATGTGCTCAGAAATAAACAAACCAAGGTTCACCAAAAGGCGGGCTGCCTCGTGTCGAGATACGGCAATGCCCCAGCCGAAAATGGCAGCGGGTTCATCGTCGAGGGCACAGATATGGGCTGGATCGGGGCTGACAGCGTTAAACGCATCCGCCAGAACGGCCTGATTACCAGCGGAAGTCAGGGGAACGACTCCTAAGAGGCCACAAAGAGGACTTGAATCGGTCGGGTCTGGTTCACCGTTGAGCCGCGCATGGGTCACCCCCATCAGACCAAGTTTCGTGCGCTCATAAACCCAGCTCATGGTTTCGAGGCTGGCGATCGGCTCTCCAACAAGACCCACCGCCAAGGATCGCCCTTCGATCAGTCGCGAACCAGACAGCGCGTAAACTTGGAAGTCTGCAGCCGCGCTCGCGATACGTTCGACAGCTGTTCGGCCCAACATTGGGCTGCGAGCTTCCAAATTCGTGCGGGCGAAACTGTGCTGCATCTGGTCCTAACTATGGGCTTACCATTCGGTCGCCGGGGTTGCACATTTGTCAGACACCATGCCAATTGATCGATGGATCAAGGTGTGCGAGACGTTGTTGGTCGCAGACTCAAGATTTACTCAGCAAAAAAAGCTTGGGGAGCCAGAAAAATTGCAATAGAGTGGCTGCTTACTTGAGGGGACCCTAATTGAAGGAAGTCGTCCGCCACCGATCAGACTTATCTGATCTTCACGTTTTTTATGCGGTCGCAGTCTGCGGCGGACTGAACGCGGCCGCGCGCAGCCTGCGTGTGGACCCTTCAACTGTCTCTCGAGCCCTAGATCAATTGGAAGCCCGGCTGAATACCCGTCTTGTGCGGCGAACCGCGCAAGGGGTGGTGCTAACCAAGGCTGGGGAAATGGCGTTGGCTCGCGTCCGTACGATCGAGAGCCAAATCGAGGAGATGGAGCACGAAGTCCTTGATTCTGAGGCGACTTCGCCAATCGGGGCTGTGACTTTGTCCTGTTCTGACGGTGTCGGTGCCTATCTTTTGACCCCCGCTTTGACCCATTTGTTGCGGGAAAATCCGAAACTGGACCTTCGGCTAGACTGTGGCCTCTGGCCGAATAATCCGTTGGAAGCCGACGCGGAGATCGCATTGGTTTTCAATGCTGAGCCGGTCCCAGGCTATGTTTCCAGGCCTGTAGCCTATTTCCACTATGGATTATTCGGAACCCAATCCTTCTTTGAGCTGTATGGGATGCCGCAATCCCCAGAAGAAGCGCTTCGCCATCCGTTTCTGCACCATACAGCGCAAAAACTTACTGCCAATATGCCTCGAAAAGTGCCAGCCTTTCAGGACCTTGCGCGCCGACGGGTGGAAACAAATTCTAGTGCCGCCGTGGTTGAGGGCGTTTTGGCCGGCATTGGGATAGCGGGCATGCCAACAGTTCTGGCTTCCCTATATCCAGAGCTCGTGATGGTCGGCGATGCTGTGGAACCGCTGGAGTTGAGCCTCGTTTATCACCGCGACATTGAACGAATTCCACGGATCAAAGTTGTTCTGAAATGGTTGGAGGCGGTCTTCGACCAAAAGACCAAGCCTTGGTATCGCAGAGAATTCGTACCGCCTCACGAGTTTGCAGCCTTCACTGGGGCTCAAGCGCCTAACCTGCCGCTCGGGGCAGGCAAAGTTACCGAGAGGGCACCTGCTGAAACGCAGGCACCAAAACGTCGTATCGCCACATCTGGTACCTAAGTTCGTAGTAATGGAGTATGTGAAGTGTCCGCAAAAGAGAACGTAAACCCCCGCAAGGCCGATGACCTCGATCACTTTGTCGCTCAGCGGGTTCGCCGACAGCGTGATGCTGTCGATATGACGCAAGATCAACTTGCCCAAGCATTGGGCATTTCATTCCAGCAGCTTCAGAAATATGAGCGCGGCGTCAATCGGATTTCGGCGTCTCGTTTGTTTCAGATCTCTTGCGTTCTGGGTGTTGGGCCAGAGTATTTCTATGAAGGCGTCGATGGCTCACAATATGGCTTGGTCCCTAAGTCTGAGCGCGCGGAAGGTCCACAGTCCTCTATCCTCAGCCTGATTGCGCAAAACCCAGATGCGACGGATCTGGTAATCGCCTTTGCCGCAATTAAGTCCTCCAAGCAACGCCAGAAGGCGATCGACTTGGTAAAGTTACTAGCTGACTAATCGTGTCGCCGTGGCGTTTAGGATGCACCTGTCCTAACGCCACGGGCAGGGCTAGACACAACCTCTGCGGGACTTCATATTGAGCCTCATTAAAGTGAGGTGTGTATTGATGTCTGATGAGTCTGATTTAGCCCAGCAAAAACGTCCGCATTTGTTTGGACGTTCAATTCCCATCCTCTTAGCACTCCTGGCGACAGGGGGTCTGATTTACTGGTTTGTTAAGCCAAAGCCAGACGTCCGTTATGCGCGGGCTTCAGCCGTTGTCATGAGTCAGATCAAGCCCGGCGGCAACGTCTTGGTAAAACTTGAGCGCGGCGCAGAGGTCAACGTTCTTTTGACCAAAGAGTTGAATGGCTGGGCCATGGTTATGGTGTCACCATCGGACACAGGTTTCATTCGTTTGGCCGAAGTTGATACGGATCGCCGTCCAGTTCTGACAGGCGCTTACAAAGCCAAAGCAGTTCAGGAATCGATCACGTTGCGCGAGGAGCCCAATCCAGCGGCATCGCGTGTCGATGAACTTCCGGCCAAGACCTTGGTTCAGGTCTGGGGCTATACCGAGACACCTACTGGAAAATGGGCCGAGATTACACGCTATAATGAGAGGGGTGTTGGCTATGTGTTGCGTGAGGAGCTAGAGGCCGCCTTCGAGTGAGGCGGCCTTCAGTCTTGGGACTAGCCGCGAGGCAATAGGATTGTAGCGCCGGTGGTTTGACGCCCTTCCAAGGCGCGATGGGCATCGGCTGCCTGCTCAAGTGGATATCGCGCGCCAATCACCGGCCGGATCACGCCTTTTTCGACAAGGCCAAAAAGGTCCTTGGCCGCTTGATCCAATTCTGGAGTGGTTGCCACATAGTCAAACAAGGTCGGCCTTGTCAGGAACAGCGAGCCACGACGCGATAGATCGAGCGGCGAGACAGGCGCTGGTGGCCCTGACGCATTGCCAAAGCTTACGACCAACCCGCGCCGCGCGGTACTGTCGAGCGAGGCCACCAAGGTGTCGGCACCAACAGAATCATAGACGATTTCACAGCCCTTGCCGTTTGTAAGCGCCCTGACCCGTTCAGCAATCGGCTCCGAACGATAAAGGATGATTTCAGAGCACCCGTGTTCGCGGGCCAATTCAGCTTTTGCCTCACTCCCCACAGTACCAATCACGCGCACACCTAAATGGGCCAGCCAAGAGCAGGCAATGAGACCAACCCCACCTGCTGCGGCGTGAAATAAGACCGTTTCCCCTGCCTTCAATGGTCTTAAGCGCTGGATTAGAAATTCAGCGGTTAAGCCTTTCAGGAGGATCCCGGCGGCGACATCCAGTGCAATGCTATCTGGAACTTTGACGGCGCGGCCCTCTGGCACAGCCGCATAGTCGGCATAGGCACCCAAGGGGCCAGAAGAAAAGGCAACGCGGTCGCCAATCGCGAATCGAGTCACGGATTCGCCAATTGCGGTAACAACACCAGCCCCTTCAAGCCCAAGGCCGGAGGGTAAAGGGATCGGGTAAAGGCCGGTACGTTGATAGGTATCAATGAAATTGAGGCCGCACGCGGCCATCTCAATCAGAATCTCATCGGGCTTAGGGTTTGGGATCGGGACCTCGCGCAATTCGAGCACTTCTGGTCCACCCAGCCGAGAAAGGCCGATTTGACGCATCATGACAAGGTCTCTGCGAAGAATGCCATGGTCCGCTCATTCGCCAGCGCGGCACCTGCGGCGTCAAAATGTTGCCCACCGACGCGCGCAAAAGCGTGGTCGAGCCCCTCATAAACATGCATTTCGATTTGCTTGTGGCCAGATAGCCCGGCCTTCATAGCGGCTTGGGCTTCCTTGTTCACAAAGGAATCTTCCGAGGCGACATGCATCAAAAGCGGCTTGGTGTCTGCGGTGGCCTCGGCCAAGCGATCCTGAATGCCCACACCATAATAGCTGACGCTGGCATTGATGCTTGTCCGGGTCGCGGTCAGATAGGCAAGCAGGCCACCCAGACAATAGCCAACGGCGCCAATGGTGGCGTGGGTTTGGCGAATATGATCAATCGTTGCCTGAATGTCGACGACACCCTTGTCGACGTTAAACTTACCAAAATAATCAAATGCTTGTTGCCACTCTTCTGGCGATTGGTCAGTAATATCGATACCCGGTTGAATCCGCCAGAACAGGTCTGGAACGACTGCTAGATAGCCTTGAGCGGCATAGGTGTCGGCCAAGTCGCGCATCACTTTATTGACGCCGAAAATTTCTTGGATCACCACCAAAGCGCGGCCATTGGCTTGCGCTGGCTTGGCAACATAGGCCGTGAATGCGCCATCTGGTCCGTTGATCGTGACATGCTCGCCCATATGTGTATCCTCCGAAAAGTCAGAATTGATCGCCGCCTCGCTTGACCTAGCCAAAGTCGAGCCCCAAGTGAGGGGGTGTTACGGCTATGACCTAGTCGCAAGACCACGGGATGACAATCGGTTTTGTTATCTTTTGGGAAAGCCACGACGGGTGATCATTGCGGTCAACCAAGTGTGGCCGCCAATTTGGAGATAGGTAGCATGAAAGTCAGTATTGAAGTGGATTTGACGCCAAGCGAAGCGCGCGAGCTTTTGGGCATGCCGAACCTAACCTCTATTCAAGAGGCCTTTGTTGGAATCGCCAAGGATAAGATCGAGAAAACTGGCAATATGGTCGATGTAGAACCTATGTTGCGGACTTGGACGGGCCTCGGCGGCGCGGCCACCGAAGCATTTGGGGCCCTTGTCGGCGCAGCCTTGAAGGTGGCGACCAGCGATGTCGGCACGAAGCCCACAAGCACTGCGGACAAAAGCGCGAGCGACAAGACCTCGTGACAGCGTCCACCATCGTGGCCCTTGCATCGGGGCCGGGACCAGCCGGGGTCAGCATCCTCCGTTTATCCGGACCAGCCTGTGAAACGGTCGCCCAGCGATTGATCGGCACCATACCTGAAGCGCGGCGCGCGACACTGGCCAAGGTGGTCGATCTCGACAATGATCCGATTGATAATGCGCTCGTTATTTATTTTCCAAAACCAAGAAGCTTCACTGGGGAAGACGTTTTAGAGCTGCATGTCCACGGGGGTCGTGCGGTAGTGCGCGACACAATGGAAGCTTGTTTGGGAATTGCAGGCGTCCGCCTCGCGGAGCCAGGAGAGTTTAGTCGGCGGGCCTTCCTAAATGGGAAGATGGATCTTACGGCAGCGGAAGGCTTGGCCGATCTCGTTGAGGCCGAAACGGCGGCCCAGCGGCGCCAAGCACTTCGACAAATGGAAGGTGAACTGGCCGATGAAGTGGATCGCTGGCGCGAAGCGGTGATTGATTGCCTCGCCGACGCTGAAGGCGATATCGATTTCCCCGATGAGGATTTACCGCCCGGCCTAAGCGAACGCGCACGCCAGCGTATTGAAAGCCTGAAGGCTCGCCTTGAATCCTATCTGGCAGAGTCTCAGCGTGCAGAGCGGGTGCGCACAGGTTATCAGGTCGCCATTGTTGGCAAGCCAAACGCTGGGAAATCGAGCCTTATCAATCAAGTAGCGCGTCGCGAAGCCGCGATTGTCTCACCCATCCCTGGCACCACCCGCGATATTGTCGAAGTGCGCTTAGTCCTTGGCGGAATGGTGATTCTGATTTCCGATACGGCGGGGTTACGTGAGTCTGAGGACCTTGTAGAGGCCGAAGGGGTACGTCGTGCTCGCGGGCGTGCGGCCGAGGCGGACTTGCGGCTGGCCCTGATTACCGATCATGCGGACATGATGGAGTTTACTGACCTGATGAAGGCGGGCGACCTCTGGCTTCTCGGGCAAGCAGATCGGCTAGATTGGACTGAGCAAGCCGGAGTCGGATTGGCCGTGTCCAGCGTCACGCGTCAAGGGCTCGACGACCTCGAATCTATCATCACCGAGCGCGCCCAAGCCGACCTTGGCAAATCTGAATCAGCACCTCTAACCCGACTTCGCCATCAAGAGGCTGTTCGAGAAGGGATTGGGGCATTGGATCGGGCCTTGACTGCTTCCATACATGCCCCCGAGCTTGTCGCAGAAGACTTGCGCTTGGCGGCGCGAGCTTTGGGGCGCGTCACAGGACGGGTCGACATGGAAGATGTGCTCGACCGGCTATTCTCTCAATTCTGCATTGGGAAGTAGGGCGAGGCCCAGCGGCTCGTTTCACGTGAAACAGCTCTGAGCGGATGAGTCGACCTGTGCGTGAAGTTTCGCTATGTAGGCCGCCCCACTCAGAGGCAAGATTTTGGCACATAGCGCTTACGACATCATTATTATTGGCGGCGGCCATGCTGGCTGTGAAGCTGCGGCCGCGAGCGCGCGCGTCGGCGCAAAGACCCTGCTGGTCACGCATAACGGCGCGACCATTGGCGAAATGTCATGTAATCCGGCAATTGGAGGCCTCGGCAAAGGCCATCTCGTTCGTGAGATTGACGCACTCGACGGGATCATGGGCCAAGCCGCAGACGCCGCGGGTATCCAATTTCGGATGCTCAATCGTTCAAAAGGCCCTGCGGTTCGGGGTCCGCGCGCGCAGGCCGACCGCAAACTGTATCGTGAAGCCATCCAATCAATCCTGGCTGCACAAGACAATCTGTCGATCTTGAGTGCAGCGGTTGAAGATTTGATCCTGATTGATGGGACATGTCGCGGCATTATCCTAGGCAATGGCGACCGGATCGAAGCAGGCGCCGTTGTGCTGACGACCGGCACATTCTTAAACGGCATGATCCATCTAGGGCAAAAGACATGGCCGGCGGGCCGTATCGATGAGGCCCCGGCAATTGGACTGGCACAAACGCTTTATCGGCTTGGCTTGCCGATGGGTCGACTTAAGACAGGGACGCCGGCGCGGCTAGATGGCCGCACCATTGACTACGGTGTCTGCGAGAAACAGCCGGGGGATGAGCCACCGACCCCCTTTTCCTTCTTGAACGAAAGCATCACCACACCACAAGTTCCCTGCTGGATCACGTGGACGAATGAGGCGACCCACCAAATCATTCGCGACAATCTGCATTTGTCGGCTGTCTATGGTGGGGCGATCGAAGGTCGGGGGCCGCGCTATTGCCCGTCCATTGAGGACAAGATTGTCCGCTTTTCTGACAAGGATCGCCACCAGATCTTCCTAGAGCCTGAGGGCTTGGATGATCCGACCATTTATCCCAATGGCATTTCGACCTCTTTCCCAGAGGAAGTTCAAGCAGCCTTCATGCGGACGATCCCCGGCCTCGAGCGGGTTGAGATCATGCGCTATGCCTATGCGATTGAATATGACTATGTCGACCCCCGTGCCTTGGGGTCTGACCTGTCGGTGCAGTCGGTCCCCGGCCTTTATTTGGCTGGGCAGATCAACGGCACAACCGGTTATGAAGAAGCGGCTGCGCAGGGCTTGATGGCCGGTCTTAATGCGGCGCGGCGGGTGGGCGGGCTTTCACCAGTGAGTTTCCGTCGCGATGAAGCCTATATCGGTGTTTTGATCGATGATTTGATTACGCGCGGTGTTTCGGAGCCTTATCGGATGTTTACGTCTCGGGCGGAATATCGCCTGACCCTGCGTGCAGACAATGCGGACCAGCGCCTGACGCCGGTTGGCATCTCGCTTGGTTTGGTCGGAGCACGTCGGACCCAAGCCTTTACCGAGAAACTCAGCGAGATATCGACTGCGCGTGCCTATGCAACTGAAACGACCATCACACCGACCGAGGCCGCCAAGCTTGGTTTGCCTGTCAATCAGGATGGCCGCAAGCGCAGTGTGCTGGAGTTAATCGCCCATCCTCAGATTGGTTTACCGCGCCTGTTGGACATTTTCCCTGACCTCACGGCAATGAGCGCCCGCGCCCTTACCCAACTGGAGACCGAAGCGGTTTACTCGGGATATCTGGATCGCCAGCAAGCCGATATCGTGGCCTTCCGACGTGATGAGGATTTGGAGCTTCCCCAAGATCTCGACTACCGCGCCATTGGCGGGCTTTCCAATGAGGCGCGCGAGAAACTGTTGGCCGTTCGCCCGACCACGCTTGGTCAAGCGTCGCGGATTGAAGGCATGACGGCCGGAGCGCTCACAGCCCTTCTGGCCTATGTTCGTCGAGGGGTCAGCTCCCGTGCGTCCGCTTAACTTAGAAGCCAGTCGGACCGCCTTGGACGTCCAAGAACTACTCGTGTCTGACTATGGTGTTTCACGTGAAACCATCGAACGTTTTGAGGCCTATCAAGCCATACTCACCAAATGGGCACCCCGGATCAATCTTGTCGGAGCATCTACCCTCGCGGCATTCTGGGATCGTCACATACTGGATTCCGCTCAATTACTGCCGCTCGCTCGCCCTGACGCAAGAACCTGGGTCGACTTTGGTTCAGGAGCTGGTTTCCCTGGACTTGTTATTGCAGCCCTAGTTCAATCACACGACGGCGCACACGTTACGCTGATCGAGGCCAGCGCCAAGCGCTGCGGCTTCCTGAGGGAAGCGGCACGAGCCATGCAGGTAAAAGTAGAGATCATCAACGACAAGCTGGAGCATGTCACCCCGCATCCAGTCGACATCATCACCGCACGGGCCTTTACCGCGCTTGACCGTCTGCTCGCCTATGCGGATCCGTGGCAAGGCCCCCAGACGCAAGCACTGTTTCCAAAAGGGGAAGAAGTGTCTGGGGAGCTTGCGCAGGCCTCGACAAACTGGCTGTTTAAGTCGACAATCCATCCATCGGTCAGCGATGCACGAGGCTGCATTGTCGAAGTCACCGAGTGCCAAGCCAGAACAGGGTCCACGCAACTATGAAAAAGACACGCGTCATTGCTGTGGCAAACCAAAAGGGCGGTGTTGGCAAAACCACCACAGCGATCAACCTCGCTACCGCGCTCGCCGCTGTGGGCGAGACTGTTCTGATCCTCGACATTGATGCGCAAGGCAATGCGTCCACCGGCTTGGGTGTGTCCGCAGCCGCACGCAAGCTTACTTCCTATGATGTCATCATGGGCGAGGCCTCGTTTGCTGAAGCTGCTATTCCAACTCGCATTCCTAATCTTGCGGTCATACCGGCTAGCGTTGATCTCGCGGGCGTCGAGATGGAATTGTCGCAAGCACCGAACCGGGCCTTCCGCCTAAGGGATGCCCTCGCCCGCCACCGGGTCGACATCAGCCGTGGCGATGGTGTGCATTATAATTTCATCCTGATTGACTGCCCACCGTCGCTCAATGTCGTCACCATCAATGCGATGACAGCCGCCGATGCCGTGTTAGTGCCTCTACAGTGCGAGTTCTTTGCGCTTGAAGGCCTCACGCAATTGATGCGCACCGTGGATTTGGTCAAAGGCTCGCTTAATCCCGCCCTCGAAATCCAAGGCATTGTGCTGACCATGTATGATCAACGCAATAATTTGTCCGACCAGGTAGCAATGGATGTCCGCACCCATTTGGGTGATAAGGTTTATGCGACCGTCATCCCCCGCAATGTGCGAATCTCTGAAGCGCCATCTTTTGGCAAGCCTGCACTTCTCTACGACCATAAATGCTCTGGCAGCCAAGCCTATATGCGCTTGGCGAGCGAGGTCCTGCAACGCGAACGCACAAGGTTAGCAGCATGAGCGACGAAGCCGATTTAGCCCCGAAAGCCCCAAGCAAAGCTGACAATCGCCCTGCGCGTGGCCTTGGCCGCGGCTTGTCTGCCCTTTTGGGCGACACCGAAACCCAGCGCCCAACCGAAGAACGCGGCGCAGACGGCGGCACGCGTGAGATTGGCCTCGATCTGATTGTTCGCAATCCACAACAGCCGCGGCGGCAGTTTGACGAGCACGATCTGCAAACCTTGGCGGATTCCATTCGCCAACACGGCATTCTTCAGCCTTTATTGCTGCGGCTACTCGATGATGGATCAGGCCGTTATGAGATCGTCGCCGGTGAACGTCGCTGGCGCGCCGCGCAATTGGCGGGCTTACATGTCGTCCCAGCCTTGGTACGCACATTTGATGATCTAGCGACACTGGAAGTATCCATCGTCGAGAACGTTCAGCGCGCCGATCTGAACCCCATCGAAGAAGCGCTCGCGTTTCAACAATTGGCAGAGCGTTTTGGCCGCACCCAACAGGCCATCGCAGACACGGTCGGTAAAAGCCGGGCGCACATCGCCAATACTGTCCGGCTCCTGTCCTTGCCCGAATCTGTAAAGGACCTTGTTCGCTCAGGCGAGCTCAGCGCTGGTCATGCGCGGGCCATCATCAGCGCGCCAGACCCCTTAGCTGCCGCGCGCGCGATCATTGATCGCGGCTTAAGTGTCCGAGATGCCGAAAGGCTTGGAACCAAGAGCGAAAATACACGAGGCGGCGCGACTAGCATCCGCGACGATCAAGGCGACGCCGATTCCAAAGCCCTAGCACACGACCTGTCCGCCGCTTTGGGCTTAGATGTCAGCCTTGCGCACAAGGGCAATAAAGGTGGCGCTTTGACGATCCACTATCGCAGTCTGGAACAGTTAGACGACTTGTGCCGGAAGCTCACGGCAATTGCGCGCTAAGTCCGGTCAAAAGAATCGACTAAATTAAGGGCCGTCGCCTGCAATGCCGCAGGGGACCCGATCGGCAAACACAGCCGCATCACGCCCTGCTGCCCGGCCTCTGTAAAATAAAGTGCAAGGCCGCCTGACGGAACCGTCGAGAGGACGGCATCAAACGCACCATCATCTATGCCGACATGCACCCAGGGAAGCCCCGTGCGAAGCCGCTTGTCAAAGCCAGCAATTTGAACTCGTCCTTCGGCCTCCAACAGACCAAGGCGCACGTCAACACCAGCAGCTTGAAGCCGCGCCACGCCGATGCCGCGTGTCCGAGGGTCTGGATCAAGCACGCTGATGGTCACGGTCGCGACTGCCGCATCGATCAAGCTCGCGCTGCAGGCCGGACCGCGCACGCTTTCATGCGCGCAGGGTTCCAACGTCACATAGGCATGACAGCCAACAGCATATGGGCCAGCCATGGCTAAGGCCATCGCTTCACCATGTGGCCGACCGCCTCTTTGGGTTCGCCCTTCACCAATAATAAGATCATCGCGCACCAAGACGCAGCCAACGCTGGGATTGGGCTGAGTTTCACCCAGCCCAGAGCGCGCAAGTTCAAGCGCCCGAGACATGAAAGCTATGTCCGCCTGCGACCACTCTACCAGCGGCTCTTGCATCGTCTTAGCGGATTACGGGCAAGGGCTGCGCCCGGCTTGCATCCAGATACTTGGCAGAGATAGGCTTTAAGGCCCCATCTAGCTCAATCAACAAAGGATTGGCAGTCGGAACTTCGACTTCCATTATCTGCGCCTCATCAAGGCCGAACAAATGCTTGATGATGGCGCGGAGAGAATTCCCATGCGCCGAAATAACAAGGTTCTCCTGCGCCAGGTGCGGCGCGACACTGGCTGACCAATAAGGCAGCACACGCGCCAAAGTCATGGCGAGGCTCTCCCCATCTGGCAAAGCTCCCGCCGGCACATGGCTGTAACGAAGATCATGTGATGGGTGGAACGGGTCAGACTTTGATTGCGGTGGCGGCGGCACATCATAAGAGCGACGCCAATTGCGCACTTGCTCTTCGCCATGTTTCGCAACAGTCTCCGCCTTATCGAGGCCAGTGAGCGCGCCATAGTGACGCTCATTCAAACACCAGCTCTTTTCCTCGGGCAGCCAGCAACAATCCATTTCTTCCAGCGCCAACCAAAGGGTCCGGATTGCGCGGGTCTGAAGCGATGTAAAGGCGCGTGAGAAGCCGACACCGGATGACTTCAAAAGCTGACCCGCCTTGCGGGCCTGCGCCTCACCTTCCGCGGTTAAATTCACGTCCATCCACCCAGTGAACCGATTTTCCAGATTCCATTGTGATTGTCCGTGGCGAACCAGCGCTAAATACGACATTGATGACCCTTCAAAAGGCAAAAAACCGGCAACTTGGCCTCATATTGGGCCACATAAGGGATATCGGAACGCTTAATCAAGCCAAAGAGGCCCCAAAAGGGTCTATTTGCAAAGCTACTCAATTTTGCAATGCTGCAGTGCAATATATATAAAATCCAGATTTATCAATTATTTACAGCTATTTTTCTCCGAAAATTAAGCCGATCACAAATTTATCAGTGCAAAAAACCTTGAGAATTTCGCAGGTGCGAGATAAATAGGCTCATGGATGCTGTGGCGTCCCTGCCCTTTTTGGGCGTTTCCTCCCAAACACCTATAAGGCCGGGCCTCGTGCCCGGCCCTTTTTTTGGCTTACTTACTGTCTCAACCGCTTTAACGCGCGGCTTTTGCCTCTGCCACCGCAACGAGACGCATAACCAACCCGGCGAGCACCTCCGACACCTGAGAAAAGGCGGCCCGCTTACTCATCGCCCCTTCAACCATGTAGAGAGAGCGATTGATCTCAATCTGCAAGCTATGCTGATTTAGAGCCGGTTTCCCATAGCGTTCCGTCGCATAGCCACCCGCATAGGGATTGTTGCGAGCCACACGGAGACCCTTAGACCGAAGATAAGAGAAGGCCTCCGCCATATAAACAGGCGCGCAAGAGGCACCAAAGCGATCGCCCAATACAATATCATTATCCGGCGAGCCAGACGCGGACGCGGGCATCGAATGGCAATCTAGAACAACAGCGTGGCCAAGCGCCTGCTTTGCCCCGTCAATCAAACCCTCGATTGCCCTGTGCCACGGCGCATAAACCTCGCTCAGGCGCGCCTGCGCGGCCTCGAAAGACAATCGACCCGCATAAATCTCAACGCCGTCCCCAACGGTCCGCGGGATGACGCCTAATCCAGCCAAAACACGAGGGGAAGGAACCCGTCGATCTGACTGTGGCAAGCCATCAATCAATTCGGGATCAAGCTCTTCTGGACCCCGGTTAAGATCGACATAAGCACGGGCAAAGTCGGTCATCAGCAAAGATGCGCCAAGCCCTGGGCTAGCGGCGAACAACTCATCCACAAAGGCATCTTCAGAACGACGCAGAGCCAACCGATCCAGCTTTGATGCGCCCAACAGGTCCTCGGGATAAAAACGACCAGAGTGCGGACAACAGACAATCACGCCAGCCTTGTCACTTATCGGTCGCAACAGACGGTAAGCAGGCGGCCGTGATGCGGGGACATCCCCCGCCTCATCGCGTTGATAGCCAGTCGCAGTGCCCCATTCCCGCATATCAATCCTTTAGCGCCGCCACACAGGAAACGAAAGCAAGCACCGAAGCGCCGCCTGCCCCCACTACAATTTCATACAGTAACCTGTGCAAAAATTGCTGCCGAACAAGACTTGTCAACCTCGCCTTCACCATATTGGGGCAGATATAGGCCCACAACTAACGGAGCACAGCCACAATGGCGAGAATTCTCTTGGCAGAAGACGACGATTCCCTGCGGACGTTCCTTGCTGCTGCGCTTAACAAAGCAGGCCATATTGTTGCAGACTTCCCAGACGGCGATCAGGCGCTTGAAGCCTTAAATGCCATGGGTTTCGACTTGCTTCTGACTGATATTGTAATGCCAGGCGTAGATGGCGTCGAACTGGCGCGGCGTGCTGCCGAAGTCGATCCAGCCATGAAGATTGTCTTCATCACAGGCTTCGCAGCAGTAGCGCTTAATCCTGCCAACCAAGCGCCGTCCAAAGCAAAAGTCCTATCCAAGCCCTTCCATCTGCGTGAACTCGTCGCAGAAGTGGAAAAGGTTATGGCCGCCTAAGCCAAAAATTCATCCTGAAGCCAATTCGGTCCAAATATGCTGGGCGGCATAAGCGCGCCACGGCCGCCAAACCTGTGACCGTTGCTCTAACGATTCTCGGGTAGGCCGCGCGCCATCTGCCTGTATCATCCCGCGCGCCAAAGCCACATCCTCTGCCGGAAAAGCATCAGGGTCCCGCAGCGCCCGAAGCGCTACATAGCTAGCCGTCCAAGGGCCGATGCCGGGAACAGCCCGCAGGCGGGAAACAACCTCGGGCGTGTCCACGCCAAAAAAATCACGCTCTGCCAAGAAAGCCGCACAATAGGCTTTGAGACAACGCACCCGCGCTTGCGGCATGCCCAAAAAATCCAAAGACGACGCCAAAATCGCCTCCGCCGACGGGAATAAGCGGGACACACCGCCCTGTTGCGACCAGTCACTGGGCAAGGCCTCACCAAGATACGACACCAAAATCGCCCCAAGTTTAATCGCAGCGGTCACGGTAATCTGTTGACCAAGGATTGCCCGAACTCCGATTTCAAAAGGCTCAAACGCGCCGGGAACCCGCAATCCGGGTCTAAGCCGCACCAAATCCTGCAAAGCCTCATCTTCGGCCAAATGCGCACCAATCACCTCGGGATCTGCCGCCAAATCAAAAGCTTCACGAACCCGCGCAATCACTTTGGGCAAGAGAGTCAAGTTTTGCAGCTTCACCCGCACATCCAACCAGTTTCCCTTGCCTTGCGACACGGCTACCAAACCAATCTGACCCTCAATCACTAGGCTCCGACGATAGACGCCACCGTCAAACGTCTCCACGCTCGGATAGAGCCGTGCTTTCATAAAGTCGGCCATGGCGGCCCAATCATAAGGTGGGCGATAGCGTAGTTTTAGGTGAATATCGGCTGTTGGAACGGCGGGGGCTTCGACGCCGATCTCACGCCGCAAGAACGACGGTGGGACTTTAAAGACCTCCTGAAACGCCTCATTGAACCGGCGGATTGAGCCAAAGCCCGAAGCCAGCGCGACTTGGGTGATGTTCAAATCGGTTTCGTGCAACAATTGCTTTGCCAAAAGCAGTCGGCGCGTCAGCGCCACGCTGACAGGGCTTGCACCAACATGTTTCAGAAATAGCCGCCGAAGCTGTCGATCACCTAAGCCGAGACGGGTCGCCATCTGCTCGACACTGCCACGATCCAACGTCCCTTCCTCAATCAAACGCAAAGCCCGCCCAACCGAACTGGACGTGCCACGCCAAGCCGGCGTATCGGGCGCAGTCTCTGGACGGCAACGCAGGCAGGGCCGAAAACCTGCTTCTTGGGCCACGGCGGCCGAGGCATAAAACACCACATTCTCGCGTTTAGGCAGGCGAGCAGGACAAACGGGGCGACAATATATCCCCGTCGTCTTCACAGCGGTAAAGAACCGTCCATCATAGCGGCTATCGCGAGCGGAAATGATGGCATAGCAGGCATCTTGATCAAGGTTCATAACGCCTCATGCCAGTCGGCACGCCTTAGGTCTAGCGGAATTCGGACATCACTAAAGTCCATGTTCGACACATAGGAACAGGTCCGAAAACCGCTAGCCAAATCGATCCGATTGCCTCAGACCCTGTTCTTAGAATACCACTTATCGTAGGACCACGTGCATGAAGCTAACGCTTAGCCATCTTGAAACGCCAACCGGCCCGATGATGTTGCTGTTGGACGATGCGAAACGGGTCCGTCTGTTTGAGTGGGTCGACCATCAGGCTCGAATGGACAAGCTGCTTGTGCGCCATTACCCCAAAACGACTTTCTCTATTTCAGAGGAAGCGCCACCAGCGGCCTATCATGGGGCCATTGCTGCATACTTCAATGGCGACATTGGTGCGCTAGAAGTTTTGCCCGTCGCCATGGGTGGCACTGCCTTCCAGCAGACCGTCTGGCAAGCCCTGCAGACTATTCCGGCCGGCAAGACATTAAGCTATGGCCAGCTCGCAGCTCAAATCGGCAATCCCAAAGGCATGCGCGCGGTTGGCCTTGCCAATGGAGCCAACCCCATCGCCTTGATTGTGCCGTGTCATCGCGTGATTGGTGCAAATGGCACACTCACCGGTTATGGCGGCGGCATGGAGCGAAAACACTGGCTGTTGCGGCATGAAGGGTCTCTGCCGCAAAAACTTTTATAAGGCTTCCCTGCCCGCTGGGCAAAGCAGTTTAGATCGCCTAAACAAAAATCATGACCACTTTCGGCGACCGCCTAACCGAACAAACCCGCTTGCGCGCGACGCCTTTGTGCGTTGGCTTTGATCCATTCCCGGACCTAATCCCAGCCATTTTTGGCCCAAAGGGTGAGCTCGAAACGCTCGAGCGTTTCTTCAGCGCTGTAATCGAGGAAGTCTCTGGCCAAGTCCCGATTGTGAAGCCCCAGATTGGCTTGTTTGAACCTTGGGGCGCTGACGGTGTCGCGTTGACGGCCAAGCTCGCCCGCTTCGCCCACGATCAAGGCCTTCTGGTGCTGATGGATGCCAAGCGTGGCGATATTGGGTCAACGGCGGAAGGCTATGCTCGGGCCTTCCTAGGTGCCCAAGCACCAACGCCATGTGACTGTTTGACGGTTAATCCTTATCTCGGCCTCGACTCCCTCCAACCTTTTGCCGACGCCGCTAAAGCGAACAACAAAGGCATCGCCGTCCTCGTGCGCACCTCCAATCCAGGCGCGAAGGACTTTCAGGATATTGACTGCTCAGGCGCACCCCTCTGGGTCCGAGTCGGCGAACAATTGATTAGCCTTCAAGATGAGCTGATGGGCCAATCGGGCTTCTCATCTCTGATGGTGGTATGCGGCGCAACTTGGCCTTCTGAAGCCGTAAGATTGCGGACAATTCTTCCGGGCACTCTCTTCCTCGTGCCAGGTTATGGCGCGCAAGGCGGGGCAGCCAAGGACGCGCTCGCGGGGCTGGTGCCCGGCCCTAACGGTCATGAAGGCGGCGTCGTCTCCTCGTCTCGCGCCATCCTTTACAACAAAGCGGCGGCAGAAGCCCAATCCCTGCCCGTTTGGCGAAAAGCATTTCAGGAAACATTACAGGCCTCGATCCTAGAACTTCAGGCTGCGTCCAAAGATGTCGTAGGGGCGAGTTAGACTAGAGTTATCAGAGAACCAATTTCAGGATGGACGGACCTTTATGCGCGACTTATTTGAGACGCCGACACCACGGGCTTTCACCATCCCCCCGGCCGTCTCTTTTCTGGACGTGCTTGCGCGCACTTTGGTGGAAGCCCTTTCCCGGGATGAGACGCCATTTGCGCTCTCCGATGCGATCATTGTCCTGCCCACGAGACGGGCGGCGCGCGGACTTGCGCAGGCATTCTTAAACTGCAGCCCTCAGACGGCGACGCTGCTGCCGCGTATCCGCACCTTGGGAGACCTTAATCCTGAAGATGCAGGTCTTGGTGAGTTTGGCGACGATTTGGACCAAGCACCCGCCATCGACCCGCTGGCGCGTCGCCTCATCTTAGCCCGTCTGATCCAAGCCCGTGGTGTCCAGTCGGATTGGTCATCCGACCCCGTCTCTGCCCTCCTCGCCGCCGATGCCTTGGCCGACCTATTGGATTCCGCCGCCATGATGGCCAGTGGGACAGAAAGCTTTGACTGGTCCAAACTATCGACTTTGGTCAGTGAACATGAGTTGGCCAAGCATTGGGAACAATCCACCACGTTTCTGACGATCGTCACCGAAGCTTGGCCGGCCTATCTCGCCAGCGTGAACAAGGTCGATCCCGGTGTGCAACAGCGGCGCAACATCGAAGCCATGGTGGACAAATGGCGCGCAGTCCCGCCACAGCAAACCATTGTGCTGGCGGGTTCAACCGGCTCTATGCCGGTCACGCGCAAACTGATGCAGCTGATCGCCCGCCTGCCGCAAGGCATGGTCGTTCTGCCCGGTCTCGACACCCATATTTCCGGCGAGGCTTGGATAGCAGCGCGTCATGACGACCAACATCCTCAGCGGGCGCTATCTGAAGCCATTGAGGCTATCGGGATCGAACGCCACGATGTTCGAGTGCTGCCGGGTGTCGTGGAACCCATTGCACTCGCCCAACGCCGCCTCGTCATCAATGAAGCCCTGACGCCGCAAGCCTCAACCGCGGACTGGCCCTCGCGGATCGAGGACCTTGGGCCGGCTAATATTATCGCTGGCCTTGAAGGCCTCACGCTGATCGAAGCGGCGAGCGAAGAGGAAGAGGCCAGCTTGATTGCACACGAATTACGCGAAACGCTGGAAACTGCCGATCAAACCGTTGCCCTCGTCACCCCAAGCGCCGAGATCGCGCGCCGCGTTGCGGCCAAGATGCAGCGTTGGGATATTCAAGTTGACGTGTCATCCGGTCGGCCAATCAGCGATACCAGCATCGGCAGCTTTTTGCGTCATGTCATGCAATGGAGCCAGGACCCCAGCGACCCAGTTTTGCTGTGCGCACTCCTTGGCCATCCTTTGACGTCAATTGGCCTTGCCCGAGAGCACGTCGCCGCTTGTGCAGCCGCTATTGAGACGGGCATTCTCCGTGGACCCCGCAAAGCCAGAACTCTGCCCCAATTAATTGAGCAACTTGAGGCCCTAAAACCCGCCTATTGGCATGCGATGCAGGTCAATGGCCAACCGGTTGAAAAGCAGAACGGTATCGTCTTGCTTCAAAAGCTCGACCAGCTCCTAACCCAAACCGGGCAACTCAGCGGCTCCCTGCCCGACTGCGCCCAGACCATCGCCACTTTGGCCGAGGCGCTGGCTGCAACCGAAGCGCAAAAAGGTGCCGAGATTGTCTGGCGGGGAGAGGCGGGTGAGTCTGCGGCGCGCTTCTTTGCCTCCCTCATGGAGCATGGCCTGCTTTTTCCACCGATCCAGCCCCAAGCGATTGGTCGGACGTTGGATCATTTGATGGCAGACTTAGTCGTCCGCCCGCGTGGAACCCACCCGCGCATCTCCATTCTAGGCCCGTTGGAAGCCCGGCTCTTGCAGTTCAATAAAGTGGTTTTGGCCGGGCTTGATGAGGGTGTCTGGCCACAGCCTGCTGCACCCGACCCCTTCTTGTCGCGCCCCATGCGCCAGCATTTGGGGCTGCCCTCGCCCGACACCCGCATTGGGCTTTCCGCGCATGACTTCGCCCAATTTGCCTCCGCACCTCGTGTCTTGCTAACACGCTCTGCCCGCCGAAAGGACGCGCCAGCGGTGCCATCGCGTTGGCTTTGGCGACTGAAGACGCTTGCTGCAGGGGCTTTGGGCGAAAAAGATGCCGCTAACGTTCTGGCGGATGGGTCAGACTGGCAGTCGCGATTGCGGGCGCACGCGCCTAACCGCGTTTTTGAGCCCACTAAGGCCATTCCCGCTCCAAAACCACCCGTGCATGCCCGACCACGCAGCTTCCATGCGACACAGATTGAAACTTGGATCCGCGATCCCTATCGCACCTATGTCGAAAGAGTCCTCAATTTGCGCGCACTTGATCCCTTAGGTGGGCCGATCAGCGCAGGTGTGCGCGGTAACGCGATCCATAAAGGCTTTGAGGTCATTGCAGATTGGTATGATCGAGCACCTCACGACGCCGTCAAAGCCCTTCATCAGGCATTTGAAACCGCTTTGCGTGAAGCCGGATACGACGAGACCAGTATTGCCGTTGAACTGGCACGCTTAGAGCCCACCATTGATTTTGCGGTCGAAGTGGAAATGCCGCGCCTCTTGGCTGGCTGGCGGCCCATTGTCGAGAAAAAAGGAAGCCTGACACTCGATACGCCCGAAGGCGACCTCACCATAATGGCACGGGCAGACCGGGTAGATATCGGGCCAGACGGCACCGAAATCCTTGACTTCAAAAGTGGCAAACCGCCCTCGAGCACTGAAGTGTACGCCATGTTTGGCATTCAATTACCCGTCATCGCGCTGATTGCTGCCAATGGCGGCTTTGACGGTCTCGCCGCCAGCATGCCTAGTGACTTGCGTCATATCCATGTGGGTGGTCGCAACCCAAAGGTTGACCCTGCGGTCCACAGTAAAACCAGTGTACCAGAGCTTGTCGAACGGGCAGAAAACACGCTGCGAAAGCTTTCCGCGCTCTATCATAACCCTGACCGCGCCTATTTGCCCAAACCACGTGTCAGCTTGCTCAAAAAGGTGACCTATGACGATCCCGTCGACCGACTGTCCCGACGGGCCGAGTGGGCCAATGCGGAGGACAGCGAATGACCCGCGCCATCGTTGAACTCACCGGCAGAAACCAAGCGATTGCCGCAACGCCTGAATTGTCTGTCTGGGCGAGCGCAAATGCAGGGGCGGGCAAAACCAAAGTCCTCATCGACCGGATCGCACGCCTGCTTCTCCGCGGCTCTGACCCCGCGAAGATTTTGGCCGTCACCTATACCAAGGCGGCTGCAGCCGAAATGCAGACCAGACTGTATGGGCTCTTGGGGTCTTGGACCATTTCGCCCGACAAAGAACTCACCAGCGCGCTGCAAAAACTCGACCCCGATCTGGGTGAAATTGAGCCGAGCTTCCTAGCCAACGCGCGCGCCTTGTTTGCCAAAGCGCTGGAGACACCCGGCGGCCTGAAAATTCAGACCATCCATGGCTTCTGCCAAACGATCCTACAGCGCTTTCCCTTGGAGGCCGGTGTACCGCCGGGCTTTACGGTTTTGGAGGATGCGGCAGCGAAAGCGTTACAAGCACAAGTGTTTCATGAGGCCTATGCCAAAGCGCCTGCAGCTTTCTTGGAAGTGGCCCGCCTAACAAGCCAAGATGACCACCAAAGACTGATCCTGGATGCCATGTCCGCTGCGGGGCAAAACTTACCTATAAATCCAGACCTGAACGGGATCGCAGATCAGCTGGCAGCGGAACTCCAAATCGATCCAAGCCGTACGAAGCAATCCTATCAACAAGAAGCTTTGGATGATCTAGACCGCGCCGCTTTGATTGCAGCAGCTGCGCGGCTGGAAACTGGCGGCACGAAAGACAAAGAGCTGGCAAATAAGTTGATCCGTCTGGCGCAGGACAGTGACCATGAAGTGGCATGGCAGGCATGGCGCACCATCGTCTTGAAATCAGATGGCGAACAAAGGGAAAAATTTCTTACCAAGAAATTCGAGACCGAATTTGCAGTTACCAGCCTTTTTGTAAGCGACGGGGCACTCGTTTCAAATTTTCTGTCTGCCCAGGAAAAGGCGCGTGCCGTTGAAACCTATCATCGCTCCCTTGCCCTCACTCAGGCTGTTTATGCCTTTAAGGCCGCGTGGACCAAAGCCAAACAAGCTATCGGCGGCCTCGACTTTGATGACCTTTTGGTCCGCACCGCAGCCCTGTTACGGGCGGGGGAGGGGGCAGCGGCTTGGGTTTTGTACAAGCTCGACGCAGGCCTAGCCCATATTCTGATAGACGAAGCCCAAGACACCAACCCACAACAGTGGGACTTATTAGAGCCGCTTTTCAACGTGCTGGAGCAGGAAGCGAGAACGCAACCCAGAACCCGCTTCATCGTGGGCGACGAAAAGCAATCCATCTATTCGTTCCAAGGGGCAAAGCCAGAGCGCTTCTTAGAGGAAAAAGCCCGCTTTGAAGCGGGCGCGACTGAAATGGCCGATCAAAGACGTAGCCTCGAATTTGATCTCTCTTTCCGCTCCAGCCAAACCATACTCAATGCCGTAGATGCAGTTTGGGCGTGTGCGACCCTCGGCGGCCCGCCGCCGCTTGCGGCGGCCGACGCAGCGGACCCACCGTTTGAACGCAAATACGCCTTTCCAACCCAGCACATCGCCTTTCGAACCAAGCATTCAGGCGCGGTAGAGTTGTGGCCGAAGACAGTCGCTGGCGAGAAAGCGCCTGAATCGGACGCATGGGATCACCCGCTCAACATCGAGCGCGAAGACAGCAGCCGGAATCGTCTCGCCGAACGGATCGCGCTGGAATTGAAAGTCCGCCTCGACCGTGGTTTTGCCATTCCAGCCAAAGAAGGCCTAAGGCCCATGACCCCGGGTGATGTCATGATCTTGGTGAAGAAGCGTGGCCCCTTCTTCCATCAGCTCATCAAACGCTTGAAGTATCACAAAGTCCCCGTGGCAGGGGCAGACCGCATCAAATTGGTGGAAGACCCGGCCATTCAGGATTTGATTGCTTTGGGCCGTTTTGCCTTGTTGCCGCAGGACGATTTCAACACCGCTTGTGTGCTGAAGGGTGCGTTTTGTGGCCTTGTCGATGATGACGCGCATCTGTTCCCGCTGGCTTGGGATCGGGGCAGCCATTCCCTGTGGCAACGGCTTCAGCATTCCGCCGATCCAGCCCATGCTCTGGTCGCGGCATTCCTGAAATCTGTGCTGGGCCGCGCAGGCCATATGCCGCCTTATGAATTCTTCGCCTCGATCCTTGAGCGACCCTGCCTTGAGGGCAAAACCGGCTGGACCCTGTTGATTGAGCGCTTGGGTCACGAAGCCCGCGAGCCCGTAGAAGCTTTTTTGGGGCGCGCCCTTAGTCATGGCCGAACAGAAACGCCCAATCTGCATGGGTTCTTGGCCGCAATCGAAACCGATGCAGCCGACGTAAAGCGCGAGATGGAGCAAGGCAGCGACGGCGTCCGCGTTATGACTATCCACGGCGCCAAGGGGCTAGAGGCCCCTGTGGTCATTTTGCCAGAAACCACTTCTCCAAGAGGCGCAACCAAAACAAGCTTTCACTATGATCAGGATGTCCAAGCCTTTTTGTGGTCGCCCACCGCCAAAGAGGACCCAGAGGCGTTTGCTGAACTCCGCGCCAATCAAACAGCATCCGAAAAACAGGAGGATGCGCGGCTCCTTTATGTCGCAATGACCCGGGCACGCGATCTCCTGATCCTGTGTGGCTTCCACTTCGGTCAGCAAAAGAAAGACAAGGGCGATACTGGCAAGGATGATGCCGACGAGAAGGCCAAAGATACGTGGTATGACTTGTTTGAACAGGCGCTCAATCTGATGGGGCCGGGCCAAAAACTTGAGGGTCAAGCCGGGCCAGACGATGCCTTTTCCTACCAACTTTGGGGAGAATATGTCGGAGACTTGCCAGCAGACGCGCTGTTGCGGCCCGCGCCTTCCCCACTTCCAGCCTGGATCAATCAGCCGCCGCCAGCCGAAAAGCAACGCGCCCGACGAATTGCGCCGTCAGCTTTGGCACCCGATGGCTCAGAACCTGCCACCCTCTCCCCGCTGCAACCCGATGCGCGGCTCCGCTTTCTGCGTGGGCGCTTAATCCACGAATTGCTGCAGAGACTGCCCGATGTGCCGCAAGACACCTGGGAAGAACGTGCACGACGGCGTTTGGCGCGCGAAGCGGACTTAAGCGAAGAGACACGTCATCAAATGGTCGACGAGACACTTGCCGTTCTGCGCGACCCGACGTTCGCGCCGTTGTTTGGGCCAGGAAGTCGCGCGGAGGCGACGATTGTGGGGCGCGGGCCCGGCCTGCCGGACGATATGGTCGTGAATGGCAGTGTTGACCGCTTGGTTGTGACCCCGACCGAAGTCTTAGTGCTGGACTATAAGACCAATCGGCCGCCACCCCAGACCCTTGAGGGCGTGGCACAAGTCTATCTCAACCAGATGGCCGCCTATCGCGCGCTGCTTCAGGGAAATTGGCCGACCAAGAAAGTTCGGTGTGCGCTATTATGGACCGATGGACCGCGCCTGATGGAATTACCTGATCAAATTTTGGATGACGCCTTGCGCGTGATTGCTGGGCTGCCTAGTTAAAGGAACAAGCCAATTGGAGTTCACACCATGCCAACCCTCGCCATCACCGACGACAGCTTTGAAACGGACGTTCTGAAAGCTTCGGGTCCCGTTCTTGTGGACTTTTGGGCGGAATGGTGTGGTCCATGCAAGCAGATCGGCCCAGCTCTCGAAGAGATTTCAGAGGAAATGGCTGGCCAGCTAGTGGTCGCCAAGCTGAATATTGACGATAATCCAGGCACCGGCTCGCGCTATGGCGTGCGCGGCATCCCAACCATGATGCTGTTTAAGGACGGTCAAGTCGTGTCCACCAAAGTTGGTGCGATGGCGAAAAGCCGCATCTCGGCCTGGATTGGCGAAAGCCTCTAACGCCTCATTCTGGCGGCAAGCAGACAATTTGAATAACTTTGAGATCGCGGCGTACGCGATTGGCGACGCGTGTGATGTCGTCCGCCCGAAGCGGGGCAATCGCATCACCCTTGGGGCTTAAGCGCGCGTCTTTGAGCGCCTGTATGATCGAGTCTGAGCTTGTGGTGATCACACGCCCACGGCGCAGACTCTCCGCAATTGTAATGCCGATCACATTGCCTTTGGAATCAAACGCAGGGCCGCCAGAAAGCCCACCCAAAGTGCCGCGCAATCCTTTAGACCTTGAAACCTCGGCCCAAGCCAAGGTGTTTTCGCGCCCGCGCCAGGCCCCTTCCGTGATCATTAATTCGCGCCCGATTAGCCGGCTAACCACTTCGCCCGGCTGGCCTTGTGGAAACCCAATATGAAAACCCATGGCGCCGATTTGAAGGTCGTCTTCGTTCAGGTCTAACGCCAGAGGCTCAGGACCGCCTTGGGTGCGCAATATGGCAACATCGGCGCGCTTGGAGACATAAGCGAGCGAGGCCGCCACCAGTTCTTGATCTTGGCCATTGACCACACCCAAACGCTCACACCCCAGCGCCACATGGCGGGCGGTCAACCACGTTCCATTGTCACCAATCGCAAAGCCGGTTCCACTCGACCACGGCCCTGCACGGTGCGCCTCCACCATGGACTGGTCGTCATAGGGGCTAGGTGCCGGCAAAAGCGGCCCCTTCTGGGCCTCCTCTTTCGTGGTTTCAGCTTCTGGCACAACAAAGGTATCAGCGGGCCTAGATGGCGGCCGCAACTCCGCTCGATCTTGGACGCGACCAAACATCCAAGCCGCCGCCACGATCAAGACCAAAAGGATCAAAATGCCATCGCCGAACCGTCTCAGCATCGCGTATCAGCCATTCAAGGCCGAAGCCGTCAACAAAGCAGCGCCAATCTTCACGCCTACCAGCACGGCGGCAGACGCCATTTCGCCATTTTCAATGCGCTTCGACAGCCCTCGGACAACCAAATCGACTAAGCGAAACATCACCAATTGCAGAACCAAGGCCGTCAAACCCCAGATGATGACATCCAGCAAAGCATGAGATGTTGCCAAAGTAGCTGCAATCGGAATCGCAATGCCAATCGCCGCACCGCCTAAGGAAAGGCCAGCCGCACTATTGCCTGCGCGGACAAGCTCTATCTCACGGTGCGGCGTAATGGCCATATAAAGCCAAACGCCAAAGGCCCAAATTAAAATAGCCACGCCGCCTTGAAACAGAAAAGCGGGCAGGCCTGTGACAAAGGCTTGCAACGAAGGATCCATACTTCACTTTCCTCTCTCGCTCAGTGGAACATAACTTCCAGTGCTGACGTTTTGGCTTTAATGCGTCAAGCATCAAATGGAAGTGGGCCTGTGGCCCAGACCCGCCTGCATCGTCTGAATTGGAGCTATTATGACCGCTGCCACCACCAAAGTCGCCCTCGTTACGGGCTCCACCAGCGGAATTGGGCTGGCCATTGCTGAAGCCTTTGCGGCGGCCGGCTATGGCGTCGTGATCAATGGTCTGGGCGAAGCGGATCAAATCGAGGCGACTCGAGCCAAACTGGCCCAAGACCACAAGGTCGACGTGCTCTATCATCCGGCCAATATGTTGGCTCCGGCAGAAATTGAAGACATGGTCGCCAAAACCCGCGCCCACTTTGGGCGACTGGATGTGCTGGTCAATAATGCAGGTATTCAATTTGTTGCCCCGATTGAGGACTTCCCTGCCGAAAAGTGGGACCAAATCATTGGCATCAATCTCACCTCAGCTTTCCACACCATTCGCCACGCAATTCCAGGCATGGCGGCGCAAAAATGGGGCAGAATCATCAATATCGCCTCAGCACATGGCTTGGTCGCCAGCCCGTTCAAATCTGCCTATGTCGCCGCTAAGCATGGGGTGGTGGGCCTCACCAAGACGGTTGCGCTGGAACACGCGAAAGAAGGCGTCACCTGCAACGCCATCTGCCCTGGCTATGTTCTGACCGGCTTGGTGAAGGCGCAAATCCCGGATCAGGCAAAATCACGCGGCATCACGGAAGAGGAAGTCATCCAAAATGTCTTACTCGCCGCGCAGCCGACCAAGCAGTTTGTAACAGTCGAGCAAGTAGCCTCATTCGCGCTTTATCTAGCCAGTGATTCAGCCGCTCAAATCAATGGCGCGATCCTGACGATGGATGGCGGCTGGACAGCGCAATAAAGGTGGCGACTAGTCGGCCTTTGGCCGTTTGCATTGCGCAATCAACGCGTCGACTTGCGCTGGCTGGGGCGCTGACACGGTGATCGTGGCCCCATTACTCGAGAATTCTAGCGGCTTGCCCGCACCAAAGCGCGCCAAGACCGGATCGGATAAGACCGTATCGGCTGCGCCGTCCACCTCATAGCCATTGGCACTTGGCTTCCAGCTCATCGTGAGACTCGCACTTTTACCGGCACTACTGACCCGAACCGATCCGGTAGTGCCCTTTGTTGGTCCGGGTAGACCTGAAACCGCGATGGTGTAACCGCCCCCTGCGCGACAGGCGACAGAAGCCAATGCACCCTTCTGACCCAGAGGTGACGCAATCCGGCCAATACTCGGCTCTCGCCAAGCCGCAATCTCCACCTGAGGGGGTGAGCTTGGGGCAGGGGCTGTCTCCCACCGCACTTGACCGGCCCTCACGTCGTAGAAGGCAACGGATGGAACGGGCATCTCTTCGGGAGAAGCCACAACCACCTTGCGTGAAGCAGGCGGGCAAAAGCCAGCAAGCGCCAGTCCGCGCGCCCGAACCTCTGGGCGAAGACTGCTGGTCTGAAGCCGCTCAGCCAAAGTAATCCGCGTCGCTCGACGCAAATCCAAGACGATCACGCGCGCAGAACAGGGTTTGGGCGCAGCCTCGCCTGCCACGAGAACAGCCACTTCCGGCAATTGGCCACCGGCTGGCCACCTCGCTTGGATCGATAAGCTGTGCGGAGCCTTCTCGGCACCCATCTCTCCCTTGACATCACCACCCGACTTCTCTGCCAATAAGGCCTCACCCTCATCTCTTGCCTGTGCCCCTCGGGGGTAGATCAGCACATTATCAAGGTAAGCCGCCGCGCCACCATCAGCCACCTTAATCTCAATCAGGCCGCGTGACGTCAGAAGCTGCGTTTCAGACAAATTAGGCAAAGTGGCACCGGCACGCACCAAATCGGCAAAGCGCCTGCCAGCCGACAGCGCGACGCCATCTCGGCGCATTTCCGTCAACACCAACGTGCCAACTTGCGGGCCGGTTTGGAACTTGAACACCAAAGTCTCTGGCATGGCTCTAGACCCAGCCTTTATCGATGGTCCCGGCTTGAAAACATAGCCAATTTCAGCTCCGCTTTGCAGGCTTTGAAACGACCTTGACGCGATATAGCCCGCTTGAGATGCGCGCACTTCTGTATCGTTCAAATACTGCTCAATCGACAAATTTGTTGCCAGCGGACCTTGAACCGAATCCAACTCAGCCAAGATGGTTTGAGGCAGGACCGACAAGAGTGCTTGATTGGACTGCCCTTGGGTAGGTGCCGTCACGGCCGAACCAATACCAACCGGGGCGGCTGACCGTAGAAACGGCAGAATGATGCCACCAGAAGCAACGCCCACCCCAAAAGAGAACAGCGCCACCAAGGCCAGCATGCCCACACCAAAACGTGGGCCATAGATCGGCTTAGAAACAATTGATACCGGATCACGTTCCATCGGATGCACCATAGGTGAATGTAAAGCGTGTTTGCCGCCTTCGCCAAGTCAGATCGGGCAACCATCTTGCTTCCACTGCAGGGGAAAAGACCGTATGCCCTTCAAACCACAGCCAACGCACGCTAAACAGTTTGCATGACCACTGTATCGCCTGCCGAACCGCCCATGACCCCCGCCCTGGTTGCCGAACACGGCCTCTCGGAATCAGAATATGCCATTATTCTGGACCGTTTGGGGCGTGAACCCAATCTGACGGAGCTCGGCATTTTTTCGGTCATGTGGTCAGAGCATTGTAGCTACAAAAGCTCGCGGCGGCATCTAGCTAAATTCCCAACCAAAGGCCCACGCGTCATCCAAGGCCCCGGTGAAAATGCTGGTGTCATTGATATTGATGATGGCCAAGCCGCTGTCTTTAAGATGGAAAGCCACAACCACCCAAGCTTTATCGAGCCATATCAAGGCGCGGCGACGGGCGTCGGCGGCATCATGCGCGATGTGTTCACCATGGGTGCCCGCCCCATTGCTTTGGCCAATGCGCTGCGCTTTGGCAGCCCAGACCATCCTTTAACGCGCCGTTTGGTTTCAGGCGTGGTGGCAGGGATCGGCGGCTATGGAAACTGCGTCGGTGTGCCCACCGTCTGTGGCGAAACAAATTTCCACCCCGGCTATAATGGCAATATTCTGGTCAATGCCATGTGCGTAGGCCTCGCCGATGCCGACAAGATTTTCTATGCGCGCGGGGCCAAGATTGGCAGCCCCATCGTCTATTTCGGCTCCAAAACTGGGCGCGACGGTATCCATGGTGCCACTATGGCCAGTGCGGAATTTGACGAGGCAAGTGAAGAAAAGCGCCCCACCGTGCAGGTCGGCGATCCGTTTGTCGAAAAGCTGTTGATTGAGGCCTGCCTTGAACTCATGGCCACTGACAGCATTGAAGCGATTCAAGACATGGGGGCCGCGGGCCTGACCTCGTCTTCGGTGGAAATGGCCGGCAAGGAATATTTGGGCATTGAGCTCGATATGAATTCAGTCCCTGTGCGTGAAACCGCCATGACGCCCTATGAAATGATGCTGTCCGAAAGCCAAGAACGCATGCTGGCCATTTTGAAGCCAGGCCGCGAGGCCGAGGCTGAGGCCATCATGAAGAAGTGGGACATTGATTTTGCCGTCATTGGCAAAACGACCGACACGGGACGCATGGTCCTGCACTGGAATGGCACCATTGTCTGCGACATCCCCGTAGCCCCCTTAAGTGAAGATGCGCCCAATTATGATCGGCCTTGGGTTCAGCCAACGCTGCACCCTGCCGTGACCAGCGCGATGGTAAAACCAATCACCGACTGGCGCGACGCCACGTTAAAGCTCTTGTCCTGCCCAGATGGCGCATCAAAGCGCTGGCTGTGGGAACAATATGATCGCCACGTGATGGCCGATAGCTTGGAAGAAAGCGCCACGCCTTCTGATGCGGCCGTCGTGCGCATCCACAATACCAAAAAGGCGCTGGCCATTAGCTGCGACTGTACCCCGCGCTATGTCTTGGCGGACCCATTCGAAGGCGGCAAGCAAGTCGTTGCTGAAGCTTGGCGAAACCTGACGGCGACGGGCGCAAGTCCGATTGCCATCACCGACAATCTGAATTTCGGAAACCCACAACGCCCTGAAATCATGGGCCAATTTGTGCGCGCTACCGATGGAATGGCTGAAGCCTGTGCCGTCCTCGACTTCCCAGTCGTCTCGGGCAATGTGAGCCTGTACAATGAGACCTCCGGCCAAGCGATCCCGCCAACCCCTGCGATTGGCGGTGTTGGGCTTTTGACCGATTATACCACGCGCGTTGGCTTTGGTGCGGTAGACATGGGCGATATGGTCATTTTGGTCGGTCAAACAACGGACAATTTGGGCGCGACTTTGGCGCTGCGCGAATTATGGGACCGTGAAGATGGCGCGCCTCCACACGTCGATCTGGCCCAAGAGCGCCTGACCGGTGACGTCGTGCGCGGCTTGATCCAAGCTGGCCACATCCGCTCCTGTCATGATTTATCCGATGGCGGGCTCTTGATCGCGGCAGCTGACATCGCCATGGCTTCGGGCACAGGCCTTGCCATCACACTGCCACAAGGCCTCAGCCTTGAAGCAGCCTTGTTGAGCGAAGATCAAGCCCGATATCTTTTGATCGTCGACCCCACCCATGCCGACAGCGTGTTTGATGCTCTTGAAAGCAAAGCAATTCCCTGCGCAGCCATCGGCTCTGCTGGGGGATGCGAATTGGCAATTCAAGACGTTTTGGCGATTGACATCACCGATCTGAAACAGGCTCACGAAGCCTGGATGCCCGCCTTTATGGCCTAATGGCCGAACCATTTACCCCGGAGACAGACATGCCAATGGCCGCTTCTGACATTAAGTCGATGATTTTGGATGCCTTTCCCGATTCGGAGATCGAGATTATCGACCTTGCAGGCGATGGCGACCACTATAAGGCCATCGTGAAAAGCGACGGATTCGCCGGCATGAACCGGGTCAAGCAGCATCAGGCAGTCTATGCTTCGCTTAAAGGTAAAATGGGGGGCGAGCTACATGCGCTCGCCCTTGAAACTGGCCCCAAGTCGTAGGTCCGCTATCTCTTGATAATCAACAGGCTGTAATCGCCGCCTGCAGATTCCTCGATGGTGGTGACGCGAATGATCTGTGGCCCGGCGGTTGTGACCGTATAGATCAATTTGGCGTTTGTGCCGCCACCGCTATCATCGTCTGTGACATAATCATCATCGACGCGGTCAATCTGGCGCGCGCCAACCAGAACATCGAAACTCTCCGCACTCGCGGTAATCTCATAAGTTTCGCCGACTTGGCCATTGAAGACATAACGGTCAAAATATTGGCTGTCGTTGCGCAAAGGGTCAGTTGCACCAAGATTGCCACGAATGGTTTCGCCTAACTTTGCCCGGGCAGGGAAGGGCGGCGCGATGGAAGCGGGGATTTCACTTACACCGATCGTGTATTGACCTACTTGCGTTGGCTCGCCCGCCGTCGCGCGAATAATATAGGTGCCATCGCTTGGTGCCGTAAACTTAATTCGCGCATTCAGGCCTTCTGCGCCATCGTCATCTTTCTCGATGGCTTGGAAGGCGGCCGACGTCAAAAGGCCAATTTCCAACAGCGGGTCTAGATTGGAATCGCCCTCCTTCTCCATCTTGACATTGACCCGCTGGCCAGCCCGCAAAGTGACCGAATAGGTATTGAAAAGGGCGTCGGTGGTAGCTAAGCGCGCGCCCCCATCGCTCAACTCACCGGGCACGCTCTGCCCGAGACGCAAAGCTTGGGATGGCGCTGGCGCTCGGTCTGCCGCAGCTTGGTCAACCTTCAAGCGATACGAACCATTGGCCCGACCTACCTTTTGGACCTCTAAAACATAGGTTCCAGACGTCTCAGGCCGATAGCGCAACAAGGCATTACTGCCGCCACCGCCATCATCATTGTCTGCCAACTTATCTAGGCTGCCATCGGATGCGATCTTGCCAATTGCAATTTTGGGATCAAGTTCGCTACCGCTGCCCACATCCACTGAGATCTTGTATACCTTACCGCCTTCCATACGAATGCCGTAACGAATGGCATAGACTTCTTCGCCATCGGTCTCGTAACGCGGTGTCGCGCTTGACATCGCGCCGCTGACCGCTTGGCCAAGATTGATGGAGACGGGGGCAGGCATAGGGGCTAGTTCCTGACGTAGCCCTGTCGTCAATGTGTAGGTGCCAAGTTCTCCAGACCCGACCGCCGTCACGCGGACTTGGTAGAGCCCGGCACGTGGGACCGTGTAGCGGATGCGCGCACTGGTTCCTGGCCCGCCATCATCATCTTCAGCCACCTTTGCTCCCGCAGGCGTCAAGAGCTCCAGCTTGGGGTCAAAGTCCTCGGAAGATAGATCAAGTTGAATTTCCTGATCGGCGGTTAACCGCACGGCATAAGCATCAACTGTCGCCCCTTCATTCGTGAAAGCATCATTTGTATCCAATGCATCCGAGACACTTTGGCCAAAGGGGAGTGGTCTTGCAGAGATCCGTGGCGGTTCCACAGCGGTCGCAAGCAGAGTATAGGGCCCGCGGTCGCCCTTGTTCATGGTATTAGCCCGCACCTGCAGTACGCCAGAAGCAGGAACAATCTTGCGAACGACTGCCGGCTTGTCTGTCTCGCCAACAGATGCCACGCAATCCTCACACTCCTCGTTGATTTCATCGGCTACAGCCACGACAGGCTGAAAAGCCGCCGAGGTCAGGGTCACGGTGACCATTTGGCCTTTAGGTGCCTGAACTTGAAAGAGTTCATAGCTGCTATCATCGCCCTGCAACACCGGGTCTTCCGGGCCCATCGAGCTCTGAAGCGGTTGTCCAAGCACTAAGGGCCGAGGGCTAGGCTGAGCAACAGCGGGACCCGCTACCGAGAGCACGAAAACCGAAACCGAACCTAACCAAAGTCGACGCATGATGACGCAGCCACCGAAATGGCGCCTAGGACGGATGCGACCTCTGGCCATAGCGCATCACGTCATGAGCAAAAGATTGACCAGACTTTACAGCTATAAGGGCCATTCCATCACGCTCGCAATGGCTATCACCAACGACGCGCAATTTCGCTACGGACTTGACCCGACAGCTCCCCATCCCTAGCTGAAGGGAAGACAAAGTCTTTTCCCAGACCTATCTGGTCAAACAATGATTGACGCAGCGGTTCTTGTGTTCCATCGAAGGCGGAAACCTTCGTCAACACGTTCTGGACCCCAGCAAGGAGCACGACACATGAGCGACGCACAAGCTTTTATCGATAATCTGGTCAAAACCAATGATGTGGTATTGTTCATGAAGGGCACGTCCCGCATGCCAATGTGCGGGTTTTCCGGCACCGTCGTCAAAATCCTGGACCATGTAGGTGTTGATTTTCAGGATGTGAACGTGCTCGCCAACGAAGATGTCCGCCAAGGCATCAAGGACTATTCCAACTGGCCCACGATCCCCCAACTCTATGTGAAGGGTGAGTTTATTGGCGGCTGCGACATCATTCGGGAAATGTTTGAAACCGGCGAGCTCAAGCAAGTTTTGAGCGAAGCTGGCGTCGCGTTGCAAGCCTAATCAGGCGATCGTCTGAGATACAAAAAAGCCCGCTCGGCCAAGGCTGAGCGGGCTTTTCTGTGTCTGATTTTGGCAGAGAATTACGAAGCGTAATATTCCACAACCATGTTTGGTTCCATTTTAACTGGATAAGGAACGTCAGCCAATTCTGGCACGCGCAAGAAGGTGGCCTTCATCGCGCCGACATCCATTTCGATATAGTCAGGGAAATCGCGCTCTGCTGAGTCCAAAGCTTCCAATACCAAAGCCATGGTGCGGGACTTTTCGCGGACCTGAACAACGTCACCGACGCGCAAACGGTATGAAGGAATATTGACCTTCTTGCCGTTCACCATCACGTGGCCGTGGTTGACGAATTGGCGCGACGCAAACACGGTCGGCACGAACTTCGCGCGATAGACCAATGCATCCAGACGGCACTCCAACAGGCCGATCAGGTTTTCAGCGGTGTTGCCCTTGCGGCGTGCGGCTTCTTCATAGAGGCCAGCAAACTGCTTTTCAGTGATGTTGCCATAATAGCCCTTCAGCTTCTGCTTCGCGCGAAGCTGAGCGCCGAAGGCCGAAACCTTGGCTGGACGGGCGGTTGGGCCGTGCTGACCTGGCTTATAGGTCCGCTTGTTAACGGGGCTTTTTGGACGGCCCCACAGGTTTTCACTGAGGCGACGGTCGATTTTATATTTCGCAGCAATGCGCTTTGACATGTTTAGTCCATTTACGTTTTTGACGGTCCGGGCGGCACACCATGTGTCGCGATTGCAATGGCCGGAAATCCATCACCCATATTTTCCCCCAGTGAAGGCAGTGCCAACCCAGCGAGAAGGCGCGCTTAAACGGGATTGCCACCTCAGAGTCAAGGATTGAGGGCAGTTTTGACCCAAACCCATCTGCATTCAATGCACGCTTGACTTATAGTTCAATACTAAACTATATTGGTTGAACGTTAAACCAAACAGAGGTCGCCATGACAGATCGTCGAACCATCCTCCAACTTCTCGCCATAAGTTCATTGGCCGCCGTGCCTGCGGTCGGTGCCACACTGAAACCAAACTCTGACCCTGCCGCAGCTTGGCGCAATCCCGGTGCGGGCCAAAAGGACCCGCGCCTCTATTGTCTCGCCCATGCCATTCTCGCCCCCAATCCACACAATCGTCAGCCTTGGCTGGTCAGTCTGGAGGGTGAAGACACCATCAAATTCTATTTCGATACGAGCCGCCGACTGCCCGCTACCGACCCCTATGACCGTCAGCTCGCGATTGGCTGTGGTGCCTTCCTTGAAATCCTGTCGATTGCCGCAGCTGAAATCGGCTATGAGACCCAAATAAGCCTTTTCCCGATGGGTGAGCCGCAACCTTATTTGGATGATAAGCCTATGGCCCATATCCGCTTCGTGAAGGGCGGCACGAAGGACCCGCTTTACGCCTTAATCACGCAAAGGCGCTCCAACAAAGAGGCCTATGACCCCAAGAAGCCCGTTCGTGCTGAGGCTTTGCAGGAACTTTTGACGATGGAGCCGAGCGACAAGCTAACGCTCGCAGGCACATTGTCGGGCGACGCCCAATGTGAAAGCCTGCGGCAACTCACCATTCAAGCCTATCGGCGCGAAATCGAAACCCCCGTGGCCCTAAAAGAGAGCATCGATTTGATGCGGATCGGTAAAGCCGAGATTGCGAAATATCGAGACGGGATTGATCTAGACTTTCCTGGCATAGGAGCCATGCAAGCCATGGGCCTAATCACCCGCGAAAAAATGATGACGCCTGGCACCACGGCCTATCAGCAAGGTCTCGAGCAATATGACCCTTTGGCGAAATCCGCCTGGGGATATGTTTGGCTCATCAGCAATTCCAAGGATCGCTTCGCCGAGTTGGCGGCGGGTCGCGCCTATGCCCGCCTCAATCTTCGCGCCACCTCACTTGGGATCGCCATGCACCCGATGAGCCAAGCCTTACAAGAATATGCTGAAATGGGTACAATCAAGGCCGAAACGGAAAAGGTCGTCGGCCTGGCACCTGATAAGTGTCTACAGATGCTCGCCAGAATAGGCTATGGTGGCAAGGTTTCACCGTCACCAAGACGGGGCCTTGCAGAGCATCTTCGGACATGACCTCAGACAGTCCCAATTCAGACTTCACAGCGATCGCTTTTTCCTTCTTCAACGAAATCGGGATCATTGACCAATTGGGGCGCAACCGCTTTGAGCGTGTCTTGCCAGATGGGCTTTCGATTGCAGGCTTTAGCTTGCTCAACCACTTTGTCCGCTTGAATAAAACCCAAGACACGCCAAGCCATTTGGCCAAGGCCTTCCAAGTGACTAAAGGGGCGATGACCAACACGATTCATCGCCTCGAGGCCTTAGGCTTGGTGACGATTGTTGCCGACCCCAGTGACGGGCGGGGCAAACTCGTCTCGATAACAGAAGCAGGGACCGCGGCGCGCCACGATGCCATCGCCCGGCTAGCACCCTCTCTGCAGCAATTGTCTGGCCTGATAGACCCCAAAGAGTTGCAGGCCCTTATTCCCACCCTGATGAAAATACGTGCCATTCTCGACGCCAACCGCGAGCCCTGACCCGCAGTCGTGACTTCGGCTGCCAATGGCGCTATCAGACGACGCCTGCCAGAGCACCGAAAAAGCTAGCCCCCTCCTAAGACCTGTCGTCAGAAGCCGATCCCCATGTTGCAAATCACAGACCTAACTTATCGCCTTGCGCGGCGCGTGCTGTTTGATGGGGCCAATGCCGTCATATCCGATGGTTGGAAAGTAGGCCTTGTTGGCAAGAATGGCTCTGGCAAATCGACGCTTTTGCGCATCATTCAAGACGAGGCGATGAAGGGCGACGGTAGTGTCCGCCTCAAGCGCGGTGCCCGCATGGGCTTTGTTGCCCAAGAGATTGCCGCTACGCCCGATCCCATGTTGGACGTCGTGCTGGCTGCCGACACCGAACGCGCCAGCCTGATGACAGAGGCCGAAACTGCAACCGACCCCAACCGGATTGGTGAAATCCATACGCGCTTGGCCGATATTGATGCTTATTCTGCCGAGGCACGCGCCAGCGAAATTTTAGTCGGTCTTGGATTTAAACAAGAAGAACTGATGAACCCAGCGGGTTCCTTCTCCGGTGGCTGGCGCATGCGCGCCGCGTTGGCGGGTGTTCTCTTCTCCATGCCTGACCTCTTGGTCTTGGACGAACCAACCAATTATCTCGACCTTGAGGGTGCAGCTTGGCTGGAGGCCTTCCTGCGCAAATATCCCAACACGGTTCTCGTGGTCAGCCACGACCGCGAAATGCTCAATCGCTCTGTCACCCACATCATGGCGCTGGAAGATTCTAAGTTAGAGGTCCACACTGGCGGCTACGACACCTATTTGCGCCGCCGCGCCGAGCGCGCAGCCCTGTTGGCGGGGCAAAAAGCTAAGCAAGATGCGGCTAAGGCCCATTTGCAGGCATTCGTTGATCGATTCCGCGCCAAGGCCTCAAAAGCCCGTCAGGCGCAAAGTCGGATCAAGATGCTGGAAAAGATGCAGGAAATCTCCGTCCCCATCGCGGACCGAGCCATGCCCTTCCACTTTGATGAGCCCAGCGAACTAGCTTCCCCCTTGATCCAGCTGGATGAAGCCGACCTTGGCTATATTGACGGCAAGCCCGTGCTTCGAAAGGTGGACTTCCGGCTCGATCATGACGACCGGATCGTCATCATCGGCCCAAACGGCCAAGGCAAGACAACGTTGGTAAAGTCCATTGGTGCCCGGCTTGAGTTGTTAAATGGCAAGCGGCGGGCGTCCAAGGCAGTCAAGATTGGCTATTTCAGCCAAGACCAATTGGATGAATTGCGCGCGGGCGAAACCGTACTGCAGCACGTCCGGGATCTAGAGCCCGAATGGCCGCCCTCTCGCCACCGCTCCTTGGCGGCACGCATGGGATTTGGTCAGGAAAAAATCGACACCCATGTCGAAAAGCTTTCAGGCGGCGAGAAGGTGCGTTTGCTTCTGGGCCTGATGGCCTATGCCAAGCCGCACGTCTTGATCTTGGACGAGCCGACGAGCCACTTGGACATCGATAGCCGCGAGGCCTTGATTCACGCGCTCAATGACTATTCAGGGGCTGTATTGCTCATCACCCACGATGTCTATTTGGCAGAAGCCTGTGCGGACCGCCTATGGCTCGTCCACAACGGCTATGCGCGCGCCTATGACGGTGACCTGACCGACTATCGTGGCTTGGTGCTCAGCGCCGATCGTCCTGACGGCGGTGGGGCCGGCAAAAACGCCCCAAAGGCTGCAACAAAAAATGACGTCAATGGCGGCAAAAAGGGGCCTTCGCTATCAACCCTGCGCTTCCGCCTCGCTGACGCCGAGAAGGCCGTCACCAAAGAACAGCACGCCCTCGACACCATCGATGCGCGTCTAGCCTCTCCCAGCCTCTATACCGAGGGGGCCAAAGCCCTCGAAGACCTCACCAAGAAGCGCGCGTGGCATGCGCAAGCCCTCGCCAAGGCCGAAGCCGCATGGATTGAGCTGAGCGAAGCGATTGAAGCGGCATCCTGACACCGCAAAACGAAAAAGGCGGCCCCGAGGGACCGCCTTCTTATCTTTAAACCTGTAGCTTGGCTTATTCGCCGAAACCACGGCCGTCGGTGCGCTCGGCGATCCGGGCCGACTTACCGCGACGGTCACGCAGGTAGTACAACTTAGCGCGGCGCACTTTACCTTTGCGCACAACGGTGATCGACTCAACATTTGGCGAATGCAGTGGGAAAACCCGCTCTACGCCTTCGCCGAAGGAGATCTTGCGAACCGTGAAGTTGGCATTGATGCCACCGCCAGAGCGGGCAATACAAACGCCTTCATAGGCCTGAACGCGCTCGCGCTCGCCTTCTTTGATCTTCACGTTCACGCGCAGGGTGTCACCTGGCGAAAATTCTGGGATGGACTTGCCTTCGGAGACGCGTGCGACTTCCTCGGCATCGAGTGTTTCGATGATATTCATGTCAGCTCACCTTGCACGATTCCTACTTAAGACTTTGAAACCAGATCAAAAGCTCAAGAAGGCCGCGGCATTGTTGTTGTCAAAGAGAACTTTGAGGTTGAAAGAAGACGCGCGTTTATACGAATGATCAGGCTTTGTCACCCTTATAAACTGCCCAAAGGTCGGGGCGACGGGCTTCGGTAACCGATTCAGATTGCTGCTTTTTCCATGCGGCAATCTTTGCATGGTCCCCAGACATTAGAACCGGCGGGATCTCATGGCCCTCAAAGCTGCGCGGCCGTGTGTAGAGGGGATGCTCCAACAGACCAGATTCAAAGCTCTCCTCGCCAAGGCTATCAGCATTACCCAACAGGCCCGGCAACAGGCGGACACTGGCTTCCACCAGCATTTGTGCGGGCAGGTCGCCGCCTGTCAGCACAATATCGCCCACCGCAATTTCTTCCATCTCGCGGGTCAAAATGGCGCGCTCATCCAACCCTTCAAAGCGGCCGCAAAACAGCACAACGCCAGGACCATCCGCCAATTCGCGAACCCGGGCTTGGGTCAAAGGCTTGCCACGTGGGGTCAGATAAATCAGGGGGCGGCCATCACGTGGCAAGCTATCGATTGCGCGCGCCGCCACATCCGCTTTCATCACCATGCCCGCGCCGCCTCCGGCCGGGGTGTCATCCACTTGCCGATGTTTGCCATCGCCGAACGAGCGCAAGTCAATCAATTCCAGCGACCACACAGATTTTTCGAGCCCGCTGCCGATCAAGGACGCACCAAGGGCGCCGGGCCAAGCCTCTGGGGTTAGGGTGATGACTGAGACGGAAAAGGGCATGCCTTCTTTTAGCCCAGCACAGCGCCACTGCGAAGTCGCTCCGCACATTGCCTTACATCCCCTGCGAACCCAGACGTGACGACCTCGAAAAGCCGCGCTAAAGGGTCGAAATGAACATTTATTTTCTGGGAATCGGTGGGGCTGGGGTCAGCGCCTTAGCCAGCGTCTTGCAATCGCAGGGCCATCAGGTCACCGGCTCCGACGAAGGGGTATTCCCGCCCGTATCGACTTATCTCGACCAAGCCGGCATCACCTATGCCAAGCGCTTTGATGTGGCCAATCTGCCAGAGAAAATCGATGTGGCCGTTGTGGGCACCACCGCCAAAATGGACGCAGCCACCAACCCGGAACTTGCTGAACTACAAAAGCGCGGCGTGCCTTGCTATAATTTCGCGACATACCTCGGCCAATTCACGCAAGAGCGCGAGAATCTGATTGTAGCCGGCAGCTTTGGGAAAAGCTCCCTCACGGCACTGGTCGCTTTCCTCTTGCGCCACGCTGGGCAAGATCCCGGCTGGTTCATCGGTGCGATCCCGCTTGATTTGCCAAAAACCGGCCATGCTGGGACAGACCC
Organism: Hyphomonadaceae bacterium UKL13-1; assembly: GCA_001602435.1. GTDB lineage: Bacteria > Pseudomonadota > Alphaproteobacteria > Caulobacterales > Aquidulcibacteraceae > Aquidulcibacter. Next base: position 3,248,799 of record CP012156.1, read on the forward strand.
ACTCTTCATCATGGAAGGCGACGAATATATCGTCAGCCTGCAAGATCGCCGCAGCAAGTTTGAACTTTATAGCCCCAGCCACATTCTGATTTCTTCCATCGTGCATGACCATATCAATATGTTCCCGACGATGGAGAGCTATGAGGCCCCGTTCGCCAAGCTATTCTCGGCTTTGCCCTCAGAAGGCCTGCTCATTGCCTGTCACACCTATGAGCCAGTCCGTCGATTGATTGGAGACCGGCCTGCAATTTGGTACGGCCTAAAGCCAAACCCCGGCTATTATGCCGATAAGATCGTGATTGGCGAAGTCACCCAGTTTGACCTCGTCTGCCCAAATGGCGAACGGATCGCGCTAGAGACCGAGTTGTTGGGCCTCCACAATATTGAGAACATCATTGGCGGCAGCGCCTTTGTGCTGGAGCACGGCTTGATGACCCCAGCCCAAGTCCAAGCTGCGGTTCGGGCTTTTCGCGGTGTCGCCCGTCGACTCGACAAGAAGACGCGCACCTCTTCCGTTCCGGCCTATGAGGGTTTTGGCTCCTCCTTTGAAAAGGCCCGCTCAGCCATCGATGCGATCCGCCTCCACTTCCCGAGCCGCCCTTTGGTCGTGGTGTTTGAGCCCCATACGTTTTCGTGGCGCAACCAAGATGCGTTGAGCTGGTATGATCACGTCTTTGAGGGCTGCGATCAGGTTCACATTCTGCCGCCGCCAAAAATTGGGGCCGCAAGCCAAGCCCAATTGACGCTGTCAGAAATTCTTTCGCGCGTACATGCGGCAGGCGTTTCGGCTCAAGGCATTGAGGATACACAGACGTTTCTCCACGACATGCCGGACACATTGAAAGGCGATGAAGTGGTTCTTCTACTCTCTTCAGGCCCGCTCGACGGCTTGGCAGACTCGCTACCCAAACGCCTCGACACATTATTCGGGGACCGGACTGATAGCTGATGAACTTTGACCATTTGCCCGTTGATCCCCATGCCTATGCCTCCTTCCTGCTGATCATGGCAGGCATGGCCGCAACCCCAGGACCGGCCAATCTGTTCGCTTTGGCAACCGGCTTGGCCCAAGGCCCACGCGCTGGACTATGGGGCGTATTCGGAATGAATGTTGCTTCATTGGTGTGGTTTGTCTTCGCCGCCTTGGGATTGGGTGTCCTGATGCGCCTCTATCCCACTGTGTTTTCGATGCTGGCGATTCTGGGTGGGCTTTATCTGGCTTGGCTTGGACTTAAAGCGCTCCGTGCTGCGCTGTCCAAGGAAACACAAGGCTTCCAACTTGCGGGTCAGGCTGCTGGTAGTAACCCGTTTAAAGACGGCTTTCTGGTGCAGATCAGCAATCCAAAGGCACTCTTGTTTTTTACCGCCGTCTTGCCACCCTTCATCGATCCGCAGCGCGACACCGTCCCGCAATTGGCCATGTTTGCTGCCGGGACCGTCCTGTTTGATACGATCACGATGTCGATGTTTGCGCTGGCAGGGGGCTTGATGGCACGCCAATTTGCGCAAGCCCGTTTCGCGCGCCTCTTCTCAGCCGTCGTTGGTTTGCTGCTACTCAGTACGGCCACCATGATGTTGCTCAGAACGCTGCATTGAACCGAGCGGCGAACCACTTCATTGAATATTTTTTCATTGAGGTGTGGGCATGGCCAAAAGACGCTCCCCAGAACCCATTTCAGCCATCGAGGACCGACTGCTGCGCGCGTCGGTTGCGCTAGGCGATAGCCTCGACAGTATCTCCATGCCAGAACTGGCCGCCGCTGCCGAAATCGCCGTTGGTACGCTGTATCGTATCGCGCCATCCAAGAGCGCACTTGCAGCGCTTTTAGACGGGCGCGCGCAGGCTCATTTTGATCGCCATGTCTTCGCACCATTCCCAGCGCGCCTTGGACTGGAAGAACGGTTTCGCTTGATGTGGTCTCGACTGGCCGAATTTGCCCTCTCAGAACCGGACCTCGCGGCCTATCTCGCCCGCAAACCGATGGCTGCCGACAGCGCCTTTATCAAAGCCAGTGCGATCTTTGCCCGCGACGGGGCTGCCACAGCCGAACTCAAAGCCTTCAGCGGGGAAGAATTAGCGGCAATCGTCTGGGGACCACTGTCTGCCCTCTTGCGCAACCATACCTGTTCGGTGGAAAGTCTCCAGCAACTCGAACAAGCGGCTTGGGATGGTCTACGTCGCATATAATTCAGGGAGACGAACATGACAGGACGTATGGCCGGCAAAATGGCCTTGATCACAGGGGCTGCCCAAGGTTTGGGCGCAGCAATCGCCACCATGTACGCCAAAGAAGGCGCAAAGGTTGTTGTCACAGATATCAACGGGGCAGGCGCGGATGCAACTGCCGCGGCCATTAACGCGCTTTATCCCGGCCACGCCACCGCCTTCCAACAAGATGTTTGCTCAGAAGCGCGTTGGATCGAAATCGTCAATGCCGCCCATGATGCCATGGGTGGCCTCAATGTCTTGGTCAATAATGCCGGCATTGGCAGCCTTGGTTCTGTCGAAAGCGAAACCTTCGAGAACTGGAAAAAGGTTATGGCGGTCGATGTCGACTCCGTCTTCCTCGGCTGTAAGTATGCACTGGGCGTCATGAAGCCATATGGGCCGGGCGCGATCGTCAATATTTCGTCTATCGCGGGTCTGATCGCTTCGGCCAACTATGCCGCCTATAATGCCGCTAAAGCCGCCGTTTGGTTGTTGACCAAGTCTGTCGCGCTGCATTGTGCCCGCAAAGTGCCGGGCTTCCGCTGCAATTCCATCCACCCAACCTTTATCAAGACGCCGATCTTGGACGGGATGGCCGGTTTGGTTGGTTCGCAAGAAGAAGCTTATGCAAAACTTGCCCGCCAAGTCCCATTGGGTCGATTGGGTGAGCCTGACGATATTGCTTATGCCGCCGTCTATCTGGCCAGCGATGAGAGCAAGTTTGTGACCGGTGCAGAATTGAAAGTCGATGGCGGTATTTCTGCCATGTAGGCCCAAAGCCTAACGAACAATCACCGACAACAGAACCACACGCGCAATGCCGTTGCCGACGACGCGGTCGGTAACGGCTTGCATGCGCTGACCCAAAATCTGGGTATCGGGCACGCGGCCTGGAATAAAGAAGCTATTGACGAATTCTTGCGCCACACCGCGCCAAGCCGCGCGCAGGGCAGGGGTCGCCGCTTGAGCTCGTTCGCGCTGAGGAATAGCGCTCACCACAATCCCCATATCGATCTGCATAAGTCCGACTGGGCGAAATTGGCGCATAATGCTGGCGGTGATTTGGTTTGAGCCCAAAAAGCCGGCTTCATTCCCGCCCCCTTTAGGAACAGGTTTAGCAGCCCGGGCACTCGAAACGCCCAAAGCGGCGGTGGAAGCCAATGCAAAAGTCGCGGCGGCCGCAGACTTTACTAAGCGCCGTCTGCTCAGATTTTGATTCGAATCAGTCATAGCAACGATTTTCGGCGAAACGCGTTAAAGAAACGTGGCAAATCATCTCAGGCTGCATTAGATTTATTGCAGGAGGATATGTTTTGGCGGGTATGGTGGACATGACGGCCTTTAAAGAGCCGGTCATTATTCTAACGGCTGCAGCCATTGTTGTGCCCCTGTTTCACCGTTTTAAAATCAGCCCCGTGCTGGGTTTCATCCTGTGTGGCATCATCTTGGGACCATCAGGCTTGGGTGGGCTCGCCGTTCAAGATCCTTGGCTGAATGCGTTTACGATCCAAGACCGCGACTCCATCGCCATGATGGCTGAAATGGGGATCGTGTTTTTGCTTTTTGCAATTGGCCTTGAACTCTCGTTTGAGCGCCTGAACATGATGCGCAAAGTCGTGTTTGGCTTGGGCTCACTACAATTAGGCATTTCCGCTCTCGCCATTTTTTCAGTCTGCTACTTCTTTCTCGGGACCACAGGCACAGGTGCCGCCGTGATCGGCCTCGCGCTATCGCTTTCCTCAACCGCTGTTGTGTTGCAAACCTTGGCCGAGCAAAAGCGCCTGACCAGTCCCACCGGACGCGGGGCCTTTGGGGTTCTGCTTTTCCAAGATTTAGCCGTCGTGCCAATCTTGTTTGCTGTCTCCATGTTGGCACCTGACCGTATGGGCTTAGGCGTTGGCGGGCTCGTCCAGAGCTTGGCCGTCGCCGTTTTAGCCGTGGCATTGACGATTGTGATTGGCCGCATCGTGCTGCGCCCGCTGTTCCGCCAAGCGGCCAGAACCCGCAGCCCTGAAATCTTCATGGCCGCCTGCTTGTTGGTTGTAATCGCCACGGCACTTGGCAGTGCGGCGGCAGGACTTTCGATGGCGCTCGGCGCATTCTTGGCCGGGCTACTCCTCGCAGAAACCGAGTATCGCCGCGAAGTCGAAGCCACGATTGAGCCGTTCAAGGGACTTCTGCTCGGCGTGTTTCTCGTCTCGGTCGGGATGAGTGTCGATATTGGCAAAGTATTGGAGCGGCCGCTTGAGATTGTCGCGGCTATACTCGGCCTAATCGTCGTTAAGGCCGCTGTGGTTGCCGCCCTTGGCCCAAGCTTCGGAATCAAGCGACCCGCCGCGATAAAGGCCGGCCTCATCCTTGGCCCCGGTGGGGAATTTGCCTTTGTGGTTTTAGGACTTGCGACCAGCCTGTCAGTCCTACCTGCCGAGCAAGCAGATTTTGCGCTCCTCGTCGCCGCCATCACCATGTGCTTAATCCCGCTTCTGGGTCGCTATGGCATGAAGGCGGCCAATACCAAGCTGCCAACGGAAGCCGAGGAACTGGATTTAGCTCAACAGGCCAGCCAGACCGACAGCCCGCATGTGATCGTGGCCGGTTATGGCCGCGTTGGGGTCGTCGCGGTGGAGTTATTGGCCGAACAAAAAATCCCTTACATTGCCGTGGATTCCGATATTGAACGGGTTAGACGTGCACGTAAGGCTGGCAAAAAGGTCTATTTAGGCGATGCCTCACGCGGCGAGTTTCTGCGGGCGTGCGGGATTGAGCGGGCTCGGGCACTGGTTGTCACCATGGATGGCGGCTCTGCCGTCGATCAAGTTGTGACCGCCGCCCACCTTGAGCAACCAAATCTACCGATTGTGGCGCGCAGCCGAGACGCCGCACACGCCGTCCACCTTTATAGCCTCGGGGTTCGCGAAGCCGTGCCGGAAACTTTAGAAGCCAGCCTGCAGGTCGGGGAAGCTATTCTGGTTGAATCTGGTGTGCCCATGGGCAACATCTTGGTCGCCATTCATGAAAAGAGGGCTACGATGCGCGCCTCGCTGCTAGAGGCTTCTACATCGGCTACGCCGTCAGAGCGCATGCGGGTCTTGCGCGACCAGCACCTCAAGGGAAACTCATGAGCGTTGTAGACACCCCAAAATCAACATTGCTGCCATCCTGATTTGACCTCACGCGCTCTCGGGCTTAACAGCAACAAAATCCCGGGAGCACCACCTTGACCTCTGCGCAAGATCACGCGCTCGCTTTCGCGCGCCAACCAACCGCCGCCCTTGTTCTGGCTGATGGTACTGTTTTTTGGGGCCACGGCTGTGGCGCAATTGGCGAGGCTGTCGCCGAAGTCTGTTTTAACACGGCGATGTCTGGGTATCAGGAAATTCTGACAGATCCGTCCTATGCGGGACAAATCATTGCCTTTACCGCACCCCACATTGGTAATACCGGCACCAATCGCGAAGACGAAGAAGATTCTTGCCCACCCGCCGCTCACGGTGCCCGCGGTGCTGTCATACGCGCAGACATCACCCGCCCCTCAAACTGGCGGTCGACCGCATCGCTCGATGCTTGGTTGAAGTCGAAAAACATCGTTGGCCTGACCGGGATTGATACCCGAGCACTAACAGTCCGTATTCGCGAACATGGCATGCCGCATGGGGTAATTGTTCATGCCCCCGACGGCCAAATTGACGTGGCGGCCTTGGCAGCTAAAGCAGCCGCTTGGTCTGGCCTTGAAGGCTTGGACCTTGCAAAAGACGTGACTTGCAAGACCCCTTACGACTTTGATGGTACCCAGTGGGTGTGGCCAGCCGGAACCGGCGTCGCCGACACCCAAGAAGCGCTAAAGGTCGTGGTGCTGGACTTTGGCGTCAAGGAAAACATCCTACGCTGCCTTGGCTCAACCGGGGCCAAAATCCATGTGATGCCAGCACAAACTTCCGCGGAAGACGTACTCGCGCTCAAGCCAAACGGTGTTCTTTTGTCGAATGGCCCAGGCGACCCCGCTGCAACCGGCACCTATGCGGTTGAGACCATTCAAAAGATCATCGCTGCTAAGGTACCGGTGTTTGGCATCTGCTTGGGCCATCAAATGTTGGGTCTCGCTCTGGGGGCGAAGACCGTCAAAATGGCGCAAGGCCATCATGGTGCGAACCATCCGGTGCAAGACCTTTCCACGGGCAAGGTTGAAATCGTCTCGATGAACCATGGCTTTGCCGTTGACCGTGACAGCCTGCCCGACGGGGTTGTGGAGACCCATGTCTCCCTGTTCGATGGCTCTAATTGCGGGATCGCACTGGCCGATCAACCTGTCTTCTCGGTGCAATATCACCCAGAGGCTAGCCCAGGTCCTAAAGACAGTTTCTATTTGTTTGAACGCTTTAGAGAAGCCATGCGCACACACAAACAGGCGCAATGACGCGCTTGTGCACTTGACGTCGGCTGATTGGGCGGCATTGTCAGGCTATGAGCCAAATCAATCGCCGCACCCTGCTTTCCAGCTTCGCTGTCGTCCCAGCCTTATCGACCTTATCCGCCTGCGGGAAGGCCGCGGCCCCCGCAGATATCTTGCGGGTGGGTCTCGGCGGTGGACCGGATTCTTTAGACCCGCTGAAGGCCGAATTTGCCGCTGCTGCCCTGCTATTCCGCCAATTTTATTTGCCCGTGGTTGGCTATGGCCCCAAGGGTGGACCTGCCCCAGGCTTCGCAACGTCCTGGATGCCCAGCAATAATAACAAAACTTGGACCTTTGAAATTGCGCAAGGCCTCACGTGGTCAGATGGAAAGGCCATTGATTCCAAAGATGTTCTAGACAGCTTACGCATGGGTGCCGACAAAAAGACCGCTTATGCCGACGCGTCAGAACTTTATATGATCAAGGGCTATCGCGACTGTGTGGTGGACGGCAAAGACCCCACGACCATTGGCGTGACTGCGCCCACCCCCACCAGCCTCGTCATCGAATTGGCCGTTTCTGACGCCGCCTTCTGGAGCCGGATGCAAGAATTCTATCCTGTCCCGATGCATACAATTGCTGCACACGGCGAGAAATGGACAGAACTCGACAAGATCGTTGTCTCTGGCCCGTACAAACCGATTGAGCGTTCGCAAACGCGCCTTGTGTTCGACAAAAATCCCAAGGGCGGCTGGGTTGAGGGCATGCCCAGCCAGATTAGTGTTGAGGCGATTGAGGATTCATCGACCCGCTTGCGCATGTTCCAATCTGGCGATCTAGACCTGGCGCAAGACCCGCCCTTGCTACGCGCAGCCGATTTCGCCAAGGAATTTGGCGCCCAGTATCAGCGCTTTCCCGCCCCACGCCTCGTCTATATGAGCTTCAACACCAAGAAGCCGCAGTTCCAAGACGCCGATGTTCGACGAGCTCTGGCAATGGGCTTTGACCGGAGCGTCATCGCCAATGCCGTGATGCGCGGATCTGTTGAGCCTGCAGGGCGCTATGTTCGCGATCAGGCTCAGCCAAAATATGACCCAGAGGGTGCCCGTGCGATCCTGAGTGCAAAGGGCTTTAGCGCCACCAACCCCCTCCGGTTTGAGCTCTTGGTCACCAAGGACGACCGCGAACGCGCAGCCATCCAAATGGTGGATATGTGGAAGCAGATTGGAGTTGAGGCCACGATGTTTGCCGCCGATTCTAGCGCCATCGTCTCGCGCCTCAATGGTTTTGACTTTGAGGCGGCCATTGTCCGCATCGATAAAGGCATGAAGTCCGACGCGATTGACCTCATGGCCTCATGGGGTGAAGGCGGGACGGCCTATTCCCACCAATGGAAAGACCCGGCCTTCAATCAGGCTTTATCAGATGCACGCGCGGAAAGTGAACCTGCGGCCCGCTTGGCCAAAACCTTGGCGGCGGAAGACATCTTGATGAAGGCCTGTCCGGTCACCGGCGTCTGGTTCTTCCCGTCGTCTTGGCTGGTCGCCGAACGTGTCACCGGCGGGATCGAAGGCATTGCGCCGATCATTTGGCCCAGCCTGAAGCTGACCAAGGCTTAAACGCCGGCTAGGCGACTGGTTTAAACCAGGCGCTCTTCACGAATTTGATTGCCCTTATAGGCCTCAACATCCAGTTCGCCTTCCCACTTGGCGACAGCGACTGCGGCCGCACTATCGCCCAGCACATTCACAACTGTCCGCATCATATCCATGATCCGGTCTGCGCCTAGAATGATGGCAATCACTTCCACCGGAACTCCGGCGATTCCCAGAACCAGTGGGATAAAGACGATTGATCCACCGGGGATACCTGCCGCGCCTATGGCACCAAGTGAGGCGGCAATCACGATGCCGACCAATTGCCCACCATCGAGCGGAATCCCAAACAATTGCGCGCCAAAGATCGTCACGATGCAAATATACATGGCCGTGCCATCCATATTCACTGTCGCGCCCATGGATGAGACAAATGCACTCATCCGCCTTGAAATCCCGAGCTTTTCAATCATGCAGCGCATGGTGACAGGCAAGGTCGCGTTGGAAGACGAGGTGGAATAAGCCACAGCCATCGCCTCTGACATCCCCTTAAAGAATGGCAAAAGAGGTAGGCCCAACACAAATCTTATAAAGCTGCCATAGACCACAAAGCCATAGATGAAACAGCCAAGATAGACGGTTCCAATCAGGGCCGCGAGCTTCACCAAAGCGTCCGCCCCCATCAAAGCAACGGCCCAAGCCATCAAAGCAAAGGCCCCGATGGGTGCCAGCTCCATGATATAGGTGACGAGTTTGGTAAGGGCATGGGCGGCACCGTCCAGAACATCGGCCACAGGCTTTGCCGCCTCCCGCGCTCCCAAAACGCCAATACCTAATAGGATGGCGAATACGATCACACTCAACATCTCGCCTTCCGCCAGTGCCTTTACCGGATTGGCCGGGATGAACATGGCCAGAATGTCCGCCCCTGTCGGTGGGGGCTTTACCGGGGGCGCGGACAAACCAGCGGGCGCCTCAATGCCAGCGCCAGGTTGCAACAGCATGGCTAGGCCAACGCCTAAACACGCAGCCAAAAGACCTGACGGGATATAAAGGGCCGCGATCCGGGCACCGGACTTTCCCAGTCGGCTCAAATCGCCAATCGACACCACGGCAGCGGCCACAGATACAAAAATCAACGGGACCGACAACATCCGGATCAAGCGGATGAAAGCATCACCCAACAATTTCAGCGCGGCAGACCAAGCCTCGCCATCAATCAGACCATCCAAATAGCCATCAGGCCGGATACCGAAGCCCAAGATAACCCCTAAAACCATAGCAACAAGAATGCGAAGCCACAGGGGCTTTTGAAAAAAGGCGGTCATGCAAGTCCAACTGGCTGTGTGCGAAAAGGTCTGGGCCAGGATCGATGTGGCACAGAGCCAATCGCTATAGGGTCAATTCATCGTGAGGTGTTTGGACCGTCCGTAGCGTTGTGGGCGCTTAACCTGCTCATGTTAGGCGCAATTTCGGCCCTTCCCTCCGCCAGACGGCTATTAAAGCTTCACATCAAGTTGAATGAAGCATAAGTCTAGTCTCTAAGTCGCACGGGGGTGGACCACAGGCGGGCGGGATCAACAGGGGGTTTTGAAACCTCGTGGCCTGCTGTGTGTCCAGAATAGAAACAGGGCTGCCGCATGAACAAGCATTTCACACTCTTTATTCTCGCCGCAATGGTTCTGGGGATTGCGGTCGGCGCCGCCATTTTCGAGTTCGTTCCCAAAGAAGGCCAAGAGGTTTGGGCGGCCAACTTTAAGATTGTGACCGATGTTTTCCTGCGTTTGATCAAGATGATCATCGCCCCCTTGGTGTTTGCAACCTTGGTCGCCGGGATTGCCCATATTGGCGACACAACGACGTTGGGCCGCGTCGGGATCAAGACCATGGCTTGGTTCTTGGCCGCTTCCCTGGTTTCTTTGACGCTGGGTGCCGTGATCGCCAGCCTGTTGCATCCCGGCGTTGGCCTCAATCTGCCAATCCCCGCTATTGGTGAGACGAGTGATATCAAGCCTTCGGCTTTAACCCTGAAGGATTTCATTATCCATTTGGTGCCGAAATCCATCGTTGAAGCCATGGCCAATAATGAGATCTTGCAGATCGTGGTGTTCTCGATCTTCTTCGGTGTCGCCGTGACCGCGATGGGCGAAGAGGGCAAGCCTTTGGCAGACCTCGCTGACAAGGTCTCCCACGCCATGTTGAAGCTAACCGGCTATGTGATGTCGTTGGCACCATTTGCGGTATTTGCCGCCGTCGCTGCCGTGATCGCGACCAAAGGCTTGGCGGTTCTGGGTACCTACGCATCCTTCATAGGTGGCTTCTATCTAGCGCTGGTGATTTTGTGGGGCCTGCTTTTGCTGGCAGGGTTTGTCGTCATCGGCCCTGCAATCGGCAATTTGATTGCCCGAATCCGCGAACCGACTTTGCTCGCTTTCTCCACCGCTTCCTCCGAAGCCGCCTATCCGAAAACGATGGAGCAATTGGAGAAGTTTGGCGTGTCGCGCCGTATCGCCAGCTTTGTGCTGCCGCTGGGCTATTCGTTCAATCTCGACGGCTCGATGATGTATTGCACCTTCGCAACGCTGTTCATCGCGCAAGCCTATGGCATTCACCTGACCGTACCGCAGATCGCCACGATGTTGCTGTTGCTGATGGTGACTTCTAAGGGCATGGCCGGTGTACCACGCGCGTCGCTCGTCGTGATTGCGGCAACGCTTTCCTTCTTCAAAATTCCAGAAGCCGGGATTTTGTTGATCTTAGCCGTCGACCACTTCCTCGACATGGGCCGCTCGGCCACCAACGTCATCGGCAATTCCATCGCCACCGCCGTGGTTGCGAAGTGGGAAGGCGATCTCACCGAAGATGAATTGGTAGCCGACCAAAAGGCCGGCATCAAAAACCAAAGCTAAGGCTTAGAGGCCCAATGCGTTGCGTTGGGCCTCAAACAATTCCTCACAGCCAGACTTCGCGAGCGAGAGCAGAACCTGCAATTCTGCCTCGGTAAACGGCCGCTCTTCGCCTGTCGCTTGCACTTCGACAAGGCCGAGCCCTTGGGCCAATACAAAATTGGCATCCGCTTCAGCGTTTGAATCTTCGGGATAATCGAGATCGAGAACCGGCACACCCTGATAAATGCCGCAAGAAACAGCAGCAACTTGGGCTTGGATCGGCTCTTCTGTGATCAGACCTTCTGCTTTCAGATAAAGGCAGGCTTGCTTCAGCGCGACCCAAGCACCCGTCAGCGCCGCAGTCCGTGTGCCGCCATCGGCTTGAATGACATCGCAGTCGATGGTGATTTGACGCTCACCCAGAGCGACCAGATCGACGACCGAGCGCAGACAACGCCCAATCAAGCGCTGGATTTCTTGCGTGCGGCCCGATTGCTTGCCCGAAGCCGCTTCCCGACGACCGCGCGTGTGGGTCGCTCGGGGCAACATGCCATATTCCGCCGTCACCCAGCCACGCTTTTGACCGCGCAGCCAACCGGGCAGACTTTCTTCCAAGGAAGCCGTAACCAACACATGCGTATTGCCAAACTTTGCTAAGCATGAGCCCTCCGCATAGCGGGACACACCCGCCTCAAGGCTTAAGGGGCGCAATTGGTCGGCGGTGCGGCCAGATGGACGGATCATGTAGATGGGCCTTTCGCGGGCTTTTTCGGAGATTTTGGGCGGGCAGGGGGAGGCGGCGGCTCTTCTGGAACTTCGCCAACCATCGGGATCAAGCCAAGCGGCACATCGCCAATAAGCTTTTTGCCCGGCAAGTCGACAATCGGAACCAATGCCTTGGTAAACGGCAAGAACCAACTGCCCTTGGCACCTGGCGTCGCCTCAATCTCAAGCAAATCTTGTGGGCCTGGGATAACTGCTCGAACACGGCCTAGGTCTGCACCGTCCAAAGCTTCCAGCCGCAACCCAATCAGATCGACATGATAGAATTCGTCTTCTTCGGCTTCGGGCAGACGGTCGCGCGGCACAAACAGCTTGGTGTTGCGCATTGCCATCGCGGCCTCGCGCGTCGGAACGTCCTTTGACGTCACCACAATGCCGTCTTTAATCGGACGCCACGATTGGACCGACAAAATGATTTGCCCCTCTTCATTACAAAAAGGGGCATAATCCACGATGGCTTCTGGGTCGGCCGTAAAGCTGCGCAGGCGAACCTCGCCGCGCACCCCAAAGGCACCGGCGATTGCACCGACCAATACGAACGACTTAGGCAATATCGGTGCGCTTGGTGACAATCTTGCCCACGAGGCCATAGGCCACCGCTTCTTCGGCACTCATCCAATAGTCGCGATCGGTATCAGCCTTGATCTTCTCGATGGGCTGGCCAGTTGCATCGGCGAAAATGGCGTTCAAGCGCTCGCGCATGCGAATGATTTCACGGGCCTGAATTTCAATATCCGACACCATGCCACCAACGCCACCGCGTGGTTCGTGCAGCAAGAAGCGGGTGTTGGGCAGACAGAAGCGACGCTCCCGCTCAGCCGCTGCATAAATGAGCGCGCCGGCAGAGGCGACCCAGCCGGAGCCCAAGACGTTCACAGGCGCTGATACAAATTTGATCATATCATGGATCATGTCGCCGCTTTCCACGTGACCACCTGGTGAAGAGATGATCAAAAGGATGGGCTTATCGGACTCACCCGAGAGCGCCAGCATGCGTTCACAAACCCGCTGAGCCAGTTTGTCGTCAACGCCGCCGGTCAGTAGAATGGTGCGGCTGTCGAAGAGCGCCTTTTCTACAATGGCTGGGGCTGGATTTCCCGCTTTGCTTTCGTCTTCTTCGTCCATGCGAAACATGCTTCTAGGCTCCTCGTTCACTCGCTCTTTCCGACACGCTTTTGTTGATTTGGTCAACCTAGCGGCAGCCACAGCGCTGTTATCGTCTGCTCTAAGTGGTAAAGCCTGATGGATTATGAAAGAGCGTGCAATGCACTTGACGCACCTAGGCAAAGGTGAAACCCAAAGACGAAGGAGTATCGCGCCATGAATTTGACCCGACCTGAAGGCCCTGACGCCACATTAACTTTGTCTCGACGCGGCCTAACGGGTGCCCTGGGCTTTGCGGGCTTTGCCGCAGCCATTCGCCCTGTCCATGCAGCGGCCATCACGACGCCATCAGATGGCTTAATTTCGGAGATGATCACTTTTCCGTCGCAGGGCTTTGACCTCCCCGCTTTTGTCGCACGGCCGCAGGCAAAAGGGCGTAAGCCCGTGGTCATCGTGGTCAGCGAAATTTTTGGTCTGCACGAATATATCCGAGATGTGTGCCGCCGATTTGCGCGCTTGGGCTATGTCGCAATCGCGCCATCCTTCTTCGCACGTGCAGGTGATCCCGCACCTCTCACCGACTTCGCCAAGATCATGCCCATCGTGAATTCCGCCAATAATGCGCAAGTTATGGGCGATATCACGGCAACCATCGCTTGGCTGGACCAGCAGAACTTCGTCAAAAAGGACGCCATCGGCATCACCGGCTTTTGCTGGGGTGGAGCCGTTGTGTGGATGGCAAGTGCGTTGACGCCCCGGATCAAAGCAGGTGTGGCTTGGTATGGCCGCCTAACCCCGCGCGATGGCTCAACCGACCAACGCAAATGGCCCATGGAAGTGGCGGGTGAACTCAAAAGCCCCGTGCTGGGCCTATATGCCGAAAATGATGGCGGGATCCCATTGGCTAGCGTTGAAGCGATGAAGGCTGCATTGGCAAAGGCTGGCAATCAGAAGAGCCGCTTCATCGTCTACCCCGGTACCCAACATGGCTTCCATGCAGATTATCGGCCGCAATATCAAGAAACCGCCGCCAAACAAGGCTGGGACGAATTGCTGACTTGGTTTGCCGCCAATGGGGTGAAGCCCTAGACCCAGACCTGTGTCGACCACGGACCCATATGGGTTGGCGTGACCTCCCCAGAGGTGAGGATACAGGTGCGTTCCGCTAAACGGGCAGTGATGGTCTCTGGTAACGCGCAAGTTTGGCCGCCCAAGTTTACGCAAACCACGCCTTGCGCGCCGCGCCGATAAGCAAACAAGCTCTCATGCTCGGGAAGCAGGTCCTCATAGGCCCCAAAGACCCATGTCTCGGTGTCTTTGGCCCGAAGCTCTAACAAAGCGCGATAAAAGGCCCAAACAGAGTGTTCGTCTGCCTGCTGGCTGGCCAAGTCCACCCCACCGCGATTTGGGGTTGGTTTCAGCCAAGGGGTTCCCGTTCCAAACCCACCTTCGGGCGTCCACGGATAGGGTGTTCGGGCATGGTCGCGGGTCATGGCGACCGCTTTAGCTAGAGCCTCCGCCTCGCTCTGCCCCTTAGAGCGGGCGAGCCGATAGGTCGTCTTCGCCCATACATCATCCAATTCGTTGACGCTTGTGATCGTCGTATCGCCCAAGCCCAATTCATCGCCTTGATAGATAAAGGGGGTGGCGCGTTGCAGAACATAAGTCGCGGCTAAAGCCTTGGCGACCTGATCAGGGTCAGCTTCTGCGTCACCAAACCGCGCAATTAAGCGGCGAAGGTCATGATTGCCCACAACGCAAGAGTTCCAGCCGTTTGGACCAATGCCCTTATCCCACCGATCAAAGACACTCTTAAACCAAACCCGGTCCCAATCCTTGCCCTGCCGTGCGCCTGTGTGGTCCACAAAATCAAAGTGATAGATCATGTGCAGCATCGGGTCGGCCGGGTTCACGATGGCTGCGGCCCGCTCTGGATTGAGGCCGGGCCCCTCCCCAATCGCCACGCAATCATAGAGGTCAAATACCTCGCGTCGCATATCGCGCAACCATTCATGCAAGCGCGGCCCGCCCGCCAGCATATCGTACAGCGGCATGGGTCTGGGGTCTGGCGCGTCGGGTAAGCCCGGAGGTTTTGAGATGACCGTCACGACGTCGAGGCGGAAGCCGCTAACGCCTTTGTCCAACCAAAACCGCATCGCACCATAAATTTCTTCGCGAACTTCGGGGTTTTCCCAATTTAGATCTGCCTGCGTCTTATCAAACAGATGGAGATAAAAAGCGTCATCGCCATCGGCCTTCGACCAAGCGGGGCCTCCGAAGATGGATTGCCAATTATTGGGTTCATCCCGCCAGATGTAATAATGGCGGTAAGGCCCAGATGGGTCAGCTAATGCTGCCTGAAACCAAGGATGATCAATCGAGGTGTGATTGAGCGCAATATCCAACACGATTTTGAGGTCCAAGCGCTTGGCTTCCGCAAGCAGGGCTTCAAAATCCGCCATTGTGCCAAAGAGGGGATCAATCTCCCGGTAGCCCGACATATCATAGCCATTATCGACCATGGGTGAGCGAAAGATTGGCGACATCCAGACGATACCAGCCCCCAAAGCCTTGATCGCACTTAGGCCTTGGGTAATCCCCGCCAAATCGCCCATGCCGTCGCCATTGGCATCGCGAAAGGAGCGCGGATAGATTTGATAGACAGAGCGGGTCTTCCACCAGGTCTCATCAGGCTCATGACCGCTCATTTAAGTATCCTTCAGCGCTTTCAGCAAAACATAATAGGCCCCGCTTCCACCATGACGGGGATGGGCAGAGGCATAACCCGATACATGCTCACGAACCCCATGCCCACTCAACCATTCGGGCAATCGACGCCGAATTACGCCGGGTTGCGGTGTTAGATAGTCTTCCCCAATTTCGATCGCGCGGCCCTTACCGGTGACAACAAGGACACAGCGAGCGCCGCTGGAGCGCATCCGAACCAAAAAGCCGGCAAGGGCGGTTTGGGCATCCAGCTGCCGATAGCCGTGAAGATCAATCGTGCCATCGATGTCCAACTTACCGCGCCGTACCTTTTTGTGCCCAGAGGCGTCGGAAACCAATGATGCGGGTTTAGCTTCTGGCCTTGGGACGGGAGACGCAGGAACATGTCGCGCCGCCTTGGCGCGTTTAAGCGCCAGATGAGGCAATTCAGGCGCAGGCCTTCTAACCACTTCGGGAACAGATACAGCCACCTGCTCAGGATCGTCGGCCGCTAACTTGGGCTTTTGGTGGCCATAAGGCCGCACAGTTCGGGCGACCCGATGCCAAAGCTTTGCTTCATCCGGCATCATATCGCGACGCCGGCTCATGCTCAGCGACCCGAATTCGCGGAGGTGGGCGAGATGCCTTTTGGCAGGAGCACCCAGAAACGGACATCATGGTTGATCCGGCCTGCTCGTAATCCAGCCTCAGGCCCCGTGCCCCAATAAAGATCACCGCGGATTGGGCCACGAATGGCGCCTCCGGTATCTTGGGCTACGACCAAGCGCCGCAGACTGACATCGGTCGAAATCGCGACCCGTGGCGCGTCTGCTGCCAAGAAAATGGGTACCCCATACGCATGATAGCTTGTATCCACCGCGAGGGACCCATTGGCTTCAAGGGCGGCTTGTTGCCCACCTTTTGGGCCTGCGCTTGGATCTTTAATCGGCTCAAGCTGGAAAAAGACAGTGCGTGGATTGGCGTTTAAAACTTCACGCGCCTCTTTCGGCGAGGCGGTCTTGAACCACGTCTTGATCGCGTCCATGGAAGCCCCATTGACCGGCAGCGCGCCCCGTCGGATCAACTCTTGTGCGTTTGACCCAAAGCGATGGCCATTATGGGCAGCAAAGGCAGCGCGAACCTGTGTGCCGTCGTCAAACTGCAGCCGACCAGAGCCTTGAACTTGTAAGGATAAAACTTCCGCCGGCTCACCCCAAGCCAATACCGGTGCCGTGTTCTCATTGATCTGTGCGCGCGACCAATAGGGGACGACTTTGCCACGATCCATGCGTGCAACAATCGCGCGATTGCGCAATGTGGCGTCGAATTGGCCTAGATCAATCTCAAACAGGTCAGACGGCCTGCGTTGGATCGGCTCTGAAAAGACAGGTGTTTTGACGCGAGACGCGGCCATGATTGGCTCATAATAGCCTGTTAGGCGGCCAATCTCTGTAGTCTCGGTTGAGACGCGCCAAACTTGAAACTGGCTTTCCCAAAAGCTTCGGTCTTCAAGGCTGGGGTCTTGGGCCAGCGCGCAAACGCCAGCCCAGTCGCCCACACGGCCGGAATAGGTCGCGACGGTCGACAACAGCTGATCTTTGGGCCGGGCCTGCGATATTGCGCAGGAGCGTACCAGTGCACGGCGGGCAGCGCCCACATCGGTCTCTGCCCAATTGGGCAAGCTCTCAAACGCGGTCTGATTAAACTGGAGTGGGACAATATCGGCAGGCGGCACGGGTGCAGCAGACGGGCTAGCCGATGTCGTCGCTGGCCGCAAAGGCGTAGCTGGCCTTGGCACGGGAACCGCCGGCGCAGTTATTGGCTCTGGCCTCACCACGGGCGCGGGTGTTGGTGGCGGCACAGGCTCTGGCACGGGTGTCGGGGCCACCGTGGCACACGCTGTTAGGAGGACCGACATCAGTCCTGATGCAGTCAAAAGACCCAGAGAACGACGCATGATTAGGCCGTCCGTACCGCGCTCAACAGCCAATTCGGATCGCGAGCATCAACGGCCCGTTCAAACGTCCAAACTTCATCGGCCGCGCGAAGGCCATCGCCCCCGTCGGCCAAATCAGACGAGAAAGCTACATCGATGCGGGCGATTTTGCCGTCCAATTCGGCGTCGACAATCTTCGCATCACTTAAACGGATGACTTCGATCTTCGCGGCATTGGCTGCACGGCGTTCATCCATCGCGGTCTTATAGGCTTCAAAGACATCGGCATCGACCAAACCCTTGAGGGTCTCTTCGTCACCTGCGCCATAGGCGGTTACAATCATCTCATAGGCAGCTTTCGCGCCCTCTAAGAAGCTAGTGGCACTAAACCCGCGCTGAGCAGCGGCGATCGCTTTCAGGCCAGCGGCCCCCGGGCCATCGTATTCGCGCACGGGGAAGGTCAGAACCTTACCGGCATCGTCTGCTTGATCGTCGCCATCTGCCTTTTCGGCAGGCGTCTCGGGCAAGCCAAATCTTGGTTGCCGCATGGGAGGTGGCTCAGCGCCACGGTTTTGGCCAAGCACTTGGTACAAACGGCCAAGGACGAGAGCTGCCACGACGGCGAAAAAGACTATTTCCATGGTTTTCGATCCGGTCCCGCTTGGTTTTAAATCGCGGTCATACTCTCATATAGGATGCAATGACGCGTAAGTCAGCCACTTGGTTGCCGTAAAGGGCTGTTGCGTGCTAGCCACCACAGCTTCTGGAGATCAAGACATGACAGATGATACGGCCTCTGCGCCACTGGAAAACGGTTCTTTAGCGAATGATGGGGCTGAAACAGCCCCTTCGGTCCGTGTTTTAGCCCAATATGTAAAGGATTTCTCGTTTGAGAATCCAAATGCGCCAAATTCCCTTCGGGAGGGCGCACAGCCAAAAATCGATCTTCAATTAGACGTGAGCGCCCGGGCGATGGATGAATCGGGGGTCTTTGAAGTTGATTTGAAGATCAATGCGCGCAGCGATCGTGAGGGCCAGACCCAATTCATCATCGAATTGGTCTATTCTGGCCTGTTCCAATTCGCCAATGTCCCAGGCGATGCTCTGGAGCCATTGTTGTTGGCCGAATGCCCGAAGATCCTCTTCCCATTCGCGCGTCAATTGATCGCAACCAACAGCCAAGCCGGCGGTTATCCACCTTTGATGCTGGATCCGATGGATTTTGGTGCGCTTTATGCCACACAACGGGTTGAGCGCGCTGGCGGTCAGCCTTCCTAGGCTGTCCCTTGACCACTTTCGGTAAGGAATCTGTTCCAAGCAGGTTCCTTACCCAGTGTGGCGACGAAGGCGCGATGCGCCTCTATTTCTTCCAGCGTCGACAAAAGCCCTAACGCTTGGGGGCGCTCTCGCCTTGGCTGGTTTGATTTGGCTTCCAAAATGCCTTGCGACGTTTGGTTCTGGGTTTGAGCCGCCGCGTCAGGATCGAGAAAATCGAGACGCCTTTCCCGGCCTCCCTTAAGTTCGAGATAAACTGCCGCCAGCAATTGCGAGTCTAACAGCGCCCCGTGCTTATCGCGCGCCGTCAAATCTATGTTCAGCCGGCGACATAAAGCGTCCAACGAGGCAGGCGCGCCGGGATATTTCTTGCGAGCGATCAATAAAGTATCAACGCAGCGCTCTTTTGGAATGAGCGACAACCCGAGCCGGCCAAGCTCTGCATTCAAGAAGCGGCGGTCAAACTCTGCATTATGGGCGACAAGCGGCGCATCGCCGATAAAGGCCAATAGCTCTTCAACCACTTCAGACGCACCAAACACTGGCTTATCGGACAAGAATTCACCCGTCAGGCCGTGAACCCGCACAACTTCTGCCGGAACATCGCGCTCTGGATTGATATATCGGTGAAAAGTCACGCCGGTAGGAACAAGGTCGATCAGTTCCACGCACCCGATTTCGACAATTCGGTCGCCCCTTTCGGGGTCGGTTCCCGTTGTTTCGGTATCAAAAACAATTTCGCGCATCTTATTCTTCTGCCCCTTGGGCTATCTGGCTCAACAGTGCCGCATGAACTTTCCCAACTTGTTCGCGAGCGGCGTCAAGACCTAAGCCCGTATCGATGACAAAATCGGACTTAGCCCGTTTGACCTCATCGGGTGTCTGACGGGCCAGGATTGATTCAAACTTCTCTTCTGTCATGCCGGGGCGGGCCAGAACCCGTGCCCGTTGCAAGTCTGGCGGGCAAGAGACCACGATTACCGCATCCACATAAGCCTCACCGCCTGTTTCAAACAACAACGGCACATCCACCATGACCAAGGGGGCGCCCTGTTCGCGCGCAGCGACCAAAAAGTCAGCGCGATCCTTACCGACCAAGGGATGCACGATGGATTCTATCTGCTTGAGAAGCCCCGGATCTTGCAGAATTTTACGTGTCAAAACGGTTCGATCAACGCCCTCTGGCCCAACCGCTTCGGGGATTAAGGCCTGAAGGGGGGGTATTGCCGCCCCATCTCGCGCATAGAGCCGATGGACTGCCGCATCCGCATCCCAAACGGGCACGCCCAAGTCTTTAAACATCGCAGAGGTGGTCGACTTCCCCATCCCGATAGACCCGGTTAGTGCAACGATCTTCATCCGGCAAAGGCCTCTTCTAGGGTTTTCAGGCCGCCCTTGATGTCCGGCAGAACGCCAAACCAATATTGAAACGCGAGTGCGCCTTGGCCAGCTAACATGCCAAGTCCGTCGAAATATCGCCGCTTAGAAGCTTTGGCGCTTTCGAGATAGGCCGTCATGCGCGGTGAATAGATGGTGTCGTAAATGACGGCGTCCGGCTGGGTAGGCGAAAAGTCCGGCGAGAAAGGCGACTGATTGTTTAGGCCCTGACTTGTGGCATTAATGACTAGGCTGGCGTCAGCCAAGTGTTGTGGCAAATCCTGCCACGTACCAACTTGGATTTGTTCAGGATTGAGCTGATTTGCGATCTGCTGCGCCCGATCTTGGTCTCGATTAATGACATGAATTGGCTTTTGGCTATGCGCAGAGAGGGCGGCAAGGATAGAGCGCGCTGCTCCACCCGCCCCTAAGACCACGATTTGGCCAGCTAGTTCGCGCCAGTCTGAGGCCCGTACGTCCAAATCAGCAACCAAGCCATCCCCGTCTGTATTATTCGCGTCATAGCCTCGTCCAGCGCGGTCTAGGGTTAGACAATTGGCGGCCCCGACCAGTTTCACCCGATCCGATTGACGAAGGGCTGCAGCGGCAGCGCGCTCTTTGAAAGGGGTCGTGATGTTCAAACCGCAGACATCGCTTGCGGCGAGGCCTTGCAACGCAACCTCAAAATTGTCTGGCTCAACGGGAAGCGCCACATAAAGTGCTTTAAAGCCATGCGCTTGGATCCACGCATTTTGTAAGACTGGCGACATGGAATGCCGGACAGGATTACCCAAAACCGCATAAAGCTCGGTTGATCCAGTGACTTTCATGTCTGGACCTCGCCATGCAGGCGCAGAAACGCCAAAACTTCTAGCAATGGCAGCCCCAAAATCGAGAAGAAGTCGCCCTCAACCCGTTCAAACAATTGCGCGCCCGGCCCCTCAAACTGATAACAGCCCACACTGGAAAGTGCCTCTTGTCCATGATGCTTCAAGTAGGACCGCAGGAAGTCGTCGGAGAAGTCGCGCATAGTCAGCTTCGGGCTTGTCACCAAGCGCCATACGGCTTGACCATCTTTTGCAATAACCGCTGCACATTCAAGACTATGCGTTTTTCCGCGCAATTTGCTGAGGCGTTCAAATGCTTCGTCTAAAGTCTCAGCCTTATCAAAGGAATGGCCTTCAAACGACAAGATTTGATCGCACCCCAGCACAAAGCCAGGCCGCCTCTGGGACACTTTCAAGGCTTTGAGTTCGGCCAGCTTATCAGCCTGATTGCGCGGACTGGCCCCTTCGGCACGCATGGCGTCCTTGACCGCATCCTCATCGACGCCAGACCCGACGGCTTCAAACGCAACACCTGCTTGAGTCAAAAGATGGCGACGGATTGCACTGGTAGAAGCAAGCGTTAGCATGTCTATTTCGCATTCCGGTCAGCAAGTAGGTTCAAGATGGCGGCGGACGTTTCTTCAATGGATCGCCGGGTTACATCAATAACTGGCCAATTCTGGCGTTCAAACAATCGGTTAGCGTCCGTAATCTCTTCGCGCACCGCGTCTTCATCGACATATTCGCTGGTTGCATCTGCATTGAGCGATAACAGGCGATTTCGGCGAATGGCGATCAACCGATCGGGGGAAACGCGTAACCCCACGACCAGGGGCTTGTTGAGCTCTAACAGCGCCTGCGGGATAGGTGCTTTTGGCACTAACGGAAAATTTCCAGTTCGAATGCCTCGATTGGCCAAATAAATCGAGGTTGGTGTCTTGGATGTCCGACTGACGCCCACCAGAACCACTTCGGCTTGATTGAATTCATGCACCATTTGGCCGTCGTCATGGGCCATTGTGTAGTTTAGCGCATCAATCCGGCGGAAATAATTCTCATCCAATGCCTGCTTAGAGCCAGTCTTTTCGCCGGCACGCATTTTCAGATGATGTTCCCACATGGTGAGAACTTGATCGAGGAGCGGTAGGGCCGGGATGCCCAAGCGCTTACAATGATCTACCAAGACATCGCGCAAATCATGCGCGGCGATGGTAAAAAGGACTACCCCTGGGAATGACTCAATCTCCGCCAAAACGCGGTCTAATTGGCGGCGGGAGCGCACCAAATAATAGGAATGCTCTAAAGGCGTCACACCTTCAAACAAGGGCGCGACAGCCCGCAATACCGCATTGAGTGTCTCGCCGGTGGAATCAGACACCAAATGAACGTTTAGGAAAGTGGAGATGCGCATGAGCAAGGTGTGACCGACGAACCATTCCGGATCAAGGTCTTCGTGCATGATCGGGCCAAACTTCTTTAGGTCTGACCAAAAACGTACGGATCGTCTGACCCAGCTATCCCGGTATGGCTGTTAATAACTTGTTAAAAGGACTTAATGAATCTCTAAGAAACGCGGTTAATTTTGTATGAATATGTGAGACAAATCGCCGCTTGTGTAGAACTAGCCCAAAAAGCCTGCGGAACTTTTCTCGAACATCCACAGGGCTGGTAAGATGTTGAAATAAGCGTCCCCAATGTGGGTACTTATGCAGCAGCACCCCCAGCAATCGCATGATTTTCAGAGCTTTTCGCGCTCTCCACCCTGTGGAGAAAACAGGGGCAAAAGCTGATAAACCGCTTGAGAAATCCATTTATGTCATGCAGGTGACTTCCAAGGGTCAGTCTATCCACCGTACTACTGTTTACTGATTCAAGAATCTAAATCTTATAAGGGAAGGGGAGCCCGCCATGGGTGAGGGAGCAAAGGGTCAAAACAGTGCATTGGTTCGCACCCTCCTAGGTGAGCAACAAGCCCATCCTCCAATCTGGCTGATGCGCCAAGCGGGCCGACATTTGCCAGAGTATCGTGAACTGCGTGCTCAGAACAAAAGCTTTCTTGATTTTTGCTATGCACCAGCAGCGGCAGCTGAGGCCACCTTACAACCTGTTCGGCGTTATCCAGTCGATGCAGCAATCATTTTCTCCGACATTCTCGTGGTTCCCCATGCCTTAGGTCGCGATGTGCGTTTTGCCGAAGGCGAAGGCCCACTTCTAACCCCTCTCGAAGGCGCGGAGGATATTGCGAAGCTGGATATGTCGCGTCTCGAAACACGCCTAGCACCGGTCTATGAGGCCTTGGAGCGGGTACGTGCTGCGATGGATGCCGATCGTGCTTTGATTGGCTTTGCTGGCGCTCCCTGGACCTTGGCGACCTATATGATTCAAGGACGGGGTGGCGAGCGTGATCTTGCGCGTGCCTTTGCGTATCAGAACCCGGAATTGGTCGACGATCTTTTGGCCATTTTAGCTGACGCTGTGGGCCAACATTTGATTGCGCAAGTGAAAGCTGGCGCCAATGCGCTGCAGATTTTTGAATCCTGGGCTGAAGATATTCCGGGCCATTTGTTTGCGCGTTTGGTGACTAAGCCGATCAAACGGGCCGTTGATGTGGTTCGCGCTGTCTATCCAGATGTTCCGATCATCGGCTTCCCACGTGGGGCGGGTCACCGGGTTGGCCAATTCCATCGCGAAACCTCGGTACAAGGCGTCGGCCTTGATATCGCAGCAGACCTCGGTGCAGCGCGAGCTGCATTGGGCGCAAAAGTCTGTTTGCAGGGCAATCTTGATCCCATGGCCTTGGTGGCTGGTGGTGCCGCGCTTGAGCAAGCTGTGGATGCTATTCTTGCCGCAGCGGCTACGGGACCACATATCTTTAACCTTGGACATGGCGTCGTGCCTGCAACGCCGATCGCCAATGTCGAATATGTGATGCGGCGCGTGAAGGGTTTGACCTAAATAGACGTCTGCGGGTCAAACAAAAGGTAATCAAAATATCTATGGGACAGAAAATAGCGATCGTGCTGTTCAATTTAGGGGGTCCGGACGGGCCGGACTCTGTGCGCCCTTTTTTGAAGAATTTGTTTTCTGATCCCGCAATCATTCGTGTACCGGCACCAGTTCGCTGGATGCTGGCCAGATTGATTTCAACGCTGCGGGCTAAATCGGCACGGGCCAATTATGCTAAAATGGGCGGTGGTTCGCCTTTGGTACCGGAAACTCTCGCCCAAGCCGAGGCGCTCGAAAAAGCCGTGAAAGCGCGTCCAGGCTATGAAAATGCGGAAGTGAAAACCTTCCTAGCCATGCGCTATTGGAAACCGTTTGTAAAAGATGCGATTGCCCAGGTTCGCGCTTTCAACCCTGACGAGACCGTGCTTTTACCGCTCTATCCCCAGTTTTCGACCACGACGACGGATTCGTCGTTACTGGCTTGGAAAAAAGCCGGTGGCGGTCCAGCCAAACTGATTTGCTGCTATCCCGATGCACCTGGCTTTATTGAAGCGCACGCCGAAGCGGTGATGGAGACTTGGCACGCTGGTGGTTCACCAGAGCGCGTTCGGGTTTTGTGGTCAGCTCACGGCTTGCCTGAGAAAATCATTCATGATGGCGACCCGTACCAAAAGCAGGTCGAAGAGACCGTGGCCGCTTTGCGTCCGCTACTCCCCGACAATTTTGAGCATGCGATTTGTTATCAATCCCGCGTCGGCCCGGTAAAATGGATTGGTCCCGCAACCGAAACCGAGATTGAACGTGCAGGCGCGGACAAGATTCCCGTCATCGTGGTGCCAATCGCCTTTGTCTCAGAGCATATTGAGACTTTGGTTGAGCTGGACGAGGAATATTATGAGGTCGCCCATGAGGTCGGTGTGCCGCTTTATTTGCGTGCGCCAGCCCTTGGTACGCGCGCGAAATTCATCGATGAACTTGCACGTCTGACAACGGACCTGCTCGAAGGTTCTGACTCCATCCTCGCGGCGCGTACGACAGGGTGCGTCGTGGCATGTCCGTCCTGCCCGCGGGCAGAGTTTGGTGGATGCGCCGCATGAGTTCATGGATCGCCAGCCATTATGAAGTCTTTCGGGCACTTCATTTGATCGCGGTGATCGCGTGGATGGCCGGCCTGATGTATCTGCCGCGCCTTTTTGTCTATCATTCCATGGCCCCGCTTGGTGGCGAGTTGGATCAGCAATTGATCATCATGGAACGCCGCCTGCATCGCGGCATCATGGTTCCGGCTATGATTGTTGTGTGGATATTGGGGCTAAGCTTGCTGATCGGGCGGGGCGGTTGGGATTTATTGGCTCATCCCTGGATGCAGATCAAATTGGCTATGGTGACAACAATTACCGCCGTCGATCATTTATACATGCGGTGGCGCAAAGCCTTTGAGCGTGGCGAACGCCCCTTGAACCATGTGGCCTTCCGTTTCCTGAACGAGCTGCCCTTTGTTTTGATGATTGTTGCTGTCTTTATGGTTGTCCTTGAGCCTTTTTCTTGAACACACACCTTGACCGCGCCTGCGATAATCGTCATGTGAACTCCAGTTGCTGAGGCCGTCACACGGTCTGGCACCTCCTTACAGCCGCTGCAGTCCTTGCAAAGACGGCTTTCACCAAAGATATTTTGAGGCCCTGACATGTCAGAGGAATTGTCGATCGACGCGCCACCTCGCCGGTCCACCCTACAAGAATTAAAGACCCGTACCCCCACTGAATTGGTGGTACTGGCAGAATCCCTGGAAATTGATGGCGCATCTAACTTGCGCACCCAAGATCTTTTGTTTGCTATTTTGAAGGCGCAAGCCGAACGTGGCTCTGAAATTGGCGGCGGCGGCGTGTTGGAAGTGTTGCCAGACGGCTTCGGCTTCTTGCGTTCGCCGGAATCTAACTATCTCTCCGGCCCAGACGACATTTATGTCTCCCCCCAGCAAATCCGTCGTCACGGCTTACGGACCGGTGACACGGTCGAAGGCCCCGTCAAAGCGCCTAAAGACGGCGAGCGCTATTTTGCTCTCTCCAAAGTTGATACGATCAACTTCACGGATCCAGAGCAGGCCCGCCATAAGGTCAATTTCGACAACTTGACCCCGCTCTATCCAGACGAGCGCTTACATCTGGAAATCCAAGATCCAACGCGGAAGGACCGGACGGGCCGCGTCATCGATATTGTTGCGCCAATCGGTAAAGGCCAGCGCGCCTTGATCGTGGCACCGCCACGCACCGGTAAAACAGTCATTCTGCAGAACGTCGCCAAGTCGATCGAGATCAATCACCCAGAAGTTTATCTGATTGTATTGTTGATCGACGAACGGCCTGAAGAAGTCACCGATATGAAGCGCTCGGTAAAGGGCGAAGTCGTATCCTCAACCTTCGACGAGCCAGCAACGCGCCACGTGCAAGTCGCTGAAATGGTGATCGAGAAGGCCAAGCGCTTGGCCGAGCATGGCCGTGACGTCGTCATCCTGCTTGACTCGATTACGCGTCTAGGCCGCGCCTACAACACGGTTGTGCCGTCCTCGGGTAAGGTTCTGACCGGTGGTGTGGATGCAAACGCCCTTCAGCGCCCGAAGCGGTTCTTCGGTGCTGCCCGTAATCTGGAAGAAGGCGGCTCGCTGACCATTATCGCGACGGCGTTGATTGAAACCGGCTCGCGCATGGATGAAGTCATCTTCGAAGAGTTCAAAGGCACGGGTAACTCCGAAATCATTCTGGACCGCAAGGTATCTGACAAGCGCGTCTTCCCAGCCATCGACATCATTAAGTCGGGTACTCGGAAGGAAGAGCTTTTGGTTCCAAAAGAGCATCTGCCGAAAATGTACATGCTGCGACGTATCCTCAACCCTATGGGTACCATGGATGCGATGGAATTCTTGCTCGATAAGCTCAAGCAGACCAAAAATAATGATGACTTTTTCCAGAGTATGAACACATAAGATTAACTGCTCTGTGATGGACTTGGAGCGCGGTTGGATGGTGCCAGCCGCGTTCTTAAAGGGGGTCTGGCCATGCGCTATACTCTGATCCGAAATATCTTGGCGGCAGGCATGATTGCAACGGCCTGCGCGCCAGCTGATCCGCTTGGTAAAATCTCAGCGGATGACCGAGAGTTTCTGTTTGCTGGCAAAGATACCAATGCGGCCTTCATGGGCCAACCGGGCGACGCTGGCCCAATCGCCTGCAATCCCCAAAGGATGAATCAAGGCTATGTTTTGATGGATGAAGAGACCGGCCTTTGGCTGGATAGCATTCGGCCATCTGGCATTGAGCGTCACAAGATATTGGCCGTCGAGCCGACCGAAAAAGGCTATGAAGTCAAAGGTCAAAACGGTGTTGGTGTCTCGTTCAGCTTGATCATCGAGCAAACTGGCGATCAAACTGCTGACATTTCTTGGGATGGTGCGACAGCAGAGAAGTACCTCCGCTGCCCGGGTATGCCAGCCTAACCAAACACAACCTATTGCGCTGCTTTCCGGCAAAAGCCAGCCACGCCAAAGCCGCCGGGAACAAAGGCCTGCTTTTCGCCGCGGGACAAAGTCCACAAACATGCCGCCGCGATTTCGTCATCTGCCGTCTTACGCGAAGGTCGGGGCGGCACGTCATAAGCGATCAGTGCGCTTTCAACTTTGGTAGCTGCAATCTGATTGGCCTTATGCCAGTTCCGTTTCGCTGCTTCAGCGGCAGACCAGAGTGGACGCATCGGGTCAGGCTGCCAAGCAGCGGCAGATACGAAGAGCACATGAACCCCACGTGTCGCGGCCATATCCGGCCCGCAAATCCGTTGGGCGATTTCCAACGATGACAATTGCGTAGCCCACAGACGCGCTAAACCATCCGCATCGGCGCTCTCAGCGCGATGTTGGGCGCAATGGAAAACAAAGTCGATTGGACCAAAGAGGTCGCGAGCTGAAGATGTTGCATTAGCCCACATCGCAGGATCGGTCACATCTAAGCCTAAAGCTAATCCTGCTGTTCGGGCTGCTGTATCGCGCGCCGCCGTCAGATCAAGGTCGCCGACAATCAGCTTACAGCCACGTTGCGCAAGGGCTTGGCACATCACGCGGCCAAACTGGCCACCTCCCCCAGTGACTAGGGCGACTTTGTCAGCAAAACTTCTTTTGGTCATCCCGCCCGCGATTTAAGCCAGAAGCCGATCATCAAGAGGATAACCGCTATAAATTGAACCAAAACCCGTAGCCGCATCAATTGGTTAGAGCGAGAGCGTGCCTTATCGCCCGTGATGGCCAGATTTGCGATACCGGCAACGAGGACGGTGAGGACCACGGCCATAGCCACGAAAATTGCGATATTGAGCGGTTCTAGGGTCATAAGGCTGATATATGCCGGGCGCAGGGTTCCGGCAATCGCCTGAGGCTGTCCTGCGACTAATTGCCCTTAGTCAAAGCCAGCAACACGGCAGCGCTCGAGGGCCTTCCCGCGTAGCCGGAACCCGGAACAACACCAATTGTCAGAATGCCTGATTGCCACCGTACACTTGGACGATCAAAGCTACGCTGGACGCGAATAAGTTTCACCCGGCGCTCTGGCCGACCAAAATAGCCGCGTGGGGCGCGCGACATGCCTTGCGCGGCGCGTTCGAGCGCTTCGTAGACGAGGGCAGGCGGCAATGCGCCCGAGGCTTCCACCCTTATGCTCCGGCTAGAGAATTTATCAAACCACCGCAGCGCTTTTTCGAGCGTCGCTTGTAACGTGCCCTCGCTCCGAGCAGGTGCCGATAAGGTTTTGGCTTTGCCTTCGCTGGATGCAAGGCCGCCATTGGTGCCGAGTGGCCCGTAAATTGTTACCCCGCCTAAAGTCGTAATTCGAATGATGACTTCGCCAATATCATTGCGCAGAAATTCATCGCCACGTGGGCCCCATTGCGAGGTTAGGGCCCAAACCTCTGGATCGCCGTCAAATCGCAACAAGACGACGCGGGGCTGGGACCGGTCGAGCACAAAGCGGATGTTGTTTGGTCCAGCACTGAAAGAGACTGCTTGCGCGGCAGCTGCATTGGGGCTGGAAAATATGTCGTTTAGGGTAAGGTCGCTGGCGCGCTTTTGCGTTTGTGCAGTGGCCGATCCGCCGAACATCAACCCCAACGCCATAAAGGCACACGAGAGCCAGCTCAACAAAGGTTGAGCGCAAACACCTGAACCCAGATGCCTTTCACTTACGAGACCGTCCCTAATCACCATGCCGTCCATATGCACCTAGAATCTGGCAACATAGAGACAAAAGTGTAACGAAGCGCAGTGAAAATTTCCTTACAGACGTGCGCTTTTATTCCGCCGCCTCTTGGCCCCGCATTTCGTAATGCGCGCCCTGGTCCATTAAGTCCGGCAAACCCAACAAGTCATTGATTTGTTTGAAGTCTAACATTCGATCTCGGAAGAGAGCGGTCGTGCCATTGGCATTTAGGGATTGCAAAAATTGCTGTGCGATAAAAGCATGAACCCGCACCATTGAACCAGGCGCAATCACCAAACGATATCCCATGTCAGATAATTGGTCGCATGTAAGTAGCGGTGTTTTGCCGCCCTCAACCATATTGGCCAACAGAGGTGTGTTGGGGAAGGCCTGGCAAATCGCCTGCATCTGATCAATCGCCTGTGGCGCTTCGACAAATAGGATGTCCGCACCCGCCTGACGATAAAGCTCTGCCCGTGCAAGAGCGGGCTCAAATCCCTCAACGGCAATGGCATCCGTGCGGGCGATGACCAGGGTCTGCTCCGAGGTGCGGGCATCGACTGCGGCCTTGATTTTGCCGACCATTTCATTGGCGGCGACCAATTCCTTGCCAGCTAAATGGCCACAGCGTTTGGGCGCTGTTTGATCTTCCAATTGCAAGGCATTGGCCCCCATCCGCTCAAACAAACGCACGGTATGTTGGACATTCAAGGCATTGCCAAAGCCAGTATCCGCATCGACGATCAGCGGAATCTGCACGCGATCGCGCACGCGGCCAATGATGTCGGCAACTTGGGTAGCTGACACCAACCCAATATCTGGCCGACCCAATTGCGTATAAGAAATCGACGCGCCCGACATATAAATGGCTTCAAAGCCTGCCTGTTCCACCAAAAGCGCGCTTAAGGCGTCATAGGCCCCTGGGGCCAATAGGGCTTTGCTTTGGCCGAGCCGCTCGTGCAAAGAAAATTGTGTCATGCTCGATCCCTATGTGCCGCGTCTTGCGTGTAGATGGGCGATCAGGCCCCCGGCCCGCACCATGGCCATCAAATGGTCTGGTATAGGCTTACATGATAAAATCTCACCACGTGTCTTGTTCGTGATCTTGCCCAAGACTGGGTCGACCATCAACTGGTCGCCTTCAGCAATCCGATGAGCATCTTCACAAAATAAGGCTGGAAGGCCCAAGTTCAGGGCATTGCGGTAGAAAATGCGCGCAAAGCTGGGTGCAATCACGGCACCAACACCCAATTGACGCAAACTAACTGCCGCTTGCTCTCGCGAGGAGCCGAGACCGAAATTCTTGCCTGCGACAACAAAGTCGCCAGGCTGAACGGCTTTTGCAAAATCTGGGGCGATGGCTTCAAGGCAGTGCTGAGCCAATTCTTCCGGAGAAAGCTTCATAAGATGACCCGGTGCCAGAAGGTCGGTGTCAATATTGTCGCCAAAGATAAAGGCACGGCCAAATCCTGCGGCTTCTGTCATGCTAAACCTGCCAAATCGGCTGCGTGAACTCGGGGATTACTTATGCAGCCAGCGATCGCACTGGCGGCAACCGTATAGGGCGAACCCAGATAAACGAAGGCCTCAGAATGACCCATCCTGCCTTTGAAATTGCGATTGGTGGTGGAGATACAGGTTTCGCCTGCCGCCAGAAGGCCCGCCCCCATGCCCGCGCACGCGCCACAACCCGACGGCAATAGGGTTGCTCCAGCAGCTAATAATACCGACAGAGTGCCATCTGCTGCGGCATCGGCTGTGACCTGCGAACTGGCTGGCGCGACGAGTAGACGCACCCCTTGGGCGACGCGCTGCCCCCTGAGGATCTGGGCGGCCATGTGCAAATCTTCGAGCTTCGCGCCAACGCAAGCCCCGATATAGGCCTGATCGATTGGGGCACCAGTCGCATGACCAATTGGGAAGCTATTTGCCGGTGAATGGGGAATAGCGATTTGCGGCTCTAGCTCTGAGAGATTGATCGTCACAATGCGCTCATAAGCGGCATCAGGATCGGGCTGCCAAGCCAAATCAACCGCCGAAACCTTGCCGCCATGGGCGGAAATATGAGCTAATGTCACCTCGTCTGCAGCGATCAGGCCGACTTCACCACCGAGTTCTGCGGCCATATTGGATAGCACCATACGCTCTTCCATCGACATCGCAGCCACACCGGGTCCACCATATTCGATAGCCTTGAAAGCATTATCCATGCCTAATTCGCGGCACAGAAGCAGCATGACATCCTTCGCCGAAACATAGCGTTTAAAGCTACCGGTCAATTCCACGCGTATGGTTTCGGGGACGATGGTCCAAGTTTGCCCGGTGACCACAATGCCCAACATATCTGTGGCACCAAACCCCGCAGCATAGCATCCAAAGGCGCCCGCATGTGGGGTGTGGCTGTCGCCACCCGCCACGAAAATGCCAGGGCGGAGTAAGCCCTTTTGAGGCAGAATGGCGTGGCAAATGCCTTCCATATCAAAGAAGTGGCCGATCTTTTGCTCTTGAGCAAAGTCCCTCGTGAGTTTCAGGATCGCAGCGCTTTCCGCATCGACAGCGGGCACATAATGATCAGAGACAATGACCACCCGCGACGGGTCCCATAGGCTTGCGCCCAGCGCCTCTAAATGCGGTTTCCAGCGCCGGGGCCCACTTGAATCATGCGCCATCGCAAGGTCGACTTGCACCACAACGATGTCGCCCGGTGCTACAAAGTCGCTACCCGATGCCCGCGCCAGCAGTTTCTGGGCCAGTGTTTGACCTGAACTCACCGTTTGGGGTCTGGAAGCTTCAGACATGCGCGCAGGTGCATCCTACTTTTAGAAATGATCTATCTTTATATCAAATAACGTTTCGACATTGGCAAGGCAATGACTCACCCCTAAAGTGGCTCAAACCATGATCAGGGAGGCCCACGTGTCCAATCCACCGACCGTACCGAGACAGAGCCAACCCACGTTTTTGTTTGTCTGCAAAGACGGGCCGACCGCTCCGGAGATGCGCCTCGAACATTTGGCTGGCCACCTGGCCCATGTAGAAGCCCATTGGCAGTCTTATGTGACGGCGGGGCCGCTGAAGGCACCTGGCAGTGCAAAGATTCACGGATCTTGCTTGATCGTCTGCGCCGATAATGAAGAGGCGGCCTGGGCGATTATGCGCGGCGATCCGTATTTTACGTGTGAGATGTTTGCCTCCATCGAAGTACATGACATGACCATGTCTATCGGACTTTATCCGGGCGGTAAGATCTGGGAGAGTCTTGACTCTGTTCGAGAGCGTGCCAACGGTGGGTGAAACCAACTTTACTACAGTAGGCTGCCAAAACGAGGTCTTTTTATCTTCAGTTGGCAGACTGGCTTTTCTTGATGGACACGACCTTGCCCACATCCCATGAACCAAGTTCAGAGTTAAAGGCCACCATGGTCGATGCAAGGCTGCCAACGCCCTTGTATCACCAATTGTTCTTGGTCTTGCGTGAGCGAATACGTTCCGGCGCTTTTCCTCTGGGTGCAGTTCTTCCCGGCGAGCAGGATCTGACGCATGTGTTCAATGTTTCCCGCATCACGGTGAAACGGGCACTGAATGAATTGGCGTCTGCTGGGATGGTCTCTCGCCATCGTGGTCGCGGGACAGTGGTGACCTATAATGCGACCGTGCCCGTGGTGAAGGGCAGCTTTGATAATCTCATGGAAGCCCTCAAAGTGATGGGCCTTTCCACGGAAGTTGAGCTGATTAATGTCGCGCAAGTCGCTGCCACCGCAGAGATTGCTGAACTTTTAGGCCTGCCCAGCGGCGTTCCTGTCCAGCGGGCCGAGCGGATCCGTAAGTTGGAGGGCGAGCCCTTCTCTTACATCGTCACCCATTTGCCGATTGATATTGCCGCGACTTTTGACCCGGACTCGCTCGGCCACACGCCGATGCTCGACTTGTTAGAGCGGGCAGGCTTTGTTGCCGTTTCAGCCGAACAATGGATCACAGCCTGCAGCGCAGAGCCTGCGACCGCGCAAGCGCTGAAGATCGCAACTGGCTCGCCGCTCCTCAAAATCGTGCGTGTGATGAAGGATTCCCAATCGGCACCGATTGAAGTTGTTCAGGGCTTTTACCGCCCCGAACGCTTCCAGTATCATATGAATCTGACGCGGCAACGCAAAGGTGGCCGCGATGAGTGGCGTTAGCCTCTAGCCTTTAGCCTTATGGCTCTAGGCGATAGCCGCCACCTTCGGTAATCAACAAGCCATTGCGGCTAGAGACCGGCTCGATCTTTTGGCGAAGACGGTAAATGTGGGTTTCCAGCGTGTGGGTCGTGACCGCAGCATTATAGCCCCAGACTTCGCGCAACAATTCGTCGCGCGGCACAGCCTTCGCGCCGGAACGATAGAGGTAGCGCAGAATTGCCGCTTCCTTATCGGTCAGACGGATACGTTTGCCGCTGGCGTCGGTCAGCGTGCGGTTGGCGGGCTTAAAGTCATAGGGCCCGATCTTCAGCGTCGCAACATCAGTTTGATCGTGGCTGCGCAAATGGGCACGAACGCGCGCCAGCAAGACGGCGAAGCGGAACGGCTTGGTGACATAATCGTTTGCCCCGGCATCGAGACCCAAGACCGTATCGGAATCTGTGGATTGACCAGTCAGCATGATGATCGGGCCAGCAAATCCGCCTGTGCGGATCGCCTTACAGGCTTCGCGACCGTCGAGATCAGGTAGATCAATATCCAACAGGACGAGGTCAGGACCTTTGGTGCGGGCTGCGGCGACGCCGCTGGCGGCATCTTGGGCCATTACGGTGTCAAATTCCCCCGTCAGCTCGAATTGCTCGGCCAAGGTGGTACGGAGATCATGGTCGTCATCGACCAGAAGAAGGGTGCGCTTGCGTGACATGGACCCTACATGGTTGCACCCTATTGCGTGATACAAGAGGGTGCGGCATCACAGAGTCTTGATCTGGGGGATTTTATGCAGGTTTTTGCAGCATCAACATCGGGTTGGCTAACCTACGGACAAACCAAAGTCCGTTGTTCCATTGGTAAGGGCGGGGCGAAGACGGCGGCTGATAAGCGCGAAGGCGACGGGGCCAGCCCTTTGGGGGTTTGGCCAATCCGAAGCATATTGTGGCGGGAAGATCGTGGGCCAAAGCCCGTCTCTGGGTTTGAGGCAACACCGATTCAGCCCCAAGATGGCTGGTGCGACGCGTCCGATGATCCAAACTACAATCAACCCGTCACCCATCCGTATCCAGCGAGTGCCGAACATTTGTGGCGCGAGGATGGGCTCTACAACATCATTGTCGTCCTTGGTCATAATGATGATCCCGTTGTGCCCGCGATGGGGTCAGCCATCTTCATGCATTGCGCGTCGGAAGATTATCGCCCCACTGAAGGCTGTGTTGCTTTGGCCGAAGTCGACCTGCGTGACTTGTTGGTCCACGCAAAGCCGGGCGATGCG
Source organism: Hyphomonadaceae bacterium UKL13-1 (assembly GCA_001602435.1). Taxonomy (GTDB): domain Bacteria; phylum Pseudomonadota; class Alphaproteobacteria; order Caulobacterales; family Aquidulcibacteraceae; genus Aquidulcibacter. The sequence goes on from CP012156.1 coordinate 3,283,514, forward strand.
GTGGCCTTCACAGTCTGAGATCATCTGGTTTCGCGGGCATAGTGTTGCTTGAATGCTCTTGCGTATTTGCCGCGTTTGGCGTTTTAGGCTGGCTTCATGCATGAAGACGCCGCAACATCCCACAAAGACGATCTGATGGATCGCCCGACACCTGTGAAAACGGGCGACGCCGTACCTGGTAAGACCCTGTTTATTCAGACGTATGGCTGTCAGATGAATGTCTATGACAGCGAACGCATGGCAGATGTCTTGCGGCCATTGGGCTATAGCCCGGTTGATAAGCCTGATCGCGCGAACCTTGTTGTGCTCAATACGTGCCACATTCGCGAGAAGGCGACTGAAAAAGTCTATTCCGAAATCGGTCGCTTGAAGGCGCACAAGGACACGATGGCGCTTAACGGCGACAAGATGACGATCGCCATCGCCGGCTGTGTGGCCCAAGCGGAGGGCGAAGAAATCATGCGCCGCGCCCCTGCTGTGGATTTGGTGGTTGGCCCGCAAGCCTATCACAAGCTGCCCGAACTCATCGCGCGCGCGGCCCGTGCCAGTGGCGAACGCCTAGAAACGAGCTTTGAAGCGGTTGAGAAGTTTGACGCCCTGCCAACCTTGCGTGCGCCAGACGGCCCATCCGCCTTTTTGTCCGTCCAAGAGGGCTGCGATAAATTCTGCACCTTCTGTGTGGTGCCTTACACACGTGGCGCAGAATATTCTCGGCCAGTGGATCCGATCATTCTAGAAGCCCGTGGCCTTGCCCAGCAAGGTGTGCGCGAGATCACGCTTCTAGGCCAAAACGTCAACGCCTATCATGGCCAAGGCCCAGCATTGGCTGGTTCTGAAACGTGGTCTTTGGCGCAATTGGTGCGCCATTTGGCCAAAATCGGCGGGATTGAGCGCATCCGCTATACGACTTCCCACCCGTGTGACATGAGTGATGATCTGATCGAGGCGCATGGCGAGGTGAAGGAATTGATGCCCTATCTGCACTTGCCCGTGCAGTCTGGCTCCAACAAAATCCTCAAAGCTATGAACCGCAAGCATAGTGTAGAAAGCTATCTCGACAGCATCGCTAAGGTGCGTCAGGCCCGCCCGGATATCGCCTTGGCCTCTGATTTCATTGTGGGCTTCCCCGGTGAGACCGAGCAAGACTTTGAAGATACGATGGAATTGGTCCGCGCTGTTGGCTATGCGGGTGCCTATAGCTTCAAATATTCCAAGCGCCCCGGCACACCGGCCTCGGAAATGTTTGGCCAAGTCGCTTCTGAAGTGGCCGACGACCGGTTGCAGCGCCTACAGGCTCTGATCCTAGAGCAACAGCGCGCCTTCAATGCCGCCAAAGTTGGTGAGACGTTTGACGTGCTCTTTACGGGCAAGGGCCGCAACGAAGGGCAAATTTTGGGCCGGAGTCCTTGGTTGCAATCTGTGCATGTGGCGGGGCCAGCGGAATTGATCGGCCAACTTCACAGCGTGCGCATCATTGGTACGATGCCGAATTCCCTAACTGGGGAATTGGTGACCGCTTCGTGACGCGTCGCCGCAAATCCGAAGAGGGCCGCGTCGCCCTCACCAATCCAAGCTTAGTGCCCTTGGTGGCTGGCCCTGCGCATCGCAATCTAACCTTGGTGGAAGATGCGTTTGGCGTTGATGTGACGGCCCAAGGTGGTGATATTCTTGTCCATGGCGACGATCCGGTGTCTGTCAATCAGGCACGCGAGGCCTTACAGGCTTTGATCGAAAAAGCCGAAGCAGGAATGGCTTTGGGGTTGCCTGAGGTCCGCTCTGCCATCACCTTCGTACGCGCCGGGTCACGGGCGCGCAGTGGGGCCTTAGCTTTGCCGGGTCGCCGCGCCGACATAAAGCCCAGAACCCCGACGCAGTCCGTCTATCTCGACGCTTTGATGGGCGGTGAGTTCGACTTGGTTTTTGGCGTGGGTCCTGCCGGCACCGGTAAGACATTTCTGGCGGTGGCTGTCGCGGTCTCCATGCTGCTGGAGGGACGGGTTTCGCGTGTTGTCGTCACCCGACCTGCGGTAGAAGCAGGCGAGCGTTTAGGGTTTCTGCCTGGCGACCTTGAAGAGAAGGTTGACCCCTATCTTCAGCCCATCTGGGATGCCTTTAAGACACTACTCGGTGCCGCCCAGTTGGAGCGCCGCAAGGCTGCCGGTGAAATTGAAGTTGCGCCTTTAGCCTTTATGCGCGGGCGGACCTTGTCCGACGCATTTGTAATCGTCGATGAAGCGCAAAACACAACGCGCATGCAGATGAAAATGCTCCTGACTCGTTTGGGTGAAGGCTCGCGCATGGTCGTGAATGGCGACCCAAGCCAAATCGATTTGCCGCGCTCAAGCGATTCTGGGCTACCTCATGCCTTACGTATCTTGCGGCGCGTTGAAGGCATGAAGATCGTGCATTTTACGGCTGAAGATGTGGTCCGCCACCCACTCGTCGGCCGGATCGTCTCGGCGTATGAGCGCGAAGTTGCAGACATGACACCCGCACCCGTTCCGCCACCCGTAACGCCAGAGCCTGTGATGACTGAGGAATCTGCTTCGTTTGATGTTGATGTCCAGATTGAAAGCGAAGGCTGGCATGGGGTGTTTGGTCCTGATTCCGACGCAGAAATCGACAAAATCGTGAAAGTCGTCTCACGTTACTTTGAACCAGCTGGGGACAGCTTTGCGTTGCTCTTGACCAGCGACGCGGTTGTTCAAGGCTTGAATGCCCAGTGGCGGCACAAGGATCAGCCAACAAATGTTCTGTCTTTTCCGGCACCTGAAACGGTGCACGCGCTAGAGAAGACATTGGGCGATGTCGCCCTCGCTTATGAAACGTGCGCCCGAGAGGCACAAGAACAGGGCAAAAATCTTAAAGATCACGCTACCCATTTACTTGTGCATGGGCTATTACATCTTTTAGGATATGATCATGAAGCCGATGATGATGCGGCGGAGATGGAAGGCTTAGAGAGAGAGATATTGGCAAGCCTCGGCATTGCTGATCCTTATCACACCCATGACTGACGACCCATCCAGTAGTAACTCAGCCAAGAAAACTAGCTTTTGGAAGCGGTGGACGCAGAAATTGCGTCGCCAAAATGATTATGCGGGCCTAGACCCCGCGGAGCTTCTACGTGAGCGAGAGCAATCTGGCGAAACCATCGAGCGCAATCAGAAAGATATGATCGTCAAAGCTGCGAGCTTTGACCGTTTGTCGGTCCGCGATGTGATGGTGCCACGTGCCGACATCACGGCGGTCGACATTGAAATGCCGCTTGGCGAAGTAGCCCGCATGTTTGAAGAGCATCAGCATTCGCGCATGCCAGTGTATGCTGAAAATCTCGATACCCCGCTCGGCTTTATCCATGTGAAGGACATTTTGTCGCTGTTGATCCCGGACGAGCAAGGCGAGACTAAAGCCAATCTGGATGATCTCGTATTGGGGCGGCTCAAGCGTGATTTGCTCTATGTGCCCATTTCCATGAAGCTACCGAACTTGCTGCTGCAAATGCGTGCGAAGCGGTGCCACATGGCTTTGGTGATTGACGAATATGGCGGCACCGATGGTCTTGTGACGATTGAAGACCTTGTCGAAGAGATTATCGGCGACATTGATGACGAGCATGATGATCTCGATCAAGATCTAATCGTCGATACCGGCAATGGCGTCTGGGAGGCCGATGCAAGGGTAGAATTGGATGACTTTTCCGAGCGTGCTGGCGTCGATCTGACGCTGGAAGATATGGAAGATGATATTGATACGCTCGGCGGTTTGGTATTTGCGTTGGCGGGCCGCGTCCCACCGCGGGGTGAAATTCTCCATCACCCAACCGGCTATGATTTTGAAGTGATTGACGCGGACCCGCGCCGGATCAAGCGGGTGCGCATCCGTTCTGCTAAGGCCGTGGAAAAGGCCAATACCGATAGTTTGCAGGCACCCTCTGCGTGACAGAGAGCCAAGCGATCCCATCAAAGCCAGCTGAGGCCGGAATCCGTCATCCCCTTGCCTTCTTAGGGCCCGGCACTCCCGCTTGGCTGTCCGGGGGGTGTGCTATGCTCTTGGGGGCGTTAGCGGTCCTCGGTCACGCGCCTTTCCATGTTTGGCCCGCCTTTGCAGTGTCTATTTGTGGTCTAGTCCTATTGCTGGATGGCGCATCCCAAAACAAAAAGCGGCTGCGCTCTGCCTTCTGGCGTGGCTGGGCCTGGGGCTTTGGCTATTTTCTCGCTGGCATGTTCTGGGTCGGCAATGCATTTTTGGTAGATGCCGAGAAATTTGCCGCTTTGATGCCGTTTGCGGTTACAGCGCTGCCCGCTGCAATGGGTGTTTATTGGGGCTTAGCGGCAGTCGCCGCAATGGCCTTCTGGAGCCCTGGTGCTGCACGGTTGCTAACCTTTGCCTTTTGCTTTGGCGTTAGCGAATATTTACGCAGCCATATGTTCACGGGGCTTCCTTGGAACCTACCCGCCTACATTTGGAAGCCAGGTGAAGCCATTAGCCAGACCGCAAGCTTAATCGGCCCCTATGGTCTATCACTTTTGACGCTTTGGGCCTTGGCTACCCCGGTGGTGCTTCTGGCCAAGGGTGACCGGCGCGGCCGACCTATTGCCCTGATCGCGGCAGGATTATTGGCGCTCGGAAGCTATGCTTTCGGTTCTTTTCAGTTGCAATCAGCAGGGCCTGTCAGCCCCATGGGGGGCAAGGGCCCGATCATCGCGGCCGGGCAAGCAGGGTTTAGTCAAAAGGATGTCTGGGATCCTGCCAATACCATGCGGATCGTCGAAACCTATCTGGGCTTGCTAGAAACGCCGGAGGCGCAAAAGGCCGATATTGTTGTTTGGCCTGAGGGGGCGTTTCCATTCCTTCTCTTGGAAGAGCCATTTGTCCAAGATCAGATCCAAGCCCGTCTGGGCGCGCGCACATTGGCGGTCGGATCAATCCGACGGGACCTTTTGGCCGGGCAGCCAGCCTATACCAACAGCCTTTTGGTTTTTGACGTCGAGCAGGGCGGCCTCACGACCCGCTCGGTCTATGACAAGCATCATTTGGTGCCATTTGGCGAGTATCTGCCCCTGCGTCCGCTCTTTAAAGCCTTGGGCATCGCCAGTTTGGTTTCTTATGATGGCGAGATGTCGCCCGGCCCCGAGCCCACGACATTGAGTCTTCCCAAAGCACCTTTGGCCGATCCACGTATCTGCTATGAGATTGTGTTTCCAAGCTTTAATAAGCAGGCGACAGGCAAGGCCGCGTGGATTTTGAATGTGTCGATTGACGCTTGGTACGGCGATTTATTGGGCCCAGACCAGCATTATGCGCAAGCTCGCTATCGGGCAATCGAGACTGGCCTGCCTCTCGTACGCTCGGCCAGCGGGGGTTGGTCGGCGATTGTTGACCGGCTTGGCCGGCCTGTGGCTGAACATCGGGCGGGTGCTGGTTATGCGACTGCGCGGCTGCCGGCCACGGTCGGGCCTACGCTTTATGCCCGGTTTGGAGAGCTTGCATTTGGTATTTTGATGCTTGGCTTTGGCATGCTGGCGGTATGGCGACATAATCGGCATTGACACAATCAACTCTTCATTGAAATAATGCCGACACCAAGGCAAGGTTTCATGATCAATCACCGTCGCTCTACTTCCGTTGATGCTTATGTTGGCTGTCGTTTGAAACAACGGCGCGAAGATTTAGGCATGAGCCAAGAACGCTTAGCCGAACTGCTGGGCTTGTCGTTTCAACAGGTGCAAAAGTACGAGCGCGGGCTCAATCGCGTCGGGGCGAGTCGACTGTTCCAATTGTGTGGTCTGCTGGGGGTTGAGCCATCGTTCTTCTTTGATGGTCTGAGTATTCCTTTAGGCCCCGGTGTTTCTGAATCCCAGAGTGAAGCCGAGACACTCTCGACTGCAAGTCTTTTGGCCGCGCCTGGCGCGCTGGAGCTTTTGGCAGATTATGCCCGCTTGAAATCCGCGTCTCAACGCAAGAAGGTGATCGAGCTCATCAAAATCTTGGCCGACGATGACTAAAGCATCTGCGCGCAAGCTGCCCGAGCTGCGCGCTCAGCTCTAGTCCAAGGGCGGACAAACAGGCATAAGCAGCCCATGTCCAACCCTGATTTCTCCGCACCAAAGCCCTTTGGGCCGCTTCGATCCTTTGGCCGTGTGCGTGGCCGCGCCCTGTCTGAGCGGCAAGAGCAGCTGTTTGAAACCCTGTTTCCGCGCGTGTCGATCCCAGCAGAGCCTTCCGAGACGTTGGATCCGCTTCAATGGATGCCAACGGCAGAGGCGGTGATCTTTGAGATTGGTTTTGGTGGCGGCGAACATCTGATTGGGCAGGCAGAGCGCCATCTAAATCATTTGTTTTTGGGGGCGGAGCCCTTCCAAGAGGGGGTCGCCAAGGCCCTGGTTGGTATCGAAGATCACAACCTCACCAACGTGCGTTTATTGGCCTCTGATGCACGGCCAGTTCTAAAGGCTTTAAAGCCTGCCAGTCTCGATAAGCTGGTGATTTTGTTTCCCGACCCTTGGCACAAGGTCAAGCACAATAAGCGCCGCCTCATTCAGCAAATTTTTCTCGATGATGCCCATCGGGCACTGAAGCCCGGCGGTGAGTTGCGCTTCGCCACCGACTGGGCCAATTATGCGGCGTGGACGCTGGCGAAAATCACCCAACACGGCGGCTTTGAATGGCTCGCGGAAACAGCAACAGATTGGCGTACGCCGCCCAAGGACCATATCACTACGCGCTATGAGACCAAGAAACTAGGAGATTGTGCGCCGATCTTCTTGCGCTTTACCGCCCGCCCGCAGGCGTCGTAAGCGCCACGAACACGTCTTCGAGGTTCGGTTCTTCGATCCGCAGATCCTTGATCCGCACGCCAGAACCCATCGCTTGGGACAATAAGGCCTCAACGCTGTGTTCGTTGGGACGATAGTGGATCGCCAAAGCGCCGTCGGGCCGCAACACGCATTCAAGATTGGCCAAGCCGGCGGGGACTTCGGTCAGAGGCTCCAAGGGCGAAATGACCACTGCCTTCTTGTCGAGACGTCTTAGAATTGTGGGTGTTGGTTCGCAGGCGATCAGTTGGCCCTGATCAATGATCGCGATGTTATCACACAGCTCTTGGGCTTCTTCGAGATAATGCGTCGTCAAGACGACGGTCACGCCACGCTCCTTATTGAGCATGGTAATGTATTCCCACAAAGACCGCCGAAGCTCGACATCGACGCCAGCAGTCGGTTCGTCGAGGATGACGACCGGCGGGGTATGAACAAGCGCTTTTGCGATCAGCAAACGCCGCTTCATGCCGCCTGATAACTGCCGCGAATAGGTGTCGCGCTTATCCGCAAGGCCAACAGCCTCCAGCAATTCCATCGAGCGGCGTTCCTTTGCAGGCACGCCATAGAATCCTGCTTGCAGCTCGAGTGTCTCAAAAGGGGTAAAGAAGGCATCAAAGCTGATCTCTTGCGGCACAATCCCAATCGCCGCTTTGGCGGCGCGGTGGTCTTTGTCGATATCAATGTCCCAGATGCGAACTTCGCCGGCCGTTTTGATCACCAGTCCAGCTAGAATATTGATGAACGTCGACTTTCCCGCGCCATTGGGGCCTAAGAGGCCGAAAATCGATCCCTTCGGGATAGCTAGATCCAACCCCTTGAGCGCCTGCTTTTCAGGAGATTTCCCGCTGGCAGCATAGGTTTTTTGAAGCCCACGGGCTTCAATGGCAAAAGAGGATTGGGTCATGGTTTCTCGCTTGGCGCACACGTTGACGGATAGGGCCGTAAGGTTCTAATTAAGGCGCTAAACAGTCCGTAGCAATCACGCAGCTGTGAGAGAAACAGATTAATGTCCGTCACCGTTCCGTCAAATTCTACTCAGCCAGTTGAAACCATTTATGTGGACGATCATCGTGTCTCTTGTGATGGCGGTGGCGGTGCTTTGGGCCACCCTAAAGTCTGGTACGAAATGGGTGAGGAAGGCCAAGTCGAATGCCTCTATTGTGGTCGGCTATACGTCAGCAAAGCTGGCGCAAGCGCGCATTAGCTTAGGCTTCCAGCGCATTGCCATCAGCGAGGTGGCGGGGCGCCCGTGACGTTTTTTGGACCAGCACCGTTGTTCATATTCTGATACTGAATATAGGCGGGGGTCAGGATCACGATAAACAATACCGGCAAGAAGAATACGATCATTGGCACGGTTAGTTTTGCAGGCAATGCTGCTGCCTTCTTCTCTGCTTCTGTCATGCGGAGCTCGCGGTTCTCTTTCGCCATCACGCGCAAGGCAGAACCAAGGGGCGTCCCGTATCGCTCGGCTTGGATCAAGGCTGTTGCGACACCCTTAACGCCCGGATGGTTGGTGCGTTTTGCCAAATTCTCGTAGGCAACTCGACGATCTTGCAGATAAGCGAGCTCGGCATTGGTTAGGCTCAGTTCTTCGGCAAGTTCAATCGAGGACGACCCGATTTCATGCCCGACCCGCAGAAATGCACCCTCAATAGACATCCCTGATTCAACGCAAATAAGCAGCAAATCCAGCGCGTCAGGGAAGGCGCGCATAATCGAAGCCCGGCGCTTGGTCGCGATGTTCTTCACGATCAGATTGGGCAAATAAAAGCCCACAACACACGCCACCATTGCGGCAATGAGACGATTGTTGCTCGTCATGTCCTTCCCGAACAATGTCACATAAGTGAGTGCGCCGACAAAGAACAGAATTGGTGTTGCAAAGCGTGCAAAGTAGAAGATCGCCACAGGACCGGGTCCGCGCAGGCCGGCTTCCATCAGATTTTGGGTCACATTTGGATCTTCGAGCAGCTTTTGCAGGTTCAGCTTATCGACGATGGATTTCCAAGGCCCTTTGGCCCGTTGCCGAAGCGAGGTCTTTTCGGCGTGCTCAGCTGCAATCGTTGCCCGGCTTTTGCGGCGCATGGACTCTCGGTCAGTTGCCACACCCTTCATGCGCGCGGCCAACTGGTCGGTCTTCCATAGGGGCTGAGCGATCGTCAAAGCGGTCACCAACAACGCAACAGCCATGATCGCAGATGCCACGAAGTCCGGGTCTGTCACCATGCGCGCAAAATCTTTGACTTCTAAGAACATGGTCCGTTCCTTAAATGTCGAAGTTAATCATGTTGCGCATGACGAAAATGCCGGTCCCCATCATCAGGATGCCAGCGCCCAAACCCAAATGCCCAGTTGGGTCTGAGAAGAGCAGGCCCATGTAGGATGGGCTGGTGATGTAGACCATTACGCAGACGCAAATGGGCAAGGCACCAATGATAAAGGCAGACGCCTTCGCCTCTGAGGACAAAGCGCTGATCTTTTCCCGCATCAGTTTGCGCGAACGCAAGATGATGGACAAATTGCCGAGCGCCTCAGACAAGTTACCGCCGGCCTTTAGCTGGATCGACAAAACGATCGAGAAAAAGCTCACTTCCGGCAAAGGCATACGTTCAAACAGTTTTGCCAAACATTGTTCCATTGGCACGCCCATGGATTGGCTGTCGCAAATACGGCGAAACTCAGAGCTTAAGGGCTCTGGTGCTTCACGGGCGATGATCTTCAAGCACTCTGCCAAAGGCAGGCCTGACTTCACGCCGCGCACGATTACGTCGATGGCGTTTGCAAATTCCGTGATGAACTTCTTCTGTCGTTGGCCAACCAGAAAGCCCAACACCCAGCGCGGCACGCCAAATGCAGCAACCCCGGCACCACCTAGGGCAATGTACCAAGAATTGCCGCTTACGATAATGCCTAGGCCAGCCATGATGCCAACCGCACCCGACAACATCCAGAAAGTCTTTTCTTCCATCGTCAGGCCGGCTTGCTCGATGCGCGCACCAACCGACAGACGCGCCCGACGCAATTGGCGTTCACGCATCTCAATGTCTTTGATATTGCCCAACAAGCGCTTGCGTCGGGTTTCGTCGGGGTCAGCACCCCGGCGCTTAATCGCCGATTCCCGCGATTGAGCTACCGACTTAATCCGCTTTTGGGATTCCTGATTGTCGTCGCCAGCAAATGCGATGCCCATCAGCACCACACCGACCGCAACTAAGACAGGAATGATGGCTCCAAGATCCATTGTCGTTACACGTCCGCCGCATCAAGGGCTTCGGCGAGCTCTTTTTCTAGGCCATAATAGCGAGCGCGATCCCAGAATTTCGGGCGCGCAATGCCGGTAGACCGGTGTTTTCCGATAATTTTGCCGTTTGCGTCCTCACCATCCATTTCGAAGACGATCAGGTCTTGGGTCACGATGACGTCGCCTTCTAGGCCAAGAACTTCAGTAATATGCGTAATCTTACGCGAACCATCGCGCAGACGTGCTGCCTGAATAACGACGTCGATTGAACCCACGATCATTTCGCGGATTGTCTTGGTGGGCAGAGAGAAGCCGCCCATGGTGATCATGCTTTCCATCCGCGATAGACCTTCGCGTGGGCTGTTGGCGTGCAACGTGCCCATCGAACCGTCGTGACCCGTGTTCATGGCTTGCAACAAGTCAAATGCTTCTGGGCCGCGGACTTCGCCGACGATGATGCGCTCTGGACGCATCCGCAGACAGTTTTTGACCAAGTCGCGCATGTGCACCGCACCTTGGCCTTCCAAGTTTGGTGGGCGGGTTTCAAGGCGCACAACATGGGGCTGTTGCAATTGCAATTCGGCAGCGTCTTCGCAGGTGATGACGCGTTCGTCTGGTGCGATATAGCCGGTCAAACAGTTCAGCAGCGTGGTTTTACCTGAACCTGTACCGCCTGAAATCAACACATTGCATCGGGCAGCGCCGATAATGCCCAGCACTTTGCCTGCCGGCTCAGAAATGGCGCCAAAACCGACCAAGTCCTTCATCCGCAATTTGTCTTTTTTGAACTTACGAATGGTGAGCGTAGGCCCGTCGAGCGCCAAGGGTGGCACAATCACGTTGACACGAGAGCCGTCTGGCAGACGCGCGTCGCAGATGGGTGAGCTTTCATCCACGCGGCGACCGACTTGGCTCACAATGCGTTGACAAATGTTCATCAGCTGTTGGTTGTCGCGGAAGCGGATTGGCGTTTTAGTCACCTTACCGCCAACTTCGATGAAGACGGCATTCGCCCCATTGACCATGATGTCGGCGATGTCGTCGCGCGCCAAAAGGGGCTCAAGCGGTCCGTAACCCAGCACGTCGTTGACAATGTCATTGAGCAATTGCTCTTGCTCAGCAACCGACACAATCACCTGTTTGATGGCGATGATCTCATTGACGATATCGCGGATCTCATCGCGGGCGGTGCGCTGATCTAATGCTGCCAATTGACCCAGGTCGATCGTCTCGATCAAGGCATTATAGACAGAGGCCTTAGTGCGATAATATTCCTCGGTCCGCCCATCATTGGAGGGGCTTGGCGGCGGGGCCGATTGCGTCGGCGCGCGAACAGCTTTTGCGACCCGTGCAGGATCTAAAGTCCCAGCTGGTGTTGCAGCTGCTGGTGCAGCCGCAGCACTTGGCGGCGGCGCTGCGGGCGCTGCTGCTGGCTTGGGGGGCTCAATGGGGGCAAACTTAGGGGGTGTTGCCTGTGCCGCCCCGTCTGCGCGTTTACCAAACATCCTATCCTCACTTAGCCGCTTTTGCGGGGATTAGTTTTGAGAGGAAGCTAGACTTGGCCTTCGGCTGCGGTGCACGACCCGTGAACAATTGAGCCAAGAAGTCCATGCCTTCAGCACATTTGCTGTTCGGGTTCACATCCGCCAACATTTGCCCATTATTGCTCGCAGTTCCGAACAATTGAGGATCATAGGGAAGAACCAGTGTTGGTTGAACGCCTAGGGCCTCGGCAAAGTCCTTGACAGGGATCTCAGGCCGCTTTGCCACACCGACCATGTTCAAAATGACCTTTGGCGGCGTGTCATTCGGACGACCGACGCGGACCATGTCGAAGATATTCTTGGCATTGCGTAGGCCAGCCAAGTCTGGCTGTGCGACCACGACCACTTCATCGGCTGACAACAGCGTCTGACGCATCCATTTTGACCAGGTGTGGGGCAGGTCGAGAACAACATAAGGAACACCCCGACGCACCCCTTCAATGACGGTCTCATAAGCATCGGGCGAAATCTCGAACTCGCGTTCGAGAGAGGCGGGAGCCGTAAACAAGGTCAAATGATCGGTGTGGCGGGTCAACAAGCGATCGAGCAACACATCGTCGACCCGTTCGGGCTGTTCCAAGGCGTCGGCAATGCCTGTCGCAGGATCGGTGTTAAAATCAAGGCCGGTGGTTCCCCAGGACAAGTCGAGGTCAACCAATGTCGTATTCACCCGCGCGTGCTCGGCCATACACCAAGCCACATTGTGCGCTATCGTAGACGATCCGGCACCACCCTTGGCTCCAACGAAGGCAATAGTGCGGCCCAAGAAGGGCTTGCTTGGATCGACATAGAGTCCAGAAATCGTTCGGATCAGCTGCAGCGGCTGCAGCGGCGGCACCAGATATTCCGAAACGCCACGGCGGATCAGCTCCCGATACAGACCAATATCGTTAGATTCCCCAATCAGAATCACCTTGACTCCGGGTTCGCAATACGAAGCCAACTCGTCCAATTGCTGGATCAATACGGCTGGGGGTGCCAAGCTTTCAACAATGATCAGGTTGGGCGAAGGCTGAGACTGGAAGAATTCAATAGCACCGGCCAATCCGCCCATCGAAACTGTCACATGCGCCTTCGCGATGCGGCGATCCGTTGACGCCGATTGCAGCAGCTGGGCGGTATCTGGTCTCTCACAAAACACTTGGACAGAGATCCGGGGTACCGGCTGGTCGCCACCGCGCGCCAACTCGCCGACATACGTCTCTTCGAAAGCCGCAGCATCGAAATCACCCGGTGAAGCGGGCGCTGGAATGTTTTGGGCGTGGGATGGTTCCAAGAAATCTAAATCGGCATCGAGCTCGAATGGCTCGTCAGCCGTTGCCAGTTCTTCCCACATGGGCTTGCGTTTTGCATTCCCAATCATTTGCCACCCCCACCTGCAACGGCACCACTCACCGCCGGGACACCGCCTTTGCGATGCATATCAATACCGTTTTGAATACGGGCCGCGTCACGCGTCCCCTCTTTGCGATCGCCCAATAGGTCACCGGGGTCCGCAACCATCGCTGCCAAATTGGCATTCTGCGCACAGCCAAATCGGTCCGGTGGAATATTTTCGGCGGTCTTACGTGGATCGAAAGAGGTCCAAGGTTCGCAAACGATCGGCTTGGTCTCATATCGTCCGAACGATATCAAAATCGGGGCGTTCGTTTGACCTTGAGCCTGATAGGGTCCCGCAGAAATTTTTGAAAAGTCGACGCCACCCAGAAAAAGGGCCCGTTGTACGTCCTGGGCGACTTGGGCGGCGCTTTGGCTATTGCTGGCGTTCGCCGGTACTGAGACAACGACATTACCACGACCGAGGCGCACGTAATCTTGTGCGAATGATTTCAGCTCGGCCGCTTCTTGAACATTGATGCCAATCGCACCACTGGGAGCGGAGATGGCGATGCGAGCCTCCACGGGGATTGCTTCAGGAACAAAGGCATCGAGCACGGTGCGCTTAAGATGCGCTTGCTCCACCATGTCGACTGGTGGCTCCTCTTTGGCGGCGCGGGCACCTCCACAGGCACCCAGCAGCATCAGCGCCGTCAAAGCGACCGCCGTGAGGGCGGCTTTGCTCGGCTGAGCGAATGAAGCATATTTCGCGACTTCTCTGGTCATCGGCTTCTTCCTGACTCTAATTCACAATATGGCCGATAGGGGCACGGTAACGTCCTTTTGGCAGGCCCTTGGAATCGGGCTTCACCATTCTATTCATCCGACCCAGCAGCAAAGCAGCTGCGTCGCTGGCGGGGGCATAGCCATCGCCTGGGGTCTGAAGTTCATCCATCGTCGTCGATTTCACGATGTAAGGCGTGACAATAATGACGAGTTCTGTCTCGTTGCTTTGGAAATCGCGTGACCTGAACAAATTCCCGAGGACAGGCAGGTCCTTGAGGCCCGGCAGGCCTTCAATCGATTGGCGCGTCGCTTGTTGAATCAGGCCTGCCATCACCATTGAACGGCCGGATGGCAACTCCATGGTGTTTTCTGCGCGCCGAACCGAGACGCCGGGGATCGACAGACCGCGAATGGTGTCGGTCACGTTACCGGCCGCATCCCGGATCAAAGTATCTGCCTGACGGAATGAAGCCGCCGTCGAAATCTCAGAAACTTCGGTTGAAATCTTCAGCGAGATTCGATCTGGGCTCAAAATGATTGGCGTGAAGCCTAAGCCGACGCCAAAAGGCTTGAATTCGACCGAAACACGATTGCCTTCTTGCGCGGTTGGAACGGGGAACTCACCACCGGCCAAAAATTTAGCGGGCTCGCCAGAAGTAGCGGTCAAATTTGGCTCCGCTAATGTTCTGGCCAGACCTACACGCTCAAGCGCTTGAATGTTGCTGTCGGTGCGTTCGCCAGTCACCAATTCACCGGGGCCGTAGGTGACTTTGGTGATGTTTGTTGTCGGGTCAAAGGTAGAACTATAGCCCCCGGCACCGGCGTATTGGCTAGGGTCTCTTAGAGCTGATTTGGCATCGTCAAACGTATTAGAAACCGGACGAATGAAGTTCCGCGCCCAACTGGAGTCAAGCGTGGTTCCGCCCAAGAAGGCACCGTTAACAGAGAAACCATTGGCCGTGGCAAACTTGATACCCCAGTCCTTTGGCAGCAACTGGTTTAAGATGTTGGACGACGACAGGTTCATACCCAATTGCTTGATGACGGACCGCTGCATTTCCACAATGCGCACCCGCAACATGACCTGATCGCCCGAAAGGACGTTCATCATGTTTAGAACTTTATCCGTGCCGCCGGCATATTGGCCCGATATCCGCAAGACTTGGTCTGCGGCCAAGCCATTCGGCACATCCCCAGTTAGGATGATCGATTCATTGACGCTGTCGACGACGACGCGGGCTTCGGGCACCAGTCGCTGAATCAACGCAGTTAGTTCTGAGGTGTCGCGGGCTACGCGGATCTCAAGAGCTAGAATCTGGCGTCCTTGTGAGTCGAGGAAGAAAACATTCGTTTCGCCGATTTTCGTGCCTAACAAGAACCCGCGTTTGCTCGTCCGCATCACGGCGTCAGCAATCTCCGGATCGGCAACCACAACATCTCTGGCTTCAACTGGGAGGTCGACAATTGCCGATTTGCCGAGAGCTAAAGTGAGGCGTTGAGTGGTAGAATGTTGTGGTGTGGCCTTGCCGGTGGTTGCTTGGCCAACTTGTGCCAGCGCAACATTAGGTAGAGCCGCCGCGCTGAGCGCCAAGCATGAAACAGCTGCAATAAAAGATTTCACGGTTTGGGTTTGCTGCATTACTGCCCCCCCCGATACACTTTAACGGTCGTTGGTATCGCCTGTGATGCTTGCTGAACGTTTGGCGATGGGGAAGGCGGCTTTGGATCGCCTGACATTGCTATACTACCTTGGTTCATGACGTCTCTGGTTGGAGCCGCAAAGGTGGCCCCACCTGCATCGGCGTAACCGCGTAATGTGACGGAAAGATCGCCCAATTTATGCGCCAAGCGAAGCTTCTCGGCATCGGCTGCGGACAGTTCAACCGTTGCAATCCCACCCGGCAATGTCGTTTTATCCTTATCTTGCGTAATCGCTTGGTCGATCGCTAGGATCCGAACATTCTCTAGAATTGCAGACGAAATGACTCTCGACACCGACTGGCCGTTGGATGAGAATTGGACCTCTCGCGTCAAGAGGATGTCCACGCGATCATTGGGTAAAACAAAGCCCGCCACCGCCGTTTCAGGGCTGATTGGAAACGAAACGGCCCGCATGCCGGGCGTTAGCAGAGCTGCCATGGCCCCGGTCGTCGCTTCAACATCGACAATCTTGCTAGCCAAAACTGGCTCGCCCTTCACCATGGCTTGGCGAACAATGCCATTGCTAAATTCTTCAATCGCTTTGGGGTTCTTGGATTGCAGAAAGAATCCAGGCGTCGATGCGCTTGTTGGCGTGTAAGCTTCCCAGCCTAAAGAGGATGGCGAGATCCGTTCGCCCACGACCATGTCGCGCTTGGCTACCAAAACATTGACGGTCTCTGCCTTGACTTCGGTGGTGGCAACAGGCTGCGCAACCTGCGGATTCGCGGACTGCGTGCGCATCCAAATGAAGGCTCCACCTGCGACTAGCATAGCACCGCCAATGATCGAGATTTGCCGAATATTCACGCTATGCATCTCCCACTCGGGGTTCCAACTCGGAGTTTTTCCTGTCAGACCCTTAGAGAATCACCCAAATCCAAAATGATTTACGGGACGACCATGCGTAAATATGTTCTAAGAAGAGGTTAACGGTGCGACTTCTTTGGTTCAAGAAGTACGAATAATTAGCACAATTTTAAGTTAAATGTTGGGAAACCACAGGGTATAGGGTGTTGCAAGTATTGCCCCGATTCCTAAAGCCACGCCGTAGGGAACGGCGGCAGACTTTCGCAGCAATCGCCTCGCCCATCGCGGATTTCTGGGTAAGCCAAAGTGGCGCGCCAATTGTCTACTGACGATCAAAGTGATGACCAAGACACCACCGGCAATCGCAGTATACAGAATGAAGGGCATCATCGCAGCTGGACCAAGCCAAAGCGCAGCTGCACCGGTAAGTTTTGCATCGCCGCCACCATAGACACCGACTAAAAACATGGCGAGGGCAATTAGCGTAGTCAGCAAGCCAACACCGATATGTGCTGCCAGATCATTCAGGCCAAGGCCCATCGGCAGAGCGAAAGCCAAAAAACCAGCGGCTATCAGCATGTTAAGTTTGTTTGTAATCAGAAAGGTCCGGACATCGCCAATGGCTGCCCAGATCATGGCGCCCGAAAAGGCAACCAAGCCGGCTCCAGCCGCCAAAGTGTCAGGTCCAAGTGTCATCTGTATTGTCTACCATGGGACCGCTAAGCCAAAGTAAATACTACTGTCGGCACGCCGCCGGAATCCAAGCCAAAAAAAAAGGCGCTTGGTTCGAAAACCAAGCGCCAATTTTAACAGACAAAGCCCGTATTAACGACCGATCGAGGTACCGATGGTGTTGAAGCGGTTGCTCATGTTGTTGCCCAAGGTGCCCAACGAGGTGATCAGAACAACAGCGATCAAAGCTGCGATCAGACCGTATTCGATAGCGGTTGCACCGGACTCATTGTTGCGGATTTTCGAGAAAAGCTTTTTCATTTTTAGGTTCCCATTCTACATGCGACCGGGTGGTTGAAGTCTTGAATGCTTCTAATTCCCTGTGTCCTGCTTGTTCTAGCGAAGACTCATAAACATGACGTAAACTGAAACGTAAAAATTGATCAGACATGCCCTTTTATCGGCACAATTGCGGCAGACCATTTTTAAGTTATTGTTTTTAAATGATATTTTTCTACTTTATTCTGACAAAATTTCTGCAACTTCCTACATTCGATAGAATTAGAGACGAATTCCAAAGTAATATATTACCGATTCAGGCAAAGCGTTAAACTAAAGTAACAAATGTAGCTGGTCATTCTTCTTCGATTACCGCCGAAACGGCTCCTTTTGATTAGGGGGCGACTGCGTCCTAAGCACCTTATATATTATACATACGTGCGAGGTGAGGTTTTTCCGAACGTCCAGCGACCCTAAAAGCCACCCGAGAGCGGACTGCACTCGTTAATGGCTGGTTTACAGGTGAGCGCTAATGAAAGATCCAGCACGGAGTTTTGTCATGACCAATTTAGTTAAACCATTGGCCTCGATCGCCTGCGCTTTCGTCGCTTTGGCAGCAGGCACAGCTGGGGCTCAAACCTTTCAATTGGAAGTCGACCAAACACAACCGCTCCGATTTCAAAGACCGGTCACTGGCGTTGTTGTGGGTAATGCCAATATCGCAGATGTGATCGTGCATGATGCACGCGTTCTTTTTGTGGTTGGAAAGTCACAAGGCACCACGGAGATTACGGCCGTGGATGCTGCAGGCAACACCGTATTCTCTGGTACCATTCAAGTGCGCCCGTCCAATGTGCGTGACATGATTACCATCCAACGTGGAAAAGAGATTTCCACCGCGATCTGTCAGGATCGATGCATTCCTAATGTTCATTCAGAGGGCACAGCCCAAGGCAATGCGCCAGCGATTGCGGCGATCAATGCGCGATCCGGCTTTGCTGCAGGGTCTGGATCGCGCCAATAAAGCGTGAATCGTCGTTAATAAATAAAATTTTCAACTCCAATTTAAGCAGGCCGAAAGGCCCTATGTGCTTAGTATGGACGCGTTGAAGGAGTCGACGATGTCTGCATTGCTCTCACTTATGGTAAAGCGTTTACGCAATCGTCGTGCGAAGCAGGGCAAGCGGGGCACTGCTGCCGTTGAATTTGCCATGGTCGCCACCCCGTTTATCTTCATGTTGTTCGGTATCTTCGAAACCATGATGATCTTTTTCGTGCAGACGACACTTGAAGCGGCCGTCTCCGAAGAAGCGCGCAAGATTCGCACCGGTCAGGCCCAATCGCTCGCAACACCGATTACCAAAGCCCAATTCAAAGCCAATGTCTGTGCCCGCATGATGGGTTTAGGTGATTGCAGCACGCGTTTATTCGTTCAAGTCCAGAACCAGCCCGTTTCTGGAACGCTCCCGACCCCATGGGCAGACGGTACGCTCACCCCAGGTTCGGCAGCGGACGAGCCTTATGAAGCAACGGCCGCAAACGCGATTGTGGTGGTTCGTGGTTATTATGTTTGGCCTTTGCTAACGCCGGGCATTTCCAATGCTATGCGGAACTTCTCCGATACCGCTCCAGGCGGGACACTTGGTAACTATAACCGCATCATTGCCGCAACATCGGCGTTCCGTAACGAACCGTTTAATTGAGGTTACTTGTGATGTCTGTGCGAACCTCGCTAAAAACCCGGCTGAACTACCTTTACGAAACTGCGCACAAGCGCGGTGCGCAGCGTGGTGTCTCGGCGGTTGAATTTGCGCTGATTGCGCCTCTGATGATTTTGATGCTGTTTGGCGCGTCTGAGGTGAGCCAAGCGGTCAGTGTTGATCGGAAGGTGACGCTCGCCGCTTCGACTTTAGGTGACCTAGCAGCACAAACAGACCGTGTGAGCTGTACCGACCTTGCCCAAATTGCCAACGTCACCCGCAGTGTGTTCCAACCCTATACGGCCACGACGCCGTCTCTAGTTGTTGCCTCGGTCGCACTTGTTGGCAGCGTCCCCAAGGTGGAGTGGAGCCAGGAGATCGACGGAACTGGCAGCTGCGCAAACGTAAACAACAGCCACAGCTTAAAGGTCGGCAACTCGGTTGTGGTCGACACGGGCTTGTTCGCGGCCAACGGCGGTGTCGTTATAGGGGAAGTAACCCTTCAATACACATCGCTAGGTACCTCATTTTTGTCTAACACAACGACATTGCGCGAACGCTTCTATTTCCGGCCCCGCAAATCCGCCAAGCTGTGCCTGACAGGGGTTACGACGCCGGGTTGTTAAAGCAAGGCTTTTTGGCCTCAAGTCACTTTAGCGCCGCCCGAAGTGCAGCATAAAGCGTAGGCTCTGATTCAAGCCCCCGCTTATTAAGCGTGTGGATAGGTCGAACTCCGACCAGCGCATTGGTCAGACAGGCCGCTTGGCAGGTCTCGAGAGCTGCAACGTGGATTCGGCTCTCGATAACGACACCTGCACGAACCAAACGACCCCGCACGATCCCGGGTAGGGCGCCATCTTCCAGCGGCGGCGTGCGCCAAATACCGTCTTGTTGGATCAAAATGTTGGCGCTGGTAGCACATGCGATGGATTCATCGGGCCCGCGCATCAAGCCGTCGTCCGCGCCCAAAGCTTGGGCCGCGTTCAGAGCAATAATGTTATCGACATAGGACAAGGTTTTAAATCGCGCCGAGGGCGCGCCCGATGACCGATAAATATCGACAACATGAACCGCAACGGCTGGAAACTCGGTCGATACCGTCGCAATCGTTGCCAATACATTGGACAAAGACTTGTCCGGGACCTTCAGGCCACGGGGGCCGACTCCGCGAGTCACCGTAAGGCGCAGTGCCGCTGGCCTCTGGCCACTTGCAGCAGCTAAGGCCAAAAGGCCTTGTTCGATCTCTGCAATATTAAAGGGAATATCCAGTCCCAACGCGCTCGCGCCATGGCCCAAACGGGCCATGTGGTCCTCAAAGAAACGGATCTCTTGCCCAGTCCAGAGAAGTGTCTCAAACAGACCGTCGCCCAACGTAAAGCCGCGGTCGGCCGGGTCAATGCGCACATCGGCTATCTTGATCAAATCGCCATTGTGCCAACACAGATCGCCAAGAGGGGGGCTTGTCACAAGACGTCTCCACCATGTGCTGCGATGCGCAGCGCGCGCGCTTTCACTAGGATTTCCTCATACTCTTGAGACGGATCGCTGTCGGCAACAATGCCAGCCCCGGCGCGGGCGTCAATGTGCCAGCGATCCCCCTGTTTGCGGCATGCAGCAGTGCGGATCAACACATTGGAATCGGCAGAACCGTCAAACCCCACTCGGATCATCGAGCCGCACCAGGGGCCGCGTGGCTCCCCTTCCAATTCGCTGATGATCTCCATGGCGCGCACCTTGGGAGCGCCCGTGATGGAGCCCGGCGGGAAAGAACTGCGCAAGGCATCAAAAAAGCTAAGCCCAGGCTTTTGTTGACCCCTAACTTCGGACACCAAATGATGCACGGTTGAAAAGCTTTCCAGATCGCATAAGCGCGGCACTTTAACACTTCCTGGTTCACAGACACGCGCGATGTCATTACGCATCAAATCGACAATCATCAGATTTTCAGCCCGATCCTTCTGGCTGGCCAGCAACCTTTGGGCGCTTTGGGCGTCTTGCACGGGATCTTTATGGCGCGAGGCCGTGCCCTTAATCGGCCGAGTCTCCAGATTGCCAGACGCCGTTCGTGAGATGAAACGCTCGGGCGAATGCGAGGCAACAATTTTGTCCCCTAAGCACAAGTAGGCAGCAAATGGCGAAGGATGGCGACCCATTAAGCGGCTAAACAAGTCCAATGGCGTATCGCTGGGCTCTAGCTGACCTGAAAATCGCGCTGAGATGTTCGCCTGAAAGATATCCCCTGCTTGAATATAGTTGATGGCCTGTGCGATCTGACTTTCAACAAGCGTCCGCGGCTGGCTCGGACTCAGTGCTAAATCGGTTGGGGCTTCTACCGCGCGCAGTCGCAGGGGTTGGGCGGCTTCAATCTGATCCGAGAGGCCCTGAGCCCGCTGTTCGGCCAGCGCTGGGCTTAGCTGCCCGGAGTCTGTGAGACCCCAAGATAACACCCAAGCCCGCTGGTTCTCCGCGTCAAAGACCGCCAGCGTATCATACAGTCCCAACCAAACATCAGGCCAAGCATCGGGCCAAGTTTTTGTGTCGGTTTCGGGTAGGGCTTCAAAGGCGTGGCCGAGCTCATACCCCAATAGGCCCGCCCAGCCGCCTTGAAATGGGCCTAAGTCGGGATGCAACGTCATGCGAGGTGCCGTTAAGGCCTCGTGCAGGCCGGCAAAGGGGTCGCCCTGCATACTGCGATGCCAGACGTGGGTTCGCACGGGCTTTGCCATAACATAGGACCAGCGCGACAAGGCATGCGCACCGCCTCCGATAAATCCAAGGCAGCCTTCTTCATGCCCAAAACAGGCCAGCGCCTGCAGCGGGAGCTGCCAGGAAAGGGGGCGAACAAATGGGTGCATCACGCGTGCGTCTTTAAAGTAATTTCAAGCGATCGTCCGAAATCTAGTAGGTTCCGCCTTCAAGGCGAGGTGGTTGTTTCACAAAAAGCATCAAGAAGAGGCCACCAACGAGCAGAATACCCGTTGATGCCAAGCCAATTTGTTGGCTTTGAAACGCTTTTGTGAAGACGCCAACCAGCATTGGACCCATCCAAACAGTCGCCGATCCCGCTAACGAGTAGAGGCCAAAGAACTCGCCCTCCATGCCTTTCGGGGCAAGGCGGGCCATCAGGGTGCGCGACGAGGCATAGGCAGCCGTGATGGAGATGGCGATGACAATGGCTCCACACACGAAAACCACTTCCGGCAACGTGGTGAACATGGGGGCGTTCCAGATTGGCGTGTCGGGGACGACATCCATCCAAAACACATGGGTTTTGGACTGCGAGGTCAGGATCAAAAGGCAGATCAATGTTACGCCGATTTCTAAAATAATCGACCATTTTGCCCCAATCCGCGCATCGACCCGGCCCGCGACCAAACCGCCAAACACCGCGAAAATCGACAAAATCACGCCATAGGCCGACATTTCCAATAGGTCCCAGCCGAATACACCTGCCGCTGTCACGCCTGCGACAATCAGGATCGCGGTTTTGCCATCGACATAGAGCATGCGCGCAATCAAATAGAGGCCCGCGTTGCGGTCGACGCGGAACAGTCGACCAACGGCCTTAAACATGCCGACCACTCCATCAATCGCTGCCTTAGAGGGCTTAATGCCAGAGGCTTGTTTGTCGCGTGAAAAGAAGAACAAAGGCAAAGCCGCGATGGCAAACCAAATCGCCGTCATGGGTGCCACGATGCGGCTCGTCTCGTGTGTTTCGGGGTTAAGGCCAAACAAGGGCTGACTTGGCACAAAGCTCCAATCAACCCGTCCTGGAAAAGCTAAGCCCCAGAGCACAAAGATCAGAAAAACGACAGAAGCCAAATTACCTAGTGCCAATCCTAAACCGGATGCGTGTGGCAAGGTCGCAGGGGTAGAGGCTGTGGGCAGCATCGCATTGTGAAGGACTTCACTATAGGCAAACATGACGCCAAGGGCTGTGGTCAATGCGCCGATCATGACAATCGATAGCCCGCCTTGGCCTGCTGGTAGCGCCCACCACAAACTGAATATTGCTACCACCATGGCGCAGGTTACGGCGGCTAAAATCGGCTTGCGGTTACCAAATCGGTCGGCAATGGCCCCAAGGAAGGGCCCGGTCAGCGCGACGATGATCCCGGCCAATGTGTGCCAGCTCGCGATTGTTGCTTGGCCAACAACCGGGTCAGAAAAAACCGTAGTGGCGATATAGGGCGCTAAGATATAGATGGTGCACAGGATGACATAAGGGTTTCGGCCAGCTTCAAAGCAGGCCCACGACAGGGCCGAACGGTCTAGTTTTTCTGCTGTTCCGGACGGCAATATTGCTGTTTGGCTGCTTGTTTCAGTCACAGGAACTTCCTTCAGCGCCACCATGGCGACCCACCTTGTCCTTAAGCGTCACGCATCATGTCCTGCTTAAGCCAAGCGGTAAAGGGCAGGCATAGGGCGAACCCGCTGCAGCCAGATCTTTCTCATCCAACCCTTTACTTTGATCCGCCCCCCCGCCATTTAGCGAGCCAGATCAATAATCCAGATAGGAGCTGCAGCGATGAGCTATGTTCTAATCCATAATCCGGGCTGCGGCTCGTCGAAAAAGGGCCTTGAAGTACTGGAGGCTGCCGGCATTCAACCGGACATCCGCCGCTATATGTTGGTCGCAGAACGCTTGAGCGTCGATGAGCTTAAAGAAATTGCCCGCAAGATGGGCGGTGTCTCGCCCCGCGCCTTCATGCGGGATAAGGATGCCGCAGATGCGGGCCTTGCAACCGACGCCAGTGATGCAGATGTTTTTGCTGCCATGGCCAAAAACCCCAAGCTGATCCAGCGCCCAATTGGCATTAATGGCGAGAAGGCTGTTCTGGGTCGTCCAAATTCCGCTCTTCTGACCATTGTTTAAGATGTGCGCCGCCCTGCGAGGGGAGTTGGGGAGCGAATGCTCATTCTGGCAGTAGATACAGCGCTCAACGCCTGTTCGGTGGCAATCCTGCGTTCCGGCGAGGTTTTGCTCTCGCGCGTTGAGCCTATGACGAAAGGTCAGGCAGAGCGGCTGGCCCCAATGACCCGTGAAGTCTTGGCCGAAGCCGGGGTGGAGCCGGCGGCACTAGACCGGATTGCCGTGACACGCGGCCCCGGCGCGTTTACGGGCCTTCGCATTGGCCTTGCCTTTGCGCGTGGTCTGGCCGTGGCCCTGGATCGTCCCTGCGTTGGGATTTCAACGCTGGAGGTTCTGGCCCATGGAGCTTCGGCCCTTCGGACCGTAGCCGCGATTGAAGTAGCTGGTAGTCTTTTTGTTGGGGCTTGGGAGGGCCGCGCCTGCAGGCTGGAGCCCTGTCGCCAGCGCGCGGAAGATGTGCTTGCGAGGCTCGATGGAGACTGGACCTTGACGGGTCCCGGTGCGCAAACACTGGCACGGCTTCGTCCAGATTGGCCGATGGCAGCACAAGATTTGCCCGACCCAGTTGTCTTGGCGCAATTGGCACAACACCTTGATCCGCATTTGAATCCCCCAGCCCCCCTTTATCTGCGGGGCCATGAAGCCAAGCTTCCTGGGGGCATATCCTTGGAAGTTGATTCCTTATGACTTTGCGACGCGGCCAAGTTGGTGATGGCGCGGCGCTCGCCCGCATCCACCAGGCTGCTTTCGACCATCCTTGGTCAGAGGCCGATTTTTCCGCTTATCTAACTTCTGATCTGGTGTGGGTGATTGGCCAACCCATTTCGGGCTTCTTACTGATCCGAGCGATTGGGGATGAGGCCGAGATCTTGACCCTTGCGGTCGACCCAGCCGCACGGCGGAACGGTTATGCGAGCAGCCTTTTGGCCGCTTCAAAGCAAGAGTTGGCAGGCCTCGGTGTTATGCGGCTTATCTTAGAAGTCGCCGCCGACAATCTGCCTGCTGTGTCGCTCTATGAGCGGGAAGGTTTTTTGCCTTTCGGTGTACGCAAAGCCTATTATCGTCGCGATACGGGTCCAAATATGGACGCGCAGCTCTTTTCTTGTGCGTTGCCTGCTGCACATTGATGTCAAAGCGCTAGACGAAACAGCGCAAACCTCGCATATCTTAACCATGACGGACGGAACCAACATGCCTGATCGCATTGAAGCCCTTTGCGTGGAAAAAGGTCTGCGAATGACGGAGCAGCGCCGGATAATCGCGCGCACTTTGTCGGAAGCAAAGGATCACCCAGATGTGGAGGAATTGCACCGCCGTGCCGCTGCGGTGGATAAGGGCATTTCTATCGCAACCGTTTACCGTACCGTGCGCTTGTTTGAAGAAAGTGGCATTTTAGAGCGCCACGATTTTCGTGATGGCCGCTCTCGCTATGAAGAGGCAGGTGCCGATCATCATGACCATCTAATCGATATGAAGACCGGACGCGTGTTGGAGTTTGTTGACCCAGAGATCGAGCGTCTTCAACAAGAAATTGCCCGCCGTTTGGGTTATCGTTTGATAGATCACCGGCTAGAGCTTTATGGCGTCCCGCTTGAGGATACCTGATAAATTGGCCCCTTCTGTAGTGGCCTTTTCCTTCTGAGTTCATCATCCCCAAAAAATAAAGGCTAACCCGATGTTCAAAAAGCGACTGATGTCACTGATGCTGATCTCCTGTGCCGCCCTCATGGCGTCTCAGCCTGCTGGCGCGAACCAAGACAAGTCTGTGATGGACGGGGTGGACGGCAAAGCCGCTGAAGCTCCTTTGGATGCCAATGGGCTGGAAGCCAAGGAATTTCTTGAAAAGAACAAGAACGCGCCCGGTGTGATCACCACCGCTTCCGGCCTGCAATATGCGGTTATCGCAAAGGGCCCTGAGACCGGCCCGAAGCCAGCCGTGGATTCCATGGTGCAGGTGAATTACGAGGGTAAGCTCCTGAATGGCGAAGTTTTTGATAGCTCGTTTGCACGGGGTGAAGCGGCAGAGTTTCAAGTCGGCAATTTGATCCCGGCGTGGGTTGAGGCCCTGCAGATGATGCGCCCTGGTGATGAATGGACGATTTGGGTCCCGCCCGCCATTGGCTATGGGGCCGAGGGTGGTGGCCCTATCCCGCCGAACTCGCTTTTGATCTTCCGCATGAAGCTGGAAAAGATTGTCGGAGGCCCAGAGTCTGACGCTGGTATCCAGGCTGAAAAGGGTGCGACGCGCTGATTTTTGGACGCGCGCCAATGCTCTGCTGAGGAAGCCTGCGCCAATGCTGGTGACAAAGCGGCTTCCTCAGCCTATAAGGCTTCCAACAGATCGACTTTGATCGCTTGAGGCGGTCAAAGCGGCTCCGGGTCACCGGGGCCGCTTTTTGTTTGTTCTGAAACCTGCCGACCTCGCTGGAGGGATGGCGCAACAGATTGAGACCCACGTGCGCACAACGTCGCCTTATGAAGACAAACTCTTGGCCCTGATTGAGCCGGCTGCCCGCGACTTGGGTTATGAGATTGTGCGCGTGCGTTTGATGGGATCGCGCCGCAAGACTTTTCAGATCATGGCCGAGCGCCCTGACGGCCGCATGTCCTCGGGCGATTGCGAAAAGCTGTCGCGCGGCCTGAGCCCGCTTTTGGAAGCCGAGGACCCAATTGAAAGCGAATATGCGCTGGAAGTTTCGTCCCCCGGTATTGATCGTCCATTGACCCGCTTTGTCGACTTTGACCGCTGGATCGGCTGGGAAGCCAAGCTGGAACTGGATCGGGGCATTGAAGGCCGCAAGCGCTTTTCCGGCGAATTGGCCGGCACCGAAGACAACAACATTTGCATCAATCTCGAAGGTGAAGAGGACACAGCCCTCATCCCCTTTGAATGGATCGCCAGCGCCCGCTTGGTACTGACGGACGACTTGATCCGTGAATCCTTGCGCCGCCGCGGAGCAGACGAAGACGAACTCGAGCAACTGGAGAAAGCACTGGACGATGATCAGGTGGAGTTTGTCACCGATGATGTCCTGCCAGACGCGGACCCAGACCTAACCTAATCAGCCCATTCCGTTTCAGAAGGAAGACAAACATGGCCATTTCCGCCAACAGGCTTGAACTTTTGTCCATCGCCCGCTCGGTCGCATATGAAAAGAATATCGACGAGTCGATCGTGGTTGAGGCAATTGAAGAGGCGATCAGCAAAGCTGCCCGCGCTCGCTATGGGGCCGATCATCAGATTGATGCGCGCATCAATCCTAAGTCTGGCGAACTCACCTTGAAGCGCAAGCAGACCGTGGTTGCGACCCAAGACGAAGTCGAAAACCCCAGCCAGCAAATCCCGCTGTCGGTTGCTAAGCGGATCGACCCGAGTGTGGACGTCGGCCATGTCTTTGAAGAAGACCTGCCCTTGTTCGACTTTGGCCGCGTGATGTCCTTGACCGGCAAGCAAGTCATCACCCAGCGCGTCCGCGAAGCAGAGCGCGACAAGCAGTTCGAAGAATATAAGGACCGCGTCGCCGATATCATCAATGGTATCGTGAAGCGCGTTGAATATGGCAATGTGATTGTCGATTTGGGCCGTGGCGAAGGCGTTATCCGTCGGGATCAAACCTTGCCGCGCGAAAATCTGAACATGGGCGACCGTGTCCGCTGCTACATCTACGACGTGCGTCGTGAGCCAAAAGGTCCACAAATCTTCTTGTCGCGCGCTCATCCCGGCTTCATGGCCAAGTTGTTTGAAGCAGAAGTGCCTGAAGTTTATGACGGTGTGATTGAAATCAAGGCGGTTGCTCGCGATCCTTCGTCGCGGGCCAAGATTGCCGTATTCAGCCACGACAACTCGATTGACCCTGTCGGTGCCTGCGTCGGTATGCGCGGTTCACGGGTTCAAGCGGTGGTTGGCGAATTGGGTGGCGAAAAGATCGACATCATTCCTTGGTCGCCAGACCCTGCAACCTTCATCGTGAACGCGCTTCAGCCTGCTGAAGTCACCAAGGTGGTTCTCGACGAAGATGAAAACCGCGTCGAAGTGGTGGTTCCCGATGAGCAATTGAGCTTGGCCATCGGCCGCCGCGGCCAGAACGTCCGCCTCGCCAGCCAATTGACCGGCTGGTCGATTGATATTCTGACCGAAGAAGAAGAGCGTTCGCGCCGCGAGAAGGAAGCCAACAGCCGCACCGAATTGTTCATGGGTGCGATTGACGTTGACGAAATGATGGCGCGTCTCTTGGTATCTGAAGGCTTCGAAACCATCGAAGAATTGGCTTATGTCGAATTGGGCGACCTTCTGCAGATCGAAGGCTTTGACGAAGACGTCTCGGCCGAGTTGCAAGCCCGTGCGCGCGACTTCATCGAACGTGCGCAAAACGAACTTAATGCCAAACGCGCAAGCTTGGGCGTAGAAGATGAGGTTCTGGGTCTGCCAGGCGTCACCTTAGAAGTCGCCATCAAATTGGGCGAAGGCGGCGTGAAGAATGTGGAAGATGTCGCGGGCCTCGTGTCTGACGATCTGCGTGGCTGGTTCGAAGTCAAAAATGGCGAAAAGACCCGCTTCCCAGGCTTGTTGGAAGGCATGAGCATGAGTGTCGAGCAAGCCGACGCTTTGATCATGGCCGCTCGCGTCGCCATGGGCTGGGTTGAGGCTCCCGTCGTTGAGGAAGCCGAAGCAGAGGCGGAAGTTGCCGCCGATGGACAAGAGTGAGCGACGTGAAGGCGCCGGACGTGTCCGGCGCTGCATAGCGACCGGCGAGGTCCAGCCTGAAGCTGGCCTGATCCGTTTTGTGGCTGATCCCGACGGCTGGGTCTTTCCAGACCCAGCCGCACGCGCACCTGGACGGGGCGTTTGGGTCACTTCAACGCGGGAAGCTGTCAGTATAGCGGTCAAAAAGGGCGCGTTCTCGCGCGGCCTCAAGCGTGAGGCTAAACCACGCGAAGACTTGATGGATCGCATTGTCGAGGGCTTGAGGCTGCGGTGCCTAAACCAGCTTTCGATTGCCCGAAAAGCGGGCGAAATTGTCCTGGGCAACGATCAGGTGGCGTCGGCGTTACGTACGGCCAAGCCTGCTTGGCGTATCGAAGCCAGCGACGGATCGCCCGACGGACGCGGCAAATTGGACGGCCTCTCGCTGGCTTGGGGCGGCGTGCCAACTGCAGGCTGTTTCACTGGGATGGAAATGGGCATGGCGTTAGGACGCGATGTTGTGATACATGCTATCTTAATGCCAGGGCGTTTAGCAGACAGCTGGACGACGGACATTAGGCGCTTAGCGGGTTTTATTCCATTAGTGCCCGATGATTGGCCAAGGGACGGCACCTATATATAGGGGCAGGACCATTTGGAACTGGACGAAGCCGATCTTGACCGGCACAGAACGCCCGGGCGGTAATCCTGCTCGAACGGCGGTTTTTGTGCTTGCTGGACCTAATCTTGGGGCCAAAGGTCGGTTGAATTTTTACGACGCGCCATTGAGTGCGCAAGGATGAGCATGAGCGACGGTAACGACAACGAAAACCAAACGGGGCGCAAGCCTCTGACCCTTTCCCGCAATGTGGGCGCTGGCACCGTTCGCCAGAGCTTTTCGCATGGGCGTACCAACCAAGTTGTGGTTGAGGTCAAGAAGAAGCGCACAATCGGTCCAGGAGAAGCGCCAGCCGCTGGTGCACCCGGGGCTGTGCCAAAACCCGCCTTTGCGCCGCCTGTTCGTCCTGCTGCAGCACCTGTGGCCGCCGCACCTGCCCCTAAGCCGGCAGCACCTGCACCCGCCGACGAGTCGCGCCAAGCGCCTGCCCGTACCACTAAGACCCTGGGCTTGTCCGATAGTGAAATGAAAGCGCGTATGGTCGCGCTAGAGCGGGCTCGTGAACAAGAACAAGCACGTCGTCAGCAACAATTGGCTGAGGCTGAACTGCGTCAACGCCGCGAAGATGCCGACCGCCGTCGCGCGGACGAAGAGCGTCAGATCGCAGAAGCCGAAGCGCAGCGTAAGCGGCAATTAGACGAAGAACAAAAAGCTGCTGAAGCCCGTCGTACTGCCGCGCAAGCCGCAGCAGACGCACCAGTTCGTGGCCGTGAAGAGGCTGCACCTGTTTATGAAGCCGAAGCACCTGTCTCTGGTGCCGAACGCGATGAAGAAGCTGGCGAAGCCCCTGCGGGCGAAGAAGGTGAAGACGGCGACTTGCTGTCTGAACTGGGCGGTCGTGTAAAACGGCAAAAAGTTGCCGTCGTTCGCGCCCCTCCTGTGTCGCGTGCCAAAGGTGCGCAACAGCGCCGTTCGGGCAAGCTGACCATCACCTCTGCTTTGGGTGACGATTCTGACCGTCAGCGCTCGCTTGCCTCGGTTCGCCGTGCCCGTGAAAAGGAGCGCGATCGTCGTTTGCGCATGTTGAAGGGTCAAGAGCAGACTAAGCAAGTGCGCGAAGTTGTCGTGCCAGAAGTCATCACCGTGGCCGAATTGGCCAACCGGATGGCAGAGCGCCTGACCGACGTCATCAAATATCTGATGAAACAAGGTCAGATGATGAAAGGTGCCGATAATCTCGACGCCGATACTGCCGAATTGATCGTCACCGACTTTGGTCACAGCGTGAAGCGCGTGGCGGAATCTGACGTTGAAATTGGTCTGGAAGGCGAAGCAGACACCGACGCCAACCAAGTGCCACGTCCACCCGTCGTGACCATCATGGGTCACGTTGACCATGGTAAAACCTCGCTTCTGGATGCGATCCGCTCTGCCGATACGGTTAAGGGCGAAGCCGGGGGCATTACCCAGCACATTGGGGCCTATCAGGTCCGTTTGGCTAATGGCGAGCGCGTGACCTTCTTGGATACGCCAGGCCACGCTGCCTTCTCCAGCATGCGCGCTCGCGGCGCCGGCATCACCGATGTGGTGGTTCTGGTGGTAGCGGCCGATGATGGCGTGATGCCACAAACCGTTGAAGCCATCAGCCACGCGAAAGCCGCTGGTGTGCCGATCATCGTGGCCGTCAATAAAATCGACAAGCCAGAAGCCAATCCGCAGAAGGTCTTGAACGAGCTTCTGCAATATGAAGTTCTGACCGAAGCCGTGGGCGGTGACACTTTGTGGGTGCCGGTTTCGGCCAAGGAGCGCACCAATCTGGATACGCTTCTTGAAACCATCCTGCTGCAGTCGGAAGTTTTGGACCTTAAAGCCAATCCAGATCGCGCCGCAGAAGGTACGGTTATCGAAGCCAAGCTCGACAAGGGGCGAGGTTCGGTTGCTACTGTTCTGGTGCAACGCGGAACTTTGAAGCGTGGCGATCTGGTTGTTGCCGGAACGCAATGGGGTCGCGTGCGCGCCCTCAGCGACGAGCGCGGCCAGACCGTTCAATCCGCAGGGCCGTCACAGCCGGTTGAAATCCTGGGTCTCGATGGCACACCAGAGCCTGGTGACGTGGTCGTGGTCGTGGAAAATGAAGCCCGTGCCCGCGAAGTGACGGACTATCGTATCCGCATGAAGCGGGAAAAGGTCGTCGTGCGCCAAACCGCGCGTTCAGGTCTGGAAGCCATGTTGGCTCGTATCAAGGATGCCGAAGTCAAGGAATTCCCACTCATCGTCAAAGCCGATGTGGGCGGGTCTGCCGAAGCCATTACCGCGGCGCTCGAGAAGCTCTCGACCGACGAAGTGCGCGCCAAAGTTATCCACCAAGCTGTTGGCGGGATCACCGAAAGCGACGTGCTGTTAGCCAAGTCTTCTGGCGCACCCATCCTTGCCTTCAACACACGGGCACCTAAGCAAGTGCGTGACTTGGCCGAGCATGAAGGCGTTGAGATCCGTTATTATTCCATCATCTACAATCTCTTGGATGATGTGAAAGACATTCTCTCCGGCATGTTGGAGCCAGAGCGGAAAGAAACCTTCTTGGGCTATGCCCAAATCTTGCAGGTGTTCAACATCACCAAGGTAGGCAAAATTGCTGGCTGTAAGATCAATGAAGGCAATATCAAACGCGGTTGCGGTGTTCGCCTCCTGCGCGATGATGTCGTCATTCACGAAGGCAAGCTCTCTACCTTGAAGCGCTTTAAAGACGAAGTCAGCGAAGTTTTGGCTGGCCAAGAATGCGGTATGGCATTTGAAGGCTATCAGGACCTGCGCGAAGGCGATCTGATTGAGTGCTTCGACGTGCAGATCATCAAACGCAGTTTGTAGTGCGACTCTTCTTTGTCGCACGATTGGAAACCTAGACTTTCCCTCATGTCGGCAGGCCCCGCCTAGAAGGAGGGGCTAGCCATAGAGTGTGGATAGCTTTCGACTTATCCTCGGCTCACTCGCTCATCGTTAACCTAGCCTCTCAAACGCCAAAGCGGGCTTGAGAGGCTAGCGGACATGACTTTCGACAAACTAAAGCAAATACGCGACGATTTGCAGGACGCGCGCTGCGCCGTCGCCGAAGTTAAAATAGCGCTTAGGCAACGCATAAGCGCAACTGAGGTCAAATTTGACCCTAACCAACCCCGTGCGCCGCAAGGCACACCAACTGGCGGTCAATGGACAAGCACCGGCGGTGGGTCCGGCCTCAAAGCCCCCGCCCGAAAGCCGTCACCGCCGCCTGCGCCACCAAAAGCGAAACCACCGCAAACCTTGGGATATATACCGCGCGCGGCGTCGCGAACGTCACTGCCGCTGATTGCTGGAGCCGTGGGGATACAACGCGCGGCAGGCACCTATGCGGCGGAAGTATCGGGCCAATCCAAGACGCCTTTTTTGCATATTCCTTACCAAAAGCCGACGGTTGGCTCTTTGCCAGCGCCCGGGGGTCGAGCGGCTACAAGTCGAAGATCAAGCCCATCTCCAGCCTTTTCTTCTAATGACGGTGACCGTGTAGAACGGCAGTGTCAGATCAACCGCGACTCCGATCTAAGAACTTGCTCGCAGAATGCCGCCCGATACGGTCGCAAAAATGGCGACGAAAAAAGAATATTTGCAATTTGCCGTGCGACCGCGATGGTACGCTATAGCGAATGCAAAGCGGGCGGCGGCATACATGCGATCAAGACGCCACTTTATAGTGGTCACAACTACCGAGGAGGTTAAAATGCTGACTTTAGGCCCACACTTAATCATCCATGTTTCCGACAATGGTGACGAACACGAAATCCATGTAACGGTTTATTTTACCGGGCAACAAACGCACGATCTCGGCGAAGGGGTCGAATATGTAGAAGAAGCAGGGGAAGTCTGCCTAGAATTTGAAAATGGAGAAAGCCGATTTCCGGTTTCGGGGGAAAACACCTTGGCGCTGGTTGGCAACGCCATTATGCTCACCGAGGCTCACATTAAGGGCATTTGCCTAAGGGTTGGTGGAACTGTCTATCGACATATTGCTGGAGACGTCAAAAAGCCCGGTGATATGTTTTTATAGGCTCCATCTCCGCTTAAATCGAGGCTAACATGCAGAGTTTAAGCCGACACATCCTTACATACGTTTCCGATGACGGCGCGGGGCAAATGTTTCGTTGACGCTTCCCAATCCAATTAAAGCAAAGGAGACGGACAATGATCACTCTTGGGCCCGACACCCTTACTTTACAAAACAAGAGCGGTGATACTGAAACCTTTGAGGTTAGAATCTTCCTGCATGACCCCAAAGAAGAAGGCACGCCTGAACATGACGATGGCCTAGCCTATTATGGTGAAATCCTGCTCAGTTTCGCTTCCCACGAGCGCCGGATGAAGGCTTCATGTATAAACAACATTGAGCTGGTCGGGGTCTTGATGATGTTTGCAGAGGCGTACATATCGAGGACATGTGAAGTTGATAATTTAACGCTGTTTCGAAATATACCCGGGGACATAAAGGTGCCCACCGATATGTTTCGCTAAAAGCGTTGTCCTTTCTTTGAGGGGTTAAAATGCAAAGCTTAGGCCCACACATCATTCGGCATCAATTTCCCGATGGCGAAATCGAGGAAACCCCTGTTCGCTTCAATTTTCTGGGACCCAAGGAAACAGTTATCTCTGAAACAATTTCCATTACGCAAGAGTCCGGCGAAGTCATTGTGGAATTGCCGGACGGCGAGCATCGTACTTTTATTGAAGCCGAAAACACCTTTGCGCTTGTCGGTCGGGCGATAAAGCTAACCGAGGCCTTGTTTCTAGGTTGGAGCCTTGAAGATAATGGCCAGGCCTTTCGACTGGTACCCGGCGACGTAAAGGGGCCCGGGGATATGTTCTTGTAGTGGCACCTGACCCGCCATTCAGTGTTTCCCTTGCCTCGCGCACGGCAAGCCGCTACTCCAGCGGCCCGCGCTGTTTTGGAACGGCGGGCAATCGACATAAACCGCTCCTGACTGGTCGATCCCAGCACGGGCTTTGAAAGTTAGATCATGGCAAAGCGTTTCGATAATTCATCTGGCCCTACCCAGCGGCAATTGCGGGCGGGGGAAAACATTCGCCACGTGCTGGTCGAAATTCTGCGCCGTGGCGACATTCGCGATCCGGCTTTGGTCGATAAAAGCATCACGGTCGGCGAGGTCCGTATGAGCCCAGACCTCAAGCACGCCAATATTTTTGTCGCGGCTCTCGGCCTCGAAGACGCCGAAGAGATTGCCAAGGCGCTGAACCGTGCATCTAAATTCCTGCGCGGCGAATGCGGGCGGGCGCTGGAAAGCAAGTTTACACCGGACCTGCGCTTCTTGGCCGACACGTCCTATGACGCGGCCTTGAAGATGAATGATCTTTTCAACGATCCCAAAGTTCGCGCTGATTTGGTCAAGCCGGCGGATGAGGTCTGATGTCGCGGCGCAAGAAGGGCCAAGACATCCACGGCTGGATCGTTCTGGACAAAGACCTGCATCTAACTTCCACCGATGCCGTCACCCGCGTCCGGCGTGCGTTTGACGCCAAGAAGGCTGGCCATGCTGGCACGTTGGATCCGTTAGCAACCGGAATTCTACCGATCGCGCTTGGCGAAGCCACCAAAACCGTCGCTTGGTTGATGGAGGCTGAGAAATCTTATCGCTTCACGGTCGAATGGGGGGCCTCTACCGATACCCAA
This sequence comes from Hyphomonadaceae bacterium UKL13-1, assembly GCA_001602435.1. Taxonomy (GTDB): domain Bacteria; phylum Pseudomonadota; class Alphaproteobacteria; order Caulobacterales; family Aquidulcibacteraceae; genus Aquidulcibacter. The sequence goes on from CP012156.1 coordinate 3,318,277, forward strand.
GACCGCGAAGGCAAAATTATTGCCACCTCGGACGTGCGGCCTTGCAAAGAGGCAATCGAGGCGGCTCTGGTTGGCTTTATCGGTGAGATCCAACAAGTCCCGCCCATCTATAGCGCCATTAAAGTGGCGGGCGAGCGATCCTATGATCTCGCGCGCGACGGCGAAGTGCCCGAGTTGAAGGCCCGGACAGTGTTGCTGATTGAAGCGCGTCTGGTCGATGTGCCCGACGCCGATCATGCCACCATCGAATGCCGCTGTGGCAAGGGCTTTTACGTCCGCGCCTTGGCTCGTGACCTTGCAACAGCGCTTGGCGCGGAGGGTCATGTGAGCGCTTTGCGGCGAACTTCAGTCGGCCCATTCCATGAGAGCGCAGCAATAACACTGGAAAAGCTACAGGAAGTATGCAATAGCGACGCCGCGTCCGACAGCCTTTTGCCAGTTGAGACCGCGCTGGACGACATCCCGGCGCTGGCCGTAACAGCGGAAGAGGCTTTCAGGTTGCGGCAAGGCCGCGGGATTGTTCTTCTCCCCCACCAGGTTGAAGAGCTGCGCTCCAAGCGCAGACCCCGTGTTGTATCCGGCGAAGACATGAGCCGAGCAGCACTGGCAACCCTTCAAGGCCAAGCCGTCGCTATAGGAGACGCACGCGCGGGACGGTTTGAGCCGGTCCGTGTGTTTCAACTCAGTGCGCGCGATTGAACCCGCCGCCAACCCAAAGGGAACCACGATGTCGGTAGCACCAGAGCGTAAGCTCGAAATCATGAAAGAACATGGCCTCGCCCCAAACGATACGGGCAGCCCAGAAGTACAAATCGCGATCCTGACCGAGCGTATCGTGAACCTGACTGAGCATTTCAAAATGCACAAGAAGGACAATCACTCACGTCGCGGCCTGTTGGCCATGGTGTCGTTGCGTCGCCGTTTGCTGGACTATGTTAAGTCCCGCGATGTGGCACGTTATCAAGCCATTTTGAGCAAGCATGGTCTGCGTCGCTAAGGCGTCGTGACAAAACCAATCAGGGCGGTGCGAGATGCGCCGCCCTTTTGCTATTTGCCCCTCACCCGAAATCGGTGCCGGAGATCGGCAAGAGGAGTAAGATGAAAGATGGCTCTCGCATAGGGTGAGGGCTTTCTCCGGCAAGGACGCCGGACCCCTTGGTTCAGGAAGGCCTGTTCCAAGTTTTGTAGGCGGCAGCATGGGGAAGGCCTCATGATCTGCCAGAAGGAATGATGATGTTTGACATAAAGACTGTTTCGCTCGAATGGGGCGGACGTACGCTGACACTGGAAACTGGCCGCATGGCGCGCCAAGCCGATGGGGCCGTTTTGGCCACCTATGGCGACACACAAGTTCTCGCGACCGCTGTTGGTGCGCGTTCGGCCAAGCCGGGGATCGATTTCTTCCCGCTGACCGTGAATTATCAAGAAAAATTCTATGCAGCCGGCCGTATCCCAGGTGGCTATTTTAAGCGCGAAGGCCGTCCAACCGAAAAGGAAACCCTGGTTTCCCGCTTGATCGACCGCCCAATCCGCCCCTTGTTCGCCAAAGGCTTCAAGAACGAAACCCAGGTCGTCATCACCACCTTGTCGCATGATCAGGAAAATGATCCCGATATCGTGGCCTTGGTGGCTTCTTCGGCTGCTTTGGTTCTGTCGGGTCTTCCGTTCATGGGCCCAATCTCGGCCGCACGCGTTGGCTATATCAATGGCGAATATGTGCTGAACCCAACTGTCGATCAGCTGAAAGAAAGCGACATGGATTTGGTGGTCGCAGGGACCGCTGATGCCGTGATGATGGTTGAGTCGGAAATCTACGAATTGTCCGAAGAAGTGGTGTTGGGCGGGGTTTCCTTCGCACACAAGCAAATGCAGCCTGTGATCGATCTGATCATCTCGCTGGCAGAGCAAGCCGCAAAAGATCCTTGGGACTTCCAAGCTGAAGATCACAGCGCTGAAAACAAGGCTGTGAAGGACATGATCGGCGCAGACATCGATGCCGCTTACCGCATCGCCGACAAGGGCGCTCGCCAAGACGCCGTTGGTGCCGCGAAGAAGCGCGCTGAAGCAGCTTTGGTTGTTTCTGAAACAAACCCAGACGGCATGGACGGTTCGCTGTTCAAGACGGTTTGTAAAGAAGTCGAAAGCGACATCGTGCGCAGCGCCATCGTGAAGGAAGGCCGCCGCATCGACGGTCGCCCGGTCGATAAGGTACGTGCGATTGTGTCGGAAGCTGGCGTTCTGCCACGTGCACATGGCTCGGCCTTGTTCACCCGCGGTGAAACCCAAGCACTCGTGGTCGCCACTTTGGGTACTGCCGATGACGAGCAATTCATCGACAGCCTCGAAGGCACCTATAAAGAGCGCTTCATGCTGCATTATAACTTCCCTCCATATTCGGTGGGCGAAGTGGGCCGCATGGGTGGCGCAGGTCGTCGCGAAATCGGTCACGGCAAGCTGGCCTGGCGCGCGATGCAAGCGGTTCTGCCAACCCCGGAGCAATTCCCATACACCATCCGTTTGGTGTCGGAGATCACTGAATCCAACGGCTCGTCCTCGATGGCGTCGGTTTGCGGTGCGTCTTTGGCTCTGATGGACGCAGGCGCGCCAATCAGCTCGCCAGTCGCTGGTGTGGCGATGGGCCTCGTGCTGCAAGATGACGGCAGCTTCGAAGTTCTGACCGACATTCTGGGTGATGAAGATCATCTGGGCGATATGGACTTTAAGGTCGCTGGTACCGAAAACGGCATCACCTCGCTTCAAATGGACATCAAGGTTGCCGGCATCACCGAGGAGATCATGAAGGTCGCCCTCACCCGTGCCCACGCTGGCCGCATGCACATTTTGGGCGAAATGGCCAAGTCTTTGACCGGTGCCCGTGGCGAGCTTAACGCCTTTGCGCCAAAGATCGTGTCCTTCATGATTCCAACCGACAAGATCCGTGAAGTGATCGGCACCGGTGGTAAGGTCATCCGCGAAATCGTGGAAAAGACCGGCGCGAAAATCTCGATCGAAGATGATGGCAGCGTGAAAGTTGCCGCATCGGATCAAGACAAGATCGATGCCGCTGTGAAGTGGGTGAAGAGCATCACGGACGAAGCTGAAGTCGGCAAAGTCTATGAAGGCAAAGTCGTCAAAGTCATGGAATTTGGTGCCTTTGTGAACTTCTTTGGTGCGAAGGACGGCTTGGTCCACATCTCGCAACTCGCAAACCGCAAGGTCGCGACCGTTGGCGAAATCGTCAAAGAAGGCGACACCGTGAAGGTGAAGCTGATGGGCTTTGATGATCGCGGCAAGACCCGCTTGTCGATGAAAGTCGTCGACCAAGCCACCGGCGAAGACATCGAAGAAAAGCTGAAAGCAGAGCGTGCTGAACGTGGTGAAGCTGAGGAAGTTGAACAACCTCGCGAACGCAGCGAACGCCCCCGTCGCCGTCGCGACTAAGGCTTTCTGTTTTTCTCTGAATTACCAACGGCGATCCCTTCGGGGGTCGCCGTTTTGGTTTGTGGCGTACCCCTTCACCGGCTTCGCGATCGGGGATGACTTCGCTCTTGGTGGCACAAAGGCCAACCCCGCGCCTTGCCCCACATCGCCTCGCGCGCTAAAGCCAGCCGATGACAGACGCACTTGAAAAAACCATTCCTAAAGTTGGCATTGTATCGCTCGGCTGCCCCAAGGCGCTGGTGGATAGCGAGCGCATCATTACGCGCTTGCGGGCGGAAGGGTATCAGATCGCGCCGGACTATAGCGGCGCAGACCTTGTGCTGGTGAATACCTGCGGCTTCCTCGATAGCGCGCGGGAAGAGAGTTTGGATGCGATTGGTGAGGCTATTGCCGAAAACGGTAAGGTCATTGTCACCGGCTGTTTGGGGGCAGAGCCGGAGGTGATCCGCGAGCGCCACCCCAAAGTCTTGGCGATCACAGGGCCGCAGCAATATGAGAGCGTGATGTCGGCGGTTCACGCCGCTTTGCCGCCCAGTCACGACCCGTTTCTGGATTTGGTTCCAGAGGGCGGCGTCAAGCTGACCCCGCGCCACTATGCCTATTTGAAGATTTCTGAGGGCTGCAACAACCGCTGTTCCTTCTGCATCATTCCGAAGCTACGTGGCGATCTCGTCTCGCGTCCTGCCGCCCATGTGATGGCAGAGGCTGAAAAGCTGGTCGGTGCTGGCGTAAAAGAGCTTTTGGTGATCAGCCAGGATACGTCCGCTTATGGCCTAGATATTGGCTATGCCACCAGCACGTGGAAAGACCGCGAGTATCGCGCGAAATTCTATGACCTCTGCAAAGATCTGGGCAGTTTAGGTGCTTGGGTACGCCTGCATTATGTCTACCCTTACCCCCATGTTGATGAGGCCATTCATCTGATGGCAGAGGGTAAAATTCTGCCCTATCTCGACATTCCGTTTCAACATGCCAGCCCGCGCGTGTTGAAGGCGATGCGCCGCCCTGCCAATCAGGACAAGCAAGCCGCCCGCATCGCCAAATGGCGCACTGAATGCCCTGACCTTGCCATCCGCTCGACCTTTATTGTCGGCTTCCCCGGCGAGACCGAGGAAGACTTCACCCAATTGCTCGACTTTATGCGGGAAGGCCAAATCGATCGGGTTGGCTGCTTCAAATATGAGAATGTCGTCCATGCGCCTTCCCGCGACCTCGAAGGCCATGTGCCCGAGGAAGTGAAGGAAGAGCGCTGGCACCGCTTTATGGAAGTCGCGCGCGAAGTCTCCGAACAGCGTCTGGCCACGAAGATCGGGAAAGAAGTCGATGTCATCATTGATGAGGTCGACGACGAAGGCCCGATTGGCCGCACGGTTTGGGATGCGCCCGAAGTCGATGGCGCGATTGAGTTGCACGGCTTTAAGAAGGCTAAGCCTGGCGATATCGTGCGTGCGCGGATCGTGGATGCTGGCGATTATGATCTGGTCGGCGAAGCGATCTAATTCTTCGTCGCCAACCACCAGCCGCCAAAGCTGATGCCGAGGACCAAGGTCAATAGGACGGCCTGTTGGCTTAGGCCATAGGCTGCAGCACTAGCCAGAACCGCTGATTGGATGATGGGCAGGCCAGTTGGGGCCAGATAGGCAAGCAGGCTCAAAACAATCACAACAAATATGATCCCACTTATTTCGCGCCACACTTGCTTGCGCGCGATATCGGCCTGAACTTCCTTCATGACGCCCGCCACAAAGGCTTCATTAGACACGGAATCTTCAAAGCTTTGGGCTTCGAAGAACAGGGATTTCAAGGCTAAATCGTCTTGGTTCATGGCTATTTGCTTTCTGACGGATCGATTTTGGCTTCTGGCACCGCGGGGCGCAAGTCCCGCATAACTTCGATGGCGCGGTCTCGCCCGCGCTGGGCGTGGCTTTTGACGGTGCCAAGCGGCATAGACAAGGCTTGAGCGGCTTCGGCATGGGACAGCCCTGCCCCAAAACACAGCGCAACCACCAGACGCTGATCCGGCGAGAGGGCCTGCAGCACTTTGTCGAGGTCGAGCTTGGCGGCGAGGCCGGATTCTTGGGTGGCGACTTGATCTTGATCGGTCAGCCAATCGGTGTCGCGCCTTTGCGAACGGGCATGGCTGCGACGATGGTCATGGGCGGCGTTTACCGCGATGGAAAACAGCCAACCGCGAAAACTGCCACCAGCTTGGTCTGCCCCGCGCCAGCGGGAGAGGTTCTTCCAAGCCTTTAGAAAAGTCTCCTGTGCCAGATCATCTGCCAAGCTGGGCTCAGAGACCATCCGGCACAGGAAGCCACGAACAGCGGCTTGATGACGGCGCACCAGTTGGTCAAACGCGTTGGAGGAACCCGTGCGGGCACGCTTGACCAAGGCTTCATCAATATCGCTAACAAGCGTTTGACTGGTGTGCACTGTCATGACCTCGGTTCGCGTTCCACCTCGTCCTATTGCGGTTGGGACGGGGGAGCGGGGCGACGCAAGCGCCAGCTTAAGAGCTGACCCACGCCGGTAAAGGCCAAAACAACGCCAATTAGGATCATGAAGGTACCAAAGCCTGCGTCAAAGTTGAGTTTGCTAATTCCGCCAGCCGCACAGAAGCCTAGGCCCATCGACAGGCAGATCAGGCCGGACCGGAGGTCCATTTCGGGCGAATTAGGTGCTTTCACCATGAGTTTTAATGTCGTTTCATCGAGCTTCTGGCCAGAGGCGATCACTTGGCGAAGAGTCTCTTGCTGGCTCTCGCGGAATTTGGCGTTCCAATAGAACCCGGCAAGAACCGATATCGTAATTGAGAGCGAAATCATGAATGGGACGAGTTCACCAACATTTTCCATTTTATTTTCCTTTTCTCATGTGCGGCGACGGCAAAAACGTATGACGCCGCCGCATCTGGATTTGGATGCAGCTAAGCTGCATTCTTTATGACTAACGGGCAAGCTTGGGTTGGGCAGGGGCTGTTGCTGTGGCAATCACCAGCAGATCATAGCTCTCTAGCCGTTCACGGACACTCATGGGCAAGGACAGCCACACCGCCCGATTGGCTTTCAAGGCCTTGATGTCGATCACTTGGCCCTCAGCCGTGGGTTGAGGTGCGAGTTGGGTTAGGATCGAGCAGGTCTTGGCACTAAAGGCTTGGCGGCCTTCGGCTTGGCACAATGTGTGTTGGCTAACTGGATGCGCGAAGTCATTTGCCCACGCCATTTGGGCTGGCTTGAGGGCGGCGACGGCCTGTGGCGGTTTGGCTTTCGCTTGCGGAACGGCTGCAAACACTGGGCTTGCAAGTGCGAAGCCCAAGCAGAGGTGGCCGGCGGCGAGGATCAGGGGGAGGGTTTTCATTGTGGTATCCTTATTGTTGGTTGGATACAGATAAGACGCCACAGCCTTTGGATTTGGATGCGGCAGAATTCCACATCTGGTGATATTTTTCGTGTCGGCAAAACTAGTCTATAGGTTTTGCTATGGCTGATGACGTTTCCCCTCTCTCGACCGCGCAATCCATCACGTCCGATGGGCTCTTGCTGGATTGCTGGTATTTTGCCGCGACCTCGGCGGAGTTGAAGGCGGGCAAACAATTCCGTCGTATGATTGTGGGCGAACCGGTGCTTCTCGGCCGTACCGCCAAGGGTGAGGTGTTGGCCATACGCGACGTCTGCCCGCACCGTGCAGTCCCTTTGTCGGCGGGGCGGCAAGTTGAGACCAATGGCCAAGCCACGATTGAATGCCCCTATCATGGCTGGCGCTTTGGCGGCGATGGGGTGTGCAAGCTGATGCCGTCTTTGGTCGAAGGCCAGCCCTATGACCCAGCCAAGGTGAAAGTCCGCCGCTATCCCCATGCCGAGCGCAATGGTTTGGTCTTTATCTATATCTCCTCTGACCCCCGGTTTGACGGTACGCCCGATCTTCCGCCGCCAGATTTTGGCATTAAGGCCGACAAGCCCAAATTCGTCGTTAGCCGGGTGTTTGAAGCCCATATGGATAATGCTGTGGTGGGTCTGATGGACCCGGCCCATGTCCCCTTTGTTCATAATCAATGGTGGTGGCGTCCGCCATCGGTCGGCCTCAAGCTTAAAGAAAAGCAATTTGAGCCCCGGCTTTACGGTTGGGCCATTGCGCGCCATGCGCCGTCGTCTAACTCTCTGGCCTACCGCCTGTTGTTCGGCGAGGGGGTGACGACCGAGATTGTCTTCATGGTGCCGGGCTTCCGCTGGGAAGTGGTGGAAAATGACAAGAGCCAGTTCTTCACGCTCACCTGTCTTACGCCAATTGACGGCAAATCGACCTTGATTACCCAGATTAGCTACTGGACCCGCGCGCCGTTACTGGACCTGATCAAGCCGATCCTCATCCCCGCCGCCCGCGAATTCTTGGACCAAGATGGCCGCATGGTGGACCTACAGAATAAAGGGCTGCCTTTTACAAAAGGCATGCTTTGGATTGACGACATCGACGTGCAAGCTAAGTGGTATAACAAACTCAAGCGGGAATGGGCGCAAAGTCGGGCTGAGGGGCGGCCTTTCTCTAATCCCATTCGCCCACAACGCTTGAAGTGGCGCAGTTGATTTAAAGCACGTGCGACGAATAGGCTTGCGTCAGCGCGGTAGGTCCGCCATCGTGTTAACAAAGCACGTGCAGGGGCTCAGGGGAGATTAAGCTTCATGCGAATAGCAATACTGAAGGAAACGCGCGACGGGGAAACCCGGGTGGCGGCCTCGCCAGAAACCATTAAAAAATTGACGGCAGCGGGCCATCAGATCGTGATCGAAACCGGTGCCGGTGATCACGCATCTTCGCCTGACCGCCTGTTCGTAGAAGCAGGTGCTGAAATCGCCGCCGATGCGAAGGCGACGCTGAAAGGTGCGGACCTTCTTTTGAAGGTGCGCCGTCCAAGTGCCGCTGAGCTGAAACTGGTTCCCAAAGGCGCTGGCGTGGTGGCTTTCTGGAGTCCGCATAGCGACAAGGCGCTGATTGAAGCAGCGGCTAAAGCTGGCGTGGTCGCTTTGTCGATGGAATTCACCCCGCGCATCACGCGCGCGCAAGCCATGGACGCATTGTCCTCGCAGGCAAACTTGGCCGGCTATCGCGCTGTCATCGAAGGCGCGGCGCTTTATGGCCGTGGTTTCCCGATGATGATGACGGCAGCAGGAACTGTTGCTGCGGCCAAATGCTTTGTCATGGGGGCAGGCGTAGCCGGTCTTCAGGCGATTGCAACAGCCCGTCGTCTTGGCGCAATCGTGACCTCAACCGACGTGCGGCCTGCTGCTAAAGAACAAGTCGCCTCATTGGGTGCGAAGTTTATCGCGGTTGAGGATGAAGAGTTCAAAGCCGCCGAAACCGCTGCGGGCTATGCTAAGCCCATGAGTGCGGAATATCAGGCTAAACAGGCGATCCTCGTTGGCGAACATATTGCCAAGCAAGACGTCGTAATCACGACGGCCTTGATCCCCGGCCGTCCTGCCCCCGTCTTGGTGACGCCAGAAATGGTGGCCGCCATGAAGCCCGGCAGTGTGATTATCGATTTGGCAGTAGAGCAGGGCGGCAATTGCCCGCTGTCTAAGGCGGACGAGTTGGTGGTGACTGAAAATGGCGTGACGATTGCGGGCTTTGCCAATCTGCCTGGCCGGTTGGCAGCCGATTCCAGCGCGCTTTACGCAAAGAATTTGCTCAATCTTCTGCCCTTGCTGACCGATGCGGACACCAAGGGTTTCGCCCCCCATTTTGACGACGATATCATTCAGGGCATGCTGCTCACCCGCGATGGCGCGGTCGTGCACCCCTCCCTGACAGCAGCATGAGGATTGAACATGGAAGCCGTTGATCCCACCGTTTTCCGCCTCGCCATTTTCGTGTTGGCGATTTTTGTTGGCTATTATGTGGTTTGGAGTGTGACTCCTGCCTTGCATACGCCTTTGATGGCCGTAACCAACGCCATTTCCTCGGTCGTTGTTGTCGGTGCCTTGATCGCCGCCGCAGCGACACTGCCAGATGGTGGCGCTGATGGCGCGACCTGGGTGTCGCGTGGCATGGGCGCGCTCGCCGTGGCCCTGGCCGCTGTCAACATCTTCGGCGGGTTCCTCGTGACCCAACGTATGTTGGCCATGTATAAGAAGAAGGAGCGTACGGCTCCAGGAAAGGGCGGCCACTAAGATGACCCCATCCATTGCAGCCCTACTCTATCTCGTTTCCGGGGTCCTCTTCATTTTGGCCCTGCGCGGGCTTTCCAGTCCTGAAACCAGTCGTCAAGGCAACACCTATGGCATGATCGGCATGGCAATTTCGGTCGTCACGACTTTGTTGGCAGTCAAGCTTGATGTCACGACGATTGGCCTGATCCTCGCAGCAACCGCCATTGGTGGCGGTGTCGGGGCAGTCTTGGCGCGCAAGATCGCCATGACCAGCATGCCGCAATTGGTGGCAGCATTTCACTCTCTCGTCGGTCTGGCCGCCGTTCTGATTGCTGGTGCAGCCATGTATAGCCCCGAGGCTTTTCACATTGCGGCTGAAGGCGGCGGAATCAAAACCGCGTCCTTGATCGAAATGGGCCTTGGGATCGCGATTGGTTCGATCACCTTTACCGGGTCGTTGATCGCGTTTGCGAAGCTCAACGGCAATATGAGTGGTGCGCCCATCATCCTGCCAGCCCGCCATTTGCTGAACATTCTGATTTTGGTGGGCATTATCGCGCTGATCGGCGTATTGATCGCCACGCATGGCGCTGCACTCTGGGCCTTCTGGGCGCTGGTTGCCTTGTCCTTCCTATTGGGCGTGACCTTGATCATCCCAATCGGCGGCGCGGATATGCCTGTCGTGGTCTCCATGCTCAACTCTTACTCTGGTTGGGCGGCGGCGGCTTTGGGCTTCACGCTGGAGAATAATGCGCTGATCATCACGGGTGCTTTGGTCGGTTCGTCTGGTGCGATCCTGTCCTACATCATGTGTAAGGGCATGAACCGCAGCTTTATCTCGGTCATCCTGGGCGGCTTTGGTGCAGCTGACGGTGCCGCTGTTGCCGGTGGCAAGGTCGAAACCCGTCCTGTTAAGCAGGGTAGCGCGGAAGATGCAGCCTTCATCATGAAGAATGCAGAACGTGTCATCATCGTTCCTGGCTATGGCATGGCGGTGGCCCAAGCCCAGCACGCGCTAAAAGAAATGGCCGACAAGCTGAAAGCCGAAGGCGTCGAAGTTAAATACGCCATCCATCCAGTCGCAGGGCGTATGCCGGGCCACATGAACGTGTTGTTGGCCGAAGCCCAAGTGCCCTATGACGAAGTTTTTGAGCTTGAAGATATCAACTCAGAATTTGGGCAGGCAGACGTGGCCTATGTGATTGGCGCAAATGACGTAACCAATCCTTCTGCCAAAACCGATCCACAAAGCCCCATTTTCGGCATGCCGATCTTGGATGTGGAAAAGGCGAAAACGGTGTTGTTCATCAAGCGCGGCATGGGCTCTGGCTATGCGGGCGTAGAGAACGAACTCTTCTTCCGTGATAACACCATGATGTTGTTTGCCGACGCCAAGAAGATGACCGAGGCGATCGTAAAGTCGCTTTAGGGCATAAATTCGATAGCAGAAGCGGCCGGGCGCATTGCCCGGCCGTTTTCGTTTAACCGACCGCTGCCAACCCAAGCGCTTTACGAATAGCCGCGGCAATCTGGGCAGCTGCGCCAAAGGCGGTTTCCGATTGCGAGCCTTGCACGCCAGTTCCGCCTGAGACGATCAAGTCTGCATTCATCCGGCTGGGCCCAGTCCAACGCTCATAGGCCGGGCGAACTGAAGACAAATATTGAGCCGCAACTGTTTCCGGTGTCCGGCCGCGCTCGTGAATGTCGCGCAATAGACGGCGCAGCAATCGGATATCAGAGGGCGTGTCCACGAAGACCTTCAAGTCGCATAAATTATAAATGGCGCTGTCGCAAAGGGTGTGCGTGCCTTCGAGGATGACCACATCGCATGGCGGCAGGCGGTGAGTGGCTTCCCGCCGTCCGTGGATGGTGAAATCATAAATGGGGACATCTACGGCCTCGCCCGCTTTAATCGCCTTCAGATGCTGTTCCAACAATATGTGGTCGCGCGCATCGGGCGTGTCAAAGTCATAGGTGGCGGGATCAAAACCCGGCAAAGAGCGGCTGTCTTTATAATAGTCGTCTTGGCTAACAATGCGAGCCGTCAACGGACGGAGAAGTCCGACCAATTGCGCTGCCGTTGTTGTCTTACCGGAACCTGAACCACCGCTGATGGCCACTAAAAAGGGGGAAGTTGTCACGCCTTCTTATCCAAGGCGCACAGCGGTGCCGCTGGCAGCAACCATCATCATCGTGCCTTGGTGTACGCCACCTTCAAAATCGATCGACACACCCACAACAGCATCAGCGCCCAAGGCTTCCGCTTCCAGCATCAGCTCATCAATCGCAACTTGGCGCGCTTCACGAAGGGTTTTTTCATAAGCACCACTGCGTCCACCGATGACGTCGCGAATGCCGGCGAACAAATCGCGGAATACATTGGCCCCGATCACCGCTTCGCCCGCAACGACTCCTAGATAGTGCGTCACTTTCCGGCCTTCAACAAAATCAGTCGTGGTTACGATCATCCTAGGCTCCTTCAGTTGGTTCTTGTGGCGAGGCGTTCAAGCGCAGCCTAGTTATTCACCGGCTCTTTGAGGACGGGCGCAGGCATGGTGCCGACAAAGGTCTGCACATTGCAGCCATAGCCGGGCTTTAGGCGCGCTTCAGCTTGATTGAGGCCGGAGAAATTCACGATGACCCGCTCATCCATATAGACGATCTGCGCCCCATCGATCTGGGAACCAATTTCGGCTCGGCAGGACTTCTCATCTCGGTTTTGGACATAGAGGCAACTGCACATCTGGCGCGCGATGAAGCCGGCACCAATCTCCCCATACTTGCGCGCTTGATAGCCAACCGCCATCACGATGACGAATATGGCAACAAGGACGATGCCAACGATCGTAGAAAAAGAAGGCAGTTTGCGCACAGGCCATAGAACCTTATAAAGAGAGTCGTTATAGACCAGCCTAATCCGGTCTGTCTTGTTCATCTAGAGGCTAATGATGCGCCGCGCCATGCGTCCCAGCAGAAATTTTCCAACACTTTCCCGTCCAGTCTGGCTCGGCCTTGCCGTTTGTGCGGCAATCGCCACAGGCTTGGGTACGTTTGTGGTCGCGCAAGACAGCCAGAAGGCGCAAATGGCGGCCTATGCCAAGGGCCCGTTGGTGCCTCTGCCACCCCAGCCAAAGGGCGTGCCGTTCCCGACTGACGCCTGGCCAAGGGGCGAAGCGCCTGAAGCAGCCGCACGAGTTATCAAGACACAGTTCGATCAGGCATTCGGCAATTCAAAGTCTCCCATGGGTGAAACCCGCGCGGTCATCATTATACAAGGTGGCCGGATCGTCGCTGAGCGCTACGGCACCGGCTTTGACGAGAAGTCCAAGCTGGTTTCGTGGTCGATGGCCAAAAGCGTGACTTCCAGCCTTGTCGGCATCGCGATGTTGGACGGCAAGCTCAAGCTTGATCAACCCTTGAACGACCCCCTGTGGGACGACGGCGACCCCCGGCGCGACATCACCATTCGGCAGGCGCTGCACATGAGTGACGGACTGCGCTGGCGTGAAGATGGCTATGCCGACCCTGTCTCGAATGATGCGGCCAAGATGCTGTTTGGACCAGGGCGTGAAAACATCGTCGCATATGTGACCGATCGGCCGACAGAGTTTAAACCCGGCGAGAAGTGGCGCTATTCTTCTGGCACCACGAATTTGATTTCAGCTGCGGTCGCCCGTGCAGTTTCACCGCGCAATTTGAAGGACCCAACGGGGGCCGAAGGCTATCGCAATTTCATGTATGATCGGCTGTTTCGGCCTATCGGCATGAATAATGTGGCCGCAGAGTTTGATCTAGCGGGCAATTTCTATGCGTCCTCCCTGATGCATGCCACCGCACAAGATTGGGCGCGCTTTGGTTTGCTCCATCTTCGCGACGGGGTTTGGGACGGCAAACGCATTTTGCCAGAAGGCTATGTCGACTTTTTGCGGACGCCGACAACGGCAGAAGGGGCACCCGGCTATGGGGCGCATTGGTGGCTGAGCCTGCCGAACAAGCAAGGCACGCTCAAGAATGGCCCCTATGATTCGTTTGAGGCGCACGGCTTCCAAGGCCAGTGGATCGGGGTGATTCCCTCCAAGGATTTGGTGATTGTGCGCTTGGGCCTGATGGCGGACGAATCAGGTTGGGACACGTTGGACGCGTGGCTGCAACCAATTGTGGATGCCTTTCCAACCGTCACCCAGCCCTAAGGGCCGTTGACACCCCAATAAAGCGACTGGAATCGCCAGAATCCTCTTCATCTTCATGAAGAATCCCTCGCGGCTGTCTGGCTGCGTTAATCACTCATTAACTGAAAAATACATTTTGCGTGAAAAACCCCATTGACCGCCGCAGCAAGGCACATCCACTATATATGGTGTCTTGCTCTGGGGGCGGGCGCAAATTCTAGGCAGAACGCCGAATCACCCAATCTGCGCAAACATGTGAGTCGCGCGAACGAACTTGTGTGCACCGCCACATTTAGGGCTGTTCAAAGGCTGGGGAATCGGGTGTTCTGAACGGCTGACGGGCCGGTAACGATTTGGGAGCAGGAATAATGAACGGGAATGATGCAGCCACCGCTAATGCCATCGAAGCTGTCGCCAGCGCAGCACCGGCACTTGCGCGCCGTGCCGTCCATCGTGGCAAGCCAAAAGCCGTTCAGCTTCGGATCGTAGAAAGCGTTAAAGTCGATCGGTCGCGTGATGCGCTGTTGACGGATTTCGGCAAGACTACTCTGGAAGATCGCTATTTGCTGCAGGGCGAAAGCTATCAGGATATGTTTGCCCGCGTCGCAACTGCCTATGCCGACGATATTGCCCACGCCCAGCGCCTGTATGATTATATCTCCAGATTGTGGTTCATGCCCGCAACCCCTGTTTTGTCGAATGGCGGGGCAGAGCGCGGTTTACCGATCTCATGCTTCTTGAACTCGGTTGACGACAGCCTCGATGGCATCGTGCAGTCTTGGAATGAGAACGTTTGGCTTGCTTCCAACGGTGGCGGTATCGGCACCTATTGGGGCGGCGTGCGCTCCATCGGTGAAAAGATTGGGGCCAATGGCCACACCAGCGGGATCATCCCCTTTATTCGCGTGATGGATTCCTTGACGCTGGCGATCTCGCAGGGCTCGCTCCGTCGCGGGTCGGCCGCGGTTTATCTCGATGTGCATCACCCTGAGATCGAAGAATTCCTCGAAATCCGCAAACCCTCTGGCGACTTCAACCGCAAGAGCTTGAATTTGCATCATGGCATCAACATCACCGATGAATTCATGGAAGCGGTTCGCAGCGATGGCGACTTCAGCCTGATCAGCCCCAAGACCAATGAGGCTGTGCGGACGGTTAAGGCCCGCAAAATCTGGCAGAAAATCTTGGATCTGCGCCTGCAAACCGGCGAGCCATACTTGCTGTTCGTCGACACTGTGAACAAAGCCATGCCAGCCCACCAGCGCAAGCTGGGCTTCAAGGTCCGTCAATCCAATCTGTGCAGCGAAATCATGTTGCACACCGGCAAGGACCATTTGGGTAAAGACCGTACGGCTGTGTGCTGTCTGTCCTCGCTCAATGCCGAGACCTATATGGAGTGGAAGGACGATCCAAACTTCATCGAGGACATTTTCCGTTTCCTCGACAATGTGTTGGAAGACTTCATCCAGCGTGCGCCAGATGAAATGGAACGCGCAACTTATTCGGCCTTCCGCGAGCGGTCGGTCGGTTTGGGCATCATGGGCTTGCACTCCTTCTTGCAAGCCCAAGGTGTTCCATTTGAAAGCGCCATGGCAAAAAGCTGGAACATGCGGATCTTCAAGCAAGTCCGCCAAGCGGCTGACGCAGCTTCGGTGAAACTGGCGCAAGAGCGCGGGCCCTGCCCAGACGCCGCCGAGCAAGGCGTGATGGCCCGCTTCACCCATAAGCTGGCGATTGCACCAACGGCGTCGATCTCGATCATTTGTGGTGGCACCAGCGCAGGCATTGAGCCGATCCCCGCCAACATCTACACCCACAAGACGTTGTCAGGTTCGTTCTCGGTCAAGAATCCCTATTTAGAGAAGCTCTTGGATACCAAGGGCCTCAATAATGATGCGACGTGGACGTCGATCCTTGAGAACGAAGGTTCGGTCCAGCATCTCGATTGCCTGAACGAGCTGGAGAAGTCCGTTTACAAGACCGCCTTTGAACTGGATCAGCGCTGGGTGATTGAGCTGGCAGCTGACCGCACGCCCTATATCTGCCAAGGTCAAAGCCTCAATGTCTTTATTCCTGGCGACGTGGATAAGTGGGACCTGCACATGTTGCATTGGTCGGCTTGGGAGAAGGGCATCAAGAGCCTGTATTACTGCCGCTCCAAGTCCATCCAGCGCGCTCAGATTGCGGGTTCGGCCAATAAGGGCGAGGACGTTGTCGACATGGCCAGCAGTGCGCCTACAGATTATGAAGAGTGCTTGGCCTGCCAATAAGCGGGTAGCGTTAAAGGTCATTACTGCGGGTCTGCCTCTATTGGGCGGACCCGTTTGTTTGTCCGGCAATCGCAATCTTATTGATCCGAGCAAAGCGCAAGAACGAGCCCATGGGGAATTCGGTCCAGCTCCGGTGGGCGGTGTCGAGACCTAAAGCCCCAGCCACATCAAACACATAATCCTGGCAGGCAAAGGTTTTACCCTTATCGGGACCGATCATACTGGGTCGCAAGCGATAGCGGTTTTCCGTGCGCCAACGCCGATCGACGGCAAGCGCTGCTTGATAGCGGGCCTCGTCGACACGGACATGGACTTGCAAATGCCGCCACCAACCGTCGTCCACTTTCATCAGGCCTGGCACAAAGTCCTGGCCGGTGACAGTGCCCCACGGCAGAATCAGCGCTGTGGCCATCGCTTTGATTGCTTGGATTTGATCGTTCGCATAATAGCCGCTCTCATGCGAACCGGGTCGCGCCAGCGGTGGGGTTTCCGGCCACTCCAGCCATAAATGGCCGATGAAGTCGCCCTTGGATGGGGTGGGCTTGGTCGCAATGATGGTGATGGTGCGGCCGGGGGCCGTCTTGTCGGTCCGAAGATCAAGCGAGGCCGCTTGGGGTACGGGCTCAATCGGTGCGTAATAGGACCGCATCCAAGCCGCCACCACGAGGCCTAGGTTTAAGGCAACCCACGCCAAGATGGCGAGCAGCGTCATTAAAATGATTTTGCCGCGCCGCGCCGTGATTGCGCCTGCGGGCTTGTTTGTGGCAGTCTCGTGTAATGCGCTATTCAATTCGACCTGCCACGTTAGAGGATGCAGATTCTATTCAAGCAATCTATGCCCATCATGTCAAAACAGGCACGGGCACGTTTGAGCTGGAGCCACCCGATTTGGCCGAAATCCAAGCCCGTATGACCAAGATCGCCACGCGGGGCAGCCCTTGGTTGGTCGCCTGTGCCGAGGATGGACAGGTGATTGGCTATGCCTATGCCGGGGCGTTTCGCGAGCGGCCCGCTTATAATTGCACGGTGGAAGACTCGATTTACCTCGCGCCAGAGGCGGTTGGTCACGGTGTTGGGCGGGCGCTCTTGGCCCAATTGATCGCCCAATGCACCCAGTCCGGCTATTCCCAAATGCTGGCGGTGATTGGCGATAGTGGCAATTTGGCTTCCATCGGCCTGCATCGGGCCATGGGATTTGAGGATGTCGGTGTGCTGCGCGATGTGGGCCACAAATTTGGCCGCTTTCTCGATGTGGTGATTTTGCAGAAAAGTCTGTGAACAAGTCGCCAGAAACGGGGAATCATTGTTTCGTGTTTGCACGATGTTGTTAAGCTGGTTTTAACCAAGCCCCGATCTATATATAGGGGCGCACTGCACGAAACACACACGATATAGGGGCGATCAATGGCATTTGGAGATAATGGTACGGGCGTCGGGTTGGTGACACCATCTCATAGTTACAAGCCTTTCCGTTATCCTTGGGCCTATGAATTCTGGAAGCGCCAGCAGCAAGTTCACTGGTTGCCAGAAGAAGTGCCGCTGGGCGAAGATTGCAAAGACTGGGCGACCCGTCTGAATGATAATGAGCGCAATCTTCTGACCCAAATTTTCCGCTTCTTCACCCAGTCTGATGTGGAAGTGAACGACAATTACATGGAGCGCTACGCCCGCGTCTTTAAGCCGACCGAAGTCAAGATGATGTTGTCGGCCTTCTCGAACATCGAGACCGTGCATATCGCCGCTTATGCGCTTCTGCTTGAGACCATCGGCATGCCCGATTCTGAATTCTCGGCCTTCATGGAATATGAGGCTATGCGCGACAAGCATACCTATATGCAGGACTTTGGCGTCGACACCGAAGAAGACGTCTTGCGCACCTTGGCGATGTTTGGTGGCTTTACCGAAGGCCTGCAGCTGTTTGCGTCCTTTGCGATGCTGATGAACTTCCCCCGCTTCAACAAGATGAAGGGCATGGGCCAAATCGTATCTTGGTCGGTTCGCGACGAGAGCTTGCATTGCGAAGGCATGGTCAAATTGTTCCATACTTATGCCCGCGAGACCGGCAAGCTGTCGGCTTCGGTGAAGGACGATATCGTCGATTGCTGCAAGACGGTGGTGAAGCTGGAAGACAAATTCATCGATCTCGCTTTCGAAATGGGCCCTGTTCAAGGCATGGTTCCAGAAGATATCAAATCCTATATTCGCTACATCGCCGACTGGCGCTTGTCGCAGCTTGAGCTGCCAACCGTCTATGGCGTGACCGAACATCCGCTTCCTTGGCTCAGCCCCATGTTGAACGGGGTGGAGCATGCGAACTTCTTTGAAGCCCGCGCGACGGAATATTCCAAGGGTGCCACCAAGGGCGACTGGCATGGCGAAGAAGGTGTGTGGTCGATGTTCGATCGCATGCTGCAAAAACGCTCTTCCGAAGGCGCGCTCTAAGCACTTCCACTTGAACATTCGTGCCGCGCAAGCGGCATGAATTGCCTAGCCGTTTGACGAATTTCGACCAAAATAGCCGAATTTATCAATGATTTGGCTGGCACGCTTCTTGAAGTGAGACCATCGAATAGGATGGTCTCACATGCGTCTCGATCTAATCCCCGTCGACAGTTTAACCCGCATTGCGTGGGCATTAGCCGATGCCCATGGCGACGATGCTCTGGGCGTCGCTGATCGCACGATCCGAGAGCTCGAAAGCGAAGGCTCACCCGTTGTGGCAGATGCTTGGCGCGGCTTGCGTTCCGTGTTGGAAGACGTGCTTGGAGGCCGGCTCGGCCGCGACACCCCAACCATCCACTAGCGCCAGATCCAGACCAGCACAGCGGTTATTGCGATCAGAATGGCCGCTTGGATGCGATAATTCTGCCAGAGCGGCCGTGTGCGCAGATGCTCTGTCTCCGCATCATAGTCGGCCTTGCGCCACATCAGGGTTTCAATCTGGGCGAGCTCTGGGGCAGGGGCGAGGAGTGAGCCCAAGACGGTTGCCACCAAGGCCACCGCGAAGATCACGACGGCTGCGATCAAAAAGTGCATGTTGATGGATTTTTCCATCGCGATGGCGATGAACAAATAGATGCCGCACAACGTGCCCAAGGTCAGGCCGATCTTTGCCCCAGTTGCGTTTGCCCGCTTCCAGAACAAGCCCAACACGAACAGCGCGACAATCGGCGGTACGGCATAGGCCAGCACGGCTTGAATATATTGCCAAAGCGAGTCTGCGTGCTTCTCGATGACGGGGATCCAAGCAATCGCCAACACCATCAGTACCAGGGTGGTGATGCGTCCAATGCGTACCAAGGCCGTTTGCGTCAAGTCTGGTGCGATCTTGCGGGCAAAGTCCATCGTCACAAGGGTGGAGGCCGAATTAAAGGTCGACGCGATGGACGACATGATGGCTGCCAAGAACCCAGCAATCACAATCCCGACGATCCCGACAGGCAAAAGATCGAAGATCAAAGTCGGGTAGACCATGTCGCCCTTGGCCAGATTTGGGTAAATCAGGATGGCGGCCGTGCCGGGAAGGACCATCAGAAACAGGATTGGCAGCTTCAAGACGCCGGCAAACAAACTGCCCCAACGACCATGATCGAGGGTTTTGGCACTCATGACCCGTTGCGCCATAAATTGGTTGGTGCACCAGAAATAAAACCCCAGAAGCGGCACGCCCGTGATCAGCCCGAACCATGGGACACCTTGATCATCATTGGGGCGGATCAGGCTTAGTTTCTCTGGGTCGACTTGGGCCATTACCGTGTGCCAGCCACCAGCCTTTTCGAACGAGAAATAGGCAATGAAGACAGAAGCACCCAACAAGAGAATTGTCTGAACGACTTCGGTCACCATTACCGCACGCAGACCGCCTAAAGCCGTGTAGAGCCCTGCCGTGACCGCGAGAATGGCCGCAATCTCCCAAAGCTCAAGGCCGGGGAACAAGAGTTTGAACAGGATGGCGCCACCAAACAGGGTCGCAGCGGTATCAACGACGATATTGAGGAAGATGGTCAGGCCCGAGAAATAGAGCCGGATGGAGCTGGAATAACGCCGCTCTAGAAACTCCGGCATCGTGTAAACTTGGCTGCGGAGAACGGCGGGCAACACAAACACGCAATAGATCGCCAGAATGACGGTGGCCATCCATTCGTAGTTGAACACCGAAATGCCGATCGTATAGGCAGCACCCGCTAGGCCGATTAATGTCGTAGCAGAGATGTTGGAGCCAATGAGGGCGAGGCCGATGGTTGGCCAAGTAGCGGAGCGCGACGCAAGGAAATAGTCTTTAGCGTCTGTCTGCCCCCGCGATGCGACGAGCCCGAGGAGGATGATACCCACCATGTAGCCGATGACGATGATCCAGTCCAAGCTCGCCATCGATGCTTGCAGCGTGTCCATGTCTCTTCCCCTAGTTTTGACGGGTTATCTGCGCAACCGCTTGATCACGCTAATGTGACCACTCTCGTTCGACAACCAGTCGTGCGATAGTTTTCACAGCGCGCCCACGCCACAGCAGCGCTGCCCGCGCGTGGCTTGACCCGATTGCAAACTTCAACCGATACTTGTTCACACGAGGTGCCAATGCGCGCGCAACGCGGGAGATGATAGCTAAATGATAGACTCCTTCGTGGCAGATCAGCCGTTATGGCTATTGTGGCTGATCTTGCTGGTCAGTCTGGTCGTTTTTGAGTTCTTGGGGCGGGCGCTGCGCCAGTTTCTACGCCGGCGAGCTGGCGCTGGCACCGATGGTGGGGCCGACGGGGTGGATTATCTGCTGTCGAGTGTGTTTGCGCTCTTGGGCCTCTTGATAGCCTTCACCTTTGGCATGGCTTTGGACCGTTATGAATCGCGCCGTGATTTGGTCGTGCAGGAGGCTAATGCGATTGGGACGGCCCATATCCGTACTGCCTTTGCCGCCGAGCCCGTGCAGACCCAATTGCGAGAGCAGCTAGAGGCCTATGCTAGGACGCGCCTAGCTTATGGCCAGGCGGCCTTTCACGACAAGCCACCCTTGGCCGCAGAATCCGAGCGACAGCGCGCAGCGCTTGCGACAACAGGGATCGCCGCCACACAAAGCGTCGCCTCTGCCCCTATGGGGCCTGCCGTGATGGCCAGCGTGAATGACGTGATCGATGTCGGCAGTGCGCGCGAGGCCATTAATCTCGCCAAAGTGCCAACAAGTGTTGTTGCAATGCTGGTCGGCTATGCCTTCATCGCAGCCTTTGTCCTGGGCTATTCGCAAGCCATGCCCAGTCTGGTGCAGCGCATTGGCAATGGCTTGCTATTTTTGCTTTTGACCTTGTCCTTGGTCACGATCTTCGACCTCGACCGCCCGGCAACCGGCACCATCAAAGTCAGCCAGCAGCCGCTGGTTGACCTGATACGTGGGTTTAAGAATTAGGGCGGCCCTCAGCCAAGTCGCTTCTTGTGCTCTGGGTACCTGAGGCAAGTGCCTCAATGATCCGGCATTCGGAAATCATTCCCCCGGCACATTGGCTGACGAGGCTTCTCAATTGTGACTCTAGGGCCTTGAGGTCAGCAAGCTTCTGTTGAATTTCAATCAGTTGTTCGCGCGCCATTTTGTCGATCGTGCTGCAGTCCTGTCCGTTGTTATCTGACGCCGCTAACATTTGCCGGACCGTTGACAGGTCAAATCCCAGTTCTCTGGCGCGACGGATAAAACTCAAGCGGTCTGCGTCCGCTGGCTGATAGCATCGATAGTTTGACTCGGTGCGCGGCGGTGGACGCAAAAGTCCTGCCTTTTCATAGAACAACACTGTCTCAGCCCTAACGCCTGCCCGCTTCGCCAAATCACTGGTTCGCATCTCTTGACCCTGTAGTTACTACAGAGTGTAGGCATACATTCAGAGACAATTGAGTCAATGAGGAGGGATGCGATGAAAGCGCTCTTACTGGTCTATGTTCTGGCATTTTTATTGGTCACCTTTGTGTGGCCCACTTGGCGACTGTGGCGCCTCCATGGAATTAATGGATTGGTTCTGCCGCGAGATGACAGTGCCCATGGCCTGATCGGCATGTGGTTTAAAGGCTTGATGGCTGGTACATTAGTCTTCGCAATTCTGCTTGTGTCTGGCCTTAGTCCCGCGCATTTCGGACCCCTTCCATGGGCCATGCAGGATGTCGTGCAGAAAGCTGGCTGTGTGCTTTTGTTGTTGTCGTTGGGGTGGATCACGCGCGCACAATATCAGATGGGCCGTTCTTGGCGTATCGGCTTTAAGGACGACGAGATACCCGATCTGGTCTCGTCCGGCCTGTTTGCGCGCTCGCGAAATCCTATTTTTCTTGGCATGCGCGTGACGCTGTTTGGGTTGTTTCTCGTCATTCCGTGTGCCGTTACATTGGCAATTTTCGCCCTTTCTGAAGCCTTGATCGCCATTCAGGTCCGGCTGGAGGAGGCGCATCTGAGTAAAAGTCTGGGGGACAAATATCTGGCTTATGCTGCGGTCACGCCAAGGTGGCTTTAGGGTGTAACCCACACCCGCAAGGGCGCGTAAGCCACAGGGGAAGGTGGGCTGTAGCACTCAGCGCTTTCGGGGAGTGAGCATGACACCACAGGCGCTCGACACTGGTATGATTATGTGTGCGCTTTTGATGGGTGCCTTGGTTCCAAGGTCGACAACCTGTGCTGTTGCGGCAGTAACTGAGGTTTTAGACCGCAAGCGCGCTTGGCGCTTTGGCGGGTTTGCCTTGGCCAGCCTCAGCGCCATGGTGTTCCTTTGGCCAATCGCATGGTTCACGGGTCTCCCCATCCATTTTGCGCCGAGTATTACGCCGAGTTTCCTGATTTTTCTGGGAGGCCTTTTCTTCGGGGTAGGCGCGGCGCTGAATGGGGCCTGCGTGTTTGGCACCTTGACCAAGATCGTTAGTGGCGACACGTCCTATTTGTTTGTCTTGCCAGGCTTGTGGCTTGGCGCTCTACTTCTGGGGCTAACGGGTCTCTCCGTTCAGCCCCACATGATGCCCTCCCTTACTTTTTCCGCCCCTGCCTTAGGCCTTGTGGCTTTATGGGGTTTCGCCTTGGGCCTCTTAATTTTGATCGGCTGGCTGTTTGCGCAAAAAAATAAGGGCAATAAAGCTTGGTCGATGGTGGCAATTGGTGTGGTTGGTGGCCTCCTTTACACCATCCACCCCGCTTGGAATTATAGCGTGGCGATCCACAATTTCGCGCAAGCCATCCTGTCGGCCCCCCAGCATATGGCCGATGGTCTGCTGCCTTGGCTGGTTGGTGCGGCCTGTCTCGGCGGCGTCACATCGACGGTGGCAGCCGGCACGTTCAAACTAAAACCGCCCAGCCTGCGCGGCAGTGTCGGGGCCCTGATGGGCGGGTGCTTCATGGCCTTTGGACTCGTGATGATCCCAGGCGGCAATGACGGCCTCATCCTCTTCCTGCTTCCCAGCCTCATCGGCTCCGGTGCCTTGGCCTATGTGGCGATGAATGCAGGCATTCTTGGTACCCTCTTGCTGGGACGGGCAATGCGGGTGCGCTAACTGCACCCATTATGTCCCAAAACTCGCGTGGCACGGGAATCGCTTCTCCAGATAGGCTTGTCCCAAACAGACACAAAAGCCGTTGGCCGTGTCCGGGACCCCAATTTGGAGTGAAGAGAATGCGCAAACCAGTCATCGTCGCCACAGCGATCGTCGCCGCTGCTCTGGCAGCCGGTTTTGCCTTCGCGGGGGTGCAAACCACCACAGGCCACGCCAGCACGCCAGAACGGGAAGCAACCTATCAGAGCTGCTTGAAGGCAGCAGACGCCAAGTTTGACGGCATCCACCTCGACCTTTTAGTTGGCGAGGCAGCCGACAAGGTTGCTCTGCGCAACCGCGCCATGCGCGCCCATTGCGACGCTTATCGCGGAGACCTTACCACCCGCTGGACCGGCTTTGCTGACTCCTGCCAAGACACCGCCGGATATTCGGGTCTTGAAGGCAGAACCCTAAACGCCAACCGCGTCACAGCGATGCGTCAAGTCTGCACGGCAATGACCGCGACGCAATCCGCTGCGAAATAGGGCTCGAATGGGTGTCAGCCTCGCAAGAGTCCGGGCGCAAGCCGCATAAGGGACCTTGCATAGATTTGACCGCACCTCACCGCATTTCAGCGTTGGCTAAGTTTGGATTGCGCGGCACTGCCTTCAAAGTTTCAGTTTAGCCTTTGCCAAGGCTAACTTAATGTCCGTTTCGACTGACTTTGGTACGATCACTTTATTGAAGGGCATAAAGGCCACCGGTATCAACTTCCAATTCCCGACAATGTTTGGGATGGTGATGATCAGGAAGAACATGCACAAATTTGCTAGCGAGGCGAGCAAATGCGCCAAAGCGATTATCCAGCCGAAGGTGATCACCCACAAAAAATTCAGAACGTCACCGACACCCTGCATCTCGCTTTGTGCCTGTGAAACATCTGACGGGAGTTTCTTCATCTTGCGGTAGGCGTTCACCTGGCTCCGCGTCACAACGCCAAAACCAAACGGCCAAGCCGAATATCTGGCTAGGCGGAAAAGCGGAATAAAGACCGGGAAAAAGACAATTGCTGCCAAGCTGTACAGCAGAAAAAGTGCCCAACCACCCAGAAAGAACCAGATGATATTTCCCAATAATGTCATATGCTTCCCCAGATTCTGAGACGACAAGCGGCCTTTTTGCGTGAGATCGCAGAGCACATCCCCACTCTTGCAGAATGCGCTCAAGACACCCTTTGGCACCCTTGTGCCCTTTAGGGACGACGTCAATTGGCCAAAGCATCTCTCAGGTGACGCTAAGCCGCTATGCGAACCTATTTCATGCCAATTGCTTCAACCGATCGCCCGCTAGGCCCATATAGCGGTGCAAGTTTTTAGGCGGTGCTATCTATAAAGACCAAAAAAACTGGTGCCGCAAACAGGATTCGAACCTGCGACCCCATCATTACGAAAAGTGAACCCCTTGTTTTTTCGCGTTTTCACGGCTTGTCACGATTTTTCGTAATATATTGCGTCACATAGATTTTCTTGTAATGTTATGGGACAGCTTGTTACTGAATTTTTCCCATTTGGTAGCAAATTGGTAGCAAAAAAAGCTGAAAATGGGTCCAAACTTCGCCATTTTTGAGATGATGGTGTCGCGTGATGGGGTCGATTGATAGCACAAAAATGGCATAGGAAGTTGACAATGTCAGACGTTTTGAAGGCAAAAATCAACAAGAGATTTGTCGATTCCGCGATGCCGCCCGAGACCGGCGACACGCGGATTTGGGACATTGAGTTGCGTGGCTTCATGCTTCGGATCTCGTCGAGTGGCCGAAAGACCTATTGCGTGAAGTATCGCGTGAACCGTCAACAGCGATGGATGACGATTGGCGAGCATGGTCTGCCTTGGACGCCTGAAGCTGCCCGCAACCGCGCACGGGAAGTCATCACTGAGGCGACCAAGGGCGTCGACCTATCTGAGACCCCGAGTGAACGGGTAAAAGCTTTGGCCGGAAAAGGTGGGCTGGTCATAGCGAAGGCCATGCGTGACGCGACTATCGGCCAGTTGTTTGAGATGTATTTCCGCGATGGACCCAGTGACAAGCCGCTTAAGCGGGAGTCGTCTTGGTCGGTCGATGCCACTTCTTACAAGCGCCATATCAAACCCCTTCTGGATGATGTCATTGCAAAGGACGTTCGGCCTAGTGATCTCGCCGCTTGGCAAAGGGACGTAGCGGCGGGCAAGACTTCACACGACATCAAGACTGGCCCCCGGGGCCGTTCGATTGTTAAGGGCGGACCTAGTGCTGCCTCCCGTGGAATGAGGTGCCTGTCCGCGATGTTCTCGTGGGCGATCTGGCGGGAGATTTTGGAAACCAATCCCTGCTCCAAAGTCCAGAAGCTGCGCGACAACCGGCGGGAACGATCCATCACCACGGAAGAGGCAAAGAAGCTTTGGACGGTCCTCGATGAGGCGCAAGCCGCATGGGTCATCGCGCCTCATTATGCCAACATCATTCGCCTGATCATGCTGACGGGAGCGCGCCGTAACGAAATCACTGAACTCAATTGGTCTGAAGTTGACATAGAGCGCTCGCGTCTCGTTCTACCGCCGATCCGAACAAAAATGGGTAGTCAAAATAAATCACGCACGATCATTCTGTCCGAGCAAGCGCGCGCTATCCTCGAATACCTGCCGCGATTGGGGCCTTATGTCTTTATGTCTCAAATCTCCGGTAAGCCGGTTTTGGGGGTCAATAAGGCATGGCTGAAAGTCCGCGAGCTCGCGGGGCTCTCAGATGTTCGGCTCCATGACCTACGCCATAGCTTTGCGACTTTCGCTGTCGAAGATGGTGCCTCACTCTATCTCGTAGGTCGAGCTTTAGGACATGCGAACGCCTCTTCAACCGAACGCTATGCGCACCCCGGTGATACCGCCGCACGGATTATTGCTGAGAAGGTGGCCGAGCGGTTCGCCATAGGGCGGGAGTGATGCAACTATTTGGCGATAAAGCATCAATCTCAGAGGCCAAGTTGACGGAATATATTCTGTCTACGACCCATCGAATTGGCGCCAACAAAGCAAGAGTGTTCAAGTCTGCATTGGGCATAGGGCTGGCGGAAGTCGCTGTCTTGAGATCCGCTTTGCTTGACGCAGCCCGGACACAAACTCCGAACTTCATCCGCCAGGACAAGTTCGGCCAGCATTACGCGATTGTCTTAAAACTTGCCTATGGAACGAAGTCAGCTTTTGTGCGATCATTATGGGTGATACGGACTGGAGACGACGTCGCAAAGTTTGTTTCGGCCTTTGTTGTGAATGACAGGCGAGCCGGATCTGAGGACAAAAACCATGACTAAAGTGCAACCCAACTTGCTAGACGCCGTCGCGCTTTTGAGCGATCAAAATGAGCTAGGTCTCGTTCAGGGACAAGTTGGAACCGTGGTCGAGTTGTTGGATGACGACTTTGCACTCGTTGAGTTCTGTGACCGGGATGGCGCGACTTTTTCAATGCCGACATTGCCAATCTCTTCGCTCCTTCGTTTGTCCTATGTGCAAGTCGCGGCCTGAGGCAGCTATTTGACGGTCTCAAATTTCTACCCATCAGCCCATACCAACTTCATTGAATTTTTCATATTTTATGATAAGTTCATATTATGAATACGAATGTAGCATCAAAAATACAAAATGTCCTTGATGATTGGCCAAGCAAAGGACTCGTCACTCAAGCGTGGCTGAGCCAGCGGGGGGTATCGTACAGCCTAGCCAATCAATATGTGAAAAGCGGTTGGTTGGAAAGGCTAAGCCCCGGCGTGTTCCAGCGCCCAAACGATGAAATGACGTGGCAAGCGGCCCTTTCTGGTTTGCAAACGCAATTAGGTTTGGCAATCCATGTCGGAGGTCTTACGGCCCTAACCAATGATGGCTTTGCCCACTATGCGCGGGTCGACGTTGAACCAGTGCATTTGTTTGGTCCCAAAGGCGCGACGCTTCCTAAATGGTTCAAAGCCGCTTGGTCGAACGAATTTGTGCATTCCCAGACAAACTTTCTGCCACCGCATCTCGGTGTCCGCAAAGCGACTTATGACGGCTTTCAGCTTCAATCCTCTGCGCCGGAGCGGGCAATCTTGGAGCTACTCTATCTAAGCCCCAAGTCTGTAAGTCTGCTGGAAGCGTATGAAATCATGGACGGCCTGCGCAATCTGCGGCCTGAGCTAATGACCGCGCTGCTTGTAGGTTGCGGCTCATATAAAGTGAGGCGACTTTTTGCTTTCATGGGTCGCAAGCTGGATCTGCCGATAGTTCAAGAGCTAGATCTTGACGGCTTGGATTATGGCTCGGGTGTTCGGGCAATTGTTCAGAACGGCGTCTATGATGCACGTTCGCAGCTCATGCTGCCGCGCGAACTTATGGAGCGTGGCAATTGAGACCCGTTTACGAGGACCAAGTCAGACTTCTTTTGGCGGTCTTGCCATTTGTGGCCGCTGAGCGTTGCTTTGCGCTCAAAGGCGGTACGGCCATCAACTTGTTTGAACGGGATCTGCCTCGCCTATCGGTGGATATTGATCTGACCTATGTTGGCTTAGAAGGCCGCGAAGATGCACTAGCGACAATAAGAGATGCCCTTAGTCGCATTGCCACCAATATCGAGCGAACATTGCCAAACACCCGTGCCCGTTTGGTGCACCAGGGCGATGCTGGATTAGACGTCAAACTGCATATTCAAAGGCATCGCACGCAGATCAAAATTGAGGTCAATCCAACGCTTCGCGGCATCGCTTTTCCAGTGCGCGATATGGTTTGCTCAAAGAGTGTCCAAGAGCGATTTGAGACATTTGTGCGAGTGCCGGTCGTGTCAAAGGGTGAGCTGTTTGGCGGAAAGATATGCGCGGCACTAGATCGGCAGCACCCACGTGATCTTTTTGATGTTAGCTTCTTGCTTGCCGATGGCGGGCTAACACCGGAAATTCGGATGGGCATGATATTAGGGTTGGTATCTCACAACCGTCCTCTAGACGAATTGCTCCGTCCAAACCTGAAAGATCGAACTCAGGCTTTCAATGCCGAGTTTGAGGGCATGACCTTCTCGCCCTTTAGCTATGACGAACATGTCGCCACCCTGCGCGCCCTTGTCGCGGAGATCCATGCGACTTTGACGGAAGCTGATCGCCAGTTCCTGATTTCATTTCATGAGGGTGAGCCAGACTGGACAATCTTGCAAAATCAAGATGCCGCCCAATTGCCTGCGCCCGCGTGGAAATTAGAAAACCTCAAAAGGCTGCGTCTGGAGAATCAGAAGAAGCATGCCGAAGGTCTGGCTCGCCTTAAAGGCATTCTGAACAGATGATGTTTTGCCAAACTGGCTGATCTTCAACAGCCCCGTGTTCGACCTGCCAGAGGCGAGGTCGAGGGGGTGATAACGGGACGCGCCCCGCGTCCCGACACTTGCATGTGCGCCAGAGCGTGATGGGCGGGTCAAGGTGGGCGAAGCCCCCTTTAAGAAGGTTACCTTGATGCGCCCAAACGCTCTGGCATTTGGCGAAGATTGGAAAGCCAAGAGCCTACCGCCCGTATTGGCTGGTATTGGCATACAGGCGATCCAACGCCCAAGCATCAAGCGCCGTGACAAGGTAGCGGATCAACCGGGGGCCATATTTGATGAAGGGAGGGCCTTCTCCGGTTACGCGCCAGCGGTTCAAGGTATGCTTGGAAATCTTTAAATGGGCGGCTGCATCTTCAACGGTCAGAAGTGTGTCGGTATTCATGAGTTTCATCCTCTATTAGGCTCGACAAGCATCGCGGAACTGCGATCTCGCAAGACCAAGAGAACTCAGAAAAACCACAC
The DNA here is from genome assembly GCA_001602435.1 of Hyphomonadaceae bacterium UKL13-1. GTDB lineage: Bacteria > Pseudomonadota > Alphaproteobacteria > Caulobacterales > Aquidulcibacteraceae > Aquidulcibacter. Next base: position 3,347,612 of record CP012156.1, read on the forward strand.
TAATCCAGCATGTTCACCAAAATCGGGAAGCCCCAAAACGAGGACTTATCCACCTGATATCCACAGATGGATCGATCTGTTTCGAAGGGTTCCAGCACGCACCAGCTTGGCCAAATATGCCCCACCATGTCCCATCGCCACATTACTCGCAATTGGGGAATCCGGTGGTCTCCTAGGCGCACAACCGCCCAATCAGCTGCATAAAAATTCTGCGCCAAAGAAGAAATCAGCTGATCCGAGCGGCGATCCAGTCTGATAAATCAGCACGGCGATAGCCAATAGCCCGTCCACCTAACCGAACAAAACGAGGCCCAGCACCTTCTGCTCGCCACTTCTTCAGCAAGCTCAATGACACCGAAAGAACCAATGCAGCTTCTGCGGGTCGGACGACTTCGGAGGGAAGGGTGCCGAGCCTCTTGCGCGGGACTGGTTCGACTTTGGCAGATCCGGTGGAGTTCTTGTCAAACGCCATCGGCTTTGGAAATTGGCTGGACCTAACAGGCAGGGCCTTCTCAACCTTCGGCTTCTGGCCAAGCGCCAAACTCTCGCCAAACAAACCAAGCTGGCGCTGATCCACATCTGCTCTGAGCCGTCTTCCCATCAGACATCTCCGCGTTCGGATTAGGAGCGGAGCAAGTTTTGGGCCAAGTATCGCAGTTTAGAGTTTAAAGTGGCAAGCCGCCGCATAGATCAAATTCTCTCTCTGGTCTTATGGCTCAGGTCAGGCACAGCTATTGAAGGGAGCAAATTCAGAGTTGGCTAGATGGTGGCAAACAAGGGAAACATCAAAAGAAGTGCTACGGAAGCGAATTCATTGGCAATCAATGATGTTAGTCGAAAAGGTCGGGTTGCCAAGCTTCATTCAAGATCGCGCGGGACATTTCGGGATTGCGGAAGAATGAGTAGTACGCTGGATGTCGATTTTTTGCCAGAACGCGCCCAATAATCTCAATTGCTTTCTCGATAACTACATTATCGTCGATCTCACGATTGCGTTCCTTCAAGATTGAGCACACAGCAAGGATATGAAACGCACCATAGGTCACAAATGTATTTTCAGTTCGGTAAGCCCCGCGAATTCTTAAATTGTCAGCAATAACATCGCGTTGATAGTCTATTAGGTCGAAAAGTCTGCTAGCTTCAACCAATCGTTCTATGTCAACATTATGAAAGATTTTCCCATAATTGTCGGCAAAGATATTGTCGGAGTCTCGCTTTGCGCTGGCCGGTTCCAGATGCACATACGATAGAATGATTTGACCAGCCCGCATGGCATCCAGCGGGATAAGGTCTCCAGTGGATTGGCCAAGATCGCCCCGCTTCCGTATATACCGGATGCCGTGTTTCAACAGCTTCTGCTCGAGATCTACCTGGGTCTTGTCATTCGCCTTTAAGTCCCTTGGGTTAACTCGGTTCTGACTATTTGTTGAAAGTGATATTTTATCGATCAAGTCACGATCTTCAGTGGCAAACAGCCTGAAAAGCACGGATAATCTGTCAAATTTAGTGAAATCAGGGTAGTCCTCTTTCATCGCATCGAAGATAGCGGAGCATGTTTGCGCGCCATTAACAATGCTTATGTTCTTAATGCCAATTTTTGGCTGGTCACTCATACGCATAACTTTTATACTCGAACCAATAATAGTTATTCCATTATTGAAAGATGAAAAGTGTATATTATTGTTTGATAGAGCTGACTTGTATATTTCTTTATTGATGTTGTTATCTAAACCTAGAAAGCCCCTGACATTCATGTCGAATAAGGAATAATCAATTTTTTGATCGTTTGCGCTATCCTTAATCAGACCGTAAAGTTCACGCGCAGAAATAAAACCAACTAAACTTTGGAGCTCAGAAGGTCCGTATTCCAAAATGCCTGTCTCCCGGGCAGAAAATGTATGATCTGTCCTTATCCCTCGCCGATTAATGCAGAACTCGATAAATTCATGAAGGTGGAACTCTTCAACCTGTATCTTTTGCCGCAGAATTCGATCTCGAAGAGGCGCAATTTCATGGTCGACACAAGGGGTGCCGTTACTGAGTAGCCATACTTTGAATTCAGGGAAATCGGCTTCGGTTAACTCCCGAATTTCGATTATTTTTTGTTCTAATGCCGCATTTGCAATCTTTGAAAGTTTACAGGTTCTATCTTTCACTATTTCAAAAAACCGATCAATTTTTTCTAGGCTTGCTGCTTTGAAATGCGCTCTTGATTTGCGAGTGCTTTCGTGAAATTTTGATTGGAGAATATGGATCAGGGGTTGTTCACGGTTGCGTTCGATGTAAATTGCATCGATACCACAATCGTTTCCGCCGTCGGTGTAGCTTTCAGCAATAGCGTCTTCTTCAGCGTAGAAGCGATGCTTTAGGAGAAGATAGATTGGAGCTTCGCTTTTTCGTCGAATTTTTCGAGTTGAAATGAGCTGTTCAACGCGCTCGTTTAGAGTACTAAATTCCACCGAATGTGTGTCTTCACCGTGCATGTTGCTGCTCGACTGCTATAAATTAATCATGAAAATCGCATAGAGTCTTATCGTGAGCAAGTCGCCGGTCAAAGGCACTTCCCCCGCCCGAGGTTTGAAACACCTTAACTGCGATTTATCTGCCTTCCCCAAAGGACATTGCTTTTAGGTAGTCGATGTAGTCAAACTACTACCTTCCCAATCCATATCCAAGGCTAAGGTCCTGTACAACCTGCACAGCACCGCCGCGCCCAAGGCTGCTGAGGCTGACGTTATCGCCGATATTGATCGCACTCTCGATGGGCGTTGGGACCATCACCACGTCATTACCCATGCCAGAGGCGCGTTCGAGGAGTGCGACACGGCCCGCGTGCAGCTCTTCAAACGAGCCAACCCGCCAGCCGTCATAGACGGAGTGACTGGGTGAGGTGAGAGTGCCTCGCCCTTGCTCGGCGAGGGTATTGCTGAGGGCATCAATCTCTGCCGCTTGTAGCGCATCTTTGGCCCCTTCATGGAATGAGAAGACCCCGTCTTGATCGCAAGCCCCAAGCCCTGCACGGACATGGTCTTGAGCCCGTGAAGCAAGGGCCTGATCAATGCGGCCATCGCCTGTGAAGAAGCGCTCTTCGCCATGACCGATCCGGTCCAGCTCGCGGTCGAGCGCGGTAAAGGCCGTCGCTCCTAATTGCTCTTCGAGCGGGTGGTAGGAGAGACGCGAGAGATGGCCAGCCTCATCCACATGAACCCATGATCCCTTTTGAAGATGATCGACCAAGGGAGACTTAGTGTTGACCATCGTTCTGGTCTTGTTGCCGGTATCAAGGATCAGAACGCTGTTGCCGCTTGCTCGCTTCTCAAGGCCGACAACCTCACCAACCAGCTCCTCACCCCGCTCATGGAGCTTGGTGGTACTACGCGTCTTGGTGATATCGACGCGTGACCTCTCGGCTAGCCTCTCTGTCCAGCCGTGCTTGAACGCCATCACATTGCGGCGCACCTCTGTCGCAAGACCGCGTGCTTCCAGCTCGCGTGCACGTGCGCGAAGCGCATTGCCCCATATGGCTTGATCGTGATCACGCCCACCCAGGTCTTGGAGCCGAACTTCTCCCCGACCATCAAGCTCTGTCGCAAGGGCCTTATCCAGACGACTGAACCCTTTGGCATGGATGTCGCGATCGAGGGCCATACGCTCATCGAAGATCGAGCGCTCGCCAAGCTCTGCCGTCGCGCGTTCTCGTGCCTGGTGGCGAAGACCATGGGAGAGATAATCGCGGGGGATACGTAACTCATGGCCTTCACGGGTTCTCCCCCGCAAGATGACATGGGCATGGGGATTATCTGTGTTCCAATGATTGATGGCGACCCATTCTGTCCCAACACCAAGGTCGCTTTCCATCTGGCCCATCACATCGCGAACATAGCCCTGAAGATCTTCCATGCGCGAAGCACTCTCTGGTGCAATCATAATTCGAAAGTGACGTGGGTCTTCCTGGGTCCAGTCATCTAGCTCGCGTGACAGGCCTTCAACCTTGTCCCGATAAGCATCATAGAACTGTCCCTGCTCATCATCTCGCGCTGCTCCATCACGACCAAGATAAGCTGCGTGGGCGGCAAGCTTCGCGCTACCCGCACGATGAGCCGAGAAGGATACCTTAATCACAACGCGCTGGCGTCTGTCGGAACCAAACCCACCACCACCTCGAGCACCACCAACGCCACCACCCCGAAACGAAACACCTGCCCCAAGCCTTGCCCCACCAATGGCCTTGCTCAAGCGGGCACCCAAGGCCCCAGACCTCGCATCGCCGCGCCGCCCAACAGCAAGGCGGATGTTCAACTCCTCAGATCCGCGCTCTGCCATGTTTGGGCTCCTGAATGACCATGCTTTGTCACGCCATGTGACACACAAGGAAGTTGTGACTTATCGCCAACAACTTGGATAAAACATAGCACATACAGGCCCTTGAGCAAGTGAAAACTTGCTCTTTATCTTGCTGTATTCAAATATTCGTGCTTATATTGGTCGTAACTTCAAATGGATACAAGCTATGACAAAGCATTATACTACAATACAATCTATGTGTAGAAGTTTCTGGCTGCAATTTCTACATGGCGACAACTCGGGCTGGGGTCAAAGTCTTGTCTGGTTGCTCAAATCGAGCGCCATTATGCTGGTCTGGCTTGAGTTCCTCACACTTTTTGCAGCGTGGCCCGGAACGGTGCCGCATGAAGAATTGGGACCAGTGTGGCTCAACCTTCTGGGTATAGAGTTTCGGGCACCTTGGGCGGGCATCGCCTATGTCTTTACACCCGACGGGCGGACAGGTGGCTGGCTTCTGCTAATACGCATATGCGGCGTGATCCTGACCCTGCCGGGGATAGGGCTGGCCCTTCTCTTCGCGGGGCCTTTGCCCAAATGGCCAAAGAAGCGCGACCGCTATGCCTACGGTGGGCATTTGCTCGATCAGGCTCGGTCATCAGGGGTCATTGTGGGTCACGCGAAGGCCTTGCCTTGGCAGAAGGTGCCAGACCTTGTCAGGCTTGGTCCGTCTACGGACATTCTGGTCCTTGGCTCGGGGCCTCAGGCCACGGGCGTGTTCCAAGCAGCGCTCAAAAGCTTTGATGGCGCGATCCTGCGGTTTGGTAAGGACAGGCTCTTGGGCGGTCTGATTGATGACCGTGAAGTTTTACGAGTGGCTGAAGGCGCTATCGCCAATTTCCCGCTTGACCCGCTACGGCAGGTCCGTACCGGTGTTCTGGCATGGGGGGATGTATGGGCGATGCTGTCGCCTTGTGGCTTCACAGAGCGCCAGCGACTTTTAGCAACCGCCCTTCTGGTTCATGGGCTTGAGACGGCTCCACCCTATGAGCGGACCTTTGTCGGGGTCATGGCAAACCTTCCTAGCCCCGATCAGCTCTACGCGCGTCTCCATGGTTGGCTTGCCGGGACAGAGATCTTGAAGCCTGCCGCCTATGATCAAGTGACTGCCTTGCTCGCCTTCTGGGCACAATCTCAAGAGCAAGTGGCTGAAGATCTAGCGCTCATCCCCGAACGCTTGTGGGCCACTCAGAAGGGGTGGAGCTTTAATCTGGGCTGGGCAACTCTGCCTACAGTGGCCAACATCTGTGAGTATGGCCCTCGCGTTCTCTCCATCGAGATTAGGTCTCGGAACAGGCGGGATGACCTAGACCCTGTCAGCCTGCCCATGATGCATGCGATCACGCAGCTTCGCATCTTGTTCCGCGATGCCCTGACGTCTGGCAATCGCCCTATGCTGATTGCGCTAGAGCCCGACATGCCAGATGATCTGGCATGGATGATCAAGGCGGTCCATGCAGACCTCAAGCGAAGCGGGGTCTCTTTCCTCGTGCACGCGAGAGCGCCAAGGGACATTCGCGCTGCCTTTAAGCTGGGTGTCCAAGAGCCCGTGTGCTCCGTGTTCGACACCGTCATCATGACTGAGCCTGACTACATGACCTTTATTGAGGTGGTCGATAATCGCTCAATCTCAAGCGAGGGGGTCAGACATGTTCGTCGCGGTGAGATCCTGATCGCCGAGGCTGGTCGTCAGCCGGTCCGGTTGCATCCCGCTGAGCCTGATATGCTCGCAATGGCTTCCTATACCCCGACCGAGCCAATCCAAAGGCCAGAGCCTTGGAGTGAGCCTGCGGTCACCTATCCGCTGGGCGCAAGTCTGCCCAAGCAGGTGGTGGTGAAGATACCCAAGCAGAAGGCGACAAAGCGACAGGAGATTGTCCCTGTCACTGCGAGCCGGGGCACGCCACCCAAAGCGTCAAAGTCCAAGCCGCTTGTGACCAAGGATGATCTCACCTCGGGGACTGCGCGTCTCAAGCGCGCGTTGGCCAAGCGGACCGGCGGAACATCACCCTCCCAACCTCGTCTGATCTGAGGGCATACTTATGACCACGCGCAAGCAGCTTACCCTCCATCTCGATGACACCACTGCCCGCGCACTTGATCACGAAGCCAAGTTGCGCGGTCTCACCCTCTCACGCGCCGCCAATTATGCCCTCAAGCGCGTCCTCATCCATGATCGCGCTGACGCCATCGCCGATACGATCAAGGCGCGGCTTGATCGGTTGGATCAGCGCGATCTGGCGCGGGGGCGGGACATGGCCATCTTACGCGAAACCCTCCTCGCGTTTGTCCGTGTCTGGTTTACCTATGCAGGACCTCTTGAGCGCGAGGATAACGATGATCAGGCTGAAGCGCTGTTTGATGCGTTTCTCGATGAGGTGGCGCGTGGGGTGCGGGGGTGAGGCGGCGATCATCGGTGACTTTGGGTCCGCTTTGCGCCAGAGGTGGTCGATTAGACGGTGTTGGCCCGATCTCGTTAGGGAAACAACTCAACAGCCACTTTTTGCCGCGCCGCGATGCCCCGTCACATAGTTGACCATATGTACGCCCGCGAGAATTAGGCCACCTATCACGGTCAATAAGGTCTCGGCCGCATGGCTTGGCCAACCAAGAGCCCCGCAAGCCAGAAACACGAGGCCGAGCGTGGCGACTACACGCAACAAAATGATGCGCAGACTCCCGTTGCCATGATGACGCAAGGCTAGGAACGAGGTTGGCACAGCTAAAGCCACAAACACCCAATGCACCCATTCTGCATTAGCAGCATGGGACAAGAGCGGCAGAAAGGCTGCGGCAATAGGCAAAAGCAGGCAGTGCACCAGACAGGCACCGCTAAGCACGACAGCAAGCGTATCAAAGCGGCGCGCGACGGTTGAGGATGAACTGAGCATCAGGGCTTACGTTTCCAAATGAGTGTTATAAGATAACATAACATATCTAGGAAAGGGCTTAAAGCTGTGACAACATCAGACCTCCTCCCCGTTACAGTGCTTTCGGGCTTTCTCGGCGCAGGCAAGACCACGCTCCTGAACCATATTCTGAACAATCGCGAGGGCCGGAAAGTGGCGGTGATCGTCAATGATATGAGCGAGGTCAATATTGATGCCGACCTCATCCGGGCTGGGGGTGGCAACCTCTCGCAGACGCAAGAAACGCTGGTGGAAATGTCAAACGGATGCATTTGCTGCACCTTGCGCGATGATCTTCTGGTTGAGGTCCGCCGACTCGCCGAAGCGGGCCGCTATGATAGTCTGCTGATCGAATCCACAGGTATCTCCGAACCTTTGCCTGTCGCGGCCACTTTTGACTTTCGCGATGAGGAAGGTCAGAGCCTCTCCGATGTTGCGCGCATCGATACGATGGTGACGGTGGTAGATGCGGCCAATCTTCTGAAGGATTATTCCAGCCAGGACTTCTTGGCTGATCGCGGCGAATCCTTGGGCGAAGATGACAAGCGGCCCTTGGTGCAGCTTCTAGTCGACCAGATTGAGTTTGCCGATGTCATTGTCCTCAACAAGGTCGACGAAGTCGCGCCAGCTGATTTGACCACCGTGCGCAAACTGGTCCGCGCACTCAATATGGATGCTGACATTGTTGAGACCAATTTTTCAGAAGTGCCGCTTGGGCGGGTGCTAGAAACTGGCCGCTTTGATTTTGCAAAAGCGGAAGATCACCCGGCTTGGGCAAAGGAGCTTTACGGTTTTGAGACCCATAAGTCAGAGAGCGAAGAATATGGGTTTGAGAGCTTTGTTTACCGAGCACGCAAGCCATTCGACCCGCAAAAGTTCGCTGACTTCTGCAATTCAGAATGGCCTAATGTTGTGCGGGCCAAGGGCTTTTTCTGGTTGGCCACGCGCCCAGAATGGATTGGTGAAATGAGCCAAGCCGGTGCCCTCGTGCGCCATGAAGGCGTTGGTCGGTGGTGGTCGGCAGTCCCCCGAGAGCGTTGGCCTCAAAGCGAAGAGTTTCACCAGCACATTCTAACTAAATGGGATGCCCGCTATGGCGACCGCCGCCAAGAACTTGTCTTTATTGGCATCGGCATGGATGAAGCCAAATTGCGCACGCGCCTTGATGCCTGTTTGACCGATCCCAATCCCAAAGTCGGCCAGATCATCAAGCCCCGGACCGATTTGGTAGACCCATTCCCGCTTTGGGGCCAAGCCAGCTAACCACCCTACTATGGGCATTGGGATCGGGATCACGTTCCTTATCGGTACAACAGATTAGGTAGCCAAGTTGGCACGCTTGGGATGAACCAAATCAAGGCAACAGCTAGGAGCTGCAAGCCGATGAAGGGTATAACGCCGCGATAAATGTCCATTGTTTTGACTTCCGGTGGGGCTACGCCTCGCAGGTAAAACAGGGCAAAACCAAATGGTGGGGTCAAAAAGGACGTTTGCAAGACCATTGCCATCATCACTGCCAACCAAATTGGATCAGCACCCATCACAATCAGTGGCATGGCTACCGATGGCACTGCTGTACCACCCAATACTTGGGCCATTCAGGAATGGCGTTTTACCGTAATGACCCTTAGCTAGCTGCACTTGTTCGGCATGAAAGCATCGAAACTTGTGGACGCCCAAAGGGCGTTCGTGGTGCAGCAGGTAATGTTCTGCTCCGAGTGACCCCGCCTCGACGCTTCTGCCACTTGGTCGGAGAGTATATTCGCTTCTAAATGGCAGCTATTCGAACTCCGTGCTCCAAAACCACCGATCTCCGTTCGGCCAACTATTGCCGAAATCGGACGGTCTTGTTAGGTTATAGCGGGGTTGATTTTTGAGCGTTCAAACCGACCAGAACGCCATCAAAACGGCTTTACGGTGCAATCGCTGGCCAACTCATCTTGCAAGCTGTGGTCAATTGTCGTTGCAATCAGCAAGCGATCGCCGACAAGATAAATGCAACCCCTCGCAAGTGCCTTGGGTATATCGCGCCAAACGAAGCGTTCTCTCGACTCTTGGCGGTCGTGAACGCTTCTTGACCAAGTTTTGCGACTGCTGGAAAGTCAAAATTGGCAATTCGTACTTCACCTAGAATCTACACTGCAGCAGCGATAGCTATTGCGCCAATCCACGGGCAACAAAACCCCATTCGCTGCCTGTTGCGCGGCCGATCAACACCCATTTGCCCACTGCGTTCTTGCGCAAGACAGCCATTTCGCCTTCTCCCAAACGTACATCAAAGGCGCTAAGATTGGGCGCATGGGTCACAAGCACCACATTTTCGGTTCCAAGTTGTAGACCGTTGGCGAGAGCTAGTGTTTCCTCACGTCGGACTTCAAATGCGCCTGTCACAGACGGGTCAAAGTGCATAAGACGTGCATCGGTATCAGCGCGGCCGAAAGCCGCGCGTGCTGTCTCCATCGTCCGACACATCGGGCTTGCGATCACGCGCGCAATTGCCACGCCTGCAACCCGCAATGCGACTCCGGTTTCTCCTGCGCCGGCGAGCCCCGCTACCGATAAGTTGCGTTGTGACAAGCAATCGGTTGGTGGCTTGGAATAGTCATCGTCCCGCGATGGGATCTCGGTGCGTTCATGGCGCATAACAATCAAAAATCCGCCATTCTTGAGGCGGTCTGGTAGGTCTCTTGCGGGTACCAATGCCCCTGATAGGCCCACAACTGGAGGCGCTGTGCTTGGTTTAGTCAACGATGGTGCTGAATGAGAATTGTGCTGCGCGCTCGCAATTGGCACCAAACCGAAACTTGAAATGACTATGATTGCAGTTAGCTGTTTTCTCTTCATGTGTTCGACCTCTGCTCTCGGTGGCGTTGCTCAATCGCTTCATAGATTGGTATAATATAACACTAAAGATGCAAGCCTTCAGGTACTACAACCGAGTGATCACTGTCATGCAGAAGCAATGAGGTTCCAGGCAACTTTGAGAGCTCGCAAGCTCGCTTAATCAGGGAGTATCAAAAGCCCTATGGCAGCTATTCAAACTCCGTGCTCCAAAGCCGCCGATTTCCTTCCGGACAAGTTCTGCCGAAATGCCGCCGGTCTCAAATGCGCCAAACTAGGTCACATAAGGTTGTGTTGACCTTTGCTCCACTGCAGACATTCAATGGAGAAAGCAGAGTTGGACTTTGACCCATTAAACTACATTACCCATGCCGAATGCCGAGATACTAGGGTTGGAGTTTATGGCAGGTAAGACTCAACAAACTTGCAACTGAGCAATGACGAAGGACAGACCAAATCCGTGACAAGTTCTCTGACAATGGTTGAAGCGGCTGAACTATTGGCGTTTGTCCCAACAGAAGTCCACGGTCAGACCCGGTTTGTGCGAGTTGTTTATGAAGGATCTACCAGCAAGCTCAAGAGCTTCACAGACGTCCTTCGTCAGAACCGCTCAGACTGGAGCTGTTCGCTTCAAGGCAATGTTTTGTATGTGTATGTTCCAGTGGCACTAGACGCGGAAAGCTTAGCGGCAGCGCACGATGCCATCACCTCACTAAAGCCAGGTCGGGGCATTCTTGAAATAGGGTTCGAGATCGCAGTGGAAGGTGCCATCGAAGAGGCCGCAAAGGAGCACGATTTAATTGAGGACACATGGAGGCCCGGCACAACCTTCGCCTTTCAATGTGAAGACGGCCTTTGGGCACACCTTTTGTTCGTGGCTGGGGGACGACGTTACGGTGCTTGGGTAAACGTCGCCGCCGAGCGGACCCAAAGCTCTACCGATCTAGATTGGGACCGCATCGGCCCTGACCAGCTTGTTTTTAGCGCGCCCCGCCATGCGGTTATCCTGTGTGTGGCAGTTACACAGACCGGAAAGATACCACTCAATAGGTTTGTGACTGACCGGACCTTTGTCTACCGCCATGAATTTGGTTGGGATGAAACTGCGGTTCCTAAAATGGCCTCAAAGCTTGGGTTACCCGAGCCGGTTACGCAGGAAGAATGGGTTGAACTTCTAAAGGCAATGGTCGCTCGCGGTGCTGCATTTTCTGTCAAATCATGGGAGGCACGGCGCGTCACTGTATCCTTGAGAGGTGCTATCAAAATTCTCAGTGATGCCCGGGAACGGGACATTTCGGCATTGATAGGCGCGCCGCTTTGTAACTTTGCACTTGATCTGTCTGATCTCGAAGGGGCGGCGGCAGGGCGCACAGACTACTATGCCGCGCTGATGGAGCGAGTTTACCCTGTCTTTCCTCCTAACTGAAGGTGCGAACCAAGTTCGGAAATAATGCGCACGCGGGCGCGCTTTAAATGCCGGATTTTTGCTTGTAATACTTCCAGAGGTCAAAAGCTCCGACCGCGAAAACAAGGGCGGTGAAGACAATTTTCCACCATTCCAATTCCTTAGCAAAGAAAAGGAAGAAGATTAAGCTTGCCAAGCCCGCCACTGCCATCAGTGCAGACATCGCAAGATTGAGAAGCTTGAAAGCTTTCTCCATGTCTCATCTCCTTCACGCTATTCCACTGGCTCGGGAAGCTTAAAGCTTATGGTCATTCGCAACAATCCTGTGATTTTTACTTTTTGAGAGGCCATCAAAGTTTTGTGGAATCACCTAAACAACCTTAAGATTACATCTGATGTGGCCCCCAATAGCGGGGGCAACTGGAAGTAAGATTTTGCCGTTGCGCTGAAAGTCCGCTTTCGCCGCCCGCGCGCGCCAAAGCAGACCAGCCGCAATCGGCCAACTATTGCCAATCTTAGCTAGGATAGATCAGCCGTAGCTGTGCTGAAATAGGATTGCATTTCCCTGCGTGATCGAACCAGACAAAACTGCCAAGCCGACTGCTGGCACAATGGCTGACCAATTCACGTCGCAATAAACCGAAAAGGGTCATCGTAAGTCACACTATGAATGCGCGCGGTATGCTGGGCTTGCAGATTTATTTGCAGTTCCCGTCACCCGCCAAAGCCTCCAAACCTTGGTAGCAAATTGGTAGCAAACCAAAAATAGGTATCTGATTCGACCTATTTCGAAGCTTGGTCCTGGCTGTAAGTTGTTGAGTTTAAAGAAAAAACTGGTGCCGCAAACAGGATTCGAACCTGCGACCCCATCATTACGAATGATGTGCTCTACCGACTGAGCTATTGCGGCACGTTTTCGATGTGGGTGGACCCACGTCTTGCTGTCGCCTTTTGGGGCGAAAGATGGGGCCTGATACAACGACGCAGGGGATTGAGCAACTGTTCGTGAACACGCTCTTGCATGCAGAGCTTGCTCTCCCAATCTATGAGGCATGGCTTGGAAATGTACCTGGCCGCCAAGGAGAGTTGACGAATGTTTGACGCAAATAAGATTTTCGCGGCGCTGCAAAGCGAATTGCCCAAGGCTATCTCTGCTATCAAGACCGAGGGGCAGGCCGGTGTTGATCGCGTTAAGACAGACGCGGACTCGAAGAATATTGCCCTAGGTGCCGGTGCTGCTGGCGTATTGGGTGGCCTTCTCTTGTCTGGCGTCGCAGGCAAGTTTGGTCGCCAAGCAGCCACGCTCGGCGGTCTCGCGGCTTTGGGCACGCTCGCCTACAATGCTTACCAGAAGCATCAGGGCCAAGCGGGTTCTGAAACAGCGCCGAGCGGTGTGTTTTTGCCGAGTTCCACACAAGATCAAGAAGCTGTGGGCAAAGCGACCATTCGCGCGATGATCTCTGCCATGAAGGCCGATGGTCAGATCGAAGCGGCTGAAAAGGCCAAATTGTTTGACCATCTGGCCAAGATCGACCTGTCAGACACCGAGAAAGCCTTCTTGTTTGATGAATTGGCCAAGCCGCTGGATATCGCTCAAGTGGTGGCTGACGCAACTTCACCGGAATTGGCGCTGGAGATTTATGCGGCCTCTTTGGTGGCGATCAATACCCAAGGCCCCGCAGAAAAGGCCTATCTGGCTGATCTGGCAACCCGCTTGAAGTTGGATACGGCTTTGGTCGCCAAATTACATGACGAGGCCTTATTGCCTGCTTAAAGCCTATCGATCGGAAAAAATTGGTCGGCCTAGCGCGCGCTATGGCCGACCTTTTTTATGCGGCTTCAGAGGTTGAGGTGTGACTGGTAAACGCGTGGATAGCAGCAGCCGACCGCGCGGCACGTAGGCCATCGCGCATATCCTGACGGCGCAATAGACGGGAGATCCGCGCCAGCGCTTTTAAGTGATCAGCCCCTGCGTCTTCGGGCGACAACAAGAGGACGACAATGTCGGCAGGCCGACCATCTGGCGCTTCAAAATCAATCGGCGGGTCCAGCAAGGCCAGAACGGCGGCAGGAGCCTTTAGGCCTTTCAGTCTGGCATGGGGAATGGCCACGCCTTCACCCACGCCGGTACTGCCCAAACGCTCTCGCTCCAATGTTGATTCAAGCGTCGCTGACAGGTCTACGCCATAGGCAGACACGGCTGCTTCTGCCAAGGCCAAAAGGACTTCATTTTTCGTCTGCGCTTTGATCCGGTACACGATGGCGTCAGCGCGGATAAGGTCTGCAAGATCTGGCATAAGGTCTTTTCTCGAATCGACCTGCGCCCCCGCACAGGCCGACTGGTTTGAAAAATACGGCGTCGTAATCAGCCCGATACACTAGGGGCTGGATCAATCCAACCAATATTCCCATCTGCACGCCTGTAAACAACGTTTAGTGCACTCGATCTGGGGTTTCGAAACATCAAAAACGGCGCTTCACCCAGCTCAAGCTGCATCACCGCGGTTGCGACGGGCATGGTTCGAATCACCGTCTTGGTCTCCGCAATTACGGCAGGGCCGGCGGGGACGCTGTCATCTTGCCCGTCATCTGCCTCATCCACATCATCGGATTCGATAACGTTATAGGAGGCCTCTTCGCGCGGCATCGGCGCATGATGCTTGGCGTGATGATCTTTCAGGCGGCGCTTGTAGCGGCGAACACGCTTTTCAATCTTCTCTAAAGCCGCAGCAAAGGCGGCATGAGGCTCTGACGCTTCACCGTTGGCCTCGAGGGTAATGCCGGAATCTAAGTGGACGATGGTTTCAACATGATAGAGGTGGCGCTGCTTGTCTAAAGTCACAATGGCCTCGCCGTCGCGCGAAACATAACGGCCGACACCGATCTCAAGATCTTCTTGGATTTTGCCCCGTAAAGCTTCCCCGACATCGATGTTGCGGCCTGTGACTCTGACTGTGAGATTGCCCATCTGAGGTGCCTCCATGTACCTGGGTGCGGTGGTTATCCACCGTCACATCAGTGTTGCACTGGAACAGTGCTTTGGGAAGATGATTTTGCGCTGAAGTATGGCCGCATCAAGGCAAATTGACCCGTTAGGTCGACATAAACAATATATTTATCAAAAGATTATCGGGTTCGATCAACTAAACCGTCAGTCGAACAAGCGGGTCAATCAGCCGACTCGGCTCATGGTCCTACGGCGCTGGACAGATGAGGGAATCCGCAGCGCTTCGCGGTATTTGGCCACCGTTCGACGCGCAATATCGACGCCCGTCTCGCGCAGGATTTCCACGATGCGATCATCCGACAACGGCGCTTCCTGCATCTCGCCGTCGATCAGGCTTTTAATCCGATGACGGACGGCCTCGGCAGAGTGGGATTCCCCACCGTCAGAGGCATGAATCGCGGTGGTGAAGAAGTATTTCAGTTCAAACACGCCGCGTGGGGTCGAGATAAATTTATTGCTGGTGACGCGTGACACCGTGGACTCATGCATCTCAATCGCGCGCGCCACATCCTTCAGGATCAGCGGGCGCAAGTGGGCGACGCCATAGGTCAAGAAGCCATCTTGTTGGCGAACAATTTCTTTGGCTACTTTCAAAATCGTGCGGGCACGCTGGTCGAGGCTTTTGACAAGCCAATTGGCATCGGCTTGCGCTTCGGCCAGATAGGACCGCTCATCTTGGGAGCGGGCTTGGCGAGACACACTCTCCGCATAGGCGTTATTGACCAGCACGCGGGGCAAGGTGTCGGAATTCAATTCGATCAACCATGTGCCCATCGGCCCTTCGCGGACAAAGACGTCTGGGATAATGGCGCTTGATTCAGCGCTGCCAAAGGTCGCGCCGGGCTTGGGTGTTAAGGCACGGATTTCGGCGATCATGTCGGCCAGATCAGCCCCATCGACGCCGCAAATATCATACAGGCTCTTGAGGTCATGCCGCGCCAATAAAGGCAGGTTCGCCAAAAGCGCTTCCATAGCGGGGTCATACCGGTCGCGCTCTTTGAGTTGCGCGGCCAAGCATTCTTCCACACTGCGCGCACAGACACCGGTGGGGTCAAAGGTCTGCAGGGTTTGGACCACAAGCTCCAGCGCGTCGTGGCCAATGCCCAAGCGCTCAGCTACTTCGGTCATGTCTGCGCGCAAATAGCCAGCATCATCGACGTGATCGATCAGATAGCTCGCGACCATGCGATCAACAGGGGACGAGAAGGCGAGGACGGCTTGGCTTTCTAAATGATCGCGCAGCGACACGGTTTGGGTTAGGCGGCTTTCGAAGTCTTCTAAGTCCTCGAACCCACCCCGGCCGTCGCCCGCTTTGCTCCAGTCCACAGTCGAGCCAATGGCCTCGCTAGCCGGCATGTCGGCATCGCTGTGAACGTCCTCATAGCTGGCATCCAGGGCGGACTCAGCGTGTGGATCAGGTCCGTCGCCGTTGGCGCACAACTCTTGTGGGCCGTCGGAAGCGGCTACCGCATCGCGAGGGTCGACATCGGGTGTATCTTGGATGCCGAAATCTTCGGCGTCATCGACGCGCTCTAGAACCGGGTTGCGCTCTAATTCCTGCTCGACATAGACGGCCAGTTCAATGGTGGACATTTGCAACAGCTTGATCGCTTGCTGCAATTGGGGCGTCATAACAAGGCCTTGGCCCTGTCGAAGCTCCATGCGCGGTGCGATAGCCATCCAACTCGTCCCCGTTAGGCCTTAAAGTCCGCTCCAAGATAAACACGGCGGACGTCGGGCTGGTGTAACACTTCGTCTGGCGAACCCTCAAACAGGACCTCGCCGTCGAATATGATAGTCGCACGATCAATAATATTCAGTGTATCTCTGACATTATGATCAGTGATTAACACACCAATGCCGCGTTGCTTCAAAAACCCAATCAAATCACGGATGTCGGCAATCGCCAGCGGGTCAATCCCGGCAAAAGGCTCGTCCAAGAGGATAAAGGAGGGGTCGGTTGCGAGGGCTCGGGCGATTTCTAAGCGGCGTCTCTCCCCGCCAGAGAGCGACGTCGCGCGCTGTTTGCGCAGGCGATCGATTCGCAATTCGGTCAAAAGTTCCGTCGCGCGCGCTTCGCGGGTGACGGCATCGGGCTCAATGGTTTCAAGCACGGCCAGAACATTGTCTTCCACACTCATACCACGGAAAATCGATGGCTCTTGCGGCAAATAGCCTAGTCCCAAGCGTGCCCGCACATACATGGGCAGCAATGTCACATCTTGTCCGTCAATTGAGATATCGCCGAAGTCGGGCTGAATCAGGCCCATAACCATATAAAAACAAGTTGTTTTGCCCGCACCATTGGGCCCGAGCAGGCCCAAAACCTCCCCGCGCTTCAGGCTCAGCGAGACGCCATTGACGACTTGACGACCCTTATAGGCCTTGCCGAGGTCGTTTGCGATC
This sequence comes from Hyphomonadaceae bacterium UKL13-1, assembly GCA_001602435.1. Classification (GTDB taxonomy): domain Bacteria; phylum Pseudomonadota; class Alphaproteobacteria; order Caulobacterales; family Aquidulcibacteraceae; genus Aquidulcibacter. Next base: position 3,364,521 of record CP012156.1, read on the forward strand.
AAGCCCATTTCATTGGGCGGTCCGGAATTGGCAGAAGTATGGGGTCGGCTCATGGTCGAAAATCCCTCAAGCGTCTGGCACGATCGGGTTGCGAACTCATTTGGAGGCTGGGCCGCCTTTGGTCGCTTGGCCATTGTTCGGGAAAATCACGGCCCGAACGCGACCATCCATCCCGCGCATGGTCGACGCCCGTGTCTTGGTGTTCAGGGTCAACATCGAGCCTTTCAAGACGCTTTGGCCTTGCACAGCGACAACATTTCCGAAGAATTGCACCGTATTGGCCGGCGCATCGAAGATCGCCCGATCCCCGCGGATTTTTTCGGTTGGGGTGACATAAAATGTCTCCCCTTCGGTATAGACTTTGTCAATGTCGCCGTTGGAACCATTGGTTCCGCGCAAATAGGTGACGCGGATCCGCGGTGCCCGCAGCACGGCCCCATCTTGCGCCACCGATGCATTGCCAACCAAGGTGCTGACGCCCGCTGCCGGATCATACACCAAATCATTGGCAGATACTTCAATCGGGCCATTGCTGCTGGTTGACTGCGCCAAAGCCGCGCCACCCACGAGGCCAAGGCCGAGTAGGATTACAAAACTGGGTGCAGCAAGCTTTTTAAACTGGGTCATATCAAGTCCATTGATAGAGATTCGTCACTTCTAGCCACCAGACGCCCGAGCCAGACATCAAAATTGTCAGTTGAGCTGGGCGGTCACGTTACCCGTCAGGCGCAGCCTCCGGCTTTCGGTATTGTACTCATAGCGGTCGGCGGCCCCCGTGCCTAGCTCCGATCGAATACGGATTGCGCCCATGCCGGTCAAAGTTCGGGTTTCCTTGTCGAAATAGGCACGCTCTGAGGTGGCTTCGCCATTGTTGAAAGTCACGCGCGCATTTCCCAACAGCGCAACCGCCCCTTTAGCTTCATCCCATTGTAAGGATTGAGCGGTTGCGGCCTCGCCGCTTGGCAAAACGATCTGCGTGCCGCCTTCCAAGGTTAGAACGGATGGGTCAGAAGTCCACATAGCCGAAACTCCAGTTGCCCGTTCACCGGTCTTGCGCGAAAAAACGACATTGCCCTTCAAGGACAAGGTTTGAACATCCTGCGACCAAATGCCCTCGTCTGCGGTTGCGACACTGCCATCCGCGGTCTCAAGCTTCGGCTTTTCGAGACGCACCGCCCCGGCGGGGTCGGAAATACTGCGCGTGGCTTTCAGGCCGGTGACTTTAAGCCGCTTGCCTTCACGCGTATTGCCAACGAATTCAGGTGCATCCATGACAAATTGGTCGCCTTGAACCAGTTTGCTGGTGTCAATCGCGGCACCTTGTACCCCCCGCACAATCACGCTGCCGACCAAGAGCAAAGTCGATAGAGCGGCGCCTCCTAGAAACACCAAGCGCGTCGTTTTCACGCGGATGGTGCGCAGACGCGCATCATTCGGCGTCATGCGGCGCCGGGCAGCGTGGATTGCGTGGGTGTCGAAAGTTGTCATGCGTGGGAAAAGATGTCTGACTCAGACCAACCCATCAAGTCCAAATCGGCCCGAACCGGCAGGAATTCAAAGCAAGCTTGGGCAATTTCATGCCGCCCTTCGCGCTTCAACATCTCAACCAGACGGGTTTTAGCGGCGTGGAGATACAGCACATCAGACGCCGCATAAGCCAATTGCGCATCGCTCAATTGGGCAGCACCCCAGTCAGAGCTTTGTTGCTGCTTATTGAGTTCAACACCGACGAGTTCCTTCACCAAATCCTTCAAGCCATGGCGATCGGTATAGGTGCGAACCAGTTTAGATGCGATTTTGGTGCAAAAGATTGGGCCGACTTCAATGCCCAGATAGTGCTTGCACATGGCCACATCAAAGCGGGCAAAATGGAAAAGCTTCTCGACCTTTGGATCCGCCAGCAAGGCCTTCAAATTCGGACAGTCATAAGCCGGCCGATTAAGGCGGACGATATGTGCATTGCCGTCGCCAGAGCTTAACTGCACCACGCATAAGGCATCGCGCACCAAGGAAAGGCCAAGGGTTTCAGTGTCCACGGCTACAACCGGCCCTAAATCCAAGCCATCTGGTAAATCGCCCTCATAAGAATGAATCGTCACGTCTAAAGCCTCGTCTGGTCACAAATTGCGGGTCCTGACGCGCCGAAGATGGGCTACGTCAAGCGTTGCCGTCTTCTCTAAGCCTTTTTCTGCTGCACCGCAAAAGATGTTGAATGTTGATTACAGGTACGGGTAGGTCTGCCTCTTTTAGAACCGTGCGAGTTCGAGCATAGAGGCGGAGATCGTAGACCTTTTGGTGCGCCGTAGCGGACTTGATAGATGTGGGTTGAGACTGGATGAGTAGCGAACGCGATACCGACTCTGATTGGAACCAGCTTGGTGCAGTCGACCCCTTTTGGGCCGTGATAACCGATGAGCGCTTTCGCGCGGACAAGATGGACACCACCACCCGAGAAGCCTTTTATGAAAGCGGATTTGGTAATGTCGATCAGTTCCACACCGCCCTAAAGCACTATTTTTCGGCTCCGGATCATTTTGAAGCCTGTTTGGATTTTGGTGCGGGCGTTGGGCGCTTATTGGTGCCTATGGCCAAGCGTGCGAACCACGCGGTGGGCGTGGACATTGCCGATTCCATGCGGGCGGTTTGTCAGACGCGCTTGGATGAATTAGGCCTTACGGCGGTAGAACTTGTCGCCACGCCCAAAGCTGCGGCAGCGTTTGGCCCGTTTGACTGGATTAACTCCTTCATCGTCCTCCAGCACATTCCCCCTGCCCGTGGCATGGAGCTGATGGCAGACCTGCTCGCCACGCTCAGGCCCGGCGGCTTCTTGTCTCTGCAACTGACAAGCTTTCGCGACGCGCATTTGATGGCGCAAGACACAGCAGGGCCTGTGCGTAAGCTGCTACGAGAGGTCCGGGCCAGTTTGTTTCCAGATCCGCAGCTGGGGCAGATCAGCATGTTTGACTATGACTTGGGCCAAGTCCTCGCCCTTCTGACCAGAGCCGGCTGCCCCCGTTTCGTCTTGGAGCACACCGACCATGGCGGCCACCACGGCTTTATGATTTATGCGCAGAAAGTGGCGGGGTAGGGGGCTCGATACCCTCTGAATTAAGCCCAAACAATTATTTGGAAAACCCGCAAAGAGGCTGATTTTTGGCCAAAGCCTGTTGGGTGTGGCAACTTCTTTCAGAATGCGCCATAGTTTGTTGGCAACACCACATTCATCGGTTTGGAACACGATATGCTGACGCAGGGTGACGACTATCCAATTCATCAAACCGCTGAACCGATTGCCTTTTCGGGCACGGATCGCAATTTTTACGACCGGTATTTCTTCAACGGCTATCAAGCCGATGGCAGTGGCTTTTTCGCCGTAGCCTTTGGCGTTTACCCGCACCTGAATGTCGCGGACGCGCATCTTTCCTTCATCCGCGATGGCGTTCAACATTGTCTGCATGCGTCACGGCTTTTGGCGATGGAGCGGATGGATCTGTCGGTAGGGCCGATCCGGATTGAGATTGTCGAGCCCCTAAACATTCTGCGCATTGTCGTCAGCGAGCATGAGGGCATTAGCGCCGATTTGACCTTTACGGGCCGCGCCTTTCCGGTTGAAGAGCCACGCTTTACGCGCCGGATCGGGCCGCGCACCTTCATGGACTATACTCGGATGACCCAAAACGGGCATTGGTCTGGCTGGATCGAGAAGGATGGCGTGCGCGAGGATGTTGGCGGCAGTGTCGGCACGCGCGACCGTTCTTGGGGTGTTCGGCCTATTGGTGCCAGCGACCCCCAGCCCAACGTACCCCAACAAGTACCGCAATTTTTCTGGCTGTGGAGTCCGGTGAACTTTACCGACGCCAGCCTGTTCTTCCACATCAATGCCGATGCAAGCGGCAAGCCGTGGAATAGCCGGGCGGTCTGGTGCCCAGACAAGGCGGGTCCGGCTGATAGAATGGAGACCGAGCGCGCGTCCATGTCTCTCACCTTGATACCCGGCATGCGTCACGCCAGCTCGGCCAACTTGAGTATCGAAGCCGAAGGCCAACCAGCACGCGAAGCCACGTTCCAGCCCCTCACCACCTTCCTGATGCGCGGTCTTGGCTATGGACATCCCTCTTGGGGGCATGGCGGTTGGAAGGGCGAGTTGGTCGTTGAACGTGAGGATATCGACCTGACAAACATCGTGCCGGGCCGCCCCGACCACCTGCACATTCAAGCCGTTTGCAAAGTGACCCTGTCGACTGGCGGTGAAACGCACGTCGGAACCGGCATCCTCGAACAATTCATCATCGGCGCCTATGCCCCCTTGGGACTAACAAGCCTTGTCGCAGATTAAGCCCATTCCCACGCCGACCGACATCACTGCCGACTGGCTGGCCCAGCATTTGGGCTGGAATGTTTCTGGCGTCTCCGCAAAAGCCGTCGGGACAGGCCAAGTTGGCGCGACCTATCGCTTTTCGCTGACCGATACCGATCCAGATGCGGCCCAGAAGGCTTCGCTAATTGGCAAATTCATGTCGGAAGATCCAGTCAGCCGGGCCACGGGCATCGCGCAATTAAGCTATGTGCGAGAAGTCAAATTCTACCAGAACTATGGCAACACCAAGCCACTGCCGATCCCAACAGCCAGATATGCGGTGGTGGACGAGGCGACCCACGACTTTGCCCTGCTTATGGACGATTTTCCAAGCCACCGCCCAGGCAATCAGCTCACGCCTGCAACTTTGGAAGAAGCCAAGCTTGCGATGGGTGCCGCGGCTAGCATCCATGCGGCTTGGTGGGGGGACAAAGGTCTAGACACCCATGCTTGGCTCAACGGATCGCAAGCTGCTTCTGGGATGAATGTCGACGGCTTGTTTGAGATGTTATGGCCCGCTTTTTGTGCGCGCTATGGCGACCAGATTAACGACCAAATCCGCACGACGGGCGAGGCCTATTTGGGGCGGATCAATGATTGGATCACCCAACGCCCTGGGCCTAGGTGCCTCACCCATGGTGATTTCCGCCCCGATAACATGCTGTTTCATGAAGGCGACCCTGCCCACCCGATTGTCATCGTGGATTGGCAAACGGCTGGGGTAGGAAATGGGGCTACCGATATTGCCTATTATCTCGGAACCGCCCTGACGCCAGAGATGCGGCGTACCCATGAAATGTCCTTGATTAATCTATGGATCGACCATTTGGAAAAGGCCGGGGTGCCACAGGCCGACACCCAAAACCTATGGGACATTTATCGCCGCGACGCTTTAGCAGGCTTTCTCATGGGCGTTCTCGCCTCCATGATCGTCGCGCAAACCCCCCGCGGCGATGCCATGTTCCTAGCCATGTGCGCCCGCGCCGCCGCCATGGTAAGCGACCACCGCTCCTTTGAGCTGATTTAGCAAGAAAATCTGCGCACTGGAAAGTGCCTTATTTTTCTGTTTTTATTGGTATTTTGCACTTCCTCGGACTTCGTCAAACAAGAAAGTGGTGCCCAGAAGAGGACTCGAACCTCCACGCCTCGCGGCGCTGCTACCTGAAAGCAGTGCGTCTACCAATTCCGCCATCTGGGCAACGGAAGCGGGGATTTAGAGGACATGGGGGCGGGCGTCAATTGGCTTATCATTGAGTTAGGTGTCATTTCGCCCTGTGCGGCTGACTTGCTGGGGCGGGGGTGGTTCCGCTAAAGGCGGGGCCATGGCGAAACTGGTGATCATGGGCGTCTCTGGCGCGGGTAAGACGACATTGGGCACGGCCTTGGCGGCACGGCTCGATTGGCGGTTCTTGGATGCCGATGATTTTCATTCCCCAGAGGCCAAGGCCAAAATCGCTTCTGGTGTGACCTTGGATGAGACCGACCGCGCGGCGTGGCTTGCTCGGATCAAGCCGGTATTTGACGAGGTGGGGGTGTCGACGATTTTGGCATGCTCGGCGCTCAAGGCCGTGCATCGGACCAGCCTGTCGCCGGATTATCTGGTGCATTTGGTGATCGGGACTGACCTTGCCCACACGCGCCTGTCGACCCGCCAAGGCCATTTTGCTGGGCCCAGCATCCTGGCGTCACAATTTTCGACGTTAGAAACGCCCGATGAGGCGCTGGCTGTCGACGCTGCACAGCCGACGGCTGCGCAGGTCGATCAGATTATCCAGACGTTTGCACTCAAATCTGTGTGAGCGATCAGAACGGGATGGCGCGACGGCGCTTGGAGTAGGCGGTGTAGCCAGCGTTCACCCCTGCGCGGAACCCAATGCCCGTACGCATCGGGGCCAAAGTTACCCCTTCCGCGCGCTGATAGGTTACCGCAATGCCGGCAATAAAGAAGGCCGCGCCCTCAACGCCCGGATAACGGCGGTAAATGCCGTCCGGATTTTGCAAATTATAGACGAGGGTGAAGACCTTGCTGGCATTTCCGCCAGTGTCGACGCCAATCGACGGGCCTTGCCAGAAGATTTTCCGTTCTTGGCCGTCCTTCATTACTAAGGTGCCTTGGCCATAGCGGACGCCAAAGCCGAAGGCAGCAGCATATTCATCGCCGCGAATATAACCGACGGGGCTGCCCTGATCCTGAAACACGCGTTCAACCGCTTGACCCACGCTGCCGGAGGTTTTGCCAAAGAAGGTTCCGGCCGCGTCGATGATTTCCTGCTGGGTGAAGCCATCAGGATTGGTCTTTTTGGTGGCGGGTACAGCACTCGATGACGTCGCCGTGTCATCGGGTGTCGGCCCTGTCGTTTGCGCAAATGCAGGCGTGCCCATAGTCAGGGCTGCCGCGCAGAGAATAGCAAGTTTTCGGTCTAACATGATGTGGCTCCAAAATCGCCCCTTGGCTTGTTAAAACCAAACATGGTTAGTTTGGCGTTAAAATGGCTAAGCCGTGTTCAGACCTTGGACATGTTTCCGATCACGCCTCATCGGCATGCAAATCATAGGGGATGAGAACGGGCGGATCGTCCAACTCGTCGTACAGGGCCCGGTCGCGTGTGACCAAAGTCCGCCCGCTGGCTTGGGCCGTGGCCACAATCAGCGCATCAGCCAAGTCGAGCCGTCTTTCTTGCCGCAGGGCCGCGGCATAGACGGCAATGTCGGCGTCAACTTGGATCAGATGGAAACGGTCAAGCCAAAGGCGCATGGCATCTTGTTTGGCAGACGGCACGCCAGACATGATCTCCACCCAAGTGATGACAGAGATGGCCGCACCGCTATGGCCGGCAATGGCTTCAGTCGCGGCGCGGTGGCCTTGCAGATGGTCGATCAGAATATTCGTGTCGAACAAAATTTTCATCGAACCTACCCTGTGGTTTGGGTTCACGCGCACCTGCTTTCCGATAGACATGCACCTGCGGCAGCACAAGTCCCCCGCATGGCGCACCCTTCCCCTTCGCCCTCGGGTCAGCTAAAAGCCCGGCCAACTCCTCATTTGACCGACAGAAAGACACACACGTGGCACATCAGCATATCTTCCAAATGCAAGGCCTGACCAAAGCCTATCCAGGCGGCAAGAAAGTATTCGAAAACATCTGGCTGTCCTTTTATCCAGATGCGAAGATTGGTGTGGTCGGTGTCAACGGTTCTGGTAAGTCCAGCCTTTTGAAGATTATGGCGGGTCTGGATAAGGACTTCACAGGTGAAGCACGCCCCGCCCAAGGCACCAAAATGGGCTATCTGGCTCAAGAGCCTGACCTCGACCCAACCAAGTCGGTCTGGGAAAATGTCATTGCTGAATGCCCGGAGAAGATCTTGTTTGATCGGTTCGGCGAAATCTCCATGAAAATGGCGGAAGATTATTCCGACGAGCTGATGGAAGAAATGACCGCCCTGCAAGAGCAGATTGATGCGGCGGATGCTTGGGACATTGATGCTAAGATCGAAATGGCGATGGGCGCGCTGCGCTGCCCCGACAATGATGCCGATATCTCCAAGCTGTCGGGCGGCGAAAAGCGCCGCGTTGCGCTGTGCCGCCTCTTGCTGTCCAAGCCCGACATGATGATGCTGGACGAACCAACCAACCATTTGGACGCAGAATCCGTGGCTTGGCTGCAGCACCATTTGGAAGAATTTCCGGGCTGCGTCATTCTTGTGACCCACGACCGCTACTTCCTTGATCAAGTGACGAAATGGACGCTGGAACTCGACCGCGGCAAAGGCATCCCCTACGAAGGCAATTATTCCAGCTGGCTTGAACAAAAGGCAAAGCGGATCGCGCAAGAAGAGCGCGAGAGCGACGCCAAGTCCAAGATGATGGCAAAGGAATTGGATTGGGTGCGGCAAAGCCCGAAAGCGCGCCAAGCCAAATCGAAAGCGCGTCTGGCCCGCTATGAAGAAATGGCGGATGCGGCCGAGCGCGAAAAGCAGAGCTTTGCCACCATCCAAATCCCACCCGGACCGCGTCTGGGCACCAATGTTATTCGCTTTGACGGTCTGTCCAAGGGCTATGGCGACCGCATGTTGATCAGTGATCTCACCTTCAAATTGCCGCAGAACGGCATTGTGGGCGTGATCGGGCCAAACGGGGCGGGTAAGTCCACCTTGTTTAAAATGATTACCGGTCAAGAAGTGCCAGACTCGGGCTCTATCACCGTGGGCGAGAGCGTGAAGCTGGGCTTTGTCGACCAAAGCCGCGATCATTTGGATGATAATAAGAACGTCTGGGAAGAGATTTCCGGCGGGCTGGACATCATTGATGTTGGCGGCCGTGAAGTGCCGTCGCGTGCTTATGTCGGCACGTTCAACTTCAAGGGCGGCGATCAGCAAAAGAAAGTCGGCCTATTGTCGGGTGGGGAGCGTAACCGCGTCCATCTCGCCAAGACATTGCGGTCGGGTGCCAACGTCCTCCTGCTCGACGAACCGACCAATGATTTGGATGTGGAAACCTTGTCGGCGCTGGAAAATGCGTTGGAAGTTTGGCCCGGTTGCGCCGTGGTCATCAGCCACGACCGCTGGTTCCTCGACCGTCTGGCCACCCACATTCTCGCCTATGAGGGCGACAGCCATGTGGAATGGTTTGAGGGCAACTTCCAAGCCTATGAAGAAGACAAGAAGCGTCGTCTGGGCCTGACCGAAATCATCCCAAGCCGCATCAAGTTCCAGAAATTTGCGCGGTAGACTTCCGTCTTTTAGTCCGTATCACCCCTGATCCGCTGCAAGAGCGTTGTCAGCGGAAGGGGTGGTAATTCTAAACGGGATTGAGCGGCGAGGTTTGCGACATGGGACCGGAAATATGGCCAAACCGCAAACTTCGCTGTGCTTTCAAAGAACTTTATGGCCTCATCTGACGTGAAAGTCTTGGGGACATCAAAAGCGACAATATAGGTAGCTTCACAGTCAACGGCGGCTTGGCTTGTTTCTGTCTGAGCTTCCACGTCCGGCTCGTCTGTCGCCGGGTTAGGTGTGATCAGCAAGTTACATACGACCTTACCGAATAGCCGGCCGTTCTCTGGAGAAAAGTGTGGCGCATCCAAAATTGATTGATTGGTAAATTTTTGAAGTTGATCAATTTCTCGCAGCTTAGACAGATCAAATTCCCAATTTGACTCTGTAAGCCTAATATCGAGCAATTTAGCCTCTTTGACGGCTTGGTTGTAACTCTCTTTAGAGGATGGGCGGGCTGCTTTGGCCATTGTTATGCTGCAGCCTCTGCCGGCAAATATCTGGATTCCGCGCCATTGGCCGGTTCAAGTTGGGATGACTTGATCCAACCATAGGAATCCAACTTGACCTCACTCAGACTTGCCAGCTCTCGATTGCGCTTTTCAGCGCGCGCGTTCATTTCATCGATTTTTCTGCAGCTGATGACGAGTTCCTCGCCCATCGCGAAAAACAATTGCGCTGCCTTCTTGATGGTCAAATTGCTCGGATCACCGCCGAAAATTTGCGAAATCCGGGCTTCAGAGACATTGAGTTCTCGTGCCAATTGCGCCTTTCGGATCTTCTTTTCTTCCAAAAGCCTGATCGCCATGGCCTGAACGTTGGCGATAGCCCGCTCTTCGGCCAAGATCATCTCATACTCTTTGTTCTTCATTAGGTTCTCCTAAACCCTCGCACCCACCACAAGCCGGTTTACCTTCTCTGCCAATCTACTGGCCTTTGAGAGGTCGCCGGGATCGGCTTTTTGCGTTTTCTTCACGGCAACATTGGTTGCGAAGAAAGTTCTCTTTGCATTGATGGAGCCTTGAACGCCGTACACCCGGGATTGTTTCTCTTTGAAGGCCCAAACTTGCAATCCGTCATGACGCCCTTCATCGAAGTTCAGTTTCTTGGGCGGAATTGAAACGTTCTCCATCGTGCAATACATTTTTTCCATCGTTGCCTGAATCTTAGCTTGATCTCGAAGTGGCAGCGTCAAAAACGCCGCTAAGCATTGTTTGTTCATCCAGATCGAAGCAACCGGTCCGTCGCAGAACATCTCCCACACGTCATCATCGGCTCGCGCTTCAGACATAGGCCACAGACCTTAACATATAACTTAACTCAAGGGCTGTGGGATACAAGATGCTATTATGCCACAGGCGCACGCGCATTCGATTTTGGGCAATTTCGCCCCCTTTTGATTAGTTTTCTGAATTTATGGAGGAATAAGCACACAGACTAACAATTTTTAAATCATAAGCACTATTTTTATCAAATTCAATCACAGCAAGATTTATAGGGCGCGCACATGTGATCCCGCTTCGCAGAAGCGGGTTAAGTGGCGACAAATTTACAAGTGGATCCGAAAAGCCCTATAACACAAACCGGCTGAGATCGCTGTTCTTCGACAAGCCTTCGACCTTTTCGCGCACGTAAGCGCCGGTGATGTCGATGGTTTCGCCGTCGCGGTCAGTGGCGTGGAAGCTGATGTCGTCTAGGACGCGTTCAAGGACCGTATGCAAGCGGCGCGCGCCGATATTTTCCACGCTGGTATTCACCGCCACGGCCACATCGGCAATGGCATCCACGGCGTCTTCAGTGAAGGAAAGCGTAACGCCTTCGGTGCCCATCAGGCCGACATATTGTTTGACAAGGCTGGCTTCGGGCTCGGTCAAAATACGACGGAAATCATCGCGGGTCAGGGCTTGCAGCTCAACCCGGATCGGCAAGCGGCCTTGTAGTTCAGGCAATAAGTCTGAGGGTTTGGCGACATGAAACGCACCAGAGGCGATGAAAAGGATGAAGTCGGTCTTCAGCGCGCCGTGCTTGGTCGAAACGGTGGTGCCTTCAATCAGCGGCAACAAGTCGCGCTGCACGCCTTCGCGGCTGACATCTGCGCCCTGACGCTCTGCCCGCGCGCAAATTTTGTCGACTTCATCGATAAAGACCACGCCTTCGGTTTCGGCCAAAAGCAAGGCTTCTTGCGTGATGGAATCCTTATCCAATAGCTTGTCGCTCTCCTCGGTCACCAAGGGCTCATAGGCTTCAGCGACCGTCGTTTTTCGCGTGCGCTTCTTGGAGCCGGACAGGTTTTGCAACATGGTGCCTAAGTCGATCATGCCGCCGGGCGCACCTGGGAATTCCATCATGGAAGCGGCAGGCGAGCTCACGTCAAAATCAAGCTCGATCTCTTTGTCGGCTAACAGGCCGCCACGCAATTTCTTGCGAAATGCTTCCCGTGTGCCTTGGCTAGCCTCAGTGCCGACGAGGGCATCTAATACGCGGTCCTCGGCCATGGCTTCGGCCTTGGCGCGCACATCTTTGCGGCGGCGGTCGCGCACCAGATGGATGGCGGCCTCTACCAGATCACGGATGATCTGATCCACATCTCGGCCGACATAGCCCACTTCGGTGAATTTGGTGGCTTCCACTTTGACAAAGGGTGCCCCAGCCAGTTTGGCCAGACGACGCGCAATCTCCGTCTTGCCGACGCCCGTTGGCCCGATCATCAGAATATTCTTTGGCGTAGTCTCTTCACGCAATTTCTCCGGCAAGCGCTTGCGGCGCCAGCGGTTACGTAGCGCGATTGCAACGGCACGTTTGGCGTCAGACTGGCCGATCACATGACGGTCGAGTTCAGAAACAATTTCACGGGGGGAAAGGTCGGTCATTCTACGGTCGCCAATTGTTCAATGGTCAGATTGCCATTGGTATACACACAAATATCGGCCGCAATCGCCATGGCTTTGCGGGCAATGGTCTCAGCGTCGAGGTCTTGATCGTAAAGAGCGCGGGCAGCCGCCAAGGCATAACCGCCGCCAGACCCGATGGCGGCAACCGCATGGTCGGGTTCCAGCACATCGCCCGTGCCAGTCAGCACATATGTGCCTTCTTTATCGGCACAAATCAGCATGGCTTCTAGGCGACGCAAATAGCGGTCTGTCCGCCAATCCTTGGCCAACTCCACACAGGCGCGCAGCAATTGATTGGGAAAGCGCTCTAGCTTGGCTTCGAGGCGTTCGAACAAGGTGAAGGCGTCCGCGGTCGCCCCAGCAAAGCCCGTCAACACAGTTCCGCCCGCTAAGGTGCGTACCTTACGCGCGCCATGTTTCATGACGGTATTGCCAACCGAGACTTGGCCATCGCCGACAACGACCACTTTGCCGCCTTTTCGCACTGCCAAAATCGTTGTGCCGCGCCAGTCGGCGGCGGGACGTTCAAAATCGCTCATGCCTATGTAATGGCGTTTGTGGGGGCTGACTTCAAGGCGCGCGCGTACCACTTAGCTGGTACGGCGCAGTCCTTCGATGCTGGGTGCAGGGCTTAGGCCATCCGCGCGGGCCGCCCAATTGCGGGCATGGGCTTCAAATTGATCTGCCGACATGGGTGAGCCAAACAAATAACCTTGGCCCAAGGTTGCGCCCCGTTTCTTTAAGAATGCGGCTTGTTCTTGGGTTTCAACCCCTTCAGCCACGGTCTCATAATTCAGCCCGCCTGCCATCGCGATGATGGTTTCAATCATGGTCGGCGCGTTGCGGTCCTTGCCTAAGGCGCGGATAAAGCTTTGGTCAATTTTAAAGACGTCAAACGGCATGCGGGTGAGAGCCGCCAAATTGGAATGCCCGGTCCCAAAGTCATCAATCGCGATCCGCACACCCTTGTTGCGCAACGGCTCTAGCAAGCGGATTACCCGGTCTGGATTGCTCATGGCGATCGATTCAGTGATTTCCAGCTCAAACAAGGACGCAGGCAGGCCCGTTTCAGCCAAGATACTCTGTACCTTGGCCGTAAAATTATCGTCATTGAACTGCATGGCCGACACATTGACCGCGACCCGGAGTGCAATGCCTCGGCGCAGCCAAGCAGCAGCCTTCTTCGCCGCATCGCGCATGATGTAATCGCCCAAAGGCGCGATCAAGCCCGTCTCTTCGGCGGCGGTAATAAATTTCGTGGGTGACACCATGCCCTGGGTTGGATGGTTCCAGCGCACTAGGGCTTCGCAGCCGTGAATGCGTCCTGTCCCCAAATCCACTTTCGGCTGGAAATAGGCCATGAACTGGCCCTGCTCGATCCCGGCGCGAATTTCGTTTTCTAGCACCAGCTTTTCTAGCGCGCGCTGGTTCATCTTGCGGGTGAAGAACACGCTGCGGTTGCGACGCCGTTGCGGGCGTGGCTTAGCGCCAAGTCTGCCGAGCGCAAAACCTCTTCGCCTGTCTCGCCGTCCTGCGGGAAGATGGCGATACCGGCGCAAGCGCCCAACACGATACGGTGGCCGCCAAGTTCGAAGTGCTGGCGCAGACCAGCCGCCACCAATTGGGCAAAGCGTCCGGCTTGGGTCGGATCATCAATATCGGGGATCAGCACGGCGAATTCAGAATCCCAGTCCGCGCCAACAGGGCGGGCCGCGCGATACAGGTCTGCAAGCGCCACGATCCGGTCCGATGCCCGCACGGCAGCCGACAGGCGCTCTGCAACAAGGCCCAGCAATTCTTCGCCCGCAATCTGGCCAAGGGTTTCTTGCACGCGAATGAACTTATCGACGTCGATGGAGATCACGGCACCGACCAGATTATTCGCCGCATTGGACTTTGCCGCTTCGTCGGTTTCTTGGCGGAAGCGGTCGCGGTTGGGCAGTTCGGTGATGGTGTCCACGAAGGCCAATTGCTGGATGCGCTTCATGGAAGCATCCAAGCGCTGCATCATCCGGTTCAAGGCACGGGCCAGAATTTCAAGTTCATCGCCAGACCGGATGTCGAGACGAACGCCTAAGCGCTTCAGATTTGTCTGTTGGGCAAATTCGGTCAGGTCGCGCAGGGGATCTGTGATGCGGTTCACGAAAGCATAGAAGGCAGCAGTGGCTAGAACCAGAGACAGGGTCGACCCGCCAATCGCAAAGGCCAAGGCACGACCATAGCCAATCGTAAAGCTTAGCATCACGATCATGCCCAACATCACAAGACTCATCAGGCCGAGGAAAGCTAAGGTCAGCTTCCCAGCTAGGGTCTTCAGAATGTTTTCCAGCCAGTCTTTCACTAAATTCTACGCCTAAACGTTCTGCTTGCCACGACAACGCCGACAAGTTCCCAGAACTACTTTTCCTGTTTGCACACATTAGGTTGACGTGGCCTTAATCTGCCTGCCGCACATGCAGACTGTAACCAGCGTGATCTCCGGTTTCTTTTGTCTTCCCAAAGCGCTAAGAGGGGGCCGTTCGCGCCAAACAATGGCGCGCTCACCTAGACCACCAGCGGAAAGATTTCATCGTGCGAACGGCCACCATTCAGCGCAATACGAAAGAGACGCAAATCTCTGTCACCATGAATTTGGATGGGACCGGGAGTGCCAAGGTTTCTACCGGCATTGGCTTTTTTGACCACATGCTCGAAAGCTTTGCCAAGCACGCGCTGATTGATCTGACGGTTGAGACCAAGGGCGATTTGCATATCGATATGCACCACACGGTCGAAGACACCGGCATTGTGATGGGCCAAGCGCTCAAAAGTGCTTTGGGTGATTTTGCTGGCATCCGGCGGTTTGGACATGCCTATATCCCCATGGATGAGACCTTGTCGCGCGCGTCGATTGATTTGGCTAACCGGCCTTATTTGGTTTGGAACGTCGATTTTGAGCGCCCGAAAGTCGGCGATATGGACACCGAATTGTTCAAGGAATGGTTCCATGCATTTGCCGGCAACGGTGGCTTATGTTTGCATGTCGAAAACCTCTACGGCCAGAATACGCATCATATCATCGAGAGCTGCTATAAAGCCCTCGCCCGCGCCCTCAGGGTCGCCATTGAAATTGATCCTCGCTTGAATGGGGCTGTTGCCTCAACAAAGGGCGTCCTCTAAGGCACTGAAATGCTTACCTTAATCGATTATGGCTCTGGCAATCTTCGCTCGGCTGAGAAAGCGTTGGTTGCAGCCGGGGCGCGCGAGGTTTGCGTGACTGCTGACCCAGACCGCATCGCCAAAGCCGATCACATTGTCCTGCCAGGGGTAGGGGCATTTGCCGATT
Source organism: Hyphomonadaceae bacterium UKL13-1 (assembly GCA_001602435.1). Lineage (GTDB taxonomy): Bacteria > Pseudomonadota > Alphaproteobacteria > Caulobacterales > Aquidulcibacteraceae > Aquidulcibacter. The sequence goes on from CP012156.1 coordinate 3,379,867, forward strand.
GCGCCGCCAATCTGGCCGCAGTCGATGGATTGCGTGAAGCCTTAGAGACCCGCGTGCGTGGCGAAGGTGCGGCCTTCTTAGGGATTTGCGTCGGGATGCAGCTTTTGGCCGACGTGGGCATTGAGTTTGGCTCAACACCCGGCCTTGGCTGGATCGGTGGTCAGACCTCGGTCATTCAACCTGGCTCGGCAGAGCTGAAAGTGCCCCATATGGGCTGGAACACCGCTGAGCCAACTGCCAGTGCGGTGTTCGACACCGCTTGGGGTGGCGCACAGGACGTCTATTTCGTCCATTCCTTTGCGTTTCGCGCCGCACACGAGGCCGATGTAGCCGCTTGGTGCACCTATGGTGCGGATCGGTTTGCCGCGGCTGTCCAGAAAGACAATATTATGGGCGTGCAATTCCACCCCGAAAAAAGCCAACGCGCGGGCCTCGCTTTGTTGGAAGAATGGCTGAAACAATGATCCTCTATCCCGCAATTGATTTGAAAGATGGACAGGCTGTTCGCCTTTATAAGGGCGACTTTGCCCAGATGACCGTGTTTGATACCGACCCGTCCGCGCGCGCTGCGAGCTTTGAGGCGATGGGCTTTGGCTATCTCCATATTGTGGACTTGGACGGTGCCTTGAAAGGGGCCGGGGCCAATCTCGACGCCATTGCCGCCATTCGCGCCCGGACCAGCCTGCCTATGCAAGTCGGCGGTGGCATTCGCGACCTGAAGGCGATTGAAAAGGCGCTCTCAATGGGCGTTACGCGCGTCATCTTGGGCACGATTGCCGCTAAACAACCCCAATTCGTGCGCGACGCGGCCAAGGCCTTTCCGGGCCAAGTGGCCGTGGGCATTGATGCCATCGACGGCATGGTTGCGGTTGAAGGTTGGGTGGAGACGACCAATCTCGCCGCGCTCGATCTCGCCCGTCAGTTTGAAGATGCGGGCGTTGCCGCCTTGATCGTCACCGATGTGGGTCGTGATGGGACCAAGACGGGGATCAATATTGACTTCACGGGGGCAATTGCAGACGCCGTTGGCATGGATGTCATCGCCTCGGGCGGCTTGGCAGGTGTGCAAGATATCGTCGCCCTAAAAGCCCGTCCTGGTAAGCCAATTGCGGGGGCCATTTTGGGCCGTGCGCTCTATGATGGTTTGATTGACCCTGTCGAAGCCTTGAAAGCCGCCGCATGAGTCTGAAAGTTCGCATCATTCCCTGTCTGGATGTGAAGGACGGACGCGTCGTGAAAGGCGTGCAGTTCGAAGGGCTGCGCGACGCCGGCGATCCGGTTGAGCAAGCGCAATTTTATGATGGCGAGGGGGCCGATGAAATCTGCTTTCTCGATATCTCTGCCAGCCATGAAGGGCGGGGCACTTTACTCGATGTGGTGCGACGTACGGCTGAAGTCTGCTTCACGCCTTTGACAGTCGGTGGCGGCGTGCGCACGACCGACGACTTCCGTGCCCTATTGCTGGCCGGGGCCGACAAGGTCGCCATCAATACGTCCGCCGTCAAAGACCCTAGTTTGGTAACAGCGGCCGCGCGGCGCTTTGGGGCGCAGTGCGTGGTGGTCGCGATTGATGCCAAGCAAACTGGCCCCGAACAGTGGGAGATTTTCACCCATGGCGGCCGCAATCCAACTGGCATTGACGCTTTGGCCTTTGCCAAAGATGTCGTCGAACGTGGCGCTGGGGAACTTCTGGTCACCTCCATGGATAAGGACGGCACCAAATCGGGCTATGATCTGGCACTGACTCGCGCCATTGCCGATGCGGTGTCCGTGCCGGTGATTGCCTCTGGCGGGGTGGGCAATTTAGACGATCTGGTGGCAGGCATCACCCAAGGCCATGCCAATGCCGTTCTAGCGGCATCGATTTTTCACTTCAGAACCCATACACTGGCAGAGGCACGGGCGGCCTTGGCGGCGGCTGGGGCCAAAGTACGGCAACCGATTCAAGGAAACCTGCGATGAGCAAGACTCTAGGCCACGCATTAGATCAGCTTCTGGCGGATGTAGCTGAAAAAGCCAAAGCCGATCCAAGCCAAAGCTATACGGCGAAACTGCTTCAGGGTGGTCCCGTTTTGTGCGGCAAAAAGCTCGGCGAAGAAGGCGTTGAAGCAGCTTTGGCCATTGCTGGTGGTACGGCTGACGAGATCGCCAAGGAAGCCGCAGACCTTTTGTATCATTTGGGGGTAGGCCTGCTCGCACGGGGCGTATCGGGTGCCGATGTCGCCGCTGTTTTAGAGGCCCGCCGGGGCACATCAGGCCTTGTCGAAAAGGCCGGGAGAACAAATTCGTGAGTGACGCGCTTCAAATCCGATTGGCAGTAGAATCCGATGCGCCAGCCTTGGCAGCTTTGGGCGCGAAGACCTTTTTGGCGACCTTTGGTCACCTCTATCCACCAGAAGACAAAGACTATTTTATCGGCGCGCGCTTTAGCGTGGAGCGTACCCTGCAGGATATTCAAGACCCAGACCGCGTGGTGACGGTCGTCTGTCGCGGCGAGGACATGGTGGCATTTTTGGACTGTGGTACGTTGACCCTGCCGGTTGCGGCCCCGGAACCCGATGCCCTTGAACTCTATCGCCTCTATCTGGATGACGATCAAAAAGGCACGGGCCTTGTCCATCGGCTGATGGAGATTGCACTGGAATGGGCGCGATCAAAAAGCGCCTCAGCCCTTTATCTGGGCGTCTGGTCACAAAACGAACGCGCCAAACGTCTTTATACCAAATACAGCTTTGAGATTGTTGGGGCCTATCATTTCAAGGTTGGCAATACCTTGGATGACGAACGGATCATGCGTCTCGCGCTTTAGGTCGCCAGCCTCAGACCAGACCCAAGGCTTTTGACAGGGAAAATAGACTGGTCAGTGTCAAAACGGTGCCGACCAGATACAGCAATTGTTTGGCGGGTACGCGCTTGGCCAAAACCGCGCCAAACGGTGCGGCCATCAGGCCGCCTATGATCAAACCTACCGTCGCCAGCGTGAAGGCTTCCCAGCCCAAGGTTGCGATAAAGGTGGCCGAGATCACGGTGGTCAAAAAGAATTCGGCTGTATTGACGGTGCCGATGGTCATGCGGGGTTCGGTGCCCTGAACCAGCAGATTGGACGTCACCACCGGCCCCCAACCCCCGCCACCGACAGCATCGAGGAAGCCGCCAACCAAACCCAAAGGGCCAACAAATTTGGCGCTGCGATGGGGTTGGCCTTTCGTCATGCGCCATCCACGCCAGAGTAGATAGACGCCGATGCAAGCAAGATAGGCCATCACATAAGGCCTTGCTGTCTCAGCATGAATATTGGCCAGAAGATAGGCACCGGTGATCCCCCCAATCATGCCGGGGATGACCAGGGTCGCAAACAATTTCCAATTCACATTGCGGTGGATGGTATGGCTGACCGCAGAAGCGGCCGTAGTAAAAAACTCAACGATATGGACAGTTGAGGATGCCTTGGCAGGTGGCATACCCATAACGCTGACCAAGAGGGTGCTGGTGATCACGCCGAAGGCCATGCCCAACGCCCCATCGACCAATTGTGCCACGAAGCCAACGGCAATGAACGGCCAGATGTCGTGCCAATGGTGGGTGACGAATTCAATCACAGAAAGCGCTCCAAGGCTGGCCTTGCTAGAAGTTTTCTATACGCATCTGTTTTCACCCTAACGAGGAATGCAAGCTGCAACCAGTCGTTAGAGATACTATTGCACAGGCCCGCTCGATAAATCGGCATGTCAGGGCAACATCGCCTGTCGCGCCCGGGCAAGTCGGCCAATTGCCTCGCGCAGAACGGCCTCTTGCTTGGCAAAGCACAGGCGGATGATGGGCGGCGCTTCATCAGGCTTTTCATAAAGGCTCTGCAAAGGAATCGCCGCCACGCCATAAGTCTTGACGGCCTCAAGGCAGAAATCTAGCGCAGGTCGATCAATGCCTGATTGTTGCAGGTCAAGGCACATGAAATAGGTGGCCTCGCTGTCCAGCACGTGAAAGCCTTGCTCGATCAGCCCGCTGCGCAACAATTGATAGGCCGCCTGATAGCCTTCGGCCTGTTCCTCAAACCAAGCCTTCTCCCAGCCGAGACCTTGGGCGACGGCAGCTTGTAAATGAGGCGCCGTGGTAAAGGTCAGGAATTGATGGGCTTTGCCGATCACCTTGGCGATCGCGGGCTCAGCGCACACAAAGCCGACTTTCCAGCCTGTCACACCAAACATCTTGCCAGCAGAGCCAATTTTCACCGTGCGCTCGGCCATGCCCGGCAGGGCGAACAGCGACACATGGGGCTGGTCCGTAAGGCGCACATGCTCCCAAACCTCATCGCAAACAGCAATCAAATCATGATCTTGGCAGAGCTGGGCCAGACCCATCAGTTCGCTGTGGCTGAAACTTCGCCCAGTTGGGTTCATGGGGTTATTGAGGACAATCGCGCGGGTTTTCGCGGTAATGGCATCTTCAATCTCGGTAAGATCCAACTGCCAGAGGGGCGGCCGCAACGTGACGGTACGCGGCACGCCACCTGCGCGCGCAATCAGGGGGCGATAGGCGTCATAGGCGGGGTCCAGAACGATGACTTCATCTCCCGGTGATAACAGCGCCAGAAAGCTTGCCGCCAGTGCTTCGGTCGCGCCAGAGGTAACCACCACATGCTCTGGGCTCAGTTCCAAGCCTTGATGGGCGCCATAATGCTCGGCGACGGCTGTTCGAAGCGCCGGAATTCCTAACATCGGGGGATATTGATTGCTGCCGGTCATCAGCCCATCGCAGGCCAAGCGCCGCAACGCTTCGGGGCCTTGGCTATCGGGAAAGCCTTGGCCGAGATTGATTGCCTCATGCGTGCGGGCGAGGCCCGACATCACTTCGAAAATCGTGGTCGGTAGGTCGGCAAAGTGGGAATTAAAGCCCATGCTCACAGCCAATCTGCCACCGGAAGGCCTTTGGAGTTCAAGAAGTCCCGGTTGAACAATTTGCTTTGGTAGCGGCTGGCATAATCGCACAGGATGGTGACGATGGTTTTACCTGGCCCTAGATCCTGCGCCAAGCGCATCGCACCCACGACATTGAGGGCCGCAGAGCCACCAATGGCCAAGCCTTCGTTCTTCACCAGATCAAACAAGACCGGCAGCCATTCGTCATCTTCGACGCGATAGGCGTAATCAACCAGCACGTCTTCCAGATTGGCGGTCACACGTCCTTGGCCGATCCCTTCGGTGATGGAGGTTCCGGTCGCCTTTAGCTCGCCGTCCTTATACCAATGATAAAGCGCCGCGCCGCCGGGGTCTGCGATGCCAATGGCGATGTTTGGATTGCGGGCCTTCAGCGCTCGACTAATGCCACCCAACGTGCCGCCAGAGCCGACCGAACAGATGAAGCCGTCAATCTTGCCTCCGGTCTGCTCCCAGATTTCGGGGCCAGTGGTTTCTTCATGCGCGCGACGATTGGCCAAATTATCAAATTGATTGGCCCAAACGCCGCCATGCTCGTCTGCCAAGCGCTTAGAGACTTTGGTATAATGATCGGGATGGGCGAAGGCGACGGCGTCTACTTCCACCAATTCAGCACCAAATAGTTTCACGGCATCCTTTTTCTCTTGCGACTGTGTGCGCGGCATGACGATAATGCAGCGATAGCCCAAGGCATTGGCGACCATGGACAGGCCGATCCCCGTATTGCCTGCCGTGCCCTCCACGATCAGTCCACCGGGTTTTAATGCGCCGCGCGCCTCAGCGTCGCGAATAATGCCCAGTGCGGCGCGGTCTTTCACCGATTGGCCGGGGTTTAAGAACTCCGCTTTGCCCAAGATTTCACAGCCTGTCGCCTCGCTGGCGGCGTTCAGGCGGACCAGTGGCGTCCCGCCAATCAGGTCAATCACTGTTTTGGCATAATGGGTCATCGCGCATTTAGTCCTTTGGTTTCAAGCCGTGGCGAGCATCTATCTCGCCCTCACTTGGGGACGCCTGTCAATGTCAGCAAGGCCCGAAACTTTTTGATCACGCGCGATTCTGTGATTGGCTAATTTGTTCAACTTCTTTAAGGCAGTAACCTGTTTCAGGGTGTGCCCATCGTAGCGCGCCGATTTGCTCTTTGTGGTCTCTTAGGTCGCGGGCGAGCCATATTTTAAGCCAAGGGACGTGATTGAAGTCATGACAGAAGCCGCGCTGCAAGCCTATCTCCATATTGCGGACTGGCCAACTGGCGACGCCGTCGCTGAAATGATCGCCAATCAAAGCCAGGCAGCAGACGCCGTCGCCAAAGTCTCTGCCAGACTCGCCCGCGCGGCGGATGAAGCTGCGGCGCGTCTCGGGCGGTATGGTCGCTTGATCTATGCCGGTGCCGGCACCTCTGGTCGGATCGGTGTTCAGGATGGGGTAGAGCTTGGCCCCACCTATGGCTGGCCGAAAGAGCGGATGGTCTTCCTGATGGCTGGCGGGCAAACGGCTTTGATGCACGCGGTAGAAGGTGCTGAAGACGACCACGCCAAGGGGATGGAAGAAGTCCAGAGCTTGCACCTAACACCAAGCGATGTGGTGATTGGTTTGGCCGCCAGCGGCTCCACGCCCTATACGATCGGTGTGATTGAGGCTGCGCGCGCTGCAGGCGCTTTGACCATTGGCCTCGCCAACAAATTGCCCGCGCCTTTGTGCCAAGCTGCTGACATCGGCATTCTGATCGAGACGGGGGCCGAAGTCATCGCAGGCTCTACCCGCATGAAGGCCGGGACCGCCCAGAAGATCGCGCTCAACGTGCTCTCCACCGCCATCATGATCCGCCTCGGCTTTGTGTACGAAGGGCGGATGGTCGCGATGCAAATCTCCAATCGCAAGCTTTTGGCGCGTGCCAAAGCCATGATTGTGGAATTGACGGGTTGCCAAGAAGAGCAAGCCGCTGTTGCCTTAGAGCAAGCTGGGCGTAACATTCGCGTGGCAATCCTATTGGTGAAGGGCTGGACTTTGGACCAAGCGAAAGCCGATCTTGACCAATGGGCTGGAAATCTTTCCGCTATTCTGCAATCAAAAGCCAGCTGACATCCGCGAAAGGCACATGATGACCGACCTCTCTCCAACCAAGGGCCTAACTCCGGATCAAGTGGCAGAGCGGGTGAATCAGATTCTGGCAGAAGCAACCTTGGCCGAGAAAGTCCAGATGATGTCGGGCAAGGGCTTCTTTAAGCTCTTCGCCGAGAGCGGACGGCATTGGGGTGCAAATCCCTATCCGGCTGGCAGCGGTGTTGAGCGGCTCAATGTCCCACCGCTTTATTTCACAGATGGCCCGCGCGGGGTTGCGCGCGGCAATTCCACTTGCTTCCCCTGCACCATGGCGCGTGGCGCGACCTTTGATGTCGATCTAGAGCGGCGTATTGGCGAGGCCATGTCGATTGAAATTCGCGCGCAGGACTGCACCTTGTCTGGGGCTGTTTGCGTCAATCTTTTGCGGCATCCCGCTTGGGGTCGGGCGCAAGAAACCTATGGCGAAGATCCCTGCCATTTAGGCGAAATGGGTGCGGCGCTGGCCATTGGTCTTCAGACCCATAATGTGATCGCCACCGTCAAGCATTATGCGCTCAACTCCATGGAGAATGCGCGCTTCAAAGTCGATGTCCAGATTGACGAGCGCGCTTTGCACGAAGTCTATCTGCCGCATTTCAAAACCATTTTGGATGCAGGCTGCGCGACGGTCATGAGCGCCTATAACCAGATGAACGGCAGCTTCTGTGGCCAGAGCAAGGCCCTACTGACCGATATTTTGCGCGTCGAATGGGGCTTTGAGGGCTTTGTGCATTCTGATTGGGTGATGGGCCTGCGCAATGTCTATGCGGCATCTGCTGGTCTCGACATTGAAAACCCAGAGCCCCTGGTCTTTGGTAAGCACTTGCTGGCCGCTGTGGAGGCGGGCCAGGTTGAGCCGCAAGTGATTGATCAGGCCTGCCGCCGAATTCTTAACACCCAATACCGCTTCGCTTGCGCCGAAGATCCCCTGCCAGCCTACAGCCTCGAAATGGTGGTTCAACCCGCCCACATCGCATTGGCGTTAGAGGCGGCGCTCAAGTCGGCCGTTTTGTTGAAGAATGACTTGATGCTGCCGCTGGACCGGACGAAGCTGAAGAAGCTCGCCGTGCTCGGTCATTTGGCGAACAAAGAAAACACCGGCGACTTTGGTTCCAGCCGCGTGCGTCCGCCCTATGTGGTCACAGCACTTCAGGGCTTACAGATCGCTTTGGGTGAAGCGACCGAGATCGTCACGGGCGATGAAACCGATGTTGTGGCTGCTGTGGCCAATGCCGCCGATGCCGATGCCATCATTGTGGTCGCGGGCTATACTGCGCGGCAAGAAGGCGAATACATTCCCGAAGACATGACCCTTGGTGTGGCAAGTGACGTGTTGCCCGCGCCAAAGCCTGCTGCGGCCAATGAGCCGAGCGCGGAAGAAGCCCGTGGCGGCGATCGCACCAATCTGTCTCTACCCGCCGATCAGATCGCCTTGATTGAAGCGGCCTGTGCAACCGGTCGGCCTGTGCTGGTGGTGCTGGTCGCGGGCTCTGCCGTCTTGGTCGAAGGCTGGCAAAGCCAAGCGAGCGCGATCCTACAAAGCTTCTATTCCGGCATGGAGGGCGGCACCGCTTTGGCGCAACTCGTGCTGGGCGAAGTGACCCCGTCGGGGAAACTTCCCTTTACTGTAGCCAAAGACCCCGCGCATTATCCCTTCTTCGACAAGGACGCCAATGCCATCATGTACGATTATTGGCATGGCTATACCAAGTTTGCGCGCGAGCAGATTGAACCGCGCTATGGCTTTGGCCATGGCTTGTCCTACAGCTGTTACGGCTATCGCGCTTTGAGCTTGCGCCGGTCGAGAATGGGCTTTCAGGCCCAAGTCAGCGTCACCAATTTGGGTGACCGGGCGGGTGAAGAAATCGCGCAGCTCTATGTTGGCTTCCCGGGCTGCGTCGCGGATCGTCCTGCCAAAGTCTTGAAGGCCTTCTGCCGCGTCGCGCTAGAGCCCGGCGAGACCAAAGTGATCCGCTTTGACGTGGATACAGATGATTTGCGCTACCGCGACATCGTAACCCACACATGGCGGTTAGAGCCCGGCACGCACACAATCTTTGTCGGCGGCTCGGCCGCACTGGCCGATCAGCTCAGCGCGACCATCTCGCTTTAAGGGCGGCTAGATCGTCAGAAGGCCGTGATCCAGCTTTGGCAGCACATAGCGGCCAAACAGGTCGCACTCGGCCGCATGGGGATAGCCTGATAGGATGAAGGCGTCGAACCCGACGTCCCGGTAAGCGTTGATCTTGGCCAGCACTTGGTCTGGATCGCCAACAATGGCGGCACCACAGCCAGAGCGGGCGCGGCCAATGCCGGTCCACAAATTGTCTTCTACATAGCCATCATTGGCGCTGGCGGCTTCGCGCAGTTCGGCTTGACGACGCACACCCACGGATGTGGCATCCAAGGACTTGGCGCGGATCGCGTCGCCGGTGGCTGCGTCGAGTTTGCTGAGAAGACGATTGGCGGCTTCGCGCGCTTCGGCTTCGGTTTCGCGCACCACGACATGGACGCGGAAGCCGTGCTTAAGCGTGCGGCCATATTTGGCAGCGCGTGCATTCATATCGTCCAAGACGGCCTTCGAATTGGCCACCGTGTCGGGCCACATCAGGTATACGTCGGCAGCTTTAGCCGCGACTTCGCGCGCGTCTTCCGACAGCCCGCCAAAGTAGAAATAAGGCGACTTACCTGATTGTGTCGTGATGCGGGGTGGGGCCAGATCAAATTGGAAGAATTCGCCCTGATGCTTAACCGTCTCGCCATTCATCCAGGCGCGCAGGATCTCCATCGCTTCCAAGGTGCGCGCGTAACGGGGGGCAGAGCCCATGGTTTCGCCGGGCATTTCGGAAGAAATGAAGTTCACTGCCAGCCTGCCCTGCATCATCCGATCCAGCGTGGCCAATTGCCGCACAACCTGAGGCGGCCACATTTCACCGACCCGAATGGCCAGCAAAAGACGCATCCGGCTGGTCAAACCGGCAATGCCAGCGGCAAACACGGTATTATCAATGCCCAGCTGATAGCCCGATGGCAGCAAGATATTGTCAAAGCCATTCTTCTCAGCGGTTAGCGCGATATTGCGGCAATGTTCCCAGCTAGACTGCAGCGCCGGCTCTGAATGGCCCAAAAACTCGTAATCGTCATCGCACAGGGCGGAAAACCAACTGACTTCAACAGGATTACGGGCCATGACTATTTCCTCATACTGCCAAGAGGGCGTGTATCGCCCGCCATTATGCTTATGATGTCTTATAACGAGTCAACGCAGCTTCGGGGAGAGGTCATGAGCGGCAAAATACGGGTGGGAGTCATTGGCACAGGCATGATGGGCTATGAGCACATCAATAATTTGAAGCTGATGCCCGAAGTTGAAATCACAGCTTTGGCAGACCCGACCGAAAAGATGCTGGCTTTGGGCAAAGGCATGCTGGGCCCTGCAGGCGCTAATGTGGCGACCTTTGCGACAGGGGATGAGCTTTTGGCCGCTGGCCTCGTCGATGCCGTCGTCATCGCCTCGCCAAACTTCACCCACCACGATGTGTTACAGCCCGTATTCAAAAGCGGCGTGCATGTCTTGTGCGAAAAGCCCTTATGCACCACCGCAGAGGACGCCGCCCGCATCCGCGACCAAGCCGCAGCTTATAAGGGCGTGTTCTGGGTAGGGATGGAATATCGCTTCATGCCACCCGCGACGGAATTTGTGACCCGCGTGCATCGCGGCGATGTCGGCCGCTTGATGATGGTGTCGATCCGTGAACATCGCTTCCCCTTCTTGCAGAAGGTCGATGATTGGAACCGTTTCTCGGCCAATACGGGCGGGACGATGGTCGAGAAGTGCTGCCACTTCTTCGATCTGATGCGCCATATCATCCAGTCCGAGCCGACCCGGGTTTATTGCTCGGGCAATATGGACATCAACCACCAAGACGAGCGCTATGACGGTCGCAAGCCCGACATTATCGACAACAGCTTTACTGTCGTCGATTTCGCCAATGGCACGCGCGCCATGCTCGATCTGTGCATGTTCGCCGATGGCGCCGAGCATCAGGAAGAAATTTCGGCAACCGGCGATAAAGCCCGCCTCGACGTGCTGATCCCCCCCGGTGAAATGGTGATGAGCCCACGGGTTGGCTTCCGCCAGCCTAAGCAAGTCACGCGCGAAACCATCCATGTCGATCCCGTCGCACTCGAGGCCGGCTCGCACTTTGGCGCGACCTTCTATCAACAGCGGGCTTGGATCGACGCGATCTTGAACGGCGCGCCAGTCCAGGTGACGGCCCAAGACGGCCTGCAAGCTGTGCGCATGGGTGCCGCAGCAGAGCTATCGGCAGCAACCGGTCGTGCGATTGAGATGAGCGAAATTGCTGGCGGCTAAAGCCGGATTTCTGAGCTAAAGAAGGGGCTGGGGTCAGGCGACCTCAGCCCTTTTTCATGTCGGCCTAATGCGCTTCCCGCGCGCGGGGGTCGTCGCCAAACAATTTGTCGAGGATTTGGCCCTCAAGGGCGGCAAACTCTGGCGTACCGCGTTTGCGCGGGCGGGGCAGGTTGACGGGCAAATCCAACACCACTTGGCCATGATCAATCAGGATCACGCGGTCGCCGAGCGCCACAGCCTCACCCACATCATGGGTGACCATCAAAGCGGTAAAGCCCAAATCTTGCCACACCCCTTCGAGGAGCGCCTGCATGTCAATGCGGGTTAAGGCGTCCAGTGCGCCCAATGGTTCGTCCAAGGCCAACAAAGTTGGTTGTGATACAAGGGCGCGGGCCAAGGCCACACGTTGCCGCATTCCGCCCGAAAGCTGGGATGGCCATAGGCCTTCGCGGCCTTTCAGGCCCACTTCATCGAGGATCGCGGCGGCTTGGTTGTCTGCAGCCTTGCCCGATTGGCCTTCGCCGAGGCCCACGGCGACATTGTCCTTGACGCTGGCCCACGGCAGCAAACGCGGCTCTTGAAACACGATGCGGGCCGCTTGTTCTTTCAGCGCCGGGGCGTCCAACACGCCAGCAGTGACCGAGTCCAAGCCGATCATCAAGCGCAGCAATGTTGACTTCCCGCAGCCGGACTTTCCCACGATGGACACAAATTGACCCGCCGGGATTTCAAGGTCGATCCCTTGCAGAACGACATTGCTGCCAAAGGCTTTTTTCACATCTTTCAGGCTAACGCGTGACCCGCCGGTTGGTTGGCTGCTCATGGTTTAGACCTTCGCATAAGCTGGGTTCCACGCGAGGAACTTGCGTTCCAGTGCGCGGGTGGCGCTATCGGCTAGCTTGCCCAAAATCGCATAAATGACAATCGATAGAACGACGATGTCTGTCTGCATGAACTCGCGCGCAGCCATGGCCATATGGCCAATGCCAGAATTGGCCGCGATGGTTTCTGCCACGATCAAGGTCAGCCACATCACGCCCAAAGCAAAGCGCAGGCCGACGAAGATAGAGGGCAGGGCACCCGGCAAAATCACCTTCAAGAACAAGGTGCGGTTATTCATGCCGTAAATGCGGCCCATCTCGATCAATTGCGGGTCAACATTGCGGACCCCGTGCAAGGTGTTGAGATAGATCGGGAAGAACACACCCAGTGCGACCAAGAACAAACGTGCGCTCTCGCCAATGCCAAACCAGATGATGACCAAAGGAATCAAAGCCAAGTGCGGGATGTTGCGGATCATCTGAAGCGTTGGGTCCAGCAGCATTTCTGCCTGCTTACTGAGACCATTGAGTAGACCAAGGCTAAAGCCAATCGCCCCACCAATAATCAGGCCACTCATGGCGCGCGCAAAGCTGACGCCCAGATTATCAACCAAACTGCCATCTTGGAGCTTGACCCAAGCGGCTTGCAGCACGGCAGTCGGGGCAGGCAGGATGTTGGGCGGCAGCCAGCCCAAGCTGGATGAAACTTGCCAGAGAATGATCAGTGCCAAAGGCACTAACCACGGAAGTGCCCGACTAAAAGGACCTTCGGAGGCCGTTGCTGCCATCTTCTACCCTGTCCAGCCGCGCCAGGCGGCATCGCTGATGATAACTTTCTTGGGTATGATCCCCATTTGCGCAAAGCGGTCAACCGTTGCTTGTTGTGCGGCCAGCACATCGTCGGTCAAGGGCTCTACTTTAAAGTCTGTCCGCTTCATCGTGTCTTTGAGAAGCTCGAGCTCTAGGCCGGATGCTTTGGCGGAAATCTCGGCCACGGCATCGGTATTGGCGGCACACCATTCGCCTTCTTTGGCGATGGCAGACAGCAAAACTTTCAGGTCTTCAGGGCGTGCTTCGGCAAATTTTGCGTTCGCCAAGAGGAAGCTTGCTCCGCCACCCAGTTGATCCAGACCCGATAGAACCCGCGCACCCTGATCGCGGATCGCGAGGCTGTAATAGGGGTCCCAGATCACCCAGCCATCAATGCCGCCTTGGGCAAAGGCCGCCGCGGCGTCGGCTGGGCCGAGATTGACCGCTTCCACATCGGCCAGCGTTAGGCCAACGCTTTGCAGCGCAATGACCGCACTATTATGCGCCGAGGAGCCGCGCGTGAAGCACAGCTTCTTGCCTTTCAGGTCCTTGAGGGACTGAACCGAAGAGCCTTTTGGCGTGATGATCCCGCCTGCTTTGCCCGAAAGACGGACTTGGGCCACATATTTGATCGGGGCATTTGCCACTTGGGCAAAAATCGGTGGGGTATCGCCAGTCAGGCCCAAATCGACAGAGCCGACGGCCATGGCTTCTAAAAGGGGTGGGCCGGATGGGAACTCAACCCAATTCAGCGGCGTGATGCCGGCTGTCTTGAGCGGTTCAACCAATGAGCCGCGTGTTTGGGCCACCAGCATGACCCCGTTTTTTTGAAAGGCGAGATTAACGCCCTTGCCTGTGGAACCGCTGCCTTGGCCACAGGCGGCAAGGGCAGCCGAAGCTGCCCCTGCTACCAAGAGACCGCGACGCGAGAACCTGTCCGCAATCGCTGTCATAGGATTAGCCCCCGAACTTCGCGCGCAGGGTCAAACCGACATAACGGTCTGCATCGCGTGGGATCAGATAGCGAAGCGAACCACCTGGGCCACCTGGCGTGACCAACGATGCATATTTCTCGTCGGTCAGGTTCTTGATGTTCAAGGTCAAGCGATAACGGTCTTGCTTGTCGCTGATCCCAATCGACGCATCGACGATGGTGGTTTCAGGGATGCGCAGCAATGGGTTCTCGCCAATGTCGGAGAATTGGTCGCTGCTGTAGGAAACCTGGCCATTCAAGTGAATGATCCCTGGAACCGCTTCAGGTTCCCACTCATAATTCGCACCCAACGAAGCTTTGAAGCGTGGCGACAGGGCCAAACGCTCACCCCGACGGGTGGAGGACAGAACCAAGCTGGCATCGCGGAACTCTTCGATCTGGGCGTCGGTGACGGCCAAACCACCATTGATGGTCAGGCCGCTGTTGGCGCGGATCAACCAGTCGAGCTCGAGGCCCGTGGTCGACACGTTACCAGCATTGGTCAAACGCGTGATGACTACACCGTTCAAGGTGTCGAAGTTGTTGGCTTGGAAGTTCTCATAAACAGCGCGGAAAACCGCGAAGTTCAAGATCACGCGGTTGTCCATAAAGGCCGTTTTCACGCCGCCTTCGGTCGAATCCACGGTTTCTGGCTCAATGGCGTTCAGACCCGTTGGGTTCATGTTGAAGAAGACGTTGTAAGCAGGGCCCTTGTAGCCACGCGACTGTGTCAAATAGAAGTTGATATCGTCGGTAGCTTGGTACTTCAGACCCAATTTACCGGAGACATTGTCCTCTTTGGTGTTACCTTTGAAGCCGCTGGTATCGTTGCGCAGGCCTGGCAGGCCGCCAATCGGTGCAGGGATACGGTTGTGGTAGTAGCTGAGCTTGTCTTGGGTGAAGCGCAGGCCACCGACAATCGACAGGCGCTCGGTTGCCTTATAGCTGCCGTCTGCAAACAAAGCGGCGTTGCGTGATTCAGAGCCAAAGTTCGCGCTCGAGAAAGCGGTCACGAAGGTCGAAACGCCGGTAGCGGTCGAGCAAGGACGCTGGCCGGTGGTGTCGATCGCCAAGGTCGAGGCGGAGCAAACAATCACGTCGCGACGGAAGTCACGCTCAGTTTCAGCGTTCGCATAATAGGCACCAACCACATATTCCAAGGCCTTGCCGCTTGGCGAGGTCAAGCGCAATTCTTGGCTGAACGTGGTCGAGGTTTGTGGGCCATCGTCATGCAATTGGGCAAAGCCGTTGCCGACATAAGCCGCCGGACGGTCCAACCAGTCGCCTTCGCGAACTTCGCGGTTGTCCCAGCCACGGTAAGCGGTGATGGAGGTGACGGTGAAGTCGCCAGCTTCCCAATCGGCTTGAGCCGATACACCCCAAGACTCTTCTTCGGTGCGGGTGACGAGGTTGTTGCGAACAGCGCGGGTTTCGTCGCCTGCAAAGGTGATGCCTGGCAGAAGCGACAGAAGGGCAGCGCCGTTGGCACCCGATGGTGCCGTACCAATGACTTCGCCGCAGCAATTGTCGTCAGCTTTGCGGTAGTCACCGATCAAGCGCACTTTCAGGCTTTCAGAGGCATCAATGTCCAAGATGCCGCGAACGCCATAACGCTCATAGCCATTGATCTTGCTGCCAGTGGTCAGATTGGTGATGTTGCCGTCGTACGAGCCGCCGAAAACCGTGACGCGCGAACGGACGCTGTCGCTGAATGGCATGTCGACCGACGCGCGCAGCTTGTACTCATTGCCGTCGTTTGCGGTGACTTGGATGTCGCCGCTATGCACGCGGCCTGGGCTTTGAGAGATGATGTTGACCACACCGGCAGACGAGTTCTTGCCGAACAAAGTACCTTGAGGGCCGCGCAAGACTTCGATGCGCTGAATGTCGGACAAGTCCCCGAATGCTTCACCGGCGCGTGCCAAAACAACGCCGTCCAACACCACAGCGACGCTAGGCTCTGCTGCGATGGAGAAGTTGATCGTGCCGACGCCGCGCAAGAACAGCGAGGAGTTCAGGTTCGTGCCGCCCTTACGGAAGTTCAGGGTTGGGATTTGGGTTTGCACGCTTTCGATGTTGTAGCCACCTGCGCGAGCAATTTGCTCTCCGCCGATAACCGAAACAGCAGCAGCCACTTCTTGCACGTTTTGAACGCGCTTTTGTGCCGTCACGATGATGACTTCAGCACCTTCATCGGATTTTGCTTCGGTAGCCGCCTGAGCAAATGCACTTGTGCCCATAGCAAAGAAAAGTGTGGCCGCCGCGGCGGACCCAAGTAAAAGATGACGCATGTTATCCCCTCAGTGATGATGGATCTCTAAGTATCCTTCGATTGACGTCAAAATCACGTTCTCGTCGTGAAAAGCAAGTGGCCTTTGTGTTTGAAACTTCCGATTTGAGTGGCGGGTGCTATTCTCGCAACACTTTGACCTTGTGCCCTTTCCTTTAAAACAGATTGGCCGATTGCCCTAGCAGCGCAGCTAACCATAGACCTAAGCTAAGCTTAGGCTTAGTTTGGCGGCACACAGCTAAAAGCGCACCACGGGGTAAGGGTCATGAATAGCGTTGAAATTGTTGAAGTTGGTGCGCGCGACGGGTTGCAGAACGAGCCAGACATTCTGCCGACCGACAAAAAGGTCGCGCTGATCCAAGCCGCCATTGCGGCAGGAGTGCGCCGGATTGAGACTGCCAGCTTCGTGAATCCTCGCCGTGTCCCCCAGATGGCCGATGCGGAGGCCGTGATGGAGGCCCTGCCTGATAGCGATAAAGTGACCTATATCGGCCTTGTACTGAATGAACGGGGCGCAGAGCGTGCGCTTCTGACCCGCGTCCATGAACTCGGAGCCGTGGCTGTGGCAAGCGATAGTTTTGCCATGCGCAACCAAGGTCAAACCAGCGCCGAGAGCATCCAAGTCGCCAATGCGATTGTCGGCATGGCCAAGGCGGCGGGTCGGTCGGGACAGGTCACGATTTCGGCGGCCTTTGGCTGCCCATTTGAAGGTGAAGTCGACCCAGACCATGTCGTGGCGATGGCCGAAGCCTTGGCCAAGGCTGGCCCGCGTGAAATTGGCTTAGCCGATACGATTGGCGTGGCGGTGCCCAGCCAAGTTAAGGCCTTGGTGACGCGCGTCCAAGCTGTTGTCGGTGACATTCCCATCCGCGCGCATTTTCACAATACACGCAACACGGGCCTCGCCAATGCGTGGGCGGCGTTTGAGGCGGGCGCGGTCACGCTTGATTCCAGTCTGGGCGGGCTGGGCGGTTGCCCATTCGCGCCCAAGGCGACAGGCAATATCCCGACCGAGGACTTACTCTATTTGCTGCACCGCTCTGGCGTTGCAACCGGGATCGACCTTGATGCCATGATTGAGGCGGGACAATGGTTGACGGACGTGATGGGCAGGCCCTTGCCTTCCATGGTCACCAAAGCCGGCAATTTCCCACCACAGACCGCTGCGGCGTGAGGGTTCCCATGTCTGAAGCCACCGGACCCCTGAAAGGCTTGCGCGTCATCGAATTAGGCGTGTTATTGGCTGGGCCATTCTGCGGACAAATCTTGGGCGATCTGGGGGCCGAAGTGATCAAGGTCGAGCCCCCCGGCCAAGGCGACCCATTGCGCGAATGGGGCACGGTGAAAAAGGATGGCCATGGCGTTTGGTTCCCGATTGTTGCCCGCAATAAAAAGTGCATCACACTGGATTTACGACAGGCCGAGGGTCAAGCGGTCCTAAAAGACCTCATCAAGCAAGCCGACTTCCTGTTGGAGAATTTTCGCCCCGGCACGCTGGAGAAATGGGGTTTGGGCTATGACGTTTTGTCGGCCATTAATCCCGGTCTGATCATGATCCGCGTGTCCGGCTATGGCCAGACAGGCCCCAACAGTCCCAAGGCGGGCTATGCCAGTGTGGGCGAGGCGATGGGTGGCCTACGCTATGTGATGGGCGAGCCTGATCGCATGCCGTCGCGGGCAGGCATCTCCATCGGCGACAGTTTAGCCGCGACTTATGCCGCCATCGGCGCGTTGGCAGCACTGGAGCATCGCCGCAATACAGGGCGCGGCCAGATCGTCGATTCTGCGATTTATGAAGCCTGCTTTGCCATGATGGAAAGCCTCGTGCCAGACTATCATTTCGGCGGCTATATCCGCGAGCGGACGGGCTCTTTCCTGCCGAAAATCGCTCCGTCCAATATCTATCCGGCCAGCGACGGGATGCTGATCCTTGCCGCCAATCAAGACACGGTTTGGCGACGCTTGGCTGAAGCCATGGGCCAGCCCGAACTTGCCGATGATCCGCGCTTTCTGAACCATGTCGCGCGCGGCGAGAACCAAGCCGAATTGGATGCTTTGGTGAGTGCCTGGAGCATTCAGATGACGTGCACCGACTTAGAGGCCGTGTGCGAGGCCCATGGCGTGCCATGTGGTCGCATCTATCGCGCACCAGATATGTTGGCCGACCCACACTTTGCTGCCCGCGAAGCGATTGTCACAGTCGAGCATCCAGAGCTGGGGCCGTTCCCGATGCCAAACGTCTTCCCGAAACTATCGAGCACACCAGGTAATGTGCGCTGGACAGGGCCGGAGCTGGGTAGCCATACCAGCGAAGTCCTCACCGACATGCTGGGCTATGATGCCGATAAGATCGCCACCCTCAAGCGTGCGGGCGTGATTTAGCGCGCTGAATCGTCAAACAGGCCTGATTGGGGTGGGGCCTTGGGTTCTGGCAGGCCGAACAGCTGGTAGGCCCGGGCTGCGGCCACACGGCCACGCGGTGTGCGCATGATAAAGCCTTGCTGCATCAAATAAGGCTCAATCACATCCTCCACCCCGTCACGGGCTTCGGAGATGGCAGCTGCAAGGGTTTCAACACCAACTGGCCCACCGCCATAAGTCTCCACCAGGGCACGCAGATAGCGGCGGTCGAGCATATCAAGCCCGTCAGGATCAATATCGAGACGGGCTAGACCATGGGCGGCGGTCTGGGCATCTAAGGGGCTGCCCAAGGCATCAGCAAAGTCACGCACGCGGCGTAATAAGCGCACGGCGATCCGGGGGGTGCCCCGAGCACGGCGTGCAATTTCGGTGGCCCCATCGGGGGTCAAGGGTGCCCCAAGCTTTCCTGCTGCGCGTCGCAGGATGAGTTCCAAGTCCGCCACGCTATAAAAATCGAGGCGCGAGACGATGCCAAATCGGTCGCGCAACGGCGTTGATAATAGGCCCGCGCGCGTCGTCGCACCAACCAACGTAAAGGGTGATAGATCAATGCGGATCGACCGGGCCGAAGGACCTTCGCCAATCACCAGATCCAGCGCGTAATCTTCCATCGCCGGATAGAGAATTTCCTCCACCGCTGCCGGCAGACGGTGGATTTCGTCGATGAACAGCACGTCGCGCGGTTCGAGATTGGTCAGAAGGGCTGCAAGATCGCCCGCTTTGGCGATAACAGGCCCAGATGTTGTTTTGAGGTTCACGCCTAATTCGCGCGCCGTAATCTGCGCCAGCGTGGTCTTGCCGAGACCTGGTGGACCAAACAGCAGCAAATGGTCCATCGCATCGCCCCGCCCTTTGGCGGCACGCACGAAGATTTCGAGGTTTGCTTTAAGATCGGTCTGGCCAACAAATTCGTCGAAGCCCGACGGGCGCAGCGCGCGGTCGAGCGTGTCGCCGACCCGCAATTCCGATGAAATGAGGCGTTCGCCGTCAATGCCCTCACCCGACTGGTTCATCGGCCGATCTCCTTCAGGGCCGCTTTCACCAAAGCGCCGACGCTTGCTTCATCACCAAGGCTACGGCTGGCAAGGGCAACCGCGCGCAGTGCTTCGGGCTGGGCAATGCCAAGATTTAGAAGGGCCGACACGGCTTGCGACCGATCTGCCAAAGCGGGGCCTTCGACCACCGGGGCTTGGGGGGTATCTGGCGCGGGAGTGACGGGACTTCCCCCTTCACTAAAGCCAGAGGTGCCCGTTTGCCCCATCAGACTGGCTGGCGGTGGGCGGCCTTTTAACTCCGTGGCAATGCGCGCCGCCAGCTTTGGCCCGACGCCATTGGCGCGTGCAATGCTGACCTTATCTTCAAGGGCTGCGGCTTCCATCAATTGATTGGGCGAGAGCACGTCCAAAATCGACAGCGCCACTTTGGCACCGACGCCGCTAATCTCTTGTAATTTAGCAAACCAGGCCCGCTCGGCATCTGACAAAAAGCCATAAAGCTTGAGCGAGTCTTCGCGCAACTGCGTCTCGATAAACACATGCACGGCCGCCCCTTGGCCAAGGCGCGACAATGTCCGCGTTCCCGCAAAAACCAAATAGCCAACGCCACCGACTTCGATCAGGACGCGATCTTCGCCTGTTGCTGCCACTAAGCCTTTGAGAGATCCAATCATCCTTTCGCCGCCATCAGTTGACTGGTTGGGCTGCGCCGTTCTGCGGCATGGCAAATAGCTGCAGCCAAAGCGTCTGCGGCGTCCGCTGAAACCGCACCCGACTGCGGCAAAAGACGACGAACCATGAAGGCGACCTGATCCTTTTCCGCGCCACCTGTGCCGACTAAGGCCTTTTTGATGTGGCGGGTGGCATATTCGGTTACAGCCACGCGGTGTTGGGCCAATACGGACAAGGTCGCGCCACGAGCATGGCCGAGCAAAAGGGCAGATTGCGCATTCTTCGCCATGAAAACCTCTTCAACCGCTGCTTCGGTCGGGTTGTAGAAATCAAGCACGTCTTTGATGCCGATGGCAAGCTGGCCCAAACGCTCTGTCAAAGCCAATTTGGTGGGTGGTGCGATAACGCCATGGGCGACCCAGGAAATGCGCGCGCCCTCGCAGGCGATCACGCCCCAACCGGTCCGTTGCAGACCGGGGTCAATGCCAAGAAGGATCGTTTGAAGTGACATGTCTTTCGTCCCGTAAAGCGAATCGAGGCCTTCGTGCACCCAAGCACCTTAACAGAACATAACCAGAACGACAAAGCCATGCTATTTTTTCTTCAACAGCATCACATCCACTCGGCCATCGCTGGCGCGCCATGTCTCTTGCACCTCAAATCCAGCGAGTTCTGAGGTCAGCGTTGCAGCCGTGAATTGTTGCGCAGCGCCCATCGCCAACCAGTCGCCAGGACTAAAGATACAGCCCACGTCCTGCCATTGAATCGACGCGTCCTTTTGCGCCAGCGCCCCAAATTGCACCTGTTGGCTCGAAGCCTGATGGAAGATGCGCGGTTCAAGACCGTGGCTTTTGCCCAAGCGCGTTAAGCAGGTGCGTACGAGGTGCAAGCCGAAATCCTGATAAGCCGCCTCTGCCACGGCGGCATCCTGAGTAAGCTCACTGGTTAACAGGAGGAAGTCATTGGATTTCAGTGTTTGTGCCGACCCATGGAAGAGGTCCCGTCGCTCAGCTTCTGACAAAAGCCCCAAGCCGCCGCCAGCAATCAGGGCCAGGGTGCTGCCCGAACCAATGGCCGGTAGGTCCCAAGATGAAGGGCTTGCATTGGCAGGGGCCAAGCTGATCTCTGCCGTCGAGTCTTTGGCGTTCAATGTGTCAAAGATCCGCGGATCAATCTCGCGATTCATCAGAACAATAGCTTTAGGGCGCTCTAGGGCCGCAAGCACTTGCGCGGTGCGCAAGCCTGTAAATGGGCCGCAATCGATCAGGCGTGCGGCCGGGCCGATAAGATCACCCAAATGGGGTAGGATCCGATCCAGAACTTCGCGTTCGGACCGCTCCACATGCGCGGCAGGGCTGTCTAGGCCCAGTGCAATATTGAGTGTTCGCGCCCCAGCCAATAAATCTTGCTGGTGTTGCCGCACCAAATCTTCAAGCATCTAAACTTCAACCCCAAGAAATAATCTTTAAACCAACTCAAACTGGTGACAGGCCGGCACCACTGGCACGCAGTGCGGTTGAGGATAAGGGATTCCAACGAGCGGGTATATAGACCCAAGCGGGTGGTGCTGCACGCGCACAGGCCATAGCATTGGCCAAATTCAGTCGTGCATGGGGAAAGCGTTGCGCAAGTCGCCCTAAGCGCGCCCGTGGTCCAGCGCCTGGCCGAGAGACCACACAAATCGGAATCCGGCGGGCAATATCTTGCCAGCCGCGCCATTGCTCAAACCCGCTCAGATTATCCGCCCCCATCAACCACACGAAATGCACCCCCGGAAAGCGTCTTTGGAGACCTTTTAGGGTGTCGATTGTGAATTGGGTTTTCAGTTGAGTTTCAATGTCGGTGACGATGTTGTGACGGCCGCTCGCGACCCTGCGTGCTGAGGCTAAGCGGTTCTTGAGCGGCGTAGATTTCGGCTTGAGCGGATTTTGTGGCGATACCAGCCACCAGACACAAGTCAGGCCCAGCCGAGCACGGGCTGTTTCGGCCACATGGGCATGGCCAGAATGGGCAGGATCAAAAGAACCACCGAGGAGCCCGACCTTCATCCCTCGCGGCGCTCGTAGCGCGTATCGCATGGGCCACGATTACGGGAGAGTTCGGCACAGGGGAAGGGGTTATGCTCACATTGAGGATAGTTTGCTGCTTTAGGTTCGGCTAACGCCAAAAAGTCGTTCGGCTCGAAACTGCTTGCTAATTGGCTAGGAAGGGCGCATAGAGCACCCGTCTAATGACGGTTCTATGCTTGTCTGTTCGCTGAGATCATCGGCGCTGCTCTCAAAAATACCTCCTGAAATGTCGACGCCAACATGCCTGCACACGCCGGCATGATATTCTCTATGAACGGAACTACTCTAATGACTACCGGAACAGTAAAATGGTTTAACGGCCAAAAAGGCTTTGGCTTTATCGCTCCTGATGACGGCGGCCCTGATGCCTTCGTCCACATCAGTGCAGTGGAACGCTCGGGCATGAGCGACCTGCGCGACGGCCAAAAGGTCAGCTATGACCTCGTGGCAGATCGCAAGAGCGGCAAAATGTCTGCCGAAAACCTGCAAGATCGCGCTTAAAAAATAGGCTTCGTCATGAAGCCTGCTTGTTAAGCTCAAAGGGATGCGGCCGGTGCCCTGGCATTGGCCGCAGCCTTGGGTTCTAATGTCGCCCTAAGGCGTCAGATCGCCCCGTCCCCCCAAAATCCTTCACCGAAGTGAGCACCAAATGGCTAAGGGACAGAAAAAAAGTAACAAGGAAATCCGCAAACCCAAGGCGGAAAAATCCAAGACCGAAGCGCCAACACCTTTGTTCTCCAAAGGGGCGACAACGGCAGACAAAGTCCCCATGGGCAAGCGCTAAAGCCTTTGAAAACTGGGTGTTGAGACGGCTTGCGCCGGATTAGGCTCCACCCGCCGATAAGCTAAAGCTTCGGCAATATGTATCCGCTTTACCCCTTCAGCACCGTCAAGGTCTGCAATCGTGCGCGCGACTTTTAGCGTGCGATGATAGGCCCGTGCCGATAGGCGTAGCGCGTCAGCCGCTTTTCCCAATAAATCTCGTCCCGGCCCATCGGGTGCTGCGACACGATCCAGCACGGCCCCGCTGGCGACCGCATTGGTGGCAATCGCCAGTCCGTCATTCTGATAACGCTCTGCTTGGGCGGCGCGGGCACTTGCCACGCGGGCGGCGGCTTCTTGCGTGCCTTCACTGCTGGCAGGCAAGGCAAGGTCTGCGGCGGTAACGGCTGGGATGTCGATTTGCAGATCAATCCGGTCGAGGAAGGGCCCAGAAATGCGCGACTGATAGGTCACCATACAGCGCGGCGCCTTCCCGCAAGTCCGCCCAGCAGCTGCCCCGCAACGGCAAGGGTTCATGGCGGCGATCAGTTGAAAGCGCGCCGGATAGGTCACATGCCGATTGGCCCGCGCGAGTACCACTTCACCCGTTTCCAAGGGTTGGCGCAGCGCGTCGAGGGCTTGGGCGGAAAATTCCGGCAATTCATCGAGAAACAGCACGCCATGATGCGCGAGGGACACTTCACCCGGCTTGGCCCGAATGCCACCACCTGTCAGAGCGGCCATACTGGCCGAGTGGTGCGGGGCCCTGAATGGCCTTGTCCGCGTTAAAGATCCGCGCTCGAGCATGCCAGCCACGGAATGGACCATCGACACTTCCAAGAGTTCTCGCGCGCTTAAAGGTGGCAGGAGGCCGGGGAGACGTTGCGCAAGCATGGACTTGCCCGCCCCCGGTGGGCCAACCAACAATAAATTATGCCCGCCAGCTGCGGTGATCTCCAGCGCCCGTTTGGCCTGTTCCTGCCCGCGTACATCCTTCAGATCGGCAACGGGTGGCGCATCGAGTAGGGCACCGGGCTGGGCCAGTTCCAGTGGCCGCGCACCACGAACATGATTGATAAAGCCCATCAGGCTGGAAACCCCGATCACCCGCCCGCCCGACCAAGCGGCTTCAGCAGCAGAGGCCGACGGGCAAACCAAGGTCAAATCCTCCCCGTGGGAAGCCATAGCTGCCGGTAAAGCCCCAACAATGGGCTGCCAATCGCCATCTAACCCCAGTTCCCCCAGCACGGCGAGGCCATCTAATGCGTCGGACGGCAAGACACCCATGGCTGTCAAAAGTGCGACAGCAATTGGCGCATCATAATGAGACCCCTCCTTCGGCAAGTCCGCCGGGGCCAGATTTACCAGCACGCGCTTGGCAGGAACCGACAGGCCAATAGCCGCAAAAGCCGAGCGTACCCGCTCCCGACTCTCAGCCACGGCTTTGTCCGCTAAACCTACAATTGAGAAGTAAGGGTTCGCCCCGGCGTCTGTTATTTGGACTTGGACGTCAACTCTGCGCGCTTCGGCCCCATCAAAGGCCCATGTAACCAATCGAGCAACCATCGTTTCGCTTCCGAACTATCCACATTCCAACTAGAAATTAGAACATACAACGAACGGATAACGAACAAAAGACTATTTCTAACGCTAGATTGTGATTTTCTACCTCTAAAGGCTGTGCACAACTTTCTTACCATAGAGTAATGTCTAGTTCAATTTACGACTGATGGCATCCCACATGAGCGAAACTGCATTGATCCCAGAGAAAGCTTTGAGCGCCAAAGCGCCAGTTGGCGAGGTGACATTGATTTCGGTTAAGCGGCCTGCGATGACGTCGATACCGACGAACAAAAGGCCGCGCTCTTTCAGGGTTGGGCCAATGGCGCGACAGATGGCCAGATCGGCTTCACTCAAGTCAACAGGATGGGCGGTGCCGCCCACGGCGAGGTTGGAGCGAATATCATTGCCCTTGGGCACCCGATTGATCGCGCCCACAGGTTCACCATCGACAAGGATGATCCGCTTGTCGCCGTCAAATACCCCCGGCACAAAGGCTTGCACCATGATCGGGTCGCGACTGGTGGTGAAGAACAGATCGAGCAGCGCGCCTAAATTGCCATCCTCTGGCTTGATCCGAAACACGGCCGCACCTGCATTCCCAAACAATGGTTTGACCACAATGTCCTGATGCTCCGCCTGAAACGCCTTAATGGTGGCGACATCGCGCGATACGAGGGTCGGCGGCATCAAGTCTGGGAAGAGAAGGGGGACGATCTTCTCTGGGCTCGACCGCACCCAGAAGGGGTCATTCACCACCAAAGTCTTGCCCTTTAAGAACTCCAGCATGTGCGCGGCGGTGATATAGCTCATGTCAAACGGTGGGTCCTGACGCATCAGGACAACGTCGACATCCTCAGCCAGATCCAAAACGACTTCTGCGCCGAGCGTGACATGGTCGCCCTTGACGCGTTGAACCTTGGCGGGCTTGGCCCGCGCACGGACTTTACCTTCCTGCCAGCTTAAAGTGTCGACTTGATAGACGAAGATCTCATAGCCGCGACTTTGCGCCTCTTCGGCCATGGCAAAGGTCGTATCGCCATCAATATTAACGTCCTCAATCGGGTCCATCTGGATGGCGATACGCAGGGGTTTTGAGGCAGGAAAATCAGACACAGGGTGAACTCGCTAATTGAGCTTGTGGCGGAGAGTTTGGGTTCTATCGCGATCAGCTTGGGTGTAGCCTTGAAGTTGGCTTGCCCGGTGCGCCCATTCAAGGGCTATATGAATTTGTCCTGCGGCTTCTGCAGCTTGGGAATAGTCGTGCGCCACTTGATAATGGTCTGGGGCCAACAACGCACGCCGAAACGCCGCCCGCAGCCAAGCGTCAATTTGGCCGGAAGCCCGTGCTCGCGCCGCCAGATTGGTCTGTAAGCGCACCGCCATCACCCGATCTGACACCGGGGCCAGCATCGCCTCGCTTAAGGCCTTGATCCCAACCCGATTGGCAATTTCAGAGAGGCCGACCTCATCCACAATCGCGCCGCCAGCAAGGGGGTCGATAAAGATCGGCCCGTCGTTGGACTCCAGCCGCAGCAAAAAATGCCCGGGAGAATCAACTCCATGGAGTGCTGCCTGCGAGAGGCGTGCCACATGGCGCCAAATCACTCCAAGCCCAATGGGCAAGCCCGCACGTGCCTTCAAAATACTGATTAAGTCTGCATTGCCGGGATCATCAAAGTCTTTGGTTGAGCCTGCAAACCCCATTTCGCCGAAAATCAATTGTGTCAGCGCCGAAGCGGTTTGGGGTTTTCGCTGTTGGGCTAAGGTGGTGAGCTGATCCAAGACGCTGAGGGCTTCGGAAAGATCGCGGTCCGGGTGTTCATGAATGGCGCAAGCCAAGGCGCAGGCCGTTAAGTCAAAGCGGTCTACCGGCATGTTGGCGCACACTTTGATTGCGCTTTCCGCGTCTACTCGCGTCCTCGGGATCATTTGCGCCGCGCCCGAAAGGAAATCACATTGTCTGAATGGCCATGCCCACTCAACATGGGGTCTATCTCTGGCCGCCAAGCATCGCGAACATGTTTCGGCCAGCGCCATTTGGTAACGACCATCAGATCATAGCGCCAAGCGAAATGCTGGGTCCACGCGCGTCTAGACGTCCAGCCCGTCGCAGCCCGCACAATGCGCGACATTTGCCGGGTCCGCAGCACTTCGGCGGGATCAACGGCCCCTTGGCGCATTTTAACTTCGATGAAGGCCAGCACATCGCCGCGCCGCGCGATCAGATCAATCTCGCCAGCTGGCGTCTGTACCCGCCGCCCCAGAATGGCATAGCCCTTCAACTGCAACACAAAGGCTGCCCAGTTCTCGGCCCAGCGACCGGACCGCTCTGCAAGGGCGCGCTGGGTTAAATTCATGATACAACCTGCTTGCGTACAGCAACCAGCGCCAAGGCGCGGCTATACACATCCCGTCGGGCGATCCCGGTCTTTAGGGCCACGGCGGCAGCAGCATCTTTGACGCTGAGGCGGGACAAGGCTTCTTCTAACGCGCCATCCAAATCAATTGTCTCTGCATCCGCATCGTCGTGGCTTCTCCCACCGACGACCACGACAATTTCGCCACGCGGCGCGTCGGCCTCGCCATAATGGGCCGCCAAAGCCGAAAGGGTGCCGCGCCGGGTTTCTTCGTAGAGCTTCGTCAACTCACGTGCGACACAGGCGGGCCGGTCGCCAAAAACCTTGGCCATGGCCGCAAGACTTTCGGCCAAGCGCGGGCCGGTCTCATAGAAGATTAAAGTGGCAGGGATCGAGGCAAACTCATGGAAAAAGTCCGCCCGCGCACCCGCTTTTGATGGCGCAAAACCCGCAAAGAAGAACCGCGCTGAAGGTAGGCCTGAAACAATCAAAGCGGCTAAGGCGGCAGACGCACCGGGCACGGCCAGAACCTTATGCCCAGCTTCAATCACGCCACGGGCCAAACGTTCCCCCGGATCACTGACGCCCGGGGTGCCCGCGTCTGAGCAAAAGGCCACCGACCCGCCTTGATCAAGAATCTTCAGTGCCTGTTTGAGGCCCGTTTCCGTCGCGGACTCATCACACCGAACAACCTTGCCGTTGATTCCATGCAGGCCCATCAAGCGCTTGGTTACACGTGTATCTTCTGCCAGAATGAGGTCGCAATCGGTCAGCGTTTTGGCCCCGCGTGGCGTGAAGTCCCCCAAATTACCAATGGGTGTGGCCACGAGGTAAAGTCCCGATTCTAACAGCATTTTTATGGGCGTTTCCAGTTGATGCGATTGCACCGGACTGGCCTCACGCTTAGACTTAGGCCGATTATTGGGAGTAGCGTTGGCCATGTCATCCATTTCTTCGACAGAAGGTTTGTACTTTCCGACAAAGATACCAAGCCTTAAACACGCGTTAGGCGCAAGCCTTTGCGCAGCTATGTTGATGGGCTTGGCGTCGTGCGCATCCACCCCACAAACCATCACGCCGCCACCCCCCCCGACCCAGCCGGTGGTGCAAGAGCCTGTAAACCCGTATCTGATCAAAGCAACCAATAAGCTGACGCCGCCACATATGGTGGGTCGCAAGCTGGTTCGTGTCGCTTTGCTGGCACCCTTTAGCAGCGACAATCCAGCCATTCGTAACGAAGCCCAGACCCTTCAAAGCGCGGCTGAACTCGCGCTATTTGAGCATGGGGACGCATCTATGCTCCTCATTCCAAAGGATTCTGGCGATACGCCAGAGTCAGCGCGTGAAGCAGCTGTGGATGCGCTGCGCTCGGGCGCGGACTTTATCTTAGGGCCCTTGTTCGCCAGTGGCGTGTCAGCCATCGCGCCCTATGCGCGGGCTAATGATGTTCCCATGTTTTCCTTCTCGACCGATACGTCCGAAGCCGGTCGCGATATCTATGTTTTGACCTTCCTGCCCGAAGATGAGGCCCGTCAGATTGTCCGCTACGCGGCCGAACAGGGCGTCAAAAAGCTGGTGGTTTTGGCCCCAGAAGGTCGCTATGGCGACCGGGTAGCCGCCGCCGCGCGTGAAACTGCCGCCGCAGCGGGTATCGAGTTCATGGGCGATGAGCGTTATGATCCGAGATCGACATCCATGACTTCCGCGCTCGAAGTGTCGAAGCGTGTTGCCGGCCGGGTCTCTGGCGGGAATGCCAGCCGGGAAACTGCGATTTTGATCCCAGAACGCGGGGCGATGTTGCGCGCCATTGTTCAAACTTTAGGCCAGTCGGGTGCCAGCTCCCGTCAAGTACGCTATCTGGGCACGGGGCTCTGGAATGATCCCGATATTTTGAATGACAGCCGGATGATGGGGGCGTGGTTTGTAACGCCTGACGTAGCAGCCCGCAGCGCATTTGAGCAACGCTTCAACCAAGCCTATCAACGCCGCCCAACCCGTCTGGCTGGCATGGGTTATGACGCGACCGCCATGCTGGCCCGCATGACGCGGGAAGGCAGCAAGTCTGGGGCTTCCGCCCGCGCCATTGAGGCCCAAGACGGCTTTATCGGCGTCGACGGACTGTTCCGATTTAGAAATCACGTGGTTGAACGCGGTATGGCGGTGAATGAAGTCGTCGCGCGCGGCAGCAAAGTGGTGCAGGTCGCGCCAAAAGCCTTTCCAAAATAAGCACTTGGTGTTGAGGTGAAGCATGGGTGATCTGCGCGTAAGGCCCTTGGCGGCGAATGACCGGTCAGTGTGGGAAGAGCTATGGCACGGCTATCTGACCTTTTATAAGGTCAGCAATTTCGCGCCAGAGGTGACCGAAGCGACGTGGCAGCGCTTACTCGATCCAGAAGGGCCGCTGCATGGCCTTGTGGCAGTTGATGGCGACGAGGTTTTGGGTCTCGTCCACTTCCTCTATCATCCATCCTCTTGGACGATTGGGCCTTATTGTTATCTCCAAGACTTGTTCACGTTTCCAGCCGCCCGTAAGCGCGGGGTGGGCGAGGCCTTGATCGAAGCGGTGGCGGATGCGGCGCGTGCCGAAAATGCAGCACGCGTTTATTGGTTGACGCATGAGACTAATGCACCTGGCCGCAGCCTGTATGACCGCGTGGCCCGCCATGCAGGCTTTATCCATTACATCAAGGATCTGTAGTCAGAGGCTTTGGATTTTGCGGCCAACCTTATTGGCATACATGGCTTCATCAGCCCGCGACAAAGCCCGTTCACCCGTATCATCTAACTCAAACGTATAAGAGCCATAAGCCGCGCCCACTTGCAGGCGGTGACCTTGATAGGTGATTTCTGTGCGGGAAATGGCTTCGGCCAATTGTGCGCCTTTGCGGCGAGCATCTTCGGGGCCTGCTTTGGCCAGAATGACGGCAAACTCGTCCCCGCCGACGCGACCCACCAGATCACTCTCGCGAATGTTAGCCGCCAAAGTTTCGCCGACTGCCAAGAGGATGGCGTCGCCGGCAGGGTGACCAAAGCGGTCATTAATCTGTTTGAAGCCGTCGAGATCAAAATAGACGAGGCTGGCCTGCACCTCATAGCGATGTGCGAAGCTAATCACCCGGTTCAATTCGCGCTCAAAGGCGCGGCGATTGAATACCGGCACCAACGTATCCCGGTCTGCCAGTTCTTCGGCACGGCGCAACCGATCCACCAAGCGCGCCCGATCCGATTTGAGGCTTGTCACCTGATCGGACAAATGTTTCAGCGCGCGGCGGACATGAGGGGTGAGTTCCTGAGGTGGAATGCCAAGTACAGTCGGTTTCTCTGCCGCCTGGACCTCAGAAGCCTGTTGGCTGCTTGGTGCATGGCTTGGTTCGGCTATCGGGTGGCGCTTGGCGGCGGCCGCAGCTTGGGTTGCCCGCTCAAGCGCCGATTTCGGCTGCAAGGACGGCGCGGTCGCTTTCGGCTTTCCATCAGAATGATGTTGTGCAAACGACACCGCCTAACGCTCCCGTCTTGGCCGCCTCACACGGCCTTAATTCTCAGTCTATGTAGCACTTTATGGTACGCTCTGTAAGGGCGCAAAACCCAAAACCTGTGCCGCTAGGCTGTGCGCGCGATTGGTTAACAAGATGTTTACGGGGACGGATTTCCGATCAGGTCTTCCCTTTCTGGCCCATTACGACTAGAAGCCCCGCTTTCTTGGGTGTTGACGCAGGCGCAGGCGGATGCAGGCAGCTTTCGTCGCAAGTGTTGGAAAGCGCAATCTATGGCCTCTATCCCACAAATCGGCCCACAAATTGGATTGATTATGGGCTCCCGCTCGGACTGGGAAACCATGATTGAGGCGGCCAAGATTCTCGACCATTTGGCTGTGCCTTACGAGGCCAAAGTCGTTTCCGCCCACCGCACCCCTGACAAGATGAGCCTCTATGCCAAAGAAGCCAAAGGCCGCGGCTTAAAAGTGATTATTGCTGGTGCCGGTGGCGCAGCGCATTTGCCCGGCATGGTCGCCGCGATGACGACTTTGCCCGTCCTTGGCGTGCCCGTGCGCTCTGCCGCTTTGTCTGGCCAAGATAGTCTTTTATCGATCGTCCAAATGCCCAAGGGCATCCCGGTCGGCACGCTCGCCATCGGCCCTGCCGGTGCCGCGAACGCCGCTTTGTTGGCCGCTTCCATCCTCGCGTTGACCGATGAAGCTTTGGCAGAGCGCTTGACGGCATGGCGTGAAGCGCAGACCGAAGCGGTTGGGGACGATCCGCGCGAATGACGGCCGCTTCTGATCGCCTAGCCCCCGGTTCGACCATTGGCATTTTGGGTGGCGGACAATTGGGCCGCATGCTGGCCATGGCCGCAGCGGAGCTTGGCTTCGATTGCGTGGTTTATGAGCCAGAGGCCGATTGTCCGGCCGGGCGGGTCGCCGCCAAATGCTTTAATGCTGCTTGGGATGACCAAAAGGCGCTGGCCGCTTTTGCCGAGTGCGTCGATGTCGTGACCTTTGAGTTTGAAAATGTGCCCGCCGCGTCGCTGGCATTCTTAGAGGCGCGCGCCGTCATCCGTCCGGGTCTCAAGTCCCTGCAATTGACGCAAGACCGTTTGGTCGAAAAGCAATTCATCCAAGGCGTGGGGCTTCAAACCGCGCCCTTTGCCGCTTGTGACAGCCTCGAGGGCCTTGAGCGCGCGGTGGCGACCATTGGCCTGCCTGCCATCTTGAAGACACGTACTTTGGGCTATGACGGCAAAGGCCAATTCCGCTTAAGCCAGATCAGCGACGTGGCTGAGGCTTGGGCCGCGCTGGGGGGAAGCCCCGCTATTCTTGAAGGCTTTGTGCCGTTTGAACGGGAAGTCTCGGTCATTCTAGCCCGTGCCGTCGATGGCAGTGTTGCGGCCTATGACGTGACCGAGAATGTGCACCAAGGTGGCATTTTGCGGACGTCGACCATTCCTGCGCAGATTTCCGACGCATTGGGCGAAAGGGCCGTTGCGGCCGCTGCTGAGCTAGCCGCAGCCTTGGACCATATCGGCGTATTGGCGGTGGAATTCTTTGTCCTAGGCGACGAACTGGTGGTCAATGAGATTGCCCCACGCGTGCACAATTCCGGCCATTGGACACAGGACGGCTGTGCCGCAGACCAATTCCAGCAACATATTCGCGCTGTCGTGCATTGGCCTTTAGCCTCAACAAAGCGCCACACACCACGTGTCGTTATGACCAATTTGATCGGCCATGATGTGGACGCTTTGGCCGATCTGGCGGGCCAAGCAGACACTTTCGTCCATCTCTATGGCAAGCGGGCAGTGCGCGATGGCCGCAAAATGGGCCATGTGATTACGCTTCACGGCTTCGGCTGAGCGCCATAGCGCAGGCGAGTCAAAATGCCCAAAGGATCGGGTATCTTGTCGACCAATTGATTGACTTGGGCCTTAACCTTCTCAAACTGCATCACGCCGCCAATTTGCTTGTCCAAAAAGGCCCACGTGGCGGCACTGTCCGCGCTCTCATCTTGTAACCAATAAGCCAAAGTCGCCAGATGGACGCCCGATAGAATGGTGCGCTTGGAATAATAGTTAAAGTCGGTCGAGGGATCGCCCATCGCCACCCAAGCCCGGTCTGCTGCGCGCCAGCCAATCCGCACCGCGTCAGGAGTATTATTGGGCACAGCCAGATAGATCGCGGCGCGGCGCAGGCCTTCCTTATGGGTAGACAAAGCTTCCAGCCGCACCCGCACGGCCAAGGTCGCCTTGGCGCGGATCTTGGTGCCCGGCTCACAATCTTCAATCGCCCGCTCCATCGCGCGCTCGGCCCGGTCAAACCACGCGTCGATCAAATCCACTGCACCGCGTGGAGCGGCGAGCAAGGCTTCACCCTCGCTGAGGTTGGCCGCTTCACGTGCCCGCTCCAACGCATTGGGCAGCCAGCCTGAGAAGTTGGCCTCGTCCAAGGCAGCATCGAGATAGCGATCCCGCAAAGCTTGGATCGGATCGTGGCGGGAAACGGGGTTGGTGAGGTCAGCGGAAACGGTCATAGGCATTAAGATAGGTCATGCACGGCCTATGGTCCATCGCTGTTTTCGCAACTGACATGATTCGACATCATGAGGTGGACAATGGGGACTGATTTCTGTATGTCCCCCGCTCTACTTTCACTTGGCCAGTTTTCTGGTCGTTCGTCCAATTTATAGGGGGCTCCCCTGGTTCAGATCCTTGTGCGCGATAACAACGTCGATCAGGCGTTGAAAGCACTGAAAAAGAAGATGCAGCGTGAAGGCACCTTCCGCGAAATGAAGCGTCGTAATCATTTTGAAAAGCCTTCTGAGAAGCGTGCTCGTGAAGATGCCGAAGCCGTGCGCCGTATGCGCAAGCTGCAGCGCAAGCGTGCGCAGCGCGAAGGCCTGGTTCTGAAGCGCTAAGCCTCTTGGCTTAACTGATTTCATAAGCCGCCGCTGGGATCTCCTAGCGGCGGCTTTTGTGCTTGTTGGGGAGATATACGCGTGCACGATCAACCTAGCGCAGGCCGCTTTGAAGGCCGCACCCATTATCTGCCTGTCCGGATCTATTATGAAGATACCGACATGTCGGGCATCGTCTATCACGCCAATTATCTGCGCTATTTTGAGCGTGGGCGATCAGACTTCTTGCGCCTAGCAGGTATCCACCACACCCAATTGCTCGAGCGTGATCCGCCTTTGGCTTTTGCGATCACGGGCATGGACATCAAGTTCAAGAAAGCCGCCCGCATTGATGACTGCTTAGTGGTGCAAACCCATTATGATGCGATCAAAGGCGTGCGGCTGATCATCCAGCAGACGATTTTCCGCGGCGAAGAAGTGATCGCAACCGCCGCGGTTGAAGCTGTCACGATTGACTTACAGGGCCGGCCCAAGCGCCCCTTCAAGGAACTAGAAGCCCAGCTAGCGCCCTATCTGTTGCCCTAAGTAGGTTTGCGCTTACGCCGCAGGCGCAACGCATTCTTGACCCGGTTCCACACCTTATAGCGCTCCATCACGGGCAGAGGGTCTAGGTTTTCCAAGAATTGCTCGGCACAAGCCCGCCACGAGAAGCCTTCGGCATATTTACGAACTTGATCGCGGTCTAGGCTTAGGCACGCCTCAATGCTGGCGGTCAGATCATCGCCAATCACACCAGCGTGCGAGCCTGGGATAATGTCCTTAGGACCCGGCGCGATGAAGGCGGCTACGGGGGTGCCTGTGGCCATGGCTTCCAAGATCACCAGCCCGAACGTGTCGGTATAGCTTGGGAAAACAAAGACATCCGCATTGGCATAGCAAGCGGCGAGCTCTTCGCCGAACTTCGCGCCCAAGAATTTGGCTTCCGGAAAGCGGGTCTCAAGGTCTACCCGAGCTGGGCCATCGCCAACCACCACTTTGGTGCCTTTGAGATTACAAGCCAAAAAGGCTTCGACATTTTTCTCAACCGAGACACGCCCGACATAGAGGAAAATCGGCCCTTGAATGCCCGCCAGTGGCCCACGGTCTGCCACCCGCAAGCGAGGATGGAATTGCTCGGTATCGACGCCGCGCGTCCACATCGCGAGATTCTTGAACCCGCGTGAGACCAGAAGGTCATGCATGGTCGGTGTCGCCACCATCACACGGCCCGCCATATGGTGGAACCAGCGCACAAAGGCATAGCCCCAGCCAACCGGGATCGGGAAGCGAGCAGAGACATATTCGGGATATTGCGTGTGGTAAGAGGTCGAGAAGGGAAAGCGGTGCTGAATACAAATGCGCCGCGCGGTCAGGCCCAATGTACCTTCGGTCGCGATATGCACCGCCTCAGGCTCAAAATCTTCGAAGCGTTCTTCGATGTCATCCTTGGCAAACAGGGCCATTTTGATCTCGGGATAGGTCGGCAAGGGAATGGTTTTATAGCCGTCATTGGGCGTGACCATCATCACTTCATGGCCCATCTCGCGTAATTCCTGCACGGTGCGCGAGAGCGTCCGTACCACTCCATTGACTTGTGGTTCCCACGCGTCTGTTACCAGCATGATGCGCATGTATAGGCCCTTGTTTTTTCCGTGGTCTCCTTACAGTGTGCCGCCACAAAAGGCCAATAAGGCCTGCACCATCTGTACTGGAAAAAGAGACCGTCATGCTGACCCAAACAGACTTAGAAGCCATGGATGCCACAAAATATGGCGATGAAGTTCTTCTGGTGCAGGGGCTCATCGATACTAGCCCTCTGCGCGGTGCGGTGCGATCCCAAGCCCTGATGGATGCCCAGGCAATCGTGCGCAAAGCGCGTGAGCGGGCCAAGCCCGTCGGTATGCTAGAGACCTTCTTGGAAGAATTCGGCCTGACGACGCCAGAAGGCCTTGCTTTGATGTGCCTCGCCGAAGCCTTGTTGCGGGTGCCCGATCAGGAAACGGCAGACCGTTTGATTGCCGAAAAAATCACCAGCGGCGATTGGGGTGGGCGGGCTGGCAAGTCTGACAGCACCTTGGTCAATGCCTCCGTTTGGGGCCTCATGCTGACCGGCAAAGTCGTCGATGTTGGCGCAGAGGCGCGCAAGGACTTAGGGGCCTTTATGCACCGCCTAACGCGCAAAGCGGGCGAGCCCGTTATTCGCGCCGCCGTCGGCCAAGCCATGCGCATCATGGGCGAACAATTCGTGTTGGGCCGCACGATTGAGGCGGCCATCAAGCGCGGCCAAGGCGCGATCTGCAAGCAGCAAGCCAGTCATTTCTCCTTTGATATGCTGGGCGAAGGTGCACGCACCCAAGAAGATGCGGCCCGTTATGCTAAGGCCTATGCCGACGCGATTGAGGCTGTGGGCAAAACCTCAAACGGCCTAGGACCCGAAAAAGCCTCCGGCATTTCGGTCAAGCTCAGCGCGCTCTCGCCCCGCTATGACGCCCGCCAGCGCCAGCAAGTTCATGAGAGCCTCTATCCAGTCGTGCTCAATCTCGCCCAGATTGCTAAGCGCTATGATATTGGCTTTTGCCTCGATGCCGAAGAGGCGGACCGTCTGGTCCTGTCACTCGAAATCCTCAACCGCCTCGCCCATGCACCAGAGCTAAGCGGTTGGAACGGCCTTGGCCTTGCCATCCAAGCCTATCAAAAGCGCGCACCCAAAACGGTGGAAACGGTGATTGCCCTTGCTCGATCCTCAGGGCGGCGGATCATGGCGCGCTTGGTGAAAGGGGCCTATTGGGATGCGGAGATTAAGCGCGCGCAAGTGGCGGGTCGGCCGGACTTCCCGGTCTTTACCACTAAGCCCGCAACGGACGTCTCCTATCTTGCCTGCGCAGACCTGATGCTGCGCGCACCCGACGCCATCTACAGCCAGTTTGCCACCCACAATGCACACACCTTGGCCGCCGTCCGTTGTTTGGCCCAAGCGGCAGGGCAAGAGGCTTATGAGTTTCAGCGTCTACATGGCATGGGCGAGACCCTTTATGCCACGGCGCGCGATCTATTTGGCGATATGAATGTCCGCGTCTATGCCCCCGTTGGCGCCCATGAAGACCTGCTGCCTTATCTCGTGCGCCGTCTCCTCGAAAATGGGGCCAATACCAGCTTTGTGCATGCCTTCTTGGACGAAGATGTCCCAGTAGAACGCGTCGCCGGTGATCCGTTGACGGCGTTGGAAGCCGGCACGCGGCGGCATTTGAAAGTGCCAGCCCCGCCAGCGCTCTATGGCGAAGCCCGCGCCAATTCCAAAGGCCTCGATCTGACGCTCGCGCCCGATGTCACGGCGCTTGAGCAAGCCATCAGTGCCCAAGCCCAAAAAAGCGAAGGGCAAGGCTCGGTCGCCATTACCGCACCGCAAAATCACAAATTCATTGTCGGCCATATTGATGAGACAAGCCTTGAAGCCCTCGATGCGGCTTGCGACATTGCCCACAAAGCCCAACCCGCTTGGGACCGTTTAGGCGGCTATGCCAGAAGTCTGATCCTGACCCGCGCCGCCGCTCTGATGGAGGCTGACCGCGCACGCTTCATGGCTTTGTGCTCGGCAGAAGCTGGCAAGACCCTGCAGGATTGTATCGACGAAGTCCGCGAGGCCATCGACTTCTTGCGCTATTATGCGGCTCAAGCAGCGCAAGAGTTTCAAATCCCGGTCGAGCTGCCCAGTCCAGCAGGCGAGACCAATGTGCTATCCTTGCATGGGCGCGGCGTATTTGGCTGCATCAGCCCTTGGAACTTCCCATTGGCGATTTTTATGGGCCAGGTTGCAGCAGCTTTGGCCGCTGGCAATTCAGTCGTCGCCAAGCCCGCTGAGCAGACTCCGCTGATCGCCCAAGCGGCTTGCGAAATCCTCTATCAGGCAGGCGTGCCAAAAGAGGTGCTGAACTTGGTTTTGGGCGATGGGCGCACGGGTGCGCATTTGGTCAGCAATTCAAGGATCGCGGGCATTGCCTTCACCGGCTCGACCAGTGTGGCGCGCCTGATCGCGCGAACCTTGGCGCATAAGGACGGGCCAATTGTCCCGCTCATCGCCGAGACAGGCGGCCTCAATGCCATGTTTGTCGATACCACCGCTTTGAAAGAACAAGTGGTGGATGATGTCATCGTCTCCGCCTTTGGCTCGGCTGGGCAGCGCTGTTCGGCCCTGCGCCTGTTGTTCTTGCCGCATGAAACCGCCGATGCGGTGCTGGATTGCCTGATGGGCGCGATGGACGAATTGGTGCTGGGTGACCCCGCCCTTCTTTCCACCGACATTGGTCCGGTGATTGATGGCGATGCGCGGGCCATTTTGGAGGCGCATGAAGCCCGTATGTCGCAAGAAGCCAAGATTTTGAAAAAGATCGACGTGGGTAGTTTGGCAGAGCAAGGCCATTTTTACGGGCCGTGCTTGGTGGAGATCGACAGCCTCGACATCTTGGAAACCGAGGTGTTCGGCCCCATCCTGCACGTGCTGCGCTATCATCCCGAAGCGATTGAAAGCGTCGGTGCCGCCTTGGCGCACAAGGGCTATGGCCTCACGCTCGGGTGCCATACCCGCCTCGACAGCTTTGTTGAAGAGGTGGCAGCAGCCGTTCCCGCTGGCAATTATTACGTCAACCGCACCATGACGGGTGCCGTGGTCGGCGTGCAACCTTTTGGTGGCGAGGGCCTATCCGGCACCGGCCCAAAGGCAGGCGGCCCCCACTATCTCCACCGCTTTGCCACCGAACGCACCAAAACCATCAACCGCGCCGCCCAAGGCGGCGACCCGCGCTTGTTTAATCTATAGGGGGTGGCTTTCCACATGGAAGCGGCAGCGAAGCCGGTGAACGGCAACGCGCAGCATGAGCTGCGCGGTTCTTTTGGTGGGGTTTCTATCTAGAAGCGTTTTGGTGATCCTTCCGGCCCACCAAACCGCTAACTCAATTGTTCTTGCGACCTCTGGGCAGTCACGTGTCCGTTTTCTCTGAAAACGGATCGCTTAGCGACGCAGCAAAGCTGCGCACTTGACGACCCAGATGTCGCGGGCAAGCTCGATGACCTATTTTGGTGGAACGTAGGTTGCACCAAAATAGGTCCAGATCGTCAGCACAAATTCGCCCCGCAACACCCTAGGGCTAAGGCGCGCTCCCCTCTCCCTTTGGGAGAGGGGACGGGGGTGAGGGCTTACACGCGCGGATCTATAAGGCGGGTTGGCGAGCTTTTAGTTGCACAGAACAAGTAGCTTTTACGCCCGTAAGCCCTCACCCCCTACCCCTCTCCCAGCAGGAGAGGGGAGCGCATAGATAAAAACTTATCCCCCACCCATCAAACCCCGCATAACTTAAGGCCATCACCAACGAGAGGGCGTTGTTGCTGCAGCGGCGACACCGGTTGGGGATGATAAGCGGGATTAATCGAGGTTGAAGTGGCGACCTCGTGTTTCATTGGGATTAGCTGTCCTGATGCCCGGTGTGCTTGAGCCCGACTGCCGTGTGAAGCCCTCGGTCAAGAACTTAGGCGATGCCTTTGAGACGCCTTGGGGAAGCCTTATGTAGTTTTTGAAGCGCAAGCTTCTAGGATGAGGCCTTTACGAACTAGGCGGGGGAAATTTGAACCACCCGTGGCGTCATGAACCACCTAAGCACACAGAACTTTTCAGCCGGGGCGCACGGTTTGCGTCGTATTCCGGGCCAGTCCGTTAATCTGGCCCACCTATTTGGCGAACACCACGCGCCCCGGCCCCTCACTCAGCCGCACCCCCGGTGGTTTCCCACGCGGGGCTATGGGTGTTTCCACTCAGAGCGCCTTTGCCGCAGGCTATGCCTCCGCAAGGTCCGCTGGGCGAAGCGCAGGCCTACGCGCTAAACACAAAAATATGTCCTTGCGAACAGTGGTTAACCCTTGCCGAATGAGGCCCTTGCGCGCATGTTTAGGTTCGGGACGGGCAAGTGGAGAGATGAGATGAAAACGCTTGTAACTTTGATTGCCCTTGCTGCAACAATGGGCCTGTCGGCCTGCGCCACGACGACGACCAAGTCTGGCCCGACGCCCTATCAAGCAGCGGCAACAGGCAAATTTGGCTTTACCGATCAACGGATTGAGGCCAATCGCTTTCGCATTACCTTTGACGGCAATACCAAAACCACACGACAGCAGGTCGAAGATTCGCTTTTGTTGCGTGCGGCGGATGTGACCATCGACAATGGTTTTGATTGGTTTCAGATAGCCCAGCGCTTTACCGATCCAAAAACCTATAGCCGCCCAAAAATGGGGTCGCGCTGGGCCTTTGGTGGCGGGATTGGCTATAGTAGTTTTAGAACCTTTCACCCGCGATATGGCTGGGTGAGCTATTATGACCCCTTCTGGTCAAACGGCTTTTATGATCCGTTCTTTGATCGGTTCGACACTGAAGAAATCACCCGCTTTCAAGCCACTGCCGAGATAATTCTCGGCAAAGGCCCTAAGCCGTCTGACCGGACCGATGCGTATGATGCACGGGATGTGAAGACGAATTTAGGCGCGCGCGTCACGCCGCCACCACCTCCGCCAGCAGCAAAGTCCTGATGCGGATCATTTTGTTCCGAGGTTCGGAAGTGCCTGTTGAGCCTTGGCAACCAGAGCCTGATCGGGTTGTGGTGGCCGGGGCCAAAGGCGGCACGCAGAATTTGTATGAAAGTGGCGATGGCCGAGTCTATGCCGGCATCTGGCACGCGACGCGCGGCGCTTGGCGGGTCACCTATGACGAGATGGAATATTGCCACATCACCAAGGGCCGCGCCCGCCTCACCGCGTTAGACGGCGAGGTGACAGAGGTTCAAGCGGGTGATGGCTTTGTCATTCCAAATGGCTTTGAAGGCGTTTGGGACGTGCTGGAAGATATGGAAAAGCACTATGTGATCGTGTTGCCGCTGCAGCTTTAGCGGGGGTACTTGTTTCGATTTGCTTGGACATGGTTTTGGTGACTTTTGGGTCCCCAAAACCATGGTCTCGATTGTTTAGCAGTGACTTCGCGGGTCAAGGTCGCAGCTTTGCCGCGTCGCGGTGCGACAGATTTCCAAAGGAAATCTGACCTTGACGCGTAAAGTCACTGATACAGAATCAAAGAAGGCCGTTGGTGAGGCATAGCCGTCACCAACGGCCGTCCAGATAGAAAACTCGGATGAAGAGACAGGGGCCTACGGCTTTACCGCCTCCGCATAAAGCTTGGAGACTTGGTTCCAATTGATCACGCTCCACCAGGCATCGACATAGTCGGCGCGCTTATTCTGATATTTCAGATAATAGGCGTGCTCCCACACATCATTGCCAAGGATCGGCTTGCCGCGGAAATCACCGACATCCATCAAAGGATTGTCCTGATTAGGGGTGGAGCCGACGGCCAGTTTGCCGTCTGGCTTGACGATCAGCCACGACCAACCCGAGCCAAAGCGGCCCATCGACGTGGCGCGGAATTGGGTCTTGAAGGCATCGAGGGAGCCAAAGTCGCGGTTGATTGCGGCGGTCAGCTCTGGCGAGGGTGCACCACCGGTGCCCAAGGGGGCCATGATCTTCCAGTAGAAGCTATGGTTCCAATGCCCGCCGGCATTGTTGCGGATGGCGGCTGGGGCGGTCGAAGCAGAAGCTAAAAGCGCCTCAAGGCTCTTCCCCGCATAGGTTGGGTTAGCGACGATGGCTGCGTTCAGGCCCGAGACTTGCGCGCCATGGTGGCGTTCAAAGTGGATGCGCATGGTGGCTTCATCGACGATGGGCTCTAACGCACCATAGGCATAGGGCAGGGCTGCTTGCGTGAAAGCGGGCGCGGCTGGTGTCGCGGCGACGGCAGGTGTTGTTTGTGCCGTAGGGGCAGTCAGGGTTTGGGCGAATGCGGCTGAAGACAACAAGCTTAAGGCGGAAAGGGTCAGGGCTAGGCGCATGAATTCTACTTTCGTAAAGATGTGGCTGGAACATGGTCTGCGGCGTGGCAAGAAACAAGTCTGAGCGTGCTGACAATAATGTCACCAAGCCAGCCATCTTGCTTTAATATCAGTGCATAAAGAGGGCACGAAGTATGGAAGAACGCGTTGAAGCTTTAGAAGTTCATGTGATGCATTTGATGCGCACAGTCGAAGAGCTTTCGGATCTGTCTCATCAACAAGCCGATGAGATTAAGCGCCTCAACCGCCGGCTGGAATTGATGCTGGAACGTGAAGCACAGCGCCAGCATGACAGCTCAGAACCGCCGCCTCCGGATCAAAAGCCACCTCATTATTGAAGTGGCATGCGCCTAGGCCCCATGCCAGTGGACAAAGCGGCCATGGGGATCAAGGTCGGCCAGCACACGCCTGCGACCATACGGCCATTCGATCAGCTCCAAGATCATACTGGCACCCTTCTGCTCATGTCCCAGAATGCCGCCGGGTTCAAAGCGCAACCAAGCTAACGGGGCCTCAGCCGTGGCGCGTGCCCCTTCGGTCTCGATGGCGAGCGTGATCGCATCGCGCACGGCTTGGGGCGGATATTGGAAGAAGACCGAGTGATAGATCACGGTAAGCGCATCTTTGGCGCGGGTTGCAAGCTTTGCCTTGATCCAGTCGGCCGCATCACCGGCATCGGATGTGATCGACTGGGATCGGGCGATTTCCATGGCCGCATTGACGCGCTCTAACCGCTCGGGCTGGTCAGGCCAGATGTAGGCGCGTAGGCGCAGGCGATCTTCAGGCAGGGCGGCATTCAACGGCTTCTGGTCACATGCCGCGCGGTGGCGGATGGCGGCGTGTGCCGGGAAACGGGGCGGCGGGCCGCTCCACTGCGTCGACAGAGCAACGCGCGGTCCAGCGACGGGGCTGTCCCACGTCCATGTGCCACCATCATAGTGAAAGCGGTCCATGCTGAGATTAAGCCCTGCCGACGCCCCAAGCTCAAGCACGTCCATAGGCCCGTCAAAGGCTTCGGCGGCGGCGCATAGGCCGGGCCAGAGCCCCACAGCGCGGCGTACTTCATTGGTCTGTGGTGGAGATTTCAAGAAGTCGCGCACCCAGTGCTCCCGCGCTCGCAGGCTTTCCACCGCCACGGGCCAGGCCTCTGCCATAGACCAAGCACGACCTTGCTGCGGCCAGACTTGGGCCAAGCGGCCTTCGGGTTCGGTAAGGGCGATGGCATGGAGTGCGCCTGCCAAGCGCAGCGCCAAAGCGTCTTGGACTGGATGGGTTATCCACCCCCCAGTCAAGTCAGCGATAATGCCACCCGCTTCAAAATCGTCGGCCATGGTTTCGCACAACTCGGCCGTAAAGGGAGAGTCAAACGCTTTGCACCAAATCGCTTGTTGCCGAAGGGCTTGGGGGACCCCGACGTCCACCATCAGATGGCACCCCGCTCTTTCAAGGCAGCAATGGCGCTGGCATCAAGGCCGGCCTCTGCCGCCAAGCTTTCAGAATCTGCGCCATAATCTGGCAAGCTCAAGCGCGCCTGCCCCGGCTCATCGCGGAAGCGGATGGGAATGCCCAAATGCTTGTTGCCGTCTTCATCGGTCAATACCATGCCGCGCGAGATCGTATAGGGGTCTTCCATCGCATCTTTTAGGCTGCGGACAGGGGCCCAGCACAGATCGACATCTTTTAGGAAGGC
Organism: Hyphomonadaceae bacterium UKL13-1; assembly: GCA_001602435.1. Lineage (GTDB taxonomy): Bacteria > Pseudomonadota > Alphaproteobacteria > Caulobacterales > Aquidulcibacteraceae > Aquidulcibacter. The sequence continues at coordinate 3,423,004 of CP012156.1, forward strand.
GCTCCATTCGTCGAGGGTCCTGCTGGCAAAGGTCTCTTCGAAATAACGCTTTAGTGGGTCTTGGCCGGGGCCGGGCTCCAGCTTGGCATAGTCAAAAAGATCGGGCCTGCCTAAAGCGTCGAGCAAGTTTTTGGCAAAGTGATGCTCTGACCCACCCAATACCAAGAACTTCCCATCCTTGGTCTCATAAGGCCGATACATGGCCGCTCCACCAAAGGGTCGCATCTCTTTCGCCACTGGATGGGCGTTATCAGCAAATACGGGACCCAGGACATTGGGCGTCCAAGCCAGAAGTGCCTCATACATGGACAGGTCGATATAATCGCCCTTGCCCGTCTCGGCCCGGCGATAGAGCGCCATCATGATGGCGGCAAAGGCCATGAGGCTGGCAGCCATGTCCGCTGCAGGTATGGAAGGGCTGGCAGGCTTATTGTCGGTCAGGCCTCGGTTCAGATCGACCAGACCTGCCATGGCCTCCATGGTGAGATCATGACCGGGCTTATTCACGTATTTGCCGTCTTGGCCAAAGCCCGCGATGGAGCAATAGACGATGCGCGGATTGATCGCGGCGATGGCATCATAATCCACGCCCAAGCGCTTCACGACGCCGGGCCGGAAGGCTTCGACAATCACGTCAGCCTCTGCGGCGAGCTTCAAAAACAACGCCCGTGCTTCGGGGTCTTTCAGATTGATCTTCAGGCTGCGCTTGCCGCGGGCAATGTTGCGAAACCAGACCGATACGCCGTCCTCAGTCTTATAGCCAATCACGCGGGTTGGTTCGCCCACGCCATTGGCAGGTTCCACCATCACCACATCGGCCCCATGGTCTGCCATCATCATCGTCATATGCGGGCCGGGCAAAAAGGCCGAGAGGTCCAGAACTTTGAGGCCTTGGAGTTTCATGGCTTAATGCTCTCCCATTTTGGGGGCGCGCTTTCCAGCGGGGCGCTTGCCATTGACTTTGATCGGGCTGGCCAACATTTGCAAGCGGCCGTTCTTCGCATCCGGATGGTCGACGGCGTCGGTCATGCCGATAGCCTTCACGTGAGCGCTGTCGAGGGCTTGGCCGATGTTGTAAATCGGTGCGACAGGAACATGACCGCCCAAAAGCGCGATCCATTCGGCCGTCGATTGGGTGCTCAACAGCGCATCAAGGACTTCCGTCAAGGCGACCAGATTGGCCCGTCTGGCTGGGATGCTGCTAAAGCGAGGATCGGCCAACAGGTCTGGGCGACCCGTCTTGGCACAAAAAATCTCCCAGAATTTTGGCGTTTGGCACATCAACATCAGCCAACCATCTTGCGTCTTGAAAGCTTGGCTGGGCGCGATGGAGGGATGGGCCCCGCGTGGCAGGCGGCCCACTTCCACGCCCTCATTCAGATACCAGGTGGCCGGATAGGAGAGTTGATGCAGGGCCGTATCGAACAAAGCCACATCAATGTCGCAGCCTTGCCCCGTCCGTTGGGCGCCCAAAATCCCGGCCAGCAGACCGACTGCCAATTGGCTGCCCGTATGAAAATCGATGATCGACAGGCCGCAACGAACCGGTGGGCCGTCTGGCTCGCCACTCATCGACATCAAGCCTGCCTCGGCCTGCATCAGATAATCATAGCCCGGCCAGGAAGCGCGATCATTGTCGCGTCCGTAGGCGGAGAGATGGGCGCAGACAATCTTGGGATTGATGGATTTGAGGTCGTCATAAGTGACCGCCATCTTGGCAGGCTGATCGCCGCGCAGATTGTTCGCCACCGCGTCTGCTTCTTTGACCAAAGCCTCAAACTGGGCGCGGCCTTCTGGGCTTTTAATCTCCAGCGCGATGGAGGATTTGCCGCGCGAGAAGGTCTGATAGAATTGGCTGTCTTGCGCACCCAAAAAATAGGGGCCGGTGGCCCGGCTGACATCGCCCCCCATGCTGGGGGCTTCGATCTTGATGATTTCAGCCCCCAAATCCGCCAACAACATGGTGCCATAAGGGCCTGCGCCATATTGCTCAATCGAGAGGATTTTGATGCCTTTAAGGGGAAGCCCAGTTGTCTGCATTAGGGTTGAACCGTGTCTTTGAGCAGGTCGGTACGAAAGCCATTTTGCTCTGCGGCGGCATTCAGCGCAGCCCGCTGTTCAGTCGTGAGCGTCTTGGTGCGCGCCAAGAGCCACAGATAGGAGCCATTCGGGCTGCCCACCAAGGCGGTTTGATAATTGGGATCCAGATACAGCACCCAATAATTGCCTTGCCCCTTTGGCAAAGGAATGGGTGCGAAGTTCACCGCAAGCTTTGCATTATTCGAGCCATCAATGACGGCAGCCACCCCTTGTGCACTGCGCGGCTTGCCGTCGCTGGTACCCGTCGCACAGGTATTGGTGACCCCAACGCGACCATCGGGGCGCAGGGCGTATTCGGCTGTGACGCCTTCGCATTTCTTCTGGAAACTGTTGGGATAGCGTGCAATCTCATACCACTTGCCAGCATATCGGTTAAGGTCAACAGAGGCGACCGTGATCGGGGGCGCAGCATCTTTTGCTCGCCCCATGGTTCCGGACATGCAGCCCGATAACGCGATGCAACCAATCAATGCGCTGGCATAGAGTGAAATTTTCATCCTGTTTCCCCTTTCATGGGAGGAGAAGACTTATGCGCCAATTTGGCGGCATTGGCTTCCCAGTTCTGACCATCAAACGGCACAATCGAGAGGACGGGCGCTTGACCAACGTCAAAGCAATTGGCGTTGACGCTGACCCCATCGGGATTGGACCTTGGTGTGTAGAACGCTTTCACACCACATTTGGTACAAAAGGTATGATTGGCAACGCCGGTATTGAACCGATAGGAGGTGAGCTTATCAGCCCCTGCCGTCAGTTCGAAATCGTCCATCGGCACAATCAAATGCACAAAGCCTGTCCGTGCGCAGATGGAGCAATTGCAGGCCTCCACCTCCACTTCATCTGGGGTCCGAACCGCAAAGCGCACATCGCCACAATGGCACGAGCCTGTTCGCCAAATCTTCACCATCCAAGCACCTGTAGCCCTGTTACTTCTTCAAAGTCTTGCGGATTGAGGGTCACCAAAGTGGCACTTGCATTGAGCGCTTGGGCGGCAATCATGCGGTCGAGGATTTTGCGGCGTGAGAACCCACAAGATTGCAGAATACTACCATATCGGTCGGCATCTTCCTCCTCAAAAGGGAGTACGGGCATATGGGAAAGAAACACATCAAGTCGCTGACGCCTCAGAGTGGCAGAGGATGCCTCCCGATGAACGCCACCCTCCAGTTCCACCCGAGTGATCACAGAAATCGCAAACCTTCCGCTCAGGCCTTCCAGCTTACCAAGAATGGCTTGGCTGCGATCCCGAACTTCAATCGCGACACTGGTATCGAGCAAATAAAGCCCACTCATAGCCCCTCACGCTCGGGAAAAATGTCAGTGTCGCGCACTTCAATGTCGGTGACGTCAGGCAGTTTGCGCAGTTCAGCCATCATTTGCTTGAAACTGATTTTTCCGGATCGCAATGTCGGCCGCAGGGTAATGACGTCCCCATCGCGCTCCATTTCCAACTCCGTGCCCTCAGGAAAGGCCAACGCCTTTGGCAAGCGCACCGCTTGGCTATTGCCGCTCTTGAACGTTTTGGTTTTGTGCGTCGCCATCGTCCTGTCCTTAGTTGACCGTATATACATGTATATACGGCCATGATCGAGGTTTCAATCAGATTTCAAACCAAGGTCGGTCTGATCCCCCTAAATCGGGTTGCGGGCCACCAATTGCTTGGCGATGATGATGCGTTGCATTTCATTGGTGCCTTCGCCGATGCACATCAGGGGGGCGTCGCGATAGAGACGCTCGATGACATATTCCTTGGAATAGCCATAGCCGCCATGGATGCGCATGGCTTCCAGCGAGACTTCCACGGCAGTTTCCGAGGCGAAGAATTTGGCCATGCCGGCTTCCATGTCGATCCGCTCACCCCGGTCAAAGGCGGCAGCCGCATCTTGGGTCAGAAGTTCTGCGGCGCGGGTCTTGGCGGCCATTTCGCCCAGTTTAAGCTGAATGGCCTGATGTTCGCAGATTGGCTTGCCCATCGTCTTGCGCATTTGGGCATATTTGACGCTCTCGGCCAAAGCGCGCTTAGCAATGCCGACCGAGCGGGCGGCGATATTGACGCGGCCAATCTCGAGGCCGCCAGTGGCCATGATAAAGCCCTTGCCTTCTTCGCCGCCGACCAAGCTCTTCTTGGCATCAACTTCATAATCTTCGAAGATGAACTCACCAGAATCAATGCCCTTATAGCCGAGCTTCTCCAGCTTCTTGCCATTCTTGACGCCCTTAAGCGGCACCTTGGTTTCAGGGTCGATCTTGGGCACGATCAGCATGCTCATGCCCTTATGGCGGGGCTGGGCATCGGGGTCGGTTTTGACCAGCAAGGCTACGCAATGGCCTTCAATAGCGTTGGAGATCCAGGTCTTGGTGCCATTGACGATATAATTGTCGCCTTGACGGCGCGCGACGGTGCGGATGCCTTGCAAGTCAGTACCGGCATCGGGTTCTGTCAGACCCAGACCGCCACGCATTTCACCGGTGGCGAACTTGGGCAGCCAATATTCCTTCTGATAATCCGTGCCAAAGCGCTGCACGACGGTGGCCATCATCAAATGCGAGTTGAAGATACCCGTCAGGCTCATCCATTCTTGCGAGATCATGGTCACGATCTTGGAATAGGTGGTGGCCGACAGGCCAAGGCCGCCGTAATCGGGATGGATGATCGCGCCGAACAGGCCGAGCTCTGCCATGTCATTGACGAGGTCAGCTGGCCATTCGTTATCATGCTCCAGCTTCATCGCCACGGGGGCGACTTTCTTCTCAATCCATTTCTGGATGGCGTCCAGCATCTGGCGCTCATCTGCTTCGCTGATATGTCCAAAATTTCCGTCTGCCATGATGATGATCCTAGTCTTTCATGTTTTCTTTGAGTTTTTTGGCGGCAAGCAGGTCGGCAACCACATAGGTGACGAGCGCCAGAGTGAGAGAAGGGGTAGCGGCATCCAAGATCCGGCCGATAACAACCAATGGGCCGGCACCGCCATGGTCGCTCCCCATCATGACCATCATTCCGCCAATCCCTTCTAGGGCGGCGAGCACAGCGAGAATGCGGAGCAACAGAACCATCAGTAATTGCCCACCTTATCCTCGACGGCATGGCCGCGAGCGGGGATCAGCATGTTGCGCTTGAAGGTGCACACCATGACGCCATCTTGGTTGAAGCCCTTGGTGACGATGGTCACAATGCCTTGACCGGGGCGCGACGCGCTTTCGCGTTTGGCGAGGACTTCGCTCTCCGAATAAAGCGTGTCACCTGCAAAGACGGGGGCGGTGAACTTCACTTCATCCATGCCCAGATTGGCGATCGCCTTCTGGCTGGTGTCGGTCACGCTCATGCCGATGCAAAGCGCCAACGTGTAGGGCGAGACGACGAGGTTCTTTTTGAACTCGCTCGCGGCGGCAAATTGCGCGTCAAAGTGCATCGGGTGGGTGTTCATCGTCATCAGCGTGAACATGTGGTTGTCATACTCGGTGATCGTCTTGCCGGGGCGGTGCTCATAGACATCGCCGACGACGAAATCCTCAAAATAGCGACCAAATGTCTCGCGGTAGCGCTGGGGGCCAACTTCTTTCACGTTTCGGACCATGGTTAGAACTCAATTCCTGCTTTAGACAAAATACGCTCTGCGCGCAGATAGACGGGGATGTCGAGCATTTTGCCATCAAGTAAAACGGCGCGGCCATCCTGCGATTTGAAAGCTTCACTTACGCGCTTGGCCCAGTCTAACTCAGCTTCAGAAGGCGAGAATACTTCATTAACAATGGCGACTTGGCTGGGGTGGATGCAGGCCTTACCGTCAAAACCCAAGGCCTTCACGCGCACACATTCCGCCCGCAAGCCTTCTTCGTCCTTCACGTTCAGATAGGGCACATCCATCAAGGTTCCGTTGGTGACGCGCGCCTCGGTAGCCAAGGTTGAGCGAGCGTGAAACAGCGCCTCCCAGTCCATCCCGGTGCCAATGGCAAGTGAGTAGTCGGCCCCACCGAACAAGACGCCACCGCGCGAGCCGCAGGTTCCGGCTATTTCAGACGCACTTTTTAGCCCCGCCACGGTTTCGATCACGGCCCAAAGCGCCACGCGCTTCTGATTTAGGTCGCGCAAATGTAGCAATTGCTGGAAGTTGGCGAGGGCTGAATAGGACGAGGCCTTTGGGATCATGAAGAAATTTGGGCGGGCCTCGGTCTCACTAAAGGCGATGATGTCCTTGAGGCCATCCAAAGTGTCGAGGCCATTCATGCGCACGCCAATCGCGCAAGCCGGATAGCTCTCGGCGTTGACCTCCAGCCAGCCAATTACCCTAGCGCGAGCGGCGGCTTTATCTTGCGGCGGCACAGCGTCCTCAAGGTCAATGCAAATGGAATCAGCCCCCGCCGCCAGTGCCTTTTCAAAGCGGTCTGGCCGGGAGCCCGGGACAAAGAGGAGTGATCGAAACGTTTTCATTTGTCCGGACATTTAACCTGATATAAGCTGACGTCAATTCGAAACCGCGCGACGGTGTGACTTTGGGTCGGCAAGCAGGGGAATTTAGGTTATGTATCAACCGATGAGACTTGGTTTAGTAAGCGTTTTGATCGGGCTTCTCACAATGTCTGCGGCTCCTGCACTCGCCCAGCACGCGGTCCCCGCACAAACTTCCGACGCCGCTTACAATGGCTCCTATTATAAGCGCCAGCTCTATGTCGTTACCGATATGGAGCGGGCCTTGACCCTTTGGCGCGACGTGCTTGGCCTCCAACCTGGGGCAATCACCACTTCGGGTCCCAATTCTTATTCGCGCGAAGTATTCAATATTCCCACTGAAGCGCAGATGCGCTTTTGTACCTTGAGTGCCGGGCCGACGCAGGTGCGCACCTTGGCCTTGCTGGAAGTCAAAGGCGTAACCCTGCCACCCAAGACCGGCATTCGCACGACCGGCGCTGTCATTAATGCCAATGGCCGTTTGGCCGAGATCATCGCCAAGGCCCAAGCCATGGGTTTGACCGTATTTGGCCCACGCGTCTTGGCGTCTGTCGGTCAAGGCGACGGGACCGAGCAAGGCTTCCTCGACTGGGACGGCAATGTGATCGTGCTCTATGAATATCCCACGTCTGACGCACCGAGTGTTCGGTAGGGCGCTTTGCCAAGTTAAAGCCGATGTGCCTAACGCAGGCGCGCGCCTAGCTTCACCGCGGCTGCAATGATCTTTGTACTGACGGCTTCGATCTCCGCATCGGTCAAGGTTCGTTCGCGTGGTTGTAGCGCCACTTCTAGGCCCAGCGAGACTTCCCCCTCTGCGACGCCTTGGCCTTGATAGCGGTCAAACAGACTTACGTCTAAAATCAAAGTCTTATCGACTTGCGCCACAGCGCGGATAAGGTCCCCTGCAGGCAGCTCAGCCTTAGCGACAAAGGCAAAGTCGCGGGTCAATGGCATGAAGGCAGAAGCCTCCAGCTTGGCCTTCGTCTTGCCAGCTTTCACTTTGGCTGGTGGCAAAGCGTCTAAGAATAACTCAAAGCCATAGACTGGCCCATCGACGCCCAATTCCTTCAGTACGCGGGGATGAAGTTCACCAAACTCGGCCAAAATCGTCTTTGGGCCCAGTTTGAACGTGCCAGAGCGGCCAGGGTGCCACCACGCGCGCGCGCCTTGCACCGTCTGCATCCCGCCGGTTGATGCGCCCATCGCATCCAACATGGCCAAGACATCCGCCTTCACGGTGAAGACATCTGGTTTCTCGGTGCCGCTCCAATGGCGGATGGCCCCGCGTGTGACGCCAGCAATGACCATTTCCTGATCCTTGGGGCCATCGCCTTTATAGATCGGACCGGCTTCAAACAAAGCCAAGTCGCCAAAGCCACGGTCGGCATTGCGTTGGGCAGCGAGAAGCAAGTGGATCAGCGCGCTAGGCCGCATACAATCGAGATCTGACGCAATCGGGTTTGCCAAGACCAAGGCCCCGCCACCTTGGGCCGCGCCAAACAATTCACATGTCGCGCGGCTGGCAAAGCTCCAAGTCACCGCCTCCATCCAGCCGCGAGCGGCCAGACTGCGACGGCCAACGCGCACGCGGTTTTGCGCCGGGGTCAATAAGGGCTCTTTCCGGCCTTTGCGCTCTGGCAATTTCGCCGTGGGCAAGCGGTCAAAGCCTGCGATGCGGGCAATATCTTCAACCAAATCTGCAGAGCCGACCACATCGCGGCGCCAACTGGGCACGCCCACCTTGCGGGTGCCCACACCAGTTACTTCTGGTGAAAAGCCCAAGGCGGACAAGATGGTGTCAATCTCGCCATCACTAAGGTCCAAGCCCGTCAGGCGATGTGCTTCCTTGGTGGCAAAGGGCACGGCTTCAGGCGGCGCAGGAACTTCGCCCGCAACGACGACTTCTGAAGCCGTTCCGCCGCAAAACTCAAGGATCATGGCGGTGGCAAGTTCTAGCCCATCGACCATGAAGCCCGAATCCACGCCGCGCTCAAACCGGTATTTCGCGTCGGATTGAATGCTCAAGGCACGCGCTGTTTGGGCGATGTTAAGTGGCGCAAACAAGGCGCTTTCAACAAAAACGTCGACAGTGTCATCTGAGCAGCCTGACGATACGCCCCCCATAATCCCGCCCAAGCCCAAGGCACCGGAGTTATCGCCAATCACGCACATGGCGGAGCTCAACTCATAGCTTTTGCCATCAAGGGCGACAAAGCTTTCGCCCGTCTGGCCCATGCGGGCGACAATGCCGCCTGAAAGCTTAGCCGCATCATAGACGTGCAGCGGGCGGGCTCGGTCATAGGAAATGAAATTGGTAATATCGACCAAAGTGTTGATCGGGCGCAGGCCAATAGCGCGCAAGCGGTCAGCCAACCATTTCGGGCTGGGGCCATTCTTCACGCCTTTGATCAGGCGACCAGCAAAAGCGGGGCAAGCCTCTGGCGATTGGATGGTGACCGTCACGGGGCAAGGAAAGCTGCCTGCCACCGCTTTGACTGAATGATCTTTCAGTTGACCAAGGCCTGCTGCCGCCAGTTCGCGCGCAATGCCCACCACGCCCAGCCAATCGGGCCGGTTCGGCGTGACTTCAAAGTCGATAACGGCGTCTGCGAGACCGAGCGCAGCCGCTGCTGGCGTGCCGACGGCCAAGCTATCGTCCAGCTCAAGGATGCCATCACTGTCTTCGGCGGTTTCAAGCTCCGCTGCCGAGCAGAGCATGCCGTTGGACACCACACCGCGCACTGCCCGTGGCTCCAAAGTAATCCCGCTACCGGGAATATAGGTGCCCAAAGGCGCATAAACGGTGGTCAGGCCCGGCCGCGCATTGGGTGCGCCGCAGACGATTTCCTTCATACCTTCAAAGGTTTCGACTTGGCAGACCTGCAAACGATCCGCATTCGGGTGCCGTTCTGCCGAGATAATCTTTGCGACTGAAAAAGCTTTCAGTTTGTCAGCTGGGTCTTCCCAGTGCTCAACCTCTAGGCCCGCCATGGTCATGGCGTCCAACACGGCGGATAGAGGGGCGTCGGTGGCCAAATGATCCTGCAGCCAAGACAAAGTGAATTTCATCGGTACAAATCCCTGAGGGAGCTAATCGGTTTAGTGGGCCTCAGCCCAATTCAGTGCGGCGCGCGCCTCTACCACCAAAGGAACAGACAAAGCCACTGCTGATAGAGCAGCCTTCTCCATCACTTGGGCAACCAGAGCGCATGTCGCATCCGCTTGGCTTGAAGGCGCTTCAAATACAAGCTCGTCATGCACTTGCAGCAACATTCGAGCCTGTAATCCGGCGTCTTCCAGCGCTTTTGGCAAGCGGATCATGGCCCGCTTGATGATGTCGGCAGCTGCCCCTTGCAAGGGCGCATTGATGGCTTGGCGTTCGGCAAAGGCCTGTTCGGCTTGGCTTTTGGCATTTATGCCCGGCACCCAGCAGCGGCGGCCAAAGATGGTTTCGACATAGGCCTTTTCCCGCGCCATGGCCTTCATCTGATCCATATAGGCCTGAATGCCGGGGAAGCGTTGCTTATAGGTGGCGATATAGTCGCGCGCTTCACCTTGTGGAATCGACAATTGTCGCGCGAGGCCAAAGGCCGAAATACCATAAATGATGCCGAAGTTGATTGCCTTGGCCTTGCGCCGGACCATCGGGTCCATGCCTTCCAGTGGCACACCAAACATTTCCGACGCCGTCATGGCGTGAATGTCATAGCCCTCAATAAAGGCCTTCTTCAGCTGGGGAATATCGCCGACATGGGCGAGGAGGCGCAGTTCAATCTGGCTATAGTCAGCGGAGATCAAAACGTGGTCAGCCTCTGCCACAAAGGCGCGGCGGATCCTGCGCCCCTCTTCGGTACGGATCGGGATGTTCTGCAAATTGGGGTCGGTTGAGGACAGCCGCCCTGTGGCGGCACCCACCATATTGTAAGAGGTATGCACCCGCCCGGTTGTGGGGTCGATCGCATCCTTCAGATTGTCGGTATAGGTGCTCTTGAGCTTGGCCAATGTCCGCCAATCAACCAAGGTGCGCGGCAATTCATGGCCTTGGGCGGCGAGATCTTCCAAAGCATCGGCCCCCGTCGCCCATTGACCGGTCGCTGTTTTCTTGCCGCCGGGCAATGCCATTTTGCCAAACAAAATGTCACCCAATTGCTTGGGACTGCCCAGATTAAACACTTCGCCTGCTTGTTCATGGGCTTGGGCTTCAAGGCCAATCATGCGCTGGGCAAAGTCGAGGGAAAGGCGGGAAAGCTCTGCCACATCGACCTTGACGCCCGCTTGCTCCATCCCGGCAATCACCGGCACCAAGGGCCGCTCCAGCGTTTCATAGACGGTGGTAGAGCGCTCCTGCACCAAGCGCGGCTTTAAAATGTGCCAAAGGCGCAAGGTCACATCCGCATCTTCAGCGGCATAGGCGGTAGCCCGGTCGAGGGCCACTTGATCAAAGCTGATCTGCGATTTGCCGGTGCCGCACACATCTTTGAAGGCGATGGGTTGGTGCGCCAAAAGCCGCAGCGACAAATCATCCATCCCGTGGGAATTGCGCCCAGCGTCTAAGGCGAAGCTCATCAGCATGGTGTCGTCAATCGGGCTGATGGCAATATTGTGCTGGGCCATGACGGAGACATCATATTTCAGATTCTGGCCGATCTTTAGAACCGCATCATCTTCCAGCACAGGTTTTAAACGGGCCAAAACGTCGGCTAGCTCTAATTGGTTGGGCAATTTCGCGACCGTGTCTTGCCCGCCACCAAAAAGGTCCCCCGTGACGCCCACATCGCCCGCGCCGCGATGACCGACAGGGATATAACACGCAATGCCGGGCTCTACCGCCAACGATAGACCGACCAAGGTCCCGCTCACACTGTTGAGCGACGCAGTTTCGGTATCAAATGCGACATAGCCTTGCGCTTGTATGCGGGCGATCCAGTCGTCGAGACGCGCAAGGCTTGTGATGGTTTCATAGGCCTTAGTGTCGATCGGCGCAAAAACCGCCGGGGGGATGGTCGCCTGACCTGTTGGCGCACCATCCGTGGTCGACACAGAAACGGCTGCAGCTGTGGCGATGCCGGCAGGCGCTGCGTCGCCATGATCGGCTTTGTCGGCAACATAGCCATCGCGGCGAAGCCCAGCCTCAACCCGGCCCGTCAGCGTGCGCAATTCCATCTTGCGCAAGAAGTCGAGCAAGACAGTCGGTTCAGGTTCCCGCACCCCAAAATGCTCCAGATGCTCTAGCACCGGAACATTATCCATCAAGGTGACGAGACGCTTAGAGATTTCGATCTGTTCCCGGAATTGGATCAAGGTCTCACGCCGCTTGGGCTGTTTGATTTCGCTGGCGCGGTCCAGAAGTGTTTCCAGATTGCCATAAATGCCCAGCAATTCTGCCGCGGTCTTCACGCCGATCCCGGGTGCGCCAGGCACATTGTCGGTGCTGTCCCCAGCCAAGGATTGGACGTCAATTACTTGTTCAGGCGCGACGCCGAATTTCTCCATCACCGCCTCCGGCCCCATAGGTCGGTCCTTCATCGGGTCATAGAGAAAGATTTTGTCGGTGATCAGCTGCATCAAGTCTTTGTCCGAGGACAGAATACGGACCTTGGCACCTTTCTCGGCAGCCTGCCGCGCATAGGTCGCGATCAGATCATCGGCCTCATAACCGGGTAGCTCAATCGAGGGCAGACCAAAGGCACGCGTCGCTTCCCGGATCATCGGGAATTGTGGCACCAAATCTTCCGGCGCGGGTGGCCGATTGGCCTTGTAGGCGGGATAGATGTCATTGCGAAAGGTCGGGCCGGAGGCATCAAAGATTACGGCCAAATGGGTGGGCTGATCGCCATCGCGCTCATCGGCCAACAGTTTGAAAATCATGTTGCAAAAGCCCGACACCGCCCCAATCGGCGCACCGTCGCTTTTCCGCGTCAAAGGCGGCAGGCCGTGAAAGGCGCGGAAGATGTAACCAGAGCCGTCAACAAGGGTTACGCGGGAATCGGGGCCTACAGGATATGTCATGGCGTGATCTTAGGCCAGCGTGCTACGACTTCCAATCCCAAAGTCTTTTGGCCGCACAGGGGCTTTAAGGTCGCATATGCGTGCTGACAGGCCCTGTCTGTAAGACGCGGCGGGCGAGGCCTGCCCATTCGCATAAGAGCGGTCGGGTGTCGCGCGGGTCGATGATTTCTTCGGCATAGAAGCTTTCAGCGGTGCGGAACGGGCTGCGAAGGCCTTCCATCCAAGCTTTAATCTCCGCAAGCCTTGCAACCGGATCTGGATGGGCCTCCAACTCGCGGCGGAAAGCGGCCTCTACCCCGCCATCCATCGGTAAGCTGCCCCAATCACCCGACGGCCAACAGAAGCGGGCCTTGGCGCGCGAGGGGTTGAACATGGCCGAGCCCGCCAGCCCATAGGCCTTGCGCATCACCACCGCACAGAAGGGCACGCGTGCTTGATAAATCGCGCTCATCGCGCGGATGCCCGCACGGGTGACACCTGCTTGCTCATGCTTGCGACCGACTGCAAAGCCCGGACAGTCGACGAAATGGACGATGGGCAGGTGGAAGGTGTTCGCAAGGTCGACAAAACGCTCCACCTTGCGGGCCGCATCCGCCGTCCACGCCCCGTCGAGCACATAAGGATCGCCCGCCATAATGGCGACGGGCCAGCCATCAATCCGGGCAAGGCCCGTTATGATGGACCGCCCCCAAGCTTTGCCCATCTCAAAGAAGGTGCCGGCATCCACGCAAGCCTCGACAATCTTACGGCTTTTGTAAGGGGTCACCCGATCGCGCGGCACGATGGAAAGCAGGAATTCCTCCTTCCGATCGGCGGGGTCTAAACTGGGTGCGCGCGCTGGCAGATCATCAACTGAGCCCGGCAGATAGGACAAGAAGCGCCGCGCATAGGCCATGGCCTCGGCTTCACTCTCGACCGCCTCATCCACCACACCATTGCGGGCCTGAATTTCCCAGCCGCCCAAGCCTTCCTTATCAATGTCCTCGCCAATGGCCCGCGCAACCGGTGGGCCAGCGACAAAGACTTGGCTGAGGCCTTTGACCATCACCGAATAATGGCTGGCGGCAACCCGGCCAGCGCCCAGTCCCGCACAGGGGCCAAGGGCGAGGGAGACCACCGGGATTTGGCCCATATTGGCGACCACAACTTCCCAGCCAGGTGTCTCTGGAATGTAGGTGCGGGGATCTTTTTCCAGCATCTTCACGCTGCCGCCGCCGCCTGTGCCATCCACCATCCGGATCAAAGGCATGCGATATTCGCCTGCGAATTTTTCGGCCTGCACCATCTTTTGCCAGATGGCAGCGTCCGCCGCTCCACCGCGCACGGTGAAGTCGTCGGCGATCACGCCAACTGGGCGGCCATCAATCCGTCCACGGCCTGTCACCATATTGGACGGCAAATAGCTTTTGAGCGAGCCATCGGGGTGATATTCCGCCACGCCAGCAATCTTACCAATCTCGTGAAAGCTGCCGGGGTCTAATAGCGCATCCACCCGCGCACGGGCAGTAGACTTGCCTTGTGCCAATTGACGGGCCACGCGCTCTTCCCCGCCCATTTGTTCGGCAAGGGCCTCGCGGGCACGGAGGTGTTCGATCTCAGGTTTCCAGCTCATCGCTCGACTGTAACCAGACTTTTCAGGCGTGCAAACAACTAACCCATCAGGTTGTCAGCAAATAGTCCGCCAAGGCGCGCTTCTTGGCGGCATCTACGCCCAGACGATCGAGATAGCCATCCAGTCCGCCATCCCGCCGTGTCATCTCGGACCATGCTTCGGCAAGGAAGTCCGGATGCACGCCGACCATCGGCATCAAAGCCTCTGGGTCAATATGCTTATCAAATTGGCTGCCCATCATCTTGGCATATTGGGCCAAGAGATTGGGGTCGTGGGCGACGTGATTGGTCAATAGATAATCATGTTCAATCCGCTCCAGATCAACACCCAGCGCATAGAGGATCAAGCCGCACAAGATTCCGGTCCGGTCTTTGCCTGCCGCGCAATGGATGACGACCGGACCTTTCCCCTCAGCCAATCGGTCGAAGGTTTCGGTGAACAGCGTCAGATGTTGGGGCTCCCACGGGATGCGGCGATAGGATGACATCATGTGGTCATGGGTGGCTTGATGCGTCAGATCGGTATCGCGGATGAATTGCAAATGCGGCGGCAGGGTCACCCCATCGCCATCGCCCAAATCCGACGACAGAATTTCAACCGGCAACCCGCCCAACTGGCTCGGCTGCATCTCGCGCTCATGCCCGCGACGTAGGTCGACGACGAATTTAATCCCGGTTTCTCGGAACCTCGCCCGGCCCGCCTCGGTCACTTGCGCATAATTGGCAGAGCGGAACAGCTTTCCCGCTTGCACAGTCTGGCCGGATTGGGTTGGATAGGTGCCAAAGTCGCGGAAATTGCGAACGCCTTCGACAAAAATAAATGGGGGCGGCAGAGATGAGGTCATCAGACGGACATGGACTACAGAACCGCGCGCTTCAAGACGTTTGACGGCCTAAATTTGGCTTGGACTGAGACTGGTTCGCCAAATGGTCGGCCGACTTTGGTTTTACATGGCTTTTTGGCCAGCGCCCAACTGAACTGGATTGAGCCCGGCTTGGCCGCTGCGATGGCCGCAACGGGCCGCCGCATCATCTTGCCAGACTTGCGCGGTCATGGGCAATCGGACGCACCGACGGATCCTGCCGCCTATCCCAAAGACGCGCTTCCCCAAGATCAAGAAGTGCTCCTGGCGCAATTGGGCATCACGGATTTTGACCTCATCGGCTATTCCTTGGGCGCGCGCACGGCGGTGCGGCTTTTGGCGCGCGGCCATGCGGGCCCAGCTAAAGTCTTTTTAGGCGGGATGGGCGAAGCGGGCATCACCACCGTCGGTACACGGAAGGATTATTTTGAAGACGGCATCCGTAATGGCGCAAATGCGAAAGACGCGCGCGCTGGAGCCTATATTCAAACAATCCTGAAGCAACGCGGGATGAGCCCAGAGGCCGCTTTAGGCGTCCTCTCCACCCAAGTCTCCACATCGCCAGAGCAATTGGCGAAAATCAAAAACCCCGTACTTGTCGTCAATGGCGATCAAGACCGCGACAATGGCGACCCGATGGCCTTGGCCGCCGCGCTGGGCAATGCCACCTGTCAGCTGGTGCCCGGCAACCATTTGAGCGCCGTTGCAGAACCCGCCTTCCGCGACGCTTTGGTGGCCTTTTTGAGTTAGGGTGGGCGGTTCGAGGCACCCACACCCATAGCCCCGCGTGGAAAACCACCGGGGGTGCGGCTGAGTGAGGGGCCGGGGCGCGTGGTATGCGCCAAATGAGGTGGGCCAGATTAACGGACTGGCCCGGAATACGACGCAAACCGTGCGCCCCGGCTGAAAAGTTCTGTGTGCTTAGGTGGTTCATGACGCCACGGGTGGTTCAAATTTCCCCCGCCTAGTTCGTAAAGGCCTCATCCTAGAAGCTTGCGCTTCTAAAAATACATAAGGCTTCCCCAAGGCGTCTCAAAGGCATCGCCTAAGTTCTTGACCAAGGGCTTCACACGGCAGTCGGGCTCAAGCACACCGGGCATCAGGACAGCTAATCCCAATGAAACACGAGGTCGCCACTTCAACCTCGATTAGTCCCGCTTACAATCCCCAACCGGTGTCGCCGCTGCAGCAACAACGCCCTCTCGTTGGAGATGGCCTTAAGTTATGCGGGGTTTGATGGGTGGGGGATAAGTTTTTATCTATGCGCTCCCCTCTCCCAAAGGGAGAGGGGAGCGCGCCTTAGCCTTAGGGTGTTGCGGGGCGAATTTGTGCTGCCGATCTGGACCTATTTTGGTGCAACCTACGTTCCACCAAAATAGATCATCGAGCATGCCCGCGACATCTGGGTCGTCAAGTGCGCAGCTTTGCAGCGTCGCTAAGCGATCCGTTTTCAGAGAAAACGGACACGTGACTGCCCAGAGGTCGCAAGAACAATTGAGTTAGCGGTTTGGTGGGCCGGAAGGATCACCAAAACGCTTCTAGATAGAAACCCCATCAAAAGGACCGCGCAACAAAAGTTGCGCATGCAAACGCGATGACAAGCGCAACTTTTGTTGCGCGCTCCGTTCCCCCGAACGATGTCATCCCCGCCGAAGCGTCAGCGAAGAGCGGGGACCTCAGTGAGTTTGTGCGTTCCCCTTCGCCGCCCGTGGCGGACATCGGCGCATGCGCCGAAACCCCATGAATGGCGAAGGGACTGAAGTGGTCTTAAGCAGCGCCCCACACTGGCAGCGCCATCGCCGGAAACACGCCCGCGAGACCCAGTGCGATGTCTTCACGATCTGGGGCTGTCATGGCGTGGAAACCGATGGGTAGGCCGTCGATCAGGCCCATGGGCGCACTGATGGCGGGCAGGTCACCGACATTGGCGTACATGGTGGCATAGGCTTGATCTATCGGCGGGCCGACGTCGTGGTCAAAGGCGACATGCGAGACAGTCGGGCTGATGATGCCCGCCAATCCCTCGCGAGCCAAACAGGCGCGCAAGCGCTCTTTAGCCAAAGCGATCGTCTCATAGGCCTGATCCACGCGGGCTTGTGGCGAATTTTTGCCATAGAGCAGCATGGCGCGAAATTCTTCTGTTAAGCCTGACTTTGGGTCGGATAGTTCGGCGGCCCATTCGCGTGCGCCTTCAATCTCGCATACCAAAAGGCTGGCCAAAACCACGTCGATATCAGAGAAGCCCAAAGCGAGATCGACTTCGACCACTTCCGCGCCCGCACTGCGGAGGCGTTGGCAGGCTGCATCAAACACCCGCTGAACCAGCCGCGGGTTGGCTACACGGTCTCGGGCGACGGCAAAGCGAAGGCCCTGCACCGAGGCAAGGGGTGCAGGTGCCCCCAAGGCTTTCGCAACCGCCCAGAGGGTTTGAGGGTCTTTTGCCAAAGGACCCACTTGATCCAAAGTCGTCGACAGCGGCACGACGCCAATTTGTGAAACCAATGTGCCCGAAGGTTTCCACCCATAAACGCCACAATAGGACGCGGGCAGACGGATGGAGCCCATCGTGTCGGAGCCTAAAGCCGCATCGACCATCCCCGCCGCAATGGCAGCCCCCGACCCACCTGACGAGCCACCGGGCGAAAAATTAGGCCGCCAAGGATTGATACAGCGGCCATAGGCCTTGTTATCGGTCGTGGCACCCAAGGCGCCTTCATGCATATTCAGTGTACCGACGATCTGTGCACCCGCTGCCCGCAGCGTGGCTACCACTGGCGCATCTTCCGCTGCAATCGCATGTCGACGCGCCTCTGATCCTGCCGTGTTGGCGAGGCCTTTTACGGCAATATTGCCTTTGACCCCAAGCCGAAGGCCCGCCAAAGGTCCATCACCCAAGGGCGGTGTATCGTCAAAGTCGATGAAGGCTTTGAGGGCCTGATTGGCGGCAAGAAAAGTCGAATGATCCATCAGCGGTGATCTAGCAGGCGAATGGGCTTTTGTCTGGACTCAATCTGGGTCAAAGCAGCGGTGCCACCGGGTGGCACCAATTCGACTTGCGCTTCAATGCCCAGCTTGCGCTTCAACGTCTCACGATAGGCCTCTGGATTGCCACCGCGATCTTCGCACACGACCACAAGCTCATCGCGGCCTTGGCGATCGCGCATGACTTTACAAATCCACTCACCGGCAAAGGCGGGAAGCTCGGCCAAGATCGGCCCGACAGCTTGGGGGAAGACATTGATGCCGCGCAACTTGACCATATTGTCGGACCGGCCAAGGAAGCCCTCAATGCGCTTAAACTGCACCCCGATGGCGCTTTTGTCGGTGCGGAATGCGCTGACATCATGGGTGTTGAAGCGAATGATTGGATAGACATCATCCTTGAACAGACAGGTGACAATGAGGTCGCCTGTTTGGCCATCGGGGACGGGTTGGGCGGTATCGAGATCGCAAATCTCCACCCAATGCGCGTCTTCCATCACATAGTGTCCATCGCGGTCTGGCCCTTCGCCCGCGATCATGCCGGTATCGCCCACGCCGTACCAATCATAGCAGGCCGCCCCACCCCATAGGGCGGAGACTGCATCCTTATCTTCCCGACCAAATTGGCCCGAGATCATGCGGATGGGGATATCGACGCCGGGCTCTAGCCCTTCGGCACGGGCCACTTCAGCCAGCTTTTTGATATAGTCGGTAAAGCCCAAAATGACGGTCGCGCCAAAGTCGCGCATCAAAGCCACTTGCGCTGCACTGCGCGTTTCAATCCCGGTACCCGCCGACATGAAGGTCGCGCTTGTCCAGCGGGTGACGGCCTCCCGAATATAATGGCCGCCATTGATCATGCCGTGACCATAGACCGAATGCACCACATCGCTTGGCCGCATACCCTGCCAGCGGAACAAGCGCGCGAGCAAGAGGTTCTGCACCTCCCGCGTTTTGGCCCCGAAGAATAGCGGCTGAGGCCGTCCTGTCGTGCCACTGGTCGTGTGAAAAATCATCGGCGGCCGAGCACCATCGGGATAGGAATCCAGGCCCGCAAAGTCCCCAAAAGGCGGATGAAGCGCAATACTCTCAACAATCTCTTGCTTGCCGAAGGTGGGCAGTTTCGGCAGATCGTCGAGCGATTTGATGTCGCCTGCCTCAATCCCATGCTTGCCCCACAGGCGCTGATAGAAATGGGTCTTGGCGGCGCGCGCCACCAGCTTTTGAAACAGGCGCTCTTGATGGGCGCGCAAATGGTCGCGACTGATGGTGGTGGCCATCTTCACAAAGTCATCGCCAATCGGATGGTCTTTCAAAAGCGCTGGATAATCCACGCTTTGGGCAAAGCTGGTGTGTAAGTCCGTCACGATAGGATCCCTGCGGCAAGGCGGCCCAAAAGGCCGACATCGGTGAGTTCTGTCAGCTGGTCCACGGCCTCAATGAGCGCGGCCTCTAGAACCGGATTGGCCTGGCCAAAGCCGAACGCGCAACAGGCCCGAAACTTTGCCAGATGGGCTTCCCGGCTCAACGGGCGTTGAGGGGTACCCAAGAGTTGTTCGATGCTTACTTCCAGAACCCGTCCATCTTTGAGACGGGCGCGCGCAGATTGCGGCACGAAGGCCGAGGCCTCTGTTACGTCATTGACCACAACTTCGATGCGGGCGGCGATCTGGTGGATGAGCGGATCATTGAGGCGGTCGGGCGTAAAATCCGTTAGACCCACATCGCCCTTGGTCAAAGCAATCGCGCCCACATAGGGCAAGCACAAGCGGGCATAATTGACTTCCAGTGGCGCTGGCGCGATGGGGCGACCCACCAGATGATGGATCAAGGGCGGGGCCGAAATGGTCAAGCGGTCGAGATTATCGGCGGTCAGGCCTAAACGCGCCAAGTGCTGGATCATGTCGATCCCACCGTGCGAGGCGCGCCCACTGGGGAAGGGCTTCCAGCTGACTTCTGCCGAGCGCCACGCTTTGCCTAGACTGGCCATCACGGGCGCTAAGGCGGTTTCCAGCTCAAACAGCGAGAGATAGCCAAACGGCCCATCGATGGAGCCCAATGGGCCGGGCAGGCCCGCCTCCACCAAATCGACGGCCACAAAGGCAGATCGCGCGGCCCCTGCGACGCTTGCTGCGAGCGCTGGCGTGCCCTCGACATGGGCCTGCATCGTGCCGGACGCAAAGGCCAGCGCATAGCCAAAAGCGTGGGCAGTCTGATCGGTCGTGAGGCCTCGGGCATGGGCCAAGGCAGCCACCGCACCAAACAGGCCACAGGTGGCCGGCCGGAAAAAGCGGATTTGCGATTTGGCTGCCACGCCTAGGCCTGCGGCGACATCGACCCCGACAGCGGCGGCGGAAGTAAAGCGGGCTCCGGTCATGCCTGTGCGTTGCGCTTCAGCGAGAAGGACCGGGACTACAACGGTGAATGGGTGCAGCACCGCCGCTTCATGCACACAATCAAACTCCAGCGCATGGGCCTGAAACGCATTGACGAAGGCGGCGTGCGGGGCGGGTAAAGCCTCCCCCGTGGCGAAGACATTGGCCTCTGCGCCATGGCCCCATTTGGCGGCGGCTTGGCGCACCCCTGTGGCATAGGGAGAGCGCGTCCCCGCAATGCCCACACCGATTAAGTCCAAGGTGAAATTGCGCACCGCTTGCACTACGGGCGGCGGCAGGGTCGCTAAACTGGTCGTGGCCACATGCTGGGCGAACTTCTGGGCCGCTGTGTGTGGCGCGCCTGTCTGTATAGACTCTGAGCTTTGTCCGGACATATTGGGGACATAGCATGCTATGCGCGAAGCGCAATCACTCTGACCCATTTTGCCGAGCGAGGCCTAAAAAACGTGCAGACCCCGAATGGTTCGACACCGATAACCCAGTCTAAGCGGCTTAGCTCTCTCGCAGAGGCAGCAGCGCTTTTGGCAGAACGGGCACGTGGCGGACGGGTCTTTATCCCAGCGGGGCCGGTAGAGCCTTTGGGCTTGGCAGAAGCATTTCGCGCGAACCCCGGATTGGCCGACGAGTTGAGTTTTTGCGGCCTATTCATTCCGGGCCTCAATCGTTTGGATTGGGCGGCCCTTTCGCCGAAAGCCCGGGCGGAAGTTTTTCTGCCCAGCCCCGATTTTGCCGCGACCATCGCGACAGGCCAGACCCGTATTATTCCGTCGCACTATTCGGCTGCTTGGCGCTTTTTCAGGACAGCGCCCTTTAAGGCAGCGGTGTTTCATCTCGCCGCCCCTGATGCCGAAGGCTTTTGCTCGCTGTCCTTGTCGGCCGATGCCAGCCCGGCTTTCTTTGACCGCACAATGTTCAAGCTAGGCCTGATCAATCCAAGCCTGCCCCTGGTGAAGGGCGCGCCGAAGCTGCATCTGAGCGCTCTGGATGCTTGGGTGGAGGCCGATGCCCCACCGGCGGAATTGTCGACCCAAGCTCCAACTGGTGATGTGGACGCTCTGGTGCACCATGTGACCAGCCTGATTGAGGATGGCGCGACCTTGCAGGCGGGGATTGGGAAGCTGCCCGGCGCGATCATGGCGGGGCTGACCCAGCGACGCGGCCTTTCCATTTACTCCGGCCTGATTGGGGATTGGGTTCTGCCTCTGATCGACGCAGGGGCCTTGGCGGATCATGCGGGAAGTTTGAAGGCCGGTGTCATTCTGGGCAGCCACGCTTTACAGGACCGCATGGCGCAAGAGGCGCGCTTAAAGCTGATCCCGATTGCCGAGACCCACGGCGCGGCCCATCTTGGCTCGATTGAGCGCTTTACCAGCCTCAATGCGGCGCTGGAGGTGGATTTGTTCGGCCAGATTAATTGCGAATTTGCGGATTCGCGGACGCTGGCAGGCGTTGGCGGCGCGGTTGACTTCTTGCGCGGTGCTCGCCTCAGCCCTGGCGGCAAGCCCATTGTGATGGTGCAAAGCCTTGGCAAGCAAGGTGAGACCCGGATTATGCCGCGGCTTAATACACCCAGTGTCTCCATTGCCCGTTCTGATGCACCTATCTTGGTGACGGAACACGGCGCAGTCGATCTAGAGCCCCTCGATACCGAAGCCCGCGCGCAGGCCATTATCTCGCTGGCCGCGCCCCAGCATCGCGCGGACCTAATGGCTGCTTGGTCGCAGCAGAGAGGTGTTAAAGCATGAGTGCGCCAAACTCCCTCTACCGCCGTTTGGCAGACGACCTGCGCAAGGCCATTGCCTCGGGCCATTATCCGACAGGCAGCTTACTGCCCACGGAGTCTGACTTGTGCGCGACGCACCAAGTCTCACGCCATACGGCCCGTGACGCCCTGCGCATCTTGACCGATGAAGGCCTGATTGAGCGACGGCGGGGTGCAGGCTCGGTCGTGATTGCGGCCAAGCCGATTGGTCCTTTCTCGCAGGGCTGGGGCGAGATTGGCGATATTCTCCAATATGCGCGCGATACACGCTTGGTGATCTTAAGCTATGGCCCAGCCGATCCAGCCGATCTGGCCGCCATGGGCCTTGACCTAGCGCAGAGCTGGATTGGGATTGATGGCCTGCGGGTTCGTACGACCGGTGGCAGGCCCTTGGCCCATACAAGCATTTGTGTGCGCGCCGACCTTGCCCCACCGCGCGCCGCTTTAGACGATTGGCCCCATGCCATCGCCGAATATATCGCCCGTCATTCTGGGGTCCTAGCGGCAACGATTGAACAAGACATTTCCGCCATCAAGCTCAGCCGAGGGCTCGCCAAAACCTTGCATGAGCACGCGGGCGATCCGGCCCTTCGCACCCGACGGCGCTATTTCGATGCTGCAGGTCATATCTATCAAGCGAGCATCAGCATCCACCCGGGCGAGCATTTCACCTATTCGATGTCGGTCAGTCGCTAGCTTGCCATCATCATGAGGCCGACCCCGGCTGCGGAGATGGCGGCGATGATGGCGGTCTGGATCAGAAGGGCTCCCACCGCGCGTGGGCCTAACAGCATCACACCCTTGATCGACGTGTTCGCCCCCAAGGCGACCATGGAAACGATCAAGCAGACGCTGGACAATTTGGTCAAAGCCGCAATGCCTTCAGGCGTCAGCCAGCCCGTATTGGCGACCACAATCGCGGCGACAAAGCCCAATAGAAACACCGGCACGGTGGCTTCATTTTCTTCCTGATCGCCCTCTTTGCGGTCGCGCCAGGACAAGATCATCAACAGGCCAAAGATCACGACCGGCATCATGGCGACGCGGATCATTTTCACCGTCGTGGCTGCAGGCGTGGCGGCTTCACCATAGACGTCCGACGCCGCCACAACTTGCGCAACTTCGTGGATGGAGGCACCCAGAAACACCGCCGAGGGGATCATGGGGATGTTGAAGAAGTGACAAAGTGCGGGATAGGCGACCACAGCGATGGTGCCGATGATGGTGATGCTGGCCACGGTCGCCACCACGTCACGCTCAACATTCGAATTGGGGCGGCGCGCCAAGACGGTTGCAATCGCCAAAGCCGCCGACGCCCCACAGATGGCAACCGAAGTCGCCGTCAAGAAGGCAGTGGCGCGGGGCAGTTTCAAAGCCCGCCCTGCCAGATAGCCCAAGCAAAGTGTGCCAAAGGCAGCTGAGACCGCGATCACGGCGGGTTGCCAGCCTAAGGCTTGCAAGTCTGAAATCGTGATGCGGAAACCCATCAAGGCGACCCCAACCCGCAACAGGGGCTTGGCCAATAAATCATTGCCGGGCTTGAAGGTGGGCTTGGTCAAGACAATAGCGGCCAACATGCCGAGCAGCAGCGCAATCAACAGGGTGGGAACGCGCGTGCCCTGGGTCGGGAAATAAGCAATGGCAGCTAGAAAGAGACCCAAACCAACACCGGGGCCAAACTTTGTCAGCGATTTAAACATGTGGCCCCACAATCAGGCGCGCTTACCCAACGCGCCGACACATTCAGCTTAGGGCTGTTTCACCAGACTGTGCAATTGGGCTCGGTGCAGCGGCATGCTTGGTATTGCGGTGCAGGACCATCCGGTCGTGCAGACAACAAATGGTCTGGCTGCCAGTGGACTTAAACAGGCCGGGGATCAGGCCGTGAATGATGCAGGCGAAGGCCGCACCCAACATTTGGAAGCCGAAACTAAAGGCCACACCTAAATGTTCAAAATAGCTTTCGCCGACGCTCTCTGGATGCTCGACAAATAATTTTTTGAACATAGCTGCTGTCTCCCCATTTGCAGACAAAGGTTCTCACAGATTCTATGGTAAATTTTCACTTTCTTATTGAGTATCAGCACGGCTTTGGTATATTTCTTCGATCATGAAGCCAGAAAATCAAAAAATTGACGAAGCGGACATTAAGCTTTTGTCCATACTTCAAACCGATGCCTCTGTATCTTTGGAGGAATTATCGTCGCGCACCGCTATGTCTGCCAACACCGCTTGGCGGCGTATCCGGCGGATGGAAGAGGCGGGCATCATCGCCAAGCGGGTTGCCTTGATCGATCCAGAGGCGGTGGGACTGGGTATGACGGTCTTTGTCGCTATCAAGACCTCCGACCATTCCGATGAATGGCTAGAGAACTTTGCCCGCTCTGTCTCGGCCATCCCGGAAGTGGTGGAGTTTTACCGTATGAGTGGGGATACCGATTATCTGCTCAAACTCTTGGTCGCTTCCATTGCCGATTACGACCGCGTCTATAAGAAACTGATCCGCAGCGCGAAGCTCAGCGACGTAAGTTCGAGCTTTGCGATGGAGACGATCAAATTTACCACCGCTGTGCCTTTGCGAATTTAGCTTTTGGTACAAGTTTTTATGGTCTAAATGGCGGGTATGAGCTTGAAGCGCGTCCTCTTAATCGTGGGTGGAGGGATCTCTGCCTATAAGACCCCCGAACTGGTGCGGGCGCTGGAGAAGCGCGGCATCGGCTGTCGGGTTATTTTGACGCAAGCGGGTAGCCAGTTTGTGACGCCGCTGACCTTGGCCAGCCTGACCAAGGATGACGTGCATCAGGCATTGTTCAACCTGACCCATGAAGCCAAAATGGGCCATATCGAACTCTCGCGCAGTGCGGACCTCGTCCTCGTGGCCCCAGCGACAGCCGATCTCATCGGCAAAGTGGCCAATGGTTTGGCCAATGATCTGGCCTCAACGGCACTGTTGGCGACGGACAAGCCTGTTTTGATGGCACCCGCCATGAATGTGCGCATGTGGGACCATCCCGCCGTGCAGCGCAATCTGGCGACCTTGCGCGCTGACGGCGTTCATTTCATCGGCCCCGATGAAGGGGCGATGGCGTGCGGTGAATATGGGCTGGGTCGCATGGCTGAGCCTGAAGCCATTGCCGCAGGCGTTGAGGCTTTTTGGCAGAAGGCATCGGCGGAAAAACCCTTAAAGGGCAAGCGCGCGATTGTGACAGCGGGACCGACGCTTGAGGCGCTCGACCCCATCCGGTTCCTGTCCAACCGATCTTCCGGCAAACAAGGCTATGCCATTGCCCAAGCACTCGCTGAAGCTGGCGCGGAGGTGACCTTGGTGTCGGGCCCTACGGCTTTAAACGATGTGCCGGGTGTGACCATGGCGCGGATTGAAAGTGCGCGTGAGATGTTGGCTGCCTGCCAAACCGCCTTGCCCGCCGACATTTTTATCGCCGTCGCGGCCGTTGCCGACTGGCGACCTGAGACCAAGGCAGACGTGAAGCTGAAGCTTAAGGGTGACGCGAAAGCGCCCGCGATGAATTTGGTTGAAAACCCCGATATTCTGGCGACCATCGCGCAGGCCGGACCGAACAGGCCAGAGCTGGTTATCGGCTTTGCGGCGGAAACCCATGATGTTTTGGCCTATGCCAGTGCCAAGCGCGCTAAAAAGGGCTGCGACTGGGTCGTGGCCAACGACGTCTCGGGCGATGTCATGGGCGGGGAGAGCAACCAGATCATGCTGGTCACCGCAGATGGTCATCAAAGCTGGCCCGAAGCGCCAAAGGCACAGATTGCGGCGCGCTTAGTCGGCGCGATTGCGGATCACTTTAAAGCGTAGCCTGACTAAAGCGGCCAGAAAATCCCAAGCATCAACAGGCCTACCACGATGCGGTAATAGGCAAAGGGCGCAAAGCCCATGCGCTGCACAATGCCGATAAACAGCTTGATCACAAAGATCGCGGTGATGAAGGCAACCAAGAAGCCAATGGCGACGAGAATCAGGTCTTGCCCGCCTTGCGCCAGCAAGGCTTCGCGATTGCTCCAACCTTCATAGGCAAACACGCCCACCATCGTGGGGATGGACAAGAAGAAGCTGAACTCAGCGGCGGGTTTGCGGTCCACGCCCAACATCATCGCGCCAATAATGGTGGCACCAGAGCGGGACATGCCGGGGATCAATGCCAAACATTGGCAAAGGCCAATCTTCAGACCCATCCCGACTGAAATATCATCCACATCGAGGACTTGCGGCTGGGGGCGGAACCGCTCGGCCAGCAGGATCAGGATGCCACCCACGACCAAAGTGACCGATACGACCACCGGGCTAAACAAAACGCCCTTGATAAAGTCGTGCAATAAAGCGCCGAGCAACATGGAAGGGAAGAAGGCCAGAATGACGGCTGCGGCGAATTGGCGCGACGCAGGACTCGAAGGCAGGGTGATGAAAGCACCCCAAAGCTTTTCAAAATAAAGGACGACCACGGCAAGGACAGCACCCAGCTGGATCATGGTCTCGAACGTGTCCGGGACGGCTCCGGGCAGAAATTGGTCAGCCAGAATCAAATGACCGGTCGAAGAGATCGGCAAAAACTCTGTCAGGCCTTCGATGATGCCCAACAAAATGGCTACGAAATACTCGCTCATGACATCCATTCAAACGTAAGCTTGATTGCGGGCCTCATGGCATGGCTTGGCGCGCAAAACCAGCCAAGCTTACATCGGTGAAATAGGTATGATATGTTACCAATAACGCCGCGTACTTCTTCACCACTTCGCGACCACATGGCGGGCATCTGAAGCTTCTCCGTTTTAATAGGTAACAAAAAATACCTAATTGTGCAGTTTTGCCTTGGCAAAGGGCGGGTTTGTCTGTATCGGACCTTCGCATGGCGCGACGATTGTGCCTGTGATCTTTGGAATTGCGAGAACATCATGGCCGAACGGCTCCTCAAATTCGTCAGCATCGACCCTCAAACGCCTGAGAAGCGTCCCGCTTCGACGCGCACGGCCGATTTTCATGAGATTTATGGGGAGTTCATCACCCAAAAGGCCAATGAGCAGGCTTCGCGCTGTTCACAATGCGGTGTGCCTTTCTGCCAATCGGGTTGCCCGCTGCAGAATAATATCCCCGACTGGCTGAAAATGACGGCGGAAGGTCGCTTGGAAGAAGCCTATGCGCTGTCCTCCGCCACCAATAGCATGCCGGAAATCTGTGGCCGCATCTGCCCGCAAGACCGTTTGTGCGAAGGTTCGTGCGTGATCGAACAGTCTGGCCATGGCTCCGTCACCATTGGCGCGGTGGAACGCTATATCACCGAGACCGCTTGGGAAAATGGCTGGATAGAGCCGATTGTGCCGCCGAAGGAATTGGCTGAGCATGTTGGTATCATCGGTGCTGGCCCTGGCGGGATGGCGGCAGCTGAAGCCCTGCGCAATAAGGGCTATCAAGTCACCATCTATGACCGCTATGACCGCGCGGGCGGCCTTCTGATGTATGGCATCCCCGGCTTCAAGCTGGAAAAGGATGTGGTGACCCGCCGGGTGGAGCATTTGAAGGCTTCGGGCGTAAAATTCGTGCTCAATTATGAAGTGGGTCGCGATAGGACCTTGGCTGATTTGCGGGCGACCCACGACAGCGTGCTGATCGCCATTGGCGTTTATAAAGCGCGCGCCTTGCCTTGCCCCGGCTCTAGCGGTGCAGGTGTAGTCGAGGCGTTGGATTATTTGACCGCTTCTAATCGGACGGGCCTTGGCGATCAGGTCGCTGACTTTGATAGTGGCGCGCTCAATGCCGCTGGCAAACGCGTCGTCGTCATCGGTGGCGGCGACACGGCCATGGATTGCGTCCGCACCGCAATCCGTCAGGGCGCGGCGAAAGTCACCTGCCTCTATCGTCGCGACCGCGCCAATATGCCGGGCAGTGCACGCGAGGTCAGCAATGCCGAAGATGAAGGCGTGATGTTTGAGTGGTTGGCGGCACCCAAGGCGGTGCACTCCAACGAAGCCGGTGTCACCTCGGTTCTGGCAGCCCGCATGCGCTTGGGCGAAGCAGACGCTTCAGGCCGTCAAAGCCCTGAAGAAGTGGCGGGTGGCGAATTTGATGTGCCCGCCGATCTGGTCATTAAGGCTTTAGGCTTTGACCCTGAAAATGTTCAGACCCTGTTTGACGAGCCTGCCCTGAAGGTCAGCCGTTGGGGCACCATTCGCGCAGATGCGATCACGGGCGAAACCTCCATCCCGAACGTGTTTGCGGCAGGCGATATTGTTCGCGGGGCCTCTTTGGTTGTTTGGGCGATTAAGGATGGCCGTGAGGCCGCTGAGCACATGCATACGGCCATGCGCAAACAGGCCCGGATGCGCGCCACCGCAGCCAAATTCGCGGCGCAATAAGCCGCCCTTTACCTTGCAGATAACGAGAGGGCTTCGGCCCGCCAAAGGCACCAGATCATGATCACTTCTTTCCCGCCCAGCGGCTCTAGCGAAATCGACCTCTATCTCAAGAACCGGCAGATCCTGACCGATGGAAACGCCTATAATCCTGAGGATGAAAAGGATTCTTGCGGGGTAGGCCTTGTCTGCGCCCTCGATGGCAAGCCCCGTCGCGACATTGTGGCGATGGCGCTAAAGGCGTTGAAGAACGTCTGGCATCGCGGTGCTGTGGATGCCGATGGCAAGACGGGCGATGGCGCAGGCGTGCGCGTCGACGTGCCGCAAGATTTCTTCCGTGAGCAAGTCGCACGCACAGGGCACAGCCCCACCGACGATCCAATCTGCGTGGGCATGATCTTCTTGCCGCGCACCGATTTTGGCGCGCAAGAAACCGCGCGAACGATTGTTGAGCGCGAAATCCTGAACTTCGGTTTTTACATCTATGGCTGGCGGCAAGTGCCAGTCGATATCTCGGTCATCGGCGAAAAGGCCAATGCGACCCGGCCTGAGATTGAGCAAATCCTCTTCTACGACCCACGGGGTCGCAGTGCGGAAGAGCTGGAACGCACCTTGTTCATCTGCCGTCGCCGCATTGAAAAGCGTGCCTTGGCATCGAGCGTTTCGGGCTTTTATGTCTGCTCCTTCTCGTCCAAGTCGGTCATTTATAAGGGCATGTTCTTGGCCGAAAGCATCGATACTTTCTTCCCAGACTTGCAGAATGAGAAGTTTGTGTCGGCGGTGGCAATTTATCACCAACGCTATTCGACCAATACCTTCCCGCAATGGCACTTGGCACAACCTTTCCGAATGTTGGCCCATAATGGCGAGATCAACACCGTCAAAGGCAATATCAATTGGATGAAGAGCCATGAGATCCCGATGGCGTCTGAAGCCTTTGGCGATTATCAGGAAGACGTAAAGCCCATCGTGCAAGCTGGCGGGTCGGACTCCGCAGCGCTCGACAATGTGTGCGAAGTCCTCGTTCGCGCGGGCCGCTCTGCCCCCATGGCCAAGGCACTCTTGGTGCCAGAGGCTTGGGCCAAGCAAGAAAACATCATGAAGCCAAGCCACATGGCGCTTTATGCCTATTGCAACGCGGTGATGGAGCCTTGGGATGGGCCTGCCGCTCTAGCGATTTATGACGGTCGTTGGGCCGTGGCCGGGATGGACCGCAATGGTCTGCGCCCCATGCGCTATTCGGTGACGCAGGACGGCATTCTGGCCGTCGGCTCTGAAACCGGCATGTGCCCGCTCGATGGTCGCGTCATCACCAAGAAGGGCCGTGTTGGTCGGGGTGAAATGCTTGCCGTCGATATGGAAAAGGGCAAGCTCTATACCCATGAGGCGATCATCGACAAATTGGCCAGCGCCCACCCTTATGTGAAGTGGAACTCCAACGTCGTGAATTTGGAGGCCCGCATCGGACCGGGACCAGAGCCTAAGCTCTATTCGCGCCAAGAATTGCTGCGCCGCCAAGTCGCTGCCGGCTTGACCTTGGAAGAATTGGAAGTCGTCCTCGCCCCCATGGCGGAAGAGGGCAAAGAGGCTTTGGGCTCGATGGGTGACGATTCCCCGCTGGCCGTGCTTTCCTCGCGCTATCGGCCTTTGTCGCACTTCTTCAAGCAGAACTTCAGCCAAGTCACCAACCCTCCAATCGACCCGCTTCGTGAAGAGCGGGTGATGAGCCTGAAAACGCGCTTTAAAAACCTCGGCAATATCCTAGCCCATGAGGAAACCCAGCAGGACGTGTTCGTGCTGGATAGTCCCGCCCTGACCACCGGCATGTATGACCGCATGGTCGCGATGTTGGGCGCAGGTGTGGCCTTTATCGACTGCAGTTATGAGATGCCAGAGGACCCAGACCTCGCCGGAGCTGCCTTGCGCGAAGCGTTAGACCGGATCAAGGCGCAAGCCGAAGATGCCGTCCGCGCGGGTCAAAGCCAATTGGTGTTGAGTGATGAGCATCAAGGCCCCGGCCGGATCGCCGCACCGATGATCTTGGCCACAGGCGGCGTACATGCGCATTTGGTTGCCAAGGGCTTGCGGTCGTATTGCTCCATCACGGTGCGTGCGGCGGAATGCGTCGACACCCATTATTTCGCCGTTCTGGTTGGCGTCGGCGCGACTTGCGTAAACGCCTATCTGGCGCAAGAGGCGATTGCGGATCGTCATGCGCGCGGTCTGTTGGGCACGCTCACGCTCAACCAAGCCGTGGTGAATTACAAAAAGGCGGTAGAAGCGGGCCTTCTGAAAATCCTCTCTAAAATGGGGATTTCGGTCATTTCGTCCTATCGCGGCGGCTATAATTTCGAAGCCCTTGGCCTGTCCCGCGCTTTGGTGGCGGATTTCTTCCCCGGCATGAGCTCGCGCATTTCCGGCATCGGTCTGCAGGGTATTGCGCTGAAGGCTCAAGCAATCCATGCCAAAGCGTGGGAAGAGGCCGTGGTTAGCCTTCCCATCGGTGGGCTCTACAAGGCACGCGCCTCGGGTGAGCCACACGCGCTTGAGGCCGCACAAATCCATCAGCTGCAAACCGCCTGTAACACGGGCTCTTATGCGGCTTATCAGAAATATGTCGGCCTGCTCAGTGGTCGCGCACCCATCCAATTGCGCGACCTGTTGGACTTCCAATCCACCAGCAAAGCGGTGGCTTTGGAAGAAGTTGAGAGCCTGAATGAAATCCGCAAGCGCTTCAATACGCCCGGCATGTCCTTGGGTGCTTTAAGCCCAGAAGCACATGGTACCCTGAACGTGGCGATGAACCGCATTGGCGCAAAGTCCGTTTCCGGTGAAGGCGGGGAAGACCGTGAGCGCTATAAGCCTCTGCCCAACGGCGATAATCCCAACAGCGCGGTGAAGCAGGTCGCGTCTGGCCGCTTTGGCGTGACGGCGGAATATCTGAACCAATGCCGCGAAATTGAGATCAAAGTCGCGCAAGGGGCCAAGCCCGGCGAAGGCGGGCAATTGCCCGGCTTTAAAGTCACCGAAATGATCGCGCGCCTGCGTCATGCCACACCCGGCGTAACCTTGATCAGCCCACCGCCACACCATGACATCTATTCAATCGAAGATCTGGCCCAGCTGATCTATGATCTCAAGCAGATCAATCCTGAAGCCAAAGTCTGCGTGAAGCTCGTTGCCCAATCGGGTATTGGTGCGGTGGCCGCTGGTGTTGCGAAAGCCAAAGCCGACATCATTCTGATTGCGGGCAATGTCGGTGGTACGGGGGCATCACCTCAAACCTCGATCAAATTTGCTGGCATTCCGTGGGAATTGGGTCTCGCCGAAGCCCATCAAGTCCTGACACTCAACAATCTACGTGACCACGTGGTGCTGCGTACCGATGGTGGCCTGCGGACGGGCCGGGATATTGTGATGGCTGCCATGTTGGGCGCAGAAGAATTTGGTATCGGGACGGCTTCTCTGGTCGCCATGGGCTGTATCATGGTACGCCAGTGCCATTCCAACACCTGCCCCGTGGGCGTGTGCGTGCAAGATGAAGCGCTGCGCAAGCGCTTCACGGGCACGCCGGAGAAAGTCGTCAATCTGATGAGTTTCATCGCCGAAGATGTGCGCGAAATCCTCGCCAGCCTCGGCTTTAAGACTTTGAACGAAGTGGTAGGCCGCACCGACCTGTTGCGCCAAGTCAGCCGCGGGGCTGCTAATCTCGACGACCTCGACTTGAACCCGCTGCTGGTGCGCGTCGAAGGGGCCAAGCCAACCCGCTTTGGCACTGATAAGCCGCGCGTTGAAGTGCCCGACACGCTCGACGCACAAATCCTGCGCGATGCGGCTCCCTTCTTTGAGCGCGGCGAAAAGATGCAACTGGCTTACGGCGTGCGTAACGTACAGCGCGCCATTGGCACACGTTCTTCCAGCGCCATCGTGCGCAAGTTTGGCATGGCCGCACTGCCCGAAGGCCGCTTAACGGTCCGCCTTGAAGGGTCGTGCGGGCAATCCTTGGGTGCCTTTGGCGTCCAAGGCCTGACCTTGGACGTGGTGGGCGACGCCAATGATTATGTCGGCAAAGGCCTATCAGGTGCGACGATTGTGTTGCGCCCACCTTCAGGCTCTGGCCTGAAACCCGAAGAAAACGCCATCATCGGCAATACGTGCCTCTACGGCGCAACTTCCGGCACGCTGTTGGCGTCTGGCCAAGCGGGCGAGCGGTTTGCCGTGCGCAACTCTGGTGCGTCGGCTGTCGTGGAAGGCATGGAGGCCAATGGCTGCGAATATATGACGGGAGGCCTCGTGATTTCGCTAGGGCCCGTTGGCGACAATTTCGCGGCGGGTATGACGGGCGGTATGGCCTTCGTCTGGGACCCAGCCAACCGTTTGCCCAAGCTGATCAATCCCGACAGCGTCGTTTGGCGTCGCATCGGTAGCCCGCATTGGGAAAGCCAATTCACCGGCTTGCTGGAACGCCATGTCCAAGCCACTGGCTCGCCCTTAGGGCGGCGGATCTTGGATGATTTGGCCAATGAAATCGGTCATGTCTGGCAGGTCGTGCCAAAGGAAATGCTAACCCGCTTGGCAGAGCCCTTGGACGCCGAAGCTGCTTTGGCAAGCGCTTAGTCGACCAAAACAGCCCGTAAGCGCTCAGCGGCGGCCTCCGGCGTGAGGTCGCGCTGGGCCATGGCCAGCATTTCGAAGCCCACCATGAATTTGCGCACCGTGGCAGAGCGTAAAAGCGGCGGGTAGAAATGCATGTGGAACACAAAGCCCGGTGCAGGGCTTTGTGTCGGGCGTTGGTGCAAGCCCATTGTGTAAGGGAAAGGCGCGGCAAACAGGCGGTCAAAGCTGGCGGTCAAGCGCCGCAGAATGTCCGCCAGATCCCC
Organism: Hyphomonadaceae bacterium UKL13-1; assembly: GCA_001602435.1. Taxonomy (GTDB): domain Bacteria; phylum Pseudomonadota; class Alphaproteobacteria; order Caulobacterales; family Aquidulcibacteraceae; genus Aquidulcibacter. Next base: position 3,456,432 of record CP012156.1, read on the forward strand.
TTGTTCCTCAGCGCTCAAGTCATCCAAGGCCGCAACTGCGCGACGGGGCAAAACTAAGGTCTCAAATGGCCAAGCTGCCCAAAACGGCACCAAAGCAACGAAATGGGCATTGGCACACAGGATGCGGCTGCCGTCTGCCAGCTCACGTTCCAAATAATCTATCAAAAGAGGCGAACCGTTCTTTTCGAACCAAGCGGCCTGCCGTTCGACCTCAATCGCGAGTTCGTTTGGAACGCTAGAGGTCGCCCAAATCTGACCATGGGGATGGGGGTTGCTGGCCCCCATCATCGCGCCTCGGTTCTCAAAGATGGTGACGGAGGCCAAGTCCGGACGGGCCGATAATTCTTGCCATTGCGCCGTCCAGACGTGCACGACGGAGGCAATCTCGGCCTGCGTCATGCTGGCCATGGTTTTGGAATGATCCGGCGTATAGCAAATGACGCGGCAAACGCCGGTCTCAGGCTCTGCCACCAGGACGGAATCGGCGGGCGGGCCAGCCTCGCCATCTGGTGCCAAGAGTGCGGGGAAGTCGTTATCGAATACCCACACACCCTCATAGGCGGGATTGACCACCCCGCCGACGCGCGTATTGCCGGCGCAGAGATAACAAGCCGGATCATAGGCCAAAGCGGCGGAGGGTGCGCTTACCCCCGTCTCGCCCTGCCACGGCCGACCCATCCGATGGGGGGAGACCAGCACCCATTCGCCTGTCAGCAAATTCTGCCGCCGATGCGGCTTTTGGTCGGTCATACCACTTCCCCTGCACCAGCCGCTGCCCGCACCACAAAGGCCCCGGGCCGTTGGCCCAGATAGGCGGAATAGGTTTCCAGAATGGCTTCCAGTGCCGCAGCGGCCAAATCGGGGTCAACCAAAGCGATGATGGAGCCGCCAAAGCCGCCACCCATCATGCGCGCACCATAAACGCCTTCGGTGGCTTGGGCCAAAGCCGTCAAGCGATCCACTTCAGGCGTTGAGACTTCCATATCAGCCGACAGACTGGCATGGCTGGCGTTGAGAAGGCGACCAAGTTCCATCAAATCACCTTGCACCAAGGCGATTTCGGCCCGTTGGGTGCGGTCGATCTCGGTCAGCACATGGCGCGCGCGCTTTAGCGGGTTGCCGCTCAAATGGTCGAGTGCGGCGAGATCTGTCACCTCAGCCAATAAAGTCAAGTCCAAAATGGCTGCCGCCGCTTCACAATCGGCGCGTCGACTGGCATAGCCGCCACTGGTGTGCTGGTGCTTCACCCCTGAATCAATGATCAAAAAGCAAGCCGTGGCAGGTAGTGGGATGGGCTGATAGGCCAAGGTCGCGCAATCCAGCATCAAGGCATGGCCTTCCACGCCGCAGGCGCTCGCGAATTGGTCCATAATGCCGCACGCCATGCCGACATAGGTGTTTTCTGCTGCTTGGGCGATCAGTGCGAGGTCTTTCCCCGTCACAGCCCCGCCACTGAGCGCCAGACCGACTGCGACTTCGAGGGCGGCAGAGGATGAAACGCCCGCCCCCATTGGCACGTCAGAGGCAATGGCGAGATCATAGCCCTGCACCGCATGGCCCGCATCGCGGAGTGCAAACGCGACCCCCGCGACATAATCGCGCCAGTCGCCCTGTTTGGTGAACTGGTCCAACGACAGCTCGCTTTGGCCCAAATCACTGCTGACCCTGAGAACGTCTAGCCCATTCGGGCGGGCCGCCACCCAACAGGCGAAGTCGATTGCGGCGGGCATGACCTTGCCGCCCGCATAATCCACATGCTCGCCAATGATATTGATCCGCCCCGGCGCACGAAAAAGCCTTGGCGTGCCGCTAAAAGCATCCTTAAAGCGTGCGAGTGCGATCTGGGACTGTGATGGGTTCGTCATAGGAACACCGCTAGGTTTATTTCGGCGCGCTGCCAAGATGGGACACGGACATGAAGTTGGGCGTTTGCTATTATCCTGAACATTGGCCGGAAGCTATGTGGGCCGAAGATGCCAAGCGCATGGCCGAGATTGGTATCCGCCAAGTGCGGATCGGCGAATTCGCATGGAGCCGCATTGAGCCTTCGCCGGGTATCTTCGAGTGGGGCTGGCTGGATCGGGCGATTGAGACCTTGCATCAAGCTGGCTTGCACATTGTTTTGGGCACACCGACCGCAACGCCACCCAAATGGCTAATTGACGCCCATCCAGATGTTTTGGCCGTGGACGCGCATGGCAGGCCGCGCCATTTCGGCTCTCGCCGTCATTATTGTTTCTCGAGCCTGACGTATCGCGCCGAATGTGCCCGGATTGTGGAGGTGTTGGCCCGGCGCTATGGCAATCACCCAGCAATTGCCGCGTGGCAGACCGACAATGAATATGGCTGTCACGACACGATTATCTCTTATTCCAACGCCGCCCGAGCAGGCTTTCGGACGTGGCTTGCCGCGAAATATAGCCAAATCGACGCGCTCAATACCGCTTGGGGAAATGTGTTCTGGAGCATGGAATATCGCAGCTTTGACGAGATCGACCCCCCCGTCGAGACCGTCACCGAAGCCAATCCCGCCCATCGCCAAGACTGGGCACGCTTTGCCAGTGATGAAGTGGCAGCCTTTGACCGCGTACAAACCGACATTTTGCGTGCCCACAGCCCGGGTCGTGACGTACTGCACAATTATATGGGCATGTTCACCGCCTTTGATCATTTCAAATTGGGTGAGCAGCTCGATGTCGCTGCTTGGGATTCCTATCCTTTAGGTTTTCTGGAACAGGCTTGGTGGCCCGAGGCGACCAAGGAACGCTTTCTGCGCCAAGGCCATCCAGACTTTACCGCTTTTCACCACGACCTCTATCGCGGGGTTGGTCGCGGTCGCTGGCAGGTGATTGAGCAACAACCGGGGCCTGTGAATTGGGCGCCTTGGAACCCGGCCCCTTTGCCCGGCATGGTGCGCGCTTGGACTTGGGAGGCTTTGGCCCATGGTGCTGAATGCGTCTCTTATTTCCGCTGGCGACAAGCGCCGTTCGCGCAAGAACAAATGCATGCGGGCCTGTTGCGACCCGACAGCGTGGAAGCCGAAGCGGCAGGTGAAGCCCGTCAAGTCGCTGCTGAACTTGCAGCCGTCGCCGGGGCTACAACGACGAAAGCCCCCGTCGCGCTTTTGTTTGATTATGAGGCCATTTGGGCCAGTCAAATCCAGCCGCAAGGCAAGGATTATCGTGGCCTTGAACTTCTGATCCACTTTTATAGCGCCGCGCGCCGCTTGGGCCTATCGGTTGATGTGGTGCATCCAAGCGCCGAATTAAGCGGCTATCAACTGATCCTCTGTCCCTTGCAGATTTTCTGGCCAGAGGGACTGAGCGCGAAGATCAAAGCCAGTGGAGCCGTTTGCGTGCTCGGTCCACGGACGGGGTCGAAGACCGATGATTTCCAAATCCCCGCCAATCTTGCGCCGGGTCTGGCGCAAGAGCTGATCCCGCTGGTGGTTGGTCGCGTGGAAAGCCTGCGTCCGGGCCATGTCGAACAAGCTGGCCCCTATAAAGTGACGCGCTGGCTGGAACATATCCAATCAGACCTTGTGCCCGAAGCCTATACGGCCAGCGGTCATGGCATTTGGTATCAGACAGACAAGGTCGACTATCTGGCCTGCTGGCCGGAGGCAGAACTATTGGACGCTGTGCTGAGGCGGCGGTGCGAAGCGCTGGGCCTTGCCACCTTAAGCCTGCCGGACGGATTGCGCTTGCGCCAACGGGGCGCGTTTATGTTCGCGATCAATTATGAAGCCGAGCCCTTAGACTTATGTGACCATATCCTCGGTGCTGACAGTCTGGATTACGTCATCGGTGGGCCAGACTTGCCCGCAGCAGGCGTGGCGGCGTGGCGGATCAATTAAGGGGCGGACCCTCAGCCAAGACATCGCCTGCCAGATAGAGCGAGCCGCAGATGAGCACGCGCGCAGGCCCGCCGGTCTGCGCCAAGGCAAGCTTTAACCCTTCTAGTGGCGTATCTGCAGGCTTGGCGTCAAAGCCCATTGCGCGTGCCAGCTCTGCCAATTCGGCGGGCGCACGCCCTGCATCCGAGGTGCGGATCGGAACCGTGATGACTTCTGGCTTCAACGCTTGAAAGGCCTCAAAAAAGCCCGTCGGGTCTTTGGTGGCCAATTGGCCGGTGATCAGCACGAAGCGGCGCGGGTCCTTGGCTTGCAGGTTCGCGATATAGGATGCCGCCGCCGCTGCACCATGGGGGTTATGTCCGCCATCAAGCCATAATTCTGCCCCTGCTCCGGTCGCCATGTCTGCAAAAGGCCCGGCCTGCAGGCGCTGCATCCGAGCAGGCCAGCTGACGTTCTGCACGCCCGTGGCGATGGTAGCTTCATCCAAGCCATAAAGCGTCATGGCCACGACGGCTGCACCGGCATTCTCCTGCTGGTGGTGACCGGCAAGGCCCGGCAAAGGCAAGTCCAGCAAGCGGTCTTGAGTTTGCACAATCAGTCGCCCGCGCTCGGCATAGCAATCCCAGTCGCGGCCAAACACCACGAGCGGCGCGCCCAAGGCTTCAGCACGACGCTCAATCACGGCTAAAGCTTCATCGGCTTGGCGGGAGACAACGCACGGGATGTGCGGCTTTAAGATGCCGGCCTTCTCGCCAGCAATCTTGGCCAAGGTGTCGCCCAGCATCTCCTTATGGTCGAAATCAACCGGGGTGATTATGGTCAGCTTTGGCTTGGTGACGATATTGGTGGCATCTAATCGGCCACCTAGGCCGACTTCCAGCAAAGTCAGATCCGCCATGGTCTCGCTGAAGGCGACAAAGGCTGCGACTGTTTCGGCTTCAAAAACCGTCAGCGGGATTTGATTGCTCAAGGCTTGGATCCGGTGACCAATCTCCAAGAGCGCCTCTTCCTCGATGAAGCGCCCTGCGACCCGCCAGCGCTCGTGGATCGAGACCAGATGCGGCGAGGTATAAGCATGCACTGAAAGGCCCGCTGCCTCGGCCATCGCCCGCAAAAACGCGACCGTCGAGCCTTTGCCATTGGTGCCCGCGACATGAATGACTGGCGGGATCAAATCTTGCGGGCGGCCCAAAGCCTCCAAAGCCGCTGCAACGCGGGCAAGCCCCAGATCAATCTTGCGGGGGAAATTATAAAACAGGTCAGCGGCATTCATGGGATTAGGATCGGCTCAACAGGCGTATCAGATTGGCTTCGGCCTTCTGTAGCGTCAGGCGCACCATCGGATCAACCTCGGGAATGTGGGCGAGGCTGGCGCGAACTTGGGCCAAATCAAACAGAGCTTCGCGGCCTTCGGCGGACAAGACCCGGCTCTCAATCCAACCAACCACGGCCAAGCGTTCCCCGCGCGTGACAAGCTCTACTTCATGCAAGCTGGTGGAGGGATAGAGCACGAGGCTGCCTGCAGGCAATTTGATCGATTGGCGACCAGCAGCCTGCTCAACACACAAGGCACCACCATCATAGCTATCGGGCTCGGACAGGAAGAGGGTGAAGGACAGGTCAGAGCGAACGCCATTCATATAGGCATTGTCGACATGCAGGCCGTACGCCATGCCGGGTTGATAGCGCGAGATCAGGATCGGCCCATAGGTCTTCACTTGCGCAGCGGCTTGAAACACATCGTGACGCTCAATCGCGCGCTGAACAAATTCGATCACAGCGTCGGCCGCCGCCCCGCTGGCCTGCTGGTTGTTTTTGACCGTCTTGGCCAGCGCACCGGCCGTGGCTTTGCCATCGATAAAGACGAGCGCCTCTACCTCCGCATGGACGCGCTCAAGGTCTTCAGTTCCCAGTATCTGGTCGATCGTAATTAACATCAGCACCCTACCTGCAAACGACTTGCATTTTCATCTAGCCTCGGCCACACTCACAAAACAGTGATTTTCGCAGCAAGGAAGTAGATATGATTGAGTTCAAGCCCCGCATGTGGACCTTGATGGGTGTCAGCGCAATGGCCTTGGTCGGTGTCGCCGCGTGCCAACCGGGCGGCGAGGGCGGAACCGCCGCAGCAGATGGCGAGAAGGCTGCAGCCTCTAGCAAAGCAGGTGAAGGTGAAGGCGAGGGGGCGAAACCCGCGCCCGCCCCGGCAGCCGCTAGCGCAGGCGGGGAAAGTGGCGAAGCCGGTGCCGCGAACGCTTATTCGAATGTTGACGCCGCCTCTTGGCTCGGCCTGCGAGTTACGCATTTGAGTGGCTTCTTGCTGATCGCGCAAAAATCCTTTGCTGCGGGACAGGTGGATGAAGCCTCGATCCTCATTTCCCAAGGCTTGTTGGAAGTCTATCAGCCAGATGCGGCAGAACTGGATAGCAAAGTCAAAGACTTAAAGCCCGCCTATGACGCCGTCGTCGCCGCGATTGATGGCAAGAAGAACAAGGCCGAAATCGAAGCCGCCTTTACAAAAGCCTTTAAAGTGACCCAAGCCGCGCAAACCAGTGCGGCCGCATCTGACAGCGACGTGATTAAAGGCATGCTGGGCATTGCATCGGGCCTCTATAGCGGTGTGGTTCATCCAGACGGCAATGATCCAACCGAGTATCAGCATTCTTACGGCGCTGTGCTCGCTGCCGATCAGGCCTTCAAATCTGCGCAAAGCAAGCTGGTCGGCAAGGATGAGAAGCGTACGGCGCAATTGGCCAAGGATATCGCCGCGTTGGTGGCTCTTTTCCCCAGCGTGACGATTCCAGACGCGCCAGCGGCCACAGCTACGGTGACGGCGGCTGCTTCGCGTGCCGAATTGGCTTTGTCGGGCATTCGCTAGCCTCTTTTACTTCGGGTTCGGCCTCCCCATATCGGGATGATGCAGAATTTCGCTTTTACTTATCCGCGTGAACCCAGCCTTGATGATCTCTCTCTTCTGGCAGACGAGGCGTTTGCGCGCCTGCCAGAGCCGTTTCGCGTGGCGTGCGGGCGAGTGGTGTTTCGGGTGGCTGAGGGCGCAGACCCTGCCACCTTGCATGGATTAGGGCTGCGCCATCCCTTGCAATTGGCTGGCCTTTACCGGGGTGCCAGTGTGCGCGCAGATTTAGCCAACTCTGGCTTTCTGCCACCGCCTGAAGTCTGGCTCTACCGGGCAGCCATTGTGAATGAATGGCGCGCACGCGGCGATGTGAGCTTGGAAGATATGGTCAGCCACGTGCTGGTGCATGAGATTGGCCATCATATGGGCTTGTCCGATGCGGATATGGAGCGTTTGGAGGCGGAAGCTTAAACTCGGTAGCCTAAACGCCGGGCTGATCTGGCGGGCTTTCTTCCATGGGGGCACCGACCAAGTGCTTGCTGGTGAGGCCATAGACCGCCAATAGGAACAGCACCAAGGCGCACAGCACAAAGGGCGCTTGATGGCTGACCAGCGCATAAAGGCCGGCCCCGAAAATGGGTGCGACCACAAATCCCGCGCCATTTGCGGCCACGACAAGGCCAGCGACGCTGCCTTGGTCATCCTGACTAACCGCCAAGGAAGCGCCACCCGTAAAGCCCGGACGCGCCAGACCAAAGCCCAGCCCCACCAAAGCTTGCGCGACCGATAAAGTCCCAAAACTATCGCCAAAGGCCGTCAAAGCAGCGCCGGAACCGGTGACGATACAGCCCCATACAATCAATCCACGCGGCGATAGACTGAGGCGCGGAATCAAAACCAGTTGCGCGATGATTTGCGCCATGGCCCCCAGCGCCAAGGCGACAGCGGTTAAGGTCGCGCCTTCACGCGGGCTCACCCCCAGCCGGTCGATGAAATAGAATGAGACTTGCTGAAACATCACCGCCGTCACCGCGGACAAGGCGACCCCAAACATCAACCAAGGCCGCACCGAAGGGTTGAGAGCCAACCGCCACACCGAGGAGGGTGCCGCAGACCTTTTGGCCGATGGCGTGATATCGATGCTCGGCAGGAAAAAGCGTGCCGAAAGTGCACCAATGATCGCCAAGGTCGTGGTGGCAAATAAGGGTGCAAGTAAGCCCATATTCGCAATCATGCCGGCGGCCAAGGCAGGGCCAGCTGCCGAGCCGAAGGCAAAGGCAGAGGTCACGGCTGCAATCTCTCGCGTGCGAATTTCAGGCGTCGTCGTGTCGGCGACATAGGCTTGGGCCGCTGGATTTGTGGCCGAGCCAAAGGCCCCGAAAATCAAGCGCGCCGTGGCCAAACTTAGAAACAACGTCAGCCAATGAAAATGATCCATCAAGCCAATTGCCGCAATCAAGGTGAAGGAACCGGTTGACAGCGCATAAGCGCTCAGCCCCATCACAATCATCGGCTTGCGGCCTTTGCTGTCACTCAAGCGCCCCCAAACTGGGCTCGTCAGCACCCAAAGGACAGCAGACAAAGTGAAAATGGCTGAGACTGACCAATCCGGCATGCCAGTTTCTCGGGCGATTGGCGGTAGAACCGCAAACAACATTGAATTGCCAATGCCGACAATCGCCAGGCACGCAAACAAAAGCCGATAAGTTTGTTTGGGAACGTGTGGACTGTGACTGTTTTCGGCCATGGGCGAGAGCTCGTCTGGGTTTGCAATTTATCGGATTAGAGCGGGCCAAGGCCACGATTGGTTATAATTCCATGCGACGTTTTTCGACAAAGGCCAAGTAAATTCGGCATTTGATTGATCTTGGAAAGACTTCAAAAACCTTTTTTGCACCGCCTGTTAAGTCTTGTCCTGTAAGGGTAGCGGCAAGCAGTTTGAGTGTCTGGTGCGGCTTAGCACCTTTCGATTACTCCAGAATGGGTTTCGCACTATGTTTCTCGTCGTCGGTCTTCTGATCGTTTTTGGCATGGTCTTTGGTGGGTTTGCGCTCGCAGGCGGCCACTTTGACGTGATTATCCATGCCGCACCTCTCGAATTTATGATGATTTTCGGTGCCGCTATCGGTGCCTTCGTGATTGGCAACTCGATTGAGACCATCAAGGCCACGGGCGCAGGCATTGGCAAGATTGCCGGTGGTCCTAAATGGAAAGCACAAGACTATCAGGATCTGTTGGTCTTGTTATTCGCGCTAACCAAAACGATGAAGGCCAAAGGCGTTGTGGCTTTGGAAGCTCACATCGAGAAGCCAGAAGATAGCGCCATTTTCAAGCGTTATCCCAAGATTTTGAAAGATCACCACGCAACGGACTTCATTTGCGACACTTTGCGCATGATGACGATGAACTTGGATGATCCCCATCAGGTCGAAGCCGCGATGGAAAAGCAGCTGGAAAAGCACCATCACGAAGCGCATGGCGCGTCACACGCCTTGCAATCCATGGCTGACGGTTTGCCGGCTCTTGGGATTGTGGCCGCCGTGTTGGGGATCGTGAAAACCATGGGCGCGATCACCGAGCCTCCCGCCGTCTTGGGTGGGATGATTGGTAAAGCGCTCGTCGGTACCTTCTTGGGCGTGTTCTTGGCGTACGGCATCGTGGGCCCGATGGCGACGCGCTTGGTCCAAGTCTTGGATGAAGAGCATCAATTCTACAAAATCATCATGGATGTTTTGGTCGCCCACTTGCATGGCAATGCCGCCCAGGTATCGGTAGAAATCGGCCGCGGCAGTGTTCCAAGCTCGCTCGCCCCTTCGTTTGCGAAGCTGGAAGAAGCTTTAAACAACATGCCTAACGACGCATAAGTGATCGAAAACATCAGGAAAACTAGATTTACTTGCGATGATTTCGGCCTATGTTGTTGTCAGTTAACATCGGCGTTCTAAGCTTAAGCAGTTGATATTGCTTTTAGTTAACAAGGATTTCCACCCGCAGCAGCTATGCCGTTGCGGGTATGGACACGCCTTTGTTACGGCGAAATCGCATAGCAGGCTTAGCAAAAGTTGCTGATGTAACGCTATTGCTTCATGACGAGACACCTTCTAATGAACCCGTCACTGCGCCCGAGACGAGGCGTTCAGGGCAAAGAAGGAATTATACAATGATCGAGCTCAAGAAGCTTTTCGCAGCAGCAGCAGTTGTTGCAGTTCTCGGCGTTTCCGCATGCGGCAAGCCAGCTGAAACCACCAACACCGTTGACGCAGCTGCAACTGAAGCAGCTAACGTTGTTGACGCAGCAGCTACCGAAGCAACCAACGCAGTTGACGCAGCAGCTACCGAAGCAACCAACGCAGTTGACGCAGCAGCTACCGAAGCAACCAACACCGTTGACGCGGCTGCTGGTGCAGCTGTGAACGCAGTCACCGAAGAAAAGAAGTAAGTCACTTACTTTCGCTTGAGCGAAAGTAGATGCGCGAAAGGCCGCCCACTGGGCGGCCTTTTTGCGTTAGTCTTGCCTGAAGCCATGATGCCGATCGAGTAGGGAGAGTCGAAAAGTCGTGATCATCCCTGCCGCGCGCTTACCGCCTGAAGCCGACATTCGTTTCGATGATACAGGCCTGATCATCGGTGAGGCCTTTAACGACAGTTATTTTTCGCGCGACAATGGCCTCGAAGAAACGCGCAAAGTTTTTTTGGAAGGCTGCGGCCTGCCCGAGGCTTGGTTAGGACGGGCAAGCTTTACGATAGCTGAGCTTGGCTTCGGAACTGGGCTGAACGTTCTCGCGACTTGGGACTTATGGTGCAAGCATCGGCAAGCGGGCCAAACCCTTCACTTCATCACCACCGAAGCCTTCCTGATGGCTGCTATGCATGCCGCGAAGGCACACGCGCACTGGCCGGAACTGGCCGAACTATCCCGGCGCTTACTGGCACGCTGGCCTGTGCGGGCTTTTGGCTCTCAACGCATCTGGTTTGCGGAAGATGGCTTCTGCCTGACGATCTTGATCGGACCTGCACTGCGGTGCCTGCAAGCCATGGATTTTAAGGCCGATGCCTGGTTCCTTGATGGGTTTGCGCCCAGCCGGAATGACGACATGTGGTCGCCGGAGCTTTTGCAAGAAGTAGCGCGGTTATGTGCGCCCGGAGCCCGGCTCGCCACTTACTCTGTTGCGGGCGCGGTCCGCCGTGGTCTTGAAACCTGTGGCTTTGCCGTCAGCCGCATGCCGGGCTTTGGCTCCAAGCGTCAAAGATTGGAAGCGGTTTGGCCGGGTGAGCGGGCAGGCGCTCCTGCCAAGCCAGCCTCTGTGTTGCTGATTGGGGGCGGTATTGCTGGGGCAGCGACCGCTCATGCGTTTGCCCGCAGAGGTATTCGGGTTGCGTTATTGGACGGAGACCCTTGCGGCCAGTCCAAGGCTAGCCACAATCCTGCAGCTCTGGTTATGCCCCGCTTAGACCGCGGCGACACACGCGAAGCGCGCTTCTTCCGCGCGGCTTATCTTTCTGCCACCAGCCTCTATCACAGTCTGGGCGACGAGGTTTTCGCGCCGATACAGGTTCAGGAATTAGCCGGCGATGACCGCGACAACTTACGGCTCGGCGACTTGGCTGAAAATCCGCCATTGCCACCTGAGCTATTGAGCCAGATCGAAGGCGGTGGGTTGCTGCATCGGACGGGTGGTTTGGTTTATCCAGACCGGCTTTTGCCCCGTCTCACTCAAAATGCGAGGCGTCACCCTGTGACCGCCGTCGCCCTGCGCTTTTTAGATGGCCAATGGCAGGCCCTAAATGACCTTGGTGACATTGTGGCCCAAGCCGAAATTTGTGTGGTTGCCTCGGGGACGCAACTGACCCGTTTTGTGAAACTGGAGACTGAGTTAGAGGGGCGTGCCGGCCAGATCAGTCTGGCCCAAATCGACGGCCCCCTGCCCGAAACGGCCTTAGCCGGCGGACCCTATGCAGCGGCGTTTCATGGCCAACTTCTATTCGGCGCGACGTTTGACCCATGGGATCTCGCGCGATCTGACAAGCCAGAGGTCACGGTCTCGGGCCATTCCCAGAACGTCGAAACCTTGTCCGAGATTGCGCCAGAGCTTGCGGCCCGCATTGAGCTCAAAACCGCTTTTGGCCGCGCCAGCGTGCGGGTGGCGGCCAAGGATCGTTTGCCGATTGCCGGGGCGACCCTATCGAAGGCTGGCGAGGATGGTGCTGGCCTGTTTGTGCTGGGTGCGCTTGGCTCACGTGGATTTACCACCGCCCATTGGCTTGCCGAGCATGTCGCGTCTCTTGCTTGTGATGAGCCTAGTCCTCTGGAGCGCGAGGTGGCGGCGGCTGTGTCGCCACAACGCTTTGAGCTGCGCCGCCATAAGGGCCTGACGCAACAACCCCGCCCGGCGGATAAGCCGACAGCGTAATCCGTACTGCCTCGTCGGCAATCTGCTCACGCGCACCTGAATTTTTGGAGGCGGGACTAACCAAAAGCCCGTACCAAATCGTCTGATGTTCGATGTAAGCACTGAGCAGGCGAAAAGCTTCCTTGATCTGTTGCCGATCCAGCAGCCCCACCTCAGCACAGGCCTGAAGGGGCGGCATGCATAATTGTTCAAGCGCGGACCTGATCTGTCGACACATAGAGCGCCGAAACATCAAAGGAATATTGTTGTGCTCGATCGGCGCACGGATCAGGTCCCGAAAAAGAGCCGAGTCACAAAGCGCGTGATAGCGATCTGAAGCTTGCAACAATTGATTGATCGGGTCTCCCGCTTCAATCGGAGGCTTCGCCAGAATCTTGAGTTTCTCTATGCCCCAAGCCAAAACAGCCCGGAATAGGGCATCCTTGGACTCAAAAGCCTTATAAATGGAGGCCGTGGAGATTTCGCTGCGGGCGGCAATCTCACTGACTTTGGCATTCCAGAACCCCAATTCAAAAAAAAGGTCGCCAGCCACATCAAGGATTTGTTGTACCTGTTGGGATTGCATAAATTTTTCCACATGAGGACTAGGCGCAATCTTGCACAACCCTTGGTAACTATCAAGGCACCAATCTGTCAATTTATAGTTATTTAAAGTTGATATTATTGAATTGTAATTGGTTGGAAAGAAGTTTCTGCGATTTAGACCTATGACAAATTTGGCATTTCCCCAGAACGAAAAGGACTCCGGCGACGCGGTTGAGGATGTGCTTTTTCTTGATCGCCGCCAAGAAGGCCGCGCCCAAGCCTTTTTGGGGGTCCATTTTTCTGGCTTCAGCCCGCAAGATCTTCTCAGGCGCGTCGACGAAGTTGGGCGTGCCAAGCGTGCTTTCGTCTATCTCTGCACGCCCAATGTGGATCATCTGGTGCGCTTGGACAGAGAGCCGGATTTGCACGCGCTTTATGCGCACGCTTGGGCGTCTGTGAATGATAGCCGTATTTTGGAAACCTTAGCGAATCTCTCTGGTCTATCTTTACCCGCGTGCCCGGGGTCCGACCTAACGCAGGCCCTGTTTGAGACCTGTATCGATCCTGCTGAGACCGTCGTTGTGATCGGGGGCACTCAGGATATGATTGAAAGCGTTCGTGCCCGCTATGGCTTAACCGATCTGCGTTGGCATGCGCCCCCTTTCGGCTTGCGCACCAATCCAGAAGCGATGGCGGAGGCAGCAGCCTTCGTGGTAGCTAATCCGGCGCGCTTCACCTTCCTTTGTGTCGGCGCGCCCCAACAAGAAATGCTGGCCTACACAATTGCGAAACAAGGCCAAGCAGTGGGTATTGGCCTCTGCGTCGGGGCCTCCATCGACTTTTTGTCGGGCAATCGCAAGCGCGCGCCGCAATGGATGCAGCAAGCGCGCCTCGAATGGTTGTTCCGCCTGTTGGATGAACCTCAGAAGCTGTGGCGGCGCTATTTGATTGAGGGACCTAAGATCTTTCGCATTTGGCTGGCTTGGCGCAAGCGCCGCTAAAACTTACAGAAAGCCGTGTTCGCCCATCCAGTCTTGGATCGTTGAAACCGCTTCAGCGACCTTGGCAGGTTGACCCAGATAATAATGCGTCGCGCCATCTATGGCATGAAAGCGCGGGGTGACTTGGGTAAAGCCCGCCTTTATCCGCGCCGCATGCGACGGCGTACACGCGTCGTCAGCCAAATTTTCCACCACCAAAGCTGGCACGGTGACATGGGCGGCACAAGCTGGCCCGTCGGCCCGGCTCTCCTCGGACCATTGCGACAGCCAAGACCTCAGACTTGAATAGCGCGCCAGATGGGCGGGGCTCATATTCACCGTCTTTGGATCGCCCATATAGCACCAGTTTGGTCGCCTTTGGTTTGGGTCAATCGCGGGGTCTAGCCAGCGGAGGTCCGCCATGGTGCCGTGCACCACAAAGCAATGCTCGCGATTGACCTCGCCCTGCTTCTGAAAGTCCTCCAGCCTCTGGCGCACATCGGCCGTGATGCGGGCGATGCGGTCGCGCTGGGCCTTGCGAAACATCAGCTGGAAAGCTTCTGAATAGGGTGGCTGATGAGGCGCGTCTGGCGCATAAATATCCAGGGCAGGATCGCGCTTATCCGGATTGAGCTCGTCCACAATGGCCGGGTCAATCCATTCCGACAGAGTGATCGCGCGGCTGACATGGGCGGCCAATTGCATCACCCCGTCTGCCGGGATCAGGCCCGCACCCAGAATATCGACCGGATCACCCGCAGGCGTGACCTCTATCGTCGGGTTCTCCGCTTGAGCCTGATAAAAGAGCGACAGCGACCCACCCCCTGACCAACCCGCCAGCACCACCTTCTCAAAGCCCAAGACGGTCTTGGCGTGGCGGACATAGCGGCCCAAATCAATCAGCACCTTCTCCATGATCAAGGCGGTATCATTATGGGGATAGCGCGACCCGCATGTCATGACCGGAATGCCCGCATGGGCCAAAGCAATCGGCATGGGCAGATAATTCATCGTGCCCGACGGGTGCATGAACAGCACAATGGTCTTACATGGCGGGCCATCCTTGGGCTTTAAGAACTGCCCTTCACACAAAACCCAGTCCTGATTGCCGCCATAGGTTTCTTTGAAGCCTGACTGGTCCTGAAACATTAAGGTGACCGGCAAACGGTCGATAGGGTAACGGGTCACGATCTCGCCTTTCTTGCAACCAAGGTACGACATAGTCTAACGCCTCGCGGGAAAGACCTCGCAGGCTTTGAGGCTTGCAGGGAGAAGCGCGCACAGGCAAGAACAATCTCATGCAACGCTTTCCTTTTTTCTTTGCGCTGATGGTCGTTTTGGCAGCGGCACTGGTTGGCATCGCGGCCGCGCCCTTGGCGATGCCACAGGGCCAAGCCGTCGATGGGCGGCAGACGAATTTGGGCTGGGTGGTCGAAGGCGCAGAATTGGCGCAAGTTCGACCTGCCCCCGGCTTCCCAATCATGGCTCCACCCGGCCCAAGGGGCGACCTTGAAGGCGTGCGCATGACGGCGACCAGCGCTTTGGCCCCAGACGCCCGCTTTTCCAAAGGCGTCCGCCTCAGCTTTGGTGACGCCTTGGCCACGCATGTCGCAGGCGGTGCCACGACTGTGCGCATGATCGTCAAGTCCACTGCACGTCTGCCCGCCAAATCCATGGCAATTGGCTTTGTCACCGAAGGCCCCGTTAGCTGGAGCGAGCAGGCCATTGGCCCTGCCTTCACCAGCGTGACTTTCACCCTACCCCCTACCAAGGCCAAGCCCCGCGCGCTGGCAATCTGGCCCAGTGTGCAAGGCGGCGAAGGCGGCATCGAAGTCAAGGCCATCATTTTCGCCAAGCCCGACGCGGCCCCCGCACTTCCGAACTAGAAAATCCAGCACGAAAGCTTCCACCACATGAGCCAATCGCCCGCCATTGCTGCTGCCCACCGCGTTCTGGACGTGGAGATGGAGGGTCTGCGCCGCCTGCAAGCCTCCATCGGGACGGAGTTTGCCGCCATCGTCGAAAAAGTCGGCACGATGAAGGGCCGCCTAATCTGCGCGGGCGTCGGCAAGTCTGGCCATGTGGCGCGCAAGATCACCGCGACCTTGGCCTCTACCGGCACACCCAGCCAATTCATCCACCCGACCGAGGCCAGCCATGGCGATATGGGCATGATTGGCACGGACGATATCTTGCTGATCCTCTCCAAGTCTGGCGAAGTGCCCGAATTGTCGGACATGATCGCCTATGGCAAACGCTTCAAAATCCCCATCATCGCCATGACCGCCAATGCCGACTCCGTGCTGGGCAAGGCCGGCGACTATCTGATGCTCTTGCCCGATGCGCCTGAAGCCTGTGGCGAGACGCGCGCGCCGACCACCTCGACCACCATGCAGATCGCCTATGGTGACGCTCTGGCGGTTGCCCTGCTTGAGCGGCGCGGCTTCACCGCCAGCGACTTCCGCGTCTATCACCCTGGCGGGAAATTAGGCGCGATGCTGAAGTCGGTTGCCGACCTCATGCATAAGGCCGACGAACTGCCCTTGGTGCGCGAGACCACGCCGATGATGGAAGCCCTCCTGATCATGACCGCCAAGCGCTTTGGCTGCACGGGTGTCATCGACGCCCAAGACCGCTTGATCGGCATCGTCACCGATGGCGACGTGCGCCGCAAAGCCGGGGCCGACTTCGCCCACTTGAAAGTCGGCGACGTCATGACCGCCAGCCCCATGGTCGTCAGCCCACATGCCCTTGCCGCCGAAGCCCTCGCCGAACTCAACCAATCCGGCCGCTCGGTCGTGTTTGCGGTTGATGATCAAGAGAAGCCCGTTGGAATCTTGCATTTGCATGATTTGTTGCGGGCGGGGGTGATGTAGGGGCTACCCCACCCCCACGCTGTCATCCCCGCCGAAGCGAAGTGGAGAGCGGGGACCTCAGGGGACCTTGCGGCACAAGGTCTGGGACTCGGCTGTGCCGTCTGGGATGACGTCGTTTCAGGTTTTTCCATCTGGACCCATTTTGGTGGAAACCCTGTTTCACCAAAACGCGTCTAGATAGAAAGCCCAACAAATGGATCGCGCAACAACAGTTGCGCTTGTCAGTGCGTCGACAGGCGCAACTGTTGTTGCGCGCTCCTCTCCCCCCTCACCCACACCCATAGCCCCGTGTGGAAAACCACCGGGGGTGCGGCTGGGTGAGGGGCCGGGGCGCGTGGTATGCGCCAAATGAGGTGGGCCAGATTAACGGACTGGCCCGGAATACGACGCAAACCGTGCGCCCCGGCTAAATAAGTCTGTGTGCTTAGGTGGTTCATGACGCCACGGGTGGTTCAAATTTCCCCCGCCTAGTTCGTAAAGGCCTCATTTTAGAAGCTTGCGCTTCCAAAACTACATAAGGCTTCCCCAAGGCGTCTCAAAGGCATCGCCTAAGTTCTTGACCAAGGGCTTCACACGGCAGTCGGGCACAAGCACACTCGGGCATCAGGACAGCTAATCCCAATGAAACACGAGGTCGCCACTTCAACCTCGATTAATCCCGCTTACCATCCCCAACCGGTGTCGCCGCTGCAGCAACAACGCCCTCTCGTTGGAGATGGGTATAAAATATCTGAGGTTTTGAGAGTGAGGATAAGTATTGTTTTATGCGCTCCCCTCGCCCTTTGGGGTCGACCTATAGGTCGACAGGAAAGGGGTGAGGGCTTGTCGGGCGCAAAAGCTCATTATTCCTAGAGATTTAGATTGGCCCATCCGCCCTCAATTATGGTGACTGCAAGCCCTCACCCCCGTCCCCTCTCCCAAAGGGAGAGGGGAGAGCGCTTGCGCATTAGGTTCGCGGACTGACGGGAGTTTCCATCTGGACCCATCTTGGTGGAAACCCTGTTTCACCAAAATGGATCATCGAGGATGGCCGCGACCTCTGGGACGTCAAGTGTCCGTTTTCTGCGAAAACGGATCGCGTCGCGACGCAGCAAAGCTGCGCACTTGACCACTAAGATGTCGCAAGAACAATTTCGGTAGCGGTTTGGTGAACCGGAAGGGTCACCAAACCGGGTCCAGATAAAAATCAAAATGGATCGCGCAACAACAGTTGCGCTTGTCTGCGCGTCTACAGGCGCAACTTTTGTTGCGCGCTCCTTCCTCCTCGAACCTTGTCATTCCCGCCAGAGCGAAGCGCAGGGTGGGGACCTCATCAGATTTTGCAGCACAAGGTCTGGGACTCGGCTGCGCCATCGGGGATGACGTCGTTTCAGGGTGTTTTCGGTTTGAGCCATTTGGTGGTCTGGGGCGGTGTCGGGTTGCTTCTTTATGAAGCCAATTTAACCTAGTCGAGGATTGACCTTCCGCCATGATCGCCGCCAGATTCTGTCTGGCTTAAAAACATCATTGGATGGTCAATCAGAGCTTGTGAGGTGGCAAATGGGTGCGTGTTCAAAGCGAACTTTGGGCTTGGGTTTAATGGCGGCGGTTGGATTGGCATCGGTTTCGCCAAGTCAGGCGCATGCAGCGTCGCCTAAGGCCGCATCGTTTGAGTTGACGTTTCTCAAGGCAAGTGAGGGCAATGTTGCGTCACTTTGCCAATTCATCAAAGAGAATTGGTTCGAGATGGACAGGATCGCTGTCGAACAGGGCCTGATGACAGAGTATCGGTTTTTGCGCTCAACGGGGGCTGATCCGGATTGGGATGTTCTGGTTATCGTTGGCTATCCCAATGTGGATGGCTATTCCGGCATCACCAAAGAGTTTGAGGCCATAAGGGCTGCCCACACCACCGTGCCCGTGAATGGCAAGACCTTGCGGCAATTGGGTACGATTGTATCCAGCAGAAGACTTGTGCCGGGGTGACGGAAATCTCGCTTGCCGCCCCCTACAACCCCAACACATCCGACATGGCATAGAGGCCGGGGCTTTGGCCTGCGGCCCAGCGGGCGGCGGCCAGTGCGCCTTTGGCAAAGATGGCGCGGTTGAGGGCGGAATGGCTGAAGCGGATGACTTCATCCTCGCTGGCAAACATCACTTCATGCTCGCCAATAATGCCGCCACCACGGGCGACGGCATAGCCGATCTCGCCCGCTTTGCGGGCAGCAGTCACGCCGTGACGGTCATAGACAGCAATCTCGGTGTGAGAAACCCCGCGGCCATCGGCGGCGGCTTGGCCCAGCATCAAGGCGGTGCCTGAAGGTGCATCGACTTTCCGGCGATGATGGGCTTCGAAGATTTCGATATCCCAATCCGGCCCTAAACGTTCAGCGGCCTGTTTCACAAGGCCCATCAATAAATTGATGCCGAGCGAGAAATTGCCACTGCGTACGATGCAGAAGTGCTGGGCGGCTTCGGCGATCTGGGCTTCTTGGGCAGGCTCAAACCCCGTCGTGCCCAGCACGATGGCCTTCACGCTGGTGGCTTTGAGGGCGCTCAGTGCCGCGAGCGAGGCCGCAGGTGTGGTGAAGTCAATCCAGACTTGGGCGGTCTTGGCTGCTGCAAGCGGGCTATCGACACAAGATACGCCCAAAGCTTCCCCGCCCGCCAATAGGCCCAGATCGCTGCCCAGTGACGGGCTGCCCGCCCGCTCACTGCCGCCAACAAGTTGAAGGCCCGCGTCGTCGCCTGCTGCGGCGATCAAAGCCCGACCCATGCGACCGGCCGCCCCGGCTATGGCTAGTTGAATGCTCATGCTCCACCGATAGTCTGAGCGGGGTCAGGGATGCAAGGGCCTTGCATGTCCGCGCTCGACCAGCGGCGGAAGGCCAGTCCGCACGGTGAGGTTTTCGACCGGGATTGCCCTCACCACGACCTACCCGCGCGTTTAGAATGGCGCCTCACGCAATTGTGACGGAAAAGTGGCAATTACATGACATTTTGCCTGTTTCGTGTTGGCAGTGCCTGTGTCAGTTGGACGATGCAAACTAAGTTGCGAACCCTGCCTCTTCCGGCGGGTATTCGCATAGGTTGCATAATTCTCTTCCCGGGGGCTATCCAGTAATGAACACGAATAAGAATTGGTTACATAAGCAACTATTGCTCACAAGCGGCCTTGTGTCGGCTTTTGCGCTCTTCACAGGGCCAGCATTTGCGCAAGGCACAACCAGCCCTGCAGCCGAGGCACAACCTAAAGAGGTTGAGACCGTCGTGGTTTTGGGCACCCGACGGACCGACCGTTCTGTTGCAACTTCGGCTTCGCCTGTTGACGTGATCAGCGCGTCTGAAATCGCCAGCCAATCGAGCGTCAGCGTGATTGATGCGGTCAAAAACGTCGTTCCATCCTTCTTTGCCAGCCAGAACACGATTGCCGATGCCGGTACCTTTGTACGCTCGCCAAACTTGCGCGGCCTGCCAGGTGATCAGGTTCTTGTCATGATGAATGGCAAGCGCTTCAACCGCTCGGCCTTGGTGCAGACCTTCGTTGGCGGCGATACCGCTTTGTCCTTTGGTTCGCACGGCCCAGACATTTCGTCGATCCCGTCAATTGCCATCAAGAACCTGCAGATCCTGCGCGATGGCGCAACCTCGCAATATGGCTCTGACGCTATTGCCGGGGTTATGAACTTTGGCCTGCGCGACAATGCCGATGGTCTGGAAGTTCTCGCACGCTATGGAAAAAGCCTCGACGCCGATGATGGCGAGAGTGCCCAAATCGGCATCAACTGGGGCCTTGGTCTCGGTGAAAACGGCTTCGTCAACATCAGCGCCGAGTATTTTGATGACCAAGGCACCAGCCGTGGTGCGCGCCGCCCGGCTGCCATTCTGTTCGAGCAACAAAATCCAAGCCTCGCCAACCGTTTGCCAAACTATCCAGGTCCAGACCAAATCTGGGGCTCTTCACCAACCAATGGCTGGAAAGCCGTTGTCAATACAGGCTACGACCTGTCAGACAAAGTTAGCCTCTATGCCTTTTTGAATGCTTCCAGCAGCGAGGGCGATCAGAGCTTTAACTTCCGCCAAACCAACACGGGGACAGCTGTGAACGCCGCAGGCGTCACCGTAAACCTGCCGGCCGCAAACGCCGCATTCCGCAACACCTTCTTCACCACCCCTTGCCCAACCAATAACGCGACCTGCCCAGCTGGTGGCTTTATCTTGGACAATAACCGGTTTGACTTCCGGTCTATCTATCCAGCTGGCTTCACGCCACGCTTTGTCGGTGTGACGGAATCCTTGACCGCCGTTGCTGGCGTCAAAGGGGAGGCCACCTCCGGCCTGACCTATGATGTGTCGGCTACGATTTCGGAAAATTCGCTTGAATTGTCGATGTATGACTCGTTGAACGCGTCGTTCGGCCCGCAGTCCAAGACGAGCTTCGAATATGGCGCGTTTAAGCAGAAGTTGGAGAACTTCAACGTCGATCTGACCTATCCCATGGATGTTGGCCTTGCTGGCCCACTGACTTTGGCGGGTGGTTTTGAGTGGCGCAAGGAATCCTACACCGTCCCAACCGGTGAGCTTCAGTCCTATGCGGCTGGCCCTTATGCAACCGTGCAACGCTTGTTCACCCAAACGGCCCCTGGTGTGTTCGCTCCCGTGACCACCTTGCCAACGGGCGTAACCAACATTGCGGTGCCGCCTGCGTCGAGCGGCTATGCCGGTGCACCACCATCCAGCGCTGGGACTTGGGACCAGAGCAATTATGCCATCTATATCGACCTAGAAGCCGATCTGACCGACCGCTTGAGTGGCGGTATCGCAGCCCGCTTTGAGGAATATGATACCTTTGGCACGGCAACAGTTGGCAAGATCAGTGCGCTCTATAAGGCAACCGAGACCCTGTCGCTGCGTGGTTCGGTGGGTACGGGCTTCCAAGCCCCATCGCCCGGCCAGTCAAACCTGCAAAACGTGACCACGAACTTCGTGGCCGGAAATCAGGTTCAAGAAGGGATTTTCCCGGTCGCCAGCGGTGTCGCGCGCTATTATGGTGCGGTGCCTCTTAAGCCTGCTGACGCAACCAATTATGGTGTCGGCTTCATTCTGCGGCCATTTACCGGAACCTCGCTGACGGTTGATGCCTATCAGATCGACGTGCAGAACCGGATCTTCATCACCCGTCCGTTTCTTGTGACAGCGGCGGATCTGCTGGTTCAGCCTAGCCTTTCCTTGGTTGGTGCTGGTGCGAACATCCGCTACTTCACAAACGGCCTCGACACCTCGACCAAGGGTATCGACATCGTGGCTACGCATTCGACCAAGCTGTTGGGCGCGCGCGTGAACTTCACCATGGCCTATAACCGGAACGAAAATGAAGTGACCAAGTCGCGCTCGACCGTGATCAGCAATGCCCAGATCATCACGATCGAAAATGTTGCGCCAAAGGACCGCTTGAACCTGTCGAGCAATTGGTCGTGGGGTGAATGGTCCGTCAATGCGCGCGCCAACTACTTCGGCGAGTGGCGCAATGAGCAAGACTATCCGGGCCAAGTGTTTGGGGCCAAGACGACGGTTGATCTCGACGTGAGCTATACGTTTGCTGAGAAATACACGGTCACGATTGGCGCGCAGAACCTGTTCAGCACCTATCCAGACAAGATTGCTCAATCCTCTACCATCAATGTGTTCCCAATCAGCGGCGGTCTTGCCGATGGTCAGGTCTATCCCCGCAGCGGTGGTCCATTCGGCATGAATGGCGGCTTTGGCTATGTCAGCTTGAAGGCCAACTTCTAAACCCATCTGACCTTTGGTCAAAAGAAAGGCGGGAAAGCTTCGGCTTTCCCGCCTTTTTGTTGGCGATCTGAAGGGCTGCTAGCCCCGTCTCACTCAAAGGTGATGGTGATCACGACGCGGCGGTTCAAGGGCTCCTGTGCGCCAGAGGTTTGCGGTACGGCAGGTTGTTCGGCGCCAGCGGCCTCAATCTGGATCATCGAAGGCGAGAGGCCTCGCATGATCATGGCATCACGCACCGCTTCGGCACGGGCTTGGGCCAGTTTCAGGTTTGAGGTGACACGGCCGCTTTGGTCGGTATGGCCTGCCAGTTTGATCGATTTTACGGGGCAGCCCTGATCAAGCCGACCTAAAAGAACTTCTACCTTTGCCACTTCTTGCGGGGAGAGTTCGGCCGAGCCTAGGCCGAAATATACCGTCTCTGTCACGCTGCGACACACTTGCATGGGCGGTGGAGGCGGTGGAGGCGGCGGTGGAGGCGGCGGAGGAGGAGGTGGAGGTGGCGGCGGTGGCCGTGGAGGTGGTGACGAAGGCATAGGTCGTGGCGGCGGTGCCGATGTTGGAGGTGCTGAGCCTCTGGGCGGCGCTGCGGACTCCGGCGTTTCAGATGACACGGGCACCGTTTTGCGCGTCAGGCTGCATTCGCTATCAGAGGATTGTAAGCCAGCTTCCAAATCATAATAGGGCAGGCCATCCCCTTTGCGGCGGGTGAGCTTTAGCGCGCGATCGCGCAACGGCAGGTCCAAAAGCGTGCAGCGGATATCATTGAGAATGAAAGGTCTGTCGGAATAATAGCCATGACCCAGACCAAATAATTCGGTTGCGACGTTAGACGCGTCAATCGTCGTGAAGCGCTGATCCTTTCGGATATAAGGTGCGCCATTATTTGCATCCCCCAATCGATGTTCGACATTCCAATTGAGTGGCCAGCCCTGAACCAAACGCGAGGCAACCAAGGCGCGGTCACCGCTTGAGGCATAGATCACCACATTGGGCTCAATGGCCTCAAACTTGCCAACCGCTAAGTCAAACACCGTGGTTTCAACATCGGCAGCGGCCAGAATGACGCGGAACTCAATCTTATGATCTGGATGGGTCTTCAGATAATCAGCGGCAAAGTCTTGCAAGGCGCGGGTGAGCACGCGGTTGCCCATCGAGTGGGCCAGAATATTCACCCGCCGCAGTTTGGGATTTGCGGTGATCATGTCGAGGAACTCAGCCAGTCGCGGCGCGGCACCCAGAGAGTCTTTGCGGTCTGAATAATAATGCCAAGGTGCCACTTGACCGTCCGACGGCCAGCTGAACAAGATGGGCGCACCCGGTCGGAAGGGCGTTGCTTCATTGGGGTTGGCGAGATCGACATAAAGCTGGGCGGCATTGATCAGGGCGTCATCAAACTTCACATTAAAGCCATGCACGAACAACAGGATGCTATCATCCTCATCGGCCACCGCACGGGCAAGCTCTGTTGTAAAAGCTTGTGTCTCCGTAGCCGTGATCCGCGTGACAAATACGTATTTTTCCAGCTCGCTTTGCTCTTTTGGAGGCGTGCCAGTAAGTTTTGGCATCGTGCCACGCTCACGCGTGCCACCCTTCTCCTTTAGGATGGGCAGCCACACATCGGCCCGACCAACAACCAATTGATCGCCCGCCTCATTGGAAAATGCGGCGACATCCCGCGCTTGTCCGGCTGCGTCTGGTGCTTTGGTTTGAGTCAGGATCGCGCGGTTGGTGCCGTAAAAGACGCGGACACAGTCGACATTGGCTTCCAGCGCCTGACAATCCTTTGGAAATTCAGGGTGGCGCGTGACGCTGGCACATCCTGCTAGGACTACGAGAAGGGCAAGGCCCGCGATTTTGGCTGCAAACTTCATCATCATAGGCCCGGCAATCAGTGGCACTGGTGTAACCATCAAGCTACACCAGTGTTGTTGGCTTGCAATGGGTGAATGCTGTTGCGAGAACGGCATCCTTGGGTTGGCTGGGCCCGTGATGGGACGCCAGGCTGTCAATTAGAGGGATGGCTAAGGCTGTCTTCGTGGAACGTGTCAAAGCACGCCCCCCCCCTTCACCCCGCGCGCATTTTCCAAGGCGAGGCCTGATCCAGCTTGGCCTGACGGCGGAAGTCACTGGGGGATTGGCCGACGATTTTTTTGAAGACTTTGGAGAAGCTGAAGGCGTCACTGAACCCCACGGCGCGCGCGACATGCTCCAGCGTGTGGTCAGCTTCGGATAGGAGGGTCATGGCCTTTTGCACGCGCAAGGTTCGCAAATAGCTTAAAGGCGTGTCGCCCATCGTGCGGCGAAACCGCTCGGCCAACAGGGTGCGCGACAGGCCAGCGTGCTTCGCAAGTTCTTCCAGAGTCCAAGCATAGGCGGGATCTTCATGCATCACGGTCACCGCTTTGCGGATCTGTAGATCGGCGACCCCTTGGCTCCAGCCTGCGCGGGCATGGCCCTGTTGGTCCACCATCTCGCGCACCAGATAGGTGAAGATCACATCGAGCAAGCCATAAATGATGGTCTGCCCACCCATGGATGGCTTGCTCAATTCCTCGTCCAACAGGCCAATCGTCAAGGTGAGGGGGTGGAATTTGGACAGGCTTTGGCCGTCCAGCACAAACCAAGCAGGGATTTCGCGAAACAGAGCGTGGACTGGGTCGTGCCAGAATTGATAGGCCCCACTGATCAGCGTGCTGGTGCCGGGCGAGGGGCTGTAGGCCAAGGGTATCGCCGCCAAGTCGCCCGTAACGGAACGGACTTGGGCTGGGTCATAGTTGGGCGAGGTGCTGAGCACATGGGTGCACCCGCGCGCCATCAGGACAACCGAGCCTGCCTCCAGCGCAATGGGTTCTTGCAAGCTGGCCGAGTGAATATAGGCCCGCCCACGCGTGACAACATGCAGGCCCATGCTCTTCTCGCACGGAAACTGCAGCGGTGTTTGCGCGTCTAAACTGCGGAGGTCCAACAGGCGGCGTTTCAGGCCCGCTTCATGCAAAATGTCGGTTAGAAGGTCCATCGTCTTTGCCTTTTCACGCGTGTACCCTTCATATCTCCGGACGCATTGACATGAAATTCAGTATATTCGCCATTCTTCATCCCATTCTGGGCGACTAAATGCAAGTCACCAACTCAGGAAGGGAAATGAAAATGTCCAAGATACTTGTGATCGGTGCCAATGGAACGGTCGGTACAGAACTGGTTCGGCTTTTGTCAGATCAGGGCCATGACGTCGTCCGCACCACGAGCCGCGCGCCAGCTAACGCCCAAGATGTCCACCTCAATCTGGCTACGGGTGAGGGGCTTGCCACGGCGTTTGACGGCGTCGAAGCTGCTTTCCTGCTCTCACCCCCGGGCTATACGAACCAAAACGAGCTGCTCAATCCGGTGATCGACCAAGCTTTGGCCAGTGGGGTTAAAAAGATTGTCCTAATGACGGCGATGGGGGCCAATGCCGACGAGACTGCCCCCTTACGACAGGTAGAGCGCCACCTCGAACAATCGGGCCTGGCCTATAACATCATCCGCCCCAATTGGTTCATGCAGAACTTCCACATCTTTTGGATTCAGGGCATTTTGGAGCAGGGCAAAATCCTATTGCCGGTCGGCAAAGCCAAGGGCAGCTTTATCCATGCGCGCGATATTGCGGCGGTGGCGGCGGTGCTGCTCACCAGTCGCGACCATGACAATCAGGAGTTTGATCTGACCGGGGGTGAGGCGCTCGATCATGACGAAGCCGCAGCCCTCCTATCAAACGCCACCGGCCGGACCATCGTCTATGAAGAGGTTTCCGAGGAGGCGATGCTGGCCCAGCTTCTCGCCGCTGGCCTGCCGCAGGATTACGCCCACTTTCTGATCACCATCCTTGGCTTCTTCAAAGCAGGCTATTCTGAAGCCATTACCCCTGCGGTTGAGGCGATTACAGGCGCAAAGCCCCGAACCTTTGCCGCTTATGCGCATGACTTTAAGGACGCTTGGAAGGTTTAGGGGCGCTTAAACAGCACTTGGCCAGATTGCCTCGGGCGGTCTGGCCAATGTGCTCTAGCTACCAGAGATTTGCAATTTGCGCTTGTTGGTGTTGATGTGAAGAGAGATTTTTGGGATCCAATTTAGGAGCGATACGAAGTGACTCCTCATCGGCGAGAATTGATCGGATTAGCGGCGCTTGGTTCTGTTGGGCTGCCGCTGCTAAGTACTTGTGCTGGCGGAGTAGATCGAATTCAAGCGGGGGGGCCTACAGAAGCTAAGGTTTCTCTGGATGATTGGGTAACGCGAGCACTTTGTTGCAGTCTGACGCGTGATGGCGGATTTGGGATGTTTCCGCGCCTTGATACACGAGAGATGAACATTGCTCTGGTCGACTTTAAGAACAGCACCTCTGTTTCATACATGCTCGATCAACAATTTTTGAAAATCGAGCACGCGGTCATGTCTCCCGATGGAAGTCGTATTGCGTTCAACGTTCAATTCACAATTCCCGGGTTTGAGCCAAAGTACTTCGCGGTAGACCGTCCAGAGTTTGGCAATGTAGCCGAGATTTGGGTGATGAACCGGAAAGGCGAAGTTGAGTTTCGGCTTGTAGATCATGATCGGGAAAAAAGAGCGGCGACGTTTTCTCCAGACGGCACAAAGTTGCTTTTTTATGCCGATATGCGACACCAATATCTCAAAATAAGGTATCCAAGGAGCCATAATCCCTCAGTTGCAGTCCACGAGTTTGACTTAAACGATAGAACGATCCGGCTAATCGATCTGCCAATCTTGCCCCGTCCCGATGGCTGCTTCTACACCGAAGCAAAGACAGTGGTAGGAGTTTGGCGGCAGGAAGTGGTTGATGCTGAATTCAGCCGTTTGCCTGTTGATTGCCCTTACCCTTGGGGGATGAGTAATACAAATTATTGGCGAAGATTTCTTCCATTCTACTCACAAACAATTGGAGAGGCTGACCTTATAAGTGATGGCACGAGTGTCTTTAAGAAGTTTGAGACGAAATTGCCACGCTTTGAGTCGATCCGTGACAAATTCCAGATGCAGACGTCGCCTTGCGAGGACGGGTTTCTTGTTCTGCTTGAGTTGATGGATCCAAGAATTGACCCGGCCCCAATTGTACTTGAGAACCCTAACTATTTTGCGTTTGATCGGCGAAATTACAAACTAGCTTGGCTTAGCCGCGATGGAACTCTAAACGAAATTCATGCACCAGAACGGTTTACAAGCTATCCGTCAGTATGCGGTAGTTTTGATCGAAGTCGAGTTTTGGCGTGGGCCGGTACCGAAAAACTTGGAGCTGCGCAATTCACCTACCCCTTCACATCCAGCAATGGCTCTAATTGGGAGCTTGTTGACTTGACGGGCAATTTTGGGCCGGCGAGTGTCGTTCAGGTAAGCGGCTACACCGAAGCCGTCACGGTCCAAATTCCAAAACTATTGGACCCTAATGGGGTTGGAGTTGATGCGGAGAGTTGATGATGAATGAGGCCAGATAGACCATCACAATTTTCAAACAAGTTTGCCTTAACTTGTTTCCAAAGGTTCGCCGACTCAGACATGTCGAAAACCGTTCGTAAACCGCGTTCTCAGTACAACAGCCTGCGAGCCCGCTTTAGCTTAAAGGCTGACAGCTCTGCCTGCCATCGCGTCTTTATGCCGTCGAGGCTTTCGCCCGCAACAATCGCGTCGCGCAGCCACGACACACCGGCCAGCTTATCGAAGAAGGGCGGATTGCCGGGCAAGAAGGAAAAATCCTTGCTGTGGTGACGCGCGACCTCGAGCAAGATCGCGATTCCGGTGTCGACTGGGGCCAAAGCTGTGCGATCCGTGATGTGGATTTGCACCCCCGCACACATTTGGCCCTGAAACTTGGAGAAGGACGGCGTAAACCAAGCGGGCCGGAAGTGCGCGCCGGGTAAATTGCGTTTGTTGAGGCGATCGGCAAGCCCATGTGCATCGACAAAGGGCGCGCCAATCAGTTCAAACGGCTTGGTTGTCCCCCGCCCTTCAGAAAGGTTTGTGCCTTCAATCAGGCAGGTGCCGGGATAAATGAAGGCGGTGTCGATTGTAGGCATGTTAGGCGATGGCGGCACCCATGGCAGACCAGTCAGCGCGGCATCATCCCCGCGTCGCCAATTGGCGCATGTCACCACGCTAAGGTCACAGCCAATGGCGAAATCCATATTCATCATCGTTGCCAATTCGCCCATGGTCATCCCGTGGCGAATGGGGATGGGATAAGCGCCAACAAAGCTTGCTAAGCTCGGGTCCAAAACCGGTCCTTCGACCCTTGTGCCGCCAATCGGATTGGGCCGGTCGGCCACGATGACGCCAATCCCGGCTTCTCGCGCAGCTTGCATGACCAACGCAAGCGTCCATGGATAGGTGTAAAAGCGTGCGCCAATGTCTTGGATATCAAAGACCAACACATCCAGCCCGGCGAGCATGGCAGGCGTTGGTTTGCGGGTGGCCCCATAGAGGCTGAAGGCTGGCAGGCCTGTGCGTGCATCAACGCCGTCGGCCACGGCTGCGCCCGCTTGCGCATCACCCCAAACGCCATGTTCGGGTCCAAATAGGGCCGCTAGCTTAAAGTCTGTCGCCCCGGCCATGAGACCGATGGCGCTTTCGAGTTCACGATTGACCCCGGTCGGATTGGTGATCAAGCCAACGCGCTTGCCCGCCAAGAGTGCGCGTTTGGGACCTAATAGGACTTCAAGGCCCGGGATCACGCGTCCTGTCCGCATGTGAGACTTTGCAGGTGTGCCACTCGTGACAGCGCTCGCCGCAGCGACGCCCACAAAGCCGCGCCGGGAAAAATTCCTGATGAGTTGAGCCAACAACACCTCCCGCTGCACAAGCTTGATCCGTCCAGACTAGGCTGGTCTAACCGATTGCAACCGCAAGACAAAGGTCACCGGTCCGTCGTCTGGGAGTAGGTCCAAGCTGCCACCGTATCCCCGCGCGAGTGATCGCGCGATGGAAAGGCCCATGCCGGTCCCGCCACGTGTTCGCTTGCTCGTGAAGAAGGGTTCGAAAATCCGGTCTTTATCGGCCTCTGGGATCAAGGGGCCATTATTAGCAACGCGAACTTCGACCATATCTTGGGATTGCTCGAGCGAAACCTCCACCAGTCCTGCACCAGCTTGGCGCGCGTTTTCCAGAAGGGTCATCAAAATGGCCTCCAAGGTTGGTCCATCGATGGCGGCGAAAACGGCCGAAGCAGCCAAGCTTTTTGGTCCAACAATTTGGAAATGTTCGCTGGACAAACTGTCCGCCACGACCGTGAAGGCGTCAACAATTCTGGTGGCGGCGTCGACATCAATGGCCTGCATGTCGGCGCGTGCTAAATCTAATAGGCGCGAAACCAAGTGGGATAATCTGCCTGTATCGGCCGCCATATTGGCGAGAAAAGTTGCCCGCTCTTCTTTCGTCATTGTGGCTTCGTGATCTTGCAACAGCTCGATTGCCCCGCGTAATCCCGCCAAGGGCGTCTTAAACTCATGGCTGACGGAGGCGGCAAAGTCGCGCAGATAGCGGGACCTTTGATCAATGCTTTGGGCCATGGCGTCAAAGTCTTCATAGAGGGTTCGGATTTCGACGACTTGCAGTGCCGATCCCATGGGGGTTTCTCGCTTACCTTTCGCCAAGGCACGGCTGGCGGTCGAAAGAGACTCCAACGGCCGTACAATGGCGCGCCCAAGTACGGCAGACAAACCGATGAGCAGAATGAAAATCCCAATAACGCCAATTGCGATCTTGCCCCGATCCTCATAAATGCCACGCAATAGGGCCCGCGGTGAGCGCGACACCAAGACGACCCCAACGACCTCGCCATTCACCCGTATGGGCCTTGCATGATGGAGACGGATATTTGCCGCTTGGCTGAACACCTCCAGAATCGTGCGACGGTGATAGGTGGTATTCAGTCGCAGGACGGTCTGGGGCCGCCCCGCCAATGCTTCCTTCACTTCGGGCAAGGATTGATAGCTGCCTTGGCGACCGGGGAAGTTCAGTAAAGCCCCATTGCGGTCCAACAACAGGATCGAAGATAGGGTCACCCGCTTGGTTTCTTCGATTGCAGGTGCCAAGCGCTTGGCGGCCGCCAGCGCATCTGTGTCGAGGGGCGCTGTTAGCGGCGTGGCTTTAGGTCGTTCGGCAAGAATTGGTGAGGCGCGCAGATCAATTGCGGTAGACACATCTTGAACGCCGCCCACCACATCGGTTGGGTAGGAAGTGCGCGCGTTGAGGTCCTGATCGCGCGATCTTGGCATCTCGGGTCGGGCTGCCCCGTCTGTTCCAGAGGCCGCGTCGGCTGAGGACGGACGGACAGGCCATACAATTGCGGCAGCTGCGGCAATGGCTGCACTTTGCGCAATCAGTTCAGCTTCGGTTCGGCGGACAAGGGCATTCTCATAGACGCGCAGAAAAATGGCGCTTAAGCCCGGCAAAGCTGCGACGAACAACATCACGCCAAACAAAATAGTTCGTAGCCTTAGGATCGGCCAAAATCGAACCATGAGAGACTTTATCTGCCCAAACACACTCATGTGCTATCGCAACTGCCGATCGCATAGCCAATGGCCGTCCGCGTCTCGATGATATTGGGGCAGCCCACATCGGCAAACTTGCGCCGCACATTGCGAACATGGCTGTCGATGGTTCGATCTGAGACGGCAAAGCCCGGCCCGTGCAGTCGATCAATTAATTGGTCACGCGTGAACACGCGGGCTGGGGCCTGCATCAGGGTTCGTAGCAAGGTGAATTCGGTTGCAGTCACAGGGACTTGGCGATCTTGCCAAAAGGCCGTCCAACTGTCGGACTCGAGGCGTGCAGACCCATGGCGCACACTTGGTCCGCCCGATCCGGTGGACAGATTAGGCGTGGACTTGTCTGAATTATGTGGAGATGGCTGGCTGGCGGCCCGTCTCAAGATTCCGCCAACACGCGCAACGACTTCGCGCGGAGAGAAGGGCTTAACCACATAATCATCGCCACCAAGCTCAATTCCCAAGATGCGATCAATCTCGTCATCGCGGCTTGAGAGAAACAGAATGGGAAGATTGCCTTGCGCCCGCACCCGCCGGCAAACTTCCAGTCCATCCATCGTCGGCATCGTAATGTCCAAGATCATCAGATCTGGATTTTCGTTGGTGACGACATCTAATGCGATCGCCCCATTCTCTGCCTCGCGTGTTTGATACCCCGCCTTTGCCAATGCAAACACCAAAAGCTGGCGGATATGCGGGTCATCATCCACGACAAGAATAAGTTGGTCCATGTGTTCCATGTTCATCGCTTCCAGCTCTTGATGTCAATTCCCGGGATGAGCGGCTTGGGGATTATAGGTGGATGCTGGGTTTGGCATTGAATAGGCGATTAGCTTGCCATCGCAGCCCCGATCACCCGGCCCCAAATCAAGCGCCGGCAGACTTGCGACAGCCCGTTTCGCCGCGGCCACATTGTGCTTTAGACTCCAGGTCCAAGCCATATTGCGCAATTCGGCCTCTTCTGAGCGCTGAATATTTTCTCGGACGAACCTCACGCGCTTCTGAAACTCCGGCGGCAAAGGCCTTTGTTCGAGCGACACGAGTGGCAGGATCGCGCCTGAACCCAATGTGCCCATATAACACAAGTCCAACTCAACGCCCCGACCTCCAGCCTCTTTGGCGTGGGCAACATTCCATTGGGCGGCAATCGCGCGCGTATCGACAAAGCAGAAGCCGGTTAGGACTAGGCCCGCCGCCCATAAGTTTGCATTGATAAGCCAGCTACCAGACTTTGCGCGCAAAAGCCGCCAGCAAATCAAAGCCAAACCGACGCCGACCAAAACCATCCAAGCCAAGGCTGCTATGCGCAATTCCGTCAGGCTATAAGCCTCAACATAGTCCCAGGTCCGAATGATGGATGAGACAACCAGCAAAACATTCTGGGCAATCCAAGCACTGACCAATCGGCGCGCCCGTTTATCTTGTGCGGCTTCACTGCTGGGTCCCATCAACACCAGCACGAACAAGCCGGCCAATAGGGCAGTTACGATCAAGGGATACGCACCGCGATGGGCATATTGGGCTAAAGTCACGTCATCTGGCAGGGGCACAAGGCCGCTCATGAATGCGAGGTCCATGCCATTTTGCATCAAGAACAAGCCATTGAAGACAACGAGCGACAAAAGGATGCTCGCTAAGGCGGGTGCCTTGATTGACTGAGGCGTCACTTCAGGCGTCGCAACTCGTGGCCCTCGGCGCCGCCAAGGCCGAAATAGGGTCCAAATCAGCGTCCCGATCATGAACCAGATCAGCCCCCGACCTGCGAGCTCGGCGTCTAAGGCAGGTAAAGAAATTTGGGCAAAGAGGTGCTCCAGCACGGGATTGGCTTGAACAAAGAGCCCTAAGAAGACGAGGCCACCGATAACGGGCAAGGCGAGAAGTTGCGTGACTGCGAGCACATTGAGTTTAGATTTTTCGGACCGCTTCCGGGCTTTGGCGACCCGACCAACATCCATTAGTGGGGTGAAGGGCGAGGCCAAACCATGCACGGCCAAGCGCCAGAGCCATTGCCAACCATCTTTCAAGTGACTGGCAAACGGCATCAAAGCCGCGATGCTGATGGCCGTCCAAAACAGAACAAAGGATAGGAGGCTGCCGTAAAGCACAATGGCGGTACAATAGATCGCCGTTGCGATGATTGCCCCAATTCCATGTCGCGAAGACATGATCGTGGGCCGAACCAGTATCAAGCCCGCAAGCAAGGCTAACCCATAGAGACCTAAATTCCCTAAGCCAAAGCTCTGTTGCCAGAACATCCAGTCCCAGATGAAAACCAGAATTGCAGCCGTTGCCAGCTTTCCAAGAAAGCCATGCCGCTTCCATACGCCTAATCGATCCATCGCGCGCTCCTCGCCGTTTGAGCGCACACTTTGCCTCTCCAACATGCAGGGCGAATGCCAACCCTATGCTGATGCTCTGCATTGGCTGTGCAGAAATTGTGCAGGACGATCTCCAAAGTAAGGCCGCAAAGCAGACCGGAGCAGCCATTTGCTCACACGCAGCCTACGCCCAACTTGGGAATTATTCTTCGCATGACGTCATAGAGAAAAATGGTGGAGCCAAGGGGAGTCGAACCCCTGACCTCTTGAATGCCATTGCTCAGCAGGCTGACCGGCGTCTTTGACTGATAGTGTAAGTAATTGATTTAATTTAATTATATAAATGACGACTTGTCATTTTTGACCCAAAATCAATGAAAATCAATGGTCCTTATCGCGACGGTCACGCAAGTTTGGTCACACCAATTCTGCCCAAACCGA
Source organism: Hyphomonadaceae bacterium UKL13-1 (assembly GCA_001602435.1). Classification (GTDB taxonomy): domain Bacteria; phylum Pseudomonadota; class Alphaproteobacteria; order Caulobacterales; family Aquidulcibacteraceae; genus Aquidulcibacter. The sequence goes on from CP012156.1 coordinate 3,490,002, forward strand.
CGCATTTTCGCTTCGCACAAATTGAAAAATTTTTGCAAATTTTCTAAAACACAAGGATAAATTACTCTGGCCAAACTGGCAAGATATCCGCTTTTTTCGAGCCTTTTTTGGTGGTGGCTTGGCCACGAGAATCCGACTAAGAATTTGTGCAGAGCTAGAACGCTTCCAGATCAACGTGACAATGAATACAAGCTTTCGCGTAACGGACGATCTAAGTTTATAAATTCGCTGCGCAGGAAATATTGCATTTGCCGCGAATATTGGCTGATCGAGCAATTGCGACAACGGATCGAAGAAGCCGTCGAGACAACAGCGGGCGTCGCCGATCTGGCGAGCGCCAAGTAGGCCGGCTAAGATGGCGCTAGAAGAGCATGTGCTCTCCAATGAAGTTCAAGGCAACCAAGCGCGGGTCGCTGAGCTAATTGCTTTCGAGGCGTGGAACTATCCAGGAGCGGACGCGGTTCGTTCGGCAACAACCACCATTACATCGCCGTTGGCGGCTACCGTCGCCGGGACATTGGTGTCGATGTTCGAGCATTAATCTATGCGGTCTTCAAAGGCGGTGTGGTCGCTTTTTGCATCGAGCCAGCGCTGGGACATCTGTGAGTCCAGTGGTCACTGGTGAGGCAATGAGCTTGCTGCAACCGCAATTGAGAAGCTGCATGGAAGGCCCAAGCGTAGTCTTGGCCAAGGAGAAGTACGGCAAACAGCTCCAATTCTGAATGGTCCAAATTTCAAGAGCCTGAGCAAACGCCTTCGCTTCAAAGATGGTGCAGACATCGCCTCCTCGAGAAATAATTGAATCAATTGCTAACCTCCCAATTATGCCCGGGTTTACACAATTTAGGTATCCCTCGAGTAATTTTAGAGCGGACCGTTGACGCCCTCTTCGAATGCGGAAGGCTATTCCGAGCATCGAAGTTGCCGATCGAAAGCTCATCAAAGCGTGATGTGAATATCAGATTCTATCTCTCAAAAGGGGCCCGATATGCGGCAGGAGATCAAAATTGCAATTTTCACTCTGAGTGGATTGGTGCTCGCAGGCTGTAATCCTGTTGTTGATAAGCCTGCGATTGTTGCCGAGCAGCCCGAGATAGCTTGTCCAAGCGTGCAGCTACCCAAGGATCGAACCAAAAAGGCGTCGTCTAAAACAGCCCCTCTTGGGATAGCAGTTCCGAGTGGGGCAAATTACTTCATTAAGGTGGTTAGCGTGCAAGGTGAAGAAGTATCTTCTTTCTACATGGAAGGAGGCACCTCTCGAAAGGTCAACGTACCATTCGGCAGCTACCGCATTAAGTACGCCTCTGGACAAAATTGGTGTGGCAACGAAGAGCTGTTCGGCCAGAAGACCTTGATAAGTGAAGCCGATCAGACTTTTGATTTCGGAATCGTAGGAGACCAATTGGTAGGTTACAGCGTAGAGTTGTTCCCTCAATCTCAAGGAAATCTATCAACAACGTCAATAGGGCGCGGCGATTTCTAGTCAAAGATATGCCCTATCCCGAGATCGCGCTGACAATTTGGTTGGGGTTACCTAAGAAGTATGCTGCTATTTTGACTTCAGTTACAGCACGACGTTCACAAGTTGCCGGGCCTGCGGTTCATGTCGCGATATGTCTCTTGAATAGCTCGCAACTTTAGGCAATGCTACCAGGCTTAGGCTTATGGCAGGCCAATAATTATGATTAGAGCAACCGCAAACCGGCCTCATTATGGTGCCGATGTTTGGCCAAGTCGCCGGACACAATTTGATGGCGAAAAACTGTAACAAATGCATTGTAAAACCTGGGGGCAAAATGACAGTCGAGTTGGGTGACACGAAAGATCAACTGGAGAACTCGCTAATTGAGATTGCAGTCGAGAGCTGGCGCTTTTCTCGTCTTTTTGCTCGCGTTGTAAACAAGCTGGATGCCGGTGAGTCAGCAAGGTACGTAAATCAACTTCGCTATTTTCAGAAGAAAGTTGAAGAAAGCCTTGAAGCCAGCGGGCTAAAGTTTGTGAACGTCGAAGGCAAACCTTTCGAAACCGGTATGGCAGCATCTGCACTGAATATAGGGGATTTCGGCCCTGACGATGATCTGCTCGTCGATCAGATGGTCGAGCCCATCATTATGGGTCGTGATGGATTGCGAAAGCAGGGCACGGTTATGCTTAGGAAGGTTCATGCATGAAGTACGTTGGAATAGACCTTGGAACAACGAATAGCGCCATTTGCACATATGACGGTGAGTTGCTGAGGCTATACAAAAGTCCTGAGCAGAATGATGTGACGCCATCGGCGATCTTCATCGATCGGCGCGGCAATAAGTTCTTGGGCAAGCGCGCCTACGATAGCGCGGCCAAAAATCCTGATAACGCAGCGACCAAGTTTAAACGAATGATGGGGACTAGTACCCCGGTGAAATTGACTGCTGTTGATGTTACCATGACCCCGGAGGAGTGTTCAGCAGAAATCCTAAAGCTGTGCTTCGGCTATCTACCAGAAGAAATTCGTAACGGGAGTGAAACGGGGACTGTGATCACAGTCCCTGCGGCGTTCAATCAAATGCAGAAAGATGCAACCTTGGCCGCAGCAGAAATGGCTGGACTTGGCAGCGTGGCATTGATGCAAGAGCCTGTCGCCGCCGTTATGTGCGTGATGAGACACCGTAAGGGCGATGGTGCCTTTCTTGTATTCGATCTCGGGGGCGGGACGCTAGATATCGCAATCGCGGAAAGTATTAGTGGTCGGGTCAGGCTTCTCGCCCATGGCGGTGTTGCGATGTGCGGCGGGACGGACTTCGACCGCGCAATTTTAGATAACTTGGTCAAGCCTTGGCTCTTAGCGACTTTCAATCTGCCGGAAGATTTCACCTCCAAACAAAAGTACAAGTCACTTCTGCGAATGTGTCTTTGGGCGTCAGAGAAAGCAAAGATTGAGCTTTCTGCAAGAGAGGAATCTGTAATTAGTCTGACAGAATCCGACCTCGGCGTTAGCGATGAAAGCGGCGCAGAGATTTATGTCGACATTGCCCTAACAAGGGCCCAACTCAATGAGTTGATTTCAAGTAGGGTCGAGGAATCGATCCAATCAGCGCGCGAGACATTAGAGAAGGCCGGCCTCAGTGCTCATGATGTTGAACGCATCGTATTCGTTGGTGGCCCGACACAGTATAAACCCCTGCGTGATAAAGTCTCATTTGAGTTGGGCATTGCACCATCAAACGAGGTCAATCCGATGACGGCAGTTGCCGAAGGCGCAGCGGTGTTCGCTGAGTCGATTGATTGGAGCTCTCAGAGTCGTGGTAGAAAAACTTCAAGAGGTGCCCTTAGTGCAGGCGGCTCTTTGGCCCTGACGTTTAACTACATCTCTCGTACCCCGGATTCGAAGGCCAAAGTCGTCGCAAAACTGGATGGGAGTGCCGCAGCTGGAGTTGAGTTTCAGATTGATAGTTTAGACACGGGTTGGTCATCAGGCCGGATGACGCTAAAAGATGGCGTCATCTTCGAGCTAAACCTTGCGAAGCCGGGGGACAATACCTTTAAAGTGTTTGTATTCGACGCAAATGGCGGACCCGTCACGCTCAAAGAAGACAAGATCGTTATCGCGCGTACGGCTGCGAGCATCGATGCAATCCCAGCATCCCACTCGATAGGTGTCGAAGCTCGTGACAAGCTCGGCGGACGACTGGTGTTGGATTATCTGGTTCGTGAGGGTGAACAATTGCCTAAGAAAGGCAAGAAAACTTTTAAGACCGAAGAGTCGCTGAAATCCGGAAGTGCCGGGTCAATCAAGTTCAAGATTTGGGAAGGTGAGATATCTGACCCTGTCACGGATAACCGATTTATTGGTTTGTTCGAGATTAAGGGGTCAGACTTTGATGACGGCGTAATCTCAGCTGGGGCCGAAATGATTTGCGAATACGAGGTTCTGGATTCTGGGAACATCGTAATGGAAGTGTCGGTGCCTTCGATCGGTGGGTCTTTTCACAGTGGACGCAACTTTTACTCCCGTCAGGATGGCCAAGTTGATTACTCCAAAGCGTCAAAGCTTATTGAAGAGCAGTCGGAGCATGCTTTACAGCGACTTGAGGAGATGGAGACAACAATTGATGACCCTCGCCTAGCACAAGCACGGGAAAAGTTAGAACAGGCGGACACTATTCAAAGCGGGGAGTCAGATCCTGAAACCGCAAAACAAGCCATGGATAACGTGCAGGAGGCAAAGCGATTAATCGCACTCGCACGGAAGTCCAATTTGAAGGAAATTCGGCAACTTGAGCTTACAAAGCTAGTTCAGTTCATTGATGAAGTTATACGTCCACTTGCTCGTCCGACTGAGGCAAACGTATTTGACAATCTCATCAAGACCGCACAGCGAGCTATCGATAACAATAGCGGCGACTTTGAGTCGCACTTAAGCGACTTACGAGGGAGGGGCTTTTCGATCCTCTGGCGGCAGGACTGGTTTGTAATCGATCGATTCCAAACGTTAGCCTCAGACGCATATCAGTTTCCGAACGCTAGGGAACATGCGCAGCTAGTCGCCACAGGCATGGAGGCACTCAAGGCAAATGATATCGATAAATTGCGCCATGTTGTCTATCAGCTTGATTCAATTCGAATCGGGTCTTTTGGTGACGACGATATTATGGCTGGTGCCAATATCGTGCGGAGCTGATTTATGACGATCGATGCATGGTTGCCGGTAGACTTCGAACTTCCAAATGGCCCGAAGCTCCGCTCTGTAATGTTCGGTGGCACAAGCTGGCAAATATTCGAAACTCATGGGAATGGACGTGCATTGGTGGTGCACGAGGAACTTGCTCTTCGCTGGGTCACACTAGGGTTGATCGATCGGGGGTTGTTTAGCGATTTTGACTTTGGTCAGCAAAGCTTTCGGGCGCTTTCGTGCGGCCAAAGTCATGACCTGAGCCCTGTTTCTGAAAGCAATCGTCCACAGTCCAAAGCGGAGGCTCTTGCGTTCGCGCAAGCACTTAAGGCCACCCGGGAAATTGACCCGACATCCCCTATTCATGATGCCTTATACGTAGAGAAGATAAGTCGCCTTCTCCCAACCTATAGCATAACCAGCAGACTCGATGATGATGTCGTGCTGGGGTCTTGGCTTACGGGTGGAGCATTTATCTCTGCAAAGTCTTTCCGTAGGCTACGTCAGACAATGAGCTGGCTAAATCCGGATCACCTGAGCGAGGTCGTTCAACTAGCTGGCTTTGAGGTCTCCGGCATCGTCCCCGGCAGTCAAAAATCGCAATTCGACACCCAAACTGATAGCGGAGAAGCGGGATCCACAGGCCAAACCATCGCCGAAACGGCACGCGACTCGAAAACCAAAGAGTTTGAATTAGCCGGGAGGCCAGAGCTTGCCGCTTTTTTCAACGAGCACATCGTTGATATCGTCCTGCGTCGAGATCAATATAAACTCCTTGGCATTGAATTTCCATCGGCCGTAATTCTGTACGGGCCGCCTGGCACGGGCAAGACGTTCGCAGTAGAGCAACTCGTTGATTTTCTTGGATGGCCCAGCTTCCAAATTGATGCATCTAGTGTTGCCAGTCCGTACATTCACGAAACCAGCAAGAAGGTTGCCCAGGTTTTTGAAAAAGCAATCGAAAACGCGCCATCCGTATTGGTGATAGATGAGATGGAGGCGTTTCTCGCTGACAGAGAAATGACATCAAGCCACCACAGGGTCGAAGAGGTTGCCGAATTTCTTAGACGGATTCCAGAGGCAATAAAATGCGATGTACTTATCATCGCAATGACCAACCGACTCGACATGATTGATCCGGCAATCCAGCGCCGGGGCCGCTTCGATCATGTCGTTAAGGTGGACTTCGCAAGCGAGGTTGAGGTCCGCGCGCTTCTGGACAAATTGATTTCTTCCATTCCAAGAGACGAAGATGTGGACACCATCCCGATTGCCCGAGAGCTCGCGGGCAGGCCATTATCTGATGTCGCCTTTGTGGTGCGTGAAGGCGCAAGGCTCGCTGCTCGCGCTGGTAAAGAGCGGATCGATCAAGTCAGCTTGATTGCCGCACTGCAATCGGCACCGGCTAGAGAACGCGAAGGTGAAACACTGCGTCGCATTGGGTTTTAGTGAGGGCAAGCACTTGGCACCAGAGGATGACGATCGCAAAGACACAGGTAATAAAGGCTTTGCTGGCCTAAGTTCTATGGTCTCGGATGTAGATGCAGCGCTAAGTAATGCGGCTAAAAAGGCACAACCACGCTCTGACAAAGCAGCTCCGCCAGCAGCTTCGACGACCGCTTCTGCCTTTGGCGGCGCTCCGTCAGAGCGAAGTGAAAAATTGGATAAGACAGCCGGCCAATCTTCGAAAAGTTCGTCATTGGGGCTGTGGTTGTTTGGAGTTATAGCGCTGTTTGCGTTTATGCTGTCTGCGTCTTTCTGGGCGACCTTTCAAACTCCTAGCAATGGCGTGTCGGCGACGTCTGATGCGTATTCTACGCCTATAACGGCCGAAGAGCCGCCGCTGCCGTCTTCGATAGAACTAACGCCACCCCAACTGTCTCCGCGTCCCAAAGTCGCGCAAACTAAACCCAACGGAGTAGTCGACGACCCTGAGCTAGCAGCTACTTGCACTGAAAGTGACAGTAGCCCTCGCGAGTTGGGTGAATTCAATGTCGACCGAGCTTATCCGCAGCGTGTTAAAGATCAAGGAATTGAAGGCATCGTCGAAGCTACTTTAACAATCGATGAGAACGGATTGGTCGTTGGAGAGGTGATAACTTACTCCAATCCACCCGGGGTATTTGATGCGGCAGTCGAGCGCGAGGTGAAACGCATGCGTTTTGAGCCAGCACGTCGAAACTGCGAAAATGTGGCCGGTGAGTTTCCTTTGAGAGTTGATTTTGTCCTGCCAAAACCCTGCGCCGAGGGAGAAAAGAACCCCCGCAAGCTGCGTGATTTCAACTGGGATCGGGCCTATCCACAGCGCGCTGTGGATCGTGGGATTGAAGGCCGTGTCTGGGCGACTTTGCAGATTGACGCAACCGGTTCGGTTGTAGGGTTTATTTTGATCTCGGCGGACCCACCGGGCGTGTTTGAATCGGCCGTTGAGCGTGAAGCACGTCGGATGCGTTTCGAGCCTGCCCGTCGGAACTGCAAGAACGTGGCAGGCGATTACCCGCTCGAAGTTACATTCGTTTTGGGTGAGTAAGAACCTGCTATTATGATAAAGAAATTAGGGGGATGATTAGATGGTTGCTTCTTGGACTTGCGATCTTGAAAAAAGGTTAGAAAGTTTGTTCTCCCTCGCGGCGCAACAAAATGACTGAGGCTATTTGTTACAAATGCGGAAATGACAAGATTGTGCCGCTAGCACTTTGCTGGTCATGCAAAGCGGTCCCAACTGCTAACCCTGATCTTGCGGTGTCGCTCGTGCTGTCTAAGCATTTTTCCACAAGGCAGCAGCTTGAAGCTTTTCAGCGTGAAATAAAAAACGGCTCGAAACCAACCATCTCCGAGCAACTGCTAAGTCAGGCTCGTGAAGCGCTGAATGATCCTCAAATGCTTGCTGTGCCAGGATCTCAGGCTGCGAACAGTGGCAACAAAGCAGACCCTCAACCGGCCAATAATAAGGCTCCGGCCGCTCACACATCGATTGAGCGGCCCCGCACCCTTCATAATTCGGCACTTCAACGAAACCCTTTCGCTCTTTTGGGGGTGACAATCAGAGACGACCGCAGGAAAATTGTTGAACTAGCAGACGAAAAGTCTCTGAGTCTTGACGCCGAGGTTTGTCAGAAGGCACTCTCAGACCTGACGAGCCCGAGGACTAGACTGGGCGCTGAAATGTCATGGCTACCAGGCGTATCCCCAAAGAAGGCCTCCTTACTTCTTGCCTCAATCCAATCTGACCCAATGTCAGTTCGCAAGGAATCTGGTCTTCCTAGCTTAGCGCACATGAATTTACTCGCTTCAGCCTTTGAAGCGTTGGACGACACTGATCCGCCGGAATATTTGTCTAACTTTATTCTGGAAACCTCTATTCTGATGGAGGAAATATCTGCTGAGCAAGTATTTCGAGACCTGAATGAGGACCGTTCGATCTCAGGTTTTCCCGAGGTCCGTTCGATTGACCAAGTAGAAGCTGAGCTGCTGGAACGAAAACGCTATTACTGTTCGGCTATAAAGGATGCGCTGAATAAAATTTCTCCAAGCGCACTAGTCACAACGATGACCTTAACTGTTGATCGCGCCACGTCTCGCGGCAAGAAACATGCGCCAGAGTTAATTGAGGAGCTTGTAGACGGCTATTCCTCTGAAGCCTACGCCTTCCTCCAAATGGAAGCCCAAAACATTAAGAAGTTAATCGATGCCATAAAGGCGGCCGCATCTTCGGGAGAAGTGGCAACTGCGCCACTTGTAGAGCAACTTGAGTCGGTTGCACGCAACTGGGACAAGGTTGCGCAGCCAATTCAGCTGAGTGCGAAGGCCAGAGGGATCGACCATGGCCCGAGCACTGAGATTGCGTTCTCGATTCGAAGTCTTGTGATCGAATTGTTCAGCAAGCACGATCTGCTTGCTCAATCTCAGAGATTAACGAAACTAAACAAAGAGCTTTTTGCCGAACTGCCAGAATTTACCGATCTCGTAAGGGAAGATGCGATTACCCTTGAGGACATCTCTCAGGATCGAAAAGATGCAAAAATTGTTAGTCCAATTATGGAGCTTTGTGAAAGTGTCTTGGATCGTATCAAAAAAAATCCCAGAATAGCGTTAAGCGAGGGCACAGCACTGCTAGGCGCAGTACCTCGCCTTAACCTTTCGTCTTTGGACATATCGCCTAAAGCCGATGCAAACGCAAAAGATACCATTGCGTTCGTGTTGGTCCAGTGCGCTGTGACCTACGGCAACGCAACATCGAAATGGGAAGCCAGTATCGAATTGCTCGAAAATTCATTAAAATTAGCTTCAGATAACGGGCTCCGCCAAAGAATTAGCGAGAATCTGACTATCGTCAGGGCTAATAAAGAGAGCCTTGGCGATCTAGAACCTATTGATAAAGCCCCATCTTTGAGCACGACCAATGGGATCGGTTTCAAGCTTTATGGAAGCACTGAAACTAGACCTTCCGATGGCTCCTATATGGCTACGTATTACTTCGTCTTTTTCTTTATCCCGATTTTCCCTATTGCACGTTATCGTATCATACTAGAGAATGGAGGATACCGCTTTCTAGGCAAGGGGCCCCTACGCACACTTGATAAATGGCACATCGCCGGTTCGGTTATCTTGATATTGTGGTTGTTTGGAAGCATGTCTGGAAACATGTAAGGCGCGTCGGTCGATCGTTGATATGACCTAGCAGTGGCCCAGCCGTTTAGAATACAGCCAAGAATTCGTAGGATCTTCGATCGAAGTAAAGTTCCGCCGTGATCCTAGCGAGAAAGTAGGATGTATAAATTTAGCTAACTCGTTTTTGTTAGGCTATGCAGCCTAAGGGCGTACGTTCGCCCAATTTCACCCATGAGCAACGCTTTTGTTGAGTGGTATTTAGAGCGTCCATTTGCGGCGATTATTGGCTGCTACTGAGTTTAGCAGCGACTTTGTACATATCGCACCAGCTTTATTGGCTGGCTGATTACTTGATCGTGCTTGCTGGTTGCACGGTGCGTTGCCCCAAGTCTTTATAGCCCTTCAGGGCAAAATGCATGAAGCATCTCGGCTGCTCGAGCGAAATGAGGTTGTAGCTTTCCATCCAGGGTATTTATTCTCAGGATTTAAAACCCGCCCAATTTGTGGCGGCCATTAATCCAGTTGTCCAACAACATAGACCAATTAGAAACGTAATGGCGTTGTACTCACTCACCCAAGTCTCTCCTACTTGATGCGACAGCCACATAATCCATTTAGGGGGTCAAATCACGACTGGGTGCTATCGATCCTCGGCAGCAGAGCCCCCTTGTCTCTAAAGTTCATCCCTCAAGCCATTGCAGGCGGGCCCTCACAGAGCTTGAAACACTTTGATGGATGAACTCTGGGAAATCCTTTGGTAGGCTTTCAGCCACTTGCGCAAGACAGTGGTTAGAGGTTGCGATGATATCGTCAATCATCGCATTCGTGCCTATGGTGCTCAATGAAGCAGCTTTGGCAGTTTCGAGAAAATGGCGGCGGCGAATTCCTAAGATGTCGTAGTGCTTGGAAGCTCCGACTGACATCGCAAGCTTAAACTTGTTGTGCCGAATTTGCGCTTCATCGACCGCGGGCTGCGCCGTCAATACGTCATAAAATGGGGCTAGCTTAAACTTCCCGCCCGAGCGCAGATGGATACTGAAATTCTTCGCATGGCCATCGGTTGCTCCAATCAACCAGAACAAGACCTGGGCTTTCAAAAAGGCCATTTGATCTTCATGAGGCGTGTCACTGCCGCGCAAAGTTTCTAGGATTGCAACCGCAGTTGGACCGCCATGGCTTTGATACTTCTGTGTGGACGGCACCGAAAGTGCTTGGCAGAAGTCTTCCTGTGGGATGCGTAAGAGCCTCCCATCTTGAGTCCACAGACGGTCAAATCTTTCGACTAACAAAGTTCGAACATCGCCAAAGCTATGCATGGCGACATTTGGGACTCGTAGTCCGAATGCACTTAACAGCTTGAGGCAATAATACTCATTCTCGACACTATTGGATAAATCTATCACGCCGTCGGCGGTGGGGATTTGGCCAATCTGTGGCTTGAGAATGTGAGTGGTTGGCGTGCTGCCTTTGGGCTTCATCCATCGCCCGTTGTGCAAGAGAAGGGCAGTTTTCTCTTGGGCACCTGCCACAGAAATCCGAAAGGCATCACTATCTTCAAGGCCAAGTGGTTGTGCTTTGAGCGCTTTAAGAATTCGGCCGACTTGCTCGTCATCAACGGGCTCGCCTTCAACTCGCCCAACCTGGAGAGGATCAGCGCCATCTTCGACAAATTGTAGCGCACCTACGCAGTCGCGCCCGATTTTCGCAAGCAGCGAGTAGGCATCTACGCCCTCTGCGCCAACGCGTTCGGCAACGCGCCGCCTTACCGCGTCGACGTCGGGCAAGAGGTTTTCAATGACGGCAACGACTCCCGCACCGTTATAGGCTTTTGACTGCACGGGTAGCGAGATCGAAAGAGGAATCGCTGGTTCCCATTCTATCCAGCTCTCGTCATATTGGAACGAGACAGCCCCACTTGTCGCCTTTTGAAGCCGCCCGACTAATCGGTTGTTCATTAGGACATTGAGGGCAGGGTGGGCCTTGCGTCGTCCCATTAGAACAAGTCCTCAATATCAGGAGGTTCCCGTTTATCTCGTTCGGTGATGACAATATCGAAATCCAGTGCCGCAAGGAGATCGCAAAGGATGTCGATCTTCGTTCCGGGATGACCGCTTTCGATTATTGATATTCTTTTTTGGACTGTCCCAGCTTTGTCTGCCAGCTCGGCTTGCGTCAGGCCCTTCATGGTGCGAAGGCGGCGGATCACGTCGCCAATTTGCCCTGGGGTTCTTACGGTGTGTCTCAT